>CAVSWP010000008.1:0-1108940 GCA_963731665.1 uncultured Acidimicrobiales bacterium | reverse complement strand
ACAGCGTTGTCATGGGAGAGAGGAGCACGCGCACCCCGGCGACGACAAAGGGGCCGCGCAACGGGCCGAGGGGCACCACACGCACCCAGCCAGCCGAGGGGACGGGAGCGGCACAGGGCGGGCGCGGACGGCTGCTTACGGCGAGACGGGAAGAAGTGACCGGACGCGAAGAGGCGGCTAACCGGAAGCCCTCTCGCTCCCGGTCAGGATGCCAATTGGCGCTGTCGAACGTGCGTCAGCAGCGAACCTAGCCGCAAGAAACTCCCTGGACGATTGACCTGCTGCTCCGCTATCCAGCAACCGTTCAGCCAGGCGAGATCCCAAGTGGGAGCTGACGGGCCAAAGCGTGAATAAGACCTGCTTTGCACCGGCCCGGGCGGCGGCATGCGCGGGTGATATGGGGCCAACGAATGGATTTTGCCGTCCGGAGGCGCAAGCTACCAGCCACAGCTCGTCGAGTTTACGAAGGTTAAGTCGTGAGAGTTCCTCAAGGTCCACAACCTCGTCTCTTCCGATAACAAGGCCTGACCTGCCCGCGATCGCTAAGTCACTCCGCCCGTGTCCAAGAAACACAGCGCTCGCTACCTCTTCTAAGGCTGAGCACACCTGTTCACGATTCGCCTCAGCGCCTTCGGAACTGTCAAAACTGATGGCGACTTCCAGACGCTTGGGTCCAACGGGGCCCATCCGAGCCCTGCTACGCAGTAGCGATCCAGGTGACGCCGATCATCTGGGGACCGCCGTGAGTGCCTATCACAGCGCCCATCTTGCCCACCCGAAGCACCTCTCGGGGAAAGTGGGGGGCGATGAGGTCGAGGAACGTGTCGATGTCGGGCGCTCCGCTGTGCATCACCGCCACATGCTCGATCGCCCCAGCAGCCCTTAGGCGCTCGTAAAGCCATTCCATGGCCCGCTTGCGGGTACGCGCCCTGCCGGCCTCCTGGACCGTGCCGCCGCTGATGTCGATCAGTGGTTTGATCGACAGTATCGACCCCACCATCGCCTTGGCTCCCCCGATGCGCCCACCCTTCTTCAGGTTCTCCAGCGTGTTCAGCGCAGCAAGCACGTGCGTGCGGGGGATGAGGTCGTCGACCCGGCACAGCACGGAGGTTGCGTCAGCGCCACCACCGGCCACCCGGGCCGCTTCTAGGACGAGGGTGCCTAGTCCACTCGACACGGTCCGGCTGTCGATCACGTGGACCGGAATCGGTCCTCCAAACGTCGAGGCCGCGGTTTGGGCTGACTGGAATGTGTTCGACAGCGCGCTCGAGATATTCAGACAAACCACTGCCTCGGCACCAGCGTGGCCTGCGTTGCGAAACGCACGTTCGAAGGCACCGGGCGATGGGCAGGCTGTCTGGGGGAGAACGTCGGAGTTGGCCATTCTCATGTAGAAGTCTTCGACGCTCAGATCGAGACGGTCGGTGAACTCTTCGTTCCCAAACCGGATGCTCAGGGGCACGATCTCGATGTTGAGCGAGTCTGTCTCAGCTTGTTCGAGATCACACGAGCTGTCACTCACTATGTAGACACCGGACAAGAGAGCACCCTCCTCGCTGTCGCCACCCGCCCTAGCACCCCACGTGCACGGATGGGATTCCTTGGTCCCGATCGGGTGCCGGTCCGGTGGGGTCGCCGCCGGGCTATCAGTCGGACCGGAGTCGGGCGGTCAACTCGATCTCTACCGCTATGTCGAAGGGCAGCTCCGCGAGTCCGACCGCACTGCGGGTGTGGCGACCTACATCGCCGAAGACCTCGACCAGCAAATCAGAGCATCCGTCGATTACCGCCGGCGTCTGGTTGAAACCGGGCGCAACATTGACCATCCCAAACACCTTGACGATACGGGCGATGCGGTCAAGATCACCTAGCTCGGATTGCAAGGTTGCCAGGATCGAAAGGGCGGTCAGGCGGGCCGCTTGTCGTCCATCTTCGAGGGATAGATCTGCGCCGACCTTCCCACGGATGACGTTCGCGGCATCGATGGGTCCGTGGCCCCCGACGTAGACCAGTTCATCTTGGATGACGCAACCCAGGTAGTTTCCCGCAGGAGGGAACACCGGCGGAAGCGTGATTCCGAGTTCGACCAGTCGGTCAGCTATCACGCTCGGATCATAGAAGTTCGGCAAGACTGTTAGCCATGGCGTTCGGTCAACAGTCAGGCCCACCTGCCTCGGCGAGCCGGGTGCGGGAGTTGCTGACCCTCCTCAAAGACGCAGGCCACGCCGACTTCCGTGAAGCACGAGGCCCAATGGGGTTCACCCAGCGTCAGGCCGCTGGCAAGTTCACTCGCGACGAGGCGGAGGGGTTCATCGATCGACTGCAGGACGCGGAGTTCGATGGAGAAGCACCTGTGGTTCTCCCGGTGTCAAAGCTTTCCGGCACGGAGCAGTTGATGCGTCGCATGCCCGATGAGCAGATTGTCGCCGAACTTCAGCGTCGGGGCTGGACCGTGACCAGGCCCTAGTTGGGATTCATGTAGATCTTCGCCACCGAGCCGTAGGACACCGCCCTCAACGTGCCGCTATCGCTCGCCAGACCTAAGGCGCAAGCGTGAACCCTGCATTCGCGGCCGAGAGCGATACTGCTCGGGTCGGGTCCAAACCCGCCATCGATGCCCCGAGCAAGACCCGGCACTATGGCCCGGTCAGCTCAGATTGGCATCGCCGATCGCCATGGTGAAGTCGTACCCGGCGCTCACTTGGGCCCAATCGGTGTCGGTGCCGATCTGTTCGGGGCTTGACTCGCTGATGAGGGTGCCGTCACCGAGCTGCCCGTCGCTGTTGTCGCCCCAGGCCCACAACGTGTGGTCGGACTTGAGCGCCACCGTCTGGTACTGACCGGCGCTTGCCTGTGCCCAGTTGGTGTCTGTGCCGATTTGCTCGGGTCTTGACGCGTTGTTGGTGGTGCCGTCACCGAGCTGCCCGAAGGCGTTGTAGCCCCAGGCCCATAAGGTGCCGTCGGTCTTGATCGCCATCGTATAGTAGGCGCCGGCGCTCACTTGGGCCCAGTCGGTGTCGGTGCCGATTTGCTCGGGACTGTCTTGCTGGGTCGTGGTGCCGTCACCGAGCTGCCCGACGTTGTTTTCGCCCCACGCCCACAGGGTGCCGTCGGTCTTGACCGCCACCGTGTGAGAGGTCCCGGCGCTCACCTGGGCCCAGTCGGTGTCGGTGCCGATCTGGATCGGGACCGTGCTGCATGGGTCATTGGTGGGGCAAGTATCGGGACCAACGTCGGTGCCGTCACCGAGCTCGCCAATGCTGTTATCGCCCCAGGCCCACAAGGTGCCGTTGGTCTTGACCGCCACCGTGCTGAAGTTGTTGTACCCGGCGCTCACCTGTTTCCAATCGGTGTCGGTGCCGATCTGTTCGGGGCTTGACTCGCTGATGGTGGTGCCGTCACCGAGCTGCCCGTCGCCGTTGTCGCCCCAGGCCCACAAGGTGCCGTCGGTCTTGATCGCCACCGTGTAGTAGGCCCCGGCGCTCACCTGGGCCCAGTTGGTGTCGGTGCCGATTTGCTCGGGGGTTGACTCGTTGTTGGTCGTGCCGTCACCGAGCTCGTAGGTGCTGTTATCGCCCCAGGCCCACAAGGTGCCGTTGGTCTTGATCGCCGCCGTGTGCTCGAACTCGGCGCTCACCTGTGCCCAATCGGTGTCGGTGCCGATGTGCTCGGGGGTTGAATTGTTGTTGGTGGTGCCGTCACCGAGCTGCCCGACGTTGTTTTCGCCCCACGCCCACAGGGTGGCGCCTTGACTGCCGCCGGTACTGGTACCCACGGTCAGGGTCCCGGCCACGGAAGCGTTCTTGACGCCCCTCCTTCTCCCGCACAAGGCAGCGAGGTTCGATGGCACATTGACGGTAAAGGCTGAGTCTCCTGCGAACGAACCGTTGGAAGTGCCAACGCTCACCGAGGTCGACGAAAAGCGGGCCGGACCGGTATAGGTTCTGCCCCCTACGGTGCCGTTGAGCCTGCCTTTCCAGGTGATGGTGAGCGAGGCCGACGCTGCGGTTGTGGAGCCTGACACACAGCTCAAGGGGCTAGTGGCGAACGACCCGGTGGCCTTGGCGCTTGTGACGGTGACCGCGCTGCTACTCGTGGTGCACCGCGAGAGGGTGGCCTTCACCGCCGAAGAGCCGGTGCCTCCACCCGATTTCGTGAGCGGTGGGGAGAACGACACCTTGGCCGACACCGAGCAGCTGACCGAGCCGGGGGCGGAACCGGAGAACTTGGGTTCCCTGGCCGTGTTGGACGTGACACCGGAGAATCTGTGGGCCCTAGCCGTCCTGGCCAACGCGGCGGGCGCCACCACCAAGGCGGCAACCGCTACGGACAATACGACAGCTCCGATTGACAAACGCGACAACGCGCGCAGATGCAACCGCGACACCGGTCCTTGGGTCATAGGAAGCACTCCTGTCTCGAACCGGTTCCATTCGGAGGACGCACAACCACAGCACGACCAGCCCGCCTGGTCCTCACCGACACGGTGCCGGTGACGTCATACTTGTCCTCGTCCCTCTTCACATGCAATCCTCACTATTAGGGAGCTGCTAACCGTGATCGGTGGGGTACGCTTTGTGAGGCAGAGCAGGTTCTCCGACCGGACCAGTTTTGGGATGGCGCTCTGATACAGATCAGTCTGGTCCTTGTCCTACCTCTCCGCTACCAAGGGCGACGGTGGTTTTCACCATACGTCGACCCGATCGAAAGTGCCGGAGTCGATGGGGTCCGACCCCTTGGCATGGGGGTCCGACGGCACCCGGTAATCGATGCGCTCCCGGTGTCCTCGTCTGCGTCCGACTGGGAGCACCGGAGTCGGGTGGCCCGGCCACAGGGTGACGCGTCCGGGATCACCACCGCCGAGTGATACCGCGTGGCCTCGCTAGTTGACTGACGATGGCAAGTAGCGCATCACCGGCAATCCTGCTCGGCCCAAGGTGGCCAACCTGGCGCACGCAACCGGGTGATAGCGCTCGGGGCCCGAGGGGGTCGGAATAGCCCGCCAGGGCGCTCAAAACGGCAGTTGCGGTCGGTCCAGGGCGCCGTGACCGCTACCGGCACCTGTCATTATGCGCACCCTCGTCGGGTCCAGATCGCCGAATCTGATGCGGCGTCATGCGGGCTGCTCGCCGTGATTCTGTTGCGTCGAAACCGGCCATCGGTACAGCGCGACGGTGCCTCCCCGACGGCTGGACCCGCCACTGACCGTTGCGCTCGAGGGCCAGCCCGGGCCGAGATGGCGACTCGACCGGCCCGTTGAGCAATCCCGCCGGGGATGGGTCCTGAGCAGGGAGTCTGAGACGATCCGGTCGAGATCGCCGGGCAGGGATGCGTGGCAGACTGATCCCCGTGCCAGACCGCGAGGCGCGCCTAGACGAAGCACGTATGGCCTACGGCCGCAACGACTGGATCGTGGCTCGTTCGCTGCTGCTCGATGCCGACGCCCAGGAGCGGCTCGAAGCCGAAGATCTGGAGCGGCTGGCCTGGTCGTGTCGGTGGGTGAGCGACGAGGTGGGATTCCTGAACGCACTCGAGCGAGGCGAGGTGGCATTCAGCGCGGCCGGTGTTCCGGCGGCAGCCGCACGCATGGCCCTGGAGCAGGCGCGCCAGCACGTGCAGATGCTCAACGAGTCGGTGGCGGGTACGTGCTTCCTCCGGGCTATGGAGCTCCTCGAGGGAGAGCCTGAGTCGTCCGAGCATGCGCTAGCGATGTGGATGCTGTCGTTCACCCAGCTGGCAGAGGGCGATGTCGAAGGAGCGAGGACGTCGCTCCAGGAAGCGAGGGCGATCGCTCGTCGGGTGGCCAGCCCTGGCACTGAGGCGATGGCCGTGCAAGGGCTGGCGCACATCGCGGTCACCGAGGGCGACCGAGCTGAAGTGCTCCCGCTTGTCGACGAGGCGGCCGCGCTGGCCATGCGGCCCGGAGTGGAACCGATCCACGCCGGCCACGTGTACTGCGCCGTGATCTCGATCTGTCGGGCACTCTGCGACTGGGGGCGTGCGACAGAGTGGACGAACATATCGACTCGCTACTGCGAGCGCGAGTCGATCTCCGGCTACGGCGGGCTGTGTCGCTTCCATCAGGGGGAGATCGATCGCATCCACGGTCAGCTGGCCGAGGCGGAGGAACGGGTTCTGCGCGCGTGCGAAGAGCTTCGGGTGGTGAACCGCTACAGCGCAGCTTGGGGCTATAGCGAGCTGGTGGATATCCGGGTCCGTCGTGGCGACCTGGCCAGCGCCGAGGAGGCGCTCGCGCAGGCCGTGGCCTTTGGTGACGACGGCCAGCCGGGGCGAGGCCGCTTGCTGCTGGCGCAGGATGACGCGCCCGCGGCAATGCGGAGCCTAACTCGGGCTCTGGCCGACCAGGGCATGCTTGCTCGAGAGAGGCGTGTATTCGTGCTCCCGGTGCACGTGCGAGCGTGCCTGGCGGTCGGCGACGAACCCGCGGCAAAGGCCAGCGTCACCGAGCTCGAGGAGCTCGCGCGCCGTCTGGGGACGCCCGGGCCGGCGGCCGCAGCCGCCGTGGCACGGGGCGAACTGGCGCTCTACCACGGCGACACCGAGACGGCCATCGCTTCACTCCGACAGGGCATCCGCACCTGGTGTGAGGTCAACGCTCCATACGAAGCTGCCGAGGCACGAGTGCGGCTCGCTCGGGCGCTGACCGCCGACGGCGACAGGGCTGGGGCCGGCCTCGAGATCAAGGCCGCGGCACGAACCGCGGAGGAGATCGGCGCCGTCATCGACCTCGATTTCGCTCCGCCAAGACCCGAGCCCACGACGCGAGCTCTCCGCACCTTCCTCTTCTCCGACATCGTGGAATCGACGCGGCTCGCGGAGGCGATGGGTGACGGCGCCTGGGAGCAGGTGCTGCGCTGGCACGACCGCATCCTGCGCGCTGAGTTCGCCCGATGGCGGGGCGAGGAGGTGAAGCACGGTGGCGACGGGTTCTTCGTGGCCTTCGATAAGGCCGACGACGGCATCGCCTGTGCAACCGCTATCCAGCGGGCGCTCGCTCGCCACCGCGCCGACCACGGCTTCGCTCCCACGGTCCGCATCGGACTTTACGCCGGCGAGGCCATCGCCCGCGACGACGACTACTTCGGCGCGGCCGTCACCCGCGCTGCCCGCATTTCTGCCGCCGCCGGTGCCGGCGAGGTCCTTGTGAGCGCGGATCTCCTCGCCGCTTGCGAGCGCACGGTGCCCGTCGCTGGTGAGCGCACCCTTGAGCTCAAGGGCATCGCCGAACCCGTGCCGGCCGTCCTCATCGAGTGGAGCGACGAGGGCGGAACTGAAACCTCCAGCCCGTGACGATAGGCGTGACCCGCATCTCGCCTTCCGCGGCCATGCTGACCGATCTAGGGTCAGGCGCCAAGTCAGAACCTACCCCAAGGCTCCGGAGCTCATCTAACCGCAGATCCCGGTTGGATCGTGTATGTAGATGTCGCGGGCGAGAAGTACCTGGGCGCCCCTGCCTCGGGCGAGAGGCGCTCGGAAATGACGGGTCCGAGCGCCACGGATCGGGCCTCGCCGATCGACTCGTCAGACGCCCACAGATCCCTGGGCGAGGCTCGGCGATACCTGGTAAACCCTGCTCCTGATAGGGAGTGAGGCCTGCTCCCGGGATGCCCGTTTGGCACGGTCTCGCCCCGTCGATGAAAGGAGCGGCGGTGATCGGTGTAAACGTGACGTTCGACTACGACGGTGACTTTGATCGCGATCGGGTCATCAATGTGGCCGACAAAGCCCGAACCATGTTCGAGGGGATGCCCAGCCTGCGCTTCAAGTTCTTCACCTTCGATGAGAAGCAGCAGCGCGCAACGAACTTCTACGTCTGGGAATCCAGAGATGCTGCCGATGCGTTCTTCTCGGAGGAGCTGCGCGAGCGAGTCACCGACCTCTACGGTGTGAGCCCCAGAATCGATTTTGTGGAGATCGCTCAGATCGTCGACAACTCGAACCTGTAGGGCTTGACACTCGCCCGCGAACCGAAGGAGGAACAACATGACCCGTAAGACTGCCGACTGTCGGGAAATGCCGAGCGAGAGCGGTTGCACGCTCACGATCTCCGGTGAGGAGGACGAAGTCGTTCGTGCTGCCGCGATGCACGCAGCCGATGTTCACGGCCACACCGACGGACCGGAGTTGCGAGAGCAGATTCGATCCATGTTGACGGACGCATAAGGAAAGGGACGCAATGGCATTCATTCAGGTCATCGAGTTTCAGACCAGCTGCATCGATGAGTTCGATGCCCTTCTCGACCAATGGCTGACGCAGTCCAAAGATTGGCGAACCGCGACTCGATCCGTGCGTACCAAAGATCGAGATCGGGCCAATACCTATGTCCAGATCGTCGAGTTCCCCAGCTATGAGAAAGCGCAGGAGAACTCCAATCACCCTGCGACCGCAGAGTTTGCTGAGCACCTCGCAAAGCTATGCGACGCTCCTCCCTCATTCCGCAATCTGGACGTGCTCAGCGAAGAGGCCATGTAGCAGGGAGGGTGCGCAACAGCTTCTGGTTCTCCACAGGGCATAAGTGCCTGATTCATAGTGGCGGTGGGCGCTGAACCTCCGTTCTAGCGTCTGAGGAGTTCGGCCGGTCGGCTCTCGATGTGCCTGCCGCCTTCGGGTTGGCTTTTAAACGAAGCGCTGGCCGGTCGGGCTCCTGGTCGCGACGTGGCTCGAAACAGGCAGGCACCCGATCTCATCAGGATTGCCCGTCGTGGCTCCCCAACGAATGAAAGGAGAACACGATGGTGGTCATTGGTATCGATCCCCACAAAGGGTCCCACACGGCGGTGGCGATCGACGAGGACGAGCACAAGCTCGGCGAGGTACGCGTCCGTGCCGACCGACGACAGCTCGAGGCACTGAGGAGCTGGGCATCGGCGTTCCCCAAACGATCGTGGGCTATCGAGTCGGCCAACGGGCTCGGGGCGCTGCTGTCCCAACAGCTCGTTGGCGTCGGCGAAGAGGTCTTCGACGTCCCACCGACGTTGTCGGCGCGGGTGAGGGTGCTGGCGTCGGGCAAGTCCCAGAAAAACGACCCCAACGACGCATTCTCGGTCGCCATCGCCGCTCTGCGCTCGGACCGGCTCCGAGTGGTGGTGGCAGAAGACCACATCGCCGTGCTCCGGCTTTTGTGGAACCGCCATAAGAACCTGACGTCTCATCACACCCAGGCGGTGTGCCGGCTCCACGCCCTGTTGGCCGGCATCGTCCCTGGTGGGACCCGTCGTCGGCTCTCTGCCGACAAGGCCGCGGCAGTGCTCAGCGGCTTCCGGGCCAAGACAGCGGTGGAGAAGGCGCGCCGGGACCAGGCCCAGATTCTCGTGGGTGATGTCCGGCGTCTCGATGCGCAACTCAAGGCGTCCAAGCGCACCATGGTCGAGGCCCTGGCCGCGGTGCCCACCTCTCTCGGAGAGCTCTCCGGCGTGGGTCCCGTGGCTACCTGCATCATCCTGGCCCACACCGGGGACGTGCGGCGCTTCGCCAACGAGGACAACTACGCCTCCTACAACGCCACCGCACCCATCGAGGCATCCAGCGGGCCGAGGAAGCGCCACCGCCTGAACCCCCGAGGCAACCGCCAGCTCAACCACGCCATGCACATCATCGCCTTCTCCCAGCTCTCCCACGCCGGTCCCGGCCGCAGCTACTACGAGCGCAAGATCGACGAGGGCAAGACGCAGAAGGAGGCGGCGCGAGCGCTCAAGCGTCAGATCTCCGACGTGGTCTACCGGCAGCTCGTGCGAGACGCCCAACGTTGATAGCGGGCTCGGGAGGACAACCAGGGACGACTCCTAAGACCAGCGTGGCCGGCTCACACCCTGAAACCGGCACTTCGGTGAGGTCACTCCCGGGCCCAGGACAACGCTATGCCTTTCGGCCGGTCCGTGCTCGGCCGCGCCCAAGACCCAGGGACTTGACGCAAACAGGCTTCGTTCCCGATGGGTCGGACGTCGGACGGGTGGCGGCAGTAGGGCGACCGGTACTCGGTGCGGGCTCCCGTACGCATTCATCGTCGTATCCATCTGGCCCGAGCGGGACGTGCCGCTTCAGTCGCCAGGTCGGGGAGCGGGACCCACTCGCAAGTGACGCCTCGGAGCGATCCCGGTGCCCTTCTGCTGCTATCCGGGTTTGCAGCCACTTGGGGCCGGCGGCGATTCCGGTGAGCGCTGAGAAAGGCCAGTGCAGTTTTGGACGGTGACTGGACCGCCTGCTTCGTGGCGGTCAGTCGTGACCTGAAGCCGATTTGGTCCTAGCACCCGATACGTGGTGACGATGCCTGCCGGGATCGGGTAGCCGTCGCTCGTGTAGCGGCCGCTGTCAACGTTGCTGGGACTAATCAACACGAGCCGGGCAGGTTGGCCTGAGACGAGCGCGGCGGTCAGGCAGGAGTATGTCGTGGGTCCCGGCGGGATCGTTGTCGGCCAGCCACTCAGTGCGTCGTACATGCCGCAGTCAATTCCGCCTGCGGGCACCGGTGGGTAGCCCCGCGCTCGGGGTCGGGCGCGGTGAGCTAGAAGCTGCTGTCGGAGGTGAGGCACTGCTTCCGCACGCCCCTGCGAAGAGTACGACGGGGACAAGGGGGGCCAACATCCTCCGCGGAATCTGGCCTCGTGGCATCGGCCTCCATGGTAGGAGGGGCCATCATGGAGGTGCTGAGGCCACAGCCGTCCCGAGTGGGTCTTGACCAGAAGCCGACCGTGGTTTGGGGCATCCGGTACTCGGGGGTATGCGCCCCTCGCATCTTCCTCTGCGTTCTCTGGGTTGTACCGGATACGGGTAACCGGGTCGGATAGCAACCTCGCAGTATTCGCGTGGCTGAGCGATATCGCGTGGGTCAGGTCGAAGGCGATCCGTCATCTTCGGACTGACTCCGCTCTGGCAGACGGGTGGTCGCCCATCCTGCACCAAGGGTGATCCCGGTCGGCGTCACGGTGGTCACCCGGTGCAGTGGAGCCTGAATAACCCCCACCGTGACTCGAACGTCACGAAAAATGCTGGATCGGTCCCCTCCGCCGTCAAAATGGATGATGCACCGTGCAGGCAACTCTTCTAAAGTCCCAGGTCAAGCCGTGGCGGGCGGCTCCATTGGCGGGACGATTCTTGCCGTGTGGCGCCGACCGCCCCGGCCCAGCGGATGACAACTCGTCGTCTGTCGTGACTGAGAGGGAACCGATGAGAGGGTATCTGCGAGCTGCACTGGCCGGGTCGCTGCTGGTCGGGGGCGTGTCCCTCGTGGCGGTGATCGCGGGGACGGCGCCTGCTTCGGCCCAACCAGCGGTGTCGCTCTACGTCGCGTCTGGTGGATCGGGCGACTGCACCTCCCAACTAAATGCCTGCGGTTCGATCCAGACCGCCATCACCACGGCGGAAGGTGTCTCCTACAGCGGGGACGACGTGACCATCAACGTGGCCGCTGGGACCTACACCGAGAACGACACCATCAGCGGCGCGTCGTTCAACTCGCTCACCATCGCCGGAGCCGGGGCCTCGACCACGACCCTGAACGGCAACCAGGCCGGATCGGTGTTCACCATCAACGGCGGCACGGTGACCATCGATGATCTCACGATCACGAACGGGCTCAGCGCCGGCGGCTATGGCGACGGGATCGACATCACCGGCGGCGCCGGTCCCGTGACCGTAAACGACAGCATCGTGTCGGACAACGGCAACTCCGGGGGGGGAGTGGGCGGCGGGATCTACAACTTCGACGACACGGTGACCGTGACCGGCAGCACATTCACGAATGACACCCACTACTACGGCGGTGCGATCACCAACAACGGCGGGACGATGACCGTGACCGACAGCACCTTCTCGGACAACAGCAGCTCCTCCGGCGGAGCGATCGACAATCTTGCCACATTGCACGTGACCGGCAGCACCTTCACCGACAACAGCGGCCTCGCGATCAACAACGACTACAGCGGCAATCTAACCCTGTCCGACAGCACCCTGTCGGACAACAGCGGCTACTTCGGCGGTGCCATCGAGAACAACTTCGGCGCCGTGCTGACCGTGACCGACAGCACCCTGTCGGGCAACAGCGCGGGATGCTGCGGCGGCGGTATCGGCAACTTCAACGGCGCCACGGTGAACCTGGGCGCCACCATCGTGGCCAACAGCACCGCGGGTGGCGATTGTTCGCTGGGAGGTGGCACCTTCAACGACCTCGGCTACAACCTCGACGATGACGGCTCGTGCGGCTTGACCGGCACCGGCGACGTTTCAAACACACCCGCCCTTCTCGATCCCACGGGCCTACAGAACAACGGCGGCCCCACCCAGACCATCGCCCTCGAGGCAGGCAGCCCCGCCATTCGGGCCGTGAGCGATCCCTCGCTGTGCCCCTCCACCGACCAGCGGGGATACGTGAGAAACGTCCCCTGTGACATGGGGGCCTATCAAAGCGACAGCGTCTTGGCTCCGTGCGCGCCGGGGTCCACGGGCTGCTCGGCCATGCTCAGCGCCCCCTCGCAGACCGTGGCGGTGAGCGGCACCAAGGCCCTAGAGGCCAGCGCCAGCATCAAGCTGGTGGTGGTCCCGGCGGTGCTGTCGTGTGCGAACTTCAGCTACCAGGCCCCGGTGGCAACCTTGACGGACTCCGGTTTGGCCGGTACGAGTGTGACGCTCACCGACACCGTGAAGGGCCTGCCCTCGAAGAAGGGGGTCGTGATCTGTTACCAGTCGGTCGGGGACTCGGACCAAACTCCCGTCTTCCTGGCCAAATGCCACGGGTCGCACTTTGTCCCTCCGTGTTACAAATCGATCTCCGAAGTGGCTGGCAGCGTCGTCGCCAAGCTGGAGCTGCCCCTGGGGGACCCCCGGTTCCACATCGGCGGTGAGACGCCGTCGGTGAGCGGTGTCAGCCCAGCCTCGGCCAAGGCGGGCAAGAAGCTCACCATCAAGGGGACGAACCTCTCCGAAATCACCGGGGTCACCATCGGTGGGGTCCCGGCCCACATCAACTCGACCGCACCGACCAAGGTGAGCGTCACCGTGCCCGCCGGGGCCAAGGGTGGGGTCGTCGCGGTCTCGAGCTTGGCCGGGGTAGTCTCAGGGCCTTCGGTCACCGTCTCTGGGGCACAGATCGCAGTGCACGCCTCGAACCTCAGACGCAACCAGCACCGCAGACGCTGACACCGACCATCCGGCATAGGGATGCCGGTCCCCAACTGTCCGGCGGTTGGCCCCAGCAAATGGGACTAGGGCGTACGGTATTCGGGGTTCTGCGCCCCCTGGGGGTCCATGCGGACGAGCCCACCATGACTGAATCGACTGCCGCTCCTGAGGGGTGACCCGAGCGGGATCACCGTCGAAGAACGTTTGCGTGCGGTCCAGTAGGTGCTGCCCTTCCGGGGACCAGGGCTATGTCACTGCTGTTCCTGCCCAGGGAGGCCACCCGGCAGCGGGTGATACAAGCTGGCTCACAAGACTTTCAGAGGCGATGCTGGAGGGATGGCCGTGGCTCCCGTGAGACTCCGAGACCAACCGAGCGGCTCCGGCCAAGTGTGCCGACGGATCCTTGGCACTCTTCCAACCTGGTTCGGGATCCGGGAGTCCGTCGAAAACTATGTGGCGGTTGCCGACCGAACACCAACGACCGTCGCTTCCTTGGATGGCGAGGACGTAGGGATACTTACGGTACTAACTCACAACCCGTACTCCTCGGAGATCTACGTCATGGCCGTTGTGCCTGAGCACCACCGTCAGGGGATCGGTCGCAAAATGATCGAGCACGCCGAGGACTCCCTGGCTCGTACAGGTGTCGAGTTCCTCCAAGTGAAAACGCTCAGTGCCGCCCACCCTGATGAGGGATACCAGAAGACAAGAGCATTCTACTTTGGCTGTGGATTCCGTCCCCTTCAGGAGTTCCCCGAGTTGTGGGGTCAAGGAGAACCGGCCTTGCAACTGGTGAAGGTGGTCGTTCAGCTCCGAAACTGAGGCGGTGGCGAGCGGCCGTGATGTTAGGTCTCCACTTCGGCGGAGCCGACCCATCCTCGGTGATATCGACCACTATCGGGCGTCAGTGCCCAGGAGCTTGGTATCGGCGCAGGACTACTCGCCTTCGACCTGGCCGTCTGCGTAAGGCAACCGAGATAACCCCCAATCCACGTTGGGCGGCGGGGGAATACCAAACTGAGCAAGGAAGGAGTTGAGGTCCCAGTACTCCGTGTGCCGCTTGATCTTGTTTCCCTCGCTCAATCCGATTGATGCTCCCTCAATCGTGAACGAACGCCCGGTTGGTGGCAGGTCGAACGCATCCAACGGACCGTCGTTCGTTCCGACGGCCCGCCATTCGGCTGCGTACCAGTTGCCATTCTGTTGAGTCGACAGGTAATCGAAGGAAAGGTCAGAGGACAATTGATGTCGGTCGGCAAACGTCCTCTCGATTGTCCCTTTGGTGAGGATGCGGCCGGTCGGTTTGATCTCGTAGATTCCGTCCTCGGTCATGAGCGCCGCCAAAGCGGCCGCGTCATGGTTATTCCATGCGTTTAGCCAGCCACCGAACAGGTCCGTCCCCATGTGATCCACCCTCCGACCCCGACCGATGGGCTGAATGCTACTCGCACGCCGAAGAACCAGCCCGTGTGGCTGGTCCGATTTCGTGGATGGCGAGGTTCGGAGCCTGCCCCCTATTCGTGGTCCCGGGCGCGGGTGTATCCATTTGACCCGGGGGCAACGTGCCGATCCCGGTAACCCCAGCTCTGAGACGCGCGCAGTATCGCGACACGAGGTAATGCCCGCAGGTCCGGGTCCGATCGGGCCTTGGCCCGAGGTGAACGGATCAGCAGTTACGGGTGGTTTGCTGGATTCAAGATGGCCTTCGGATTTGTCACGATTTGAACGACGGCGGAAGATCAGTCCCGAACGCGACCCTGGTCCTCAGCCACAGCGGTAGCCAAGACGGCACTCAGGATTCGCGCACTCACCCGACCAGCCTTCTCCGCGTTGTACCCTGCCAGGCAGTTCGTGGCGAAGCCCGATAACTGAAGAGCAAAGGCGTCAACCACCCACGACGGTGGGTTTCCGTTCCCCTCGGCGGCCCGCCAGGCGTAGCGGGCGATTTGCGACGCGTATCCGATCCGCCGACGGTGCCGGTCCGCGGGCGAGATCCCTGGGCGTTCGACGTTGATGTCCCAGAACACCATGCCCATGAGACGAGCGTTCAGCTCGTGCAAGGTCACGGCCGTCTCTTTCAACCACATCTGGAGGTCCACTCCGGGGTCGGGCGGCCCTGGCATCGAGCGGTCGTACCCGGCGAGTATCTCGGTTAGCCCGGCAGCCAGTACCTCATCGTGCGTGGCGAAGTGACGGAACACAGTCCGTCGACTCACACCAGCGGCGGTGGCGATGTCGTCAGCGGTGGCGTCGAAACCGCTGGCGGCCAGGGCAACAGCCGCACCTTGGGCGATGCGTGCCTGGACCACGGCCCGGGTCTCTTCCCCGAGTGTGGGCCGACTGTCGGCGGGCCGATCACCGTTTGCGTTCTTCGCTGTCACTGCCGTGCCACCCCCGGCCGCTTGGTTCGAGGCGTCCTTGACATCCTATCACGCCTATGTGACACTCTAGAGTGTCATAAGGACACTATACAGGGTCAAACATCCCTAAGGGCCCACCCGGGCAGGAACACCGATTCGAATGACTTGTACCCAACCACTGCTTATCCACGTCGACGGGACCGGGTCCTGCGGTGTACCGGGATGTCTGGAGCACGACACCCTGACAGAAGCGGTACTTCGGCACCGCTATGTAGTCAGCTGCCGGGCCGCCCTGGGACCCCGATGCGAGGTGTGTCACCCGGCCGGAGTCAGTGAACTCGAAGGCGTATTGCCTTCCGATCTCGGGATGACAGACGCCGACTCTATGTGCCCGGGCAATGCCATCGTGCACGTCGACCTCAGCCTCGAGTGCTCGGTACCGGGCTGCAACACAGGATCGTCGCGAGGTGCGTGGCTTGCCAAGCACGCCGATGTTCGGTCATGCAGTCACCTCGGTACCCCCTGTCCTCTTTGTCTGCTCTCCGGCGACCACGGTTGAGCGTGTCGTCGATAGGACTGGGTCGTACATGGCAATTGGGACAAGAAGCCCGGGATAGTGTCTGAACGGGCGACCTAACCGCAACGGTTCGGCACGTGAAGGGAGAGGCGCATGGCCCACGAACTCAAGCGCTTCCTGCCCCGTCAGTTTGTTGACTGGCCTGGCACGTACTTGGTCGAAGGTGATCCTGAGGAGTCCTGACATGACTGCCGCGTGATCGACGTCTCGACGGCCGGAGCGGGATTCGAACTTGTAGATGCACCTGCGGCAGCCGCAGAAGGACACCGAATCTTTGTGACAGTCCACCTGCAAGCAGAGATCCGACATACCCGACCCAAACAGGACCGGCTGAGAGTGGGGACCCAGTTTGTCGACTTGACCGATGCGGAGCGTGCGTATTTGTCAACCGTTACAGGGCTCGACGCCCGCTGGTAATCGCGCTCGTGGGTGTTGCAACCTCCTGCTCCCGGGTTTCGCTAGGCGAAAGAGACCCCTTCGCTTCGATCGATTCTCGTTACCGGCCACCGCACGGTGCCGTGTGCGAGGGTCCCGGCGGTTTGCCTTGGCCGCCCGCGACTAGCGCGTACGGTATTCGGGGGTAAGCGTCCCTCGCATCTTCCTCTGCATCCTCTGGGTTGTACCGGATACGGGTAACCGGGTCGGATAGCAATCTGCGCATTATTCGCGTGGCTGAGCGATATCGCGTGGGTCAGGTCGGAGGCGAGTCCGTCATCTTCGGACTGACTCCGCTCTGGCAGACGGGTGGTCGCCCATCCTGCACCGGGTGATCCCGCTCGGCCCGTCGGTCGGGACCTGGCGCTGCCTAGGCGCTCAGAACCGGGCAGTTGGTGCGAAACTCGCAACCCGGGATCCGCACTCGGACCGCCAGAAGTCTTGGCTAGAGTTCGTCGAAGCAGTCACCGGAGGCCCGCAGTGTCCGAGAGTCATGCAGTACCTGAGGTTCCCAAGATCGCGGGGGTGGATCAATGGGCAAACGAAAGGTAGACCGACACCTGAGGCCTTCTTACGGTTCCATCGTTGGCTTTACCAGACGACCGATGGACGCCTCGGGCACGGTCTGGTGGGCGCACCCTCCTTGGTTATGTTCACGACCGGACGGCACTCCGGCAAGCAGAGGGTGAGCGTGCTTATTTACGGACGACGTAATGCTTGCGTGGTCCAGTCCGATACCGCCGTCTACGGGCGTCATAGGCTGGCTGATTGATCGTGGAAATGGGCTCTGAAGCGAGAAGGCTGAAGCAAGTCGCGGGGTCAGCCGCACGAAGCTATGCGTATCACGCGGCAGACAAGCGCGAGGCATTCCAGTTGATAGAAAGCATGACCTCCCGAGGGGGAGGGCGGAGGGACGCAGTGCTTTTCAAGCAGTGTGATGAATACGCGAAGGATGTCTTTGGTTCCGAGAAATATTCGCCGTGGCTAAAGGCATACACGGTGCTTTCGGGAACGTTCAAAGAGGGCTGGATTCCCGACAACTATTACGGAGCAGTGGTCGTGCCGAGGCTGAAGGGTACTTATGGCGGCATATCAGATTGCAAAGCGATAACGAGTCGTGTACTTCAGACGGATCTGCTTCCCGACGTGGCATATTCCGTCAACGGGCTCCTCTGTACTACATCAATGGACAGGGTTAAACCCAGCGACCTGAAGAAGTACCTGTTCGGAATGAGCGAGAAAGTTGTATTCAAGCGAGACGGCGGACTTCAGGGCAAGAGCGTGTCTGTCTATGACATCAAGAACTTTCCAGACGAGGCAACAACGTTCAGCAATGGCGTCTTTCAGAGCTACATAGTCCAGCACCCCTTTTTTGACGCATTTGGTACTCAGTCAGTGTCGACGCTCAGACTAACTACCGTTGTGGACGATGACTTCAATGTTTCGTGTCGCGCTGCGTACTTGCGACTGCCCCGAAGTGCTGACACGCATGTGAAGTCGGGGACCGCTATCAAGGTGGTGGTGAACATTGATGATGGTCGCCTACACGAGACTGGATATTTGCCCGATTGGGTTCCTGTCGATCGCCATCCAGATTCGAACGAGTTGTTTTCGGACCAGATAATTCCAAACTTTCGGGCATGTGTCGAGGTGTGTTTGTCACTTCAAGAGAAGTTGCCGTTCTCGCGCACCATTGGATGGGACGTTGTTGTAGACCAGCATGACAATGTCGCGGTTATGGAATGGAATGGGAAAGATAACGACATAAAGTTCTCTGAAGCAGCAGACGGTCCTTGTTTCGCTGATCTTGGCTGGCAAAATCTATGGAGACGCAAGGTCAATAGCTGAAGTAAACGACTTGCGGTCGCTCCTAAGTTGGCTACGACCACGAGAGCCGCGTTTCCATGACTTCGACACGTCGGAAACGTGACTGACCTGATCCCATGAAGTCGGTCCACCTGACCTGGACCCCGTGCGATGCTGCGTGACAGATGGGTATTGGCACCCCACAGGCAATAACGCACACCCGGATTTCGTGGTCCTCGTGGGCTTCAGCCGCTATTGCTGGACAAGGTCCACAATCGGCATGATGGCGGGCGGCTGTGCCAGCTCGATACCCAGCTCCTCCATGACCGGCCCGAGGTACGTTAGGAACTCGTCGAAGGCCTCCTGGGTCTCCCAGACATCGAAGACCTGAAGCTGGCCATCTTCACCGAAGCATGAGTGCAGCTTCATGGCACTTTCAGGTGCCCCGGCCTCACGGAGACGGTCGCGCCCTTTGGTGTGCTGCACATGAGTCATGTTCTTGGTAACGATGTAGACGGCAATCACATACGGGTTGTGGATCCCCCACAGGACATCCGATAACGCCGCCGATCCGATGGCGGCGTTTCCCCGGACGACCATACGACCATTGATAATGCCGGGAGGAGTACGGCCCTCAGAAGGGCCGTGACCGGCCCGGCCGTCCGGTAATCCTCCGGGCCGCGAATACTTGGCGGGTCAGCCCCTGCACGAACACGATCAGGGCACGTACCGGTAGATCGTTAAGCCGCTGCCGACGGCGCCACTATTGGTCGCCTTACGGCGCTGCGTCTTGTGGGAAGACGCGCGGCTTCCTGAGGATGGGACGCGTCTGGCAGCGTCCTTGGGCTTTGCGCTAATCACCCGTCGTGAAGGCGTGCTCGTTGCCCAGGATGTAGTTGGGCTCGACGCCCTGTGCCTTGGCCAAGTCGGTGGCTGCGGCCTGGATGAACACGGCATCGAGGACCGAGTGAAACGTGCCGTCTTCGTTGAAGTTTACGTTCGCACCCTGGACGCGCACGAAGATGATCGTGTCTTCGGTGTTCGACTCCAGCGTGTAGAACGTGTGCACCGATCCGCCGGGTTCGTATAGGTAGGAACCACTCGTTTGCCGGTCATCTGGGTACTCCTTGTAGAGCCAACAGCCCTGGAGCGTGTACACCTCGGCTGGGCCCGTGTGATAGTGGATCGGCAGCTCGATGCCCGGGGCAAAGGTCGCGAGGACGACCCAGCAGTTGCCGTCGAGGTCGAGACGCAATGGCTTGACGCTGATCCCGGGCCCGAGCGCGTCCTTTAAGAGTGGGAGGTTCTTTTCGTTGATGGTGAGAAGCTTCGTCTGAGCAACGGAGACGACGGGCAGCGGAAAGCCGGAGGTGGTGGTCTGGCCTAGGGTGAGCGCGGGCATGGCAATGGCCTTTCGGGCGGTGGGTTTGCTGCCGACTCTAGACCCTCGCAGCGCGTACGCGCCCTTCTCTGCGAAGACGCGTTAGAGGCGATGTGGCGCCCAGCGCCTGACGTCGTGATCGTGCGAACTCTCAGGACGACCGAACCCGCAGGGACGCTCGGGATCACCCAGGGCGAGATTTGCGGACGACTCCGGCTGCGACCAGACCGATCGATCACGGCCTTCCTGGGCGGTTTAGGCAACCGAAAGCCAAAGCGGAGTCACCTGCGCGTCCGCTTCAGGCGGGTGGGCATGACCTCCTGGTCAGGGCGTCCATCCCCCAAGCGCTTGGCGTGCCCGGGCGATCCACCACGCAAGCCCCGCCTCCTCGCGCTCGCGGACCATCGGGTCGTCGCTGGTTGCCCCCAGCGCCTTCTCCCATCCGAGCTGGGCGAGCGCTCCGAGGAGCGCGAGTCGAAGCGCGGCGTCGTCGTGGAGTTGGGGGCCAGCGCGGATGTCGGCGAGCAACTGTTCATGGTCGACGCCAAGCGCGGTCGCGTTGATCGCCATGTACCACGCGTGGTCGACGGCTGGGGGACCCCAAGTGGTCAGCGTCCCCCAGTCGAGGATGACGATACGCCGAGCCTCCGCGCCCAGGTTGGCTAGTTTGAGGTCACCATGCACGAGCGTCGACTCCCGCGCCAGCAGCGCATTGGCGAGCGAGGTGGGGTCGGCATGAATGGCGGCGATGGCCGAGGACACCTCGTCAGGCACGATGTCGTGGAAGCGAGCCCATCCGTCAATGGCCAAGCGGGGTACGTCGTGATCCTCCGCGAAGCGGGCGCAGACGGCCGGTGACAGGAATGCGTAGAGATGGCTGAGAGGGCATAACCCCTTCAGGGATTGTCCCGCGAATCGCCGATGAACCTCGGCGGCCGTCGCCAGCACTCGCTTGTGAGCAACCCGCATCTGTGCACCGTCAACGAATAGCGACGCCGAGACGTCCTTCATGACCACGACGGCCCCCGTTGGCGTGCGCTGGGCATCGAGCATGGCGTGCTCGATAGATCTGGGCACTTGCTCGAACACCCGTTGATCCCAGAGCGTTGCGATGCGACCGTCGTCTGACGTGGCCTGCATGATCCAGTCGTGCACGGCGTCGGCGTGCTTGACGACGACCACCGAACCGTCGTCGAGCCAGCAGTGCTCGAGGCGCGAACCCGATTTGCCGTCCCCCGCAAGGGGCTCTCTTCGGACAATCCGCTCGAAGAGGTCTGGCGCCACGTCCATAGTCTTGCCGCAAGACGGGGCGGTCTGCCTGGATCGCTCTCGGCGGTCGTTACCGCGTGGCCCGCCCCGGGCCAGGGGTGCTAACAAGCGGCTCTTCTGCGTGCGCATTAAGTCTTGAGATACCAAGATACGACCGCCGTGCGCGTCAGGTGGCAGTCCAACCGCCGTCAACGATCAGCGTTTGCCCGGTGACGTACGAGGAGGCATCCGATGCGAGAAACAGCAACGGCCCGTCGAGTTCGTCGATGGACGGCACCCGCGCCAACAGTGTCCGAGATTCGATGCTCTCAACGAAGTCCGGATCCGTGAGTCCTCCCGTCAACTCGGTAGGGAAATAGCCAGGAGCCAGAGCGTTCACGCGAACACCGCGGGCCCCCCATTGAGCGGCGAGATGTCGTGTCAGATTGACCAATGCGCCCTTGGTGGCGTTGTAGGCAGCCATAGGACTCCGAGATGCGACCAATCCGTAAATGGACGAGACATTGATGACTGTCGCGCCATCGCTCAGGAACAACAGTGGAGCCATGAGCCGACACAGGTCCAGGACGGCTACAAGGTTGGTCTGAACGACCAAAGTGAGTTCCTCGAGAGTTTGATTCTCGAGCGGCCCATCGTCGCATATTCCCGCGTTGTTGACGAGGATATCGAGACGTCCAAATCGATCTGCGATCGCCTTGGCCAGCGCTTGGCGATGGTCAGGGGAGGAAATGTCACCTCCAACAGCGACCGAGCCCGACTGTTGAGCTAGGCGGGCGAGGCGATCTTCTCGCCTGGCTGTCACCACAACCTCAGAGCCAGCCTCTCGGAGAGTCTCGACGAATCGCTCGCCGAGTCCCGAAGAGGCTCCAGTGACTAGCGCTACCCGCCCCGACAGAATGCCCATCTCGTCATCTTGGCATCTGAATCATTTTCTCCAGCGGAATGCATAGGCCCGCCCGACGATGCCGGGTCCTGCGCTGACACGGACTAGGCACCGTGGAACCAAAGTGCGCGCAAATCTTCAGGGATGAAGATACCGGGCGGGTCGACCGGAGACCCACCCGCTAGCAAGCCGCTCATCTTGCTCGCGACGTATAGATACACGACCCCACCGGGAGCCCGCACCGAATATGGGTCGCCCTACTGCCATCGCCCACCCCGCCTATGCCTAGATCGGCTGGCGACCGGCATGTACAGACAGGTCAACTTGGATAAACGTGGGTTCGATACCAACCGTCGGTCAGAGGTGCATGGCGCGATTGATCCAGTCGATGATGATCAGCAACATCTGGTCAATCTTGTTCAGCGCGCAATGACTGAGTGCTGCTTTGCCCCGTCGTTGTTACCCGAAAGACCGGGTATCGCCCGGCGATGGTCTCGAACCTTTCGATTGGTTCCCGGCGATCGACGGGGAAGTGTGGCCTGCCACCAGGCGCGCATTCGAGGTATCGACGCAGGATGGCGGGACGCTCGTCCGGGGCCACCTCCTCCAGGCGCACTGGCTCCCGACCACGGTGACTCAGCACCGCGTTACCGCTGGCGGCGCGTACGTTCCGCACCCAGTTCGTGTCCTCGCCCAGCATCGACACTGGGTAGCGCTGGCCCGGGTAATCGGCGACGACGACCGGGAACGACACGAGCTTACCTGTATTCCTCCCGGTGACTTCGAGCTGAACGAGCCCATGAGGCCCTACACCCTTGGCGGCCAGACCCGCCCAGGCTCGATTCAAGATGCGTGCCAGGCTGTGCGGCCGTTTCCCGCGGTACAGCCATCGGTCAACACGGTGCGTCAGTCCCACGTCTCAGCCCTCCGGGAGTAAACGCCAGGTCAATTCCGTACCCCCGCGTCATCGTCGGCTGCGCTGCTTTGCGGCACCAGGGCCGAAGGACTCTGCCTCCGAACCCGTGACCAGGACCAACGGCCAGTTGCGACTCGCGAGAATCGAGCACTGTGGAGAAGCGTGCCAATGACGGCACGGGGTGACCTCAGAACCCGGTCCGTTGGGCTACCACCCATTCGAGATCACCCGGACCCGGATGGGCGACGTTCCGTCCGCCGGAGCCGAATGAGTCCGAAGGTGACGGGTTCACCGCCGACCTGACCCATCCGCTATCGCTCAGCGCTTGGGCTCAAGGGGTGAGCGCGGACATCTCCTGACCTGGAGGTGTCAGATGGAGACCCGAGGACGGAAGCGCCGCTCGAGCCAAACGGATCTCGACGCGGCGGTCGAGGCGGTGCTCGCCGGAGCGAGCTATAAGAGAGCCGAGGCGTTGACGGGAGTTCCTGCCTCAACTGTGCAGGATTACGTCGTTCGATGGGGGTTCGTGCGACGGAGCGTTCCGGTGTGCGGCACCAACAAGCGGTTCGTCGACAGGGTATCCACCTTCAGAACGGGTCTTGGCGACGACGGTGTGGCCATGACACGCGAACGCAAGCGGCGCCCCGGCTCGCTGAGCGCGTCTGAGCGCGAGGAGATCAGGGTCGGCATCGAGGCCGGAGCGTCCGACGAAGCCATCGCCTCTCGCATCGGCCGGCACCGCTCGACGATCTGGCGTGAGATCGCGGCCAACGGTGGGCGGGGGTGCTACCGGGCGGCAATGGCCGAAGAGCGAGCGGCACGAGCCGCCCTCCGGCCCAGGCTCCCTGGACCGAGCAGCGCCCCTGGCTGTGGGAGGAGGTCCAGGCACTGCTGCGCACCAAGAAATGGTCGCCCGAGCAGATCGCCCACCGGTGCCGCAAGGAGCACCCCGACCGGCCAGAGTGGTGGGTGTCGCACGAGGCCATCTACCAGGCGGTCTTCGTCCAGGCCAAGGGCGAGCTGCGCAAGGAGCTCACCGCCTGCCTGCGCTCGGGCCGGGCTCGGAGACGTCCTCGTTCTCGAGCCTCCTATGGACGAAGCGCGATCCTCGGGATGGTCAACATCTCCGAACGCCCCGCCGAGGTCGAAGACCGGGCCGTGCCGGGCCACTGGGAGGGTGACCTCATGATCGGGGAGGGCGGCGCCAGCGCCGTCGCCACGTTGGTGGAACGCACCACCCGCATGGGCATGCTCATCAAGCTCGAGAACCGCACCGCCGAGCACGTCGCGTCGGCAGTGGCGAAGAACATCGTGCGTCTACCAGAGCACCTGGCCAAGTCCCTCACTTGGGATCAGGGGATCGAGATGGCCACCCACGCGGCGTTCAAAGTCGCCACCGGCGTCCCCGTCTACTTCTGCGACCCCCATTCGCCGTGGCAGCGCGGGAGCAACGAGAACTGGAACGGCCTCGTCCGTCAGTTCCTGCCCAAGGGAACGGACCTGTCGGTCCACTCCCAAGAGGACCTCGATGCCATCGCCGCCTTGCTCAACGAGCGCCCACGCAAGACCCTGGAGTGGGAGACTCCAGGGGAACGATTCAACCGACTTGTCGCGGCCACCCCTTGAATCCGCCGCGACGCGAATACTGCGCGGGTCGCCAATCGGCCCGGCTACCCGAATCCGGTGCGACCCGTCGGACGCAGAGGAAAACACCGGGAGCGCATAGCCCCGAATACAGCGCCCCCCAACCCCGTTGTAAGGCCCATTGTCCGGTCAGTCGGTAGCTGCACGTCTTCCCTCGGTCCACCCCGATTCCTCAGGACGAGAACATCGGGCGATCAACCGCTTTCGGTCGCCGGCTTGATGTTCTGATTGACGTGGAACAAGTTGCCGGGGTCGTACTTGGCTTTCACGGAAGCTAAGCGTCCATAGTTGCCCTTGTAGTTGTCCTTAATCCGGCCCTGGTCATCCTGGTCCATGAAGTTGATGTAGCCGCCCTCGACTGAATGGGGGCGAAGGGCCTCGTAGTAGGCACGGACCCAGGCGATGTTCTGTTCGTTGTCCGCCGGGTCTTCCCACATGCCAGCGATGACAGGTGAAAACGAGACGTCACGGTAGGCGAAGGCCGTTTCGTCTGTACCGACTCGCTGCACGGCCCCGTTGATCGGATAGAGGTGCACGGCCGTCTGAATAGCGGGAACCTTGGCGCCGTACTCGGCGTGGACCTTGGCTGCGTCATCGCTCAGCTCACGGGCAAAGCTGGCCTTCCAGTAGTGCTGAAGACCCTTGGGAAGCAGCTCGTCGAAGGCGACGTTGAGCGCTGGGTAGGGCATGGGCCCGACGTGGGAGCCCACCGGCTCAACAGCGTCGAGGAACGGCTGGACCATCTTCTTGCCGTCCTCGATGGGACCGGCCCAGCACACGACCACCAGACAGATGTTCTTGAAGTGCCAGCTCTCGGGGAGAAATGGAAGGGGTGGCGCCAGGTGGAAGCCTAAGAAGCCTCCCAGGTCCTCGGGGGCATCGGCGATGTAGTTCCGGTAGAAGCGAACCAAGTCCTCTGCTCGGTCCACCGGGTACGCGATGGGCCCGCCGTAGATTTCGCCCACCGGATGGAGGCGAAACTCGAAGGTCGTCACTACACCGAAGTTGCCGCCCCCGCCGCGCAGGGCCCAGAACAGGTCGTCGTTTTCCTTCTCGCTGGCGACCACCACTGATCCGTCGGCCAATACGACCTGGGCCGAGATGAGGTTGTCACAGGACAACCCGTAGCGCCGGGACAGATAACCGATGCCACCGCCGAGAGTCAGGCCCGCGATGCCTGTGGAACCGATAATCCCACCAGTGGTGGCGAGACCATATTCGTGGGTGGCGTCGTTGAAGACCCTCCACGTGCATCCTCCGCCGGCCTTGACCGTGCGGCTTTCGGGGTCAACGATGACCTCCTGGAGCGGGCTGAGGTCGATCACGATTCCGCCGTCGTTGGTGCCAAAGCCCGGGGCGCTGTGGCCGCCACCACGAATGGACAAGTCGAGGCCCTCGTCCCTCGCCACCTTCACTGCGCTCGCGACATCGGAGACGTTCGTGCATCGCACGACGGCAGTGGGACGTTTGTCGATCATGCCGTTATAGACGGCCCGAGCCTCGTCGTAGCCCGGATCTGCCGCACCGATCACTTCGCCTTTGACCGCCCCGCGCAAAGCGTCTGCCACCGACTGAGCCATGGCACCTCTCCCTCAGCCTGCCGAATCCGCCCGTTCCGCGGACCCTGGATCGGACAAGAGCATTTCAGAAACATGGCGCCCTGTGCTCGGAGAATCACCCCCGACAGGGAGTAACCCTGCCGGGCGCCTGGGCTCGCACGGAAAATGTCGAGCTACACAGCTCTGCGTCTCGTGCGAACCGACCGCCCCTGCCGGGTCACACCCACGCCTTGGGGGTGGCCCTGACGGGTCCGGCGACAGCCCGGGATCACCCGGACTCGGTCGGGAGCGGCACCTCTCCGGATGGGGTCCCCCAGGGATGCCCGCATGTTCTCCTCCTGGACGAGACGGGTTGGCGCCCTTGGAATACAGTTATCCAGCCGAATGCCCACTGACCGAACGGTGTGCGCCCAACAACGAGGAGTTCATTGCCCGTGATTGCCATCTACATCGTCACCAAGAACATGACCCGTGAAAAGCACACCAAGGGCCGCGACCGTCTCCGTGAGGCCGGGGCACCTGAAAGCGCCATGAAGCTCCATTCATGCTTTGGTGAAGATGGCCAACTTCAGGTTTTCGATGTCTGGGAGAGCCAGGAGGCGTTCGATGAGTTCCTGACGTACCTCGGGCCGGTCATGGAGGAGCTAGGCATCGAACTGGCGCAGCCGCCCACGATCATGCCGATTGTGGATCTTGTCCAGCAATAGCGGCTGAAGCCCCCACGAAGCCCCCACGTCCCGAAGCAGCGCATCGGCGCTCCGGCGTCGCCCCGTACCGCTTGCACCTTCCGCAACTGCCGGGTCCTGCTCGGGGCAGGGCGAGGTGCCGCCAGGTTGAAGCGCTCGGTATCGCTCAGGGTGTCGTTTGCGGGCGGATCGCCCTTCCGGGGCGAGAAGGAGCGCTATTCGGGTGACCTCGTTATTCTTCGTTGGGCGGCAAAGAGGCGGCTGGAGATGGCTGGAGCCAAAAGGGAAGACATCAGAATCGTCGACCGGACTACTGTCAAGGAGATCGGCGACAGATTTGAGATCGAATGGCAGCTGAGTGCCAAACCCGAACTTGAATGGGCCGAAATCTTTCAGTTGGCAGCCCCGTCAGACCGCCATGGCTCCCTCGATTGGGTGGAGGGTGGTGGCCCTGATGTGATAGGCGCCGTCGTCCGATGGTTTGTTCCCAGCGAGGAAATCGAGAATGCCAACGCTGAAGTGTAACATCGTTTGTCCGTGGCGAACCAGAGGTTTGGGTTGGGATAGGAGCGCGCCTACAGAATCGGGTCTCGATCGACCAGACCCGACTAAAGACCTTTGCCGAATACTTAGCCCTTCGGTGTGAGATCCTCACCAGGATGTGGTGTGAGCTGGATGCAACCGGCGCGCGGTTACACAAACGTCTCTAGCTGGTATCGCTGCTGCCGTGGTCGCCCACCTCTCGCACAACCGTGACCGGACATGGAGCGTGGGTAACACAGCGCTCGCTTACCAATCCGAGATGTCTGCCGGTGAACCCCCGGTGGTCCCGGCCCCCCACCACGAGGAGCGATGCTCGGCGTGCCGCGTCTAGGAGCACGGGGGCGGCCTGACCCTCGACAACGGTGAGGGTGATGTCGATGCCAGGGTCGTCGCCGAGCACCTCGGCGACCGTGTCTTCGAGGGTGCGCCGAGCGTCGTCCCCGGAGTCGAAGGCGGGGGGGATTTCCCAGATCTCGGTGGTCGGCGACTCCCAACAGGAGACGACCTGTAGGGACTCGCCCGTGAGCTTGGCCATGTGAGCGGCCCAGCGGAGGGCCTGGTGCGACGACGGGGAGCCGTCGACGCCCACCACGATCCTCCCGCCAGCTTCATTCATAGGATCCCCTCATGCTCGTGGCGCAGGCCCCATATTGCCCGCCTGACGCCGACATCGGGCAACAGCCTTCAACCTTCGATCCCTGGGCACTTCGCCGTTCGCTTTGGCGACCAAACTGTCCGGTAACGCTCCAGGACCCCATGATGGAGACGAACGCATGCCTTTGACTTTGGAGTTGACGTTGACTTGGGGGTTGACGTTGACTTCCCCTCTTCCCTTTGGCTCCCGGAAGGGGTTTGAGGGAAGGCCCCACTAGACGAACCCCGAGCACTAGGCCCGGGGTTCGTCTCCCGTATTCCTTCAGGCCCAACCGGTGGTGACACTCAGCCCCCTGGTGCGCCTCTTCTCACCATTGAGCATCTACTCATTCGGATGGTCGAAGTCCACGGGCGGCAGGTTCTGCACCTCGCGCTTCGTAATGCTCAGCCGGATGCCGTTATCAACCCGAGTGACGGCGCTCATTGGGATAGCCACTTCTTTACGGCCCCAGAGATGGCCCTCTTCGAGAAGCACGTGAGTCACATGGTGATCGCCAGGGTCGATGACGAGACCCTGGACTCGTCCGATCTCGCCGTCGGTGGCATGGACGTGCTCACCGCGGCGTACGGCCACCTCGCCCAAGGGGACCTTGTCAAGGATGATGCGTTGCGAGGCTATTGCCATGCCCTGACCCAGTCCGTAGTAGGGCCAGGAGAGCCACTGCCCCGGGCCATAGCCTGCATAGCTGCTGCTTCCTGGCAAGAACTGCGTCTCTTCCGCGAAGTCGAGCTTGTCGAACTCCGCCAGCGTGCAGCGGAGCCGGACCTTGCTTGCCGTGGTATCGACAAGGTTGAGAGGGACAAGGCGCCCAAGTGCTCCCCGGTGCTTGGGTTCGACCACCAGATGGGTGACGGCCCGAGCGACGGGGTCAACGACCACGCGAATCACCTCGCCACAGACCCCATCGGTACAGCTGGCGTGGGCTCCGATCGTGAATGGTGTCGTCTCTGCCATAGCCAGCTACCTCATCTCCTTGGACCCTACGATGCCAACCCTGCCGCACCAATGCCCCTGTGGGTGCCGAAAAACCCATCCACGGGTTCTGAGCAGCACGAACGCTGTCCAGGCGATCAGATTGGGAAGTACGTGCTCCACCAGTGGGTGACGCCAGCGCTCGAAAATTGTCCTTGACTCCCGTTCACTGCGAGCGCGCTCGACAGCACGGAGAGTTGACGGTGCCACATGTATCGGGGGCTCGGTCGCCTCCTAGTCCTGGCGCCGGGTTCAGACCCCGGAGAGGGGGACTAATGCGTCCAGGCGTCACTCCGCCGAGGGTCGAAACACGCCACCAATCGCCACAGGGGCAAGTGCCACAGCCGATCCCGACCTGGTTTCACCTCTACGGAAAGGTCCAGGTCAACAGCCCGGACGGGATTCTCGGCACCCACAGGGTCGCACGATGCCGGTCGTCCTCCGAACTGAGAGGATCGAATCCCAATCCCGAATCGGAAAGCGTTTGTGACTACAACTTCGGCAGGATGGCGGTGGCGAGCTGCTCTTCATCGGTCAGCGACGGTGGCGCGCCCGCAGGAGAGACGGCGACCCGAAGGTAGTAGTTGCCCTTGAGGACGCTCAAGGAGGCATACCCGTCGTAGTACGCCTGGTCGCCGTAACCGCTGATCGACTGGGCACTGACCTTGGACTTGTAGTCGTTGTACCAAGTCAAGGCGTCGGAGCCCTCGACCACGACTACCCGGACCGTATCGGCCTGGGCCACGTTTGGGGTCGTGGGGGTGGGCGCCGACGGCCCGTAGAAGACGCAGGCGAGACCCCCTTCGACGGTGGCGTTGCCGAGGACGCCTGAGGTCACAGAAGCGCCGAGCGCACTGGACGCCTCGGCCTCAGTGACCACCGAGCAGGAGTTGAAGTTGGCGGTGCTGGCAGCGGCGGTGGTGGTCGACGTCGACGACGTCGACGACGACGAGGCCGAAGCGCTGGTGGTCGTCGCTGAACTCGTCGACGTGGGCGACGAGGAGGGGGACGAGCTGCACGCTGCCAGGAGGACGGCGGTGGGAACGGCGACCACGATCCCAATAAGGCCTTGATGCAGCTTCGGGTGCAGTTTCATTGGACTCCTTTGGGCGAACGAGGGTGAGACTAGGGGTGTTTTAGTCAGTTCTCACGCTGAGAGATCGTCTCGGTGACAGCGTCGAGAAGCTGGTGCGACAGATCGGCCAGAGCGCGCGCCGCAGCGAGTTCCTCACCCACCATCGGCATGTTCGGGTCAGCTGGGTGGCGTCGCGACCGACCGGTCCCGACGAATGCGGCACCACGGATGGTGAGAGAAGCCCGCGCCTCGGTATGGCGCTCATCCTCGGTGAAGGTGATCTCGATCTCACTGGTCTCGATCATGTCGTCCCCTCTGCACGTCCGGTGTCCCAAGGCTATGCCTGCGAGCGTCGATCAAGCTGCGCCACCCGGCCCGCTCGAAATCGAGTCGGGGTCACTCAGACCGGTGCGGGACCGAGCACGTCCTCGGGGGCATCCTCAGCGTGGGACTCCGACTCTGGGCGTAGCGCTGCCAACCGGGTGTCGGCGGCCTTGACCCGTCGTCGGAGCGCGCTGACGGTCCTCGGGTCCGCTGTCCGGCGAGGCTCTCCCCGGGACACCCGGCTGGGGAGGAGAGCCCTCCGGTAGGCCCGGTGCGCCGTCCGGCTCTCGGCCAGGGCTCGCGCGTACTTAGTCACCTCACCAGCATGACGGAGGGTTGTGACGCGGGGCGCAGCTCACGGATCGGCGAGGTCCAGACACGGAGGGACCCGGCCTTGTCGGCCCCTCCCGTCTAACTGGAGTCAGCATCAATGGGCACGATGGCGCATCGCCTTTTGATAGGAGATCGGCGCGATGCTGCGCCCGATGGGAGCCAAGAGGGGCAAGACGGCCGCGTTGATCTCCATGCGTCGTCCACCCATGCGTCCGAGCACTAGCTCTGACACCTGAGCCTCACTTCGTCGGACGAGTCGCGGGGGGCGTGATCCGCCGTCATCGACCCCCGACATCCCCATCGCTGTCGGGACCCAGGCCGGGTAGAGCACATGGACATGAACGCCCCGGTCGGCGACCTCGTGGGCCACCGCCTCGGTGAACGCCGCCACGGCGGCCTTCGACGCTGAATACGCACCGTTGCCTGGCTCGGGAGCCCGTGCCGAGTCCGAGGCGACGTTGACGACGATGCCGGATCGCCGGGCGACCATTCCCGGAATGACGGCGAGCGTGCCCGCCATGACGCCAAAGACGTTCACGTCGAAAATCTGACGATATGCCGGTGATAGTCCTTCCTCGACGGGCGTGGGACCTGCGATCCCGGCGTCGTTGATGAGCACGTCGATGCGCCCGTGTTGCTCCTCGATCTCAACGAGTGCCTGCTGATACGACTCCGTGTCTCCCACATCACACACTCTTGTAGAGCTGTCTCGTGTCGATGATTGGAGCAGCTTCTCGACTTCGGCAAGCAGTTCCTCGCGTCGCGCCAAGCCCACCACAGTGGCGCCACGCTCAGCGAGGTCCAATGCCAACCGACGCCCGATCCCCGATGACGCTCCGGTGACCACGGCGATCTTGCCGTCGTAGTGCTTGGGTATGGATTGCCTATCGCGTCTCATGATCAGAGGATATGTCCGACAAACAGCTCGTGCCTCACCGATTTCGACTCCTCGTTCTTGGGGATCGGCATTGGGTCGTTAGTCTCGTTGCAGGTGGGCGCTACCGTCCAGGTTCATCAGTGCGGCGATAGTGGTACCCAGAAACGTGATCACCCCGAAGAACACCCAGGGGAAGCTCTCGCGAACAACGAGGTGCGCTCCCATGGCGACCACCCACATGGTCAGGAGGCCAACAGTTATCCGGCCGAGAGTGGTGTAGGCCAGTCGTCTGATGCCCCGACGGCGTTCGTGTGCCCAGACTGGTTCCAGCACCTCGTCGACAGCTCGGGCCAACTGTTCCTCGGAAGTAGCCATGACTCCTCCCGGGGTCCTGTATACGCCTCCCGCCGTACCGGTCGCCACCCCCGATCGTGCTTGGCCTAAGTGACCAGCGTGACACTCGCCGCAAGGCTTAGACTGTTTGGGAGGCGGGCGAGAGAGGTCGCCGTGGCGAAGTACCTCGTGCAAGTGGGTTATACGGCAGAGGCGTGGGCCGCCATGAGTCGTGAGCCGCAGAGCGTCATCGAGCGGGTGCGACCATCGGCAGAGGCACTGGGCGGGACGATCGAGAGCCTGTTCTTCTGCTTTGGCGACTATGACCTCGTCGGAATCGTCGACTTCCCCGATAACCGGGCCGCCGCCGCCTGGTCCATGGCAGTAAGCAGCGGCGGCGACGTGCACGCGTTCAAGACGACGACGCTGCTCACCGTCGAGGAAGGCGTGCACGCCCTGGACCAGGCGTCGGCGGCTGCCCACGCTCATCACCGCCCGCGGCCTTCCACGCCATCTTGACCAGCCTTGGGGTTCTAGCGTCGTGCAGCGCTTCGTCGGGCACGCCAACGTGACCACGACGGCGAGATATGACCGACGAGGTGAAGGCAGGTGCTTGTGACCATCGTCCCTGGCGGCACGGGTGCAAGAGGGCGACACTGTCCTGGTGCGGTCGCCGCTGACCTCTGGGGTGACAGCCGACCACTGCCGTGGCATCCAGGAGAATGGGGGCGGGACGGAAGAGGGTGATGTCGTGGGCCTGCATTCGGTCTCAGGTGACGTAAAGACGGCGAACCAATCGCGTTTCGGGCCGGGGAGGTCGTCTCCGATCCCGCCGAGGCCGCCCCCGATTCCTCCTTGGCCTCCCCCGATTCCCCCAGAACCCCCGATTGCGCCCGAACCGACGCCTCCGCCCTTACCACCTCCGATGCCGCCGTTCCCCGTGCCCCCGGAACCACCGGTCCCCCCTGAGCTGCGCTGTGACTTGAGGTGACTGCTCGTGGCTCAAGTTGGCATCGATCCGGATTTTCGAGCTCAGTGAAGAATGATTGACCGCCCCGAGCGTCCGATACCGAGGAGTAGGTTCGGCCATGACCTCACACCAGACACCTCACAAGGGAAGGTGACCCATGCCCGACGTCGGTGATCGCGTTCGCTTCGCTTCCAGGAAGGTCGACGAGGCGCCCCGCGAGGGTGGCGCTCCTTTCTGCGCTCCGCAGGGCCGAGCGCCGAACGCGTATCCGATCGTGGTGGACCCTGGGCGATGCCACATTCCGCTTTTTCGACTACGTCCCCAAGAGCTAATCGGCTGCCGGCGTCCAAAGGTTGCGCGCACGGCGAGACCGGCGTTATGCCCTGACGACGACTCATGCAGGGCACGCATTCCCGTCGATCTGTCGCCGCAAGCCATCGAGAAGTATCGGTATTCGGTATGTGTTCTGTTCGTCCTCGCGTTCTGGTCTGTGCGCATCATGGCGACGAGTCCCTCCCGGATTCCGCCGCGCTTCCCTCTGCCGACGCCACGCGGCGAGCTTGGCCGTCCTCGCCCCCTCGGTCACCGGCTTCTCCGTCAGTAGACGGAGAAGCGCCGTCACCGAGCAGATCGGGAGCCACGACATCGCCAGAGGCCGCGCGCCGGCCCATGCCCGAAGGCCACCAGTTCCAGCGGCCCAACAGCTCGACGGTGGAGGGCACGAGCACCGTCCGCACGACGAAGGTGTCGAGCAGGATGCCGACCGCCAGGCCGAACCCGATGACCCGGATCTCCCCGTTGCCCTGTCCCGATCCACCGACCACGGCGAGCACGACGAAGGTCCCGGCCAGGACGAGTCCGGCCGAGGTCACCGTCGGACCGGTGGCCCCCACCGCCCGAACAACCGCCCGGCGAAGGGTGGTGTCCTTTCCGGCCTCCTCCCGGATCCGGGTCATGACCAGGATGTTGTAATCCTCCCCCAGGGCCAACAAGAAGATGAACATCAAGAAAGGCAGGAGGAAGATGATGCCCGCCTGACCGGGGATCTTCATGAACACGATGACAGAGATGCCGAGGGACGCCAGGTAGGAGAGGAGGACGCTCAGGATGAGGTACAAGGGCGCCACCAGGCTGCGCAGCACCAGGGCCAGCACGAGGCCGATGGCCACGATGGCAATAGGCACGATCTTGCCCACGTCGTTTTCGGAGATCGAGCTCACGTCGTAGAGGGCCGGCGCCTCCCCGGCCACACCACTGGAGTCGGCTCCCGCCTTCCGGGCGACGTCGGCCACCGCCGATCGGATGTCGGGAACGGCGGCGATGGCGGTCGTGCTCCCGCCGTTGCCCGCAGCCAGCCCGGTCTCCCACTGCACCGTGTGCCCGTCGGCGCTGATGTAGCGGGCGGTGGCTAGGTACGTGGTGTACACGGCGGCCGAGAGGTCGGAGCCGGCCGGAGGCACGAGGGGTCTGGTGACCAGCTCCTGGGCCGGACCGTAGCGGTGGACCTGTTGGTAGATCGATGACAGCTCCGCGGGGGTGATCGCCGCCCCGTTGGGGTCGAGGGGTCCGGAGATCGTGGAGAAATACCGACTGGCGCGCAGCCCGGCGGTGGCCGTCTCCAGTTCCTGGGGGTTGTCCCACACCGACGACGGAAAGCGCATGACGACGTTCGTCGGATTGGCGCTCGCCTGCGGGAAGTGCGCGGCCAGGGCGGCGTTGCCCTTGGCGGCGTCGGTGCCGGCCGGCGCCGACACGTCCCCGCCGAAGCCCGTCGGCACGAAGCCCAGGGCGAACGACGCCAGGACGCCCAGGGCGAACACCCCGAGGGTCAGGGTCCAGACGGGTCGGCGTACCAGCCGGGCGGCCACCCGGCCCCAGACGCCATCCGAACGGTCGCGGGGCAGGGTCTTGGTCGGCCAGAACACCGCCCGTCCCAATATGGCCAACAGGGCGGGCAAGAGGGTGAGACCCGCCGCCAGCATTGTGGCGATGCCGAGGGCCAAGGGCACCCCCAGGTCGTGATAGAGACCGAAGCTGGCCGCCAACAGTGTGAGGAGGGCCACGATGACCGTGGCCGCCGAGGCGGTGATGGACTCGCCCACCCGGCGCACGGCGTAGGTCACGGCCGCCTTGGGCTCACTGCCGGCGAGCAGCTGCTCGCGCACCCGGAAGACCAGGAAGAGGCCGTAGTCGGTCCCCGCCCCGAGGATGAGGACGATCAGCAGGATCTGCGTGAAGAACGACACCTGGAGGACACCCGGCGCTGCCCAGGGCACCGATGAACGACCCCGACACGACGAGGACGAGCGCGGCGGGGAGGAGCGTGACGAGGGGTGCCAGCACCGACCGGAAGATGGCCAACAGCAAGACGATGATGAAGAGGATCGAGGCGTCTTGGATCTCCTTGCCCTGTTTGGCCGATTGTTGCTGGGCGGCGGCGTTGGTGGCCAGCTGTCCGGCCAGATGCATCTGCAGGTCGGCCGGCAACGGGGCATGGGCGAGGACGGAGTTCAGATCGTCGATGAGGGTCGTGCCCTCTCCCTCGTTGAACGGCGAGGTCGACGACACGAACAGGAGCTCGGCCGCCTTGTTGTCGGGCGAGGTCCCGAGGAACTGCGTCGACAACGCCGACGGCACCTCGTGCAGCCGGACCAGGACGTCCTTGAGCGCCGTTCGGTCGGCGGCATCGAGGCCGGCGTCAGACGTGACCGCCACGATGGGCACCTGGCTGTGGGTGTCCGGTCCGATCAGCGGCTCGGCCAGGAGGGCCGCCTGATTGCTCGGCGCGCTGGCCGGCAAGAAGGCCCCATTGTTGTCGTCGACCTGGCTGGCCAAGGTGGGTAACGAAACGACCGCGGCGACCGTGCCCACGATCCAGACGATCACCACCACCCAGCGGAGGCGGACGACACCTCGACCCAAGACGTCGAAGAAGCGGCTCATCGAACGGCCATTTTCCTGTCGTCGGCGTGACTGCCACAAGTCTGGTGGTCGGCGCCGGGCGGTATTCGGCGGTCCCCGTTGGCCCGCGACCTGATCTCAGTCAGGTGCAGAGTACAAGGGCAGCGTTACGGGGCGATGAACGCAGCGCGAACACAAGTCGAACTCCTGATGAATCGCCTTTGAGAGCTCGATCTGGTGCGTCGTGGGTCTCACCGAGAGCCGGTCTGTCTTCGCGTTCCAGATCCGTCGATTGCGTGCCTGAGGCCCTCGGCACAAACCCGAGTCTCCCCGCGGCACCGCTTGTTCCTTTGTCGTTGTCTCGTGCGTGTCAGTAGGGTCCGGGTGGTGAGTGCCAAGGATGACTCGGCCCGTTCCGTCGGTGAGGGAGCGGTCGACACGCTGCGCCGCCTCCTCGCCCGCAAGGCGGCCGAGGTCATCCGAAATGACCCCGAAGAAGCGGCCACCGCGCTCGAGCTCGGCATCATTGACCGTCGTTGGCTGGATGACCCGGTGAATCAGCCGATTTCCCCGAGCAAGCCGACCGAGATTCTCGAGCACTTCCTGGCGCGATCGGTGGAACGCAAGCCGTCCCTGCTCTCGACCATGGGTCTGAGCGCCGTTCAACTCCTGGCCGCTTTCCGCAGCCACGGGAACGGTGAGGTCGAGGAGGTGACGGTCGCGTTCACGGATCTCGAGGGGTTCACATCATTTACCGACACCCACGGAGACAGCGCGGCGGCGGCGCTGATCAACGAACACCACCGGGTAGCCGGCCCCGTCGTGCGCCGCTGGCACGGACGGGTGGTGAAGCACCTGGGTGACGGGCTGCTCTGCACCTTCCCCGACGCCAACGGCGCCATCCGAGCAGCGCTCGAGCTGCTCGAGAACGCGCCCTCTCCACTACGCCTGCGCGCTGGTCTGCACGTTGGAGAAGCAGTGGTCACTCAGGACGACGTTGTCGGTCAGGTCGTCAACATCGCTGCTCGGGTCACGGAGACGGCCAAGGGGAACCAGGTCGTGATCACCGCGGAGACGGCGAGGGCGGCTGGTGCGGTTCCCGGCGTCGAGTTCCGACAATTCCGCAAGCGGCGCCTCAAGGGCATCTCTGAGCGCGTGGAGTTGTGCCAGGCGGTTCCGGTGCCGACGCCACCCGCTGGATGAGCTCTTCATCCGGTTCGAGAAGTACCTGATCAGGGGACAAACGCCTCTGGCCGCGAGTGTTGGCTGCTGAGTGCTACAGAATGACGCCCTCGTTCGTCCGGCCGGCCGTTGGCCTATCGCGACCGATTCGGCGATCTGGTCGCTGCAAGAGAGCGCATCTAAACAGGACGTGCACTCCTGACTCCGGGATTCTGGGGTCATAGGGTGCGTCGGGTTGATCCCGTCCTGTCTCGTCTCACCGAGAGCGCCGGAGCGGCGTAATCCGACTCCTGTGTTCTGAACGGCGGGCAGGACGGGCCAGCCCGGTGGGCGTGGAGACCCTGTTTAAGGAATTCGGGACTGGCGAAGCCAGAGCCCTCTTAGTGATGTTCGGGACCTTGCGCATCACCGGCCGGCCGTGGATCGACATCGACCACGAGCCGAGGAGGGCCTGTGAGCACATTGGGAGTCGACCTGGCCGTGCGGGCTGCGCACGTCGCCACCTTGAGCAACGACCGGGGAGAGGTGATCTGGTCACGTCGGCGCTTCACGAGCCATCCTCATGACCTGGCGGCCCTGAGCGCGGCGGTTGGACCTGCATCGGAGCTGACGGTGGTGATGGAGCCCACCCGCAGTGCGTGGGTGGTCGTGGCTGCGCACTTCCAGGCCACCGGGGCCAAGGTGGTGATGATCGCCCCCGAGCAGTCGGCGGACCTGCGCAACTACTACAAGAAGCACACCAAGAACGACCGGCTCGACTCGCTCGTGCTCTCGCGTGTGCCGCTTCTTCATCCCGAGGGGCTCACAGAGGTGAGCGGGCTCGGGCCCGCTGAGCCGCTCAAGCGAGCGGTGCGTCGGCGAGTGGACATCGTGGACCAGCGTCGGGCGTGTCACCAGCGCATCGATGCCATGTTGGACCTCTTGGGCCCGGCCTACAACGAGGCGCTCGGGAGCCGGGGGACCAAGACCTCCGCCGTGGTCCTCGAGCGCTACGGGAACCCGAAAACCCTGCGTCGGCTGGGCCTTTCCCGGCTCACCGACCTGGTGAGAAAGACGAGCGGGGGCCACCTGGGTGCCGAGTACGCCGCTGGGCTCCTCGAGGCGGCGACAGAAGCCGTCACCTTGTGGACAGGCGGAGGTCTCGACTTCGACGAGCTGGCCTGGGACCTCGCCCAGGAGGTCCGGCTCATCGGTCAGCTCGATGTCGAGATCGAACGGCTCGATGGTCGCATCGCCGAGCTCTACCAGGTGGCCGACCCCAAGGGCATCGTGCGCTCGGCGCCCGGTGTCGGCCCGGTGCTCTCGGCGGGGATCGCCGGGCGCCTGGGCGATGCGACGCGCTTCGCCAACCTGGCGGCCGTCCGCTCGTTCTCGGGGATGGTGCCCGGTGTGAACCAGTCGGGCTTCACCGAGACCCGACCCGGCATCACCAAACAAGGAGACCCCGGCCTGCGCCGTGATCTGTTCCTCGCCGCCGAGCGGGCTCGTCACCAAGATCCCCAGCTGGCCGCCAAGTACTACCGGCTGATCATGGAGCGCCGGCTGCATCACTACTCGGCGATCTGTCACCTGGCCACGACCCTTGTCACCCGGATCGCCGCCTGCATGCGCTCGGGCGAGCTCTACGTGGTGCGAGATGTCGACGGCACTCCCGTCGACAGCGAAGTGGCCAGGGCGATCATCGCCAAGCGCTACTCGATCCCACCCGCTGCTCGCCGACGGTCTCGCATCCCTGACGCGGTGAGCGAGCCAACGAGATAGGGGTCACCATAGGCGCCCCGCGCTGGCCCGCTCAGAAGACGAGGCTACGCCCCCTTGACGCGGTTAGGAATTTCAGAACACCCGGACTGGGGCGGATGCTCCGTACGTCCTGAACCACGCGCAACTGCCGGCTCCTGCGCCCCCCGGTTGAGACTGGCTCAGCAAGCCCCCGACCGGGACCGCTCGGAACCGCGAATAGCGCGCTGTTCGGCCTCAGGGGCGGGTTGCCGACATCAGGCACTTCCCGGGCGAAACAAGGCGGCGGCCTGTCCAGCAAATGCACGCCGGCTCTTCTCGTCTTCTCGATCGCCCATTCAGGCTTGGTTGAAACGACCGTCCTCTTCGCGCTCGGCCCAGGCCCTGACAGCCTCACCGTGCGATTGTCACGCGCGGGTGGCGACGAGTAGTTGGGCCGCTCCCAGCCCCACCAGACTGCGGCAGTAGTGGGTGAAACCCGCGTCGAGCACCATCGCTTCGAGACGGACGGGAGGAGGCAGCAAGGAACTCGACGCCGGCAGGTACCGATAGGCCTGCCGATCGGAAAGCGCTCCGCCAACCGCCGGCACCACCCGATGGAAGTACACGTGGTGTATCAGCCGCGCCGGCTGCCACGACGGCTCTGCCACCTCCAAGAGAGCGAATCGGCCCCCGGGGCGAAGCACGCGAGCCAGCTCGATAAAGAGCGCTGCCGGGTCGATAACGTTGCGCAGGGCGAAGCCACACGTTGCGCCGTCCGCCGCCGCATCCGGCACCGGTAGGCGGAGTCCGTCGGCCAAGGCCACACGGGGGCCTGGCCCGCCAGCGCGCAGCATGCCTTCGGAGATGTCAAACCCGACGCACCGGTAGCCGGCCGCCTCCAGCTCGCGCAAGAAGCCACCGGTGCCGCAACCCACGTCTAGCACCAGCGATCCTGGCGCCAGGCCGAGGGAGGCCGCTGCCCGTCGTCGCCAGCCTCGGTCCATGCCGAAGGTCAAGAGGCTGTTCACTCGGTCGTAGCGGCGGGCGATGCGGTCGAACATCTGGCGGACGGCTCTGTCACGGGCTGGGCCGGGGGCGAGGGGATCGAACTCCACGTCCGCATCCTGGCAGCCCGGCCGAACCTCCTAGGCTGCGGCGACGATGAGATCGAGGAGGCGAGGTGCCTGAGCTGGCCCGCCCGGTAGGCCTGGGACTGGCTGCCCGCGGTTCTGTGGACGACGTCGTCGCGTGGACACACCAGGCGGAGGCCGCTGGGCTCGACTCCGTGTGGTTCCACGAGAGCTACTTCGAGCGCGATGCCGTCTCGTATGCGGCGGCTGTGGCCAGCCACGTTCCGCGCATCGGGGTTGCGCTCGGGGCCGTCACGCCCCTGACCCGCCACCCTGTGCTTACCGCCATGACGGTGAGCGCTCTCGACGAGATGGCACCCGGACGCGTCGTGTGCGCTCTCGGGACCGGCCTCCCGCTTCGGCTCGCCCAGATGGGTGTTGCCTATAGTCCCGAAGGCTCGATCGGCCAGTTGGAGCAGGCCATGGAGATCATGCGGGCGCTGTGGCGGGGCGAGCGGCTCCCAGCCCAGGCACCCGGGGTGCCGGAATTGGCGCCGATGTTCCCACCGGTGCACCACGTGCCCATCTACGTTGCCGGCTACCGGTCTTCCATGGTGGAGCTGGCAGGGCGCCTGGCAGACGGGTACCTGGCGCGCCCGGCAGAGTCGCTACCGAGCCTCACGGGGATCCTGGCTCGCCTACGGGCGGCGGAGGCGTCCGCCGGTCGGCCCCCCGGCACCGTCAAGACCGCGGGCTACCTGCTCAGCGTGGTTGCACCCAGTCGGCGCGACGCCCTGAACCGGGCCAAGCGTGAGCCGTTTGTCATCTACATGATGAGCGTGCTGTCCGACCTGTCGCTCGAGCGGGCCGGGCTGCCCCGACAGTTTCGCGACGACGTGGCCGAGGCCTGGCGGGCCGAGGAGTATCACCGTGCCGCCAGCTTGCTGCCCGACGAACTCGTGGACGCCTTCATCCTGTGCGGCACGGTCGACGACGTCGCCGCCCGGGCATGGGACTACCACCGGGTGGGCCTCGATCGCCCGTTGCTCCAGCCCGTCGTCCAGGAGGACGACCAGGTGGCCGGCGTCCTGGCTGCCGCCGTCGCATTCGCCGGGACCGAACGTCCGCCGCCGCCGGGTGCGGTGGACGCCACGGTCGCCCCTCGTCTCGGTGTTTCAGGTGGTGATGCAAGACCTGTAGCTCGTCAGGGGCGAGTGTCCGCTGCACCCAGCGCCCTCGGGCGCCGGCTGTCGGCGTGGTGGGAGCTGACCCGCCCGTTCAGCCTTGGGGCCAGCTCCATCCCGGTCGCGGCTGCCATCGCTCTGGCTGCCGGCGTTGGGCACATCCGCTGGACCCTGGCGGCGGCCGCCTTGGTTGCCTCCGTCCTGCTCCAAGTCGGCACCAACGTGATCAACGAGGTCTACGACGTCCGGAGCGGCGCTGACTCCATCACCTCACCCCGGGCCAGCTTGGCGATTCTAAAGGGGCGCGTCAGCGAGCGCGAGGCCCTTGTCTATGCCGCCGTTGCTCTGGGTGTCGCCACGGGGCTCGGCGGCTGGATGATCGCGGAGCGGGGCTGGCCCGTGGCGGCGCTCGGAGCGATCGGCCTCCTCGGCGGCGTGGGCTACACGGCCCCGCCCCTGCGCCTCAAGTACCGGGGGTGGGGGCTGCCCGTGGTGTTCGTCCTCATGGGCCCCCTCATGGTGGAGGGCGGCTACTACGTCGTCACCGGCCGACTTTCACTCGCCGCCCTCGCCGTGAGCATGCCCGTCGGCTGCCTGGTGACCGCCATCCTCCAGGGCAACGAGTGGCGCGACATCGCCGACGACGCCCGAGTGGGCATCACTACTTTGTCGATCCGCGTCGGTGGGCGCTGGGCGCACCTCGCGTACATCGGCCTGGTGCTCGGCGCGTACATCGCACTGGTCTGTGCCGTGCTGGCCGACGCCGTACCCACGGACGCGATCGCCGCCGTGCTGTCACTGCCGTTCTTCGTCAAGGTCGTCAGGGCCGCCGAGCTCGGCGCCCGCGGCGATCGGCGCAGCCTCGCTACCATTGACCTCGCCACCGCCCAGCTCTACGCCGTCTTCGGGGCGCTGCTGGTGGCGGGGCTTGCCGCCACGGCTGCATGACGGAAGCCGCCGTGGCACCCCCACCCGACTCAGACGTCCGCGTTCGCTTGGACGCCGAAGCGGTTGCTGCGCTGGGGCTGGCAGCCGCCTGCTTTGCTTTGACCTTCCGAGGCCCGAAGTCATCGTTCTGGAGGCGTATGACCGCTACCGGCGCCGTGCTCGGGTCTGTGGCCCTCGCCCGCCGGCCCGAGCTGCGCCATGTGCGCCCCCAGCCGCGGCACCTGCTCCAAGGTGCCGCCATCGCCGGTGGCCTCTACGCCATCTTCCAGGTCGGCGACCTCATGGCGCGGCGGATCATGCCCGACGGCGCCGGCGACATCGACGCCATCTACGATCTGCGCTCAGACCAAGACGAGCGGGTCATCGCGGCTCGCCTGGCGGCGGTGATCGGACCCGCCGAGGAACTGTTCTGGCGAGGGTTCCTGCAGGAACGGCTATCACGCCGCCGGGGTCGGTGGGCGGGTGCCGCGCTGGCCTCTGCTGCCTACGCTGGGGTCCACCTCGCATCGGGCAATCCCACCCTGGTGGGGGCAGCAGGGGTGGCTGGCGCCTACTGGTCGGTGCTGGCGGCGGCCGGCGTCGACGTGGAATCGCTCATCGTAAGCCACGTCCTGTGGGACGTCGTGATTTTCCTCGTCGCACCGACCTCCAACCTCTAAAGGGCGCACGGGTTGCGCGCAAACGCGAGTTCGCGGAAGACATCGGTCCGCTCGCACATGCCGGGGACAGGCCGCCGAGAGGACCGGAATGAGGGCCTAATCCGGTGACCGATCACTCCTCCACGCGCATCCACTATCAGCGAATAGACCGATCGGAAACGCCGGAGGAGGGCGGGTAGGGGAGTGTCCAGTGCCCCGATGTCGTCCGGTATCGCCGATCGAGGTGGCTCAAGACTCCTTTGTGGCTGATGGGCGCCCGGGCCTGCGCATGGCCACGCCGGCCTTCAACAGGCCCTGGCGGACCGTCTCGGGATTGACCTGGAGCTCCTTGCCGATCGAGGCACAGGAGAGACCCGACGCGTACAGAGAGACCGCTCGTTCAATGTGATCAGGGGTCAGCACCCGCCCTCGCCTGGACACCTGGCGGCGTTCGAGAAGGGCCAAGACGGTGGTCCGGTGAATCGAGTGCCTGCCGGCCAATGCGAGTGCCGTCGCTCCGGCCACGTAGCCATGGATGAGCTCCTCGATTTCCTCGGGTGGGAGCCGGCGCTGAACCTGTCTCGATCTGTCAGGCGGAACACGATGGCACCTGATAGCTGCGCTGTCTCGGGACTCACCAAAGACATGGTCGTAGAGCTCGCCGATGGCTGTTCGGACCCGCGGATTGATCAAATCAGGCCATGTGACACCGCTCTGAATCCCCATGTTCCCTGGTAAAGGGGGGTTTGAATGGTGTCCTCTAGGGTCCACAGCGTTGTCATTTCGACAACGTTCTTGCAGGTCAAGCCCCATTTGGCGAGGCCAATCGACCTGTCCGGTCAGGAGTTCCCAAAGATGCGTACTCCAACCCTCGACCCTCGACCGACTTGCTGTCGCTTTGTCACCTGGCTTAAACGCCGAGGAGAACCGTGAGGATGGAATACGCATCGCTGGTCTCGGTCTGGTGGACGGACACTGCCTTGTTTCCACAAGGTGGGCTATTCGGGATCGATGGTCCAGCAGTCCGCTTCGACGTGTGAATACACAATGGAGGCTGTCGCAGGAACACGGGACGGGCAGGTCACGGGTGTTCGAGACTTTGAGGAAAGGGATCGATCCACCGGACCTATCAGGGGATCGACACCCTCCAGAGCTTGAGCACGTTGTGGGTTGCGCAGATGAGTCGCCACTCGCTCTGGACGGCTGTCAGGCCGCGCCGCGCGAACCTTCGATACCCGCGATTGGACTTGATGTTGCCGAAGACAGGTTCGATGGCTGTCTGTCTCTTGCGCATGAGGGCATCGTTTTCGGGCTTCTCCAGCTTGGCCTCCATCTCGAGCAGAGCAAGTGTGGGGTCGGGCAGGCCACGGCGATGTCGCTGAAGGAGTTCGTGGGCCTTGTGATATGAGGGGCCCAGTTCGCGCGCCCCTTCACGAATCGAGATCTCGCCTCGGTCGACTCGTTCGATCACGGCGTGGCGCTGGTGCGGGTCAGTGATGACCTCAGGCTCCGGATCGTTCAGGTAATTGGCGAACGCGTAGCCTAAGTACTTGGAGGAGATGCCCAGCTTCTCGGCGCCTTGGCGACGAGTGAGCTTTCCAGCCCGGATCTCTTCGAACACGAGGCGGCGCTCCTCGGAGATCGGACGCCTTTGGTTGAAGGTGCCCCTCTTGTTGACCTTGATCAGGAGGTTCGGCCCTAGGTCGGCGGTCGCGTTGGCGGTCGACCAGTAGCCTGCGTCGGCCACGATGTTTTCCGCCGGCCCTGTGCCCACTTGGGCCAGCATGTCCTTGGTCGCCTGGGCAATGGGGAGGAAGTTCACCGAGTCCGATGCGGCCTTGGTGACCTCGGCTGCCACCAAGATCTGCTCGGCGGTGGCAGCCGCCTGGGCGTTGTATCCCTGGACGGTTCTCTTGTCGGTGGTCCACATCTCTCGTGAATCGGGGTCGGTGACGTTGATAGCCAAGGGGCGTTTCGAGCGTCTGGAGGTGGGACCAGGTGCCCGTCCTGGAAGCTTGTGGCCGAGTTCGGCCTCCTTCTCGACCCGCACTTCTCTCTTCGACTCGTAGTCTCGGGGAGCCTCTTCGTTGATCTGGCGAAGGGCCTCTCGGATGCGCTCGCGCCGGCCATGGGGACGGGCCCAGGGTTCGGGGAGCTCGTCTCCCCTTTTGTCTCCGAAGCGCTCGTCTTCTTCGGCGTCTATCCGCTCTGCCTCTTTTAAGATCTCTTCAGCGAGCTGCTTCTTTGTGCGATTGGCACGAGGTGAGACATCGGCGGCCATCTTGGTGCCGTCTATCGCCACGAGGCCCGTGTCAACCAACCCCGCCTTCGCACAGAGGCCCAGGATCTGCCCGAACAGATCGCAGATTGCGCCCTCGTGACGCTGGCGGAACCTGGCCAAGGTGGCATGGTCCGGGTGCTGGTTCGCCGCGAGGACCCGATAGGCGACGTCTTCGTGACACCGGCGTTCTATATGTCGCGAAGATCGCTCTCCGGTGCAATAGGCATAGAGAAGCACGGCGAGCATCGATTCGGGACTGTAAGTGGCGCCACCGCGACCGTCTGTGCGGTAGGTGGCGAAGAACTCCGAGAGATCGAGCTCCTTCACCACCTCGAGTACGAACCACGCCAGATGTCCCTCAGGTAGCCAGTCGGCCACCGACGGCGGCATCAGCCAGAGCTGGTCACGATCACCGTCTCGCACGTTGACAGGCATATCGCATCGTGTCGCGCGGCGCGAAACGTGGGCTGGATAGTCAAGATTCCTGCGACAGCCTCCAATGCGAATCCTGTTCCCATCTTCGATGTAGAACTCCTGGCACGAGAGCCAACAAGTCCCCCAGACTCGCCCAAGGAGCAGCATGGGGAATGGCACGCCTTGGGACCCGGAGCGACCGTGGAAACGCCAGTCGAGATTGGTCTGTGGTTGGTTGAGGATCGGACCTACGAAGGCGATCCCGAACTCGAGATTCGGTTTACCGACGTCGACGGCAGGAAGTGGTCTCGGGGAGAGAGCGGTCGGCCGACCGAAATCACTGACCAGTGAAGCGGACGGATTGGGGCTTACTGCCGGAGTGGTGCGGCGGGGTAGTCCTTGAGAGCCTTACTGGAACCCCGCAGCGCAGAATGCTGAGAGACTCCAGCGCCCGGAGCGATATCGGGTGGATTTTGGCCTAGCGGCCGAAATGAGGATCGAACGGTAGCCGCCCTGTGCGAGCGGTCCGAGGCCATCATCGGGACATCCGATAGCGGGTGATACCGAACCCCTATTTCTCCTCGTCGCCCAGCTCATCTTGGGCTCGCTGGACTGGCAGTGCCGAGCGGCTGTTTCATGCGTTCAGCATCGCTCGCAATAGGCAGCACCGAGGGTCCGTCGGACGGCAAGATACGACCATCGAACCGCCGATCGGGGGTATTTGGCGTCGTCGTTCAGGAGATGCTGTTCGGGGACACCCCATTCGGGCTCGCTGGACACCGTGTCGGATGGACGTAGGCACGGTGTTGGGATGCGGTGTGCGGTGCGCTGCCAACGGAGAGTAGGGTTCTGTTCACCGGCTTGGTGCTGTACTGATCCCGGAGAGCGACATGTGGAAGTGGTTGAGCCAGGAGTGGCTCGATGAGACGCGGAGGATGGCCGAATCTCAACCTGAGCGTCCCGGCGTTTCGGCGCGGATGCAGTATGTGGTGACCGGCGGTCCGGACGGAGATATCGAGTACTACTGGCTGCTCGAGAACGGCAAGATCGTCGAGAGCCGCCTCGGATTGCTAGATGACCCCGAGATCACGCTGACGACCGCGCACGACGATGCGATGAAGATCCAAAAGAGTGAGCTCGGTGCGAACGCCGCGTTCTTGCGGGGCAAGATCAAGGTGCGGGGCAAGGTGATGAAGTTCAAGTCGCTACTGCCCATCACGAGCTCAGCCGAATACAAGCAGCTGCAGCGCGACATCGCTGCAATCACCGAGTTCTAGATGGCGATCGAGAACGTCACCGTCTTGTTCACCGATGTGGTGGGCTCGACCGAGTTGTCGCAGCGTGTCTCGGTCGAGGCGGCTGACGAGGTGCGCCGCGAGCATTTTTCGATCTTGCGTCAGGCGGTCGCCGAGTGGGGGGGCACAGAGGTCAAGAACCTAGGTGACGGGCTGATGGTGGTGTTCGGATCGGCGTCGGCCGCGCTGTCGTGCGGAGTAGCGATGCAACAAGGAGTCGAACGCGACAACCGCGACCGCGAGTATTCGGTAAGTCTGCGGGTGGGGCTGAGCGGTGGCGAGGTCAGCAAGGAAAACGAGGATTATTTCGGCGATCCGATCGTCGAGGCGGCTCGGCTGTGCGCGAGGTGTGAGAGCGGACAAGTTCTCGCGACGGACATCGTGCGGGTGATGGCGGGACGGCGCAACCGTCACGAGTGCCGCTCGCTCGGGGAACTTATGTTGAAGGGATTGCCCGAGCCCGTCGCGACCGTCGAGGTCTGCTGGGAGCCGCTCGGCGGGGCCGATGCTGACGTGATCGTTGTGCCATTGCCGGCTCGCTTGGCCGGGCGGCCGTCCGTGGGCGTCGTCGGCCGCGAAGTCGAGACACGAGCCATCGCTGACGTGTTCAAGCGTGTTTCCAACGGTGAAGGGCGTGAGGTATTGCTCGTTTCAGGGGAGGCCGGTCTGGGCAAGACCACACTCGTGGCCGACGCGGCCCGGGCCGCGTTCGACACCGGGGCCTGCGTGTTGTTCGGCCATTGCGAGGAGGACCTCGCTACCCCATACCAACTCTTCGCCGAGGCGCTCGGCCATTTCGTGACCCACGCGCCCGAGGATCAGCTCCTCGCGCATGTCGCTGCGCACGGTTCCGAATTGGCCAGGCTTGTCCCTGCCCTGTCCAGCAGGATCCCTGACCTGCCGTCATCGAAAGCCAATGACACCGACTCGGAACGGTTCTTACTCTTCGCTGCCGCGGTTGGCCTCGTGGGCATGGCGTCCCAAGCGCAGCCTCTCGTCATGGTGCTCGACGACCTGCAGTGGGCCGACAAAGCCAGCTTGTTGCTGTTGCGGCATCTCGTCGCCGCGGATCAGTCCATGCGCGTGCTCGTGCTCGGGACATATCGCGATAGCGAACTGTCACGCTCGCACCCGCTCACCGACGTCCTCGCGGCACTGCGTCGAACGAGCGGTGTGAGCCGCATCGAGCTTTCGGGACTCGACGATAACGGTGTGATGGCTCTCTTGGAGGCGACCGCAGGTCACAGCCTTGACGACGCGGGGGTGGACCTCGCGCACGCCGTGTATCGCGAAACCGACGGCAACCCGTTCTTCGTGCGCGAAGTGCTTCGCCATCTTGCGGAGACGGGCACGATCTTTCAAGACACGACCGGACGCTGGACCACGGAGAACTCTCTCGATCAGATGGCTTTGCCGGACAGTGTGCGCGAGGTCATCGGCGCACGAGTCGGCCGACTGGGAGAGAAGGCCGAACGCGTGTTGTCCGTCGCCGCGGTGATCGGTCGCGACTTTGATCTTGATCTCCTGGCAAGAGCGACGAGCACGACCGATGACGAGTTACTCGACATCCTCGACGCCGCGAGTACTGCCTCTCTCGTGCGGGAGCTTGCCGACTCGGGTCGCTACAACTTTGCGCACACGCTCATACAACACACCTTGTATGAGGACCTCGGCCCCAACCGCCGAGCGCGAGCGCACCGGCGTGTCGCCGAAGCACTCGAGGAGCTGTGCGGTGACCGCCCCGGCAACCGAGTCGGCGAGCTCGCGCGGCACTGGTTCAGCGCCACCCAACCGATCGACGTCGGCAAAGCCATCAACTACTCCCGGCAGGCCGGCGACGCCGCGCTCAACGCCCTCGCCCCCGCCGACGCGCTGCTCTATTACGCCCAAGCACTCGATCTGTACCCCCAAGCCACGGACCCCGATCCGGTCCTCGCGATCGACCTGGCGATTGGGCTCGGGACCGCGCAACGCCAAAGCGGCGATCCCGCCTCTCGCGACACACTCGTCGATGCGGCGCGCCGAGCTGCAAGCATCGGTGACACCGAGCGACTCGTCGCCGCCGCCCTCGCCAACGACCGTGGGTATGTGACCTCAACCGCGGCGGTCGATATCGACAAGGTCGCGATCCTTGAAGAGGCACTCGCTCGTCTCACGAAGGACCACCCTGACCGCGCGCTCGTGCTTGCCACCCTCTGTTCGGACCTCACCTTCGGGGGTCCCCTCGAACGACGCCGGTCGCTGGCCGACGAGGCGCTCGCCATTGCCCACGCGTGTGCCGATGACGCCATCATCGTGCGGGTCCTCAATCACATCTTTGTGCCGCTTGACGTGCCGTCCCTGCACCAAGAGTCCTTGACCCGCTCGGCCGGCGCCCTGGCGCGCGCCAAACGAATCGGCGATCCAATGCTGATCTTCTTTGCGGCGCTGTGGCAGACGCACGCCTCCCACCGCGCGGGGGACATTGACGAGATGGACCGCTGCCTCGAGATCCAACGATCCCTCGCCGAGCAGCTCAATCAGCCGCAGCTGCAGTGGACCTACACATACAACGCCGCGATGCGAGCAATGATCGCAGGTGACACCGATCAAGCCGAGGAATTGGTCACAGAAGCTCTGCAGATCGGTACCGACAGCGGCGAACCCGACGCCGCGGTCTTCTACAGCGCACAACTCCTCCCCGTCAACCACCAACGTGGAAACCTAGACGAATTAGTGCCGGTCTTGGAGGAGATGATCGTCGAGGCTCCCGATGTCGCCCACGGGTACAAGGCCGGACTCGCCTTCGCACACGCACAAGCCGACCGCATCGAAGACGCGGCCCACCTCCTCGCGGAGCTGGCGAATGACGAGTTCAATCTTCCCATAGATGCGATTTGGCTCTCCGTATTGGTTTGGTATGCGGAAGCAGCAATCGAATGTCATGACCCGAAGTACGCGGCACCACTGTTTGACCGACTCGCTCCCTACGCCGATCAGCTCGCCACTATAGAAATCACTGCCGAAGGTCCAGTCAGCCACTCCCTCGGCGGTCTCGCGACCGTCCTCGGCCGCTACGACGAAGCCGACGCCTACTTCGCCAAAGCCTCCGCGACCAGCGCCCGGATAGGCGCCAAGTTCTTCGCCGCCTGCACCAACCTCTCCTGGGGAAAGATGCTCAGCGAACGCGGTGCTCTCGGAGACACCGACAAGGCGCGAAACCTTCTCACCGAAGCGCGCGTTGCGGCGGTTGATCACGGGTATGCGAACATCGAACGGCGCGCCACCCAAGCAATCAAAGACCTCGACTGAAATCGGGGCCATCAGTCCGAGGGGTATGCCAGAAGGCCGCGCCGAGATTGCCGATGCGTCGTCCCCAAATTGCCGTTAGGTGACGCTCGCGTCTGCAAGCACCAACATGGTTTCGGGGACGCTGGTGGTGAACGGGGAGCGCACAAAAGTGCCAGGGCAGGTGGGCGGTCGGGTCCGCAGGTCGAGGCGTCCGAAACCACGCATATTCGGGGCGGTGCTGCTTGCGCGCTATGGCTTGGACCATACAGGGGTCTGCAGGTCATCTGATAACGCTCATATGGCACGCCAGATCGGAGCGGACCGAAGGGAGCACAGATCAGCGGACCCACCATCCCCACCGTCCGTGCTTCTTGTGGTCGAAATCGGCGATCTGTACCTATCCCCGGCGTTCTCGGCCCTGGGGATCCCGCATCGGGACACCTTGCGTGACGAGAACTCGACGAACGGTGCTGGGGTCCACGGACAAAGCCCCACCTACGGCAACGAGCGACCAGCCCGAACGATAGAGCGACGCAGCTTTGTCGATCGCTTCCTGGCCGAGCTTCGGATATCGCCGTGGGACGCCCTCTCGGCGCATGCACTCGATAACTGTCTGCCGGGTGATCCCAAAGCGTTGGGCGAGCTGTTTCACCTCGACCCCTGAGAGGTACTCGGACTTGAGTTGACTCAGTTCGTCGGGTCGGAGGCGGCGCTGATGTTGCCTCGGAGGGCGTTCTGAGGTCGGATCTGATGATTCGAGACAGGCGGTGCTCAGGAGTCTCTGCAGGTCAACAGGGGTGTAAGGGAGGTTAGAGTAACATCCTATTACCTCCACTGGTTTGAGTAACGTCCGACCAGGTACACCTTGACGCCCTTACTTAAACCATCGACAGGTGACTCGCTCAGCGTCGAAGCCCCCATCTACCGGCGTTCGGGATGCGCACCGCCCGACTCCGGTACGACTCGGATGGTCGGTGGCCGACCCCTGGAGGTGCTCCAGGGATCCGCAGCCTACTGGCGCCGCTTGGCGAACCCGGCATGGGCGGCGGCCATGGCTTCGACTTGTTGAACTCGGGGTAGAGCGCCGAGAGCGGCGAGCAATTCGCGGTTGTTTGGCCGGGAACGAATGACGGAGACGACCCGAGGGCGTCGAGGACCTCCTCGACGACCAGATCTAGTGCTATCGGCGGGGGGGTCACGGCGAGGACCTCCGGCGGCATGCTGGTCCGATAAGTCGGAGTGTCCATCGCCGGCCCAATGACCGACATGACGTCAACCCCGTGGCGGCGCCATTCAGCCCAAAGCGACTCACCGAGGACAAGGTCGAAGGCCTTTGGCGCCACGGGGTAGCACGGGATTCGGGCAGGTGATACCCGGGCACCCATTCTTGCTATCCCTAATGCACCTCGGACCCAGCACGGACACCCTGGGCGCTTCCGGACCCGGCATCATGTGAGCGTGAGCAATGCAGTTCACTCAGAGTTGGTTCCCTTCCGATTCAGCCTCCAGGCAGGGGAGGCGGCATCTCGACGTGAGTGGGTCGATCTGGTCAAGCGGGTCGACGACGCTGGCTTCGACATGCTGGTAACGGCGGACCACCTCGGGAACAGCCTGTCACCTCTCGTGCCCCTGGCAACGGCTGCCGAAGTGAGCGGTCGGCTCCGCCTGGGCGTCATGGTGCTCAACAACGACTTCCACCACCCTTCGCTTCTCGCCCGAGAGGCGGCAACGCTCGACCTGCTCAGCGACGGACGTCTTGAACTCGGGCTCGGGGCGGGCCATGCCCAGCCCGAGTACGAGCGAGCGGGGATCGGCTTCGACCAAGCTCCGATTCGAGTCGACCGGTTGGAAGAAGCGGTCGTCGTGCTGCGCCAGCTGCTTGATGGCGAATCGGTCACCTTCTCCGGCACCCACTACCGGCTTCGTGATGAGCGGTGCGATCCACGCCCGGCCCAGGAGCATGTGCCCCTTCTCGTCGGCGGGGGCGGACGACGGGTTCTCGGCATCGCTGCCCGCCGCGCTGACGCCGTTGGGTTCACCGGTCTCGGACGAACGCTGGCCGACGGCCAACACCGTGATCCGGACGGCTTCCGCCTGGCGAGAGTCGAGCAGGATGTTGCTAGCGTCCGGCTTGCGGCGGACGACCGGCTCGATTCGCTTGAGTTTCAGGTGCTCGTCCAAGCTGTCGTCGTAACTGACGACGCTGTCAGCACGGCAGAGGCCATTTCCCGCACCAAACTGCCAACGCTCAGCTCTGAGGATGTGCTGGCAACGCCCTACCTTCTCGTAGGCAGCAAGGATGCCATCGTTGAACGCCTGCTCGAACACCGTGAACGCTGGGGGTTCAGCCACTACACGGTTCGACCCGACGCCCTTGGACAGATCGAACCGGTCATCGCAGCACTTTCAGGTCGCTAGGAGAGTTTGGCGAAACGAGGGACCGCAGGTCAGGGGTATGCTTTCCGACCCCCCATCAGGAGATGACCCCACGATCTGAGATTTCTTTACCCCACGACCAAATCGGACTTCGGAGGGCCGATTTCGTGGCGAAAGGATTGGCGAAACGGGGGCGCCGATCATAGCTTCATCAGGATTTCTGCTAGTCGCTGGAGGTGGAGACTCAACCCTTCGTGAGTAGCGTGTTGTATCTCTGTCGTCAGGCCGATGTGGTTGCGACCGATGTCTTGGTAAAGCTCCTCAGCTGTTCGGGCTCCTGCCCGGTTTTCGAAATAGTCAGCCCAATACGGCCTCTTTTGGCTTAGCCATTCATAGACCAGCGTCCGCCACGCCTCGTACGCCGGAACCAACTCTTCCTCTGGCATGGTGCGGCCGTATCGAAGGTTAACAGTCGTCGCGGCGGTAGTTCCAAGGGTCGAGAACAGCAAACGGTTGCCTTGTTTTATGAACCCATTGATCTTCAGCCTGTGGCCTCGGACGACCCATAGACGCCAAAACACCGCCAGCCCAGCCACTACTCCTGCGACTGTGAGGCCCAGACAGAGGTCAGTAAGCCAAAACCACTCAAACGGCTTGTCTTGGAGCCCACGGCCAACTCCAAAAGCCACCAGGCCACCCAGGCCGGTCGAGAGAATGGCGACAGCAAAGGCCGTGGAGACTCCCCGGTGCTCTGGCACGTCGGGCAAGTCTATGGACGCCCCCAGAGCCCCAGGAGTCCCAAATACCCCAAGGGTCGTTTCGCCCCTCTCAGTGGCACCCATTTGGGCCTCCACCAGGGCCTTTGACTGTTACACCCTGCTTGTAGATTGACCGAAAAGAACCCACACGAATAGTGGTCCCGGGCGCTGCGGAAACAGCCCCGGGACCGGACCACAGGAGAAAGCACCTCCAATGGCCACACCAACCGTACCCATACCCCGTGACGCTTCCCAGGTGGCCCGATTGCTGGGCACACCGGAGATTCGCGCCTTCATCACCCGCCTTGAGAACACCCGCTGGACCGGGCGCCCCGGCTACCCCATTCGGACGATGCTGGGTTTGGCACTGGTCAAATCTCTGTACGTCCTGCCGACATGGACGCGTGTCGTGGCGCTGGTGACCGAGCACGCCGCTCTCCGCAGGGCATTGGGCGTGAGCGCCAACGACATGCCCTCTCAGTGGGCGTGCTACAGGTTCGCGACCAAGCTGCGCGAGTTCGGGAACGCCCTGGCCGAGTGCATCGACTCGGTGTTGGCGGCCTTGCGTGAGGAGCACCCTGAAATGGGCGCCACCGTGGCTATCGACGGGTCGGACCTTCCTGCATATGCGAATGGGCAACGGTTCTTGTCCAAGGGTGGACCGGAGCGCAAGGTCTACTCGGACCCCGACGCGTCGTGGGGCCACCGTTCGGCCATTTCTACCCGCAAGGGTGGCGGGTACTACGGGTACAAGGTCCACGCCGCTGTATGCACCACGACGGGCCTGCCTGTGGCTTGGCAGGTCGAAACGGCCCGTCACAGCGAGTCTCCGTTGGTGCCCACGTTGCTCGACAAGCTGACCGACAATGGATTCGCGGTCACTACCGCAGTGCTGGACAAGGGCTACGACGTGGCTCCGGTCTACGAAGCGTGCGAGGCACGCGGGGTTCGGCCAATCATTCCGCTCCGCAAGACTCCGTTCGTCGTAGACGGAAAGCACCAGCCCCCGTCGTGTGAGCACGGCGACTGGACCTTTGCCGGTTCCGACGCCAAGCGCCAAGCGTCGAAATGGCGCTGCCCGTCTGGTGAGTGTCAGCCCGCGTCCGTGTGGGTCAAGGCTGACCGGCTGCACACGTTGGTACCTCGGTCCACGGCCCGCTGGGGTACTCTGTACCGTCAGCGTGGCGCTGTAGAGCGCGAGTTCGGCGTCCTGAAGCACCAGTGGAGCCTCTTGCCCCTGCGGGTACGCAGGCTCCCCAAAGTGCGGCTGCACGTCGATCTGACCATCCTGGCCAGGCTGGCGACGGCTCTGGACAACGCTCGGGCGGCTCACGGGGCACCGTCCGAAGTCGCGGCGTAGGGTTCCGGACAGTGCTCCCCACGGGATCGTTCGCTCCACTTGCTGCCAAGCTCGACCATGCTCGGGAATATCTCAAAATGCTTGAAAGCGAGATTGCCGATTGGTTGCGGGCTCACCCGTATACCTTTTACTCCGAGCCAGAAAACACTCAGAGCACGGAGCACATCGTCCACATCAGGTTCCAGCGGGAACCGGACGTGGTTCGTTGGGGTCTGCTCTTTGGTGATGTCGTCCACCACATGCGGGGAACGCTCGACCACCTCGTCTACCAGTTGGCGATCAGAGAGTCGAGGCAGGACCCTCCCCCCGATTGGAAGAGCCTCACTTTTCCCATCGCGGCCAACGAGGACTCGTGGAACTCCCAGGCCGGACGGATCAGCGGCCTGAGCGAGCCGATGCGGACAGCCATCCAAGGCGTACAGCCCTACAAGCTCCATCCTCCACACTTGGCAAAGGCGGATTTCATTTACATCCTGCGAGAACTTGACGACGCCACAAAGCACCGAGAGGTTCCCCCGGTCACCAGAGGAAACGTTGAGTTCGTCGCTGGCTTTCCTGGGACCGATGTCGACGTTGCCGCCACGTTCACTCCATGGTTCTCGCGCCTCGAAAATGAAGCACCGGTCATGACGGTTACGACGGCCATACCCGTGATACAACGCGTGGAGCCCGATAGCGGGGAGATAAGCATCGGATTCCAACCCCCACCAGGCACCCCACCCATCATCTTGGGTCAGGTGTTCCAGCGCGTGAGCCACGTACTCGCTGGGTTCCAAACCCAGTTTTTCCCGGAATCGCTCTAGTTCGGGGCTGAGCCGAGCGCCGCTCATCGGGGATTTCCCCCCAGGTCGGAGACCCAGCTACCCCGAGTTTCGGTAACCGTTTCGTAAATCTCTCCTAGGAGGGATTGACGAAACGAGTCACCGCAGGCAGGGGCGTGCTTTCCGACCCCACACCAGGAGGTGACCCCACGATCTGAGATTTCTTACCCCATCGTCGGGCGACCTGACTGAGAAGGGGCGCCGCCGTGGGATAATGCGGTGGTGACCAGCGGACGGCTTGGGCGAGTCCTAACCATCGTCGTCGTAGCCGCGAACTTTGGGGTCGCCGCGCTTGTGGCGGCCTGGTACTTGGCAAGCAACATCCCGAGGCTCCCAGGATCGCCACTAACGCGGGCAGGTACGGAGTGGTTGTTCCTCGGCCTAGGCGTCGGAGCGACCTTCGGGGGGCTCTTTGCCGTGGTCCATATCGCTCGGAGCCTGCACTCAGGGCCAAGCAAATCGCCCGGGCCAGCTGCTGAAGCACATTCCAACTGACCCACTACCAGGAGATGTTGTTTACCTCGAGAGTGTCGCCTTGAAGGCTGAGGATGCGCTTGGGACTCTGGGCGTTGCTAGCGAACACCCATACGTTTGTTAGCGGTGGCTGGTTGCCAGGTGGATTGCAGTAGAGGTAGGCAGATCCGATGAGGTCCTGGCCGCTTCGGTCGACTGCGAGATCTGCACCGTCTTCGCACTCACCGAGGTCGATGCTTGACAGCATCTGCACAGAGCTCGTGTAGCGAATCAGCCGCACGGGACCACTGATGAAGAGGTTGGCACCACAGTGCTCGATTGCCGCGTACCCGCCCGCGATGGGTACCGCGGCACTTATTTCGCAACCGTCGTCTGCGGCAGCGGTGACGGTCCCCGACGGCAGTTCCTTCGCGCCGGTTGTGGCAGGGATTATCGCCATCACCGAAGGGTTAGGAGGGCTGCAGGTGCCCGAAGCCCCGGTGTAGGAAGGGGTGCTCGCCTGCCCATAGGTGACCACGATGTGCTCGCTGTCGGTACGCCACACCGGGTCTGAGAGCACATGGCATCGCGGTAGGCCGGCACCGATCTCCCAGGAATCTCCGGTGGAGAGGTCTTTGACAGTGAGCCAGCTGTCAAAGTACCCGGTCGCACAACCGCTTTGAAGGTACGCGAGGAGCTTCCCGTTCGGGCTGGGGGTGGCGTCGGAGATTAACTCGTTGTTGTTCCCGCTGAGGACGACGTCGGCCTTCCCATCATGAGGATCGAGGTTGACGACTTCGCTGGCGCAGGTGTTAGGCGCAGGTGCGCCGCCCGCCACATCGCTCGTGTAGGTAGGTCCGCGGTTCAGGGTGACCCAGATGCTGTTGTGGGGACCAAGGGCAGTACCGTTCACGTTCATCTGGTCCCAGGGCAAACTGTGTAGCACGTCGAGGACTGAGCCGTCGCCGGCACTCGCCACGATGAGTGAGGGGGTTTCCGCATGCGGCTGGAGCATGGTGGCGACGAACGTCGAAGGCCCACCGATTGTGATGTGATCGATCTCGCCGCGAGGACTTGGTCGTGCCGGTGTCGTAGGTGCGGTGGACGCAGTCGAGCAGCCGAAGGCGGCCATTGCCACAACCAACAGGATGGCGCGCGACCTATGAACCACCGATGCCCTCATCTCAACGATTATCCAACGACTCGTTTCGACGTGCGTCGAGGGCAGAAAGTTCCTGGCAAACTCAAAAAATTGGCGTCCCTGGTTGGCTGCAATGGGACCATCCGAAAGGGCCAAGCGAGAGTCCCGAGCTGCCCCATTCAACGCCTCTCAGGGCAACTCAGCGGGTCGGCCTGTACACCACTCACTGGGACGTGAACGAAGCGCCTGCGGCCGGATGGATTGGGAGCCCCGCATGCGAGCTCAGGCCGGTATCCGCAAATCTCGCCCTTGCACTCAACGTGCCGGTTCCAGACCGGGTTTGGACCCATGGCGAGGGTCAGGCTAGGCAGCGCATAGTCGGGGTACCCGGTCGACCTCCATCCACCTCGCCCGCCTCCTGTATGACCCAAAGGTCTGACCAAACGCCCGAGTCTGAACCACCCCATAATGCCGACGCCCGGCGATCCAGGTCGCAGAGCCATATCCTCTTGTGACGCACACGGCGGGAGGTGGTGATGGAACCGGTCGTACTCGATTACATCGAGGCCTGCGAGGGCTTCGCTCATGTCGTGAGCGCAGTCAAGGGAAACTGGGAGACACCATCTCCGTGCCCGGATTGGAATGCGCGGGGAGTGCTGGAGCACGTCATCGGCTTCAACGATGTGCTCTTGCTCCGACCACTAGAGGCGAAGCCGACCCGACCGAAGGACGATCCGAGCGCCAGGTGGCGGCTCACTGTGGATGCGCTGTCGGCAGTGCTGTCCCGACCGGATGTCCTCACCGCAGAGCGAGGAGGATTGCTCGGTTATCTGACCACCGAAGTCCTGGTCCACACGTGGGACCTTGCCACGGCTACCGGAGTCGCTGTGACCCTCGACCCGCGCTTCTGTCAGATCGGGGTTGACCGAGTCACCGCAGGCCGGAAGGGGATGACTCCCGACATGTTCGGCCCACCCGTCAAGGTGCCCGACGGCGCCGCCGTTCAGGATCGGCTGCTCGGCCTCTTTGGCCGGGACCCCAACTGGCAACCGCCCCCAGACTGAAGGTGCCTCGATTCCGTGCGGTGCCAGGGCCGGAGCGGCGACCGCGATAGGGACGGCGGTCATCTGGCCCGCGATCGTATTCTTGGGACGATGCGCCACGGAATCTACTTACCGCCGATCGGATCCTTCGGTGACGTCCACGTGCTCGTCGACCTAGCCGTGGCGGCGGAGGATGCCGGCTGGGACGGGTTCTTCCTGTGGGACCATATCCAGTACGAGACTGCGGTGCCGCTTTCCGACGCCTGGGTGGCACTCAGCGCCATCGCGGCATCGACATCGACGATCCGGCTCGGCCCGCTCATCACCCCCCTCCCACGCCGCCGACCGTGGAAGGTGGCACGGGAGGCCGTCACGCTCGACCACCTCAGCCGAGGTCGCCTCGTGCTGGGCGTGGGACTCGGGATCGACTTCTGGCACGAGTTCGGGTCGTTCGCAGGCGAAGCAAGTGACGACACCGAGCGAGCGACACAGCTTGACGACGGGATCGAGATCATCACGCGCCTTTGGTCGGGTGAGGTGACCACCTATCGGGGTAAGCGCCTTTCGGTCGAAGGGGCGCGGTTCCTGCCACGCCCTCTGCAGGAGCCGCGCATCCCGATCTGGGCAGCCATGCTCTGGCCGGCAGCCAGGCCCGGTCCGATCAGGCGGGCGGCGCGGTGCGATGGCGTCTTCCCATTCACAGGTGCACCGATGACGCCTGCCGCCGCCCTCCAGGTGCGTACCGCTGTGGCGGCCGAGCGCGGCATCGACCAGCCGTTCGACCTCTGCGTCTGGGGTTCGGCCGATGAATCCGCCGCATATGACGCAGCCGGTGTGAGCTGGCTCCTTCAGGCCTATCGTCCCGAGGACTCGCTCAGTGATACTCGTCGGACCATCACAGCCGGACCGCCGAAATGTTGATGGAGGCCGAGCCTCGAGTCGGCTGGTAGACAGAGAGCATGGCGTTACGTGCTATGCCTCGAATCGAACGCTTACATCTCGCCGACCTTGTCCTTCCTGAGAGCCACCCGGAGTACCGCCATCACGATCAACGTGCGGTTGTATTCGGCTTCCTCATCGATCACCCGGATGGGGCGATAGTTGTCGATACCGGCGTCGGCCGCAGCCACGCCCTCATTGACGAGATGTATGCGCCGACCGTCTTCGACCTCGACCAGGCGCTCACGGGTATCGGGGTCGAACCGACGAGCGTCGTAGCCGTCGTCAATAGCCATCTCCACTTCGACCACTGCGGACAGAATCCGATGTACTACGGGACCGACGTTCCGATATTCGTCCAAGCCGAAGAGGTCGGGGCCGCCCGAGGCCGCCACTACACCGTGTCCGAGTGGGCGAAGGTGCCCGACTCGCAGTTGCGGGGTGTCCGAGGCGACGAGGTCATTGCGGAGGGCGTCCGCCTGCTGTCGACCCCGGGCCACACGCGAGGCCACCAGTCGGTAGTCGTCGAGGCCAACGATCAGGTCGTGGTGATCGCCGCGCAATGCGTGTGGGACATTGCTGAGTTCACCAACGAAGAAGCCAGCCCGGCGAACGTTGACGCTGAGGACCTTCGGGCCGCTGCCGTTGCATCGATCCGTCGATTGAAATCACTCGATCCTGTCATGGCGTACTTCAGCCACCATCGCCAAGTCTACCGGCGATCGGTGTAGCACCCGACTTGATGGCGGGTAGAGCTTGAGTTAGTCCGACCAGTCGATCTGGGCTTCGGGAACGCCGACGGATCGGGCATGGGCTTCGGCGTCGGCGCGTCCAGCCTGGTCACCCCGCTCATATCGGAAGATCCGCCCGGCGAATACGACGAACGTGTTCTCGGTCGAACGAAAATCGCAGTACCAGCCCGGTGTTGGATCGAGCACGTCGCTAAGCGCCAAGGCCAAGCGCTCGGCATCCGCATCGGGAGCCTCGAACTCGATGAACGTCCGGATCCGGGGCTGACCAGACTTTTCGTCCCCCGCGTCCACTCGAAATACCTTGTCGACGCCGAGCCCGTAAGGTCCGAGAACTCGATCCGCGGTTCAAGCTGCGAGCTCGTATTCGTGAATCAGCCCTCCAAGCCGGTCGCGTCGCTGGATGTACCGCGGATGGGAAGGCGAAGGCACTGCAGGAATCGTTGTCATCGCAGAAAAGGGCAATGATTGTGCGGGGATTTGCTGGGATAGTCCCTGGTGCGGGCGATGCTCGTTGTAGTGCTGGGCATAGATCCGAAGGATGCGCTCAAGATGGCATGCATTGACGATGAGCAGATGATCGAGGCACTCGGTTCTGATGGTCCGCACGAAACGCTCAGCATAGGCGTTCGCGTTCGGCGTCCGGAATGGGGTTTGCAGGATCTGGACACCATCAGACCGGAAGACCTCGTCGAAGTTCGCCACATACTTCGTGTCACGGTCGCGGACCAGAAACTTGACTTCGATCCCCGTGTCGGCGATGTCACCGGCAACGTTCCTGGCCTGCTGGGTGACCCAGGCCGCGTTTGGATGAGCAGTCACGCCGGTAATCCAGACCCTTCTGCGGCCGATCTCGATGAAGAACAGGACGTAGAGTCGGTGCAGCAACACCGTGTCCACGCTGAAGAAGTCGGTGGCGACGATGTCAGACGCCTGGGCATCGATGAACTCCCGCCAAGTTGTTGTTCTGCGAGGTGCTGGTCCAAGGCCACGACCCTTCATGATCCGGGCGATTGTGCTGGCGGCCAGTCGGACGCCAAGCTTCAGAAGCTCGCCCTGGATGCGCCGATAGCCCCATCGCGGGTTCTCCCTGGCCAGGCGCACCACGAGGGCGGTGGTTTCCTCGTCCACCTTGGGACGGCCCGGTCGGCGGTGCGGATAGGTCCAGCGTCGGGCCACCAGCCGTCGGTGCCAGGTGAGCAACGTCGCCGGTGTCACCCCGAAGCATGCCCAACGGGATCGGGGGAGAAAGCGGCTCAGGACTGCCAGCAGCGCACGGTCGGCCGGGTCGAAGGACTGGCGCTTCACTTGGCGCCTGAGCATCGCCACCTCATGGCGAAGTGCGAGTGACTCGATCTCCTTGGCATCATCAGAGCGCGCGAGCAGAAGGACGAACTCGAATACGTGGCGGACCGAGAGGTAAGCGAAGGCCCACAGCTGACCTCGGGCTGCTGCACCTCGCATCGCGGGGAAGGTAGCCGCGAGGGATCTGGACCAGAAATTACCTGCTCAAAGGCGCGATCCAATATTCGGACAGTACGGCATAGAGAAGCACGGCGAGCATCGATTCGGGACTGTAAGTGGCGCCACCGCGACCGTCTGTGCGGTAGGTGGCGAAGAACTCCGAGAGATCGAGCTCCTTCACCACCTCGAGTACGAACCACGCCAGATGTCCCTCAGGTAGCCAGTCGGCCACCGACGGCGGCATCAGCCAGAGCTGGTCACGATCACCGTCTCGCACGTTGACAGGCATATCGCATCGTGTCGCGCGGCGCGAAACGTGGGCTGGATAGTCAGGATTCCTGCGACAGCCTCTGATGCGACCGGGGTCCGAGTACCGGATGCCCTACTGCGGTCGCCTGTCCAACCGAAGCGCCAGTCGGGGGATCGGCACATCCCGGTCGGTCAGCCCATCAACCCCAACTGCTGCATCATGGCGAGCTCATCAGCCACGCCCCAGCTGCTGCGGGTGGATCGTCTCCCCACGAGCGAGCATCGCAACGAACTGCTCGATTCGGCGCTGCCGGGTGTCGGCGCGCTTTGCCGTCGTGATCCGATACAGGATCGAGTACCGGTTGGCAGCGTTAAGCCTGGCGAACATGGCCTTGGCTGTCGGAGCGGCTGTGAGGGCCGAGGCGAAGTCGGCGGGAACCTCCATCTTGGCCTGGCCCTCATAAGGGGAATTCCATTGGCCGTCTGCCTTCGCCTTCGATACTGCGGCGAGCCCAGATGGCCGCATCCGACCCTCCTCGATCAGAGTTGTCGCGATCGCAACATTCCTCTTCGACCATCGGCTTCCGGGCTTTCGAGGCGTGAACTTCCGGCGAAACGTCTTATCGTCGCCGCGGACGAGTTGGCCGTCGACCCAACCGTGGCACAGTGCCTCGGCGAGGGCATCGTCATAGATCAGGTTCGTTGGCTTGGAGGTACCCTTCTTGGCTAGGACCAGCCAGACACCGTCCGACTTCTCCCCCTGACCCTTTAGCCAGCGAGCCCACGCGGCCGCGTTCGGCACGGTGAGCACCGGCAGGTCGGGCGTCATCAACTAGACAGTCTGACACCCAAGCGGTTGTCCTAGGGCTCTCCGACCTCACACGGCACTTTCAGGATGCCCGCCCCTTTCGATATCATTGCACGTTTCCGGGCGGTTAGCCCTTACGGCGAAGAGCCTCCAGGTTCCGGGAACACCCCTAGCTCGTGCTCGCCGCGATCGTGGAACTCGATTCCTGAGCCGGCGACGAGATCCGTATGTTCGCTATCGTCCCAAAGCGCGTGCACTTACGCGCTCGTGATCCCGCTCGCTGGCGCTGATGGGCAGCATTTCAATCCGGTGGCCGTCCGGGTCGGAGATGAACACCGAGTTACGTGGTGTGAGTTCGAAGGGTTCGATACCAGCCTCAGAAAGACCAGCTACGAGCAACTCGACATCGGCAACGTCGACGTTCAGGGCCATGTGGTTCATCTCCTCGCCGCCGTGGACGTCGCAGTCAACCATTTCGAAGAGGTCGAGGCCCTGCATGCCACAGCGCAAGAAGGAGGCCCTCATACCCGGAACGGACCCGCGGTCATCGAAGCCCAGCGTTTCCATGTAGAACGTCCGGGAACGATCAAGGTCTGTGACGTGGAGCACCACATGATTGATCCCCGTCACCTTAAGCTTCGATGTACTCATTTGTGCACCTCGTGTCGTTCACCGACGGGTCGGCAATTCTCAGGGTTGTCAGCCCATCGAAATCAGCTCGAGCTGGATGTTGTCCGGATCGCGGAACACGAGCACCGCATACCCCTCCTGATCGTTGATTGGCGATTGGAACACGTTGTGCTTTTTGAAGTGTTCTGCCCAGGTGTCGAGGTCGGCACGTTGGGCGACCCCGAAGCTCACGTGATCGAGCCCCGTCCGCGTCTCGTTGCATGGTTCGGATGCGTTGGCCGAGTGCCTGTGTAGGCCCACGCACATTGAAAAGTCCGGCTTACCAAGAACGATGGCGTAGCCGTTACCGTCGGGATGGTCCTCCCTCATCAGCTCCGCGAGCCCTAGGACTTCTCTGTACCACGCCACACTGCGATCAAGGTCGGTGACGGTGAATGAAACGTGGTGGATTGACGCGATGTCAGGCATGGTCCGGTCCTCTCTGGGCGAACTTGCGGCTCAGCGAGCTGTCGCCAGCAGTTGGTCGGTGTCTTCGGCACTGAGCGGCGGTCCGATGGGCCTCAGATCATGGGCCCCGGCCACACGTGCGAGTTCGTCCATCGACGGAAACACTGGCTCGATCGGCACGATCCGAGCGCCGGCTGGCACTCCGACCTCGCGGATAAAGTCCCGAAAGCTGGCGTTGTCGTGCACAAGCAGGATGCGCGCCTCGCAATCGGCGACGACCCGGAACGTGTGCGGCACGCCGCGGGGCATGGACACCCAGTGCCCCGCTCCCACCACCAGCTCCTCGTCGCCACAGCGCACCACCATCTGGCCCTCGAGGATGTACCAGGTGTCGTCGAGGTCGTCGTGGATGTGCAGCGGGGGCGCCGCGCCGACTGGCAAGGTCATCTCGAGCACGACGGTTTTCATTTCGGGCGCACAGCGGTGCTCAACGACCAAGGTGTCGAGGAACCACCATGCCAGGCTTTGTTCGCTCTCGGGGGAGTCGACTACTGCCGTCGTCACTTCGGCCACCTCCTAGTTGGGAACTGTCGCGGATCGGATAGTCAGGTATCCTTACGATTGAAGATATGGTACGGTAACCTTACGACTATGTCAAGCGGTTTCCCTGACCACCCCAATGGCGAGCCAATCCCGTACGTCGGCGCCCTGCTGGGTGTCGTTTGGCAGTGGGTCCGCGATCAGCTGTATGCAGGCGTCGTTGCGGCGGGATACGACGATCTGAACGCAGCGCACGTCGGGCTCTGGCGCTATCCGGGCCTCGAAGGATTGCGTCCCAGCCAGCTTGCGGACCGGAGGGGGATCACGAAGCAGTCAGTCAACGAATTGCTCGGGTACCTGGAACAACACGGGTACCTGTTGCGCGTGCCCGATTCCGTCGACGGAAGGGCTCGTGTGATCCGACTTACTCCGAAGGGATGGCGACTCCAGAAGACAATCTATGCCGAGGCTGCTTCGGCCCAGCTGCGGATCGAAGAGATCCTTGGGCCGCGGCGCTATGCCCAGCTGCACAGCTCGCTCGAACTGCTGACCGAGCAGCTCGCCCGTTCACTGGCCGTCCCCTGACGCCGGTCGCGGGTTTTCCCGAAGATACCGCGCCTGCGGTCACTCCAGTGTGAACTATCGCCCGACCTTGGCACACATAACGATCGTCACAAATCCACTCACGCACGGACAAATAGTTGGCGATCTGCTCGCCGGCGGCGCTAGCGCATAACAACGGCCAAAGAGGCCCAGAATTCGGGTCGCGACCGATCGGCATTGCCGGCTACCGGACCCCCCAATATCCAGCCGAACCGTCCGACGCTTAGGGACAGGAGTCGCGGTAGGGGATAGGCCGTCCGGAGCGTCGGAGGGTGATTCCGGCCGCCATCAGGTGCTGACGGACCGTCTCGGGGTTGACCTTGAGCAGATGGCCGATGGAGGCGCAAGAGCGCCCTTCGGCGTACAGCAGGACCGCCAGGCGGTGGGTCCCATCTAGCGTGAGGCTGTGCGCCTCAGCGCTTTCGCCGTCCCCGTGGCCACCGCCACAGTTCCGGCGAGAACGGGGATCAAGAATAGGGCGATATGCAGTGTCGTCGTTGAGGCGATTGCGCCGATAAGGACAGGTCCCACGACGTAGCCGGCCCACCCACAGCCGGCCACCGCGGCCACCGCCCTCCCGGTGTCCACGTTGTCCACCTTTCCGGCTGCACGGAGGATCATCGGGACGACGCTTCCGAGTCCGACGCCGAGAAAGGCGAACCCGATGAGCACCGTCACCGGCCGGGCGATGACGAGACCGGCGGCGAATCCGAGTGAGGCAACGGCGGCGAGCAAGGAGAGCAGACGATGGGCGACGAACCTGGAGAAGAGCCAGTTGCCGGATAGCCGAACGATCACCATGGCGAGGGCATAGGCCGCATAGGCCAGTCCGGCGACCACGGGTATGGCGCGCAGCGAGTTGCGCAGGTAGACGGCAGCCCAGTCTGCTGCGGCACCTTCGCACAGCATGTCGGCGAAGGCGATCCCTCCGAGCACAATGACCGCACTCTGAAGCACTCCACCGCGCAAGTCCGGCTCGTCCTTCGAACATCGGAGGTCGCCACCCGCTCGCCGATCAGGGATCATCCGGGTCGTAAGCCAGCCCACGACCAGGAGACACAATGTCGCCAGGACGAGCAGTTGCTCGCTCAGCGAAAGACCGAGCCCGACCGCCGCTGCTCCGATTACCGCGCCGATCAGGGCGCCAATACTCCACGACCCGTGGAAACCTGGCATCAGGACGCGCCCCGAGAACCGCTCGACCGTGATCGCCTGAGTGTTCATCGACACGTCAAGTGCCCCTTGAAAAAAGCCCCACAGCAGAAATGCGACGAAGAACGTGTCCAGCGAACCGGTGAGCCCGATGAACGGTCCGGAGACGCAGTAGCCGAGCAGGGCCAGACCCACCATTCGCTGGCTTCCCACCATCGGCAGGAGGCGGGCGGCCACCACCATCGCCAGGACCGAGCCGACCGGAGCCCCGAGCAAGGCGAGTCCGAGTCGGCCGTCACTCAGGCCGAGGTGAGCTTTCAGCTGCGGGATGTGGGCCGTCCAGGAGGCGAATAGAAAGCCGTGCACGAAGAACACGGCGATGACGGCCAGGCGTGGCCAACGATCCCCCGGGGCCGGTGCCGTTTGGCCCGGGCCTGAGAGCGGCGTCAGACGCAGCGGACGTCGACTCCCGCCGCCCGCAGCCCGTCCACTATCTGCTGATCGGCTTCGGCATCGGTGAGGAGGATGTCGATGTCGTCGAGATCGCAGACATGGCCGAACGCCACGCGGCCGAGCTTCGAGGAGTCGGCGACCGCGATGACCCGTTGCGAAGCTTTGGCGGCAGCCCGCTTCACCGCCGTCTCGGCGAGTAGGTGGGTCGTGAGACCCGCCTTGGCGTCGATGCCGCACGGACCCATTACGCACGTGTCGAACCGGAGCTGCGAAAAGGCTGGCTCGGTGAGACTTCCGGCCAACGACAACTCGCCGGGACGGACTTCACCGCCTGGGAGGAGGAGCTTGATTCCCGGGCACTCGTGCAGCTCGAAGACGGGCCTGAGAGCAAGTGGCATGACGGTCATCCGCCGGTTTCGGAGCGCTCGTGCCACCTCCATGGCGGTGGTTCCACCGTCGAGGATGACCGTCTCCCCGTCGACCAAGAGGCCGGCGGCAGCTGCGCCTATCGTGGTCTTGGCTTCGTGGGCCTCGAGGGCCCGAACGCCGTACGGGGTCTCCTCGGCACTGAGAAAGACACTCGCCGCGCCACCATGCACGCGTCGCAGGCCCCCACTGCGTTCCAGCGATTCCAGATCACGCCGCACGGTCATCTCGGAGCATCCCAGTGCGAGGGCCAACTCCCAGACCAGCACGGGACTGCGCTGACCGAGGGCCTGCATGATCGCCTGGTGCCGCATTTGCACATTCATGCTGTTCATTCTATCATATTCAATGTGAGATCGCACACGGTGGCCCCACAGCCCCCCGTCGAAGCGGTGGTGTTCGATGTCGGTGGCGTTCTGCTCGATTGGGACCCTCGGCACCTCTACCGCAAGCTCTTTGCGGACGATTCAGAGATGGAGTGGTTTCTTGCGGAGATCTGTACACCGGCGTGGCATGCCCCCCACGATCGGGGCGTCTCGACCGCGGCGTCGTGTGCCGAGCTCGCCTCCAGCTATCCCCAGTTCTCCCAACTGATCTGGGCATGGTGGACACGCAGCGAGGAGATGATCGGCGGCGTCGACGCCGGAACTGTGGAGATCCTCCGAGCGGTGAAAGAAACCGGGGTGCCCTGCTACGCGCTGACCAACATGGAGGCGGAAACATACCCGCTGCGTCTCGAGCGATTTCCGTTTCTCGGTTGGTTCGACGGTACCGTCGTCTCCGGTCGGGAAGGCGTGGCGAAACCGGATCCTGTCATCTTTATGCGACTGCTCGACCGTTTCGGACTGAAGTCGAGAATGACGTTGATGATTGACGACACCAAGGAGAACCTCAAGGCGGCCAGCAAGTTAGGGATCCAGACCACCCTGTTCCGCTCGTCTGAACAACTCAGGGCGGACCTCGAGACCGTCGTTCTTGAATGTATCCCGGGCACCGACTAGGCAGCTACGGGCGGGGGTCTGCAATCCACCTGCCGACGCGCGATCGGCATATCCCGCCTACCCAGCCAGACAAGTTCCATCGGACGGGAGTTCGTTCTGGAGCGGGCTCAGTGCGTCGGGCCCTGACCCTGAGCCGTCGATCTGAGCGGGTCCTAGAACGACAGCAAACGAGCAGCCGGGGGCGCAGGTCGGGCACTCGGTTGCACCACCGGGCCGCCAGCACCTGGATGGGTAACGGAGACCCCGCGGCTCGACTTCCCCTTCTGTCCGACGACCTGTCGGCGGTGGAAGTATGGAGCGCGGACGACTTCGATCGGCCGAGCCCAGCGTCGTGGCCCCCGGGCCGTTGATCGCGGCGCCGGCGATGAGTTCGACACGACGGCGGCGTCTGACACACGGACGCATCGCCACCAGGCAAGGAGCACACCATGGGCAAGCTCATCGTGACCGAGTTCGTGACGCTCGACGGGGTGGCGCAGGCGCCTGGAGCGCCCGACGAGGATCGCGACGGCGGCTTCGCGCACGGCGGATGGCAGGCTCCAGTGGCGGACCAGGAGTCTGGCGGGGTCATATTCGAGCAAGCGAGGAGGATGGACGCCCTGCTCCTGGGGCGAAGGACCTACGAGATCTTTGCCGACTACTGGCCGAGCGCTCCGCAGGAGATCCCGTTCACCAGTCTGCTCAACGGCGTCCCCAAGTACGTTGCGACCCGCACGCTCGCGGGCCCTCTCGCCTGGCAGGGGTCGACGCTCGTGGCCGGCGACCTCGCCGAGAGCATCACCGCCCTCAAGGACCGCCACAGCGAAGTCCACGTCATCGGCAGTCTCGACCTCTTGCAGTCTCTTCTGCGCTTCGGCCTCGTCGACCGGATGAACTTGTGGCTGTACCCGCTGCTGCTCGGCAGCGGCAAGCAGGTGTTCGCCGACGGAACCGTTCCCATGGCGTTGCGCCTTATCGAATCGGTCACCTACCCGAACGGCACTCTCCACCTCGCCTACGAGACCGCCGGAGTGCCCACGTACGGCAACCTCGCCATCGAGGAGTAGCACCCGTAACTCCTCACCGGACGTGATGACCCTAGCGAAGGTCACGGCGGTGGCGCAGGCCCAGATGATCCGATCGGGGGCCCGGAAACACCCCGCCAGAACTGCCGATCAGCCTTCTCCGTTTGAGAGGTAAGAAACGGCAGGATTGGGCACCCATGTGGAAGCCTGGTGACGTGCCCAATGACACTTCGAACTCGGATTCCGAGGCGCCGCCGTCATCTCGCGTGGAGGCCAAGCGGTCAGGCGACTCGGAGCGGTGACCGTGCCCGAGGTCGGTACACCCAGTCCGGCAACGGTCGATTCGGGGAATGGCGGCCGCGGAACATGGATCCCCAACCTCGCCATGATTGCAACCAGGTTCATGGAGCTGCGCAAGCGTCGAGGACTCATGATCACCCTGATCGCATTGACGATCGGGCTCCCGACACTCTTCCTCGTCATCAAGCTTTTGCTGCACGTCTTCGTGCCGCAGTCGTACGGGCCGGCTGGTGGGTTCGACGTGTTTACCACCCTCATCGCCGGCGTGCTCTACATTTTTGGGTTCATCGCCGCCATGACCTTGGGAGCCACCGCAGGTTGCTCCGACCTCGCCGACGGGATGTTCACGCAGCAGGTGTTGACCGGGCGCTCGAGAGTGGCGCTTTACCTGGCCCGTATCCCGGCCGGATTGGCCATCATCATCCCCATGGTGGCCGTCGCCTTCTCCATCATCTGCGCGGTGTGTGTATTCTCCGCGCCGTCCAGTTTCGACTTCCAGGGCACCACCGTGCCCCTCGGCCTGTCCCTCCATGGATACGAAGCCTGGGCCGCCGATCATCCGAATCTGATCATCTGCGACTTCCCTTACAACGGGCCATGCCCGGGGAACGAAACTCAGCCAAACATCCCGCTGTCCAGGGCGCTGGCCGAGCGACAGGCCGAGCAGAACTATCCGACCTACGCCGTGACCTACAACTCGCCGCCCTATGGCCTAATGATCAGAGCGGGACTGTGGCTCGAGCTCGACGTGATCATCGCCTACGTCTTCGGTCTCGGGTTTGCTTCTCTCATGGGAGAGCGAATGGTTCCGATCGTCCTGATGATCGTGTACGAGATCATCTTCCGACCGTTCCTGTTGTCGACCAAGTTGCAGATTCCCCACCTGATCAACCTTCAGCGACCCCTGGTCATCGAACTGGCTGTGGCCCATTTCGAACCGGCCGGGATTGGTATCAACTACGGGATCCTGAACGGACCCGCTGGGCTTCGAGATTCGTCGTACTTGGTGCCGGAGTCGACCGCCATCGCTGTCGCAGTGATCGCGGCCTGGCTGGTGGTGTGGACGGTCTTGGGCGCGTGGAGAATGGCAACCAGGGACGCTTGAGAAGCGCCTGGCTCAGCTTCGCTGTGTCTTCGGCGATCTCCTAGTGTTGGATATTGAGCCACGCCACCGTGGATGTGCCTGATTTATAGTTCGGATACGCGCTCTTCTTGCCGGGCATAGTGGCTTCGGGTTGTTCCTGTCTCCGTAGTGGCCTCGATGCACCTTCCAGAGCAGCGCGCCCACCGCCGTGGCCTTTAGCTGAGCTGCTCGGCTATGCGACGATAATCCCCTCGGGGCCGCGGACGTAGCAGAGCCGATATATGTCCTCGTCCTGCTCTAGATCCGCCCCCGTGGCACGCGGTGTCCCCTATGCCACCGAAGGTCAGTCACGCAGTCCGAAACGCCTGTGTAGGTGGGCCAGCCAGCCCGGCGCCCACCAATTCCACCTTCCGGCGAGGCGCATAAAGGCGGGAACGAGGAGCCCCCGCACCAGGGTTGCGTCGACAATAATGGCGAAGGCCACGCCGACGCCGAGCTCTTTGATATTTGTCACCCCGCTGGTGACGAATGTCACGAACACAATGGCGATGAGCACCGCCGCCGCTGTGATAATTCGCCCCGAGCGTTGGAGGCCGGCGGTTACGGCCCGTACAGTGTCACCACCCGCGTCGTGCTCCTCCTTGATGCGCGACAGCAGGAACATCTCGTAGTCCATGGACAGGGCGAACGCCACCACCGACACCAGGACGGCGGTCGTCGTATCGATGGAGCCCGTCACAGTGAACTGCCCGACCAACCACTGCAGGTGGCCGTCGTTGAAGATCCACACTAGGACGCCGAACGTGGCACTGAGCGTGACGATGTTGAGCAACACCGCCTTGATCGGAAGTACCAAACTTCCGGTGAAGAGGAAGAGCATGAACATCGTGGCCGCGGCGATCCAGGCGATGGCAAGCAGGCCCCGGCTGGAGATGGCCTGCTCGGAGTCAGCGAAGTCGGCCGCCTGGCCGCCGACCAGACGGGGCGCGGGCGACTGCACGGCGCGGAGGTCGGACACGAGTCGGATGCCCGCCGAGGACGTGGGCGTCTGGGTGGCGAGCACTTGGACGCGCTGCAAGGACCCCGACACCCAGGCGGCGGGATCAGGGTTCGCGGCTATGATGCGACCGCCTGAAATGAGGGCGGCGCCGGTCGTCACCTGGGTTACGCCGGGAACCCGGTCGAGGCGGACCCCGTACGCATCGAGGGCAGCGGCGCCCACGTGGCCTTGGAGGGTGATGCTGATGGGATTCGCACTCCGACCTGGGAAGTCGTCCACCAGCATCCTGGACACCACCGCGGCGGGGTCCGATCCCGGAAGCGACCGGTAGTCCACCGTTCCGAAGCGTGCGGTTAGTGCCGGCCACGCGAGCACACCCATCACGGCCAGACCGCCCACGAGCACGGGCCACGGAAAGCGCATGACCCTGGCTGCGGTGCGCGCCCAAGTCCCGTCCTCGCGAGGGGTCATGTCGCGACGGCGAACCTTGCCCAGGTCGACTTTGGGGCCCAACGCGGCGAGCAGCGCCGGGAGAACGGTGACCGCCGCCAGAGAGGCCAGAGCAGTGGTGACGATGCCCGCGTAGCCGAATGACTTGAGGAAGTACTGGGGGAAGAAGAGCAGTGCCACCATGACGACGCAGACCGTGGCGCTCGACAGCACGACAGTGCGACCAGCTGAGGCGATGGTGCGGGACACGGCTCCCTCGACGTCGGAGTCGCGCGCCAACTCTTCTCGGAACCGGTTGACGATGAGGAGCGAGTAGTCGATGCCGAGGCCCAGTCCGAGACCAGTTACGAGGTTGAGGGCAAAGACAGAGACATTCGTGACCAGAGCGACGATCCACAGCACAAAAAATGTGCCCAAGATGGCGCCCACTGCCACGGAGAAGGGCAGGACCGCCGAGACTGCGCTGCCGAAGACGAAGAGCAGCAGGACCATGATGACGGGGACGGCAATCGACTCCGCTCGACCCAAATCTGATTGGATCCTGCTGTTGATGGCCTTATCGACGACGCCCAGGCCGCCAACAGTGACGTGCAGCGGAGGACCGGGACCATGAAATGCCCCGTCGTAGGCCGAGGCGAGCGCGGGCCCGAGTGTGTCGTCGTTGACCCTGCGGCGCGCGAAAACGAGTACCTCTGCGCTGGTGCCGTCTTTCCCGAGCAGTGCAGCGGGCCGGCCTGACGTCCAGTAGGAAACGACCTTGTCTACGCCGCGGCGCTCCTCGATCGAGGAGACGAGAGCTCGGGCGGCGGCCGTGGTCGCTGGATTGGCGATCCCGCCTCGAGCGGTCACGACCATGGCCGCGGCGGGGTTGCCGACACCGAAGCGATCCGACATCAGGGTGTCGGCGCGGGCGGACTGGCTCCCTGGATCGTTGAATCCCCCGGACTCCAGCTTGGGGAACAACTGGAATCCGAGCCCCCCGGCGATAACCGTGACTACGGCGAAGATCCACAGCACGCGCCGGCGCCGGCGGGCCACGAGCGAGCCAAGACGGTGGAACCCAGAGTCGGCATGCCGTCCAGCGCCGGGCGATGGGCGACGGGTGGCGCCGCCCATCTGAGCACTGTTCATCTCAGGCAGGATGCTGCATAATGTGAACGGTGTCAAGATCCGACTCGTACCACCACGGAGCCCTCCGGAAGGCGCTCCTCGACGAGGCGTTCGCGGTCCTGCGCCGGGGCGGGGCCGACGCCGTGTCGTTGCGAGCCGTGGCGGGGGCGGTCGGCGTGTCGCCGAGCGCCGCCTACCACCATTTTCCCGACAAGGCCGCGCTGCTGGTGGCGGTCGGCGATCTGTGTGGGGAGTTGTTCGACCGTCGCATGATCGAGACCGCCCTCTCGGTGCGCGGTGACTCAGACACCGCAGCGGTCAGGCGGTTCGTGGCGCTGGGACGGGCGTATATCGACTTCGCCCAAGAAGAGCCCCACCTCTTCCGTCACATGTTCGGTGAGTTATGTGCGGGGACGTCGCCGATCGCCTCGGGAGTCAGTCTGGCTTTCGACACGTTGTTGGGTGAACTCGACACATTGGCGCAACGGGGACTGCTGCGTACCGGCGCACGGGAAGGCCTCGAACTGGTCGCATGGTCGTGCGTCCATGGCTTCGCCGTGCTGGCCGCTGCCGGACTGATCCCATCAGAAATGCGGGACGACCTCCTCGTATCGCTCTGTCGAATCGTTATCAACTGAGCCCCCTGAAAAGTGTCAAATTCCGACTCGACTCTTGCGGCTCGTTCGCGGCTTTTAGCCATCGGAGCGTAAAGGCCGGGACGCATTTGCGCCCAAGAGCCTCCCGATAAATGCCGGCTCCTGGGCAGGGGTTTTCAGAGTCGACCAGCCGTTCCGAGCAGCCTCACTCGAGCTGCATTCTCCGAGCGATTGGACTCGGCGCCGCGCTGCGAACCACGGGGCCATTTTGTGAGCTATCGCCAGGGGACCAACAGCTATCGCCAGCCGATCGATCCGGCCCAGCGTCCACCGCGACTCCAGCCCGCATGGACCGGGCTTGGTTTAAGTCACGGTGAGCACTGAGTTCGAGGCCACCACCCCGGCCAGACTGGTGACGGCGACGACTCCACCTTGGGTTCCGGCGGGCACCGTGACGATCACCTTGGTAGGTGCCGCCTTCTTGATGGGCGCCGGTATCCCCCCGATGGTGACGCCGGTGACCTCGGAGAGGTTCGAGCCCTTGATGGTGAGCTTCTTTCCGGCCTTCGGCGAGATCGGGCTGAAGCCCGTCACCACGGGCGTTCCCCCGCCAATGTGGAACCGGGGATCCCCAGCGGGAACCACCCCTTTGGTCGACGGCGGCGCACACCAAGCGGAAACGTTCTCTGGTTCGCCTGCTACTCGGGAATCCTTCGAGACGGTCGATAATGAGGCGGGTCGGTACGCGCATAGCGGCACGTGGCGATCGGTCGGCAAGCAATCCGCCCGGGCGGTGTTGCTCACCTCGTGCGAATCAGTGTCCGCAGCAGCAGCCCGGCGTGCATCCACAGGAGCAAGCGCAGTATGGACAGAGCATCACAACTCACCTCCTCCCTCACCTTCGACGACGGCGCACGACCATGACCCAGGAGCGGCATCCATGCACTCGTCATTTCGCCTCTTCAGGTCGAGCAGTTGCCGCTTCACCGCCGCCAGCTCTCGCAGCTCGGCGTTCACGTCGGCGAGCCGCCGCTGCACCAAGGCCCTCGTGTGACCGCACGGGCACTCTCCCCGGTCCTGCACGTCCAACAGTTCCTTGATGTCTCCAAGCTGGAGCCCCATCCGCTGAACACCGCGGATGAACCGGAGACGTTGCGCTGCTGTCTCGTCGTACAAGCGGTAGCCAGCGGGGGTGCGTGCAGCAGGACGCAGCAGTCCGAGTCGCTCGTAGTAACGGAGCGTATCGGTGCTCACGCCGAGACTGTCGGCCAGGACGGAAATGGTCTGCGCCATGTCCATAGGGTAAACCTTGGAGTCAGCTCCAAGGTCAAGGTGGCACCCGGACCGCCCGACACTTACCGGGGTGAGTGCGAGCCCAAGGGAGGTTCTGACCAGGCGGACTATCCGGAATGGCTCCATCGCCGGCGGACATAGCTCAGGTCACCTGCGGCCGTCTATCTGGACGGAATCCGTGTGCTCGGACCCAAAGGGTGCGAAGGTCTACTTAGTCGATCAAAGCTACGAGGTATTGGGCGGGATGTATTCGAAACGAGCCATAGCTCCCGTCATTGCGCTACTAGTCCTCAGCGCCGCGGCGTGCGGTGCCACGGCGGGTACGAGCCCGATCACGGCGGCGGCCTCCCACTCCTTCCTGGGCTCGCTCGGTACCGTCTCGCGAGTCGCGTCCACGGTGCCGTCAAACGGTGATGTCAACCCGTACGGTGTCGCCGTCGTGACGATGACGATCGGTCACCTGGTGGCGGGCGACACGCTGGTGAGCAACTTCAACAACAAGGCCAACGTGCAGGGGACGGGTACCACCGTAATGCAGATCACGCCTCGGGGGTCGGCACAGCTGTTCTCCCGCGTCTCGAGTCTACCGCCCGGCCTTTCGTGCCCTGGTGGCGTTGGACTTGACACTGCGCTTGGAGTCCTGCCCGGGGGCTGGGTCGTTGTCGGGAGCCTACCCACGGTTTCGCGCGGTCAATTGCCGAGAGCTGACCGGGCTGGCTGTCTCATAATCCTGGACGCCGACGGCACGCCCGTCGAGACCATCAGTAACAAGGACCTGGTCGGCCCCTGGGACATGACCATCGAATCCACCTCGTCGAGGAGTGCGACCCTTTTCGTGGCAAATGCCTTTGGATCGATGGTGAACCCCGGCCCACCAGTGGTGGAGACTTCCACGGTGGTGCGCTTCAACATATCGCTGACCGCCACACGTCCCACGCTCGTCAACGCCGCGATCGTCGGTTCCGGTTTTCCCTGGATCGCCAATCAGGCTGCTCTTGTCCTCGGCCCCACCGGATTGGCTCTCGGACGCAATGGCACGCTCTATGTGGACGACACACAGAGAAACACCGTCTCGGCCATCCCCCAGGCCATGAGCAGGACCAACGCTGTGACCTACGGCTCAACCATCATCTCGTCAGGAGGTGCGTTGAATGCCCCCCTCGGCATGACCTTGGCCCCCAATGGTGACCTCATCATGGTCAACGGCAATGACGGCAACGCCGTGGAGGTCACGCTTGCCGGTAAGCAGATCGCTATCAGGACGTTAATCAAGAAGGGCTCCGGCGACCTGATTGGCTTGACGGTAACCCCCAACGGCAAGGGGGTCGAGTTCGGAAACGACGGCGACAACATCCTCGATCTCGTGCTCACGCATCAACACTGACCCTATTGGCTTCTCGGCCGGCTAGATGAAATGCAAACGGACGGTAACCGAATACCCTACGCCCCAGTCCCGTCGGCCAAGGCTGGCCGCCGGGGCGGCCGTCGTGTTCGCCTAGGAAGTGGCGGGGATGCGCCAAAGGTCGATTCCACCGTCGACGGCATAGCGATCGATGGCCGTGAGCTGATCGGCAGCGAACTCCAAGTGGTCCAGGGCGCTGACGTTTTGCTCGAGCTGGGCGACACTGCTGGCCCCGATCAGCACGGAGGTGACTCGCGGGTCACGCAAGGCCCAGGCGATGGCCATTTGCGCGAGGGACTGGTCTCGACCCAGGGCGATGTCGTTGAGAGCCCGGATGCGGGCGAGGTTGTCATCGTTGAGCATGTCGCGACTCAGTGAGCCATCTCGAGAGCCTCTCGAGCCCGGGGGGACGCCGTTGAGGTATCGGTCGGTGAGGAGGCCCTGAGCCAAGACGGAGAAGGCGATGCAGCCGACACCTTCATTGCCCAGAACGTCGAGGAGCCGTTCTTCGATCCAGCGGTTGAGCATCGAGTACGACGGTTGGTGGATAAGCAGCGGTGAGCCGAGTTCGTGGAGAATGGTGACGGCCTCGGCGGTCCGCTGGTCGGAGTAGGACGAGATCCCGACATAGAGCGCTTTGCCTGAGGTGACGGCCGAGTGGAGGGCACCGAGGGTTTCCTCGAGGGGGGTCTGTGGGTCGTAATGATGATGGTAGAAGATGTCGACGTAGTCGAGGCCAAGGCGGTGCAGGCTTTGGTCGAGACTAGCGAGGAGATATTTTCGGGATCCGAGATCGCCGTAGGGGCCCGGCCACATATCCCAGCCGGCCTTGGTGGAGATGACCAGTTCGTCGCGGTGGTGGTGGAAGTCTTCGTGGAGGATTCGGGCGAAGTTGGTCTCGGCGCTGCCGTAAGGGGGCCCGTAGTTGTTGGCCAGGTCGAAATGAGTGATGCCCAAGTCGAAAGCTCGGCGCAAGATTGCGCGTTGGGTGTCGATAGGCCGGTCGTCGCCGAAGTTTTGCCACAGTCCGAGTGACAAGGCGGGCAGGAGGAGGCCGCTGCGCCCACAACGGCGATACGTCATGGACCGGTAGCGGTCCTCGGCGGGGAGGTAGCTGGTCATGTCGTCGGCTGCTCCATCTCGGTGGTCGAGACGAATCTATTCGCACGAGGCCCGATCGACACGCCGAGCTCGGGTTGGCCTGTGACCATGAGTCGACGCAGGCTTCGTCGGCGAGGGTGCCGTTCATGGCCCCCGAATGCCTTGGCCCACCTGCCCGTGCATCATCGTGTTTCCAATCGGGGTCATCCGCCTGGCCACTGCTGTTCGAGGGCGCGCGTCACCACGGTCACGTCCTGGTGGCCAAAGTCGAGGTCGACGGCCTGCTGCCACTCGTTCGCCAGGCACGCAAGGGCACCAAGGCGTCCGTCCGCCGCCTGCTCTGCCAGGCGTACGTCCTTGAGTGCCAGTGATAGTGCGAATTGAGCCGAGAAATCACCCTTGACGATTCGATGCAGCTTGGCTTCCTGCCAAGGAGACACGAGTGGGTTGCCTTCGAGGGCGTCGACGACGTTGTCGGTCTCGAGCCCCAGGCCATGAGCGAGAGCCACGGAGGCGGCCACCGCTTCCGCCGCAAAGGCGAGCCACGTGTTGGCCACAAGCTTGAGTCGAGTGCCGGTCCCGGTGTTGCCGGCCCAGATCGTACGCTGGCCCAGAGCGTCGAACAGAGGGGTAACTCGCGGCCTGACCTCGTCGGGCCCTGACGCGAAGATGGTCAGTTGGCCGTGCTCGGCCGGGTCCTTACTTCCCGACACCGGCGCGTCGAGCAAAATCACGTCGGGACGCTCCGCCGCAACCAAGGCTGCGACGCGCTCGATTCCTGCCACACCGATGGTGCTCATCTGCACCAGAATGGCACCCGGAACGAGAGCCGTGAGCACACCCTCGTCGCGTGCAATGGAGATGACGGCATCGGCATCGGTCACCATCGTGATGACAATCGCCGCCGACCTCGCTGCGTCCGCAGCGGTTTGGGCTACCTCCGCGCCGAGCGTGGCGAGGTCTCGGGTGGCCTCTTGATTGCGGTTCCAGACTGTCGTCGGGATCCGGGCGCGCAGCGCAGAGGCCGCCATCCCATGGCCCATGGTTCCGATGCCGAGAATTGCAACGGGCTCGTTCTCTTCCTGTGTCATTGCTCTCCCTTAGCCGATTTGAGCCAGTGGATTGTGTCAGCATCGCGCCGCTTGGCCTCCGGCGTCCCAGTCACATCGGCCGGGTGCGATCGGGCGGGAAAATGCCGAGCCGATCCTGGTGGCCGCCCGCTTCGATCGGGCACCCTTCGGTCGGCCGAGCCGAACCCGCGAGCGAAAGAGCAGGACCTGCCTTAGCCTGAGGCGGAAGGTGCAGGCCATGATCTGAGGGCTCGGGCGCGATGGCTGGAAGAGAGGCAGATTCTTCGACTTGGGCACCCCTGCGCGTCACCATCTTCCGCTGGCTGTGGCTCGCATCGCTCGTAAGCAACGTCGGCACGTGGATGCAGACCGTCGGCGCTCAATGGTTTCTCGTCCACGCTGCTCATGCCGCGATCCTCGTCTCGCTCGTCCAGACCGCCGAAACGCTCCCAGACGTGATGTTCGGGATGGTGGGGGGTGTGCTTGCAGATACCCTCGACCGGCGCCGACTGCTGATGCAGTTCAAGGAGCCCTTGTTTCGCCACGTCGGCACTCGCTGCGCTCACAATCGTAGGTCGTATGTCGCCGGCCCTTCTTCTCCTGTTCACGTTCGTGATCGGCGCCGGGTCGGTATTGACGACCCCCGCCTACCAGTCAACCGTGCCCGAGCTCGTTCCGCGCGACCGTTTTCCCGCAGCCGCGCAGCTCAGCTCCATCTACGTCAATCTCGCCAGGGCGATCGGTCCTGCGATCGCCGGAGTCCTGATCGAGTACATCGGAGTAGGCGCCGTCTTCGTCCTTGATGCGGCAACATTCCTCGTCTACGAGCTCGTGGTCGTTCTCTGGCGGCCAAACCGGGATATCACTCCGCAGATCCCCGAGCGGCTCGTGTCGGCACTTCGGGCCGGCGGTCGATACGTCCGCTACGCACCAGTGGTCCGCCGGATCTTACTTCGAGCCGCGCTCTTCCTTGTCCCGGCGAGCGCGCTGTGGGCGCTACTGCCCCTCGTCGCAAGCGGTCGCCTCGGCCTCGGCGCGGGCGGGTACGGGCTGCTGCTCGCCGCCGTCGGGGGAGGGGCCATCGTAGGGGCCACCATACTCTCGAGCGTGCGGGCCCGGCTTTCGCACAATGCATTTATCGACCTGGTCGGAGCTGTGTTCGGCGCCGCACTAGTCGCGGTCGTCTTGCTGCACTCGACCGTTGTGGTCGTCATCGTGCTGATCCCGACCGGGATGGCGTGGGTGGGGATGCTGGCGACGCTCAACACACTGCTGCAGTTATTCTTGCCGCGCTGGGTGCGGGCACGAGGCCTGTCCGTTTACCAGATGGTGCTCTTTGGTGCGCAAGGGCTCGGCGCCGTCGCCTGGGGGGCCGTCGACGACGCCTTCGGACCTACCTTCACCTTCGCTCGTCGCCGGCGGGCTGATGGTCCTCGGCGCGGCGTCGATCCGCCTCTGGCCGTTCGTCGATACTTCGGGCATGTACCGCGGCACCGTGGTTCGACCCGATCCGGATGTGACGCTGGAGACAGACGTCGACGCCGGACCGGTAGTGGTGCGCACGACCTACTCGATTCCGACCGAACGTGAGCCCGACTTCATGCGTGCCATGCTCCGTGTTCGTGAGTCGCGGCTGCGGACCGGCGCCACGCAGTGGGGGCTGTTCCGTAACGGCGAGCGGTCGAGTGAATTCGAGGAGATCTTCGTGGTCGCGTCCTGGGACGAACATCTCCGACAGCACAGGGAGCGGATGACCGCCACCGACCTCGCCTACGAGGATCAGGCGAAGGCACTTTCGGGAAGACGACCCCTCAAACGTGGCACCTCCTGCCCACTGACCTCCGTGGGCTATTGACATTACTCTCCTGACCTGGACCAACGACGACAGGCCCAAAGCGATTTCCCACGCTATTCCTCGCGATTTCCCACGTACTTGCTGCCGCAGTAAAAGAGGGAAGGCGAAGCCCCACTGAGCTCGCCTCGTTGGGCGGCCATGGCGCCGTCGGACCGACCACGCTGATTGCCACACAGGCCAGCGGTCAGGGCACGCCGCACGGCCGCTGTCATGCTTGTGTCCAGAGTAGTCGTTCGGCTACTTTGCGGGGGTCCTTGTTGGCACCACGCCCAGGGGGAACGGGTGACCGAGATCGCGACATCCTCCGGTTTGCCCGTGCCGCAGCCGGTCAGTGGCCTCAGCCGGGGCAACCGCCCGAGCCTCGATGCCCAGTCGGTCAGCCTCTGGTTGGCCGTCGTCTTCGGGGCGCTCTTGCTGATCGCGTTCATCCTGTTTCCGGGATTTTTCCCGCCGATGGCACCCGGCATGAGCGCATCAGAGGTGGCGACGTTCTACGCCCGTCATACCACGATGATCCGCGCCAGCATGATCATCTTCAACCTCTGCGGCATCATGCTCACGCCATTCTTCATGGTCATCGTCTACCAAATGAAGCGCATGGCCACGCCGACACAGGTGCTGGGTTACTGCTATCTGAGTGCGGCGGCCAGCGGCGCCACGCTCTTCGCCATCGCCGATCTTTTCTGGTTGATCGCCGCCTTCCGCCCGGGCCGCGATCCGCAACTGATCATGCTCCTGAACGATCTGGCGTGGATCACCTTCACTGCCCCTGTCGGCATGATCATTGCCCAGAACCTCTGCCTTGGGATGGCCGTGCTGCTCGATGACCAACCCCGGCCGATATTCCCTCGCTGGGTGGCCTCCCTCAGCTTCGGCGTCGCCCTTGTGATGGCGCCGTCCGTTTGCGCCGCGGTGGTGCAGAACGGACCGCTTGCCTGGAACGGCCTGGTGTCGTTCTGGCTGCGGATCATCTCCTACGCTGTCTTTCTGGTCGTCATGTTCTTCGTACTGCGCTCAGCAATCGAGCGCGAGAAGACCGAGCAGCCCGTAGCGCCTAACTCTCTGAGTGTGGTGGCAGGAGCACAGTGACGCACGGGCTGATCCAGGCCGGCTCGACCCCGCCACCGGCTGTCGTGCGGGCACGCCGAGAGAAGCTCGATCTCTGGATCTGCTGGTGGGTGCTACCGGTCTTCTACACCTTCTTCGGGCTCATCTTTGTGATGTTGGCCCATGTCATGCCGCCACCGTCCCCCGGGCTCTCGGTGGCGCAGATCCTCGCCTTCTTCCGTACCCATGGCACCACCATCAAGGTCGGATTCGCCTTGCTGATGGGCGTGATCGGACTCGGCAGCATCTCCAACGGGCTGGTTGCCTATCAGATGAAGCGCATGTCGGTAAATCCGGTCTTCGCCTACGGATATATCGCCACCCTGGCCGTAGGCGCCATTCCCGGATGCCTGTTCTGTGCCATCTTCTTCCTGGTGGCGGTGTTCCGGCCTGACCGCAACCCCCACCTCATAGCCCTCTCGTATGACACGGCGCTCTTGACCTTCGTGGGTTCCCTGGGCTGCTTCCTCGCCAACTACTGCGTCTTGACCCTGGCCGTCCTCCTGGACAAGAACAACATCTTCCCGAAGTGGCTCGGATACATGGGGGTCTGGCAGATCGTCACCGAGCTGATGGCGGCACCTGTCTTCATCTTCAAGAGGGGACCATTCGCCTGGAACGGCGCCATCGCCTTCTACGAGGGCACGGTGATCTTCGCCATCTTCCTCATCTTCCTGATCCTCCAGGTCCGAAAGGCGATCGAGCACCAACCCGCCGACGAGCTCGTGCCGGACTGAACAATGCTGCAAGACGTCGCGCCGGCTCCCGCGACCCCCAGTGCCGGGCGCATGCTCGGAGACCTCAACGTCTGGATCTTCGTCCTGGGCGATCTCCTCTTTTTCGGGGCCTACTTCGTCATCTTCATGGTGTACCGACACCAGGAGAAGGCAGTGTTCCTGGCCTCCCAACGACACCTCAGCCTGATCATTGGCGCCCTCAACACGATGGTGCTCCTGACCAGCTCTCGCTTCGTGGCACGGGCCGTGCAGGCCGCCCGGAGAGGCGAGTTCGAACGGTCGCGCCGACTGATCTCCTACGGCGGACTCTGTGGTGTGACCTTCGTTGCCAGCAAAGCATTCGAATGGACCAACGAGATCAGCCATGGATTCACTTTGGTGCGCAACGACTTTTTCATGTTCTATTTCATGCTCACTGGCGTGCACCTCTTCCACGTCCTTGTGGGCCTGGTCATACTGGTGGTGGCCAATCGTGAGCTCCGCTCACCCGATCGCTGCCGATTCTGGATCGTCGAATCCGGTGCCGTCTACTGGCACATGGTCGATCTCCTCTGGGTAGGCATCTTTGCCTTGCTCTACCTAGTGCGATGAATCGGCTCCGAGCCTCTCCGGGTGCCCGGGTCGATGCCACCTGGGGCCTTACCCTGGTGCTCACGCTGGGGTCGGCGCTGCTGGCCAGCCACGACCGCTCGAGCGGTCGACTTACTACCAGCACCACCGAGGCCATGGTCGTGCTCGCCCTCGCCTCCCTCAAGGTGCTGTGCATCCTTTGGACGTTCATGGAGACGCGAGATGCCCCCCGCTGGCTGCGCCATTGCACCATCGGGTGGGTGGTCAGCTTGTGGCTCACCATCGTGCTCATCTACTTGTACTGACGGCGGAATCTCGCTTAGCTGCGGAGTCGGAGAAACCTTCGGGCCAGGTCCTCGAGCTGGGTGCGCAACATCTCGTCGTCACGGCCGACCACCAGCGGGTGAATCGTGGCCCCGCTGATAGCCGCGGTCAGCATGGCCGTCGCCACCTGTGAGTCCGGTCCGGCCTTCGGTCCCATCAGGAGCCGGTTCAAACGATCGAGCACTTCGAGCAGATGGGTGTTCTTGGCGAATAGCCGCCCGATGATCGGATCGTTGAGCAAGCTGCTTACCTCGCGGCGGCGTGCCACGGCCAACGCGATGATGCCCGAAATGGCGGCGTCACGAACGCGGCTGGGTGTGCTCTCATCTTCGGCAGCGTCGAGCACGGCCTCGAGTCGGTCGACCTCCGCGTCGGCGACAGCGCGGACGATCTCTTCTTTGGTGTTGTACTGGTGGTAGACGGCAGCCTTGGTGACCCCGATCTCGTCAGCGATCATCTGGAGCGAAGTGCCGCCCACCCCGTGCTGGCCGAAGAGCTTCTGGGCCGCCGCCACGATGCGCGCTTGGGCGGCGCTGGGCCGAGCTGCCGTGTCGGCGCGGCCAGCCATGCTCGATGGAGTGCCCACCGAGTCAGGTTACTGAAGCGATCTCAGGCCTGGTCAGGGGCGCTTGTAGATCCTGCCAACCTGCATCACGAACCGCATGTCCTTGGCCACCTCATGTGGGAATTCGAGTCACCCGGCACGGCGATCATGTCGACCCGGCAGCCTGGAGCTAGACGCCCCAGGTCGTGCCCCGGCTTCATCCGCTCGCCGTTGGTCATGGTGGCCAGTGGGTCCGCATAATCCTGTCCATGTCCTTTGATCAGGGGCTCGTGCCCGAACGGCGCGCGTCCCATATGAGGATGGCGTGATGGCACTGCGGTTCCTTTCCTCGTCTTCCTTCGCGCCAGCGCGGCAAGGCACTCCAGGCTGACCCCGTAGGAATTACGCCAACCGTCCTACGATGAGGGCCGAACTAGCAGCTTGTACCCTGGTGCGGCCAGATAGCCGGCGTTGGCGGGGCAGTAGAAGCCGGTTGCAGGAGTAGGCGCAACCCGTACGATCTGGTTCCCGTGTACCTGAGCAACAAGGAAGCAGTCAGAAGGAACGTTGAGCGCCGGATCACTCGGTGGGATCAATCCGCCCGTGTTGAATGCATTGATCTTGTTCAGCACAGCGATTAACCCCGCACGTGTCGGTGGATTGCCAGCATGTTTGAGCGCGTCAACAAAGAGCTCGGCGGAAGTCCATCCATATACCGCCGTGATGGCAAGGGGGGAATTCGGGTCGACCTTCTTCACCCACTTGACGAAAAGGCTCACAGCAGGAAGGGTCTTGGTGTCCTGACCCAGGTACAAGGCGTACGTCTGATAAATTAGCCAGTTGTTGGCTGCACCGCCGGCCAGCGATAGAAACTGAGTTGAGTACGCATCACCCTCGACGTTGACGGGCGTGAAGTTCTGCTGTTGCATCTGCTTGGCGAGGGTGGCCGCATAGTTGTCCGGTAGTTCAAAGGCGATAAACATCTTCACCCCGTCATGCTTCATGTCAATGATGTCGGGGAGGAAGTTGGTGTCGAACGGCCCGATCCCGTGGTCGTAGAGGATCTTGAATCCCAACGCCTTCTCCGCGGCCTCCTCGCTGCTCTCAATGACGGCGGTCGCGCTGGTGGCGTTCTCCCAAATAATGCCCACTTTCTTGACCGCCGCCGGGTACTTTTGCTTGAGGTATTTGAAGAACCCAAGGGGCAGATCGTTTATGGGGCTTGGCAGCGGGCTGTAGACGTAGGGGTCGCTCAGCATGGAGGGGTCGAGGGGCAGCGTGATGTCGGGCATGTGAGCAAGGTCGATGAGGGGCTTTTCCGCTGCGTCGATAATCGAGAAACCGCCGACCAGAGCGAGGTCGTGACGAATCTGCGCGCCCGTCTCGGTGGCGACCACGCCCCCCTGAAAGGTGCTGTCCTGAGAGTCGAGGATCAGCTTGCGACCGTTCACTCCACCGAGGCTGTTGATGTAGGCGACATATGCTTCGGTCCCGTCTCGGGCCGAAATAAACGGGCCCGGTATTGGTGAGGAAAGGTCGTCCACCTGACCCACAGTTACCGATGTGGGTGTCACTCCAGGCGAGGGGCCATTAGCGCTGTTTGACGATCCTCCCCCTTGCGAAGAGCTCGGGGAGGTTGATGGAGGCGGTGCGGTGCGCGACAGAGCGCCGGGCGATGAGCAGGCCGCGACGCCGACGGCGAGCGCCAAGAAGGAGATCGTGGACATCCTGAGTCGGTGACGAGCCCCATGCGGCCGACCTCGATACCGTGTCTGACTCGTAGCGCTCGAATTCATCGAGGTTTTGTTCCTAACCCGTGTCCAGCACTTCGCATCGTGCGTCGGCAATTCCGATGTGGCGTTGGAGACCGAATTTCAGTGACCCAAAACATCAATCGTGGCCGCCCGCACCCGCGTTTTCTCGACCGCGAGGTGTGACTCGCGGTCCGAGAGAAGCAGCGCGTTTTTCCGGGATCCACTTGATGTCCTAGCTTGAGGGCAGGCTCTGGACCAAGCTCAACACGCTCACGGTCTCGGTGCCTTCCTTCTTGAGCCGGGCTGAGGACCGGTATCCGAGGTCGACGTCGGCGGCCTCAGCGCGCAGGGCACCGACCGTTGACTGCTTCTGGGGGATGTGCCGAAAGGCGTCAAAGGAGAAGATGCGCATCGCATTCTCATGCGTCATCTTGGCCACGTCCGCGTCAGATACGCCGGCCAGGTAGCCAGACAGTGTCTCGGGCGCGAGGGGCCACGTCGAGTCCGAGTGAGGATAGTCGCACTCCCAGGTGATCATGTCGATATTGAGCTTCGTCCGGGACTCGATGCCGAAGGCGTCGTCGATGAAGCAAGTGACAATCCGTTCCAGGAAGACCTCGCTGGGGAGCTTGTCGCCAAAATCCTGATGTGTCCACGCCCGGTGCATCTTGTAGACGCGGTCGATCCGCTCGAGGAAATAAGGGATCCATCCGATACCGCCCTCGCTCAACGCGAAGGTGAGATCGGGGAAGTTGCGCAACAGGGGAGACCACACCAGATCGGCCGCGGCCTGCACGATGTTCATCGGCTGAAGCGTGATCATAGTGTCTACGGGTGCCTCGATCGAGGTAATCACGACCTGCGACGAGGATCCGATGTGCAGGCATACGACCATGTTCTGCTCGCTACAGGCTTTCCAGAAGGGGTCCCAATGCTCGTTGTGGATCGATGGGTATCCGAGCTTCTCGGGATTCTCCGAGAATGTAACCGCATGACAACCCTTCTTGGCTACGCGGCGGACTTCCGCTGCCATGGCGTCGATGTCCCATATGGGGGGAATGGCAAGCGGGATCATGCGGCCTGGATAGGTTCCGCACCACTCGTCGACGTGCCAGTCGTTGTATGCCCGCAACACCGCCAGACCGAGGTCCTTGTCGATGGCCCGGGAGAAGAACTGCCCGCAGAACTGGGGATAGGAGGGGAAGTTCATCGAGGCGAGCACGCCGTTTGCGTTCATGTCACGGACCCGCTCGTGGATGTCGAAGCAGCCCGGCCGTATCTCGCTGAAGCGGGTCGGTTCTACGCCGTACTCGTCCGGTGGACGACCCGCTACCGCGTTCAGGCCGACGTTGGTCGCCTCCTGTCCTTCGAAGACCCAGGCGTCGGTGCCGTCGGGCTTGGTGATGACCTTCGGAGCTTGCTCTCTGTACCTGGTCGGGATATGACCGTCGAACATGTCGGGGGGTTCCACAACATGGTCGTCGACCGACACGAGGATCAGATCGTCCGGGTTCATTGTGCGCTCCTCACCATGGGAATGATCAGTCGAAGAGCACCGGGATGGCCGTCGGGGAGCGGAATACCTGCCCCCGGATGTGGGGGTCGTCGTCCTCCGGGTCGAGCCGTAGGTTGGGTAGCCGGTCGAGGAGTAGGTTCAGCGCCACCCGCATCTCCATCCGGGCCAAGTGGATCCCGAGACAGACATGTGGCCCATGACCGAACGAGATGTGAGGCTTGGGGTCACCGCGACCGATGTCGAAGCGGTCGGGGTCGGCATAACGTGTCTCCTCCCGGTTGGCGGCCGCGAGCATGAGCATGATCGTCGACCCGGCCGGGATGGGCACACCGTCGATCTCCGTATTCCTGGTGGCCAACCGAGTGATGTTGAGCAGAGGGGTCTCGAAGCGCAGCGACTCCTCGATGGTCTGCGCGACCAAACTGCGATCCGAGCGCACCGAGTCGAGCTGGCCGGGGTCCGAAAGGAGAGTGAAGAGGAGGTTCCCGGTCGAGCGGTATGTCGTCTCGACGCCTGCGGGCAGGAGCAGCCGAACGAACGAGAAGATCTCCTCGTCGCTGAGTCGCTGGCCGTCGAGCTCGGCATTGGCCAGGTCGCTGATCAGGTCCTGGCGGGGCTGCCGTCGCCGGTCCATCGAGAATCTCGGCCACGTATGCCTTCACCTCTTGGGAAGCGGCGATGGCCTCCTCCTGCTTGCTCAGGAAGCTGAGGATGGCGATGGACCAGCGCTGGAACTGGCGGTAGTCCTCGCGGGGTAATCCGAGGATCCCCGCGATGATTTTCGTCGGATAAGGGAAAGTGAAGTCCCGCACCAATTCGGCGCGACCCCGATCCACGAACGCGTCGATCAGCTCGTTGGCCACTCCATCGGCAAGCTCGCTTTCCCACCGGGCCATCACCTTGGGGCGGAAGGCGGTGGACACGAGGGACCGGTAGCGTCTGTGCCGGGGGCCGTCCATTCCCAACATGATGTGCTCGCCCATGACGGGGCCCATGATCAGATCGATGATATGGCCGGACGAGAACGTCTCCGAGTCGCGGAGCACCTGGGACACGTCGTCATAGCGGTAGACGAAGAACACGGGGGCCGATTCCTCGTGTGGCATGAGCGACGAGTCGATGCGCTGGATAGGGTGCTCCCGACGCGCCGTCGCTAGCTCCGGATACGGGTCACGCGTATCCCCGGCGACGGCGTCGTCGAAGAGACCGAACTCTTCGCCCTCATCGTCGCCAACGTGGCGGTCGACCGCTGCGCCGTGCTCCAGCGACGATTCCACGTGCCCTCCCGCACTCATCGTGGGGTAAACCAAATATTCGTTCACTCGGCACCGTAGCGGGCGGGCCCGGATCTCGTCAATCGAGGACGGTCGATCCTGCGGTCCAGACAACTTCGCCTGACGGCGCGTCAGTGGTGTAGACCAACCGGAGCCCTGGACGCTTCGTGGCGGTGTGAGGAGGACTGATGAATCTCCGCGTTGATCTCGGCGGACGGCGCATTCTCGTCACCGGTGCGTCGAGCGGCATCGGCGCCGCCGCCTGCCGGTCGATCGTGGCGGCCGGTGGCTCGGCGGCAATGTTGGCGCGCCGAAAGGAGCGGCTGGTGGCGCTCCAGACCGAACTGGGAGAACGCGCCCTGCCGGTCCCCTGCGACGTGACCGACTTCGACGCCTTGCGAAACGCCGTCGACGAGGTGGCCCGGACGTTCGATGGGCTCGACGGCGTGGTCGCCGTGGCCGGCAAGTCCATGGTGGGGACGATCATGACCGGAACACCCCAGCAGTGGCGGGAACTGCTCGAGCTCAACCTCCTGGGTCCGCTGGCCACGATCCGCCATGCGGTCAGCCACTTCCCGGCGGCCGGACGCCGCGACGTCGTGCTCGTGGCTTCGACCGGAGCCATCACACCGATGGCCGGCGTCGGGATCTACGCTGCCTCCAAGCGGGGGCTCCGAGCTGCCTTCGACGCCCTGCGGCTGGAGCTCGCTCCCGCCGGCGTCAATGTGAGCTGTGTCATGCCCGGCATGTTCGAGACCGAGGGCCTCACCATCGATGGGATGGTCTTCGATGGTGATGTCCCACCTTCTGACATCCCCTGGTTCGCCCCGGACAGCGGGCCCGGATCGGCAGCTGACCTCGCCGACACAATCGCCTTCATGATCAGCCGTCCCGAGGGATTCTGCATCAACGAACTCGTGGCGCGGCCGACCGGACAGCTCAATCCCTGAAACTCGGCTCATCAGGCGGCTTCCGCCCGACATGCCCGGAGGTAGCGGACGGAAGCGTGCCGGTCCTCCGCCCTCCTGACACTTCCCACTACCGCTCATGCAGCATCGCGTGCCGTCAGACGAGGGGGCTGGGGTTTGCCCCGCCGGCAAGCTCGTGTGAGCATTTGTGCCCGCATCCGGGTTTGTCAGGTTCGTGGCGAACTTTCGTCCGGAGACGGAGCGTCAGCAGCGTGGCTGTGGCGGCTCGAAAGGACCATAGGCCGATGATCGACTTCACCGAACAGGTTGTCGTCGTCACCGGAGCCGGCCGTGGCCTCGGACGTCTCTACGCACTCGACCTGGCCCGGCGTGGCGCCTCCGTGGTCGTGAACGACACCGGCGGCACCATGCAGGGCCACGGATCGGACGCAAGCCTCGCCGAGCAGGTGGTAAAGGAGATCGTGAGTCAGGGCGGTACGGCTGTCGCCTCTACCGACTCAGTGGCGACCCTTGAGGGTGGAGAGGCAATTGTGCAAAGGGCAGTCGAGGAGTTTGACCGACTCGACGCCGTCGTGAGCAATGCCGGGATCTTCGACACGTTTCCCTTCGACGAGCTGCCCGTCGACGACTGGCGGCGGATGCTGAACGTTCACCTCGATGGGAGCTTCTATCTGAGCCAACCGGCCTACAGAGTGATGAAAACACAAGGCGGCGGTCGCTTCGTCTTCATTGCCTCGTCCGCCGGCCTCTTCGGCCAACCCAACTCGGCGAGCTACGCCGCGGCCAAGGCGGGGGTCGTGGGGCTGGCCAACGTGATTGCCATCGAGGGGGCGCCCTATGGGATCTTGGCCAATGCCGTGCTCCCCTTCGGTTACTCCCGGATGGTCACCGAGACTATCGGGGACCGCGACGAGCTTGGTGACGCGGTGCCGTTCCTCCGAGCGATCGAGCCGGAGTTGGTGGTACCGATGGTGGTATTCCTGGCGAGCAGGACGTGCACGTTCACGCATCAGAACTTCTCCGCCTGCGCTGGCCGCTTCTCCCGAGTGTTCGTCGGGTTGGGTGAGGACTGGGTCGCCTCCGGCGCGCGGCCCACGGCCGAGGACATCGATGCCCACTTGACCGAGATAGCCGCCACCAAACCCTTCACGGTGCCGGGGTCGATCTTCGACGAGGTGGCCCAGGTCTGCACCCGCCTTGGCATCGAGTTGTGAGGGGTACCCTCGCCGCCGGTATTTCAGGCGGCCGACGATAGGTCGTTCGACAGAATTCGCCGCGCTTGTCCGGTGGCCGGCCGCGAGTTCAGGCGACCGGCCAGGCGACCGACTTGACCTCGAGGTACTGCTCGAAGCCGGCGACGCCGTTTTGGCGCCCGATCCCGCTCTCCTTGTAGCCGCCGAAGGGCATGTCGGCGAAGTAGGGAGCGCCGCCGTTGAGCCCGATGAACCCGGCGCGTAACCGGCGAGCCACGTCGACGGAGCGCTCCAGGGATCCTGACATCACCATGCCCGCTAGGCCGTAGGGGCTGTCGTTGGCGATGCGGATTGCTTCTTCCTCGTCGTTGAAGGGGATGACGACGAGCACCGGGCCGAAGATCTCCTCGCGGGCGATTGTCATCGAGTTCTCGACGTCGACGAAAAGGGTGGGCCTTACGTAGTACCCCTTGTCGAGCCCGTCCGGGGCGCCGGTGCCGCCCACCAGGAGCTTGGCTCCCTCGTCGATGCCCTTCTGGATGTAGCCCTGGACCCGCTCTCGCTGCTTGGCCGAGATCACGGGTCCGCACAGCACATCGGGCCGCTGCGGGTCGCCGGGCAACACCGACTCGTACATGCTCTTGAGGATCTCAACGCCCTCGTCGTACCGGGAGCGAGGCAGCAGCATGCGAGTCGGTGTCGCACATCCCTGGCCGGCATGCATGCAGGGCGCGATGCCGATCATGCAGGACAGGGCTAGGTCGGCGTCCTCGAGGACGATGGTGGCCGACTTACCCCCGAGCTCGAGGAACAGGCGCTTCAGCGTTGCCGCGCCCTTCTCCATGATGCGCTTTCCCACCGCCGTCGAGCCGGTGAAGGAGATGAGGTCGACCTTGGGGGACAGGGTGAGCTCTTCGCCCACCAGGTGATCGGAGGCGGTCACGACGTTGAGGACACCGTCGGGGATGTCGGTTCGCTCGGCCGCGAGCCGTCCGATGCGGGTGGCGTTAAAGGGCGTGTCAGGTGCGGGCTTGAGAACGACGGTGTTGCCGGTTGCGAGCGCCTGCCCGAGCTTGTGGATTGTCACCTCGAAGGGATAATTCCAGGGGACGATCGCCCCGACCACGCCTACCGGCTCGCGCCAGACCCGTCTCGCCGTCACTTGGTTGGTGAGCTCGGACAGTTCGTCGCCCAGATCCAGCTGCCAGGGGTACTCGTCGATCAGCTTGGCCGGGTGAGTCAACCCGCCGGCCAGCGGCGCATCGAGCTGCGGGCCGTGCGTCACCATGCGCGGGCACCCGACTTCGAGGATCAGCTCCTCACGCAGCTGCTCCTGCTCGCCCTGGAGCGCCTCCTGGAGCTGCTCCGAGACACCGTTTTCTCAGGGCGTGGTTCGTCGACCAATCGGTTTCGTCGAAGGCGCGTCGTGCGGCGTCGATGGCACGATGCATGTCCGCCTTGGATGCGTTCGCCACCTCGCCGAGCACCTCCTCCGTTGCCGGATTGATGTTCGAAAACGTTCCTGCTTCGCCATCGACGAGCTTGCCGTCGATGACCATTCTCGGCTCGAACCGGACATTCAGGTCTGACATGGTGCTCCGCTCCTCTCGAATTCTGTCATGTGTGTTCCGGGCTGCACCGGCCGCCGTCAGTTGCACTCACCTGTGGCCGGCCGGATTGGCCCGTCTCCCAGCCGTCCCAGATGCCGGCTGAGTACGGGCCGGGCTCCCCCGCCTTGGCATAGAAGCCCTGTGGGTCGTACACCTTGGCCTCGGGATAGGGGAACGGGCAGGCGACCGACGTGGCGGCGCCACTTCCCCGGATGATGGCAAAGCCGCCACCGTAGAGGAAGAAATAGGCCCCGTTGATGAGGACGAACATCACGGCGAAGGTGCCCAGGGCAGGACGGGTCCGCAAGGCACGGATCCGGATGCGCTGGGCCAGCTTCTGTGCCACCGTGGCCCCGGTGTCATCCCGGTAGAGCAGCACGCCGGCCGGGATCATCACCGTGGTGACGAGGGACGATTCCCAGAGCAGTGGGAACTGGTAGGTGTGGCCGGTAAAGACCGACCCCCACGGAATGACCTGCGAGTAGATGTACATCCCGGTGCGCACCAGAACTATCTCCTGGATGGCGTCGTAGACGAAGCCGACCACGTAGATCGTCAGAGCCAGGCAGACGAGTGGGTGCCGCCAAACGAACGAATCGACGGGGCGCCGTTGCTGGACACGTCGCAGAATCCACACGGCAGGGAAGAACGGCGCAAGGTAGAACATGACGTATCCGATGACGACGAACGGCTCGACCGTCGGTGACAATGATACGAGCGGCCACGTTTCGGGCCAATGCCATAGCTGGGGGTTGTACACCGCGTACGGCGCCCAGTTCATGATCGGGTCCTGCCAGACGATGGCGGTACAACAGATGGCCATGAGCAGGATCGGGTGCTTCGGATGGCGCCGCCACATGACCACGAAAGTGCAGGCGATCATCACCATGGCCACGATGGTCCCGGCCTGCTCCGCCGCCAGCCAATGGGTCCAGCCGAAGAGCGGTGCCACCGGGCGCGGAGCACCGTGTACCGCAGAGTTGGCGATGCGGGCCGCCACCGCGCCGTGGCGGGCGTTGTGGGCGACGAAGACAAGGGCGAGCACCACGACACAGGCGAGGAGTGTGCATCCGAGGGCGGTGCGCTCTGGCTTTGGCAGTTGCCCGCGCGACGGCGTACCGGTAGCGACGGGTTCCCGCGACGTCAGCTGCACTATCACTGCTCAGAGTTCTCCGAACCTGCCGACCAGGCGCGACTTGCCGAACTCCGGCTCGAGTTGCCGTGCCACCAGGTACCCGGCACCCACCCAACCCCGGTGAATCCAGTTGCCGAACGACAGCCGGGTCCCCGGCACGCCTGACGCAGCCGGAAGCATCTTCACCCGCTCCAAGCTATCCCTGACGCCGCGCGGCGTCAGCGGGTTCGCACCGGCGAAGGCGTGGAGCAACACGGTGGCCAGGTCGCGGTTCACCACCGGGACGCAGTACTCCGGACGCCGACCGTAGGCCTCCTGGTACTGGTCGAGGAAGCGCTGTCCCACGGGGTTGGACTCGTCGTACTGGTCGAGGCCGGTCCAACCGAGGATGGCATCCCACATGATTTGGTGTATCCAGGCATTTTGGAATGCCGTCCCCAGAAAGCGGGGCGGATTCCAGCCCAGCTCCCCGAGAACGCGGTTCACATTGAGTAGCCCGAAGCCAAAGCCGCAGTGGACGAAGGCCGAAACCCTCGCCTCCTGCAGGGCACGGAGTTGGCCGGTGATGTCCTGGGCAGTCTGGGGGATTCGCTCCTCCACGGCGATGCGGATCCCCCGGGCGATCGCGGCCTGCCGAAAGTTGCGGATATAGGACTCCCCCACCAGCGATTGCTCGACCAGGGCTCCGACCTCTTCGTGGCCACCCATGGCCAGGAGGTCGGACCAGAAGATCGGCTCATCGGTCATAGAACCCATGGACAGCGAGAACGTCCACTCACCGAGCCATTCCTCGGAGCCGGTGACGCTGATCGCCGGCACGTGGAACCGCTCCTCGATGGTCTCGCGCACAGGGACGCAGTTGTCTGTGATCGCGGGACCGAATACGGCCAGACACCCCTCCTCGACGAGTTCTCCATAGGCATCGATGACGGCCTTGATCGTCCCCTTGGGCAGACCTTCCACCTCCCGGAAGATGATCTGCACCGGGCGGTCGATCATCCCCTGCTCTAGCCCGTGCCTGAAGACGAGCTCGAAGGGCCGGATCAGATCCAGGCGAGCCTCCTCCGGATAGCCGTCGGGGAGCTTGAAGTCGAAAAGGTACCCGAGCTTGATCGGCTCGGCAGTGCTCTCGTAGGACGACACTGCACTCCCCCTCTGACGCCGCCGGCCGGGTATGGACCCCCCGTCCCCTTAACCTGATATTTGTTCCGGACGGTAGTGGTCTGTCCGCGAGGCGTCAATCGCCGTAGGACCCCGTCTGGTCGTCCACGTACGCGTTGATCATCTCGAAGAGGCCTGCCGTCACGATCGGATCGTCGGTCAGAGGGCCCGCTACCGCGGCGCGGGTCGCATCCCGGAGACCGAGCCCCTCTGCTACAAGCCGGCCGGCCGCTACCAGAAGCCTGGTGGACGCCACCTCTCGCAACCCGACGTTGTCCAGACGGCGGATCGCCTGACCGAGCTGAACGAGCGACGCCGCGATCTGGAGATCGACGCCGGCCTCGTGGACGACGATCTTCGTTTCGACGTCTGGCGGTGCGAAGTCGAGCTCGATGGCGACCAGGCGCTGGCGGGTCGAGTCCTTCAGGTCCTTCAGCACGCTTTGATACCCCGGGTTGTACGAAACGACCAGGCAGAACTCGGGGGCCGCGTCGAGTGTCACGCCGAGGCGATCGATCGGCATCTGGCGACGATGGTCGGCCAAAGGATGCAGCACGACAGTCGTGTCCTGACGGGCCTCGACGATCTCGTCGAGATAGCAGATGGCACCCTCACGGACCGCACGGGTCAATGGGCCGTCCACCCACGCGGTATCCCCGCCCTGGATGAGGAACCGTCCCACGAGGTCGGCGGTGGTGAGGTCGTCGTGGCAGGCAACGGTGATCATCGGCCGCTCCAGGTCGAAGGCCATAGCTTCGACGAAGCGCGTCTTCCCACAACCCGTCGGTCCCTTGAGGAGAATTGCCAATCCCTGGCGAAACGCCGCCTTGAACACCTGCTCTTCGCTCCCGACAGGAACGTAGTAAGGCCGCGTGCCTCGGTTCATGCGGTTCTTCTCTCGACGCCAAGGCGCATTCTCGTCCGCTCCCGCCCCTGGGACCGCCTCCGCTGGAGTTCGGCCGAGCGGAGGGCGGATCGGAACAGAGGGCCGACGACCAGCGGGAGCTGGTCCACCTTGGCTATGGCGGCATGGGCTGCGGTTCCGAAGACCCGCATGCAGGGCGCCCGCATCGGTCCGTGCCCCGACGCTGAGACAGAGGCATCCGATTCCCCTGCGCCGAGCCTCTGCCAACGCTCGACGGACATCGGCTTCGCCGTAGGAGCGCTCGTACCCGTGGTCGTAGGCCAACCCATCGGAGAGGACCACGAGCAGCCGTCTCGCGGTGCCAGCGTCCTGCTCGAGAACGGCAGTGCCGTGGCGAATGGCCGCCCCCAGGCGGGTGTAGGCGCCCGGCACGAGTGCGCCCAGACGCTGCATCACCAGGGCGTCGGGTTTCTTTCCGAACCGCATCACGGGCACGATGTGGACGGCCGACCTGCCCTGGGATCGGAAGCCGTAGAGGGCGACCCGATCGCCCAGCTCGTAGAGCCCCACGCCGAGCGTTGCGGCCGCGGCACGCTGGTGCTCGTGCACCGGCACCCCCGTGGCACTCGGCTCACCCGCCGAGCCGGATATGTCGAGCAACAGCAGCACGGAGAGATCGCGCCGGCATCTCAGCGTGTCGATGTAGACGGCCTCGTCAGGCACCGAACCTGCCCGTAACTGAACCTGAGATTCGACCGCAGCGTCGATGTCGACGTCGTTGCCCTGTCGCTGCCGGTGATGGCGTTGGAACTCCATTCCCAGCCGTCCCAACGCTCGGCGAAGTCCGAGGGTATCAGCCGGCGTGAATGGAGCTAGCTTCGAGACCGGTGCGTCCATCTCCTCCACCGTGCACCAGTCGAGTTTGTATCGCCTTTTGTTGCGGTCCCACTCGGGGTAGGTGATCCCCGAGCGCTCGATGTCTACTGTTCCCCGAGGAGCAGGCGCTGCTGTCGTCGAGAGCCAGCGAGTACGCGACGTCGGTCTGCCGCGCCCGGACCAGTGCGTCGACGCATCTGCACCGGGAGGAGCGTCCCCTCCAGAGCGCGCATCGCCCAAAAGCCTCTTGATCAGTCTGCCGATACCTCCCCCGCTTCCGACGGGGCTCGAGAGTATGTCCGCGGCAAAACTGTCGTCGTCGTCGTCGCCGTCGAGCTCGCGAAGCTGTGCCTGGTCGTGACTCCGGGGTGCATGTCGGTGGGGGGCTTCGTCCTCCCCGCGCCAGGGCGCCGACGAGGAAGCCACACGCCGCGGCACGATGGTCCCGAAGCTTTCCGGGGGAGCGTCCAGATGCTCGTGGCTGCCGGCGATGGCCAGCGACTCCACCGGCGATGCCGTCCGGAGCGCCAGTGTGCGGTCAATTAGGGGGCGCACCGACGTCGGCAGCAGATCCTCGTGCCTGCTCAGGGCGCGCTGACCCTCCACAGCCAGGTACCGGCGCGCTAGCGCCGGGCGGCGAGTCAGCGCCGCCAGGACAGCTGAGTTCAGGCTGTCGGCTCCGATAAGCGAGGACTGGACGGCGAGCGTGGCGACCTGATGACTCGGATCGGCGTCCGAGTCGATGAAGATGGTGACGCCGTCGGTCCAGGCGCGCTCGCCGACACCAGCCGGCGCCACTTCGAGCCCTCGTCCGGCGATGGCGGAGGCCAGAAGCCGGTACCGTCCGATCCCGCTCAGGGCTTCCCGCCCACCTCCACCGCCCGCCGGTGCCGGTCCCGTCAGCGGGGACAACGCCCCACGACACTCCCCGGGCGGCGCGTGCCTAGGCATGGCGAGGTGTCACGTCACGACCGCTGGTGGGTCATGGCTCCACGCAGGACGGTGTCCCTGGCCAGAGCTCGAGCGGCGCGAGTGCCGGCACGCACGATCGTCGGAGGGGAGGCGATCACTTCCTGTAAGCCACGGGCTCGAATCTCAGCATTTCCTCCTTCAATGTGGATCTCGCCGGTCTTGCCGCCCTCGGCCAGGAGGGCCTTGAGCTGGCGGAGGTACCAGCCGAAAGACAAGCCCAAGTTGGGCGTGCTCGGCGGCGACTGTCGGAGCCAGGCGAGCTGGATCCTGAACTCGTCGCTGAAGCGATCGGTCACATGGATATTGGCCCACATGAGGGCGTCGATCTTCTCGAGCGGGGTCGACGCCGTGCTCAGCGCGGCATCCCAGGCCATTCTCACCTTGTCGGAGTACGAGCGCATGATGGAGACCAGGAGTTCGTCCTTGGACCTGAACGACCGGTACACCGTACCGGTGCTGACGCCGGCTGCCGCAGCGATATCCCTCATGGTGGTGGCTTCATAGCCTCGGCGACCGAACTCCTTGCGGGCAAAGGCTCGAAGATGCGTGGTCCGGCTGTCGCTGTCCTCAGGTTCGTCCTCCCAGGTAGCGATGACCTTCTCGACGGCCTGGGTGGAGTGCGAGCCGTCGAGGGCGGCGTTCGACGGCGTTCGGGGAGAGATCCCGTCTAACAGGAGTCGGAGCCTGACCTCTGGGACCTGCTCTGCGTCCGGGGTCATGTGCGATACCCCCGCGCCGACGTGCAGCATGCTCTGGCAGAGGCGGTCACTGAGAAGCGCGAGGTCGATGCCCTCCCGGATCGCTCCTGACGCTCTGCCTCTTCGAAGAAAGTCGAGCATGGCGCGCTCGATGGCAATCGGTGCTTGGCTCGCCAGCTGCGCCAGATCGTCTCCCAGCACGGAAGGAGGTTCGTACAGACTCAGCAGCAGGGCGGCACGATGCCGGACGCCGCAGGCGGCGATCGCCCGCCCGAACACGATGATGCGTTCCTCGATCGGTTGGGTCGTCGGATGCTGCAGGTCTCTGTGTGCTCCGTGTGCAAGCCGGTCGAGCTCGTCGCGATATCGCCGGACCAATTCGAGGATGATTGCTTCTTTCGAATCGAAGTGGTGGTAGAGGCTTCCCGGGAGGATGCCGCAGGCATCGGCGATCTCCTGGAGCGAGGCACGGAGCCCGGCCGACGCGAACAGGGTGGCAGCGGTCTCGAGGATCTCGGTCCTGCGGGTGCTATCCGTCGGCATAGGTGGAAAGCGTAGTAAGAGACTCGATGGCTTGCGGACCAATCGTTAGGTTCGCATTCCTCTGGCCGCCGGGCTGGGAGGGGTTACGACGAAACTAGAGCGTGATCAGCACATCGACGGGTGCGTCAGGAGAGGTCATCGCGAGCTTCCTCGGCGAAGTCGGTGATCATCTGGGCCCACTCCGCCCGCTGCCGACCTGTGTGCAGCGCACCCTGGAATCCGCCGTCGACGGCGAACACCTCGCCGGCGACGTAGCTCAGGCGGGGGCTGCCGAGTACGACCATCGGCCACGCTTGCTCCTCCGCTCGTGCGTAACGCCCGATCGGCCCGATCGCCTGGTCGATGACTTCCTTGGTGGCGTAGTCGTGGAAGGCCGGCATCATCGCCGTATCAGTGGGGCCGGGGTTTATGCAGTTGATCCGGATGCCGGCCTTGACGAGATCTGGATACCACCAGCCGACCCACGCGTCGACGACCCACTTAGAGAACAGGTACCCGCTCCAGGACCACGCCTCCTCGTGGGCCGTCAACCATGCGGTGGCCTCGTCGAACCCTTCCGTCGCCAGCAGCTCGCCGACGGTGGCCATCTGGTTCTGCCAACCGACTGCGGCCGACGACGAGATCGCCGTGATCGACGACCCGGGCTGCATCTTGGGTACAAGTCCCTGGGCGAGGTGGCGGGCGCCGACCCAGTTGACCAACATCGTGTCGAGTTCCGAAAAAGGTGGGCCCGGAAGCCCAGCGCAGCTAAAGAGGCCGTGTACGGGCGCGCTGATGGACGCGACGGCTCGGTCGATGGAGGCGCGATCGCGCAGGTCCACTACGAGGGCTCGGCTGACCGCGACTTCGGTCGGCTTGATGTCGATCGCTGTGACCTGCGCGCCGAGGTCGACCAGCACCTGGGCGGTGGCCGCACCCATGCCCGACGCGGCTCCCGTGACGACGACCGAGGCATCTCGGTAGCCGAGTACGTCTTCCATTTTCTCTCCTTGGTGCCCGCCGCCGACCCGGTCGCCGTTAGCCGAGCTCCTCGACAGTGTTGGGGATGAGCTCCGGAAGCTCTTCAGCCGACGGTGACGCCGAGCTCATCGTGGTCTTCGTCTCGTGGGCCCCCGGCTCCCCCGGTGATCGGCGTTCACTCATAAGATGGTAAGCACTATCTTAGCAACTTGGGTATCGAACTATCCCGTGACGAAGAACGGAAAAGAAGTGCCGAACCCGACGTCGACGAGCAGGTCGGCCACCGAACCGACGAAGGCCACTCGCCGACCCAAAGGAGAGCCTCGTCGACTCCTGCTCGACTCGGCTTGCGACCTCTTTGCCCGCCGGGACTACCGCAGCACCACGACCCGCGAGATCGCCGAGGCAGCAGGCGTCACCGAACACCTCCTCTTCCGCTATTTCGGCTCGAAGGCAGCTCTCTTCCACGAGGCGCTCGTCATACCTTTCACCAGCTTCGTCGACGAGTTCGCCGCTACATGGGGGAAGGTCGTTCCCGAGGAAACCGACGAGGACGAACTGGCGCGCCATTTCGTCGGGGAGCTATACGACGTGTTCGTCGAGCATCAGGGCCTCGTCATGACTCTCTTGGCGTCGGATGCCCTCAGCGAGGAGGAGATGGCTGAAGCCGGTATCGCCGATATCCGCCGAGCTCTCGCCGTCCTCGGACAAATCAGCAGCGAGGGCATGGACATCCGGGGTATGCGGTCGACCTACCCCGACCTGGCGGCCCATTCGACGGTGGCGATGATTGCCGGCATGGCTGCGTTCCGCGCCACCTTTTTTGGCGCGAAACAGCCGCCGAGGGACGTGATCGTCGAGGAGCTCACCCAGGCGATCCTTCACGGATTCCTGCACCGGCAGCCTTGAGCAGCAGCCAGTAGCTGAACGCGGCCGTACAGTCTTTTGCTCCTGCGACCGGTTAAGATAGTCTCCACTATCTAAGAGTCCGGAGCTCGTTTCGAAGGAGTGCCGACGTGGGCGCAGTCGTCATGCTGGGCACGCTGTTCGGACTGATCGCCCTCATCTTCGGGATGGTGCTTGGGTACGACCCGGAAGCACGTCGCACTCGGAGCCACGAGCGGGACCGGTGAGCCATGAGTTGACGCCCTTGCTGATGGCGTCCATCGCCTTCGCCTACGTTGGGGGGTTCGCGTTCGTCGCAGTCGGCGCGTACCTCACGTACCGCCGCCGTCGCCTCCACCCGCTCCTCCTCGTGTGCATCTCTGCGATCTCTTTCTCCTGGATCGAGGCGCCCTACGACTGGGCCATGTACGCGCAGTTCGCGCCCGCCATCCCCCGCATGCCGTCCTGGTGGCCGTTGGACATGACCTGGGGTGGACTGCCAGCGTCGGTGCCCCCCGGCTACATCGCTTACTTCGTGCTGCCTGCCGTGATCGGCGCCGCCCTCGGGCGATGGTTTAGCTCGAGGTTCCACTGGCGCAGGCCGACCACCCTCCTCACCGTCGGGCTCATCGTCGGCTTCCTCTGGGCCCTCCTCTTCAACGCGATCTTGGGGGCCCGGCTCGGCGTCTTCTACTACGGCCGCGTGATCCCGGGGCTTGCGCTGTGGGAGGGGACCAAGCACCAATACCCGCTGTATGACGCACTGGCGATGGGCGTGCAGATGATGGTCTTCACCTACATCCTCGGACGAACGGATCCCGAAGGACGCACCGTCATCGACATGTGGGCCGACAGGAGGTCGACGAGCCGTCTTCGATCATCGCTCCTGTCCGTCATCGGTGTCGTTGTCATCGGAAATCTGCTCTACGGCGCGGTCTTCGCCCCCCATCTCATTACCAAGTTGGAGGGTCGGGTGACCGCCGGACCTACGGCTCCCCTATTCCCGGGCGTACCGAACCAACCCCTGGACGGCACCCATTACCCGGATCCCTGACCGATCGATCGAAGGGCGCGTATGACTCCGACGACCCCCGCTGCACCGGTCCACTACGACTCGACGTCCACCGCCACCAGGGACCCCATCTCTCGTTCGGCTTGGGCTCCATTTCTGCCTCGGAGCTGCCCTGGCCCGGTTGGAGGGGAGGGTCGCCCTGGAGGAGATCCTTCGAAGGTGGCCGGCGTGGGAGGTCGATACCGACCACGGGAAGATGGCCCACACCGCCAGCGTGCGGGGGTGGGGGTACTTCCCGATCCGACCCGACCGGAGGGGTCAGCCGGAACCCGACTTTCAGTGACGCGGTGTGCGCTCGCACCGCCACGTCGGTCATGACATGCCCGAAACCAACGAGCCCGAGGCATCCCCACCGAACGCCTGCTCCCGCCGATGCGGTCGATCAACATGCACCCGCTCGAGGTGCTCGTGTAGGACCTGCGGTTCTGATGGGTTCCGAGACCCCCTCCTGTCACTTGCGCCGGCGGCCAGCGCAGTTCGTGCAGCCGCCGTCCTGACGGGCCTATCCTTCCTAGAGAACGCCCTTTACATTCCTGAGAATCGCCATGACAGCCGAGTCCGGAGGCAACGATGACCGACTTCGAGGCCATCGATTTCTTTCGCGACCAGACTCTGGTCGCTGATCCCTACCCGTACTACGACTTCCTGCGCGGCGAGTGCCCGGTGCTCCGCGAGCCGCACCATGAGGTGCTGATGGTGACGGGCTACGAAGAGGCGCTCGCCGTCTACCACGACCCGGGGTTGTTCTCGTCGTGCAACTCGGTGACGGGCCCGTTCCCCGGCTTTCCGGTTCCGCTCGAAGGCGACGACGTCAGCGCCCTCATCGAGCAGCACCGCGACCAGTTGCCCATGAGCGACCAGGTCATCACCTTCGACCCTCCCAAGCACACCGACCACCGCGGCCTGCTCATGAAGCTCCTTACCCCCGGGCGCCTCAAGGAGAACGAGGCGTTCATGTGGGAGAACGCCGACCGCCAGATCGACGAGTTCATCGACAAGGGCGAGTGCGAGTTCATCTCGGAATTCGCCAGTCCCTTTGCCATGCTCGTCATCGCGGACCTGCTCGGCGTCCCGCAAGAGGATCACGCGTTGTTCCGCAAGAACCTCAACCGGACAACCGGCCTGGGCAGCACCGGTGACGACACGCTGGCGCACAGCCCGCTCGAGTTCCTCTACCAGCAGCTCTCCATGTACGTGGAGGACCGTCGGCGCGATCCCCGTAACGACGTGTTGAGCGGCCTGGCCAATGCGACGTTCAAGAACGGATCGGTACCCGAGGTTATCGACGTCGTTCGGGTGGCGGCCAATATCTTCGCCGCTGGGCAGGAGACGACGGTGCGGTTGCTCGCGGCTGCTCTGCAGTACCTCGGTGACCACCCGGACCTACAGCAGCGGCTGCGTTCTGAGCGTGACCGGATCCCGAATTTCGTTGAGGAGATGCTGCGCTACGAGGGTCCGGTCAAAGGCGACTTCCGTCTGGCTCGGAGAGCTGGCATTGTCGGTGGGGTAGAGGTTGCCGCCGGCACCACGGTGATGGTGCTCAACGCCGCGGCCAACCGTGATCCGCGAAAGTTCGAGCGGCCAGAGGTGTTCGATCCCGACCGGGAGAACGCGCGGCACCACATCGCCTTTGGCCACGGTGTCCACGTCTGCCCCGGGGCGCCCTTGGCCCGCAGCGAGGGCCGTGTCAGCTTGGAGAAGCTGCTCGACCGGATGGCCAGCATACGAATCTCAGAGGTGGCGCACGGCCCGGCGAACGCCCGACGTTATTCGTACGTGCCGACCTATATCTTGCGGGGCCTGACCCGTCTCCACCTCGAGTTCACGCCGACAGGTCGGTAGCTTGCATGCCTGAATTCACATCATGAGGATCGGCCTGATGGTCGGCCCCGAGCGGGGCCGGTACTCGACCAAGGTGGAGCGGATGCGAGCCGACGCTCGCTGGGCGGAGGAGGCCGGTCTTCATACCGTCTGGATCCCCCAGATCCCCGACGAGTTCGACGCGCTCACCGCTGTTGCTCTCGTTGGAGACGTCACCTCGCGCATCGAGATCGGCACGGCCGTGGTCCCGGTGCAGCCCCGCCATCCGGTGGCACTGGCACAGCAGGCTCTCTCGGTGCAGGCCGTGTGCCAAGGTCGGTTCTCGCTTGGTCTCGGCGTTTCTCATCACTGGATCATCGACCAGATGATGGGACTTCCGTACCAGCACCCCGTTCCCACCATGCGCGCCTATCTCGACGTGCTCGACCGGGCGCTGGGAGGTCCCGGCACGGTCGATGTCGAGAACGACGCCTTTCGCATCCACCAGCCGCTCGACATCACTGATGTCACTCCGACCCCGGTACTTATCGCCGCCCTGGGACCCCTCATGCTCGGGCTCTGCGGTGCCCGCACGGCGGGCACCATCCTTTGGATGGCCGACGAACGAGCCGTCGCCACCCACGTGGTGCCTGCTCTTTCCCGTGCCGCCGAGGCGGCCGGCAGATCGATGCCCCGGGTGGTGGCCGGAATCCCGATGTGCCTCTGTCTCGACGAGGAGATCCCCCTCGCCGTGGAGCGCACGAATCGCATCCTGGCTGAGGCCGAGGTGTCGCCCAATTACCAGAAGCTTCTCGAGCACGGTGACGCCCGAGCCGTCGGCGACATCCTGGCCGCAGGGAGCGCCACCACCATCGAGAAGCGCCTCCTGGCCTTCGCCGACGCCGGCGTGACTGACATCTCGATCCGGGTGGTCCCCATCGGCAACGGACGCGACGAACTCATCGCCTCTTCCACGCGCACCCGGGAGTTCCTCGCCTCGTTGGCCGCCCGCGCCGCCGCTGCCTGAACGCGCTCTTCCCTCAGAGAGGAAGGGGTGGTGGCAGCTGCCGCCGCTCCAGCACCTCGCGGCCAAGGGCGGCGGTGAGAGACCGGGCCGAGCCGAACAGCTCGTCGAGCACCAGGACCCGACGCACGTAGCGGTGCAAGGAGTGTTCGGCGGTGAAGCCCATTCCCGCGAGGACCTGTTGGCAGTGGCGAGCGGTAGTTCGCGCGGCGCGGCCGGCCACCGCTTTGGCCATGGCCGCTGTCTCGTCGGTGGCGTCTTCCCACGCCGCGCCGAGCAGGGCGCGGGCCGACTCGATGGCCACCAGGGTATCGGCCAGTCGGTGGCGCACGGCCTGAAAGGCACTGATGGGCTGTCCGAATTGCACCCGCTCGAGCGCGTGGACTCGAGCAAGGTGGAGCATGGCCGCGGAGGCTCCCACGAGCTCGTACCCGATGGCGAGACGTGCTCGGGTCACGGCTGCGCTCCACGTGCCGGGTCGAAGCGCCGCCGTTGGCCCCACCGGCGTCGCCGCGCCGGTCACCTCCACCAGTTCGAACCACGGATCCATGCCCGAGACCGGGCGGCGCGTGAGTTCGGCCGTTTTCACTACGGCTGTCCTCACCACGGATGAGTTCTCGCCTTGCGCACCGGCTGCCGCCACGACGGCCGTCTCCGAGCGCAGCAGTCGGGCCGTTGCCAGACCGTGCACCACGACACGGTTGGCGTCCAGGCGGGCGGGCGGCTCCCAACGGCCGAGCCCCGGTAGCACCACCGCGGCACCCCAGCCGGCGTCGGTGCCGAGTGCATCGACGATCACGTCGTCGAGCGCGGCAGCTCGTGGCTCCCGCCCCACCCTGGTGGGCGAAGAGCAGGGGCACCGCCGACCGTGCGTCGTCGGCCAGGGCTTCGTGCCAGCCCAGTTCGGCCAGCGCCGAGTCGAGCGCCGCGCCCGTGTGCGCGTCGGTGGCCCGGCGCAACGTGGTGCCGAACAGCTCGAACTCGGCGGCCTCCATCAGTGGTCCTTCCCGAGGTCGAGCAGCCGCCGAGCGATGATGTTGCGCTGGATCTCCGCGGTCCCGCCGTAGATGGTCGCCGCGCGCGAGAAGAGATATTCGCTGCGCCAATGCGAGCCGGTTGGGTCGTCGCCGAGGAGCACATCGGGAGCAAGGCCGGCTTCGGCCAAGTCGAACACCGCTTGTTCCGCCGTTGCCACCAGCACCTTGTCCACCGAGGTCTCCGGTCCGAGTCGTTCGCCGGCGGCCAGTCGGTACTGGGTAGCCCGGGACCGGGCCCGCAAGGCGGTTAGCAGCTCGACGGTCTCGCCAACTTGCACGGGGTCGAGCGAGCCGTCCGGAACGATGTCGATGAGGTCCTGCAGGCGGCGCCGCAGGTGGGCGCCGCGATGCCACAAGGCCGTGCTGCGCTCGAAAGGCAACAAGTCCATGGCCACCGACCAGCCCTGGCCCTCCTCGCCGAGTGTGCGGTCGAAGGGAACCTCCACGTCCTCGAAGAACACCTCGCAGAACTCGGGCGTTTCGTGCATCGTGGCAATGGGGCGCACAGTGATACCGGGACTGTCCATATCGACGAACAGCGCGGTGATGCCGTGATGAGCGGAATCCAACGTTCCCGTGCGGGTGAGGAGCACGCAGCGTTGGGAGTACTGGGCGAGGCTCGTCCACACCTTCTGCCCGGTGACCCGCCAGCCGTCGTCGAACCGCAGGGCCCGACAGGTGAGTGCCGCCAGGTTGCTGCCCGTCCCCGGTTCCGAGAAGCCCTGGCACCATGTTTCGTCGCCGCGCAGGAGGCGGGGAACCATATCGGCAGCCAGCTCCGGCGGTGCGTAGTCGATCATGGTCGGGGCAAGGGTCTCGGTCATCGAGTAGATGCCGGGCTCGACGAGGTCGAGAGTGGTGAGCGCCTCACCCAGGTATGCCCGCAGCAGCGGCGATCCACCAAGACCACCCACCTCTTCGGGCCAGCCCCGGCGCATGAAGCCGGCGTCGTAAGTGAGACGCTTCACTTTGGCGAGCTGCGCCATCTGCGCGTCGAGGGTGATCGTTGGTTGCCTCGGTACCAGCGCTTCGGCCTGCTCCTTGAGCCACCGGTCGAGCGCGGTCCGGAAGGCGTCGAGCTCAATGCTCACGGCGAGGGGTGCGGCCTGGTTGGGTCGTGTGGCCGCCCGCTGTCGCGGGCACCGCTTTTGCGGATGAAGGTCATGGCCCGGGTGTGCAGGCGCCAGCCCTCGGCAGTGCGGCGGTAGCTGTCGGTGTACCAACCGATGCGCATGTCGTGGGTCTTGTGCTCCACGAAACACAGCGGCTGCTGACCGGTGCCGGTGTCGCCGTCGAGCTCAAGAGCCGGTGGGCCGACGAGGAACAGTCCCTTCGGGGCGGCGGCGACCAGGGCGGGGAAGTCGGGCAAGCGATAGATGTCGCCAAAGGCGCTATAGCTGCCATCGGGGGTGAACACGGCCATCACCGACTCGATGTCGTCCTTGGTCATGCCCACGGCATAGCGGGCGAGCAGCTGCTCGATCTCTACGACGTCCTCGACCGGCGGTCCACCCATGTCAGGGGTCCTCGAACCCGTAGACGACCCGGACCGTCGGCGTGGTCGGCACCGACTGACAGGTCAGGATCCAGCCTTCGTCCACTTCCTCGGGGGTGAGGGCGTTGTTGACGAACATGGAGACGGACCCCTCTACGAGCCTGGCCATGCACGTGGCGCAGCTGCCCGACTCACAGGAGAACGGGGGCGCCATGCCCATCTGGCGCGCCGTCTGCAGGATGGTCGTCCCTGGGCGGTGATCGGTGGCATCGGCGCGTCCGTCGAGCTCAATGGTCACCCGTGTGCCCCCGGCCGGTTCCGTCGGCGGGGGCGGCGCACCGACGAGGAGGTCGGCCGCGGCGAAGCGCTCGATGTGGATGCGGCCGCCCTCCACCCCGAGGCCACGCAGGCCCTGTTCCACGATCTCCATGTAGGGGCCCGGACCGCAGACGTAGAACTCGCCGGCGCCTGCGGCTCCCCCGACGAACGTTGTCACCGCTTCGGGGGTGAGCAGCCCCTGTTCCACGTCGTGGGTCCGGACCTCCGTGAACCGACCCTGATGGCGTTCCACGAGCTCAAGGAGCTCGGAGCCGAAGATCACGCTGGCCCGGTCTCGATTGGCGTAGTGAAGCCGAACCGTCCGCTCAGTGGTGTGAAGCGCCGTCTTCACCAGCGAGAACACGGGGGTGATGCCGCTGCCGGCGGCAAAGGCGACCAGGTCACGGCTTCCCCCGGACAGCTGGAAGAACCCTGTCGGCGGGGACAGCTCGACCAGGTCGCCGGCTCGCACATGGTCGATGATCCAGTTCGATACGACCCCGCCCGGCACCCGCTTCACGGTGACCTGCAGCTCTTCACCGAGGGCCGGCGACGAGGACATCGAGTAGCAGCGCATCTGTGCCTCGCCCTCGACCTGCACCCGGAGGTTGCAGAACTGACCGGCCCGGTAAGCAAAGGTTTCGGCCAGCTCGTCAGGCACTTCGAGCACCAAGGACACTGCGTCGGGCGTCTCGAGGATCACCCGGTGCACCCGCAGCTGGTGGAAGCCGTGGTCGCGCAGGGGGCGCGATGCGCTCAGGGTCGGCTCCGGGCGGGCCATCGCTCCACGATAATGGGGTTCTCACTATCTGCCAACGAGGCTCGCACGAGAGCCGCCGCTCGTGCCATAGTGCCGTCGGGTCTCGACAAGGAGGAGGAGCGTGGGGCGTGCGAGCGGCGCGGCCACCGAGCGATGGGGCGTGCGGACGGTGCCCGCCCACCTCGTCGACACGTACCGGGCGCACGGGTGGTGGACCGACGAGTCCCTCGGCGCCCTGGTGGCCGCCGGGCTCGAGGACATGGGCGGCGCCCATTTCAGAGTCCGGTCGAAGTCCCGCCCGTGGGACGGGACCTTCGCCGACGTCGACGCCGCGGCGCGGGCCCTGGCGGGCTCGTTGCGGGCGCGCGGCGTCGGTCCCGGGGATGTCGTGGTCTTCCAGTTGCCCAACTGGGTCGAGGCCGGGATCACCTTCTGGTCGGCTGCCTACCTGGGCGCCGTCGTCGTTCCCATCGTGCACTTCTACGGGACCAAGGAGGTCGAGTACATCCTGCGGGACACCGAGCCCGACGTGGTGGTGACGGCCGAGCGGTTCGGGCACAACGACTATCTCGCTGTGTACAGCGAGCTCCTGGCGGGCACCGATGCCCTGTGGTTGGTCGTGGGCGCCAGCCCGTCGGGCCAGTTGCCTGCCAGAGCGGTACCCTTCGCTTCGATGCTCGGCCACGAGCCGGTCGAGTCGTCCACCCCGGTCGACCCCGACGCCCCTGCGCTGATCGGCTTCACCTCTGGCACGACGCGTGACCCGAAGGGCGTGGTGCACTCCCATCGCACCATCGGTTTCGAGGGCCGCCAGCTCGACCACATGTTCCCCGCCGGGGGCCCCCCGCAGATCACGGGGGCGCCGGTCGGTCATTTCATCGGCATGGTCAACGCTTTTCTCGTACCGATGCTGCGTGAGCGACCCGTCAACCTGGTCGACGAGTGGAACCCAGGCGACGTCCTGAACCTCATGCGCGCCGAAGGGCTCGGCGTCTCGGGTGGGTCCACCTATTTCCTGCTGAGCTTGCTCGATCACCCAGACTTCGGGCCCGAGCACCTGGCCCTGATGCCCTTCGCCGGCCTCGGCGGCTCGCCCGTCCCCGTGGCCGTCACCCAACGGGCCACTGACCTGGGGATCACCTGCTTCCGTTCCTACGGCAGCACCGAGCATCCCTCCATCACCGGATGCCTCCTCGAAGACCCCGAAGTCAAGCGGCTGACGACCGACGGGCACGTGCTTCCCGGGGTGGAGATCCGGCTGGCCGACGACAGCGAGATCTGGAGCCGAGGCCCCGACCTGTGCATGGGCTATACCGCCCCGGCGCTCACAGCGGCTGCCTTCGACGCCGATGGCTGGTATCGCACCGGCGACGTGGGAGTGCTCGACGACGACGGATATCTGACCATCACCGACCGGATCTCCGACGTCATCATTCGCGGCGGTGAGAATGTGAGCGCCCAGGAGATCGAGGAGCTCCTGCTCGGGCTCCACGCCGTGGCCGAAGTGGCGGTGGTGGCGGAGCCCGACCCACGGCTGGGAGAGCGGGCCTCGGCCATGGTCCGGGTCCGATCGGGGGCGGCGGTGCCCACCCTGGAGCAGGTGCAGGAACACCTGGCCGCCGCCGGTCTCGCTCGCCAGAAATGGCCGGAGTCGATCCACGAGGTGGCCGACTTCCCCCGCACCGCCTCCGGGAAGATCCAAAAGGTCAAGCTCCGCGAGCAGCTGCGCGTGATGGCACTCTGATGATGACGGACCGAGAGGAGCGCGACATGCACAGGGCCACCACATTGCACGGCGGCGGGGCCGTTCCGTGACTGCCGGGGGCCCGAGCACACCGGAGCGGACCGCCGTGGTCACCGGCGGCGCGTCGGGAATCGGCCTGGCCATCGCTGAACGATTGGCGAGCGACGGGCACCAGGTGGCCGTGTTCGACCTGAACGGCGAGGCGGCCACGGCCGCGGTCGAGAAGATCACCGCCTCGGGGGCGAGAGCCCTGGCGGTGACGGCGGACGTCACCGACCGCGCCGCCATCTCCACGGGTCTGGAGCAGGTGCACGAGCGGTTCGGCCCTTGCACCGTCCTCGTCAACTCGGCCGGCCTCGACGGATTCGACTCGTTTTTGAAGATCGGCCCCGACATATGGGATCGTCTCCTGGCCGTCAACCTCACCGGTACCTTCAACATGTGCCAACTGGTCCTCCCCGACATGATCGAAGCCGGCTGGGGCCGCATCGTGAACATCTCCTCCTCGAGCACCCAAAGCGGCCAGCCCTTCATGAGCCACTACGTAGCGGCCAAGTCGGGAGTGAACGGACTCACCAAGTCCCTCGCTCTCGAGTTCGGCCCCAAGGGGATCACCGTCAACGTGATCCCCCCGGGCTTCATCGACACTCCCATGCTGCGCGCCGCGGAGGAGAAGGGCCACCTTGGGGGCTCGGTCGAAGAGCACGCCCAGCGCACGCCCGTGCGCAGGGCCGGCCGTCCCGACGACGTCGCCGCCACCTGTGCTTTCCTCGTTCGCGACGAGGCGAGCTATATCACCGGCCAGATCATTGGGGTCAACGGCGGTCGGAACACCTGACATGGCTCGCATCGCCCCCGTGCCGCCCGGCCAGTGGTCGCCGCAGATGCGCGATGCGCTTGAAGCACTGGTGCCGCCCGACGCCCGATTCCCTGTTCCGGCGCGGCGTGAGGGCCGGCCCAAGGGCCTGAACATCCTCGGTACCTTCGCCCACCACCCGGCCCTGGCCCGGGCGTACCACGTCTTCAACGGTCATGTGCTGTTCGCCACCACGCTGACCGAACGCCAGCGCGAGCTGGTGGTGCTGAGGGTCGCGGCCGTGAGGCGCGCCGAGTACGAATGGCGCCAGCACGCGGTACTGGCGGAGGCCGTCGGCATCAGCGAACGGGAGCTGGCGGCCGTAGCCGAAGGGCCGGGGGCTCCGGCGTGGGAGCCGCTCGAAGCCGCCCTGCTACGCGCCGTGGACGAGCTGGTGGCCTCGGCCACGATGACAGACTCGACGTGGGCGGTGCTCGCCGCCTCGCTCACCATCGAGCAACTCCTGGACCTGGTGTTCACGGTAGGTGCCTACGACCTGCTGGCCATGGTGCTCGGTGCCCTCGAGGTGGAACTCGACGACGACCTGACCGCCGGAGCAACGCCTCTGCCGCTTACCGAACCGGGCTGACCGGTCGGGCGAAAAACGGTATTCTCGTTACGAAGTGGCCGGTTATCACCGGCCGCCACTCGACGGTCGGGAGGTGCGCCGTTTCGGACCTAGCGGACCTGGACGTCGTCCTCGGGGTCGACCGGGTGCTCTTCGGCTCCGACTGTCCCACCCTGAGGGTCTCGGCGATCCGGTGACCTACGCCGAGGAACTGGAGGGGCTCGACGACGAGGCCGTGCGCAAGATCATGGGCGGCAACCTGGCCCCGCTCATGTTCATGGGTGCCGCCGTCCCGGTATGACCGGAGATAGGGCGACCATACCTGCCCTGCTGCGCGCCGCCGCGGCCGAGTACACCGACACAGTGGCGGTCGCCGACGGCCAGACACACCTTTCGTATCCGGCGATCTACGAAGAGGCCCGGACCTTCGGCGCCGCCCTGGTGGCGTCCGGCGTCGAGCCGGGGGAGCGGGTCGGCATCTGGGCCTTCAACTGCGCCGAGTGGATCGTCGCCGCCCTGGGACTGTGGCAGGCAGGCTGTGTGCTGGTCCCGGTCAACACCCGTTTCAAGGGCCGGGAGGCCGCTGACGTCCTGCGCCGTAGCCGAGCGCGGCTGCTCGTGACAGTGACCGACTTCCTGGGCACCGACTACGTGGGCCTGTTGCGCGGCGCCGGTCTGGAGCTTCCCGACCTGCAGTCTGTCGTCGTCGCCCACGGCACTGCTCCGGCCGGGACCGTGTCGTGGGCCGGATTCCTCGCACGCGCCACGGATGCGGATCGGCTCCAGGCCGACCGGCGCGGCGCGGCGCTCGGGCCCGACGACCCGTCCGACATTCTCTTCACCTCGGGCACGACCGGGGTGCCGAAGGGCGTGGTCCAGACCCACGGGCGGACGCTGTGCGTCGGCACGGACTGGGTGGCCATGACCGGCCTGCGGTCTGGTGACCGATATTTGATGGTCAACCCGTATTTCCACATGTTCGGGCTGAAGGCCGGCATTCTCGCCTCAGTTGCCGCAGGGGCCACGATGCTTCCGGTAGCCGTGTTCGACGTGGCTAGGGTGCTCGCCCAGGTGGAAGCCGACAAGGTCACGGTGCTGCCGGGGGCGCCGACGCTTTACCAGTCGATCCTCGACCATCCCGGTCGGGCCGCACACGACTTGTCGAGCTTGCGGGTGGCGGTTACGGGGGCGGCGGACATCCCTGTGGAGCTCATCCGACGAGTGCGCCAGGAGCTTCCCTTCTCGCTCGTCGTCACGGGCTATGGGTTGACCGAAGCGGGAACGGCGGCGTCCACTTCACCCGAGGACGACGCCATCACCGTGGCGACCACGGTGGGGCGCCCACGTCCGGGCTTCGAGCTGCGGGTTGCCGACCCCAAGGGGGGGGAAGCGGCCGTCGGGGAGGCAGGGGAGATCCTCCTCCGTGGCGGCAGTGTGCTGTCGCACTACCTCGACGACCCGGAGTCCACGCGGGCTGCCTTCACCGACGACGGGTGGCTCCGCACCGGAGACGTGGGCGTGCTCGACGAGGCCGGCTACCTGCGCATCGTGGGTCGCTCCAAGGACATGTTCATCGTCGGCGGGTTCAACGTGTACCCGGCCGAGGTGGAGAACTACCTACTCGAGCACCCCGCCGTGGGCCAGGCGGCCCTGGTTGGCGTTCCCGACGAGCGCATGGGCGAGGTGGGCATGGTCTTCGTAGTTCCCCGCCCCGGCTCGGTGCTGTCGGGCGACGACCTGGCCGCATGGGCACGCACCCGCATGGCCAATTATAAGGTGCCCCGCTTCGTCGAGTTCGTGGACGAGCTGCCTGTAAACGCCACCGGTAAGGTCCAGAAGGGCGTCCTGCGCGAGCGGGCCGCGCGGTGGCGCTTGGAGACAGCACCGTGACCGCGCCGGCACGGTGAACGGGCCCTTCGGCCTCCTCGATGCCCGCCCCCGCCCGGGCCGGGTGCCGCCGCTCGGCCAGCACACCGACGAGCTGCGTGGCGAACTGGCGAGCGAGACGGTGGTGTTTTTCGACGGCTGAGCCGCTATCCGTGCTGTTGGATCCGAGACAGCAGGCCTCGGGCGATCACGAGGCGCTGGATCTCGTTGGTGCCCTCGCCGATCATCATGAGCGGCGCGTCGCGGTAGTAACGCTCTACGGGCAGCTCCGTGGTGTAGCCCACGCCACCGTGGATGCGCATGGACTCGGTGGCCAGTTCGAAGGCCGTTTCGCTGGCGAACAGTTTGGCCATCCCGGCCTCCACATCGCAACGCAGTCCGGCCATTTTGCGCTCGGCCGCGTTTTTCGTGAGCAGACGGGAGGCCTCGAGCCGGGTGGCCATGTCGGCCAGCTTCAACTGGATGGCCTGGTGCTCGCCGATAGGCTTTCCGAAGGTGGTGCGCTGCTTGGCATAGGCCAGCGCGGCGTCGAAGGCGGCCCGAGCCACGCCGCATGCCCGTGCCGCGATGTTGATACGACCGACCTCGAGCACCCCGAGGATCTGGGGCAGGCCGCGCCCGGCCTCTCCCACGAGGTTGGCCACCGGCACCCGGTGGTCGACATAGGCCATCTCCACCGTTTCAACGCCGCGGTATCCCAGCTTGACCACGTGCTTGCTCACCGAGATGCCCCCGAAGGACGGGCCCGGGTCCTTTTCCACGATGAGAGCCGAGATTCCCTCCTCGGTCCTGGCGGCCAGAGCGACGATACCGGCCCGCTCGCCGTTCGTGACCCAGGCTTTGGTGCCGTTCACGACGTACTCGTCGCCGTCGCGCACCGCCTTGCACGAGATGTTTCGAGTGTCGCTGCCGGCGTCGGGTTCCGACAACGACAGAGCCCCCCGCCGCTCGCCGCTCGCCATGATCGGCAGCCACCGGCGCCTCTGCTCGTCGCTGCCGTGGGCCATGAGCAGCGTTGCCACCATGGTGTGGCTGTTGACGATCCCGGTGAGGCTCATCCAGCCGTAGGCCAGTTCCTCGATGATGGCGACATAAGTGACGAGGTCGAGGCCGAGGCCGCCGTACTGCTCGGGGATGGTGACCCCGAACAGGCCCAGCTCGCGCATGTGGTCGACGATGGCGACGGGAAACTCGTCCACCCGCTCGAGCTCGGAGGCGACAGGGATCACCTCCTTCGTGACGAACCGGCGAACCACCTCGACGATCTCCCTCCGAATCTCGTCGGCGTCGTCCGCGGGGGCTGTGGGAACCATGCGAGAAGCATATAAGTCACTTGTGTTGACAGCGATCTTCGTGAGCGAGAAGATTGTTCTCATATGGGGCTGGGGCCGATGCACGGCGGGCTCGAACGGGCGGCCAGCCACCAGGGGGACCGTGTCGCCGTCCGGGCTCTCGACCGAGCTTGGACGTTCGGCCAACTCGACCTGTGGGCCGATGCCCTGGGTGCGCACCTGGCCCAGGCCGGCGTGGGCCCGGGAGACCGGGTGGCGGTGCTCATGGCCAACCGGGTCGAGTTCGTCGTCGCGGTCCACGCCGTGAGCAAGCTCGGTGCGGCCACCGTGCTGATCAGCCCGGCCTGGAAGTCGGCCGAGGTCGGTGCCGCCCTGGCCCTAACCGAGCCTGTCCACGCCGTGGCCGATGCGGACGGCGTCGCGCTCCTGGCGAGATCCTTCGGGGGTGAGCGGGTGACCGACGTCGACACCCCCGTCATCGCCGCGCTGGCGACGGGCGGCGCTCGGACACCGGAGCGGCGCGCCGTGGCGGCAGCGGCCGAGGCCGTGCTTGTCTTCAGCTCGGGCACGACGGGACTGCCGAAGGCTGTGCGCCACACCCACGATTCCATCGGACATGCCACCGGACACTGGGTCGCCGCTCTGGGCCTCGGTGCCGAGGACCGGTTCCAGGTCACCACGCCGCCCTCGCACATCCTCGGCCTGCTCAACCTCCTCGCCGCCTTGTCGGCCGGCGCCTCCGTGCGCTTGCACCGGCGTTTCCACCTCGACGAGGTCCTGCGCAGCATCGAGGCCGACCGCATGACCCTGGAGATGGCCGTGGCGCCGATCGCACTGGCCATGGCGAACCACCCCCGCCTCGAGGAGTACGACCTGTCGTCGCTGCGCTACATCATGTGGGGTGCCACGCCGGTGGTCGCGCACGTGGCCGAGATGGTGACGGCACGCACGGGTGTCCGCTGGCTGGCGGCGTACGGCGCCAGCGAGGTGCCCGTGATCGCCGCCAATCCCGTGGACCGCCCCGAGCAGTGGCGCCTCGACTCGCCCGGACTTCCCCCGGACGGCGTGGAGCTTCGGGTTGTCGATATCGACACGGGTGGGCCCATGGCTCCGGGTGGGATCGGGGAGATCCAGGTTCGCAGCCCTTCGTGCATGGCCGGCTACCTTCCCGAAAGCGCCACCGCCGAGTCCGTGGTCGACGGCTGGTATCACACCGGCGATGTGGGATTCCTGGAGACCGGCGGGTGGGTGCAGCTCACCGACCGGCTCAAGGAGATGATCAAGGTCAACGGCTTCCAGGTGGCGCCGGCCGAGATCGAGGCCGTGCTCCTCGGGCACCCCGCCGTGCTCGACTGCGCCGTGTTCGGCATCGACGACGAACGGACGGGCGAAGTGCCGGCCGCCGCCGTGCAGCTCGACCCTGCCGCCGTGGTCGCCGCCGGCGAGCTCCAACGCCTGGTGGCGGACAGCCTCGCCAATTACAAGCAGTTGCGGCACCTGGTCGTCGTCGACAGCATCCCGAGACTGCCGTCGGGAAAGGTCCTGCGCCGGACGCTTCGCGACCAGTGGGCGCCGATCCTCGCGGGTGCTGCGGCGGGGGCGTGATGGACGTCCGCTTCTCCCCCGAACAACAGGCCCTGCGCGACGGCGCCGGACAGGTGGTCGACCGGCTGGGACCGGACTCGGTCGCAGCCCTAGACGACACCGGGCGAGCCGGCAGGCTGCGAGCCGCCGTGGTGGCGTCAGGGTGGCACGAGCTGCGCCACGGCACCGAGGGCGGTGCGCCTGTGGCGTCGGGCGTCGAGGTGGCCATCGTGGCCGAGGAACTCGAGCCGCGGCCTGGCCGACGTCGCCTTTCTGGGTCCGATCATGGCTGGCTGACCTGCGTCGCCGAGCCGGGGCACCAATGGCCGCCGGTGCCGAGACGGTCATGCTCGACCCCACCCTGTCGTGGCCGGCGACGTCCGTGGACGGCGAGTCGCCGGCGGGCGTCGCCGTTGACGCCAGCGGGATGACCACCGCGCTGGTGCTCGTGCCCGACGACTCGTCAGGCGGGTGGCGGCTCTGTCATGTGCCGCTGATCGTCGCTGTCGGCGAGCTCGATCTCACTCGGCCCAGCACCCACCTCGACAGGAGCGCAACCGTGACCCCGGTCGAGTGCCGTCGCGCTCTTGACACCGAGGACCTTTCCTCGTGGGTGGCGCTGGGGCTGGCGATCACGTGCGCCGATCTGGTCGGCGTCATGCGCGGCGCCGTCGAGCTGGCGCGCTCGTACGCCATGGACCGCCGGCAGTACGGCGTGCCCATCGGGTCCTTCCAGGCCGTGCAGCACCTGCTGGCCGACGCCTTCGTGGCCATGGAGGGCTCGCGCAGCGTGGCCCTGCACGCGGCGTGGGCCGTCGACGCCCTGCCGCCTGGACGACGCCTGCGCTGCCGGCGGCCCTCGGCCAAGGCCTACTGCACCCGGTGTGCCCGCAACGTGTGCGAGATGTCGGTGCAGGTGCACGGGGGCATCGGCAACACCTGGGACTGCCTGGCCCATGTCTTCCTGCGCCGGGCCCTGCTGTCGAGCGAGTTGTTCGGGGGAGCAGACACCAACGTCGGCCGGGTGCTCGAGCACCACGGCGTCATCACCGCAGTCGGGAGTGGTCATGGACTTCGGTGACGCGCCCGCCGAGAGGGACTTCCGGCTCCGGCTGCGGGCCTGGGTCGCCGAACACAACCCCGGACTGCCCGCCTCGTCGACCGACGACGACTACTGGCTAGGGCAGTCCGCCTGGCACCAGGCACTGTACGACGCCGGGTTCTTCGGCGTGTCGTGGCCGATCGAGATCGGCGGGCAGGGACTGGCGACTGTGTACGACGTCATCATCGACGAGGAGCTCGCTGTCGGCGGGGCCCCGCCGCGACCGAGCGTCGGGTACCTGGTGCACGGGAATCCTCGAGCATGGCAGTGACGAGATCAAACGTCGTTTCCTGCCCGGTATCGTGAGTGGGCGCGACCGCTGGTGCCAAGGGTTCAGCGAGCCCGACGCCGGCTCTGACCTGGCCTCGTTGCGCACCCGGGCCGATCACCAAGGCGACGACTATGTGGTCGACGGGCACAAGGTGTGGACGAGCTACTCCGACGACGCCGAGTGGTGCTTACTACTGGCGCGCACCGACCACAGTGTGTCCAGACACAAGGGCATCTCAGCTTTCGCCCTGCCGATGCGTCAAGCGGGCGTGCAGGCAGCGCCCGCTGCGCATGATCAACGGGATCACCAAGGAGTTCGGTGAAGTCGTCTTCGACGGTGCACGCGTGCCGGCCGACAACATGATCGGCGACCCGGGCGAGGGCTGGGCGCTGGCCATGACGGTGGTGTCGCACGAGCGCGAGCCTGGCGAGCTGGGATATGTCGCTCGCTACAGCAAGCTGGTGAACGAGCTGGTCGGCCGCGTGCGCAAGGAGCCCGACGCCTTCGGGCCCGACCAGGTGCGCGCCCTCGGCTGGGCCGTCGTCGAGGCGGAGATGCTCCGGCTGCACGTACGCCGACGCCTTTCGGACCGCCAGAACGGGATATCGCCCGGACCAGAGGGATCGGTCGACAAGCTGCTCATGACCGAGGTGGAACAAGCTATGGGACACGTCGCGCTGGCGGTGGGCGGCAGTGGGGTCGTGTCGGGCGACGACACTTGGCTGAAGGTGTACCTCTACAGTCGGGCGCAAAGCGTCATGGGCGGTACGTCGCAGATCCAGCGCAATCTGGTGGCCCGCCGCGTCCTGGGACTTCCGGCCTCATGAGCACGTATCTCGTCGGACCCCACATCAAGGTGGAGACCGACGGCCATGTCCGCATCGTGCGCCTTGACCGCCCCGAGCAGCTCAACGCCACCAACCACGAGCTCCACGCCGGACTTGCCGCCTTGTTTCCCCAGATCGACTCCGATGACGACGTGCGCGCCGTGGTGCTCACCGGAAACGGGCGGGCCTTCTCGGCCGGCGGCGACTTCTCGTATCTAGACCAGTTGGCCCGGGACCCGGTGCTGCGGCGTCAGACCCTGGCGCACGGTCGGCAGATCGTGCAAGGCATGGTGGCCTGCCGGGTGCCGGTGGTGGCGGCGGTGAACGGCCCGGCCGTGGGACTGGGGTGCAGCCTGGTGGCGCTCTCCGACATCGTGTACATGGCCGAGAGCGCGCACCTGGCCGATCCGCATGTGGCCGTGGGCCTGGTGGCCGCCGACGGGGGCCCAGTCACCTGGCCGCTGCTCACCAGCCTGCAGCTGGCCAAGGAGTACGCGCTGACGGGCGAGCGCATTCCTGCCCGCCGGGCCGCCGAGATCGGCCTGGTGAACCACGTCGTCCCCGACGACGAGGTCCTGGTGCAGTCACTGGCCTGTGCCCAGAAGATCGCCGCGCTGCCACGGGGCGCGGTGGAGGACACCAAGCGCGTCCTCAACCTGCATCTGGAGCGGGCCGTGCTGGCCACGCTCGACTTCGCACTGGCCGCCGAGGACCGGTCGTTCCGCTCCGCCGAGCTTCGGGCCAACCTCGACCGGTTGCTCGCCCCGCGCGACGAGGGCGGCAGGCCAGCACGATAGGGCGGGCACGAGGGATGTCATCGTCGTCATGTTTCGGGCTCGGATGAAAGCCCCGCATAGGAAGGCACCGTAAATGGCGCATTTCGAGAAGCCGGCGGAAGGAAGCTGGACGGAGCACTATCCGGAGCTCGGTACCGGCCCGGTGTCCTACGAGGACTCGATCTCTCCCGAGCACTACGAGCTCGAGCGAAAGGCGATCTTCGCCCGGACATGGCTGAATGTGGGCAGAGTGGAACAGCTTCCCCGGGCGGGGAGCTACTTCACCCGGGAGCTGCACGCCGCCGGCACGTCGGTCATCTTGGCGCGGGGCACCGATGGTGAGGTGCGGGCATTCCACAACATCTGCCGCCACCGGGGAAACAAGCTGGTGTGGAACGACTACCCCCGCGAGGAAGCCTCAGGAGTCTGCCGGCAGTTCACCTGCAAGTATCACGGTTGGCGCTACGACCTCGAAGGTGCGTGCACGTTCGTGCAGCAGGAGCCGGAGTTCTTCGACCTCGACAAGGCGCAATACGGTCTGGCGACCGTGCAGTGCGAGGTCTGGGAAGGCTTCATCTGGGTGAACCTGGATCCCGACAACAGGCTTTCGGTGGCCGAGTATCTCGGCGATCTCGGGGCGGGCGTCGTCGGCTACCCGTTCGGCGAGATGACCCAGGTCTACAAGTACCGGTCGCATGTCGGGGCGAACTGGAAGCTCTTCATCGACGCCTTTGCCGAGTTCTACCATGCCCCCGTTCTCCACGCGAGGCAGGCGGTGTCCGACGAGTCGCGCAAGCTGCAGGAATCGGGGTACGAGGCTCTCGCCTACAAGATCGACGGACCTCACGGCATGGTGTCGTCGTGGGGTGGAATGGCGCCCCCGAAGGACCTCCAGATGGTGAAACCGATCGAGCAGAAGTTGCGCAGCGGGCTGTTCGGACCATGGGACCGTCCAGAGATCGAGGGGCTGCACACGCTCCCGCCCGGGCTCAACCCCGCCGGCAGCCGCTCATGGGGCATCGACTCGTTCGTTTTCTTTCCCAACTTCATGCTGCTCGTGTGGGCTCCCGGCTGGTATCTGACGTATCACTACTGGCCGACGTCGTACAACACGCACATCTTCGAAGGCACGCTGTACTTCGTCCCCCCCGCCAACGCCACGGAGCGTCTGCGTCAGGAAGTCGCCGCCGTCACCTTCAAGGAGTACGCGCTCCAAGACGGCAACACGCTAGAGGCAACGCAGATGATGCTCGAGACGCGGGCGGTGACGACCTTTCCGCTCAACGACCAAGAGATCCTGCTGCGCCACCTGCACAAGACGGCTCGCGACTACGTGTCCGCCTACGAGCAGGACCCGAAGAGCCCTTACACGCCGGTGCCGGTACCGGCGGTATCGTGAGCGAGGAGCACCCGTGCCCGTTCTTCCTTCCGAGTTCGCCGAGCTGGAACCATTTGCCGACTGGTCGTTGCGCACTGAAGCCGAACGCTACGCGAAGCGCTTGTCGTCGACCATGGACCAGCTACAGGCTTTCTACGACGCAGCCTTCCCGCAGCTCGAGGCCATGCTCGCCCATCTCGACCAGTTCGAGCTCAAGGAACTGCCCGAACCCTCTACCCGTCTGCTGTGGTTGACGTACTCGCTCGTGAACGCGTCGTTCCCCGTGGAGGTGTGGCGCCAGCCCCGGGTGCCCGACAGCGGGGCGGCCGCCATGGACGTAATCATCGAACCGTCCGTTTAGCACCGCGCGGTACGCTTCCCGTCGTGTCCACCACGGATCCTGCAGGAGATGCGCCCAACGTCGAGCGCGCCAGCTGGCGTGAGCTCGCCGTGGCGCGCTCGCTCGACTCGGCTCGGACGCGTGCCGAGAACCGGGTGCACCGGTTCATGGCGGCAGCCACCGAGCTGATCACTTCAGGCAACGGCGGGGACTTCACCGTCCAGGAGGTCGTCGAGCGCTCGGGCCAGTCGCTGCGCAGCTTCTATCAGCATTTCGACGGGAAGCACGAGCTTCTGCTGGCGCTCTTCGAGGAATCGGTGGCCTCCACGGCCCAGCTTCTCCGCGAGCAGGTGGCGCACGAGTCCGATCCACTCGAGCGGTTGCACCGCTTTGTCATCGAGTACTACCGGATGTGTGGCCATCCGATAAGCAGAGCTGCCCAGCCCCGTACGGGAGCGCCCCCCGTGGTCACCGATTTCGCCCAGCAGCTGCTCACCGATCGCCCCAAGGAGGCGGCGCGGGCGTTCGCTCCGCTCGTCGCCATGTTCGGAGAGCTGCTCGCCGACGCCACCGCCGCCGGGTTGGTCCGTCCCGAACTTCCCGCGCGGCGAATCACCGGGGTCGTGCTCCAAGCGGTGATGTTCAACGTGTTCTCGTCGACCATCAGCGGCACCCCCGCGCACGCCGACGATGCGGCGGCCGAAGAGCTGTGGTCGTTCGTCCTCAACGGCGTCGGCACGACTCCGACCTGAGCAGCCCATCAGTGGACGTCGTCGGGTTGGTGGTAGACGGCGCCGCCTTTCATGACGAAGCGGACGTCCCCGATGACACCGATGTCGGACAGCGGATCCCCGGGCACGGCGATGATATCGGCCAACAGGCCTACCTCGAGCCGGCCGCGGTCATTTTTGTCGATGAGCTCGGCCGATACCGTCGTGGCGGCGCGCAGCGCCTGCAGCGGGGTCATGCCGCGGTCGACCAATGCCATCAACTCCTTGGCGTTGTGTCCATGGGGGATGGCGGGAGCATCGGTGCCGCAGGCGATCCTCACTCCTTTGGCGATGGCTTTGGAGACGGTCTTGCGTGCCTTGGGGAAGACCTCCGCTGCCTTCGCTTGCAGCTCGGGGGCGGCGTGCGACACGTCCATTCCGTCGGCCAGGTACGTGGTCGGCACTAGGAAGCGACGGCGCTCCACCATGAGCTCTATCGTCTCGTCGCTCATTAGCGAGCCGTGCTCGATACAGTCGATGCCGGCTTCGATCGCGGCGCGGATACCGTCGTCCCCGTGGGCGTGGGCCGCGACCCGGAGGCCGGCTCGGTGCGCCTCGTCGACCACCGTGCGCAGCTCTTCGTCGGAGTACTGCTGGGCGCCGGCCGGCCCGGTATGTGACATCACGCCGCCAGAGGCACAGACCTTGATCAGCTCGGCGCCGTGCTTGATCTGGTAGCGAACGGCTTTGCGCACCTCGGCGACGCCGTCGGCGATGCCCTCCTCCACGGTGAGGGGCAGCACGTGGGGGGCGAAGGCCTGGAACATGGTGGGGTCGAGATGTCCGCCGGTCGGGCTGATGGCATGGCCGGCGGGGACCACCCGGGGGCCCTCGACATAACCGCGGTCAATGGCCTTCTTGAGGGCCACATCCAGTAGGAATCCCCCCGTCTGTACGAACAGTCCGAGGTTGCGCACGGTGGTGAAACCGGCCCGTAGGGTCCGACGGGCGTTCACCGCGGCGCGCAGCGTGCGCAGCACCGGGTCGTCCTGCACGGCGTTCAAGGGGCTGCGGTGGTCGGGGCCCCCGAGCAGAAGATTTACCTCCATATCCATCAGGCCGGGTAGCAGCGTCAGGTCTCCGAGCTCGATGGTGAGGGCATTGTCGGGGACAGCGCTCGGCCCCAGCTCGGCGATGCGCTCGCCCACGACGAGGACGTCGCCTGGCTCGAGCATCTCGCCTTTGAGCACGTCGAGCATGCGGTCGCTGCGCAGGCGGATGGCCTCGGGCCGGCGGGGAGGGTTCATGGTGCACTCCTTTTGGTGTCGTCGTGGGGATCGCCGAGGACAAACGGGGATAGTCTGGGGGGGATCGGCGGTGGTGCGGATCCCCGATGCGGCCTCGCCCCGCACCGGCACGGTGAAGTTGGTGGCGAAGCCCGGCAACGGGTCCCTCATGTACTTGATGAGAACCGCAAGGACCGGCCGCCCCTGCATGCCGCTTGCCCGCGGCGCGACCCTGTAGGGACGGTACGGCGTCACGGGGCTGGCGGCATGCCATCGGCTAACGACGCCTTGTAGAGGACGTTGGCGGCCAGGCGCATGTGGGCAGCGTCGACCAGCTTGCCGTCGCGGCCGATGGCGCCTACTCCATCGGCTTCGGAGCTGCGATAGAGCCGCACCGATTGCTCGGCCTCGGCGATCTCCTGCTCGGTGGGAGCGAACACCTCGTTGGCGATGGGCACCTGGTCGGGGTGGATGGCCCACTTGCCGTCGAAGCCGAGCAGGCTGGCCTGGACGGCGGCCTGGCGGTAGCCGTCGAGATCCTGGTACGCGGGATAAGGGGCGTCGATGGCGTCGATGCCGGCGGCGCGTGCCGCAGCCAGCACCTGGACGCGTGCGAAGTGCCAGAAGTCTCCGGGGTAGTCGCCGAGAGGGTCGAAGTTCCCGTCGACGCGCGCTCGCAGCGAGGCCGAAAGGTCGCCGGCTCCGAAGATGACGGCCTGGAGCCGGTCGCTCGAGCGGGCGATGTCCCTGGCGTTGACCAGGCCCTCGGCCTCCTCGATCAGCACCTCGAGGCCGATGCGAGTGGACAAGCCGAGGGTGCTCTCGAGCTGCGTCAGCAGTACGTCCACCCACCACACGTCGCGAGCCGTGCGTGCCTTGGGCACGATGATAACGTCGAGCGCATCGCGGGCGCCGGTGACGAGCTCGATGATGTCGCCGTGGCACCAGGGCGTGTCGATGCCATTTACCCGCACGGCCCGTACCGTTCGGCCCCAGTCGAGCTCGGTGAGGGCGCGCACCGCCGTCTGGCGTGCGCCCTCCTTGGCAATCGGGGCGCAGGCGTCCTCCAGGTCGAGAAAGACGAGATCTGCGCCGGAGGTGGCGGCCTTGGTGCACATCTTGGCGCTGCTGGCCGGTGTGGCCAGTTCCGAGCGCCGGGCGCGGGGCTGGTGCGCCCCGGCCCCCGTCATCGGATGGTCCCGGTCATCAGATGGTCCCCGCCTCGCGCAGCTCGGCCAGGCGTTCGGGAGCGATGCCGAGGAGATCGCCGAAGACGGTCTTGTTGTCGGCGCCGAGCGGGCGGCCCAGGTGCGAGATCCGCCCCGGCGTGTCGCTCAGGCGCACCACCGGAGCCTGCACGGTGACGGAGCCGAGGTCGGGATCGCGCACCGACACGAAGGTGCCCCGCGCCCGCAGGTGCTCGTCGGCCAGGAGCTGGGCGGCGTCGTACACGGGGGCGGCGGCCACCTCGGCCGCTTCGAACACTGCCATCGCTTCCTCCAAAGTGTGCCGGCCGATCCATTCGCCCACCGCCTCGTCCACCTCGAGGGCACGACTCTGGCGCAGGATCGGATCGACGTAGTCGGGGTTGGCGGCCATGTCGGGCCGGTCCACGGCCCGAAACACCCGGAGGGCGATGGTGGGAGACGCCCCGGAGACGGCGAGCCACTTGCCGTCGGCCGTCCGATACGCATTGCGCGGCGCACTGGCGTCGAGCCGGTTGCCCACTCGACCCGGGATCACGCCGAGCTGGTCGTAGGTCAAGGTGGCCGACTCGATCAGTCGGGCGAGCGGCTCGATCAGGTTCACGTCGACCAGCTGGCCCTCCCCGCCGTGCAGATCGCGGTGGTACAGGGCCATCAACACCGCGTAGGTGGCGGCCATGCCGGCCACGCCGTCGGCCAGCATGAACGGGGGCAGCGTGGGCGGCCCGTCGGGCTGGCCGGTCAAGTGGGCGAAGCCGCTCATGGCTTCGGCCAGTGTGCCGAAGCCGGGGCGGTCGCTCTTGGGCCCGCCGGCACCGTACCCGCTGATGTGGAGCATCACGATGCGAGGGTGGGCCAGGTGGACCGAGTCCCAGTCGAGCCCCCAGCGCGCCAGCGCGCTCGGTCGGTTGCCGAAGATCACCACGTCGCTGACGGCGAGCAACTCGTGGAAGAGCTTCTGGCCCTCTTCCCGGCGCAGGTCGAGCGTGACGCAGCGTTTGTTGCGGCTCATGCTCTTCCACACGAGCCCCACGTCGCCCATGCGTTCTCCCCACGTGCGCATGGGGTCGCCACTTCCGGGCTGCTCCACTTTGATGACATCCGCGCCGAACTCGGCGAAGGCGGTGGCCACCACTGGCCCTGCGGCCAGGGTGGCGGTGTCGACGACGCGAAGGCCGTGCAGGGGCCCGACGGCGTCAGGCATGGACAGACGCTTCGGGGCGGGGCAGGCCCAGGTTGTCTCGTAACGTGGCGCCGCCGTAGCGCCGGCGGAAGACGCCGCGGCGCTGCAGCTCCGGCACCACCAGCCGCACCACGTCCTCGTAGGCACCGGGGCTATGGGTGGCGGCGATGACGAAGCCGTCGCACGCCTCGGACTCCATCCAGTGCTCCATCTGGTCGGCCACTTCCTCGCCGGTGCCCACGAAGCGCGGGCCCTGCAGCAGCGTGGCCCGGTGCCCGGCCAGGTCGGCCAGAGTCACGTGGTCGCCGATGTGGGTACGCAGGTTCTGTACGAGCCCCCTGATGCCCGAGACCGACTCGACGAGCTCGTCGGTGACGGGATCGTCCAGGTCCATGCCCGAGAAGTCGTAGTTCATGAGCTCCGAGAGCAGGGTCAGCGAGGCCAGCGGGTCGACCAGGTCGTTCAAGAACATCTGCTCGCGCTCTTCGGCATGGGCATGTGACTCGCCGACCACCGTGTACACCATCGGCAGCATCTTGACCGACTCGGGGGTGCGCCCGCCTTCTGCGATGCGCTCCTTCTGGTCCTTGTAGTGGGCCCGGGCGATGTCGATGTCGGGATCCCCGGTGAAGATGAGCTCCGCCCAGCGCGACGCGAAGTCCCGCCCTCGGCCCGACGAACCGGCCTGCAGCAGCACGGGCCGGCCCTGGGGACAGCGGGGGACCGTGAGCGGACCCCGTACCGTGAACCACTCCCCGTCGTATCCGAGCTCGTGGACCTTGTTCGGGTCGGCGAAGACGCCGGCTTGGCGGTCGAGCACCAAGGCGTCGTCCTCCCACGTGTCCCACAGTCCCGTCGTCGCCTCCAGGAACTCGTCGGCGCGGTCGTAGCGCTCGTCATGCCCCAGGTGCTCGGTGAAGCCGTAATTCTGCGCCTCGCTGTCGTTGACCGATGTCACCACGTTCCAGGCGGCCCTGCCACCGCTCAGGTGGTCCAACGTGGCGAAGGTCCGGGCTACGTGGAAAGGGGAGTAATAGGTGGTCGAGTAGGTGGCGCCGAGCCCGATGTGGTCGGTCACCCCGGCGATGACACCGAGGACGACGCTCAGGTCCAGCTTCACCGGTCTGGCCCCGAGGCGGACGGCCTCGGCCACCGACCCGCCGTAGATGCCGGGCATGGCCAGGCGGTCGTCGAAGAACATCATGTCGAAGCAGCCTTCTTCGAGGACGCGGCCCAGCTTGGCGTAGTAGCTGGCCGTCAGGAATCCGTGCTCGGTGGCCGGATGCCGCCACGAGCCGGCGTAGACGGTGGTGCTGCCCGCCTGCATGAACCCCACCAGCGCCATCGATCGTTTCGCCATGACGTGCCCTTTCCGGCCAGCGCTCCTTTGACCAGTCTGACTAAGCTAATATGTGATATGTCAGATTTCAATCGGATCGGCGAGACGGTCCGATCCCGGGCGGCTCGGGAGCTTCGAGACCGCATCCTCACCGGCCGCCTGCCTTCGGGCACCCGGCTCGATCTCGACGAGATCACCAGGGAGTTCGGCACCAGCCGCACGCCCGTGCGCGAGGCGTTGCTCGAGCTGTCCTACGAGGGCCTGGTGGCGGTCGCCCCTCGTAGCGGCATCACCGTGCTCGGCATCAGCCCCGACGACGCCGTGGACAGCTTCGCCGTACTGGCCGCCCTCTCGGGCAAGGCGGCCGAATGGGCCACCGCCCGCCTCGTCCCCGACGAACTGGCCGAGCTCCACCTTTTGGCGGGTGCCGTGGAGGAGGCCGCCGACGTGGTTGCGGCCAACTGGCGATTCCACCGGGCGCTCAACCGAGCAGCCGGCTCGCGCCGGCTGCTCGTCCACCTGCGACACGCCGTGCGGTCCGTCCCCAGCAGCTATTTCCAGCTGTTCCCGGCGCAGGAGGAGCGCAGCCGCGACGAGCACGCGGCCCTGCTGGCGGCCATGGCCCGTGGCGACGCCGCCGCGGCACGGGCCATGGCCGAAGACCACGTCTTGCAGGCAGGGGAGACCCTGGGGGACTGGCTGAGCGGGCGACCCGATGGTGCCGTCCACGGCAGTGCGCCGGGTTGACTCAGCTGCCGGAGGCAGCCATCGCCCGGCGGGCTCGCTGGCGGAATCCCTCGAGCTTCTCGTCTGGAGTGCGCACGCGGGTGCTGCGGGCCATGACCGACACATCATGACCGGCGGCCTTGCGGCGCAGCGCCCCCACTGTCGCCTCCTCCTTCGGCACGTGGGCGAAGGGGTCGAAGGAGTACCAGCGCATGGCGTTCTCGTGGGTGATCTTGACGATCTCGTCGTCGGGCACCTGGTTGACGTCGAAGACCCCGCCGAGCTCCTCGGGGGCGCTGGGCCACATGGAGTCGGAGTGGGGGTAGTCCGCCTCCCAGGCGATGTTGTCGATGCCGATGCGGTGGCGAAGGGCCACGCCGACAGGATCGCTGATGAAGCAGGTGAGGAAGTGCTGGCGGAACACCTCGCTCGGTAGCTTCCCGCCGAAGTCCTGCAGGGTCCAGGCGCGGTGCATCTCGAAGGTGCGGTCGACCCGCTCGAGGAAGTAAGGGACCCAGCCGGTGCCGCCCTCTGAAAGCGCCACGCGCAGTGTCGGGGAAGGTCTTGAGCACCCGGGACCACAGCAGGTCGGCTGCTGCCGATTGGATGTTCATGGGCTGCAACGTGATCATCACGTCCGGCGGCGAGTCGACGGCCGGGATGGACAGCTTCCCCGACGATCCCAGGTGGATAGAGAGCACGGTGCCGGTGTCGCAGCAGGCACTCCAGACGGGATCCCAGTAGTCGTCGTGGAAGCTCGGGTAACCGAGCGCCGCGGGGTTCTCGGTGAAGCTGAGCGAATGGCATCCTTTGCCGGCCGTTCGCCGGATCTCCTCGCGCGGTCAGCTCGGCGTCCCAGATCATCGGCACCGCCATGGGGATGAAGCGCCCCGGGTAGGCGCCACACCACTCGTCGATATGCCAGTCGTTGTAGGCCCGCACCAACGCATTGGACAGCTCGAGGTCCTCGGAGAGAAACGTACGGGCCGTGAAGGTCGGGAACGACGGGAAGTTCATGGACGCCAGCACCCCGCCGGCATCCATGTCCTTCACCCGCTCGTGGACGTCGTAACAACCGGGACGCACCTCGTCGAGGCTCTGGGGCTCGAGGCCGTACTCCTCCCGGGGACGGCCGGCCACGGCATTGAGGGCCGCCGTCTCGATCACGACCTTGCCGAACACCCACACGTCGTTGCCTTCGTCGTTGCGCGTCAGCTTCGGGGCCCGGTCGAGGTACTTGGCGTCGAGGTGGTTGACGAACAGATCGGGGGGCTCGATGAGGTGGTCGTCGACACTGATCAGGATGAGGTCATCCACTGGGGTCATGTGCCCTCCGAGAATACCGTTTCCGCTTTTAAAGAGGCACGATATCAGTCGGCGACTCCGCGTCGCTCGCCGGACCCCGGGCGATAGGCCCCGGCTGCTTGGGCCAGCCCGGCATCGAACTCGGGACTCGCCTCCCACGCCGACTCGAGGAGTCACGACTCTCCTCGGCGAACCCGACCGCGGGCGCGGTGAAGAATCCCATTGAAGCGCTCACCAGGGTCGGAACCTCAAACGTGACGTCGAAACCAAGAGGCGGTGCCGCCGGTAGGGCGCTCCTACAATCCGGCGGTGGTGTCCTGCCCGACCGGTGCCGGCGACGGACACGTGCTCGTGCGGGGTGGCCGGTTGCCGGACTGGGGTGCAACCGCGGAGTCGGGTTCACCACGCATGGCACCGGGCCGCCCAGTCGACATCCGCATCGCCGGAGGGCGGATCGTGGCGGTGGAGCCCGGCTTGAACCCGCACACCGGCGAGGATCTGCTCCAGGTTTTCGGCACAATCGTCCTGCCCGGTCTCCACGACCATCACCTCCACCTGCGGTCGCTGGTGGCCGCTGGTCGCTCGATCCAGGTGAGCCCCGAAGAGGTACGCGGACGCGACGAGCTGGCGTCGACCCTGCAGCGCGCTCCCGTGGACCGACTCGGCTGGCGAAGAGCCGTGGGGTACCACGAGTCGGTCGCCGGCGAGCTCAACCGGTGGTCGCTCGACGCCCTCGCTCCCGGTCCGCCGACACGCGTCCAGCACCGGTCGGGGACGTTGTGGATGGTCAACTCGGCGGCCGTCGACTTCCTGGGCCTCGAGGCGCTCGACACCGCCGGAGTCGAACGCGACGAGCAGGGCCAGGCCACAGGGCGGCTCGTGCGGATGGACGACTGGCTGGCTCGCAGACTTCCTGACGAGGACCCGGTGACCGAGCTGGCCGCGGTGAGCCGGCACATGGCGGCCCGGGGCCTGACCGGCGTCACCGATGCCACGCCCGATGCCACGCCCGACGGCGTGGACGGACTCGCCGGTGCCGTGGAGGACGGACGGTTGCTGCAACGGTTACACCTCATGTGCGCACCCCACGTCGACGTGCCGGCCCACCCACTCGTCACCCGCGGGCCCCAGAAGGTGATGCTCGACGACGACCGGCTGCCCGCCCTCGACGACCTCATCGACGTGATGCGATGTGCCCACGGGTGTGGCGTATCGGTGGCGGTGCACTGCGTGACGCCGGCTCAGCTCGCCCTCACCGTCGCCGCCTTCGAGGCGGCGGGAGTCCGACCCGGTGACCGCGTCGAGCACGGGTCGGTGGTCGCCGCCGAGTTCATCCCCGTTCTCGCCCGAGCGAGGCTGACCTTGGTCACCAATCCCGGGTTCGTCTTCGCCCGGGGCGACTCCTACCTCGAGGACGTCGACGAACACGACGTTCCGTTCCTCTATCCGTGCGCGTCGCTGCTGGACGGCGGTGTCACCGTCGCAGCCGGGACCGATGCGCCTTTCGGTCCCGCCGACCCGTGGACCGCCATACGAGCCGCGGTGAGCCGCCGCACGCGCTGGCGGCCGGTCCGTCGGCGCGTCCGAAGCCGTGTCACTCGCTACGGCAATCGCCCTCTTCACCGGCGCGGCGACAGCCCCCGGTCATCCGCGCTCGGTGACGGTGGGGCAGCCCGGCGATCTCTGCCTGCTGGCCGACGGCGCTGTGCCCGAACCCGGCCAGTCAGACGCTGTCGCCGCCACCTTGGTGGCCGGCCGCCTCGTGCATCGAGCCGGTTGACCCTCGTCGGCTCGGTCGCGGAAAGCCACGACCTCGCCATCGACCACGACATGCCACGTCGACCCGTTGCGCCGGGCCGATAGGGCAGGAACCGGAGGCCCAGGCGGTGCCAACCACGCCGAGCACCCCGCCATGGCGACGTCGAGGACCACCCCACCACCACCGGCGATCGACTCGAAGGCGGCGGCGGCGGCGACCATGCCGGTGATCGGATCGGCCAGTGCGTCGCCGCAGAACACCGGTTGCTCATCGTCCTCCCAGACGACGAGCCCACCCGCGACCGCGGCGTCGTCCCCGAAGGCCGCCCACTCCCGCTGTCCTTCGCCCCGCCCGTACCCGGTGACGCTGATCCAGACTTTTCCCGGCGCGCCGTCCACGTTGCCGGGACCGCACCCGAGTTGCTCCAAGGCGCGGCGGGCGCGAAGACTCGATCACGACGTCGGCCTCGTCAAGCAGCGTGTGCAGCGCTCGTCGCCCATCCGCCGTGGTGAGATCAAGTCTCACGACCTCTTGGTCGTCTGGGTGCAGCGTCCGGTAGAAGGCGGGCACGGCTCGGGCGCCGTCGGGTCGCGACGCACTCTCGACCTTCACCGCGAGTCCACCGCTGCGCGACAGGAGCATGGCGGCGAGGGGCCCGGCCCACATCGACGACAGGTCGACGATACGGAGATCGGCGACGTGGCGGCGCGGGCCGGGGGCCCAGCGCGGGCTTGCCGACCACGGCAGCGTCGGGCGGGTCTCGGTGTGTTCCGAGCGGCGCCGCCGGTACGCCGAGGAGCCGGGCTCGTTCTACGAGGCTGGCGACGGAGGTGCGCTGGAGGGCGGTGGCGAGAGCTTGCCACGGGTCGGGCCCGGCGCGGGCCTCGACGATGGCGTCGACGGCAGCTCGGTCCTGTGGGCGCGGAAGGTTGATCGCCATGAAGCCCTCCGCACCGCGCAGCAGACGACACGTGCCGTTGGCCGACACGGGGCCCTGCCGACGCAGTCCAAGGAGCCGGGCCCGCACGGTGAGCAGGTCGCCCCAGTCCACCTCCACGGGCTCGCCGGCTTCAGCCGACCACCGGGTTACCGAGTCAGCCAGCCGGTCGAGCCCGGCCACCAGCCCCGGCGGCGCCGCCAGCGGTGGTCCGTCGGCTCGTCCGGTGAGCGCCATCAGCCCTGATGTGGCCGCCTTGTGCATCTCGTCCGCCTGGACGTCACCGAATTCGTGCACGATACAGAGGGTACGCTCCCGGGCATCGCCGCCACGTCGCCGGGCGCTATGAGCGCCACGACCTCCCGCCAACTGCTCGATGCCGCGCACAGCGGCAGCCGCGAGATCCTGGGCGCGCTCGAGGACGCGCCGCTGTTCGTGGTGGAGCTCGGACCGGGAGACGACATCGCCCACGCGCCGCCGGTGGCATTGCCGTGCGTGGTGGTGGCCGTCGCCCAGGGGGCGGCGTCGCGCCCGGCACCCGCTGGCGTCGACGTGGCGCTGTGCCAGTCCGATGCGAATGCCGTGCCTCCCGGCTGGGTAGCCGTTCCCGACCCGAGTGCCGAGCTCGAACGTCTTGCCGAACGGGTCGGGGGTCGTCCGCAGCCGTCGGTGGTCCTCGCACAGCTGCTGCGCTTGGCGCCGGTCCTCGACGCCGAGGCGGGGCTTGTCGCCGAGTCTCTCGCTTACTCGATGCTGCAGGCCGGCCCCGCCTTCGCCGCCTGGCTGACCGAGCGGCGGCGGGTGGAGACGAAGATCGCGGGCGGAGCCCGACGCCCCCGTGCTCGTCGAGCGATACGGCGACCGAGTGGTGGTGACTCTCAACCGGCCCCACGTGCGAAACGCGGTGAACACCCGCATCCGCGACGCCCTCAGCGACGCTTTGGCGATCGTCTGCGCCGATCCGTCCATCACCCGCCTGGAGCTGCACGGCGCCGGCCCGGACTTCTCGAGCGGCGGTGACCTCGACGAGTTCGGCTCGCTGCCCGACCCGGTGACCGCCCACCTGGCCCGCACGAGCCGCAGCCCGGCACGGTTGCTCGCCGGGCTGGGGGAGCGCGCCACCGCTCATCTTCACGGGTCGTGCATTGGCGCCGGTGTGGAGCTCGCCGCCTTCGCTGGGATTGTTCGAGCCACCTCCGACACCCGCCTGCAGTTACCCGAGGTCGACCTCGGGCTCGTGCCCGGATCGGGCGGCACGGTGAGCATTCCCCGCCGCATCGGTCGTCACCGCACCGCGTGGCTCGGGCTCGGGGGCGCCGTGGTGGATGTCGCCACGGCGGTGCAATGGGGGCTGGTGGACGAGATCGTTCCGGAGTCGTAGACGCCGATCGTGCCGGTACAGAATCCATCTCCGATCAAGCGAGCGAGCGGTGGGCAAAGAGCACCTTTGCTCGAAGAGGGTCAGGTTGGTCCAGGCCAGGCCGAGCGGCATCGGCCCGCACTGACACTCGCCCGAGTTGCGCGAGGGCATGCGCGCCATCATGGAGAAAGGGCCGTCCGTCATGGATCCCGGGCGGCGTCCCCTACCGGGTCCCCGCATCTGACGCTCAGCTGTCGGCTCGGACCTTGTCCTTGACGGCCGGGACGATCGGCGGGGCATTGCGCCAGTTCGGGATCCCGGAGTCCTCTTTCGCCACCGGGTAGTGGTCGTCGTTCACCCAGGCCCAGTGGGAGTGGTTCAGCTCGTGCAAGGTGAAGCAGGCGTTCAGGGCGTTGTAGAAGCCCATGTTGTCCACCGACTGGTTCACCGACTCCTTGATGAGCAAGGACGTCATGGTAGGGAGCTGGGCGATCCGCCGCGCGAAGTCGAGGGTCATGTTGTCGAGGTCGTCGGCGGGGAAGATCTTGCTGATCATGCCGAGACGGTGCGCCTCTTCCGCGTCGATGGCGTCACCGGTAAGCAGCAGCTCCTTCGCCTTGCGAGCACCGAACTCCCATGGGTGGGCGAAGTACTCCACACCGCACATCCCGAGCCGGGCACCGACCACGTCGGCGAAGCGGGTCCCCTCGGCACACACGATGAGGTCGCAGGCCCACAGGAGCATCAGCCCCGCCGCGTAGACGTCCCCGTGGGCCTGGCCGATGGTGATCTTGCGGAGGTTTCGCCAACGGCGGGTGTTGTCGAAGAAGTAATGCCACTCCTGGAGCATCAGCGACTTCGGATGCCTGGCGGGTGCCGCCGTTGACCTGGCGGGTCGGGTGCTGGTTGGGCCCCGGGTCGTACTCCTCCATGGAGACCTTCGAACCCATGTCGTGCCCCGAGGAGAACATCGGACCGGTTCCCCCGAGGATCACCACCCGGACGTCGTCATCGGCCTCGGCGTGGAGGAAGGCCTCGTGCAGCTCCACCAGCAGGCCGCGGTTCTGGGCGTTGCGGGCGTCGGGCCGGTTGAGCATGATGCGGGCGATCTGCCCGTCGTCGAAGGTCTCGTAGAGAAGAAACTTGTACTCGGGCATCCCCGGGCTCCTTGTCGTTGGCCTGGTCTGTTGCGGGGCCAGGGTAGCTTCGTCCCTGGTCGACGGTGACGTCAATATCGCTATCGAAGGGCGCTACATCCGGCCGCAAAGGAAACGGGCGATGTCGGTCGCCGCCGGGTAGGAACCGGTGAGCCCCGAGCTGATGTAGCCCGCGTCGGTAATGAGGATGGTGCCGTTCACCGCCACCGCCGCGTCGCTGCACAGGAAGACCAGCGGATAGGCCTGTTCGAGCGCCGTCGACGCGTCGATGCCGAGCTCGCCTCGGTAGTCAGCCCCGAACTCAAGCCACAGCTCCTTGTTGGCCTGGGCCAACGGTGTGTCGGTCGGGCCGGGGCAGATGGCGTTGATGCGGATGCCGCGCTTGAGCATCGCAAAAGCCTGGGAGGAGACATAGGCGCAGATGGCCTGCTTGGTCGACAGGTAGTCGGCACCGCCATTCTGCTCGACCCACTTCACGGCCGAGTCGAAGTCGTCGGCGGCCAGGTAGTCCTGCAGGCGGGGCAAGTTCGCTTCCCACCCGAGGCCGGCGGCTGACGAGATGAACCCGATGGCCGAGCCTCGAGGCAGCATGTCGGTGGCCAGTAGCCGATCGATGAGATGGCGGTGGCCGATGAAATTGATCTTCTCGATCCCGGGCGTGCCGTCGGCCACGCCGGCGCACGAGAAGAGAGCGTTGACCGGACCGCCGATCTGATCCACCGCTTGATCGACGGAACCCTGGTCGGCCAGGTTGACGTGGATGAACTGTGGCGTCGGTTAGCTTCTGCTCGGCGATGTCCATGACCATGACATGCGCTCCGGCATCTTTGACCAACGCGGCCGTGGCGGCACCCATTCCGGTCGCACCACCGACGACCAGAGCTCGTTTGCCCTTGTAGCCGAATGCGTCGAACAGTCCCATCTCTACCCTCCTTGCAGCGTACGGTTGAATCGGTCAGGCGACGACGCCTCGGACCTTCAGGTCGACGATGGCGTCCCAGTCGAGCCCGAGGTCGGCGAGGATCGTGTCACCGTGCTCGTTGAATGCGGGCGCCCTCCTGATTGGTGCGGCCGTGCCGTCGTACTGGACGGGCGCCGACACCAAGGTGTAGGGCGTGCCATCGGCCGTCTCGCCGCTCTGGATGTATTCGTTGGCGACCGACTGCGGGTCGTTGGCCACTTCGATCGTGTTCTGCACGACGGCCCACTGACCGGTGAAGTGTTCGAGTTTCTCGCGCCACTCGTCGAGGGCGTGCTCGGCGAACGCCTCCCTGAGAATGGTGCCCGCCTCCGCGCCGTGGGCCAGGAGTGCCTCGTTGTCGGCGAAACGTGGATCGGTGGCCAGCTCCGGTCGCCCGATGACCTCGGCCATCGACGGCCAGTACTTGCCGGCTTGCAGGCAGGTGAGCGCAATCCAACGCCCGTCCTTCACCCGGTAGTTCCCCGTGAGGGGATTCAGGGGCACTCCGCCCGGCGGTGGTTGCCACGGCGTGTCCAGCTGCAGCGACAGGCTGATGGTCTGCCCCATGGCCCACATGCCCGAGGCCAAAAGCGATACGTCGAGGGTGGTCGCCTCGCCCGTCCGCTCGCGATGGAACAGCGCGCCCATGATGCCCCCAGCGATGGTCATGGCCCCGATCGAGTCGCCGAAACCCGGGCCGGGCGGTCCCACCACGTGGTCGTAGTCGGTCCTCGTCACCGCAAGGGACACCCCCGCTCGCGCCCAGAAGGCGAGCGAATCGTAGGCGCCCTTGTCGGCATCGGGGCCGCGCTCGCCCTGTCCGGTGCCCCGGGCATAGACGATATTTGGGTTGTGGGCCCGGATGTCCTCTACGTCGATCTTGAGCTTCTTGCGGACACCGGCGAGCTTGTTGGTCAGGAAGACGTCGCTGGTTGCCACCAGCTTGTAGAGGATGTCGAGCCCCTCGGGCGACGTCAGGTCGAGGCCGAGGCTCTGCTTGCCCCGGTTGGAGTGCTCGAGTAGCACGTGCACGCTGCCGCTGATCATGGCGATGCCGGACGAAGCCAGGCCCCGCATGGCGTCGCCCCTCTCGACGTGCTCGATCTTGATGACCTCGGCGCCCCAGTCGGCCAGCAGGGCTGAGGCGGCCGGCACGAAGGTCTGCTCGGCGACCTCCAAGATGCGCACGCCCTCCATTACGTCAGTCATAGCTCTCCTCCCCCGAATGGGGTTCGTTTCGTCGAATGCGTGGTGGACGCTCAGCTTGTCAAGTCGACGGTGATGCTAGCCCTCGTCCTCCGCGGCGGGCCGACGCTCTGCACGCAGGGCATGTTCGGGCCTTTGCCCGGGCGGCAACGGCCCACGTGGTATCGCCCGAAAGGGTAGGTCCCGGTCGACGGCGCGTTCACGGGGCATGCCGAGCACGCGCTCACTGATCACGTTGCGGGCCATCTCCGTCGTCCCTCCGCCGATCGAACCTGTCTGGCGCAGTAGGAAGTCGACGCCGCGGTCGATGAGCGGGCCGTCGTCGGAAGTCCACGCACCGCCCGTCATGCCGGCCAGCTCGAAGGCGATCGTGCGGGTCCGGGCGGCAGTCACGCCCTTGAACAGGCGGGGGATGGCCGCTGCCTGGTCGGTGATCAACCCCGACCCGATGCCCCGGCCTATGCGCTCCTGGAGCCTCTCGCTGACCACGTCGAGCATTCGAGCCTCGCCGATGAGTTCCTGGGCGCTTGGATCGTCTAGCCGTCCGGCGGCTCGGGCGAGGGAGGTATAGGAGGTGGAGGCGAAGCTCCCGCTCACTCCGGTGGGGAAGGTGACCAGCGGCGATTCGTAGAGCATCCGCTCATAGAACATCCAGCGGACGCCGACCCTCCAGCCCTCGTCGACGTCGCCGATGCGGGCGCTGTCGGGGACGACCACGTTGGTGAGGAACTCCTGGCAGAATTCCTTGGAACCGTTGAGCATCTCGATGCGATGGATCTCGATGCCGGCCTGGCGCAAGGGCAGCATGAACACCGTGAGCCCGCGGTGCTTGGGGACGTCCCAGTTGGTGCGAGCCAGGCACAGTCCCCAGTCGGACCACCACGCGCCGGTGGTCCAGATCTTGGAACCGTTGAGCACCCACTGATCGCCGTCGCGCACGGCCGATGTGAGCGCACCGGCCACGTCCGACCCGCCGCCAGGCTCCGACAGCAGCTGCATCCACAGCTCCTCACCTCGAAGGATGGCGGGGATGTGGGCGCGCTTCTGCTCCTCGGTACCGAACTCGAGGAGGACGGAAAGGCACGGCGCAATGGTCGGGGCCTGGATACGTGCGGGGAACTCGTAGCCGGCGAGCGCCTGGTTGAACGCACGTTGATGAGCGGGCGTCAGCCCCTGACCGCCGTACTGCGTCGCCACGCAGATGCCGGCGAACCCTGCGTCATAGAACTTGCGCTGGAGTTCGCGCCGTGAGCGACCTCGGCATACTCCTGCTCCTCGGAGAGGTCGGTGCGAAAGGTGCTCTCGTAGATGCTCGGTTTCGCGGGCTGCAGGTTCGCCTGTATCCAGGCCCGGGCCCGCTCGGCGAAGCCGGTGATGTCTTCCAGGTCGGGCGCGCTCATAACCCTTCCTCCTGGGCCAGAATGGCGGCGATGTGACGGCGATGAAGAGCCGGCGTGCCTAACACGGCACGGTTCAGAGTCACCCTGCGCAGGAACAGATGGAGGTCGTGCTCATAGGTCACGCCGATGCCGCCGTGTATCTGGACGCAGTCCTGCACCAACTCCGACCCGTATGCGCCCACGAAGGCGGCCGCGACGCTCACGAGCTCTGCCGCCGTGTGGCGCCGCCGGTCGACGGCAGTGGCCGCAACGTCGGTGATGGCGTGGCTTGCCTCGAGCCAGGTTTTCATATCGGCGAAGCGATGCTTCAACTCCTGGTACGAAGCCAACGGCCGGCCGAAGGTGTAGCGATCGAACGACCATGCCACGGTCATCTCGAAGGCCTGCTGCATGGCGCCCACCGACTCGGCGGCCAGGAGGACGAGACCCAGCTGGAGCTGATGCTCGACCTGGTCGGCCGCGCCGCCGACGTTGCCGACGACGGCGGCGAGAGGGAGGCGCACTCCCTTGAAGCCGACGACCCAGAACCGCCTGGTCAGGTCCACCGGCTGCATCGCCTGCAGACAGACCCCCGGAGCGTCGATTGGCACCAGCGCCTGGGTGAACCCGTCCCCGGTACGGCCGCTGACCAGCAGATGCCCCGCTTGGGCCGCTGATTCCACCGGGCGCTTGACGCCGTCGACAACGATCTCGTCTCCGTCGACGGAGATGGTGAGGTTCAATCCCTCGGGTCGATGCCCCCTCGGGTGCCCTTCGGCGAAGCACCACGAGACGACGCCGGCGCCCGAGACCAGATCATCGAGAACGTCGCCGTGCCGCACTGGATCTTCGGCACCGAGCGCGGCGGCGGCGATGTTGCACGTCACGAAGGGTCCCGGCGAGGCGTGATGGCCGAACTCATGGGCGAGCAGCGTGGCGTCGACGAGGGCACTGCCACTGACGTTTCCCCCACCGCGCATCTCGGGGACGAGCAGCGATGTCCAGCCGAGCTCGGCTCCCCGGCGCCAGTACTCCGTCTCGTACCCGGCGGGGTGACCGCGTAGTTTGCGCAGCTGGCCGACGGGAACCGCGTTCGACAGGTACTTCGCGGTGGTGGCGCGGAGGAATTCTTGGTCTTCAGAGAGTTCGAGCAGCATGGGCGTGAGCCGGTGGTGCTCAGCCCGCCGGCCAGGCGACCGATTTGACCTCGAAGTACTGCCGAAAGCCGGCATCTCGTTTCTGACCTTCGACGCCGCTTGCCTTGTCACCATCGAAGCGAACGTCGGCGAAGTAGCCGGCAGCTGAATCAGTGGCGCGATGCAGGTCCGCCTTCGTCGCGTCGGTGACGTCGACGAGCATTTCCTCCGTGGTCAGAACGATGTTCGTGAGGGTGTGGCCCGACTCTGCTTCGACGAGCTTCCCGTCGATGAGCATCCTCGGCCCCAAGGTGATGTCCCCCGGTGCGGCCACGACGCTCTCCTCTCAGGCCCCAATTTCTCCGAGAAGATACCTGATATTGACGTCACAGTCAATCTGAACCTAGCGTCCCGGCCATGCAGCTTCACGGACATGTGGCAATCGTGACGGGAGGTGCCGGCGGCTTAGGTTCGGCCACCGTCCGCCGGCTGGCCGACCTCGGCATGGCCGTGGTCGTCTTCGACCTCGATGGCGACCGAGCAGCCGATCTGGCCAAGGAGCTGGGCGGTGCATCGGTCGGCGTCAGCGGTAACACCACCGAGGACGAGGACGTTGCTGCCGTCATCGAGGTCGGCCGCGAGCTCGGTCAGCTGTCGGTACTGGTCAATGTGGCCGGCGGTGGCGTCGGAGGCGGGCGGACTGTCGGGCGAGACGGCATGCCACACGACAACGAATCGTTCGTCAAGACGATGGCGATGAACGCACTGGGGACGTTCAACATGACCCGCCTGGTGGCCTCCGCTATGGCAGCAAACGAACCGGACGGAGAGGGCCAGCGTGGTGTGGTCGTGAACACGGCTTCGATCGCCGGCATCGAGGGCCAGACGGGACAGGTCGCATACGGCTCGGCGAAGGCCGCCATCCTTGGGATGACGCTGCCCATGGCCCGTGATCTGGCCCCGCTCGGCATCCGGGTGTGCGCCATCGCCCCCGGGACGATGGGGACGCCGATCATGCTGAGCGTGCCCGAGCAGATGCGCCGCAAGCTCGAGGGCGACATCGTCTTCCCTAGGCGCATGGGTCGGCCGGAGGAGTTTGCACTGCTCGTTGAGTCCATCGTCCGCAATCCCTACCTAAACGGGGAGAACATCCGCCTTGATGGCGCCCTGCGCTTTCCCCCGAAGTAAGGCTTCCGTCGGTCGCGAACGACCTCCTCTTGACTTCGATATCGATATTGGTATCTTAGATTCGCCGCCGCGGCATGGGTGGCGGCCCGCGGAGGGGGACCCGTCGTCGTGACAAGACCACTCCCAGAGCTGGTGCCGGGAACGGCCTGGTTCTGGAAGTCCGGTGAGGACGGGCGGTTGCGGATCCAGGGGTGCACCGACTGCGGCACGTTGGTACACCCCCCGGTGCCCATTTGCCCGCAGTGCCGGAGCCGGTCGTGGATCCCGACAGAGGTGTCGGGTGAGGGAACGGTGATCGGGTACACGGTCAACGCCCATCCCTGGCTCGCTCATTTCCCCCCGCCCTATGTGGTGGCCAACGTGGCGCTCACGGAGGACCCGACCATCCGGCTCACTACCAACATCGTGGGATGCGACCCGGGCGACGTCCACATCGGCCAGCGGGTCCGCGTCCTGTTCGAGCAGCACGACGACGTGTGGTTGCCGCTTTTCGAGCTGATCGGTACGGACGCCGAGACGGACCCTGTCGAGCCCCCGATCCGACCCGTCCCGCGGGCCCCGGCGAGCGACGAGCGTTTTGAACACCGGGCGGTGCTGTCAGGCATCGGGCGATCGGCTATTGGCCGGCGACTCATGCGGGATCCGCTCTCGCTCGCCGTCGACGCCTGCCTGGAGGCGGTGGCCGACGCCGGTCTGGCGCTCGAAGACATCGACGGGCTGTCCACTTATCCCGGCATGGCGGGCATGGGCATGAGCGAAGGCGGCGTCGCCGCCGTCGAGGAGGCGCTGCGGATCCACCCCACCTGGATCAACGGTGGCGGCGACCTTCCCGGGCCCGGAGGATCACTCGTCGCGGCCATGCTCGCCGTGGCGGGAGGACTCTGTCGCCACGTCCTGTGTTTCCGCACCGTTTGGGAGTCCACCTTCGCCTCGCTCGGGCTGCGCCCGAGCGGAAGCCGGGCCGGCGGATACATGCAGTGGCGGGCACCGTTCGGTGCCATGTCGGCGTCCAATTGGATTGCCATGAACGCCAACCAGTACCTCCACCGATACGGAGCCACCCGTGAGATGCTCGGCTGGATCGCCATCAACGGCCGTACCAACGCAGCTCGCAATCCGGTTGCCATCTACCGCAAGCCGATGACCATGGACGACTACCTGTTGGCCCGGCCCATCACCTCGCCTTTCGGACTGTATGACTGCGACGTACCGTGCGACGCCGCCATTGCCGTGGTCGTGTCCGACGCTTCGGTAGCGCGGGACCTTCCCAAACCCGCCGTACGGGTCGAAGCCGTCGGGACGCAGATCCTCGAACGCGTCTCGTGGGACCAAGGCACCGTCACCCACGAACCACAGGTGCTCGGACAAGCAGCGCACTTGTGGACGCGTACCTCTCTGCGGCCGGCCGATGTTGACGTCGCCCTCGTCTACGACGGCTTCACCTTTAACGCCATCTCCTGGCTAGAGGGGCTCGGTTTCTGCGAGCTGGGGGAGGCGACGGACTGGCTGGACGGGGGACGTCGCATCGCCCTCCACGGCGACCTACCTGTGAATCCCCATGGTGGCCAGCTGTCGGAGGGGCGGACCCACGGGTTCGGCTTTCTCTTCGAAGCGGTCACCCAACTGCGCCACGAGGCCGGTGACCGCCAAGTCGTCGGCGCGCGCACGGCGGTGGTGACGTCCGGAGGTGGCACGCCCTCGAGCGTGCTACTGCTGCAGCGAGACGGAGTATGAAGCGGCGGCCATGAAGATCGACGGCGAGAAGCCGATCGGACCCCGGTCGTCAAAGGGGGAACGCACGCGGGCGAGGCTCCTGCAGGCGGCCAAGGAGATCTTCGAGGAGGACGGCTTCATCGAGGCCCGCATCTCCGACATTGCCGAGCGGGCAGGACTGTCGTACGGCTCCTTCTACCACTACTTCTCGTCCAAAGAGGAAATCTTTCGCGAGGTCGCGGCCCTGCACGAGCGCCGGCTGGGGGCGGCGGTGGTGAGGGAGACGAGTCTCGTGGACTCGGCTTCGGATTCTCCGGTGGCGGCGCGCTTCATAGCAGCGAACCGGCGCTTCTTGGCCGAATACCGTCGAGAAGCCCGGCTGATGCGGGTGATCGAGCAGGTCTCGCGCTACGACGCCATGCTCAACAAGGCACGACTTGACCGCCACATCGTCTATACCGAGCGGCTGGCCGACGCCATCCGAGCTCTGCAGCGTGACGATGAGGCAGATCCCGATGTCGATCCGACCATCGCCTCACAGGCAATCATGGCGATGGTGACGCGGTTCGCCGAGGCATGGTTCGTGCAGGATCGGGTCGACTGCAGCTTCGAACAGGGCGTGACCCAGCTCAACCGCCTGTGCCTGAACGCCCTGCGCCTGGCAGCCGAGCCAACGCACGAACACTCCTGAACCCGAACGTGAAAGGTTACCTCAGATGTACATGCCGCCGTTGACCGCCAGCAGCTGGCCGGTGACGTAGCTCCCCTCGTTGCACAGGTAGGAGCACGCCTGCGCGATGTCATCCGGCGTCCCGGCCCGGCCGAGCGGGATCATGGGAGCGATGACATCGATGCCGGGGAAGTTGCCCGCTTCCGCTGCCTCCCGGGCCATCGGCGTGTCCACCACGCTCGGGGCGATGGTATTGACGGTGATCCCCTGGCGGGCCAGGTCGACGGCGAGCGACTTGGTGAGGGCGATGACACCGCCCTTCGACGCCGAGTAGTGGGCCATGTTCGGCGCACCCGACTGGGCGCTCTGAGACGAGATGGTGACGATGCGGCCCCAGCCCGCCGCGAGCATGTCCGGGACGGCCGCCTGACAGCAGGCGAAGGTGCCGGTCAGGTTGACCGCGATGATCTGCTGCCATCGCTCAGGGGAGATCTCCAGCAGAGGGTCGAACGCCTCGATCCCGGCACTCGTCACGAGGATCTCGACCGGACCGAGTTCGGACTTCACCCGGCCGAAGGCGGCGTCGCACCGAGGCCCAGTCGGCCACGTCGACCTCGACGGCGAGGGCTGTGCCGCGGGCGCCGTTCAGTTCTTCGGCCGCCGCCTTGGCTCCGGCGCCGTTGCGGTCGAGGATGCGCCACCTTGTGGCCGTCGGCCGACGAACCGCTTGGCGACACCACGACCGATGCCGGACGCGCCACCTGTCACCACTGCCACCCGGCTCATCGGGCCTGCCTCGATCGGCGTGAACTCGATGTGCAGCTTGCTCAGACCGCGCAGGACCCAGGTGGGTTCGTACCGGAATGTGCGCTGCGCCAGGCGGCCCGTGGTGCTCGTCTGACAGCCGAATGTCACGCATGCGGTTGAGGATGCGCTCCAGGCTGACCCGACCCTCGGCCCGGGCCAGAGGTCCGCCCGGGCAAGTGTGGTTGCCGCGGCCGAAGGCCATGTGGGCCCGGGAGTTGTGTCGGTCGACGCGGAACTCGGCCGGGCACTCGAAGCGCCGGGGGTCGCGGTTGGCGGCGCCGTTCAGCAGCATCACCGGCGTGCCGGCGGCGATGTCGATCCCGCCGATGGATGTAGAGCGCCGGGCCAGGCGGAAGTCGGCCTTCACCGGGCTCTCGATGCGCAGCGACTCTTCGACGAAGTTCGGGATCAGCTCGTTGTCGGCCCGGAGCTCGTCCTTGCAGCTCGGGGCGCTCGGCCAGGTACTTCAGGGCGATGGCGAGGAGCCGGGCCGTTGTCTCCTGCCCGGCGGCGAACAGGAAGGTGGCCGTACGGACCACCGCTGTCACGTCGGGCATGGTGCCGTCGGGGTAGGTGGCAAGGGCCAGGTCGGTGAGCACGTCGTTGCCCGGATTGCGGCGCCGGTCCTCGATGTAGCGGGAGAACCAGTCGTCGAGCCACGACAGGGGATTGAGGTTCCCCTCTGCGAAGGTCTTGGACCCGATTTTGCCTGGTGTGTGGTTCAGGCCGAACCCCTCACGGAAGCGCTGATGGTCGGATTCGGGCACACCGAGGAGATCGGCTACCACCAGCATGGCGAACGGCTGCGAGTAGGCGCTGATGAACTCACACGAGCCATCGCCCACGAACTCGTCGAGGAGCTGGTCCGACAGGCGGTACATGAACTCCTCGTTCTCCTTGAGCCGCCGCGAAGTGATCAGCCGCATGAGCAGTGCCCGCTCGCGGGTGTGGGCCGGGGGATCCATGGTGACCATGTGCTCGTTCATCGGGAAGCTGGTCGCGGTAGCGGTCGATGATCTCCCCCACGTCGTCACCCTCGAGGGGCACGGGGAACTGGGCGAACGGACCGATCACCGAGTTGCACGACGAGAAGTTGCTGCCCTCCAGGTAGACCTCACTGGCTTCCTCGAAGCCCGTCACCGCCACCACGCCGTTGGGCAGCGGCAGCACGGGGCACTCGCGGCGCAGCTGATCGAAGTAGGGATAGGGGTCGTCGACGAGCTCAGCGTCGCTGAAGAAGTCGACGGTCTTCCAGTCGCGCATCCCGGCTCCTTCCTGGCGGCCCGCGCCGCTCCGCGTAATCGTGCTGAGCGATCGCACAGCACCGTTTTGGCACTTGCTTAGCACCGGGCCCCGAGTGTGGCAACTTGTGGGTATGGCGACCACACCTCGCCTCCCGTCGCATCGGTGCCCCCGACTCGAAGACGCGGGCCCGACTGGTCGACGCCGCCGAGCAACTGCTGCTCGAGGAGGGCTACGCCGCTGTCACCTCGCGCCGGGTCGGGGCCAGGGCCGGCCTGAAGCCGCAACTCGTCCACTACTACTTCCGGTCGATGGACGACTTGTTCGTCGAAGTCTTCCGGCGCCGAGCGGAGGAGAACCTGGCCCGAGCCGAGCGGGCCGTGGCAGCCTCCGTCTCGCTGCGGACACTGTGGGAGATCAACGCCGATCCTCGCGGCGCCGCCTTCTCCATCGAGTTCGTCGCCTTGGCCAAGCACCACAAGGCGATCCGGGCGGAGATCGCACGGTACGCGGAGCGTTTCCGCGCCGCACAGCTGCAAGCGCTCGACACTGCGCTCGGGGCGGATGGCCTCGGCGAGAGTGACATCCCCCCGATCGTCGTCCTCATGCTCATGACCGGCCTATCGCAGGTGCTCTCGCTCGAACGTGCACTCGGCGTAATAGCCGGCCACGACGAGACTCTGGCCTTCGTTGCCGGCGTGCTCGATCGCCTGGAACCGACCGGTCCGGATGCCTGACGTGGTCCGCCGCGCCTAGGGCGGCAGGGGTTGGTCGAGCTCCCGCAGCCCGAAGGTGCGGGCTCGAATTCAGCTCGTGAACACCGGCAGTGTCTCCCAGCCGCGCACCGTTGAGGTGCGAGCCTGGACGGCGTTCGGGTAGTCGACCTCCCACGTCCGGGAACCGGCTCAACACCTCGTCGAGTGCCACTCGGCCCTCGAGGCGGGCGAGTGCTGCCCCCAGGCACAAGTGGATCCCGTGACCGAAGCTCAGGTGACGTCCCACCTGACGCTGGATGTCGAAACGGTCGGGACGGGCAAAGCGCCGCTCGTCCCGATTGGCCGATCCATTGAGGAGCACCATGATGCTTCCCGCGGAGATCTTCTGGCCGTAGTGCTCCACGTCGACGGCGACGTAGCGGGCCTGAATCGGGGAGGGGGCCTCGTAGCGGAGGATCTCCTCGATGGCACCCGGGATGAGCGAGCGATCGGCGGCGAGCTGGCGTCGCTGGTCGGGATGCTCGGCCAGCAGCTTCCCCATCCAGCCGATGAGGCGGGTCGTCGTCTCGTTGCCGGCGCCCGCCAACAGCTGCACGTAGGTGAGGACCTCGTCGCGGGTGAGCCGGCGGACGGTGCCAGTCTCATCCTCGAACTCGGCGTTGAGCAGCTGCGTCATCAGGTCGTCCGAGGGATGCTTTGCCCGCCAGTCGATGTACTCGGAGAACAACTCTGTCGTCTCTGCGCCTTCGGCGCGGAACGTTCCTTCCTTACCTTCCTCGAGGCGCAACCCCTCGTCGAGTTGCTCGCGTGATCGCCTCCTGGTCCTCCTCGGGGATGCCGAGGAGGTAGCCGATCGTCCGCATGGGCATGTGCGCGCCGAGATCCTTGATGAAGTCGAACTTCCCCGAACCGATGAGTGGGTCGAGCGACCGCTGACAGAACTCGCGGACCTTCGGCTCGAGATCGTCCATCTTGCGGGGGGTGAACACCCGGGACATGAGAGCGCGGTGCACGTGGTGCTCGGGGGGGTCCTCGAAGAGGATGGCGCCTGACGGGATCTCGAAGTCGGCCCGGATGAGCTCCAGGATGGATCCCTTGCCCGACCGGTAGGTCTCCCAGTCGAGCAGTCCCTTCTCCACGTCCTCGAAGCGGCTCAGGGCGAAGAAGTCGTACTTCTCGTTGTAGTAGAGCGGCGCCTCGTCGCGCAGCCTCCTCCACACGGGATATGGGTCGGTGTCGATCTCGAAGTCGTAGGGGTCGTAATAGACCTCGCTGCCGCTCGTGAGCGTCACGCTCCTGACCTCCTCGCTCTACCTGTCTTGCTGGGTGCCGGCAACCGGCTGGTCAGCCCGACCCTCGCCTCAACGTCGACGTCACTACCTTACGCTCCCAGCGGTCGTAGTTCCCGGTCTTGACGTCGTCGTCAACCAGTGGCGTCGGCTATCACATGGCGGGAGAACTGGACTATCTGGTCTTCGGCTCTAACAACCACACATACGAAACCAAGGACGCCTTCAAGCGGCATCTCTCGAAGAAGTACCGAGAGGCTATCAAGTACGTGGAGATCGACGGCCGCTCGGCCACGAAGGCGAAGGAGTGGGCAGGCGCAGGCCCACGTGAGCCTTTCGACGGGCGTGCTCAGTGACACCATCACGTTCCACGGGCCCTTCTCGGCCGCCCGGTGGCTGCTTCTCGCCTATCGGAGCCTGTACACGGGCCATGACCGCAGCTACGGCCGCGCCGATGTGTTCAGCGGTGACGGTCAGTCGATGGCGTCGTTCGTGTAGGACAGTATGACGTGCCATGGCCGAGCGGACGTCGGGCAGGGACGGCTTCTGACCCAAGTCAGGGCTATCCCCAAAGCGGCAGCGTGACCTTGTTTCACGCCACCGGCCGGGGGGCCACGATCACCGACGGGACGATAACATCCGAACCCAGGTGCAGCACGTGGTGGACCGTGTGCACGAGGTTCTCGACATCCATGACGGTTCCGCTCAGGTAGCTGCGTGCCGCCCACGTTGCATAGAGCTCGCCGAAGAGGCTCATGTCCCAGCGGGCGGCGAACTGGGTCATCGAATCGCCGTCGCCTCCGGCGCAGTCACCCACGACGACCTGGGTGAAGCCGAGCCGTGGATGCTCCGCCCGCCAGGCCTCGACGAGCTTGTCGAGGGCGGCCTTGCTCACCGCGTAGGCACCGAGACCAGGCCACGGTGGAGTCATCGAGGCGCTCACGGACGACAGGTAAACGGCGACCCCCCCGGACTCGTTCAAGTGGGGGATCGCCGCCGCAGTGACGAGAGCTGCGCCGATTACGTTGGTGTCGAAAGTGTTGCGCCAGATCTCCGCGTCAGTATCGACGAGGCGGGCTAGGTGTCCTACACCGACAGTGTAGACGAGCGCGTCGATCCTCCCAAGGCCCTCGGCGGCCTCGTCTATGGCACGGCGACACGACTCCTGGTCGGTCACGTCACAGGCGATGGCGAGGGTGCCGGGCCCGGCTTCCTTGGCCGCCTCTACCAACATCTCCTGGCGACGGGCCATCACCGCGACCTGATCACCCCGGCGGGCAAGCCCGGTGGCGATGCACCTGCCGATTCCGCTTGAGGCGCCGATGACGATCACTCTCACACTGAGCCTCCCGCTTCGACGTCGACGTCGAGAACGACATTATCGCGCCCTTCCCGTACGTCGGAGGCGTGAGGGAGGGGCGCCCCCCAGGCCGCCAAGGCTGCGTCAGCTGGCCTTGGTTCGCCGCCGCGTGCCGGCGCGCTCCTCCGTGAGGCCGAGGGAATTGACGAACATCTTGGTGAGTTGTTCGACCGCCTTGTCGAAGCTGCAGGTGACCGCTCCCTGGACCAGCCACATCTCGGGGAAGCGGCTGGTCATGGCGCCAAGCGCGGCGGCGGCGATCTTTGGGTCGAGCTCCGGGTCGGCGAGCCCGTGCTGCTGCAGGGCGCGGATGGAGTCCGCCATCTGCCTGGAGTAGTGGTCGTGGCGGGCCATGCGTAGGTCGTTGAGCGGTTGGTCAAAGCGCGACATCTGTTCGATGACGCCGATGATCTTGGCCTCGCTCCGGTAGCTCTCGAGATGCCGTCGCAGGGCCTCGCGGATGCGCTCGGGTGGCCGCGCACGGGACTCGGCGTCGAGGATGACGCCCGCCATTGGCGCGCTCGAGTTGCTCCTCGACGGACTCGGCCACCTCGCGGAACACCTCCTCTTTCGACTCGAAGTAGTGATAGAACGATCCGTGCGACAGCCCGGCCCGCTCGGCGATGTCGGAGATCCGGGCCCCGAGGAAACCGTCCTCCTCGAAGACCTTCTTGGCCGCCTGGAGCAGCCTCGCCCTGGTCTGAGCCCCCTTCTGCGAGCGGGGACCGTTTGGTTTGCCGCTCTCGGGCCGCGATGCAGTCGGCAACCGGACTCCTCTCGTGGGTGAGGGCGCGTGCCCTCCAGGGTAACGCGCACGGCCAGCTCAGAACCGAGTTTCCGGCCATGACGTCGCCGATGGCAAGATTCCGGGCGATGACGACAAAGCGACCAACACGCGAACGGGCCGGCTCCGGGGTCCGAATTAGGGGTCGGGCGAATTCAAGCAAATGGACCGGATCCCTGACGGTGTCCTCGCTCGACACCACCTTGTGGGTCGCCCGGGTCGCTTTCGATGCTGTCCTTCTCGGCGCCGCACTTCTGCTCGTCATACTCTGGTATCCAGCTCCGAAGATGGACGCGTAGATGGATCTCGAACTGCTGCTTTCCATGGCCGCCTCGCTCGACGAAGGACGCACTGCTGTCACCGGGCCCGATGGCCGCAGCCTCACTACGGGCCAACTGCAGGCGGCGGCCGTCGGAGCCGCGACCTTGCTGCGCGACGCTGGCGGGAGCCGGGTCGCGTTCTGCGGTGCCAACGGTCTCGCATTTCCCGTTACGCTCTTCGGCGCTGTGGCGGCGCGCCTTGCGTTCGTGCCGCTCAACTACCGGCTGGCCGACGCCCAGCTCGGGCAGATCGTCACCGACGACGAGATGGCCGTTGCCTCGGCCGACCAAGGCGACCGGTTGGAGCGGCTGGGGGCACGCCGTATCTTCGACGCTGGCGAATTCGTGGACGTCGCCCGTGAGGCGACACCGTTCGCCGGTGCGGCACCCCTCAACCCCGACGACGTGGCGATGTTGCTCTACACGAGCGGCACGACCGCGGCGCCCAAGGCGGCCCTGCTGCGCCATCGCCACCTTGCCGCCTACGTTATCGGCACGGTGGAGTTCGGCAGCGCCGCCCCTGACGAGGCCGCCCTGCTGAGTGTGCCGCCGTATCACATCGCCGGTGTCATAAACCTGCTTTCAAACCTGTACATGGGCCGGCGCGTTGTGTATCTGGACGCATTCGACCCTGAGCGCTGGCTGCAGGTCGTCCGGGAGCAGTCGATCACGCATGCCATGGTGGTACCGACCATGTTGGCCCGAATCGTGTCCGTGCTCGGCGGGGAGTCGGCGGACGCTCCGAACCTTCGCACCATCTCCTATGGCGGCGCCAAGATGCCGGCTGCTGTGATCCTGAAGGCACTGGAGCTGTTCCCTGACGTCGCCTTCACCAATGCGTACGGGCTCACCGAGACGAGTTCCACCATCTCCGTGCTCGGTCCCGACGACCATCGCCGAGCTCTCGCTAGTGACGACCCGGCCGTGCGGGTGCGCTTGGGATCGGCGGGTTTGCCGCTGCCCGGCGTCGAGATCGAGATCCGCGACAACGAGAATCGTAGCTGCCCTCCAGGTGTGAGCGGCGGTATCTACGTGCGGGGAGAGCAGGTTGCAGGCGAGTACGTCGGTGCCGTCGGGCCCACTGACGGCTGGTTCGCCACCCGCGACCGTGGTCATATCGACGAGGACGGCTATGTCTTCGTCGAGGGTCGCTCGGACGACACTATTATCCGTGCTGGCGAGAACATCGCCCCGGCCGAGATCGAGGACGTGCTGCTAGCCCACGACGACATATCCGACTGCGCCGTGGTCGGCATCGACGACGAGGAATGGGGCCAACGTATCGCCGCCGCAGTGGTGCTCGTGAAGGGTGCGGCGAGCACGCCTGACGATATCCGTTCATACGCGCGTGCACAGCTGCGGAGCTCGAAAACGCCGGACCTGGTGGTTGTGTTCGACGAGCTCCCCTATACAGATACCGGCAAGTTGCTGCGCCGGGTCGTGCGCGAGGAGCTCACCGGCCAGTCTGTCGGATCGGATCGTTGAGTTCCGAAGAGACGTTGACGTTCAGTAGAGGGCTGACGTTCAGAAGAATAAGGAAGAGGATGGAAATCACCGCCGGATCCCGTTGGAAGAGCGCCGTGTCAGATACCGAGGTGGTGGTGGTGCGGCCGGTCGGGGGTGACCACCATCTCGGCTGTGGGGGCGCCGACATGGTGCCGGTCGGAAGCGACGCACCGGTTGACGGTCTCGACCCGACGCTGGCCGAACCCACGCTCCTCGGCAAGCGCTACGAGGACGAGGTGTCGGGGTTGGAGGTCCTGTGCTCCAAGGGTGGCGATGGGACACTGACTCTCGACGGCAAGGCGCTGGTAGTCAAGTCAGCCAAACCTCTGCCTTCCTCCGATTGATGCCCTCGCTTCATCCCTTTCCATCGCCTCGCGTAGCGCCGCCGTGGGTCATGTCCGGGGACCAGGCCCGGCTAGGCGAGGCGGACCGGTAGCTCGCGCATGAAGAGCAGAATGGGATTGAAGATGCCGAGCGAGATGTAGGACGGTGTTCCCGCGAGCTCGATCTTCCGAGTGCGCTCGAACAGTACTTCAAGAAGCGTCGTGAGTTCCTTGCGGGCCAGATTGGCGCCGAGGCAGAAGTGCACACCGCCGCCGCCGAATGCGACGTGTGGATTTGGGCTACGGGCAATGTCGAAGCAAGATGGGTCGTGGAAGACATCCTCGTCGCGATTTGCGGATGGGAACCACATCGTGACCCGGTCCCCTTCGGCGATCGGTACACCGCGAATTTCGGTGTCCCGGGTCGCTCGCCGGGCGAAGTACGAGACCGGCGATGACCACCGGAGGATCTCCTCCACGGCCAGGGGAATAGCGCCGGGTTCCCGGCGGAGCTGCTCGAGTTGGTGCGGATGGTCGAGGAGGGCCAGAAGTCCCTGCGACAAGGCGTTGCGCGTGGTCTCACTCCCTGCGATGGTGAGCAATACAAAGAACAAGTCCAACTCGATCTCGCTGAGCGCCGTACGCTCCCCGTCTTCGGTCTCGACTTCCACCGTCGACAGCATCGTCCACACGTCGTCTTGCGGGTTGACCCGCTTCTCCCGGCCCAGCTTCTGGGCGTACTCGAACATCTGGACCTGAAGCCCCAGCTTCTCCTCTGGCGACGCACGGCTCCCAGGTCCGTCTGCCTGAAGAGAGTCGTTCGTCAGCTCGAACAGCCAATCCCTGTCCGCCTCTGGGATGCCGATGATGTCGGCGATCACGTTCATCGGCAGCTTGTAGGCGATCTCCGACACAAAGTCACACTCCCCGTGCTGGAGGGCCCGATCGACGATCGACTCAGCCCACTGCCGGATTTGGTGATCGAGCTGCTTGATCATGCGGGGTGTGAACCCGGTGCTGATGAGCCGGCGTTGCCGGACGTGGTCGCTGCCGTCCATGCTGACGAGCATCAACCCGGCTATCGCTGGCTGGTGGGCGAGTTGCGGTCCGTCGAAGGCGCTGAAGAGCTCAGGATTGCGGCTCACCGTCTGGACATCTTCATGCTTGGACAGCACCCAAAAGCCCTCGTCGTGGTCGCCCCGAAATCCCTCGGGGAAGGCCTGCCACTGCACCGGTTCGTGATGGCGCAAAGCGCCAAAGACTCTGTGCGGAAACCCATTGCTGTAGAGCGTGGCGTCGGTGAGGTCGGCATCGAGGTCGCTGCGGTCGAACGTGCTGTCGATCACGGGCACCTCCTCGGGGTTGAGAGCAGCCTGTGCAAAGTCGAGGTACGGCTGATTTTCTCAGAAGCCGGGCTGGAGGCCCAGCCAGCGGGGGCCGGCGGTACGGGGATACTTTCGGGTGCTAAGAAGTCTTGCCTGGCAACCGCCGTGCCGGGGGCCAGCGTGGCCCCACCGCCCAGCCGCCCGGCTAGAGGCCCAGGCGGTATCACCGCACCCGTTTGCCTGCCAGGTTCGCCATCGTGTACCGAGCTGGATTGCCGGATACATGGTGCTCCGAAAACGGGTACCGACGATGCAAACCCGTGCGGTATCGCCCAACTGGCCACTAACTGCTGCCTGTTTGCCGCGCCCACGGGACTAGGTCCGAGCGGTTCCAGAGCCGGACCTTGCTCTTGGGAAGCTCCAATACGGGCCATTTCCCACGCTGTTGCCCCCGATTTCCCGGATTGTTGCGACAACAAGGAATTCTTGGAAGCCCTGGCCGGGGCGCGTGACATTTTCGGCACGCACACGATCGACCCGAGAGCCGCCCGATGCAACGCGGGTCCAGCGATCCGATAAGTGCCGCGGTCTCAACGGGTGGTCGAACCTCCTCGGCGTGAGGGGCAGATGCCATCGACGCGCCCATAGGATGATTGGACGTGGCAAATCCGTCGCCGATGCCGATGACCTGGAGCCTGACAGGGAGTTCAGATGATTCTCATCGTTGTCAAGCAGCGTGTGCGCGCCAAGTACGCCGATGAGTGGCCGTCGCTCGTCGAAGAGTTCACGATGTCGACACGCGCAGAGCCGGGAAATATCTCTTTCGAGTGGTGCCGGAGCGCCGAGGATCCGAATTTGTGGGTGCTTATTGAGGTTTTCCGAGACGGCGAGGCAGGAAAGGCCCATGTCGAGTCGGCCCACTTCAAGAAGGCGACCTCCCAATTACCCGGGTGGCTCGCCGGGGTGCCGGAGATCATCCACGTCGAGGCTCCTGGCGAGGGTTGGGAGCGCATGAGCTAAGGATCCCCGGCAGGACGGGCAGGACGTATGCGCCCTTTTCGCAGAGAGGGCGGCATGGCCCCGGCCGCCCTGCCGTCACCCGTCCCGGTCCGCTCGGTCCGCGTCGACCCACCACGCCGAAGGACCGGAAGGCCATGGCCAGCAGGTCGTAGGCGGTGAACACCAGGTCCATGAGCTGGTGGAAGTCGAATTGCCCGCCAACTCGTCCCGGTTGGCGTCGCGCTCCAGCTCGTCCACCGCGCTCAGCAGGGCCCACTCGAAGGCGGACCACCCGTGCGCGTCGGGTCCTTCTGCCACTCTCCCCGATCGTCCGATCCTTGCCGGAGTTCGCGCTTGAGCACCTTTCCTGACGGGTTTCGCGGCAGCGCCTCCACGAACATGATTGCCTTTGGCACCTTGAAGCGGGCGAGACGGGCACGGCAGTGCTCGACCAGTTCGTCGGCGCCCACCTCCGCCCCCGGGCGAAGCGCCACGAAGGCAACCGGCACCTCGCCCCAGCGGTCGTCGGGCCGGCCAACGACCGCTGCTTCCTGGACGGCATCGTGCTCGTAGAGCACGCGCTCCACCTCGGAGCCGGCGACATTCTCGCCGCCGGATACGATCATGTCCTTGAGACGGTCGACGATGTAGAGGTAACCGTCGTCGTCGCGCACGCCGATGTCGCCTGTGTGGAACCAGCCGCCGGCAAAGGCGCGCTCCGTGGCGTCGGGGTCCCGCCAGTAGCCCTTGAACACCTTGGGGCCGCGCATCACGATCTCGCCCCGCTCGCCCGCAGCCACCGGTTGGCCGTGCTCGTCCCAGATGTCGAGGTCGAGGTACACACAGGGGCGCCCGACGCTACCGAGTTTGGTGACGGTGCTCTGGCGGTCGAGGAAAGTGTCCCCCGAGACGGTCTCGGTCAGGCCGTAGGCATCGGCGAACCACGCGGAAGGAAAGGTGCGCTGGATGCGCTCGATGAGCGGGATCGGCATCTTTTCTCCGCCGTTGATCACCACCCGCACCGACGACAGGGAACGTCTTTCGATGTCGTCGAGGGCCATGATGGCGTTGACCATGGCCGGGGCAAGCCACACCGTGGTCACCTGGGAGCGCTCGAGCTCGTCCACCACGGCGGCGGCGTCAAAGGCGCGATGGATGATGGTGGTGGCACCAGCGGCCACGAGCGATGTAGTGGTGAGGTCGAGCGCCCCCACGTGGTAGAGGGGCCCGCAGGCCAACCCGAGGTCGCTGCTCGAGAATCCGAACTCGGTGATGTGCGCCAGGTTCTTCCACGCCAAGTTGGCGTGGGTGATCATGACGCCTTTGGGGTGCCCGGTGGTGCCCGACGTGTACATCAGCCGGTGGACGTCGTCGGCCGAGGCAGCTGCGCGCGGAACCCGGTGCGAGCTCGCCCGCAGCTCTGCCAGCGCGCTCCACCCGTGGGGAGCGACGGCCGCCACGCAGGCCCGCGCGAGCGTGCCCTCCATGCCATTGGTGGCGTCGTTGGCCGCCTCAACCAGCGCCTCGTCGCACACCAGGGCGCGGGCCCCGGAGTGCTCGAGGGTGTAGCGCACCTCCGGCGGCGCCAGCCGCCAGTTGATCGGCATGGCGATCGCACCCAGGTAGTTGGCGGCGAAGAGCGTCTCCAGGAACTCGGGGCAGTTGTAGGACAGGAGGCCGACGACGTCTCCGGTGCCCACCCCGCGCTCCGCCAGACCGCCGGCCAGGGCGGTGGCGCGTTCGGTCATGTCCCCGTAGGTGGTCGTCTCGCCTTCGAAGACCGTCATAGCCTTGTCGGGGGCCCGAGCTGCGTGGTGCGCGAGTACGGCGAACCAGTTCAGGTCGGCCGGCATCGCGTTCCCCCTCTGAGGTCGTGGCAGACTTTGTACCGACCAGTCAGTCTAATCACGGGGGTCCGCGGCCCCGTGTCCGCAGGAGAGCAGATGCCCGACGACGACTCCCGCCGCAACCCGAAGTGGCTGGCGCGCCGGCAGGCCATCGTCGACAGCTCGGCCCGGATCTTCGCCCGCAGCGGCTATCACGCCACCGGCATCAACGACCTGTGCGAGGAGAACGAGCTTGGCAAGGGCGCGCTCTACCACTACATCGGCTCGAAGGAGGAGTTGCTGGTCGCCATCTACGACCAGGTCATGGACGAGGTGACACTCGGCGCCGACCGCGTCGCCGAGGCGGGCAGCTCGCCGTCGGCCCAGCTGGCCATGCTTGGCGACGAGCTGCTCGAGGTGATCCGCCGCTACCCGGACCACGTGTGGGTGTTCCTCCACGAGTTCCCCGCGCTCACCGGCAAGCGCGCCAAGCGCTTTCAGGGGTGGCTCCGCAACTACGAACGGCGTATCGAGGACGTCATCCGGGCCGGCATCGACGCCGGCGAGTTCCGCGACGATCTCGATCCGTGGCTCACCACGCGGGCGTGGTTCGGGATGCACAACTACACGTACCTTTGGCTGCGGCCCGGCGGGCGATTGTCGGCACGCGACGTGGCCAAGCCGTTCGCCGACATCTTCATTCAGGGTATCCAGCGTCCGGCCCGATGAGGCGGGATCAGGGCGCCGAGTAGCCGCCGTCGACGATGAGCGCCGCGCCCGTCGTCCAGCGTGAGTCCTGGCCTGCCAGATACGAGTAGGCGCCCACCAGGTCGTCGGCAGCACCTAGCCCAAGCGGGTGGCGCAACCCGATGGCGTCGAGCGCCTCGGGGGGCAGGGCATCGTGGATGGCCGAGCGGAACGTCCCGGGGCACACGCAATTGACGCGGATCCCGTCGCAGGCGTACTCGACGGCGGCCACCTTGGCCAGCTGGATCACCGCCGCCTTGGTGGCGCAGTAGGGCGCCGCGTACGACCACGCCGTGAGACCGGAGACCGATGCGGTCAGGACGATTGAGCCGGAGCCCTGGCCGCGCATCACGGGTACGGCGGCCCGGACGGCGTTGACGGCGCCGAGCAGGTTGATCCGGAAGGCCAGCTCCCAGTCCGCGGTGGTGAGGTTGTGGATGCGCGCGTTCGGCGACAGCACGCCGGCGTTGCCGATCAGCACGTCGAGACGGCCGAAGCGCTCGATGGCCCGGGCCACGACGGAATTGACCTGGTCGAACTCGCGCACATCGGCGAGCAGCGTCTCGACACGGCCCGCGCCCTCATGCAGGCCAGTCACGGTGGCGTCGAGCGACGCCGCACTCACGTCGCTGAGCACCAGGTCGGTGGCGGGCTCGCCGGCCAGTCGGCGGGAGATCGCCGCGCCCAGCGCGCCGCCCGCGCCGGTGATGGCGACGACCCGGCGCGCCTGGCTGTCCTCTGTCCGATCGGTCGCCTGAGAGTCCATATTGTGGCGATTGTACCGATCAGTACAATGCACGTCTGGTGACCCCCGGCCCGTCCTCGACTGTGGCGTTCTCGATTACCGAGCTCGCAGAGATGCACCGGCGGATGCTGCTCATCCGCGGGTTCGAGCAGAGAGTGGCCGACCTCTACCGAGACGGCGAGATCGCAGGGTTCGTGCACCTCTCCATCGGGCAGGAGGCGGCGGCGGTGGGGGCGTGCTGGCCGTTGCGGCCCACCGACGTCATCACCTCCACCCACCGCGGGCATGGCCACTGTCTGGCCAAGGGCATGGACCCCCTCGGCATGTTTGCCGAGCTGATGGGCAAGGACCAGGGGATCAACCGTGGCCGCGGGGGCTCGATGCACATCGCCGACCCCAAGCTCGGCGTCTACGGGGCCAACGGGATCGTGGCCGCCGGCCTGCCCATCGCCGCTGGCGCAGCCACGGCCGCCCAGCTGCGCCACGACGGTGGGGTGGTGGTGGCCTTCTTCGGCGACGGCGCGCCCGCCCAGGGCGCGTTCCACGAGGCACTGAACCTCGCCGCGGTGTGGAACCTCCCCGTTGTCTTCTTCTGCGAGAACAACGGTTACGCTGAGTTCTCGCCCAGCTCAGCTCAGCACGGGGCGACCCTCCAACAGCGGGCCGCCGGCTACGGCATCAGCTACACCGCCGTCGACGGCAACGACATCGCGGCGGTGGCCGCCACCATGGAGGACGTGGTCCTGGCAGCACGCACTGGCGGCGGCCCCGTCGTCGTCGAGGCCGCCACCTATCGCTGGCACGGCCACTACGAGGGCGACCCCCAGCGTTATCGGGCGCCCGAGGAACTCGAGTCGTGGAAGGCGCGTGACCCCTTGCTAGTGCAGGCCGAGCGCCTTCGGGAGGCCGGAGTCGACGACGACGAAATCAAGGCCCTGGAGGCGGTCGTCGCCGGCGAGCTCGACGTCGCCGTGGAGGCGGCGCGCGGGCTCGCGGGCCCGGACACGGCTACGGTCACCGACTTCGTGTACCACCCGCGGCCTGCGCGCGTCGAGCCGCCGCCCCCGGACGAGTCGGCGCCGGTGTTCCGCACCATGGACGCCATCCGCACCGCCCTCGAGGCTGAGCTGGCAGGGGACGAGCGCGTGTTCGTGGCCGGCATCGACGTGGGCGAGGGCGGCAACGTATTCGGGCTGATGCGGGGGCTGCGTGACCAGTTCGGCGACCGCGTGCGTGACACCCCGATCTCTGAGACGGCCGTCGTCGGGCTCGGTGTCGGCGCGGCCATGGCCGGCATGCGGCCGGTGGTCGAGCTCATGTACCTCGACTTCCTCGGTGTCTGTTTCGACCAGTTGCTAAACCAGGCCGCCAAGCTGGCATTCATGACCGGGGGATCCGCCCAGATGGCGCTCACCGTGCGGACGCAGTTCGGCGCTGGCCGCAGCTCGGGCAGCCAGCACAGCCAGAGCCTCGAGGCGCTGCTCGCCCACATCCCGGGTCTCAGTGTGGTCATGCCCTCCACCCCGGCCGACACCTACGGCCTGCTGCGCGCCTCCATTGAGGACCCGAACCCGGTTGTCTTCATTGAGAACCGGCTCCTCTACGGCTTGAAGGGGCCGCAGCCGCCCGCGGGACACATCCTGCCCATCGGCGTCGCTGCCGTGGTGCGCCCCGGGTCTGACCTCACGGTGGTGTCGGTCTCCCGGATGGTCCACGAGGCCGTCGCCGCCGCCGAAACCGTGGCCGTGGAGGGCATCGACGCCGAGGTGATCGACCTGCGCACGGTGTCCCCCCTCGACACCGACACGATCCTGGCGTCGGTAGCCAAGACCAGCCGGCTCCTGATCGCGCACGAGGCGGTCGTCCCGTTCGGCATCGGCGCCGAGATTGCCGCCGCCGTCGCCCACGAGGCGTTCTGGAACCTCGACGCGCCCATCGATCGCGTTGGCGCCCTGGCCACGCCGCCGCCCTACTCGCCCGAGCTCGAGCGGGCGTGGCTCCCCGGCCGTGACGACATCGCGCAGGCTATCCGCCGCCTGGCGGCGATCTAACCGGAGCAGTCGCGAGGCGCCGCTCAGCAGCCCAGGGCGCGCGCGATTACCAGATGCTGGATCTCGTTGGTGCCCTCGCCGATCTCCAGCACCTTGGCGTCACAGTAGAACCGGGCCACCGGCGTCTCGAGCATGTACCCGAGGCCACCATGGATCTGCACGGCCTCCGATGCCGCCCATGTGGCGGTGCGACTGGCCTTCAGCTTGGCCATGGCTGCCTCCTTCTGGAAGGGTTGCCCGCTGTCGCGCAGGTAGGCGGCCCGGTACGTCAGCCAACGCGCCGCCTCGAGCTCGGTGGCGACGTCCGCCAGCTTGAACTGCACGGCCTGGAACTTCGAGATGGGCTGGCCGAACTGCATCCGCTGGCGGGCGTAGTCGGTGGCCAGGTCGAGCACGGCCTGAGTGAGGCTGAGCGACAGGGCCGCAATGGAGATGCGTCCGACCTCGAGCGTGCGCAGGAACTGGCCGAGCCCGAGGTTGGGGTCGCCCACCAGATGGTCGTCGGGAACCCAGACGTCCTCGAAGTACAGCTCGCGGGTATCGAGTCCGCGCCAGCCGATGCCGCGCATCTTGGGACCCATGGTGAATCCTGCCGTGTCCTTCTCGACGACGAAGGTGGCGTAGGTCGGCGGGTCCTCGTTCGCCCCGGCGCGGGCCAGCAGCGTCACGCCGAAGGACATGTCGGTCCCCGCGTTGGAGATGAAGGTCTTACGCCCATTGATCGCCCAGCCGCCGCCCCGACGCTCGGCCCGGGTCCGGATCCCGCGAGCGTCCGAGCCGGCGTCGGGCTCGGTGAGCCCGAAGGCGCCGAGGACGCGACCTTCGGCCAGCGGGCGCAGCCACCGCTCACGCTGGGCGTCATTGCCGAACAGGTACAGCGGCAACGAACCGATCGTCACGTGCGCCTGCCAGGCGGCGGCCACCGACTGGTCGGCCAGGCCGATCTGCTCCATGGCCGCGACGAAGCCGACGGTGGACATGCCGATCCCGCCCCATTGCTCGGGGATCAGCATGCCGAGCAGTCCTAGCTCCCCCATCTCGCGCAGGAGGTCGGTGGGGCAGCGACCTTCCTCCCAAGCCCGCGGCGCCCTGGGGGCGATCTCTTTCTGGGCGAAGTCGCGACAGAGCCCGACCAGCTCCCGCTCGCGTTCGCCGAGTGACAGGTCCATCGGGCCGAGTCTATGGACTGATCGGTACAAGGCCCGTAGAATTCTGCCATGGCATCCGACCGCACCCCACACAATCACCCGAAGTTCGACACTCCTGAGGAGGAACGCCGCCACCGCAAGCAACGCCTGGCGGCCGCCTTCCGCCTGTTCGGGCAGTTTGGCTTCGACGAGGGCGTAGCCGGGCACATCACCGCTCGCGACCCCGAGCGCCTAGACCACTTCTGGGTCAACCCGCTCGGCATGAACTTCAAGCAGATCCGGGTGCGCGACCTCCTGCTCGTCAACGACCAAGGCGATGTCGTCGAGGGCAATTGGCCGGTGAACAAGGCGGCGTTCGTGATCCATTCGCAGATCCACGCGGCGCGCCCCGACGTCGTGTCCGCGGCTCACGCCCACTCGGTCTACGGGAAGGCCTGGTCGTCGCTGCGACGGACGCTCGACCCGCTCACGCAGGACGCGTGCGCCTTCTACGGCGACCACGCCGTCTTCGACGACTACACCGGAGTCGTCCTCGATCTCGAGGAGGGCAAGCGCATCGCCCACGCCCTGGGCGAGCGAAAGGCGGCCATCCTCTCCAACCACGGCCTGCTCACCGCGGGCCACAGCGTCGACGAGGCCGCGTGGTGGTTCATCACCATGGAGCGCACGTGCCAGGCGCAGCTGCTGGCGGAGTCGGCCGGCACCCCGGTGCACATCGACGCGGACCAGGCAGCGAAAACCGCCGAGCAGGTCGGCAACCACGTCGCCGGTTGGTTCTCGTTCCAGCCGCTCTACCAATGGATCGTCGCCCAGCAGCCCGACCTGCTCGACGAGTAGCTCCCGGCCCGCCGAGCGGCGAGCACGGCTCGGCTTACCCGCCGGGCGGCAGGTGGGCCAGGAACGCGACCGACCACTCGGCGAGGTCCGACGGCACGCTGTACCCGGCCTCGTCGCTGATCGCCGACCAGTGCGCGGCGACGTCCTCCATTGTCGGGTCCGGCGCGGTCTCCACGTGCCCCGGCGCGCAGGCGATGAACATCCGTGCAAAGCGCCCCGCTCCTGCCGCGTACATCTCGCCGCTCACCGGGCAGTCCTCGTGGGCCAGGAACGCCACCAACGGAGCCACGAGATGCGGCGCCATCGGTCCGTCCGCGTTCGCGTCCGCGGCTGCGACGTCCCCGTCCGCGGGGCGACCCGCCATGCGGGTCATCGCTGCCGGGGCAACGAGGTTGACTTTGATGCCACAGCCGGCGCCGGAGGTGGCGAGGCTTCGAGCCAAGCCGACGACGCCCGCCTTCGCTGTGGCGTACGAGATGTTGTTGGGCAGGCCGAACATCCCCGCCGAGGTGGTCATCACGATGCGGCCGTATCCCTGCCCGGCCATGTGTGGCCACGCGGCGCGTGTGGCGTGGAAGGAGCCGCCCACATGGACTGCCCAGTGCCGGGACAGGTTCTCGTCGTCGGCCTCGGGGAAGCCGGCCCAGCGGACGATCCCGGCGTTGTTCACAAGGACGTCGATCCGGCCGAACCGGCTCACGGCCGCGTCGACCAGCGCCTGCGCGCCGGCCGGGGACGACACGTCGCTGGTGTCGGAGATCGCGGTGCCGCCGGCACCCTCGATCTCGGCGGCCACGGCGGTGGCCGGACGGGCATCGGAGCCCGAGCCGCCGATCGAGCCGCCCAGGTCGTTCACCACGACGCTCGCCCCCCGCTCGGCCAGCAACAGGGCATAGCCCCGCCCGATCCCGCGCCCCGCCCCGGTGACGACGGCGACGCGCCCGTCGAAGCGCAGCTCGCTCATGCGGCGGTGGCGGCCCGTGCCGGCTCAGGCGGCGACGGAGGCCCGGAACCCCAGCAACGCGCCCAGCGTGCCGCCGACCATGGCCGCACGCTCGTTTGCCGGTACCCCGGCGAACAGCGACGAGATCAACTCGCGACTGCCCCCGAAGGTTCCCTCGGCGTGGGGATAATCGTTGCCCCACACGATGCTCGACACCCCAGTGATGTGCCGGGTGGCGACGGCGACGGGGTCGTCTTGGAACGACACGTGGAACTGGCGCTGCACGTACTCGCTGGGCTTGAGCGAATAGGGCCACTTCTCGTTGAGGCGGAAGAGCTGCGCCATCCCAGGCTGGTCATTTGCCGGACGGGTATCGTCCCACTGGCCGAGCCACCAGTCGGCGTCCTGACCGATCCCCGTGACCCAACATTTGTCCATGGAGCCCACCAGCGATCCCAGCCAATGGGCGTTGAACTCGATGAGGGCGAAGTGCAGGTTGGGGTATCGCTCGGCCACGCCACCGCCGATCAACTCGCAGATCACCTGCTGAGGCACGACCGTGCTGTAGATGCACTGGGTGATCATCCGCTTGGACGCCGACTTCTCGGTCATCGGCTTGTTCACCTGCGCGGCGTTCTCCTTGACGACCTTCAACGTGGTGGAGTCGGGCTCGTTGACCTTGACGCCGCCGGTCTGCGTGTGGATGAACACGTGCACGCCGTTGGCCTGCGCGGCTGCCCACACTGGGTCGAGCTCCCGCGAGTAGTACGGCGTGGGTGGGACCGCCGGCAGGAGGACGGCCCGGAAGCCGGCGGCGGCCACCCGCTCGATCTCGGCGACGGCGTCGCCAATGTCGGTGATAGGTACCGGTGCCGTCGGCACGATGCGCGAGAAGTAGGGGCTGAACCGCTCGATGACGTAGTCGCTGTAGACCCGGGCGTGGGCCATCGACAGCTCGTGGTCGTCGGAGTAGAGCCCGAACAGCGACAGGTTCGGGTGCATGACGGCGACGTCGACGCCGTCAAGGTCCATGTCCTCCAGGATCAGCTCCGGGTCCCCCTCGGGGGTGCGCCCACCTGTCTGGCGGTAGCGCGAGATCGTCCAGCCCTCGAACCCCGGGGTGTGCAGCCGCCGGAACACGCGGGCACCGCCCTCGACGAAGGGCTCGATCTCGAAGTCCTCCTCCCACACGCCCCGCTCGCGCAGGTGCTTCGGTAGGCGGGTGGAGAAGAGGTCGGTCGGCTCGAGGATGTGCCCGTCGGCCGACACGACGAAGTCCTTCTTGTCCGGCATGGCCACCCTCCTTGCCACGGATCCGGCCTGGTGGCCGGCATCAGCGGGGCGCCCGGGCCCGGCCGCGCCCGACGGCGCCGTCGCGGGCCCGAATGTTAGACCAACCGGTCGGTACATTGGAATGGCCAGGCCGGCTCGGGACCAGGGCCGGGTGCATCGAAGGAGGACACGTGGCGAAGCGATGGACGCAGCGGCCACCCGGCTCGACCTGGGGGGACTGGGGCGAGGACGACGAGCTCGGCCGTATCAACCTCCTCACCCCAGACAAGGTGCTCCAAGGTGTGCGCGAAGTCGAGGCCGGCATCAGCTTCTGCCTGAGCCTTCCCCTCGACTTTCCCGGCGGCACCGCCCTCAACCAGCGACGGCAACCGCCCGTCCTCGCCCCCACCGAGGACATGGACGGCAATCCCGGCACCTTCTACAACGTGCACATGAGCGGCATGGACCAGTACGGCGACCCCCGCTACGTCGACGTGTGGGCCGACGACGTGGTCACCCTGTCGCTGCAGTACTCCACACAGTGGGACTCCCTGGCCCACGTCGGGGCGGAGTTCGACGCCGACGGCGACGGGGTCGAGGAGCCCGTCTACTACAACGGCTATCGCGCCGGCGTCGACCTGGTGGGGCCCAAGCCCGACGCGGCCGGGGACGGTGGCGGACACCGCTGCTTCGCCCATCATCTCGGCCTCGAGCACATGGCGGCCACCGGCGTCCAAGGGCGCGGTGTGCTGGTCGATCTCGCCCACCACCTCGGCCACGACTGGCGCGGCGTCGACCTGCGGACGCTGCAGGAGATTATGGCGGCTGACGACGTGGTGGTGGAGCCCGGCGACATACTCCTGCTGCACACCGGGTTCGCAAGCAAGATCCTCGAGTGGGAGCGCAACCCGGACCCGGTGAAGATCCACACCATGTGCACCTACCTCGACGCCCGGGACGAGGCGCTCCTGCAGTGGATCGCCGACTCGCGGATCGCAGCCCTGGTAGCCGACAACTACGCGGTCGAGGGGCTCACAGGCAGGGACCGTGACCCGAGCCGGCACTCGTTCCTGCCCATTCACCACCTCTGCCTGTTCCGGCTCGGTGTCCCCCTGGGGGAGATGTGGTACCTCGACGAGATTGCTTCGTGGCTGCGCCAGCACGGCCGCAGCCGGTTCCTGCTCACCGCGCCGCCGCTGCGGCTGCCGGGTGCAGTGGGCTCGCCGCTGACGCCGGTCGCCACCGTCTGACTCCCGCCTCGGTGCCCGACACTTGAAGCGCGCTCCATGCGCGGCGCGTTCGCCCTCGTCAGGCGGAGGTCTCGGTAAGGTCGGCCGAGCGTGACAGGGCGAAGGCCCGGAATCCGTCGGCCCGAACCTTGGCGATCTCGGCGAAGAGCTTGGGCCGGCCTCCGGAGTTCAGGAGGTACTTGCGGGGCTTGCCGGGGATGTTCGTCCCGAAGTAGTAACTGATCTCGCCAAAGTTGGACTTCGAGGCGTTTCGGTCGACCATGCTCGTCCACCGCTCCTCGGCCTCGGGGTTTGTCTCGATCGTGTCGTAGCCGTGGTCGCGGGCGTAGACGAGCGTCTCGGTGACGAAGTCGACCTGGTCGCCGTTGTAGCGGGGGTTGTTGCCCGCCGCCGCGTGCGGGCCGCCCGGGAAGAAGAGGTTGGGGAAGCCGGCGGTCTGAATCCCGAGGAACGTCCGGGGCCCTTCGGCCCAGTAGTCCGCCAGCGCCAGCCCGTCCCGGCCGCGCATCCCCATCCGCAGCAGCGCGCCGGTGCCGAAGTCGAAGCCCGTTGCCCACACGATGATGTCGAAGGTGTGGGTGCTCTCGGCCGTCTCGATGCCGGTCGGGGTGACGCGGAGGATGGGCGTCTCCTTCAGGTCGATCAGGGACACCTTCGGGTCATTGAACGCCTCGTAGTACCCGTGCACGAAGGGCGGTCGCTTCTCGGCGAAGCGGTGGTCCTTGGGAATCAGCTTCTCCGCCGTGGCCGGGTCCGCCACTATGCCGCGTATCTTGGCGCCGAGGAAGTCGCACCACAGGGCGTTGGCGGCGGGGTCGACCATGAGGTCCGTGTAGTGGCTGATCAGCTTGGCGAAGCCGGGGCTGCCCCACATCTTCTCGAAGAAAGCCTGTCGCTCCTCCTCCGGGTCGTCGAAGGTGGCGCGGTCGCCGGGCTGGTGGAGGAACCCGGCGGCCGAAGTGTTCAGCGTGACGCGGATGGTGGTGAAGTCGGCCCGGAGCCGCGCCTGCTCCGCGGGAGTGATCGAGGCGTTGTTGAGCGGGGTGCACCAGTTGGCCGTGCGCTGGTACACGGCGAGGGAGGCGACCTCCCCGGCAATGGCCGGGACGAGTTGCACGCCACTGGACCCCGTGCCGATCACCGCCACCCGCTTGCCGGCGAAGTTCACCGGCTCCGTGGGCCACAGGCCCGTGTGGTACGACTCGCCCCCGAAATCCCCGCGCCCGGGCACGTCGGGGAAGAACGGCACCGACAGCACCCCGGTGGCGGCCACCACGAACCGGGTCCGCAACAATGCGCCGTCGCCCGTGGTCACCGTCCAGAGGCCCGACGCCTCGTCGTAGACGCCCGACGGTCACTGCCGCGCCGAAGCGCATGTGGTGCCGGAGGTCGAAGCGGTCGACCACGTGGTTGAGATAGCGCTCGATCTCGGGTTGGCCGGCGAAGTGCTCCTGCCACTCCCAATCCTCGAAGAGCTCCCGGGAAAAGAGGTAGCCGTAGGTGTAGCTCTCCGAGTCGAAACGCGCGCCTGGGTAGCGGTTCCAGTACCACGTACCCCCCACGCCAGCGCCGGCCTCGACGAGACGTGCGATGAAGCCGGCCTCGCGGGCGCGGTAGAGCTGGTAGATGCCGGTGATGCCGGCCCCGACCACGAGCACGTCGACGTCAGGGCCGGGCGGTGTTCCGTGCAGGTCGTCGGCGGTTGTCATGCAGTAGAGAGGTGGAGGCCAGGCGTGCCGGCACGGGCCGACCCGGGCGAGTGCCCGGGTCTTTGTACCGACCGGTTGGTATAGGTTACCCGCGGCGAGGGTTCATGGAGGAAAGGGGGCTGCGTGGCGATCGCTGATCGGAAGTGGACGGCGCTCCCTGTGCCCCACGCCATGGAGTTGCCCGACCGGGTCCCCAAGGAGCGCTACTACGACCCGGACTTCTACCGGTTGGAGGCCGAGCTCCTGTGGCCCCGGGTGTGGCAGATGGCGTGCCGACTCGAGGAGATCCCCGGCCCAACGACTTCGTCACCTACGAGTTCCTCGACCAGTCGGTGATCGTGGTCCGCACCGAGGACCTCGGGGTGCGGGCCTTCCAGAACGTGTGCCGCCACCGCGGCGTCCAGGTGGCCCAGGGCCAGGGCACCTGCGAGAACGGGTTCACCTGCCCGTTCCACGGCTGGTGCTACAGCGCCGACGGCGCCAACACCTTCGTTTCGCGCTCGAAGACCTTCTCCGAGCACAACCTGCAGCCGGGCGACATCGACCTGACGCCGGTGCGCTGCGAGACATGGGGCGGGTGCGCGTGGATCAACCTCAGCGACGAGGCGCCATCGCTGCGCGAGTGCCTCGAGCCGGTGGCCTCCGTCCTCGACGCCTGGAAGGTCGAGTCGCTGCACGCCGAGTGGTGGTTCGCATGCCGGCTCCCGGCCAACTGGAAGCTGGCGCAGGAGGCCTTCCAGGAGCAGTACCACGTCATCGAGACGCACCCCCAGCTCGTCATACCCGAGCGGATGCCGCGCCCTGGCCAACCCTTCGACCCCCGAGCCTGGGTCGAGGCCGAGGTCCACTACCTGCGCATGATGAGCGAGGGCATGGACGGCATGGTGCACGCCAGCGACGTGCGCATCGCCGAGGGCATCGCCGAAATGGAGCTGCCCGCCGACCCCGAGTTGGCCATGTCGACCTGGCAACGTGCCCTCAACGACGCCGTGGTGGAGTGGCACCGTGGCGAAGGCCACGACGTCCCCGACCTCAATGAGCTCGAGTCGCAGTCGATAAACGAGCCGATGGGTTACTGCTTCCCACACTACTTCGTGCTGCCCATGTACTCGAGCGCCTCGGCCTACCGGTTCCGCCCGCTCGGGTCGGAGGAGACGCTGATGGAGATCTGGTCGCTGACGCGCATCCCCGAAGGAGAGGAACCCGACGCCCCGCCGGTGCCCGAGGTATGGGAGTACGACGACCCGCGGTGGCCGCCCATCCCCGCCCAGGACTTCTCCAACATCCCTCGCCAGCAGCGCGGCTTGCACGCGAAAGGGTTCGAGTACTTGCGCCTGTCCGAGCAGATCGAAGGGCACATCTCGAACAACCATCGGGTGATTGACGGCTTCCTGGCCGGCCTCCCTTACGAGCGGTTGCTGCCGGCCATGCGGTCGATCAACGTCAACCCGCTGGAGATGCCCGTCATCGACTTCAAACTTTGACCCCGTGGGCACGAGGAGCTTCATCGAGGTGGCCGAGGGGGTGCGCGTCGCCAGCGCCGCCTCCTGCGGGTGCCGAGAATGTCATCCGACGGGTTCACGCAGCCAGTTCGTGCTCGTGGATGAGACGACTAAGCCGGTCCGATCTTCGTAGCTGCTCTGCGTTGGGAAGCGTTGTCGGCGGCGTGTGGGGTGCCAATACCCATCTGTCACGCAGCATCTGTGTACTCATGGATCAACCCACCCAGTCGGTCTTGCCGAAGCACTCGTCAAGGCAGCTGATCAAGTGTTGATCTGAACCCGACCGGCGCGGGGCATGGTGGGTGGAGATCAAGCCCCCGATGTGGTCGGTGAGCGTTGTAATGCACCAGATATTCCTGAACGACCCACTCCAAGTGGCGGAGACCGAGGATTAGGATCCAGTCCAGGCACTCCCGGCGTAGGGTGCCCACCCAGCGCTCGCCGTAGGCGTTCGCCCTCGGCGCTCGGACCGGTGTGCGGATGACCCGGATCCCCCCGGAGCAGAACACCTCGTCAAAGATCCCGGTGAACTTGGCATCCCGGTCCCTAATCAAGAACTTGCAGACCGAGAGGGCGGCGCCCAACGTGATCACGAGGTTCCGTGCCTGCTCGTCACCCAGGCCCCGGTCGGATGGAGCGTCACGCCGGCAAGATGGACTCGTCTCGTATCGACCTCGATGAAGAAGAGGACATAGAGGCGTTTGAGGAACACGGTGTCGACGGTCAGGAAGTCCGTGGCCCGGAAGCTCCGTGCCTGGGAGCGGACGAAGTCCCGCCAGCTCATGTCCAATCGGCCGCCTGAAGGATCGAGTCCAGCTCGGACGAGTACGCGACGCACCGTGGTTGCCGACACTGAGATGCCGAGTCCGGCCAGTTCCCCCTGAATGCGCACGTACCCCCATCTCTGGTTCTCCTTGGCCAGACGGACGATGAGCGCTCTCACGTCGGGGGCAATCGGTGGACGTCCTGGACCTCGCCTCGGGTAGGTCCTGTGACGCGCGGCCAGGCGGCGATGCCATCGAAGGACGGTCTCGGGCCGAACAAAGAACACCGACCACCGAGGGCTGGGAGCAATCGTGACGCTGCGGCCAGGAAGACTCGGTCGATGTCTTTCAGCTCCGGACGAGCTATTTGTCGGTGCAGGACAGCCAGCTCGTGACGGAGAACCACGATCTCGATATCCTTGGAACGATCGGTCCGAAACCGAAGCAGGACCAAAGCGAGGACTCGACAGGTCAGCAAGTAAAACAGGGAGAAGAACACGGTCGGTAGCCTCCCTCACCCGTCGAATTCTGGCCATCCCAGCTCCCGAGCGCGTGAAGTCTGTTGCGAAGCTCCTGGTCACCAAATGGATTGAGTATTGGTACCCAACAGGGTTTCTGGGCTGCCTCGCCCGGGTCGCCAACCGGACCCTCTGCCAGTCAGTACCGGCACGTCCCCGTCAGTCTCCGACAATCTCGTCTTCACTATTGAACTTGGTCCCCCAGTCCGGGATCCGCCCGAGCAGGTCGCCCTCGGCGCTCAACTTCACATCTCTGTGGGTCCCTAGAATCCACGCGATGCTGGGAGTGACGTCGGTTTGCGCACGTCTCCGATGACCGAGTTGATTAGGCCGCGACTGGAGGGAAGCGTCGGGCTCCCTGACGGGCGACGCATGAGCTTTGCTGAAATTCGGAGATCCTCGCGGTCGGACGATAATCTGGCTTCACGGCACTCCAGGAGCCCGCCGCCAGATCCCGCATGAGGCGCGTGCCCTTGCCATGGCGCAGCAAGTGAGGCTCGTCGGCATCGACCGACCCGGCATTGGCTCATCGACCCCCCACGTATATTCCCAGGTCCGGTCCTTCGCCAGCGACTTGGAATCGGTCGCCGATGCGCTGGGTATCGTTGACATGGCGATCATCGGGCTCTCTGGCGGTGGGCCCTATGCCCTAGCGGTTGGCGCCGAAATGGGCGACAGGATCCGAGCCATCGGCGTCCTCGGTGGCGTTGCTCCGACGAAGGGTCCCGACGCGATTGACGGCGGTCTGGTCGCGCTCGGTGTCCGGTTGTCGTGGGCGCTGCGCTGGGGCAGGATCCCGCTGGGCATGGCGCTGGGGGGCTTTGTGCGCACCGTGCGCCCGCTCGGCTCTCCGGCACTTGAGCTCTATGCGCGGATCTCGCCGGAGGGTGACCGTCGACTCCTGGGTCGGCCCGAGTTCAAGGCCATGTTCCTCGACGACCTCTTCAACGGGAGCCGACACCAGTTCCATGGCCCGATAGCGGACGTGATCGCCTTTACGAAGGACTGGGGGTTTCGTGCAGCAGACGTCCGGGTGCCGGTCGTGTGGTGGCATGGTGACGCCGACCACATCATCCCGTTCGCCCACGGAGTCCACATGGTCGCTCGGCTTCCCCAGGCGACCTTTCGGGCCATGTCGGGTGAAAGCCATCTCGGCGGTCTTGGGATTGCTGAGGAGATTCTGAGGACGCTGCTTGGGATCTGGGACTCCGGTCAGCCGAGCGGCAGGCTGGCACCGGACTGCCAGCTACCTACGTCGGCCGAGTCGACGTAGGGTTGTCTGGCAATCGTCGGCCGCCCTCCTGACCTATGGGGATTGCCGGGTACGGCGCGGCGGGGCCGGGCAGCCGGGGCGGCTCTGAGGGGGCCGGGAACACCCGGTTCGGGATGGCCTCCCAGGCCCGGAACCGCCCCAAAGTCGCCCGGTCGCCGGATACGGAGCGTCCACGGGATCCGCACTGAAAATGTTCGGCGACGCGAATACCGCGAGGGTCGCCAATCGGCCCGGTTACCCGAATCCGGTGCAACCCGTCGGACGCAGAAGAAGACACCGGGCACGCATAGCCCCGAGTACCGGATGCCCTCGCCCGGTCGACTCCGCACCCAGGACGCCGATCGCAACCGGCACTTATGCCGGTAATCGCGTCAAGTAACTGCGGGATATGCCGGTAATCGGCGGGCCCCACCACCTTCGTGAGAGGCAGGGCCCGCCGAGTCCGGCATGGCGGATCAGTCGAGCTCGAGGGGCGTCCTCCTCCGTCGGCCGAAGGGTCCGTAACGGCAGACAGCGAAGAACCGGCTGGTTCCGAGGATGCGGCCGATCTCAGCCCACGATGTCTGCTCGTCCCGGGCGTCGGCGACCAATCGGGCCAGGCGGGAACGGGCTATCCGGGCCAGCGTCACGGCCGCCTGGAGGTCCTTGGCGGCCACGCTGTCGGAGGGCAGGTGCTGCACCAGGGCGATGACGCTCAACGCGTCGTCGACCACGCAGCTGGTCTCTTCGTCGATGATCTCCTCGCGCTCTGTCACGACGCCCCCGTTTCGAGCCCGTCGAGCAGCCCCTCGTAGAGCACCGTGCGCGTGGTTTGGCCGTGGGCCGCCGCATGGTCGCGTTGGCGTTTGAGGGTTCCTTTGAACTCGACGGTGGTGGCGAAGAAGCCACACCCCTCGCACAGCGACTCGAAGCTGCAGTCGAGATGCGACGGCCTCGTGCACCAGCCGTTTCCGAGCATGCGGCTGTGCTCGAGGCGAAGGCGGTGCATCTCGGGCGTCTCGGGCAGGTCAGGCGGCTCCTCGTAGAGCGCCTCGACCTTGTCCACTGCGGCCCGGTACTCGTCGGCCACCGTCTTGTTGGCGATGCGGGCATAACGGATGGTCATGCGCAGCGTGCGGTGCCCGAGCAGCTCGGCGATCGATTCGAGCCGCATCCCCCGGTTGACGGCCTGGGTGGCGAGCGTATGGCGCAGCTGATGGGGATGGACGTGCCCGATGCCGGCCCGTTTCGCCACCCGGTTCACCATGCGGGTGACGCAGTGACGGTTGAGGGGCCGACCCTCGTTGGTGAGAAGCAGCCCCGTGCCGGCGTCTCTGTGGCTGTCCTGCCACTGCAGGAGCAGCTCCACGAGGGGCGAGACGAGCGGCACGGTGCGGTCGTTGCGGAGCTTTCCGACCGGGACCTTCAACCACCACCCCCCACCCCGACGGGCCACGGCGTCGTTCTCCAGTGCGCACAGCTCTCCCACCCGGATCCCCGTGCGACACAGGATCTCGAGCACGAGGCGCCGGAGCGGCTCTGGCTCGGCGGCCACCTCCCGCAGGAACCTCGCCGCCGCGGCGTCGTCGAGGGCCTTGGGCAAGAGCTCCTCGGGGCGGGGGATGTCGGAGATGAACAGCGGGTTGCGCACCGGCGCGTCCTCGTAGCCCCACTCGATGATGCGGTCGAAGAACGTCATGAGCATCCCGAGGCGCATCCGCAGGGTGTTCACCTTGAGCGGCGTGCCCTTGGCCGTCACGTGAGCCGCCAGGGCCAGCTTGTAGGACTCGACGTGGATCCTGCCCACCTCCGAGCACCGTTTCAGCTCGGGGTGACAGGTCACCAGGTGCCGACAGAAGCGCCGAAGCGAATCACTCGTGCGGGCCACGCTGTTGTGGTGCAGCGACAGCTCGAGCTGGGCCAGATAGCGCTGGGCGGTGGCCGCCAGCGCGGGAGCCGCCGCGGCGATCTCGGCCCAGTCGCGCTCGGCGGCCGTGGGCGTGGTGAGGACACGGGCGGAGACGATGGTCATTGGGCCACCGCCTCGAGCACCGAGGTGTCGATTATGGCAATGGCCCGGGCGTACTCGTCGGCCAGCCACTCGTTCGACAGGTGCAGGTAGATGCGCGTCGTCTCGATCGACCGGTGCCCGGCCTGGGCCTGGATGGCCTCCAGGGCCATGCCCGCTTCTCGGAGCCGAGTGAGACAGGTGTGGCGCAACTCGTGGCAGGTGCAATGGGCGAGACCGACTCGATTGCGCGTGTAGCGCACGATCTCATCGAGGCCGTCCTCGGACAGGGGACGGCCGCGCCGCGGTCCCTTCAACACCACGAACAGCCGATCGGTCTGTGCGTCTTCGGGGCGCTCGGTGGAGACATAGGCCGCCACCGATCGGAAGAACCGCCGAGAGACCGGGACGAGCCGTTGGTGACCTCCCTTGCCGTCGGCCACGAACACCCGGCCCTCACCGGGGCGCAGGTCGCCGAGACGAAGCCCGAGCACCTCGCAGCGCCGCAGGCCCCCGAGGACCATGGCCTCGACCATGGCCCGATCCCGCCAGCGGCGAAGCGCCCCCATCAGGACGTCCACCTCGGCGGGTTCGAGGATCTTGGGCAGCACCCGAGGAGTGCGCACCAAGGGGACCAGTGCTCCCTTGTCCTTTCGCGATCGCCTGGTGGACAGGCCCTTGGGGACCGGGTTCGACTCCCGCTCACCGATCATGACCAGATAGGAGAAGAACCCCGACAACGACGACAAGCGCCGCTTGATGGTGCTGGCCATGAGCCCCGACCCCCCGTCGGAGAGGCGCACCACCTTTCCCTCGAACAGCGGCCGCCGCTGGGCGGTGATGAAGGCCAAGACGTCGTTCACGACGACGTCGACAGGCTCCTTGTCGATCTCGGTGAAGAACACCCGCAGATCCGAGGCGGTGGCCAGCAGCGTGTTGTGGCGTGCTCGAGCCTCGACAAACTCCAGGTATCGGTCGATGACCGGGTGACCCAGCCGCACCGCCGGGTCAGCTCCAGGCGCGCCTCGCGAAGAGTGAATTGAAGTGGACAAACCGGGCTCCTCTCAGCTTTCCGACCTGCCCATCTGGCAGGCCATGGAAAGCATCAGGGATTACCGGCATATCTACACTTCCCGGTCGGTCAGAGGCATCGCCGACGGTCCACATTGAGCCACCGGTCGAGAGTACCGGAGCAGAGGGCCCGTACAGAACTGGCCTGACGGGCGTCGATCGCAAGAAAGCCTTGACCAAGAGCCCATATTCGTATGACCATACGTCACATCAACAGACGGGCTCAGACGGGTGATATGAAAGAAGCTCCCCCCGCCATTGGGCGCACTACCGGCCCCCCCAACGTCAAGCGCGCCTACCGCATGACTGCCCGCAAAGAGGCGGTGAACCGGGCCCGTGAAGGAATGTTGCGAGCGGCCTTTGAGCTGTGGCTGGAGAGGCCCTACGAGGACGTGACGCTCGACGACGTGGCCGAACTGGCTGGAGTGAGCCGCCAAACGGTGCTCCGCCACTTCGGCTCGAAGGAGGGACTAGTCGTCGCCGTCGTCGATTGGGGCGCACCCCAGGAAGACGAGGCTCGCCAGGTCGACCCTGGCGATGTCGCCACTGGACTACGGCGGTTGGTTGATCGCTACGAGACGATGGGCGACGCAGTTGTCCGCCTCCTCGACCTCGAAGGACGCATCGAGGCCCTTGATTACGTCTTTGCACAAGGCCGCGCCGGTCACCGAGCCTGGATAGAACACCTCTTCGACCCGTTCCTTCCCCGACGCGGGACTCAACGTCGCGAGCAAGCGGTCATGGCTCTCTACGCCGCCACCGACGTGACGGTCTGGAAGCTTCTGCGACGCGACTTCGAGCGGGCACGAAAGGACACCGAAGCCACCATCACCCTGCTGGTCGAGGGCGTGCTGGCCACGCTCGGCCCGCCCGGCAAGGAGAAGAAATGAGGGAGACGGCTTCGGGACGTTTTCTCATGACCCTGTGGGAGGGCGGCGGCAACATCCCACCCGAGCTCGGCGTGGCCCGACGCCTCATAGGCGGTGGCCATCACGTGCACGTGCTGGCTGACCCGACCATCGCCGGCGCGGCCCAGGCGGTGGGCTGCACGTTCACGCCATGGCGCCGCGCACCGCATCGCACCGCGCTCGACCCCGCCCAGGATCCGATCAAAGACTGGGAGACCACGAATCCCCTCGTGCTGTTGAAGCGAGCGCGCGACGGCCTCATCGCCAGCCCCGCCGCTGAGTACGCCGCCGACACGGCCGAGCAGATCGAGATTTTCCGGCCCAAGGCGGTCGTGACCGACGCCTTTCTGTTCGGTTCCATGATCGCGGCCCAGGCGGCCAAGCTGCCCACGGTCGCCCTCATCCCGAACATCTGGATCATTCCGACCCCGGGCACCACACCGATGGGACCGGGGTTTCCCTACCCCAAGACCGCCTTGGGACGCGGCCGTGACACGGCGATGCGGGCCGTGATTAACCGTTTGTTCCGCGCCGGACTTCCCGCGATCAACGCGGCCCGATCCTCCTATGGTCTCGCACCGCTTTCATCGTCTTATGAGCAAGTGCTCGGTGTCGACCGGATCCTCGTTCTCACCAGCCCGACGTTCGATTACTCCGCGCAGGCCGTGCCGGCTAACGTCTCCTACGTCGGGCCCATCCTCGATGACCCCGACTGGGCGGATTCGTGGACCGCCCCGTGGCCCGATCTCGACGACCGACCCTTGGTCCTCGTCGGATTCAGCTCTACTTACCAGGATCAGGGACCCCTACTGCGGCGGGTGGTGGACGCCCTGTCGGCCCTACCCCTGCGGGCAGTGGTGACCCGCGGTCAGATGCTCTCGGCTGACGAGGTCGCCTCGACCGACAACGTGGCCATCGTCGCCTCGGCCCCCCATCGCCAGATCTTGACCCGTGCGTCGCTGGTCGTGTCCCACTGCGGGCATGGCACGACGATCAAGGCCCTGGCTGCCGGGGTGCCGATGGTCTGCATCCCGATGGGGCGCGACCAGAACGACACCGCGGCACGCGTGGTGTACCACGGCGCCGGCATCCGATTGTCGCCCAAGGCTTCGCCCGCCAGGATCGGCAAGGCGGTCCAGTCAGTGCTCGGCGAGGACCGGTTCCAGGCCGCTGCAACGCGGCTGGCGTCGGCGATCGCGGATGAGTCGACCGCGAATCTCGTTCCGGAGATGGAATCCCTCGCCCGGACGACGTCGGCAGCAAGAGGGGCTTGACCCGGGCCTATATTCGTGTAACCATGAGTCACACGAACATACGGGGTAGGTGGGGTAGGCGGGGTGGGTCACATGACCGCTCCCGCCGCGGGCGCACGGCCGGCATCCCAACGTCAGGCGCCCGTACCACGTGACAGCCCGTCGAAGAGGGCGGAAAAGGGGATCGCGTCATGAGGGTGGCCACAAGGGGCTGGACTCTGCTTGGTTTGCTCGTCGCCGTTGTGGTGTTCTTCTTTGCCGCTGGCGCGACGTCTACGAGAGTTACGGGCGTCAACCTCAAGATGTGGTCTGGGATCGTCAGTAGCACTGGGAACTCCAACATCACAGCGACGTTCTCGGGCAGTGTGAGCTCGATCGAAACCGGCTTGGCGGCCCAGGAGTTCTCTGCGTCCCCTGGGCAATCGACAGTGTGGGCCAAGGACACCAGTGGGGGGATCTCCAACTCGTCGTCCACGACGGTCACCCTCCCCAAGCTCTCACCCGCCGGAACCGGCAAGCTGTACTTCGGCTACGGCGCCGCTAACAGCACCGCGTCTGCTGGGACTACGTCGGGCTTCCGTTACGCCACCACCTCCGATGATGACGTCGTGGCTTATGACACCAACGTGTCCGCCGCCGTGCAACCAACTGCGCACCAGGGCGCGGCAACCGTCTCGGGCGGCCTGGCGGTTCTGATGACGGCCTCGGCCGCCAACTCCACCGTTCCTCCCGCGATTAGCACGGTCGGGAGTCTGGCGACCCACAGCGGGAACAACACCACGTCCCTTACGACGCCTCCGCTTCACACCGGTGACCTGCTCGTCTTGACGGTGAAGACCTCTTCACAGACCATCACGGCATCGTCGGTTTCGGGCGGTGGGGTGACGGCCTGGTCGCGGATAGCAGGACCTCAGATCAGCTACCCTGACGTCGGCCCTGGTGCTCTGAGCAACATTCTTTTCGGCCTCTGCCTGCTCAGCCTCTTGGCACTGATCGTCCTTGGAGTCGCTTATTTGGTCCGCAGGTGGCGCTCACGGCCTAGCTGATCCAATCGCCGGCTATGAGCCCGACTCGGAGTACCTCGGTCCGGGTGTGACACAGAGCCCGGACCGGAACAATCGGCAACACCGCCTAATCTCTGGTGCCAGCATCTCTGAGCCACTCGCAACTGCCGGTTCTGTGCGCCCTGACGGGGTCAAGTTCCCAACCAACAGACCGGTCGAGATCACCCGGTCCAGGGTGGGCGAGGCTCCGTCTCCCGGAGCGGAAGGTGACGGACTCGGCTCCGACCTGACCCATCCGCTATCGCTCAGTACACGAATACTGCGCGGGTCGCCGTCCGGCCCGGCTACCCGGATCCGGTGCAACCTGTCGGACGCAGAGGAAGACACCGGTAGCGCATAGCCCCGAATCTGGGCTACCGGGTGCCAACCCTCTCCGTTGAGCCTCACCCCAGTCGATATCGGCATTCCCGGATGGGACACTCGAATCTACGGGGCCGTCGGGCTCGTGGCCTTGCCGTCGGTCGCCGACGCTTTCCGCGAGCGCGCAGGAATCAGAGAACAGAAGGGTGGCGGGGCACCTCGCCCCACCGCCCTTCGTACGTACGTCTCCAGACGATCACATTGCCGTTGTCCTAAAGCTTGAACGTCTGTCCAGGCAATAGGAACAGGTTCAGGGAGCTGTCAACGCAGAGTTTGGCGTTGACAGCTCCCTTCACTCCCGCTTGCACCCCCCCAGCTGAACGATTCTGGTCGATGGCGCCGTGCACGATGACCTCGACGTCGTTCGGGTTGATCTTCGCGCATTTGTTGCCCTTGGACTGGAGCTCTGTGGTGTTGTAACGGAACACATTGGTTCCAGTCCCGTTCCAGTACAGCGACCCGAAATATTTCAACCCAGGGGTTTTTGGCGCTAATTCCCAGGCGAGGGTGGCTGAGCCGCCTGTCACGTTCGTCGGCGTGCATCCACTCACGTCACCGACGAGGCTGCCATTTCAGACTGCCGCTCGCACCGGTACAGACGACCTTGACTCCTGTCGTTCCTTTGGCTGCATAGGCCGATCCCGGGATCACCACCGCGGCAAGGAGGATAGGAATGGCGATGGTCGGAAGAACGAGCTTCCACACATGACGAAATCGATTCACTGGGACACCCCTTTGGTTTCAGGTCAACGCCGACGTGAAACCAGGTCGAAACTTACTAGGCAGACGTTCCGGGTGTCCACAGGTATTGACTTGACCAGCGATGAGAGGCCCTCGCGTGTCACTTAACCACCCCCTTCCCTCGGTTCACGGTGAACACGAGTGCGGCACCACTATCGATACGTTGGAAATGTACCCCGCCGGCGGTGTGGGGTCTTTTGGCAAGACCGCCCGCAAGTGCCGGTTCTGTGCGTTCTGACGGGGCAGCCCGACCAGCCTCAGGCCGATCGAGATCACCCGGTCCGGGGTGGCGACACACCGTCCACCAGAGTCGAGTTAGTCCGAAGGTGACGGAGTCGCCTCCGACCCGACCCACGCTATATCGCTCAGCGACGCGGATACTGCGCGGGTCGCCATCCGGCCCGGTTACGACGAATCCTGATGTTGACTGTGTTTGTCATGTAGGACGGTTCTCAGATTGGTGGGGTCGGGGACAGACCGGGAGGCGAACTTGATCCCCTCCCGCTAACTCGGCGGACCCTAAAGACGACACCAACAACGCCCATCTCGGCGATCGACATGAGCACCAAGGCGCCGACTTCGCGAAGCCACGATGAGGCGCCAGGGTTGTTGTGATACTCGAAGCCCCAGAATGCAACGCTGATCAACACCGGAAGTGCCGACCACCACCAGAGTCTTGTACAGATAGAGGCGAGTGCGGGCGCTCCAAGAAAGGCGAGCAGGGCGACGACCGCTCCCAAAAGTGCCTCGGTGTTTTCTGTGCGACTACAGCTACCCACGCTTCCGATGGAGCCGATGTCGCAAATCCCTACATAGAACGAAAAGAACGCTCCGACGAGAAAGACCAGTCCGCCTCCAGCCACGATCATCAAACCGAGCCACCAAGGTGCGCCTGGCCGGGCTGACGATGACCTGGGTGCAGCGAGAGTTCGCCAGTTTTCGTGGGAGGGTGACCACACCGACGGGTGTAGCTCTGGGGGATACCACCGACCGTCCGACGCCATCCACCATCCCGGGCCCGGCGGCAGCTCGCTCACGACAGATCTGTGGTGGCCCCGGGCAGCCCAGTGAGCACGGTGCAGGCAGCCAGCCCTGCGGCAGCTGTAGCAGTTGCCATCGTCATCAACCCAAATCAGAGTCCTGCACTATCGCAGTCGCCACACGGGCGAATCGGCACAACGTGGCATCAACTTGAGTCCCACGAAGGGCGGACGTCTGACGGGGCCAGGGGCCGACTGAGGGGCCAGTCGGGATCACCCGCTCCCGGTCACCGTATCCGCTGGCCGAGACCGCTCGAACATGCCGGCTACAGCGCGCCCTCTGACGGGACTGGGGCAATGCTAGCCCGCACGGTATTGCTCAATGTCAGCTAACGACGGCCTGTTTGGCGCGCCCACTGGAGTACTTCCGAGCGCTTCCAGAGGTGGACTTTGCTCTTGGGCAATTCGACCCGTAGTGCCCGAATACTGGATCACGCCCTTGAACAGGGGCTTTCTGGTCCACGTTCTTCTCGGCTACCTTCCCCGCGATGCGAGGCGCACGAACCCAAAGTCAGCTGTGGGCCTTCGCCTACCTCTCGGTTCGCCGCGTGCTCGAGTTGGTCGTGCTTCTGGTGCACTCCGATGACGCCAAAGAGATCGAACTGCTCGCACTTTACGGCCCGGTTCACTGGGCCAGACCCCGGGCTCTCTCCGTACTGGGCACCCGAGTCTGTCCACGGCCACGCCAGCCTTCAACAGGGCAGCGCAGCGCCGCGCGGCGCATGGGGATGTGAGAACCTGAAGTCATGAAGGGGGTTCAATCGCCATGTCGATGATCGACTACGACGCGCGTCCCGTCACTCCTCAGGTCTTGTTGGTCGGGCACCGGGCGTCCTCCACCGGTTACCGCATCCGGGACTTTCTGAGCCGGAACGGCGTCCCCTATGAGTGGGTTGACGTCGACGACGCGGCGCGGGTCGGGACGTTGCTGTCCACAGAGGAGATGGGCGTGGACCGGCTGCCGGTCTGCGTACTCCCCAACGGAGTGCGGCTCGCCCCGGCGACGCTGGAAGGCGTAGCAGCAGGGCTGGGAATGGTTTCGGCTCCATCGCTATCGGAGTACGACTTGATGATCGTGGGAGCCGGTCCCGCCGGGCTAGCCGCCGCTGTATATGCCGCATCTGAAGGTTTGCGCGCCGTGGCCATCGAAGCCGTTGCGCCTGGGGGTCAGGCGGGGACGACCTCCATGATCGAGAATTATCTGGGATTCCCACAAGGGATCAGCGGAAGCGAATTGGCAACGCGGGCAACGGCGCAGGCCAAGAGATTCGGGGCCGAAGTTCTTCTTGCTCGGCGTCTCACTGATGTCACAAGGGACGGCCCTGGTTACGTCGCCCACCTTTCCGACAGTTCAGCCGTACGGTCACGGGCCATGCTGGTGGCAAGCGGTGTCGACTGGCGTCGTCTCGAGGTTCCTGGCATCGATGAACTCTTGGGTTCCGGTGCGTACTACGGCGCAGGCCCCAGCGAAGCGGTCACGTGCACTGGGTGCCGAGTGACCATTATCGGGGGAGGGAACTCGGCGGGCCAGGCGGTCATCCGCTTCTCGCGCTACGCCGCGCATGTGACGTTGTTGGTCCGAGGTCCCTCACTTGAGACGTCAATGTCCCAGTACTTGATCAGGCAGCTGAAGGAGCTGGGAAACGTCGAGGTTCGGACAAACACGGAAGTGGTCAGTCTCGAATCGGATACTCACCTACGAGCGCTCACGATCTCATCAGGAGAGACCACTGCTCGATTGTCGACCGACGTGCTTTTCGTTTGCATCGGAGGGGTGCCGCGCACCCAAGGGGCGGCGAATGTGGGACTTGCTCGCGACAACGCCGGTTACGTGCGCACCGGGGCCGAACTCATCGCAGCGACTGGCGCGCTCGACGGGTGGCCGCTGTCTCGTCAACCCTTACCTCTTGAAACGAACCTGCCCGGACTGTTCGCCGCAGGCGACGTCCGGAGCGGGTCGATCAAGCGCTGCGCGGCTGCCATAGGCGAGGGATCCATGGTGGTTGCGCTGGTCCACCAGCGTCTCGCAGAAGTCGGGGGCGAGTGACGTGACTGCCTCCTCGACGACCGGCCGGTCCGGGAACCCGTCGGAGGCAGGACCGAGTAAGGAGGCAGAGGCGGAGTTCTCCCCGATGGCCTCAAAAGAGCAACTCCTCGCTGTGGCCGAGGCTCTTGAACGAAACGGAGTCACTTGCACAGTGGTCGAATCCGCCGAAGAAGCGAGAATGGCGGTGCGGTCAATCCTCCCGGTGGGAGCCGAGGTCTACAACAACACCTCTCGTACGCTCGAAGTCATCGGCGTCGCCGAGGACATCGAAAGATCCGGAGAGTATCAACCGCTTCGCCCCCGCCTGTACCAGATGGATCGCCAAATGCAGGGTCGCGAGATGCGGCAGCTGTCGGCATCGCCCGATTGGGTAGTGGGAAGCGTTCACGCCCTGACTCAGGAGGGTTCACTTCTTATTGCCTCCGCCAGCGGGAGTCAGCTCGGCCCGATTGCTTCCGGAGCGGGTCGCGTGGTCCTCGTCATTGGTGCTCAGAAAATCGTTCCCGATTTGAATACGGGTCTGCGGCGAATCATTGAGTACTGCTTTCCTCTCGAGGATCGGCGGGCCAGGCAAGCCTATGGTGTTCCCAGTGGCGTCAATAACGTCCTTATCGCCAACAAAGCGATCGCTCCCGGCCGGATCACGGCGATCTTGGTGAATGAATCGCTCGGGTTCTAGTCACCATGGCCTTGGCGGGCCCACCCGATCACCAAGCAGACGCCACAACACTTCCATACGCACCGCCACGGGACATTCGCCACACCGGGGGTGTCAGCGCTAGAAAAGGGCCATGGCGAATCCGGACATGGTCGACTACTGGAATGGGCGGCCCGCCGATGTCTGGGTGACAGAGGCCGAGCGCTTCGACACCATGCTCGCCCCCTTCGGCCGGCGGCTGCTGACTGCCCTGGTCCTCGAGCCAGGCGAGCGGGTCCTGGACGTCGGGTGCGGCAACGGTGCCATCGCTCTGGAGGCGGCCCGAGCCGTAGGGCCCGGGCGCGTTACCGGACTCGACCTGTCGGCGCCCATGCTGGAGGTGGCCCGGCGGCGGGCCGAGGAGCAAGGGATCGACGTCGACTTCGTCCAAAGCGATGCCCAGACCGCCTCCTTCGACCAACCATTCGACGTTGTACTGAGTCGCTTCGGCGTCATGTTCTTCGACGACCCGGAGGCCGCATTTGCCAACCTGGCACGGGCAGTCCGTCCGGGTGGCCGCCTCTGCTTCGTGTGCTGGCAGGAGATGTTCGCCAACGAATGGATCGCGGTGCCGGCCATGTCGATGGTGGCCCACGTGGGGATCCCCGAGCTGCCTGAACCGGGCGCCCCCGGACCCTTCGCCCTGGCGGACGCCCAGCGGACCAAGGGCCTGCTTCAGTCCGCCGGGTGGTCGGAGGTCATCGTCGAGGAGCACACGGACGGGATGCGCATAGGACCCGACCCCGAGGACGTCGTCGCCTTCATGCTCTCTGACGAGATGGGGCGCCGGCTCGTGGAAGGCAAGGACCCCGAAGCGGTGCAGGCCGGTACCGAGGCCGCCATCGAAGCGCTGCGACCGTACGCCACGCCCGAGGGTGTCGTACTGGGCAGCGCCTATTGGCTCGTCACCGCCCACAAGGCGTAGCGGGCGAGGAGCACCCGCAATAATGACGTTGTCGAGCAGCGAATCGGCAGGTGTCGATACTGGCTGCCCAAGGGCTCGATCATGATCTGGCAAACGCATACCACGAGGCGGGCGCAGCGGCTTACGGTCAAGTGGGCATCTCGTCCATGAATGGACAGACCGACCAGTCGGACGAGACAGTCGGCGTGGCAAACTTCCAGAGCATCTTGACCTTCGCCCAGGCCAACCAGCTGGCCCGACTCACCTTCTGGCCGTCAACCGTGACCACCCGTGCAGTGGCGCTGATACGACTTCAAGCAGTTGCAGCGGTATCAGTCAGTAGGCTTACAACTTCACTGACGTCATCGCTCAGTACCACAGCTGAGCGGCGAAGTTGGTCCACGCCGCCATCTTGCGGGAAGTATGGACGACCTCCCAGGGGTCAGGAGTCGAGGAACCGCAAGACGGCCAGCACTCGGCGGTGATCCGACTGCGACGCCGGCAGGTCGAACTTCGTAAAGATGTTGGCAACATGCTTCTCCACGGTGCCCTCGGAAATCTCGAATGCACCGGCGATGGCGGCATTGGAACGACCCTCGGCCATGAGGGAGAGCACGTCCTTCTCCCGTGCCGTGAGAACCGAGATCGAGCCGGCGCGCCGTGATGCCCCGAGGAGCTGGGTGACCACCTCGGGGTCGAGGGCGGTCCCACCCGACGCCACCCGGCCCAGGGCTTCGACGAACTCGCTCACGTCGGCCACCCGGTCCTTCAACAGGTAGCCGATCCCGGAAGCATCGTCGGCCAGCAGTTCGGCGGCATATCGGGTCTCGATGTACTGAGAGAACATCAGAATCGCCAGGCCCTTGTGTAATCGACGGAGGTCCAGGGCGGCCCGCAGTCCTTCGTCGGTGAAGGTGGGGGGCATCCGGATGTCGACGATGGCCACGTCGGGCAAGTTCTCGTCAACCGAACGGCGCAGCGCGTCGGCGTCGCCCACGGCGTCAGTCACCACAAAATGGCGATCGACGAGCAACTGGACCAGGCCGTCGCGCAGGATGGCGGAATCCTCGGCGATCACGACGCGTATTGGCTCAGCCATCAGGCGTGTAGCGGTAAGTCGACGGTGACGACCGTCGGGCCCTCGACGGGGCTGACGATCTCGATCCGTCCGTCGACGGCGTGCACCCGATCGCGGAGCCCGGCCAGACCGCTCGACGACGACCCCAGGCTCGAGAGTTGGGCCCCGCCGGTCCCATCGTCGCGCACGACCAGGCGCAACCATCCACCGTGTTGCGTACAGCGGATCGACGCCCGGGAGGCTCGGGCGTGCTGTGCCACGTTCGCCAAGAGCTCTGCCACGCAGAAATAGGCGATCGACTCGATGGCGGGCGTGGGACGGTCGCCGAGGGCCACTGTGAGATCTGTGGGGACGGTGCTCCTCGCCGCCAGGGTGGAAAGGGCGCCTTCGAGTCCCACGTCGAGGGCGGGAGGGTGGATCCCCCGAGCCAGGTCCCGCAACTCGACGATGGCCTCCTTGGCTCCCTGATGGGCGTCGTTCACGAGCTCGGACACCTGGTCGAGATCCAGATTGTCGGGATCGGCCAGCTTCTCCTTCACCATCCCGAGCCGCATAGCCAAGGCCACCAGTTGAGCCTGGGTGCCGTCGTGAAGATCACGTTCGATACGACGGAGTGTCGCCGCCGAGGCGTCGACGGTCTGTGCTCGGGCGTGCTCGAGTGAGCGCACCCGAACGGCGACTGCGTCGGGCCCGAGCAGCGCCCGCATCAGCAGCCGGTCGATGTTGACCATGACCCGGGTCAGCCACGGGGCCACGAAGAAGAGGACGACACCGATGATGAAGATGGCGACCCGGTGGAACCCGCCGACCTCGGACGAGAACAGTCCGCCGGGGAAAAAGACCCGCGGCAGTCCGAATACTGCAGTCTGGTTCCCTCCCCACGGGGTGACGAGGCAGGTGACGGCATCGAACCACACGCTGAATGCGGTGAGGATCCCGAGGAGCGCCAACGGGACCTTCACGGCCAGGTATGCAACGCTCCGCCAAGCCGTGCGGTCGCGCAGGACCGACTGGATCCAACCGAGGAACCCCAGTCGAGGGGCGAAGGGTCCTGGATCCTCGATCCACTCGTCAAGCAGACCGCGGCCCAGGCGCCGTTGCATGGTGCCGATCCCCCTCGCGCTCCGGAGGGACAGGCCGATGACGGCGAGACCGAGGAACGTGACGACCAGGACTATGCCCACCGCCATGGTGAGCAAGACGAAGGCGAGTCCAGCACCAGCTAGGGCGGAACCGGCCACCAGAAACAAGAGCTCGTGCCACGTCCGTCGGGTGAACGGGGTTCGCAGGACAGTGCGGGCGATGTCACGAAGGCGAACCTCCAGTTCGTCAGTGACCACGATCCATTTCGACAATCCCGTCACGGGCACCGACCTCACGCGTCCCTGGTCATCATCCGCCATGCGCCGAGGATCGTCCACCCAACAAGCCAAGCGATGATGACGCACACAGCCACAGTCGTCGACTCCGGCAGCAGTCCGGGATTCCCCGAGCCCCCCGCGGGCCCGCCCCCGCCGCCGCCGAGCACGGGAAGCCCCCCCGGCGCCAGGTGGGCCGTGGCCAGGCCGACCACCGCACGCTGCAAGTTCGACAGGTGGGCGATGTGTGCCCGGGAAAGGATCGGCGTGAGGACGACCTCGAGCACGATCAGGAGGATTACAGCGACGGTGCGCTGTCCGATCAGCGATCCGAGCCCCAACCCGACGACGAACCCGATGGCGGCTTCGAGTTCGAGCCACAGGCCGCTCTTGATCATGAGCGAGTCCGACGGATACAGGAACTGTCGGGCGTAGTCGGAGTAGTTGATCCCGGCGATCAGGCGAGCAGCCTCCCTGATTTGGGCCTGGGAGGGTTGCGATTGACCTTGCGGTCCCGGGCCCTGGTTGACGCTCACCGGGCCGCCCGGGCCGTTGCCGCACGGGGCGTTGTTGAGCACCGCGTTGAGGGTCGAAACATCTGGGGTAGACGGGCTGATCTTGACGCCGAAGTTGCAGATGACCTCGTCAGAGTGGTCGGCGGCCCAGCTCTCGAGGCCGGCGCGCGAGAGGTTGACGGGCACCTTCACACCTTGGTAGCCAAGCGTGGTCGGAGCGGCGAAGACGCACACGAGGCAGACGATGGCGAAGCCCGCAGCAACCAGGGGCACGATGATGCCGAGTCCGGCGGGGATCCGAGCCACATAGAGCGCCAAGCGGGAACGGCCGGTCACCACCAGGTGTCGGAACATCCCCTCGTTGAGGTCGGCGGATCCCGCCGTGGCGCCCAGGGTGGCGGCCACGATGAAGCCGAAGACGTAGAGCACACCCGACACGAGCGCGGTGTAGATGGCGTAACCGCCGGCCGGCCCGTAGGTCTTCGGAGCAAAGGCATGAAGCAGCAGTCGAATCACCAGGAAGACCGTGGGTATCCCGATGGTCACCAGGATCAGCGCGATCATGAGCCCGCGCCGTCGGCGCAGCTCCATCAATCTGGTGGCGATCATCGCACCCGACGGGATCCACGATCCCCGATGGTCCGGTGTCGCCCTGACCCGTGGCCCGGGCGGAGCATGGGTTCGGGCCGAGGTCGCTACATCAGGTCGTCCGGTCATTGCCCTTCTCCCAGTCGGCTGGTGACTTGAAGGAACCACGACTCGAGCGAAGCCTGGAGAACCTGCAGCCGGTACACCGAGATCCTGCCTGCGACGAGCACGCGGTTGATCTCGGCGATGACGTCGCGATCGGTCCCCGTCGGCAAAGTGATACCCAGCCCGGTCGGGTCGACCCGAACCTCAACCCCCTCGGCGGTGCCGACAGCGGTGGCGGCGATCAGAGCGGAGGCTCGATCGGGATCGGAGCATTCGACCTGGAGCTCGAGCGACGCTCCCGCGAGCAGCTCGGCGATCGGTCCCTGGCGCACCACGATGCCCCGGTCCACGATGGCCACGGCGTCGCACGTCCGCTCCACCTCGTCGAGGAGGTGTGAGGACAACACAACGGTCCGGCCCTCGGCCACCAGCGACAGGATCATCTCGCGCATGTCCTGCATACCGGCTGGGTCGAGCCCGTTCATTGGCTCGTCCAGGATGAGCAACTGGGGGTTCCCGATCAGACAGGCCGCCACCCCGAGGCGCTGGCGCATCCCCATCGAGTACTTGGACACCTTGTCGTCGGCGCGGTGCAAGATGCCTACCCGTTCGAGTGACGGCCCGATCCGGTCGCGCGCTTCGCTGTCTCGTGCGGCGGCGAGGATCTGGAGGTTCTGCCTGCCGGTCAGATGACCGTGGAACCGAGGCTCGTCGACGATGGCCCCGACCCGCGCCAGGGCTTTATTGCGATGCAGGGGAACCGGGTGTCCCAGCAGGAATATCGTGCCGGCGTCGGCGTGGGTCAGTCCCAGCAGTACCCGGATGAGCGTGGTCTTTCCCGCGCCGTTCGGACCCAGGTACCCAAAGGCGCATCCCCGGGGGACGAGAAGCTCAACGTCGTTTACGGCGATGTTCTCCCCGAAGCGCTTAGTCAGCCCGTGAGTCTCGACAGCCCAATGGCTCTTGGCGCCCAGATCGTCGGAGCGGGCCGGCAACGTCAAAGATTCGATCACGGACCTACCCTAAGGACTCCCGCGCCCCGTGAGAAGGTAGCTAGCCGGAACCATCTCTGTGGGGGTCAGCCCCCATGTACCTACCGACAGATACCGAACAGGCGCGAAGAATCGGGGCGAAATGGGGGAGAGCCGGTACAGCTTCTTCGGAGCAAGCACCCGTGGCAGCACTCGATGTCCGGGACGAGACGGCACGCAGGGAATGACCGAGTCGGCCTTCACGGACTTACCCCGACGTTGGCGCCCAAGACGCTCGTGAGCCCGATCGGATGTAACCCGCGCGGGACGCACGTCTATTCATCTGTCCTCGGCGCGCTCAGTGCTGGCTTGCGAACGCCTTGAGTTCGTGATGACCCGTCAGTATGGACGACGGGAGCAAGTCCCGAGGCGTGTCTCGCCCGACCAAGAGCTTTGTCGGCACCAGTCCTCCCGGCAAGCTATTCGGTCGAGACTGTCAGTGGCTCATTCAGCGGCTCAGTCAGTGGCTCCGTTGCACGACATCTTTGACGTTCCTTGAGTTGCTGGACACGGTCCAGTCCTCACGGCTCCTCCAAACACGAGGTGGGAAACACTGATAAGAGATCGAATGGTCAACGGGAGATTTCTAGCTGCGCGCTCAGAGCGGTGGACATTGGACCCTGGGTGGTGCCACTTGACACTAGCTACAATCAGGAGTGGCAATACTCTAGACCGTGCTGCAAACGGTCAGAGGGCTGCCAACGGGGGTCCGAGATGCGGAACTGGGGGGGATCGAACAGCCGTCAACCTGTCCGAGCGCGCGCGCGTACGCCACGGACACTGGCGGGAGTTCTCCTAATCGCCGGTCTCATCACCGCTTGGACATTGACAACGCCCGTTAAGGCGAGCGCCAGCAGCGGTTTCTCCGGATCAAGTGTGCTGACCTCAGTCTCGTGCACTTCGATGTCCACCTGTATCGCCCTGGGCGCAGGTGGACAAGGATGGTCCTATAGCGGTTCGGCCTGGTCATCGGCCACACCGGTCGACTCCTCAGGGGACGTGAGTTCGGTCTCGTGCGCAAGCCCTTCGTTCTGCGTGGCCGTCGACTACGCCGGCCAAGCGGTTACGTTTAACGGGACAACCTGGGCAGCTCCAAAGGTCGTCGACTCCTCGGGCCTACTCAGTTCGGTCTCGTGCGCGACGAGCACGTTCTGCGTGGCCGTCGACTACGCCGGCCAAGCGGTTACGTTTAACGGGACAACCTGGGCAGCTCCAAAGGTCGTCGACTCCTCGGGCCTACTCAGTTCGGTCTCGTGCGCGACGAGTACGTTCTGCGTGGCCGTCGACTACGCGGGCCACGCGGTTACGTTCAACGGGACTACCTGGTCACCCCCGCAACCGATGGACCCCTTCGGCCTCATCTTCTCTTCGGTCTCTTGCTCGTCAAGCGCCTTTTGTGTCGCCGTCAACACTTACGGAGATGAGATCAGTTACAACGGGTCAGCGTGGTCCACGTTGGCCTTTATCGACCCCCATGGTGGGTTGACGGATGTTGCGTGTGTTGGGGCGTCTTGTACCGCGGTGGACCACTTCGGCAACTACGTGACTTACAACGGCTCTGTGTGGTCGCCACCTACACTTCTCGACCTCCTGGGCCATTTGAACGCAGTCTCATGCTTCTCCGATTCCTCCTGTGTGGCTGTCGACAGTAACGGGAACGCGTTCCTCTTTAACGTTGTCCCGGCTCCTGCTGCAGCTCAGCCACCGATTCTCACACCGACACCCGCCTCCCCGCAGCCCACCTCCGGGCCCCCCACCGGACCTGCGTCCCCTGTCGCATCCCCCATGAAAACCACGCAGACGTCGACCACACCAACTTCGTCACCGGTGGGGTCGGCTCCGGTCTCTTCTCCATCAGGGAATGCCCCGACGTCGGGCCCAGCGACAGCTGGAACCACGAACCCAAGCTCGACCCCTGTCGCATCGCCAGTGGAACCGACCCAGACATCGACCACACCAACAACGTCACCGGTGGGGTCGGCTCCGGTCTCTTCATCGGGGAATGCACCATCGTCTCCATCAGGGAATGCCCCGACGTCGGGCTCGGCCGCATCGGGAAACACAAATGTAGACTCGACCGTTGTTGCATCCACGTCGACGGACGAGGCTTCAACGAGGGTCGCCGGCAGACAACTTCCGGAAACGACAGCATCACAGCCTGCCGCGACTACTCAGACTTCGAGTCCGCAATCCGCAGGCGATGCGGCCCAGGCTGGCACTGCAGGGACACAGAGCGCCGTGACACCCAGCACCACCGTTCCGACCAGCGTCACGCCCCTGGTGCCGAGTTCGGGGAACGCCGGGTTGCCGAGCACCACACCCGGAGACGGATCGGGGGGGAGCGGCTCGCCCATCGCATCCGGCCCGCTCGCGTCGGCGAGTGACGCCTCAAGCTCGAGTATCGCGCTCCCAGTCACGCTCGTCGGAATCCTCGCCATCATCGGCATGATCGCTCTCGCGCTCTTCATCAACCCCGGAGGCGCCTCTCCGCCTGCCACCGCCGACGGCCGAAAATTCTGGTATTCCGGCTTGGCGGATTCCGACCAGCGCTTGCTCGCCGCGTCCTCGCGGTGGATGGGCAAGGGGCATCGTCTCGCTCTGACGGCATGGCGGCGCGGCGCGGCGACCGCGACGTGGCTCCTGGGACGATGACGCGGGAGTAGCCGCGGCGGCTCAGGCTGATTTGTTGGGGGCCCCGACCAGATCTCGCAGGGAGAGATCTCCGTCGCAGTCTTCGAAAGGCGCTGCACCCACCAGGGATCCGCCGTCTCCGACCAGTCCCCGGGGGCAAGCGCGATCGACGGGGAACGCGGCGCCCGAGACTCGACATGTCCCTTCGACATCGGACAGGCTGACGGGATGACCATGGAGGTGCTCTTCGCGAGTGTGCCTGTAGCAGACCTCCAGCTGGCGATTGGCTGGTATGAACAACTCTTTGGGCGATCAGCCGACATCGTTCCCAACGAGAACGAGGTCATGTGGCGCGTGGCCGGGAACGGCTGGCTCTATGTGATCGAGGACGAGGCGCGCGCTGGGCGCACCGTAGTGACGATCTCGGTCAACGACCTAGACCAGTTCGTCGCGGACCTCGCGGCTCGGGGGATAGGCGCCGGGCCAATCGAGGCAGTCGGAGACTCCGGACGCAAGGCGGTCGTGGTGGATTCCGATGGAAACGTGATCAGCTGGATCGAGGTCGTGACGGTCGGCTAGAGCCGAAGTGCCGATCCTGATCACCTGACCCTTGGGGCAAGGCATCCGATATGACACCCCTCAGCGGGTCTTGGATGTGCGCAGTAGGGTGCTGCATACATCGACGCATAGGAGGATCACAGCATGTGGGCGCAACTCATCACCGCGCGGATCAAGCCTGGCCGGGAAGGCGACCTACCGAAGCTGGCAGAGCAGTTACAAGCGACTGAACAACCGAATTCGGGCTTGGTGCGATCGATGATGATGCAGGACCAGAATGATCCGACCCGGGCCTTCACGCTCGTCGTTTTCGAGAGCGAGAAGAAGGCGCGAGCCCGAGAGAACGACTCACGACGCCAGGAGGGGTTGGCCGAGGTCAGGGCACTGATGGGGGAGATCTTCGATGGTCCGCCGGAGTTTGTCGACCTGACCATCGTGAAGGAGATGACTCCTTAGAGCGCTCCAGCGATGCGGCCCCCTCCCGGCCATCCCAAGCGATCTCCTGGTGGCGACCCGATGGGCGGAGTGAAGGGATTGACAGCGAGGGACCGACTAAAGCGCGTGGGCGTGAGGCAACGTGTGCTTCGTCAACCTGGCTTCGTTGCCTCGATCAGAAAGCGGGTGGCATGGGCGACGAAGGGTCCGTTGGTCGTGATCTCCCGATGCATGGCGGCCAGTCGATCGCGGTACTTCTCCACGCTGAAATCAGGAACGATCCAGACAACGAGTCGCAGGAAGTACACGAGCGCACCAACGTCGGCAAAGGTGGCGCGAAGTCGCGCCACCTTGAGGTCATCGACTCGGAGCCCCGCTGTTGTCGCCTGCTCGTGGGCCAGTTCTGGCCTCCTCGACGACGTGGCAGGTTGAGGACCTGTGAAGAACTCGGTGACTTCTCGCATGCTGTGCGGGCCGACCTGCTGGGAGACGTAGCGGCCGCCCGGCCGAAGGACTCGTGCGACCTCGTCCCACCAGGTCACGACCGGATGTCGACTGACAACGAGGTCAAAGATCCCCGAGCCGAATGGCAGCGTCGGTCGGTCCTCCTGAGCAACCACGACCCACACACGTCGTGGGTGCAGTCGCTGGGCGGCCAGACGCACGTTCGGCTCCCATCCTTCGGTTGCAACAGTGAGCGGGGGTAGCCGTGGCAACTGGCTCAGCAGCTCGCCCCCGCCCGTCTGGAGGTCGAGCAAGGACGACACGCCTTTCGCCCGCTCAATCAACAACTTGGAGTAGCCCCAACTGGGCCGCTCCTCCGTAGCTCGCCCATTGAGCCAACTGAAGTCCCATCCTTGGATGGAAGCCGCTTCAGCTTCCTCGATGAGCGCCTCGCATGAGCCCTGCACGATCCCTCATCCTGGCATAGGCATGACCGCCCATTGTGGCCTGCGGCTCGTTCCCGACCCGAACCGGCTCAGGTGAGGGCCCGCGCAACAACGCATACTCGAGGATCCCTGTCCCGTCGTGTATCGCGGCCCGGCCGGAACGTACCGTTCGCCGGCACGACGAGGCTCGACACAACCGCTCGCAATCACGATCCCGGCCGCCTCGAACCCTCGTGTGACCTGGCCTCTCGGGCCACTCTCAGCGCGACCGGCATCGACTTGCATCCCCGAAGGAGCGCTCCGTCGGTCAATACGGGCGGAGAAGTGAGTGCCACATCGGTTACGTGGCGCACCAATGTCTCCAGGGCGATTCTGGCCTCCAAGCGGGCAAGTGGGGCGCCCAGGCAGAGGTGGAAGCCGGCTCCGAAACCGATGTGGTCGATGGGGTTCCGTCCTACATCGAAGCGGTCAGGATCTGGGAAGTGACGCTCGTCACGATTGGCGGCTCCGAAGTACACCAGGACAGTTGCGCCAGCCGGGATCCGGCCGCCGGCGAGCGTGATCGGTGCGGTCGTGCCTCGGGGGAGAGCCTGGACTGGTGAGTCGAAGCGGAGCACCTCTTCCACGGTGGCCGGGATCGTCTGCGGGTCGCTTCGAAGGCGATCAAGGACCTCCGGCATTGAGGTGAAGATCTTCATGACATTCGACAACAGATTTGTGGTGGTCTCGTTCCCAGCGACGAGCAGGAGCACGCAGAACAGGACCAGTTCGTCGGCAGTGAGAGGTTCGTCCTCGGCATCGGCGTTGTGGATCAGCATGCTGATGAGATCGTCGGCAGGCTCCGAGCGACGGCGAGCGATCGCCTCATGGAAGAAACCCAGCATCTCGATGAAGCTGGTGATCCCTCGTTCGGTGTCGGCTCCTGGACCCCCAACGAGGCCCACCAAGTCGTCGGACCAGCGCTTGAAGTCGTCTCCCAGTGAGGCGGGTATGCCGAGCAGCTTGCCGATGACCATGACGGGAAACGGGAAGGTGAAGTCCCGCACCCAGTCAGCCTTGTCGGCGGAACTGGCTCGAAGATCGTTTCGCACAGCGGTCGCATCCAGGATTCGTGGGCCCCGATCTCTCGGGGTGTGAACGGCCGATTTACCAGCCGACGCAGACGGACGTGATCGGGTGGGTCGAGCGCTATGAGTATCCGAAGCTCGGTCATCCCCTAGAGCGATTGGGGAACGTCGGCCATCTGCGCGGCCGCACGGCGTCCCAAACCCCCGCTCATGAGCTTCCCGACTCCAAGCCTGGACGAGAACGTCGACGGGTCCCGCAGCAGTTCCGAACAGTCGTCGTAGCGACTCACCAACCAGAGGTCATCGACGTCGACGTAGTGCAGCGGCGCCTCGTCTCTTAGCCATCTGTACCCCGAGTAGGGATCCGCAATCTGGCCCGTCTCAAACGGATCAAACCGAACGGCACCGTTGTGAATCATAGAACTCCCGAGTCAATGGATGGTTCGCATATTCAACCACCCTCACCGCCCTCGTTGCTTCGGGAGCCTTGCCCATCGGAAGGGGTATTTCCGTAGGTGGCGACCTCGGGTGATTCGGGTGCGCCCTTCCGAGCTCTCGGAAGTAGGGGATACCGACCACCAGGGCGAGACCGCTGCTCACAGTTGCAACCAGGTCACTCGATGCCAACCAGCGTCTCCTGTCAGAACGCGCCTACGACAACCACAAGCCCGGCGGATCATCAACCGCGACCGGCTGGCGGCGTGAGCTGGCCGGATGGGCGTTTCTGCTCGCATACTGCGCCCCCACATGACCTTCTTCGAACGCCGCCAGTGATGTGGCCAAGTTAGGGTCGGGATATGGGACGCGAGGTGGTTACGGGGTACTGCTGGCCGCAGTCGGTGTGTCGGGGCGAGCAGGTAGGTTTGCATATTTCGTCGGCCGCTAGCCGGCCGGTGCGCGTCGAGGTGGCACGGGTCGGCGTTCGGCGGGAGGTCGTTTTCAGTTCTCACGCCGTCGCGGCCGACGAGCATGACACGCCAGCGGATGCTTCCTCGAAGGGTTGCCGTTGGCCTGTTGCTCTCGCGATTGACGTCGACCCAACGTGGAGATCGGGATACTACGAGGTGGTCATGGAGATCGACGTGGGTGAAAAGGTGCGCCGCGACTACGCATTCTTTGTCGTTCGCCCGCCTTCTGGCGCTCGCATCGTGATCGCACTGACAACCAATACGTGGCATGCCTACAACGATTTCGGCGGATCCAATCTGTATACCGGCGGTACCCACGTTTCCATGCAGCGACCGATGTCGGCTGGCTACCTCTACAAACCGCCGGGCAGGGGCCGCCGAGTGACGGGTACGGGGGTGCCTGATCCGCAGAATGCCGCACACGTCGGATATATCCAGATCAACCATCTGTCGGGCTATGCCGGGTCTGCGGGTTGGCCCGACTGGGAACTACCGTTCATCGAGTGGGCCGAACGTGAAGGTTTCGAGATCGGTGTGTGCACGAATGCCGACCTTGAAGAACACCCTGAGGTGTTGGACAACGCCAAGCTTTATCTATCCATCGGCCACGACGAATACTGGTCTCACGGAATGCGCGACACAGTCGAAGCATTCATTGCGAGCGGCGGGAACGCCGCCTTCTTCTCGGGCAATACGTCGTTGTGGCAGGTGCGCATCGAGGGAGACGATCACGATGTCATTGTCGGGTACAAAGGCTTCTTCAAGAAAGACCCGCTGATGAGAACTGCGCGCGAAGCAGAGGTGACGACGTTCTGGTCCGATGTGGCCGTTGGTCGTCCCGAGAACTCCATGACCGGCGTCTCGTTCACCCGCGGGGGCTACCACCGCATCGGTCGCAACGTGACTGCCGGTCTCGGTGGCTACACCGTTCACCGCGCAGATCACTGGATGTTCGACGGTACCGGGATCGGCTATGGCGACGTGCTCGGTGCCGGCGCCACAGTCGTTGGCTACGAGTGCGACGGGTGCGTGTTCACCTACCGCGACGGACTGCCGTACCCCACCGGCGAGGACGGCACGCCGTCGACGTTCGAGATCCTCGGCACGTGCCCCACTCAGCACTTCACCCGCGAGACGGCGCCCCGTCCACCCAAGCCGGGCGAGCCGAGCGAGTTGGAGTACATCGCGTCACGCGTGTTCGGGACGCGCCAGCCCGAGGCGATGGAGCGCATCCGTCACGGCCACGCCGTTCTGGGTGCTTACACGAACGAGGCCGGAGCAACCGTGATGACGTCGGGGTCGACCGACTGGGCTCACGGGCTGGCAGAGCGAGACCCACAGATCGAACAGATCACCAGGAACGTACTGACCAGGTTGGGGTCGAGCTGATCCTCGGCCAATCACGTGTTGGCTCTCAGCTTTGGCCGACTTTCAGAGATCGGCCAGACCATCAAGCCAGGTTGACGGACGGCCGGGTGTGGGCGTGTCGACTTAGGTCCGCCGCTGTTCCATTCTCATGGCTCTACCCGGTGAGCGCCGCCGCAGGGGCGCTGGAGAGCTCTGACCGGAAGGAAAGTCTGTCCGCTGGCATGGGTCGGCTGATGAAGTACCCCTGGCCGAGATCGCACCCGAGGTCAGCAAGAAGATCGAGGGTCTGTTTGTCCTCGATGCATTCGGCGACGACCCTCAGCCCCATCGCGTGACCAAGCTCGATGGTGGCCCGAACAAGCTCGAGATCGCGTTCTCTGTTTCCGGCGGCGAGGTCGGTGACGAATATGCCGTCCAGCTTGAGCTCTCCCACTGCCAGATCGCTCAGATAAGCCAGGGAGGTGAATCCCGCTCCGAAGTCGTCGATCGAGACGACGACACCGAGGTCTCGTAGCTCTTCGATGACACGTTTGGTTCCTCCAAGGTTTGCAATGATGCTCGTCTCGGTGACCTCCAGGACCAACGCTTGAGCGGGCAGACCGTGGCGGTTGAGCAGGTCCCAGACGAGATCCGTGAACCCTGGATCGAGAAGGTTCGTAGGTGAGGCGTTCACCGAGACGGTCACGCATTGTCCAGTGGCTCTCCAGGACGCGCATTGCGCGAGGGCGTGGTCGAGCACCCACCTCGTCAGCGACGGCATGAGGCTTGCCTCCTCGGCGAGAGGAAGGAACTTGAGAGGTGGGACAAAGCCGAGTCTGGCATGGGGCCAGCGAAGAAGGGCCTCGACAGCTGAGATCTCACCGCTGTGGAGATCGAGCTGTGGTTGGAAGTACAACTCAAACTGTCCTTCCTCGACGGCCACACGCAGCTCTTCGCCAAGACGCCAGAGGTTCCCGCCCTCATCGAGATCAGGGTCGTAGACAGCAAAAGAAAAGTCGCCCAGCTTGGCTCGATACATCGCAATGTCGGCGCACCGCAAAAGCCCGGCGCGATCGGTGGCATCTCTGGGCGCCGTGGCGATACCCATGCTCGCGCTGACGCTGGCGCTGACACCCTCAAGGACGAACGGTTCCTCGATGCTCGTCATGAGACGCTGCGCGACCGCCGTGGCATCGTAGGCGTCGGCGTCCAATAGTACGATCCCGAATTCATCGCCGCCTAGCCGAACAAGAACTTCTGAGCCCCGCAACGATGCCGTGAGTCGCGGACCCAGCTGCTTCAGGAGCTCGTCGCCGGCCGAATGGCCGAAGGAGTCGTTGATCTCCTTGAAATGATTGAGGTCGATAAAGAGAAAGGCGAGCTTCCGCTTTGTTGACCGTCGGTCGATCTGACTGCCGAAGAACGTGTCGAGGACCTGAAAGAGATATCGACGATTCCGAAGACCAGTCAGCTCATCGGTGACTGACTGGCGAAGTCGGTCTTGAGTGACAGTGCGCAATCCCCGCACCGATAACGCCAGCCGCAGGCCAACCGCAATGAGTGTGGCTCCCGCCAACACCAGAGCCACCCGACTGACGTGATGGAATGAGCCGGTAAAGAGGATGATGAATGCCGAGACAGCGGCGAGACCGGGGAGCACGAATCCGGCTGGCTTTTGATAGGCGAGGAGGTTGGGCGGTCGGGGACGTAGCCACACGGCGATGGACATGAGAAGACCGGCGGCTGGCCATGCCAGGGCATGAAACACGGTATCGACCCGCGGAGTTCCGAAGGACGATGGAAACAGGTTGAACGTGTCGCCCACGGCATTCAAAGCCATCGCGGCCGCTAAGAGAATCCAAGGTGCGGTCGTCTTGCCCGAGAGCAAGGTTGTGCCTCCGACGACCAGGGCAAAAAGCAGCAAGTCTCCGATTGGATACGCCAAGTTGGTCGCTTTGGCCAGCGAACTGCCCCCCGCCGATTGCGCGAGGCCTTGAAACGCGAATGCGGCGCACACCGAAGCCGCCCCCAGTCCGGCGACGGCACCGTCCAGCCAGCTCGAATCGGCAATCCTTCTGACTTCGCGCCGCATGAAGAGAACCACGGCCACGTAGGCGGGCGGGTAGAACCCCAGCCAGAAGGCGTCTGCCCACGACGGGCTCGGGGGACTTGCCCCTCCAAGCGTCTGGGCGGACCACAAGGTGTCCCCGATGGCCCACGAGAGGAGACCCACTCCCAAGGCAAGTGCCACGACTCGGCCCCGTTGACGAAGCAGGCCCCTGGCCAGGCATAAGAGGGCGACGATCAACTCGAATCCGTCGGGCAGCCAACCGTTGACGACAGGCGAGTAACGGAAGTGAGGGAGAAAGATCATCCATCCCAGGTAGCCCACGAACAGGAAGCCAAGCAGTCCAAAGGCCGCCAAGATCCTCTTCCGGGCGTTTTCTCCCTGCTCAAGCGGGGTTTCGTCCGGCGGAGAAGCCGACAGTGTCACCGTATTGTGTTCGGCAATCAGAGGATCTGGCTGAAGCCGCTTCCGCCCGAAAAGCGCCGAAACAGGGGCCGACGCCCCCTCTGGATCAGGCGGCATTTGGGGGTCCCGTTCGAGTGCTGGACCGAAGTGTCGCAGACGCCCGAAACACAACGCTTCTCTGGTCGGGGGCCCTATTTCGTGTCCGGTGGCTCCGGCACGCTCAGTTGGGCGGCGACTCCCGCAAGAGAAAGGCGGCATTGCCTCCGAAGAAACCCGTCGTGCTCTCCTCCGGTTGGAGCCCGACAGAACGGTAGTCCTCGATGGCGGTACTCGTCCCCTCGGTGTGCGGATAGTCGCTGCACGCCATGAAGATGTCGCCCGAGGCTCTCATAAGCCGGTGCGGCTGCTCGTAGGAGAAGGCTGCCACCCGCACCTGGCGTCGGAAGTATTCGCTTGGCATGAGCGAGAGCCCGGTGGACTCCCCGTTGAACCGGGCGGTATGTCGATACCCACCGTCCATCATCTGCAGATGCTGCGGCACCCACGTCGCCGAGAGCTCCATGATGCCAATCCGAAGATCGGGGTAACGCTCCAGGACGCCGTTCAGGATCAGATCGGTCAAAGAAAGCGCCGCCGATGTCCAGATGAACACGACGCTCAGCGGTGTGATGCCCCCTTCCATGTCCTCTCCGTACCACGCCTCGTCGAAGGGTCGAGGCTGATTGGCAACGTGGAAGACCGGAGTGATGCCGTGGTCCACAAATGCGGCCCAGGCGCGATCGAGCCCAGGGTCGGACAGAGGCCGTCCATCGACCAACGAGGGTGGGATCAAGGCCAGGCGGATGCCACCACCGGCCAGCGTTTCCAGTTGTGCTTCCAGCCACGGCAAATCCCGGAGGCTCAGGTGTGCGACGGGGAAGAGCCTCCCCCTGCCTCGGGCGGCTACGTCGACGATCCAACGGTTCCACGCCGTCATGTTGGCCAGGGTGGCGCGCAAATCATCCTTGAGAGGCCGCTCCCAACTGATCCCGTAGTTCGGAAACATGATCGACGCATCGAAACCGGCTCGATCGAGCTGGTCCAGGCGGGCAGACGGGTCGGAATAGCTGGCGTTGAACTCCTCCAAGTCGAACTCGGCCGGCAAGCCGTCGATCAGGCGCTGTCGAAAGATGCCGATACCGTCGACGTCACCCGGGCGATGTGGGCCACCCAGACTCAGGCGACGGTCGCCGAACATCAGCCAGGTGTAGCCGAGGTCATCCGTTTCCATATGGAGGGCCACGTCGCGATCGGCGGGGTCGACGTACTCCTTCCACATTCGGGACGGCTCGAAGAGGTGGGTATCGGAGTCGATGAGCAGGCTCACGGCGCCTCCTTTCCCGAGAGTCTGAATGCCACGAGGGGCGCGGACTGAGCCTACCGTTCGAGTGGGTTGGAAGCCCCGGCGACAGACGGCGACGCACTCTCGGAGGTGTGCAATCCAGAGCAGACGGGGAGAGTCACGGGGCCATTCTGAGCGTTATCGGGTCGCCCACCGCGCTCTCGGCCTGGCCCATGCGGTTTCCGCCGACAGCCGACGGAGACGTGCCGGGAAAATAGTACTATTACAACTAGCATCATGGGCCCATCTCGGCGTGGATGCGACAGATCCACGCCGCTGTACGAGCACGTGGCCGGAGATTCGCGGGGCAGTCGTCGAGGGGGGTACGGGCGAGCGCCTGCCTCCGGCGGGGGATCTCGCTGCGGACCTGACGGTCAACCACAACCGAGCGCGGCCATACCGCACAAGCCGTTCGATGAAGGACTGCTCGAACGCCGACGAGGTCGGGGCCTGACGGTCTCCGGAGGTGCTACTGACCGGAGTGCCATGCTCCCAAGAGCTCGTGAACCGGCGATGGCGAGACACAAAGGCTGCCGCACCGACGAGTTGGTCCGCACCATCGGGCCGGTCTCCTGAACAGAGCATTTAGTGACCGTCTTCGTAAGACCCAACTGACTGGAAGCCAGCGGACTCGAGAGTATATTGAGCGCCCGTTGACTGGGGCACCGGCGATTTGATTGGTTGGGTGAGGGGAGGCTGATGATGCGCCATCGGCTCAGGGTCATGGTCGGGGCGGTCACGGCTCTGGCTGTGGGAGTGGCCGGGTGCTCGAATTCCGTGACCAAGAACAGTTCCGGTGGGGGCGCTCCCGGGGTCACGTCCTCTCAGATCGACGTCGGCAGCATCGCCAACGTCACAGGGCCCCTGTCGTCGGACTTCGCCCCGATCGTGAACGGCGTCGAGGCGTACTTCTCGATGATCAATGCCGAAGGAGGTGTGGCGGGTCGAAAGCTCAAGCTCGCCTATGAAGAAGACGATCAGGGGAGCCCGACGGTCGACCTCTCCGTCGCCCAGACGCTGGTGAACCAGGACCACGTGTTTGCCGTGGTGGGGGTGGGGACACCTTTCTTCGGCGGAGCGAGCTATCTGGCCCAGCAGGGGACGCCAACGTTCGGCTATGTCGTGTCGACGGATTGGGCCAACAAGCCCACGTTGTTCGGCACCTACGGATCGATCCTCGACTTCGCTACCGGCGCGCCGGCGGATGCCTACACCGCTCGTCAGTTGGGGGCCACGTCGATCGCCGTCGTCGCCTACGGCGTACCGCAGTCGGCGGCCGCATGTCAGGCTGCCGTGACGGGCATGCGCGCCTTCGGGCTCAACGTCACGTTTAGCGACCTGAGTCTTGTGTACGGAGCCGACCCCAGTGCTGATGTGCTGCAGATGAAGGCGAAGAACGTGGACATGCTGTTCTCGTGTCTCGACCTCAACGGGAATGTGTCGTTCGCCCGTGCCATCAGCCAGAATGGCCTGACCATAAACCAGGTGTGGTTGAACGGCTATGACCGGACCACACTGCAGCAATATGCGTCGATCATGAAGAACGTGTACTTCGGACTCGAACACGTGCCTTTTGAGGCGGCTCTCGCGTTCCCCGGTGTCTACCCGGGGATGGAGAGCTATATCCGCGAGATGCAGAAGTACCAACCGTCGTCCACCTATGACGAGGTGGCCCTGGACGGCTGGATCTCCGCCGACCTGTTCGTGACCGGCCTGAAGGCAGTGGGAAGAGACTTGACGCAGAAGAAACTGGTGGCAGCCATCAATGCCGAGACGGCGTTCACGGGGAACGGGCTTACTGCCCCCGTGAACTGGACGACGGGGCATACAAAGGCGTTACCGCCCTACTGTCATGCAGCCGTCCGCGTCATGAACGGTCAGTTCGTTCCGATTGTCCAAGCCGGTACGAACCAGGTCTTCACATGCTTCGATCAGGGAAGCATCACCCCAGTTTCGCCATTACCCGGCACTCCGGGAGCCTGATTGACAGAGCACACGAAGGACTCCACCTGAGGAATACGAGCGGCCGCACTACTGGCCGGAAACGAGCTGCTCGAGCTCCTGAACCCTTTTCGCCTCCGTGACACCGGCCGGGCTGAGGCACAGAGGAAACGAGGAGATGGTGCCGTTGCCCAACAGCTCCTGACCGATGCGGACCAGACCGCAATCGCCCAGGCGCTCGATGGCCTCGGGGAACTTTGACCACACAACATCTCTCTCTTTACCGCCGACCAGGCCGGCGACGAGGACACGTTTGTCTGCTTCTGTGAAGTCCTCCATGGTTCGCCAGGGCCCCCTGTCATGCCTCGCTGTTTTTCCCGGGCATGGGTATCGGCAGGTGCCGGAAGCGGCTGTAGGGCCCGGACCAGGAGTTCGAGCTCGCTCGGACGCGACCCCGGTGTCCATGGGCCGGCCGACTCCCAGGGCATGATGCGGCACCCAAGCCCGACGAGTTGGGTCGGTGGTGTGACCGTTAACCGGCCCTCAGGTGGTGTCTCCCGGAGTTCGAGACGTCGTCGAGGGTGACGCAGTCCCCTCGGTGATAGGTGGTGAGCATGCAGGTGGCGTTTTCGCAGCGGGGACCGACGAAATGCTCAGGCAGTACGGGCTCGATGTCGAAATCGAGCGGGTGGTCCGCCATAGGGGCCTCCTCTCTACTAGAGGAGAAACCGCAGCGGCCGGGGTTCCAGGGTCGGGGTGGCTCTCGGGTTCGAATGATATGCGTCGGCGGATCCGGAGTCGCGGACCACGCCGACGGCGTCCCCTCGGTGGCCATGCCTACTGATCTGATGGACGAGTGCGGCTCGGTCCTGACCGCGGGTCACTACCCGGTCCACCTGTACTCGCCAACGCCAGTGAACGCTCGAAGCGGGCTGGTGCCCGCCAGGAACACCCGCCGTCAGACCCCCATATTCATGGGATCCGTAGGCCGCGGGGGAGGACTGCAGAACTATTTTCGAGAGACCACCGAGGCGGACATCGTTCCCGTAAACGTCTGCAGTGACGAGGTGCTCAACCAGGAGGGATCTCCGGTGTAGGCCTCCACCAGCCACCGGGCACCCTTCTGGGGCGCGACAGTGAGGACCGGCGGGTACAGGGTCAAGGTGTCCGATTCTCGGGCGCGCAAGACGACACGTCCATGATCGGCAGGGAGCCAGAACCCGTGGGGATTGTCACCCGTGTTGACCATGAAGTGAGGCGTGACCGCAGAACCGGTCCGATTCTCTACTGACACGGTGACGGCGTCCACCACTCTGTCTCCATGGGACAGTGCCACACTGCGCACAATGAGCTGCAATGGGGGTGCGACAAAGGCCAAGACGGACGCCACCCCCACCCCCAAGGCGGGTATGGCGACCGTCAGGACAGGTAACACTCTGACCCGTTGCCGCCCGCCGGGCGGCGCCGGCGAGCCCTGGGAGGCGCTGTGAACGCTGAGGGCCGCCACGACGGCCGCCGGGAAGAGATCTATCAGATAGCTGGACAGGCTTCGCGGAGTGAAGAACAGAGGGATGGGCACCAACAAGAGCCAGATACGTTTCAGATGCGGGTACCAGAGCGCGAACGCGGTCACGACCGTCACCAGGGCCAGGCCGCCAGCCACGCTGAGCATGATCAGGTCGACCCCACCGGTAACCCCGTGGGTAGCCAAGCTGACCAGTCCCTGACCATCAGCGACCAGCCCGCCGAAAACAGGGATAACGGTGCCGTGGAGCCACGCTCCGGGTTGCCATATCACGAAGGGGAGATTCACCGCGCCGAACACGGCAACCACCGTAAGCAAGTAGCGCAGGGCGACGTGAGTGGCCGGCCTACCGGCACGTCGAGATTCGAGGAAGACACCGATAACCAAAAACGGCAAGCAAAACCACGGGGTCTGTTTGATGGTGCACGCCAGTCCAAGGGCTATCGGGCCGACCCAGCGGGCCAGTCCGGCCTGACGGTCCTGGCCAAACCGGTCCCACCGCCAGACGGCCAGGATGAGAAACGGCACGAACATGGCATCAGTTTCACCCGAGCTGAAAGACCCCAACAGGGCCGGCGTCAGGACAACAAGTGCACTCAACCAGCGGAGCGACGCCGGCAGCAGAGCAAAGAGAAGAACGCCGGACACGAGCCAGGCCAGCAAGTCCATCCAGTCGACAACGGCGTGATGAAGACCAAGCGCCATGGCGGGGACGTCGAACAGGAACGATCCCGCGGGATACGAAAACTGAGAAACGTGGCCGCCATTGACGGTGTATGTCCAAAAAAGAGCGGGCACCTTCAGCAGGTGGGCGGCAGGTGACATAGAGATTGCATAGGGATCAGAGCCGTGCAGCAATGCCCGCGCCGCCACGTGGTCGAAGGCGGCCGAGTCCGTTGTATAGAACTTGCGGGTGTGGATCTCGATCGCTTGCGGAAATACCACCGTGACCAACACGGCAAACAAGGCCAAACGTTGGAATAGACGGGACCGTGGACTGGCGGTCAACCAGCACGCCGCCGTCCCGATGAGGCCGCTGACGATCATCAGGGGGGCCAGGGCGCCGATAAAGGGTGACGACCACCAGAATCCCCATACGTTGATCCCCCCGGTGAGCACTGCCAGCCACACCAAACTCCAACCGCCGCGCTCGGCCATGTAGAGGTTCCGAGGGTCGGGTGTGGGAGAGGGCGAAGTGGCGACGTCCAGGCTGGGGAGATGGTCCTCGGAGGCGCCCTCCCGGGTGGTTAGCACCCGCTTAGTATGCCGATCCCTGGGCGGAGAGGCACACCTCCCGAGGTTGGTGGGGACCACCGCAAAAACCGTCCTACACCGGCGAGACGGAGTGATCATCCACGACGTTCGGGCCAAGACAGGGAGGTCTGAGGCGGTCGCCAGCCCGAGATAGCGATCGCCGGCGGCGGCCACACGGAGTCAAACCACCCATCTCCTGGCTCGGATCGGTGCGAAAGGGCGACCCTGTGAAGCAGTCGCTACCGTGGCACTCGTGACGCGTCGTTCCAGCGCGCCTGATGGGCGCCCAAGTGCATCCGTGACGTGACGGCGATCGAGATCAGGGATTCGTCGCTTCGACGACAGGTCCTGTGCAACGGCCAACGGACGAAGGGTCGTGTAGTCCGTGTTCTTGTTTCGGCGGCCGGTCTCTCGGTGTTCGGTGCAGTGGTCGCCCTCCTCTATGCCGTGTCCCTCCACAACGTCGCCGGTAACTCCGATGGCGCCACTGTGGTCCTGGAGGGGCAGTCGATGACGCACGGCAACGTTCTGCTCCATGGTTGGGCGCTTTCCAGCGACTCGTTCTGGACGATCGACGCGCTCTTCTACATGCTCGTCGGCTTCGTCACGGGGTTACGGGAACCGCTACTCAACTTCGTCCCGGCCCTTGTCGCTGCAGCGGTCATCGTCGTGGGGGCGTGGCTGGCACGAGATGGTGGAAAGCGAGTTGCCGGCGTCGTCGCCGCCGCGACTGTCGTGGTGTTGCTCGGGTTCCCGTGTCATGTCTTGTCGATCTTCCTCCTTCAGGGTCCACTCCATGTCGGCACCACGTTGTGGTGTTTGATCGCCTTTGCCGGGCTGCGGTCTGGGCGACTGCGATGGGGTTGGGTTGTCGCGGTCGGATTCTTCGCCTTGGGGACTCTCGGAGACCTCCAGATGGTCGCACTCGGTGTTGCTCCTGCCTGCGCCGCCGGCGTGGTCGCCATGCTTCGTACACGGAGCTGGCGATCCGGGCTACCCAATGTGAGCGCTGCGGGCGCCGGCTTGATCGCCGCTGGGGCCCTTCGCCAGCTTGCCAGGGTCCTGGGGACCTTTGCGGTTGCTACGAGCCATCCGACGGCCTCGGCGTCTGAGATGTTGACAAACCTCAGGCGCGTTGCCACCTGGGGAGCCAGCATGCTGGGTGTCGGCACCGGTGGTCTGACGAATGGCGGGGTACCGGCCCCGCTCCAAGCCGCGCACGTCCTTGGTTTGCTCGCCGTCCTGGCGGGCGTCGCGGTGGCTGCCGTAGGCCTGGTGAGCGGGGCGGTTCGCGGGAGCCAGTCATCAGACACGTCCTCCGGAGCGTGGCGCCTGGATGACCTTCTGGTCACGGCATTCTTCGCCGATCTTGTGGTGTTCGTCGTCCTCACTTCCAGCGACGACCCCGACTTCAGGCGTTATCTCACCGCTGCTGTCATCTTCGGGGCCATCCTGGCCGGGAGGTTGCTTGGTCGGCTTGCCACTGCCGTGAAGTCGCCACGACCACTTCGCGTCGGGGCGGTGGTCGGTGTCTTGGCTACGGCCGCTTTTGCGTCAGGGGTCGGACTCAACGTGGCGGCTCTGGCGCCAAGTCGGACTTTTACGCAGCTTGGGCAGTTCCTCGCTGCCCATCACCTTCACCACGGGATCGGCGACTACTGGAGCGCGTCCATCACCACGGTCGCAACCCAAGGCTCGGTGACAGTCCGCCCGGTGATCACCACTCCCCAGGGCAAGGTGGTTCGTTACCAGAGGCAGTCGACGTCGAGCTGGTATGTGGACCAGCCTTTCGCATTTCTGGTGTTCGACACCGCCCGACCCTGGGGTGGCGTCGAGTCAGCCACTGCATCGGCAACGTTCGGACCCATCGCCCGTACCTACATCGTCGGTACCTACCGGGTCCTCGTTTGGAACCACCCCATAACCGTGTCGTCAGTCGGATTCTCCCCCATTTCCCAGGTTGCGCTCTCCCGTTCCGCCAGGAAGCCGGCGCCATGAATCGCGCCCATGCTGGGGCAGCTACTCAACACCAACGGTCAGCGAGCCTCGAGTGAGTCAAGAGCAGCCAGCGCGGCTCCGCGGGCGCCTGCCATATCCAGATCCGAGATGAGAGCAAACGTCGAAACGGCAAGTTGCTCCTCCCGTAGTTCCGTGTTTTCACGGACCCGTGCCAGGAACCACTCGCGGAATTTCGGCGAAGCCTCGACGAGCCCCCCGCCGACGAAGTAGGCGCTCGGATCGATGAAGTTGCTGGCGATCGTGAAGAGTCTCCCCAGTGCCATCGCCTGTTGATCGAAGATCTCGAGCGCCATCGGATCTTCAGCTTCTCCCAAACCACGGACGAGCTTGGCGGCCTCGGCCATCGACCCCGCTCTGGTGAGCTCGTGGTGGGGAAAGCGCGTCAACCAGTAAGGCAGCAGGTTCCTTTCGATGCCTGTCAGCGAGGCGACGCTCTCGGCGTCGGCGACGAAGCCACACTTGCATTCCGGGACTGGCTGGCCCTCAGCGAGCAGTCCGTGCATCGGTATGTGGACGTGACCGAGCTCTCCCGCCATCCCCGCGGCGCCGCGAATGACACGGCCGGCCTCTATCACGCCACCTCCCAGGCCCGTGCCGACGATCGCCGAGACCGACGAGTGCAGCGTGGCATCACGCCCGAAGTGCTCATGATGGGCCCACAGGGCGGCGGCATTGCCGTCGTTGTTGTAGATGACCGGAACACCGAGGCGGCGCTCGAGCACGGCGCGAATCTCGAAGCCGTGCCAAGCTTCGTGGGAGAAGTTTGTGGAGCCCCTCGACGAGATCACACCATCCGCACTCGCCGGCCCCGGTGTCCCGAGACCCACGGCACGTACCGACTCCTTCTCCACGCCCGTGAGGTGGAGCACCCGGTCCACGGCCTCGACGAGAGCTCCCACCGCCACATCGGGGCCATCGCGGACTCGACTGGGGCTCTCGACCAGCCTGTCCACCAAGAATTGCCCAGACCCGTCGAGCAGGGTCGTGCTGTTGGCGGTGCCACCGTTGTCGAGGCCGACGACGACCCATGAGCGAGAAGTCACGTTACGTGCACGGCCCTTTTGCCGAGAGATTGCTGTCATGGATGTCGTCCGGCTTGGTCCTGAGCGTCTTTCGCCCACAGCTGCACTTGAAACGCTTGACCTGAACCTCATTTCCGTCGGGGTCGGTCGAGAAGTATCGGTGGACCCCAAGTTTGATCTCACGACGAATGTCCTTGACGGGTAGCAACCGCCCCATGCCGCCAGTGGTGGGCCGAACGAACGCTTGGTAGATGTGGCTGTGCTCGGTGTCATCGCCGGAGCGATCGACACAGATGACTGTGTAATCGGTCAACTGGTGTCCCTCATGCGGAATAGGGCACCAGACCCCGCCTGGTCCACAATCTGGCGTCGCGCTCAGCCAGTGACTTCAACGTGTTCAGCTGCTTGCGCATCATAACCAGATCTCCCACAGGCAGGAGGTGTCGAGCCAGAGACCGAAGGGGTCCGGATGGCGCCGTGCAAGTAAGCTTTACGACGAGACGGCTCAGTTCCCCATCAATGGTCACCACGCGGTAGGTGACCGCCACGCGGCCGGAGACCGAAGTCTGTGAGTCGAGGTTGATGGAGGCGCCGTCCTCGAATGCGGCGAGCCGGAAGATCGTCATAAATCGCTGGACCTCGTCCAGGAGCTCGAGACCCGGGGTGAGGTGGCGAGGGCTTCGGCGGCCGAGGTTGTCGACCCAGTCGTAGCTATAGGGCGCCACGCGAAGCTGGCACAGCCATCGGAACACGACGGTCGCCGGGGCCGCGATGTCGACGGCGCGGAACAAGGTCCGATCCGGGCCTTCGATCAGGTCGTCACAGGGGTAAGTGGACTCTCGCTCTTCGGCTGATGATCCCCACGTCTCTACGACGGAGAGCCCTCGCACCGGAGCCATGGTAGCGGCCCTACCTCGGTCGGTGAGGGGGTCAAAGCGAGGCGTACCAGGGCGACTGCGGACCTGATGCTGCCCGCCTACGATGCCGACCTTGCCCCGTCGTCAGCGCTCGTTCTCCATAGGCCCCAGGCTGACCTTCGCTGCGCTGGTGTCTTACGGGATCCTCATGGCGGCCGGTACCGTGATCCCCGCCAGTGCCGACGCGGCCCCTGATCCGACACCGGCCGTCCCGCCCTCCACGACTCCCACCACGACGTTGGCTCCTCCCGGCACCGCCAGTGCGGCGAACTCCACCGTGAGCGCCACGACGACGACCCCCGTCCCCGTCCCCGTCACTCTCACTCCGGCTCAGGCACAACAGATGGACGCTCTGCAGCAACAGGTCACACAGACCGGCGCTGTGCTCGATCAATTGGCCGAGACCTACGAGGCCGCCACGGAGAAGCTCACTTCACTGCAGCAGGACGAGGCAACCGTGGCCGCCAAGGTCGCTCTCACTGAGCGACATCTGGCACGAACTCGTGTCCGATTGCGAGCGGAGGCGCTCATCTCGTATATGGGTGACGTGTCCGCGACCGAAACCAACACCCTTTTCAATCCGGGCACCGCCGAGGCGACAAAGGAATATGAACAGGTCGCGCTGGGGAACACTTCGGCGGCCATCTCCGCCTTTGAGATCGAGTCGAGCTCGCTCGCCACCGAGGAGACGAGCCTGCAGGCGACCGAGACTCAGATCACCGCTGATCTCGACCAGATCGCCACCGCCCGGCAGACGGCCATGATCGCGGCATCCACACAACAAGCCGCTCTGGCCGCCCTGAGCGCGGGCAACGATCCCGTCACCCCCGCCTATCTGGCCGCCCAATCCTCAGGTCGAGATGCGCTAGTGGCGGACAGAAGCGAAGCCTCATCTCTCCCGCATGCACTCGTTTTCGCCATGTGGGCAGCGGGCTCACAGGTGGGTGTCCCCTATGTCTGGGGAGGAGAGACACCACTTCCAGGTCCGGGTGCCGGGTTCGACTGCTCGGGCCTCGTGCAGTGGGCGTACGGCCAAGCAGGCATCACTTTGCCGCGTACGGCCGAGGAGCAGCACGGCGCGGTCACTCCGGTGCCCGCGGATCAAGCCCAGCCGGGGGATCTCGTCTTTTGGAACGATGGCACTACCTCGGTCCAGCACGTCGCCATCTACGTCGGTGCGGGAGTCGTGCTCCAGGCCCCGTCCACCGGGTCCGTCGTCAGCTACGCCGCACTGTCGAGCAACGGGCTGGTGGGTTTCGGAGCCCCGAAAGTCCCCACCAGCTGACCGAGACCCGATCAGACAAGGCCTCAGATTGCGGGTGGCCGCGCCGCGGGCGTTACCGTCCCAGGAGCCAGGTTGCCGTGCGCTTGGCGATTCGTACTCCGCTGTGGGTGAGCTGACGACCGTTGGCCGAAAGCTGGGAGCCCAAGCCCGGCCCACTGCGGTGGTCGGTCCGCACCCGGCGCCATGTGGCCGGGCCCGCGTAGGCCAGGCCGGCGAGGGCCCGACGGGGGGCGTCGACCAGCAGGAGCAGGACCAGGCCCAGCAGGATCAGGACCCCACCCACGACGCCCAGGATCCCGATGCCCGGTCCCGAGCCGGTGAAGGCCAGTGACGAGGAGGACGCCGTGACGGTCTTGGCCGCGCTGGCGCCACTACTCCCGCTGCCGCCGCCACCGGAGGTGGAGGGGGCCTTGGTGGTGGTGGTGACCGGGGCCACCGTGGTGGTGGTGGTGGACCCGCCCCCGGCCACGGCGATGACCGGGGCGATGGGGCTGGCGGTGGGGGTGGAGGTGGTGATGCCCGAGGGGGTCACCGAGTCATTGGGATAGGCCGTGCAGTCGAGGGACAAGGCGCTGCCCGCCACCGACAGCGACACACTGGCGGCGGAGTCCTCCTGGATGGTGATGGCCCCGCTGGTGGCCGTGAACCCGCTCACCGTGGCCGGGGTACTGGGCAGCTCCAGCGCCACCCCGGCGTCGGGGACGGGGTTGGGGATGGGCACGTTGAAGTCGAGCGGGCCCTCGGGCGTGGTGGCCGGGGTGGCGCCCGAGGCGTCGATCTGGGCCGTGGCCGATCCCGTCAAGGTGGGCGCCAGCGCGGCGGCCGCACTGGCCAACGACGACGGCAGGTTCACCACCGTCTGGTAGCCGTCGATGCTGAAGCTCTGCCCGGCGCTCGGCGCCGCCGGATCGAGCGTGGCCGAGGTCATGGCGTCGTTGAGCACCACGTTGCCCACCGGGGTGCCCGGGCAGTACAGCTCATAGGCCCCCGTGAGGGTCGTGGGCGGCGCCGTGGTGGTCGTGGTGGACGCCCCGGTCGTGGTGGTCGTGGGCGCCACCGTGGTGGTCGTGGTCGGCGCCACCGTGGTCGTGGTGGCCCCCGTGGTGGTTGTGGTGGCCCCCGTGGTGGTTGTGGTGGCCCCGGTGGTGGTCGTGGTGGCCCCGGTGGTGGTCGTCGTGGGCGCCACCGTGGTCGTGGTGGCCCCGGTGGTGGTTGTGGTGGCCCCGGTGGTGGTGGTCGTCGGCGCCACCGTGGTCGTGGTGGCCCCCGTGGTGCTGGTGGTGCCCCCGTGGTGCTGGTGGTGGCCCCCGTGGTCGAGGTGGCTCCCCCCGTGGTCGAGGTCGTCGAGGTGGGAAGAGTCTCGGAACCGAAGAGGATGGTGATCACGGCAGAGTCATTGGCCTCGTCGCCGTAGGTCAGGGTGCAGACGTCACCGATGGCTTGTTGGGCAGCCGTCGGTGGACACGGGTAGAGGGCCGCATCCGCCGTAGGGATCTTGCCGGCGCTGTCGGTGGCCGGACAGGTCACTGCCGCCGGCGCTGGACCGCAGGGAGGACCCACCGTCCCGGCGATGACATCGAAGGTCGTGGAGACAGCTCCCTTGGAAGTGGTGGTCACGAGCTTCGACAACGACGGTGCGATACAGCTCACGGAGATCGTGGAGTTGACGACGCCGCCGACTTTGACCGTCGGCTGGTTCGGGTCGCTGTTGCACTCGAGGACGTTCCCGATCGAGTTCTTGGCAAACCCGCTCCCGGTGAGTTTCACGGGCGAGCCGTTGGCCAAGCCCGTCGTAGGAGTCCCTGTCAACGTGGCCGCCGCGTAGGCGGAGATCGTCGTCCCCAGGAGTACTGAGCCGGCGACCACGAGAAGCGACGCCACGACCATGAGGATTCTCGCCCGGGCTTGGCGCATCCGCGAAACGACGGTCACCATTGTCGATCGACCAGACATCCTCACGACCCACCCCCCGCGTCGACCGGCTTCCACGAGCCCGTAGAGACCGTGAGCAGCAGCATAGTTCCACGCACACGTAGCCTTCGAACAGAATAAGGGAGAGGGGTTCCACCCGAATCATCATTTTTGATGAGGTTGGCGCAGACATTTTTCCCGGTCCGACTCGGCGCCGCCGATCGAGTTCCTCAGGGCTAGGAGAGTCGTTGAGTCGTGAGTTGAGATGGGTGCAACCCGAGGAGCCCGACGCTGTGCAACGACGTCGGGGACTGTCGGGCCGATCTCCCGGCGCTGACGTCGTCAATAGTGAGGATGTACGCGGACAGACGCTCAAATATCGTGGAGAAGGAACGATTGCGAGAGGACGCGTCCTCTCCAGTGGGGGTGACTCTTGTCCGAGCATGATGTGAGCATTCGTCGAGGGCACGTCGAGATCGGCCGACGCTCGAACCGACGTCCGGCCTCCCGGCTCCTGGCCGTCGCGGCCGCAACGCTCTTGGCCTCCGGGTTGACCCTCGTGGTCGGAACCATGACGGCTTTCGCGGCGACGGGGACCATCACCGTCACGCCGAGCACCGGCCTGACCAACGGGTCGGCGGTCACCATCACCGGGTCGGGCTTCGCCCACACCTCGATCGGGAACGTGCTCGAGTGCAACAGCGATGCAAAGCAGCCCATGGTCAAGCTCGGGGGCGTCGTCAACTCCACCATCCCCGTGAGCTGTATCGCACCCTCGTTGTCGAAGCTCGTGACCACCACCGCACAAGGGACGGTTTCCACGACGTTCAACGTGGTGGAAGGGACCGTCGGCCCTCCCTGCGGTCCGGCGCCGGCGGCGGTGACCTGTCCGGCCACCGACAGCGCCGGCAACAGCCCCACGGCGGACGCGGCGCTGTACCCGTGTCCACCGACGGCCGCCCAGATAGCGATCGGTGACACCTGCACGCTGACCTACGGGGACGAGGCCAATGACTCCGGCGTCGCCAATATCTCCTTCCAGGGGCAGGCCCCGCCGCCGTCGGCCACGACCACCACCGCGGCCCCCGTCGCCGCCACCACCACCACGACGAGAGCGCCTGTCACCGCCACCACCCTTGCACCTGCCACCGGTGCCACTTCGGTCACCACGAGCCCGACGCCGGCAGCCACGACGCCGACAGGCACGCTGGCGAGCACTGGCGTCGGAAGTGGTGTCGGATGGCTCGGCGCCATCGGAGGGGTGTTGCTTCTCTTGGGCGTGCTCCTCCTGCTGGTCTTGTTGGAAGGCCCGAGACGCGCCGTGTTGGGACTTGTCGCATCGGCGGGAAGCCGGGAGCTGCACGAGCCGTTCGACCCCGACTCGGACAGGTCCTTCACCCGGCACGCTCGGGGAGTCGCCTCGAGGTGGGCCGGGCAGTTCGACCACCTCGGACATCGACTCGGCGATGGCGCCTCCGGCGCGCCAGCCGCGGCCAGGCGACTGACGCACGGGGTGGCCTCCGCCTCAGTGCGCACCGCCTCTTGGCTCTTGGGTCGGTAGCTCGCGGCGCCGGTCCCGGCGCTGAGGTCAACACGGGCGGCAGTGCTGCGGGGGATGCTGCTGGGCAGTAATTCTATAAATCCGATTGACTTAGTCGGTTATAGGCCCTAGGGTCTGGGCATGGCGATCGCCGTGAGCCCCCCTGCTGCACGCCCCCCGAGCGACAGGGTGTCGGGCTCCCGGAAGGTCGCCATGCCTTTGCCTTTTCCGGTGCCGGGACCGGCCATCGATGTCGAGCACGACGGGCACTGTTCGCCCGACGAGCTGTGGACGATCGCCGAGAGTCTGGTGCCGTGTGCCGTGTCGTGGCCGGGGATGAGTCGGCCCTCCCGGCGGCGTTGGGCCCTGATCGGCCGGTCACCGACGGTCGAAGCGTGGGTCGTGGCGTGGCCGCCCGGAGGGGCGATCGAGCTCCACGACCACGGCGTCTCGGCCGGCGCCGTCGTGGTGGCCGCCGGGGCGCTGGTGGAGACGAGCATTGTGGAGCGGGATTGGGGCGTTGTCGACCAGCGCACCAGGACGCTCACGGCGGGGAGATCGATCCGCTTCACGCCCGGACACATCCACGACATGGTGAACACGGGCACCGACCCCGCTCTCAGTGTCCACGTGTACTCGCCGCCGCTGACGTTCATGACCCACTACCGGGTGACTGGGGCCGTGCTCGAGGCCGGCGCCACGGTTCGCTACCTGTGGGGCGAGGCGCCGTGAGCGTGTCCGTCGACGATCTGGTCGAGCGGGCCCGAGCACGCATCCGGCGTGTGGGACCGCACGAGCTCGAAGGCCTTGTCGCCCAAGGCGGCCTCGTCGTGGACATTCGACCGGCCGAGCAACGGCGACAGGAAGGCGCACTGTCGGGTGCCGTTGTTGTGGAGCGCAATGTGCTCGAGTGGCGCCTGGACCCTGCCTCGGACCACCGTCTTGCCGAGGTGCGAGACCTCCGGCAGCCCGTGGTCATCGTGTGCTCGGCGGGATATGCCTCGAGCCTGGCGGCGGCGTCGCTGGTCGATCTGGGCTTCGAGCAGGCTGCTGATCTGGTTGGCGGGTACCAGGCGTGGAGCCATTGGTTCGACCGACGAGGGGACCCCGGGTAGGACTAAACCCGGGACCCGCTCATCCCGATGAGACACAGGTGAGAGGCGTCGGGCCGACACGTGCAGCGTCGAACCGCCAGGCCGGATTCGGCCTGTTGAGCACGGTGGTCTCGCTGCTGATCGTGGCCCTGTTGAGCCTGGGGGCGCTCAAGACGTTCGCCGGTGGGGCCAGCACGGGAAGCGGGTCGGGTTCGGCCGCCCTGAGCCCGACCGTGGCCAAGGCCTACGACATCCAGGCCCAATCGGCACTCTCGAACGCCATGCAGAACCTGCGTGACAACGCCGTCGCCAACGGGGGTCTGTCGGGGCTGGATCTGGAGTCCTTCGGTGTGACAACCGGTCCGTCTCGGTCGTCCTCGGTCGTGAGCGGAGCCGACAGTTCGGTCGGGTCGGGACGCGTCACGCTGGCGGTCGAGTCGAAATCACAAACATGCTGGTTCGCCTGGTTCTCGACTTCGGACACGTGGTTCGGTGTCGAGCCCGACGCCTCCGCATGTGTCGCCCAGCCGCTGTCCGGGCCGCCGACGCCTGGTCCCGGGTCTTCGGGGACCGTTGGCTGGCAGGAGGGCTCGTTCCCGACGACGGGGTGACCAGCCCGGTCGTGGTGGCTGGGGAGTCTCAGATCGCCTGAGCCTGCAGTGACACCGTCTCGCCATGGGAGTTGCCGCGCTGATTTACGATGGGCTCCCGGCGCGAGCCGTGCTCGACTGGTCGAGCCCGGACTGGCGCGGCGACACATGGGACGAAAGCGGAGCCACTCCATGAGCCAACCGGTGTGCACCCACATCGACCAGATCACGGATCCCACCCCCTCCTCGTCCGGGTGCGAGGACTGCCTGGCGGCGGGTCGTAGGGACTGGGTCCACCTGCGCCTGTGCCAAATCTGCGGCCACGTCGGCTGCTGCGACAACTCGCCCGGCCGCCATGCCACCGCCCATTTTCATGCCGTGGCCCACCCCATCATCCGGTCCTATGAGCCCGGAGAGGACTGGTATTGGTGTTACGTGGATGACGCCGACTACGAGCTCGCTGACAAGCCCGCCGGGCCCTCCCACCCCTGACCGGTCCATGTCCGAGGCCAAGCGGGCGGCCCTGACCCGTAGCGCGCTGCACAGGGTCGCCGCCCATGTGCTGGCCCGTAGGCGCTTCGCCGTGAGCGGACGGTTCGGCCTGCGCGCCACGCCGGGAGGCATCGCCACCCCCTCCTTCGGCGATGCTCCCGAGACGATCCGGATCTCCGGGGTCGTCCTGGTCCGCGAGGTCGGCGGGACAACGACCCGGGTACCCCTCAACGGGTCGACCCTCAAGGACCTCGCCCGATTCGTCGACGCCGACCTGGACGAGCCCTTCAGCGTCGGAGACGAGACCCCTGCGCTGGGAGACGTCGATTCGCCCCTCGATCTGGCGGTGGCGACGGTGACGGAGATCGCCGACTGGTTCGCCCTGGCCTGGTGCGTGCTCGACGAAGTGCTGGCGACGCTTCCCGGCCAGACTGAGGTCGCCACCATCCAGTTGTGGCCCGAGCACTTCGACGCGGCCACCACGGTCACGGTGCCCGGCGCGCAACCGGTGAACCTGGGCTTCTCGCCCGGTGACGCCTTCGAAAGGTACCCGTATCTGTACGTGGGCCCCTGGGGTACCGAGCGTCGGGGCGATCCGAGTTTTTGGAACGCGCCCTTCGGTGCCGTGCTTCGGCGGTCCGAGGTCCGGGGCTCCGCTGATCGAGTCAAGGCGTGTCGCCACTTCCTCACGGAGGGCCTACGACTGGCCACCTCCTCATAAGGGGGCTGGGACGTCTCGGGCTCCCACACCAGCGTGCGTCACAGCTCTGCTTCGTGTGTCCCGATGAGCGGGGATCTAGCGAGGAGGAACACGCCCACGGTCACCAGTACGAGGCCGAGGAGCTCGAAAACCGGAGCCGGACCCCGCGAGTCGATGTGCTCGCCGAAGAACCCGAGGCCGATCGCCACCGCCACCAAGGGCTGGGCCACGGTCAACGTGGGGAGCGACAGCCGCAGAGCACCGGCGTGGAACGCGCTCTGGGTGAGCAAGAGGGCGGCCACGCCACCCACCAGCAGCCCGTAGGGTGCCCACGTCATCAGCGTGTGCACCACCCCGGCGTTCAGGATGTGGCCGGTGCGTTCGGTGACAGCGGCGACATAGCCGAACGAAGTGCCCGATCCGGCCGCCAGGAGCACGGCGGCGCGCCGGCGACTCCCACTGTGTGCTCCCAGCACCATGGCTCCACAGGACACGGCGATGGCGGCGGTGAGGATGGCCCACGCCAACCCCGACGCGTGGGGATGGCCTATCCCGGGGCGAGCCACTCCCAGGAACAGGGCAAGCCCGGCGGCGACCATGCCCGTCGAGGTGATGTCGGAAGTGGAGACTCTGCGGTGCTCGAGCCACGCCCCCGCCGGGAGGGCAAAGACGAGGCTGAGGACGAGGAGCGGTTCGACCAGGGCCAGTGAGCCACGCCTCAGCGCCAGGAACTGGAAGAGGTACCCGACGCCGTCGAGGGCGTTGCCGACCAACCACAACGGCCGGTGCGCCAGGCTGACGAGCAGGCCGGCCCGCAAGGACAACTCGGGTGGTTCTCGGATCGCCGCCTGATGCTGGAGCACGGCCGCCAGCCCGTAGGACGCCGCACTGGCCAACGAGAGAAGAACGATAGAGACCAGTCCGCGCCCCAAGTGATGGTGGAAGACCCCCAAGCTCGAGTCCGCCACGAGCCGCATCATGGCAGCCTCCTACTTCGCCTCGAGTCCCCAACACTACGGGCCGTCGCCCGGCCCTGGTGACTTGGCGGTACCGGTGGCGGTCCGCCTTCTGACGGCCTGGCGGGCTCGATCATGTGGGGATCTAGGGGGATTGGTCGCCGGGTGGCGGGTCGGATTCGAGGCTTTCGCTCGGCAGCTTTGCTTCTGCGGCCATGTCGGCGAGCGCTTGGCGCTGTGCTCTGAGGCCCGAGCCGCGAGGAACCCGGAGCGAGATGTATGCCGCCGCACCGACCGGGATCGGGAGCCAGAAATTCACGAGGCGCCAGCCCAACACCGCCAGGGTGGCGATACGGCTTCCGACCCCGAAGGTGACGAGCAGGGCGGCGGCGGACGCTTCGATGACTCCGAGCCCCCCCGGAGTGATGGGGATGGCGCCGAGCACGTTGGCGATGCCGTAGGCCGCAAACAGCTCGATGGGATCCACGAAGTGCCCGAAGGCGGTGACAAAGGACCACAGTGAGGCGGCGTCGAGGAGCCAATTGAGCCCTGCCCACAGAAGGGCGCGCTTGAGAACGGCGCGATCTTGCGCCAAGTGAACGACAGAGTCGCCCGCCTGTCGGACGAGACGCTCGAAGCGGTCTGCACCCACCCTGGGAATGCGCTGGCCGATGGACCGAACGACGCGCAGGGCGCGCTCTCCGCCTCTGGTGATCGTGTACGCCAGAGCTGCAGCCCCGAGCAACGCCAGCAATCCCACGAGGGCGGTGACCACGTAGATGGGGTGAAGCCCTGCCAGTGGGATCGAAACGAGAAGCGCCAGCCATAGCATGACGTTCAGCACGACAGCCGAACCGATGGCCTCGGTGGCCATTGCGAAGCCAGCGTCGGTCCCCTCAACACCTTTGGACGTGAGGAGGCGGTACCCGACTCCGGCACCGCCGGCCGCCCCCCCGGGGATGACGTGAGCGACAGCCGTGGTGGCCAGCACGATCCGAAACAGTGTGAAGATCCCGGGCCCGCCACCGGGCAACAGCGTCCGGGTGAGCATTGAGTACGACAGGATCGAGCCGGCTTCGAGCACGATCCCGGCGACGAGCCACCCGAAGTTCAGCTTGCTCAGGAGATGGAGGTTCTTGCTCGCCCCGACCAGCTCGGGGATCACGAGGTATTCGACGACGAGCAGCAAGAGGAAGACGAGCAGTCCATGGCGCAGCCAGGACGGGACGATCGACCGCCAGGAACGCCGGGAAGGGGTCTCGGGCCCGTCTTCGGGGTGCACCCAACCATGCTGGCAGGCGGAGGGGTCCGATTGACGGTTCCTGGTGATCCGGTTCCCTTCTGCCCTGCGCCCAAGGCGACGGGGGAGTGCGAAGCTCTTGTCGATGGGCCCAAGCTCCGTTGGTTTCGGCATTCGGCTCGGCGAACGACAGGAGTTCGGATTGCTTCGGGAGATCGAACAGGCGTCGGACAGATTGTTCGAACCGCTGGGCATCGGTCCCTTCCGCGGGGGAGACGAAGAGAGCCATCTGGAGCAGGCCGCCCTCGTTCTCGTGTCGGGAGATCCCCCGTCGGCTTTGCGAGCGTGGACATCGTCGACGGAGTGGCCCACCTGTGGCAGCTGTCGGTCCATCCCGCGCACCTGCGACAGGGCCGCGGGTCGGCCCTGGTCGCCGCGGTGTGCGATTGGGCAGTCCGCCAGGGCTTCGAGGCTGTGACACTGACGACGTTCCGCGACGTCCCCTGGAACGAGCCCTTCTATTCCCAGTTGGGGTTTCGAACCCTCGAAGAGCTGACCGCCGGGCTGGCCGCCATTCGGCACCATGAACGGGACATCGGAGACGATGACTTCGGTCCCCGCGTTGCCATGCGAAAGGATCTGGGTAGGGCGATGTAGTCGTGTCGAGCCTGCCCCCGGTGTCCCCACCCACAGGTCGCCGATGGGTCAGGACCCCCCGAACCATCGGGCATCATGTCCGGATGTCAGTTCCCGCCGATCAGCCCACCGATGTCAGCACCCTGGCTCTCACGGATCTCACCACCCTTCGCCGCAAGAAAGAACGTGCCAGCTACGACAGGTCCCTGGTCCACGACATCCTCGATGAGGGGTTGCTCTGCCATGTCGGTTTCTCTGCCGAGGGCTCGACATTCGTCGTGCCCATGGTGCATGCCCGCATAGGGGACTCGCTCTATCTCCACGGGGCAACCGGCAACCGAATGCTGCGTCACCTGGCACAAGGCGCGGAGGTGTGTGTAAGCGTCACCCTGCTCGACGCCATTGTCCTGGCCCGCTCCGCCCTTCACCAGTCCATGAACTTCCGTTCGGTCATGCTCTTCGGCACCACCACTCGGGTTGACCGAAATGACGAGAAGCAGCGGGTGACGACCGCCCTGCTCGAGCAGATCGTTCCCGGGCGCAGCGCTCATGCCCGCCCTCCGACAGCGGAGGAGCTTCGAGCCGTTCTCATGCTCCGCCTACCGATCGACGAGGGCTCGGCCAAGGTCCGAACGGGTGGACCGATCGACGAACCCGACGACCTCGGGTTGGCAATCTGGGCAGGCCACATTCCGTTGTCGATCGTCGCCGGCGCGGCCGTGCCCGACGGTGTGCTCCCGTCCTCGGTGCACGAGCCTTCCTACGTTCGCTCCTACCCCGCCCGGGGATCGGGCATCCGGGCGGATGCGGCGGTGCGATCGCGTCGGACCGACGCCCCACAGGGCGGATAGAAGGTCCCCGCGATCCTGATCGGGGCAGTGACCTGCTAACCTGCCATCACGAGGTCGGCATTCGTCGACCGATCGCTGCCTGTGGCAGCGGGGCGGATTCGATTCCAGTTCGAGTTGGCCTTTCCCACTCGTCTGGAGTCACGTGACCGTTTCATTTGCCGATCTCGGGGTACGCCCCGACCTGGTCTCCCGTTTGCACGCCCGGGGCTTGACCAACCCGTTCCCCATCCAGGAGGCGACACTTCCTGACGCCCTGGCGGGACGAGACGTGTGCGGCCGCGCACCCACCGGGTCGGGCAAGACGCTGGCCTTCGGTTTGGCCGTGGTGAGCAGGACCAACGGGTCGAAACCGGGCCGCCCCGGTGCTCTGGTCCTCGTCCCCACCCGGGAGCTGGCCTCCCAGGTCCAGCGCGAGCTGGCGCTGCTGTCGGGACAGGCACGGGGGCGAGTGATCGCCATCTACGGGGGCACGGGATATGGGGCCACCCGTCAAGCGCTGGCCCGCGGCGTCGACACCGTGGTGGCCTGCCCGGGTCGTCTCGAGGACCTCGTCGCCCAAGGCGCCATCGACCTCGGTGCGGTGAATACGGTCGTGGTGGACGAGGCGGACCGCATGGCGGACATGGGGTTCCTCCCGTCGGTACGCCGTCTCCTCGACCTGACGTCGCAGGAGCGCCAGGTCATGTTGTTCTCGGCGACCTTGGGCCCGGAGATCGAGACCCTCGTCAAGCGTTATCAGACCGACCCGGCGCGCCACGACGTGGTGACCGACGAGCCGGGTTCCCATGATGTCGCACACTTGTTCTGGAGCGTTCCTCGACAGGATCGCATCTCGGTCACGGTCTCGCTCGTCGGCGAGCACGGCCAGGCACTCGTGTTCTGTCGTACGCGCCGGGGGGCCGATCGACTGACGGTCCAGCTGAACGCGGGCGGTATCAAGGCGCTCGCCATCCACGGCGGCAGAACTCAAGCACAACGTGAAAGGGCACTGGCCGCCTTTGCCAATGGACGAGCCCAGGCGCTGGTGGCTACCGACGTGGCGGCCCGAGGCATCCACGTCGAGGATCTGCCATGCGTCGTCCACTACGACCCGCCTGCCGATCACACCGACTACCTGCACCGTTCGGGTCGCACCGGTCGGGCGGGAAAGACCGGAATCGTGGTGTCGCTGGTCTCGGACGAGCAAGGGTCAGAGAACCGGATTCTGCAACGTGCCCTCGGGTTCGAGACAGTGGTCCAGCCGAGAGGCTCTTGGCGAGGTCTCGGACAGGGGCCCCGCTCCCCCCACCCGGAGCGACGCGTGGGCGCCGATCACGCCCCAACACCGGGCGGCAGGCCTCGAGCCGACGATGTGGCCGGTGGCGCCGTGTCGCGGCCCCGGCGAACGCCGCGACTCGGACGTCGTGACGCCCGACGGAGGCCGACCGGATCACCTGTGGGTACGGTGAGGTTCTTCGACGCCAAGAAGGGCTATGGCTTTCTGTCCAGGCCGGGCGGCGCCGGCGACGTCTTCGTCCACGCCAGCAGCATCCAGGGGCTGGGCCCCCCCGTCCTGCGCCCGGGCCAACACGTGCGCTTCGAGATGACCTCTGGTCGCAAGGGCGACGAGGCCTGCAACGTGATGGTGATCTGAGCCCGGCTACCCGAGCCCGCGTCAGCTCAGGACAGTGAGCTCCGCAGTTTCTCGAGGGCGATGAGGCGACGGTCGAGGCGCGTCGGGTCGTCCTTGTCCCTGTCGCGGATCCGAGTTTCAAGCTGGTCCAGGCGAGCCCTCTCGCGAAAGACCGAATTCTGCCCGTTCGGCGTCGGGGCGTTGACGGAGCGCTCGCATGAACGCCGCCAGGGCGTCGTTGGAGCGCTTCAGGTTCAACGATCGGGCGACGGCCGCGTACGAGCGGCCTTCCTCGCGCAGGCGCAACGCATCTTCGTCGCTACTGCCCCTTCGCGGCCCCCGCGAATCCTTGCGCTCGCGATCTTGATCTCGATCCTGATCCCGTGATCGGGGCTCTCGGTCTCTAGGCAGGATGCACCGACTTTGTCCCGGGCGCATTCGGACCGTGCGCCCCGTCAAAGCCCCGGGCGGTCTCGTACCGCCGGACAGTTCCAGTGGCCATCGTCTCTCCTTCACGAGCTGATCGCATCGCTCGGGGAACGGCCTGTATGGCTGTTGGAACCGGGTCGACTCGCCCCCATGATACCGGATGACGGACCCCTGGGTCATCGTTGCCCATCATCTCGTGCGCAAAAACGAATTCGGGCACGAGCTGCCGGTCCTCTCTGACGCCCGCGTGGAGCGTCGACCGCGTTGAGGTCTTGTCACCAAAGAGCCTCGATTCGGCAACCGCCTGGTAGGTTTGGGGAGGCGGGATGAGCGACGGTGTTCTTGAACGACGCTGTTCTTGAGACAGTCAGTCGACTCGTATCCTCCCGCCAAGCTCCCCACCCAATGGGGTCCGCGAAATCGGCTGTGGTCATGCTGTGCCGAGGAGGGTGTTGGCGATGGCGGGACAGCGACTCGAACGCGACGATTCCGACATCGTCAAGCTCTATCTCAGCGGCATCGGCCAGTATGCCCTGCTGACCAAGCAAGAAGAGACACAGCTGGCCAAGATGATCGGGGCAGGCCGTGAAGCGTCTTCCACCGAAGCATCCACGTCCGAGCTCACACCGACGAAAAGGCGTGAGCTCCGCCGCGCCGTGAGAGACGGTGAAGAGGCTCACCGAACGTTCATACAGGCAAATCTCCGTCTGGTCGTATCGATCGCCAAGAAGTACCAGGGTTCGGGGGTCCCGCTCCTGGACCTCGTCCAGGAAGGGAACCTCGGGCTCATCCACGCGGTGGGGAAGTTCGATTGGAACAAGGGTTTCAAGTTCTCGACTTATGCGACGTGGTGGATCCGCCAGGCCATCAGCCGGGGAATCGCCAACACTGGCCGGACGATCCGATTGCCGGCACATGCCGGGGATGTGTTGACTCGGATCCAGTGGTCGCGCACCGCTCTTGAGCTCAAGCTTGGACGCCAACCGACCTTGGTCGAACTGGCTGATGAGACCGACCTGTCCCGAGAGAAGCTCGTGGAAGCCCTGGGCTGGCGCTCCGAGGTGCTTTCGCTCTCCGAGCCTCTCGGCGACGACAGCGGTAGTGACTTCGGTGACCTGGTGGCGGACTCCAACGCCACCTCGCCCTTCGACTATGCCGCCGACTCCCTTCTCCCCGACGAGATCAGCCGCCTTCTTTCCGTCCTCAGACGAGCGCGAGTCGACGATTCTCCGATTGCGCTTCGGACTCGACCGGGACCCGCCCCGGACGCTCGAGGAGGTGGCCAGACGGTTCAACCTGACCCGCGAGCGGATTCGCCAGATCGAGGCCAAGGCCATGTCGAAACTCCGGCATCCCTGTGCACTCAATGGTGCTCGTACCCTGCTGAACGGGTAGGTCGGTACAGTCGGGACGTGGAACCCCGCACGGCGCGACAACGCCTGACTGCGGCCAGAGTCGGGCATTTGGCCACCGTCACGGCGGCCATGCGCCCCCACGTGGTCCCGTGTTGCTTTGTCGTCGACGTCGATACCGTCTACTCGGCGGTCGACGCCAAGCCGAAGTCGACATCTCTCCTTCGGCGCCTGCAAAACATTGAATTCAACGCTACGGCGTCACTTCTCGTGGACCACTATGACGAGGACTGGACCAGGCTGTGGTGGGTGCGTGTCGACGGGGGTGCGAGGACAGTGGACGACGCCGCGGAGCGTCGCCGAACGATAGAGCTCTTGATGGCAAAGTACCCGCAGTACCGCGCCGAGCCCCCGCCCGGGCCGGTCATCGCCGTCGACATCGACTGCTGGCGCACCTGGCCGTGAGGGGTGCCCGACCCCTCTGCTGCGGACTCTGTGCTTTCGCTGTGTGTGTGTGAGTGAGTTTCGGCACACGCCGAGACTCGCCTCCGACTATGAGGTGGCACACAGCGAGCGCTACGAGTGCTCGAAGGGGCCAGGCGCACGATCATGCTGCCCCCCGAGATCCGGAGGGCTCGGAAGGAGCAGCACAATGCAACCACAGACTGAATTCACAGGAGGTGGGCGCCGCAGGATGAACAGGGCGAAGATGAGCGGGATTGCTCTGCTCGGAGTAGGCGCCCTCGCCGGCGGCATCGTGTCGAGCGCGGTCAGTGCCAGCGCGGCGACCACGACGACCACGTCCACGGCAGGGAACTCCGGAGCAGGTGGCTCCAACACGAGCTCGAACTCGAGCTCGACCACCGCGCCGGCCAGTGGGCCGTCTGGCTTGGGCCCTCCGCCGATGGGAGCCGCCCTGCCATTGCACGGGACGGTCACCGCCGTGGGTGCCTCGAGCGTGACCATCAAGACGAGTAGCGGGACCACCACCTACGACGTGACCAGCTCGAGTGCCATCGAGAAGAACGGCAAGACGACATTGAGCGCTCTGGCCGTGGGCGACACCGTGGCCTTCAGCACGCTCACCACGGCGAGCACACCCACCATCGACCGGTTGGTCGCCGGCAACGGCATGGCCGGAGGCTGTGGTCCGGGTGGGGGACCAGGGGCAGGGCCCAGTGCCGGCCAATCCGCGCCACCGAGTGGGTCGAGCAGCTCGACCAGCTCCGCCAACACGCAGTCATCCACCTGACCCACAGTGGGCACCTGGGCTCCTTGCCCGCCGTGGTCCGGCCTTGCCGGTCGCGGCTGCAGGGGGTCCAGGTGCTCGTGGCGGGCGGCGAGGTCCCCCCGTCGTGGGGCTCTCAGACAGCGCGGCCGCAGAAATGCAGGAAGCGCGTCTGGTCGTCGACCCCCGGCGGAGAGGTGATCTTGGCGGCGAACCCGCCCGGCGCTCGGATGGCGTCGTCGATCGAGCTCAGGAAACCCTGGGAGGCAGACACGGCGTCGGAGTCGAGCATTTCGTCCTGCCCGGTGGCTCGGGCCAGGTCCCAAGTGTGGACGAGCACGTCGGTGCACACCAGACGGCCCACGAGTGTCTCGAAGGACTGCTCGCCGAACATTCCGCCCACGACCTTCGAGGAACGGGCCCGATCGTCCAGCGCCGTGGAAATTGCCCCGCTCGCCTTCAGCCACTGCGCCAGAAGATCGCCGCTGGGGTCCACTTCGATCGGTTCGAGGGCGTCGAGCCGTGCCAATACGCCGCGTTGGGTCCCCACGACGTGAGCGACCAGGTCCCGCACGCTCCAGTCGGGACACGCCGTCGGCGCCGACCATTGGGTGGGCGCCACGGCGGCCACCCGGGTGGTGAAGCCCTCGGCGATCGTCCTGTAGCGGTCGGCAGTCTCAGACACGCCCGTCACGATACCGACTTGGAGCCGCTTCGTTCACGACGACGGATTGCGCCCACTCACAGACCCAGCGCGTCCTCGAGCTCGGCGCGGTGCGCGTCCGCGTGACGGGCAGCGATGTCGGCGAATCGCGTGATGCGCCCTTCGCTCCCCGACAGCTGTTCGGGTCGAAGCGACATGACGAGCGCCACGAACTCGTCGCCGCTTCGTCGGAGGTGTTCGATGGCTGCTTCGCGTGTGGGCGTCGTCACGGCCCCGGCGTGGCGTGCGTTGAGCTCGTCCACGACCACGGGCGTCACCTCGACCGTCTCGCCCCGGGCCAGCTCGGTGACCCACGACGCCAGGTACTCATAGGCGTCGGCGACGTGGTCGACGATCACGCCGACCGTGCGCGGGTCGTCATCGCCGAGGGGACAGGACGCCCACTGGTCCACAGGGCATCGACCCACGAATTCGATCAGCCTGTCCCTCGCGTCGGAGACCGCACCCCCCAGCGCGGCGCCATCGGTCACGACGGCACCTTCCCGGCGTTGATCATGGCCACTGCCTTGGCCACCCGGTTCACCCGCGTCTCGACTCGCTTGGCTGCGGTCACCCACCCCACGTATTCCCGACGGTGGGTGTACGCCAGGGCGGAGAATCGGTCAGCGAGCCCCGCCGCAAGCAAGGCGGCGGCGAGATCGTCGGGAACGTCGACGGTTCGCTCCGTGGCGTCGCGCTCAACCACGACGTGCACGATGTCGCCGATCTCGACCTCCGCCTCCGTCCGGATCGCCTTGGTGATCCCCAAGGCGAATCTCCCGTCACCCATCGGCATGGCCGATCCCTGGTAGGGGACGCCGTTGAAGGTGGCGCGCACCGGGACCCAGGCCCGCCCCCCGAATACGGTGGCGGACTGGACGGGCAACACCACGTGGGCGCCCCGGCCGCCCGGCGACGTGACGACGGGGGCGTCGAAGGCGACGGTCTCGGACACGCCAGAGACGCTAACGGTCTGTTGTCCCGCCGTCCGGCGTCAGCCCACCGGGGTGGCGATCGGCGGGTGGCGGTTCCCGGCCCGTGCCACGTCCTGCGCTGTCACGATGCCGGCCAGGCGGTTGGCGGGGTCCAGGACCACCGCCGGGCGTCCTCCGGCGGCGTCCATCCGGCCGAGCAAGGTCGTCATAGCCTCCTCGGGCCGGCCCACGGGAACGCGGTCGATCCGATCGGCGATGTCGCCGAGGCGGGTGTGCATCTGCTCGTGCGCGGGAACCTGGAGGATCCGGCCGAGCGTCACGACACCCTCGAGCCAACCCGTCGGCCCCACCACGGCGGCCACCTCCCGGCCCTGCCACCAGTGCACGGGCCCGGCCAACAGCTCGGCCACCGTGATGGCGGAGGGAACCATCGGAGGCTGCGCCGTCATGACGGCGCCCACCGGGAGCCCCTCGACTCCCTTCTGCGGGCGTGCCACCTCGATCTCCGAGCGCGCCGCCACGAAGAGGAACCACCCCAGAAAAGCCGGCCACAGGCCCAGCGGGCTGCCGTCCACGAATTCGACGAGGCCGAACCCCATCAAGATCGCCCCGAACCCGAGACCGGCACGCGCCGCCAGGACAGAAGCGCGGGCGCGGTCCCCCGTGCTCCGCCACAGTGCCGCCCGGAGGATGCGACCCCCGTCGAGCGGGGCGGCGGGGATCAGGTTGAATCCGGCGAGGAGCAGGTTGATCTGCCACAGCCAGGTGCACACGTCCACCGCCAGCCCGTGAGCCCCGGCCCGCTCCAACAGCAGCTGGGACAGCGCGAACACGCCCGCCAAACCGATGCTGGTGCCCGGACCGACGGCGGCAATCGTGAAGTCGGCACCGGGCGTGTGCGCCTCACCCTCGAGCTGAGCCACCCCGCCGAAGAGCCAGAGGGTGATGGAACGGACACCCACGCCATGGCGGCGGGCGACGACGGCGTGGGAGCCCTCGTGGGCCAGCAGCGACCCCAGGAACAGGGTCGCCGTCACGATGGCGGCCACCCAGTACTCCGGGCGGGCCCCCCCTCCGTGCGCGTCGGGGAACACGATGGCGGCGAGCTCCCAGGTCACGAGGCCGAAGATCAGTGCCACGCTCCAGTGCACGCCGACCGGCACTCCGCCGACCCGGCCGAGCCTGATGCTCTGCTTCACCCCACCATCTTGGGGCCCCGTGAGGGCCGTGGGGTGTCACCTCGGCCATCTTCTTCTGCCAGGGCCGCGCCGCCTTCGGGTTTGCGCACCACCTGAAGAGACGCACCGGGGTGCCTGGCGCCGGCGTGTGCTAGGGATGGATCGTGTCGCAAGGTGTCGGGCGACCGGTCCCAAGGGGCGGCGGGCCCCCCGGCTTCGTCGCCGCCGTCCAGGCGGCGCTCGACGCCCATGTGCCTGCCGACGAGCGCGAGGTGCGATCGCGGGCGCGCATCACCCTCGACCTCGACACTCTCCCCCGTCCCTTCGAACAGTCGTCCGGTCCTGAACATGTCACCGGGTCGGCGGTGGTGGTGGGGACACGGGGAACGGTCCTGCACATGCACAAACGCCTGCACCGGTGGTTACAACCGGGGGGGCACCTCGAACCCGGTGAAGCACCTTGGGACGCGGCCCTGCGTGAGGCACAGGAGGAGACGGGCCTGACGCTCACCCATCCGGGGCCCGGGCCTCGCCTCATCCACGTTGACGTGCACCGCGCCGCGCAAGGACATACCCATCTTGACCTGCGATATCTGCTCCTCGGACCCGATCGCGACCCGGCCCCCCCACAAGGAGAGAGCCCCCACGCGCGGTGGTTCGGCTGGGAAGAAGCCGCCTCCCTCGCCGACGAGGCCCTGGTGGGTGCGTTGCGCGCCGCCCGGCTCCAGCCCGAGGTCCGTGCCGGGCACCATGGAGGAGGCCCGTCGCCCGGCTCGTCCCCCTTGGCCGGCGCGACCGGGGAAGGCGCCGGTCCCCGGCACAATGGTGTCGACCCCACGACACGGTGAAAGACGCCACCCCATGAGAACGTGCAGGCTCCACGACATGACAGGCGGGAGATGACGACCGAAGAAGGTGATCGAGACCCGGCCCCGGGGTCCGACCCACCCGTCGGGCCCCTGGTTCAGCTGCTCGAGGTGCAGGACCACGACACGGTCATCGACCAGCTCCGCCACCGCCAGGCGACTCTCCCCGAGCGCGCTCAGCTCGCTGACATCGACCGACAGCTGGGGGTGCTGGACACCCGCACCAAGGAGCTGCGCCTGACGCGTGACGAGCTGGGCGACCGCCAGTCGGCGCTCGAGCATCAGATCGAGGCGTCCCGTACGCGTCGCGACACGATCGAGAAGCGGTTGTTCGGCGGCCAGATCGTCGCCTCGCGTGAGCTCCAGGCTATGCACGAGGAGGTCAAGCACCTGGCCCGCCACATCAGCGAGCTCGAAGACCGAGAGATCGAGGTGATGGAGGCGCTCGAGCCTCTGGACACCGAGCTGCTGGCCGGCGACGTGAGGCGCGAGGCACTGGACAAAGACGCCGAGCGGCTACGAACCGTGCTGGGAACCACCGAGAGCGAGCTCCAGGACGAGATCGCCGCGGAGAGCCGAGCACGGGTGGCGGCCGCCTCGGGAGTGCGCGACGACCTCCTCACCCGCTACGAGCAGCTCCGCTCCAAGCTCGGAGGCACCGGAGCCGCCCGCCTGGTGGGCGGGTCGTGCAGCGGGTGCCATCTGAAGCTGTCGTCGATGGAGCTTGACCGAATCCGCAAGGCACCTCCGGACGCCGTGATCACCTGCGAACAGTGCGGTCGGATCCTGGTGCGCTGAGGCGACGTGCTTCTCCTGGTGCGCCACGGGGAGACGGTGGGCAACGCCGCCGGACAGCTTCTCGGGCGCCGCGAGTCACCGCTGACCGCCAAGGGTCGTTCTGACGCCAGCATGCTGGGCGCAAAGCTTGGGCGGGTCGGTCGGCTGATGTCCAGTCCCCTCGGGCGCGCCCTCGACACCGCGGGGGCGCTGGGGTTGGAGGTGCCTGTCGAGGTCGACGAGCGGTGGATCGAGGTGGATTACGGAGAGTTCGAGGGCCGTGATCTCGAAGACGTCCCCGCCGAGGTCTGGGCCCAGTGGCGGGAGGACCCGACTTACCGCCCGCCCGGGGGGGAGTCGTTGGCATGGGTCGGGGTCCGAGTCCGGGCCGCGTGCGAGGAGCTGTTCGCACGCGGCGGTGAGGGAGCGCGTGGCGAGCGCAACGTCGTGGTGGTGAGCCACGTCTCGCCCATCAAAGCGGCCGTGGCGTGGGCGCTCGGCGCGGGAGACCAGGTGACGTGGCGCCTCCACCTGGCCACCGCCTCGGTCACCCGTGTGGGGTGGAGAAACGACGGCCCGATACTGCACAGCTACAACGAGACATAGCTACAACGAGACATAGCTACAACGAGACGGTGGTCATGACGCCCGGCTCGTGACGGGACCCCGTCTGCGAATCAGACAGGTGCCTCCACGGCCAGCTTGATCTCGCGTTCGGGAGGCAGGTTGTCGTAGAGATCGGCGAAGAGCTCGTCGCGCCGAGTCCGGTAGGCGGGGTCGTCCCACAGGTTGCGCCACTGCAGGGGGTCCTCGGCGAGCTGGTAGAGCTCACCTTCGGTCCCCGAGTAGAGGGGGCCGGGCTCGTAGGCGGTGCACAGCCACCCGTCACGGTAGATCGAGCGCAACCGCATGCCGATGTGGGCGAACTGGCTGTCCCACTCGGTGATGGCCCACTGCCGATCCGAGCCGACCGCGGTGGGCAGAGGGCGGCCCTGGGCCCAGTCGGGTATCACCGCACCGGCAATCTCGCAGAATGTCGGGGCCAGATCGACGTGACTGACGGGCTCGCCCACTCGCACGGGGGACACGCCGGCGCTCGGAGCGGGACGCCATACCAGAGGCACGCGCATCAACGCGTCGACGTGGTACGGGCCTTTGAACAGCAGCCCAAAGTCTCCTTGGAGCTCGCCGTGATCGGTGGTGAACACCACATCGGTGTCGGAACTCCAGCCACGCTCCTCGATCCTGGCCATGACCCGGCCGAGCGCTTCGTCGATCAGCTCGTTCTCCACGTGCACCAGGGCGTTGACTTCTCGCACCTGGTCGTGCGACATCTTCCCGGGCACGAATTTCATCGGCCCGCCCTCCATGTTCTGGAATCGTCCCTCGTACCAGTCGAGCCAGTGGTGGGGCTTCTGGGCCAGCACCTCGACCGCCTTGTCCGGCGATCCCGGGTGGCCCGGCGGGAGGTCGAGGTCCCGCCAGTTGACCCGGCGCCGCACCTCGTCGACCGGCGGGTCCCACGGGTGGTGCGGATCGGGGAAGCTCATCCAGCAGAACCAGTCGTCGTCAGGGCCGAGAGAGTTGAGCCAGGCGATGGTGCGATCGGCGACCCAGTCCGTGTGGTACATCCCGCGGGGCATGGGGTTGTGCTTGACCTCGGGGGCATCGGTGTCGCCGCCGCCTTCGTCGTTGAGGCCCATGCTGGCGAAGTTGATGAGCGGGTAGAACGCGTCGAGCCACTGCGGGCCGTTGGTCTCGAGCCAGGTGTCGTAGTGCCAGCGCCGGAGGTACCCGTGCATGGCCAGCTCGACGTGGTCGAATCCCCGGTACGGCCCCGTCGACCGGTCCCGGGCCAGGCAATTCTCCATCCATTTGCCCTCGGGGTCGAAGGCGGGCTGAAAGTGCGCCTTGCCCACGAGGGCGGTTCGGTAGCCGACGGTGTCGTGAAGGTGCTCGGCCACCGACGGGGCGCCGAGCGGCAGAGGCACCCCGTTGGAGACGACGCCGTGGGTGCGTACGTACTGCCCGGTGATCATGGTGGAGCGCGCCGGGGTGCACACCGTGTTCTGGTTGTGGGCGCGGTCGTACACGATGCCGTTCGAGGCGAGCCCGTCCACCACCGGGGTGCGGGCCACGATGTTGCCCGTGCACCCCAGGGCGTCGTAGCGCTGCTGGTCGGTGGTGACGAAGAGGATCTTGCGGCCCATGGCGGTCCGATCGGTCGGGGGTTGGTGGTGGGCGGTCAGGCAGCGGTGTTGCGGTGGACGAAGTCGATCACGGCGGAGGCAAGGTCCTCCCCCTTGTCCTCTTGGAGGAAGTGCCCGGCCCCGGTGATGGTGGTGTGGTTCTGGCCCGACGCCCCGGGCACCTGGTCACAGAAGAGCTGGTCCGCCCCCCGAGTGATGGGGTCGCGATCACTGAAGGCGCACAGGAACGGCTTGTCGAAACGGCGCAGGACGTCCCAGGCGCTGCGGTTGGCCTCGGCGGCGGGGTCATCGGGACGGGAAGGGACGAGAATCGGGAATTGCCGTGCACCCTCTTTGTACGACTCGTCGGGGAAGGGGGCGTCGTAGGCGGCGATCACATCGGGTGGGAGGTCGGACACACAGCCGCCACCGACGATGCGGCCCACCGGCAACGTGGGCACCTCCTGAGAGAACTTCTGCCACGCCCAGAATGCTTCGCCCATGTCCAAGTCGCCCGTCGGGAGACCGGTATTGGCGGCCACCACCCTGCGGAACCGCTCCGGGTGTTCCGCCACGAGACGGAGGCCCACGAGCCCTCCCCAGTCCTGGCCGACGAGGGTGAGGCCGGAGAGGTTGAGCGCGTCGAACACCGCCGCACCCATCCACCCGACGTGTCGCGCGTAGGTGTAATCGCTGCGGAGGGCGGGCTTGTCGGAACGGCCGAATCCCACCAGATCCGGCGCCACGACTCGGAAGCCCGCATTGGTGAGGGGACCGACCATCTTGCGGTAGAGGTAGCACCACGAGGGCTCTCCGTGCAGGAGGAGGATTGTCTCCGCCGCCGACGCCGGGCCCTCGTCGAGGTAGTGGACCCGGATGGCTTCTTCTTCGTCACCGCCGGGGATCTCGACGTAATGAGGTGCGAAGTCGAACCCCACCAGGTTCTCGAAGCGCTCGTCGGGCGTGCGGAGCACGTTCACAGCCTGCCCCCCGTCGACGGTCCCGACAGCACGGCACCGGCGAGTGCCGCCATGGTCCGGCGACACGCCATCGTCGTCCTGCCCAGGCGCTGGAGTTGATCCCACGTCTCCCAGGAAGTCGCCACCTCGAGCGCATCGAGGAGAAGTCGGCGCTCCGCCGGGGGTTGTCCCTCGAGCTCCGGTGCGAAGGTGGCGTGGAGCTGGCGCCGGAGCCACTTGCGCCCCCTGGTCAGCTCGCGGTCCACGGTGGGGGAGCTCTGCGCCCACCGTTCCGCCGACCGCCGCACCGGGGCAATGGCCTCGAAGACCACGGTGCGCTGGCGCACGACACGGGCCAGGCGTTCGTCCATCGCCAGCGTGGGTTCGACCTGTCGGATGTGTCGCCAATGGCGCTCCTGCTGGATCTCCACCGCGGCTCGCAGGATCGACTCGAGGTCGTCGAAGTGATGGAACACCAGTCGCAGCGAAACTCCGGCGCCCTCGGCGATGGCCCGTGCGGTGGGATCGGGGTCACCGCTCTCGATGAGGTTGATCATCGACTCGGCGAGGGCCCGGCGGGTGCGCTGCCCACGCGCCACCCGCCCGTCGACCTTGGTGTCGACCATGGAGACCACCGGGCGATCCTAAGAAAGTTTGCACCATCGATGCAAGAAGTTTCTCGTCGGCCCCGTGCCCGGGGTGCGGACGCCGGAGGGTGGTGGCGATGCCCTAATGTCCGGAGCGTGCGCGTGGTGGTCTGTCGGGAACTGGGATCGCTTGACAATGTCGTCATCGAGGAGCGCGACACCCCGCTTCCCGGTCCCGGACAAGTGGTCGTCGACGTGCGCGCCGCCGGGGCGAACTACGTCGACGGGTTGATATGCCAGGGTCGCTACCAGATGAAGCCATCGGTCCCTTTCGTGCCCGGAGGGGAGATCGCCGGAGTCGTGAGCGCCGTGGGGGACGGCGTGACCCGGGTGCAGGTCGGCGAGCGGGTGATGGCGATGATCGGTTTCGGGGCGTTCGCCGAGCAGGTCGTGGTGGCAGCTTCCTCGCTGGACCCGATTGCCGACGGTCTCACCTTCGGCCAGGCGGCCGCGTTCATCCAGAGCTACTGCACCGCCTGGTTCGCGCTGGCGCGCCGCATCACGGTCAGCGAGGGCGAGTGGGTGCTGGTGTTGGGGGCGGGCGGTGGCATCGGGCTGGCCGCCGTCGACGTGGCGGTGGCGCTGGGGGCGCAGGTGGTGGCGGCGGCGTCGGGCACCGAGAAACTCGAAGCGGCTCGCGCCATGGGGGCTCACGCCACGGTCGCCTACGAGCACGACGATCTGAAGGCCCGGGCCCGCGGGCTCACCCAGGGCGGGGTGGACGTTGTCGTCGACCCCGTGGGGGGGCATCACAGTGAAGCTGCCCTGCGCGCCACCAAGGCCTTCGGCCGGTTCTGCGTGATCGGCTTCGCGTCGGGCACCATCGCCTCGATCCCCCTCAACCACGTGCTGCTCAACAACCGCACGATCGTGGGCGTCGACTGGGGGGCGTGGGCGATGCGCGACCCGGGGGGCCAACGCGCCATGCTCGACGAGATCATGGAGATGGTCCGAAGCGGCCGCCTGCATCCCATCGAGCCCACCCAGCGTCCCCTGGACGAGGCGGCTGACGTCATGGCCTCGCTGCTCGACCGGACTCAGGGGGGAAAGGTCGTGCTCGTACCCTGACGGGTCTTTCCCGACGCCAAGAACGTGGCTTCGGGGGTTCAGGGGAAGGTCGTCGTGTGCCCCCCGGAACGGATCGAGCGCACCGCTCCGGTCGAGTAGCGAACGTGCTCCTCGTAGATCCGCTCGTACCCGGTGTGGGAAATCTTCCACTGGTCGCCGACCTTTGAGTACCTGTCCGAGTAGAGCGCGGTGCCGTGGAGCTCGAAGTCCTGGGCGGGCACGATCACGCGGTCCTCGAGGTACCACCGGCCGGTGGCGGTGGTGTCCCCAGTGAGGGTGATCTCCGGATGATGACCGTTGTGCATGGTGACGATGCCGGGGTCGCCCAGGGACTCCTGGAGGAACGCCACGATGGCCTGGCGACCGCTCTGGCGCAGCTCACCGGACTGGTACGCGGTGGTGGCATCGTCGGTGAGCAATTCTCCGAGCTCGGTGAAGGCCTTGAGGTCCAGGAGGCGGAAGTACGCGTATTTGAGCTGACGGATCGATTCGAATTCGGAGGGTTCCACGGGGCTCCTGAAGGTGGGCGTCCGGCAGGTGGCTCGACGGCGCTCGGCACGCGCTGACGACCGGCGCCAGTGTACCGACGGTTCCCGCACGGCCCGGAGCCTGTGGGCGGGCCCTATGGGGAGACGAGGTGCTTGGTCGCCTCGGTGAGGACGGTGCGTAAGGTCGCCTCGATCTCGTCGAGCTCGTCCTCGCCGCTGACCAGGACGGGCGAGAGTTGGATGACCGGGTCGACGCGGTCGTCAGCCCGACACACGAGGCCCTCTTCGAACAACCTGGGGGCGACGAGTCCCCGAATGAGCCCCGAGCGTTCCTCGGGGGTGAAGCGGCGCTCGGGGTGGTCGGGATCGCGCAACAACTCGATGGCCCAGAAGAAGCCGTCTCCCCGGACGTCTCCCACGATCGGCACGTCGCGCAGCGACTCGAGCCGCGCCCCGAAGGCCGGCCCCAAGCCGTCCACGTGGTCGACGATCTTCTCCTCGTCGAGCACCGCCAGGTTGGCAAGCGCCACCGCGCACGACACCGGATGGCCTCCGAAGGTGATGCCGTGGGCGAAGCTGGCGTCCCCGTGCAGGAACGGCTCGGCCAGGAAGTCGCGACACAGTACGCCGGCGAGTGGCGCGTAGCCCGATGTCACCCCCTTGGCGAAGGTGATCATGTCGGGCACGTACCCGTAGCGCTGGGCGCCGAACCAGGACCCCAAACGGCCGAAGGCGCAGATCACCTCGTCCGACACGAGCAGGACACCGTGACGGTCACAGATGTCGCGCACTCGGGAGAAGTACCCGGGCGGGGGGACGAAGCACCCCCCGGTGTTCTGGATGGGCTCGAGGAACACCGCCGCCACGGTGTCGGGGCCTTCGGCCAGGATGGCGTTCTCGATGGCGCCCGCGCAGGCGGCCGCGAACCGATCGTCGTCGCCCTCTACTTCGGGGCCGAACCCCGACCGGAACCGGTTGGTGTTGGCGACGTGCACGGCACCGGGCATCATTGGCTCGAATTGGTCGCGCAGCGCCGGTAGACCGGTGATGGCCAGGGCGCCCAATGTCGTGCCGTGGTAGGCGAGGTCCCGGGCGATCACCTTGGTCCGTTGGGGCTGCCCGATCTCCTTGAAGTAGGCCCGCGCCAGCTTCCATGCCGACTCGACCGCTTCGGAGCCACCGGTGGTGAAGAACACCCGGTTGAGGTCGCCCGGCGCGAGCTCGGCCAGCCGTGTCGCCAACTCGACGGCGGCCGGGTGGGCTGCCGACCAGATCGGGTAGTAGGCGAGCTCTTGTGCCTGCCTGCGCCCTGCTTCGGCCAGGTCGGCCCGGCCGTGCCCGACCTGCACGACGAACAGGCTGGCCAGGCCGTCGAGGTAGGACCGGCCATGCACGTCGTAGAGACGGGACCCCGAGCCTCGAGTGAAAATGGGGATCTCGTGATGCTCGTACCCACCCAGCCGGGTGAAGTGCATCCAGAGGTGGCGCCGGGCGCCGTCTTGGAGCCGAGCGGGATCGACGCTCACGGCGCCCCCCAGGCGTAGGTCTCCTTGTGGATGCGCAGGTACATGAAGGTCTGGGTGTCCCTCACGCCTTCGATGGCGCGGATCTTGTTGTTGAGCAGCTCGAGGAGGTGCTCGTCGTCCCTGACGACCACCTCGACGAGCACATCGAGCGATCCCGCCGTGAGGACCACATAGACCACCTCTTCCAGCGAAGCCACGGCGTCGGCGACCTTCCTGGTGTCACCCTCCACGGTCAACCCGATCATGGCTTGGCGGCCGAAGCCGACCATGCGCGGGTCCGTGACCCCCACGATTTGCATGACCCCGGAGTCGAGGAGCCGCTGCACTCGCTGCCGTACGGCGGCCTCCGACAGGCCCACGGCCGGCGCGATCTGGGTGTAGGGGCGCCTGCCGTCCTGTTGCAGTTGCTCGATGATGCGCTTGTCGATGTCGTCGAGCGCGACCTTGCCCTCGGGTCTCATGACGGGGGCACCGTGTTGTCGAGCGCGTGCTGTGGTGCGAACCTTGCCCGATGGAGCCCCGTGCCCCTTTGTCCCCGGACTACCAGGCGCGCCCGTACTGGTGGGACGACGTCGAGCTGCCGCAGGCTGCTCCCGTCCCGCTGCCCGAAACGGCGGACGTCGCCATCGTGGGAGGTGGGTTCACGGGATTGGCGGCCGCACTGGAGCTCGCCCGCGCCGGTCGCGGCGTCGTCGTCCTGGACCGTGAGGACATCGGGGCGGGGGCGAGCAGTCGAAACGGCGGCATGGCTCACCCGGGAGGAAAGCACGACGTCTCGGAGTTTCTGGCCGAGCCCGCCGGACGGAGTCTCTGGGACGAGACCGTGGAGGCGTTCGAGGGCGTAGAGGCACTGGCCGTCGAGCTCGGCCTTGACATCGACTGGCGACGGTGTGGACACGTCGAGTTGGCCCATCACCCTCGCGCCGCGTCGGCCCAGCGCGTCGTGGCCGATGTGTACGCCTCGATCGGCGAGCGGGCGCGTTTCCTGAGCGCGGCCGAGCTCAGGACCGAGATCGGCTCCTCCGAGTTCTGCGGCGGCCTGCTGGTCGAACGCAGCGCCGGGCTCCACCCGGCAAAATTGACCGCCGGCCTGGCGCGGGCGGCGGTGGCATCGGGCGCCGAGCTGCACGGGGCCACGGCGGTGCTGGAACTGCGCCGAGACGGGCCAGGGCACGCGCTCGACACGTCCCGGGGCCCACTGCGGTGCCAAGAGGTCGTGGTGGCGACCAACGGCACGACCGACCGACGCCTCGTGCCGTGGTTGGGACGTCGGATCCTGGGTGTCGGGAGCTACATGATCGCCACCGAGCCCCTCGAGCCCGACGTCACCGCGTCGGTGAGCCCCCGGGGGCGGATGTTCTTCGACACCAGGAACCTCCTGCACTACTGGCGCCTGTCTCCCGACGGCACGCGCGTCCTCTTCGGGGGCCGGACCTCGCTGGCGCCCACCACGGTGGAGAAGTCCCGTGACCTGCTGTATGGGGCGATGGCCCGGATCCACCCGCAACTGGCCGGTGTCCGCCTCGAGCGCGCCTGGGGAGGGCAGGTGGCGCTCACCGCCGACCGGTTCCCGCACGTCGGCCGGCACGGCGACAGCGGCATCGTCTACGCCATGGGGTACTGCGGCAGTGGCGTGGCGCTGTCCGTTCATTTCGGCCGGGCCCTGGGTCGATGGCTGTGCGGCCAGGGCGACCTGCCGTCGTTCTCGGACCGGCCCTGGGGGCCGCTGCCGTGGCCGGCGCACGTCCCCTCGCTATTGGCCGTGGCGGGCGTGGGCTTCCGAGTACGTGACGCGTTGGGGCGCTGAGCGGTCGGGCCCACCGTCACGTTCCCGGCTCCTCATCGGGCCACGGTGGCGCAGAATGCACCGAAGACCTCGACGAACCTGTCGATGTGGGTCTCCTGGTGCTGCACCGACAAGGTCCACTGTTCCTCGTTGCCCGGTGTCATGAAGACGCCCCGGTTCACGAGCCACGCCCACGACGCGTTGAAGAGGTCGGCGTCGGTCTCGAGGAAGCTCCGGTAGTCGACGAGGGGTTGGCGTCGGTACGACACGCACCCCTTGCAACCGAGGTCGATGACGTGGGCCGGGATGTCGTGAGCGGCGATGGCCTGGGCGCAACCCTCGGCCAGCCGCCCTCCCATCTGCTTGAAATGCTCGTAGGCGTCGGGAGTGAGGACCTCGGTCAGCGACGCCAGTCCGGCTGCCGCCGCCAAGGGATTGCCGTTGAACGTCCCCTGTTGGGCGATGCCGTTTCCGATCTCGTCCATGAGATCCGCCCGGCCGCCGAAGGCGCCGGCCGGTGTCCCCCCGGTTATCGACTTGGCGAAGCACGCCAGGTCGGGCTGGACCCCGAATCGCTCGATGGCCCCTCCGGCGGCGATGGTGGCCCCGCACTTGACCTCGTCGAAGATGAGCACCACGCCGTGACGGGTGCACAGGTCCCGCACTCCCTCGAGGTAGCCCGGCTGCGGGAGCACGATACCGATGTTCATCATCACCGGCTCGAGGATGAAACAGGCGATCTCGTTCCCACGCGCCGTGAACAGGGCGTCGAGCGCGGCTAGGTCGTTGTAGGGGACCACGAGGGTCCATTTCCCCATCTCGGGCGGGATGCCCTTTGAGGCCGGAGGTTGGAGTTCCATCTGTTCGGTGGCCTTGATGAGGTTCAAGCTGGGTGCGACCGAGAACATCACGGCGTCGTGATGGCCGTGGTAGGCGCCCTCGATCTTGCAGATCACGTCGCGGCCCGTCACGCCGCGTGCCAGGCGGATGGCGTCCATGGTCGCTTCGGTGCCGGAGTTGGTGAAGCGGACGCGCTCGAGCCGGAACCGGCGGCACAGCTCCTCGGCCAGCTTGACCGCAGGTTCGGTCGTGACCGCGAATTGCGTACCGGAACGGGCCGCTCCCTCGATAGCGGCCACGATGCGGGGGTGGGCGTGCCCTGCCGCTGTCGACCCGAAGCCGTTGTGGAAGTCGATATAGCGACGATCGTCCACGTCCCACACCTCGGCCCCCAGGCCGCGCGACAGGTAGATGGGGTAGGGGTCCGCCGCCTGGAACGACGACGCCACCCCGAGGGGCAACGACTGGCGGGCTCGCTCGAAGAGCTGACGTGACCTTGGCGTGGCGTCGACGAGGGCGGCGAGCTCGGCGCTGAACAGCTCCCGGGCTCGGGCGCCGAGCCGCTCGTCGTCGGCGCTCGTGTCTCGGTGGTCGGTGTCGGTCATGGTGCCCAGGTTCCTCTCCACCGCTCCTCGGCTCTCGCCCTGGCCCCGAGCCCGGACGACCATTCGATTCCGCGGCCGTTGCTCCATTATGCAACGAGATTGCTTGTCATCAGGCATTTCGTCTGCGAATATGCTCGCAGCACGACGGGGGAGGGGTCAATTGACGACGACGACCGCAGACTCCGGGGAACTCGGCGCCAGGCCCACCGGGGAGGCGCCGGGCGGCAAGGGCCTCAAGTCCGGCGCCCTCGGTCTGTTGTCCAGTCTCGTCATCGGGGTGGCTTCGACGGCTCCCGCCTACAGCCTGGCCGCCTCGCTCGGGTTCGTGACCCTGGTGGCGTTCAAGTTCGCCCCGGCCGTCATGCTCGTGGCCTTTGTCCCGATGCTGTTCATCGCGGCGGCGTACTTCTACCTCAACCGTGCCGACCCGGACTGCGGGACCACGTTCACGTGGGTCACGCGCGCCATTGGTCCCCGGACAGGATGGCTGTCGGGGTGGGGGATCCTGGTCACCGACCTCGTGGTCATGCCCAGCCTGGCCTCCATCGCCGGCTACTACACCTTCACGCTCTTCGACGCCAAAAGTCTGGCGGGCAGCACGTTCTGGGTGACGTTCGTCGGGGTGGTCTGGATCGTCGTGATGACCGCCATCTGCTACATCGGCATCGAGTTGTCGGCCCGCACCCAGGTGTTGCTACTCGGTGCCGAGCTCGTGATCCTGACAATCTTCGCGGTGGTGGCCTTGACCAAGGTGTACACCCAGCACATCGCCCACAGCATCCGCCCCGAGTGGGTGTGGCTCGATCCGTTCAAGATGTCGATCTCGACTCTTTCGGTGGGGATGCTCACGGCGGTGTTCATCTACTGGGGCTGGGACACCGCCGTGACGGTGAACGAGGAGTCCAGGGATGCCAAGCGCACCCCGGGTGTGGCCGCCCTCCTCTCGACCCTGGTCTTGCTGGCTATCTACCTCATCGTTTCCATTGCGGCCCAGGCGTTCCACGGCCCCGACTTCCTGACCAACAACAGCAGTGACATCCTCAACGCCCTCGGTCACGACGTGCTGGGATCTCCATGGGACAAGCTGCTCATCATCGCCGTGCTCACCTCGGCATCGGCGTCGACCCAGACCACCATCCTGCCCGCCGGCCGCTCGGCGCTGTCCATGGCCGTTCACAAGGCGCTGCCGCCGCGGTTCGGGAGCATTCAACCCAAGTTTCTCAGTCCCGGGTTCTCGACCCTACTGTTCGGGTTGATCTCGGTGGTGTGGTACGTGGCACTCACGATCCTGAGCCCGGGCATCGTGCTGGCCAACTCGATCCTGGCCTTGGGCTTTGGCATCTCCTTCTACTACGGCATGACCGGGTTCGCGTGCGTGGTCTACTACCGCCGGCTGTTGTTCAAGAGCCTCAAGAATTTCCTCTTTATCGGGCTTGCGCCCTTGCTCGGCGGACTAATGCTGGCGGCGATGTTCGTGATCTCGATCTTCTACTACTCCAATCCCATCAACTCGGCCAAGTCAGGCCAAGCGTGGTTCAAGTTCATCCAGTTCAACGTGCACGTGTTGGGCGTGCATCTGTTCGTGAAGCAGGGGGTGTCGCCCATTCTCGTCATCGGGGTCGGGTTGTTGGTCATCGGATTCCCGATCATGCTGCTGTGGAGGGTGGGGCACGCCGACTTCTTCCGCCGGAGCCGCGAGGCAGCCGCATCTCTCCACGCATCCGCTCCGCCGCTCACCCCCGGCGTCCTCCCGGTGACCGACTGATGGCCGGCGACATCATCCTCGGCTACGACGGCTCGGACGGGTCCAGGGCGGCCCTGCGGGTGGCGGTCACGGTGGCCAAGGCCTTCGACGCGCCGCTCACCGTCGTGTTCGGGTACGAGCCGAACCCCATGGGGGGCGAGACGGCCGACTACAAGCGCCAGCTCGAGAAGATCGGGAGTGACATGCTCACCACAGCCGTGTCGGAGGCGAAGGCTCTCGACCCGTCGGTGGCGGTGGAGCCTCTCGTGGTCCCCTTGCGTCCGGCCGAATCCCTCCTCCAGGCGTCGCTCGAGCGTGACGCCCGGGTCATCGTCGTCGGTGGAAGCGGCGAGCGCCCCATCGTGGGGGCCATCTTGGGCTCGGTGCCCCACAAGCTCCTGCATCGCTCCACCGTGCCCGTCCTGGTGGTCCCGGCCCCCGAGGAGTGACGGCCGAGGCCGAGCCGTTCGATCCCCAGTATTCTGGGCATTGATGGGGGTGGGGGGGTGACCACGGCCCTGGCGTTCGCGCTGGCCGCAGAAGTACTGCTCGTTGGCTGCGCCGCGGCCGCAGGGCTCTTGCACCGGGCGCGCGGCCGCAGCCGCCTCGAAGAGCAGTTCGCCGCGGCCGAGGCCCACGCCCGCCGGGTGGCACTCAATACCAGGATCCTCGACGCCAGTGCCGCCGAGCTGTCCGAGCTCGTCCTCGAACGCTCGCTACGTGAGCTCGGTCTCGATGACCAGTCCTCGCCGTGGCCTCCTCCTTGGCCCGACGAGCGGGCCCTGCCGTGAGGCGCCCCATGCTCTCCCGAGAGTCTCAGGGTCGGCTGGGCGTGCGCTCGTCGAGACTCCACGGCGAGCCGTAGTCGTCGAGGAGCTCGAGGAACGCAGCGGCAGGGAAGGCCTCGGGTCCGAGCACTCCGGTGCCCGCCCATGTCCCCGAGGCGACGAGCTCGAGGGCCACGACCGGGTTGACGGCGGTCTGCCACACCACGGCCTGCGACCGGTACTCGGCCATGGACCAGGCGTTGTCGACCACATGGTGGAGGTAGACCTCCCGAGGGCGGCCGTCCTTGCCGGTGCCGGTCACCCAGGTGCCGGCACAGGTGACGCCGTGCATCCGCTCCCCGAGCTCGGCCGGGTCGGGCAGGCACGCCCCCACCACGTCGCGCGGCGACACCTCGATCTGGCCCACTTTCACCGGTGGCGGTGGAGTCGAGGCCAAGTTTGTGCAGCGTCTTCAACACCCAGATGAATTCCTGGCCCAGGCCGTACTTGAAGGTGACACGATTGGCGTCGACCCACCGCGGGACGAGAACGACCTCCTCGTGCTCGACGTTGACGCACTCAACAGCACCGATGTCCGCCGGGAACTCGAAGACCTCGAGCTCGCTGAAGGGGTCGGTGGTGAACCAGCCCCGTTCCCGCTCCCAGATGACGGGCGGGTTCAGACACTCCTCGATGGTGGTCCAGATCGAGAACGTGGGCGCGAACTCGTAGCCCTCGACCACGAGGTTGGCACCATCGCGGACACCGATCTCGTCGATGTGGGAGAACAGGCTGTCCGCAGCGTGACGGGCGAAGACATCCGACAGGCCGGGCTCGACCCCCATGCCCACGAGAGCGAGCTGGCCGCGCCTCTCCCAGGTGGCCGAAAGGGCGAATTGCTCGTCACCGAGCTTGACCCCCGTCTCCGAGTAGGGGTGCTCGGGATTGGGGCGCGACAGCGACATGGCCATGTCGAGGTAATTGACCCCGGCATGCAGGGCCCCGTTGAACAGGGGCATGACGAATCGGGGGTCGACGGCGTTGACGAGCACGTCGCAGCCCTCGGCGCGCAGCAGCTGCTCGACGGCATGCTCGTCCGAGGCGTCGAGGGCGGCGGCCTCGAACCGGTCACTGGCGGCCTGCGCGGCGCGCTCGGCACGACCGAGCGAATGATCGGCGACCACGATGTGCTCGAAGACACCCCGGCGGGCGGCGATCCTGGCAAAGGCCGTCCCCACCCCTCCGGCTCCGACCAGCAGGACGCGCGATTTCCCCGACAGTACCGGCAAGGACCTCGGCCCAAGGCCATCGGCGTGAGAGCCGGCGACGCCGCTGTCCCTTGTCGGCGACGGCCTCGAGTGCGATTGTGGGTCGACGACCACGGCCGTACCGACCACCCGGGAAAAGGAGCATCGATGACCGATGACCGACGCGAGTTGAGGAACTTCGTCGGCGGAGCCTACGCCGACCCCGAGGGTGGGGCGTCCCAGGACCTCGTGAACCCCTCGACGGGGGAAGTCTTCGCCACTATGCCTGTCTCGGGCCCCGCCGATGTCGATCGCGCCTTCACCGCAGCGCTCGACGCCTTCGAGGGATGGCGCGAGACGACGCCCTCGGAGCGCAGCCTGGCGCTGTTACGGATCGCCGACGCCGTCGAGGGGCGCGCCCAGGACCTCGTGGACGCCGAGTGTGAGAACACGGGCAAGCCCAAGGCACTCACCATGTCGGAGGAGATCCCGCCCATGGTCGACCAGATCCGTTTCTTCGCCGGCGCGTGCCGACTACTCGAGGGTCGTTCGGCCGGTGAGTACATGTCGGGGTTCACGTCCTACGTCCGGCGTGAGCCCATCGGGGTGTGCGCCCAGGTCACGCCGTGGAACTACCCCATGATGATGGCCGTGTGGAAGTTCGCCCCCGCCATTGCGGCCGGCAACACGGTCGTGCTCAAACCCGCCCCCACCACGCCGGTGTCGACCCTGCTGCTGGCCGAGATCGTCGCCGAGCTCGTCCCTCCCGGCGTCTTCAACGTCGTGTGCGGGGATCGTGATACCGGACGCGCTCTGGTGGCGCACCGTGTGCCCCAGATGGTGTCGATCACCGGGAGCGTACGAGCCGGCCGCGAGGTGGCCATCGCCGCTGCCCAGGACATCAAGCGCGTCCATCTGGAGCTGGGCGGGAAGGCGCCCGTGGTGGTGTTCGACGACGCCGACGTCGAGAAGGCGGCCGAGGCCATCGCGGTCGCCGGCTATTTCAACGCCGGCCAGGACTGCACCGCGGCGACGCGGGTGCTCGCTGGACCGCACGTGCACGACGACCTGGCTGCCGCCCTCGTCGAACAGGCACAGGGCCAGAGCGTGGCCGGGCCCGATGTCGAAGGAGCGGACTTCGGCCCCCTCAACAACACCGACCAGCTGGCCCGGGTCCGCGCCTTCATCGACGACCTGCCTGCCCATGCCGAGTTGCGCACGGGTGGCCATCAGATCGGCGACCGCGGGTTCTTCTACGAGCCCACGGTGGTGAGCGACGTCCTCCAGGATGACGCCATCGTCCAGCAAGAGGTGTTCGGACCGGTGATCACGGTGCAGCGGTTCAACGACGAGGACCAAGCCGTGGCATGGGCCAACGGTGTGGAATACGGTCTGGCGTCATCGGTGTGGACGCGCGACCACGGCCGGGCCATGCGCATGTCCAAGCGGCTCGATTTCGGGTGCGTGTGGATCAACACCCACATCCCTCTGGTGGCCGAGATGCCCCATGGGGGCTTCCGGCACTCCGGCTACGGCAAGGACCTCTCCGCCTACGGGTTCGAGGACTACACCCGCATCAAGCACGTCATGTCGTCACTCGACTCGTGACGGGGCGGGCCAGGGTTCAGGCGTCGGACAGCGCCGCCTCGAGGATGCCCAGTCCCTCGTCCAGCAGGTCCTCGGGGATCGCCAACGACGGGAGCAGTCGCACGACGTTGCCGTGGGTGCCGGCGGTCAGCACCAGCAGCCCCTGGGCGTGACAGGCGGCGGCCAGGCGGGCCGTGGTCGCCTTGTCGGGAGTGATGCCGTCGGGGCCGACGAGCTCGATGGCCACCATGGCGCCCCGACCCCGGGCGTCACCCACGACGGCATGCGCCGCCGCCATGGTCTGGAGGCGGCTCAGCATGACGGCCCCGATCTTCTGGGCGCGCTCGACGAGCCCCTCCGCCTGCATGGTCTCGATGGCCGCCAGGGCCGCAACACAGGACACGGGGTTGCCTCCGAAGGTGCCTCCCAGCCCCCCGGGGTGCACGCTGTCCACGAGGTCCGCTCTTGCCGTGACCCCGGCGATGGGCAGACCGCCTCCGAGGCTCTTGGCGGTGGTGATGATGTCGGGCACGACACCCTCGTGCTCGCACGCGAACCAGGCGCCCGTTCTTCCGAACCCGGACTGGATCTCGTCGGCCACGAACACGACGCCATTGGCGGCGCACCACTCGGCCAGGCCCGGGAGCCAGCCTGGTTCGGGCACGATGAAGCCGCCTTCACCGGCGATGGGCTCGACCACGACACAGGCGATGGAGTCCGCCCCCACCATCGTGTCGATGGCGTCGAGGGTGTCGGCCAGTTTGCCGCTGCCCCGGAAGGGGTCGGAGTACGGTGCCCGGTAGACCTCGGGAGCGAAGGGCCCGAACCCCTGCTTGTAGGGCATGGCCTTGCCCGTCAGGCTCAGGCCCAGAAGGGTGCGGCCGTGGAACCCGTGGTCGAAGGCGACCACCCCGCTGCGTGCGGTGGCGTAGCGGGCCACCTTGACGGCGTTCTCGACGGCTTCGGCGCCGGAGTTCACGAGGAAGGTGCGCTTCTCGTGGTCGCCGGGTGTGAGGCGGTTGAGCTGCTCGCACACTTCCACATAGCCGACGTACGGGGTCACCTGGAAACAGGTGTGGGTGAATCGCCCGACCTGGTCGGTCACGGCCGCCACGACGCGCGGCGCGCTGTGGCCGACGTTGACCACCGATATCCCCGAGGCGAAGTCGATCAGGCGGTTGCCGTCCACGTCTTCGACGATCGCCCCTTCGGCCCGGGCCACGAACACGCCCAAGGTCGTGCCCACTCCCGCCGGTACGGCGGCCCGGCGGCGATCCATGAGCTCTCGGGAGCGGGGGCCGGGGATCTCGGTCTGCAACAACCGGCTCTGCGGGACTCGATCGGTCGTCGTCTCCATGCGGGCCCCCTGGCGGTCGTCGCGATCGAGCTTACGGTGGCGGCCCGGGACCGCGCTACGAGTCGCCGGTGTCGTCCGACGTCAGCGAGGGTGGACCTCGTAGGCGCACACGTGTGCACCGTCCATGAGATGGGCGACGCGCTCCACCCGGGCACCGGGGAGAGCGTCTCGGATGAAGGCGATCTCGCTGGAGCATGCTTGGCGAAATCCGGTGGCCACCGACAGGATGGCGCAGTTGTGCTCGGTGATCCGCCACCCGCCGTCGTCGAGGCGTTCGACGTCGGCCAGATATCCGTCCTCATCGAGAATGCGGGTGAGCTCGCCCACCTGCTCGTCCAGGGTCATCTGGGCGAGGCGGGACCGGGCGTCGGCGAGGCGCCGTTGGCGCCGGTGCTCGAAGAGCTCGGTCACCTCGTTGCTGTCGGGGCCCCCCAGGTAGCCCAGCAACTCGGTGGTGAGGTCTCCATAGCGCTTGGGGAACAACATCTCAGCCGTGGGGGTGAGCTCATAGGAGTGTGTCGGCCGGCCTCGGCCCTCGGGGTGGGGATGATGGGTGACGAGCCCGTCCTGGCTCAGCCGCAGGAGTTGCTGGCGGACGGCGGCAACGGTGATCCCCAGCTGCTCGGCCAGCTCGTTGGCGCGCATCGACCCATTGCGTTTCAGCGCCAGCAGAAGGGCGCGCCTCGTCGTCGGCATGGCCGCCAACGGCGGTTCGAAGCGGGCCACGCGGTCGTTCACGGCAGGACCAGGTGCACGTCGCCGAATTCGTGCCACAGATACCCCTCGGAGAGCGCGGCGGCATACGAGTGCTCGAGCAGCTCCCTCCCGGCGATCGCCTCCAGCATGGCGAGGTGCGAGGCCTCGGGCTCGTGCCAGCCGGTGAGCAGCCCGTCGACCGACGTGACGGGGTGTAATGCTGTCACCACCGTGTCGGTCCACCCGTGTCCGGCGTGCACCTCGCTCCTGGTGTCCACCACGGTCTCCAAGGCCCGCACCACGGTGGTGCCGATGGCGATGACTCGGCCGCCTTCGCGCCGGGTGTCGTTGATCCTGTGGGCGGTGGCACGAGACACCCGGTAGTACTCGGGGTACGGCGGCTCGGACGCCTCGAGCGATGCCACGCCGGTGTGCAGGACCACGGGGGCCACCCCCACCCCCCGGGCCACGAGTCGGGTGAGGACCTCGGGGGTGAAGGGCCGCCCCGCGCTGGGCATCTCCGCCGAGCCGGGCTCAGTGGCGTACACGTTCTGGTACGTCGAGATCGGCCAGCTGCCCCGCACGTACCCGTAGCGGATGGGATGGCCGTGCACGGCCAGGTAGGTGTGCAAGGGATCCGGGGTGGAGACGGCGGCGATCCACAGGCGCACACCGCTGGGGTGCGTGGCGTAGGGCGCCAGCAGCGTGACGGCCCCGCCCCCCGCCAGCGCGACCACCTCCCCGGCCTCGGCACCCAACCACCCCTCGGTGCCGGCGCGCAGCTCCACGCTCCACAGGTCGGCGGGCAGCTGGGTGGAGAAATGCACCTCGAGTTGGCGCCCGGCCCCGTCCCGGCCCTCGACGGCGGCGGCCAGCGTTCCCGACGTGTTGATGACGATGAGATCTCCCTCGTCGAGAAAGCGCGGCAGTTGCGAGAAGTGTGAGTGCACGAGGGTGCCGTCACGGCGGTGGGCGACGAGCATCCTGACGGCGTCTCGTGTCATCCCCCGGGCTTCGGGCGGGGAGCTCGCCTCGAGCTCGGGCGGGAGCTCGAAGGCGGGAAGCCCGGCGATGACGCGACTTCCGGTGGGGACGAGCGTGGTCATGAGTGCTCCACCTCGAGCTCGGGCTCGGTCGCCGGCTCGAGCTGGGACAGGCGGTACCGTCCGCTCGGGAGGTCGCGCTCGAGGAGCCCCACGAGGTTCGGCACCACGTCGGCTGGCAGGGGACGGTCCGAGATGTCCTCACCCGGGAAGGCGTCCTGGTGCATCTGGGTCCGCATGTCACCGGGATCGACGGCCCACACCGCGAGCTCAGGCTCCTCGACGGCCAGGACGGCGCTCAGGTGGTCGAGAGCGGCCTTGGACAACCCGTAGCCTCCCCAGCCTTCGTACGCCTCGGCCGAGGCGTCGGAGGTGATGTTCAGCACGGTGGGGCGTACCGACCGCCGCAGCAGCGCCATGGCCTGCTGCACCAGGGCGAGCGGCGCCACGACGTTGACCTCGAGGGCCCGGGCCAGCTCGTCGAGGGGATAGGCGGCGAGCTTCGGCAGCGGGGTGGCGCCCAGGGTGCTGGCGTTGTTGACCAGCAGGTCGAGGCCGCCGAGGCCCTCGGCCGCGGCCACTAGAGCCCGGCGGTGGGTGGCGTCGGCGACGTCACCAGCCAGGGCAACGAGCGAAGCACCCGGTGCCACGTGGGAGCCGATGGCCTGCTCGGCGCGGGCGAGCGACGTCACGTCTCGCCCGTCGACCACCAGGCTCCATCCCCGCCCCGCCAGCTCCTCGGCCAGGGCCAGCCCGAGACCCCGCGACGCCCCCGTCACCAGTGCGATGGCCATGTTGGCAACCTCCCTCGAGCCGGTTCCAAAGGCCCTGCCTGCTTAAAGATAGTTTTGCCTATCTTTATTTCCTGCGCAAGACCCTTTGCGGGGGAGGGGTGCCACCCTCGAGCGTGGGCTCGAGCATGACCCGGAGATGGTCGAGCAGGTCTTCGACCGTGGCCGGGTCCAGGACGAGCTGGCGCTGGGCCCCCACCCGGACATCGGTGACCAGCCCGGCGTCGCGCAGGAGCTTCACGTGGTTCGACGCCGTGGGTTGGGCGATCCCGAAATGTCGAGCTAGTTCCGACACCGTGCTCGGGCCCCTCACCAGATGGTCCACGATGCCGAGGCGGGTGGGGTCGGCCAAGGTCTTCAGCCGGCGGGCGAGCGCTTGGGTGCGGGCCCGGTTCCCGGAGTCCGAGACGTCGGCGCGCACGCCGATGACGACGAGGCCGGGCAGGTCGAAGAGCATGCTCTTGTGGGTGAAGTAGGCGGGGACGACGGCCAGCTCCCCGTCGGGGGTCACGCCGGCGACGAGACGGGCCATCATCTCGTCGACGTCGCATTCGATGCGGGTGATCTCGGGCCACTGGGCTCCTCGGGCGAGCTGCTCGCGCTTGTCGGCGCACACGGCTTCGACGGCGCGCCGGCCCTCTCGCCTCCATCCCGGGCCGATCTCGCCCCACACCGCTTCGAGCAACGCGCTGTAGCTCTGGCGCAGCCGCGCCGAGCGTCGCAGCCGGGCGAGCCTGTCGATGACGATCAGCCGGTCGGCCGCGCTCTCCGAGGCCAACGACAGGTGCGGCTGGGTCTTGGCGGCCACGGAGTCGAGTTTCGAGAACAGCCCGCCCAGATCGAGAGCGAAGAGCTCACCGGCGGCATGGGCCAAGACGAGCAGCTCGAGAAAGCCCAGGCCCGGCGAGGCGTCGTCGTTCCAAAACGTCGCGGCGTGCTCGAGGAGCTCGGGATGCTCGTCGTACAGGGCGCGCAGCACGGGATGGCCCTCACGGAATTCCTGTTTCACCCCGGCGTGCAGTGCCCAGCACAGCTCGACGGGGGCCGAGGCGCGCACCGTGACCGTGGGCCGGGGTGCGGCGGAGACGCCGTCGTCGAGTGTTGGCATAGCGAGTTGACTATATACATATATCCAGGTAGCATGCAAGGGCAATGGAGATCGAGGCAATCGGACACCCCGATCTCCCGAGGTTCCTTCGGTAGGAGACACGATGCACCCCTGGATGGCCGAGCGATTGGCCGACGAACACCGCCGCGAATTGGCCCGCACCGCCTCGGGGGTGCGGGTGACCCCCGAGACGCCGGGGTGGGGGGCTGGCGGGCCACACGCCGTCAACAAGCGGGCCGCGCGCGTGCTCGGGGAGCTTCTCATTCGGACCGGTTGGCGCCTGGTGGGCCCCGACGGGCCGCCCAGTGGCGTCCGGCCCCGCTTCGCGCTACGAGGTTCTACCGGCGCCACCTTCGACTCCTGCTGAGCCTGGGACCACGGCTACCCGGCCACCAAATAGCATGCAAGTCGGGGGGTAGCGCACGGGAAGGTCAATGGACCAGAGAGTCGGCTCACGGTGAAGGCGGTGGTCTTGGCGTTGGCCGCGAGCTTCTGCACGGCCACGTCGTCGGTGTGCCAGCGCCTGGGAGCTGCCACCGCCCCTGGTGGTGAACGCTTCAGCCCGCGCCTTTTGCTGTACCTCATCCGGCAACGCATCTGGCTGGCCGGCATCGCCAGCATGATCCTGGGGTTTGTCTTCCAGGTCGCGGCCCTGCACTTCGGAGACCTTGCCCTGGTCCAGCCCATCCTGGCCAGCGAGTTGCTCTTTGTGTTCGCCTATATGGCACTGATCGGGAATCGCGGCATCGCGCGCCATGACTGGCTCGCGGCGGCCGCCATGGCCGCCGGTCTCGGGGTCTTTCTCTTCACGGCCAACCCGTCGGGTGGGCACCTGCACGCGCCGGCGGCCTCGTGGTGGTTCGCGGGGGTCTCCGCCATCGGACTGGCGCTCGTCGCCACCGTCATGGCGTTCACTCCCATGCGACGGGGCGTGCAACCTTCTCCGGCCCGCAAGGCGGCCACGCTCGGTGTGGCCACCGGAATCTCGTGGGGGTTCGTGGCGGCGGTGATCAAGGAGCTCAGCTCTCACACCGGAGAAGGCTTCAACATCTTCCTGACGTGGTCGCCGTACGCCCTTCTGGTCGTGGGAGCGGCGTCGATGCTGCTCTCGACGCACGCCTTCCAGGCCGGTCCCCTGGCAGCCTCGCAGCCGGGCTTCACCATCGTCGATCCGCTCGTCGCCAGCCTGCTCGGCGTGTTCATCTTCCAAGAGCACCTGCAGCTGGCGCCGTTCGCCATCGTCGTCGAGGCCGCCGCCCTGGCGGCATTGGTGGCGGGGGTGGTGGCCATCAGCCGCAGCCAACTCGTCCAGGGCCAGACCCATGAGGACGAGGCCGGACTGCGCCCCATGCCGGCCACACTCGACGTACGCGACGCCGCAGGCTGAGCTCCTGGGCGGCGACCGCCCGGAATATGGTCTTTCGACATGCCATCACCGGGTCGGCCGTGCTACGCATGACGAGCACTACCGACAGAGAGGTCATCAGGTGTCCGCAGCAGCGCTCGAGATCGTGACGAACTTTTGTGCGGCCTGGTCGAAGCTCGACATCGACGAGATGATGGAGTACTTCGACGCCGACGCCGTGTACCACAACATTCCGGTGGACCCGATCGTGGGGCGCGAGGACATCCGGGAGATGATCGTGAGCTTCACCACGGGGTGGGACCGGGTGGACTTCGAGGTCCGTCACGCCGTAGCCCACGGTGATGTCGTGCTCACCGAACGGGTGGACCATTTCGCCTCTCCGGAGCGCACGGTGAGCCTCCCCGTCATGGGGACCTTCGAGCTGGACGGTGGGCTCATCAAAGCGTGGCGCGACTACTTCGACCTCAACCAGTTCATGAGCCAGCTCTCGGACTGATCCCGGGCAGGGCCGCTGCCACCGGGCTACCCGAAGTCTTGGGTGAACGCCGCCTCGGAGCTCGGGAACTGGGTGATGTCGGAGTCGACCGTGGCGTCATCGGAGAAGTAGGAGCTGTAGCCCACGTCGTTGCCGGGGTCGGCGATGAAGGCGTGCATCGAATTGATGAACCCCGGATCGTCGGTGCCGTTGAGGCCCCACTCGGGAATGCTCACGAACTTCCCGTGAGCCTTGGCGAAGTTGACCGTGTAGGCGAGGCCGCCGACGGTGTTGAGGGTGGCCGCCCAACTTGAACCGGGGTTGTCGTACTGGTCCGTGCCAATGTAGTCGACGTACTGGTCGCCGGGGTACGACGCCGCGTACGACCCGTTGGTGGGCACCTCGTCGGCGGCCGCGCACCAGTCGAAGAGAAAGTGCTGTCCGGGGACACTGCGCATGGTGGTGACGATGTCGTCGAAGGCCGTGACGTACTGAGCGGGAGTCGTGTTCTGGACCCCCCACGAGAAGTACGTGGTGGACCATTCCCACCCGATCCGCAGTATGGCGTAGGGCTGTCCGGCGTTGACCAGACTCTGGGCGAGCGTCTGGTAGACGCCGAGATTGGCGGGGGTTTGAGCGGGACTCGAGTTGCTCGGCGACATGCTCACACTCAAATAGAGGCGCAACGACGTGGACGGTGGCTGGTAGCTGCCGATGGCGGCCCACGACGACTGGCTCGTGTAGCCCGAGATCCCCTCGACCTGGACGCCGAGGTGGCTGGCGAGGGCATCGACGTCGCTCACGCTCTGCGAGGGCACGAAGAAGCCCAAGGCGGTGGACCCCACGTGGGGGAGAGTGCACCCGCCGAGCGTCGACAGGGCGAGCCCCACCACTGCGACCGCGACCGCCCCCCTGCGCATCCAACGCCTCCCCGAGACCACCGCCTCCCCGAAAGATGGCCCCTCACGAGCCTAACGCCTCCTCGTTGTGTTCGGAGCCCGATCGGGGTCGACGCAACGACGTCTCGGCATGCCCGGATACCTCCAGATCCAGGCATGGGGCCGAAGCTCGGCCTGGGAGAATACGCGGGTGCTGCGTGTGCGCCCCGCTCGGACCGGCGATGCCGCCGAGGTCGCACAGGTGCACGTGCGCGCCTGGCAGGTCGCCTACCGAGGTTTACTCCCCGACGCCTACCTCGATGGTCTGCGAGCCGACGATCGCATGTCCCACTACCGCTTCGGTGCCACTGACCCGACCCTTCCGTCGACGCTCGTGGCCGACGAAGACGGTGCCGTGTGTGGCTTCGCCACCGTCGGTCCGTCCCAAGACCCCGACGCTCGGGAGGCCGGAGAGGTCCTGGCGCTCTACGTCGACCCCTCGGCGTGGGGACTCGGCGTGGGCCGCCGTCTCATGGCGAGGGCGCGAGCGCACCTGGTGCAAAGCGGCTTCACCCACGCCGTGTTGTGGGTCCTGGTGGGAAACGATCGTGCCCAGCGCTTCTACCGAGCCGACGGGTGGTCGCCGGACGAACTCCAGCGCACGGCGGAGGTCTGGGGCGTCCAGGTCGATGAGCTCCGGTACCGGCGTTCCCTTCCCTGACGGGGGCGAGGTGCCTGGCGGTCGGGACCGCCTTGTGGGTCGGAACCCGTCGGTGCGTCAGCCGGTGGCGGCGGCCAGCGCCTCGAAGTTCTCGTACAGACGAGGCTCTCCGAGGCGCTCTCGGTCGCGTTTTGCCGCCGGCCCCACGCGGCCCCACGCGCCCTCGATCCACCAGAGGTCCTGGACGAGCGCCTCGTCGAGGATCCCGTGCTTGACGAGGGTGGCGACGGTCTCGCCGAACGACAGCATCTTCCTCACGGCCGGATTGTCGAGCGAAGCCGATTTTGCGTCGAAGGCGTCGGCAAAGATCGCGTGCCCGGCGTCGTCGAGACCCATCTCCGCTCCCCAGCGGACGATTTGCATGACAAGGGCGGCGTCTTCGTAGGTGGCAACCATTTCCCTCTCCCTGTGGGTGGAACGTCGCCCCAGGTTAGAACCCATGACCTCGGGTGTGCCCGAGTGCCGAGCGGCTCGCCGATGGTCGAGCCCTTGGACGGGCGTCACCCGCGGGCGACACCCCGGCGGACCCAGATGGCAGGATCTGCGAGGAACAGGAGGTGAGCGACTCATGGACGTCAGATCGATCGAAGAGATCGCCCCCGTCGTCGAGCACAACGGCACGGTGCCCGTGTGGTGGTTGGTCCCACCGCAGGAAATGCGGGCCGCCACCGACGGTGGATTCCTCGAGCTCGTCAGTGAATGGCAAGTCCCCGGCGGAGGTCTGGTCGACCCCCATTCCCACCCCACCCACGAGTTCTATTACATCCTGTCCGGCCGCGGCATCATGAAGATAGGCCCCGAGGAACGGGTGGTGGGCCAGGGCGACCTCATCTACACACCTCCGGACACGACACACAGCATCTGGCCCACGACCGACCACGCGCCGCTGCGGGGCCTGGCCTTCGCCTTCGGGGTGAAAGGCGCAGGTCCTGTCGACTACACGAGCTGATGGTTCACCTCGTCCCCGCGCCCACGGTCCTGACGGCGGCCGGCTCGCCTCCCAAGCAGATCTCCGAGTTCATCGGCCGACTGGCCACGGGCACAGAGTCGGTCTCCGTGGCGGTGATGGAGAGCCCGGCGGGCTGGTCCGAACCCGGACAGACGCCAGCGTTCGATGAATACACCATCGTCATCGAAGGTGAGGTCCTGGTGGAGACGCAGCACGGATCGCTCACAGCCACGGCCGGACAAGCCGTCGGTGCCCCTGCGAATGAGTGGGTTCGGTACTCGACCCCTCGGTGCGGCGCCCGCTACGTGGCGGTGTGCCTGCCGGCGTTCTCTCCCGACGCCGTGAACCGCGATCAGGCGGTGGGTGACGGCGGCTGAATCAGCCCGATGCGCCGAGGATCATTCTTCGTCCTCGATCAGGTTCTCGATGGCCCTCCGAATGTCGATGGAGAGCCGCACGATCTCGTCGGGAAGCAGGCCATCACGGAGGCCGTCGCGGACCTCCTCGATCATGACGGCGTGCGTAGTCAGGTCGTCTATGAGCCCTTGGTCCAGCATGGCTGCAACTGTAGGGGGAGTTGCCCGTACACCGCGTTGGGAAGAGGCGCCGATCCCTGAGAGACTCAGGGCCATGGAGCCGGACTTGTTCATCGAATGCGTCAAGGTCGACGGAGCCGCCTTGTTGGCGGCGGGCCGAGGGGACCCGACGGCCCCGGTGCCGAGTTGTCCCGGCTGGGACATGTCCGACCTCGTCGGGCACATCGGCAGTGCTCACCGGTGGGTGGGGGACATGGTCCGCACGCGGGCCACCGAGATGGGCGCCTTCCCCGACAGGCCCGAGGATTGGGACGTGTTGTGCGCCTGGTACGAGGAAGGGATGTCGATGCTCGTCACGGTCCTGGAGGACGTCGGTGCTGACGAGCCAGTGTGGAACTGGATCGTCATGGGCCCCGGGCCCGCCCGCTTCTGGCATCGCCGCGTGGCCCAGGAGACCGCCGTGCACCGGTGGGACGCCGAACACGCCGGCGGAGTTGCCCACCCTCTCGATACGGCTCTCGCCGCCGACGGTATCGACGAATACCTCCACATCGTCTCGTTCTGGTTGGCCCTGACCCCCCGGCCTGAACTCTCAGGCTCCCTGGCGCTCTCGGCCACCGACGCGCCCGTCGAATTCACGCTGGCCCTGGCTCCCGACCACATCGACTTCCACCCCGGGCTCGACGAAACTGACGCCGTCGTGCGGGCCAGCACGTCGGACCTCTTGCTCTGGCTCCTCGGCAGGCGGGGGAGTGCCGACGAGGCTGTGTCGGTCGAAGGTGACCAGTCCGTCGCCCGGGCCTGGACGACGGTCAAATTCGGGTAGGGAGGGCCGGGAAGCGGAGCCCATCATGGACGCGGACACCCCCGAGGGACGCAACGACAGGTTGATCCGGGATTTCCTCGCCGCGTGGGAGCATCGAGACACCCAGTACATCATCGACTGCTTCGCCGAGGACGCCGTCTATCACAGCGTCCCCCTGACGGCGATCGTCGGGAAGCCGGCCATCCGCGAGTTCGTGGACAAATTCGCCGACGTCCCCCCGGGGCGTCTGGAGGTCCATCACCAGGTCGCCTCCGCCAACGTCGTGATGAACGAGCGGACGGACCACATCACGATCAACGGGAAGGCCGTCACCTTGCCGATCTGTGGTGTCTTCGAGATCGAAGACGGCCGCATCCGGGCCTGGCGAGAGTATTTCGACCTCGGCCCCGCCCGAGCCGCCTACGACAAGGCCTAGGGAGGCCGATTGGTTAGCGTGATCGGACGGAAGAGACCAGGAAGCTCGAGGTGACCAATGAGGCTGTGGGACGAGGAGCTCGAGGAGGCACGGGAACAGATCCGGTCGGAGTCCAAGGAGTTCGTCGATCGCTTTCCCCCCGCTGAGGACACCGGCTCCGCGCTGGAACGTGCCCAGGCCCGACGGGCCGCGGAATCAGCGCTGGTGCTGCGTTCGGAGAAGGGGGTGGACCGCATGGTCCCTGGTCCTGCCGGGCCGCTTCGCCTCCGAGAGTTCCGGCCCGATCGGGCGGAGGGAGCCATGCTCCACATCCACGGGGGCGGCTGGATGACCGGCGAGCCCGAGCTGACCGACCTGTTGAACGAAGCGCTGTGCCAGCAGCTGAACCTGGCCATCGTGAGCGTCGAGTACCGGCTGGCGCCTGAGCACCCCTACCCGGCGGGACCAGACGACTGCGAGGCGGCGGCCTTGTGGCTGATCGGGAACGCGGCCGCCGAGTACGGCACCGAGCGTCTTCTCATCGGCGGGGAGTCCGCTGGTGCCCACCTGTCGGCTGTGACCCTGCTCAGGATGCGTGATCGCCATGGACTCGGTGGCCGGTTCTGCGGAGCCAACCTCGTCTTCGGCGCCTACGACCTCGGCGGCACACCAAGCGCGATGGGCACCGGTCTGGAGCCCGACGCAGACCTCCTCGACCCTATCGACATGGAGTTCATGATCGAGCAGTTCGCACCAGGCATGTCTTCGGAGCAACGGCGTAACCCGAGCCTGTCGCCCATGTATGCCGACCTGCGGGGCATGCCCCCGGGGCTGTTCACCGTCGGGACCGCTGATCACCTCGTCGACGACACCTTGTTCTTCGCCAATCGCTGGGTGGTGGCCGGGAACCGGGCCGAGATGCTCGTGTACCCCGACGCCCCCCACGGATGCATCGGGCTCGCCACGGTGTTGACCCACTGGTGGCCACGTCTGGAGGGCTTCCTGCGTGGTTGTCTCGAGGACGATCGCGCGCAGTAGACCCGGCCGGTGCCGACCCTGGCACAATGGGGTGTGGGTCCAAGACCGGTGCTTCTCGTCCACGGTGCATGGCACGGCGCGTGGTGTTGGGAGCAAGTCGTGGATCTACTGGCGGAACGCGACGTCGCGGCGATGGCCATCGATCTCCCGGGGCACGGGGTTGACGACGGGCCCCTCACCGACCTCCATGGGGATGCCGACAGGGTGCGAACAGTGTTGGACCGACTGGCAAGTCCCGTCGTCCTCGTCGGCCATTCCTATGGGGGAGTGGTCATCACCGAAGCGGGCGTTCATCCCCGGGTATCGCATCTCGTGTACATCGCCGCCTTCAACCTCGACGAGGGAGAGTCGGCGATGAGTGTCGCGACCGATGCGTCTGAGGCCGGCCATCTGGATTACTCGGGCCGCCCCGACGCGCTCGCCTCGTTTCGTGTGGCCGAAGACGCCACCAGCACGGTCGAGGCTCAGGGGGCACGAGCCCTGTTCTACAACGACTGTCCGGACGATCTTGCCGATAGGGCGGTCGACCGGCTCGGGCCGCACCCGATGGTGACCCTGACACAGACGCCGAACGAAGTGGCTTGGCGTCAGCGGGCTTCGACCTATGCCGTGTGCACCCTCGACAACATCGTCCACCCTGACCTGCAGAGGATCCTGGGCCGCCGTGCCGATCGGGTCGTCGAGTGGCCCACCGGGCACTCACCGTTCCTGAGCCGTCCCGACCTTGTGGCCGACCTTCTCGTCGACGTCGCCTGGTCGGAATCTGTCACCTGACTTCCTCGCCTACCGTCAACGGCTGACGGGTCAACCCAAGGGGAGGTCCGACGGCAGGCTCGTCTCGGGCTGAGGAACGGGAAGCATGAGGGGCACCCTTTCGATGTGTTCCACGTGCTCGGTACGAACGGTGAGACAGGTTCCAGCCGGGTCAAGGAACACGATCCAAGGTTCCATCTGCACGAACTCGACGGCTTCGACGTCCTCAGGCGGGCGCCGGTCCGCCTCGAGCTGACGGTAGACGATCCGGAAAACGCTCATGTCTCTCTGTCTGCCTTGGAAGGGGTTGTCTTGGACAGCCTCTGTGATTCTCGGCACCCGCGGGCCGCCTTTGACAGGAGTGAGGGGCGAAGTTGTGCATCGGTTGTTCGCCGCCGAGAACCTTCCCGGTCCGTCCGTCTGTGATTGTTCGTATGATTTGGGGATAGTCATTGATTGCGCCGCGATTACCCGGGAGGTCATCGGAAGAGGCAGGCCATGGCAGAGGCGTTTCAGATATCGTGCGTCGCCCGGTCGTTGACGAATTGGGGACACCGGCACATCACCGGAGTGGAGACCGCTGCCAAGCCGGGGTCCCCGGAACGCTGGGACATGGCCACCGTGCTGGGCAGGCTCACCGCCGGGGACCTCTTCTACACCGTGAACGCAATGCACGACCCTGTGTTCGTCCATCCCTGGCGATGCTGGTGTGGCATCCGGACCATCAAGACGACAGGTGACGATGAGACGGCCGACGTCCTCGATGACTTGCCGACGTGCTCCTGGGGGCGAGACGAGCCGCAGGGCGCCACGCTCCCTCCGTTCCAGATGATGGCCCCGCACGTAATGAGCTGAACGTCGGGATCGGCCTGCATTCGACGGGCAGCGCCGTCTTGCCGCTGGAAGTGGGTGAGCCGCGCTCTCAGGGCAATTGCCACACCGGCGGAAGCGTCGAGGTCTTCGACCTCGATGTCGAGGTGTCGGCTCGAGCGGTCGGTCATGAACGAGATCGCTCTACTATTGCGGCCGTTGGACGGCGCGTGCGAAAGGGAATCACCATGGCAACGGTCCGCGAGGGTGACAAAAGGGTGCTTCTGGTGGTCGACGTGCAGGTCGGCGTGATGGACGAGTCGTGGGATTCCGAGCGGATCACCAAGAACGTTGCGCGTGCCGTAGGGCGCGCTCGCGCCGAGGGGGTGCCTGTGGTGTGGGTGCAGCACTCCGATGACGAGCTGCCTCACGGAAGCCCGCAGTGGCAGTGGGTGCCGGAGCTGGTACCTGGAAAGGGCGAGCCGCTGATCCACAAGAGGTTCAACTCGTCGTTCGAGCAGACCGAGCTCGAGCAGGTACTCGGCCAGCTGGGCGCGACCCACGTCGTGCTGGCTGGCGCCGCCACCAACTGGTGCGTCCGCGCCACGGCGTACGGCGCTCTGGACCGGGGCTATGACCTGACCCTCATCGAGGACGCCCACACCACGATGACAATGGAGCTCGACAACGGGACCAAGATCGAGGCCTCGAACGTCGTCGACGAGCTCAACGTCTGCATGTCCTGGGTCAGCTACCCGGGCCGTACAACCGGGACGGCCACGGCCGAGAAGGTCGACTTCGCCACCCCAAGCGTCAGGGTGTAACAGCGGGTCAGCGACCCAAGAGCCACCTGGAGCCACGCACTGCGCTGCTCACGAGCCGGGAGCCAAGTGCGCCGGCAGACAGACGTCCTCGTGAGCTCAAGCCGCGAGCACGCCACGTATGCCAACGTCCGGGGCCGAGATACGCAAGGCGCCTCAAAACTCGACGGGGTGCATCGACAAGACCGAGGAGTGCCAACCCGAGAAGGGTGAGCACCAGACCGGACACCCCGAGCCACTCGGTGGCTCTTCCCGGGCCGGTGAAGGCCAAGGCACCGGAGCTGGCCTGGGTGATCGAGCCCGACGTCCGGGAGAGAGTCGATCCCGAATTCGCAGTCGTGACGGCTCCTCCCGCCGAGCCATTGCTCGTTGTCGAGCTACCACCGGCGGGGGCGAGGCTCGTGACCGTTGAGCCCGGGGTCGTGCTCGTGGTCGGGGAAGCAGTGGTCGTCGTGGTCGTGGGTGCCGTCGTCGCGAGCGTGGTGGTCGAAGTCCCAGACTGGGTGGTTGCGATGACCGGCGAGATGGGTGAGCCAGGCGGGCTGCCCGCCACGATGCCGGAGGCCGCGCTGTTGTTAGGATAGGTGGTACAGGTAAGCCCAAGGCTGCTTCCCGAGACCACCAAGCTCAGTGTTGCGTGACTGTCTTCGGAGATGGTGATTTGACCCCCCGAAGACACGAATGGGCCGATGGTCCCCGGAGTCGACGGCACGATCAGGGTCACGCCTGACGCGGGCACCGGTCGGGGGAGGGGAAGGTTAAAGCTGAGCTTGCCCGTGGCGATCGATGAGGGCGTTGCCCCGGCGGCATCCACCGCCGCTGAAGCCGTCCCCGTAATTTCGGTGTTGCCCAGGGCCTGCGCCGCCGATGCGATCGAGGACGGGATCATAAGCTGGGTTTGGTAGTTGACCACGTGAAATTGCTCGCCAGCGGAGGGATTCGGGGGTGATAGTGCGGCCGTCGTGGTGACGTTGTTGAGGACGATGTCTCCCACCGGTGACCCCGGGCAGTACAGCTCGTAGGGCGTGGCGTTGCCGTTGGGGACAGTGACCGGTGGCGGCAGTGTCGTGGTCGGAGTGACCGTGACACCGACCTCCGACAGGATCGCATAGTCGCTTTCGGTCATCCCCGAGGCCCAGCAGTCCGTAGTTGACGAACACGAGACGGACGCCACACCGAGGACGTCACTGGGCACACCCTGGACGCTCCACAGGCTCCCTCCATCGGTGGTAGCCACGATGGTGTCGCCGCCGCTCGAAGGTCCCAGGGGACCAACGACGCCGATTCCGATGGGGGTCGCCCCCCCACCTGCCCAGCAGTCATCCGGGCTGGGGCACGAGATGCTCGTCAGGTCTTGGATTGACGAGGGGAGGTTCTGTGTCGCCCAAGTGGCTCCGCCATCGGTGGTGGCGAGGACTTCACCCCCGTACACCGCGCTGCCCGACGCAAAGCAGGTCGACGTAGAGGGACACGCTATGGACAGCAGCGGCCCCGAGCCGACGGGAACCTGCTGGAGGCTCCAGGTAGCACCGCCATCGGTGGTGGCGGCCACGGCGGCGCCTTCCCCCTGGGGCTGGCTACCCACAACCCAACAGTCGGAGCTGGACGCGCACGCCGCCGAAGACAGTGCACCGGTGCCGTTGGGAAGGGTTTGGGCGGTCCAGGTCGCACCGCCATCCGTGGTGCCAAGGACGATCCCCACCTCAGTCAGCACGTCGTAACCAACCGCCCAGCAGTCGGAGGCGGAGGCACATGCCACACCGCTCAGCAGTCCGGTCCCTTCGGGAACCGTCTCGGCATTCCAGGTCGTACCACCATCGGTGGTAGCCAACACGACGCCGCTGGCGGTGATGCTCGTGGGTGTATATGCGATGTTCCCGCCGACCGCCCAGCAGTCCGATGAGCTCGCACACGTGATGCCGCTGAGCTCATCCACACGGGTGGGAACGCTCTGAGTGCTCCATGTGTGCCACCCGTCAGTGGTCGCCAGCACGACGGGGGTCCCGCTCGGATCTGAGGCGAGCGCCCAACAGTCCAGTGCTTGCGGGCACGACATCGAGGAGAGGCTGGTCAGCCCGCTCAACGACACGGGCTGAGTGCTCCAGGTATTGCCGCCGTCCGTGGTGGCCACGATCACGCCCGGGTTCCCCGAGCCGTATAAGAGAGCATCGCCCGAGCCCAGGTCGAGCGACACAGAGGCCTTGGCTACCGATGCTCTGACGACACGATCCTTGAGAGCCGCTCGCACGGCGGTGCCGGTGACCGTGAAGCCGCCGTACGGACCGCTGCCCACGGCGAAGCAGGCTGAGTTCGAAGGACAGGCCAATCCGGCGAGTGGGCCCGTGCTCGAAGGAAGAGTCTGGGCGCTCCAAGTCGACCCGTCACTGGTGGAGACGACCACGCCGTCACCGCCGGTGAAGCCGCTGCCTGCAGCCCAGCACTCGGTGCCGGCGGTACACGCCACCGCCCCCAGCGGCCCGGTGCCGTTGGGCAGGGTCCCGGTCCTCCAGGTCGACCCTCCGTCGGTGGTGGCGACGACCATACCGACGAGCGCCCCGTTTCCGGCAATGGGGGAGGTGCCCGCCGCTTGGCAATCGGAACCTGACCCGCATGACACCGCCGCCAGCGGACCCACGTTGGCGGGCAGGCTTTGAGCGTCCCAGGTACTTCCGCCGTCTGTCGTGGACAACGCCAAGCCGGTGGTGTTGGTGGGATCACTACCAACCGCCCAGCAATCCGAACTCGAGACACACGCCACCCCCGAGAGCGGCCCGGCGTCACTGGGCAGGACTTGGCTGCTCCATGTGGCCCCACCGTCAGTCGTCGCCACGGCGATGCCGCTGTCGGGGACGGTGGCGCCTGGGCCGGTGTTGCCGGTGCCAGAGCCGATACCCGTGCCCGTCCCCGTCCCCGTTCCGGTTCCCGTCCCGGTTTCCGTGCCCGTGCCGGTTCCCGTGCCCGTGCCCGTGCCGGTTCCCCCCACGCCTTCAAGGAAGTCGGCGCCGACGGCCCAACAATGTGACCCTGACGTGCAGGTGATTGAAGAAAGAGGCCCTATGCCGCTTGGCAAGCTCTGGGTGCTCCAAGTGGCCCCACCGTCATCGGTGGACAAGACCACTCCATTGGTGAAGGTGGGATCGCTCCCCACGGCCCAACAGTCTGCGCTCGACGTGCACGTCACTCCCGCGAGCGATCCGGCCCCGCTGGGCAGGGTTTGGGGCGTCCAATGCGAGCCGCCGTCGGTTGTGGAAACGACCACGCCTGCATTGGATGTGACCTGGGCACCCACGGCGAAGCAGCTTGAAGCATCGTTGCACGCGATGGCGCTATAGGTGTCCTGGGCTATCGGGAATTGTTGTTGCGTGGCCCAGTCAGCCGGCAGCGCGTTCGCGGCCGCCCCCATGACCACACTCAATGCGCCCGCAAGACAGCCGACGCCGACTATGAGGCTCGCAATCCCAACGCGGGTCGCGGTACCCGACGGACCCCAATGACGGTTTCCCGGAAAACGCCAGCCCATCGGGCCCCCTTCGGATGCGCTAGACATCGCGCTCCGATCACGCTACAGACACAGGACTTGCGGGACCCCATCAGAATTGATGAAGGGAAGGGGTAGGGCGCCGAAAGACCGACTGGATCAATACCGACGGCGTCGGCCTGGTCCACCTCGCCCCGCGTCAGAGCCCGACCCATTGAGGTCGCAAGCAACTGCGCGCACATATGCCGCCATTCCAGTGTCGCTTGCAAAGAGGCATAGGCCGATCATCACCAACGGTCGCGAATCGTCATCTTGATCGTCACGGCGTTATCGTTCGGAGCGGGTGACCCCGCACCCCGAGGGTCGGGGCGACTACCTTGCCGTGCGGACCTCGACCTCGAGGGCGTCGATCTCGAGGCTCATCGCAACACCACGGGGAGCTCGCGCGGTCCACGCACCTGCCCGCCGGCCCACAACACCGGCCGCCCCTCCTCGAGGTGGAACGACGGGATGCGCGTGAGCCACTCCTCGAGGGCGACCCGCAATTCCATGCGCGCAAGGTTGGATCCCGCGCACCGGTGAATACCCAACCCGAACGCCACATGGCGGTTGGTGGCACGGTCGAGTACGACCTGGTCGGCACGGTCGAACGCCTGTGGGTCTCGGTTGGCTGCGGGGAAGTTCATCAACACCTTGTCACCCGCGCGCATCGGACAACCATGGAACGTCACGTCCTCGGTCACGACGCGTGCCATCGTCACCGGCGAATACGCCCGGAGGAATTCCTCGACGGCCGTGGACATGAGTTCGGGCTCCGCGACGAGCCGTTTCCGGTCGTCATCGTGGCCAGCGAGGTGCCAGAGGGCCGAGCCGATCGCGCTCCATGTCGTGTCGATGCCGGCTATCAACGTCAACATCGCCATGCCGAGGACAATCGTGGGTTCGATCGACGCGCCGTCGACCTCAGCGTGCAAAAGGTAGCTCAACAGGTCATCTCCGGGCTTTTCGCGACGCACCTGCATCTGATCCCATAGGTAGTAGCCGATGCCATAATTCCCGCGCTTGCGACGCTCAGGATCGTCGGCGAACTCGAGGGAGTCGCGAACCCAACCCGTGAACGTGTCTGACATCTCCTCGGGGACGCCCAGGATGGTCGCGATCACCCGGACAGGGATTTGTTGGGCATAGCCACGGGCCGCATCGGTGCGCCCGTCTTCGATCACAGCGTCGATCAGCGAGCCGCATAGCGCACGCGTCATCTCTTCGTAGGAGTCGACCTTGTTGTGAGAGAACCAGGGCAACAGGAGTCGCCTTGTCCACGAGTGCAGCGGCGGATCGGCCGATATGGGCGGCATGCCATAGGGGAGCTTGTCCTCGTCCCCTTGCTCTGGGACGACGGCGATCACGCTCACGTCGAGCGAGCTAAACGTGGAGGTGTTGTGCGCGAGGGCAGTGACGTCCTCGTAGGTCGTGGGAAGCCACGTGCGGCCGCGCCGGTCGCTAACCGCGATTGGGCACGTGGTACGCAGTTCGTCCCAGATCTCGAACGGGTGCTGGACGTACTGCTCGTCGAGGACTTCGAAGTCGGTCGTCCAGTCCTCCACCGGCTTCGTGTTCGACACTCGCTTACCCCCGCAGGCGCAATGGCGTTAGTCCAGTCGACGAAGAGTATCGCGCCAAATCTGGGAGCCGGGTTAGCTCCAGACCGCTCGACACTTCTCTCCGACAGGGTTGATGAGGTTCGTGAGGCTTGGCCTGGCAGTGCCGATGTTCATTCTGCGTGGGCTTCTGGCCGCACGTTTGGGCTTCGGCTTCATTGCAGAGCGCGAGCCCGCCTGAGCATCTGGGCCACTTCGGCCGCCGTGATCGTGGGTGCCATTGATCAACCCTGGGGAAGGGTGGCAGAGGCCATCCGGCACGCCGTATCTATCAGGACGATCTTCCTTCCAACATCTAGACTGGTATCACCGTCTCACAGTGGGGTGTTGCATGGAGGATCGCAAGCCATTTGAGTTCCGGGGCGTCCACCACTTGGCCCTCGTTTGCCGCGACATGGGGCGCACGGTCGACTTCTATTCGAACGTGCTGGGGATGCGGCTGGTCAAGACGATCCAGCTGCCAGAGGGCATGGGCCAGCATTTCTTCTTCGATTGTGGGGGAGGCGACTGCCTCGCGTTCTTCTGGTTCCCCGGGGCTCCCGACGGGGTTCCTGGAATATCGGCACCGGCTGCCCGCCCCGACAAAGGGGATCTCACCAGTGCCATAGGTTCGATGAACCACGTGGCATTCACTGTCGCACCGGAACGCATCGACGAGTACCGGGCCCGCCTGTTAGCTGCCGGGGTCGACTGTACCGAGGTTGCCAATCACGACGACAGTGAGTTCGGCATCAGCGACACCATGCATCCGGGAGTGTTTGTACGATCCGTCTACTTCCAGGACCCTGACGGGATCCTTCTCGAGTTCGCCTGTTGGACCCGGGTTCTCGATGAAGGTGATTTGTTGCACGACCCTGAACCGGTTGTCCGGATCGACGCCTGAGCGACGGTGCCCCGACTCCGTCAGGTGCGCAGGTCAGAGGCAAAAGCGCCCATCGTCACGACGATGTACGACTTCCTCTTCGAAGGTCGGGACCCTGTTGACGAGCCGGGCACCTGGACAGCCTCGCCCGGTGATTGGTGGACCGTGTTTGCGCTCGTCCCCGATGTCCTCGAGCATGCCGTTGCGGGCTTTGCGCTGTACCAGAGCCCGAAGCGGCGACTAGACCCGGTCCTGCGAGAGTTGGGCCAGATCCGCGCAGGATGGGCAGCAGGGAGCCAGTTCGTGTACTCCCAACACTGCAAGTCCTTGCGGGATCTCGGTGTGGCCGAGGAGAAGATCCAGTCGATCCCTCATTGGTCGGTGGCATCCTGTTACGACGAGACGGAACGCCTTGTCCTTGCCTACACCGACTGTCTCGTCTATGACCACGGCCGTGTCCCCGACGCTCTGTTCGGCGCGCTCCAGGACCGGCTGAGCGACGAAGAGATCCTCGAGTTGACCTACATCACTTCCTTGTACTTCCAGCACGCCGTAATGTCACGGGCCCTACGGACAGAATTCGACGATCGAGAGGACCCTGTGGTCGAAGTGCCCGGTCCGGACGGAGCCTCAGCATTACATCCCGGGCCACCCACGCGCCCTTCGATGCAGTAACCCACCTCCGGGAATCCCCGATGGATCAATCTCCCGACCGACGACCGTACTGTTGAGATGGAGCACCGGGAGGCGCCACAGATTTCTCGTCTGGGGCGTGAGCACTCGTGAGCTAGAAATCCATCTTGACGTTGTTACACAGCTCGTTCAGCAGCTGTGCCACTTTCTCAAACGCATCGCGTGCATCCTCGTGACCGCCGATGACGCTGTCAGCCCACGCGAGTTCGGCGAGAGCCTGAAACAGCTCGACGGCCTCGTCGTGTCGATCGAACGACTCGCCGAACCTTAGGAGCGCCCCGCTGTTATAGGCCTTGCCGTGCTCGGCAATCTGAGCAGCTAGCAGTCGCTCCCGCTCCTCGATACTGAGGTAGCTTCCCATCCATGCGATATCGGCTCATCACCCTTCCTGCTTTAGTAGTCCCCGCCCCGAACTCGCAGGTCACGTGAGACGAATCGTTCCCTGTCAACGGGTTCTGCCACGTTGACTCGTTGACACCACTGGTCTAGACATCCACGGTGTGAAGAGGGGCCCGGGACGGCGCCGTCAAAGGTCAGCATGGACGTTGACATTCGCCGTTGGCACGGTAGTCGCGGCTTGTGTCTTGGCCGGCGCAGTCACCGGTTCGGCCCAGGCCGGTCCGGCCCTGTCAATTGCAGTCTCAGGCAACCATTTCGTCAACGGCGACGGCCAGACGATCCGCCTTCTTGGCGTCGATGTGCCGAGCACTGAGTACGCGTGCGACGAGGGTTGGGGATACTCTTCACAACCGTTGACGACCGCCACCGCTCTGGCGATTGCCTCATGGCACGCCAATGCGGTGAGAGTTCCTCTGAATGAGGACTGCTGGCTGGGCCTGAACGGCCAGCCGTCATACGGTACGCAGGCCGGGTACCAGCAGGCCATCGAATCGTGGGTTTCGGATCTCAACGCGGCAGGGTTGTATGTGATCCTCGATCTGCATTGGTCGGCACCCGGCACCCTAAATGCTGACGGCCAGCGCCCGATGCCCGACGATCACTCGGCTGCGTTTTGGACGTCGGTGGCCAGTGACTTCAAGGACAATCCGGCGGTCGTGTTCGACGTCTTCAACGAGCCCTATTCACCGGCGGCCAACGGAAACTCATCGCTCTCTGTGAACTGGTCATGTTGGCTTGACGGTGGGTGTTCGGTGCCCGTGGCCAACCAAAATGGCACCATCGACGACAACGACACGTATGCAGCCGTCGGTATGCAGGCGCTGGTAACGGCAATCCGGGCGACCGGTGCGAGCCAGCCGATCCTGCTCGGTGGTTTGAGCTACGCCAATGATCTGAGTGGCTGGCTGACCAATGAGCCGACGGACCCCGACAATCAGTTGGCTGCATCGTTCCACAACTACTACGGCGAGTCCTGCGACACCGTATCGTGCTGGAACACCTCGATCGCGAGCGTAGCGAAACAGGTACCGGTGGTGACGGGTGAGTTCGACCAGGGCTATGACTGCGCCGATCCCCCGTCTGGACCGTCGAGCCTGACAACGTTCGATGAGAGCTTCATGAACTGGGCTGACACAGATGGCGTCAGCTACCTTGCCTGGGGATGGTGGGTGCTAGGCGATACGTCCACCACCTGTAGCGCGCTGAGTGACGGCGCTGACAACTATGCCCTGATCTCCGACTATGCCGGCACAGCTGTGTCCCCAGACGGTCTGACCCTGTACCTGCATCTGGCTTCCCTGGACGCTGGGACAACGTTGCGGATCTCAACTGAGTCGTTGCCAGCTGGAGAGGCAAAGGTCGCTTACTCGACTCCCCTTTCGGCCAGCGGCGGAAATCCCCCGTACAAGTGGTCTCTGTTCTCCGGCAGCCTCCCCAAGGATCTCCGTCTGAACAAGACGACTGGGGTGGTCTCTGGCATGCCCAACAGGAGGGACAGTGGGACATACCCCTTCACTGTGAAGGTCGTCGACCACAAAACGAAGAGGACGAGGGGTCATCCGTCAACGCAGAACACTGCCACGAAAGTGCTGTCGATCACTATTTCCTAAACGAGGCGACCCCCAGTTTCTCCTTTTGGGGGAGTGGATCGCGCCGCGTTGGTGGCGGTGTCCCGAACACCGGGCTGCGGGGCCGATGCCACGCGGGCTGCCATCATCGAGCGGTGTGCGCTCCGGCCGAACAAGGGAAGGAAGCCGAGGTCAACCGGCTCGATGGAGTCTTCTGAGCCCCTAGGGTCGAGCAACAGTAAGGTGGCCGCTCAGGGTGTCGGGCCGACAGAGCGGGGTCGCTCGGCTTAGGGACGAGAAGGACGGTACGCCGGTGGCTCGGGGTTGGCGCCGGGTGGCGGGGGGTGGGGGCGCGACTCTGTTGATCGCGTTGTGCATCGTGACGATCGCCAGCGCCCGCGCCTCGGCGGTCCGCTTGCCCTACCACGTCACGCTGCCCGACCTCGAGATCGCTGTCCCCACGGGCTTGATCGGCATCGGTCCGGACCCCAATACCGGTGATCCCGACCTTCAGTTCACCCACATCACGTGGGACGCGGGAACGGGGCCTTTCGAGCTCAAGCCCAAGTTCAACAGGCACACAGGGATCGCCACGTTCAGCCAGGTGATCTTCAAGAGCCGGGGTGGGACCAGCTGGCGCAAGGACTACAGCGTTCCCCTGGCACGGACGGGGATCTTCATCGCGTCGGAAGCCCACTACCGTTTCCCGCTTACAAGCTTCACTCTCAACGACATGAGTTCCGACGGGTCCTTGGGAGCAGTAGTGGCCACCAGCCCAAAGACCGACTATTGCATCCAGGGCGACACGCAAGTCGGGGGGGTTCCCAATACCCCCAACAACGACTTCATCCCCCAGAGCGACTGCAACAAACCCTCGGCGCCCCTGGGATGGAGCGTGGGGTGGGGGGACGAGTACGACCAGACCGATCCGGGCCAGCCCATCGACCTTACCGGCCTGCCCACGAACCAGTACTACATCCTGCAGGCCACGGTCGACCCCGACAACCTCTTCACCGAGAGCAACAAGACCAACAACGTGACCGACACCGAGCTCTATATCAGTAACACCGACGGCAGCCCTGTGATCGACAACAACAGCACGGTCCAGGTGATCTCTCAGACCGGTCCCTACAACCCGGCCGGGAACATGTCCATCGAGATTCCGGCGCCCGGAGGCATCGTGCAGGGAGCAGCCGTGCTCAGCGCCGCCCTGCACCCGTCACGTTCTCGGACGGTCAAATCGGTGCAGTACCTCCTCGATGGTGAACCGCTCGGTGCCCCCGTCACCACCGCGCCGTTCTCCTACAACTGGACCGTGGGCAACACCGTGCCCGGCAACCACCTGCTCAGTGCAGAGGCCACCGACTCTGCCGGCGACGTAATCACGGCGCCGGTGCGATCGGTCACCGTCCACGACTCGGTCCCCACCGCACTGAGTGCCGCGCCGAACTCAGCGCCCACTGCGAGCATCATCAACCCGGCACCGGGCCAGACCCTGTCGGGCTCCGTCCCCGTGGCGGCCGACGCCTTTGACGACGTCGGTATTCGTTCAGTGCAGTTTGAGGTGGACGGGCGTGTCCTCGGTGGTCCGGTCACGACGGCGCCCTACTCGGTGTCATGGAACACCCGTTCTGTGGCCGACGGCACCTACGCCCTCACCGCAGTCGCCACCAACGAAGGCGGGACCGTCGTAATGTCTCAGGCGATAGGGGTCACAGTGCAAAACCCTGCCCCTCCGATGGCGTGCTTCGTCCTCCAGAGAGAGACGGCCGCCCACGGCGCCGGAACGGTGACCACACCCCGGTTCCCGATCGCGTTCGGCGAAGAGGACCTGGTCGCCTTCGTGAGCGCTGGCGGAGGTCGCGGGCAGCGTGCAACCGTCACCGGTGGCAGCCTTCGTTGGCACCTGGTAAGGCGCTCCGACGCCGCGTCCGGCGACCTCGAGATCTGGACGGCAGCCGTCCCCGAAGAGACGCCGGCGGTGACCGTCTCGTCGTCGCTGTCGCAGCCGAGCGCCTCTCAGCATCTGACCGTAATCGCCCTCGAGGGGGCCGACGGCGTCGGAGCCGCTTCGGCGTCATCGGGTGCGTCGGGACCGCTCGGCCTCCAGCTCACCACCACCAGCGGCGCCTCCCTGGTCTATGCGGTCGTTCAGGGTGCCACCGGGAATACCCGTCATGTGCCCTACGGGTGGTTCTCCTTGCCGAGCGGCGCCGTCGGCGGGCACCGGGCGTCGTGGGTGCAGTTCACCAACCAGGCGACGGGACCGGCCGGCACCGTCGTCCGCATCGCCGATCGAGGCGCTCGCTCCCCGTGGAACGCGGTGGCCGTGGAACTGGTGAACGACGACAGCTGATTTACAAGGACAGGACTGGATGGTCGCTCATCCGGCCGTGCGTCCTCCGTCCACGCTCACGACGGCGCCGGTCAGGTGTTTCGCAGCGTCGGAGAGGAGATATACCGCCAAGGCGGCGACCTCCTGAGCAGGAACCAGCTCGCCGAGTGGCACCGAGGGAAGCCCGCTCTCGATGTGGCCCGGGATGCGCCGAACCATGGGGGTATCGGTGAGGCCAGGCGCGATTACGTTCACTCTGATTCGACGGGGAGCAACCTCCAGCGCCAGGGCTCGCGCTGCCGTGTGGAGTCCCGCCTTGGCAGCGACATAGGCGAGTCTCTCCTCTCGAGGGCGTATGGCCATGGATGATCCGTTCACCAGGAGGGACCCCCCGTCGACGACGTGAGGCAATGACGCCACGATCGTCGATATAGCTCCGGTGAGGTTGACGTCCAAGACCCGCCGCCATTCGGTCCAGTCGATTGCCGGTGACGGGACGGGAGGAGGAAGGATCCCAGCATTGGCGAAAACGCCGTGGAGAATCCCCAACTCCTCGACAAGCGAGGCAATCGAGGCAGCCAGATCTGCGACGTCCGAGACATCAGTCACCCGCCCGGCAATGTGCCCGCCACCGCGCCGGGTGGCATCGACCAAGCTCTGAAGACCAGCGGAATCTAGGTCGATGGCACCTATCGAGGCCCCCTCCTGAGCGGCGAGCAGTGCGGTGGCACGACCTATGCCGCTGGCCGCACCAGTGATGAGCACGACCCGGCCGCCGAGACTGAACATGTGATCACGCTAGTGGACGGTTCTATCCCGCCATGGTGGCGCCAAATCGGCTCGTGTCGCCCAGCCCGATCAGAAACAGGGACAGAGCGTTCTGGGTGGGTCGTCACGTCGTGCAAGCCCACCACCAGCTCGCATGTGCGCGTGGCGTCGGTTTGCACAGCTGCTCTCCAGGTTCGAGTGGCTTAGGGATCTTTCGATTCTGAGTGCCCCTGCTACACCGGACGGAGCGAGAGCGCCAGGCGTGGCACGACGAACGACACGAGAAAGATCGGCAAGAACCTCTTCCCGGTGCATCGGAAGGCGACGAGCTGGCCCTCGACCGCGTCGAAGGTCAGCGTGCGGCTTGAGTTTCGGCCGTTGCGGACTTGCAGGGTGTGACGGCCAGCCTCGATTGGTATCTCGATCGTGTCGTTCATTTCGACCGACCCGACGCGCTCGCCGTCGACCTCGGCATCGTATGCACCACGACGGACCTCTGCTCCGATTGCTTTATGGGTCAGCTTGAGAGTTGCCGACATCTTCAGTCTCCTTGCTGTTTCAGTCGTCGGCTCTTGCCAGCTGCTTTGATCATAAAGGCGCCGCCTCCGCCTACCAGCAATGAGAAATGTCACACCTTGTTGCTGGTCCCGAGGCGCTCGCAGTGGAACAGCGATGGGATCCCCAAAGCTCATTCGCTTAGGCCCGGATGTTGAGCCCACCAGTGGGATGTCCCCAATCCACGGTGGCATTCGGATTGAGCGGAACCTCCCAGACGAGGCCGAGACACATCTCATCGGACGAGCCGTCACCCCAGGTGATGAAGTGGGGTGGCAGCGATCGCAGCGCCGGCAGCTCCTGGGCGAGAGTCGGGTTGTACTTGCAACTCACTTGCACGGACTCGCCGGCGGTCACCTTGACCCAGTTCTTCAGGTTGTAGGCGCGTTGATAGTGGAAATTGTAGTCGGGGACGTCCATGATGGTGTTTGCCTGAGGTGTGCCCGGGTTCAGTGTGAGCGTCTCTGACACGCCGGTCAGATGCATATGTGCCATATCCCGCACGATGTAGCCGGCCTGACCGATCTGCCAGGTACAGGAAGTCGAGTCCCCCACAGGCGGGTTCGCGGGGTCTTCACCGCAGACCGTCTCCATGCCCGCATCAAAGGCTCCCATGTAGTAGCCGAAACGTTGGTCGAGATTGGCGACTTCAGCCGTGCGGTTGCACAGCGGACCCGTGACCCCGGCTGGGCAGGGGATGTTGGGGACGGCGACGACGGGTTGGATCGTGGTGGGTCGAAGGTTGGCGGACGCGGGCACGGTCTCGAGCTGCACGCTCGGACTGACAGGTTTGTCACCAACGAGCAGGTTGTAGTGGACCTGCATGATGATCAAACTGCCCTTGGCCAACGGTGTACCGGTGGTGAGCGGCAGGACGTCCTTGCCGTGTCCAGGCGCCCACGCGCTGAGCCATGGCATGTTGAGGAACTGGCCCAGACCACGTCCGAGAACCGGTGGCTCGCCGAAGCAGGTCCAGCCCATGCCTCCGTCATTGGCCGTTTCGGCCGCACTCACCAGTTCCGGCGGAACCAAGAAGAGGATCGCATGGTGAACCTCGACCGTCGATGGCCCCTTCCCGGGGAAGAACTGACTGGCGACAATGAATGAGTCCCGCTGCACATGGGGGTTCAGGAGCGTGCAGTGGTAGTCGTCGGTGCCTCCGTTCTGGGCGTGTGGTGTATAGGGGGTGGGTGACGTCATCGAGAGGGTGGTCACAGCGGCATTGTCGATCAGCTGGGCTGAGTGGGCAGTCGGCGATGACGAGCAGGCGGCGAGGAGGGACGCTGAAACAATGGCAGCGAGGGCGCACGCCCCGATCCGCCACTTCCGACCTTTGGTGATCCAAGCAGGCATTTCGTGACATCTCCCTCTCGATGACGATTGCCCTCAGAGCAGGCCACAGAGCGTAACCGATCCACCTCCGTGGCAGCTCGCGGCTTGTTCCGGGCCGGCGTCAGCCCCGTCACGAGGGGACATGGACGAAGTAGTGCCGATGTATAAGAGTCTGGCTCGCTGGATCGAGGAGAGCGGCTATCAGTTAGCGGCGCAGAGCCGCGAGATGTTCCACGAGTTCCATGAAGAGGATCACTCTCTCAATGTGGCCGAAATTCAAATGCCCGTTCGCCGATCGTCGGTCGTCCGGCGCCGCATAGCGGTACGACATGGATCGGACGCTCCCGAGGGCAAGGGGAGCGAGACCAGGACTTTAGATCGAACAGCGCGCTCGACAGGCAGTGGGAAAGGGGCGCTCCGCCCAAGCTCAGTCTCCATTGACCAGCGCTCTCCGAGGCAGGGGCCCGAGGCATCTGACGCGGTAACCGGCCGGGGCCTCGTTCCCAGACGGGTGCCTGGTCGGCGATCTGCGCGCGGATAGGTATCTCAGGTTCGTTCTCTATCGAATGAAGGCTTCAAGTTGGCGCCATGCGGCGATCACAGGCGATCGATAATCAGGGGTACCCGGGCGCGCGTCCTCCATCACCAGTCCCATCTGTCATCGGTCGGAGCGCCCACGGCCTACCCGCCCCAGTCTCGGTGATCGCCGATACCGGGCGGTCAGTTCGAGAAGCATCTGGGATGCTGGGACGCCGATGGCCTTACCTTGGCATCCGACCCCGTGGTGAACCGGGTCTTTCCCTCACGCCAGCCGGGGCGATGACCAGGGCGCTCACTCTCCGCCAGGTGCGGGCGGCCCGCGTTGCAAGACACGTGCACCTACTGCCGGCAGTCGAACTGCTACGCGCAGTGGTTCATCCATTTTGATGATATGAACAACTACCCGCCGTACGCGGAGGATATGTCTATACGACAAGAAGGAGGCACTGATGAGGCGTCTCAAGTTCATTGCAGTCGCACTGACGCTTGGCGCGAGCCTGGCGACGGCGAGTGTGGCCGGTGTGGCGGTGGCGCGTGGTTCGAGCGCACCAACGATCAAATCGGCGAAGCCCGATGTGGGGCCGGTGGGCGGAGGTACGAATGTCCTCATCAGGGGCAAGAATCTTCAAGGCGTCTCAAACGGAGACGTGTACTTCGGCTCGACGGAGGCGACAGACGTCATCCCTCACAGCTCACACGAGTTCCACGCCATCGCGCCCGCCAGTGCAGCCGGCGCAGTGTCCATCTCGGTGACGATCCACGGCCAGACCACCACGCTCAGAAATGGGTTCACCTACGAGGAGATTCCGACCATCCAGCACGTCACGCCAGGTCGAGGGCCGTCCGCCGGCGGCAACCGGGTACAGGTCAACGGTGCCGGCTTCACCGGGGCTACCGCCGTGGAGTTCGGCTCCGTGGCGGCCACCAGCTTCCAAGTGGATTCCGACCAGGCCGTCACCGCCATCGCTCCAGCCGAGCCATCGAAGACCACTGTCCAGGTCACGGTGACGACTCCGAGCGGCACGTCGCCCGTCGACGAGAACGGCGCCGACGACTACACATTCGTGTCGGGACTTCCCGAGGTCACCTCGGTGGCCCCGGACTTCGGCCTCACCCTTGGAGGGCAGTCGGTGACCATCACCGGGTTCGGCTTCAAGTACTTGGGCCAAGCTGCCAGTGCTGTTGACTTCGGCGGTGTCGGAGCGAGGTCGTTCACGGTGGTCAACGACAACACCATCGACGCCGTCGCCCCAGCCGACACAGGCACGGTCGACGTCACGGTGACGACCGGCGCAGGGGTTAGTTCCACGAACGCTCCCGTCGACAGCTTCTATTACTTGAGCTCCTACTCGTCGTAGGGAAGCACGGAGGGCGGGCCGGGGTTCCCGGCCGGCCCTCGTGTGGTAGCGGGGCATGTCCCGTGGGGCGACCAGGGGGCGGGTCACGCAACCATCAGGGCGCCCGGAGCCGGACATCAGGATCCGGAGAGCGGATAGTCATACGCTGTCGATCCCGAACGTCCCCGTTCACAGCAACCCCGGGCCGAGGAGAGCCGGGTACTCGGGGATCCCGAGCCCCTATATATCCACGCGAGCAAAGCCGCACGCAGACAAGGGCCCGGCGCGCGAGGAGGGAGATGTAAGTAGGGTGCTGTTCACAGCACACGAAACACGAACCCAAGGGGAGCGAAGATGTCGGTACTGGTGAGGTTATCTGCTTCAGGAATGACGACGGACATGTACGACAAGGTGTCAGAGCAGCTCACGCCCCTCGTTCTGGCCGCGCCGGGATTCGTCGCCCACGTGGCCTTCATGGGAGACGGCGTGTTTCACGTCTCTGAGGTATGGGAGAGCCGGGACGACTTCCAGAACTGGTTCGACAACAATGTGAAGCCGAATGTCCCCGGTGTAGAGATCGACGTGGTGAGAGAAGTTCACAACGTCATACTCAAGAAGTAGCTGCGCGGAAGTCGGCGTAACCCGCGTTCTTGAGGAGACCCAAACGCTCCTTCACCTGGCTTGTCGAGGCCGGTGGGCCTGACTGTTGACCGAACGCCATGGCTGACAGTCTTGCCGAACTTCTAAGCTCCGAGCGTGATAGCTGAGCGACTATGGGACTGGAATCGTGCGGGGGTGATTCCAGACGGTCGTGTGCCCGACGCCATTCGAGCTGTAGCGGCACGTCCTGCTCGGCCCGGATTGATACACAACGCGTACGGATCCCTGAGTAAGGCGCTACTCGGCCCGCCCTCTTGCTTGCTGCTTTATGGTGCGACAAACGAGGCAGAGGACTACGACGGCCAGAACCGCTACCAGGGCACCCCCGAGGAGCACCAGGCCTATGGTTGTTTGAGTGGCCGGGCACATCGTGTCCGCACCTGCGCCGAACCGCTGATGGTTCGCGACACATGTCGAGTTGTCGCTAGCACCCAACCCGAACGTGACAAACCCAGCGAGCGCCATGACACCGCTCAATGCCGATAGGAAACCGGTGACGGCTTGTATGCGGTTCCGGCGCCGGGGTTGTTCGTCCCTTCTCAACACCAATCCCGTACTTTCAGTCGATACCGCCACGTACCGGAATGGGATTGAGTCCTAACGAATCGCCGGGCGGAAGGCATCGCCCCCACGACCTAGATCCTCACGAACCCGTTGTCGTCAATGGGGTCGGCTTGCTGCTTGCGTGCTGAGAACCCGTCGTGGAGCCCAGAACACGTCCGGCAATCCAGAATCCCAATGCGGCCAGGCAGAACCCGATCATCGACAACGCGTAACTCACTTCCTGCCGCCGCAGTCCCTGGTGCGAGAAGCGTCGGTGTATCTCGATCAGTTCGTTGAAGAGCCCCACGTAGGCAACCCCCAGTACAAGACAGGCCACAGCAACCAACCTGAGGACAAGCCGCATCCCAGGATGGCCGTTCTCAGTCTTGAACAAGTTGTTCAGCCACACCCACGATGCCACGCCCAATAACCCGTAGCCGAACGCCGTCACGATCCAGTAGAAGTTCTCGCTACGGGGAGACACCGAATCGAGCCCGATGAAGAGCGGTATGGGACCGACACCCACCAGAATGAAGCCCAAACCGACCAGGATTTTCGCCAAGCTCACCGAGGTCGGCTTCACCTCCACAAGATTACTTGGAATACAACGAGGGTTCCGACTGACCGCGCGCTTACCAGGCGAGATCACCTCCTGCGGACTCGGGCGGGTGACGCTCCCTCTACCAGTGCCGAGTCACTCCGAAGCTGGCGAACTCGTCTCCGACCTAACCCACCCGCTATCGCTCAGCGCGACGCGAATACTGCGCGGGTCGCTAATCGCCCCGGTTACCCGAATCCGGTGCAAACCTCCTGCCACAGGTGGATACAAGGGGGCTCGGTACCCCCGAGTATGCGCTCCCTCAGTTTTCTCCCCAGCTGCTGAACGAAGGTGCATTCGCATTGAACTCCCACGTCGACGTACTCTGTTCAGCGCTACCCGGTGGAAGGAGAGATCGATCTGTGCGTCGTCCATCAAGGGAGTAGTTGAAGTCATACTCCCACGCGTTCGATCCGGTTCCAATCCAATGGTGCTGACTCAGGTAGAGGTCGATCGACTGGCTAGATTCAGTAGCTGGGGCCGTGAACACGACATTGGCGAGGACAGCCGTGTAGTTCTGTCCAAAGAAATAGATCCGTGGGCAAGCTATGCGCCTGAGCTCCGTGTATCGGTGCCTGACGATTCGGCCACCCGGGGGGACGCTTCGGTCAAGAGCCCGCACGGTGAGTTGGAGGATTCCCCCGCCTCGGTCGCCAGCGGCAGGGCTTGTCTGCGCGCTTTCGCTATCTGCAAGCCATAGGGCTCCTGCAATAATGGCAGCCAAGCCAGCGAGAACGGCGAGTGTCAATAGAGGACGAACCCACCATTGCCTGGACTCGTGCCTTCTCATCGCTTCTTCGATCGAAGCACGTCGAGACGCGACATCCTCGGCACCATGCATGACACCTGAGGACCCCAATGGGACCAAAGGGTAAAGGGTGACGAGCCCTGGGCCGCGTGCTCGGGTTCGTCGCGTGGGCCCTCCCTCAGACCCCTGCCGGGAACCAAAGGGAAAAGGGGAAGTCAACGTCAACCCCAAAGTCAACTGCGCGCGTCCCTCACATCAGGCCTCTCCAGTGACCGATGGCGATGACCCCACAAGAGTGGGAACCTATGGCCAATGTTCGAGCGTTTCACTGACCGTTCCCGTCGGGTCCTGGTGCTGGCCCAGGAAGAGGCGCGTCTCCTGAACCATCAGTTCATAGGGACCGAGCACATCCTCCTCGGACTCATCCAGGAACGTGAAGGCCTTGCCGCCCAGGCCCTCGCCCAAATGGACATCTCGCTGGACGCTGTGCGGGAGAAGGTGGACGAGATCATTGGCGTGTTCGGAGCAGCTCCGACGGGTTCGCCTCCGTTCACCCCAAGGGCAAAGAAAGTTCTTGAACTCTCGATGCGTGAGTCTCTCCAACTCGGCCACAACTACATCGGCGCCGAGCACTTGCTCCTCGGTCTCCTGAGCGAGGGTGAAGGTGTCGGGTCCCAGGTGCTCGTGAGTTTGGGGGCGGGACTGGAAGAGACACGAGAGATGGTGCTGGCTCTTCTGCACAATCAGCCTATTCCCTACGTTCACTCGTCCGAGCACCGGGGTCGTAGGCGGTCGTGGGCCGTTGGGACGAGGAGGGCAGGTGTTGTCGTCGGATGTTCGTTTTGCGGTCGCCAACCACCTGATACCGGTCAACTCTTTTCGGGCACCGATGCGGCTATCTGCGAACACTGTGTACGGCAGTGGTCGACGGGACTCGACGAAGAGGAGGGCCCGGAGGGCGGGTAGTCCTTGTTCTTTCCTATCGGCGCTGAGTAGAAAGAGCCTGTGCCCAACCCCATCGGCTCACCGAGCCCTCGACCATCCTTCGACACCTACGACCCTGCAGTGGCAGAGGCCATGGTGTCGAGCATGCCCTTGACTGGAATCCCCGAGTTTCTGGGCATCCATGTCACCGAGGTCGGACCGGGCACGATGACCGCCGAGCTTGAGATTCGTCCCGAACTGCTCAACCCGTTCGGTTCTGCCCATGGAGGGGTGCTGGCTGCCCTCATGGACCACGTCCTCGGAGCTGTGCTCTATCCGCTCATCCCACGCGGCGCCTGGGCGGCCACGACAGAGCTAAAGGTGAACTTCTTGGCCCCTATCCGCGACGGCGTGCTGCGCGCGCGCTCAGAGGTCATCTCACTGACGAAACGGACAGCCGTCGTCCGAATCGACGCCACGAATGGCGACCGCCTCGTGGGAGCTGCCCAGGGCACGGTGACCATCAGTGAACCGAGGCCGAACCAATCGTAGGGCGGAGCAGCCGCCGATAATCCAGGCGGGTCTAAAGCTCGATGCGAAGCCGATCTAGAACCTGATCAGGGCTGAGTCGTGAGGGAGAACGAGCCCCTCGATCTTGACCTTCTCGCGGGCATGCGCTCCAGAACGATGAAGGGGTCGTTCCGGTACAGCGAGGCCACCCCATAAGGAATCCAAATCATTGGATGAGGCCGAGGGCGGCAGACGAACTCGACCGTCTTCGCATCCATGACGGTGAACGACCGCGTCGGGCTGGCCCACCACCGGTGTCCAACACGCAAGGAATGGGTGCCACAAGCGACCAGCACCTCGCAGGTCTGGCCGTTGGCGACGGAACCGGCCACATCGCCATCGAGCACGATGTCCCACTTGCGGTAACGGTCGAGTAATCCCGGGAGCCGAGACACTTGGAGCCTGCCAGCCATCGTCACCTGTCCTCGCCAGGGGTGTCATCCCAGCGACCTGATGGGGGGCAACAGGTCGCTCGGGGACAACACCCTCACACGGCAAGCCCCTCATGTGGGTGCTGCAACTTGCCCAACACCCACTCCCTGGCCCGCTCCAACTCCGCATGGCGACGCTGGTAGAACTCCTCCCTTGTCCTTGGCCAGAAAGGGTGGTCGAAGTACGGCACTCGGACTCCCCGTTGTTGTTGGTCTTGGGGACAAGTCCCTGACCAACAGCGTCACTTTCGTGCCTCGGCCATGGGGATAACAAGAGGACGACGTTGGGGATTGTCGTCCTGGTATCCCGACCGAGAGGGGTGGGCTGACCACGTCACGGCACCGAGCCGAGGGGCCGATGGACTCATCCCCCGGGGACACGTAGGTTCCTGGATGTTGGCGGGATGGAGTGTGCGCCGTGGGTGATGGAACAGAGGCACGCGGCTCTGGGCGGGTCATTTCCAATGTGGATGGGGTTCTGTCGCGTGTCCCTCGCTCGGGTGCCCTTACATGACTTACTCGCCAGCTAAGCCGACTCTCCAGAGGGCCAAGGAGATGTTGGACGCCGCCCAGGACTCCCCATGGCACAGCGACTTTCGGCGTCGGGGTTCGACATCGACATGGGCAACACCGAACAGGCCAACGCCTTGGCCTTGTACGTTCTTCATCAACTGCAGAGGTGTTGTCGACGGGACGTCTTGAACGTCTGACAAGGCAGTGCCGGGCTTGCCCCCAAAGGCTTGACGACAAAACCCAGCTAGACATGACATTCACGGATGACATTTTTGGCACCCACGCACAACCCCGGGTGATCCCACGTCTCGGTATCTCTGTGGCGCCGTACAGGACGTGCCGGTGCCGATCGGCATCTGGCATGGAGCCGTCGATAGACGGAGCCACGCGTGGCGGGGTTCCCGAGTACCCCATGTATCCGTCCGTGGCATGAGCACTGCACCGGATTCGGGTAACGGGGCCGGACGGCGACCCGCGCAGTATTTGCGTCGCTGAGCGATAGCGGATGGGACAGGTTGGAGATGACCCGTCACCTTCGGAGTGACCCGCCACTCGTAGACGCAGCGTCGCCCAGCCTGAGCCGGGTGTTATCGACCCCATCCTCATCCCCGTCCCGCCCGACCCCGCTTGGGTCCCCGGATCTGGCAATGCCGAGCAGCTTGTGTCGTCCTTCATCACCGCTCGCGATAAGCAGCATCAAGCGTTTATCGGACGGAAGACTATTGCCACTGAACCGGCGTCAGGGATCGAAGATCGTCGACCCCTGAGTCTCAGGGGCCTTGGCGGCTACCTTGGTGAACGCCCCATGAGGCAGGAACGGACTTAGGAGAGGCACGATGGGAAACGACGAATGCAAGCCCGTGTCGGTGTCCCGACGAATCGAGGCCCCAGCCGCCGACATCTTCAAACTTCTGGCCGACCCAGACCGACACCCCGAGTTCGATGGCTCAGGGATGCTGCGACGGGGTGCAAAGAACAAGGTCATCGTTGGCGTAGGGGACGTGTTCGTCACAAAGATGTACTTCACGGCGATGGGCGACTACGAAATGCACAATCGCGTCGTCGTGTTTGATGCGGACCGGTCCATCGCCTGGGAACCGGGAAACCCGGAACACCTCAGGAACGGATCTCGCTGGAGGTTCGACCTCACTCCAGATAGCTCGGACGCAACGGTGGTGACGGAAACCTACGACTGCACGGATTCCGCCGACAGTGTCCGCGAAGCCGTGGACAACGGCAATGCATGGCTCGCCGGCATGACCAAGACGCTGGAACGACTGGATCAGGTGTGCAGCACGACGCACTAACGACAACGGCTGGGAGCCGCCCGATACTCGGGGCTATGCGTACCCAGTGTTTTCCCTGTGTCCGACAGGTCGCACCGGATTCGGGTAGCCGGGCCGATTGGCGACCCGCGCAGTATTCGCGTCGCGGCGGATTCAAGGGGTGGCCGCGACAAGTCGGTTGAATCGTTCCCCTGGAGTCTCCCACTCCAGGGTCTTGCGTGGGCGCTCGTTGAGCAAGGCGGCGATGGCATCGAGGTCCTCTTGGGAGTGGACCGACAGGTCCGTTCCCTTGGGCAGGAACTGACGGACGAGGCCGTTCCAGTTCTCGTTGCTCCCGCGCTGCCACGGCGAATGGGGGTCGCAGAAGTAGACGGGGACGCCGGTGGCGACTTTGAACGCCGCGTGGGTGGCCATCTCGATCCCCTGATCCCAAGTGAGGGACTTGGCCAGGTGCTCTGGTAGACGCACGATGTTCTTCGCCACTGCCGACGCGACGTGCTCGGCGGTGCGGTTCTCGAGCTTGATGAGCATGCCCATGCGGGTGGTGCGTTCCACCAACGTGGCGACGGCGCTGGCGCCGCCCTCCCCGATCATGAGGTCACCCTCCCAGTGGCCCGGCACGGCCCGGTCTTCGACCTCGGCGGGGCGTTCGGAGATGCTGACCATCCCGAGGATCGCGCTTCGTCCATAGGAGGCTCGAGAACGAGGACGTCTCCGAGCCCGGCCCGAGCGCAGGCAGGCGGTGAGCTCCTTGCGCAGCTCGCCCTTGGCCTGGACGAAGACCGCCTGGTGGATGGCCTCGTGCGACACCCACCACTCTGGCCGGTCGGGGTGCTCCTTGCGGCACCGGTGGGCGATCTGCTCGGGCGACCATTTCTTGGTGCGCAGCAGTGCCTGGACCTCCTCCCACAGCCAGGGGCGCTGCTCAGTCCAGGGAGCCTTGGGCCGGAGGGCGGCTCGTGCCGCTCGCTCTTCGGCCATTGCCGCCCGGTAGCACCCCCGCCCACCGTTGGCCGCAATCTCACGCCAGATCGTCGAGCGGTGCCGGCCGACGCGGGCGGCGATGGCTTCGTCGGACTCTCCGACCTCGATGCCGACCCTGATCTCCTCGCGCTCAGACGCGCTCAGCGAGCCGGGGCGCCGCTTACGTTCGCGTGTCATGGCCACACCGTCGTCGCCAAGACCCGTTCTGAAGGTGGATACCCTGTCGACGAACCGCTTGTTGGTGCCGCACACCGGAACGCTCCGTCGCACGAACCCCCATCGAACGACGTAATCCTGCACAGTTGAGGCAGGAACTCCCGTCAACGCCTCGGCTCTCTTATAGCTCGCTCCGGCGAGCACCGCCTCGACCGCCGCGTCGAGATCCGTTTGGCTCGAGCGGCGCTTCCGTCCTCGGGTCTCCATCTGACACCTCCAGGTCAGGAGATGTCGCGCTCACCCCTTGAGCCCAAGGCGACGCGAATACTGCGCGGGTCGCTAATCGCCCCGGTTACCCGAATCCGGTGCAACCTGTCGGACGCAGCTGAGAACACGGGCCACGCATAGCCCCGATTACAGGATGCCCGAGCCCCAGTCGGCCCCGGCCTGCGCCGGCTCGGGACCGGCACTTGCAGGATGGGTCCCGGGTCCTCGGAGTCAGGTTCCATCCCTCCCGCAAGTCATCGAAATCCGGCGAGGGTGGTCCACCCCCGAGGCGCACGGATAAGGCACGATGGGGCACTTTGGTGGAGGGAGGTGCCCGACGGACCACCTACACGATGCGACAAAGATCGTGATGCTCTTCGCCGCTGGAATGTTCCTCTGGGCCCTATTGCTCGGCACTCTCAAGTACGGACAGATCCTGCGGTCGCCAGACCACCGAGCCCACCCGTACACCGACATCGCCCACCGTGCCGCGCTCCTCTACAGCTTCGCTCTACTTCTCATAAGTACCTTCGTGCAGTTCGGGCAGTGGGACTTCTCCGTGAACCTCGCCGCCGGAAGTGCCATGGCTGCCTATTTCGCTATGGCCGTCGGTGGCTACACATGGCACGGGTGGCGAAGGGACACCGAGAACCAGTTCGCACCGGCCAGGGAGGGGCTCCGAGTTTTTATGTCCAGCTTGATGACCGTGGAGATCGGAGCCTGGCTGGTACTCGTAGCCGGCTTCGTCGATCGCCAGTTCGTGCATTGATCCTCCGGGTGTCTGGAGACATCCGTCCGGGCCAGTAGGATCGAGCCTGTCCTATGTTGCCTTCTTCGTAGTTACGGGCGGGTCGCTCTGGTGACCAAGTAGCGCAACTCGGCACACCCCGTGACGGCCAGATGGGTAAATCACGTGCTCGGTAACCCCGATCATGCGCTACATGTGTTGGACGCTGTCGTCGACCCAACCCGATCAAAATCGGGCATGTCTCGGGTGGTCCCGCAGAAGGCTTCTAGCTGAAATTATCGCGTTGCGTGTGCCAGCGGGGTCTACGGTAGCTTGATCGGAGCTATTGCCCCAAGTCCACAACGTCCACTATCCCTATTGCTTGGTTGCCAAGGGACCATGCCGGGAGCATCGAGTCAGCCATGACATTCGTCTACCTTGACCTGATCAGTGGGGAGTCGCGACGAATCGCCGACGCGTACGCGACTTCGCCGATGGGACGCGTGCCATGGTCTGATCGATGGAGCGTCGGCACGGTCGCACGTCATGTGGCCGGCCTCCATCACGTGGTGGCTGGCATCATCGCCGATCGGCCGACGGCCGACTTCGGCCTGTTTGCGACCCTTGATTCACCCGAGAAAGACGACCCGAGCTTTCTTAGTTGGTTCGCGCAGGGTACTGCGGGTATGTGTGAGGCCTTGGAGAAGACTCCGGCGACGGACGCGTGTTGGAACTGGTACGAAGGCGCAGGAGGGCGCGTGAGCTTCTGGCCACGTCGCATGGCCCACGAATGTGTCGTTCACCGATGGGACGCCCAAATGGGCGCAACGGGGGCTGCCGACCCGATCGATCCGAGTGTTGCCGCGGATGGGATAGATGAGTTCCTAGACATCTTTGTGGCAACTGGCCGAGCACAGTCAGGCGCTCCCACTGGACCGACGGTGCGCATCGAAGCCCTCGACACCGGGGATCGTTGGACGGTAACGCTTCCCGCCAGTGGTCGTATCGTGCGGCGCGATGATCTTCCAGCCGAGGCACGGCTGGGTGGTTCTGCAGCCGAGCTGCTTCTTCTACTTTGGGGAAGGCTGCCTGCGATCCCAGAATCCATCATGACCGAAGGTCCCATTTCCGATCGCGCCACCTTGGTCAAACTCCTACCGGCTCTGTGACGGGAGCCCCGACGTTGCGCGCGGTTCTCGGCCAGCCGGAGGCGCACTACTCCCGCACTTCCAGACCGGTCCCGTCAAACACACGTTGCAAATCGGCCGAGCCCCCTCTCAGCTGCCCGCAACCTCTTGTCGGGCAGGTCGTCCTGTGGGTACGGTGCGCCGATGGACACAGAATCCGACATTAGGTCGCTCAAACACGGGTTGAGCGAGCTTGCCAGGGCAGTTGAGGAGTTGGCAGATGCCGTGGAGGACGCCGTTCAAGGCCGAACCGCTTCGGAGATGAGCGGCGCCAGGAACGCGAGTCACACGGCTAGGCAGATTGCCCAGCGCTTCATGTGACCCGCTACGTGCTGGGTCATGGTCGGGCTGGAGTCAGGCCTCGTCAGGTCCTACAGATCGCAAATGTTCCGTACCGGCGATACAGGGAGGATCACCTCCGGGTTGGGAGCTGACAAACGGCACTTAGCGCGCTTGGCCGGATGAATACACGGTGCTACCGGTATCCCCGAATACGTACGTCCTAAGCTCATCGGCAGTCCGACCCTCTGACCAGTCGGTACCGAATCAGGCACATCTCGCGCCGGGCCAGATGAATACACGCCGCGTCGTTGCCGCTCGCCTTTCGTTCGTGATCGAGAACGCCGTTGAACTGATCGGGGCTCGGCCATAACCCCCCAGAGGAGGCCGTCGGTCGCCTCAGCAGGCCATTTCGGTCCTCGTCTACTCTGGTGACTTCCGGGCGGGAGGGTGATTCTTGGGTACCGAGAGCGCGACGATCCTGTTCACCGACCAGGTGGGCTCTACGGAGTTGTCGCAGCGCCTGTCGGCCGAGGCCGCCGACGAGGTGCGCCGGGAGCACTTCTCGATCCTGCGCCAGGCCATCGCCGAATCAGGCGGGACCGAGGTGAAGAACTTGGGTGATGGGCTCATGGTGGTCTTCGGTTCGGCGGCGGCTGCCCTGGCGTGCGCCGTGGTGATGCAACAGGGCGTCGAGCGGGACAATCGAGACCGGGAGCACTCGGTTGGGTTGCGGGTCGGGCTGAGCGGTGGCGAGGTCAGCAAAGAGGACGACGACTACTTCGGCGATCCGGTCGTCGAGGCGGCTCGGCTATGTGCCACCTGCGAGAGCGGGCAAGTCCTGGCCACCGATGTGGTCCGGGCCATGGCCGGTCGGCGCAGCCGTCACGAGTGTCGCCCACTCGGGGAGCGGACCCTGAAGGGCTTGTCGGACTCCGTCGAGACCGTCGAGGTGCTGTGGGAGCCTCTCGGAGGGGCCGACACCGAGACGTCCATCCCACTTCCTGGTCGTCTGGCCGTGCGTCCCACCATCGGTGTGGTCGGGCGCGAAGCAGAAACGCAAGCGCTTACCGACGCCACCAAGCGCGTCGCCGGGAGCGAGGGGCGCGAGGTCCTGCTCGTTTCGGGGGAAGCCGGCATGGGAAAGACGACTCTGGTGGCCGAGGCGGCCAGGGCCGCCTACGACGCCGGTGCGTGTGTGCTGTTCGGTCACTGCGAAGAAGATCTCGCCACCCCGTACCAGCTCTTCGCCGAGGCCCTCGGTCATTACGTCACCCAGGCTCCCGAAGATCGGCTCCGCGCCCACGTCTCCGAACACGGGTCGGAACTGGCCCGGTTGGTTCCTGCTCTGGCCAGCCGCATCCCTGACCTCCCGCCGTCGAAGGCCACCGACTCCGACACAGAGCGCTACCTGCTCTTCGCCGCCGTCGTGGGACTGCTGGTTAGGGCATCAGCGCACCAGCTTGTCGTCATCGTCCTCGACGACCTGCAGTGGGCCGACAAAGGCAGCTTGTTGCTGTTTCGACACCTGGCCGCGGCCGAACAAGCCATGCGAGTGCTCATCCTCGGCACCTATCGCGACAGCGAGTTGTCGCAGTTCCATCCCTTACTTGACACCCTGGCGGCGCTCCACAGACAGCACGGTGTGTCTCACGTAGAGCTGGTCGGCCTGGACGACAGCGGGGTGGTGTCGTTTTTGGAAACGGCCGCTGGGCACACACTCGATGATGCCGGGGTGGACCTCGCCCACGCCGTCTATCGCGAGACTGACGGCAACCCCTTCTTCGTAAGCGAGGTGTTGCGTCATCTTTCGGAGACTGGGGCCATCCACCAAGATGCTACGGGGCGGTGGACCGCTGATGATTCGCTCGAACAGATGGCGCTGCCCGACAGCGTCCGTGTGGTGATCGGGGCGCGGGTCGGACGACTCGGACAAGACGCCGGACGGGTGCTGTCGATGGCGGCGGTCATCGGTCGGGACTTCGACCTCGACCTTCTAGCTAGAGCCACAAAGACATCGGAAGACGATCTGCTCGACATCCTCGACGCCGCCGCGGCTGCGGCCCTGGTACGCGAGGTTGCCGACACGAGTCGGTATGCCTTCGCCCACGCCCTCATACAGCACACGCTGTATGAAGACCTCGGTCACAACCGCCGAGCACGTGGACACCGACAGGTGGCCGAAGCCTTGGAGGATCTATGCGGGGATCGCCCCGGGAACAGGGTGGGCGAACTGGCCCGTCATTGGTTCCGTGCCACCCAACCCATCGACCTGGCCAAGGCCATCAGCTACTCCCGACAAGCGGGCGACGCCGCCCTCCATGCCCTCGCCCCGGCCGAGGCGCTTCGCTATTACGCGCAGGCCCTCGACCTCTACCCCCAAGCAACTGACCCCGATCCTGTTCTGGGCATCGACCTGGCGATCGGGTTGGGCACCGCCCAGCGCCAGACCGGGGACCCCGCTTTTCGCGACACCCTCCTCGGCGCTTCTCGCCGGGCGGCCGACCTGGGTGACACCGAACGCCTTGTGGCCGCCGCCCTGGCCAACGACCGGGGGGTGAGTGTCGGCGCCGGTGCCATCGACGCCGACAAGGTCGCAGTCCTGGAGCTGGCCGTCGATCGGCTTTCGGCGGACAGCCCTGATCGGGCGCTCGTACTCGCGACCTTGTGTTCGGAACTCGCCTTCGGGAGCCCACTTGAACGCCGCCAGGCCCTCGCTGACGAGGCCCTGGGCATGGCCCAGTCTTCTGGTGACGACGCCATCATCGTGCGGGTCCTCAACCATATCAACGTCCCGCTTGGCGTACCGTCTTTGCTTGAGCAGTCGTTGGCCTGGTCGGCCGACGCTCTGGTTCGAGCCGAACGGGTCGGTGACCCGGTACAGCTCTTCTGGGCGGCAGAATGGCGAGCTGAAGCTGCCGCCCGCGCTGGCGACATCGACGAGTTGGACCGCTGCCTTGAGATTCGCGGGTCGCTCATAGAACAGCTCGACCAGCCGACATTGAACTATTTCGAAACCCTCACGCGCACCGTGCGAGCGCAGATCGCCGGAGACACCGATCGGGCCGAGCATTTGGCCACCGAGGCTCACCAGATCGGAACCGACAGCGGCGAGCCCGACGCCGAAACCATCTTCGGCGGACAGTTCATGATTGTGAGCATGCAACGCGGAACGATGGGCGAGCTGGTCCGACTCATCGAGCAGGCAGCGACCGACAATCCCAGGCTCCCCGTATTCACGGCGGCCCTGGCTGCGGCCCACGCGGAAGCGGACCGCACTGCTGACGCACGCCGCCTGCTAGCGGCGTTTGCGGCCGCAGATTTCGATCTCCCCTTGGACCAGGCCTGGACCACGGGAATGGTTTGCTACGCGGACGCGGCCATCGAGTGCCGGGACCCGAATTACGCCGGTCCGCTGTTCGATCGACTGACTCCGTGGGCCGATCAGCTGACCGTTCTTGGCAGCATCACGACATCAGGCCCGGTCAGCCACTTCCTCGGTGGCCTCGCTGCCGTCCTCGGCCGATACAACGAGGCGGACACCTACTTCGCCCAATCGGAAGCGTTCAGCGACCGTGTGGGCGCAAAGTTCTTCGCCACCCGTACGGACCTGCTGTGGGGAAGGATGCTCGCCGAACGCCGTACCCCGGGAGACACTGAGAGGGCTCGGGAACTGCTCACTAGGGCGCAGTCCGCTGCAGCGGTCAACGGATATGGGAACGTCGAACGCCGCGCTTCGTGGGCACTCCAACTGCTTGACGATAACCAGCGGTAACGACACAACCCGATCGGTACCACCGCCCTTTCTCTGAGTGATTTCCTAATGGTGACCATCCGATCCCTGCCGGGTACAGGACAACCCCATGGGGCCATCACGGTTGGCCGTTGCGTAGCGCATCCGCTATCGGATGTCCAGTGATGGCCTCGGACTGCTCGCACATGCCGGATCACAGCCGCGGGCTCGACGTGTCCTGGACCGTCCGATATTTGCGCCCGATCGTTCTCCGGTTCGATTTGAAACACCTTAGATTTCGACACGAGCATTGAAGGCTCGGGACTTGCTCCCGGTACTCCCACTCGCTCTGGAACAGGGGTCCGTCGGACCCGCCGAAATGGCGCATACCTTGGGAATCAAGGAGGTGAACTTCAAGTGAAACCCAACGGACGATGTAAGCGGTGAGGGTCCCCGGCCCGAGTGGATAACGTTGATGTTCGCGTCGAAGAGGAGGGTCGACTCCCTCGTCCCCCCGAGGTCGCCTGTACCAATCCGAAATGCGGTAGCTACAAGCCGGGCGCCTTCGGTCTCTGACTGCTTCGGGCCGCTCACGTTTGTCGTCCCACGACACGCGCGGGGGCCGAGGCGAGTCGCACGGGGATATCTCCACGCTGGCTCGTGTGTCAGATCTGTGTCAGACGAACCGCTACCTGGTGTGAAGTTCCTGCTCAGAGTGATTCGTGACGGTGAGTCGGCCTGTAGGCGGGGTACTACCAGGTAGGCGAGTGGGGGAGTGTCAAAGCGCGTATCACATCGCTGACCAGGGGAAATGCCGACAGTTGTGGGAGTCGAGCACGACGAAACCGCGGCGATAGTTGGGACATAGTTGGGATGAAGATGCTCCTGGCTAACCTGTGCGGCCATGTCCCGAGTCCCATTCCCCGAGGACGATTTCGTCCTTCAGATCGGCCGAGCGGCTTATGCCATCAGCTACATCGAAGGTGGACTCCTAGGCGACCTTGCGCGCCTACCGGGCCTCCCTCCTGAATTGTCTATCGACAACCTGGCATGGCGCACCACAGGAGGGCTCGGTGCCGAGATCCGTCAGCACCTCGCGGGTGTTTCCGACGCGCGTGCACAAGCCTTCCTGGCCGCCTGCGCTAAGTGGCTAACCCGGCTTGCGGGGCCTCGCAACGACATCTTGCACGCTCGACCGGCCACGATCGGCAACGCCCAGCGTCCCTTTCGCTGGGTTCGGAAGGACCGAGGCCGCGGCCCCGTGGAGGCTTTCCCCATCGACGAGGCGGCACTGCAATCCATTCTCGAGCTTGTCGACGATGCCATCGAGGAGATCAACGCTGTCAGGCTGCCCCTCTAGGTTGCATCCTGGGCAGTACCGGGGAGCAAAGCGCGGATATGCGTGGCGAGCCGGATAACTTGGTCTAGGAAAGTCATAGCTTGATCATGATTTCTGCTAGCCGCTGCAAGTGACTGAGGATCACAGCTCGAACCTCATCACTGACGACGTTATTGAGGTCCTGTGGGGGCATTCGGCCAAGAACCGGGGTTGAGAAAAGTTCAGCATAGTCGGGGAGGTTCGTGTCCAGCCAGGTCCTCGTTTCGTCTATCCAATCCTGGACCGCTTGGCGTTCACCGACCTGATTTTGGTAGTTCACTCCCAGCTCGCGCCCACGCTTGGCGAATGCTCCCAGAGCACGCCGTCGGGTTGACTCTCTGTAAAGGCTGACGAAGACCGCCACGCCCACGGCAAAGGCCACACCCACCATGGCAAGAGCCAGAACCGGTACCCACCCATAATCGCCGCGGCGGCTCGGGGCCAAAGCTGCCATAGCGATGTAGTAGGCGAGAAAGGCTCCAAATCCAACGCCAACAAGTGTGGTGCTGAGTGCGATTCCGAATCCTCGGCGCTCATGCACGGACTTACGGAGCCACGAGGCCGGACGCCATCGAAGAAAGCCTAGATGAGCAAAGCCTCCCTAGCCGCCGAGGCTGACGTGCTTGGGCTGGTCTGTTCCTCGGATACGCCTCGGCCGCTCATGCTCCGTGATCTCCCACATGTTGAGGGGGAAGCCGAGGGTCGGTTGGCCACCCTCGATGGTCTTTGTCATGACCAGCTTGAAACGCTCGTCCAGGGGGACGTCGAGTCCCGTTGTCACCTCCCACGCCACCTGGCCGACAAGGCACCCGTTCCCGCAAAACATGAAGTCGGTCCCCGAGAGAACGCCGTCACCGTATGCCATCGCCCTCCGAACCCCCCCGAGCCAGCCAGCGACCAGCACTCCGAATGGAGTGTGTTCGCCGTTGAGAGCAAGCCTCTGCGGGCTTACCCACGCGTCGAGGGCGTCCCAGTCGCCAAAGGATTCCTGGGCCAATCGGTGGGCGAACTTGGCCCCAGCCTCGGTGTGGCCCCAGTAGCCCCAAACGATCTTCTCGTCGCCCATTTGAACCAGCTTGTCGACCGTGACCCTGAAGCCCGCCTCGTAGTTATCGTGAAGCTCCTGGCTATCGGCCGCCATGAGCATCACAGGGCCACTCTCGACGACCGCCAAGAGGGTCACGGGTCTAAGGCCTCCATCGACCCAACGTATCCCGCATACGTCCTTCAGTCCCATGGCTTTCCTCACGACAGCCACGCCCTGCTTCCGGCCCCGACGAGGGCTGGGCCTGACCCGATAAACCCGGCGAAGTCCTCGGCGAGTGCCCTTGCCATCGGTTTACGCCACCTGGGCGGCCCGGGGTCGAGACTGCCCCGGGCCGCCCACCGCTCCTGACGACACGTCCCGCGAGGTGAAAGGTAAGAAAGCCCTCGCGGGTACGCGCCGACAAGGAACAAGCCGACGGATGTCATCGGCGTTGAGACGTTCGGGCCGGGCCATGAGCAGCGCGTAAGCAATGCGCTCCACGAGACGCCAATCTGTTATGAGCCACTCGGTCACACGCACCGTGACGTCCGCGATCAGTGCGCCCATAGCGCCGAGGTCGGCGGTGCAGCGCCAGGCGTCAGCGTCAGTCCACGCCAGGTCGTCGCGGTTCGGGTTGGGCCGGTCGCCCAGCTCCGGGAACGCGATTAGCTCGGCGCAGCGACCGGCAACACTGACGGCAAGGTCGGCCATGGGGTCTTCAATAGGCTTCGCGAACGATGTCTGCGGCGGGCGCAACGTAAGGCTGCGAACGGCATAACCGAGGCGGTGCCCGAGAACCGCATGTCCCCCTTCGTGGAAACTCGCCACCTCGAGCGGACGCGGCGGTTCAACTTGGGGCATGGCCGTAGGCGGCAATCAGCATTCGCCGCCACCGGCGGTCGCGTTCTTTGATGTACTGGCCCCGCTGTTCTGCCCACCGTTCGTTGTAGGCCTCGAGGTAGCGCTTGCTCTCCTTGAGGTCAGCGAACAAGGCGTCATACTCGGACCTCAGAGCGGCGAGGTGCGTGCGACTGTCACCCCGTTTCTCAGAGTCAAGCCCCTGGGCAAATAGGTCCTGCGCCCGCTGACCAAGGTGTTCGTGCTCGACGCACATCTCTTCGTAGGAGGGCTGTCGGTTGTAGTTGACCCTGTAAAGCCAGACATACCTGGGCTCGGGAACCTCATCGCTCATTGTCTTCGTCCTTTATCACTGCGCTCGGTCGACTCCGTACGGCGTCAAATAGCCGCCCCTGCCGTCGAGCGGCGAACCTGGGCGCGGCGGCGGTGGATGCTCCACCTTCGGCATCTTGGCGTCATCGAAACGATGAATGACTTCTAGGAGTCGCCGCTTCTCGGCCACTTTGGGTTGCAGCGCTTCCTCTATGGCCCGAATCTCGTTGACCACCGCCGCCAGCCGACTCCTTGCCATGCCGCGTTCAGAGGCTTGGGCGTCGCGTCGAGCGTTCCACTCGGCGAGGTTGGCAGCCTCCCGGGCGTCGCAATCGGCCTTGTATGCGTCCCTGACGGCCTGTTCCCGCTCGCGAATCTGCCGCTGTCGCTTCTCCCAGTCCGTTTCTGGTCGGGGAGGTCCGGGGTGATGGTTCACCGCCGGCCACGCGTCGTCTCGCGGCAGAGAGGGGAATCGTCGGCCGCCCTCGAGCGCTTGAATCCGCCTGAGAATGTCGTCGGCTTCGTCAGGCATTGCGAGCCTCGATGTCTTCCCGGACGGCTATGAGCGGCTCTCGGACCGGGTAAACACAGGCAGCGCCGCTCGCCTGAGCAAGCCCGAAGGCGACGCCGACGACAAGCTCCTCCAGGCGGTCCAGCCGTTGCTCCACGGTCAGTTTGTGGACCTTGTCGGTCATGCCACGTCCTCTGGCACTGTGACCACGTACAGGCCGCGGTCGGGGTCGAACCTGCCGGGCAGGGACTTGCGCTTGGCGACGCTGCGCCAGACGCTCTGACGAGCTCGGCCCGTGCGTTTGGCATATTCGGCGATTGTGATCTCCACGGTTCTCACCGTGTCAGATGTCAACCGCCCATCGGAAGGGCCGTCTACCGGAGTGGTTGACGCGCTTAGGTCCTCGAAGCGCAGAGCGCACGCGGCGAGTGCCCCGGCGGCGTCCCAGGCCGCCTCGGTGAACACGTGCCTGCCGGCGTCCTCGGCGTCTTTCATGGCCGGCCGCAAAACTTTGGCCCACTCATGGGCAATGTGGGCCGGGACGGTAATCGCGCCCGAGTCGTGCACGATGACGGTCTCCTCGCCAACGCGGGCGAAGTCAGGCGGTCGCCTCCACTCAAGCATGGTCAGACCGTCCGGGCGCGCCGCTTGGCCCTGCGATCGGCGATCGCCCGGATCACGGCGGCGTCATAATCCCTCGCGGCCTCGGTAGGGTCGGTGTCATTCGCGACACACTCGGCGAGCGCGAGGAATCCGGCACGCAACACGGCCACGTCGTCGTCGTCTCGAGAAGGTAGGCGCCCGATGGAGCTCCTCAGATTCGCCACCAGGTCGCGCAACTCGTCGGCTGGCAGCAGGCTGGTGGCGCCGACGACGTCGACGCCTGACGCGTACCACCAGTCGTGAGGTATCTCAGTCACGGGGGCGATTGAGTAGTTCCTCGAGCCAAGCCACGGGGACCGGCTCGGTTACCCAGCGCTCCTCCGTCGGCGTCGCTTCGGTCCCCTCGTACCGGGCAAACTCGGCGTCGATATCGGCGTTCAAGTTGATATACATCGGTCCGCGGCGCTTCTTTTGTACCGCACCGCTTTTGGCGTCGTATTCAGCCGACATTTGCTCTCCTATTCCGTTGCCGTAGTAGTTCCCTCTGCGGGTCTTCACCTTGTGCGAATCTGTCCAGGCCCATGAGCGCGGCGACGGCGAGGTCGATCCTGCGCGGTGATTTCTTTGAGTCCTTGACGATGCGCCGGCCGCGGGTATCGCTCACCACCACGGCGTTTAGAACGTGAGTCCTAAGGTTCACGTCGCCGGAGTGTGTGAGGCCTCTTGTGGCCACGGTGGCGGCGAAGCGAGCGGTGGCTGGCGACATGCGGGTCGCATTTTGCGGGAAGTTGCACACCGGGACGCCGTCGTCGAACAAGATTTGCAAGCTTCTCGCCCAACGAAACGGATCCGCGCACAGCTCCAACACCTTGTAACGCCGTGCCGCCTGGCGCAGAGCTTCCTCAACGTCGAGGATGTCCACCTCATCACCGGGCACCGCGGGCTGCCAGTGTCCGATGACGAAAACGTGGGGCGTTTCAGCAACGAGAATGCCGACGACGGCCGTGGAATCGTTATTGAAAGACCCATCAAACGCGGCGATTATGGGCGCGCCGTCGGGGACCTCACGATCTGGGCGCGCGAGGTCGTCCCATAACGCGGCGTCGATCCACTGCTCCGCACCGCTGGCCACGACCTGATTTAGATAGAACCTCCGCGCCGTCGACGCGGGCGTGGTCGGGTCCTGGATCTCAGCCACCAGCCGGTCAATGTCCAGCCAGGTGGAGTCGCCCCGCGCCAAGGTCAGGGCCTCGCGAAGCGCGTCGAGGTCACTAAGGTCCACGACTGGTGGCGCCTCGAGGCTGTCGTATAGGAGTCCCGGTACCGCCCCCCCGGCCGCCCTCCACGTCTCAAACGTGGCCTCTGCCACCGAACCCTCACCGGGGAGATGCGCGTTGGTTATCTCAAGGGTGCGGGCAGCCCCCTCTCGGGCCTTGGCCGCGTTGCGGCGAATGGACTCAGCCATCTCCCACCCGTCATTCGACGGGAGCCAGTGCTGGGACTCGTCGAGCACGACCAACGAGGGGCGCTTGCCCTCGAGCGCGCGAGGCGAGCTGGTGACCGACTCGATCTGACCGGCACCGTTGCGGGCATAAACGACTGTCTTCCCAATGTCGATGTCAAACTCTTTGACGGCGGCGTCAGAGAACAGCGCCGGAAACAGCGTCATGGAGTTTTTGGTCTGGTCCTGGGAGACGGCGGCGATCTGAATCCACGGCGCGGGGTGAGGGATGACCACGGGGTGGCCTGTGCCGTCCCAGCCGTCGAACCGGCACGGTCCGCACAACTCCACAGCGGCCACGATGTCTAAAACGGGATTCTTGCCCCAACCCTTACAGCGCCTCAGCGTGCCCCGCCGATAGGCGAAGCGCCCCCTGGCGTCGATCCGGTACCACCTCAAGACCCAGCGCGCCTGCTCCCGGGTGAACTCCCACGGCTCGCCGGCCGTGGGGCCGTCCGGTTGCAACAGCCACGCGGCGGTCCAATCGAGAACGGCCCAGCCGAGGGTGCGATCCGGGGGCGGCACGGTATCGGGAATGGAGCGGACGGCGTTCACTGGCCCTCCTCCCCATAGGACCGGTACAAGGTCCGCAGGCGGACAACGGCGGCGCTCTCCTGCTTCTCCAGTTCGACCAAGGCGAGACCGAGGCGAGCCCTGTAGAGCGGACTCAACCCCAGCCGGTCACGTAGCGCCAGGAGAGCGGCGTCGATGCGCCGTAACTCCCGGTGTGCAGGGTTCGGGTAGAGCTCGGTCCCGACGACGTCACCTCTGGCACTCGTCAGGACCTTCTCGAGCACGGCGCCGTGGCTCTCCACGGCGGCGGCAAGGAGTGCCCGTTCGTCCTCGAGCCGACAGAGGTTGAGGATCGCCCCACGGTCAGCCGCAGCGGTCCAGGGGAGCGCCCAGGCGTCCGACCAGACGACCATCCCAGGCCCACCGAGGTCGGCTGGTGCTTCCGGTGCTGGCGTGGGGTGACGCGTGACCGCATGGGCGAAGACCACCTCTGTACCGGTCGCCTGGCGTGCCCGTGAGCGCCGGGACGATGCCTTTGGCAACGGCCCGCGGGTGTTGGTCATCGCCAACCCCCTCCTGAAACGGCCGAAACCCGCGCAGGTGCTGGGGAGCCTGTTGGGGGTCCTGACCTGGGCTTTCCCCCATTTTGCCCTCCCCCGGTGCGTATCCGACCACTCACTGTCATCGGCTCCCCTTGCTCGCGTTGCAGTGCCGACAGGCCGCGACAAGGTTGAACTCGGCGTTGATGTCACCGTCAGCCCAGCCCTGCCTCCGCGCCGTAGCTCTACTGACGAGGTGGTCGACCGTGTCGGCGACTCCCGCGCACCCCGGACGCCGTAGTTGGCACTGACCGCCGTCTCGAGCGATCACGCGCCTACTGATCGACTCCCAGCCCGGGCCCATGCGCTCTCTAGTGGTCCCGCGTCGGGCCACGCTGGCGGGACAGCGCTGGCCGGCGGGGTGGACACCTCCACATGAACAGGACCGGGGCGGCCTCACGGGGCACCACCACCCACGACGGCATGAAGCAGGGGCTTTGTGGTGACCGAGGCGACCGCCGCCTGGTGGCTACAGCGGTGGAGGTTGGGACACGTACACGACCACCCCGACCATCGACTCCACTCGGTGTCGTAGACACCAGCGTCGCCTCTGACCCGAGCGACGATGTGAAGCTCGTCGGCGAACAGCACCATCACCGCGCCGGTGGATAAGAGTCTCTGACCCTTGTCCTCGAGCGTTTCTCGGCTCCGGGCCCGGTTCCCGTCTAAAGACGGGGTACCGGTTCCCGTGGTGCCCCGACGACGGTTCCCAACGGTTCCGGGAACCGACCTAGGCAGGGCTTCGGGCAGTCTCTTGGCCCCATGGGAACCAGTTCCCTGTCCGGTTCCCACCGACCCCGCGGCGACGGTTCCGGGAACCTTTTCGGGCCTCATGGACGTGTCCTCCTGAACTTGAGCGCTGCCATCACCAACGCCTTGCGCTTGCCCGTGCCAGCGGTCCTGAGGGCCGATGCGGCCGCAACCACCGTGGCGTCGAGTGCCACGTCGAGCTCGTCGAGCAGCAGCGCCACGTCCGAGGTCCCAGCGGGCCATGAATCACCGGCCAGGACGTGCCGCAGGGTTGGCTCCTCGAGACGATCTATGGCGATCTCGGCGGGCACCCACGGCACGCGGCTGTGGGTGCGGGTGAGCTGGATACGGGTGCGGTCAACGGTGGTCATCTTGAAAACCACGTCCACGTCGTCGACCTTCGCCGATGAGCCTCGCTGGCCGAGAGCGGGGTCCTTGCCCTGGTGGTCGAGCCGCAGCAGGGCAATCCCTGCGGCCTTGAGCCGACGCCCAGTGCTCGCGTAGAAGTTGCGATACGTGTCGGCGGAATTCTCCTCGCCGCGCACGGCTCGAGCCATGGTGTCGACGATCAGGACGCTGGCCGTGCGCTCCGTGCAGATCGAGAGGACGGTCTCGCCACCGAGGTCCGTGTCCAGTGGAGGCAACGCCGGAAGCTGGAAGTAGTGCAGCCGCGTCAGGTCGTCGTCCGGGCCATAACCGAGGTCCGGCAGGCGTTCGCGGAAGTCGGCCTCGGTCATCTCAAGGTCGAGGTACACCACATCTATCGGTGCCGATGGTGGTTGCCCGAGGATGGAGCGTCCTGTGGCGCCTGCCGCGCTGATGTCGAGCGCGAGCAGACTCTTTCCCGTCTTGGCGACGCTGTAGATCCCGGTTTGCCGACCGGCCGGCACAATCGGCGAGATCACGTAGTCCTCTTCGGGCACCTCCTGCGCCCAGAACGATGGCCAGTCAATCGGCATGATGCCGATGTCGGCCGCCGTGATGATGGGTCCGAAAGTCTCATCGGTGTGCCCATTCATCCCCACAGGTGCCGCGCCGAGCACATCTAGCCGCGGTTCACTCATCGGTCGATCCGATCCCGTTCAGCCTGTGCGACGATGACAGCGGCCAGCAGCTCGTCGTCGAACTGATCGTTATCCGCGCCAGCACCGCGGCGCCATTCGTCGAGGTCGTTATACGACTCGGGAACCCGCACATGGAGCAGCGGCGTTGTCAAAGGAGCGAACAGGGCGTCTAGCTGCGCCCGTAGCTTTTCGCCCGCGGGATCGTTGTCGGCCACCAGGAAAACGCCTTGCAGATCGGCGAATGCGGCCACCCAATCGGGGCGAAAACCTTCAACTCCTGGAATGCCCAACGCCGCGGGCGCCTCGTAGGTGCTCTGAAGTGCGAGCACGTCGCACGGTCCCTCAAGGAGCCAGCACCCGCCGCGTTGACCCGCCAGCGTGATCGAGTCGGCGTTGTAGAGCAAACGCCTTGAGTCCTTTGGAGCAAGCCATTTCGGCTCCGCCGATCCGATAGCCCGATCCTGGTGCCAGACCTTGCGGCCCTTGATGCGATAGGGAAATCTAATCCTTGGGCGACCGAAATCGTCCAGCACGACCGATAGCCCAGCGCCGGCGACCGCGTCGGGCTCCCATTGGCGGTTAGCGGTGAAACTCTCAAGTAGTGCGCTTTCCTTCTCCGGACTCAGACCACGGGCCTGTGGGCGCGGTTCGCGCCCGAGCCCGATCCGCGCAGCCAGTTGTTCGATGGCAGTGGCGCTGTTGATGCCGTCGAGGGCCATAACGAGGTCAACCACGTCCCCACCGCACCCGCAGATTGACCAGCATCGCCACTTGGCGTCCTTCACGGTAAACGACGGATTCGTGTCAAGGTGACCGGGCAGTGGACAGTGATAGGTCCACGTCATTCCCTGGCGCTTGGTTGGTTCGTGGCCGCGTTCGGCGAGCAACTCCACAATCAGCACGCGCTCGACAATGGGGCCGATGCGGTCCTCGAGGTCGGCGCTCACGGTGTCGCCTGCCCGCGCATCCACGCGGCGGCGTCCTCGTCGAGCACCCGGGCGCATCTGCCAACGCGACGCACCCGGAGCCGACCGGCCTTGGCTTCCTCGCGAAGCTTCCACTCGGAAATGCCAACCGCTTGAGCGAGTTGAGGGAGTGTCCGCCAGCCAGGCAGCGGCGTGATGCTCACGGCGCCACCACCCGGGCATCGTCAAGGAACCGACGTACGGAGGCAGGGTCGAACAGCATCTTTCGGGACCCAGGTGGTCGGATTACCTCGAGGTCCCCGCGGGCAGCTCGCCGCCGGGTCGTGCGCGGGCTCTCTCTTAGGTAGGAGGCAGCCTCGTTAAGCGTCCAGGGCCGATCGGTTGGCAGTTCCGGCATGGCCAGCACCCTTCGGGACCACCGTGCTACGGGTGATCCTGTGGCGGGTGCTGCGGAAGGGCCGCCGTTCCGACCGTTGACTGCAAGAAGAGTTGCAGCGCGGTAGTTACAAGTCTGTCAGCGTCTATGATGGCCGGTGGTGGCCCTCCCTGTCAACGCCCAACCTCGACTCACGTGGAATCGTCCGCCACCCGACTATGTCCAATTGGCTTGCCCCAAATGTGGGCACCCTGCGGTGCGCTTTATCCGGAGCGTCGGAACGACCTACGGGCCCGATGGCTCGTTGGCCTTGGAATTCGCCCGCGATACCCGTTACTTCGCGACCACCGTCACACCGTGCGGACGGATTGTCACGATGACGCGCCCACCGGTTCCGCTCCTGCTACCCGACGGGGCCTGGGTGACAGGGATACCGGCGACGACCACGACCGGTCCGAGCACCGATCGGCTCCGAGTCCGGTGTGCCCGCTGCCGCGCCTTTGACCGGGAGTACGGAACCGCCAAGCTCGAGGCGTTGGCAACCGAGACAGGAAGTGCTGGCAGGAAGCGAGCTCGTCTCCCGTGAGAGGGATCTCTTGTCCAATGCAACTATCTAGCCCCTTCTTACACCCCCTCCGTACCATTGGATGAGCACCTAGCTAGAGTCGAAGGGAGGAGGTGCAAGAGCCATGAGCGCAGCACTCTCTCAGGCGGTAGAAGAGGGTCGAGACGAGCTGACCCCGGAAGAGGCCGAACGGTTCGCCGATGAGCAGGCCCGGAAGTACCTAGACATGTCGATTGAGGAGTTCCGGAGTCGCGCCGCGGCTGACGCACTTCCGGAGGAGGACCCGATGGTCGTCCACATCGCCCTGCTGGCGGGTGTCGAATTACACACCTGCTGACCGGGAACCTGCTCGCACTGACGCTCAGGCGAAGGGTCGCCTCCTCGGGGTCCTGAACCGTTCGCTTTCGACTGTGAGCAGGGAAGCGGTCTGGTTCATAACCCCTCGAGGTGCCGGCGTTTTCGCCGCCTTCACGAATCCCACAAGCATCCCTCTTCGGACTGCTGCGCCCACGCTGTATCTCCGCTCGACTCTCGAATACTCATATGTCGACGACATGCGGTTCGAGTCACCCGAGCGCAAGGCGTCGACTCACTACTACGCCCACACCGTTGGTGAGTCGGACGCGCTGAAGCCGCAGCTCTACTCGTGGGAATGGGCCTCCGTGGAACCGATCTACCCCCATCTGCACTTGCGGCGTGCCGACCCTGAGTTTCACGGTCTGGGCAAACTCCACATCCCAACGGGGCGCGTCTTCTATGAAGACGTTCTGCGATTCCTCATCCAAGAACACGGGGTCGAACCAGCGCGGGAGGACTGGGACGAGGTTCTAAGAACGTCCTTTAGGCGTGTGTCGTCGTTCGCATCATGGGGTGGCGGCCGGCGCTCGTAATTAGTTAGCTTCGATCCTTCATTTCGGCTCGAGCGCCTTCCCGATCACCGCAGCGATCAGTTCCCCGGCCGCCGCACCGCGCTCGTCGGAGGTGTGCAAGTAGGTTCCGGCCATCACGGCGGGGGAGTGGCCAAGCTGTCGCGCGGCCGTGGGCAGGTCGACCCCGGCGTGGACGAGCTCGGTGGCGGCAAAATGGCGAAGGGTGTGGAAGACCACGGGCACCTTCACCTTCTTCCCCAAAGCCACAACATAGGCACTCACACCTTTGGCCCGTAGGGGCGTGGTCCCACCATCGGCGCTCAGCAGCCAGCCAGTCGGTTCATGGCCCACCAACTCGGTTTTGGCGGCTTGGTAGCGCTTGAGGAGCTCGAGCCCCAGTGCACCCACGAACACGGTTCTGCCGTTGCCCGTCTTTGTGGTGGCCGTGAGATGCTGGCCACCCTTCCCCGGCACCCACTGGCGCTCCACCGTGAGACTCGCTTTCTCCCAATCGACGTCGCCCCACTTGAGCCCGCATAGTTCCCCACGCCTGCAGCCAGTGAGCGCGGCCAGGACGATGGTCACCGCCATGTCCTCGTCGTCCTCGAGCGCCTTGGTGTAGAGGGTGCGGATCTGGTCGACGGTCAGAGCCTTCGTCTTCGTCGTGACCTTGTCAGCGAGGCTGGCGTCCTTGGCGGGGTTGCTCGGAATCCACTTCCACTTGACGCCTTGGGTCAGCGCCGCCGAAACGATGGCGTGATTGAGGCGGATGGTCGACGCCGCCAGACCCTTGGCCTCGAGGGCCGCAAAGTAATTGTCGAGATCGTGGGCTGTCAGCTTGTCGAGTCGGATCAGCCCGAGCGCCGGTTTGATGTGCGTCTTCACATCGTTGGTGTAGCGCTCGATGGTGGAGCGGGCCTTGCCCAGCCGCGGCAGGCTGGCGAGCCAGTCATCGAGGAGCTTCGAGAAGGTGGCGCGCGTCCCGGTGTTGTTCTCGGTTCCGACCTCGCTCACGAAAGCGGTGAGCGCGTGTCGCGCTTCGCGAATGCCGACGCCCTTGACGACCTTGGAGCGGTGGAGCACCGGGCCCTGGCGAGGCTTGCCCGTCTTCGGGTTCACGCCCCCAGGTGCGGGCCCGCGACCCACGAAAACACGTAGCTCCCACCGCCTCTCGCCGCTCTTGGACTTGGGCAGCTCCCGCAGCGTGCCGGTCATCGGATTCCCTCCCGGTAGTTGGGATGTAGTTGGGATATCTCGATATCCTACCAGGTTGACGGTGAGTCGGCCTGTAGGCGGGGTTCTGTTCACCCCTTGCGGGGCGAGGTGGCCATCCATCTCAGCGGCCTACCTGGGGACTGCCCCGAAGGGCGGGCGGGCTACCCATGTCCCACGTTCGGCCTTGCTCCGGGTGGGGTTTACCGAGCCGGCCGGGTCACCCCGGCCGCTGGTGCGCTCTTACCGCACCGTTTCACCCTTGCCTGTGCGGCTCTCGCTCGCCATCGGCGGTCTGCTCTCTGTTGCACTTTCCTTCGGGTCGCCCCGACTAGCCGTTAGCCAGCACCCTGCCCTGTGGAGCCCCGACCTTCCTCGCCGCGGTCCCCGTCCGAGGACGAGCCCGCGGCGCGGCCACCCGGCCGACTCACCGTCCCCGTCAGTCTGTCAGGTGCGGCCCCCGCCGCGGCGGGCCTCGACGGATGTGAAGGGGCCGTCAGCGACCATCCCCCTCGATAGGGTGGCACCATGGACCCGCAACCCGAGCGGCTTGCCCTCGAGGAGCAACCCGAGGCGCTGTCGGTGGCGGCGCTCTACCGTCAGGTCCAGGCGGCCGTCTCGGCCTCCTTCCCGCGGGGCCATCTGCAATGGGTGCGAGGTGAGATCCAGAGCATCAGCGACCGGACCGGCCACTGCTACCTCGATCTCGTCGACCCGGACTCGGCCCGGGGCCGCGACACCCCGGTCCTCAAGGTCAACTGCTGGGGCAGGACCTGGGGACCGTTGAAACTTGCGCTCGGGCGCCAGGGCGTCGTCCTCGAGCCCGGCATGGTGGTCGCGTTGCGCGGCCGGGTGGAGTTCTATCCCCCGAAGGGGCAGGTCAACTTCATCGCATCCGAGGTCGACGTCACGGCGCTGCTCGGCCGGCTGGCGGCGCGTCGGGCGGCCCTGCTGCACGCCCTGGAGACCGAGGGCCGTCTGCAGCGCAACCGGGGCCTGGTGGTGCCCGCCGTGCCCCTGCGCATCGGCCTGGTAGCCAGCCCCGGCTCCGAGGGCCACAACGACTTCGTCGGCCAGCTGCTGGGGTCGGAGCTCGCCTTCTCCGTCGTCTTGTTCCGTGCCAACGTCCAGGGGGCCGGGGCCCCGGCCTCGGTCGCCAGGGCTCTCGATGCCGCCGCCGGCTCCGACTGTGATGTGGTCGTCCTCGTGCGCGGCGGCGGCTCTCGCAGCGATCTGGCGGCCTTCGACTCCGAGCCCGTTGCCCGGGCCATCTCCGTGCTGCCGGTCCCGCTATGGACCGGGATCGGGCACACCGGGGACCAGTCCGTTGCCGACATCGTCGCCAACAAGAGTTTCGTCACGCCGACGGCGTGCGCCCAGGAGCTGGTCCGGCACGTGAGGCAGTGGTGGGAGTCGGTGGCGGCCCGCGGTGGGCGCGTAGGACAGCGTGCCGGCGACACGCTGCACGCGGCGATGTTGCATGACTCGGCGGCGCGTCAACGTCTGGGCGCGGCCACGCGCAATCAGCTGGCGCGACACTCCGAGCGCCTCGAGCGCAGGGTGGCCCAGATCGCCACCAACACCCGCCGGCAGCTCGAGTTGGCCGGAGATTCGGTGGAGCGCCGGGCCGCCCTCGTCGGCCCGCGGGCGTTGTCCGTCCTCGATCGCCAGCAGGACCGGGCGGCCAACTGGAGACGGTTGCTGGCCGCTTACGACATCGAGCGTCAGCTCGAACGGGGCTACACGATCACGCTGCGGCCCGACGGCCACCTGGTGCGATCGGTCGCCGACCTCGACCCGGGAGCCATGCTGGTCACGCGCTTCGCCGACGGTAGGGCACGCTCGACGGTCCAGACCACGGAGCTTCGATCGAATACCGAGGGCGCGACATGAACGCACCCCGACGTGACGAGCACAGCGACGACGATGCCGAACCGGTGGAGCAGCTCAGCTACATGGCCGCCAGCCACGAGCTCGACGGGATCGTGGAGTTCTTCGAAAGGAGCGAGGTCGACGTCGACCAGCTCGTCGCCAGGCTCGAGCGGGCGACAGCCATCGTGGACGAGCTCGACCGGCGCATCCGGCGCACCCGGGCCCAGGTCGAAGACCTTGTTCCCAAGCTCGAGGCGATGGGACGCGCCGCGGCGTCCTCAGGTCCCGCCGGCCCCGGGCACCCCGGTGACGACGCCGTCGACGGCGACGTGGACCTCGCCGCGCTGGGCCCTGACGGTCCGGGGGCGCTGGGTTCGGCCGAGGACGCGCCCAAAGGAGACAAGCTTCCCTTCTGACGCCGCGCCCGGGCCCTTCAGGTCGGCGTCAAGATCACCGGGAGGCGGGTCACGCCCCGGAGCGTGATGGAGTCGCGATGCGCGACGTCGCCATCGCCGAGCTCGACGTCTTCGAACCGGGTCAGCAGGCGACCGAAGCACACCTGTCCTTCGAGCCGGGCCAGTGCCGCCCCCAGGCAGTAGTGGATCCCGCTCCCGAAGCTCAGAGGGGCTCCTTCGTCGCGTCCCAGGTGGAGGGTGTCGGGTTCGCGGAAGCGGCGGGGGTCGCGGTTGGCCGCTCCCAGAAGCGTCATGACCTGTTCCCCGTCGGCCACGGGCCGGCCCGCGACCTCGAGGTCGCGCAGTGCCACCCGTACGTCGAGCTGGACGGGGCTGTCCCACCGCAACAGTTCCTCGACCGCCCTGTGCACGGCGCCCACGTCGTGGGCCCAGTCCCGCAGGAACGTCAGCTGGTCACGGTGGCGCAAGAGCGCGTAGAGACCGTTGCCGATGAGGTTGGTCGTGGTCTCGAAGCCCGCCGCGAAGAGCAGGATGGCGGTGGACATCACTTCGTCCTGCGTGAGTCGGTCCGAGCCGTCGGACACGGCGATGAGCTCCGACAGCAGATCGTCGGTCGGTCGCCGCCGCCGTTCGGCGATGAGCCCCTCGAAGTACTGCTCCATCGTGACCCTCGCATCACGCGCCCTTCGAAGGTCCTCGAGGTCGGACATGGGCTCGAGGATGACCGTGGCGGCGCGTACCAGAGCCTGGAACTGGGTGCGGTCCTGGACCGGCACGCCGAGCAGCTCCCCGATCACGGCCACCGGGAGGGGGAAGGCGAGCTCGTGCATGACGTCTACGGGCTTCCCGCCGCTCGCCCGGTCGGCCACGGTGTCGAGAAGCCCGTCGCACAGCGCCACCACATGAGGACGCAAGGCTTCGACCGTGTTCGGGGTGAAGGCCCGGGCCACCAGGCCACGCAGCCGGGTGTGGTCGGGGGGATTGAGCGTGAGCATCGACTGCCGGCGCTCGAAGAAGGCGCGGAAGTCGGCGGCCTCCTCGGCGGGGACTCCCCATCGGGCCAGGCGCTCCCGGGCGGTGGCGTCCTGGTCGGCCCCTTTGCCGAACTTCGGAGAGCGCAGCACCTGCTGGCAGTCTTCGAAGCGGGTCACGATCCAGCTGCCGATGGAGGACCGGAACACCGGCTCGTGCTCCCGCATCCGGGCGTAGTGGGGATAGGGGTCAGCGCGCCCCTCGGGTGTCCCCAGTACGGCCAGGAGCTCGCCGTCGAGGTCGAGCTCCTGGCGCGACGTCGACGGGCCGGGGGTGGGCGACGGGGTCATCGGTCAGTGGATCCGGCGTTCGACGTCGCGCCAGTAGGGCTCGCGCAGGACGCGCTTGAGCACCTTGCCGGAGGGATTGCGGGGGAGGATCGAGACGAAGTCCACCGTCGTCGGGCACTTGTAGTGAGCCAACCTCTCCCGACAGAACGCAATGACCGATGCTGCGTCGAGATCGGCGCCCCGGGCCAGCACCACGACGGCCTTGACCGTCTCGCCCCACCGGTCGTCGGGGACGCCGATCACGGCGGCGTCGGCCACACCCGCCAGGGCGAGCAGCACGTTCTCCACCTCGGCGGGATAGATGTTCTCCCCTCCGGAGACCACCATGTCCTTGATCCGATCATGGAGGAACAGGTACCCCTCGTCGTCGAGGTACCCGGCGTCGCCGGTACGCAGCCATCCCTCGTCGTCGATGGTCCGGGCCGTGTCGTCGGGCTTGTCCCAGTAGCCGACCATGTTGAAGCCCGAGCGCGTGCGTATCTCACCGACCGTGCCCGGAGCCACGTCGGCTCCGGTGTCGGGATCCACGACCCGAAGCTCGACCCCCGCGAGCGCTTTGCCGGCGGACCGCAGCAGGTGCTGGCGCGGCCCGTGCGGGTCGTGGTCCTCGCTGGCCAGCCCGACGATGGCTCCCGAGGTCTCGGTCATCCCGTAGACCTGGGCGAACCGGCATCCGAAGACCTCGAGGCATCGCACCAGCACGTCCTCGGCGATGGGGGAGGCCCCGTAGAAGATGGTGTCCAGGCTCGACAGGTCGGTGTCGGCGACGGCCGGCGTGGCCAGCAACGCCATCAGGACGGCAGGCACCAGAAAGGCGTGGGTGATGCGCTCGGCGGCCACCAACCGAAGCAGCTCGCCAGGGTCCATGTCCCGCAAGATCACCGACGTCCCGCCCCGTGACATGCCGCTGAGTGCCCAGCCCGATCCCCCGATATGGAACAGGGGCATGGCCACCAGGCTCACCGTGCGTTCGTCGATCTCGAAGGCGTCGCCGGCGGCCACCTCCAGCATGACCGCCACGTTGCGATTGGCGAGCATCACCCCCTTGGGCAGCCCGGTGGTGCCCGACGTGTACAGCTGCATCGACACGTCGGCGGGGCCGCCCCGGTGACCGGGGTCCACCGCCGGCTGGTCGGCGATCCAGTCCTCGTACGCCACCCGGCGGGCCAGGTCGGACCCGCCCCCCATGTCGGCGTGGTCCTTGGGGTCTCCGAGGACGACGACGCGTGACACCCACGGCAGCCCGCTCTCCATGGCGGCCAGGCAGGGGACGAACTCGCCGTGGACCACCAAGACCCCCGCCCGGCTGTCATCGATCACGGCGGCCATCTCGGCCGGGGCCAGGCGCCAGTTGACGGCCACGTTGACGGCGGCGGTCAGCGCGCCGCCGAACAGGACCTCGAAGTACTCGAGCCCGTTTCGATCCAGGAAGGCGACCCTCCCGCCGGCCCCGACGCCGTCGGCCCGCAGTGCGTGCGCGACGCGACAGGCGCGCTGGTGGTGTTGCGCCCAGGTCACCGTGGTGCCCTGGAAACGGAACATGGGCCTGTCGCCGAACTCGACGACATTGTCCCGGAACATCTCGGCCACGCTCGAACGCATCGCCTCCCCCTCCCACCGTCCGGCCGGTGGCGGCCCGGGCCCGGCGACACTGTAGGCCCACAGCCGTCGGCCGAGTTGGGAGCCCCCCTCGGGCGCACCTACCATCGGTCCATGGCCGACAACCCCCTCTACTTCCGCCAGCTCCTCTCGGGTCGAGACTTCGCCGTCGGTGACCCGCTGGCCAGCCAGATGGTGAACTTCTGTTACCTCATCGGCGACCGCCGGGCGGGCGAGGCGGTCATCGTGGACCCCGCGTACGACATCGCCGGGTTGCTCGCCGTCCTCGGCGCCGACGACATGCGCTGTGTGGGCGTGCTGGCCACCCATTTCCATCCTGACCATGTCGGCGGCGACATGATGGGGTACCGCATCGAAGGCGTCACGAGCCTCCTCGAGACGTTGCAGGTTCCCGTGCACGTCCAGGGAGCCGAAGCCCCCTGGGTGGTGCGCGCCACCGGAGTCTCCGGGGACGAGCTCGTCGAGCACGCCAGCGGTGACATCGTGTCGGTGGGCGACGTCGACATCGAGTTGGTGCACACCCCCGGCCACACCCCGGGAAGCCAGTGCTTCTCCGTCGACGGATGCCTGGTGTCCGGCGACACCCTGTTCCTCGACGGTTGTGGCCGCACCGACCTCCCCGGGGGCGACCCCGAGCAGATGTACGAGTCGTTGACCACGCGCCTGGCGCGCTTCGGCGACGACACCGTCTTGTTCCCGGGTCACCGCTACTCGCCCGAGTCGTCGGCCACCATGGGCGAGACGCGCCAGCGCAACTACGTGTTGCGTCTTCGCTCACCCGAGCAGTGGATGACCATGTTCGGGGCCTGACCTCTGTCCCGAGGGCGGGCAGCCCGCCGATAGGGTCTCGGGCGCCCATGGTGCCAGACCCGAGCTCCACCATCGTCGTCGTCGGGGGATCCCTGGCCGGCCTGCGCGCCGCCGAGGCGCTGCGCGTCGAGGGGCACACCGGCCCCGTGGTCCTCGTGGGTGCCGAGCCCCATCTGCCCTATGACCGGCCGCCGTTGTCCAAGCAGTTCCTGGCCGGCACGTGGGGGCTCGACCGGGTGGCGTTGCGTCCCCCCGAGAAGATCGATGCCCTCGGGCTCGACCTGCGCCTGGGGCAGCGCGCCGTCGCTCTCGACGTCGAGGGGCACGCCCTCGAGCTCGACGACGGGAGCACCCTGCGCTACGGCGGGCTGGTGCTGGCCACCGGCGCCCATCCTCGGCTCTTGCCCAACGCCGACTCCCTGGCCGGTGTGCACACGCTGCGGACGCTGGAGGACTCCATCGCCATCGGCCAGGCGGCGCGCGCCGATGGAGCGCGCCTGGTGGTGGTGGGGGCGGGGTTCATCGGATCAGAGGTCGCCGCCACGTGCCGCGGGATCGGCGCAGCCGTGACCGTGGTCGAGGCCCTGCCCGAGCCCTTGGCGCGCGTGCTCGGCCCAGAAATGGGGGCCGTGTGCGGCGCGTTGCACGTCGATCACGGCGTCGAGTTGAGAACCGGGGTGGGCGTGTCCACCTTCCGGGCGGGACCGGGCGGTCGTGCCGTCGACGGGGTGGAGCTCGACGACGGCACCGTCCTCGATGCCGACCTCGTAGTCGTGGGGATCGGCGTCGTGCCCACCACCGAATGGTTGACGGGCTCGGGGCTCGAGCTCTCCGACGGTGTCGTGGCCGACGCCACCTTGCACGTCGCCGAGCACGTGGTGGTGGCCGGGGACATGGCTCGATGGTTCGACGAGCACCTGGGGGCCCACACCCGGATCGAGCACTGGACCAACGCCGCCGAGCAGGGCGTCGCCGCGGCGCGCAACCTCCTCGCCGGGCGCCGCCACGCCTCGGCCTACGTCCCCGTGCCGTACTTCTGGTCCGACCAGTACGACGTGAAGATCCAGGTCATCGGGCACCCCGGGCCCGATGACGACATCGTGGTGGTGGACGGCTCACTGTCGGAGCGCCGTTTCGTGGCCCTGTACGGACAGGCGGGAAGGTTCCGCGCCGCCCTGGGATTCAACCGCCCTCGTCAGCTGATGGGCTACCGCCCCCTGCTCGAGGCGGGGGCGAGCTTCGACGACGCGCTGGCGCATCACCCCGCCTGAACGCGCCCGCGCCGGCCAGCACGCCGGCGCGGGGCAGCTCGTGGCGGAGGGCCCGCACCGATTCGAGGACGCGCCGATCGTCCTCGGGTGACAGGTGCCGACCGCCGTAGGCGCTCGCCTCGACCACGGCCGCCAACGCCTGCCACGTCCCGGACCGGTCACGCGCCAGGGTGTCGATGGCCGTGGCGTACTCGGTCAGGGTCTCGTCGGCGCGCCGGCGCCGGCCGGCGCGCGCCCCGGCGATCTCGATGGTGCGGGCCACCGTCTCGGCCCACGTGCGCGGCCGGCGCCGGCGCCACGTCACCACCAGTGCCACCCCCGAGGAGACGGCGAGGACGATCCCGATGGGGACGGCGGGGAGGCGGGCGAGCGCCCCGGTCACCTCGTGCAGCAAGGTCGAACCCGGGGACGGGTTGGCCAGGGGCACCACCGCGGTGGGGTCGAAGCTCTGCCACCCGTAGCCCGGGAACCACACTTGCACCCAGGCGTGGGCATCCTGGGCCTGGATGTCGTAGAGGTCGGTGATGGGGTCGTAGGGCCCGGGGACGTAGCCCACCGCCTCACGTGCGGGGATGCCGATGGACCGGAGCATGACGGCCAACGAGGTCGAGATCTGCTCGCAGAAGCCCGTGCGGTTCCCGAACAGGAACTCGTCGACGGTGTCCTGCCCGGGCGCCAGCGGAGGGATGTCGATCGAGTAGCGCGTGTGCTTGGCGATCCACCCGATGAGGCTCTCCACCTTGTCGTAGGTGGTCGTCGCCTTGGCGGTGACCGACTCGGCCAGCGCCTTGGCCCGGGTGTAGGGGTGCGGCACCTGGGTGTAACGCGCCAGGAGCGACACCGGGTCGGCTCCGGGCCCCGCGGCGGCGCGCAGCTGGTCCTCGGTCGGGGAGTCCACGTACGACTGCACGGTGTAGATGGCCCCGGGGCCCAGGGCGATGGGCGTGACGATCGAATCGCTGTCGGAGACGAACAGGTCGTGGGCCGGGAACCACACCTCGTGCGCATCGTCAGCGTGGAACACCAGGTTGGGGGAGGACTGCACGACATAGAACGTCTGCAGGTCCGATTGCGTCGCCGGGCCGAATGCCGGCCCGGGTAAGACGAACGGTGACTGCTCGTTGAGTCGCTGGGAGCTGTGCGGCGTCGGTGTGGAGCTCCAATTGGCGCCGTCCCATCGGTCGAAGGTCTCGGCGATCCAGTACGACGGCCGGTCGGCGCGCACCCGCATCACCACGGTGTCGCTCAACCCCCCGCGCAACGCCGTGTCGAGGCGGTCGGCGAAGCCCAGGTAGCCGCCCACCCGCGCCGGGTCGGCCGCCGTGCCGGGCTTGGCCAGCTGCGCCACCTTGGCGTCGCCGGCCAGACCACCGGGGATGGGCAAGGTGGCGCCCGGCCCGGCGTTGGCGGGGAAGTCGATCCGGCCCGCCACATGGGGAGCAGGGAGCAGGACCAGGACCACCGTCCCGGTCAGGACCACGGCCGCCAAGGTGGCGACCACGCCGCGCACGCGCAGCAGCCCACCCTCGCTGGCCGAGCTCCACATGGCGAGCAGTCCGGCCAGGCCGAAGGCCAGCCACACCAGGACGTACACCCCGAAGGCGAGGTCGATGGCCTGGGCGGCGGCCACGGCCATGAGGCTGGCCGAGCCGGCCAGGGAGAAGGCCAGGTCGCGTCGGGCCGGCACGTCGAAGGCGTGCGCCACCTGCACCCACACGAACAGCACGGCCAACGGGTTCTCGACGGTGCTGATGTCGTAGATGGTCTGTCCCGTCAACTGGCGGAAGAACCACACGAACGCCGCCACCGCGCTGACGGCGAGGATGGGCTTGATCCACGGCAGCGGTCGCTGGCGGGTGCGGTAGGCCAGGATCATCCCCACCACCACCAGCACGATCGAGGCTCCCGCCACCGTCCACGACAGCTCGCCCTCGGCCCGGCACGCGGCGATCCCGGTGATCACGGCGCCCGCGCACGCCACCCGCAGGGTGATCGAGTGCTCGGGAGGCCCGGGCCGGTTGGCCCGCTTGACAGCGTCGAAGACGCTCACCGGCGCACCTCTCGTCCGCCCCCACCACCGAGGGAGTGGGTGGTGGCGGGCTCGGCCACGGCGCACGCCAGGCGGCGACCGGCGCTGCGGCGGTCGCCCACGGCCCCGACCTTGGGCCCGCCCGCCTCGTCGGTGACCAAGAGGACCGACGTCCCCCGGTCGACGAGGGCCACCACCGTCGCCATGGCCCGCTCGGCCATCTGTTCGGCGGCATCGGCGTCGTCGGGGAGGCGGACCTCCAAGGTGATGGGCTCCGCCGTCGGCCCCTCCATCTCGCGCACCATGAGCTCGCCGCTGTGGGCGGTGGCGGGCCAGTGCACCCAGCGGCGGTGGTCCCCGGGCCGGTAGGGGCGGACCCCCCGGGGTTCGCCGATCTGCACGGCGGAGTCGAGGATGCCCCCTCCCGTGGTGTCCTGGCGGCCCAGGGGCAGGGGCAGGGGTCGGCCCAGGCGCGGCCCGACGTGCAGCGCCCGGGGGAGGGCGACGACGACGGTCTTGCGCCACCACAGCAGACCGAAGGGAGCCGCCGAGGCGATCTCGAGCACCACGTGGTCGTGCACGCCGCGGTGCTCAGGGACCAGGGTGAGCGGATCGGGGCCCCCCACCTCCGACCTCGACCACGGCGCGCCGCGTGCCGGCGCGCTCGCTCGTGTCCCCGGCCCGGCCCCGTGGCGCCCGAGGAACTCCTCGGGCCCCGGGGGATACAGGGCCTTGACCCGAACCCGGGTGGTGGCCGTGGCCGTCAGCTCGACGGGGAGGCCGGACGTGGCGTCACCCGGGGTGTCGACGAACGTCACCCGGGCCCGCGCCGCCGCGAACGCCGGAGCGCCCAGGCCCACCGCCAGGATGCCGGCCAGGATGTCTCCCACGGCCTGGACCCAGCCGGCGCCGCTGTTGTGGGCGACGAGCCCCCAGGCCAGGAGCACGCCGGCGCAACTCACCAGCGGGACGATGGGGCGGACGGGGCGCACCAGGCGCGACCGCCGGCGGACGGCGCGGGCCGGGGCTCCCCGCCCCGCCCGACGGGTCATGGGCGTGGAGCAGGCGTGGTGTCGAGCAGGCTCCGGACCACGGCGACACCCTGCTCGACGCCCTCGTCGGTGAGGAGCCGGTGGGCCAGGCAGGCAATGGCCACCGCCTTCACGTCGTCAGGGGTGACGAAGGGCCTCGCCGACAGCACGGCGTGGGCCTGGGCCGATCGAATGAGCCAGATGGCGGCGCGCGGGCTGGCGCCCAGTCGCACCCCGCTGGCGCTCCGGCTGGCGCGGCACAGCGCCACGGCGTACTGGGCCACGGCCGGCGCCACGTCGACGGACTCGGTGGCGCGCTGTGCCTCGAGCCACTGCTGGGTGCTGCACACGCCGTGCAGCTCCCCCAGGGCGAACTTGCCCCCGCCGTGTTGGACGAGGCGGGCCTCGGTGTCGGAGTCCGGGTACCCGATCGCCGTCGCCAGCGCGAACCGGTCGAGCTGGCTCTCGACCAGCGGGTACGTCCCGAGTTGGGAGAACGGGTTCTGGGTGGCGATGACGAGATGGGGCCGGGGCAGGGGCCACGACTCGCCGTCCACGCTCACCTGTTGCTCCTCCATCGTCTCGAGCAGCGCCGCCTGGGTGCGCGGCGGCGTCCGGTTGAGCTCGTCCACCAGGACCACGTGGGCGAACACGGGGCCGGGCCGGAACTCCCACGTGCCGGTGTCCGGGGCGAACACCGACACGCCGGTGACGTCGGAGGGAAGCAGGTCGGGGTGTCCCTGGACGCGCGACAACTCGGCCCCCAGGGAGATGGCCAGGGCCCGCGCCAGCACGGTCTTGCCCACGCCGGGGACGTCTTCGATGAGCAGGTGCCCGCCCGACAGCGCCGCCATGGCGGCGGCGGTGAGCGCCCCCGGGGTGCCCAGAAGGACGCGGCTCAGGTTCTCGACGAGGCGGCGGCCCAATTCGATGGCGGCGTCGAGGCCGGCGGCGGCTTGGGCCGACGCGTTGGGCCCGGCCGGCGGGGGCGCCGCGGCGAGCAGCTCGATGTCGGGCGCCGGCTCCGCGCGCAGGCTCCCGGCCACGCTCACGACGCGGTCAGTGGTCGCCTCGCGCTCCCCGAAGTGGGCGGGCTCCATCAGGTCCACGTTATCGGCACGTTTCTCGACCGACCTGAACGCGTTACCAGGCCGAACGCCTCGTCCGTGAGGGGCCGGGCTCAGAATTCGAGCGCCGTCAGCTCCGGCACGGTGGCTTCGGCCCGGGCCCGTGCCGCCAGCCAGCGCTCCCGGGTGGCCGCCCGTCGCGCGTCGCCGATCCGGGGCTCGACCACGGCCGAGGGCGCCCAGGCGGCGGCCACGTCACCCTCGTCGGCCCACGTCCCCAGGGCCATGCCGGCCAGGTAGGCGGCCCCCAGGGTGGTGGCCTCGGTCACGGGCGAGACCTCGACCGGCCTGCCCACGGCATCGGCCAGGGCGTCGACGAAGGTGGGATTGGCCGACATGCCGCCGTCGACGCGCAGGGTGTCGATGGTCATGGCGGTGTCGGCCTCGGCCGCCTCCAACAGATCGGCGCCGCGATGGGCCACGCCCTCGAGCACGGCCCGCACCATCTCGGGCCGACCCGTGCCCCGGGTGATCCCCACGAAGGTCGCCCGCGCCCGAAGTCCCACACCGGCGCCCCCAGACCGAGGAGGGCGGGGACGAAGAACACGTCTCCGGTGTCGTCGCACAGCGACGCCACGCGGTGCGAGTCCGCCGAGGTCTCGATGATGCCGAGGTCGTCGCGCAGCCACTCGACGCACGTGCCCGCCGACAGCATGACGGCCTCCACGCCCCACGTCTTTCTGCCGGCCCGTTGCCAGGCCACGATGGGGAACGTCCCCGCCCCGCCGCGCCGGGCGAAGCCCGGGCGTACCTCGCCCACGCACAGGTCGAGCATGCCGCCGGTCCCGAAGGTGGCCTTGGCCAGTCCCGGGAGCGTGCACCCCTGCCCGACGAGCGACGCCTGCTGGTCCCCGGCGATCCCGCAGATCACCGGCGCGCCCGGCAGTGCGCCCGCCTCGCCCACGGCGCCCGACGAGTCCACGATCGCCGGCAGCACACCGCGCGGGATGCGCAGCGCGTCGAGCATGGTGTCGTCCCACCGCGACCCGTCGCTGCCCAGGAGCCCGGTGATGCCGGCGTTGGTGGCGTCGGTGACGTGCAGGGCGCCCCCCGAGAGCGTCCACGCCACCCAGGTGTCCACCGTGCCGAAGCACAGGTCGCGCGTCCGGTCGGGATCGGCCATGTCGAGCAACATGGCCAGCTTGGTGGACGACTCGTTGGGTGCCACCCGGATGCCCTGGTCGCGCAGCACCAGACAGGTCCCCACCGTGCGCAGGTCCTGCCAGCCGATGCCCGGGCCCACCGGCTCGCCGCTGTGGCGGTCCCACACCACGGTCGACCCGCGTTGGTTGGCGATCCCCACCCCGGCGACCGGTCCGTGGCCCGACAGGCTGGCCCGGGCCACTTCGAGCACGGCCGACGCCATGGCGGTGGCGTCGAACTCCACGAACCCGGGCGCCGGCGACGACGGCAACACCTCCACGTGATGCACGTGGTCGATGGCCCCGTCGGGGCCCACCACACCGGCGCGCACGCCCGATGTCCCCACGTCGACGCACCAGGACACCGCTCACGGCCACAGGGGCTCTCCGAAGGGCGAGGGCAGGCCCAGCTTGCCGGGGTTGAGGATCCCCCGGGGGTCGAGGGAGTTCTTCAGGCCGACGAGCACATCGAAGGCGCCCCCGAGCGCGCCGGCCATGAAACGCGCCCGGTTGATGCCGATCCCGTGGTGATGGCTGATGGCGCCCCCGTGGGCCCGCACGGCGTCCATGACGGCGCGCCACGCCGAGGTGTAGTAGCTCTCGGCCCAGGCGTCGGAGCGGGAGTCGGTCGGGCCCGCGGTGCCCGCCGGGGGGTCGGGCATGCGCCCCCCGAAGGTGAAGTACAGACAGGCGCCGTCGACATAGGCGTGGCTCTGATGGGCCGAGGCCGCCAGGGTGCCCTCGAGCGCCGTCAACGCCGACACACAGGTGTCGTAGAGCGCCGGCAACGTCGACCAGCGCGCCGCGATCTCGATGGTGTCCACCACCACCCCGGCCCGGTACAGCGGGGCCAGGGCCGACACGTCGTTCTTGTGGGCCACCCAGCGTCCCACGATGTCGCTCTCGACCACCCGCCCGCCCGACGCCGCGCACTCGGCGTCGACGATGCCCAGTGTCGCCTCGAGCACGGCCTCGTCGGCCTCGTCCAGGACCACCAGGGCACAGCGTTGCTCCAGTTCGAAGTTGCGCGCCGACTCGGTGGCGTCGTAGAGGCGCAGCACCGCCGGCGTGGCGCCGCGCTGCACCACGCGCCGGCACACGTCGAGCCCCTCGGCGAAGCTCGTGAACGAGTACGCCCGGCGCCCTTCGTGGGGCGCGAGCGGGTGCAGACGCAACTGCACCTCGGTGACGACGCCCAACACGCCCTCGGACCCCACGAACAGCTGCGTCAGGTCGGGCCCCAGCGCGGCGCGCGGCCCCGTGCCCCCCGTGCTGATGACGGTGCCGTCGGCCAGGGCGACCTCGAGCCCCACCACCATGTCCTCGATCTTGCCGTAGCGGGTGGAGTACTGGCCCGCCCCCCGACACGCCACCCAACCCCCCACCGTGGACAGGTCCATGGACTGGGGCCAGTGCCCGAGGGTGGTGCCCTGGGCGCGCAGCTGGTCCTCGAGGTCGGGCCCGAAGGTCCCGGGCAGCACCTCGCCCACCAGCGACGTGGTGTCGATGTCCACCACGCCCGACAGGCCGCACATGTCCATCGCCACGCCCCCGAACAGCGGCACGCTCGACCCGCACACCCCCGACCGCCCGGCCACGGCGGTGACCGGGACCCGGGCTTCGTGGCAGGCGGCCAGCACCCCGGCCACCTGCTCGGCGTCGGTCGGGCGCGCCACCACGGCCGGACGGGCGGGGACGCTGCCGCGCGTCGCCCACCGGATGGCCAGGGGCCACCAGTCGCGCCCGGCCTCGGCCCGGGAGACGTCGTCCAGGGTGATCTCGGTGCACACCGCCCGCAGGCGGTCGAGCAGGCGGTCGTCGACCGGTACCCGGGGACCGGGGATCCGGTCGGTCACCTCGGACGCCAGGGCGTCGATGGGCGTCACCGGCGTGGGGGCCCCACTCATGGGACCTCACTCATGGCGTCGGCCTCGCCGGGCCCGGTCGCACGGCGTCGAGCCCGGCGCGGGCCAGGTCGCGCCGGGCGTGGTCGGCGAAGGCGGCCGCCTCGCGCGCGCCGGCGGCGCCGTCGCGGCCCCACTCCGGGTCGAGCAGCTCGGCCACGGCGGGCGCCGCCTCGGCGGAGGCCAGGGCGCGGCGCAACAGGCTGCGCGTCCGCCGGGCCAGCACGTCGTCGACGGTCATGGCCATCTCCTCGCGCACCGCCCACAGCGCCTCGGCCCGCAGCGTGGGGGAGGCCGGGCACGAGCGGCTCGAGGAGGTCGGGGCGGCCCGAGGCCAGCTCGAGCACGGCCGGGGTCTCGCCCCCGTACCGGCCCACCAGGGCGGTCAGCACGTCCTCGTCGACGCCGAGGCGCGCCGCCGCCCCCGGGGCGCGCAGGGCCTCGAGACCCGACGAGCCCCGGATGCGGAGGTGCTTGGTGGGGCACCGGCTCGCCCCCGACGGGGCGGCGGACCCGAGGTTCTCGACGACGAGGTCCACGGTGTCCTCGGCCATGCGCCGGTAGGTGGTCAACTTGCCGCCGGTCACCGTGATCATGCCGTGGGGCGACACGTGCACGGTGTGGCGCCGCGACAGGTCCGCGGTGCGGGCGCTCACGCGGTGACCCGGGGCGCGAGCGAGCAGCGGGCGCAGCCCCGCCCACACCGCCGTCACGTCGTGGCGCCCCAGGGGCTCGGTGACGATGGCGTTGGCGGCGCCGAGGACGTAGTCGACGTCGTCGGGGAGACAGGCGGGATCGTCGAGGGGCCCGTCCCAATCGGTGTCGGTCGTCCCCAGGTACACGTCGTCGCCGTCGGGCCACGGCACCACGAAGATCGACCGCCGGTCCTTGGGCACGGGGATCACTGCCGCCACGTCGGCCGGCAGCTTCGACCGGGGGACGGTGACGTGGATCCCCTTGGCCGGTCGGATGGAATGCGGATGGGTGGGCTCCTCGAGCGAGCGCACCTCGTCGGCCCACACCCCGGTGGCGTTCACCACCACCTGGGCGCGCACCTCGAACTCCGCCGGTGCGCCCGTGGCCAGCGCCTCGAGGGTGGCGCCGGCGGTGCCGGGGCCGGACGCCGCCGCGCCGGGATCCGCCGGGCGCACCCGGGCGCCCCTCACCGCCCCCGAGGCGTCGGTGACGAGGCCCGTCACCTCGGCGTAATTGGCGGCCACCGCCCCGTGGTCGAGGGCCGCCGTGCGGGCGATCGCCAGCGTGAGCCGGGCGTCGTCGGCCCGGGCGTCGTAGTAGATGAACCCCGCCACCAGCCGGTCGGTGCGCAGGGTGGGGAGGTGCGCCAGCGTCTCGGCCTGGGAGATGCGGCGGTGGCGCTTGCCGATGCGCAGGCCCCCGGTGAGGTCGTAGAGGGCGAGGGCGGTGGCGTAGGCCCGGGCCACCCCCTTGTTCACCATCCCGTCCCTTCCGAACAACGGGATCAGGAACGGCAGCGGGACCACCAGGTGCGGCGCGTTCTCGAGCAGCCGCTGGCGCTCGTGCAGCGCCTCGTACACGAGGCGGAAGTCGCGTTGCTGGAGATAGCGCAGGCCGCCGTGGACCATCTTGGAGGACTTCGACGACGTCCCCGAGGCGAAGTCGTGGCGCTCGACCAGGGCGGTGCGAAGCCCGCGCGCCGCGGCGTCGAGGGCCACGCCGGCACCGGTGATCCCACCCCCGATCACCAGGACGTCGAAGGTCTCCTCCTCGAGCCGGTGCAGGGCCTCGGAGCGGTCGAACCGGCCGCGCTGGCCAGGGGCTGAGGCGCGGGCCGACGGCACTGGGCCAGCCTGCCACAGCCGGGCCCGAGCCCAGCGCCGAGCCCGACGCCCTCCCCGGGGCCGGTGGCCGCCCCCCTCACGGGATTTCGACAACGAGTGTCAAGAAACAATCGTTGGTGATACTCTCCCGGTGCCATGCGACCCCCCGACGAGCTGAGCGCCCTGTTCCGCGCCCAGGGCCGCAAGATCACCGCCCAGCGCCAGTGCATCTTCCGCGTGCTGCACGGCGACGTGAGCCATCCCACGGCGGAGAAGGTCCACGCCGCGGCCAAGGCCCACATGGAGACCATCTCGCTCAAGACCGTCTACCAGACCCTGCACGAGCTGGCCGCCATGGGCGAGATCGCCGCCCTCGACCTGGGGACGGGGACGACCCGGTTCGACCCCAACGTCGACGAGGTCCACCACCATTTGGTGTGCCGCCGCTGCGGCAAGGTGCGCGACCTGCACGCCGACTTCAGCGCCGTCACCGTGCCCACCGGGGCCGACCAAGGGTTCGACGTGGGCGACGCCGAGGTGGTCTTTCGCGGTCGCTGTCGCGACTGCTGGCGCCCCCGCCCGACGCGGCGCGCCCGGTCCTCGGCCCCGGCGTGATCGCCCGTTCGTTGCCGCCCCCAGATGTCCGAACAGCACAACCAATGAAGAAGGAGAAGGAACACCGTGCCGAAACTGAAGGGATCCCAGACCGAGGCGAACCTGAAGGAAGCCTTCGCGGGCGAGAGCCAGGCCAACCGCCGATACCTGTACTTCGCCCAGAAGGCCGACGTGGAGGGCTACCCTGACGTCGCCGCGCTGTTCCGCTCGGTCGCCGAGGGCGAGACCGGCCACGCCTTCGGTCACTTCGACTTCCTGCGCGAGGTCGGCGACCCCGTGACCGGCGTGCCAGTGGGGCCCACCGCCGACAACCTCAAGTCCGCCGTCGAGGGTGAGACCTACGAGTACACCGAGATGTACCCCGGGTTCGCCCGCACGGCGCGCGACGAGGGGTTCGAGGACATCGCCGACTGGCTCGAGACGCTGGCGCGCGCCGAGAAGAGCCACGCCGGTCGCTTCACCGAAGGCCTCAAGTCGCTCACCTGAGCAGCCCCGGGCCGATGCCTACCCGGATGCTCACCCTCGCCGACATCGACGACCTGCGCGCCTACGAACGCCACCGCGACCAGTACCGGCGTCAGGTCATCGAGCTCAAGCGGCGCCGGCGGGTCGCGGTGGGCCCCATCGTGTCGCTCGTGTTCGAGAACCGCGAGACCATGCGGTCCCAGGTCCTGGAGATGGCGCGCGCCGAGCGCATGGTTACCGACGAGCAGATCCAGAAGGAGCTCGACGTCTACAACGCCCTCATCCCCGAGCCCGGCGAGCTGTCGGCCACCTTGTTCATCGAGCTCACCGGGGAGCAGGCCCTGCGGGACTGGCTGCCCCGGCTGGTGGGGATCGAGCACTCCGTGCTCCTCCGCCTGCCCGCCTCCGGGCCCGCCTCCGGGTCCGCGGCCCAGCCCGCCGCAGACATCGTGCGGGCCGTGCCCGAGGCGACCCACGCCGACGCCCTCACCCGGGCCGAGATCACGGCGTCGGTGCACTACCTGCGCTTCGCCCTCGACCCCGCCCAGGTGGAGCGCTTCGCCCCCGGGCCGGTGACCCTGGCCGTCGACCACCCCGAGTACCGGGCCGACACTCTGTTGTCCGACGAGGTCCGCGCCGAGCTCCTCACCGACCTGCGCCCCTGACCCGGTGGCTCCCACCTGGGCGTTTGCCGCCCGCGGGGTGCCCGTCGGGGGGCCGGCGGGCACCCCCGACGGTAGGGGACGGGCGTGGCGACCAGGGTGTTCTTTACACGGTCGGGAGCGTGCGCCATACTTACTGTTCCGCAGATTCTCCTTTGAGGGGACCATTGTCCCTGGTCAACGGGTCGTCGGCGGAAAACCACACACAGAGCGAATAGACAAACACACAGAGTGCTTGAGGAAGTGACTCCCATGACCGCCCCCTCCGTCGCCAGTTGGCGCAAGAGAGCCGCCTGTCAGGGCATCGACCCTGAGACCTTCTACCCGGTGTCCGACGAGGACGCCGAAGAGGCCAAGGCGATCTGCGCCGTATGCCCGGTCCGCCAGGCTTGCCTCGAGCACGCCCTGGCGCATCGCGAGCGCGAGGGAGTGTGGGGAGGCGCCACCGAACGCGAGCGCCGTCGGATCCTGAGGCAGCGTCGCAAGTCGGCCTGAGTACCGGCCTCTACGCTGCCGGCGTGGATGGACGAGTGGCGCAGCGCCTGGCCTCACTGGGACTGACCCTCCACGGCCCGCATCCCCCCCACGACCCGCTCGACGCCGTCGTCGTGCACGGGGACGTGGCCCGCACCTCGGGACAGCTCCCCCGCATCGACGGCGAGCTCACCTGCGTGGGCACGTTGGGCCACGACGTCACCGTGGAGGAAGGGGCGCGCGCCGCCGAGGTGTGCGCCCTCAACGCCCTGGCCGTGCTGGAGCACGAGCTGGGCAGCCTCGACCGCGTGGCCCGCGTGCTCACGGTGACGGGATACGTGGCCTCGACACCGGGCTTCCACGAACAGCCCGCCGTGGTGGACGGGGCCAGCCGGTTGCTTCATCGCGTCTTCGGCGACGACGGCCGCCACACCCGGTCCGCCATCGGCGTGGCCGCGCTGCCCCGGGGCGGCGCGGTGGAGATCGAAGTCACCGTGGCCCTGCGCGCCTCGGCCTAGCTTCCGACGCCATGGACTTCGACCTCTCGCCCGAGTTGGCCGCCCTGCAGTCGACGGTGCGCCGCCTGGCGCGTGACAAGGTCAAGCGGCGCGCCCGGGAGATCGACACCACCGGTGACTATCCCATCGACATCTTCGAGGCGTTTCGCGACGCCGGGCTGCTGGGGCTGTGCATCCCCGAGGAGTACGGGGGCTCGGGGGCGGGGATCCTCGGGCTCACCGTAGCCATCGAGGAGGTGGCCAAGTACTCCAATACCGCCGCGCTCATGTTGCTGCTCACGCGCCTTCCCACCGGGCCGGTCATGATCGCCGGCACCGAGGAGCAGAAGAAGCGGTATCTGCCCGGCATCGCCGACGGGTCACGGCGCGCCGCCTTCGGGTTGTCCGAGCCCCAGGCGGGCAGTGACGTCATGGGCATCCGCACGCGGGCCACCCCCGACCCCGACGACCCCGGCGGCTGGGTGCTGGCGGGCACCAAGTGCTGGATGTCGGGGGTGCGCGAAGCCGACTGGTACACCGTGTTCGCCAAGACCGGTGACCCCGCCAGCCGGGCCCATGACTCGGTGACCGCCTTCATCGTCGAGCGCAGCTCCTCCGGCGTCGAGGTCGGCCGGACCGACCACAAGATGGGGGTGCGGGGGGTCGACACCGGCGAGCTGGTGCTCAGCGACGTGCGCGTCCCCGCCGCCAACGTCATCGGCGAGGTGGGGGGCTTCCGCCTGGCCATGTTGGGTCTCAACTCGATGCGACCCGTGGTGGCCGCCCGGGGCATCGGGCTCGCCGAGGGCGCCCTCATGTACGCCACCGAGTACGTCCAGCAGCGCGCCGCCTTCGGCCAGAAGATCGCCGACTTCCAGGGAGTGCAGTGGGAGATCGCCAAGTGCGCGGTGGACCTCGAGGCCGCCCGCCTGCTCACCTACCGGGCCGCCTGGCTGGCGGACCAGGGGAAGTTCACCAAGCAGTGGGTGCCCCTGCTCTCGGCGGCCAAGTACCACGCCACCGAGCTCGCCGTGCGGGCGTCGGGCCTCGCCGTCCAGCTGCTGGGAGCGGCCGGCTACATGGCGGACCATCCCACCGAGCAGTGGTACCGCGACGCCAAGCAGCTCACCATCGTGGAGGGCACCAGCCAGGTCCAGCTCGGCCTGGTGGCCCGGGGCGTGCTCGACCGCGACCTGTGGTGGGACTGAGCCGTCCATGGGCGCCACGGACGCCGACACCGAGCGAGACACCGGGAACACCGGGAACGAGGCCGCCTTCGCCGCCCTGGGCGGATGGCCGGCGGTGCTCGGCCGCCTGATCTCGAGACAGGACCTCACCGCCGACGAAGCGGGCAGCGTGCTGGGCGAGGTGCTCACGGGGGCGGCCACGCCCGCGCAGATCGCCGCCTTCGTCACCGCCTTGCGCATCAAAGGCGAGACCGTCCAGGAGATGACGGGCCTGGTGCGGGCCATGCTGACCCACGCCGAGCCCCTGGCCGTGCCGAGGCCGGGGGACCTGGTGGACACGTGCGGGACCGGTGGTGACCGCAGCCGCTCGATCAACGTGTCGACCATGGCGGCGCTCATCGTGGCGGGCGCCGGTGCCCGGGTGTGCAAGCACGGGGGCCGCGCCGCCACCTCGGCGGCGGGCTCGGCGGACGTCCTCGAGGCGCTCGGCGTGGTCATCGACCTCGGCCCCGCCGGCGTGGCCCGGTGCATCGAGGAGACCGGCATCGGCTTCTGCTTCGCGCCGCGCTTTCATCCCGCCATGCGCTTCGCCATCCCCGTGCGCCGCGAGCTCGGGGTGCCCACGGTGTTCAACTTCCTCGGCCCGCTGGCCAACCCGGCCCGGGCGCGTCTGCAGGTCGTGGGGGTGAGCGACCCCGCCATGGCCGACAAGATGCTCGGCGTCCTGGTGGCCAACGGCTGCCGGCGGGCCATGGTGGTGCACGGGGCCGACGGCCTCGACGAGCTGTCCACCACGGGCCCCTCCACCGTCCTCGAGGTGGGTGCCGACACCGATGGTGGCGACCTCGGTCCGGACCACGGGGTTCGTCGCTATGGCGTCGACCCGAAGCGCCTCGGTCTCGCCCCCGCCACCCTCGAGGCGCTGCGCGGTGGCGACGCCGCCGCCAACGCCGAGATGGTCCGCCGCGTCCTGGCCGGGGAACCGGGGCCGCATCGCGACATCGCCGTCCTCAACGCCGCCGCCGGGCTGGTGGTGGCCGGGCTCAGCGCCGATCTGTCCGAAGGGGTGGGGCGCGCCGGCGCGGTCATCGACAGCGGGGCCGCCCACAACGTGCTCGACGCCCTGGTGCGCAGCTCCCGACAGGCGGCCGCCGACACGGCGTGAGCGTCGCCGCTATCGTCGGTGTCGGCGTCAATCCTGTCCGAGATCCCAGATGGCCTCGAGGTCGTGGCGGCTGTAGGCCTTGAAGGCCACGAGCGTCGTCGTCGACTCGATCCCCGGCAGCGGGGCGATGCGACCGGTGACGACGTCCACGAGATCGTCGTGGTGGCGCACCCGCACGATGGCGATCACATCGGCCACGCCGCCGGCCACCGAGAAGACCTCGGTGACCCCGTCGGTGCCGGCCAGCTCCTCGCACAGGGGGGCGATGCGCGAGGGCTCGGCGTCGATGAGCACGAAGGCGTGGAGCACGGCTTGGAGCCTAGCTACCCCACCTCCGAGACCCGGGCGGGCTGGGGTCGCACCGTGGACGGGAGGTCGACCAGCTCGCCCAGCACGAAGACGCCGTACCCGGTGGCGGTCTCGATGAGGCGGTGCAGGAGATCGGCGGTGGCCCGTACGTCGTCGAGGGCGCGATGCGACGGCAGGTGCTCCAGGCGCAGCGCGCTGGCCAGGCTGCGGAGCTTGCAGTCGGGGACGTCGGACCGCACCAGCCGGCGGGCCAGAGCCAGGGTGTCGACGGTCGTGTTGGTGAGCGGCTCGTAGCCGTGGGCGCCGAGGGCGGCGTCGAGGAACGACAGGTCGAACCGCACGTTGTGACCCACGATCACCGTCCCGCGCACGAATTCCAGCAGCGACGGCAAGACGACCGACAACGGCGGGGCGTCGCGCACCATGTCGTCGGTGATGCCGGTCAGCAGCGTGATGAGCGGGGGGACCCCGCATCCCGGGTCCACCAACGACTGGAACTCGCCCAGGCACTGGCCCCCTCGGTACTTGGCCCCGGCGATCTCGGTCAGCGCCGCGGTGGTGGGCGATCCGCCCGTGGTCTCCACGTCCACCACCGCGAAGCACACGTCGAACAGCGGCGTGCCGAGGTCGAAGCCGTCCCCGGCCCCGTCCCGACCCTCAGGCCCGGAGGGACCGGCAACGCCGGCGGCCGGCGACGCGCCGTCGAAGCGTCGTCGTTCCCGCCGACCACTGAGGCCGACCCACCGGGCCCACCGGGAAGAGGCGCCCATCCTCACGGACAGAACACTAAGCACGAGGGTGTTCGCTGACGGGGACGGTAACGTGGCGCCGTGTCCTCCGGCCCGACGCGCTATCGCTGCACGGCGTGCGGCAACATCACGCGCTTCGACGTCGTCACCGATCGTCGGGCCAAGGCCTTCCACCACTACAGCGTGGGGGGCGAGCTGTCGGTGGAGGACGTGGAGGTCCTCTCGCAGTCCGTGGTGGACGTGAGCTGCCGGTGGTGCGGGCACGGCCGGTCCGTCGAGGTCCTCGCCGACGACGCCGTTACACCCTGATGCGAAGCTGTCCCCCATGGAACCGACGGGGGCGACGCAGACCATCAGCATCAGCTGCGACGACTGCGACCTCCAGGGCTCGTCCGCCTGCGAGGACTGCCTGGTGAGCTTCGTGCTCGGCCGTGACCCTGACGACGCCGTGGTCGTCGACGTCGAGGAGGCCCGGGCTATGCGCATGCTGTCCCGGGCCGGGCTCGTGCCCCGGCTGCGCCACTCCCGGGTCGACATGGACTGGGCCACCGCCTGAGCGGGGCCACCGCCTGAGCCTCACCGGGTCTCGCCCGATAGGCGGGCCACCGGCCCGTGTCAGCATGGGCCCGTGCGGATCCCGGGCCCGGGACGTGGGCGATGACCCACCTCCTCGTCACCAACGACTTCCCCCCCAAGGTGGGGGGCATCCAGGCCTATCTGTGGGAGCTGTGGCGTCGTCTCGATCCGTCGACGTTCGCGGTGCTCACGGCGTCGTCGCACCCCGGGGCGGCGGCCTTCGACGCCGAGCAGAAGGGGTCGGGCTTTCGCATCGAGCGGGCTCCCGGCGCGGTGCTGCTGCCCACACCGGCCACGGCGCGTCGTATCCGGGCGTTGGCGCACGAGGTGGGCGCCTCGCTGGTGGTGATCGACCCCGCCCTGCCATTGGGCCTCGTCGGCGGCGCGCTGGGCGGGCTTCGGTACGCGGTGGTGCTGCACGGCGCCGAGGTGGCGGTGCCGGGCCGGCTGCCGGGGTCGCGCCAGGCGCTGCGTCGCGTGTTGTCGGGGGCGACCCTGGCGGTGTGCGCCGGCGGCTACCCCGCCGCCGAGGCCCGGCGGGTAGCCGGCGACGACATGCCCCCGGTAGTCGAGGTCCCTCCCGGAGTCGACGTCGACCGGTTGCGGCCTCTGACCGCCGCGGCCCGGCGCAAGGGGCGCGCCGCGCTGGGCCTGCCCGCAGAAGGCCCGGTGGTGGTGAGTGTGAGCCGCCTCGTCCCCCGCAAGGGGATGGACGTGCTCATCGACGCCGCCGCCGCCTTGGTGCCGTCGTTCCCGGGCCTGACCGTGGCCATCGCCGGGGCGGGTCGGGACCGGGCCCGCCTGGCGGCGCGGATTCGGGAGCGGCGGGCCCCGGTGCGGTTGCTGGGCCCGGTCCCCGACGAGGAGCTGGCCCGTCTCTACGGGGTGGCCGACGTGTTCGTGATGGCGTGCCGGGACCGGTGGCTGGGGCTCGAGCAGGAGGGGTTCGGCATCGTCTTCCTGGAGGCGGCGGCGTGTGGCGTGGCGCAGGTGGCCGGGCGCAGTGGCGGTGCCGACGAGGCCGTCGTCGACGGCACCACGGGCCTCGTGGTCGACGACCCCGGCGACTCCGGGCGGGTGGCGGGAGCCCTGCGCCGGCTCCTCAGCGACGACGCGCTGCGCCGCCGCATGGGGCGGGCCGCCCGGCGGCGGGTGGAATCGGGCTTCGCCTGGGACCTCCTCGCACATAGGCTGGCCGCGGCATTGCAGGACGTGGAAGGCTGAGCGCCGCCAACCCGCCCGAGGCCGGGGAGGGGCACCGCAGCCGGTGCCGCTCCGAAGGTGACCACAAGCAAAGGAGAGCGTGTGGCGGAACTGGCCACCGAGCGAATGGTCGTCACCGCCACGCCGGAGCAGTGCTTCGCCGTGGTGAGCGACGTCGAGCGGTACCCGGAGTGGGCGGCCGACATCAAGCAGGTCGTGATCGAGCGGCGCGACGACGAGGGTCGCCCCGCCGAGGTCACCTGGCGCGCCGGGGCCTTCGGCCGCTCCACCAGCTACACCCTGGTCTACGACTACTCCAAGGGCCCCCGCATCCTGGCCTGGAAGCAGACCGCCGGTGACCTGACCTCCAAGCTCGACGGGGAGTACCGCTTCGACGCCGCCGGCGACGGATCGACCGAGGTGACCTACACGCTCGAGGTCGAGCTGCGGGTCCCGCTGCCCGGGTTCATCAAACGCCGGGCGCAGAGCAGGATCATGCACACCGCTCTCGAGGAGCTCAAGGCGCGCGTCGAGTCGTCGCTCACCACGTGAGCGGGCCCACACCGGGGGTCGCCGGGCCCGGGACGAGGAGGCCGCCGTGGCGCGCCAGGTGACCATCGGGATCGACATGGGGGGCACCAAGGTCCTGGGTGTCGGTGTCGACGACGAAGGTGTGGTGCTGGCCGAGGTCCGGGTGCCCACGCCGGGGCGCAGCGCGGTCGCCTCGGGCGACACCGACGGGCCTGAAGCGGTGATCGAGGCGCTGGCGTCGGTGGTCGAGCAGCTGCACGAGGTGATCGACGTCGAGGTCGCATCGGTCGGGGTGGGGGCACCGGGCCTCGTGGACAACACCGGGGTGTTGCGTTACGCGCCCAACCTGCCTCGGGGCACGGGCCTCGACATCGCCCAGGGGCTCTCGGCGCGTCTGGGCGGCTTGCGGACGGTGGTCGACAACGACGCCACCTGCGCCACGGTGGCGGAGTGGGCCTTCGGGGCCGCCGCCGGCGTGAGCGACGCCGTCATGGTGACCCTGGGCACCGGCATCGGGGGCGGGATCATCGCCGGGGGACAGGTGGTGCGGGGGGCTTCGGGCTTCGGGGGGGAGATCGGCCACATGGTGGTCGACCCCACCGGGCCCCTGTGCCCGTGTGGCAAGCGGGGTTGTTGGGAGCGCTTCGCCTCGGGCAGTGGCCTCGCCCGCCTGGCCCGCGAGGCCGCCCAGTCCGGACGCCTCGAAGAGGTGGTGCACCTCGCCGGTGGGGACGCCGAGTTGGTGAGGGGGGAGCACGTGACGCGGGCCGCCCAGGGCGGTGACGCCGGCGCCCTGGCCGTGCTGGGCGAGCTGGGATGGTGGCTGGCGCTCGGGCTGTCGAACCTGGCGCTCGCCCTGGACCCCGCCGTCATGGTCTACGGGGGCGGGCTCGTCGACACGGTGTCCCTCGTGCTCGACCGGGTGCGCTCGGCCTTCGACGAGTTGCTGGAGGGACACGCCTTTCGCCCCGAGGTACGCATCGTCCCCGCCGTGCTCGGCGAACGCTCGGGAGCCATCGGGGCCGCCCTGGTGGCCCGGGCCGGCGACCGCTACCGGGTCGACGTGGCCTGATCGCCCCGGGAGCCCACGCCGTGCGGGTCGGGGTCACGCTTCCGACGTTCCGCGACGACGCCGGGGCGGCGTTGAACGGGGCGCGACGCGCCGAGGATCTCGGCCTCGACGGGGTGTTCGTGTTCGACCACATCTGGCCCATGGGCGCGCCCGACCGGCCGGCGCTCTCGGCCTTCCCCGTGCTGGGGGCGATCGCGGCGAGCACGACGCGGGTGTGCTTCGGCCCCTTGGTGGCGCGCATCGGGCTGGTCCCCGACGCCGTGCTCGTGGCCGAGCTCCTGTCGCTGCACACCATGGCGCCGGGCCGGCTGATCGCCGGGCTCGGGACCGGAGACCGCAAGAGCGCGGCCGAGAACCTGGCCTACGGGATCGCCTTCGCGGCGCCCGCCGCCCGCCGCTCGGCGCTGATCACGGTGGGACGCCGGGTGCTCGAGGCCGGTGTCCCGGTGTGGGTGGGGGGTGGATCGCCCGCCACCTCGGACCTGGCCGTGCAGCTCGGAGCGGCGCTCAACCTGTGGGAGGGCCGGCTCGAGGCGCTGGCCGCGCTCGGGGCGCGCGCCGAGGTGACCTGGGCGGGCCCCGTGGCCGGCGGGGTGCCCCAGATCGCGCAGCGGCTGACCGAGGTGGCGCAGGCGGGGGCGACATGGGCGGTGTGCGCGTGGCCCGAGTCGGTCGACGCCGTGGCCGAAGCGGCCGCGCGGGTGCGAGGGGGCGTGAAGGGCGAGGGATAACCTCGCGTGATGGAGTTCCGACGGATCAACGGCCTGCCCCCGTACGTGTTCGCGCACATCGAGGCGCTGAAGCTGGCGGCGCGCCGGGCCGGCCAGGACGTCGTCGACCTCGGGTTCGGCAACCCCGACCTGCCGTCTCCCGAGGCGGCCGTCGAGAAGCTGGCCGAGGCCGTGCACAACCCGAAGAACCACCGGTACTCGTCGAGCAGGGGCATCCCCAAGCTCCGCCAGGCCATCTCCTCTCTCTACCTGCGCCGCTTCGGGGTGGAGCTCGATCCGGAGACCGAGGTGGTCACGACCATCGGGGCCAAGGAGGGACTGTCGCATCTCATGTGGGTGCTGCTCGGTCCGGGCGACAGCGCGCTGGTGCCGTCGCCGTCGTATCCCATCCACATCTACGCCCCGCTGTTCACCGGGGCCGAGGTGCGCCAGGTGCGCATGGAGCAGGCCACCGGCAGCGAGGGACCGCCGGCGTCGGAGTCGTTCTTCGACAACCTCATGGAGTCGTGGGAGTCGGCGTGGCCCAAGCCGCGCGTGGTCGTGCTCTCGTTCCCTCACAACCCCACCACCGCCTGTGTCGACCTGGCCTGGATGACGCGGATGGTCGACTTCGCCCGCGAGCACGACATCGTCCTGGTGCACGACTTCGCCTACGCCGACATCGCCTTCGACGGGTACCAGCCCCCCTCCATCCTCCAGGTCCCCGGGGCCAAGGACGTGGCCGTCGAGTTGTACTCGCTGACCAAGTCGTTCTCCATGGCGGGGTGGCGCGTGGCCTTCCTGGTGGGCAACGCCGAGATCGTGGCCGCGCTCACCAAGCTCAAGAGCTACCTCGACTACGGCACCTTCCAACCCATCCAGATCGCCGCCATCGTGGCCATGAACGAGGTGCCCGACTACCCCAAGTGGGTCAACGAGACCTACTTGGCCCGGCGCGACGCCTTGTGCGACGGGCTCAACCGCATCGGCTGGAACCTCACCAAGCCCCAGGGGACCATGTTCGTGTGGGCTCCCATCCCCGAGCCCTACCGGGAGATGGGCTCGCTCGAGTTCGCCTCGTTCTTGGTGTCCGAGGCCGAGGTGGCCACCTCCCCGGGGGTGGGCTTCGGGCCCGGGGGTGACGGCCACGTGCGGTTCGCGCTCATCGAGAACGAGCAGCGCATCGGCCAGGCCGTCCGCAACCTGCGCCGGACGCTCACCAAGCTCCACTGACCGGCGACCGCGCCCGGTCCGGCGGCGCGGCTCGACGGTGGGGGGTTCGGCGGTTCGGTGGTTCAGTGCTTGAGCGCGGCCGAGAACCCCTCGGGGTCCTCGACGCTCACCGTGAGCTGTCCCAGCTTGACGGGAATGCCCACCGCCCAGGCCCGCGTCCGGGGCTCGACGGCGATAGTCACGAGCCCCGTGGCCGCGCCGTTCACGAGCCAGCGGCTGCGCCAGCCGTGCACGCCGATCCCGCCGACGAGTCCCTGGCGCGCCGTGACGCCGGTGATCTGGTGCACCGGGATGGTGGCCCGAAAGGCCCATCCCATGCGCACGCGCAGGGTGTCGCCGTCGAGCTCGACGCTCGAGAAGCCCGGCCCCATGCCGAGCACCGACAGCAGCGGCCGCAGCACGCCATAGCGGAAGGCGAAGGTCTGGGTCGGGGCCATGGCCGGACCAGTGTGACACGGGGGGACGCCGGCGACCGGGTCACGGCGCGCTCTCGGGCATGATGGCGCCGGTGCGCGATCCCTTCCGGCGGGTGAGAGTCGGCCTGGCGGCCCTGGTGCTCGTCCTGGCGGCGGGCACCGTGGGGTACGTGGTGCTGGGCTACGGCTTCCTCGACGCCGTGTACCAGTCGGTGGTCACCGTGACCACGGTGGGCTACGGACCGCAACACCCGCTGCATTTGGCGGGCAAGGTCTTCACCATCGCCCTGATCCTGTTGGGCGTGGGCACCGCGCTCTATTCCTTTTCGGTCGTCTTCGAGCTGTTGGTGGACGGCCACATGCGTGATCTGGTGAGGAGGCGGACCATGGAGCGCAACATCGCCCGCATGTCGGGGCACGTCGTGGTGTGCGGATGGGGCCGCGTGGGACGCGAGGTGGCCGTGTCCCTGGCCGCCGCCGGTCGCGAGGTGGTCGTGGTCGACCGCGACGCGGCGCGCGTCGGTGACGTGTCCCACGCCTGGGTGAACGGTGACGTGACCGACGACGCCACCCTGATCCAGGCAGGAGTGGAGCGCGCCGCGGCCTTGGTGGCCGCCCTGGACACCGACGCCGACAACCTCTACGTGACGCTGGCAGTCCGGTCGATGCGCCCCGACATCCAGATCATCGCCCGGGCCCGCAACGAGTCCTCGGAGCCCAAGCTCCGGCGCGCCGGCGCCGACCGCGTCGTCAACCCGCAGCAGCTCGGCGGCGACCGTATGGCGGCGATGGTGACCCAGCCCCATGTCGTGGACTTCGTCGACGTGGTCATGCACGACGGTGAGCTCGAGTTCCGGCTCGAGGAGCTGGCCGTGCCGGCGGGCTCGCCGCTCACGGGGAACACGCTGCACGCCGTGCAGCTGCGCGACCGCACCGGGGCGCTGGTCCTCGCCATCCGTCGTCCCGACGGGACCTTCGCCACCAACCCGTCGCCCACCATCACCATCGAGGCCGGCGACGTCCTCATCGGCGTGGGCACCGCCGACCAGCTCGACGCCCTGGCCCGCTTCGTCGCGCGGTAGGGCCCTCAGGCCGAGCCTCGGCCCAGCCGGCGCCGGGCGGCGGCGGGGGAGAGGATGCCCTCGAGGCAGAAGGCCACCGCCGCGGCGGCGGCCTCGTCGGCGTCCCTACCCTGCTCCAGGACGAGGACTCTGGCCAAGCGGTCGGTGACGCCCAGGATGGCGTGGGCCAGCACCAGGGGGTCGTCGCGCCGGATCATGCCGGCGGCCATGCCCGCCTTCACGTGCGGCAGGGCGTCGGCCACGGCCTGCTCCTCGCCCTGGCGGATCAGTGGTGCGAAGCGCTCCTCGGTGCGGGCGAACTCCAGCAGGACGAAGAGATGGCGGTTGGCGTCGAGCCACCGCACCGACACCCTGATGCCCGCCTCGATGCGACGCACCGGGTCGGGCTCATCGGCGATGGCCTGGCGCTGGGTCCGACGGAGGTCCCGTTGTGCGTCGGTGAGGATCTGGCGCAGCAGCTCCTCTTTGGAGGCGAAGTACCAGTAGAACACGCCCTTGCCCACGCCGAGGCCGTCGACGATGTCGGTGACCGAGGTGGGGTGATATCCCTGGGACGCGAACTGCCGGGCGGCGTAGTCGAGCAGCTCGAGGCGGCGCCGTTGCCCCCGTGCGGTCAACCGGCGCGCCATCGCACAGACGCTACCTGCGTCGGCGCGCCGGGGGCCGGTGACGCGTCGTCGTGCATCTCGCCGCACGGCGCGGCGCGCTACCGTGGGGCCGTGGCCTACTGGGCGATGAAGGTCCTGCTCAGCCCCGTCTTCTATCTGTTGTGGCGGATCAAGGTCGAGGGTCGGGCCCACATCCCCGCCACCGGGCCCGTCATCTTGGCGCCCAACCACGTCACCTTCTTGGACTCGCTGTTCATTCCCCTGGTGTTGCGCCGGCGCGTGACCTTCGTGGCCAAGGCGGAGTACTTCGACTCGTGGAAGACGGCGTGGTTCTTCCGCATGGCGGGCCAGATCCCCATGCGCCGAGAAGGGGGCAGCGCGTCGGAGCGGGCGCTGGCGGCGGCGAGCGACGTCCTGGTGTCGGGCAAGGTGCTCGGGATCTACCCCGAGGGGACGCGCTCGCCCGACGGCCGGCTCTACCGGGGCCACACCGGCGCCGCCCGGCTGGCCCTGGGCTGCGGCGTCCCCCTCATCCCGGTGGGGCTGGTGGGCACGACCGGGGTCCAGCCCCCGGGCTCGAACCGGCCGCGCCCGTTCAAGTCGGTGACGGTGCGCTTCGGTGTCCCGCTCGACCTGTCGCGTTTCGAAGGACAGGAGGCGGGCGACCCGCTGACCCTGCGGGCGGCGACCGACGAGCTCATGTTCGAGATCCGCAACCTGTCGGGGCAGGACTACGTCGACCGTTACGCCAAGCGCCACGGGGTGGTCGGCGGTGCCGACGTGGCCCACGTTCACGCCTCGGCCAACGGCGACGGCCACGAGGGTGCTCCGGTTCCGCCCGGGACGCCGCAGCCCGCCGGCGTGTCCTCGGAGCCGGCCGCCTGATCCACCCGCGGCCGCGCCGCCATCAGACGAAGACCTTCGTCCATCCCTCGCCGACGGGCGCCATGAACACGGTCGTGAGCTTCATCGACGCAAAGAGCCAACGTCCCTCGACCAACGCGTAGTCGTCGTCCTCGAACCCGCACATCCAATAGGACGTGCCGTCTGCCCGTCGGCACGGGCTCAGCAGTTCCCATCGGGCGCGCGCCGTCTCGTCGTGCACGTCGATGCGTGGGTTGGTGAAGAAGTGGCGGGCAAAGGTGAGCGTGGGGTCGCGCAGGCGCGCCGCGATGGCGCCGCGGCCGGTGGCGGTCCCCAGTCCCGGGCCCCCGTCCCATACACCTGCCGGGGTGAACAAGCCCGCCACGGCGTCGGCTAGTTGCGCCAGGGTGTCGGCGTCGACGACCGCCCCGGCCGAGAAGCGCCGGTCGACCAGCTCGGCGTAGTGCGCCTTGAGGGAGTGGATGGCGAGCACGCTCTCGGTGGCCGCCAATCGCTGGCGCAACGACGTCACCTCGGCCGCCAGTTCCTCCACCGTGGTCATGACGTCTCCAGCTCGCCGGCATCGGCGTACTCGGGACGCACACCGTACCGTCCGAAGATGGACATCAACGGTGCTCCTTCCTTTCGGTCTGTCGCGACGTGGGGGAAGTTACCTGCCGGTGACACCAGTGTGAACAGCTGTCTCTTCTTGCCAATCACAACCTGCACCGATACCGTGAGATCACCGCTCAGGGACAAATCCAGCGGGACGTGCCCAATGTTCGAGTTCAAAGATGGTCCGACCGCGCAGTGGCGCCCCGATCCCTTTGGACGTTACGAGCTCCGGCGATTCTTCCTCGGTGCCCCGACGTCGTTGGTCAAGAGCGGCGAGATCCTCGGCTACGACCAGATCGACGTTGAGGTTCCCGCCGAGGCCCCCCTCCACACGGCACCACAAGTCCCGCCCGTACCACCGGTGCAGGTCCCGTCCGCACCGGCGATGGAGGAGCCACACGTGCCCCTTGCTCCGGCCGCTGCCTTCGCTGCCGGCCCGACCACGGTGGCGCGCTGGAAGGACAAGGCCCGTGTCGTGGTGGCCCGGTCACCGATCCAGGGTCGAGCCCTGCTGTACGCGGCCGTCGTCGCCGTCTTGATCGTGACCATCGTTCCCCTGGCGCTCGTCCTGGGAGGAACGCCGAAGACCAGTCACCTCGGCGCGCCCATCTCCCCAAACAGCTCGACGACCACGACCGCCGGTCCTGCCGTGGCGTTGCCCGTCACGTCGACGACCAAGGGGCAGTCGGTGACGAGCACGACGGCGAGCACGACCACCACCACACTGTCCGCCAACCCGATCGTGGCGCTCGGTCAACTCGCGCTCCAAGCCCAGAAGACCCAACCGAGCACGGCGACCAAGGCCGCAGCGCCCTCGTCGAGTGGCGGATCGAGCCACCCGACCTCGACGAGCTCGTCCCCGGCCCCCGGTTCGACACCGACCACGGTCGCCACCGCCACGGGGAATCCGACGGCGACGACGAGCCCGACCCCCTCGACCACTGCGGCGACCACTACGTCGACGGCCGACACCACCACGACGGGGGCCACCACGACCACCGTGTCGCCGACCACGACCACCACGGGGTCCACGACCACGACAGGGGTCACCACGACCACGGTGGCGCCCACCACGACCACGGTGGCGCCCACCACGACCACCACGGCCGCTCAGATCATGTCGGCCGTCGCCACCACCTTCTCGGGCCGTTCCCGTTCTTCTGGTGCCGGCATCGACGTCATCGCCGACGCCGTCATCGGGCTGGTGGTGTTGTCGATCGCCCTGCTCGTGCTGTGCGTGACGGGTTTGGCGTTCCCCGCCATCACCAGCCGACGGCGCCGTCGACCATCTCCCGGATGAGATCGGCGTGGCCGTTGTGGCGGGCGTATTCCTCGATCATGTGGACGTAGATCCACCGCAGCGAGTACTGCGTACCAATTTTGACCCCGGCGTCGTCAAGTGAGCGGGGCGCGGCCGCGGCCCGGCTGCGCTCGCACTCGGCCTGCCACGTCGCCAGGTCCGCTTCCCAGTCGGCGTCATCGAGGGGGACGAGCTCACTGTCCTCCACGGCGGGGTCGTACCACAGGGGAGGCGCGTCGGGCTCGGCGAGAAGCGTCCTGCGGAACCAGCTGCGTTCCACTTCCCCCATGTGACGCACCAGGCCGTGCAGCGACAGCTTCGAGGTCGGTACGGGCCGGGCCTTGCGCTGCACGTCGGTGAGCCCCTCGCACTTGAGCAACAACGTCGTCCGGTGGAACTCGAGCCACCCCTCCAACATCTCTCGCTCCGCCGCCACGTACGACGGCTCGTCGCGCCGGGGATCGACCAGGTCCTCCACCATGGGCGGGCAGCTTACTCCTGCTCGTTTTCGTGGCGATACAACTACGCAGCGTGATGAATCGGACGGGCAAAGTTTCAGGTGAGATCCGGGGGCCGCAGGTATACCATGAAGCCTGACAACCACGTCATACAAGGGGGTACCGCATGAATCGAAGTCGACCGGCACGATGGATCACGTTGATATCGGTTTTGGCGGTGCCCACCATGGTGATGGGCTTGCTGCTTCCGGGGGTTGCGTCGGCGAAGACCAAGGCGCCCAAGGGCGTGACCGGGACGTGCAGCGGGTTTAGCGGGAACGTCAACGCCACGATAACTATCTCCGGTTGTAACCCAGAGGCAGCTGGCTCCGACGGTGGGACCTTCAGCTTCTCGTCGACGGCCACCGCAGGCGACTCGTCGATCGCCTGGAGCGACGGGGCCGTCACCACCTTCAGCTTCAAGGGCAAGGAGGAGCTTCCGATGAACTCCGCCGGAACCAAGCCCAACAAGAAGTTCAAGTGCGCCTCGGGTGACACCGTCGAGTTCCTCTTGAAGGGGAAGGTCGAGAAGAACCCGGCGGGCAACACCGGGCTTCCCTCAGGTGACGTTGGCTTCGGTGGGAGCGTCAAAGCCGACGTCTGCGTCGACGGCTCCAGCAACGTCAGCCTGCGGACGGGAGTGTTCACCCTGTAACTGTTTTCCGAACGAGAGCGAAGCAAAGGGGCCCCGCTTCGGCGGGGCCCCTTGCGTTCGGCGGACATGACGAACTTCGTACCCCGACGAAAGGCAGCCCCGTGCCCGGACAGGCCCCACCGCTGACCAACGAACGAGACTTGCTGCTGTCCTATATGGCCCAGCAGCGCGACGGGATGCGCAACGCCGCCTACGGCCTCACCGACGACCAGGCTCGCCTGGCGCCGCTGGCCAGCGCGCTCAGCATCGGGGGACTGCTCAAGCACGTCGCCGACGTCGAGTCGGGATGGATCGACATGGTCGTGCAGCGCCAACGGGGACCGGCCCAGGACCAGGAGTCGGCGTACACCGACAACTTCACCTTCGGGCCCGAGGACACCCTCGTCGCCGTGCTCGCCCGCTACGACGAGGTGGCCCGGGACACTGAGGCCGTCATCTCCGCCATCGCGGAGCTCAACCAGCCGGTGCCGGTGCCCAAGGGTGTCCCTGGTTCCCCCCCGACCTCGAGGCTTGGACGGTGCGCTGGGTCCTGCTGCACCTCATCGAGGAGACCGCCCGCCACGCCGGGCACGCCGACATCATCCGGGAGTCGATCGACGGCGCCACCATGCACCCGCTCATGGCGGCCGTCGAGGGCTGGCCGGCCACGGACTGGCTCACGCCGTGGACGCCGGGGTGACGGTGTCAGCCGAAGGTGAAGTCATAGGCGTCCACCCCCGGTGAGACGCCGAGCACCACGGTGGCCGACTCGTACTCGCTCGAGGACACCAGGGTGTAGAGCCGGGGGATCCCGGCCACGTCGATGGTCCGGGTGTGGGCCCCCACCGTGACCTTGACCGTGCCCGTGCCCCCAAGGACCAGGTACACGTCGTTGGCCTGGAAGGCGAGCTCGATGCGGGCGTCGGCCCCGGCGGTGATCTTCTCCGACCCGACCGTCCACGTCCCCGAGAACGCCAGGTAGTTGGGGGGCAACGAGCTCGGGAAGCTGTAGCTGGCCGCTTGGTCCTCGGAGATGCTGGCCCCGTCGTAGTTCGGCAGCCCGTACTTGTAGCCCAGGTAGGACTCCGGCGTCTGCGGGGCCGTGGGCGTCTTGTCGGGGACGTCGGTGCGCGCCGGCAGCTTCACCTTGGGGTCGGCGTCGACCAGGAGGGTGCGTATGAGCGACTCGGTCCCGCTGTAGTCGCCTTCCCCGAACTCGGCATGGCGGACGTGGCCGGTGGAGTCGATCAGGTACTCAGCCGGCCACGACTCGTTCTGGTAGGCGTCCCACGTCTTGTACCCGTTGTCCACGGCGATGGGGTAGTCGACGCCGAGCTGCTTGGCCGCCTGCGAGACGTTGGACACGACGTGCTCGAAGGCGAACTCCGGCGTGTGGACCCCCACGACCTCCAGTCCGTCGGCGTGGTACCGCGCATACCAGCCTTCGACGTGGGGGAGCGAACGCTGGCAGTTGATGCACGAGTACGTCCAGAAGTCGACCAGCACTACCTTGCCGCGCAGCGACGCCAGAGATAGGGGGCGATCTCCCGGGGTGTTGAGCCAGGCGGCGATGCCCTGGAAGTTGGGGGCCGCCCCGCAGTCCTCGAGCGACGTCAGGCCGGGAGTGCAGCTGCCGAGCTTTCCCGAGCTCTTCTCACCGGTCAGCGATGCCAGCTGCTGTTTGGCGTAGGAGCCCCCCTCGATGTTCTTCTGCAGGACGTTGGTGTACCCGGGGACCACGCGCTGCAGGCCGTCGGTGACGTTGAAGGCGATGAGCAGCGTCATGGCCAGCAGGACCACACCCCCGATCGCCCGAGCCAGTGCGGCGTGGGACCGGAAGGCCGAGACGCGCTCGGCCACGCGCTGGCCGGCCAGGGCGAACACGAGCAGGGGGACCGCCGCGCCCAGGGCGAACACCACGGTGAGCACCACCGAGCCGAACCCGACGTGATGGTTGGCGCTCACCACCGAGATGGCCGTCAGCACCGGGCCGGCGCAGGGCACGAACAGCGCCCCCAGCCCGAGCCCGAGGACGAACCCCCCGGCGTTGCCATTGGGCTGGCGCTGCGCCACCCGGGCGAAGGGCCGTTCCAGGAGGTGCCCGAGGGGCGGGACGATGAGCCCGGCCGCCACCACCCCGAGGACGACGAGGCCGGCGTTGCGCAGGAAGTCCTGGGGCAGGCCGATGGCGCTCAACAGCGAGGACCCCACCAGCGTGACGATGCTGAAGCTGAGCACCAGCCCGGTCACCACCGCGTAGGCGCGGTAGCTGCGGGACCGGGCCCGGGACGGAAGGCTCCTCGCCGGCCGGGGTGGACGCACCGCCACGCGCAGGCTGTCGCCCGACCCCCGCGTCCCCGCCGGCTGTCGGGCCCGGGTCCTGTGCTCGCCCTCCTCCCCCGACTCCTCAGGCGTGGTCGGCGTGGTGGTGGGCACGGTGGCCCCGGCCACCAGCACCACGGGGAGCACGGGCAAGATGCACGGGGAGATCCCGGCGATCATCCCCGCCACGAACCCGATCAGATACAGCAGGACCACTGCCCGGTGTCCTCCCTCCGGGCCCCGCGGCGTCCGGCGCCGTCCATGGTACGAAGCGGCGCGCCGGAATCGTCGTCGGGCTCGAGCTCAGCTCCCCGGCACGGCCCACGCCCGCGAACGCTCCACGGCTCGAAGCCAGCCGTCGTAGGCCCGGTCGGCGGCGACCGGCGTGGCCTGGGCACTGAACTGCGCCTCGAGGGACCACGTCTCGGCCAGGTCGGCCACCGTCGCCCACACGCCCTCGGCCAGTCCCGCCAGGGTGGCGGCCCCCAGGGCCGTCGTCTCGGTGGTGGCGGGGCGCTGCACCGGCACGCGCAGCTGGTCGGCTTGGATCTGCAGCAACAGGTCCAGCACGGCCGCCCCTCCGTCGACGCGCAAGGCGGCGACCTCCGCCCCCACGCGCTTCATGGCGTCCACCACGTCGCGCACCTGGTACGCCATGGCCTCGACCACGGCCCGGGCGATGTGGGCCGCTCCCAACCCGCGCGTGAGGCCCGTGATGGTCCCCCGCGCGTAGGGGTCCCACCACGGGCTGCCGAGCCCGGTGAAGGCGGGCACCACGAAGACGCCCTCGCTGTCGTCGACCCGCTCGGCCAGCGGTCCGATCCCGGCCGCCTCCTCGATGAGGCCCAGTCCGTCGCGCAGCCACTGGACGGCGGCCCCGGTGACGAACACCGCCCCCTCGAGCGCGTACGCCACCGGTGACGAGCCGCCGTGCTCGCCCAGGTCCCACGCCACCGTGGTGAGCAGTCCCTCAGAAGGCGGCGGGCAGCGCTCACCCACGTTCAACAGCACAAAGCTCCCCGTCCCGTAGGTCACCTTGGCCATGCCCGGCGACACGCACGCCTGGCCGAACAGCGCCGCCTGCTGGTCGCCGGCTACCCCGCTCACGGGCACGCCGGACAGCGCCGTCTCCCTGGCCCCGAGTGCGCCCCGTACGACGCCGAAGCGGCCACAGGAGGGGCGCACCGCGGGCAGCGCCCGGCGCGGGACGCCGAAGAGCTGGCACAACTCGTCGGACCACGTCCGCTCGCGTATGTCGTAGAGCAACGTCCGCGACGCGTTGGAGGCGTCGGTGGCCACGACGCCCCCGTCGGTGGCGCCGGTGAGGTTCCAGATCAACCAGGCATCCACGGTGCCCAGCACGAGGCCATCGGTCACCGCCACGGCACCGGGACCGAGGAGCCACTCCATCTTGGTGGCCGAGAAGTAGGGGTCGAGAACCAACCCGGTGCGCGCCCGCACCACGGGAAGGTGGCCCTCGGCGCGCAACTGGTCGCAACGCTCGGCGGTCCTGCGGTCCTGCCACACGATGGCCCGGTGCAAGGGCCGTCCCGTCGACCGGTCCCAGGCCACCACCGTCTCGCGCTGGTTGGTGATCCCGATGGCGGCCACCGTGGTGCCGACGGCGAGCCGGCGTCCGGCCACCTCGGCCACGCAGTCGACTACCTTCGTCCAGATCTCCTCGGCGTCGTGCTCGACCCATCCGGGGCGGGGGTAGTACTGGGTGAGCTCCCGGTAGGACACGTCGGTGACGGCCCCCGACTCGTCCACCGCCAGTGCCCGGACCCCGCTCGTCCCCGCATCGATGGCGATCACGCAGGCCACGGGCGGCGACCCTATCGGGGCCCGCCGAGGCCCCCAGGCACGGGCCGGTCGGGCTCCCCCCGACGCCGTCGCCGCCCCCGGGTGCAAACCTTCGCGAACGGGTCGCCACCAGGGCGGACGGCGACCCGTAGCCGTTGACACCTTCGTAACTACAGTGCTGTAATGGCCCCTGCATCTGGTGGGCCATTCATGGGAGACCACAACATCTTGTGGTCCGGGGGGACAATTGGGTTGGGGAGCCCCGCCCCGTCTCCCGAGGGCCGGCCCTACGCTCAGAACCAAGGAAAGGGTGGAACAACGATCATGGCAATCGCCCCGCAGAGGACCGCCATCGGCATCCGGCGGCACTTCACCACCGAAGGGGTCGACCCGTACGAAGAGGTCGAATGGGAGCGGCGCGACTCGCGCATCACCGATTACCGCGACGGCAGTGTGGCCTTCGAGCAGCTCGACGTCGAGGTTCCCTCCACCTGGAGCCTCAACGCCACCAACATCCTGGCCCAGAAGTACTTCCGGGGGACCCCCGGCACCTCCGAGCGAGAGACCTCGCTCAAGCAGGTGGCCGACCGCGTCGCCGACACCATTGCCGACTGGGGGGTCAAGGACGGCTACTTCGAAGACGCCGCCGAGGCCGAGACCTTCCGCGCCGAGCTCAAGCACATCATCGTGAACCAGCGCGCCGCCTTCAACTCCCCGGTGTGGTTCAACATCGGCGTCGAGGGCGTTCCCCAGCAGGCCAGCGCGTGCCAGCCGTATGACGCCCTGGTGAGCACGCCCGACGGACTCGTGCCCATCGGTCAGCTCGTGGAGGAGAACGCCGTCGGGACAAAAGTCTTCGACGCCTTCGGACTGACGGGCGTGGTGGCCGTCAAGCACAACGGGAAGAAAGGTGTCCTCCGCATCCACACCAAGGCGGGACACGAGCTCGACGTCACTGCCGACCACTTGGTGTGGAAGTGCAGTGACGAGAACTACGGCCGTTTCGTGCCGGCCGGCGACCTGCGTCCCGGTGACACCCTCCAGTGGTGCCGTATCGACTCGTTCGGTGCTGGTGAAATCCGCTTTCAGGAGATTGCAGAGGCCGCTCTCGCGGGGTGGCTCCAGTCGGACGGATTCGTGGGGCAGTACGCAGGGACCAACCGGTCATTGACAATCGAAGCCATGACCGTGACGGATGCAGAACGTTCGTGGGTGCTGGCTGCCATCGATGCCGTTTTCCCGGATGTGCACCGTCATGAGAGTCTGGTCGTCACGCAAGACAAAGCACTCGACTGTCGACGTACTCGTCTCTATGGCGCCTGCCTCGAGCCTTTCGTGGACGAGTGGGGTCTACGCACGCGCGGGGCGACCATGACTTTGCCCGAGCAGCTTTACGCTGCCCCGCTTCCCGTTGTTGCCGCATATCTTCGCAGCCTTTTCCAAGCGGAGGGGTATGTCTCGATCAGAGAACGCTCCGCTCTGATCGGTTTGGACATGATCTCCGAGGGGATCGTCAAGGGAGTCCAGGCTCTGCTCGCTCGTTTTGGGATCTTCTCCCGCGTCCGTTTCAAGGACGACAAGAGGGAGAATCGTCAGGGCTGCTGGTCCCTCTCAATCAGAACTCTTGGCGATCGTGCGGCCTTCGCGGAGGAAGTCGGCTTCATCGATCCCGTCAAGGCGGAAAAACTTGAAGCAAGTCTGCTCCTCGAAGGGCACAGTCTCCAACCAACAAAGCGCCTGCAGATCGACAGCGTCGAAGAGCTGGGAGAGCTGGATGTCTATGACATCCAGACAGAGAGCGGCGAGTATCTGAGCGCCGGCCTCAGGGTGCACAACTGTTTCATCCTCTCCGTCGATGACTCGATGGACTCCATCCTCAACTGGTACCGGGAGGAAGGGATCATCTTCAAGGGTGGGTCGGGGGCCGGCGTCAACCTGTCGGGCATCCGGGCTTCGGTCGAACGATTGCAGGGAGGCGGAACGGCATCGGGCCCGGTGTCGTTCATGCGCGGAGCCGACGCATCGGCAGGGACGATCAAGTCGGGTGGCAAGACCCGTCGGGCCGCCAAGATGGTCATCCTCAACGACGACCACCCCGACATCGAGGACTTCATCTGGTGCAAGGCGCTCGAAGAGCGCAAGGCGCGGGTCCTGCGCGACGGCGGGTTCGACATGGACCTCGACGGATCCGACTCCTTCTCCATCCAGTACCAGAACGCCAACAACTCGGTGCGGGTGACCGACGAGTTCATGCAGGCCGTCCTCGACAACGCCGACTGGGCGCTCACTGCCCGCACCGACGGCTCGGCCGTCCGGATCGTCAAGGCCCGCGACCTGTTCCGGCAGATCGCTCACGCCGCTTGGGAGTGCGCCGACCCGGGGATGCAATTCGACACCACCATCAACCGGTGGCACACAGCACCCAACGCCGGGCGGATCAACGGCAGCAACCCCTGCTGCTTCGTAGGCGAGACAGAGGTCGTTACCGCTCAAGGACGGCTTCCCATCGCGCAGCTGGCGCTTCGTTGTGAACTCGGCCAGGAGCTACCGAATATCGTCGCATTCGATCTCGGCCAGAACGAGCTCGTCATGCCCGAGATGATCAAGGCATGGGTTGCGGGCTACACGTCTCAGCTAGTGGAAGTCACGACCGACCGGGCCCGCTTGCGCTGCACGCCCGAACACCCCTTCTTGACCACGACGGGTGAGTTTGTGGAGGCGCGATCGCTCGAGCCCGGGCAGATGCTCCACGGCCTCGAGGGCGCAGAGGCGATCGTGTCAGTCCGACCTGTCCGGTTGGAACGAGAGGTTCCCGTGTACGACCTCGAGGTGGCGGGAGTCCACAACTTCGCGGTGGCGACCAGTGAGAGCACAGGAGTCATCGTCCACAACAGCGAGTACATGCACATCGACAACAGCGCCTGCAATCTGGCGTCGATCAACCTCCTCAAGTACCTCCGGGACGACGACAGCTTCGACGCCGAGAGCTTCAACGCCACCATTGACGTCATCTTCACCGCCCAGGAGATCCTCGTCGGCAACGCCGACTATCCCACGGAGAAGATCGCCGAGAACTCGCGCCGCTACCGGGAGCTCGGTCTCGGCTACGCCAACCTCGGGGCCCTGCTCATGGCCCAGGGCGTTCCCTACGACTCCGACGAGGGCCGCGCCTGGGCGGCGTCGATCACCGCGCTCATGACGGGCCACGCCTACGCCGTGTCCGCCCGGACGGCGTCACGGATGGGCCCTTTCGCCGGCTTCCACGCCGATCGCGAGGCCATGCTCAACGTGCTCCAGATGCACCGGGCCGAGGTCGCCAAGATCGACGAGGAGCTCGTTCCCATGGAGCTGCTCTCCGCCGCTCAGGAGGCATGGGACGACGCCGTCGAGCTCGGCGAGACCTTCGGCGTGCGCAACTCCCAGGCCAGTGTCCTCGCCCCCACGGGCACCATCGCCCTCATGCTCGACTGCGACACCACCGGCGTCGAGCCCGACCTGGGCCTGGTGAAGACCAAGAAGCTCGTCGGTGGTGGGACCATGTCCATCGTCAACCAGACGGTTCCCCGCGCGCTGGCAAGGCTGGGCTACATGCCCGAGCAGGTCGACGACATCATCACCTACATCGACGAACACAAGTCGATCGTGGGGGCGCCGCATCTGGCACCTGAGCACCTTGCGGTGTTCGCCTGTTCCATGGGCGACAACACCATCCACTACCTCGGACACGTCCGCATGATGGGAGCCGTGCAGCCTTTCATCTCGGGCGCCATCAGCAAGTGCGTGGTCGGGGACACCCTCCTGGCCACCGCCGACGGGTTGATCCGTATCGGAGCTCTGCACGAAGGAGAAAGCCCCGACAGCTTCCGTGACGAGATCCTGGCCGTGGCGTCCCTCGGTGGCATCCACAAGACCGATGCCTTCTACTACGGCGGCGTTCGCCCCGTGCGTCGAGTGGTGCTCCGATCGGGCCATGCCATCACGGGGACCCCCAACCACCGTGTCCTCACCGTCGGCCCGTCCGGCTCGCAATGGAAGCGACTCGACGAGATCGAGCCCGGTGACTACGTCGCTTCGAAGTACGGGGACGAATTGTGGTCGGAGCTCCCGGCCCGGTTCGACGACTTCACCCCCACGCCGCCGCGGGGTTCCCAGAAGGCGGTCGACGTCCCCGAAGAGATGACTGAACCGCTGGCGTTCCTCCTCGGCGCTTATGCGTCCGAAGGCCATACCAGTCGTTCGACCTGGACCATCGTGATCACGAACTCCGAGGACGCCGTGCTCGAGGCGATCGCCGAAGCCGCCCGTCAGTGCTTCGACGTCGATGCCAAGATCCGCCGACCGGCGGACCGTTGCCCCAGTGTCGAGTTCTCCTCGAAGACCATCGTCGAATTCTTCGAGTACCTGGGGTGCGGAGGGCGCGCCTCGGCCAAGCGCATCCCCGATGCCGTGCTCCGTTCCCCCCGGGAGCTGGTGCTCTCGTTCCTGCAGGGCCTGGCCCTCGATGCCTACGTGACCGACTCGGGGACGACGACTAAGTGGGCGATCTGCCTCGATGCCCCTACCCTTCTCGATGACCTGCAGGCCGTCCTGACCAACCTGGGGGTCGTCCACGGCCGGATCACCAAGCACAACCGCACCAACGGCAAGAGCTACGACGAGGTCTATGCCACCGGTGATCACGCCAAGAAGGTGGTCGAACTCGCCCCCTTCCTCGAGGCCCACAAGTCGGCCGCGGCCGCCCGGGTGACGGCGCGCCTCGTGAGCAGCAACCACAACACCGCCGACGTCGTGCCGGGGATCACGCCAGCCGAGCTCTACGGTCTCGTCCCTTACGGGCGTCGCAACGAGCTCGGCGTGCTCCTGCGTACAGAGTTCAGATTCCTGGCCGATCGGCGCACCACCGCCGTCAGTCGCAGGTCGGTCGAGCGGGTGGCGCGCCTCGAGGGCGTCTCGCTCCCCGAATGGCTCCAGGTGGTGCTCGACGACGGCCTGCACTTCAGTCCCGTGGAGTCGGTGACCGATGCGGGAGAGCGCGAGGTCTTCGACGTGTCGGTGCCGTTCACACACGCTTTCGTCGGGAACGGGATCGTCAACCACAACACCGTCAATCTGCCTGAGGACGTCACGGTCGAGGACATCGAGCAGCTCCACCTGGACGCCTGGCAGATGGGGATCAAGGCCGTCGCCATCTACCGCGACAACTGCAAGGTGGCCCAGCCCCTGTCCACCACCAAGAAGGCCGGTGCCGTGGGTGAGGGCGGGGACTTCGCCCCTCCGGGGTCCGAAGCCGAGGCCCGGGACCGCGCCGCGGCGGCCAAGATCGCCGAGCTCGAGGCGGCCCTGGCCCACGAGCAGGGCCGGTCACGCGACACCGTGGTGGTGGGAGCGGTGCGCGAGCGCCTGCCTCGGCGCCGCAAGTCGAGCACCTTCTCCTTCCGCGTTGCCGACTGCGAGGGGTACGTGACCGTCGGCGAGTACGACGACGGTCGGCCCGGTGAGGTGTTCATGAAGGTGTCCAAGCAGGGCTCGACCCTGGCGGGCTTCATGGACGCCTTCTCCATCTCGGTCAGCCTGGGCCTGCAACACGGGGTTCCCTTGGCGACCTACGTCCGCAAGTACAGCAACATGCGCTTCGAGCCCGCCGGGATCACCGACGACCCCGAGTTGCGCATCGCCACCAGCCTCATGGACTACATCTTCCGGCGCCTCGCTGTCGACTACCTGTCGCTCGAAGAGCGCCAGGACCTCGGCGTGCTCTCCACCTCCGAGCGCCTGCAGCCGACCCTGCCTGGCGTGGAGGAGGCCGCCATCGCCGAGCAGGACCTGGTGGAGGACTCCGGGGTGAGCTCCGTGCCCCCCTCGGGACGCGACGACCGGGTCGCATCGAAGGTGCAGTCCTCGACGTCGGCACCGTCGGGCTCACCGGCACCTCGTGCCGAGCAACGAGATGCGCCGCTGTGCTACCAGTGCGGCATGGTCATGCAGCGGGCGGGCTCCTGCTATCTGTGCACGAGCTGCGGGACCACGAGCGGCTGTTCGTAGTCCTTGTGATGTGAACGGTCGGGGTCGAGCCCTCCGGCGGACCTCGCACAGCCTCCCAGGGGTCCGATGAGCCCGGGATCGGTACGATTCCAGCAGCGCCCGGTAGCAGAGCCGGGAGCAGTGGCAAGCAGCGGGGTGGCGCACGGTGGCTATGGACCAGGGTGACAAGCGCCCGAGTTCTCTGGCGGCGGAGCGCCAGGAGCTGACCAGGACCCGGATCCGTCGCGCCGCCATGACCGCGGTGGCCCAGCACGGCTTCGACACCACCGTGGAGCAGATCTCAGATGTCTCGGGGGTGAGCCCCCGCACCATCTTCCGGCACTACGGCAGCCACGACGAGTTGATCGCCGAGACGGTGCGCGACATGTTCGCGGAATGCGGCCGCTATCCCGACGTGGGCTCGCCGCGCGACGTCGACGACCTCGCCGACTGGATCGACAGCTTGCCCCAGCAGGTTGCCGATGTCGACCCCTGGCTCGAAGCCCTGGCGGTGACCATCCACACCCGTATGGCCGAGGTTTTCGGCATCGCCTTCTGGGACATCTACGCCCCACCCCGGCGCGGGTCGGAGGCCCTCGCCGAGGTGGCCGAGCTCTGCCGGGACTATCGCCTACGCGGCATGCGCTACATGGCCGCCCTGGCCTGGCGCTCCGCCGGGGGCGCCGGGGATCCCCCCGAGGACTTGACGTTGGCCTTCGCCTTGCACCTTTCGGCTCACACCACCCAGGCGCTCACGACCGATTTCGGGTGCTCACCGGAGCGGATCGGACTGCTGTGCGCCCGCCTGCTCCAGGGCGTCCTCCACCAAGCGGTGGCCGCCGGCTCCGACGGGTCCTACCGGTAGGTGTCGAGCGCGGTCACCAGTCCGGCCAGAAAGATGCGCCCGAAAGCACTGTCCCCGGCGACGGCGATGCCGGCCAGGTACGCGTGCAGGCGCCACAGGTCGCGACGTTCGGCGAACCCGGCGTCGATGGAGCGCTGCTCCCGGTAACCATCGAAGAGCTCCTCGGGGGCCGGCTCGAAGTAGTCGACGAGGGCCAGGTCCATCTCCGGGTGCCCGAAGTACGGGGCAGCGTCGACGATCGCCGCGCCGGTGTCGGTGCTCACGAAGTTGTTCTGCTGGGCGTCACCGTGCAGCAAGGTGGGCAAGGGCTCGGGGCCGCACAACGTCTCCAACCGTCGGAGGACTCCTTCCACCTGCGACGCCAACTCGGCGGGGAGGCGCTGGGCGTCCACGGCGTCGCGCAGGCGGGGACGAAGCCGGCGCTCGCCGTAGAACTCGGCCCACGTGCCCGCGGTGGTGGGCCGGTTGTCCTGGGGGAGCGGGCCGTAGAAGCCGTCGAAGTCCTCGAGGCCGAAGCGCTCGCCGCGCACGGCGTGGACGGCCGCCAGCGCGACCCCGATCGAGCGCCAGTCCTGCGAGGTCCGCCGAGCGCCTCGCCGCCCCATCAGGGCCTCGACCACGAAGACGACTCCGGAGGGGACCTGGACCATGCCGGTGCCCACGACGCCGGGCGTGACGACGCCGGCCAACCCCGCCAGAAGGGCGAGACCCTTGAGCTCGGCGACGAACATCGCCGGTCCGGTGCTGTCCGTGCTGAGCTTGGCGAACACTGACAGGCCCCGCCCATGGAGGATCCCGCAGGGGTGCGAGGCCAGATGGTCGAGGTCGTCGAACGTCTCGGGGCGCCAGCGTCGACCCAGATGCGTCGACGCCGCCTCCTCGATGGCCGCCACCACCCCGGGGTCGAGCAACGGATGCCCCTGCACGGCCGGCGCGGGGAGGGCTGGGCTGCTCAGGCCGTGGCCCGAATGGGCAGGTATTCGAAACGCCGGGTGAACGGTCCCGGCGCATAGCGACCTCGGCTCGTGTCGACCACGAAGTCGGGCATGGCCCGCAGCATCTCCTCGATCACCACCCGGCCCTCGAGGCGTGCCGCCGCCGCACCGAGGCAGTGATGGGGGCCCGAGCTGAAGGCCACCGAGCGCGCCACGAGCCGAGTGACGTCGAGGCGCCCGGCGTCGGGGCCGAACTCCCGGGGGTCGCGGTTGGCCGAGGCGAAGAGCAGGTGCACCTTGACCCCGGCGGGGATCGTCACCCGGGAGTCGGCCGGCCCCACGGTCACGTCGATCGTCGACGTGCGGGACAGGCCCTGCACGGGGGAGAGGAAGCGCAGCATCTCCTCGACGGCCCCGGGCACCCGGCTGGGGTCAGAGGCGAGGAGCCGGCGCTGGTCGGGGTGCTCGCTCAGCAGGGCGGCGGCGCCCCCGATGAGGCCCGAGGCGGTGTCGTTGCCGCCGGCTACCATCACGAAGCAGAACCCCAGGACCTCCTCGAGGCTGACCGGGCGGCCGTCGACCTCGGACTGCAGGAGGACCGAGATCATGTCTTGGGCAGGGTGGTCCTTCTTCCACCGGGCCAGGTCGGTGAAGTACCCGTAGAGCTCGCCCACGGCCTGGCCGGCGGACAGCACGTTCCCGCTGGCGTTGGCCTGCACGATGGCGCTGCTCCACTGCCCGAACGAGGACCGGTCGCCCGCGGGGACCCCCAGGTAGTCGGCGACCACGAACGAGGGAAGTGGAGACGCCACCTCGTCGACGAAGTCGGCCTCGCCCATGGCCACCACGCGCTCGGTGCGTTCCCGGGTGAAGCCGCGCACGGCTTCCTCGCGCTCGGCGACCGCCCGGGGCGTGAACATGGTGTTGACCAGTCTCCGGAACACGGTGTGGCGGGGCCTGTCCATCATGACCAGCGTGGGCATGAGGCCCAGCTTCGTGATCTCGTCCTCCTCGAAGGTGAGCCCGTGGGCCGACGAGAAGGCCTCGGTGTCGCACGTGGCCGCCATCACGTCGGCGAAGCGCGACAGGACCCAGAATCCCCGCTTCCTGACGTGGTGGACGGGGTCTTCGTCCCGGAGGCGCTCGTAGGTCGGGTACGGGTCGCGCCACAGCTCGGGGTCGAGCGGGTCGTAGGAAACCGTCTCCTGGTGGCTGTTCATAAGGTGGTGTGCCTCGACTACCGGATGCGACGCAGCGTACCCGGGGGGCACGGCGCCACCGCATCGCCGTGCAGGGCCGACGCCAGGATCTCCACGCCGTCGACGAGACGGGGCCCCGGGCGCGAGAAGTGGGCGCTGGCGTCGACGGCGAAGAGCGCCGGCACTCCGGCCAGCTCGGCCCGCCCGAGGAAAGAGGCCGCCTCGCTCGATGCCGCTTCGAGGTCGTACCCGCAGGGCATGAACACGACCACCTGGGGCGCGGCCGCGGCGATCTGCTCCCAGCCCACCCGCACCGACGGGCTCCCCGCACTGGCCAGGACGGGCTCGCCCCCGGCGAGCTCGATCATCCCGGGCACCCAGTGGCCGGCGTTGAACGGCGGGTCGGACCACTCCAGGGCGAAGGTCCGGGGCCGATCCCGGCCGGCCACCGCCGCGCTGACCGCCCGCAGCCGGGCCCGCAGGCTCTCGACGAGCGTGGTGGCGCGGTCCTGGGTGCCGGTGGCGGCGCCGACCTCGAGGACGCAGTCGAGGACTTCGTCGAGCGCTCCCGGGTCCATCGACAGGACCTCGGCCCGGCATCCCAGGACCTCGAGCGCGGCGTTCACATGTCCGGAGGGAACCGCACACACCGCGCACAGGTCCTGGGTGAGCACGAGATCGGGACGAAGCTCTCGCACGGCGTCGTTGTCCAAGCGGTAGATGGGTTCGCCGCCGTCGATGCTCGCGCTCACGAGCCGGTCGATGTCGCCCGGCTCGGCCGCCGGGGGGAGCGCCGAGAACGACACGCGTCGCTTGGCGCCCGCCGCCGGCGGCCAGTCGCACTCGTGGGTCACTCCCACCAGGTCCTCCTCGAGGCCCAGGGCATAGACGATCTCGGTGGCCGAAGGCAGCAGTGACAGGATTCGCACGTCGCGATGGTGACGCGGTTGCCCGAGCCGCGCTAGTGGGACCGCTGTCCGACCACGGCCACCAGGCCGACGGGCAGGTCCTCGCTCCCGAACGAGGAGCCGATGGTCGCGCTGACGCCGTGCTCGGCCAGGAGCAGCGGCACACGTGACGTGTCGATCAGGACGTTCTCGTGGCGCTCGTCGTCCCGGCGCCACGAGCCGTCCTCGTTGCTCACGAAGGTCGTCATCTCGCGGACGAAACGATCCGGTGAGGGGACCGAGAATTCTGTCACCAGCACCCATTGGTCGTTCCTCCACACCTTGGCGGCCCGGGGGGCGCGGCCCCACGCCAGGTCGCACAGGTCCAGGGCCAGGACCCCGCCGGGTCGGAGCGCCCCGGCGACGGCCACCAGGGCGCGGTCCATGGACGCCTCGTCGTCGAGGTAGTTCAGGACGTGGCCCACCGACACGATGGCATCGGCGTCCGGTATGGCGTCATCGGGCAGGCGCAACCGCCGGACGTCGACGTCGTCCCCTGCGTGGCGGCGGGTCAGGTCGAGCATGGCGTCCGAGGCGTCGGTGGCGATGACCCGGTGCCCGGCTTCGGCCAGGTAGCGGGTGAGCAAGCCCGACCCGCATCCGAGCTCGACCACCAGGCCTTGGCGTTTTCGCACCGGGGCCAGGATCTCGAGGATCCCCGGGGCACACAGATCGGCGTGGAACCCGAACCCGAGGTGATGGATCAGTGCCAGGTCGGCGCGGTAGTAGGGCGGGCGGGTCGGCGACGGGTCCATGCCCCAGTATTCCCCGCGCCAAGGACGCCGCCGCCACGGGGGCCCTTTTCAGTGCGTGGGGCGCTCCGACATAGTGATGATCTCGGCGCTGTGCGCCCCGGCGTCCCGAGCGTGGGTCATGGTCTCGATGAGCGCCGGTGCCTGCTCGACCGGAAGCCGGAACGTCGCCCGGCAGATGGAACCGTGCCAGAGGCTGACGATGACCAGTGCCTCGTGCGGATGCCAGGACACCTCCATGCGCCTCCCGTTGTCGCGCGCGTCGGTGAACCACTGGCGTCGGACTCCGTCGGGATCGGGTAGTACTACCACCACTTGCATCATGGACCCACCGGACCGGGCGCGACCAGAGGGATTGAGTTTGCAAACGCGTTACAAACTCTCCCCGGACGACGGCGGGCCGCCGAGCTCGGCCTGGACGGGAGCTCCTAGCCGACCAATGACTCGATCTGCTTGACCAGCTTGTCCTCGATCTCGAGGTTCCACGCCGTCTCGGCTACGTCGACGACGAGGAATAGATCGGACAGCAGCAAGGTCTCGAGCGCAGCCACGCCAAGATGCTCAAGCCACTTGCCGACGCCGATCCGAACCGTGAAGTCGTTGGGGTCACCCGAGATCATGATCGTCAACGCACGATCGGCAGCCACCACCCCGCGCAGAAAGCCACCCTTCTTGGCCTGGACGACCGTCCCGTGGGAGCTCGGCGCCGAGGTCGACGTGGTGAATCCCTCCGACTTCAGGTAGTCCTCGATCTTGCCCTGCAACGCCGCCAGGTCGGTGTTCTTGTTCTGGAACTGCTGGACCTTCTCACCAATCACGTTGTCTCCTCCTGAGGTCGGGGCGGACCGGACCCCCTGGCCGAGCTCGTCGGCCGGCATTCCCGGGTGGTCCCGTCGCCCCGGAACCTATCCGAGTTCTCCCGCTGCCAGGGCGCGGCCATGAGCGGCGGTCGCCCCAGGCCGGTCCCGAGCGGAGGTCCGGTCGAGCAGAGGTCGAGATAGCGTGGGGTGCGTGACCGCAGTCGAGTTCTTCGTCGATCCCAGCTGCCCGTGGGCGTTGATCACCGCCTTGTGGGTGAAAGAGGTCGCCCCCCAGCGTGATCTGGCCGTGACCTGGCGGTCGTACTGCCTGGAGATCCGGGACGAATACGGCGTGGCGCCCACGGTGCCCGAGAAGCTGCGCCCGGCCGCCCTGGCCGGCCACGCCCTGTCGCACCGGATGCTGCGGATCTTCGAGGCGGCCCGGGCCCGACACGGTGAGGACGCCGTCGACGCGCTCTACGGCGAATGGGGCCGCCGCTTCTTCGCCCCCGGGTACCACGCCGACGACGGCCTCCTGGCGCAATGCGTGCGCTCGTGTGGCTTGGACCCCGACCTGCTGGGCGCGGCCGACGACGCCAAGTGGGACACCCCCATCGTCGAAGCGATGGAGGTCGCCTACAGCTTCGGCGGCCCCAAGACCCAGACGCCGACCATCGTGGTGCGCGCCGACCCGCCCTACGGTTTCAAGGGACCGGTCATGATGCCCGCCCCCACGGGCGACGCCGCGGTCCGGCTGTGGGACGCCGTCCAGGTGGTCTGCGCCCAGCCCGGCTTCTTCGAGATCACGAGGCCCCGAGCCCATCGGCCGATACCGCCCGTCCCCGGCTGAGCCACCGCGGGGGCCCGCGCCGGGAGCGATGACGGCGATCTGCGTCAGTCCAGCGCGCGGGCCCAGTCGGGCTCCGAGGCCCCGAGCGCCCGGGTGGTCGCTCCCACCGCGGCCACGATGACCAGGGCGATGACGAGCGCATAGACCTTCTCGGAGTTCACGATGCACGCCGCCCCCATGATGGCGCCGGCGAACATGGCCAGTACCGTGAGGCCGCGCCGTCCCGCCCGGGACCCGCTCCCGCCGGCGAGGGTGCCGTCGGCGGAGATCCCGGTGATCGTCTGGGTGAGGACGGTGGTGGTCATGTCGGGGACCGCCAGCTTCCGGGCCGCGGCGTTCTGGATCCCCATGGAGACTCCCAGGACGACGATGAGGCCATAGCGGAAACCCGCCGTCATGGGGCTTGCGCTCGCCGCGGCCAGAACGACGGCGACGGCGACGAAGACCGCTTGGAGGATCGTGCCCGCACTGAGCATGCGGGCCCGGTCGTGTGCCAGGTTGGCGCCCACTCGTCCGCCGCCGACGGCCCCGACGCCGAAGGCACCCAGGGCCACCATCGACGCCGGGATCGAGAAGCCGCGCGCGCCCACCAGGGCGAAGGCCAGGAACACGACGTTCCCGGTCATGTTGGCCACGAAGACGTGGCCGAGGACGAGGTAGCTGAAGGAGTCGACGAGCCCGGTGACGACGGTCATGGCGAGAAGCAGGGGTGGCAGCGGGCCGTGGGCGCTGCCCCGTTCGGGGACGATCGTCTGACGGATCTCTTTGAGCAAGGTATGCATGAGGCCGCACCCCCGTACGGCGCCGAAGGTCCCTTCGACGGTGTCGCCGATGTTATTGGCCCCCCGGGTGGCCCCAGGGGGGCCCGAGGTCCGACGGGGTAGCTTGGCCCCGTGCTGGCGGTCTCGGTCGAGCAACTGACGAAGCGATACGGCGACGTGGACGCCGTGCACGACATCAGCTTCGAGGTGCGCCAGGGCGAGGTCTTTGCGCTTCTCGGTCCGAACGGCGCCGGCAAGACGACCACGATCGAGATCCTCGAGGGATTCCGGAGCCGGGACCACGGTCGGGTCGAGGTGCTCGGGTACGACCCGGCCCACACCGCCACCAGCCGGCAGCTGCGCGAGCGGCTCGGAGTCGTCCTCCAGGAGCTGGCCGTCGAGCCGTTCCTGTCGGTGCGTCAGGCCCTCAGCCGCAGTGCCGGGTACTACCCGAACCCCCGTCCGGTGGACGAGGTGCTCGAGCTCGTCGGGCTCGAGGCCAAGGCGAACGCCCGGGTCAAGACGCTGTCGGGAGGCCAGCAGCGCCGTCTCGACCTCGGCCTCGGCATCGTGGGGAATCCCGAGCTGCTCGTGCTGGACGAGCCCACCACCGGGTTCGACCCCTCGGCGCGTCGTGGGGCCTGGGATCTGGTGCGGTCGATGACCGGCGGGGGCACCACCGTCATCCTGACGACCCACTACATGGACGAGGCCGAGGCCCTGGCCGATCGCGTGGCGGTGATCAACGCCGGGAGGATCATCGCCGAGGGCACGCCCGAATCGCTGGGCGGACGCGACGTCGGGGACGTGACCATCCGCTTCCGCCTTCCCCCCACCACGGCGGTGTCCGAGCTCCCGGTGCCCGTCTCCGTCTCCGACATCGGGGGGTTGGAGATCACGACGGGCAAGGAGATCGAGGTGCTGGCCACCCTCACGACCTGGGCGCTGCGCCAGCACGTGGACCTGATCGGTCTGACGGTGGAGCGCCTCACCCTCGAGGACGTCTACCTCCGCCTGACCGGCTACGCCGCCGACGCCGAGGGCGCCGACGCCGGCGCGGGGCCCGGGGTGTGAGCGCGGTCACCCGCACCGGGAACCTCCGGGGCCTCGGCGACCTGCGCCTGGTGGGGCGCCAGGTCGGCTACGAGCAGCTCGGGTTCTGGCTCAACCCGGTGGCGGCGGTGTTCACGATCGGGTTCTCCGTGGTTTTCCTCGTCCTGTTGTCGGCCGCGGCGGGGAACTCGCGGATCGGCTTCCTGCACAACATCCGCACCGTCGAGTACTACGTGCCCGCCTTCGCCGCCTACGGCGTGATGGCGGCGTGCTTCAACACCTTGACGATCGCCATCGTGGTCAGGCGGGAGATGGGGCTGTTGAAGCGGGTGCGCCTGTCGCCTCTTCCCACCTGGGTCATGCTGGCGGCGATCTTCGTCAACGCCCTGATCATCTCCCTCGTCCAGGTGGTCGTGGTGGTCGCCATCGGCAGGTTTGGGTACCACGTGGCCATTCCCCACAACCTGGCCGCCCTGGCGGTGGCGCTCGTGGTGGGGGCGATCTGCTTCACCTCGCTCGGGGTCGCCGCCAGCACGCTCATACCCAACCAGGAGGCGGCCGGGCCGGTGGTGAGCATCATCTTCTTCATCCTGCTGTTCCTGTCCGGGCTGTGGTACCCGATCAAGGCCGGCTCGGGTCTGGCGCAGGCCTCGGCGTACTTCCCGGTGCGCCACATGATCATCGCCACGGTGACACCGTTCCTGGCCCGGGGGCGGCAGTCGGCGTGGTCGTGGTCCGACATCCAGGTCATGGCGATCTGGGCCGTGGTGGGGATCTTCGTGTCGTTACGCCGCTGGAGCTGGGCGCCGCGCCGCAGCGATCCCGGACGGACTCTCCGTTCCCCGCTCTCCCGCCATCCCTGAGCCGACGCCGTCGCACCGGCCCCGGCACGAGCACGACGGCGTGCTCAAGCCAGGACGCGGCGGCGGAAGTTGCGCAGGCCGATGGTGAGGAACATCGTGCAGAACCCGATGAGCACGGGGTAGATGACGTAGAGGTGCATGTGCTGGGCGTCGGTGAAGGCGGCCCGCATGCCCTCGTTGACGTAGATGAGCGGGTTGACGAGCACGATGGTCTGCAGCCAGTGCCAAGCCCCGACCTTCACGGGGACGAGCCGGGTCCACTGGTAGTAGGTGCCTCCCAGGAACGTGATGGGGAGGACGACGAAGCCGAACATGAGGCCGATGTTGCGCGGCTCGAAGCTGGTGCCGAGCACCAGCCCCAGCGAGGCCATGCCCACACACGAGATGGGGACCAGGGTGAGGATGATCCACCAGTGCAGGTTGATGTGGGCCTCGACCCCCGCGGCGTGCACGACCGAGGCGATGGGCAGGACGATGGCGGCGGAGATGATGCCCTGCATGGCGCCCGACAGGACCTTGGCCATGGCCACCAACCAGATGGGGCACGGTGCTTGGACGCGGTCCTCGATCTCACGGGTGAACCCGAACTCCTGGGACATCTGCAGGGCCACGGCCTGGACCCCCTGGAACATGATCGAGATCCCCACCACCCCGGGAACGAGCACCGTGGCGAACGCCGACGAGGCCGCCCCCGCCCCCTGGCGGCTTCCGCCCCCGCCCCCGACGGCCTGCCCGATCTTGGGGAAGACGTAGAGGAACACGAAGCACAGCAGGAAGGGCTGCACCACGGTGCGGATCACGAACTCCACCTTGTGCTTCCACAACACCACCAGGTCACGCAGGATCAGCGCGCGCAGCGCGATGCGGCTGGCCGACGCCGCGCTCCGGATCGGCTGCGTGGCGATGGGGGAGAGCCGGGTGGGGGTGGAGGTCGTCGGCGTCATCAGTCGCGCAGCTCCTTGCCGGTGAGGTCGATGAACACGGTCTCGAGACTGGGCTCGGCGATCGAGAGGTCGGCCACGTCGAAGCCGTCGCTCTCGGCCGCGGCCACCAGACGGGGCAGCAGCCGGCTGCGGCCTCGCACGTGCAGCTCGAGGCCGGCGTCGGTGGGTCGGATGCGGGTGATCTCGGTGATCTCGCGTTCGAGCACGTCGGCGAGCCGTTGTTGGTCGCCCGTCGCCTTGACCGTCACCACGGTGTCCGCCCCGACGCCCTGCTTGAGTCGGGCGGGGGTGTCGAGGGCCAGGATCTTGCCGTGGTCCATGATGGCCACCCGGCCGCACAGCTGGTCCGCCTCTTCCATGTAGTGGGTGGTGAGAAGGATGGTCTGACCTTCGGCGTTGAGCTCCCGCAAGATGTCCCACAACAGCAGGCGGCTCTGGGGGTCGAGGCCGGCCGTGGGCTCGTCCATGAACAGCACGGCGGGCTTGTGGAAGATCGACCGGGCCACCATGAGGCGCTGGGCCATCCCCCCCGACAGGGCATACACCGACGCCTTGGCCCATTTCGACAGCTGGAACTTCTCCAGGAGCTCGTCGGAAGTCCTGCGGGACTCGGCGGCGCCGATGCCGAACAAGCGCCCGTGGAAGTACAGGTTCTCCCACACGTTGAGCTGGCGGTCGAGCGTGTTGGTCTGCGACACCACCCCGACCAGCTGCTTGGCCAGGGCGGGGTGGGCCACGACGTCGATGTCGGCGATGAACGCCTGGCCCGACGTCGGGATCACGCGGGTGGTGAGGATCCCGGCGGTGGTGGTCTTGCCCGCACCGTTCGGACCGAGCAGGCCGAAGATCTCACCGACGCCGACGGAGAGATTGAGCTCGTCGACAGCTCGGAAGTCGGTCCCGGCGTATACCTTGGTCAGGTCGACGGTGCGGACGATGCCGTCCGACCCGTCGACGCTCGCTTCGGTGTCGGGGCTCGTGGTCATGTCGATCAAGTGGCCAGGCTACCGATTGCAGGGGTTGAAGCCGGGGAGTGCGACGGTCAGTGCTCCGACGGTTCGATGGCGATGAGCTCGATGAGGAGCTGTTCCCAGGGAACCGCACCCCATCCCGATACTTCCGCCGCCGCGGTGGCCGCCTTCACGGCGTCGTCGACCCAGGTGAGCTCCACGTCGGTGATGATGCGTCCCGGCGTGGCGGCGCCGAACTCCACCGCCCAGTCGGTGTCGTGGAGCTCGTGCACCACCGCTTCGAGCTCACGCCCGAGGTGGCGAAGATGCGAATGCTCGGGCGCCGAGGTCAGCTCCACCACCCACTCGGCACACCGAAAACAGCGGTGGAAGTCGCCCCGGCTGGTGGTTTTGGCGATCTGCGCGTCGTGGAGGACGAGCTTCTCGTACTCGGGTTCGGGGAGCACCTTCTCGAGCTCGTCGTTCATGTGGACGAGCATTTCCGAAGGGCCGTGCTTCGTACGGGCCACCCGGGAACTCTATCGTGAGACCGAAGCACCGCCCCTTTTTCCGACGGCGGGGGCCGCGACCTGTCGGTCGAGCTCCGCCGCCCGCCGCCGCATGCGCCTGGCCTTGGCCACGCGCTCGTCGCGGAACTCGCTGACGCGGGCCAGGGTGTTGTCGAGGCGGGCCACGAGCTTGTCGTTGGCCTCCATGGCATTGGCCAGCAGCTGTCGTTGCAGGTCGGGTCGGGCATTGGCCTTGTAGGCGGTGCGGAGCTCGCCCACGATGTCCTCGGTCTCGAGCACGACCCGGATCTCGGCCAGGGAGAAGCCCATGAGCTCCTGGAGCTCTTTGATGCGCTGGGCCCGCTCGACCTCGCGTCCGAGATAGACACGCTCGCTCCCGTGGCGCTGCTCGCTGGGAGCGAGGAGGCCGATCTCCTCCCAGTAGCGCAGGGTCCGGGTGGTGACCCCGCACAGCTTGGCGGCTTCGCCGATGCGCAGGGTGCTGCCGCTGGGCGCGGTGGCCGTCGGCTCGTCCTTGGCGGCGCGCCCGGCGGTCATGGCGTGCTCTTGGCGGCGAGGATCGACACCGGCTGCTCGTTGGCATGGTCCTGTGGCCCGGCGTCGTCGGATGGACGCGTCGCCGAAGGCGGCTCCACGAAGACGTACTTGCCGCCGCGCATCCACGACGCCGCCGCCGCCACCAGGCACGCCACGATGGCGAAGTCGAAGGCGGCGTGCAGGCCCTGACGGAAGGGCACCGAGATGAGGTTGGGGAAGAAGCTCCGGCCGGTGACCACGGCCCGGTGCCCGGCGGCGAGATGCGAAAGCACGGCGTTGCCGAGCAGATGCTGCATGGGGTTGTACCCCAGGAAGGCGGCGAACAACGTGGACACCGGCGGGAGATGCGCCACGCGGTCGGCCACCCCGGTGGGCACGCCCTGGGCCACCAGCCCGTGGTACATGGCGGTGGGAAGCGAGGACGACAGCCCCACGATCATGAGGGTGAAGAAGATGCCGATGGACAGGACCTGGGCCGAGTTCTGGAAGGTCGAGTTCATCCCCGACCCGGCGCCGCGGTGCTGGGGGGGAAGGCTGTTCATGACGCCGGCCCGGTTGGGAGATCCGAAGGCGCCCATGGTCAGGCCGAGGAGCAACAGGATCACCCCGAACACCCAGTAGGAGAAGTTGACGGGCAGGAGCTCGAGGGCTACGAACGAGGCGGCCGAGCCGATCATGCCGCCGGTGGCGAAGGGGCGCGCCCCGTAACGGTCCGAGAGCACCCCCGACAAGGGCCCGGCGATCAGGAACCCGGTGGTGAGCGGAAGCATGGCGATCCCCGCCCACAACGGGGTGCGGGCGAAGTCGTAGCCGTGGAGAGGGAGCCAGATCCCCTGCAACCAGATGATGAGCATGAACATGAGCCCACCGCGCCCCACCGCGGCGAGGAAGCTGGCCAGTACGCCGGCGGTGAAGGCGCGGATGCGGAACAGCGGGAGGCGGAACATGGGGTCGGCCACCCGCGTCTCGATGATGGCGAAGGCGAGGAGCAAACCCACTCCGGCACCGAGCTCGGCCAATACCGCCGGGGAGGTCCACCCCATGGTGTGGCCGCCGTGGGGCTCGATGCCGTAGGTGATGCCGATCATGAGCGAGATGAGGCCGAAGGCGAAGGTGAGGTTGCCGGGCCAGTCGATGTGCGCCCGGGAGGGGCGGCTCACCTCGCGCAGCTGCAGGTAACCCCACACCGTGCCGAACAGGCCGATGGGCACCGACACCAAGAAGATGAGGCGCCAGTTGATGGGGGCCAGTACCCCTCCGAGCACGAGCCCGATGAACGTGCCGCTGATGGCGGCGGCCTGATTGATCCCGAGGGCCATGCCCCGCTGATCCTCGGGGAAGGCGTCGGTGAGGATGGCCGACGAGTTGGCCACCAAGAAGGCGGCGCCGATCCCCTGGAAGACCCGCACCACGATCAACCACAACCCCGCCGCCGATCCGGTCATCCAGGTGATCGTGAGCAGGAGCGAGAAGAAGGTGAAGATGCCGAAGCCGAGGTTGTACATCCGCACCCGCCCGTAGATGTCGCCCAGGCGGCCCAGGTTGACCACGAGCACGCTGGTGACCACCAGGAAGCTCAGGATCATCCACAACAGGTAGAAGCTGTTTCCGGGCTGGAGGGGGTCGAGGCGGATGCCGCGGAAGATGTCGGGCAGCGAGATGAGCATGATCGAGCCGTCGATCGTGGCCATCAACACGCCCAGGGTGGTGTTGATGAGCGCTACCCATTTGTACCCGCCGCCCACCGGGTTCTCCGGCCCCTGTCGCCTGGCCCCGAGGTGGGCTCGGGCGCGTCCTGGAGCGGGGTGCGGTGCGGGGTGGTCGAGGGGGGTCACCGAGAGGGTTCTTGCTTGACGTTCACGTCAACGGTAGACGCTACCCGGAGATGGGCGCCGGCGTGGAGGTACCCGGGGCGTCGGGGCCCCGGGGCGACGACGCGCCTAGGCTGCGGGCAGCGTCGCCGCGCATTCCCGGATGGGGCACGAGGCCGGGGACCTGGGGCGCGATGAGCCGAGACGAGCGGGGGCGGGTGTGGTGACACGCCGGGTGCGGTGGCTGGCTTCGCTGGGGTTGGTGGCCGCGCTGGGAATCGGGTCCGCCGCCGGTGTGGCCACGGGGGCTGCCGCCCGGACTAAGCCCAAGCCGGTGCAGTCGGCGGTGGTCAGCGCACCGGTGACCACGGCGTCGTTCAGCTTCACGGCGTCGGTGAGCGGCATCGTCAAGCACCTGGGAACCGTCAGTCTGACCGGGACCGGCCAGGCAGATCTCGTCAACGACGCCGTCTCTTTGTCGGTGACGCTGCCGGCGTCGCTGTCCAGCCTGATCCCCGGGGGCTCGGCCACCCCCGAGGTCGTCAACGTGGTGCTGTCCGACGGAACGGTGTACGCCGAAGTACCCGCGCTGGCCACTCTGTTGGGCGCGCCGTGGATCTCCGTGGCCCTGCCGTCGAGTGCCACCACGGCGATTCCCGGGATCTTCACCCAGGTCGGCGCGGCCCTCGGCGACGTCAACGACATCCTGGCCTTCGCCCGGGCGCACCACGCGTCGGTGCACTCGCTGGCCTCGTCGACCGTCGACGCCACGTCGGTCTCCGGGAGCCGGATCAACGCCCACCTCAAGGGTCTGGGCATCGCCGCCACGCTGTGGGCGGACTCGTCGGGCCGCCTGGTCCAAGCGACGGTGCACGCCGCGCTGGGCGCGCTCCATCGTGGCCTCGTCGTGTCGGCGGTCGTGAACTTCACCGACTACGACGCCGCGGTCACCGTCACACCGCCGCCGCCGTCGCAGGTCAAGGCCATCCCGCTCTCCCTGATCACGATGTTCCTGGGGAGCTCCCTCCACCTCGGGCACGCCGCCACCAAGGCCTGAGGGTCAAACGGCCAGGTCGGCCAGACGGGCCTTCAGCCCGTCTCTCACCCGGGGCCAGTCCTCGGCCAGCACCGAGAACAGGACGGTGTCGCGCACGGTGCCGTCGGCCCGTCGCTGGTAGCGGCTCATGGTTCCCTCGTAGCGGGCGCCGAGGCGGGCGATGGCGCGCTGTGACCTCGTGTTGCGCACGTCGGTCTTGAGCTGTACCCGACCGGCGCGGAGCTCGTCGAAGGCGTAGCCGAGAAGCAGCAACTTGGTCTCGGGGTTGACCGCCGTGGCCCACACCTGGGGTCGGTAGGCGGTGAAGCCGATCTCCAGCCGGGCGTCACCCACCCCCACGTCGAGGTAGCTGGATGTGCCCACCACCTCGCCGGCGGCAAGATCGGCGTAGGCGGTGTGCAACCGCATGACCCAGGGGAAGAAGACCGACGCCCGCTGGCGCAGGAACTGCGCGTAGTCGCTCGGGTCCGAGGGCCGGAAGGGGAGGTGCTCCCACACCCGGTCGTCATCGAGGGCATCGAACAGGGCCTCCATGTCCCGGTCGAGGTCGAGGGGGGCGACCTCGACCACCGCACCCTCGAGGACGGTGTCGGGCGGAGGGGGCCAGGACATCGCCGGCCACGCGATGTCGTTCGGCCGAGCGTCGGCCACCGGGACGAAGTCGTCCCCGGGGCGCGGGTCGACCGCAGGGGGATACGCGCTGGTCATCGTCACATTCTGCTTCACGTGGCTGCTTCACCTCGCCAGGTCGGGACGGCCCCGGGCTACGTGCTGTGGGCGGCGAGGAGCTGGCGCAGGTGGACGCGACCCCCGGTGCGCAAGATGGCCCGCCGGTAGACGGTGGCGGCCAGCCGGGCCACGGCGACGGTGGCGACGAGCATGATGACCACCGACGCCGTGAACCCCCACCACGACACGTCGCCCAGCCCCACGAGCACCGGCATGGCGAAGGGGGCCGTGGGGGGCAGGTAGGCGAGGACCTTCACGAGCTCCGAGGGTTGGCCCGACCCGAGAGCGGTGAAGGAGGTGATGTAGCCGAAGAGGATCGGCAGCTGGAGCGGGAAGGCCAGGCTCTGGACCTGCTCCTGGCGATCCGCCAGCGAACCACCGGCGGCGTACACCCAGCAGTAGAAGGCGTACCCGAGCACCACCCACAGCAGCGAGCTCACGATCTCGAGGGACGCCGTGCCGTGGATGAGGGTCGAGCCCTCGGCAGCACCGAGGCCCAAGGCGACGGCGACGATGAGGGCGGCCTGCAGCAGCGCCACGGCCCCGATGCCGATGACCTTGCCGGCGAGGAGTTGCCCGGCGCGCAGCGTCGAGAGCAGGACCTCGATGACGCGCGACGACTTCTCCTCCACGACGCCGATGAGGAGCCACGTGCCGAACTGGGTGAGCAGGACGTAGGTGAGGATGAGGCCGTAGACCGCCGTGGTCCGCGCTGTCTGGTCGCGCCGGGGTGGCTTGAGGCTCTGCACCGGCAGGGGCGGGGGATTGGCGAGCCGAAGCGCCTGGGCGGGCTTGATGCCGGCGGTCTCGAGCCCCGCCTGCAGGCTGACCGATCCCGAGATCACCCGCACCAGCAAGGCGGTGGTCGAGGTGTCGGAAGGGTCGAAGCCTTGGTCGACCACGATCCGTTTCGTCCCGACCAAGAGCAGGTCGACGCGCCCGGCGGCCAGGGCGCGTGTGGCGGACGAGAGCGAGGGCTCGGCGACGAGGGTCACCTTGGTCCCCACCGCCGGGCCGGCGCCCTGCACCGTGGCGCGCAACGGTGCCGACAGGGTGCCGACGATCCCTACGCGCACGTGGCTGTGGCTCCCCGTGCGCAGCACCGGGATAGTGACCGCCGCGGCCACCGCCAGCAGGATGACGAGCGTCCCGATGCGAAAGGTCCGGCCCCGCACGCGCTCGCGCACTTCACGCCGGGCCACCAGTCCGACGTCACCACCGAACCTGTCCAACAGCGCGCTCACGGGCCCGGTGGGCACGACGTCGTCCGGGCTCTTCGCGCCGGTGCCGGCGGCACGGGCGCGCCGGTGCCTCCACACCCGCAGGGCCAGCAGCGCCAGGACCACGGCGTAGAGGGCGTACCTCACGCCAGGGCCTCCCGGAAGACCTCGGAGAGCCGGCGGCGCTCGAACCCGAATTGTTCGACGGGCCCGGCCGCCATGGCGGCGGCCAGAACGGCCTGGGGATCGGTGTCCTCGTCGAGCACGAGGCGCACGGCACCGCCGTCGACTCGCGACACGCTCACCCCGGGCACCGCGCCGGCCCACGACCCGTTCCAGTCGCCCTCCACCTTCACCACCAGCCGGCGGCGCCCGCCCGTGGTCAGGTCCTCGACGGTGCCCGTGGCCACCAGGTGGCCGTGGTCGATGATGGCCACCGACTCGCACAGGTCTTCCACCAGGTCGAGCTGGTGGCTGGAGAACAACACGCCCCGTCCGGCCGCCGCCTGCTCGGCGAGCACGGTGCTGACGGCGTCGATGCCCACCGGGTCCAGCCCCGACAGGGGCTCGTCGAGCACGAGGAGCTCGGGCTCGTGGACGAGGGCGGCGGCCAACTGGACGCGTTGCTGGTTCCCGAGCGACAGGGCCTCGAGTTTGCTGGTGGCGCGCTCGGCGACGCCGAGGCACTCGAGCCAGTGCAGCGTCGCGCCGCGGGCGACCGTCGCCGCCATGCCGTGCAGCCGGGCCAGGTACTCGATCTGTTCGGCGACGACCATCCCCGGGTACAGGCCGCGCTCCTCGGGCAGATATCCGAAGCGTCGGCGCTCGTCGGCGGTCACGGGCGAGCCCTGCCAGCGCACGACACCGGCGTCGAGGGCCACGAGCCCGAAGACGGCGCGCATGGCGGTGGTCTTGCCGGCGCCGTTGGGGCCGAGAAAGCCGAAGACCTTGCCCGGCGCCACGGTGAACGACAGCGCGTCGAGGGCGACGACGTCGCCGTAGTGGCGGGTGAGGCCGTCGAGCTCGAGCATCACGCGACCCCGGGCGCTGAGGTCGGGGACATCGTCTCTGGTTAGCACATCTCGGGTCGCACACGGTCTCCCCGGCGCCGTGCCCGTGCGCCGGGAGGGGACCGGGCATCGAGGTCGTAGCCTCGTGTCGTGAGGAGCGCACCGAAGCTGGGGCCGCTGTGTTCGCGCGACTTTCGTCTGTTCCTGGTGGGCCGGCTGACGTCGTTCGTGGGGACGGGCATGTTGCCCGTGGCGCTGGCCTTCGCCGTGCTCGGCCGCCACGGGTCGACGTCCGAGGTGGGGTACGTGCTCGGGGCCGACACACTCCCGCTGGTGCTGTTCCTCCTGGTCGGGGGGGCCGCCGCCGACCGGTGGAATCGGAGGGTGGTGATGCTCGGCGCCGACGTGCTGCGCGCCATGGCCCAGGGGGTGTTGGCGGCGTGGATCTTGGTGGGACACCCCCCGCTGTGGGGGTTCCTCGCCACCCAGGCGCTGGTGGGGACGGGGACCGCCTTCTTCACCCCGGCCATGACGGGCTTGATCCCCCAGGTGGCCCCGGCGGCGTCGCTGCAACAGGCCAACGTGCTCAACAGCATGGCGGAATGGTCGGGTCGGCTCTTCGGGCCCGCTCTGGCCGGCGTGATCGTGGCCACCGCCGGGCCCGGTTGGGCCGTGGGGGCGGACGCGCTGACGTACTTCGTGAGCGCCGGGTGCCTGGCTGCGCTGCGGGTGGGCTGGTCGGGAAGCGTCACCACCGAGCCGTTCGTGGCCCAGCTGCGCACGGGCTGGCGGGCGTTCAGTTCGCGTACGTGGTTGTGGTCGATCGTGGCGCAGTTCTCGTCGTACGGGTTCTTCGTGTTCGCTCCTTTCTTCGTGCTCGGAGCCGTGGTGGCCAAGCAGCGCCTCGGGGGAGCGGCCGGGTGGGGAACGGTGCTGGCCCTGCAGGGTCTGGGGTCTGTGGTCGGGAGCGTGGTGATGTTGCGCGTGCGGCCCCGCCGGCCCTTGCTCGTGGCCGAGCTGGCGCTCTTCGGCTTCGCGCTCCCGCTGTTCGCGCTGGCGGCGGGCGCAACCTTCGCCGTGGTGGCGGCCGCGTCGTTCGTGTCGGGAACCTCGTTCGGTGTGTTCGCACCGTTGTGGGACACCACCATGCAGAGCCAGTTGCCTCCGGAGGTGCTGTCGCGGGCCAGTGCCTATGACTGGTTCGGGTCCTTGGTGTTCCTCCCGCTGGGATTCGCCTTCGCCGGCACCCTGGCCCGGCTGTTGGGGATCGACGGGACGCTGTATCTCGGAGCCGGGTGGCTGGTGCTGTCCACCGCCGTGGTGGTGTCGCTTCCCGGGGTGACGTCGCTTGTGAGCGCCTCCTACCAGGGGGGTCCCGGGGCCGAGGTGTCGGCCTGAGCGCCGGTCAGGACGCCGGGCCGGGCCAGCGATCGACGGCGGCGCGGACGTGGCGCAGGGCCACGAGACCCTTCAGCAGTCCGACGACGAAGTTCCCGGCCGTGTCGGCCACGAGCCGCACGATCACGAGGCGATGCCCGGCCAGGGCGCGCGCCACCCAGGCCGACTCCATGTCGACGGCCAGGGCGCCGGTGTGGGCCAGTTCGGCCCGGCGCTCGCCGTGGACCAGCGTCTTCGACGACACGATGGGCCCGAGATGGACGCGCTGGCCGTCGGCGCGCAGTTCCTCCGCCACGACGGCGGCATCGGCACCCGACAAGACGAGTTCGTCTCCGTCGGGCCCGCGCACCGACGTGGCCACCACGATCTCCCCCGGCCTCAGCGCGGGGTCGAGGCCACCTGAGATCCCGGCCAGGACCACGGCGGCACCCGGCGCCACCTCTGACGCCAGGGACCGGGCCGCCTGCTGGGCGCGGGCGTGGCCCATGCCGATCCGCACCACCTTCCCCCCGATGGCCAGGGCCTCGAGGCGCATGGCGGCCACGAAGGTGGCGGTGTCGGAGGAGGGGGCCGGGGCGTGGCGCCCGCCGGGGGTCAAGCCGAGGTGGACCAGGCCGGCCGGACGCGCCGCGACGGTGACGACGGGCCCTCGTCGGGAACCGGGAGGCCGTCGCGGTAGGTGACCGAGTTCGTGCGCACCGCCGTGACCCTAGGGCCGGGGAGGATGATCCCCACCAGGTTGAGCGGGTCGGCGGCGTTGAGCCGGACGGTCTGCCCGGTGCGCTCGGTCCGCCGGACCCGGCGCAGCTCCTCGACGGCCTCGGGCAGGGCGTACTGCTCGCCGGCCGGCCCCGTGACGAAGCGCCCCCCGCGCACGAGGCCACGGGCTTCGAGCCTTCGCAGCGCCCACACCACCTCGCGCCAGGGAAGGGCGAGGGTCTCGCGGGCCATGAGGTCCCAGAAGACGACGCCCCACCGGGCGAGCAGTTGGCCGGCGACGTGCTCCGCCAGCGTGTCCTTGTCGACTGCGTCGTCGGTCCCGGTGGGCAACAGCGCCCACCGGCCCTCGCCCCCTTCGCGCCACGTGGGCGCCCGGCGGGCCCCGGCTCGGGCCCGGTGCTCGTGTCGCTGGCGCCTCTTCCACGCCTGGCGGGCCGAGAGCAGCGAGCGCACCGCTTGGAACCCGTCGGCGGTGACGATGCCCCGGGCCACCAGGTCCCACAGCCCCTCCTCCACCTCGACGGGAAGTCGTCCGGTGGCGCTGCGGAGCTCGGAGTGGAACATCGCCCCCCGGGACCGCAGGGCGTCGAGCACGTCCCGGGCCGCGCCGTGGGCGGGCTCCGCCGGCAGGGTGGTGCCGCGCGCCGCTCGCAAGAGCCGCGGGAGGTCCTCGCGCAGGGCGAAGGTGACCGGCGTGGCCCGCGACGGCGTCGCCGAGCCGCGCCGCTCGGCGCCCTCGGCGTCGGCCGGCCGCAGCGAGAGGCGGCCCCACACGAGCTCGCCGGCGTGGCACAGGTCCTCGAGCCAGCGGTGCTGGTATCCCTCGACGCGCGCCGGGAGCACCTCCTCCTCCCACGCGCCGGCGGGGATCTCGAACCCCTGGAGCTGGTCGACCACCGCAAGCACGCCCGCCCGCCCCTGGCGCTGGGCCCCGGGGGCGACGTGCTGGAACCGCAGGAGGAACCGGACGAACTCCTGGGCGGTGACGGGCTCGATCTCCCGCCGGAGGCGGCGCTGGGTGTAGCCGTGGATGCGAGCCAGGAGCCGGCGCGAGCACCACTGCTCGTGCTCCACCCCGGCGTCGAAGCTCCCCCGCATGGCGAAGCCCTCGGCCTCGAGGCGCCCCAGTCCGACCTGGACCCTCGTGGTGGGCAGGCCGGTGCGAGCCGCCAACTCGGCCACCGTCACCGGTCCGGTCACCTCGAGATGGCCCCGCACCGTCTCGGCGGCGACCACGTCGGGGTCGGGCGGGTCGGTGTCGGAGAAGGCGTCGGGGGCGAGACCGAGGTGCAGCACGGAGTCGGGGAAGGCGGCCTCCACCCACCGGCGACGCTCGGTGGCGCACCACAGCTCGACGCCGTCGGCGTCGTCGGGCGCGGCGAGCGCCACAGAGGCGGCGCGCCCCGAGTCGCACAGGGCGGTGAACCAGGCGGTGTAGTCCTCCTGCGGCGGCCACACCACGGCCGAGAGGAGAAGGTCGTGGAGCTCTTCGGGCCCGCGCACGTCGGGCGCGGCCTCGGCGCGTACGCGATCGAGGGCGGCGGGGTCGAGCCTCCCCAGTGCTTCGGCGTGCACGGGGAGGCCGCGTCGAAGCTGCACGGCGCGGGTGCGGCGTTCCTCGAGGGGCGCGTCGTCGAGGAAGGTGTAGGGCTTGCCGTTGAGGATCTCGTGCGCCAGCACCGACGGTTCGGTCGAATCCACGAAGTGCACGCGCACCGCACCCGACTCGATGCGTCGCAGGAGGGCGACGAGCCCGTCCACGTCCATGGCTTCGTGCAGGCAGTCCACGAGCGTCTGGCGCACGAGCACATGGTCGGGGATCACCACCGGTCCGCCCGGTGCGTTCTCCTGGCAGGCGGCCAGGGCCGGGAAGACGGCCGCCATGAGGTCGTCGGCCTCCATGCGCTGGATGGGCAGGGGGTTCTTCTTCCCACCCCGGAACCGCAGCACGGCCAGGGAGCGGTTGAGGTTCCAGCGCCAGCGCGCCGCGAACATCGGCGACGCCAGCACCGCCTGGCGGAGCACCCCCTCGGCGGTCTCCGACCGCAGCAGGCGGGGGGCACTGTCGAGCGGGAAGCTGTGCTGGGCGCCGAGCGACAGCACCACGGAGTCGTCGTTGGCGGCCGCCTGGAGCTCGAAGTCGAAGGTGGCACAGAAACGTTTGCGCAGCGCCAGGCCCAGGCCCCGGTTGATGCGCCCCCCCAAGGGGGCGTGCACCACCATCTGCATGCCACCGGCTTCGTCGAAGAACCGCTCGAACACGATGTCGTCTCCGGTCGGCAGCCTGCCCAACTCCCCGAGGGCGGCCGCCAGGTACTGCACCAGCTGCTCGGCGGCGTCGGGCTCGAGCCCGCACGTCTCCTCGACGAGGGACCGCGCCGCGGCGGGGGCCTGGGGGGCTCCGTCCTCCGCAGCGGTGTCGGTGAGGAGGTCACCCACGGCGCGCCGCAGCGCGGAGACCTCCTGGGACAGCTCCTCGGTCCGGCTCGGTGCCTCTCCCACCCAGAACGGGATGGTTGGATGCGCACCCTCGGCGTCGGTCACCCGGACCTCGCCTTGGGTGACGCGCCGGATCCGCCACGAGTGGGTCCCGAGGAGGAACACGTCGCCCACCATCGACTCGATGGCGAAGTCCTCGTTGACCGAGCCCACCGGCGTGTCGTCGGGCTCGGCGACGACACGGTAGTCGCCCACCTCGGCGATGGCCCCGCCACTGGTGAGCGCGGCGAGGCGGGCCCCGCGTCGGGGGCGCAGCACGCCGTGGACCTCGTCTCGGTGCACGTAGGCCATGCGCTTTCCCCGACCGGTGGTGATGCCCTCGGACACGAGCTCGACCACGGCGTCGAAGTCGGCGCGCTCGAGGCCCGCGTACGGCGCCGATCGGCGGACGAGCTCGAACAGCGCGTCCTCGGTGCATTCCTGCGCGGCGGCGACCTCGGCCACGATCTGCTGGGCCAGGATGTCGAGAGGGGCGACGGGCGGGCAGGTGGCATCCAGCCGGCCGGCGCGCACCGCCGCCAGCAGCGCCGCGCACTCCACCAATTCATCGCGCGTCATCGGGTAGAGGATCCCCTCGGGGGTGCCGCCTCGGGAGTGGTTGGAGCGCCCCACCCGCTGCAGGAAGGTGGCGATGGCGCGCGGTGACCCCACCTGGCACACCAGCTCCACCGGCCCGATGTCGATGCCGAGCTCGAGCGACGCCGTGGCCACGAGGGCCCGGAGATCCCCGGCCCGGAGGCGATCCTCGACGCGAAGACGGCGGTCCTTGGACAGGCTGCCGTGGTGGGCGGAGACCTGTTCGGGCCCGAGGCGCTCGCCCAGGAGATGGGCCAGGCGCTCCGACATCCGACGGGTGTTGACGAACACCAGGGTGGTGCGGTGCTCGAGCACGTGGGCGGCGATGCGGTCGATCACCTCGCCGAATTGCTCAGTGGACGACACCGCCGAGAGCTCGGTCTCGGGAAGCTCGATGCGGACCTGGAGGCGCCGGGCATGGCCGCAGTCCACGATGGCGGTCGGTTCGGCCGCCCCGGCCCCGCTGAGCAGGCGGGCGGTCTGCTCGATCGGGCGCTGCGTCGCCGACAATCCGATGCGTTGGGGTCGTCGACGGCCGAGCTGGAGTTGTTCGAGGCGTTCGAGCGTGATGGCCAGGTGTGATCCCCGCTTGTCGCGGGCCAGGGCGTGGATCTCGTCGACGATGACCGTCGCCACGGACCCGAGCACGGCCCGGCTGCGCTCCGCCGTGACCAGCAGGTACAGGCTCTCCGGGGTCGTGACCAGGAAAGTGGGCGGCGTCTTCACCATGGCGGTGCGCTCCCCGGCGGTGGTGTCACCGGTGCGCACCGCCACCGTGATGGCCGGGACGCGGTGGCCGAGCTCACGCGCCACCTCGGCGATCTCGGCCAGGGGGCGCTCGAGGTTCTGGTGGATGTCGACGGCCAGGGCCTTGAGAGGCGAGACGTAGACGACGCGCACCGCCCCGCCGAGGTCGTCGCCCTCCTCGGCGGCCCGGTAGGCGGCGTCGATGGCCACCAGGAACCCGGCCAGGGTCTTTCCCGAGCCGGTGGGGGCGGCGATCAGCGTGTCGGTGCCCCCGGCGATGAAGGGCCAGCCCTGCTCCTGGGGGGCGGAGGGACCGGCGGGGAAGCGCCGGGCGAACCACGTGGCCACGGCGGGGTGGAACCCCTCCAGCCCGGTCGGGCGGGCGGGGTCAGCCGAGGAATCGGGAGCGAGCATCAGGCCCCATTCCATCACCTGGATGTGACGGGCGCGACCGCACGCCCGCCACGGGAGAGGGGCTAGACAATGGCCATGCGGATCGGTGTCGTGTTCCCCCAGACCGAGATCGGTGGTGACACGGGCGCGGTGCGCGCCTACGCCGAGCAGGTCGAGGGCTTCGGCTTCACCCACGTCCTGGCCTACGACCACGTCCTCGGGGCCGACCCCACCGTGCATCGCGGCTGGGCGGGACCGTACGACGTGGACTCCACCTTCCGCGAGCCCTTCGTGCTGTTCGGCTACCTGGCCGGGTTCACCTCGCTCGAGTTCACCACGGGGATCGTCATCCTGCCCCAGCGCCAGACGGCTCTGGTGGCCAAGCAGGCCGCCGAGGTCGACCTGCTCTGCCAGGGGCGGCTACGACTGGGTGTCGGCCTGGGCTGGAACGCGGTGGAGTACGAGGCGCTGGGGATGGCGTTCTCCGATCGGGGCAAGAGGGTCGAGGAACAGGTCGAGCTCCTGCGCCGGCTGTGGACGGAGCGGTCGGTCACCTTCGACGGCACCTATGAGCACGTCACCGGCGCCGGACTGGCACCGCTCCCGGTGCAGCGACCCATCCCGGTGTGGTTCGGCGGGCAGTCGCCGCCCGCCTATCGTCGCGCCGGTCGTCTCGGGGACGGCTGGCTGCCCATGACGACTCCAGGTCCCAAGCTCGACGAAGCCCGGGCCATCGTCGAGCGCGCCGCCCTCGACGCCGGGCGCGACCCCTCCTCCCTCGGCATGGAGGGCCGCGTGAGCTGGGGTGACAAGACCCTCGACAAGCTGGTCGAGCAGGTGGGCCGGTGGCGCGCCGCCGGTGCGTCGCACCTGTCGGTGAACACCATGGGATCGGGCTTGGAAACCGTCCACGACCACTTGCGAGTCCTCGGAGACGTGGCCAGGGCTCTCGACCTCACGACGTAGGGCTATGACGACGATGGAGCGCGCCACGCTGCGGCCCGTGGACTGCGCCGACGTCACCATCCTCGTGGACGGGTTCGTCGACGTCTTGATGACGGGGACCGACGTCGTGCGGCGGGCTCCCCTCGTCCCGGACCTCTTCGAGCGCGAGCAGCTGCGCGCCGAGCACGGCTACGCCATCGTCCTCACGGTGGTCGAAGGCGGCCGGCGCCGGTCCGTGCTCTACGACGCCGGTCTGGGGCGCGACACGGCCGTGCACAACCTGGACGTCCTCGAATTGCGTCCCGGCGACCTGCGAGCCGTGGTGCTGTCGCACGGCCACGCCGATCACCACGCCGGTCTGGAAGGCATCGTCCGCCGGCTGGGTCGGCCCGGTCTGCCGCTGGTGCTGCATCCCGATGCCTGGCGTCACCGCCGGGTGGTGTTCCCCACCGGGGGCGAGCTGCGACTGCCGCCTCCGAGCCGAGCGGACCTCGAGGCCGAGGGCGTCGAGGTGGTGGAGGAGCGTGGCCCCTCGCTGCTCGTCGACGGCACGGTGCTCGTGAGCGGGCAAACCGAGCGCGTGACCGCCTTCGAACGCGGCTTCCCAGTCCAAGAAGCCCGCACCGGGACCGGGAGCTGGGAGCCCGACCCGTGGGTGTGGGACGACCAGTCCCTCATCGTGGACGTCCGGGGCCTGGGCCTGGTCGTGCTGTCGAGCTGCAGCCACTCCGGCGCCATCAACGTCATCCGCAACGCCCGCAAGGTCACGACCCAGGAGAAGGTGCACGCCTTCGTGGGGGGACTGCACCTCTCGGGGGTGCTCTTCGAGCCGATCATCCCCGACACGATCGCCGAGCTGAGCGCCATCGGCCCCACTGTCGTTGTGCCCGGGCACTGCACGGGGTGGCGGGCGACCCATGAGCTGGCTAGGGCCATGCCCGAGGCCTACGTCCAGAGCGCGGTGGGCACCACACTGCACTTCGCCGCCGGGAGCGGGTAGTACCGGGTGACGCCGGAACTCCAGAGGATTACCATCGGCTACGCATCAACCACGGGCTCACCTATCGCTGGCGGCACAGGGGTATCCGATGGACATTGCGGTGCAGATCGACTTCAAGGGCTCCACGCTCGAGCAGTACGACCAGGCCATCGAACGGATGGGGTTGTTGCCCAGAGGGCCTAGCGCCCCTGAGGAACTGTTCCACTGGGTGACGAAGACCGACGACGGTTTTCGCGTGATCGACGTGTGGGAGTCGCGCGAGGCGTTCGAGCGGTTTCTGGCGGCCAAGATTCGCAAGGTGTCGTATCGGGTGGGGGTGCCCTACCCACCCGAGATTCGGTTCTTCGAAGTGCACAACTACCTCGCCGGAGGTCGGCGCCGAGCCTGAGGCCGCCTCACTCCGACGGCGCCGGGGGAAGTCGCCCCTGGGAGCGGAGATAGGTGACGGTGTCGGTGAAGGTGTCCGCCAGGGGCCGATAGCGACAGCCGAGATCGGCGAGCGTGGCACGATCGTCGGTGGGCACTCCGCTGGTCATGATGATGGCCGCCTCTTCGGAGAGAGGAGCCGAGCTCCTCCCCTCGGCGCGCAGCCGGTCGAAGTGCCGACCGAGGTCGATCATCTCCGTCGCCGTCACCTCCTTGTGGGCCACCTCGACGCCGGCGGCGACCCCCAGGGCCTCGGTCCACTGTGCCCACGTGACGAATCGCCCTCCCGCCAGGAAGCGACGCGGCCCGCACCCGGGCTGCACGGCGCGCGACAACATCGTGGCCAGGTCGCGGACGTCGACGACGCCGAGGCCTCCCGGCGGGACCAACATGAAGGTCTCCAAGGCGCCGAGCACGGCCCCGAAGCTCCCGTCGAGATGCGGCGACACGGGCCCGTACACTCCGCCGATGGTGAAGCTGGTGACCGGGGCACCGTCGCCCTGCCAACGACGGATCAGCAGCTCCGCCTCCCGTTTCGACGCGCCGTAGGTCGAGAGAGGCTGCGCCAGAGGGCTGGCCGGGGTGATGATCGGTTCCTCGGTGGGAAGGTGCACCGTGATCGTCGACGTGTAGAGCACTGGGTCCGCTCCGGCGTCCAGTGCGGCGCCGACAACGGTGCGGACACCGTCCACGTTGGCGGTGGTCTTGGGCCCCGAACCGCCTTCCACTCCCACCTCGCCGGCGGCATGGATGACGGCGTCACAGCCCTTCGCGGCGGCGGCCACCGCCACAGGATCGGTCATGTCGCCCCGGCAGACCGTTGCCGTGACCCGGTGGGGTTCGAGCGCCGGCGCCACACGGTCCGGGTTGCGGACGAGGATCCGCACATCGTGGCCATCGCGCCGCAGCGCCGCCACGGCATGCGAGCCCACGAATCCCGTGGCCCCGGTCACGAGAACCAACATGGCTCACCACCCTCCTGGGCCCACGCCGACGTGGCCTCTTTCGGTAGTGGGTCAGTTTGAACTCTCCCCCCCGTTCGCCGATACAGCCTGGGCCTAGCTTCGAAGGCGATGCGTCGGTGCCGTACCTATCGCTACCGCCTTCAGCCCACCGTCTCCCAGCGCGGGCGTCTCGAGCAGCTGCTTCGCAACCAGTGCGAACTCTACAACGCCGCCTTAGAGGAACGCCGCGGGGCGTGGAGCTGGGAACGGCGCTCGGTGTCCTACGTCGACCAGTGCCGGACCCTCACCACACTGCGAGACTGCGCCCCCAGGTCTTGGAGCACGGGGTGGTGGTCTGTCGGGGGACCCTCAAGCGCCTGGACCGGGCCTTTGCCGCCTTCTACCGCCGGTGCCAGGCCGGGCAGGCCCCGGGCTTCCCCCAGGTTCAAGTCCTCCTGTCGCTGGGACTCGGCGCAGTGGGAGGACAGCAGTGGCTGGCGTCTCGACACCGAGCAGCGCCGACTGCGCCTGCTCGGCATCGGAGAGGTCAAGGTCCGTCTTCACCGGGCGATTCACGGCACCCCCAAGGCCATCACCGTGGCCCGAGAAGGACGGCGCTTCTGGGTCAGCGTGCGCTGTGTGGACGTGCCGTCGAGCCCCTTGGCCGCCACGGGACGACAGGTGGGGATCGACGTCGGGGTGTGTGCCCAGGTGGCCACCAGCGACGGGCAGCTGGTTCTCGAAGGGCGCTACGGACAACGGTCCCGAGCCCGCCTGGAGGCGGCCCAGCGCAATCTGGCCCGCAAGACCAGAGGATCGGGACACCGGGCCCGGGCCGTCGAAAAGTCCGCAACCAGAGAAAGGACCTGGCCCACAAGCTGTCTCGGGAGCTCGTGAACGCCTACGACCTGATCGTCCACGAGGACCTCAAGATCACCTCCATGGTGCGTCGGCCTAAAGCTCGAAAAGCTGAGGACGGCACCTACGAACCCAACGGGGCGGCAGCCAAAGCCGGCCTCAACCGCTCCATCTCCGATGCCGGGTGGGGACAACTGCTGCAGTTCTTGACGTACAAAGCGGAGGACGCTGGTCGCCAGGTCATTGCCGTGGACCCCCGCCACAGGTCCCAGCGGTGCTCGTCCTGCGGGCATGTGTCTGGAGACAACCGGCTCACCCAGGCCGAGTTCCGATGTCAGGGCGGTGGGCACCAGGCCCACGCCGACGTCAACGCGGCCATCAACATCTTGCGGGCCGGTAAGGCCCGACAGGCTCCGGCCTGTGCAGGGTCCTAGTCAAAATGACCCATTACCCGTCTCGTTCACCATCGGTGGCCGCGCCCAAGCGCCCCTGTCCGACAACGGTTTGTTCCACCGCGTCAACCGGCTCCTCGGCCTCGACCTGCCGAACGTCGACGACGATGGGTGACATCGCCACGGCATCTCGGCTGAGACCTCTCATCACACTGCGGGTACGCTCACACAGCCGAGGAGAAGGAGTCCCGTTCCGTGAGCTCGCCCGAGATGCCCTCTCTGGAGATCCCCGACGAGGTGCTCGCCGCCGTCCCCGAGTTCGGTGAAGACCGCGAGGCCGTGGTCATCGTGGACTTCCAAGGTCTCGTGCTGGGGATGAACAAGCCCGCCGAAGAGCTGTTCAAGATGGAGAGCGCCGACATCGCCGGCGAGTTCGTCGAGATGCTGGTGCCCACCAAGAAGCGCTGGGGACACCAGGCCTACCGCCGTGGCTATCTGGTGGAGCCCCGGGACCGAGAGATGGACCCCGGCCTCTACCCCGAGGCTGAGACCTCGGAGGGAGACGTCGTGCCGATCACGGGGCGACTGCAACCGGTGACGGTGGACGGAAAGCTCTTCGTGGCCGCCCACATGGCCCGAGACGACTCCCCCCGCCCGTCGGACTGACCTGGTTCCCTGACCCGGGGTCCTGACCTGGGCTTTTGACCGGCGCCCCGTTCGCCCGGGGTGCGCTGGGGTGGGCACGTCGACGGCCGTGCCGGTGGGGGAATCCCGGTACCCTCCCAGTTGTTGCACCTGCAACGATTCCGTGGGCGTACCCACATGGGGTGCGGCCAGGGGCGGGAAGGATCAGGAAAAGACCATGACTGAGCTGAACCAGACACTGCCGTTATTGCCGTTGACCTCGGGGGTTGTGCTCCCCGGGATGGTGTTCACCATGGCCCTCGAGACCGAGGAGGCCAAGACGGCCGCGGAGGCGGCCGGCTCCGTGGGCGGCGAGTTCGTCATCGTGCCCCACATCGAGGGGCGCTACTCCTCGGTGGGCGTGATCTCCAAGATCCTCGAGACCGGCGAGCTGCCCGGGGGCCCCGTCGCCGTGGTGGTGAGCGGTCTGCGACGTGCCACCATCGGCACCGCCGTGCCCGGGACCGGCCAGGCCCTGTGGGTCCAGGTCGACCCCATCGTCGAGGACCCCGAGACTCCGAAGGCGCAGGAGCTGGCGCGCGAGTACCGCGCCGTGCTCGAGAACATCCTCCTCACCCGCGGGGCCCGTCGCATGGCGGAACGCCTGCGCGACGTCACCGACGCTTCTCAGATCGCCGACCTGTCGGGGTACTCACCCGACCTGAGCCTGGCCCAGAAGGTCGAGGTGCTCGAGACCGTGGAGCTCGAAGCGCGCCTGCGCCTCGTGCTGGGATGGGCGCGCGAGACCCTCGCCGATCTCACTCTGCGCGAGCAGATCAAGACCAACGTCGAGGAGGGCATGGAGAAGACTCAGCGCGAGTTCCTGCTGCGCCGTCAGCTCGAAGCCATCCGCAAGGAGCTCAACGAGCTCGACGGCAGCCCCGACGAGGGCTCGGTCGACGACTACCGGTCGAGGCTCGAAGAGCGCGATGTCCCCGACGCCGTGAGGACGGCTGTGCTGCGTGAGGTCGACAAGCTCGAGCGCACCAGTGAGCAGAACCCCGAGCACGGGTGGATCCGCACCTGGCTGGACACCATCTTCGAGGTGCCCTGGGGCGTGCAGTCCGACGACAACCTCGACGTCAGCGCGGCGGCGGAGATCCTCGACGAGGACCACGATGGGCTCAAGGACGTGAAGGAGCGCATCCTCGAGCACCTGGCGGTGCGCAAGTTGCGGACCGATCGCGGGCTCGTGTCCACGGGCCCACGCGGCTCGGGGGCGATCCTCGCTCTCGTCGGGCCTCCGGGTGTGGGCAAGACCTCGCTCGGAGAGTCGGTGGCGCGCGCCCTCGGGCGCAAGTTCGTGCGGGTTGCCTTGGGCGGCGTGCGCGACGAGGCCGAGATCCGCGGACACCGGCGCACGTACGTCGGCGCCCAACCGGGTCGCCTGGTGCGGGCCCTGCGCGAAGCCGGGACCATGAACCCCGTCATCGTGTTGGACGAGGTCGACAAGCTGGGCGCCGATTACCGCGGCGACCCGTCGTCGGCCCTGCTCGAGGTCCTCGACCCCGCGCAGAACCACACCTTCCGGGACCACTACCTCGAGGTAGAGCTCGACCTGTCCAAGGTCCTGTTCCTGGCCACCGCCAACGTGGCCGAGACCATTCCCGGCCCACTGCTCGACCGCATGGAAGTCATCCGCATCGACGGGTACACCGAGGACGAGAAGGTCACCATCGCCCGACATCACCTGCTGCGCCGCCAACTCGAGCGCAGCGGGCTCAGGGCCGATGAGGTCGAGGTGTCCGACGAGGCGCTGCGCGCCATATCCGCCGACTACACGCGAGAGGCCGGGGTTCGAAACCTCGAGCGTGAGATCGGAAGGCTGTTGCGCAAGGTCGCCACGAAGCTGGCTGCGGGAACGGTGACCGCTCCCGTCGTGGTCGGGTCCGATGATGTGCGGACCTGGCTGGGTCGACCGCGCTTCTTCTTCGAAGCAGCCGATCGCACCAGCGTCCCCGGCGTGGCCACCGGGTTGGCCGTTACCGGCACGGGTGGAGACGTGCTCTTCGTCGAAGCCACGGCCATGGACGGCACCGAGGGATTGACGCTGACCGGTCAGCTCGGCGACGTCATGAAGGAATCCGCGGAGATCGCCCTGTCGTACGTGCGCTCGCACGCGGCAGACCTCGGGATCGACCCGGGCGCCTTTGCCGGGAAGCGCTTCCACCTGCACGTCCCCGCCGGTGCGGTCCCGAAGGATGGCCCTTCGGCCGGGGTCACCATGACCACGGCCCTGGTGAGCTTGCTCCTCGACAAGCCGGTTCGCCCTGTGGTGGGCATGACGGGTGAGGTGACTCTGCAGGGTCGGGTGTTGCCCATCGGTGGCGTGAAGCAGAAGGTGCTCGCGGCGCATCGCGCCGGGCTCCGAGAGGTGGTCTTGCCCGTCCGCAACGGGCCGGACCTCGACGACGTGCCCGAGAGCGTGCGCCAGGAGATGACCTTCCATCTCGCCGAGACGGTGGACGACGTGCTCACCGCCGCGCTGGACAGCGCGGCGGCGGGCACGACCTCCGGCGACCACGGTGCCGCCGTGGCGGATCGGGACTCGGTCGCCGCCTAGCTTCGCTCGCTACCAGGGCAGTCCCAAGGCGCGGGCCGAGCCGAAGTAGCCCGCGTCCCCGAAGGCGAAGACCCCGCCGTCCGCCCCCACCAGCCAGTAGCCCTTGCTGTCGGAGGTGCGGGCCATGCCGACCACCGGCGCGTCGGGGCTGACCCCGAGCCCCGGCAGCGAGCCGTAGTAACCGGCGTTCCCGAAGGTGAAGACCCCGCCGTCGGTACCGACTTCCCAGTACCCCGTGCCGTCGGCGGTGGCGGCCGCTCCCGAGACCAAGCTCGACAGGGCGATCGGCGGGTGCGACGCGCTCGATGCCGTCACCTCCGGTATCGGATTCGATGCCCGTGGCCGTCGGCAGGACGTAACCCCTGCCGTCGGGTGCGGGCAACAGCGCCACCTTGGGGACTCCGTCGCGCCCGTTGCCGTAGTAGCGCGCGTCCCCGAAGGCGAACACCCCGCCGTCCGCCCCCACCAGCCAGTAGCCCCGGCCGTCGGGGGTCGGTGCGATCCCCACGATCTCGCCGGCGGGAGCGGCCCCGAGGGCCCCCAGCGATCCGAAGTACCCGGCGTCCCCAAAGGCGAACACCCCGCCGTCCGCCCCCACCAGCCAGTAGCCCCGGCCGCTCGTGGTGGCCGCGACGGCGGTGATGGGCGCCGCCGGGGTGATCCCCCTCCCGGGGAGCGACCCGAGGAAGGGGGCGCCGCCGTAGGCGAAGACCCCGCCCCCGGCCTGGGCCAGCCAGTAACCGTGGCCGTCGGGCGTGGCGGCCATGCCGACGAAGCGCGAGGGCGCCGGGCGGGTACCGGTCACGTCGAAGTCCACGACGGGCGCCGGGCCGTTGCAGGTCGGGAGGGCGAATTGCCAGGTGCCCGGCGTGACGTCCGCCCCGATGGTGCCCTGGGTCATGGCCTGGCCGCCGACGAACGCAGGGACCACGAAGGACGCCGCCCAAGTCCCGTTGCCGGCCACGGGAACATTGATCCACTCGTTGGGCTGGCCCGGGCCCGACCCCTTCTGGAACTCCAAGAAGAGCGTCCCCCCAACCTGCTGGGCCTGGGCGCCACAGCTCCGCCCCACGTCGCCGTGCAAGGTGACCACCGTGCCCACCGGTCCGGCCGTGGGTCCCACACTGGCGGGAGAGGCCGCGCCTTGCGCTCCGGCCGAGCCGGGGCCGGCCAGGGCCATGGGCAGCACCAGGGCCGCCACGGTCGCGACCACGGCAAGCCTCCGCCTCACGGTCTGCACTCCCTCATGCGCATGCAACGCCCTTGCTATCACCTCGGCCGTCGCCCGGTGTGGGCCGAGGGGTCGGCGGGCATTCGTCACGGGACGTTCACCGGACCCTTGGGTTGTCACACAACGTTTCGCGTGATTTCACCCATAGGCACGAGTGGTTTCGCATTGTTCACGCAGACAATCCACAGAGGTGTGGATGTCATGCGGATATCTCCGCGACCGCCAACCCGTCAACGAAAGTCGAACGCCACCTTGATGGCGCCACTGTTCTCCTGGTCGGCCAGCACCATGAACGCGTCGCGCCACTGCTCGAGCCGGAACGTGTGGGTGAGCATCCCCGCCAGGTCGACTCTTCCCCGATCGGCCAGCTGCAAGAAGTGTGCGATGCCGTGCATGCGCACACCGTCGATCTCCTCGACCCCGAATGCGTTGGACCCCACCCAGCTGATCTCCTTGAAGTACAGAGGCGAGTACTCCCATCGACCGGGACCGTGGACCCCGCTCTTCACCAACGTTCCCCGAGCCTTCAACAGCCGCACTCCGACCTCGAAGGTCTCGGGCTTCCCGATGGTGTCGTACACGACGTCTATCCCGCCGGGATGGGCCATGGGCAGCCCTTCACGGATGGGCTGCAGCACACCACCTGACCACGCCGCCGCCTGCTCGATGAGAGCCTCGCGAGGCTCGGGGGCCACCACGGTGGCGCCCAGCCGCCGGGCCAGGTCGGCCTGGGCCTCGAAGCGCGCCACCACCATGACCTCGACATCGGGGTACAGGGTTCGCAGGATGGCGGTGGCCGTGGTTCCGAGCGCACCGGCGCCGTACACCAGGGCACGCCCCCCGGGGGGCGGTGGATGACGAGTCACCGAGTGCAACGACACCGCGAAGGGGTCGGCGAACACCGCCACTTCGTCGGGAACGCCATCGGGCACGGGAAAGAGCATGGTGTGATGGGCGGGGAAGTAGTCGGCGAAGCCGCCGGGCGCGTCCTTACAGGTACCGGTGTGAATGCCGGCGGCCAAGGGACCTTCCGTGAAGTGCCAGCACAGGCTGTAGTCGCCCGCCTCACACGACGGGCACAGGGGGTCGATGCCTCGGGGGGCGCACGACAGCCAGGGATTGAGGACGACGCGCTGACCCACCTCCAGACCCGGGACGCCCGGGCCCACGTCGGCCACGTCGGCGACGACCTCGTGACCGAGGATGGTGGGGAAGGTGAACAGGTTCGCCAGCGGGCTGTCGGTGTTGGCTTCGCCGAAGTCCATGAAAACCTGCTTGGCCTCGGACCCACAGATCCCCGTCATCCGGGTCTTGGCCATCACCCACCCCGGTCGTGCCGGCCGGGGCTCGTCCAGGTCGACAAGCTTCATGGGGGTGCGAGACAGCCCCACCAGCAGCGGGTTGGAGTCGTCGGGCGCGTCCCACTTGTCCGGCCGCACCCCGTAGAGCAGTCCCTTCATCGACCGATCCCTCCTCAGACGGTGTCGGCCAACCTCTCCCAGCCCTTCGGGGGAGGCTCGAGCCGCCAATACTGCTCCGGAACGTTGGCGTCCAGCCGCTCGTCGAGCACGTGGTCTCGCTGCAGCGGGGGGAGCTGGCTCTTGTAGAACTCGATGGCGGCGCGCTTGCGGACCATGTCGGGCTCGATGGGCACCACCGCCGGTGTCGGCCACAGACCGCCCTTGAACAACTTCGCCACCCTCCACGCCAGGATCCCGGGGATGTGCTTGTACCCGTGGTCCTCGTAACAGAACCAGGCGGGAGGGCTCTCCGACTCAGCCAGCGCGTCCCGGACCAGCAGCCCGGCGTCGTGGGTCAGGGCGTGATCGGGGTTGGCCAGGCCCATCGGCAGGAACACGGCGGTGGGTGACGCCGCCGTGATCGCCGCCGTGAGCGCCGGGGCCACCTGTGCAGGGCGGGGACGCTCGTCCTTGGAGAGGTACTGGTGGTCCGGGAAGTCGAGCCATACCGGCGTCGCTTCGAGAAAGGCCATCGCCGATCGGTCCTCCTCGCGCCGCATGGCGACCACGTCGTCCCCGGCCCGGAAGCCTCCACACGCATCCCACGACGTGGGCTCGTCCGGGTAGGCCGGGGGACGCCCGCCGAGCACGGTGATGACGACGGTGCCCGGGTGGCCGGCGATCAGGTGGCTGGCACCTAGGACGGCATCGTCGAAGTGAGGGGACACCACGACGATCCGCGCCAGCGTGGCGGCGGGCACCAGTCCCCACGTGACCTCGACGGTTCCCCCCGTGTCTGCCCCCACAGACTCGGACCGTATCGCGTCGGGCCGGGTCTACGCCCACCCGGGCGCGTCCGGCGTGGCACGACGGTGCGCCGCGACAGGCGCCAACCGAACGCGGTCAGCGAGCGGTGTGGCGGAAGGCGGAGCGCCAGAGATCGACGAGGTCCCAGACGAAGGAGTAACGGCGGTGGTGGAGGCGCAGTGCCGTCATCACGCGTCCCGTGGTGCCCGGAGGATCTGCGAGTCGGCGCCACGCCGGTGTGGGGCATCGACATCGACACCGAGCTCGACGAGCACGACGGCGTCGAGCACCTCATCGATCATCTTGATGATCTCGTCACACCGCTGCCCTGGGGTCATCGCGCTCGTCAGTCCAAATACTCGGGTCACGATGCGCCATGTGGCGGGTTCGGGTCTAGGGCCATCGGTGGGCATCGCGCCCATCGGTTCAACTTCTCTGTTCACGATGCGCTTCCGGGTGGGTCCGGGTCTAGGGCCATTGGTGGGCACCGAGCAGGTCTTTGGTCCTATCCGGCGGTCTCTTCGAGGAGGCCGCCACGAGAGGGGGAGGCGGGCAAGCGCCGTCTGTGGGACGGTGTCGGCATGTGCAGAAGCATCGTGACCCTGCGAAGCCCCCAAGCCGTACCCGACGAGGATGTGCGCGCCGCCGCTCTCCAGTACGTGAGGAAGGTCAGCGGCTACCGCGCCCCCTCCGAGGCCAATCGCGTCACCTTCGAGCGGGCCGTGGACGACATCGCCCGCTCGACTCGTGCCCTGCTCGACGGGCTCGTCTCGGGGCGACCGGGGTCGAAGATCAGCTCGTAGGGCCGCGCAGCCCCCGCACCAGGGCGTGGACCTGCTCGTCGAGGGCCCGGCGCCCGAGGGCGCTGTCGGCCGCGATGATGTCGAAGCCGTGGCAGGCACCGGGCACGGTGTGCAGCTCGGTGGGCACCCCGGCCTGCATGAGGCGACGCGCATAGTCGATGCCCTCGTCGCGCAGCGGATCGAGCTCGGCGGTGAGGATGTACGCCGAGGGGAGACCGCCCAAGGTTTCGGCGCGTCCCGGCGCCGCGTAGCGAGAGACCTCGCCCCGCCCCTCGGGATCGCCGAGGTAGTGCTGCCACATGTCGGCGGTGGAGCCGCTCGTCCACAGGGGCGTGTCGTGGAAGGTGCGCATCGAGGGGGTGTCCATGCGGTCGTCGATCACCGGGTAGTTCAGGAGTTGGAACACCACGGCCGGCCCACCCCGGTCGTGCGCCATCAGGGCCACGGCCGCCGCCAGGGCGCCGCCGGCGCTGCTGCCGGCCACGCCGACCCGGGCCGGGTCGCCACCCAGCTCTCGTGCGTTGGCCACCGTCCACTCGAGCCCCGCGAAGCAGTCGTCGACGGCGGCGGGGTAGCGGTGTTCGGGCGCCAGCCGGTAGTCGACGGACACCACGACACAGCGGGCCTCGGCCGCGTAGCGCAGGCAGCGCAGCTCCTCGGTGTACCGGTCGCCGAGTACGAAGGCGCCACCATGGAAGAACACCAGGGCCGGCGCCACCTCGGTCTCGTCGGGAACGGGGGCGTAGACGCGCACCGGGACCCTCGATCCGGGGTCGGGACCGGGGATGGTGCGGTCAACGACGGTGACGCGCTCGTCGGTGGGGAGAGCGCCTCCGGTGGCCTGGAGCAGGTCGAGGGTGGAGCGCAGCATCCGGATGACGTTCAGGTCCTGCAGGTGCACGCCGGGGTCGACGCCCTCGGGGAACGCGGCCAGAGCGGCGGCCAGCTCGGGGTCCAGAGACGGGTACGACGTCACGATCAGCGGTGGAACTCCGGTATGACCTCGGTCCCCATGAGCTCGATGGTCTGCATGACCGTCTCGTGGGGGATGTTGTAGGGGTTGACGAGGCACAGGAGCAGATCGATCCCGGCCTCCTCGTACAGGCGGCACGTCGTGATGCAGTCTTCGGGCGTCCCGAGCACACAGGCGTTGGCCTCCACCAGGTACTCGAGCGAGAGCAGGTCGAGAGCCCCCTCGTCATCGATCTTCTTCATGTCGGCGGCGTAGGCGTAAGACCCCAGGTCCTGGTTCCGCTCGATCATCCAGTCCGTCATGGAAGCGATGTGGCGGGCGCCGGTCTTCGGGTACCACTCGAAAGACTGCCGGGCCGCATCGTGGGCGGCTGCACGGTCCGGGGCGCACAGGGCCATGGTGAAGGTGGCGGCGCGGTTGTTCACGAAGGCGCCGATGGGCTTCGTGCAGCTCCCCACGGCCTCGCGGTAGATGTCGACCTTGGCCTTGACCTCCTGGGGGGAGACGCCGACGGCGAACGAGCACAGGCCCAGGCCCAGCGCGCCGACTTGGCGATGTCCGTCCTCACTGCTGGTGGCGCCCCAGATGGGGGGGTGCGGGCTCTGCCGGGGCTTGGGGTGGACGCGCCGTTTGGGCATCTGCCAGTACTTGCCCGCCAGCTCGTACTCGTCGTTGGTCCAGCACCCCACCACGTGACCGATGGCTTCCTGCCACATGGCGCGGGTCTCAGCCGGGTCGACCCCGAACCCTTCGAGCTCGGCCCTTGTCGAGGAACGACCCGTCCCCAGGTCCACCCGCCCATCAGAGAGCAGGTCGAGAACCGCCACCGATTCGGCCGTGCGGACCGGATGGTTGTAGGGCTGGGGCATCAACCGCACCCCGTACCCGATGCGGATGCGCTCGGTGAGAGCCGCCACGGCCCCGTAGAGGACCTCGGGGTTCGAGCAGTGGGAGAACTCCGAGAGAAAGTGGTGCTCGACGGTCCAGAACGCGTCCCATCCGTACTTTTCGCCCGCCACCGCCTGGGCGAGGACGTTCTTGTACGCCGTGTGCTCGCTGTCAGGCCCCCACGGCTCGGGGACGGGGATCTCGTAGAACAGGGCGAATTGCACGGTGGAGGGTCCTATCATCCAGCCCACCCGCCGACAAACCGCCGGCGGTGGGGACAACGAGGGGGTCCGATGCGGGGGCTGGCGGGAAAACACGTGATCGTCACCGGGGCGGCCTCGGGCATCGGTCGGGCGAGCGCGGCGCGACTACTCGAGGAGGGTGCCAGTGTCATGGGTGCTGATCTCGCGCTCGGCGGGGATGCCCCGGGCGAGGGAGCCTGGGCCTTCACCTCGGTCGACGTCACCGACGAGGATTCCGTGGTCCACCTCGTGGAAGAGGCGGCCCGTGCGTTCGGCCGCATCGACGGTCTCGTCAACGCCGCCGGGGTGGCCGGAGGGGGAGCCGTGCACATGATCGACACCCAGGAATGGAACCGCGTCGTGGGGGTGAACCTGTTCGGCACGTTCTTGACGGCGAAGCACGTCATCGCCCGCATGCTCGACCAACCCCTCGTCGACCAGGCGCGGGGCTCGGTGGTGACCATCGCCAGCATCGAGGGCATCGAGGGGACGGCGGGAGGCAGCGCCTACAGCGCCTCCAAGGGGGGCGTCGTCATCGTCACCAAGAACATGGCCATCGACTACGCCGGGCGCGGCATCCGCGTGAACACGATCTGCCCCGGATTCATCGATACGCCGATGACCAGCCAGGTACTATTCGGGACTCCGGATATGGCCGACGTCCGGGACGACATCATCCGGGAGCACAAGCTCGGTCGGTTCGGGCAGGCATCTGAGATCGCTTCGGCGGCGGCCTTCCTTCTCTCCACCGACGCATCGTTCATCACCGGACATGCGCTCGTGGTGGATGGTGGCTATACCGCCGGTCGTGACCATGGCGTGACCAAGATGCTCGGCCTCTCTCCAGACTCTCCCTAGTGATTCAGGGCAGTCGAACACCCGGATGCCCACCACAGCCCCGCATTCGACGCAGGAAGCGGTCGGGGGGATGCGCTAAGGCCTCAGGACTTTCCGCCATACCGGAAGGATCCGGGGCTGCTGTTCAAGAGGTGCAGGCCCGCTAAGGACGCCAGGGTGCCCACCTCTAGAAGCGTCGCTCGTCGGGGTTCCTCCGTGCCATCTGCGTAGGTGACGACGAACGAGTACAGACCATCGTCACCGGGCAGAAAGTCGCCAGCGATGCTCTCGATCTCAATCACCATGGAGCCACCTCCCGCCAGAGGGGTTGGGCAATCGGCGGGGTCTGGGCCGATTCGTCGGATGCCCGGATCGGTCACATTCCGACTGCCGGTGACCCGCAGAAGATAGCAACACCCCTTGTCAGCCGTGGGGGATCCCTGGTGGTCAGATTGCCCGTGGACACGCTCCACTTGTGGGCATACCGTGGCGAGCGGGTTACTCCGGGGGGTCGGTGCCACCTCTACGGCACCAGGAGAATCCCAGGGACTGGCGGGACACGGGTGACGCCCCAGACGAATCGGGCGTCATGACTCCGATGGCGGATGCCCGTGTCCCGGCCTCCCTGCCAGCAGACGCCTTCCACCCCGCATTCGACGCAGGAGCGCTCCGGGGATGCGACGCTAAGGCCAGGACTTTCCGCCATACCGGTAGGACTCGGAAGGGCGGCAGGGTACGGAATCAGCGTCAAAGCCGCTGGAGCCGCTCGATGCGCTGCCCGCACCCCGCCAACTCCCTGCCTGGGGCGACCTCTGGACCAAGGGGGTACGCCCTTCAGAAGCCGTCCCAACGAAAACGCTACGCCTGCGGCGGTCTCGGTCCTAGGGGCCTTTGGTCACATCCGTGAGCGGTGTGAGCAATCCAACGGCCTCGACAGCCTCGGTGCACCAAGGCTCTTGCAAGGCGCGCAGTCCGACGGTCTCCCGCTCAGCCTGACAGCGTTTCGTCCCGTCCTGGGCCTGCCCCCGACATGCGGTTGGCGTCACGCACGTCGCTCAGTTGCTGGTACCAATGGCGACCGAGCCACGCCAACCAGGCGACCTCGCCCACGATGAGGATCCACAACAGGATGCCTGGAGTACTGGTCATAACGAAAGCATGACCGTTTCCCGGGCCTTGTCAACCGGAGGATGCCCCCGACCTGATCGGTTACTTCTTACTCTCGACCTCTTCTGCGACCCGGTGGACAGCCTCGCCCATGTGGACCAGCGCCGTGCCGATGGCGTCGAACCAGTCTTTCTCCATGCCGTGCCGTGCGTGCCGTGCGTCCTTGATCGCAGTGTGAGCCTTGACCAACTTCGCCTCTACATCTTCAAGAAGGGACATAGCTGCAACGATACTCCCCCGACCCCAACGATTGATGGTGACACCGAACGATCCGCCACGACTGCGTGGTACCTGCCAGACCGGCTGGGCCTTTCCTCCTACCAGGCCTCTCAGATAGCACCCGGGCGTCTCCAGGGGCATCGGGTCCCCTGCGGCATCTGCCCCCGGTAGTGTCTGCTAGAGATCGTCAAGAGTGAGGGGAGAGCCACGGCTCTGTGATCCTCAGCCGACCCTGGCCCCCCATGGGGCGAGGTGGCCCCTCCGTGATCGACGTCGCTTGAGGTACGAGGCGAAAGGCACGTCGACATGAGCAGCACCGTTATCGGGACGGAGCGTTGGAAATGCTCACCTACCTGACCGTGAAGCAGGCCGCCGAGCTTGTGCAGGTCACACCCGAGCACATCCGTCGCCAGATCCGAGCGGGGAAAATGCCGGGTGCTGAATACGTCCTCGGAGTGTGGCGGATCCGAACGGCGGTACTGCTCGGTCGTGAGCCGGAGGACACGCAGTCATGAGCACAACTCAACCGCTGACAGCAGCGGACGAAGCAGATGTCACCGCCCAAGAGAGGCGGGCCGATCTGCTCGCTACCCCGTCCGAATGGCATGCGATGTCTGAGGGGTACATGCGACACCTCATGCAACGGGGCACGCACCGTCCGGAGCCGTCGATCTTCCGCCGAGATGATGGTGCTGCACTGGTCTACCCCGGGAGGACGCACATCTTCATGGGCGAGCCGGAGTCGTACAAGACGTGGGCGGCACTGTTCATGATCGCCCAGGAGATCAAGGCCGGAAACGCTGGACTCTTGATCGACTGCGAGGACGAAGCCGCTACTGCCATTGAGCGGTTGCAGCAACTGGGCCTCAGTCAGGATGAGATCGCCGAGGGGTTCCGCTACATCTCACCGAGCGGGACTCGGTTCGATGCCGTAGCGAGAGCCTACGTCGAGAACGTCTTCGCCGTATGCGATCACATGATCACTGTCGCCGTGATCGACTCCATGACCGAGGCGATGACGCTCAATGGTTGGGACCCCGACAAGGGTACCGACGTCTCGAGCTTCTATCACTCACTACCGCATACGCTCACTGACCAGGGTGCAGCGGTGGTGATCATCGACCACGTCACCAAGACAAGCAGTACCCGTGGCCGATGGGCGATCGGATCGGAGCGCAAGGTCTCGGGTCTGACCGGTGCCGCTTATGTGTTCAAGGCACGAAGGCCTTTCGGGCGGGGCATGACAGGGACGGTCGGCATCACCATGAGCAAGGATCGGTGCGGGTCCGTTCGTCCGCTCGCTCGGGGGTCCGATGAAAGCCTGGGAACCCTCACGCTCGCATCGGATGAGACCGGAGCGGTCGAGGTCACGTTCAGGATCCCGGGAGGCAACGCAGCAGCGGACGCATCGGAGGCTTTCGCTGAGACAGTGAACCGCATCCGACAGGAGACGTGGGACGTGATCGATGCCAGTCCAGGGATCACCTCGGCGGCACTGCGTAGGGCGGGCGGACCTCCTTCGCCAGCTAGCAGCCCTGGAGACCGACACTGTCGACGTAGGCTCCGACCCCGTCCGGTAACGGGTGATCTCGAATCGCCTGAGAGTGGGTACCCCGACCCCGCCGGCGGCCCTGTACGCAACAGCATTCGACGCAGTGCTCATGCCGCCGATGGCTTGAAGGTGTTACCGGGATTCCCGATGTGAGTGCGGGTCAGGGTCAGGTTCGGTGAGATTTGTATCGCCGGGTCGGAAGATTTGCGAGCGGTTGCAGCACGGGTCGGCTGGAGGCCGGCCGCTGAAAAGCGTTGCGGGTAAAATGTCGTCGCGTCCAACGGACATGACGCTCTAAAGGGCATCACGAAATGGTGATCGACAGCTCCGCGGTAGCCGAGTGGTGCATATGGTGAATCTTCTTGTCGACGACGGTCACGTTGAAGGTGAACATCCCTATGTCCCCTATGACGTTCATTGGGGGAGTACCCGAAATCACTCCCGTGTGCTTGTTGAGGTGGAGTCCGTGCGGCAAAACCGACACCGACCACCGGTATGGAAGGTTGCCCCCGCTGGCCGCCAAGGTGGTTGAGTACCGCGTGCCCAGCACGCCGGAAGGCAACGATGTCGTGGTGATCTGAATGCCCGGAGGAGTCGGAGGCGCCACCGGCTCAAAGTCATACGAGAACGTGGCGGCAGTGCCGATGGTGAGCGCGTTCGCCTCACCGGTCATCGCCGACCAGCCGCTGCCCACGTCGATTCCGAAACCGCCGATGATGGTGGCGTTGGGATAGGTTGCGAGAAAGTCGCTCCAGGACAGTGGATACCCATCCGGGGCGCCGGTGAGGTTGGTACCCCACACGTTCCCGGACAGCACGTCCCACGTCTGCCAGGTGTTCGGCGTCACGCCGGCGCTCTGCAGGTAGGGCTCGAAGTTCAACGTCGAGTAGGTCACTCCGGCATCGGTGCCCGACGAGTTACCGGGGTTGATCTCCATCTGCAGAACAGGGTCGGTGGTGCCGTTGTCGGTGTAGGTGGAATAGCCGAGAGCGGAGATATCGGACAGCTTGGTTCCAATGTGGTCGTAGTTGTAGACGCTCCAGTGGTCATTGGTGCCGGTCACATTGAGCTGAAGGCTCCCCTGCCCGAGGGGAGGGGTGGCCGGGCCGTACACGATGCCCACTCCTCCTTGATCGCCGCTCTGGTTGATCACAACGAACTGTCCCGGCAAGGGAGACCCCGTGACCAGGTCTGGCGGGGCGACGACCACCTTGGTTGTCCCCACGTTGATGGTCCCGCTCAGGGCCATCGTCTTGAGCTTCCTGCTGCACAGGCGGAGCAGTTGATGGAAGCTGGTCGGGGTCAAAGCGCTGGCCGTGGCATAGCCCGAGAACGATCCCGTCACGTTGGACGCAGGGTGGGTGCCCGGCTGCGAGTATCCGTAGACGCCCACCGCTTCGCCGGTCACCGTGCTGGTGGTGAAGGTGGCCGGGCCGGCGTAGGTGGTGGCACCGACCGCGCCGTTGACCTGACCCTTCCATGAGACGTCAAGCGTGGCCAACCCTGCGGGGGTCGACGGCGTGCCGCAGTTGATGGGGCTCTCGGTGAATGACCCGGTGACCGTGCCACCGGTGACCGACACCGCGCTCGTACTGGCGGAGCAGTGCGAGAGTCTTCCCGTTACCTCCGACGGGCCGGTTCCACCGCCCGATTTCGTGAGCGGGGGCGAGAAGGTCACGCTCATCCTCACCGAGCACGAGACCGAGCCGGGGGCAGCACCAGAGAACCTGGGTGGCCGGGGCGTCAGGGCTCCGGCCGGTGATGCCACCGCTGATATGACAGCAACTACTGACAATATGGCAGCTAACGCTGACACCGTAGCAGTCCAACCTGACACGCGAGTCGCCGCCGACGCGTGACGCACCCGAGAGACCGGTCGTTGGGTCATGGACGTACTCCTGCCTCGGGCGGGCATCAACCCGCCTTGTTCTCACCGACTGCGTCGGTGGGTCACATAGTTGTCTATTCCTAGTCAGATCGAACCCCCAGAATTGGGGAACTACGAGCAGCAGTGACGGACGTACGTTTCGTGAAAGAGAGCTACGGCAACGGCGTGGTCTCAAGAAAATCTCAGGACCCGGCACCAGCGAACCTTCGGTCGGCCATGTCCGGTGGGGCGGCGGCCACCGCGTCTTTCGATGGGCCGCTCGGCGTTTTCCGGGATAACGAGCTGAGCGGAGCTGGTGATGGCTCATCCTTGCACCACGGACCCACAGTCAGACCGCCCTACCGGCTCCCGGTCACCCTTTGGCAAACATAGGCCCGCCCAGCTCCCGGAAGTCCCCCGTGCAATGCCAGGGCGCTATCCGCAAAGTGCGGTGCCGGTCGGGCGTTGAGTTCTCACGTCGAGGGTCCGAGGCCACGCATCGACGTTATGAGCACGGGCCTCCCTCCCTGCTCACTCGGAGTAAGACTCCATTACGAGCTGGAACCTGACGGTCCGCTCAAGGTCCTCTGGGGACCATGACCTGACGAGCTCAGGAAGGAGGCCCACTGCCATGTTCGTCGGAATGGACGTGCATCGCAACCGCACCCAGGTCTGCGTCTTGGACCGCAAGGGAATCGAGGTGCGCAACAGAAACGTCGGAAATGATCGCCAGTCGCTTCGAAAGGAGCTGGCGGGTCTGCGGTGCGGCACCCCGGTCGCCTTCGAGGCCGCCTACGGCACCGGGTGGATCGCCGAGCTGCTCGGCGACCTCGGCTTCGAGGCCCACCTGGCCCATCCTGCGGGGTGCCGGGCCATCGCCGATGCCAAGCTGAAGAACGACCGGGTCGACGCCCGCACCCTCGCCAATCTGCTGCGCACCGGGTATCTGGCCGAGGCCTGGCTGGCTCCAAAGGAGGTGCGCGAACAGCGCCTGTTGCTGCGGGAACGGGGGCGGCTGGTGCGGATCCGCACCTCGGCCAAGAACCGGATCCGGGCCCAGATCGCCGACGAGGGGGTCCCTGCCCCGAGCCACGGCTGGTGGACCAAGAACGGGGCGGCCTTCCTCGACGCTCTCGATCTCTGGCCCATGCACCGCTGGGTGGTGACCGACTGCCAAGTCCTCATCGAGGTTCTCCAGACTCGGATCTCGTTGCTCGAGGCCGAGATCCGTCGCCAGGCCAAGCGCGACAAGCGCGTCGACGCTCTCATGTCGATCCCCGGGATCGGGCTCCTCAGTGCCATGACGCTCGTGTCGGAGATCGGGGACATCACCCGCTTCGCCACGGCCCGCAAGCTGTGTGCCTGGGCCGGCATCATTCCCTCCATGCGCAACTCGGACCGGACGCTGCACCACGGCCACATCACAAGGGCGGGGCCCGCCGCCGTGCGCCACGTGCTCTCCGAAGCCGCGCAAACGGCCATCTGCAAAGAGCCCTATCACTCCGACTTCCTCGCCACCAAGCGCCGGCGAGGGACGGGCATTGCCCTGATCCGGGTGGTGCGCAAGCTCCTCACCGAGTCCTTTTACGCACTGCACGCCCTCGAGGACGAGCAGCGCCAATGTTCGTGAGATTGGTCAGATCGGCCGGGCGAGTCCGAGGTATCCCCGTGCGCGCCTGATGGCGCCGAATATTCGAGTGAGACAGCCCGGCTTTCGCATTTGACGTCGTGTGTCCCGATTGGGACCGAATGGGTGGTTGCGAGACCAACTCCGTCAAGACTTCGCTCCTTCAACATGATGCGCCGGTCCTCGCCGGCATCACGGTCGTTCGTCCTCGCGCGCTCCCGCGCGCCCCGGGCGCTCCACCGTGACCCCGCCTCCGGACCGGCGCGAGTCATCTACCAGGAGCTACGTCCAACTGCACTCGCTCTTGACACCGGTCCTTCTCATGGGTGGGCGGGGATCCCGAGCCCCGTGTCTTCCATCTGTGGCACGAGAATCGCGTCGGGGTCGGGTAACCGGGCAGGACGGCAACCCGCGCAGATTCGCGTCGCTGAGCGATAGCGGGTGGGTCAGCTCGGCGGTGAGCCCGTCAGCTTCGGACTGCCTCGGCACTCGTAGACGGACCGTCACCCGCCCGACTTCGCGTTTCCGAGCAGCCTGAGGTGGTCGGGCTGGGACCCATCAGGGCGCACAGAACGGCACTTCCGATCGGTTAACTGACAGCAAGCGCGACTGCCCGCAACTGGCTATCGGGCGGAGATCGTCGCGGGTTTCTGAGTTCGGTGCTCACGCCATGGAGGCAGTTGGACCGAACCCGTTGTCAGTGCCGATATGCCGGCAGGTGCTCGATCCAAGGCACCACCGTCTGCAGGAACGCGTTCTTTGATGGAGTGGCCAATAACGGATCGAGGTGACTGTAGGTCGAGTAACGGTTCACGATGGTCACGCTCGGGATCTTCGACTCGCGCTGGTAGGCGTGGGCGGCGTCGACCACGGCGTTTTCGGCGCCGCCCAGCGAGGTCTGGATCACGTAGAGGGGCACATCGACCTGACCGAGGTGGTAAAGCCGAAGCCCAAGCACGTCCGCGGCTGGCGTCTGGGTCAGTGAGCTGGCGGCCCCGGCGTCGATGGTGAGACGTTCCGGGTAGTACCAATCGACGGGTCCGAGTGGTTCTTGTGAGAACGCAAAGGCGACGTCTTGTATTGGAGTAGGCCCGTCATTCACCCATCCGCGAGGCGAGCCACTGGCCGCCAGGTGTCCCGAGTGTACGTGGATGAGCGCCAAGGCGGCCGGTGATGTCGACGCGTCGAAGGCATACCCAAGCTGCGCCTGATTGGTGGCCGGCACGGGGGGCTTGAGTTCCGAGGGCAGGAGGGCAAACTTCTGGCCGATCGAGGCAGCCGTGGGTTCTTTCAGCGCACCCAGCGCCCCAAGCTCGGCGAACGGCCCGGTGATCCAGGGCAGGCCGAAGCCGAGAAGATCGAGCCACGGGCTTCCCGCTTGCAGCTTTGTCAACGCCGCAGTGGCCTCGGTGGCGGTGGTAACGGGCGCAGAACCGAAGCCACCGGGGAGGCCGGCGTCCCCGTCGATGCCGACGATGCCGGCGATGTCCTGATATCCGCCTCTGCCGTTGAAGTCCCATACCGGGTAGATCGAGGCCTCGGCGCCGCCCAACGAGTGGCCACCCAGGACCACAGTTCGTTTGCCACCGTCGCGTGCCAGCTCGATGACGTTGTGGAGGTCACCCATGGCCACCGCAAGTCCCCACTGGTCCATGAAGCTGTACTGGGATGCCTTCAGTGGCTGGTAGTGGGTCGTGATCTTGGGATTAGCGAGCCAGCCGACGTAGTAGTCGAAGGCCTGTTGCACCGTCGCCGTGCTGTGGAGGACCTTGAGGAGCATGGCGTTGTCCTCCAGTGCTCCCTCCCGTCGCATCTCTGCCCACACCTGGAGATTGGGGACGTGTTCGGCGAGGTAGGGGCCGACGATGTCGAAGTCAGCGGCTCCGGCGAGGGTGCCAGGCACCAGGACCAAGACATTGGTCGCCGCCGGTGAACCGAACCGACGCACCGTGACCCTGTCGTACACGGTGGGGGTGCCCGGAACCGAGACACCGGGAACGCTGAACGTCGAGGTCTCGCCGAGGGAGAGTGCGGTAGTGGCGCTCGAGGCGGGATGAGCTGACGGCGACGCGCTGCAACCCGCAGCCAAAACGGCTATCGCCACCAGCGAAGGGATCAGGAAGCTCCTCGAAACCCGCATCACGTCGCCCCCTTGGAGCCCTCACCGGGGCTCGGCGGCAAGACCGTATACCGGGAGACATTCGATACGCCGGAGTTGCCTGATCTCGGTTGGAACATCCTGAAAGTGTAGATATGCCGGTAATCCCTGATGCTTTCCATGGCCTGCCAGATGGGCAGGTCGGAAAGCTGAGAGGAGCCCGGTTTGTCCACTTCAATTCACTCTTCGCGAGGCGCGCCTGGAGCTGACCCGGCGGTGCGGCTGGGTCACCCGGTCATCGACCGATACCTGGAGTTTGTCGAGGCTCGAGCACGCCACAACACGCTGCTGGCCACCGCCTCGGATCTGCGGGTGTTCTTCACCGAGATCGACAAGGAGCCTGTCGACGTCGTCGTGAACGACGTCTTGGCCTTCATCACCGCCCAGCGGCGGCCGCTGTTCGAGGGAAAGGTGGTGCGCCTCTCCGACGGGGGGTCGGGGCTCATGGCCAGCACCATCAAGCGGCGCTTGTCGTCGTTGTCGGGGTTCTTCTCCTATCTGGTCATGATCGGTGAGCGGGAGTCGAACCCGGTCCCCAAGGGCCTGTCCACCAGGCGATCGCGAAAGGACAAGGGAGCACTGGTCCCCTTGGTGCGCACTCCTCGGGTGCTGCCCAAGATCCTCGAACCCGCCGAGGTGGACGTCCTGATGGGGGCGCTTCGCCGCTGGCGGGATCGGGCCATGGTCGAGGCCATGGTCCTCGGGGGCCTGCGGCGCTGCGAGGTGCTCGGGCTTCGTCTCGGCGACCTGCGCCCCGGTGAGGGCCGGGTGTTCGTGGCCGACGGCAAGGGAGGTCACCAACGGCTCGTCCCGGTCTCTCGGCGGTTCTTCCGATCGGTGGCGGCCTATGTCTCCACCGAGCGCCCCGAAGACGCACAGACCGATCGGCTGTTCGTGGTGTTGAAGGGACCGCGGCGCGGCCGTCCCCTGTCCGAGGACGGCCTCGATGAGATCGTGCGCTACACGCGCAATCGAGTCGGTCTCGCCCATTGCACCTGCCACGAGTTGCGCCACACCTGTCTCACTCGGCTCCGAGAAGCGGGCATGGCCCTGGAGGCCATCCAGGCCCAGGCCGGGCACCGGTCGATCGAGACGACGCGCATCTACCTGCACCTGTCGAACGAGTGGCTGGCCGACGAGTACGCCCGGGCCATTGCCATAATCGACACCTCGGTGCTCGAGGCGGTGGCCCAATGACCATCGTCTCCGCCCGTGTCCTCACCACGCCCACGGCCGCCGAGCGCGACTGGGCCGAGATCGCCGCGGCGGCTCCCGCGCTGGCGGCCACCGCCCAGCGCTATCTGGCCCAGCTCGAGCTGTCGCTGCACCACAACAGCGTGGCCCGCACGAGTGATTCGCTTCGGCGCTTCTGTCGGCACCTGGTGACCTGTCACCCCGAGCTGAAACGGTGCTCGGAGGTGGGCAGGATCCACGTCGAGTCCTACAAGCTGGCCCTGGCGGCTCACGTGACGGCCAAGGGCACGCCGCTCAAGGTGAACACCCTGCGGATGCGCCTCGGGATGCTCATGACGTTCTTCGACCGCATCATCGAGTGGGGCTACGAGGACGCGCCGGTGCGCAACCCGCTGTTCATCTCCGACATCCCCCGCCCCGAGGAGCTCTTGCCCAAGGCCCTCGACGACGCCGCGGCGGCGAGGTTCCTGCGGGAGGTGGCCGCCGAGCCAGAGCCGCTCCGGCGCCTCGTGCTCGAGATCCTGTGTCGCACGGGGATCCGGGTGGGAGAGCTGTGCGCACTGGAGAACGACGCCGTGGCCCGTCGGGGTGGGGGGTGGTGGTTGAAGGTCCCGGTCGGAAAGCTCCGCAACGACCGCACCGTGCCGCTCGTCTCGCCCCTCGTGGAGCTGCTCCTGCAGTGGCAGGACAGCCACAGAGACGCCGGCACGGGGCTGCTTCTCACCAACGAGGGTCGGCCCCTCAACCGTCACTGCGTCACCCGCATGGTGAACCGGGTGGCGAAACGGGCCGGCATCGGGCACGTCCATCCCCATCAGCTGCGCCATACGCTCGCCACCCAGGCCGTCAACCGGGGGATGCGGCTCGAATCGATCGCCGAGCTGCTCGGGCACCGCACGCTGCGCATGACCATCCGTTATGCCCGCATCGCCAACAAGACGGTGGCCGACGAGTACCGGGCCGCAGTGGACAAGGTCGAGGCGCTCTACGAGGAGCCGCCTGACCTGCCCGAGACGCCCGAGATGCACCGCCTTCGCCTCGAGCACAGCCGCATGCTCGGAAACGGCTGGTGCACGAGGCCGTCGCATCTCGACTGCAGCTTCGAGTCGCTGTGCGAGGGGTGTGGCTTCTTCGCCACCACCGTCGAGTTCAAAGGAACCCTCAAACGCCAACGCGACCATGCGGCGGCCCACGGCCAAACCACGCGCACGGTGCTCTACGAGGGGCTGCTCGACGGGCTCGAAACGGGGGCGTCGTGACAGAGCGCGAGGAGATCATCGACGAAGAGACCAGCTGCGTGGTCGACGACGCGTTGAGCGTCATCGCCCTGGTGCAGCACCTGCCCTCCGACAGCGTGGCCGCCAAGGACCTCCAGGCGGCCGTGACGCTGGCCCGGATAGCCCGTTCCCGCCTGGCCCGATTGGTCGCCGACGCCCGGGACGAGCAGACATCGTGGGCTGAGATCGGCCGCATCCTCGGAACCAGCCGGTTCTTCGCTGTCTGCCGTTACGGACCCTTCGGCCGACGGAGGAGGACGCCCCTCGAGCTCGACTGATCCGCCATGCCGGACTCGGCGGGCCCTGCCTCTCACGAAGGTGGTGGGGCCCGCCGATTACCGGCATATCCCGCAGTTACTTGACGCGATTACCGGCATAAGTGCCGATCCTTCTCGCCTCGACCCGGAGGCAACCCGAACAGTATTCGCGACGCCTTGGGCTCAAGGGGTGAGCCCGGCACCTTCGGACTCGGCAATCGCAGACCACGGCGGGACCCGCACACAACGGGTGGTATGGGCGCCGCCAGGCCCTGAGCCCTGCCATCAGGGCTGCCGGCGCGCAGCAAACGGTCCGAGCAATGGTGACCCGTTGGTGGATAGCTCAGATGATACGACTGCTCGTGTCGATTATCCGAAGCCGATCACTGCGAGCTGCGAACAAAGGGATCATCGACCCAAGAACCAATCGGTCCCCCGAATGACCTCTCGACGTACTGCCTTGGCAATTCGTCGTACGCCATCAGTCCTATGAGCCTTCCAACGTCCAGGAATCACGTAGGCTAGATGCCGCAGCATGCGGCGTGGAATGTCGGCGAGGATAAGGATCACAAGCCCGAGCAGCATCAATGCGGTACCGAAGAGAGTCAGCATCTTGAGGCCGGGTCCCGATCCGGTGAATGCGAGGGAGCTGGATGTAGCGGGTACCACGCCGCTTGTCGTGGTAGGAGCAACGGTCGTTGCGGCAGCCGTCGTGGTCGTGGTAGGAGCAACGGTCGTCGTTGCGGCAGCCGTCGTGGTCGTGGTAGGGGCAACGGTCGTCGTTGCGGCAGCCGTCGTGGTCGTGGTAGGAGCAACGGTCGTCGTGGTCGTTAACGCAGCCATCCCCGGAAGAGCCTCGATAAGGGTGTAAGTGCGGGTGTTGATGTTGTGGTAGCCCACAGCTGCGCACGAGCCGGACGGAACGCAAGACACACCCAAGAGCAGGTTAATGGCCCTCGTCGACCCATAGTTGGGACTCGGCACGACCGACCAGCTGGTCCCGTTCCACGACTCGATGAGTGTGTGAGAGACTCTTTTTTTCGGCTTTCCTTCATACTGCGAGCCAACTGCGACACATGACGTCGGGGACACACACGAGATGTCGAATAAGTTGTTGGAGTCCGTCCCCTCATTGGGACTCGGCACGACCGACCAGCTGGTCCCGTTCCACGACTCGACGAGATTCACTGCGTGAATGCCACCAGGGATCACCGGGCTGGTCGGGACGTCGTACCCCACGGCGGTGCACGAACTGGTCGACGTACACGAGACTCCGAGCAGCGTATTGCTCCCCGTTCCGATATTGGGGGTGGGGACGATCGACCAGGTGGTTCCGTTCCAGGACTCGACGAGTGTCTGGGTGACTGCACTGCCGTTGTAGAAGTAGCCGGCGGCGACGCACCACGTGGTCGAGTCACACGACAGGTTGTCCAGGAGGTTCGCATGAGCTCCTTCGTCAGGGGTGGGGACGATCGACCAGGTCGCCCCGTTCCAGGACTCGACGAGGCTTTGGATGACGCCGCCCGTATTGACGAAGTTTCCTACGGCGGTACACCACGTTGTGGATATGCAAGTCACGTTGTCAAGGCTGTTGCTGCTCGCGCCCTGCTCCGGGCTGGGGACGATCGCCCAGGTGGTTCCGTTCCATGATTCGACGAGGTTTTCAGTGGCACCGCTACCGTTGTCGTAGTCACCGACCGCCTCACACGAGGTGGGCGAGACGCACGTCACGCCGTTGAGTTCGTTGTTCTTGGTCCCTTTGTTGGGACTCGGGACGATCGACCAGGTGGTGCCGTTCCAGGATTCGACGAGAGTCTGGCGGACGAGGTTGTGGTTCTCGTAGTAGCCGACGGCGAGACAATCCGAGTCTGACAGGCACGACACCCCCGGGAGAAGATTGGCCTTGGTCCCACCGTTGGGACTGGTGACCATCGACCAGGCGGGGTTCGCCTCCGCCGGACCCGCGAATGTGGCCAGCGGCACTCCCACTACAAGGGCGAGCAGAACAGCTGCGACGGCAACGTTTGGCCACCAGATCCGCGACCTCATGGCGGCGACCCCAGAAGACACCGCCGCGCGGGAACAAGTCCGATCATGGATGACCCCTCGGCGTCGTTCCTCTTCGTTCATGGCGGATCCTAGGCCCGGCGTAGACGCCCGTCCATCGGCGTAGGAGCGCCCGATCGTTGGAATCCGAGTGGCATGTCATGGTCAAGCTCGAAGGTCCTGCCCCCGCTCGCGCCCGCTACTTTGTTGCTCCACGGAAACACGTGGTAGCTGCGGCGTGGATCGCTCATAAAAACCGGTTCACCGATCCGACCGTCAAGCCAGGGAAGGGCAACGCATCACAGTCGCAGGCGAGTGAACGTGTCAGTGTTCGTGGGTTACGACGATCTCTGGGGACTGGTCAACCGTCCAGGATGTGCAGCCGCTCCCGACCGGGTTTGGGCTCAAGGGTCAGGGAGGGTTCAGAGAGCGCATAATCGACGCTATGAGCACGGGCCTCCCTCCCTGCTCACTCGGAGTAAGACTCCATTACGAGCTGGAACCTGACGGTCCGCTCAAGGTCCTCTGGGGACCATGACCTGACGAGCTCAGGAAGGAGGCCCACTGCCATGTTCGTCGGAATGGACGTGCATCGCAACCGCACCCAGGTCTGCGTCTTGGACCGCAAGGGAATCGAGGTGCGCAACAGAAACGTCGGAAATGATCGCCAGTCGCTTCGAAAGGAGCTGGCGGGTCTGCGGCGCGGCACCCCGGTCGCCTTCGAGGCCGCCTACGGCACCGGGTGGATCGCCGAGCTGCTCGGCGACCTCGGCTTCGAGGCCCACCTGGCCCATCCTGCGGGGTGCCGGGCCATCGCCGATGCCAAGCTGAAGAACGACCCGGTCGACGCCCGCACCCTCGCCAATCTGCTGCGCACCGGGTATCTGGCCGAGGCCTGGCTGGCGCCAAAGGAGGTGCGCAGGGTGTGGCCGAAGCCGCAAGAACCCACCGTCCGGGCCCACCCGCCAGTCATCCCCCCGGGAAGGCGTCGCCCCAGCTAGGGCGACCGAGTCGATCGCCGGGCTCGCCCACAGCGTGGCGGAGGAAGGGCAGGACGGTGAGCCGTTACGAACGAGGCGCCAACGACCTCAGGATGAAGCTGGCACCGCCGGTCAACGTGGAGGTCCCCAAGAACGTGGGGCCGGTGACCTTGGTGGTCCACGTTCCCTTGACCGGCAGCCCGTTGACGGTGGAGAACCAGGTATCGGAGACATTGCGCCCCCATTGTCCGCCGCTGAGGGTCGACACCTCCCGGAAGTGGAGGGTGGGGACCTCGGTGCCCTCGATCCGCAAGGTCTGTGGGCCCACGTAGCGGTTCGTGCCCGTCATGGTGACGACCCCGGTCTTGATGGGGCTGCTCGTGCCTGTGCAGACAAAGGGGAACTGCTGCCCCACGTGCAGCACGGCCAGGATGGCGACCTCGGACGAACAGCTGTAGGTGCCGGTATCGGCAATGGACAGCGCCACGAGGTTCCATCGGTACCACCCGGCACGAGCCACCTCGACCAGGTTGCCGGCACGGGCGCAGAACGTGGCGTTCTGCCAATGGCTGTCGCTGTAGTCCAGACGCCAGACCCAGCAACCGTCGGTCTGGTAACTGACGGTGCCCGGAATGCCGGGCCCTTCGACCTGTGATTTCGGAGGCAGCGAGATGTGCTCGTGCCCTGAGCCGCGGTAGGAATAGACGCCGTCGTGCGGACGAAGCGTCCCAGGATCGACAATGGCGCCCGTGGCTCCCGAGCGGAACCGCTGGTAGGCGGTAGCGGGCGAGAGCTGGTGGGGCCCGGAGTGGTTCCACTGATAGACGAAGACGCCTGCAGCGGAGGCCACCACCATGACGATCACCGTCGTGACGATGAGGGCCACCCCATGGCGGTGAGCGAACGACGACCCCGGGGCGGCCAGGTGGGGCCGCAACCGAGCCGCCACCCTCGGCGGAGCCCCGACGCGCGCCCTCACCGGGCTCCGGCGCGGCAACGGGCAGCGTGATGAAGACGGGCTCGACCCACTCGACGTCGTGCACCACGGGGTCGAGGGTGTGCGTCATGGCGTCGCGCCCCCGGCGCGGGTGCTGACGCGCCGGACCAGGTTCGCCATGCCGCGCATCACGGGGTGGGGATGTTCGGCGCGCAAGCGGTCGAGGGCGGATTGCATGATGTCCGTTATTTCGGCGTAGCAGCCGTCCACGACGGCGGGGTCATTCGCGGCTTCGGGGCCGCGCCCGCTCCAGTCCAGGGCGGGCAGGAACTCCACGGTGATCGCCGCCGGCAAGGGCAGTGGGGGGGTCAGGATCGACGTCAGGCCGAAAGGGCCTAGGAGGATCGGGAACACGTTGATCCGCAGCCGGTTGAGGCCGAGAGCGGTCGCCAGGCGCTCGCCGCGTGCCACCACCACGACGGCGTGGTGCGATCCGTGGGTCACTACCGGCACCACGGGGACCCCCGCATGCAGGGCAAGGCGGACGAACCCCTTGTGCCCGGCCAGGTCTACCTGGTCGCGCTGGCGCCACGGTCGGCAGGCCTCCATGTCGCCGCCGGGGTAGACGACCACCGCCGCGCCCTGCCGCAGGGCGAGTTCGGCCTCGCGCCCCCCGCCGGAATGGCGCCGATCCGCCGCAGGAACGGGCCCACGACGGGCACGCTGAAGAGCAGGTCGTAGGCAAGGGCGTACGCGGGCTGATCGAGGCCGCGACGCTCGATGAGCGACTGGCCGACGACCCAGGCGTCGGGCATGTACATGAGGCAGGAGTGGTTGCCGACGACGAGCACGGGACCGGTGACCGGGAGGTTCTCGATGCCCTTCACTTCGGGCGAGAAGAAGCTCGTGTAGCGGGCCATGAGCGCCAGTTGCCGCTCGATGAACGCCGGGTCCCTCTGGAACAGCGGTCCACCAAGCTCGTGCTCGATACGGTGTGAGAGCGGCCCCATCAGGGGAGCGAGGATGCCTCCTGATCCGTGCCCATGGCCGTGCGCTTGTACCTCCACACTCCCATAGCCATCGGTGCGTCCTGTGATCACGACCATGGCGAACCCCACCGTTTTCCCCTTTGTCGCGCCCGGGAGCCCCGGGGAACAGAGCAGTTCGTCCCGAACGCGCCGCAAACGGCGGTACGGAAGGGTCAGCGGTCAGATCCGATCGACGCCATCGCCGCCGCCCGGGCGGCACAATCTGGAGAGGCGTCCACGCGGCCCACGGTGTATCAAGCGCTACGTGGCCCGAGAGATCCACCCCTACCTGGTGGAAACGGAGTCTTGACAACCGATAGGAGTCTCGGTGGCGGGCTGCTAGCGGCTTCGCACAGGCTTGTGGAAGTTCGCGACAGGAAGCGAAGTGCGGTTTGGATGCCAGGCGGTGCATCGCATCTCGACGGGCAGCCATCACCGTCGGGGTTTGGGACCTTTGCCACTGTTTGGCCCACCTCGACAGGCGTTGGATGGAAGTTGGGGCCCGGCAGGCAGGAGAGCCGATTGCGCCGGACTCTGAGGTGGTTCGATGACCAGTTCTTCGATTCCAAGGTTGGCTTCCGAAGTTTCGGTTTCGTTGATCGGGGTCGGTTCCTACCTGCCTGAACACCGAGTCTCCAACGAGGAGATCCTCCAGTACCTTCGCCCCGTTCGCCCTGACGGCAGGCCACTGGAGCCCGAATGGGTCGTCAAGCACCTCGGCATCCATGAGCGGCGGTTGGACTATGAGTTCGGCGGACGACACAAGCTGAGCCGGGGCGAGGGCGGCCTGTACGACGGTGACCTGGCGCTCCGAGCCGGGCGCGCCGCCCTCGTCGATGCCAAGATCGACGCCTGCGAAGTGGATGTCCTGGTCCATGTGTCGACGACGCCTGACCTCATCGCCTGTCAGGACCACTTCCGGTTCCTGGCGCCCGAGCTCGGGCTGCGGCGGGATGTGGATCTCGTGCACCACAACCTCGGATGCGCGGGGCTGTCGGCCGGGTTCCGCACGATGGCGTGCTCGCTCGTCTCGATGGCTCCCGCCACCGCCCTGGTCGTGGCGAGCAATTGCCCGTCGGGCTACTTCGGGCCCGAGGTGCACGACTACTACTACAAGCACCAGAGCGGCCTGGGATGGCTGGCCCCGCTCATGTTCGCCGATGGTGCGGGTGCTTCTGTCTGGCGTTCTTCGCCCCGTGACCAGGACAAGCTTCCCATCGGTCTGTTATCGGTACGCAATGAGACCAGTCCCGACATCGGGCTCGTCACCTACCCGGGGGGAGGTTGTCTCCATCACACCGCTGCCAGCAACCTGGCCGATCACGTGTTCCTCATGGACGGTGTCAAGGTGGCCGAGGTCTTTCCCCCGTTGATGGCGCGGGACTTCCAGATGCTGCAAGAGGACTGGCCGACGAAGGTCAAGTCCTTCACCGGAGCCGACTTCGATGTCGACGCCGTGGCCCGCTGGTACCTCCACCAGGCCAACGGAGTAGTCGTCCGTCAGGCCATCGAGATGCTCGGTATTCCTCCGGAGCGAGCACCGATCAGCGTCGATCATTACGGCAACACCTCGGCGGCGAGCACCCTGATCCTCCTGGACGAGGATCGCCGCGCCGGGCTGGTGAACAAGGGCGACCTCGTGGTCTTCTTGTGGATCGGGGCCGGAAACGGGGCCATGAACGGCTACGCGGCAGTCGGGCTGTGACCCCCGCCGCTGCAGCGCTTAGCAACGGCGCAGAGACGATCAAGGCCAGTCCGTATCGCCACGAGCGGACGGTGTTGACGACAGGGGCCAACACAGGGATCGGCCTGGCAACCGTGATGCACGTAGCCGGGCTCGGATTCCGATCGGTAGGCTCGGTCCGCTCAGAGGCGAAGGCCGGTGATGGAGCGCAAGTCGTGTGTGGCCTGGGCCAGTTTTGACCTGATCGTCCCCGACGCACCCGATGGGAAGCTCTCCAATCAACCGCCGGACGGATAGAGGCCTTCGACCCTGCCGAGTCAGAACGCCCATCCATACAATGGTATTGGGCAGGTTTGGGCCTGCGGGAAGGAGGGAGTCATGACACCTCGTAACCCTGTGACGCTAGAGGAGACGGTTCTTGATTTCGTCCGCAAGAGCGAAATGGCCGCCCTCGAAGTCGGGCGCAAGTGGGCTGATGCCGTCACCGAGTTCGTGCCGGTGGAGGTTCCCCTCGTACGCGATCTGAGGAAGCAGGTCTTCGACTTGGTCGAGGATCTTCTACGGATGCAGCGCGAGTTCGCCCAGAAGATGTTGGCGGAGACGCGCAAGGCGGTCGTGGGCAGTGCCAAGTCGGCACCGACGCACGCGCCAGCGAATCGAGCTCGTAAGGCCGCCTGAGTCCGTGTCCGTCTCCGGCGTCGTCGGTGGACCGGAGAAGTCGGAGGCGGATCGGGGAGAGGCAGCGTTTGACGTCATTACAGGTCGAACGACAGGAGAGGCTGCCCATGAGGTGCGCATCGCCTGCCCGGACCACGGGCTCATTCAACTCGGCGCTCTGAAACCAGCCGAGGCAGCGGCTTTTGCTCACTCGCACGATGAGGGTCACCGCGATGGGCTTCATCACGCTGCCATCGAACGGATCACGGACCCATGGGAGGCTGACCCGCACGACGAATGATAGGTCCGGGTTCGTGCACGGCTCTGGATTGATCGAGGCTGGCTTATGGAGCGGGAAGCTCAGGGCGCCAGGAACGGATACGGAGGCTCTGGACGAGAAGACCTAATGGCGAAGGCAAGGGAGTTGAGAACCTGACAAGAGGGTCGGAGGCACCTGCGTCAAGGATCGGCCCACAATGAGTGAGGCCGGGACACGGGCACCACCATCGGTGTCATGACGGCCGATTCGTCTAGGGCGTCACCCGTGTCCCGCCGGTCCCACTGGGTACTCCTGGTGCCATGGAGGTGCACCCACCCCCCGGGGTAACCCGCTCGCACCGTATGCCACGAAATGGAGCGTGTCTACCGGCGATCTGACCACAGGGGGTTCCCTCACCTCGGGCAAGGGGTGTTGTTACCTTCTGCCGGTCGCCAGTTGTCGGAAGGCGACCGAATAGGGCACCCGACAGATCGGCCCAGACCCCCCCCGATTGCCCAACTCTTCTCATGCCTCTGGCGGGAGGTGTCCGTTGTGGATGAGATCGACAGCGTCGCACCAACTCTGACGGCACGGAGGAACCCCGACGAGCCTCGCTTCTGGAGATGAGCGCCCTGGCGTCGATAGCCGGCCTTCTTCTCGTCAACAGCAGCGTCGGGCACTTCCGGTATGCCGCAAGGTTCTGAGGTCGGACTGTCGGCTTACCCTGTCTGAACTCGAAACGTCACCCGTGACGGGGCCAGGACAACGACTTGTATTCCGGGGGGTCTCAAGGACGGCGCTGGCCGAGGCTCCCAAGCTGGCATTGATGCCCGACGTCGTGGGAATGGTCCTGGGAACGGAAGCAGTGCTTCGAAAGAAGAAGGCATCCTTTAGGTGCCGTGATGCGCGACCTGACGCTGGTCGCGACCGATGAGAAACGCCGGCCTCGGGCGATCCTGCGTCGGTGCTCACCAAAGCGATGTCTCCCAGGGGGCGAACAAGCCGGAAGTTGCGCGCACCTGTCCCGTGCTCGCGAGAGAAAGCACCGTGTCCGCGATCGAGCAGCCGCCAGAGGCCGAACCGCTCACTCCTGGAGCAGCCGGCTCGACTCAGCCGAGAACGCGCTCTCACGAAGAAATCGAAAGTCCCTATATATTGAGAGTCGCTTTCATTTAGAATGGTAACCGGAGCCCCCTGAAAAGGAGACCCGTCAATGGAGGTCCTGACCCGAGGGGTCGAGCGATGGTGGTGACTGCAACTGGCGCACGCAGATGGTGGGCGCTCGGCGCTGTCATGCTCGCCGTCCTGACCGTGGGCATGGACCTGACGGTGCTCAGCGTCGCCCTTCCGACCCTGGCCGGAGCGCTGCGGGCTTCCGAGTCCGACCTGCAGTGGTTCTCCTCGGGCTATGCCCTGGTCCTCGCAGCCGCGATGTTGCCCGCTGGACTGATGGGCGACCGCTACGGCCGCAAGAAGGTCATGCTCATCTCGCTGGCGTTGTTCGCCATCGGATCGCTCGCCTGCGCCTACTCGCGCACCCCGATCGAGTTCATCGGGGCTCGTGTCCTTCTGGGCTTTGCCGGAGCGGGACTTATCGTCATGGCCTTGTCGGCTCTGGCGGTGCTCTTCTCTGAGGAGGAGCGCCCGAAGGCAGTGGGTATTTGGGCGGCGGCCAACATGATCGCGTTCCCCATCGGTCCGATCTTCGGCGGATGGTTGCTCACGCACCACTGGTGGGGCTGGGTGTTCCTGATGAACGTGCCGGTCTCGATCATCGGCTTCGTCGCGGTGGCCGCTCTCGTCCCTGAGTCAAGATCTGCGCTGCGACCGGGTATCGACTCAGTGGGGATCGTGAGCTCGAGCGCCGGCCTCGTGAGTATGACCTACGGGTTTATCGAAGCCGGGGAGCATGGGTGGGGTTCACCCGGTGCGCTCTGTCTGATTCTCGTCGGTCTGAGCGTGATCGCGGCGTTCTTTTTTTGGGAGCGTCTCCTCGAGCGGCGCCCAGGCGGGCAGCCTTTGGTCGATTTGAGCCTCTTTCGCTCCGCGTCGTTCACCTGGGGCGTGATTCTCTTTGCTGTGCTCACGCTCGCTCTCATCGGCCTCCTTTTCACGATGCCGCAGTACTTCCAGGGCGTCCTGGGTACAAGTCCGGAGGGATCGGGGGTGCGCCTGCTGCCGGTCGTGGGCGGGATGCTCGTCGGGCTGCTCCCCGCTGCGCGTCTGGCCAAGGCCATCGGCGCCAAGTTCACCGTCGCACTGGGCTTTCTCATTATCGGCATCGCTCTAGGGATCGGGTCCACCGCAACCCTGTCGTCGGGCGCGGGGTTTGTCGCCGCATGGATGGCGCTCGCCGGGATTGGGACCGGGCTCACGATGGCTACCGCCGCCTCGGCGGCACTGGCCGAGTTGTCCGAGGAACGGGCCGGTGTGGGTTCGGGGGTTCTACAAGCGCTCAAGAACACCGGAGCACCCCTCGGGGCCGCCATCCTAGGGAGCGTGCTCATCTCGGCCTACGTCAGCCGGCTCCACTTCGGTGGGCTACCGCCCGTGGCCGCCGACGCCATGCGTCAAAGCGTCTTCGGTGGTGTCGCCGTGGCGCACGCGCTGCACTCGCCAGGGCTGCTCACCTCGGTGCGCGCCGCCTTTGTCCACGGCACCGACGTTGCCCTGCTCGTGTCGGTGGGCTTCGCCCTGCTCGGCTTCGTACTCTCGCTGGCCTTCCTGCCCGCCCATGCCGGGCCGCCAGCCGAGGCCCAAGAGAAATTGCCAGAAGGTGAACCCATTGCCGTCTGATATCGGACCCCCCATCGGCCTCAGGGAGCGGAAGAAGGCGAAGACTCGGGCCGCCATTCAGCACGAGGCTCTCCGACTCTTTCGCGAGCAAGGGTACGAGGCCACCACGATCGAACAGATAGCGGAAGCCGCCGAGATCTCGCCCTCCACGTTTTTCCGATACTTCGGTGCCAAGGAAGACCTCGTACTCACCGACGACTACGACCCGCTCATCATCGAGACGATTTGTGGCCAGCCTGTCGACCTCGGCCCCGTCCAGGCCATCCGCGGCGGCCTCCGTGTCGTCTTCGACGGCCTCACCGAAGACGAGCTGGGTGACATGCGCGACCGGGCGGAACTGGCGCTTGCCGTGCCCGAGCTTCGGGCTGGGATGCTCGACCAGTTTGCCCAGATCACCCGACAGCTCACCGACCTGGTCGCCGAGCGAGTCGGACGGGCGGCAGACGACGTTGCGGTGTGCACCCTGGCAGGGGCGATCCTCGGGGTGATGATCTCAATGGAGTTCTATTGGGTTGATCACCCGGGGAGTGATCTCGTGGCACTGCTTGACGAGGCGTTGGCACATCTCGAGTCGGGTCTTCCTGTCCAGCGTCTCCGCTCTTAGATCGGAGACCGAAACAGGGGTAGTGGCTCGAGCAGAGGTCAAGCGGCACCTCAACCCCGTGTCTGTTTCCCGATCGAGATGCGCCATGTGCGCGCACTCAGCCCGTGACGACCAAGCTATCCGTGCCCCGGGAGCGATCCAGCATGGTCCGGCCGCCGGCCGGCGTTTCAGCGCGTCCAAAATGCCCCACTTGACAGAAAGAGGCTTCGATCCCGGTGACTCGACACTGAGGTGCGACAGCGCAGTATTCCGGCTCGGAGGGAGTACCGCACAGGTCGGAGCCCCGAGCGACCTCACCAGGACGTTTCTACCCGGCGATGTTACGGCAAGAATGCTTCTGGCCGCGACGGCCGAGGCCGGCTCGGCCGTGGCCTCGGCTGTCAAACCCAAGGTGGAACGCCAACGAGTCGGCACTCTGGTGATGCGGCTCCTGGAAGGTCTCCGTTAGGCCGCTGAGCAATGCGAGCAGGCCGTCCGGGCATCGGCAACGTGTCGTGTTTGCACCACCAGCGCACCACACGACTCCGCCCATATCCCCAGCCAGGAGCAATCCCGGGTCTCTCGTGCTCGCCGCCCAGAGGGTGCCTGTGGTGAACTCGACCATGACCAAGAGGCTCGAGATCTCCCGTGACATCGCCGTCCTGCCCGAGGTGGCGTACGCCGCCATCTCCGACGTGACACGCATGGGCGAATGGTCCGAGGAATGCCATGCCTGCGAATGGCACGAGGGCTACGACGGCCCGGTCGTCGGCGCTACCTTCGACGGCCACAACCGCCATGGCGAGCACGAGTGGACCACGCAGGGAAAGGTCATCGAGGCCGACCCCGGCCGAGCGTTCGCCTTTGAGTGCTCAATGATGGATTTCCACTACTCGACCTGGGGTTACCGCATCGAGCCGACTGAGTCAGGATGCCGAGTAACCGAGTGGAACGAAGACTTGCGGCCCGAGTCCGCCATGGAGTTCAGCAAGAAGGTCTCTGGTGTGGATGACCGCACGAAGCGAAACCGTCGGACCATGAGTGGCACTCTCGAGCGCCTCGCCGCCGCCCTTGAGCGCTAATCAGCTGGATCCTCGATTCGTCCCGATGGTGGACACGAGCAGAGGCGCTGAAGGACTGCCCGTCGGAACGTGCCGTGATCGCGCAAAATCGAGGACGCTGGACGCTGGACGCTGAACGATTGCGAATGCTCGACTGGGGAACGGTCCCTCAGGGCGACCTTATCCCCGGCGGTTCCTCTTGCTGCCCTCGCTGCTACTCCTGGGTGTGGCAAACGGCTTCGACGTTGTTACCGTCTGGGTCGCGAACGAAGGCAGCGTAGTAGTTGGGGTGGTACTCGGGCCATAGCCGGGTCGGGTGAAGCACCTCGGCACCGGCCTCGATGGCAGCATTCATGAAGGCTTGCACAGCGGCTCGGTCAGGGGCTTGAAAGGCGATGTGGCACTCTCGGAACCCATCGCCCGTCGCTCGGGGGCCCACCCAGAACTCCGGCTTGAGCGCGACACCGAAACCGACAGTCGACCCGAATTCCATGGCTCGCCTGCCTCCGAGTGGGGCCAGGACGGCGTCGTAGAAGGCGGCGCTGGTCGCCGGATCGGCGCACTGGATGGAGAGATGATCGAGCACGGTCTCTATCCTGCCCAAGTAGGGAGGCGATAGTCCAAGCGATTGCCCGCCCGACACCTAGCCACAGCCAGGTTACGGCACCGATCGGGAAGGTGTTGCCGACCGGGGTTGGGTTCAACGGTGAGAGTCGGCCAGATAGCGCATGCTCCGGGTACACGCATGTCCCATGTTTTCAAGTCGCCCCGGGTAAGCACGCCGATCCGGTTACCGGTGCTTGGAGGCCAATCGCACTCTCTTCGCTGGCTCGGAACGTTTCCGCCTGGGGCCAAGGTTCACGGGGCCGGCACGGATGAGCAATCTGACGCTTCGAGTAGTAGGCCTGCGTCTGGGTCTGGGTGGTGCCGCTCACCACCAGGTCGGTCATGCAGGCTCTTTGGGACATCCTTGGTCCCGGGCAGTACCGGAGGCTATCGCCCTACGGCTTCAAGTGCGCATCGAAGAACGCGAGAATGCGCCGTCGTGCATCTCGCGCAGATCCCTCGTGGTAGCCCGAACCTGGCGAGAGTATTCCGAAGACGGGCTCTAAGACGGAGAACGGAAACGGATTCTTGTCTCCCGCTCCTTCGTGGTCGTTGAGAAAGGAGTGCCCGGCCTCGGGGTACTCCTTGACATCGTGTTCGACCCCGACGGTCGTCAATGCCCGCTCAAGGCGATCGGCGGCCCCTCGCAGTGTGCGATCCTTGCCGCCGTAGCTTCCGACAATCGGGCAAGCCTGTCTCAGGAAGCTGGCCGTGTAGGCATTTTTTGGAGCGGTGCCGTAGTTGACGCTCGACACCGTGAACCCGCGATCGGCGGCGAGCAGCAAGGCGAACCCCCCTCCCATGCAGTAGCCGATCACGCCTATCCTGCCCGTGCAGTCCTCCCGGGCAGCCAGCCAGACGCGGGCCGCCTCGATGTCGTCGAAGGACCGTCCCCGTCCGGCGCGCACGTCGCGCATGACCGACATCATGCAGGCCACCATCCCTCTCCCGGAGAAAAGGTCCGGCGCGACGGCGAGGTACCCTTCGCCTGCAAGCCAGTCAGCCTGGTTCCGCAGGTCCTGGCTCATCCCCATGGCGTCGTGGATGACGACGACACCTGGCCAGGGGCCCTCGCCCGCGGGTGTTGCAAGGTAGGACGGCAGCTCACCCGGGGTGGGGATCATCACCTCGGCCATCACGTCTCCTTGGACGTGGGCGGTTGTCCCAGACCGTCCGCATTACTGACGCCGGTCGATACAACGCTTGCCGCCAGCCGTTTGCCCCACTCTCGGGCGCGGGCCTCCTCGTCCGGTTCGAGGTGATTCTGGATGGTGACGAAGAAGCTCTCGGGCTTGGCTACCCCCTCGAAGCCGTGGCGCCGAAGCTTTCGGCTGATGGCCCTCGACGCCCTCCCTCTGAGAACTGCCGGACCCTTGAAGCGGGTGTCGAAAGCAGCAACCTTTGTGTGGCCGTGGCCGAGCTGCCTGAGCCAGTCACGCACGCCCGAACCTTGGGCGTCGCGATCGAGCACCAGATCGTTCTTGGGCTTTTGCGCAGTGGCGGTTGCCCACTTGCGGGTGCGGGTTCGACTCATGCCGTGAAAATGGGTGGGACCGCCCACCACGAGCAGGTCGGCGTCGCCCAACCGTTCTCGGCCGGCCTCAACCACCGGGACGACGTCCACGGTGTCCACCGGCTCAAGGCCCTGGCCGAGACCCTTGCCAATGGCATCGGCGATGGCGTGGGTGTTACCGAACATCGACTCGTAGACGACCACTGCCCGCATGGCCACATCCCCTGTGCTCGCCGGCCGCCTGAAACGGCCTCAGGCCGAGGACGCTAGCTCTGCTCGCCGCTCTCGTTCTTGTGACCGCCGAACGCCATTCGACCGGAACAACCCAGGCGAGTCTGCTCACCCACAGAGACCTTCCGGACGTGGATCCAACGGGAAGCGCTGGTGCGGGTCGGGGTCTCAGCTCGGAGCCGACGTGCTTGGCGCATCCGGTACTCGGTGTGCACTCGGCCCGTCGACGCAACACCTCGCTGGAACACAGGAAACTCCGCTGTTACCAGGAGGTGGCGCGATGCGGGTGTTCTCCGAAGTAGAGCGTGCGGAGATCTGGGACCTCTTCGAGAAGAGCGCCAGATCGCCGTGCGGATGGGCAGGAACAAGGGGTCGATTCGCAAGTCCCTCATCGACAATGCTGGGCGTCGGCCCCGACGCCTGGCAGCTCGAAGCTCCCGACTCGCCGTAGACCGCCGGGTCCCTCCGTCGGCCAGGTGGATCCACCTGGGCCGACCCAGGTAGTTCCTCGCTGGGCGCTCGACGTGCCCCGGTTTAGCGTGAGGCCGGGCGACGATTGGGGACCGAGTCTCCTTCCTGGCATGGTCGCCCCCGGGCACGGCGGGGAGCGGCGCTCCCCCATGGAGCTGGGCTCCCCGCCGCGCCAACCGGGGTTTTATTGGCCCGGGACCGCCCGCGCCCTTGGGCGCGCCGTGACCCAGTCTGCGACGATGCAGGTGGTGCCATCGCCCGGCGACGGCCGGGGGGGCGGGGCCATGGACCTGAGGAGGCGACCGTGGACGGCGACATCGTGATCCGTGGAGGTTCGCTCATCGACGGGACGGGGGGCCCCGCCCGGGCAGCCGATGTGGCGGTGGCGGGAGGGCGCATCGTGGGCATCGGCGAGGGCCTACGGGGCACGCGCGAGCTCGATGCCGCCGGCCAGGTGGTGGCGCCGGGGTTCATCGACATCCATACGCACTACGACGCCCAGGTGTTCTGGGACCCGTGGCTGACTCCGTCGTCGTTCCACGGTGTGACCAGCGTGATCGCCGGGAACTGCGGCTTTTCCATCGCGCCCACCCGTCCGGAGATGGTGCCCTTGCTCGCCCGCACCCTGCAACACGTCGAGGACATGAGCTTCGACACCCTGGCGGTGGGTGTGCCGTGGGACGAATTCGAGACGTTTCCCCAGTACCTCGACGCCGTTGAGCGCCGCGGCACGGCGCTCAACTACGGCTGCTACGTGGGCCACACCGCCGTCCGGATGTACGTCATGGGGGAGGACGCCTACGAGCGGGCCGCCACGCCCGAGGAGTTGGCCAGCATGCAGTCGGTGGTGGCCGAATCCATGTCGGCGGGCGCCATGGGCTTCGCCTCGAGCTCGTCGCCGACCCACAACGGCGACGGAGGGCGGCCCGTGCCGTCCCGGGTGGCCGACGTCGACGAGCTGTTGGCCCTGCTCGCCCCGTTGCACGACGCACGCAAGGGGGTGGTGGCGTTGCTTCCCGGGGGCGTGATCCCCAACCGACAGCTCTTCGACATCCAGCGCAAGGTCAGCCGGCCCATCACCTGGACGGCGCTGCTCACGGTCAAGGGATACCCGTACCACGAGAAGGTGGTCGCCGAGAACGACGCCGCTCGGGAGATCGGGATCGAGGTGTGGCCGCAGGTCTCGTGCCGACCGCTGGTGTTCCAGATGAACCTGGCCGAGCCCTTCACCCTGAACATCCGCCCCAGCTTCTCCAAGCTCATGGGCCTCGACCTCGAGCAGAGAAAGGCCGCCTACCGCGACCCGGCCTGGCGGGCCGCCACCTGGGACGAGCTCTCGGGTGGGGCCGGGGGGCTCCCCTTCAACTGGCCGTCGGTGTCGGTGGCCGAGTCGGCCTCGCACCCCGAGCTCGTGGACCGCGCCGTCGTCGAGCTTGCCCAGGAGAGGGGATGCACCCCCTTGGACGTGATCCTCGACATCTCGCTCGACGACGACCTCAAATCCCGGTTCTGGTCGGTGCTTGCCAACGACGACAACGAGGGCATCGCCTGGCTGCTGCCGCGTGACAACGTGCTCTTGGGCCTGGCCGACTCGGGCGCGCACGTCTCGCAGCTGTGTGACGCCTGTTTCGCCACCGACCTGCTCGGCAACTGGGTACGAGACCGCGGGATCATGTCGCTCGAACGGGCCGTGCACAAGCTCACCGCCGAGCCCGCCGGGGTGTACGGCCTCGCCGACCGGGGCAGCGTCGAGGTCGGCAAGGCCGCCGATCTGTGCGTCTTCGACCCGGCCGTCGTCGCCCCCGGTCCGCTGCGCCGCGTCTACGACTTCCCCGCCGAAGGGGAGCGACTCACCGCCGATGAGCCCCTCGGGATGACCCACGTGCTCGTCAACGGGGTCCCGATCCGTCTCGACGGCGCGCCCGTGCCCGACGGGCTCGACTCCCGACCCGGCCGGCTCCTGCGCAGCTGAAGGCCGGCGCCGGCCCGTCAGCCGGGGCTGTGACGGGGCCGCCCCTCTTCGAGGTAGGCGGTGCCGATCACCTCGAGGCCGGCTCGCACCCGCCGGCGCAAGGGCCCGCTCAGCAGCTCGAGCGCCCGGTCCAGCTCCTCGAGGCGGTACTCGGAGATCTCGTCGGCCTGGACGACGATGCCCGCCAGCGTGTCGTCGTCGAGGGCGCCACAGTCGAAGAGGAAGCGGATGCCGCCGGGCTTGGCCGGCCGGGGGCGCAGGAAATCGACGCACACGAGCCGGCCGGACTCCACGACGAGGCCACTTTCCTCTCGCACCTCGCGCCGACAGGCCTCCCACGGGGTCTCGCCGTCGTCCTCCATCTGACCCCCCGGAACGGTCCATCCGCTCTTGTAGGTGGGCTTGAGCACGAGAAGACGCCCGTGGCGGTCGAAGATCATGGCTCCGGCCGAAGCCGGGATCCTCGGCACCTCGAAGAGGTCGTCGTTCGCCCCAAGGCCTTCCGGTGTCACCCGCCGAGGTTCCCGTCTCGCCGTGGAAGAGTCAAGGATCTGACCTCACAACGGCCACCGACCAAGCTGGGGGTAGACCGACGCCGGCGAACGGAGGGGCCGTGGACGTGACGTTCTCGCACCTGGGGATCTGCGTGCGCGACCTCGAACGGTCGATGCGCTTCTACTGCGACGCTCTGGGCTTCGAGCTCGTACAGTCGCACACGGTCGGCACGGAGTTCTCGCGCCTCATGGAGGTCGACGACGTCGTCCTGCAGTCGCGCTTCGTCCGTCGCGACGGCGTCTCGATCGAGTTGCTCCACTTCGACTCGCCCGGTCACAGCGGAGAGCCGGTGCGCCGGCCCATGAACCGGTTGGGCATCACCCACCTGTCCCTGCGGGTGGACGACATCGACGCCGTCGCCCAGCGCATCGAGTCCCTCGGCGGCCGCGCCCTGAGAGACACCCGCACCACCCTCGGAGCCTCGAACGCCCTGGACTTCGTCTACTGCACCGACCCCGACGGCGTTCGCATCGAGCTCATGCACCTGCCGGGCTGAGAGCGGCGACTACGGTCACTGCCGTGGCGTGCCCCGGTCCTGAGCCCGGCTCCCGGCCCATCGAGAACCTCATCGCCGCCTACGCCGAGCTCGTCGACGCCGGCGACTTCAGGGGTCTGGGCGATCTCCTCGCCGACTGCGTGTTCGGCGGTGACGGCGACGCCGTGGTGAGCGGCCGGGAGGCCATCGAGAAGCTGTTTCTCGCCATGGTGCGCGTCTACGACGATGGCACGCCACGCACCAAGCACGTGACCACCAACCTCCACATCGAGGTGGACCACGACGGCGGAACGGCGAGCGCCCGCTCGTACGTGACGGTGTTCCAGGCCCTCCCCGACCTGCCACTGCAACCCATCGTGGCCGGCAGGTACCGCGACCGGTTCGATTGTCGTCACGGTGTCTGGCGCTTCGTGGAGCGGCGCTTCACAACCGACCTCATCGGCGACGTCAGCCGCCATCTGCGGGGTGGGCCCGCCGTCTTGACGCCGTAGAGGGCGCTGTTCACGGACCATCCCCACCCGTCCGAGGGCCTTCTGATATAACGCTGTCGACGATGCGTGAGGTGATGGGTACGGGTCGTGACGGGATTTCCATGATCCGCGTCGAACTCTTAGCATCCGGAACCGTGGAGGGCGATGTTGCGGTGACGGTACGAGAAATACACCCAGCGTGAAGCTTCAGAACGTTTGGGTGGTCGAAGGCGTACTGGGAAACGCAGACGCCAGGTTCGCGGCTTTCAGCCTCACCGTCGACGGCTCCGGTTGGACGCTCACCGACGCCGCCGAGCCCACCTTCGAGCGGTTGTGGACGTGGGACACGATCGGCGGTCTCGAGGTCATGCGGGGGGCCGGCAAGACTCCCGACGGTCGTGCCGCCACGTCGTTGGACGTGGTCGTCAACGGCTGGCCCGTGCACCTCCTCGTCGCCACCGACGACTCTTCACTCGAGACGATCTCCATGTTGGGGGCCTTCGCGCCCGTGGGCCATCCCCTGCGAGCCAGTCCGCATGTCAAGCGGGCCGCCCTCCGGCAACGCATCTCTGCCGCCAACCCCCGGCTGGCGGGCGGGCGCCAGTGGGGACGGCCGGTGTTGCTGTTCCACCCGAGTGCGACGAGGGTGCGTTCAGCCCTGGTCGTCGCGGTGGTGCTGGTGGCGACGGTCATCGGGGCGTCGATCGCCGGCGTGGCCACCAGCGCACAGGCACCCCCCCGCGCCCAGGGCCACGCTGCCACCGGTCAGAGCAGCTCCGTGCCCCCCACGTCGGTGGCACCCTCGTCGAGCCAGGTCCCGACCACGACGAGCCCGACGACCTCGAAGCCCCCGGCCGCGGCGGCCGCCACCGCGAGCTCCGGCCCCACCACGACCCGGCCTGGTTCGAAGTCCTCGGCCAAGGTGACGACCCCGGCCACGACCAAACCCACCCCGACCACCACCAAGGCGCCGGCGACCTCGCCGACCAAGGGTCCGACCACCACCAAGGCCCCGACCACCACGGCCGCAGCTCCGACCACCACGGCCGCGGCCCCGACCACCACGGCCACGGTGCCGCAGACCACGACCACGACCAGGGTGCGCCGGCCCCCGACCACCACCACGGTGCCCCGAACGACGACGACCACCAGGGTGCGCCGGCCTCCGACCACCACCACAACCGAGGCCCTGACCACCACCACGGGATAACCGGAGCTCCCCACCTCCTGGCCGGGAGTCGGGCCGCCGGCCCTGGTCCGGAACTGGAACGTGTTCTAGTCTTGGGGGACGCGGGGTCCACGGTGCCCGGGCGGGGAGGTGCGCGGTGCCAAGTGCGGTCCCTCTCTACGACGGGATCGGCCGGGCCTACGCCCGGCACCGTCGGCCCGATGCCGCGCGTCGCCGCCCAGATCGAGGCGGCGTTGGGGGCGGCGCGCACCGTCGTCGACGTGGGAGCGGGAACCGGCTCCTACGAGCCTGCCGACAAGGTCGTCACCGCCGTCGAGCCGTCGCCGGTCATGGCCGCCCAGCGAGCTGTCGGAGCCGCTCCCGTGGTGCGGGCGGTGGCCGAGAGCCTCCCGTTCCCCGCCGAGTGCTTCGACGTCGCCATGGCCGTGCTCACGATCCACCATTGGAGCGACGTGGTCGGCGGCCTTCAGGAGATGGTGCGCGTGGCCCGCCGTGTGGTCGTGCTCACCTTCGACCCCGTCGTGCACTCGACCTTCTGGGTGTTCAGCGACTACCTCCCCGAGGTGAACGCGCTCGCGGCCTCACAGGTCCTTTCCCCCGAGGCCGTGGCGGCGGTCATCGGGGCCCAGGGCATCGAACCCGTCCTGGTGCCCGCCGATTGCGTCGACGGATTCAACGTGGCCTTCTGGCGGAGGCCCGAGGCGTACCTCGATCCCCAGGTGCGGGCGTGCATGTCGGGCCTCGCCATGCTGGACGCCGATCTCGTGGCCGAGCGCATGGACCGGCTGCGTTCCGACCTCGCCGACGGGACGTGGGAGGCGCGCCACGGGGACCTGCTGCAGGCAGACACCTTCGACGGCGGTCTGCGTCTCGTCGTCCGGCATTGACAGCGGCTGCATGGGCCGCCGGGGGTCGACGGTGGGCCCGGCACGGGTGTGGTCCAATGTCGGGCGCAGCCACGATGGGAGCCGGTGCATGGATGTGCAGGACATCGACCTGACCGACCTCGGCCTCTTCGCCGAGGGCTTTCCCCACGAGGCCTTCACCGCGCTGCGGCGCCAGGCGCCGGTGTGGTGGCACGCGCCCACCAGCCACACCCCCGACGGCTCGGGCTTCTGGGTCGTGAGCCGGCACGCCGACGTGCAGGCGATCGGGTCCGACGCCCAGACGTTCTCTTCGGAGCGGGCCCCGGACATGCCCGGGGGCGGCACCCTCATCGAGGACCTGCCCTACGGGTTCGCCGCCGGGGTGCTGCTCAACATGATGGACGACCCCCGTCATCACCGGATCCGTCGCCTGGTGACCCCGGCGGTGGCGCCCCGGGCCCTTGCCCTGCTCGAAGGTGAGCTGCGGGCCCGCACGGCCGCCATCCTCGACGCCGTGGCCCGGCGGGGGCGCTGCGACTTCCTGGTGGACGTGGCGGTGGAGCTGCCCCTGCAGGCCATCGCCATGCTCATGGGCATCCCCGACGAGGACCGCTACGACCTCATGGCGTGGACCAACGCCACGCTCACCTACGACGACCGCGAGCTGGGGACGCGCAGTGCCGGGTCCGAGCACGCCGCCGCCGCCATGGCGACGTACGGCAACGCCCTGATCGAGCGCAAGCGCTCGGAGGGCGGCGACGACATCGTCGCCATCGTCGCCCGGGCTTGTGTCGAGGACGAGTCCGGGGTCGCCGCCCCATTGTCGGACCTCGAGCTGCTCATGTTCTTCAATCTGCTCATCGCCGCCGGCAGCGAGACGACGCGCAACGCCATCGCCCTGGGGATGGCCGCCCTCATCGAGCACCCCGAGCAGTGGGACCTCTTGCGCCGCGACCCGTCGGTGCTCGCCGGCGCGGTGGAGGAGATCCTGCGGTGGTCGAGCCCCACGCTCTACAACCGGCGCACGGCCACGTGCGACGTCGAGGTGGCCGGGCAGAAGGTCGCGGCCGGCGACAAGGTCACGTTGTGGTGGGCGTCGGCCAACCGAGACGAGGCCGTGTTCGCCGACCCCTTCACCTTCGACGTCCGCCGACGACCCAACCCCCATCTGGCCTTCGGGTACCGCAGCCATTTCTGCCTGGGAGCCAGCCTGGCGCGCCTCGAGATCCGCATCATGCTCGAGGAGCTCCTGGCGCGCTTCGACCGGCTCACGCTCGACGCGCCCGTCGAACGGTTCCGCACCAACAAGCACGCCGGGGTCAAGCACATGTTCGTGACGCTGCACTGAGTGATGTTCGACGACCCACACCCCAAAGGAGGCACCATGGGCCAGGACCCGACCGAGATCGTGCAGCGCTACCTCGACCGCCTGGTCGCCCACGACTGGGAGGCCATGGCGGCGTGCCTGGCCGAGGACGTGGTGCGGGTGGGCCCCTTCGGCGACACCTACACGCCCCGAGACCGCTATGTGGCCTTCCTCTCCGAGCTCATGCCGGCGCTCCCCGGCTACTCCATGGGCATCGACCGCGTGGTGGGCAGCGGCCGCACCGTGGTGGTGGAGCTCACCGAGATCGTCGAGATCGACGGCGCGCCGCTCGAGACGCCCGAGGCGCTCGTCTTCGACCTCGACAAGCGGGACCGGATCACCCACATCGCCATCTACATCCAACGCCTCGGCGAGGTTCCCGCCATGCCGTGACCGGTGCTGGCGGAGCCCCCGGTCGTCTCACTGGTCCGGTACTTGGACCGTCTTTCCGTCCAACCACTGGCGCAGCACCAGATAGCGACCCTTGAGCGCGCCGTGGTCGAAGTGCCCGAAGCCCATGGTGGTGCCGTCCATGCCGCTCGACGCCGGGAGCTGCTTGACGCGCTCGAGCGCCTCGGCGATCCCGGCCCGGGTGAGGTGGGCAGCGCGGGCCACGGACTCGGCCACGAGCCGGCCCATGTCATAGGCGGCCACACCGATGGGGCCCGCCGCGCTGCGGGCCGAGCGCTGGCGCAGCTGGGCCCGGGAGCGGTTGTCGTCGGACACGCTGTCGACGTAGACCCATCCCTCCCAACCCGCCCGCCAGTCGCGGCGGGCGTAGCCGAACATGAGCGCCGAGTTGGCCACCACGGGGACGTCCCATTTCTCGGACTCCACTGCCAGCGCCACGGCACGCGCCGCCACCCCCAGGCCGAGGTAGACCAGGCCCTCGGGTGCTCCCGAACGCAGGCGCGCCACGACGGGGGAGACGTCCTCGGCCAGCGGCGAGATGGCCGCCACGGCGGTGAGGTCGATGCCCAGGGTGCCACACGCCTCGGCGAAGAATTCGGCGTAGCGCCGGCCGACGGGCGAATGGTCGTGGGCCACGGCCACGCTGGCGTGCCCTTGGGAGGCCACGTACCTGGCCAGGACGGCCGGCTCCTCCTCGAGCGAGCCGACCTGGTAGTGGAACATGAACTCGCTCCGGGTCCGCTCACCGCCGGTGTAGTTGATGCACGGAAGGCCCGCCGCGTCGGCCAGGGGCCCCACGATGAGCCCGTTGTCGCTGATGGACGGGCCCAGCACCACCAGGACCCCAGCGTCGACCAATTGGGTGAAGGTCTGCTCCACGTCGTGGGCGGTGCCGGCGGGAAGCCCTCGGGCGTGGAAGGGAACCAGCTCGACAGGACGGTCGAGTCGCCCGGTGGCCGCCACCTCGTCGATCCCGATGCGTACGGCGTCCTCGAACAGCGCCCCCCCGTCGACCTGGGGGAAGTCGTAGAGCACGCCCACCAGGATGGGGGCCGTGGTGCCTGCCGGGTTGGTCATGAGACCCCTTCGTCCGATGGTCAGCGCGACAGTACGACGACGCTGGCGTTGGCACCACGGCCCACGGTGTGGGCGAGGGCCAGGCGCGCCCCCACGACCTGGGTGTCGCCGGCGTCGCCCCGCAGCTGGTGGACGAGCGTGACCACCTGCCCGAGCGCCGAGGCCCCGAGCGGCTCCCCCTTGGACAGCAGCCCGCCACTGGTGTTCACCGGGATGCGGCCGCCCGGCGCGGTGGCGCCCTCATCGGCCAGGGCGGCCGCCCCCCCGGCCGGGCACAGCCCGAGCTCTTCGTAGGAGAGCAGCTCGCGCGCGGCGTCGGTGTCCTGGCACTCGACCACGTCGAGGTCCTCGGGCCCGATCCCGGCCTCCTCGTAGGCGGCGGTGGCGGCCAGGGTGCTCGGAGCGGGGACGGCGTCCTCGGTCAGCCCCGACATGGGCGTGGACTCGTTGAGCACGGACCCCGGCAGGTGCGAGCGCAGCACGGCGGCCCGCAAGCGGATCCGGCCCGATGGCGACGATCCGTCGGAGCGCGACAGCACGACGGCGGCAGCGCCCTCGTTGGGCGTGCACAGCATCCAGAGGTGCAACGGCTCGCACACCAGGCGCGACCCCAGCACGGCCTGGGCGTCGACCTCGGAGCGGAACATGGCATCGGCGTTGTGCACCCCGTAGCGCCGGTTCTTCACCACCACCTGGGCCAGGTGCTCCTTGGTCACGCCGGAGTCCCGCATGAGCCGCTGGGCACGCAGCGCGAAGTAGGCGGGCGTGGCGGCCAGGCCGGAGTGCTCCTGCCACGGCTCGAAGAACGACGACCGGATCATCCCCCTGGGCATCTTCTCGACACCGAACACAAGCACGGTGTCATAGGCACCGGCGGCGATGGCCTGGGCGCCGAGCATGAGCGCGGCGCCGCCGCTGGCGCAGCCCGCCTCGACGTCCACGATGGGCATCCCGGTGGCGCCGATCCTCGACAACACCTTGTGCCCCGACGCCACCCCGCCATAGGCGGTGGCGCAGAAGGCGGCTTGGAACCCACCCGGGGGCACGGCCGCCTCGGCCAAGGCGCTGCGCACGGCGAACACACCCATGTCGGTGATGGTCCGGTCCTCGAAGCGGCCGAAGGGGTGGATGCCGACGCCGGCGACCTCGACGCCGTCCATCAGGGCCCCGGATCCGCGTGCGGGGCGAAGGCGTAGGTCGTCGCCCGTCGCCCGTTTTTGTCGTCGACGGGCACTTCCACCACGACCAGCTCCATGGGCGCTCCGGCCGACAGGCGCGCCGGGTCGGGCTCGGTCAGGCGGGTGATCACCCGCAGCCCCTCGGGGAGCTCGACCACGCCGAACCCGTAGGGCACGTCGCCGACGTAGCCCGGCGGCGACGTCGTGACCGCCGTCCAGGCCCACAGAACCCCGGTGCTCGACAGCTCCACGGGGCGAACCCCGTCCGCCGAGCAGTAGGGGCAGGTGTCCTGGCGGGGGAAGTGGTGGCGCCCGCACGTGTCGCACCGTCCCCCGAGCAGACGGGGCGGGTCGGTAGTGCTGAAGAGGCCCTCTCGGACGGGGGTGGCGACGTCGTTCACGCCCTCGTGGGACGCGTGCTCTCCCCGGTCCACGGGCGAGCCGGGCTCAGGACGCCTGGGTCGGCATGCTCTGGGCGCACACGATCTGCCGGAGCTCCTCCACGGCGCGACACAGAGCGTCCACCTTGACGTTGAGGGCGGCCAGCTCGCCGGAACCCGAGGTGGGCGCCTCACCCTGGCGCGCCTTGAGCTGGTCGTAGCAACAGCGCAGGAGCCGGGCGGTGTCGAACTCCTCGGCGATGTAGCGCCCCAGCAGCTCACCGGTGCGGATGTCGATGGAGTGGTCGGAGAAGATGGTATCGAACGCCCCCAGGACCTCGTCGAGACGGTCCTGGCCGAAGTACTCCATTTTCTCAAGGTCGCTGCGGTCCGACCCCGCCACCGCCAGTCGTTCGGCGATGTCGAGGTCGTCGCGGTCGCGCAACTCGTATCCCAGCTCGTTGACCCGCTTGGCGAAGCTCATGCCGTGCTCACCCTCGCGCCACGCCACCGTGCGCAGAACGGCTTCGACTTCGGGGTCGGTCGTGGTGTCGATCCATACCTGGAGGTACTCGTGCGCCCGGGCCTCGTTGACGGCGATGGCGTTGAGCAGACCGAGATAGCTGGGCTTGTCCGACATGGTGGCTCCTCTCACCGGCGGTGCTTGTGCACCCCCGAGGGCCTGCCACGGCCCGGGCCCCTCCGGAACGATCCCATGCGCAGCATCCTTCGGCAAGCTCCGCCGCGCTGCCCGTCGTCGCCCGGCCTCATTCGTCGGGCGAGAACAGCGCGATCCCCGCCGTGTCGGACACCGCCTCGAAGTGGGCCTTCACCGCCATCCCGACGGTCACGGCCTCCGGCTCACATCCCACGATGTTCGTCATCACCCGCGGCCCTTCCTCCAGGTCGACGAGGGCTACCACGTAGGGGATCCAGTCGCGAAAAGGACGGCTGTAGTTCTGACGGATCACCGTGTAGCTGTACACCGTGCCGCGTCCGCTGGCCTCGACCCACTCGACCGGGCCGCGGCACACCAGGCACCGGTCGCGGGGATAGAGCTGGCGGTGGTGGCAGTTCGTGCAGCGTTGGACCACGAGTCGCCCGTCGTGGGCGGCCGCCCAGTACTCGGCGGAGTCGGCGTCGGGGACCGGCGCCGGGCGGGGCTTGGGGGGGCGCTCGTCGTCCGCCAGCGCGCTGCGATCGGTCACGGAGCCTCCTTGCCCAGGACGAGGGTGGCACCGGTCGACAACATGCCGCCGGTCCCGTGGGCCACTGCGATCGCCGCCGCGGGGACCTGGGTGGCACCGCATTCCCCGCGCAGCTGGCGCACGGCCTCAACGATGAGGAACATGCCTCGCATCCCGGGGTGGCACGCCGACAGGCCTCCCCCGTCGGTGTTGGTGGGGAGCCGACCGCCCAACTCGAGCCCGCCGTTCTCCACGAAGGACCCGCCCTCGCCCTTGGCACAGAATCCGAGGTCCTCCACGGTGAGCACCACGGTGATGGTGAACGAGTCGTAGAGCTGCGCCACGTCGACGTCTTGGGGTGTGATCCCCGCCCGGGCGAAGGCGACGGGTCCGCTCTGGGCGGCGGGAGTGCGCGTCAGGCTGGGCATGGCCGACATGTTCATGTGATGGGTGGTGGCGTGGGCGGCGCCGAGCACGTAGACGGGTGCCCGGGGGAGATCGGCGGCTCGCTCCTCGGTGGTCACGATGCACGCCGCCCCGCCGTCGGAGATCACGCAGCAGTCGAGCTTGTGCAGAGGGTCGGCGACGAGCCTCGAGGACACGACGTCCTCGACGGTGATGGGCTCGCGTTCTTGGGCCTGGGGATTGTGCGCCGCATGGCGGCGCATGCTCACCGCCACCCCCGCCAGCTGCTCGGGAGTGGTCCCGAATTCGTGCATGTGCCGACGCGCCGCCAAGGCGTAGTTCCCGACCAGGGTGTTGCCCCACAAGGCGTCATAGATGGCGGGGCCCGGGGCGAAGCCGCCGCCCCCGCCGCCCGTGCCCAGCCGCCGCCCCATCTGCGAGAGCTGGACGCTTCCGTAGGTGACGAGCACCACGTCCACGGCGCCGGCCTCCACCGCGTGGGCGGCGTGCTCCACGAGCACCTCGAACGACGACCCTCCCGTGTTGGTCTCGTCGAGGTAGATCGGGTGCAGTCCCAGGTACTCGGCCACACCGGTGGCGTACATGGGGAAGAAGCCGGTAGTGGCCAGGCCGTCGACGTCGGCGAAGGTCAACCCGGCATCGGCGAGAGCCCGGTCGGCGGCCTGTGCGTGCACGGCGTGCTCCGAGAGATGTGGCAGGTGCGGGTAGTCCGAGGTGGCCACCCCGGCGATCACGGCCCGCCGGCGCGGCCCCGCGCTCACCGGCGTGGCCCCGGTGCGGCGCCGGGAATGGGGCGGAAGCGGGGGACGGCGAGCTCGGGCCCCATGTCCTCCCACACCACCTCGACGGCCATGTCCACCGTCACCGCGGCGGGTTCCACGTCGACCAGGTTCGACACCAGCCGGGCCCCGCCGGCGTCGTCGAGCTCGACGGCGGCCACGACGTAGGGGAGGCGGTCCGAGAGCGACGCGATGAAGGCCTGGTGCACGACGGTGTAGGTGTACACCTTCCCCGTGCCCGGGACCTGGCGCCACTGCCACGCCGAGCTGCGACAGTGCGGGCACAGCGGGCCCGGCGGATGGCGCGTGGTCCCGCACTCGGTGCAGGTCTGGACGACGAGGCGGTGATCGGCGGCCGCCTCCCACCACCCCATGGTCTCCGCACTGGCGGCGGGCATGGGCATCTCGTCGGGGAACCAGCGCAGCGTCATCGCCGACCCAGGACCAGGGCGCTGGTGGGCACGCCGGCGGCGCTCGTCACCAGGCAGGTCTCGGCCCCGTCGACCTGGCAGGTGGACTCGCCCCGTAGCTGCCGGACCCCTTCCACCACGTGGTTGAGGCCGTGGATGTAGGCCTCCGACAAGCTGCCCCCGTGGGTGTTGGTGGGCATGGCCCCATGCGGCCACGCCAGGGCGCCCGAGGCCGCCAGGGGACCGCCTTCGCCGCGCTCGCAGAAGCCGAAGTCCTCCAAGCTGAGCAGCACCAGCCCGGTGAAGTGGTCGTAGATCTGGGCGACGTCGACGTCGGCCGGAGCGATCCCGGCCCGGGCCCACAGCCGGGCGGCGACACCTCGGGCGCCGGCGCTGGCGTAGTCGTCGTCGGGCATGCCGACGTTGGAGTACTGCCCGTGGCCGAAACCGTGCGGGGCCCCCTGAGCGCTGCCCAGAACGGCGACCGGCCCCTTGGCCGTGTCGGCGCCGCGCTCGGCGGTGGTGACCACCACGGCGCAGGCGCCGTCGTTCTCGAGACAGCAGTCGAAGAGGCGGAACGGCTCCGACACCAGGCGCGACGCCCGGTAGTCCTCCATCGTCATGGGGCGCCCCCCCATGACGGCGCGCGGGTTCCTCGCCGCGTGCGCCCTCGTGGCCACGGCCACGTGGCCCATGTGCTCCTCGGTGGTGCCGAAGCGGTGCATGTGGCGCCGCAGGACCATGGCGTAGGCGATGGGGGGGCTGAACATCCCGAAGGGCATGGTGAAACCGACGTGCGCCTCGAGCAGGCTGGTGGCGCGCCGCACGTGCGGCACGCGCCGCGGGCCCACCCGGGCGGGCACGTTGCCGGGCCCCTGCCCGAAGCGGCGGAACTGTCCCTGGCACAGCGAGCGGTACACCACCACCGTCTCGGCGGCTCCGCTCTCCACCGCCATGGCGGCGTTGGCGACGGCGGCACAGGCCCCGCCCCCCCCGGGGAGCCACGACAGGCTGGCGTAGCGCAGCTCGGGCAGGCCGAGGTCGGCGGCCATGAAGGTGGCGTCGTTGCGGTCCTCGGCGAACGACGCCAGGCCGTCGACGTCGTCGGGGGTCATCCCGGCGTCGGCGATGGCGGCCAGGACGGCCTGCACCGCCAGCTGGTACTCGCTGGCGTCGGTGATCCCGCCCCACTTGGTGTAGCGGGTCTCGCCCACCCCCACGAGGCACGCGGCGCGCCCGGCGGCGCTCATCGGTCCGACCACTGGGAGCCGACCTCGTCGGTGTGCTCCCCCAGCAACGGCGGGCGCCGGCGAGCCACCCACGGCGAGCGCGGGGCCAGGAACGGCGCGCCGGGATACGTCACGGACCGGGCGAGCTCGGGATGCTCGAGCTCGACGAAGTGTCCCCGGGCGCGCAGGTGCCGGTCCTCCAAGACCTCTTCCGGCGACCGGATGACCCCCCAGGGCAGGCCGGCGCCCTGTCCGAGTCGGTACAGGGTCTCGCCGTCGTGCTTCTCGGCCAGTCGTTTGAGAGCCCGCCACACCTCGCGGTAGTTGCCGGCGCGGTGCACGGGGTCGGAGAAGGCGGGGTCCGACAGGGGACCGGCGACGCCCTCGTCCTCGAGCATCTCGAGCATCCCGGCGAAGACATGGGGCCCAAGGAAGTCCGGATTGAGCGCCGCCACCTGGCGACCGTCCGCGGCGGTGAGCGTGGGATGCGGTCCCCGACGGTGCACCTGGCCCGAGCACAGGTAGGTCATGAGGTGCCACTCGGTCATGCTGGCGGAGCACTCGTGGGCGGACACGTCGAGGAACTGTCCCTGTCCCGACCCGGCGCGCCACGCCAGCGCCCCCAGCACCGCCAACGCCGCGTAGGTCGACGCGGTGCGCCACGCCTGGTCCCCGTGGCACGCCAGCGGGGGGGTGTCGTACACGCCGTCGGGGCCCGGCCCGTAGCCGCAGGCGGCCATCGACCCGCCCAGGGCCATGAGCACGAGGTCGTCGGCGAGGAAGTCGGCCCACGGCCCGTCCTGGCCGAACGGGGTCACGGCGCACACCACGAGGCCGGGCGACGATTCGTGCAACGGCCCGAAGTCCAGTCCCCGCGCCGCGGCCTGCGCCGGCGCCAAGGTGTGGACGAGCACATCGGCGCGTCGGCACAGCGCCCGCACCTCGGCGTCGTCGTGCACCACCACCGAGCGCTTGCCAACGTTGTCGGCCCAGAAGGCCAGGCTGCGGTCGGGCCCGGGCTCGTCGTCGAGGAAGGGGCCGATGTGGCGTGACGGGGCGCCCTCGGGAGGCTCGGCCTTCACCACGTCGGCACCGAGCCCGGCCAGCAGGCGCCCGCAGTACTCGGCCGACTCGTCGGTGAGCTCGACGACGCGCACCCCCTCGAGCGCGCCGGGAAGGGTGGTGGCGGCCGGTGTCGCCGCCGGGCCGGTCACGACAACACCCCCTCGCTCGCCAGCGCGGCCACGTCGTCGGCGCTCATCCCCAGCACCTCGCCCAGCACGGCCTCGTTGTCCTCGCCGAGACACGGGGGCCCGCGTCGCAGGCGCCCCCCCGTGTGCGGTGGCGTCGCCGACATGCGGAAGGGGACCCCCTCGAGCGGGAGCTCGTCGACCTCGGCGTTGCCGAGCATGGTGTAGTGCCGGCGCGCCGCCAGCTGGGGATCGCGTTCGAGCCGGTCGGCGGCGTCTTGGACCGCGCCCGCCGGCACTCCGGAGCGTTGCAGGACCTCCATGACCTCGTAGCGGTCACGCTCCGAGGTCCACGCCTCCACCAGGGCGTCGAGCTCGTCGGCGTGCTCGACCCGGCCCGCCACGGTGGCGAAGCGGGGATCGGCCGCCCACGCCGGGGTGCCCATGGCGCCCACCAGGGCCGCCCAGTGAGCCTCGGTCCGGCACGACACCACCACCCACCGGTCGTCGCCCCGAGCGCGGTACGCGCCCGACGGGGCGCACGGCGGATGGGCGCGCCGGTTTCCCGACGGGAAGCCGGGGCGGCGGCTGGGCCGGTCGTTGAGCATGGCGTCGAGCAGCAGCGCCCCCGACAAGGCGGTGGCCGGCTCGAGCTGCGACACGTCGATGTGCTGTCCCTCGCCGGTCCGGCCCCGGTGGATCACCCCGGCGAGCACGGCCACGGCCCCGAGGTAGCCGCCCACGTGGTCGAGGTAGGAGAACGACCACCCCGCCGGGGGCCGGTCGGGCAAGCCCACCAAGAAGGTGAGGCCCGTCAGGGCCTGGGCTGTGGGGCCCATGGTGACGTGGTTGGTGTCGGGGCCCCAGTGGCCGAACCCGCACATGGACACGTAGATGACGTCGGGCCGGATGGCGCGCATCACGTCGTAGGACAAGCCCCAGCGCGCCAGGGTCCCCGCCGCGAAGCTCTCGGTCACGACGTCGCTGTGCGCCACCAGCTCCTTCAGCAGTGCCAGTCCCTTGGGATGGCGGGCATCGACGGTGAGGCTGCGCTTGCCCCCGGTGTTGTACTTGTAGAAGATCCCCCCGCGGTTGGCGCTGGGTGCCCCGGTGGCGTTGGCCAGGGTGGCGGCGCCGAAGGCCTCACCCCGTTCGCCCGGCTCGGGGACGAACGGCGGCATGACCCGGATGGCGTCGGGGACGCGGGTGCTCTCCACCCGGATCACCTCGGCCCCCAGGCACCCGCAGACCAGCGTGGCCTGGGCCCCGAAGCCCAGGCGCGTGAAGTCGAGGATCCGCAGGCCCTCGAGCGCCATGGACGGCGCGCCCTGTCCCCCCCGGCCCTGTGGCGTCACGGCGCCGACGATACAGTGATCTCCGACACGCGTGTCATACAACGGCGACCACGGGAGGGCCCCATGCAGCTCGACGACCTGGTGCTCGTCAGCGTCGACGACCATGTGGTCGAGCCTCCCGACATGTTCGAGGGTCGGATGCCGGCGCGCTTCGCCGACCAGGCCCCGCGGGTGGACGTGCGCGAGGACGGCACCGAGATCTGGCGCTTCGACGGCAAGGAGGCCACCAACATCGGGCTCAACGCCGTGGCCGGTCGGCCCATCGAGGAGTACGGCATCGAGCCCACGTCGTTCGCCGAGATCCGCTCGGGCTGCTTCGACATCCACGACCGGGTGCGGGACATGGACGCCAACGGGGTCATCGCCTCGATGTGCTTCCCGTCGTTCCCCCAGCTGTGCGGTCAGCTCTTCGCCAAGGCGTCGGACCCCGAGCTGGGGCTGGCCGTGCTCCGGGCCTACAACGACTGGCACATCGACGGGTGGTGCGGGGCCTACCCGGGCCGGTTCATCCCGCTGTCGCTGCCCCCCATCTGGGATCCGGCCGCCATGGCCGACGAGGTGCGGCGGGTGGCGGCCAAGGGATGTCACGCCGTGTCGTTCTCGGAGAACCCGGCCAAGCTCAAGCTGCCCAGCTTCCACAGCGACCACTGGGACCCCTTCTGGGCGGCGTGCAGTGACGAGGGGACCATCGTGTGCCTGCACATCGGTTCGTCGTCGTCGCTGGTGGTCACCGCTCCCGACGCCCCCATCGACGTGTTGATCGGCCTGCAGCCCGTCAACATCGTCCAGGCGGCCGCCGATCTGCTGTGGTCACCGGTCCTGCGGAAGTTCCCGTCGCTCCGGGTGGCGCTGTCGGAGGGCGGGATCGGCTGGATCCCGTACTTCCTCGACCGCATGGACTGGATCTACGAGCGCCATCACGGATGGACGGGGCAGGACTTCGGGGGCAAGGTGCCGAGCCAGGTGTTCGCCGAGCAGATCGTGACCTGTTTCATCGACGACCCCGCCGGTGTGGAGCTGCGCCACCGCGTGGGCATCGACTCCATGTGCTGGGAGGCCGACTACCCGCACTCCGACTCGACGTGGCCCGAGTCCCCCGAGAGGCTCATGAAGTCCCTCGACGGGGTGCCCGACGACGAGATCGAGAAGCTCACGCACCGAAACGCCATGCGCCACTACCGCTTCGACCCCTTCGCCCATCGCCCCAAGGAGCAGTGCACCGTGGGGGCCCTGCGGGCCCAGGCCGCCGACGTGGACGTGACTCCCCGGCCCGGCAACCGGGACCCGGGCAGGCCCAAGATGACCAAGGCCACCGACCTGACGCGCCATCCGGGTACCAACCGGTAGGCGGAGCCGTCAGCGCATCCACACCTCTCGGATACTCCCGGCCTCGATCTCCGACGATCCCCGTCGGCGCTGGTCCCACATCTCGGCGCAGCTCTCGGCGCAGAACAGCAGCTCGCGCCCGTCTGCCTCGTGGCGCCGCGCCACCGCGGTGGCGTGGGTGAGGGCGATGCGGCACACCGGGTCGGGCTGGGTGTCGGGCCCCGGGCGCGGCAGGCCCAGGCGCACCACGTCGATGGGCTGCTCGAGACCGCGCACCGACATCTCGGTGGTCGACTCGACGGTGGCCCAGGGTGGGAGCTCGGCCACCACCGAAGGCACGGCCAGAACCTCGCGGCCCACCGCCAGGTCGCACAGCCGGGCGGCCACGTTCACGGCGTGGCCGATGTAGTCGTCACCCTCGAGGAGGATGACCGTGCCCGAGGTGACCCCGCACTTGATGGTCACGGGCTCGGGGGCGATCTCGATGGCCGCCTTCATCTCCAATGTGGCCGCCACCAGCGGCATGGTGTCGACGCTCACGAGCATGGCGCCGTCTCCGAGCCACTTGGCGATGCGCACCGCCCGCCGCGAGCAGATGTCGCGCAGCGCCGAGCGGAACACACCGAGCACGGCCACGGCCCGCTCGTCGCCCTCGGATTCGGTCAGGGCCGAGAACCCCGACAGATCGAGAAAGGCAAATGTCCGCCGCACACGCATGGAGCGATGATCGCGCCCACCCCGACACCGGAGCGAGCTCAGGCACGATCCATGTCATCCCGACGCTACCCTTGGCGGACATCATGAGCACCGGCCCGTGCCCCTGGGCGACGAGCAGCCCCGACATGCTGGAGTACCACGACCGCGTGTGGGGGGTCCCGGTGCGCGACGACCACGGGTTGTTCGAGCGCCTGACCCTCGAAGGCGCGCAGGCCGGGTTGTCGTGGTCCCTCATCCTGGCCAAGCGAGAGGGATACCGCCGCGCCTTCGCCGGCTTCGACCCGGCCCGGGTGGCGCGCATGAGCGAGCGCGACGTCGGGCGGCTCCTCGGGGACAAGGCCATCGTCCGCAATCGCCAGAAGATCGAGTCCACCCTGTCCAACGCCCGGGTCATCGAGGCCATGCGCGGCGCCGGGGAGAGCTTCGCCGGGCTGCTGTGGTCGTTCGTCTCCGACGCGACCATTCACAACCGGTGGTCCGATCTCGGTGATCTCCCCTCCTCGACGGCGGTGTCCAAGGCCATGAGCGCCGAGATGCGGCGCCGGGGCTTTCGGTTCGTGGGCCCCGTGACGTGCTACTCCACCATGCAGAGCGCCGGGCTGGTGAACGACCACATGACGTCGTGCCCCCGCTGGAAGGAGCTGGGTGGGGGGTAGGGTCGACGCGGTGACCGACCCACCCGTTCCCCCCACCGAGGAGACCGACCCCGCCGCCGCCATCGACTCCGACGAGCCCCGCCGACGCCGCCACGGCAGCGAGGAGGAGATCGACGAGGCCAGCGACGAGTCGTTCCCGGCCAGCGACGCTCCGCAGTGGTGGTCGGGCGAGCCCGACGACCGCCAGTAGCGGGCCCCTCGAGAAAACTCCCCGTGCGCATCGGCGTCACCGCCGCGCTCACCGACCTGTCGATGCCGGCGGACGCCTTCGCCCGGGCGGCCGAGGCCCGTGGCTACGCGTCGCTGTACCTCCCCGAGCACACCCACCTGCCCGTGTCCCGGGCCACGCCGCCGGCCCTGGTGGGGGGCGTGCATCTCGACGACTACAAGCGAACCGTCGACCCCTTGGTGTCATTGGCCGCCGCCGCCGCCGTGACCAGCCGCATCCTCCTCGGCACCGGGGTCGTCCTGGTGGCCCAGCACGACCCGATCGTCCTGGCCAAGCAGATCGCCACCCTCGACCGCCTGTCGGGGGGACGGTTCGTCCTGGGCATGGGGTACGGCTGGAACCGCGACGAGGCCGACGCCCACGGCGTGGACTTCTCGGAACGTCGCGCCGTGGCCCGGGAGAAACTCCTGTGCATGCAGGCCCTGTGGAGCACCGATGAGGCCGAATTCCACGGCGCCCACGTGTCGCTGCCCCCGTCGTTCTCGTGGCCCAAGCCCGTGCAGCAACCTCGCGTACGGACCTTGATCGGCGGGGGAGCGGGCCCGGCTCTCTTTGCGGCGATCGCCGAGTACGCCGACGGTTGGATGCCCATCGGGGGGGCGGGCGTCACCGCCGCGCTGGACCGGCTGCGAGACGCCTTTGCCGACGCCGGGCGCGACCCCGACACGCTCGAGGTCGTCCCCTTCGGCACCGTCCCCGACGCGGGGAAGCTCGAGCACTACGCGTCGATCGGGTGCACCGAGGTGGTCCTGCGCGTCCCCTCGGGGACCGAAGCCGACATGGTGCGGGTGCTCGACGACTACACGCGCTATCTGGCGTGAGCGCCAGCGGCCGTCAACGACCCCCCAGCAGCTCCCCGACCCGGCGCACGGCATCGGCGCCCGACGTCGGCATGTTGAAGATGCAGTACTGCACCCCGGCGGCGGCGAGCTCCTCGACCTGGGCCACGATCTCGGCCTCGGTCCCCACGTTGAAGCCGCTGGAGTCCATGCCGGGGGCGCTGCGGAGGAACTCCCAGGTGGTCGCGGTCTCCTCGGCCGAGTCCGTCACCACCAGGGTGCTCAACCGGCTCACCGTGATGGCGGCCGGGTCGCGGCCCACGGCCTCACAGTGCTCGTGGAGCACGGCGATCTTGTGGCGGACGGTGGCGACGTCCCCGAAGATGTTGCAGTAGTCGCCGTAGCGGGCCACCAGCCGCAGGGTCCGCTTCTCGCCCCCGCCGCCGATGAGGATGGGCGGCCCCCCGGGCTGGACGGGGCGGGGGAGGTTGCTCGCCTCGTGGATCGAGTAGTAGCGACCCTCGAAGGTGGGGCGCTCGTCGCGGAACATGGCCCGGCAGATCTGCACGGCTTCCTCGAGCCGGTCCATGCGCTCGCCCACGGGGGGGAAGTCCACCCCGAGGCCCTCGTGCTCGACGTCGTACCAGGCCGCGCCGATGCCGAGCATGGCGCGCCCCGCGCTGATGACGTCGAGGGTGGTGACGATCTTGGCCAGCAGCGCCGGGTTCCGGTAAGTGACCCCGGTCACCATGGTGCCCAGGCGGAGCCGGCGGGTGCGAGCGGCCAAGCCCCCCAGCAGGGTGTAAGCCTCGAGCATGGGCTGCGACGGCCCACCCAGCGCCGGGAGTTGGTAGTAGTGGTCCATCACCCACAACGACTCGAAGCCCGAGTCCTCCGCCGCGCTGGCGAGCTGCACCACCGCCTCGAAGAGCTGGTCGTCGGGCACGCCGAGGGTGAAGTTAGGGATCTGCAGTCCGATTCGCATGGACCGATCATGCTCCACGCCCGCCCCGCCCGCCGACCGTCGTCTCCGGGCCCGCGCCGGTGGCGCTAGCCCGGAGGTGTCTCGGGCGGGGCGAACACGACGATGGCGGCGAAGTCGTCGCTGATGTCGACGAAGCGGTGCGGCTCGCCGGCCGCCACGTACATGGCGTCACCGGGCTCGAGGGTCGTCTCGCCCTCGCTCGTCGACAGTCGGGCCCGGCCCGCCGTGACCAGGTAGACCTCGTCCTCGGCGTGGGGGACCTGGTCGTCGTGCCCGGCCGCGGCGATGGAGTACGTGCCCACGCTCAGGTGGTCACTGCGCAGGTGCTCCACCCAGTGGGTGGAGCTCTCACCCGAGCGGTGGAAGTGCCCGGCTCCCTCGATGCGCAGGCTGCCGGGCACGCCGGTCAGCTCCCGATGACCACGACCGAGCGGAGCACCTCGCCGCGCTCCATGCGGTGGAAGGCCTCCTCCACGGCGTCGAGGGGGATCGTCTCGGAGACGAAGCCGTCGAGGTCGAGGCGTCCCTGGAGATACAGGTCCACCAGCACGGGGAAGTCGCGCCCCGGCAGGCAGTCCCCGTACCAACTGGGCTTGAGGCGCCCGCCGCGCCCGAAGAACTCGATCATGGGGAGGTCGATACGCATGTCGGGGGTGGGTACGCCCACCTGGACGAGGGTGCCGGCCAGGTCGCGGGCGAAGAAGGCCTGCTCCATCACCTTGGGGTTGCCCACCGCCTCGATGCACACATCGGCGCCGTTCCCCCCGGTGAGGGCGCGCACCGCCTCCACCGGGTCGACCTCGGTGGCGTTGACGGTGTGGGTGGCCCCGAAGCCCGCGGCGAGCTCGAGCTTCTTGGGGTCGAGGTCGACGGCGATCACCTGCGAGGCCCCCACCAGGATGGACCCGGCCACCGCCGCGCACCCCACCCCGCCGCACCCGAAGACCGCCACGGTGTCGCCCAGGCCCACCTCGCCGGTGAACATGGCCGCCCCCAGGCCCGCCATCACGCCGCAGCCCAGCAACCCGACGGCCTCGGGCCGGGCGCGCCGGTCGACCGGGGTGCACTGGCCCGCGGCCACCAGGGTCTTCTCGGCGAAGGCCCCGATCCCCAGCGCCGGGGACAGCACGGTGCCGTCGGACAACGTCATCTTCTGCGTGGCGTTGTGGGTGGAGAAGCAGTACCACGGCCGTCCTCGTCGACACGAGCGGCACTCGCCGCACACCGCCCGCCAGTTGAGGACGACGAAGTCCCCGGGCGCCACCGAGTTCACGTCCGGCCCCACGGACTCCACCACCCCGGCCGCCTCGTGGCCGAGCAGGAACGGGAAGTCGTCGTTGATGCCCCCCTGGCGGTAGTGGAGGTCGGTGTGACACACCCCGCAGGCCTGGACGCGTACGAGCGCTTCGCCGGGGCCGGGATCGGGGACGAGGACGGTCTCGAGCGAGACCGGGGCGCCCTTGGACCGGGCGACCACGGCGCGCACCTCGTGTGTCATCGGTCTCCTCCTCGGGGCTCGGTGGCGCTCAAAGCTAGTGACGGCCGTACCAGCTGGCGACGGGGACCGGTCCCGCCCGCAGCGCCAGGCCCTGGTAGGCCCGGGCCATCATGGTGACGAACTGGTACACGCCGTCCTCGTCGGGAGCCAGCGGCCCGGGCACCCAGTGCTCGGAGGCCAGGCCCCGCTGCACCGACTCGCACGCCGCCCAGTCCTGGCGGTTGGTGATGTCCCAGAAGTCGACGGCGCCGCCCGGGTCGAACCCGGGCCGCCCGAGGTCCTCGGGCGAGAACGCCCAACTGCAGCGGACCCGGGTGCGGTCGGGCCCCAGCGGCGTGAGCAGGTGTGTCATCACGTAGTCGGGGTGCAGGCTCAACAACACGTTGGGGACGAGAACCAGATAGACGACTTGGCGGCGGGCCCGGGCGTCGAGGCCCCGCAGCACGGTGGCATCGCTGGTGCCACTGAGCGACATGGTCTGGACCTCGTCGCGCAATGCCATCCAGCCGCCCACCCAGGCGCCCGCCCCGGGCACCTGGTAGTTGTCCCCGCTGCGCGGGGGGCTCACCCGGCACAGCTCGGGGTGGATCACGGCGCAGTGGTAGCACTCCTGATAGTTCTCGATGACGACCTTCCAGTTGGCCGCCACGGTGTAGTCGTGATGGTCGGCCTCGCGCAGCCGCTCGGGCTCGTGCCCGGCGACGAGCGCCTCGAGCCCGGCGAAGTGCTCGGCCAGCGGGGGGGCGCCGCCCGAGGCATCGACGAAGACGAGCCCGTGCCATTCCTCGGCGGGCAGCTCGACCAGTCCGTGATCTTCGGGATCGAAGGCGTCGCACCCGTCGAAGCGCGGGGCGTTGCGCAACGCGCCGTCGAGGCGGTACGACCACGAGTGGTACGGGCACACCACGATGGGCAGATTGCGGGACTCGCCGCACGCCAGCAACTCGTGCCCGCGGTGTCGACAGGTGTTGGCGAACCCCCGCAGCTTGCCGTCTTCGGCCCGTACCAGGAACACGCCCGCCGTCCCGACCGACTCGGCTCGTTGGTCGCCGACGTCGCCGATCTCCTCGCTGCGGGCCACGCACGTCCACCCACCCCGGAACAGGTGACGCTGCTCCCAGTCGAACACGGCCTGGTCGACGTAGGCGGGACGGGGGAGCATGCGGCTCTCACCGAAGCGACGCAGGGCGGCCTCGAGGCCCTCGGCGGGAAGCGGCGCCCTGTTCGCGTTCCCGGCCACGCCGTGAGGATAGAGCCGGACCGGGGTGTCCCGGGCCGGCTCCTACCCGGCGGCGGCGAAGATCGCCGCGTAGCCCAGGATGCCGGTGACGTAAGTCCGGGTGGAGGGAAGCAGGCCCTTTTGTCGCACCGAGCTCAGTCCCTGGTAATACGCGGCGAGGGCGATGCGCACGTCGCCGCCGGCGCGCACGGTCAGGTCGTGGAGATAGGCGGCCGCCATGGTGATGTTGTCGGGCGCGGCGCGAGGGTCGAGGGCGGGGTCGTCGAGGAGCACGGTCCGCACGTAGTTCACGGTGGACGGCTCCAGTTGGCACAGCCCGATGGCACCCGTGGACGACGTCGACGACGACTGCCAGCCCGATTCCCACCAGCACAGCGCTTCGAGGAGGCTCGGCGCCACCGACGACGCGCCGGCCGCGTTCAAGAAGTCCGGGCGCAGTGCCACGCGGTCGGGGTGGGCGAGCAGCGAGGCGGGCAGTGGGCCGCCCGGGCCCCAACCCGGAGGCAGTCCGGCCCCCGGCACCTTCAGCCGTGCTCCCGCCCACACCAGGTCGGGGTCGGCGATGTCGTTGGCGGCCGCCAGGGCGGCCACCGTCGTGTGGTTGCGGAGTGCGATCGCGCTCAACGTGTCACCCGCCCGCACCACCACGGTGGTGGCTGCCGGCGAATCCGCCGCGGCCAAGGGCGGGGTCGTCGCCGCCACCGGGGCTACAGCGGCGGCGGGGGCGGGGGCGGGGACTTCGATGGTGGCGCCGGCCAGGATCCGGTTGGGGTCGGCGATGTCGTTGGCGGCCGCCAGGGCGGCCACCGTCGTGTGGTAGCGCAGCGCGATGGCGCTCAGGGTGTCGCCGGGGCGGACGGTGGTGGTGGCGGCGAAGGCGGCTGCGGCGTTCCCGCCCCCTCCGAGCCACAGGGCCAGGACCAGGGGCCCGCCCACGACGCCCACCAGGACCGACGTCCGCGCCCTGACCGGCGGCCTCCGGCGCGCGTGTCGGGGCCGGCGCATCCGCGGTGCATCGGCTCGCGACGCTGTGCGGTGAAGCCAACGCTTCGACCACAACCGCGCCCCGGGGCGACGGCGGGCATGGTCACAGCGCCGTGAGCCAGTCCCTGACGATCCCCGCCACCTGGGCGTCTTTGCCCCGAAGGCCGTGGTCCCCGCCGTCGACCCACTGGTGGGTCACCGGCCCGGGGATGGCGGCCGTGGCCGTCTCGAGCTCGGCGGTGGACCCGAAGGCGTCACGGGTCCCCGACACGAACAGACAGGGCAGGCGCAGCGCGGGGAAGTGCTCGGTGCGCAGCCGCTCGGGCTTCCCCGGTGGGTGCAGGGGATAGCTCACGAGCACCAGGGCCGCCGCTTCAAGCCCGCCGCTCACGGCCATGGAGCACATGCGCCCGCCCATCGACCGTCCTCCCAGGGCCACCCGGCGAGCGGGCACCCCGAGGGCCAGGGCGAGCGCCTCGGCCGCCTCGACCACCGTGGCCACCAGCACCGGCGGCCGGTCCGGGGCGCGCCGTCCCGCCAGCCGGTACGGAAAGTCGATGCGCTCGACGCGCACCTTCGACGGCGACAGGGCATCGTCGATGGCCACCAGGGCGGGCTGGTCGCGTCCCGCGCTGGCGCCCGGGGCCAGAACCAGCCCGGCCACCCCGTGAGCGCCGCGCATGGCGCCCATCGTGGCGCGTGAAAGCCGGCGGCGTCAGGCGGGGGGGCCCGAGGCGAGCTGCACGGTGACATCGTGCTGCTGGCCCGAGCTGTCGATCCATCCCAGCTCCACCTTCTGTCCCGGGTGGTGGCGCCCCACCAGGTCGGTGAGCGACTCCGCCGAGTCGACGGGCTTCCCGCCCAGCGAGGTGATCACGTCGGCGCTCGCCAGGCCGGCGCTGTCGGCGGGCGTCCCGGGTTCCACCGACACGACCTCGGCGCCCGGCATCTGCGACGCGTCCTGCACGATCACGCCGATGAGCGCGGCGGGCCCGATGTGCACGGTGTTGGAGGCCTGTCCCGCCAGGATCTGCCGGGCGATGGAGAAGGCGTGGTTGATGGGGATGGCGAAGCCCTCGGTGCCCGCCTGGAACTGGTACCCGCTCGAGGCGGCGGTGTCCATGCCCACCACCGTCCCCACGGAGTTCACCAGCGGTCCCCCGGAATCCCCGGGCTGGAGGCCGGCGTCTGTCTGGAGCAGTCCCGTCAGTTGTTCGTGGCTGTTGTCGGACTCGTCGCTGGCGGTGATGGACTGGTCGAGCTCGGTGATGTGCCCGGTGGCGACGCTGGGTGTGCCCCCTCTCCCCCCGGCATTGCCGATGGCGGTCACGGCCGCACCGATCGTCACGGTCGAGGAGTTGCCTACCGACACCGTGCTGAGCCCCGATGCGGCCGCCAGCCTCAACACGGCGACGTCGTCGGACTTGTCGGTGCCCACCACCGAGGCGTTGTAGGTCTGGCCGTTGCCGACGTCGGTGACGGTGATGGCGGTGGACCCCTCGATGACGTGATTGTTGGTGAGCACGTCGCCCGAGGTGTCGAGGACCATGCCGGTGCCGGCGGCCTCGCCACCCTCGAACCCGAGTTGGGTGGTGATGTCGACCACGCCCGGGTCCACCTTGGCCTCGATGGTGGCGGTGTCCGACGCGCCCGCCGACCCCCCTGAGAACGGGGCCGATGTCGCCGGGGGCGAAGCGCCCCCGGTCTCGTTCTGGATCGATTGGCGCCCGATGGCCACCCCGAGCACCGCGACCAGCACGACGCCGGCCGCCACCCCGATGACGTGGAGGGGACGGTTGCGCGGCGTCGGTCGGGGGGCAGCCAGATGGGCGGACCGCCCCACTGGCCCGGCGCCCACTGTCCCGCCCCGTCCCACGGTTGGGGCGGGGGCGGCGCCCACGGCCCGGACGTGCCCCCGCTGCCGGACCCACCCGCTCCCTCGCCGGCCGGTGGCCGGACCCAGATGTCCTGGTGGGGCCCGGCCGGGGGAGGGGACTGCGCCGGGGGCGGGGGAGCGGAGGGTGCGGTGGGTGCGTCAGTGGCGGGGGGAGACGGGTGGATCGAGCCGTCCTCGGCGACAAAAGTAGGCCCCGGGCGGTCGGGCGTGGCATCGGGGTCGACGGTCTCGCTCAACGCCCCTCCTCGTGGGGCTCGGGCAGCAGTGGCGTTGCCTCGGTTCCACCTCCGAGTAGACGGCCTCTCCCTGTGAATTTCCTGTGGAGCAGCTTCGGACCCGGTCGCACCTCCTATTGTGCCTGCCCGCCGCGGTGATTGGCGAGGGGCGCACCCGACGCGCCGGGGAGCGTCTCTTCGGTGACCGCACCCGCCACGACCTCGACGCGGAGGTCGAAGGAGCCGGGGCCACCACCTTTGAGCCGGATGTCGTAGGCACCCTCGGGGACGGGCCCGAAGACGCCCGCATAGCGCACGCCGCCGTCGACGTGTCGGGGGCGCACGGCGGTGTGGACCCCGGCCCAGGCGGCCCCTCCGGGGCGGATCTCGATCTCCGCCCCGGCGAGAGCCTCGTCGGTGTACAGCACCAGGGCACCGGCGTGCGGGCCGATGTCGAGCACCACGGTGCCGGACCCACTCGGTCCGGGAAGCGGCTCCATGGCGCTAGGGCGCTACGGAGACGGGGGTGACCGACGGGTTCGAGTAGCCGCTGTAGGGCGTGCCCAGGTAGGGGAAATTGGGCAGGTAGTGCTCGGTACCGTCGGCCCCCAGGTCACCACTCCCGCCGGTGATCCCGAAGTTGACCCCGCCCGCCGCGGCGTCGGGGGTGAAGGAGGGGACCACGAATCCCAGTGCCGCCCCGGCCACGGCGCGCAGCGCGATGGTGGCCACGTCGTCGAACACCCTCCGGCCGTTGGGGAACCCGGCCGCATCGAGGCCCAGCAAGCCCCAGCTGCTCGGGGACGTCGCCGGCTTGATGGCGGTGTTGAGCCGCAGCATGTCGGCCTTGACGCCCGTGCCGTTGTAGTTCGTGAAGGTCGGTGCGGGCTTGATCACCCCCGCCGGGATCCCGGTGAGGAAGATCGCCTCGATGTCGGGCCGCGTGTTGGACGGGGTGCTGTTGTAGATGCCCAGGTTGGTGAACACCCCCGGGTACAGCACCGGCAGCAACTGGGGCAGCAGGGGCTTGGCGAAGTAGTCGAGGAACTGCACGCCGTCGCTGAGCGGCGGTTGCTTGTTCCACCGGTTCTTGTCGCCGATGCCGATGAGCAGCTCGTTGGTCAGGGGGTTGCCCAGGCGCGACACCTGGGTCCACGGTCCGCTCCCGAAGCCGTCCCAGTTGGGCCCTTCATTGCCCTCGACCCTGATCCGTTGACGGCTGGCCGTGGTCCACACGCCGATGACCGCCGCGGGGTCGCCAGGGCCCGAAGGCGTGGTCCGGGTGAGCTCGCTGATGGGGACCTGCAGGGCCAGGCAGTGCACGTTGACGTCGGCGGTCGAGTTCACCCCGGGCATGCCGTTCAACAGACCGGCGGCGGGACCGCCGGCGTGGTCGCCGGCGAAGCCGCGCAGGTCCCCGAGGTCGAAGACCGCGCCCAGGTCGACGTAGAAGCCTTCGGCCCGCTGCCCGGCGAACACCTTGGCCGAGAACGGCCCCGCGCCGAGGGTGTGGACCGCGGCGTTCGCCAGCGCCGCGTAGTTCGGCGTGGACAGCGGCCCGATGTTGCACGGCGGGCACAACAGGCCCGATCCCAGCACGCACGACGAGTTCCTCCAACGATTGCGGTCGTTGTTGTCGACGCGGGTGACGGTGTAGGTCTGCTGACGGTTCCAGTTCGACTTGGGAGACGGGGGGGTCAGCGCGGTGATGGGACCGTCGTTGTAGAGGAACGACGCCGGGATGTTGTTGACGGTCGTGAATTGGAATTGATAGGTGATGTCCGCATCGCCGTCGCCGTCATTGTCGATGTTGATCTCGTAGAGCACGTCGTCACCGAACTCGTAGAAGTTCGGGCCGCCGTCGGGAGCCTCGAGCGGGATGTAGTTGGCGATGAGCGTGACCGTGTCCGGCTGGTCGGGGCTGACGAAGGCGTACAGGTCGGTGCTGTCGGCGACCGGGTCCTTCGAGATCTCGGGCGCTTCACGGTGCGATGACATGGCTCACTCCAGTTGTTCGTAGGGGCGGGGACTTACCTGTTGACGGATTACCGAATGGCACGGGCCAGCTGACCGGCGAGCTGGGGATCTCGCACGATCACCTCCCGAGTGCCGTTGAAGAGACTGATCTCGCCGGTAGAGACATCACGTACCTGGGCCACCAGGGGCTCCGAGAGGTTGGCGGCGCCGGCGTCGGCGCCCGCCACCGAAGCGTCGGCCGCGGGCGCTTCGGTCTCGGCCGCGCCCAGGAGTCCCGACATACCCGGCACCGACGACAACAGGCCGGCACCGACGATGGCCAGCGAGCCTCTTCCGAGAAACGTGCGCCTGCTCACTCCCATCCTCGAACCTCCACTGCTCCGGTTGGTCGGCTTGCGTCCGGGAGTCTTCGGCGCCCGACGCGTGGCCGGATGACGCGCGCCGCAGAGTTCGTCATTGTTGAGGACGCCGGCGCCGCCTCCCGATGCGAACCGGCACCGTCGGGAGCCGCCCGTGGCGCCGCCGAGCGGGTACCATGCCCGCCATGCTGCGAACCCAGATCGACGCCGTGCTCGACGAGGTCCTGCGGGACCGTCGCCTGCTCGCCCACCCCTTCTACCGCCGTTGGGAGGCGGGAACCCTCGAACGCCGCGAGTTGGCCGCCTACGCCGCGCAGTACCGGCACTTCGAGGCGTCACTCCCCGGCGTGCTGGAGCAGTTGATCGAGGCCGTCGACGACCCGACGGCGCGCCGATTGGTCCAGGCCAACCTCGACGACGAGCGGGGAGTGCCGGCTCCGCACCTCGAGCTCTTCGATGGCTTCGCCGAAGCCGTGGGCGCACCGGTCGGCGCCGACGCCACCCCGGTCACGGCCGCACTGGTGGATCTGTACACGTCTGTGGCGCAAGAGTCGCCTGTGGCCGCGCTGGCGGCGCTGGCCGCCTACGAGGTCCAGGCATCGGAGATCGCCGCGTCCAAAGCCGACGGACTGCGCACCCGCTACGGCGTGCACGACACCGGGACCCGGTTCTGGGACGTCCATGCCGGCGTCGAGCAGTCCCATGGCGAGTGGACCTGCGACGCCCTGACCCGGCTGGCCGTGGACCCCGACGAGGTGCACCGGGGCGCGACGGCGGCGGCGTCGGCGTGGTGGGCGTTCCTCGACGAGCGCGAGGCGGGCGCGGCGGCTGTCGCCTGTTGAGACACCGCGGCTGAGACACCCGCTCAGACACCGCGGCTGAGACACGCCTGTTCAGACACGGCGGCTTATAGCTCGGCCCGAGACACCCGGCGCCGCGGGCGTCGGGCGAGGCCCGGGTTGCGCGCCATTAGCCTCGGGGCGACCCATGTCCGAGCTCCGAAGCGCCATCCCCGAAGACCAGACCAGCGGAGGGCTCACACACCGCCAGGTCCTCATCGTCCTGAGCGGGCTCATGCTGGGCATGCTCCTGGCGGCGTTGGACCAGACCATCGTGGCCACGGCCCTGCCCACCATCGTGGGCGAGCTCCACGGGCTGAACCATCTGTCCTGGGTGGTGACGGCCTATCTCCTCACCACCACGTTGTCGACGCCGCTGTACGGCAAGATCTCCGACCTCCACGGACGCAAGAAGATCTTCCAGATCGCCATCGTCATCTTCCTGGTGGGCTCGGCGCTGTCGGGGCTCAGCCGCAACATGGACCAGTTGATCGCCTTCCGGGCGCTGCAGGGCCTGGGCGGGGGAGGCCTCATGGCACTGGCCATGGCGATCGTCGGCGACATCGTGAGCCCCAGAGAGCGCGGTCGGTACCAGGGGTACTTCGGCGGGGTCTTCGCCCTGGCCAGCATCGGGGGCCCCCTCGCCGGCGGGTTCCTCACCGATCACCTCACGTGGCGTTGGATCTTCTATATCAACATCCCGGTGGGCATCCTGGCCCTGTTCATCACCAGTGCCGTGCTGCGCCTGCCGCTGCCCACCCGCACGGTGGAGTCGATCGACTACACCGGCGCCGGCCTCACCGTGGCCGCCGTCACGCCGTTGATCCTGGTGACGGTGTGGGGCGGCAGGACGTTCGCGTGGGGATCGGCGGTCGTGATCGGGCTCGTCGCTCTGTCCGTGGTGATGGTCGGCGCCTTGGTGTGGTGGGAGCGCCGAGCCCGCTCGCCCATCTTCCCGCCTCGGGTGTTCGCCCGGCCCATCGTCCGGGCGTCGATGGGGATGACCTTTTTCGTGACGGCCACCATGTTCGCGGCCATCATCTACATCCCCGTCTACCTCCAGCTCGTGGACGGGGTGTCGGCCACGCGCTCGGGCGTGCTCCTGTTGCCCCTCATGGGCGGGATGCTCACCACGTCGATCATCTCCGGGCGCCTGGTGACCCGCTTCGGCCGCTACAAGGTCTATCCCGTGTGCGGGACCGCCCTCATGTCGGTGGGGATGTACTTGTTCACCCGTCTCGGTGTGCACACCTCGCTGACGGTCGCCGGCTTGTACATGGTCGTCTTCGGCATCGGCATGGGGATGACCCTGCAGATCGTGGTGGTGGCCGTCCAGAACGCCGTGGAGCGGCGCGACCTGGGCAGCGCCACCTCGGCGGTGAGCTTCTTCCGCAACATCGGCGCCGCCTGCGGGACGGCTTTGCTGGGCACCGTGCTCGTGAGCCGCCTGGGCTTCTGGCTGCCCCGGCTGGTCCCGGCGCACAGCGGGCTCAACCTGTCACAGGCCTTCACGATCACGCCCCGAGGGCTGCGGGCGCTCCCGCCACCGGTGCGCGCCGGTGTCGTCGACTCGTTCGTGCGCTCCCTGCACGTGGTGTTCATCGTGGGGATCCCCCTGGCCGCCTTGGCCCTCGTGTGCGCGGTGCTGCTCAAGGAGATCCCCCTCACCGGCACCGTGGTCAGCGCGCCGGCCGACAGTGCGGCCGCCGGGGCGCCCGAGCCGGCCCCCGAGGCGAGCCCGGCGTCGGCGGTCGGACAGCGGTGACGGGGCGGTGAATTTCTTCTCCTTCCACCTCATGCCGTGGCCGCACCTGGAGGCGCCTCGCCAGTTCCTGGCGGCCAACGAGGCGGCCTGGGTCACGTTGTCGAACTCCCACTACGACCCGCGCCGGGGCAAGGAGCTCTACGACCGCTATATCTCGGAGCTGGTGGTGGCCGAGGAGCTGGGCCTCGACGGGGTCGTCGTCAACGAGCACCATCAGAACGCCTACGGCCTGATGCCGTCGCCGAACCTCATGGCCGCCGCTCTCACGCGTGAGACCTCGAGGGTCAAGATCTGTGTCCTCGGCAACGCCCTGCCCCTGTACAACCCGCCCACCCGGGTGGCCGAGGAGATGGCCATGCTCGACGTCATGAGCGGCGGACGCCTCATCGCCGGGCTGGTGGTGGGGGGCGGCCCCGAGTACTACTCGACCAACGTCAACCCCACCGAGGCGCGCCCGCGCTTTCGGGAGGCGGTCGAGCTCGTCCTGGCCGCCTGGACCCGGCCCGGGCCCTTCGCCTTCGACGGCGAGTTCTACCAGCTGCCCTACGTGAACCCCTGGCCCCGACCCCTGCAGCAGCCCCATCCGCCGGTGTGGATCCCGGGGCTGGGCTCTCCGAGCACCATCACCTACTGCGCCGAGCGCGGCTTCGGGTACATGGGGGTGGCGTACTACGCGCCGCCCGAGACCTTCGCCCGACAGGCCCTGGCGTACCACGACGCCGTCGCGGCGGCGGGGCGCGCCTTCGACCCGCAGCTGCTGGGCTGGCTCACGACGGTGTACGTGGCCGACACCGACGAGCAGGCGCTGTCGGAAGCCGCTCCCCACCTCGCCTACTTCCAGGGCACCTTGGCCGCCGGTTTCGTGGGGCCCGGCAAGGTGTGGATGCCGCCCGGCTACATCGACCCCCCGGCCCTGGTCCAATTCCTCTCCGAACTCCGGGCGATGGTGCGCGGGCCCCGGCCCGCCGACGCCGCCAGCGCGGTGTGGCAGCGCTCGCCGCTCATCGGCAGCCCGGCCACGGTCCGAGAGCGCCTGCTCAGCTACGTGACCGAGCTCGGCCTCGGCACCGTCCTGTCCTTGTTGCAGTTCGGGTCCCTACCCGCCGAGCTCACCGCCCGCTCGATGCGCCTGTATGCGAGCGAGGTGGTTCCCTACGTGCGCGAGCACGCCGCCACGCACTTCGCGGCGCAGGGGTGGGCGTGACCGTCCTCGACCGCCACGCCGGCCCGACGCGCACGACGCTTCGGGTGTCGGGGCGCGACGTCACGCTGCTGCGCGGCGGTGAGGGGCCCACGCTGCTGTACCTGCACGGGCTGTGCGACGTCCACGCCGTGGGGCCCGACGACCAGTGGACGCCGTTCCTGGCCCATCTCGCCGCCCACTTCGACGTGACCGCCCCCGCCCTGCCGGGGTACAACGCCAGCACCGGGCTCGAGGACTTCGACGACGTCGAGGACTACGTGTGGCACCTCGTGGACGTGTGCCAGGCGGCCGGCCTGGCGCCGGCGGCCGTCGTCGGCCACAGCCTCGGAGGATGGTTCGCCGCCGAGCTGGCCCTGCGGCGTCCCGAGCTGGTGCGGGCGTTGGTGCTGCTGGGCCCGCTCGGTGTCCACGTCGATGGAGCCGAGGTGCCCTTGTTCTTCGGGGCGGTGGCGCCCCGGGGGATCGGCGGCGCCGGAGAGGCCCGGAGCCTGCTGTTCGCCGAGCCCGAGGGTGCGGTGGCGCGCCGGTGCCTGCCCGACGTCATGACGACGCCGCAGCAGCTGCTGTGGTTCGCCGGCCTGGCCGGGGCGGCCCGCCTGGGCTGGAAGGCCCCGCACTTCCAGAGCCGCAAGCTCACGCAACGGCTGGGCCGGGTGCGCGTGCCCACCCTGGTGGTGCGAGGCCGGGAGGACGTCCTGGTGAGCGACGAGGCCGGACGGGCCTGGGCGCGGTCCATACCCGGGGCGCGCCTCGTCGAGGTGACGGGCGCCGGGCACTGCCTGGTGCTGGAACAGCCCGGCGTCGCCGCCGAGGTGGAAGGCTTCGTGGACGGGGACGCGCCGAGCAGGGAGGGCCAGTGGAGCTAGCAGGGGCGTCGGCGCTGGTCACCGGGGGGGCGAGCGGGATCGGCGCGGCCACCGTCGAGCTCCTACGGGCGGCCGGGGCGCGCGTGGCGGTGCTCGACGTGCAACAGGGGACCGGCTCGGCCGAGCTGTATGTCCGCTGCGACATCTCGTCCGAGGAGGAGGTGGTGGGCGCCGTGGGCCGGGTGCACGACGCCTTCGGCGGCCTGGACGCGGCCGTGCTCAACGCCGGGGTGGGCGGGTTCGGGTCGTTGCTCGACATGTCGAGCGCCGAGTGGGACCGGGTCCTGTCGGTGAACCTGCGGGGCACGTTCCTGTGCCTGCGCGAGGTGGGCAAGGCCCTGGTGGCCGGGGGCCGGGGCGGGGCCGTCGTGGCCGTGAGCTCGATCTCGGGCTTCCTGGCCGATCGGATGATGGGCCACTACAGCGTGTCGAAGGCGGGGGTGGCCGAGCTGGTGCGCGTGGCGGCGCGCGAGCTCGGGCCCTTCGGGATCCGGGTGAACGCCGTCGCCCCCGGCACCACGGACACGCCCATGTTCGCGTCCACCAAACGCCTGCCCGGCTACCGCGAGCGCGTCGCCGAGCGCTCCGCCCTGGGCGAGGTCGGCACCCCCGACGGGGTGGCGCGCGCCGTGCGGGCCCTGTTGGAGCTGGACTGGGTCACCGGACAGGTCCTGGCGGCCGACGGCGGCGTGTCGCTGTGGAGCCCGATCGACCCGGCCGAGGGCCTGGGGAAGTGACGGGCACCCGCCTCCACCACGCCGCCATGGTCGTGCGCGACGTCGACGCCAGCCTCCGCTTCTATCGCGACGGCATCGGCCTCGAGGTCCTCATGGACCACGTCTTTCACGGGGACTGGCCCACGCTCTTCACGGTGGGCTCCACCGCACTGCGGTCGGTGTTCCTCGGCGACCCCGCCCATCCCGACGCCGGCGTGGTCGAGCTCGTGGCCTTCGACGCCGACCGGCCCACTGCCCCCGCGCCCACACCGGCGGCGTTGGCGGCGGGTTTCTTCTTGTTGTCGTTCAACGTCGACGTCGAGTCGGTGCTGTCGAGGCTCGGTGCCCTCGGCTACGGCCCGGCGCGCCGCATCGAACAGCCCGCCCCCCGCGGCCCGGTGGCCATGGCGACGGTGCTCGACCCCGACGGTGTGCTCATCGAGCTCATCGGCGTCGCGGACATGCGGGTCGACGGTGCTGCTCAGTAACACCCGCATCCTCACCACCCATGCGGGCAGCCTGCCCCGGCCCCGCGCCCTCGCCGAGCTCCACGGCAGACGGAGCCGGGGGGAGGACGTCGACCCCGCCGAGCTCCACCAAGCGGTGCGGGCGGCCACCGCCGCCGTCGTGGCCGCCCAGGTCGACGCCGGGATCGACATCGGCAACGACGGGGAGCAGGCGCGCGAGAGCTTCGTGACCTACGTCCAGCACCGCATGACGGGGTTCGGCGGTGTGAGCGAGCGGCCCCTCATGCAAGACCTCCTCGACCACCCCGACTTCTTGGACCTTGTGGTACCGCGCCACCTGCGCCGGCAGGTGAACCTCATGGCGGCCCCCGCCGCCCTCGGGGAGGTCGCCTACCGCGACACCGCGGAGGTCGACGCCGAGTGCGACCTGGTGACAGGGGCCCCCTTCGCCGAGACCTTCATGACCGCGGCGTCCCCGGGCATCGTGGCCTCGGCCATGGACAACCGCCACTACCCCAGTGCCGAGACCTACGTCCACGCCGTGTCCCGGGCGCTGCGACAGGAGTACCTGGCCATCGTGGGACGCGGCCTGCTGCTGCAGATTGACGCACCCGACCTCGCCCTCGAGCGCCACACCCTGTTCGCCCACCGTCCGCTCGGCGACTTCCTGGCGTGGGTCGAGCTCGTCGTCGGTGCCATCAACGACGCGCTGGAGGGGATCGACCCGGCCCGGGTGCGCCTGCACGTGTGCTGGGGCAACTACGAGGGCCCCCACACCCTCGACGTGCCCCTCGAGGACATCCTCCCCCTTCTGTACCGGGCGAACGTGGGCGCCCTGGTGGTGTCGATGGCCAATCCCCGCCACGCCCACGAGTACCGCTGTTTCGCACGCCACCCCCTGCCCGACGACATGGTGCTGGTGGCCGGGGTGATCGACACCACCACCAACTACGTCGAGCACCCCGAGGTCGTCGCCGACCGCCTCGAGAGCGTGGCCCACGCCGTGGGGGACCCCCGACGCGTCATCGCCGGCACCGACTGCGGCTTCGACACCTCGGCCGGGATCGGCGACATCGCCGCGTCGGTGGTGTGGGCGAAGCTGCGCGCCCTGCGGGCCGGGGCCGACCTGGCGACGACGAGGCTGTGGTCGGGGGCGGGCTCGGCCGGCGGGCGAGGGGCGTAGGGTGGCGCCATGCAATACGTGAACCTGGGGAACACCGGCATGCGGGTGTCGCGCATCTGCATGGGGATGATGAGCTTCGGCAACGGCAGTGACCGGGCCTGGGCGCTCGACGAGGACGGCGCCGAGCCCATCGTGCGGGCCGCCGTCGAAGGCGGTGTCACCTTCTTCGACACCGCCGACACCTACTCCGGGGGGGCCAGCGAGGTCGCCACCGGGCGCCTGGTGAGCAAGATGCTGACCCGCGACGAAGTGGTCATCGCCACCAAGGTGTTCATGCCCATGACGCCGGGTGAGAACGGGGGCGGCCTGTCGCGCAAGCACATCCTGTCGGCCATCGACGCCTCGCTCGAACGACTCGACATGGACTACGTCGACCTCTACCAGATCCACCGCTGGGACCCCCGGACGCCGATCGAGGAGACCATGGGCGCGCTGCACGACGTCGTGCGAGCGGGCAAGGCCCGCTACATCGGGGCCAGCAGCATGTTCGCCTGGCAGTTCGCCAAGGCCCAACACGTGGCCGAGCGCCACGGCTGGACGCCGTTCGTCTCCATGCAGCCCCACTACAACCTTCTCTACCGCGAGGAGGAGCGCGAGATGATCCCCCTGTGCCTCGACCAGGGGGTGGGGGTCATCCCCTGGAGCCCCCTGGCGCGCGGCGTGCTCACCGGGAATCGCAGCCGCGACGGCGAGCTCCGCACCACGCGGGCGGGCAGCGACCCCTTCACCGACTACCTCTACAGCCAGCCCGACTTCGACGTCGTGGACCGGGTGGCCGAGGTGGCCGCCGGGCGCGGCGTGCCGCCGGCCCAGGTGGCCCTGGCCTGGCTGCTGCAACGGCCCGGGGTGACCGCACCCATCGTGGGGTCGACCAAGGTGTCGCACCTCACCGACGCCCTGGCGGCGGAGACGCTCACGCTCAGCTCCGAGGAGGTCACCCGCCTCGAGGAGCTGTACGTCCCTCACCCGGTTCTCGGGCACTTTTGAGCGCGGCCCGGGCGGCGCCGGGCGCCGGGGTCAGACCAAGATGCGCTCGTCGGGGGCGCGCACCCCGACCACGGCCAGAGTCCGCCCGAGCCCGAGGAACATCCCGCAGCACATGGTGAGGTCGGCCAGCTCGTCGTCGGAGAAGGCGTCGTGCAGGCGACCCCAGAACTCGTCGTCCATGGCGAGGTGGTCCAGGGCGAAGCGCTGGGCGAACTCCGCCGCCAGGCGCTCCCGGTTGGTCAGGGCCGTGCTCGCCCGCCAGTCGGCCACCTCGGAGTAGAAGCCCTCGTCGATGCCGGCGGCCGGGCCGTTGCGGGCCCGGGTGTCCTGGCACACCACGCAGTCGTTGATGAGGGCGATGGTCCAGCGCGCCGCCTCCCGTTCGCGCACCGGGAGCCGGGTGTTCTGGTAGACGGCTTCGGACAGCGCCCCCATGCCCACCGCCATCTCGGGGCGCATCAGCGCCCAGTCGACGTGCTCGCCGTGCCCGCGTTCGGGAAAAGAGATCCTGGCCATGGCCCAACGCTAGCCCCCGCCCGGCGTCGGGGCCCCGGTGCCGTCACAGCCGGTCGGTCCCGGCGCGGTACCTCGACCACACCAGCGCGGCCGTCTGCTCGGGGTCCAGCCGGGCGTTGTCGACGACATGGTCCTCGAGGTCGCCCAAGGCCGAGAACTGCTCCCACATGTGGGCCACGGGGTCCTCGTCGGCGAAGGCGGCGGCCAGCAGTCCCGAGGCGCGTTCGCCACGTGCCCGGGAGATGACGCGCGCCTGGGTCACGGCCAGAGCGGGACGCAACACCGTGTAGTGGGTCTCGACCCCGCGGCGGGCCAGGGGCTCGGACACGAGCCCCAGATGCCACGGGCCCACGATCCCGTCGACCACCACCGCGTACCCCGCCGTGGCCAGGGCCGCCACCGTCTCGGCCATCGCCCCCAGGACGGCGCGGTTCTGGGCGTCGGCCTCGGCACGCCACGGCGCCACGAAGCCCTTGACGATGGTGGTCCAGAACCAATCGGACTCCACGCAGGCGGCGCGTGCGAAGCGCTGCGCCACCAGCTTGGCCGCGGTCGACTTCCCGGACCCCGGCGGCCCGGTGACGATGAGGACGACGGGGCCGGCCATGCTCGGGAACGACTACTTGAGCGCCGGGTGCTGGCGGGCGAGGAAGGTGGCCAGGGCCTGTTGCGGGGCGTTGCGCCCGACCTGTGCGCCCACCCGGTTGGCGAAGCCCGGGATCACCACGCCCTTGCCCTGTTCCATCCCCACCAGGGCGACGCGGGCGACCTCGGCGGCCGGCACCCACATGAACTTGGGCAGCGATCCCTCGGACTCCTCCGGGGTGAAGCCCGCCGACTGGGCGAACTCGGTCTTCACCGGGCCGGGGCACAACACCGTGAGCGTCACCCCCGTGCCCCGCAGCTCGGCCCGCACCGAGCGGCTGTAGGACAGGACGAAGGCCTTGCCCGCCCCGTACCCGGCCTGACCGGGAAGAGGCTGGAAGGCGGCGGTGGAGGCCACGTTGAGAACCGCGCCGCGTCCGCGCTCCACCATGCCGGGGAGAAAGAGGCTGCACAGGTCGGCCACGGCTTCGACGTCGGTGCGGATCATGGTGATCTCGCGGGCCCGGTCGCTGCGGTACACGGGGCCGGTGGTGCTGAACCCGGCGTTGTTGACGAGCACGTCGACGGTGAGCCCCCGTTCGGCCAGGGTGCCGGGCAGGCCGGCGCGCGCCGGGGCGTCGGTGAGGTCCAGGGCAACCACCTCGGCGCGCACGCCGTGCGCCTGGCCGAGCTCGGCCGCCAAGGCGCTGAGCTTGGCCTCGCGCCGCGCCACCAGGGTGACCCCGTGCCCGCGCCCGGCCAGCTGGCGGGCCAGCTCGACGCCGATGCCCGACGAGGCGCCGGTGACGAGGGCCGTGGTGGTCGGGGACGGGGGAGGAAGCGCCATGGCCCGATCGTAGGGGCAGACCTACCCTGGGCCCGTGCCCGGCAGTCGATCGGTCGTCGTGGTGGGGTCCGGGGCCGCCGGCTTGGCCGCCGCCCTGAGTGCGGCCGGTGCCGGGGCCGACGTCCTCGTGGTCGAACGGGCGACCGCCGTGGGGGGCACCACGGCCATGTCGGGCGGGGTGGTGTGGATGCCGGCGCACGGTCGCGCCGGGGTGGACAGCACCATCGAGGACAGCCCGGCCGAGGCCCTGGCCTACCTGGGTGCGGTCGCCGGGGGTGACGTCGACCTCGGTCTCATCGGAGCCTTCGTGACCGATGCCCGCCGGGTCACCGACGAGATCGAGCGGCGCACACGCCTGCAGTGGGAGGTGCTCGAGCACTGGCCCGACTACCGCGGTGAGCTCCCCGGGGCCAAGACCGGGGGTCGCAGCCTGTGGCCGCGTCCCCTGCGCATGGAGCCCAACATCGAGGCGCGCGTGCAGCCGGCCTTCGACCAGCCGTCCCCCGACGCGTCGGCCCCGCACGACGACGGTGTGGTCCTGCGCGGCCATGTCCGGGGCCGGGCCCTGGTGGGTGGGCTCCTGAGCGCGCTGGTGGACGCCGGGGTGGAGGTTCGCACCGGGGCGCGTGCCACCCGGCTGGCGGTGGAGGACGACGCCGTGGTGGGCGTGTTCGTCGACGGCCACCTCGAGCGCGGGGCGGTGGTGCTGACCACGGGAGGCTTCCAGCACGACCCCAGCCTGGCCGGCGCCTATCTCCCCGGCCCCCCCCTCGCGGCCATGGGCCCTGCGGGGTGCGCCGGAGACGCCCTGCGCATGGTGATGGACCTCGACCCCGTCCTGGCCAACACGTCCGAGGGCTGGTGGATGCCGGCTCTGCGCGTCCCGGGCGAGGAGGTCGAGGGCGTGGCCCACTACCGCCCCTTGCACGGCGAGCGGGCCCAGCCCGGGGCGATCATGGTCGACCGGCGCGGCCGGCGTTTCGTCGACGAGGCCCAGAACTACGGCGACGTGGGCCGGGCCATGCGCCGCGCCGCCCGCGACAGCACCGGTCGGGGCGGCGCGCCGTGGTGGATGGTGTTCGACGCCGCCTATCGCGGCCGCTACCCGGTGGGGCCCCTCGAGCCCGCCGACCGAGACCCCGGGTGGCTGGTGCGCGGCGACGACCTCGACGCCCTGGCCGCCGCCACCGTTATGGAGTCGGGCACACTGGTGCGCACCGTGGCACGTTTCAACGCCGGTGCGGCGATCGGAGAGGACCCCGAGTTCGGACGGGGCTCGTACCCCTACGACCGCTGGATCGGCGACCCGAGCGCCCCTCATCCGACGTTGGCCCCGCTGTGCGAGGCCCCCTTCTACGCCCTTGAGGTCCATCTCGGGTGCATGGGGACCAAGGGCGGTCCCCGCACCGACGACCGCGGTCGCGTGCTGTCGGCGCGGGGAACCGCCGTGGGCGGGCTGTACGCGGCCGGCAACGCCGCCGCCAGCCCCTTCGGCACCGCCACCGCGGCGGGGGGTGCGACGCTCGGGCCCGCCCTCGTCTTCGGATGGCGTGCCGGTGAGGCCGCGGCGGGGGACCGGTGAAGGACTCCGGCGACCCCGAGCACGGGGCCCGGGTCGTCCAGGGGTTGCTCGACGCCGAGACCCGTGCGGTTCCCCTCGTGCTGCGGGCCCTCGGCGACGCCCCCCTGCGGACCTCGACCGTCGCCCGGGAGCGCTACACCAGCGGTGCCGTGGCCGACCTGGAGGTCGCCCGGGTGTGGCGACGGGTGTGGCAGATGGCGTGTCGCCACGAGCAGATCCCCGCCGTGGGTGACTGCGTCGTCTACGAGTCGCCCGGCGTCTCCCTCGTGGTGGTGCGCAGCGGCCCCGACGAGGTGCGGGCCTTTCACAATTCTTGTCTGCACCGCGGTACGCAGCTGCGCACCCAGCCCGGTCGTATCGAGGAGCTGCGGTGCCCCTTCCACGGGTTCACCTGGAACCTCGACGGCTCGTTCGCGGGCATGCCCTGTCCGTGGGACTTCCCCCACGTCGACCCGGCCACGTTCTGCCTCCCCGAGGCGCGTACCGGGACGTGGGGCGGGTTCGTGTTCGTCACCGTCGACCCCCTGGCGCCGAGCCTGGAGGACTACCTCGAGATCCTGCCCGCCCACTTCGCGTCGTGGGACCTCTCCGACCGCTACCTGAGCGCGCACGTCGTCCGAGTGGTGCCGTGCAATTGGAAGGTGGCCCTCGAGGCCTTTATCGAGAGCTACCACACCGTAGCCGTGCATCCCCAGCTCCTGACCACGAGCGGCGACGCCCAGACCCAGTACGACGTGTACGAGGGCGTCCGCCACGTCAATCGCATGATCACCCCCGTGGGCATCGCCAGTGACCACGTGGAGCGGGCCGTGGGGGAGCAGGACATCCTCGACGCCATGTTCCTAACCAAGGACGACGCCGACGCCGTGGTCCCCGCCGGGTCCAGCGCCCGGCAGGTGCTGGCCGAGCGCACCCGCCGGCGGCTGGCCGAGCGCACCGGGGACGACTACAGCCAGGTCACCGACTGCGAGGCCCTCGACGCCATCGAGTACTTCGTGTTCCCCAACTTCGTGCCCTGGGCCGGGTACACGACGCCGCTCGCCTACCGGTTCCGGCCCCAGGGACACGACCACCGGGCGACGGTCATGGACGTCATGTTGCTCGAGCCGGTGCCGCGCTCGGGCCCCCGGCCGGCGCCCGCCCCCACGCGGCACCTGGCCCCCGGCGAGCGCTGGGCCGACGCGCCCGAGCTCGGCTACCTGGGCCGCATCCTCGACCAGGACACCGCCACCCTGGCGCGCGTCCAGCACGGCCTGGAGTCGGCGGGGGTTCCCGACGTCACCCTGGCGCGCTACCAGGAGAGCCGCATCCGCCACTTCCACGCCACGCTCACCGAGTACCTCCAGGACTGACCGTGGCCCGGCGCGACGCCGCTGCGCAGTCGGTGTGGGACGCCGACGAGGACGAGCCCGTCCTCGACACCACCGTGGGCGGGATCCTGCGCGCCGCCGCGGGCGCCAGTCCCGACGTCACCGCCCTCGTGGCCGGCACGCCCGACGCCGGGTCCCGCCGGCGCTGGACCTACGCCGAGCTCCTGGCCGAGTCCGAAGCGGCCGCCGCCGCCTTGGCGGCGCGCTTCGAGGCCTCCGAGCGCGTCGCCGTGGTGGCCCCGAGCCTCCCCGAGTCCCTCGTCCTCACCTACGCCGCCGCCCTGGCCGGTGTGGTGCTCGTCCCCGTCAACCCGGCGCTGCGGGCGCCCGAGCTCGCCCACGTGCTGGGGCAGTCGGGCGCCTCGGGTGTCTTCCTCGTGGGCGAGCACCGGGGCCACGACCTGGCCGCCACGGTGGCCCGGTTGCGCCCCGAGCTCCCGGGCCTGCGAGAGGTGGTGTTCTTCGACGAATGGGAGTCGTTCCTCTCGTCGGCGCCGGGTCCGGGCGCCACCGCGGCGAGGGCGGTGGCGCCCGACGACATCGCCCAGCTCGTCTACACCTCGGGGACTACCGGGTCCCCCAAGGGGGCGTTGCTCACCCATCGGGGCATGACCAATGCGGCGCGCGTCGGGGCCGTGCGCTTCGGGATGCGGCCCCGAGACGTCTACGTGCAGACCATGCCGCTGTTCCACGTGGGCGGCCAGGTGGTGTCGTTCCAGCTGTGCCAGCTCTCGGCCACGGCGGTGCTGGTGCCGGCGTTCGAGCCCGGCCTCGTCCTCGAGCTCATCGAGTCCGAGCGGGCCACGCTCACCTGCGGTGTCCCCACCATGTTGCTGGCCCTGGTGGAACACCCCGACTTCCCCCGGCGCGATCTGTCGTCGTTGCGGGCGGTGAGCGGAGGCGGTGCCGTGGTGCCCGCCGCCCTCGTCCGGCACATCGAGAACAGCTTGGGCGTGCAATTCGCGGTGGTCTTCGGGCAGACCGAGGCGTCGGGGTTCATCTCCCAGACCCATCTCGACGACGACGCCGAGGACAAGGCGGCCACCTTGGGCCGGCCGCTGCCGGGCGTCGGGGCACGCGTCGTCGACCCCGACAGCGGCGCGGCGCGGGGCGCGGCGAGGTGGGCGAGCTCGAGGTCAAGGGCCCCAACGTCATGGCCGGCTACCACGATCTCCCCGAGGACAGCGCGGCGGCCACCCGGCCCGGCGGCTGGCTGCGGACCGGGGACCTGGTGACCATGGACGACCGCGGCTACCTGCGCATGACGGGGCGCCTCAAGGACATGATCGTCTCGGGGGGCGAGAACATCTTCCCCGTGGAGATCGAGAACGCCCTCGCCGAGCACCCCGACGTCGCCCAGGCGGCCGTGGTGGGCGTCGCCGACCGGCGCTGGGGTGAGGCGGCGGTGGCCGTGGTGGTCGCCGCCCCCGGCCGCGCCCCGGACTCCGCCGCCTTGGAGGCCTACCTGCGCGAGCAGATGGCGGCCTTCAAGGTGCCGCGCCGTTGGGTGTTCGTCGACGACCTGCCCCGCACGGCGTCGGGCAAGGTCCAGAAGCACGTGGTGCGAGAGCGCCTCGAGGAGGGTCGGTAGGGTCCGGGCCGTGGAGCGCTACAGCCGGCGCCGGTTCCTGGGGGGCACCGGGCTCCTGGCCGGCGCGGCCGCCTCGGCCGCGCTCGCCGCGTGTGGCGGTACTCCCCGGGGTGCCGCCACGACCACCTCGACCCATCCCACGCCGTCGACCACCGCACCCCTCGACCCCGCGGCGTGGACGGCGCTGGCGGCGTCGTTGTCGGGGCGTCTGGTGCTGCCCGCCGACCCGGACTACGCCCGCGCCCGCCTGCTGTATGACCCCCGCTTCGACGACCTCAACCCCGCGGCGGTGGCCTTGTGCTCCTCGGCGGCCGACGTCCAACGGTGCGTCGAGTTCGCCCGCGTGCACGGCATCGTCCCCGTGGCCCGCAGCGGGGGGCACAGCTACGGCGGTTACTCCTCGGGCCCCGGCCTCGTCGTCGACGTCACGCCCATGAACACCGTCGCCGTGCACGGGGCGGGGGCCTCGAGCCCGTCGGCGTCCGCCACGGCCGTCGTCGGCGCCGGCACGCTACTCGTGGACCTCTACGACCAACTGTCGCAGGCCGGGTACCTCGTCCCCGGGGGGTCGTGCCCGACCGTGGGCATCGCCGGGCTGGCCCTCGGCGGTGGGGTCGGCGTGGTGGGACGCAAGTACGGCCTCACGTGCGACGCCCTCGAGTCCGTGCAGATCGTCACGGCCGACGGCCGGGTGCTCGCCTGCGACCCGACGTCGCACGCCGACCTGTACTGGGCGTGTCGCGGTGGGGGAGGCGGGAACTTCGGCGTGGTGAGCTCGTTCACCTTCCGGGCCACGCCCATCCCCGAGCTCGCCCTGTTCACCTTGGACTGGCCGGGGTCGGCGGCGGCCGACGTCTTGGGCGCCTGGCTCGCCTGGCAACACGGCGCCCCCGACGAGCTGTGGTCGAATTGCCAGCTCCTGTCGGCGGGCGGGGGCGGGTTCCAAGTACGCACGGCCGGGATGCTGGTGGGGTCGCCGACCTCCCTGGCCTCGTCGGTGGCAGCCCTCGTCGGCGCCGCCGGAGCCCCGCCCACGTATCGTTTCGTGGGGCCCGAGCAGTACCTCCACGCCATGCTCGTCGAGGCGGGTTGCGAGAGCCTCGACGTGGCCCAGTGCCATCTCCAGGGCCAGAGCCCGGTGGGGACCCTGGCGCGCGCCGCGTCGGTGGCATCCTCGGCGTACGTCTCGGCCCTGCCGCCGTCGGCGGGCATCGCCGCCTTCGTCAGCACCGTCGAGGACCTGGCCCAGACGCTGCCGGGTCTCGGAGGCGGCCTCGTCTTCGACGCCTACGGGGGAGCCATCAACGCCGTGAAGCCCGGCGACACGGCCTTCGTCCATCGCGACGCCGTGTGCGGCATCCAGGCCAGCGTGGCCACCGGCGCCGACGCCTCGGCGGTCGAGGCGGGCAGGTCGTGGTTGGCCCACGTCGCCGCCGCCGTGGCGGGGTACGTCGACGGCGCCGCGTACCAGAACTACATCGACCCCACCCTGGCCGACTGGCAGAACGCCTACTACGGGACCAACCTCGCCCGCCTGGTGTCGGTCAAAGCCGCCTACGACCCCGACGACGTGTTCCACTTCGCCCAGTCCATCCCCACCCACCTCGGCCCCGGGGCGTCGGCCTGAGCGGCGCCGCTCGACGAGAGGTGGGGTTGTGGAGGGGTCGGGCCGATGTCACCATGAGGCCCTGGGAAGGGAGGCGGCCCGGTGCACGACCTCATCATTCGAGCCGGCACCGTCGTCGACGGCACCGGGGCCCCCGCTCGCACGGCGGACGTGGCCATCGACGACGGACGCATCACGGCCGTGGGCCTGACCGCCGGGGAGGCCGCCACCCGCACCATCGACGCCGACGGCGCCGTGGTCACCCCGGGGTGGGTGGACATCCATACGCACTACGACGGTCAGGCCACCTGGGACGAGGTGCTCGCCCCCAGCGCCTGGCACGGGGTGACGACGATCGTCACCGGCAACTGCGGCGTGGGGTTCGCCCCGGCACGCCCGGACCGCCACGACTGGCTCATCGGACTGATGGAGGGGGTCGAGGACATCCCGGGCACCGCGCTGGCCGAGGGCATGGCGTGGGACTGGGAGAGCTTCCCGCAGTACCTCGACGCCCTGGGGCGCCGCCGCTTCACCGTCGACGTGGGAACGCAGATCGCCCACGGCGCGGTGCGGGCCTACGTCATGGGAGAGCGCGGGGCCCGCAACGAGCCCGCCGGTGCCGACGACATCGAGGCCATGCGCGCCATCGTGAAAGAGGCCGTCGCCGCCGGCGCCCTGGGGTTCTCGACGTCGCGCACGATCGCCCACCGGGCCATCGACGGTGAGCCCGTGCCGGGGACCTTCGCGGCCGAAGAGGAGCTGTTCGGGATCGGGGCCGCCCTGGGCGAGCTGGGCACCGGGATCTTCGAGCTGGCCCCGGCGGGAGTGGCCGGGGAGGACGTCGCCGCCCCGGTCAAAGAGGTGGACTGGATGCGCCGGCTCTCCGCCGCCATCGGGCGCCCCGTGACCTTCGCCCTGTTGCAGGTGACCGACGCCCCCGAGCTGTGGCGCGAGCTCATGGACGAGTCGCTGCGGGCCGCCCAAGAGGGCGCCCAGCTGTGGCCCCAGGTGGCGGCGCGCGCCACGGGGCTGTTGTCGGGGCACCACGCCACGTTCTGCCTCTTCGACCTCATCCCCGCCTACCAACAGCTCAAGGCCCGCCGGTTGAGCGACGAGCAGCTCCTCGAGGCGCTGCGCGACCCGTCGGTGCGGCACTCGATCGTGTCGTTCGAGCCCGACGAGGCCGGCGCGGCCACGTTGGCCAAGGCCTACCGGGTCACCTTCGTCCTGGGCACGCCGCCGGACTACGAGCCCGGCCCCGAGCGCTCGCTGGCCTCGTTGGCGGCTGCCGCCGGGCGCCATCCCCTCGACATCGCCTACGACGTCATGCTCGAGTCCGAGGGACACGGGCTGTTGTACTTTCCCATCCTCAACTACGCCTCGAAGAGCCTCGACCACGTGCGGGAGATGCTCCTGCACCCGCGCGCCGCGGCGGGTCTCGGCGACGGCGGGGCGCACTGCGGCGTGATCTGCGACTCACCCCAGCCGACGTTCATGCTGTCGCACTGGACCCGGGACCGCACCCGAGGCGAACGATTGCCACTGGAGTGGGTGGTGAAGAAGCAGACTTCCGACACCGCCCGGCTCTACGGGCTCGGAGACCGCGGCACGCTGGCGCCCGGCATGGTGGCCGACGTGAACGTGATCGACTACCAACGCCTTCAACTGGGGAACCCCAAGGTGGTGACCGACCTCCCCGCCGGAGGCCGGCGGCTGGTCCAGGACGCCGTCGGCTACGTGGCGACGGTCAAGTCGGGGGAGACCACCTTCGAGGGCGGGCGCGACACCGGGGCCCGCCCGGGGGCGCTGCTGCGCGGGGCCCGCTGACGCCCGATCGCTGAGCTCGACGAGCTCCCGCACGTCCCCGGTGTCATACGGTGTGGCCATGGCCCCCGACGACGCCACGCTCGTATCGATGTTCGACACCATGGCGCTCATCGCCGCCTGCGACGACGCCCTGCGCGGCGCCATCTCGGCGGGCACCATCACCTTGGCCTACTACTCGCCGAGAGGCCAGGAGGCGGTGGCCGCCGGCTTCGGCGCCGCCCTGCGGCCCGACGACTACCTCGTGACCACCTACCGGGGCCTCCACGACCAGATCGCCAAGGGCGTCCCCCTGCGCCCCCTCCTGGCCGAGATGCTGGGCCGTGCCCAGGGCACCGGCAAGGGCAAGGGCGGCCCCATGCACGTGGCCTGGCCCGACGCCGGCGTCATGTTGACCACGGGCGTGGTCGGTTCGGGACTGCCCATCGCCGCCGGCCTGGCCTGGGCGGCGGCGCGCGGTGGCGAGGGGCGCGTCACGGTGGCCTCGTTCGGCGACGGTGCCACCAACATCGGCGCCTTCCACGAGGCCGCCAATCTGGCCGCGGTGTGGGGGCTCCCGGTGGTCTTGTTGTGCCAGAACAACCTGTACGGCGAGCACACCGCCGTCGGCGATCACCAACGCATCGACCACGTGGCCGAGCGGGCCGCCGCCTACGCCATGCCCGGGGTGACCGTGGACGGCAACGACCCGGTGGCGGTGTACGAGGCGGTGTCGACCGCCGCCGAGCGCGCCCGGTCGGGAGGGGGCCCCACCCTGGTCGAAGCGGTCACCTACCGGCTCTTCGGCCACGTCTTCGGGGACCGCATGACCTACGTCGACGCCGCCGAGCTCGAAGAGGCCTGGCAGCGCGAGCCGCTGGCGCGCCTGCGCCGGCGCCTGGTGGAGCAGGGCGTGCTCACCGAGGAGTCGGCGGGCGCCGTCGAGGAGCGCTGCGCCACGCTCGTGGCCGCCACCCTGGCCGAGGTGCTCGAGCTCCCCGAGCCCGGCGCCGACGAGCTGCTCACCGACGTGGTCGGCCCCCCCACCATGGCGACGGCCCCGTCGGCGGACCCGGCGTCGGGAGAAGGCCGGGAGACGAGCGTGCGCTCGGCCATCACCCTGGCTCTCGACGAGGCGCTGGCGTCGGACCCCCGCGTGGTACTGCTCGGCGAGGACATCTCCGACAACGGGGTGTTCGGGGTCACCAAGGGACTGGCGGCCAAACACGGGGTCGATCGGGTGCGCGACACGCCCATCTCCGAGCAGGCCATCGTGGGCGCCGCCATCGGGGCCGCCCTGGGGGGCCTGCGTCCCGTGGCCGAGGTCATGTTCATGGACTTCCTCGGCCTGTGCCTCGACCAGCTCGCCAACCACGCCGCCAAGCTTCGCTACATGTCGGGGGGCCTGACCCCGGTCCCCATGGTGGTGCGCACCGCCGTGGGCGGTGGCCTCGGTGTGGGCGCCCAGCACTCGCAGATGCTCGAGGCCTGGCTGACGCACGTCCCGGGCCTCAAGGTGGTCGTCCCCAGCACGGCGTCCGACGCCCGGGGCCTGCTGGCGTCGTGCATCGCCGACGACGACCCCTGCGTGTTCATCGAGCAGGTCCTGCTCCTGGCGCGCAAGAGCGTGCTCGACGACCGCCCCGTCCCCCTGGGCGTGGCCGACGTCAAGCGGCCCGGGTCCGACGTCACCGTCGTGAGCTACGGCCGTCAGGTGCACGACGCCCTGGCGGTGGCCGACGCCGTGGCCTCGCGCGGCGTCGAGGTCGAGGTGCTCGACCTCCGGTCGCTGGTCCCGTTGGACGAGGCCGCCGTCCTCGAGTCGGTACGCCGCACGCGCCGGGCCGTCATCCTCCACGAGGCGGTGGTCACCGGCGGCTTCGGGGCCGAGCTCGCCGCCGGGATCTCCGAGGCGCTCTTCGACCGTTTGGTGGCGCCCGTGTTGCGCGTGGGCGCGGTGTCGGCGCCGTTGCCCTACGCCCCCAACCTCGAGCGCCTCGCCCTCCCCGGGCCCGAACGACTGCTCCAAGCCGTCGAATGGGTCATGGCCTACAAAGCCTGAGACCGAGCCGACGGTGTTGCTGCGCCTCCCCAAGATCGGCATGGAGATGACCGAAGCCGTCCTGGCGGGCTGGCTGGTAGAGGACGGGGGCGCCGTGGCCAAGGGCCAGGCGCTTTACGAGATGGAGACCGACAAGGTGACCAACGAGATCGAGGCTCCCGCGCCGGGACGGCTCCGCCACGTCGCCCGGGAAGGCGAGACCTACCAGGTGGGCGACGTCGTGGGCGAGATCATCGAGCGCTGATGGCGACCAGGCCCGCACCGGGGCTCCGGCGGCTCCGGCGGCCCTGATGCGTGACCTCGCCACGCTGCCCAAGGCCCATCTGCACCTCCACCTCGACGGGGCCCTGCGCGAGCAGACGCTGCAGGAGCTGTGCGAACGACGCGGCACCCCCGCCCCCCAGCTCCCACCCGGGAGGGTCTACTCGTCCTTCGCCGTCTTCATGGACGTCATCACGGCGTGCCACGACGCCCTGGCGTCGCCGGACAACCTCGAGCGGGTCGTGGGCGAGGTCGTCGAGGACGCCGCCGCCGACGGCGCCGTGTGGGTCGAGCTGTCGCTGTGGCCCGGGCTCTTCCAGGGGCGGCTCGGACCTGATCGGGAGGCGGTGCAGCTGGTGCTGCACAGCGGCCACGCCGCCGCCGCCCGCCTCGGCGTCGGGTTCGGCCTCATGGTCGCCGCCAACCGGCACCTGGGCCCCGACGCTGCGAGCCGGACGGCTCGGCTGGCGACCGTCCTGGCCACCGAGGGCGTCGTGAGCTTCGGGCTCGACGGGGACGAGGCCGCCCACCCGCCGGCCGCCTTCGAGGAGGCCTTCGCCATCGCCCGCCACGGCGGGCTGTTGGCGACACCGCACGCCGGCGAGTTTCTCGGCTCCGACAGCGTGGCGGTGGCGCTGGAGGCCCTGGGCGCGCACCGGATCCTCCACGGGGTTCGCGCCGTCGAGGACCCAACCGTGGTGGCGCGGCTGGCCTCGGCCGGCGTGTGCCTCGACGTGTGCCCCACCAGCAATGTCAGGCTCGGGGTGTTCGCCGCCGAGGACCATCCCCTTGCCACGTTGATCGAACGTGGGGTCCGGTGCAGTGTGAATGCCGATGACCCGTTGCTGTTCGGCACCAGCCTCCTGGACGAGTACGCGTTGTGCCGTGCCCAGTTCTCCCTGTCGGATCACCAGCTGGCTCAGGTCGCCGAGACCTCGATCGACGCTTCGGGGGCACCGAGTGCACTGAAGGGCAGCGCCCTCGCCGCCGTCGAGCGCTGGCGCCGCTCACCCGTCTAGGGCGCGGCCGGGGGCGGCTCGAGGAGCAAGGACGGCGTGAACAGCACGGGGCGCCCGGCGCCGCGCCGCTTGGACTCGCGGCGCGCCGCGTCGGCCCGGGCCAGCAGCGTGGCCACGTCGGTCTCGGGCCCGCTCGACCACGCCACCCCGATGCTCGCCTGGGACGTGACCCTGATGTCTTTGAGCTGGATCTCGTGGCGCAGCGAGTCGGCGATGGTGTTCGCCTTGCGCACCGCCGCCGCCGCCGTGGCGATGCGGGAGCACACCACGAGGAACTCGTCTCCACCCATCCGGCCCACGATGTCGTCCTCGCGCACCGCACCGTGCAGCCGCCTGGCCACCACACCCAGGAACTCGTCACCGGCGGCGCGCCCGTGGTCGTCGTTGACGCCCTTGAAGTGGTCCATGTTCACCGAGATCACCGCCGGCATGGCTTCGGCGTCCGCCCCCGCCACCATGGCCTCGAGGGCGGCCAGGGTCGAGGCCCGGTCGTTGCAGCGGGTGAGGGCGTCGAAGGCGCCGTGCCGGCGGGGCTCGTCGCGCCCGGCGCCGCTCTCGGTGACGTCGGCCACGCACGCCACCGCGCCGGTGACCTCGCCGCCTTCGGAGGTCAGGGCGCGCAGACTGATCGTGCATCGACGCCGGCCCGAGGTGTCCGCCCCCACGGGCTCGACGCCCACGTCGATGTCGCTGTCCACCCCGTCGAGCAGCACGGCGTCGAAGGCCCTGTCGGCCCGCCGCGGTCGGCGTCGATCACCGTGGTCAGGTGCTCGTCGAGCGTGGCGCCGCCTGGCGATCCCAGGATCTCATGCAGCCGGGAGTTGGCGTAGAGCACGCGCCGCAGGGCGTCGACGTGGAGGACTCCCACGGGCAGCGCCTCGGCCACGCGCTCGAGCAGCTGGGCGCGGGCCCGGAGGGCCTGGGCGTCGGGGTCCCCGGGCCCCGCTTCGAACCGGCCTTCGCTTTCCACTTCGTGGGTATCGACCGGGCGCACCGTGTCGTTGAGGATCTGCCCGCCCGGCTCCGGAAAAGTGACGGGAGTCGGTCCGAGGAAGTGACGAAGGGCCTGGTCCCGGCGGCTGCGATCCCGTCTCGAGGCGGGAGCCGCCATTGGGTCACCGGTGCGCTCGGAGCCTTCCGGGGCGCCGGCGTCACGGCCGCCCCGGCGTGCCATCCTGGGCGGGCGTCGGAGGAGCCCGCCGAGGGAGGTCCCGTGCCCCTGCCGTGGAGTGGACAGCTCGCCGGGAGGATCGACGAGCACATGATCACGTCGACCGCGTTGGGCGGCAACGTCCTCGGTGACAGCGTCGATCGACCCTTGTGGGTGTACGTGCCCCCCGGCTACGACGCCGGCACCCAGCGGCTGCCGTCGATCTACGTCATCCAGGGGTACACGGGGTTCGTCACCATGTGGGCCAATCGCGAGCCCTACCGCCAAACGTTTCCCGAGTCCGCCGACGCACTGTTCGCGTCGGGACAGGCGCCACCGTGCATCGTGGTGTGGGTGGACGCCTGGACGGCGTACGGCGGGTCGCAATTCGTCGACTCGCCGGGCACGGGCCAGTACCACACCTATCTGTGCGAGGACGTGGTGGCGTTCGTGGACGAGCGCTACCGCACCCTCGACTCACCCGCCCATCGCGGCATCCAGGGCAAGTCGAGCGGCGGCTTCGGGGCCATGATCACGCCCATGCTGCGGCCCGATCTCTTCGGTGGGCTCGCCACCCACGCCGGGGACGCGCTGTACGAATGCTGTTACCTCCCCGAATTCCCCAAGATGGTGCGGGCGTTGCGCGCCTGGGACGGCGACATCGGCGCGTGGTGGACGGACTTCGGCTCCCGGCCCGGGCTGTCGCGTCCCGAGGACCACCTGCTGCTCATGGCCTTGGGAGTCTCGGCGTGCTTCTCGGCGCTCGACGACGGCACCCCGGTGCTCCCGTTCGAGCCCACCACCGGGCGCTTGCGCGACGAGGTGTGGGCGCGCTGGTTGGACTGGGACCCGGTCCGCATGGTCCCGGCGCACGCCGAGGCGCTGGACGCGCTGCGGGCCGTGTGGATCGACGCCGGGACGCGCGACGACTGGTACCTCGACCTGGGAGCCGTGGCCTTTCGCGACGCCCTGGACGGCATCGGCGTCACCGACGTGCATTTCGAGCTCTTCGACGCCACCCACAGCGGAATCGGCTGGCGCTACCCGCTGGCGTTGGCCTTCCTGGCGCAGCGCCTGTCGCCGGTCACGAACTGAAGAGCTGCTCCACGAGGGTCGCCACCAAGCCACCCACCAGGGCGTCGGAGAGGTCGGAGGCGATCGTCGAGCCCACGTGCTCGTTGACCTCGCCATCGAACTTCCCCGGTCCCACCGCCAGCTTGAGCCGGACGAACTCGCATCCTTCGGTGGCCGTGATGGTCAGCTTGCCCGGCCCGCGGTCCTCGAAGCGGTCGATGCACAAGGCGAGGTCGAAGCTGCGGGGTACGCGCGCCGGGGTGTCTCGCAGCGTCTCGGTCACACGCGCCTCGAGGCCCCACTCGTTGAGCATGTCGACGCTGTGTTCGAGCACCGGACGCAGCTCGTCGCGGCACACCTTGCACACGGCGTCGAACGAGGCCTGGGCCCGCGACCGCACACTGTCCTGGCGCGACTTGCGGGTGGCGTCACCCGAGAGCCCCGACGAGACCACGAGCTCGATGCGCGCCCGCCAAAGCTGGTCGGCGCCGACGCCGGCGAAGAGGTCGTCCACCGGGCGGCTCCGTTGCGCCGGCGACGTCCCCGCGCCCTTCGTCTTGGCCATGGCCGACCCGGCCGTCCACGGGGTGGGGTCCGGGGTCTGCCACAGGCGTTCGTGGCGCGTCTGTCGCCCTCCCGCGTGCATTGGGTCGTCGACGATGGACATGGGCCCCCCGGCGCAGTGAAGCGGCCCCCCGTTGTCACGGCCGCCTTCGAGGCCCTCACCTTGGCAGGCCAGGCTCACCGGAACCTCTATCCCCGCTCAACAATCGGTCAACCGGAGGAGGTGGGCCCCCGGCGGCGCCAGGGCTCCTCAGGCGTGGCAGGTCAGAGGCTCGCCGCCGTTGAGCGCCACCATGTCGGCGAAGGCGGCCAGGAGGTCGATGGGGGCGCCCGGTCGGGCTCCCTCGCACTCGGCCATGGCGCGATGGAGGTTGCCGGCGAGACGCTCGGGATGGGCGAGGCCGGCAAAGGGACCGAGGTCCGTCTGCCGGGCGGCCTCGAGGGGGGTGATCCCGGCGTCATGGGCCTCGTATGCCGTGGCCTGGAGGAAGCGCAGGTACTCCCCGACGACGTCGATCACCTCGGGCCCGCACACATCCCCGTGGCCGGGGACGATGACCTGGGGGTCGAGCTCCATCACACAGTCGAGCGCCACCAACGACCCGGCCACCGACCCCATGAGGACGAAGGGCGTGCCGTTGTTGAAGATGAGGTCGCCCGTGAACAGGACCCGGTGCTCGGGTATCCACGCCACCACGTCGTTGGTGGTGTGCGCCGCCGTGCCGAAGTGGTGGAGCTCGACGAGCAGGTCGTCCACGAAGACATCGAGGCGGCGCTCGAAGGTCACGAACGGGGGCGCCGGTTCGAGGTCGCCCCACTGCACCGGTTCCCACAGGCCGTCGGGGCGGAGGATCCCCTGGGCGGCGATGGCCTCCCGGCACAGGTGGTGGCCGATGACGGTGGCCTTGGGAAACAGGCAGTTGCCGTTGGTGTGGTCGCCGTGGTGATGGGTGTTCACCAGCATGCGGGCCCCGGGCCGTGGGCCACGGGCGCGGTGCCGGTGCCGTTGTTGCTGTGCCACGGCGTCGAGAAAGGCGCGCGTGCGGCGTTCGGTGGCGCAGCTGTCGATGCACAGGACCGAGTCTTCGCCCAGGACGAACCCGGTGTTGTTGATCCACCAGCCGCCGTCGGGCTGGACGTAGGCGTAGACGCCCTCGGCGACCTCGACGGTCTGGGGTGGAGGGAGCTCGTGGGCGCGGGGATGGTCCCGGCTCGTCGAGGTCATCCCGTGGTCTTAGCACCATAGGATCACCGGGTGCGCAGCCTTGCGCACGGTGCCGCACTGGGGCTCGGGGCCGGGGCCGTCGTGCGTTTCCTCGGGGGGACGCCCCTGCAGGTCCCCGAGCGCTACCGCAAGGCGTCCCCGGCGGCGCGCGGGGACGACGCCCGGTGCACCGTTCTCGACAGCGTGGGGCACCGTGAGGTCATCAGCGGCGAAGGACCGGCGTGGGACGCCGTCGCCGAGTTCCCCCGACGCCGGTTTGGGGTGAGCCGGGGAGAACGCCTAGGAGATGCCGTGCTCGAGGTGCCCCCGGCGGGCGGCTTCGACCGCCTCGATCCCGGGCCCGCCGCTCGAGGCGTGCTCGGGGCGGAAGGCCGTGTCGAGCAGGGCGGCCAGGCTGGCGCCCACCGACAGGCGCAGCGCGTCGAGGTCGTAGCCGCCCTCGAGGAGCAGCGCCAAGCGGCCCGGGCCGGGCGCGAAGTCCCTCACCCGCAGGGCGATGTCGGCGAAGTCGCCGGCGCTGAGGTGCAACCCGGCCATGGGGTCGGCGCGATGCGCGTCGTACCCCGCCGACACGAGCACCCAGGTGGGTGAGAACCGCTCCACCACCGGGGCCACGACGTCGTCGAGGGCACGCAACATCACGTCCCCCGTGGCGCCGGGCGGGAGGGGAACGTTGACGGTGAGCCCGGGGGCACCGGGCCCCCCGGTCTCCGCCACGCGGCCCGTGCCCGGATACAGGGGCCACTGATGGGTGGAGACGTAGAGCACGCGGGGGTCGTCCCAGAAGATGGCCTGGGTCCCGTTGCCGTGGTGGACGTCCCAGTCGACGATGAGAACCCGCTCGCCGCGTTGGGCCAGCGAGGCGGCCGCCACGGCCACGTTGTTGAGGAGGCAGAAGCCCATCGGCTCGGCCGCCAGCGCGTGGTGCCCGGGGGGTCGGGCGGCCACGAAGGCCACCTCGGCGTCACCGCGCCGCAAGGCGTCGACGACCTCGAGCCCGGCCCCGGCCGCGAGCAGGGCCGTGTCCCACGAACCGGGCCCGGCCCTGGTGTCGGGGTCCAGTGCCCCCCCGCCGGCTTCGCAGAAGGCGCGCAGGGCCTCGAGGTACGACAACGGGTGGACCAGGCTCAGCTCTTGCTCGGTGGCGCGCCGGGGCTCGAGCACGATAACGGCGTCGCGCAGCCCGGCCTCGTCGATGCCCGCCAGCGCCGCCTGCACGCGGGCGGGGCGCTCGGGGTGGGTGGGGCCGACGTCGTGATGGTCCAGCGCCGGCGAAGCGGCCAGGAGGAGCACGCGCTCACTGTACGGCCGGAGCCCTCACCCCTGCGGTGCCCGGGCGCCCGGTGTTACGGGTTGCAGCGTCGGCACGCGGTGGGCCGGCCTGTCCCCCGGGCCACGCTCCACGTGCGGAGGGTGTCGGCGCTGGGGCCACCCACCTTGATCGCCGTCACCGTGAGGGTCTCGCCCTCGCCCCGGTCGGCGATGACGCCGCACCCGACACGATGCAGCGTCGGCGCCTTGGTCCGCGCCGTTCTCGGTTGGTTCAGGACGAACCCGTCCGGGTGGGTCTGCACCCATGTCCGGTACCCGGCGTCGTCGTAGGAGAACTCGTGGCACATGGGCGTGGGACGCGTGCCGCTCGTGGCCCCCCCACCGGGGTGGTGCGGTGCGCCCGACCCCGTGCCCTGGGATCGCCGCACGATCACCGGAGGCTTGGGCAGCGGGTCCGCCGACGGCATGGGCTTGAGCTCGTGGATCACGCGGCTCATCGACGGAAGCTGCGACGGGTGACCGGCCGAGCGCCTCGACGACTGTCCCGAGGGATGCCTCGAGGCGGAGCCGGCTTCCTCGAGCGACGACACCAGCCGGACGTGGGCTTCGGCGGCCGGCACGGGCACGAGCCGCGCCACCGCGGCGGGGACCGGCCGCAGGGTCATGGGGTGCTGCACGTGCATGGGGCGCAGCGCCACGGCGCGCGCCGCCACCAGCTTCACGTGGGCCTCGTCCGCCTTGGCCGGTCGGGGGTCGGGGATGCGAGCCGTCGTCCGGGTGGCGCCGGCGCACAGCGCGGCGATGGCCTCGACGATGGCCCGCATGTACTGCGCGGAGCGCCCCGTGGGCTCCTCGCCGAAGTGGTGCCAGCGTCGCTGCTCGTAGAAAAGACAGCCTCGGAGCTCGTCGAGTGTGGCCGGCAACGCACGGCTCCTGGTCCAGCGTTGCAGGACGCGGCTGGCGAGCTCCGGCAGGTCGTCCCAGTACCCGTAGCCGTCGTAGGACAGAGCGAACTCGCAGACGGCGTCCCAGGGCGTACTGCGCCCCGGTACCCCGGTGGCGGCGATATCGGCGTTGGAGATGGCCCAGTCCTGGAAGTTGCCGTCAGGAGCGGTGCGGGGGTCGGTCCACTTGAGCAAGGGCTCGGGTCGTTCGTGGTGGGTGCCGTTGGCCTGGGGGGTGACGACCGAGATCGACGAGGTCCTCGCCGGGGCCTGACGGGCCCGCAGCCGGCTGACGAGGTTCTTGAGGCCACGGACGGGGCCACCCGGGGTGCTCGTCCCCCAGAGGTGGTCGGTGCGGAAGGTACTCGGGAACAACGTCATCCCAATTGCTATCGGCACACCCCCAACAAGGTTGAGCTATGTCACGCAGCGTGCCCAAGGACCGCCCCGGCGGGGCACGGCCGTTCCGCCCCGACCGCACGCAGCGGTGACCGCAGCCTGCCAGGACAGGCCGTCGTGGCCGGCCGGTCGCCCTCGGGGCACGGACCGGTCGGTAGCCTGCCCGACCAATGCCACGGGTCGTCGTCGCCAGCTACAACCTGCACGGCGGCGTGGACGGCTGGGGCCGCCGCTTCGACGTCGTGGACGCCTGCCGGCGCATCGACGCCGACGTCCTGATGCTCCAGGAGTCCTGGTCCCCCGACCACGGGGTATCCCTGGCGCAGGACGTGGCCCGTCGCTTGGGGTACCGAGCCGTGGAGCTGCCCTTCGCCCGGGGCCGTATGTCGCCGCCCCCCATTCACCCTCACGACCGGTGGGGCCCACGCCTGTGGGCCCATCGGGTTCACGGACTGCGCATCGACCGCCGGCGCTCGACATCGAACCAACAGCGGGCCCGGGCGCGGGCCCGGCTCGCACCCGTCGAACGGGGAACGTGGTCGATCGCCGTGCTGTCACGCTTGGCCGTCACGGCCTCGCACACCATCGACCTGGGCAAACTGCCCACCGACCCGGCTCGCCGGGGAGCGATCGTCATCGACATCGACCTCGACGGCGCTTCCGCTGCCGTCCGCATGGTGGGTACCCACCTCGCCCACCTGAGCCAAGGGTCGCCCCGGCACATCGTGGCCCTACGCCGGGCCATCCACGCCCTCACCCCGGTTCCCTGCGTGCTGGCCGGCGACATGAACTTGTGGGGGCCGCCCCTCATGGTCATGTTCCCCGGGTGGTCGAGGGCGGTGCGCGGTCGCACTTGGCCCACGTGGGCGTCGCGGCCGCTGGCGCAACCCGATCACATCCTCGTGAGGGGGCCCGCCACGGTCGATGCCGGCGAGGTGCTACCCATGGCCGGGTCCGACCATCTCCCCGTTCGCGCCTCGCTTGTGATCAACTGAACAAGAATATTGCAAGCGCGTGACGAAATGGGGGGCTATGTTGCTCACGCAGTTGTCGATCGGAGGCATGTAGACGTTCGAGGCGACATCAGACGTTCGGCTGTCAGGGACGTTTGGCCCTGTTGTGGTCTCGCCTCTCTGAACATGCTTGCAACGTGAGCGGGTCATCGAGAGAACTCGAATAGAAAGCAGGAGAGCGAAAAATGCGAATCCGTGGGTTGAGTCGGCTGGCGGGGATCTCCCTGGCCGTTGTCGTGGGCCTGGTGTTCACGGCGTGTAGCAGCACCCCCAAGGCGTCGACCACGACGACGAAGGCACCCTCGGCCACCGTGCCGTCCGACCTGAGTGTGACGTCGTTCAACGTCAACTTCACCGAGATGGCGAAGTTGAAGCCGCTGGCGGCGGCGGGAACCGGCCTGGTGGGCGTGATTCTGCCTGACGAGACGTCGTCGACTCGATATGTCGACTTCGACGCCCCCTACCTGACCAAGGCATTCCAGATGGCGGGGTACTCCTCCTCGGACTTCAAGATCGACAACGCTCTGGGGGTCGACGCCACCGAGCTCGCCGATGCCCAGGCTGACATCACCGAGGGCGCCAAGGTCCTGGTTTTCGACCCGATCGACAGCACCGTCGGGGCCGAGGTCCAGTCGTATGCGTCGTCGCACGGTGTCGCCGTCATCAGCTACGACCGAGCCACCTTCACGGGCACCAACACCTATTACGTGAGCTTCAACAACTTCAAGGTGGGCCAGCTCATCGGCCAGGGCTTCGAGACATGCGTCTCCTCGTGGGGCATCACTAACCCCAAGGTCTTCGAGCTCGACGGCGGTGAGGACACCGACCCGAACGCGGTGTCGTTCGCCCAGGGCTACAACTCGGTGATCTGGAACTCCCAGACCACCCCGTTGACGGCGGGCCTGACCAACAGCAAGGGCTACACCTTGGTGGGCGACCAGATCACCCCCGGATGGGTGAACGCCACAGGCGCGACCATCTTCACGCAGCAGTTCACCGCTCACCCGACGATCAACGCCACGGTCGAGGCCAATGACGGCCTGGCCAACGCCGTGATCGGCGACCTGAAGGCCAAGGGCGTCGGACCCAAGAAGATCCCCACCACGGGGCAGGACGCCACCCTGCAGGGCATGGAGTGGATCCTCCAGGGCTACCAGTGCGGATCGGTGTACAAGCCGATCTACGAAGAGGCACAGGACGCCGTCTCCCTGGCGACGATCCTGCGGGCAGGCAAGACCCCGCCCAGCAGCCTGGTGAACTCGACCACCACGCCTCCGAAGGGCGTGACGGGGTCGACGCAGCCTGCGTCCTTGCTCACGCCGGAGTGGGTGACCACCTCCAACATGAACTCGACGGTCATCAAGGACCAGTTCATCTCGGCGTCGGCGCTGTGCACGGCGGTGAGCAACAGCGTCTGCACTGCTGCAGGCATTACCCCATAACCTCGGGGTTCTCGATGTGACGCGTGGACCGTCGCCGCCTCGTGCGGCGGCGGTCCCGCGTCCGACCTGATCGTGCCGTAGTTCTTTTTGGACGGAAAGAGACGACGTGGCCGAGGCGAGCGTGGGCGACCCTCTCCTGAGGGTGCGGGGCCTTTACAAGAGCTTCGGCGCGGTCCAGGCGCTGGCCGACGTGAACCTCGAGGTGCCCGCAGGAGCGGTGACCGCGTTGTGCGGTGACAACGGCGCCGGCAAGTCGGTGTTGATCAAGTGCATCGCCGGGATCCATGAGCCGGATCGGGGCCAGATCTACTGGGAGGGGCGACCGGTCCGGATCCGCAGCGCCCACGACTCCGCCTCCCTGGGCATCGAGACCGTCTACCAGGACCTGGCCCTGGCCGACAACCTGGACATCGTCCAGAACATGTTCCTGGGACGCGAACGGCTTCGTCACCGCCTGCTCGACGAGAACGACATGGAGCGCGCCGCGGCCGAGACCCTCGCCGGCCTGCGGGTGACCACGGTGCGGTCGATCCGCCAGCCGGTGGGGTCACTGTCGGGGGGCCAGCGCCAGTCCGTGGCCGTCGCCAAAGCGGTGATGTGGAATTCCAAGCTGGTCATCATGGACGAGCCCACGGCCGCTCTGGGCGTGACCCAGACTGCCATGGTGCTCGACCTGGTTCGCCGCCTTCGGGACCACGGGCTGGCGGTGCTGATGATCTCGCACAACCTCAACGACCTCTTCGCCGTGGCCGACCGGATGGCGGTCCTGTACCTGGGCCGGATGGTCGTGGAGGACAACACGTCGGCGTTCGATCGACAGAGCATCGTCGAGTTCATGACGACGGGGGGTCTGGGCGTGACAACCCAGGGAACCCCCGGCGGGAACGGAGTTGTCGAACATGGCACCAGCTGACTCCAACCCCGGCCCCACCGGAGCTCCCGCCGTGCCCGACGTCGATACACCGGTCGAGCCCCTCGTCGACCTGACCGCCGCCGAAGGCGGCGCCCCCCTGGTCCCGCCCGAGATCATTGCCCAGACGATGCGGGAGTACGTGCGCGCCCAGTTCCTCCGTATCAGGGGCGGGGAGAGCGGGATGCTTCCGGTCATCCTGGGATTGGTGGCCATCGTCATCGTCTTCCAGGCGATCAGCCCGCATCACGTCTTCCTGTCAGCCGGCAACATCGTGAACCTCTTCCTGCAGAGCGCGGTGTTCATGGTCCTGGCCATGGCCGAGATCTTCGTCCTGCTGCTGGGTGAGATCGACCTGTCGATCGGCTACGTCGGCCCCGTTGGCGCCGTCATCGCCGTGCAACTCGTGCAGCCCGTCACGACAAACTGGCCGTGGTGGGCGGCCATCGTCGTGGCTCTTGTGGCGTGTGCCCTCATCGGCTTCGCGCAGGGGTCGTTGGTCACCCGGTTGCGACTCCCCTCCTTCATCGTGACCCTGGCGGGGCTGCTCATCTTCAACGGGGTCCTGCTCATCGTGCTCGCCTTCGGGCCCTTCTCCGGATATCCCAGCCTCCTCGGCCGGACATCCAATCTGCACGCGCTCTACGATCTCATGTGGGGCCATGTCACGCCGCTCGTAGGCTGGATCGCCATGGTCGTCATCGTGGGTCTACTGAGCGCGAACCTCTACCTTCGTGACTCGCGCCGACGGAGGAGTGGGCTCGTCGCCCCCCCGATCGTCCTGACGTTGATCAAGATCGTCTTCATGGCGGCCATCGGGGCGATCGTCGTGCTCGTGTGCAACGTCAACCGTGCCGCCATCGGCACCCTCGAGGGGGTCCCGTGGGCGATCTTCATCGTCCTCGGCGTCCTCGGCGCGTGGACGTTCCTGCTCCAGCGCACCCGATACGGTCGCTATATCTACGCCATCGGCGGCAACCCCGAGGCGGCCCGTCGGGCCGGTATCAACGTGGCCATGATCCGCACGTGGGCCTTTGTCCTGTGTGCGGTCACCGCCGGGATCGCCGGCCTCCTCTATGCCTCGTACTTGGGCGGCATGTCCAACAACGTCAACGGCGGTCAGCTCGTCCTGTACGCGGTGGCCGCCGCGGTCATCGGTGGCACCTCGCTGTTCGGGGGCCGGGGCCGGGCTGTCCACGGCGTGCTCGGCGGCCTCGTGATCGGCGGCATCTACAACGGGATGTACCTCCTCGGGTTGGCCGTGCAGTGGGAGTTCATCGTCACTGGCGGCGTGCTCATCGCGGCAGTGACCATCGACGCCGTGTCGCGGCGAAGCACCACCGCCGGCCGCTGACGGGCGCCTCCTTGCGACGCGACCGCGCCGGACGGCGACGAAGCGCCCGGCGTCGGTAGTGACAACGGGCCGGTCCCCGTGATCCGTGTCGTCCTGCTCGGCTACGGCCTCTCGGGCCGGGTGTTCCACGCCCCGTTGATCGCGGCGACGCCGGGGCTCGAGCTCACCACGATTGTGACCGCCGACCCCGATCGCCGAGCACGCGCCGGGCTCGACTTCCCCCGCGCCCGGGTGGTCGAGGGCGCCGACGAGGTGTGGGCCCGCGCCGCCGAGCACGACCTCGTCGTGGTGGCGAGCACGACTGGGACCCACGCCGCCCTGGCGACCGCGGCCGTGGAGGCGGGCCTGGCCGTCGTGGTCGAAAAGCCGCTGGCGCCTCTCGTCGCCCCGGCCCGCGCCGTCGTCGAGCGGGCCGCCGCCGCCGGGGTGATGCTGACGGTCTTCCACAACCGTCGCTGGGACTCCGACCACCTGACGCTGAGCCGGCTCCTCGAAGACGGTGCGCTCGGAGAGGTGGTTCGCTACGAGTCGCGGTTCGAGCGGTGGAGGCCCCAGCGTGCGCCGGGCGCATGGCGAGAAGAGCTCTCGGCCGAAGACGGGGGAGGGGTGCTGCTCGACCTCGGCGTGCACCTCGTCGACCAGGCGCACACGTTGTTCGGGCCCGTCTCCCATGTCTATGGCGAGGTGGCGGCCCGCCGGGGAGGCGCCGATGACGACGTGTTCGTGGCCCTGCGCCACCGCTCGGGGGTGCAATCGCACCTGTGGGCGAGCGCGGTGGCCGCCGTTCCGGGTCCTCGCCTGCGCGTCCTGGGCAGTGCGGCGGGGTACTCGGTGACGCACCTCGACGGCCAGGAGGACGCGCTGCGCGCCGGTCGACGGCCCGACGAGGCGGGATTCGGCGACGAGCCTCCCGAACGTTGGGGGCGGCTCGTGCGCGGTGCCGAGGAGGAAACGGTGGCGAGCCTCCGGGGGAACTGGCCCGCTTTCTACCGGGGCGTGGTGAGAGCGTTGCGCCACGGCGAACCACCTCCGGTCGACCCCCGGGACGCGCTGGCGACGCTCGAGGTCCTCGACGCCGCCCGCCGCAGCGCGGCCGACGCCGTGGTCGTCGCACTCTGACGGGCAAGCCCGAGGTCGCCACAGCGCTCTGGCCGGCGGCCGGCCATGACCGCCCCGGTCGGGGAGGGGCCGACGGACCCGTAAGCTCAGAGGCTCACAGATGCGGTGAAGTCGAAGTCGCTCGGTGCGACGCGCCGGACTTCCCCTCGGACTCCAAGAGAGACATTGCCCATGACCAATGCCATCGAGGCGCACGATCTGCGAAAGACGTTCGGGGGGGAGGTACGGGCCCTCGACGGCGTCAGCTTCGCCGTCGAGGAAGGCACCATCTTCGGCCTGCTCGGCCCGAACGGCGCGGGCAAGACCACGGCAGTGCGCATCCTCACCACGATTCTCTCCCCGGACGCGGGCACCGGTCTCGTCCTCGGATACGACGTGGTAACCCAGGCCGATCGGGTCCGGACCCTCATCGGGCTGGCGGGCCAGTACGCGGCGGTCGACGAGAACCTCACCGGTCGCGAGAACCTCACCATGGTCGGGCGCCTCAACCACATGGGACGAGAGGCGGTGGCGACGCGAGCCGTGGAGCTGCTCGAGGAATTCGGGCTGACCGACGCCGGAGACCGACCCCTCAAGACGTACTCCGGCGGCATGCGCCGTCGCCTCGACGTCGCCGCCGCCCTGGTGGCCCGACCGAGGGTGCTGTTCCTCGACGAGCCCACCACGGGCCTGGACCCGCAGAGCCGGGTGGACGTGTGGGGAATGATCGACCGCCTCGTCGACGAGGGCACGAGCGTGTTGCTTACGACGCAGTACCTCGAGGAGGCCGACACCCTGGCCCGCCATGTCGCCGTCGTGGACCACGGGCGCGTCATCGCCGAAGGGACCCCCACCCAGCTGAAGGCTGACCTCGGGGCCACCGTCCTCGACGTGGGTCTCGCCGACCCCGAGCTGGCGCGCCGGGCCGCCGGCATCTTGGGGACGGTCGGCGCCAAGGCCCCGACCGTGGTCGGTGCCATGGTCGAGCTGCCGGTGGACGACGGTCCCCGGGTCGCCATGGAGGTGCTGCGCCTGCTCGACCAGCACGCCATCGTCCCCACCACGTTCCAGATCCGTGAGCCCAGCCTCGACGACGTGTTCCTGGCCCTCACGGGGAAGCGGACCGAAACCGACGACGACGATTCGACGAACACGCCGACCGACGGCCATCGGCGCCGCCGGCGGGCTCCGGCGAAAGCCGGCGCCACCAGCGAGGGAGGTCCACGGTGAGCACCACGACCACGGTCATCACACCGGGGGCCGGGATCGCCCCCGCCACCAACCCTGCCACGCCCGGTGGGGGAGCGCGCCTGCGATGGGCCGTCTCCGACACCCTGACGATCACCAAGAGGAACCTGATCGCCTACACCCGCATTCCCGAGTCGCTGTTCTTCTCCACGCTGCAGCCCATCATGTTCGTGCTGTTGTTCCGCTACGTCTTCGGCGGGGCCATCAACCCTGGGCTGCACCTCAGCTACATCGACTTTCTCATGGCGGGGATCTTCGTCCAGAGCGTGGGTTTCGGGGGGATCGGCACCGCCGTGGGCCTGTCCGAGGATCTGCACAAAGGGCTCATCGAGCGGTTCAGGGCGTTGCCCATGGCCCGATCGGCCGTTCTCGCCGGCCGGACCACCGCCGATCTCGTGCGCAACGTGTTCGTGCTCCTGCTCATGACCGGGGTGGGAGCCTTGGTGGGATTCGACTTCCCCAACGGCGCCCTCGGCTTCATCGCGGCGTGCGCACTCGTCCTGTTCTTCGCCTACGCCCTGCTGTGGGGTTTCGCCGTCATCGGGCTGGTGGCGTCCAACAGCGAGACGGCTCAGGTCATGGCGTTCCCGATCCTTTTCCCCTTGATCTTCGCCTCACCGGCGTTCGTGCAGGTCGCGTCCATGCCCGGTTGGCTTCGGGGGTTCGCCAACAACCAGCCCATCGGCGTGGTCATCACCGCCCAGCGCTCCCTCATGCTGGGCAGCGCCCACGTCCCGGGCAGCACGGCGGGGCACGTGCTGGTGGCGCTGGCGTGGTGTGTCGGGTTGCTGGTCGTCTTCGCCCCGCTGGCGGTGTGGCGCTACCGCCGCAGCACCTGAACGGCGGCCGGCTGTTGGTTCAGCCGGGGCCCGAGGTCAGCACGGGCGGCCCTGTGGTCGGGGTGGTGCCGGCACCGGTCTCCAGCGAGGCGTAGCTCACGGCCCCGCTGGGGGCACTCACCGACACGGCCTCGCCCCACTTGCTGAACGTCATCGCCAGTTTCGAGGCCACCTTGTCGATCTTGCCGTTCTCGGTGTACAGCACGGGGAGATGGGGCCGCGACGTGGTGACGTAGAGATCCGCCGTGCCCTGGGCCCGTTGTGTCTGTCCCTCCACGGTCTCGTTGGTCATCGGTCCCGTGATCCCCAGCACCGGGTATCCCGCCCGTGTCGAGGGCCCCAGCTGTTGGTGCGGCGCGAAGACCACGTTGGTGTCCAGTGCCGACCGGGTCGTGACCGCCACGTACACCGATGCGTAGGGGGCGTCACCGGGGGCCAGCGAGATCCACTGGCCGGAGTGAGCGGCGGCCACCGCGATCGGCAAGCCCAGTTGCTCCACGATCTGTCTCTCGTTGCCCTGGAAGTAACAGGCGGTACCGATCACGAGGACCGTGAAGGTGTCGGTACCGATCGTGATTACCTGTTTGCCCGACGAGGGACCGGCGTCGCCCACGGTCCGCTGCGTCTGGCCCTGGGAGGTGAACTCCGACACGTAGTGGAACGAGCCCCTCTGGATGGTGGCAGCCAAGGCCGAGCGCGCCAGGCGCCGGGCGACAGGGGAGATCGAGGTGCTCGGGCTGGACCCCGACGTGGCGATGAGCCCCACCCCAACGCCGACGAGGATGACGACCACTAGTCCCACGGCGACGGCGATCCGACGCGGGCGCGCTGGGCGCCCCGGGTTTGGCCCGCCCGGCGCCTCGGTGGCGTTGGGCTCCGCCGGCGGTCCCGCCGCCGTCCCGGCGACGGGGAGTCCCGGATGCGGTGGTGCCGTCCACGGAGGTGGAGGGGGCGGGCTGCCCGGACCGGGTGGGTAGGTGGCGCCGGGGTGAGGGGCGCCGGAGTACGAACCACCGGGTGGGTAGGGGGCGCCGGGGGGGTAGCCCGGCGGAGGGTACCCGGCTGCGCTCGGATAGGGGTACGAGGGTGGGGGGAGGTGTCCCGGGGACGGACGAGCTCCCGGTGGGCCCGGGGCCGCCCAGGGTGGGGGTTGTCCGTAGCCGGGTGGAGGGGGCGGCGGTGGTGGTGGCGGCGGCGGCGGAGCGAGGCCCGGATCGGCCGGCTGGGTGGTCGACTCGCCTGAAGGGGGTGGCGGCGGGGGCGGCGACACCTCGTCAGGAGGTCTGTTCACGTCCTCCGGCACGCGGTCACACTACGCCCCGCCTGGCGGGTTTCCGGGGCAGGGGCGGGGTCAGCCGAGAGGTGCCCGGGCCACGACGAGGCGCGACGATGCCTGGACGCGCAGCACCCCCTCGTGTTCGAAGGGCCGCAGCAGCTCCGTCGCCCGGGACAGGAATTGGATCCGGGCCTGCTGGCTGCAATCGCGCCAGGCACGGGAAAGCGGCGGCAGGGACGGGTACACCCGCACCCACTGCGAGACGCGGGGCAGTGCCGCCAGCATGCGGACCGTTCGGCACGACACGTCGCTGAAGCCCGCCTCGTGCATGAGCGCACGGAGGTCATCGATGCGGTGGTACGCGAAGGCGTCGAGGAGCACCTCGACGACGCCCGACTGGTCGAGGCCCGACTTGATGATGGCGTCGAGCTCCGCCGCGAACGCCGGGTTCTCTTCGATGGGCCCCCACGTCATCACCCCCAGGCGGCCTCCCGGGGCGAGCACTCGCCGCATCTCCTCGAGCACCGACAAGGGGTCGTGGAAGCGGTGCAGCGCGTGCTGGCACGCCACGACGTCGAAGCTCTCGTCGGCGAACGGGAGTCGCGCGCCATCCCAGCTCCGCCATTCGACGATGCTGGTGAAGTCGATTCGACGGGCCGCCTCCACCGCGCCCGGCGAGGGGTCGATGCCCACGACTGTGCCGGCCGGGCCGACGACGTGGGCGGCCATGCGGGCGAAGATGCCGGTTCCGCAGGCGACGTCGAGGACGCGCGCCCCGCGCACCACGATGAGCGAGTCGAGAGCCCGCTCGGCGAAGCGTCGGCCGAACACGGGGTCGAAGTGCTGTGCGTACACCGAAGTCGACGCTTCGTCGTCGAAGGAGCCGAACCGTTGCACGGGCCGCGTTGCGAGCGCCGCCGAGGGGGCGGACGGGTTTCGGGTGTCGCTCCCACGAGGCGGAGTCGAAGGCAAGTCGCTGCGCACGTCCCCCTCAGGTCCGCCGGCGGGCGTGTCGCGGCCGGTCACCACGGAGCATGACGCTACCGGACATGTCATGGAAAATGGCGGACCGTCGTCGCCACGAGACCGCCATGGACGACCTTACGGTTTCGTCATCGCACGCGCGGCGCGCAGGTGCGCGCTGAGCTCGTCGATGCGGGCGTGCGCATTGGCTCCACTGGTGGAGGGCATCACGTAGACGGGCCGACCGCCGATCTGCTCCTGTTGGGGACCGGCCCGGGCGCCCCGGTTGACGGCCTGCCTCCATCCCGTGAGGCCGACGAAGCACACCGCCTCGGGTGTCAGCCAGCGCACGAGACGCTCCACGCGCGCCATGCCCGTGCGGTACTCGGCCGGCGCCAGTGATGCCGCATTGGACGTGGCCCGCTTGACCACATCGGTCATGCCCATGCCGTGGACACGAAGGGCGTGCCCGGGGTCGCGATCACGTGTCACGAGGCCGGCGTCGAGCGCCGCGGGCCAGAAGCGGTTGCCGGGCCGCCCGTAGCCCACCCCGACGTCGGCGGAGTACAGGCTGGGGTTGAGACCGACGACGAGCAGCTGCATCCCCGGCCCGACGACGTCGGAAAGCGTGCGGGCGCGCCCGGCCGTGGCCCGGACGAAGTCCCCGGTGGTCACCACGGTCCCGACCTCGAAACCGGCGCCCACGAGAACGTCGCTCAGCCGTTGCGGCGTCCACGCCGCGAAGAAGCGACCGCCGATGCGGTCGGCGGGAAGCGCGTCGCCCTCGTAGTCACCGGCGAGGACCTGCACCTCCACCGGGGCGCCCACCACCAATGTGCGGTGCAGGTCGCCCAGCGCGGCCGGCAGCCGGCCGCTCGGGACATGGAGGTAGCTCATGTGGGCCCACCCTCCGTGCAGCGTGGTGGTCCCGAACGGCAGGGCCTCGAGGTCCGCCTGGACGAGCAGGGCGCCGGGGGCGGAACTCCGGCATCGCTCGAGCATGGCGCGGGCCGCGTCGAGACCGACGCACGGGGCACCGAGGTCAGAGGTGTAGCGACCGGTGCCGCATCCCAGGTCGACGCGCAGGGCGCCGACGGGCACCGTGCGGGCGAAGGCGAGGGCGTCGGAGCGTTGCACGGGCGGATGGTGCGCCGCCCACTCCCACCCTCGATCCTCGTAGATGTCGACGGTGGACCGGTCCATGTCGGTGTGTCGGGCCTCGCCTCTACTCGTCCAGGCCGACGGGTCGCCCGTCGACGATCTGGTCCAGGTACTCCGACATCCCGAAGCCGACCCTCCCGTCGTCCAGGGTCCACCGGGTGAGTCCCTCGGAGATCCGAGTCACCAGGGCGTGGCCGTCGGCGTCGTGCCGACGGTTGCGTAGCGGGATGAGGCGGAGGACCGATCCGTGCACGATCCACGTCCGGGCGTCGGTGATGAGCTCGGCCTCGATGGACCCGTGGTACCGGTCGTCACCCTCCCACGACGTGCTGATGCGGAAGTCGCGACAGAGGTGCAAGTCATCGCCGTCCCACACGAAGCCGCCCCGGGTGCCGGGGCTGTCGCGCCGAGCGATGCGCGATCCCATGAAACCGAAGCCGGTCCCGACGTTGCCGGTCAACCAGCGGTAGTACCACGGCGCCTGCCAGTAGCGAGGGCCCCAGCTGTGATCGCGCAGGCCGTGGCCCTGGACCACCCACCGGTTGTCGCCGACCTGCACGGTGCCGGTCGCCTCCACCAGCTGTTCGTAGTGTCCGCGGGCGAATTCCTCACCGGGACGTTCCACGGGCTGATCGGGCTCCCCACCGAACATGGCGGAGCATTCCCGGAAGACGAGGTCGGCCGCACAGCTGGTGTGGGGGTTCGACGAGAATGCCTGGCGCGGGTCGGCCATCTGCAGCGGTTCCTCCAAGACGACGACGGAGCCCTCGTAATGGACCCGGAGCTCGACGAAGGGCTCGACGACCTCGAAGCGCATCCCCGCGGCGTCGAAGGCGTCGTTGGTCGTCACCTGGGGTCGGCGGAACATGAAGGCCACCGTTCCGTCGGGAAGGTAGAGGCAAATGGTCATCTCGCCACTGCCCTCGTTGGCCCTGTTCCCCAACCGGAAGAACCCACCCAGGCCCGCCCCGGGGTCATAGGCGTTGAAGTACATGGATTCGTTGAAGTTGGGCTCGGGGCCCAGCTCGTGCATGTACTCGTCGTGGGGATCGAGGCGGACGTCGATAGCGGCCACCCTATCGGCGCGCTGACCGTGGCAGTCGGTAGCCTCCGCGCATGGACAGCGTGGACCTCCCCGGGCAACTCGGTGTCGTGCTCGGCGCCGCTTTCGGTGCGTCGGTGGAGGTCGACGGGGTCACCCGATTGCCCGGGGGCGCCTCCCGGGAGACGTGGAGCTTCTCCGTGAGCGGGCCTGCGGGCACGCCCCCGCGGTTGGTCCTGCGGCGCGACCCACCAGGGGCGCCGCAATCGGGGCTGCGGCTCGAGGCCGCCCTCCTGCAGGCGGCGGCGCGCGCCGGGGTCCCCGTGCCCCGGGTGGTGTTGGCGGGGGACTCGTCGGAAGGGATCGGCACCACGTTCGTGATCACCGAGTTCGTCGACGGTGAGACGATCCCCCGCCGGATCCTGCGCGACGAAGCCTTGGCGCCGGCCCGCACCGTCCTGGCCGAGCAGTGTGGCCGTGCGCTCGCTGCTGTCCATCGCATCGCGCCCGCCGAGGTGCCCGGTCTGGCCGGGGGTGATCCGCTCGAGCAGCTGGGCGACCTTCTCGAGCGCCTCGGCCAGGCACACCCCGCCTTCGAGCTCGGGCTGCGCTGGCTGGCTCAGACCCGCCCGCCGCGCTCGGCCGAGTCCGTGGTCCACGGTGACTTCCGCAACGGCAATCTGATCGTGGGCCCCGAAGGGATCCGTGCCGTTCTCGACTGGGAACTGGCCCATCTCGGTGATCCCCTCGAGGACCTCGGTTGGCTGTGCGTCAAGGCGTGGCGTTTCGGATCGCCGCTGCCCGTAGGCGGGTTCGGGACCATCGAGCAACTGGTCACGGCCTACGAAACAGCCGGCGGAGGCCCCGTCGACAGCGCGTGCCTGCACTGGTGGCTGGTGCTCGGCACCCTTCGCTGGGGGATCATCTGCATCGTGCAGGCCCTGACCCACACCACGGGAGCGGTCCGTTCGGTAGAACTGGCGGCCATCGGGCGGCGGGTGTGCGAGGTGGAGTGGGATCTGTTGGAGCTGCTGCCGTGAGCGGCGGTGCCGGGTTGCCTGAGCCGCCCGCGGGCGGCGCCGGAGCGACGGGCTCCGAGCAAGGGGCTGACCCTTCGGTGCCGGGCGGATGGGCCCCGCACGACACTCCGTCCGCGGCCGAGCTGCTCGAAGCGGTGCGAGAGTTCCTCGAGACCGACGTGCTTGCTGTGACCGAGGGCAGGGTCCGCTTCCACGTCCGGGTGGCCGCCAACGTCGTCGCCATGGTGGCCCGGGAGATCGTCCTGGGGCCCGAGCAGGCCGCCGCCCATGCACGGCGGTTGGAGAGCCTCGGGGTGCAGTCGGACTCCGAGCTGGCCAGCGCCATTCGCTCGGGGACACTCGAGTCGCGCTCGGAGGAAGTCCGCGCCGCCGTGGAGGCCACCGTGCGGGACAAGCTGGCCGTGGCGAACCCTCGGTACCTTCGGCCACCTCCGACGTCGTAGGGTCACGTCATGCGATTCGGTATCGATGTGGCTCAACAGCGGATGGAATTCGGCGAAGTCGTCGAACGGGTTCGATTCAGCGAGGCTCTGGGCTTCGACGGCGCGTGGGGTTTCGACCATTTCGTCCCCATGTACGGCGAAGGGCCCGGCAATTGCTTCGAGGGGATGACGACGCTGGCCGCGCTGGCGTCGGCCACCACCACGATCCGCCTCGGCCTGCTCGTGACGGGGGTGACCTACCGGCACCCGTCGGTCCTGGCGGCCCAGGCGGTGACGGTCGACCACGCCAGCCGGGGTCGGCTCGAGCTCGCCCTCGGGGCGGCGTGGTACGGCGCCGAGCACGGGCAGCTCGGAATCGAGTTTCCATCAACCGGACACCGATTCGACCGGCTGGAGGACTGCCTCGAGATGCTCACCCGGCTCTTCACCGGAGAGGTGGTGTCGTATCGGGGGACGCACTTCACCCTCGACAGTGCCCAGATGCGCCCGGTGCCGGTGCAACGACCACACCCTCCCATCTGGATCGGGGGGTCGGGTCGTCGTCGGACGCTCCCGCTGGTGGCGAGGTTTGCCGACGTGTGGCACACCTTCGGCAGCCCCGAGCAGCTCAGGGCGCTGTCGGCGGAGGTCGACCGCCTGGCCGAGGCGGCCGGACGTGATCCCGCGTCCATCGTCCGGGCGTCGTCGCTGTCTCTTTCCGAGCCCTGGGACGAGGTTCGGCGCCAGGCGGACACCATGCGTGACCTCGGTATCGGGTACCTGGTGTGCATGTGGCCGTCGGAAGGCCGGGTCCGGGTCGAGGAGTTCGCCGCCGCCGTCATGCCCGAGTTCGCGAGCTGAGCCGTCGCGAGGACGGGCGTGCAGGGTTGACGCCCGCCATGGGCGACGTTCAGCGACCCTCGAACCGGGGCTCCTCGCCCTCGAGCATGGCCCGGACCCCTTCCACGGCGTCTTGCGTGCCCGCCAAGGCAACCTGCTCGGCCAGCTCGTGGCGCATGGCGTCGCGCGCCGCGTCGGCCAACCCATGGCGAAGGGTCGCCCGGGTGGCCGAGACCGCCAACGGGGCGCCGGCGGCGATGTGGGCGGCGATCTCGACGGCGGCGTCGAGCTCATCACCGGCCGGGACGACGCGCTGCGCAATCCCGATCCTCCCCGCCTCGCCCGCCACGACCCGTCGCCCGGTGAGCAACAGCTCGGCAGCGCGCCCCGGGCCCACCACGCGGGGAAGGGTCGTGCTCAGCGCGAACCCGGGGTGGATCCCGAGACGAACGAAGTTCGCCTGGAACCATCCGAACTCTCCCACCACGCAGACGTCACACGCCAGCGCTAGCCCGAACCCGGCGCCGATGGCCGCTCCCTGGACCGCAGCCACCAGGGGCACGGGGGCGGCGAAGACCCGCACCGCCTGGATGTAGAAGGCAGCCGTCCGGGCCTCGAATTCTCCGTGCTCGGTGGGGTCGGGGGCGTCCCCGGAACGGAAGTCGGCACCCGCGCAGAACGATCGGCCCTCCGAGCACACCACGGCGGCGCGTGCACTGGCGGGCAACTGGGCGATGGCATCGGCGAGGGCGCGCAGGACCGGCTCGGTGAGCAGGTTGTGGGGTGGACGACGCAAGGTGACGACGGCGACGGCCCCGTCATGGTGGACCGATACGTCGTCGCCGGCGCTCGGTTCGGTGTCAGGACGCGGGTCGGGCATCGGTGCGGTCATCCGGGGGGTCGAGCTCGGCGCCGAAGGTGGTGGGGATCACCCCCGACCGCGTCGGCGTGCCCGGCGACCCTTGAGCATGGCGGTCTCGGCGGCGGCGATGAGGTCGTCGAGCGTGTCGTGTTGATGGAGGTCGGCGAATCCCACGCTGGCGCTGGAGCCCGGCGCCTCTTCGGTCAGGATGACGGCGAACTCCTTGAAGCGAAGCTCGGCCGTGGACATGTCCGAGCCCGGGAGGGAGAAGAGGAACTCGTCGCCACCGAGCCGGGCGATCACGTCATAGGAGCGCAACGTGGCCCGCAGCGCGGCCGTGACCTTGCGCAGGACCTCGTCACCGGCTCGCGAGCCTCGGGCGTCGTTGACCACCTTCATCCTGTCGACGTTCAGGTAGCCGAGGACGAGTCGCTCGCCACTGCGTCGACACCGGTCGATCTCGCGCCCCAGGGCGGCGAACCCCGCTTGCCGGTTGAGGACGCCCGTGAGCTCGTCGCGGGTGAGCCGATCTGAGTCACGGAAGGACTCCACGGGCCCGTGACGCAGCGACGCCTTGGCCTCTGCGGGCCGGTGCAAGGGCTCCGCCGGCTCGGGAACGAATATCCGCGCCGGATGGTCACCGGCGGTCCCGGTCTGTCGACGGGCGGCGAAAGGAGTGGCACTGCGGGGGCTCGACGCCTCGGCCGGATCGGGGAGGTCACCGGTCATGGCCTCGTCGGGGGACACGACGCCCCGCACCAGGTCTGTCCACAGGTTGATGATCTCGTTGACCTGATCGGCGACCAGGTCCAACAGGGCGTCGCGCTCGGAGGGCTCGAGGTGTCGCAGTTGCTGGTGCAGCCGGGTGGCGCCTTCGCTCAGTGCGGACGCCACCTTGAGGAGGCGTTGGGCGGGGACCACGGATGCGTCTTGAGGCGTCACGGTGGGAGATCCTCGTTCACCCTGGACAGAAGAGAGCCGCCTGCGCCCGACACGTGGATCGTCATCCAGGTCCTGCATGGCAGCTCCCCGTCTAGTCGTCACCGGCAGTGAACGCAAAACTACATTACTGTGACTCGAGAGCCCCGGATCCTGGAGCGCAGCGGTCCCTGGTGGGGGACCGGAGCCGGGGGTCGATGGTCACCCCGCCGGGTGCGGCCCGCCGTTCAGCATGCCCGGGCCCGCTCGAGGCACGGGTCGATCGCCTCGAACGCGACCGGCACGTCATCGGCGGACATGGCGAAGAGCATGACCGCCACCGCATCAGCGCCGGCCTCGGCGTACTGCTCGGTGATGGCAGGGTCGATCGGTTTGAAGTACGGGCACACCGTCACCGTGATCTCCGATCGGGCCCGGCCCTGTTCGGCGAGGAGTGCCTCGAGCCGGGCCAGGGCGTCGGGGAGATCGGCCGGGGCCCGGTTGCAGGTGTGCCAACCCTGTCCCACCCGGGCTGTCCGGCGCAGGGCGGCGTCGCTCTCGCCGCCGATGTGGATGGGAGGGTGGGGGGCCTGGACGGGCTTGGGATGGGAGTTGCATGGAGGAAGCGTGTAGTGGGTGCCAGAGAACGACGAGGGGTCCTCACACCACAGGGCGCGCAGGACCGCCAGGTACTCGTCGGTGCGCTCACCGCGTCGTTCCCAAGGCACATCGAGCGCCTCGAACTCCTCGCGGAGCCAGCCCACACCCACGCCGAGGTCGACGCGGCCTCCCGACAACCAGTCGACGGTGGCGACCTCCTTGGCCGTGTACACGGGGTTGCGCTGGGGCAACAGGCACATGGCCGTCCCGAGCCGAACCGACGTCGACACCGCGGCCAGGAAGGCCAGGGCGGCGAAGGGATCGAGCAATCCCGATCCCGGTGGCATGGGTACCTGCCCGTCCTCGGCATAGGGATAGCGCGAGGCATAACGCTCGAAGGTGACGACGTGCTCGCCCACCCAGATGGCGTGCACATCACGCGACTGCGCCTCGCGCGCCACCGCTTCCAACAGCTCCGGGGTGGCGAACGGGCTGGCCGTGGGGAGCCAGATGTCGAAGTTCATGCCCGTCCCTCGTCTTGCGGAGCTGGCTGCGCCTTGACCACGAACACGGGATGTTCGGGGGCGATCCGGCGCAGATCATCGTCGGGAGAGTCAGCGGACACGCCGCCGAAGAACCGGCCGACCTCGAATTTCCAGCGCCGGAGGTAGGCGCGCAGGATTTCGACCTTGTGGTCGTCGCCGAGCTCGTCGGCGGTGAACCGCTCGACCCGGCGCCCGACGACGAGCTCACCGCCGCCCGCCACTCGCAGGTTGCGCACCCACTCGGTCTCGCCTCGGGGCGCCACCAGGTAACGCTGGCCGTCGAGGGTGAGGGGGTTCACCGGATTGCTGCGCCACAGGCCCGAGGTCCTGCCCTGCACCCGCAGCACCCGCGAGCCCCACACGCTGACGCCTAGGCGCGTCAGCCTTCCCACCGCGGAGTTGAAGATCCTGTCGGCCGACTTCGGCTTCTCGTAGTGCGGCACCGGGCCATCATGACAAGCACGGCGCCGCCCGGCCACCCGGTCAGGCCACTCAGCGCAGATGGAGACCTCCGTCGACCATGACGATCTCGCCCGTCACGTAGCGGGCACCGACCAGGCCGAGGATGACGTCGGCGATGTCGTCGGGAGCCCCCGTACGCTGCAACGGCGCCTGCGCCCGCACGAATTCCCGAACGACCTCCCAATCTGCCGTCCACGGTGTGTCCACGAGCCCCGGCGCCACGGCGTTGACCCGGATCTCGGGGCCCAGCACGTTGGCCAGCAACGTGGTCATGTGGCTCACGGCGGCCTTCGAGGTCGCATAGGGGATCGAGCTCCCCCGGGTGCTGTGCCCGGCCACCGACGACACGTTGACGACCACCCCGTCGCCGCCGGCGCGCAAGTGGGGGACGGCGGCCACGGTCACCTGCCAGGTGCCGATGACGTTCACGTCGAAGATGCGCCGCCACACCGCCGGCGTGGCCGCATCGAGGTCGGGGTGGGCGATGACCTGGGTGGTCCCGGCGTTGTTCACGAGGATGTCGAGGCGTCCGTGGTTCTCCACGGCCTGGGCCACCAGGTTCTGGGCCTGGTCGGGGTCGGCCACGTCGGCCTGGACGTAGCTGGCGCCGGGCAGCTCACCGGCGATCGCCCGCCCCGCCTCCACCGACGTGGCGGAGTTGACCACCACCGTGGCCCCCTCCGTGGCGAGGGCCCTGGCCGTCGCCGCCCCGATACCGCTGGAGGACCCGGTCACGAGCGCCACCTTCCCCTCGAGACTTCCTGGCATGTCCGTCTCCCATGTCCGGCCGGCAGGTGCTGTTCTCTTATCAGGCTTGTCGCTACGGTGGCGGAATGCGGCTGGTGAGCTTCGTGGAGCCCGGCGAGGGCTCCCTCGTCCGCACCGGGGTCGTGGTCGAAGACCAGGTGGTGGACCTCACCGACCCCTCCGTCGGCCTCCCGGGCGACATGGCCGAGTTCCTCGTGGCCGGACCGGCGGCCCTGGAGCGGGCCGAGGCGGCCGTGCACTCGCCCGCCCGGCGCCTGGACCTCGGCGCCGTGCGTCTGCGCCCGCCGGTGCCGCACCCCGCCAAGGTGCTCGGCATCGGGCTCAACTACGGCGCCCATGTGGCCGAGACGGGCGCGTCGCGGCCTGAGTATCAGGTGTGGTTCAACAAGCAGCGCACCTGTGTGGTCGGCCACGGCGACGCCATCGAGATCCCCACAGTCTCGGACCAGGTCGACTACGAGGGCGAGCTGGCCATGGTCGTGGGCCGGCGGTGTCGTCACGTGACGGCGGCCGAGGCCCCCGCGGTGGTGGCCGGATTCACCGTCCTCAACGACGTGACCGTACGGGACTGGCAGTGGCGGACGCCGACCTGGACGCTGGGGAAGTCCTTCGACACCCACGGTCCCACCGGACCGTGGATCGTCAGTGCGGACGAGATCGGCGACCCCCACCGACTTCGTCTGCGGACCTGGGTCAACGGCGATCTGCGCCAGGACGCGTCGACCGAGGACATGATCTTCACGTGCTGGGAGCAGGTCGAGTACCTGTCCACGGTGTTCACGCTCGAGCCCGGTGACCTCATCTCGACCGGGACCCCGGCCGGGGTGGGGATGGGCTTCGATCCCCCCCGGTGGCTCGTCCCCGGCGACGTCGTCCGGATTGACATCGACCGGGTGGGGACCCTCGAGAACCATGTCGTTTCCGAGCCCGGGCCCTGAGCGGGTCGACCGACCGAGCGTGGCGCGTGGGGGCGCCGAGCGGCACGCTGTGATGGTTTCGGTGGCGCATGGGTGAGCAAGGGATCGACCACGTCGGTGCGTTGCGCGTCACCCGGAGCGTGGTCATCCCCGCCGACGAGCTCGAGTGGCGATTCACGACCAGTGGCGGGCCCGGCGGACAACATGCCAACAAGGCGAGCACGCGCGCCGAGGTGTCGTTCGACGTGGTCGCATCGAGGTCCCTCGGCCCGCGTCAGCGAGCCCGTCTTCTCGAGCGCCTCGGGCCGTCGGTGCGATGCGCCGCCGGTGACGAACGCTCCCAGATGCGCAACCGGGAGTTGGCCCTCGAGAGGCTGCGGATACGACTGGCCGACGGGCTCCGGGTCGACAGGCCCCGGGTTGCCACGGCCCCCAGCGCGTCGGCGCGAGCCCGGCGGCTCACCGACAAGCGACGCCGATCGGCCCGTAAGCGCGAGAGGGCCCGGCCCACCGACGACGACGGCTGATCGCCGACGGGCTCCGGCGCGTGGCCAAGGTGTTGTCCGGACTTCTCAGAGGGTGTCCGGCCGCAACAGCGCGTCGCTCCCGCCGTCGACGAAGAGCACGGACCCGTGGACGTACCCGTTGGCGGGGTCGAGGAGGAACCCGATGGCCCCCGCGATCTCCTCCGCACTGGCTCGGCGCCCGAGCGGCACCGGCAGGGCCTCGATGAGCGGCCCGAGCACGGGGTCCGCGAGCCCGCCCGCCAGCAGCGGTGTCTCCACCGGTCCGGGAGCCACGGCGTTCAAGCGGACCCCGGCTTTCCCCCATTTACCCGCGCGTCGGCGCAGGGCGCGTGTCAGGGCGAGCTTGCTGGTCCCGTAGACGGTCGACCCGTCGATGCCCGCGGCGCACGCCGACGCCTTGTCCTCGTCGCCGTCCAACAACAACTGCAGGAGATCGACGTGGGGGGGTGTGAGGCTGGCCGCGTTGGAGCAGACGGCCACCGCCGCCGGGGCTTCGCCTTCGACGAGCAATCGCAGCATCCCGTCGAGCACGTCGAGGGCGCCGAAGAAGTTCACCGACGCGATCAGCTCGGTGGGGCGGGTCTGGGGCCCGAGCCCGGCGCACACCACGAGACCGTCGAGGCGAGAGCCACAGAGCTCGGTGACGGTGGACAACGCCTGGGCCCGGCCTTCGGGCCCCGACAGGTCGGCGGTGACGGGCGCATCGTGAAGGTCGATGCCGATCACCCGGGCACCGCTGCGCTCGAATCGTCGGCTCACCGCCGCGCCGATCCCCGATCCTGATCCCGTGATGGCGATGGTGCGCCTGTGCCGTGGCAGGTGAGTCACCTCAGGTCGTGACGTGGTGTCCATGACGACACGTTGTAGCCGACGGAAGTCCGGTGGCGCCCGTCCGGAGCCTCAGGGCACCCCCGGGTCCGATCACGTCGAGCAGTCGCCGCACACCATCGCCACCGCATCGACCAGCTGGACCCGCCTGCGTACCAAGAAACACGACCGGCACACGAACTCCCCCGAGCCGCACGGCGCCACGTCGACCGGGTCGACGCCGTCGGTCGTCATGAGCAAGAGCACTGCCTCGAGCTCGGTGATCTCGCCCTCGCCGTCTCCGTCCGAGTTCCCGTCCGGGCCCACCAGGGCGAGGCGCTCGGCCAACACCAGGTCGAGGCTCTCCTCGACATCCCCGTCGGCCGGGGACTGCTCGAAGTCGTCACTCCCGTCGAGATCCGCTGCCGTCGGCGCACGCCGGACCTCGACGGCCGCCTCGAAACCGTCGTCGTCCAGGTCCCCGTCGTCCCCGTGGACGAGGTGTTCCAGGGTGGCCTCCAACGTATCCTCGTCGACGTCTTCTTCGAGCAGGTCCTCGTTGTCGAGCTCCTCTTCGAGGATGGCCTCCTCGTCGAGCTCGGCGATGGCGAGCTCCTCGGGTGGTTCGAGGTCGAGCTCGCCCTCGGTGAAATGGGCCTCGACGGGCTCACGGTGCCTCTGAGCCAGGCTCATGGCCAGGGATCTCCCTTCCGAGTCCATCGGGGCCGGTTCAGGGTCCGGCCGGGCCGCGATCGCCTCCTGGCATCAGCATCGGGCCCCCCGGGCCCCGGTGCAAGACCCATTTCGTCGGGCGTCCCCCGGGGCCCCTCGGTGTTGGGCTTGACACTATTTCATAGTAAATCTAGAAATACGGTCGAATTAATCGAGAATGGGAACCCGGGGATTCGGCCGGTTGACGATCCCCGTGACCCGAGAGGAGTGGGCGTGTCCGAGAACGGTCCAGTGGTCACACCGAGACGGCGTCGTGGTCGGTCGCCATGGGCGCGTCGGTGGTCGGTGGCGGCCGCCGTCGTGGCCGCCGGCGCCCTCGTCCTGGCCGGGAGGGCGGCGCCCGCCTCGGCCACCACGCCGACCCCGACCGGCTACCTGATTGCCGGAGCCAACGGCGGCGTCTTCGGGTTCGGCGACGCCGGCTACTTCGGAAACGTGCCCACGCTCCTCGGGGCGCCCGTCCCGTCCCCGGTGTCCGCCATCGCGGCCAGCGCCGACGGCCAGGGCTACTGGGTGGTGCAGAACGACGGCGCCGTGTCTCGCTTCGGCGACGCCGGCTTCTTCGGGTCGACGTTGACCGACGGTGTGGTCCCGGGCGCGCCAGTGGTGGGCATAGCGGTCACACCGGACGGCAAGGGCTACTGGCTGGTGGGTGCCGACGGCGGGGTGTTCACCTTCGGGGACGCCGCCTACTTCGGCTCGCTGCCGGCCGAACTCGCCACCGGCGGACTGACGCCGGCCCCGCCGGTGTCGGTCGTCGGTCTGGTCTTCACCCACTGAGCCGGTGGGCGGCCGGCCCTCAGCCCACCTCGCCCGACACGTACGCCCTCGTGCGGGGGTCGCGCGGCGAGTCGAAGATCATCTCCGTGGGCCCATACTCGACCAGCTCACCCGTGGCCCGATCCTCTCCCAGGAGGAAGAAGGCCGTGTAGTCCGACACCCGGGTGGCCTGGAACATGTTGTGGGTGACGAGGCCGATGGTGACGTCGGTGGCGAGGTGCTCGATGAGCTCTTCGATCTTGGCCGTGGCGATGGGATCGAGCGACGAGCACGGCTCGTCCATGAGCAGCACCTCGGGCTCCACGGCCAGGGCGCGGGCGATGCACAGCCGCTGCTGTTGGCCCCCCGACAGCCTGACCGCAGGCGAATGGAGCCGGTCCTTCACGAGGTCCCACAGCGCGGCATGGTGCAGGGCCGCCTCGGCGGCCTCTCGAAGGACAGCCTTGGAGCGGACGCCATTGAGGCGGAGCCCGGCCACCACGTTGTCGAAGATGCTCATCGTCGGGAACGGGTTGGGACGCTGGAAGACCATGCCGACGCGACTGCGCACCAGCTCGGGTTGGGTGTCTCGGGCGTACACGTCGAGGTCGCCCACCAGGACCTGCCCCGTGACCTTGCCCCCGGTGTCGTCGTGGAGCCGATTGATGGTCCGCAAGATGGTGGTCTTGCCACACCCCGACGGGCCCACCAGTGCGGTCACCCGGTTGCGCACGAGGTCGAGGGTCACGTCGCGCACCACCCTGTGCTTTCCGAAGTCGACGTTGACCCCGCGCAACGACACCGCCGCCGTCGGGTCGGAGGGCGCGCCGGGTCCGCTTCGCTCCGGGCCGGTCCCGGACGAGGATCCGACAGCGGTGGTGGCTTCGATCGTCATCTCCAAGCTCCGATGGGCCACGCCATACTACGCGGGCTCGTTCAACGAGCTTGGCGGTTCAGTCGGGCGGACACGACCCGGGCCACGACGCTGAGTAACAGCACCAGGGTCAACAGGACGAACGCCGTCCCCCAGGCGATCTGCTGGGCGGCGGGATAGGCCTCGGTCCCGTCGCTGAAGATCGTCAGCGACAATGCCCCCATGGGCTGCAGCGGGTTGGTGACCAGCAGCGTGCTCCCCAGGACGGTGACGAACAGCGGCGCCGTCTCGCCCACCGCCCGTGCCACCGCCAGCAGGTTCCCGGTCACGAGCCCGGGCAGCGCCCCCCGCAGGACCACGGAGCGCACCACGCGTGAGCGGCGCACGCCGAGCGCCAGGCCGGCCTCCCACAGGTCGCGTGGCACCGAGCGCATGGCGGCCTCGCTGGCGCGGATCACGATGGGCAACATGAGGACGGCCAACGCGAAGCTTCCCGCCAGTCCCGAGAAGTGCCCGATCAACGAACCCGGGCCCACCAGCACGGCGTAGGCGAAGATGCCCAGGGCGATGGAGGGCACACCAGTGAGCACGTCGGCCGCGAACCGCACGGACCCGGCGAGGCGCCCCCGGCGTTCGACGAGGAACAGGGCGCACATGGTGCCCACGGGCACGGCCATGACCACCGCCAGGCCGACGATGATCACCGATCCGACGATGGCGCTCGAGATGCCTCCGCCCGGTATGCCGGGTGGGGTGGGGACGTGAGTGAGAAAGCCCCACGACAAGGCCCGGATGCCGCGGCTGGTGGTGTAGGCGACCAGGGCCACGAGAGGTGTCAGGGAGATGGCCACCGCCACCACGCACAGCACGATGGCGACGCGTCCCAGGAGCCTGCGACGGGCGAGGGAGCGCCGGGCCGACTCGCGCACCAGGGCGCGCCGCGTGCCTATGGCGTCGGTGAGCGTGTTGGGGTCGATGGGAAAGACCGATGAGCTCATGCCACGGCTCCCACGGCTCGCAACCTCCGACGTAGCAGGAGCTGTCCTCCGACGTTGACGAGGGCGGTCATGGCGAGCAACACCACCACCAGGCCGATGATCGAGCTCCTGTCGAGCCCAGGGCTGGCCTCCCCGAAATTGTTGATGATGGCGGAGCCCAGGGTGGCGCCGGGGGCCAGAAGTGAGTGGGGGAGCGCGTAATTGTTCCCGATCACCATCGCCACGGCGATGGTCTCGCCCAGGGCGCGGCCCATGGCCAGGAACACGGCCGCCTCGATCCCGGTGCGCGCCCCGGGCACCACCGCCGTCCTGACCACCTGCCAGCGCGTGGCCCCCAGCGCCCGGGCCGCCTCACGGTCCTCGGTCGCCACGCTCGACAGCGCCGTGCGCGACAGCGCCACGATTGTGGGCAGGATCATGACCGCCAGCACCGTCCCGGCCAGCAGCATGCTGGGTCCGTAGGCCGGGCCGTGGAAGAACCACTCGACGAGTGGGACCTTCTTGAAGAAGGGCTCGACATGGCGGGCGAAAACAGGCGAGAGCACCAGTAGGCCCCACAGCCCCACGACGATGCTGGGGACCGCCGCGATGAGGTCGATGAGCACCGACAGCGGGGCGCCCAACCATCTCGGGGCGAGCTCGGAGAGAAAGGCCGCCGTGGCCACCCCGATCGGTACCGCCAGGACGATCGCCACCGTCGTGGTGACGAGCGTTCCGACGATGTAGACCCCGGTCGGGTAGACGTCCTTGGTGGCGTTATAGGTCCCCGACCACAAGAAGCTGAGGCCCGAGTGACCGAACGCCTGGCTCGACGACACCAGGAGGCTGACCAGAAGGCCCAGGACGATGGCGACGAAGACCGCGGCGCCGGTCCACCGCAACACGGCGTAGGCCCGGCCTCCGGGTCGGCCCCACCGTCGTTGCAGCGCCTCGCTCACCCCCTCGACGGGGGTGAGCCTCGGAGGGGGGACCTCCTCGAGCAGCGTGGGGCTCATATGGTCGCCCGACCGTAGGCGTTTGGCAGCCGCAGATCAGGAGAAGAGAGGCTTGCCGGCCGAGTTCTCCAGCGTGAGCAGCGTCTGGTGCGCCAGTGCGGCCACGTTGGCGGGAAGGGGCGAATACCCCAGTGCGGCGGCCTGCTGCTGGCCGGTCGTGGTGACCCAGTCCAAAAGCTTGCCCAGCACCACGCCGAGGTTGCTGTTCGACTGCTTTTGGTAGATGAGGCTCCAGCTGAAGTTGGCGAGCGGGTACGTGCCCGATCCGGGCCCGTTCACGATGTTGAAATTCGAGGCGCTCAGGTTCGATGCCTGTGACCCTGCAGCTGCGATGCTCGACTGAGACGGCTTCACGAAGCTCCCCGACTCGTTCTTGACGGCGGCGTTGGTGAAGCCGCCTTCCAGCGAGTAGGCGTATTCGACGTAGCCGATGGCTCCGGGAGTCTGCTGGATGAAGGTGGCTACCCCGGTGTTGAGCTGCTCGCCCACACCCACTTTGGGGAGCGGCCATTTCGTCGACGGGGTGGTCCCGGCGGCGGAGCCGGTCCATGCAGATCCACCGGTGTCGATGAGGTACTGGTCGAGGTCATACCCAGGACCCGACGAGTCGGCCCGGTGGACGGGCACGATGGCGGTAGAGGGCAGGTTCACCCCCGGGTTGAGCGCGGCGATGGACGAGTCGTTCCAGGTCTTGATGGTCCCCAGGAAGATCCCCGCCAGCGTGGGACCATCGAGCTTGAGGCCCCCCGGCACTCCCGGCAGGTTGTAGCTCAGGGCCACACCACCCAGGTCCACCGGCACCTGGAGGATGTTCCCCGACGTCCCCGACGCCGGTGTTGGGATGGGGACCTCCGAGTCCCCGAAGTTCACCGTGTTCTGCTCGATGTCGGTCACGCCCACGCTCGAACCGGCCGGGGAGTAGTTCACCGTGACGGCCTTGTTCGCCTGGTTGAAGTAGTAGAAGGCTCGGGTGAAGAACGGCGCGATGGAGTTCGCTCCCGCTCCGGCCAGCTTGAACGATGGCGATTGGGTGTCACAGGTGGGGCTCAGCGTGCCACCCGACGTCGAGCACGAGCTGCTCGACGCGGGCGGCTGGGTGGTGGCGGTGTGCGCGCCGGAGGCGGTTGTCGTCGTCGTCACCCCGGCTTTTGCCGCCGTTGTCGTGGTCGAACCTGCCGCCGCTCCCGCCGTGGTGGTCGAGGTGGTCGGCGGCGTCGTGGTCTTGCTCGCACTCTTCGTCGCCGCCGGCGTGGACGAACTGCACGCCGCGGCGACGAGCGCCACGGCCCCCAGCGAGAGCGCCAGCGTGGAGCACCGTGTCAGGCGCTCGCCCCGGACGCGGTGGCCACCTCGTGGGTCTCGGGCTCGACGAGCAACGGCACCTCGGGGCACGGGCTCTCCTCTCGGGTGCGGACAGGGTCGGCCCCCGCCCGCCTCATCAACTTAATCCATTGATTTCATAGAAATGATAGGCCCAGGGGCCGGGATTCGTCCAGCCCGGCCCCTGGTGGGTCTGGTTCGGGGTGTGGATTCGCCGCCTCGGGCGGGCACGGCCCGAGGCGACGGCACGGGAGCCATGGGTGCCCGGAGGGGGCTGACCGAGACCGGTCCCGGTCGCAGCTGGGCGTCGGGTGCTGCCGACAGGCAGAATCCGGACCGTGCACATTCCGGCCAAGGTCGACTACGGCATGCGGGCTCTTCTGGCGCTCGCCGACCGGGGCGAGCCCACCACGGCCGAGGCGCTCGCCGAAGCGCAGCGTCTCCCGGCCCGGTTTCTCGGGGCGATCCTGATCGAGCTGCGCCGGGCGGGCATCGTCTCGAGCCAGCGCGGCTCGGAGGGCGGGTACCGGCTGGCCCGTCCGGCCAAGGACATCAGCGTGGCCGATGTCATGCGGGCGCTCGACGGGCCCCTGGCCGAAGTGCGGGGGCTGCGCCCCGAGGCCGCACACTACGAGGGGGCCGCCGAGCACCTTCAGGATGTGTGGGTGGCGGTGCGAGCCAGCCTGCGCAACGTGCTCGAGCGGGTCAGCCTTGAAGACGTCGTGGCCGGCCGACTGCCGCGCAACGTCGCTAAATTGACCGAGGACCCCGACGCCTGGGCGCCCCGCCGCTGAAGTTAGGCGGGCTGGGCGCGGGGATGGCGGCGCTCGGGGCGTGCGGCCGTGTCGCTCCACGTCTCGTCGAGGAACGCCACGATCTCGGCGGTGAGGCGGTCCGGGGCCACGCGGAGCTCGAACACCGAGCGGGCCTCGACCAGTCTGGCGTGCGGGAGTTGGCGCGTGAGGTGGTCGGCGTCGGTGAAGGGGTGAATGAAGTCGATCTTGTGGCCGATGACGAGGGCCGGGGCCTCAATGGCGTGGCGGGACTCGTAGGTCGGGGTGATGGGCCCGACGAGCATGCCGTGCAGCACGGCGGCGATCTCCTCAGGCTCGGCTTTGATCATGGTGACCACGCTGTCGAGGGGGGCGACGGTGGTGCGTGGGATGCGGCGGGCGACCGAGGCCACCACACGCACCAGAGGGGCGGCGTAATGCACCCCGAGGAGCATGGGCAAGAACATCACGGCCGCACCCGGGACGGCCCATTCCAGGACAGGCATCTCGATCAACAGGCCTCGCACCCGCTCAGGGGCCTGCACCGCCACCTGCAGGCTCACGTTGGCCCCGAGTGAGACCCCGCCGATGACGGCCTCCTCGATCTGGAGCTCGTCGAGGAGGGCCACCACGTGGCGCGCATACGAGTCCATCCGATGGGCGGATGCATGCCGGGGCTTGTCCGATCCTCCGTGTCCGGGCAGGTCGAGGAGGATCACCTGGAAGCCCCGTTCGGCCAGGTCGGCGGCGAGGCGGCGACTGAGCTGGTTGTCGAGCAAGAGGCCGTGAAGGAACACCAGGACCCGGGGGCCCTCGCCGTGGCGCTCGTAGTGCAGGCGCAGCCCTTCCACCTGGAAGCTCGCCTCTTCGAAGGGTCGCCGCTCGAAGAGCCCGCTGATCCACGAAATAGGCGGGAGGGCCATCAGGGCCTGGGCCCCCGAGGGGGGTGACGACGGGTCGGAATCTGCTTCGGGACCGTCCCCGTCGGGTTCGTGTCGAGACCTGTCGCCGTCACCGGTTCGAGGAGAATTCGAAGTGCCGAGCCCGGCCCCCACGGACGCCACCCAGGTCACGATACCCGGGCCGCCTTCCGCCGCGCACCTCTCGCCCGCTTCGGCGGGTGGTTCTCAGATGAGTCGGAGTCGACGAGAGCAGCTCGGCCACTGTCCCCAGCCGCTGCGGGCCTGGAGTTGTGCTGCGGCGCGGTCCTGCACGGCGGGGAGTGCATTCGACGGCAGGCCGGGCAGTCCCAACCCGTGCCAGGTGGCCAGGCTGAACTGGTAGGCGCCGTAGTACCCGTTCCCGCTGTCCTCGGCGTAATTGCCGCCGGACTCGCACTGGCGCAATCCGGCCCACACGCCGCCCGACGCGGCACGCGTGGCCGGTGCCAGCGGTGTCGGCGTGGCCCGGGGTGACGGCGGCGCCACGGGCGTGACGGCAAGGTGCGGCGCCGGCGGGGTGGCGGGCGTCGGGGTCACTGGGGGCGCCGGCGGGGCGGGCGCGTGGGCCTTCTGGTAGGCCGTCCAGGCGAAGACCATGTTCAGGTAGCGGGTGCCGGCGGGGCGCAGAAGGCCGATGTGCACTCCGTCACCCTGGGCGAGCGACGAGCGCGCCAGGCTGGGAGGCACCGAGAGCGATGCCAATTGGACGACACTCCCACCGAGGTGGGTCGTGGTGCGGTGATGATGGTGGTCTTGAGGAGCACTCGGCCCGAGATGGAAGAACGTGGTGCCGAGCAGCACGGCGGTGACAACGCCAAAGAGTCGGTGATTCCGCATCTTGTGCCTCCTTGAAGTTCACGGGATCCCCGTAGGGCTCCAGGTGGGCTTGGGAATGCGGGTGCCCGTCGTCTGGTGCATTCGTCTCGCGGAGCCGGCGCCGGGAAGGGCGGGCGGCCCTGGACTAACCGCAGGTCCGAACGAGGTGCGGGACGGAGCGACCCGGGGTTCTGGCGTTAGGCACTTCCTCCTCGGTCTGGCGGGCAATGGTTGACGGGCATGGGTAAGGGGGCGCTGAGCTGCGCGAAGACCGGGGCTCCAGGCGCGCGAGGGCGCAAAGGGCAAATCGTCCGGGGCGGTCCACATGAGCGGGGCCTGTAAGGCCCGGGCGACAGCCTCCGCTGCTGTCGCATGGACTCTGCCGATGGCTTGAGTACTAACTATTGTAAGCGCTTGCGCACATGCGCACAAGCCAATCCCGGGCCCTTCCGCGCTCTCCGTGGCAAAAAGTCCCCCTGAGTAGGGGATTCTCCGGGACCAGAAGCCAGAGCGAGATCTCCGGCGATCGGTCTCACGAGTGGTCGACCGCTCTCACCGGTCGTCGTGGGCCGGGACCAGATCCGGTCCCCGCCGGGCCAGGGTCACCCCGGTAGCGTCGCGTCGTGGCGGCCACAACCCCTCAGGTCCCGGCCGGAGTGCCCGAGACCGATGGGCAACACCGAGCCGACCTTTCGACTACCTGCCTGGCGTGCGGGGAATCTATGTACCCGGAGCATGCGCACTACCGGTGCCCCAATTGCGGCTGGCGCGACAGCTGCTGCGACGGGCCCTACTGACGCAGTTCATCCTCGACGACGGTGTGTGGTCCTTGGCCGCACGGCGTGGTCAGGCCGATGCAGCCTCGGCGTCGGGGCCACGGGCGTCGTACTCGGGGTCGGGGTCCTGGCCGGGAGTGACCCCGGACACGTCGTAGAGGGCCTCGAGGGCGTCGTCCACGACGTCGTCGGCTTCGGCCCCGGCTTCGCGCACCCCGACCAGCGCCGTGAGCGACGCGTAGCCGCGGGCCAGTAGCCCGGCGTCGGTATCGGGATGGACCCGGGTGCTGCTCCCCGGGGCGGTGAGGTCCAGGCGCAGGGTCCCGGTCTGCCCGGGCGGCAGGGCCACGTGGGGCAGGGGAGTGCTGGCGTCGCCGGTGACGTGGACGGCGGAGCGAATGGTCCCGCCCCTCCCCAAACGGCCGTGGCGCAGCCCCCGGAGCTCGTTGAGCGCCACGTTGGGGACGTTCAGGTTGAGCGTCGTCCCCGAGGGTGCGTGTTCGAGCACGGGGACCAGCGCGGCCGCCATCGACGAGGGGGTCTGCCACGGCACCGGGTCGTCTCCCCACCGGATCGACACCGCCAGGCAGCGGAGCCCGAAGTGCGCACCCGTCAGGGCCGCCCCCACGGTGCCGGAGTGCATGGCCGAACGTCCCACGTTGACGCCGTGGTTGATCCCCGACAACACGATGTCGGGGCGAGCACCGAAGCCACCCACACACGCAAGGATCACGGCCAAGGCGGGAGGTCCGTCGATGCCGTAGGTGGGTATGTCGCCGAGCCCTTCGATGGCGTGGGCCTCGTAGTCGACCCCGTCTCGCGAGTGGACGGGGCCGACCGCCGCACCCGATCCGCTGTAGTCGATCAAAGGGGCGACGACCACGACCTCGTGGCCCGTAGAGGCGGCCACCAGCGCCAAGGCAGCGATGCCCGGGGCGCGCACGCCGTCGTCGTTGGTGACCAGTATTCGCACGGGACCCTCCTATCGGCGGCTCACCACGCTGCGTCGACCAACAACCCTGCGCCGACGTCAACTCCTGCGTCTACCATACCGTTGCCCGCGGACCGCCCTTCGGAGTTCGTGCCTTCCACGACTCCGCGCCACCGAGACCCTTCCTCCCAGACCTGTACACCGAGACCGGAGACGAGCCACCGAATTGCCTGTCACCAAGACCGCCACGCTGGCGCCCTCCGGGGTGCAGTATGAGATCGGGCACGGTCGCCACCAGTTGGTGGTCACCGAGGTGGGTGCCACTATCCGCTCGTATACCGTCGACGGCACCGCCGTGGTCGACGGTTTCGGGGTCGATGGCGTGTGCGACTCGGGCCGCGGGCAGGTACTGGCCCCGTGGCCGAACCGTCTGGGCGACGGGCGCTATAGCTACGACGGGCGCGACGCGCAGGCCGCACTCGACGAACCGGCCCGGCACAACGCCATTCACGGCCTGGTCCGCTGGCTTCCCTGGCAGGTGGCCTCGCGGGCCCAGAACGTGCTCTCGCTGACCTGCATCCTGCATCCCCAGCCCGGGTACCCCTGGCGCCTGTCGCTGGCGATCGAGTACCGCCTGGGCCGTGACGGGCTGTCGGTCTCCTCCAGTGTGACCAACCTCGATCACACCGCCGCGCCGTTCGGCATGGGCTTTCATCCCTATCTCACCCTCTCGACGCCCATCGACTCGGCCTCGCTGGCCATCCCCGCCCGGCGTCGTCTGGTCACCGACGAACGGGGGCTGCCCACCACGAGCACCCCGGTCGCCGGTTCGGAGCTCGACTTCATGGCTCCTCGTTGGATCGGGCCTACCGTCCTCGACACCGCGTTCACGGACTTACGCCGCGACCCCGACGGGATGGCGCGCGTCGAGCTCGATGACACGGCCGGAGGTCGAGGCGTCACCGTGTGGATGGACAAGCAGTTCGGCTATGTCATGGTGTTCACCGGGGACACGCTCGAGCCCGCCAGCCGCCGGCGCAACTCGATCGCCGTGGAGCCAATGACATGTCCTCCCGACGCGTTTCGTTCCGGGGTGGACCTCGTGCGGCTCGAGCCTGGCGCCGGCTGGAGCGGCCGCTGGGGCATCACCCCCCGCTGAGGGCCCTTCCTCTGGCGCCCGGGGCCGGCTACCGCAGGCGGGCCGGCCTGCTGGCCGGGGCAAAGAGATGGGCCAGGTCCTCCGGTGGTGCCGGCTTGCCGAACAGATAGCCCTGGGCGAAGGGGCACCCGAGATCGATGAGACGGTCGCGTTGCTCCTCTCGCTCGATACCTTCGGCCACCACCGTGAGGTCGAAGGCTGCGGCCACCTCCACGACAGCCCCGATGACGGCGTCGTACCGGGTGCCGAGGGCATCGATGAAGGACTTGTCGATCTTCACGACGTCGATCGGGAGGCGGGCCAGCGAGTTGAGCGACGAGAATCCCGTGCCGAAATCGTCGATGGCGATGCGCAACCCCAGACGCCGGAGCGCCTGCAGACGGCGAACGGCCGCCTGGAGGTCGCGGATGAAGAAGCTCTCGGTGATCTCGAGCACCAGGCAGTGCGGTGGCAGCCCGCTCTCCTCGAGCGCCGCCGCCACCTCGGCGATCATCCGGTCGTGCTCGAGCTGACGGCTCGAGACGTTCACGCTCACGGTGAAACCGGACGAATCCCCGATCGTCTCGATCCACTGGGCCGCCTGGGCGCACGCACGAGCCAGCACCCACCGACCGATCTGCAGGATCAGGCCGGACTCCTCGGCGATCGGGATGAACGCCAACGGAGGCACCAAGCCGCGCTCGGGGTGCTCCCACCGCACCAGCGCCTCCACCCCCACGGTCTGGCCGGTCTCGATGGCCACCACCGGTTGGTAGGCGATCGAGAGCTGGTCGCCCAGGAGTGCCTGGTGCAGTGACGACTCGATCTCGACGCGCTCGGCGGCCCTGGCAGTGAGGGTCTCGTCGAATACCTCGACCCGGGCCCGCCCGCTCTGCTTGGCGTGGTACATGGCGGCGTCGGCCTGCCGAAGGACGTCATCGGGGTCGTCCCCCCGTAACCCGAAGGCCACTCCGACACTGGCGGACACGAAGCACTCGACTCCGTCCAGTACGAAGGGCCGGTCGAAGGCAGCCAGGAGGCGCCAGGCATAGGCGACAGCACCCTTGCGATCGGCCAGCCCCTCGACCAGGACGGCGAATTCGTCACCGCCGAAGCGGGCCACGAGGTCTCCCGACCGCGCCGTGGACTCGATGCGGCGGGCGACCTCGACGACCAACTCGTCGCCGATGGTGTGGCCACGGCTGTCGTTGACATATTTGAAGTGGTCCACGTCGAGGAAGCACATGGCCAGAGGCGGACCCGGGAGTTGGGCGCGGGTGAGGGAGTCGGCCAGTTGCTCCACGAACAGCGCCCGATTGGGCAGGCCGGTCAGATGATCGTGGGTCGCCTGATGTTCGAGTCGACGCTCGAACTCGCGCCGCTCCGTGACGTTGCGGGCGGTGGCGGTGATCACCAGACCCTCGGGCGTCTCGATGGGGCCCAGGACGACCTCCATGGGGAACTCCACCCCGTCCTTACGGACGCCGGCGACCTCTGCCACGTCGCCGATGACGAGGGTGCGGGGGTCGCGGATGAAGTCGTCGTAGTAGTCGCGCAGTACCGATCGGGCTCTCGATGACATCAGAAGCTCCGCACTCTGGCCGGTCAGCTCTTCGGGCGCGTAGCCGAAGAGCTGACTGACTTGGTGGTTTGCCTCGAGGATCGACCCGTCTGTGCTCATCACGATCATGGCGTCGGGGGCCGACTCGATGAGCGACCGAAAGTGCGCGGCGTCGCGGCGTTGGTGCTCGAGCTTGCGGGCGCTCTCCAGGCCGTGGCCGGCATGGGCGGCCAGCAGTTCGAAGGCGGCGATCTCGTGGTCCTCGACCGGGCGCTGCTGCCGGGACCCGCCCACGAGCGTGGCCGCCAGCTCACCATCCACCCACACCGGCGTGGCGATCATCGTGCGGAAGCCGTCGGCGCGCAGTTGCGGGTGTCCGCCCGTCCGCTCCTGGTAGTCGTCGACGACCACGGTGCGGCGCTCTTGCTGGACGAGCGCCACCATGCCACGGTCGGAACTGTGGACGGCATCGGCGTAGGACTCGGGGAGGCCTCGGCCGTGGACGACCCGGTACGTGCTTCCGCCCTCGAGGAGCTCGCACACGTTGGCGGCCTCGAACCCGAGCTCGGTCACGGCCTCCACCGCCCAGGACAGGATGGAGTCCTCGTCGAGTGAGCCCAGCTGCCGGCCCAGCCCGGCCACCTTGCTCCACAGACTGGCACGGTGCTCGTGCTCCTCGGTGGCCCGTTCGCGCAGGGCGAGCTCTCCGGTGAGCTGGACCGATATGAGGTCGGCAGCGCCGGCGGTGGCCAGGATCATGCCCACACGGAGGACCAAGGTGGCAGCACCGATATGCCATCCGGACCCGCCCAGTGTGGCCACATACGCGACCACGGTCAGTCCGGTGAGCGTGATCCGCCCCCGCCGAGGGTACGAGACGTTCGCCATGAAGACGCACTGCAGGAGATACACCAGGTAGAGGTCCGAGCCACTGCCCCCGGTCAGGTCGATACCCACCGACACCAACGCGATGTCGAAGAGTGACCAGACGTAGAGAACGGGGAGCACGAGCCCGCGTTGGGTGAGGGTCTTCCAAGGCAGCAGCGCGATGGGAACGGTCCCCGCGATGGCGATGGCGATCACGGTGAGGTAGGGGACCCGTGAGATCGGGTTGTGCCCCGGGATGACGGCGTAGAGCAGTGCCAGGAACAACACGGCCACCGTCGAGGCCACGCCCACCCGGACAGACTGCAGGCGAACCTCGTCGAGCGCTCCCATGGGTCGCGCCGGCTGCCCAGGTTGGTCGCGGTCCCTGAAGAGCTCGCCGAGACCTCGAAGTTGGCTGATCGCAGCCACGACGAGGTTGCGTCGTCCGAGCACCCCTACCTCGGATGTCCCGGTTGTCGATGGGTCAACGCCCGGCGCAGTCGCCGACCGAGGAACCCCGAACGCCGGGAACGAGGCATCGGGACGAATCACCGGGGGCGCGACGATCACGGGCGCGGCGTGCGGTCCGTCGTCAGCTGTGTCCGGGCACTGTCCACCGGTCACCGACGACGGCCGAGCGATACGGCCGGGTGCCCCCACAGCGAAAAATCGTAACCCTGCAAATGCGTCAAGCAGGGATCATTGTGGGGACGTTGTGGAAACGTATTGATTAGGTTGTGAACGAGAACCCGCTGGACGACAAGGCCCGTCCCGTGTCGCATTGTCGAGCGAAGCCGAGGAACGGTCAGGGACCACCCGGACACGTCTCGGACATCACCCCAACATGTTCCGTCGTGGATCACCCGGAGAAGTACACGCGAAGGGCGAAGGGGTGCGCCCCCCGGGATTCGAACCCGGAACCTGCGGATTAAGAGTCCGTTGCTCTGCCATTGAGCTAGAGGCGCGTCGGCGAAGTGTAGGCGAATGCGCGCAGCACCGAGGAGAACGCGCCTTCGCCGTCGGGGTGACCGAGGGGACTTGAACCCCCGACCTCCAGGGCCACAACCTGGCGCTCTAACCAACTGAGCTACGGCCACCGTGCGGGGTCCAGCATGGCATACCGATGGCCCGGGATCGGCACGACGCAAGGACTATCCTGGTGTGAGCGGGACCACGCCCAGTGGGCGGACCTCCCGTGTCTTCGCCTCCGTAGCTCAATTGGACAGAGCGGGTGGCTTCTACCCACCAGGTTGCGGGTTCGACTCCTGCCGGGGGCACGCAGGTTGGTCGGCGAGGCCGAGCCACCGTCCACCCGTGCTGGAACCGACAAGACCGACGGTGGGGTGGCCGAGGGCCCGCCGACCCTCTCGATCTTGACGCAGAGGTGCCCGTGGCAATCGGTGTCGGACCGAGCATGACCTCCGCCGCGAAAGGACCTCACAATGCTCGTGGCGCGATCACGTGGGCCCGCTCGTATGAAGGGAGCGAACGTTTCGATTGTCGGGCCTTGTCGAACGACCGAGTCGGGGCTCGGGGCCCGGGAACAGGGATCGATTTCCGGCGCTCACAGGAATGAGGGCGCTGCCATATTCAGGATCCCTATTGGTTTCTTTGTCCCTTCGGAGCCTATTCTTGTGGCCCGAGGGGGCCGGGACGCGTGGGTTGAGCTTCCGTGGGCCCATGGCACTGGAACCAGGGGGAGGTGGCCGGGTGACGAAAGGCACGACGGGTGCTCGTCTCGCGCTTGTGTTCGTGTTCGTGGCCGTCATCGCGGCGGGGTGCGGAAGCAGCGGCAAGGCGGCGACATCGGCGACGATCAGCAACGGTCCGGGCAACATCCAGGTGCAGAACGGTGGGGGATCTGGCGGCTCGGGCACGACCGTCCCGCTCGCCCACCAGAGCGCGCTCACGACCTTCTTCGCATCGATCAGCTCGTTTCAGTCGTGTCTGAAGGGCCTCGGGGTGACGTTCATCGGTGCACCCGACGCCAGTGATCCCAGCTCGCCTGCCAACAACCCGACCTATATCAAGAACCTGACGACCTGTGCCGCCAAGAGCAACATCCTGAACGCCCTCAAGGCCGCATCGACGGCGCAGAACAACTTGACACCAAAACAGATCGCCATCGAGAACCAGGCCTACCTGAAGTGGCGCACCTGCATGATCGGACGGGGTTGGGGTATCCCCGTGCCCGTTCCTGACTCCAAGGGAGAACTGTTCTCCTTTGGAGGCACCACGACGGGCGCGGGACTGAATTTCACGCCACCGGCGGGTGAATCGCTGTTGTCGACAACCGACATTCAAGACTGCGCAGCCCAGGCGGAGAAGGAAGTCCCGGGCGCGAGCTCGTTGGGATGAGGTTTCTTCGCAACAAGAAGTTCCTGGTCGCGATCGCCGGCGTGGTCGTGGTGCTCGGCGCCGCCGGTATCGGCTACGCCCAGAGCGGTGGTACCACGTCATCGTCGAACCAGCCGGTGGTCATCGTCTCCAATGTGCAGCGCCGCACCTTGCAGGACACCGTCACTCTGAGCGGGACCCTGGCTCGCAAGCAGCTCAGCCAAATCGACGCGGTGAGCGCAGGCCAGGTCAGCTCCGTGTACTCCACCTCGGACTCGACCACTAATGCCGGTCAGGCGATGTTCGCTCTTGACGGTCGGGACGCCATAGCGGAGCCCGGCACGGTGAGCTTCTTCCGGTCACTGGGGCCCGGTGACGAAGGCGACGACGTCTTGCAGCTCAAGCAGATCCTTGCTGCCGCCGGCGACGACCCAGGCCCCATGAACACCCTCTTCACGGAACAGACGCAGGTCGCGCTGGGACAGTGGCAGGCTCAGCACAATTATCCCAGCGCCTCGGCCGGGGGCCCTCAGTCATTGACGGTGTCGCTCACCCAAGGCGCGGGCTACCAGTTGGGTGACCAGACGGCGGCCGGCTTGACGATCGGGCCACCTCCTGCGCAGACAACGGCGTCGACCGCCGGAGGCACTCGCCAAGGTGTTCTCACGGCATTGCGATCGAACGACAGCTCGACCCCCGTACTGCAGATCCAATCCGTGGACGACGTTGTCGGGGAAGGAACTCCGGCCACATTCGTGATCACCGCTTCGGCGGCCAGCCTCACCGACACGACGGTCAACTTGGACATCGGGGGGACCGCGGACAGCAACGACATCGTGACTCCGCCGTCGACGGTGACCCTGCCCGCCAACATGACGTCGGTGACCGTGTCGGTGCCCACCCGCGTCGACAACATCGTGAAGCCGAGCAAGACGCTCATACTCACGCTCGCTGCCGGCACGGGCTATGACGTCGGAAGCCCCAGTTCGGCCCAGACCACCATCACCAACAACAACGTGCCCTCGCTCCAGATCAGCGGTGGCGTGAGCATCTCGCCGGGGGGCTCGGCCACTCTCACGATCACCGCCAACCAAGCACCGCTGCAAGACACCGAGGTCGGATTGAGTTTGTCCGGGGATGCCGTCCCCGGAACGGACTATCAAACCGTCAATCCGATCGTGACGCTGAGCGCAGGTACGACGTCGACCAGCGTCACCATCAACTCGATCAACAACCAGATCATCCAGCCCGACCGGCACGTCGTGGTGTCGATCACACCCTCTCCGGGCTCCTATACCGTCGGATCGCCGGGGGTCGCCGTCATCACGATCAACGGCGCAACCGGCAGCGCGGCGCTGCCGGTGGTGACGTTGCGGTCGGCGACGACCTCGCTCACCAAGGGCCAGCCCTTCGGGGTCACCATCAGCCTGAGTGAGGCCATGAGCACCTCGTTGACGATCGCCCTCTCCTACAGCGGCTCGGCCGTGCAAGGCACCGATTACACCCTTCCGGGGGGGAACATCGTCGTTGCGCCGGGTCAGACATCGACACAGGTTTCCATCCCCACCGTCGTGGACAACGTCGTCGAATCGAACCGCGTGCTCACAGTGACTTTGGCCGCAAGTCCGGCCTACCAGGTCGGGTCACCCAAGAGCGCGTCGGTGACCATCACGTCCTCGACCGTCCCCAAGCTCAATATCTCGGTCAACACGCCCACGGTCTCCCAAGGTGGATCGGCGACGTTCACGATCACCGCCGATCAGGCACCGGTGACGGCCACGTCGGTCAACTACACCGTGATCGGCACCGCCCAACCGGGCGAGGACTACGAGCCGCTCGTCGGAGCAGCCGTCCTCCCGGCGGGCCAGACGAAGGTCACCGTGGTCCTGCAATCCCTCGAGAAGGACGTGGTGTTTGAGCCGACCGACATGATCGTCGGCAACTGGCCGATCCGGGTCGGGCAGGTCTTCGTCAAGGCTGGTGATCCCGTCATGCCGGGGACTCCGATACTCACGCTGACCGACCCGAACTTCACGGTGACCCTGCAGGCATCGGCGACGGATCGGACCAAGCTGGCGGTCGGCCAGCATTGCACGGTGGAGCTCGTCGGCGGGGACAACGAGGTACCCGGCACGATCACCGAGCTCGACGCCGACCAGACATCGGTCTCCTCGGGAACTCCCGGACAACCGGCGTCGGAGGTCTACGAAGGTCAGATCGAAGTTTCCGACCTAGGTGCCGCCGATGGGGCGGCGGTGTCGATCGACGTCGTGGACCAGCAGGTGACAAACGTCCTGACGGTTCCGGTGGCGGCCGTCAAGCAGAACGGGTTGGGTCAGGATGTCGTCAGCGTCGTCGACGTCGCCGACGGCGACAAGATCACCGAGGTGCCGGTGAGCACCGGGCTGACAGAAGGTTCCTACGTCCAGATCACCAGTGGCTTGACCGGCGACGAGAGGGTGATCGTGGACGTGAACCAGCCCCAGTGACCGATCAGCCCCCGGCCCCCCCGCCCTTCAATGGGGGTCGCCGCCCTGATCAGCCGCTCCTCGAGCTCGAGAACGTGTCGCGCGTCTACGGCGAACAAGTCGAGGTCTTCGCGCTCCGAGAGGTCTCCTTGCTCATTTATCCCGGCGACTTCATGTCGATCATGGGACCCTCGGGCTCGGGCAAGTCCACCATGCTCGGCCTGCTCGGGGTCCTCGACCTGCCGACATCGGGGACCATCCGAATCGCAGGCCAAGACATAAGCACCCTCGACGACGCCTCCCGTTCGAGGCTACGAGGCGACTCCATCGGTTTCGTTTTCCAGCAGTTTCATCTGATTCCCCATCTCACTGCGCTCGGCAATGTCGAGACGGCACTGCTGTACCGGGACATGAGGCCACGGGATCGGCGCGAGAAGGCCCACGCCGCGCTCGCCCAGTTCGGGCTGGCGGCGCGCGCCGAACACCGCCCGGTACAGATGTCGGGAGGAGAACAGCAGCGCGTGGCGCTGGCGCGAGCCGTGGTGACGGATCCGCTCATGATCCTTGCCGACGAACCCACCGGTGCGCTCGATTCGGTCAATGCCGCCCACGTCCTGAAGATCTTCCAGGGTCTCGAGTCTCCTGAGCGTGCCGTGGTCATGGTGACCCACGATCCGGCCGTTGCCCACAGCGCCCGCCGCAAGGTCTCCATGCGTGACGGGCAGATCATCGCCGACGAACGCCTATCAGGGGCCTTGACATGAGCGGGTTTCGCGATCTCCTCGGTGTGGCCTGGGCCGGTCTCACCGCCCGCAAGATCCGCACCCTGCTCATCATGCTCGGTCCCATCATCGGCGTGGCCGCCATGGTCGGCGCCGTCGGCCTGACCGAGAGCGCCAAGGGTGCGTTGAAGCAGGAGCTCGCCCAGTTGGGGACCAACCTCATCATCGCCCAAGCGGGGGGGACGTTCGGATCTCAGAACCCGACCTTCCCCAGCAATGTCGTGCAGCGGGTCCGGGCCATTCCCACGGTGACGAGCGCCGCCGCCACTACCAATCTCTCCGGTGTGATTGCCACTCCCACCCAGGCCGGGAGCACCTATTACCAGGCGTTCCCGGTTCCGGTGCGAGCCGCCGGCGTCAACCTTCCTTCGGTCCTCAAGGTGCCCTTGCTCGACGGCCGCTGGTTGGACGAGGCCGATACCCAGCTCCATTTGTTGTCGGCGGTCATCGGAGAGGGGCTGGCCACCAAGTATGCGTACGTGCCCGGTGAGACGCGCACCATCCGTCTGAACGACACGAACTTCGGCGTGGTCGGTGAGCTTGGCTCCGTCCCGCTCGACCCCGAGCTGGACAACGCCGTCTTCGTGACCCAGTGGGCTGCCCAGTACGTCTTCGGTACCGATGGGAACCCCAATCAGGTGTACGTGCGCGCTACGCCGGGCACGACCCAGGAGACCGCCAACGCCATCCCGACGGCGATCAGCCTGGGCGGGCCCGACCAAGCCTCGACATCAGTCCCGAGCGACGTGCTCCAGGCGGCGTCGCAAGCGGACAAGACCCTGCAGCAGGTGGCACTCTTCGCCGGCCTGCTTGCGCTGGCCGTGGGCGGGCTCGGCATTGCCAACGTCATGTCGATCTCCGTGATCCAACGGTCGTCGGAGATCGGCATTCGCCGCGCCGTCGGCCATAGTCGAGCCAAGATCGGCGCACAGTTCGTCCTCGAGTCCCTGTTCGTCGGACTGCTGGGTGGGTTGTTGGGTGCCGCCCTGGGAGTGGGGGTCGTCTACCTCGTGTCCGCCTTCGCCCATTGGGTCGTCGTGATCGAGTACACCCGCATCCCGATCTGGATGGGCCTTGCCCTGCTCGTCTCGGTCCTGGCCGGTCTGTATCCCTCGATCAAGGCGGCCCGTCTGGAGCCCCTCGAGACGCTTCGCCTGGGTTGAGCACCTGCGGCGTCAGCCGGCGCGGGCGGCGCCATCCTGCTGCCAGCACATGAGGTCGTCGGTGGGGAAGAGCTCCAAATCCTGGACCGGAAGGGGACGGCCGAAGAGATAACCCTGGGCGATGGTGCATCCGATGTCACGGAGTATCTCGAGCTGCGAGGCTGTCTCCACACCCTCGGCGATGCAAGCCAGGCCCAGGGCCTCGGCCAGAGCGATGATCGCCTTGACGATGGCGGCATCCTCCTTGCTCTTGCCGAGCTGGTCGACGAACCCACGGTCAATCTTGAGACACTCCACCGGAAGGCCGCGGAGGTAGCTCAAAGACGAATAGCCCGTGCCGAAGTCGTCGATGGAGATGTGGAGCCCCTGATCGCGCAGGCGTCGGAGTGTCCGTATCGTTCGCTCGGGATCTCGGAGCAAGGTGGTCTCGGTGATCTCGAGCCAGACGAGATCGGGGTCAATGCCGGCTTCACTCACGATGGCAGCCATCTGCTGCGGGAACTGCTTCTCGGCGAGCTGCCGCGGTGCCACGTTGATCGAGACCGCGGACCGCCACGACTCCTGGCCGGCGGCGGCCCGAAGTTCGGACCACCGAGCCGATTGCCGGCAGGCTTCGTTGAGGACCCAACTGCCCAAGGGGACGATGAGCCCGGTGTCTTCGGCGAGTTCGATGAACTCGCTCGGAGGCAACAGGCCACGTGTCGGGTGTCGCCACCGCACGAGCGCCTCGACGGCCACCAAGGTGGACGTATGAAGTTCCACGAATGGTTGATAGTGAAGCTCGAACTGTCCCTTTGAAATGGCGCGATGGAGATCGTTGCCGATGCGAAGTCGACCGATGGACCAGGCGTCTTTCTGTTCGTCGTACATCTCGATACTGGCCCGTCCCCGCTCCTTCGCCCGGTACATGGCGGTGTCGGCATCGCTGATGAGGCGGTCGGGCGAGGTGGGGTTGTGGCGCGCCAGTGCGAACCCGATGCTGGCGGTGACGAAGATGTCGAGGTCTTCGACCACGATCGGCGCGCGGAGGCAGGCGGTCACCCGGTGCGCGAGGTCGAAGGCCGTCGCCTCATCGGCAACGTCGTCGCACAGGACGATGAATTCGTCACCGCCCAGCCGTGCGACGGTGTCGCCCGGGCGCATGATCTGCTTCAGCCTCTCGGCGACGAGACGCAACACGCGGTCTCCCCGGTCATGGCCCATGTTGTCGTTGATCAGTTTGAAATGATCGAGGTCCACAAACAGCACCATCACGTTGCCGCTGGTCCTGTCGGTTCGACTGAGCGCCATCTCCAGGCGGTCGATGAACAGTGTCCTATTGGGCAGATCGGTCAGGGGGTCGTGGATGGCAGCATGCGCCATCATCTCGTTGATGGCTCTGCGCTGCGTGATGTCCTCGATTTGGGCGATGCCATATTGGACCGTTCCTTTGCCATCGCGAATACAGCTTGCGCTCAGAGATACCCAGACGGCGTGCCCTTCGGAGTGGAGATAGCGCATCTCGAGCTGGAGGGTATCGGCGGTGCCGACGATCAGACGATGGGTCCATCCCTCGCCGTCTTTGCGGTCCTCCGGGTGCGTCAGGTCTTCGACCGGTACTCCGGCCAGCTCATCGTGCCCACGCCCCAAGATCCGTCCAAAGGCCCGGTTGGTCTGCAGGATTCTTCCGTCTGTCCCGATGAGACAGATGCCGATGGGGGCACCGTCGAACGAGCCCCTGAACCTCGCTTCGGCCTCGACCAAGGCCACCTCAGACCTTTCCTTGGCCCCGAATACCCACCCCAGGAGTTGGATTGTGAATACCAGTCCCGCCAACGCCAGAACGGCGAGCGCCTGGACGAAGGGCTGGGGAACCAGGGTTGGGACGATCCCGAGGGCGATGCCACCTTGACCGAGACCGATGAGGATGATGCTGAGGACGATTGCCGGTCTCGTCGTGGCCGCACCCACTGACCGCATGCAGTCCGCCACGCCGAACACCAACCCCACCACCAACGTCGGGCCCCAGCCCACGGCGTAGATGATGATGGAGATGCCGGTGAGCTCGATGCCGACGCGGGCGTAGAGGCTCCAACCACTCAGGTCCTCGGGCCATGCTTCGTTGGCCACAGCCGACGAGACTGACGTCCCTCCCACCAGCAGCACGAGGGCCCACACGGGCAGGTCGGCGATGAGGTGGTGCGTGCGCAGGAGCCAGAACAACGCCACCACCACCGGGACGGCGACAACGGTGGGATCGACGAGACGGTGCAGGACGCGCACGGGAAAGGGCCTCCTCTTCCGCAGGCGCGACAAATCTTGGGCTTGTGCCACACCCAGATATCGACCGGCCGCCGACCGGGCTTTAACGCTGCCGGGCCGTCATTCACGCCCATCACGGAGTGTCTCAGACCCACCCACCGGCCAGGCTCAACGATGGGGGGCCGACGGCCGGGGGTCAGAGGCGCTCAGGCTCCCGGGGGGCCTCCCAACGGACGGGCATGTGCTTGATGCTGCCCACGAAATTCGAGCGCAGCATCTCCACCGGTCCGTCGAGCTCGAGCGTGGGCATCCGGGTGACGAGCTCGGTGAAGATGAGCCTGAGCTCCATTCGAGCCAGGCTGGCGCCGAGGCAGAAATGGGGTCCACCCCCACCGAAGGTCACGTGATCGTTGGGCCAGCGGTCGACGTCGAACCGGAACGGGTCGGGGAAGGCCTCGGCGTCGCGGTTGGCCGATGCAAACCACAGGACCACACGATCGCCGGCCTTGATCGTCTTGCCCCGGAGCTCGACGTCACGAGTGGTGGTACGCCTGAAGTACAAGATGGGGGAGGCCCACCGGAGGATCTCCTCGACGGCCCGGGAGATCCGATCCTCGCTGGGATCTTGACGCAAGTTGTCGAATTCTGCGGGATGTTCGATGAGCGCCCGCATGCCGTGCGACGTTGCGTTGCGGGTGGTCTCGTTTCCGGCCACCACGAGGAGCAGGAAGAAGGTGGCGAGCTCGAACTCGGTCAGGCCGTCGGTGTCGTTGGCCGCTCCCGTCAGAGCGGTGATGATGTCATCGCGCGGGGTCGTGGCCCGAGTGCGGCAGAGCTCGGCCGCGTACATCATCATCTCCGCTGATGCCGCCATGCCGTCCCCCCGGTCGCCGCCGTACTCGGGGTCGTCGACGCCGAGCATCCGGTTGCCCCACTCGAAGATCTTGCGACGGTCTTCCTCGGGGACGCCCACGAGCTCGGCGATGGCCTGCAGTGGGAGCTCAGCCGCGACGTCCGTGACGAAGTCACATGTGCCCCGCTCGATCACGCTGTCGACGATCGCCCTGGCCTTGAGAGCGAGGTGATCCTCGATGAGCCGAAGGGTCCGGGGCGAGAAGCCGCGGCTCACGATGCGGCGATAGTGGGTGTGCCGGGGCCGGTCCATGCCCGGGAGGATCTGGTTCATGATCGCTCCCTGTACATCGTCAGGATCGATGTCGACCAACGTGAACCCCTCGCGGCAGACGAAGGTCTCAGGATCACGGCTGGCCATCTGCACGTCGGCGTGCTTGGTGAGGCACCAGAAACCCAGCCCGGAGCCGTCCACCTGCCAGTGCACGGGATCGCTCTCCCTGAGCGCGGCGAAGACCTGGTGGTGACGCTGGTCCCGGAAGACGTCGGGGCTCAGAAGGTCGCGACCGCCGTCGACCACTTCCTCGGGGGTGTTCATCTCAGCCCGGCCCTCCCCATGTGCCTGCCCCGCCTCGTCTGGGCGCCGAGCCTAAAACCTCGGCGCGGTCAGGTCACGTGGAGCACGGCAGCCGAGGCCGACACACCGGCCAGGCTGATGACCGTGACGACTCCGCCCGGTGTCCCCGCGGGCACGAAGGCGAGCACCTTGGTGGGTGCGACCTTCTTGATCCGGGCCGGGACCCCACCCACCGACACGCCGGTGACCTCGGAGAGGTTCACCCCCTTGATGGTGAGCTTCTTGCCCGGGGCCGCCACGCTGGGGCTGACACCGGTGATCTGGGGCGTCTCTCCACCAATGTGGAACCGGGGATCCCCAGCCGGCAACAGCAGGGTGGCGACCACGCTCCCATTGACTTCCTTGATGGACTTGTAGCACGGGACAGGGCCCGACCCGTGGCACTTGGTGAGGAACACGGGCGCCGGCGGCGAGGAGCCGCCCGGCTGGTAGCAGATGACCACGCCCTTCTTGCTGGGCAGGCCGCTGACGGTGTCGATGACCGTCACGCTCGTCCCGGTCTTCAGGCCGACGTCGGTCAGCGTGGTCACCGGGGCGGAGTAGCCGAAGTTGGGACACAACAGGATCTCTGTTGCCACCGAGACGGTGATGGTGGCCGTCGTCGTCACGGGCTTGGTCCCGGTGATGGTCACGACCTCCGAGGGGGCGGTGACCGTTGCTGAGCAGCTGGTGGTTCCGGGGGTGCACGGAACCACCGCCGTGGCCACGTCGGTGTCATAGGCACCGATGTCGCAGGGAGGGACCCTCGAAACACCGCGCTGGTCGGCGGCCGGGCACTGAGGGACATCGTTCACGTGGTCGATGGCGGCACTTCCTGGCTCCAGGGCGATGGTCTGGGTCGGTCCGCCGTTGTCCTGGAGGCCCGTGGGGTCGAGGCCCGCCGGCGTGCTGGACAGGTCTGTGCTGCCGGTGAAGTCACAGGAACTGTCGTCGCTGAGGTTGTTCCCGAGATCCGTCAGCGCCGCCAGCTCCAAGCAGTCACCCCCCGACGGGCTGTTGGCCACGATCGTGGCTCCAATGGCCACCGGGGCTTGATCGTCGGAGATGTCGCCACCGAAGGCGGCGCTGTTGGCGGACAACGTGCTGTTGGTGATGGTGGCCTCGATAGGCGCGTCGGCGTTGTACGGGGAGTCGTAGACGTAGACGCCACCCCCGTAGGAGCCGGCGGTGTTGTTCGAGATCGTGCTGTTCTCCACTGTCAGGGTGGCAAATTCGCTGTCGATGCCCCCACCGCCGTCGCCGGCGCCGTTGTTCGAGATCGTGCTGCTGTCGACGGTGGCCGTCCCCTCGTTCTCGATGCCGGCGCCGAGCTCGCTGGCGGTGTTGCCCGAAACGGTGCTGTTCTCGACCATGAGGATGGCGCCACTACCGTTGAAGATCCCGCCACCCACCTCGGTGTCGTTGCTCGAAACCGTGCTGTTCATGAGCGTCAGTGTGCCGCTGTTAGAGATGCCACCACCGGCGGCCCCGCCACCGTCGTCGATCGTGAGACCCGAGATGGTGGCCGTGGCCGCCACCGAGAACACCGACTGGCTCCCCGATCCCTCCACCGTCAGCGCTCCCGCCCCCGGGCCGGTGATCGTGACGTCGACGCCGATCGAGATCGTGCCGGTGAGGTCGATCGTCGCACAGGCCGGAGACAGCGCGAAGGTGACGGTGTCCCCGGGGTTGGCAGTGGCCACCGCCTCGGGCAGTGAGCCGGGTCCCGAGCTGGCGCAGTTGGTGACCACGTCGGTGCCCGCCTGAGCCACCTGGGCCGGGAGCGCGACGGTCGCCAAGGCAGCCAACCCCACGACGAGGCCGGCGGCGCCCCGGGCGACGCCCGCCATTCTCCGGACCGGCGATCTCCTTGTCATGGTCAACCTGTGCATGATCCCGCCGTTCTTGGCGACCCCGCCGCCGCTCGATGTCCCTCGGACACGACCTGTGTGCTACCCGACCTGCGTTGCCTTCTTTCGTGAGCCTGCCGCAGAGGAGTGCCGACTCCGATTCGACAGAACCCGGCCTTCGTCGTGGTGTGAGATCTTTATCCAGACAGTCGAGTGGGTGATCGGCACCGATGCGGAGTCACTCGTGACGGTGAGCGGGTAGGAGCCGAACGTCAGGGTCTTCGACGTCGGGACCAACACCAGGAAGTCCCGCAAGACCGGGACGTAGGTCGCCGACACGGGCGGACCGCCGTCGAACGACACCACCAGCTTGGCGGCGTCGGCGATGTCGTTGGGGATCGGCCTGCCGTTGGCGTCCACGAGGGAGAACGCCACGAAGATCGGCGCGCCGGGTTCGACGGGGAAGCGCGATGGCAGGTACACCTGCACGACGGCCTCGACGCTGAAGCTCTGATTTACCGGGCTCGCCGCCAGCCAGGATCCGTCGCCCAGTTGGGTGGCCTGAATGGTGCACTGCCCCGTGCTCACGAGAGTGACGGTCGTTCCCGACACGGTGCACACACCGGCGGTGAGTGACGCCAACGACACGGGGAGCCCCGAGGTGGCGGTGGCCGAGATCGAGAACGGAGCCGAGCCGTAGACCTTGTCGGCCAGAGGCAGGAAGCTGATCGTCTGGGAATTCGGGAGGGGCACGCTGATCAGCGTCGACACCTTCACCGTGGGGGCCGAGGCGTAGGTGCCGTTCCCGGGCTGGTCGGCGTCGATGACACACGTGCCCGCAGCGGTGAAGGTGACGCTCGCGCCCGACAGCCCGCACCCCGTGCTCGACGAGTCCAGCGAGAACTGCGGCGTCAACCCCGAGCTGGCGCTGGCCGAGGCGGTGTAGGACCCACCCACCAGCCCCGTGGCCGGGCCGGTGAAGGTGATGGTCTGGGGCACCAGGGAGATCACCGTCGACACCTTCACCGTGGGGGCCGAGGCGTAGGTGCCGTTCCCGGGCTGGTCGGCGTCGATGACACACGTGCCCGCAGCGGTGAAGGTGACGCTCGCGCCCGACAGCCCGCACCCCGTGCTCGACGAGTCCAGCGAGAACTGCGGCGTCAACCCCGAGCTGGCGCTGGCCGAGGCGGTGTAGGACCCACCCACCAGCCCCGTGGCCGGGCCGGTGAAGGTGATGGTCTGGGGCACCAGGGAGATCACCGTCGACACCTTCACCGTGGGGGCCGAGGCGTAGGTGCCGTTCCCGGGCTGGTCGGCGTCGATGACACACGTGCCCGCAGCGGTGAAGGTGACGCTCGCGCCCGACAGCCCGCACCCCGTGCTCGACGAGTCCAGCGAGAACTGCGGCGTCAACCCCGAGCTGGCGCTGGCCGAGGCGGTGTAGGACCCACCCACCAGCCCCGTGGCCGGGCCGGTGAAGGTGATGGTCTGGGGCACCAGGGAGATCACCGTCGACACCTTCACCGTGGGGGCCGAGGCGTAGGTGCCGTTCCCGGGCTGGTCGGCGTCGATGACACACGTGCCCGCAGCGGTGAAGGTGACGCTCGCGCCCGACAGCCCGCACCCCGTGCTCGACGAGTCCAGCGAGAACTGCGGCGTCAACCCCGAGCTGGCGCTGGCCGAGGCGGTGTAGGACCCACCCACCAGCCCCGTGGCCGGGCCGGTGAAGGTGATGGTCTGGGGGCATCCCGAGGGGAAGGTCAAGATGCCGCCCTGGGCCGTGACCACTGGCCCCGTCTGGTTGTACGTGGACCCGCAGAAGTTCGTGAACGAGGCGCCGCCCATGAAGCCGTCGATGACCAGGCTGCCCGCATCGTTGTAGGTGCCGTGGTTGTCGAACGCCCCCCCCACGTAGATCTCGAGCTCGGCCGATCGGCACGACCCGATGGCGGCGACGGTGAAGGTGCCGGTCGTGGCGTTGGTCGTGACGCCACTTCCGAAGGCATTCCAGAAACAGGCGTTCACGGTGCCGTCGTTGACCACCGAACCGCTGTCGTTGAACGGGAAGGTGGCCGAGGAGTCGTTCAGTGTCGTGCCGGACGGGATCGTCAGCGTCGAACCAGGTTGCACCGCCGAGAATCCCGTGACCGTGCAGGTACTGGTGCCCGAAGCCCACGTGCCGTTCAGGGTCACGTCAGGCCCATTGAGGGCGCAGGTCGTGGCGTTGAGCGTCACGTTGGACGCCGCCCCCGCAGGTAGTGCCACTGTGACGATCCCCACTGTTGCCGAGGCCAACGCTGCGAGTAGCAGTATCCAAATACGCGGCATGGCGATCACACGCACTTTGCGTTCCCGCTCGCTCACCCTGGCGGTGATGGAGGTGGGCAAATCTACCCGCATTCGGTGCGTCGCTGCTCGTTTGGGTGTCGACCCCAGTGACCGTCAGCGTGAAGACCTGAGACTGCTGAGGCGCGTGAGGTCAGTGGTGTGCAGCCGCCCCGGGCTTCAGGCGACGGCCGCCTCCGCCTCGGTGACGGCGTCGACGTTGGCCATGGGCGCCGAGACTCCTCGGCCACCCCTGATGACGGTGACGGCCAGGAGGAATCCCACGAAGGCGAAGATCGAGCCCATCCGGAAGGCGGCGTCGTAGCCGGCGGTGGTGGCGGCGTGGCTGGGCAGCGCATGCAGGGCCGCCGCCGCATGCCCGGCCGCCACTCGACCGGCGGTGACGCTCGTCGCCACCGTCACCAGGACGGCCAGACCCAGTGACCCGCCGATCTGCTGGCCCGTGTTGAGCAGGGCCGACGCCAGCCCGGCCTCGGCCCGTTTCACGCCGGCCATGACGGTGAGCGTGAGCGGCACGAAGGTCGATCCCATGCCGATGGCCAGGAGCAGCAGGGGGCCGACGATCGACACGTAGGAGGCGTGGATCCCGACGAACGACAGCCACATGAGTCCACTCGACACCATGAGGGGGCCGACGGTCATGGGCCGGCGGGGGCCGATCCTGCCGACCAGGCGTGACATCAGGTTGGCCGTGCCCCCGATACCGATCGTCATGGGCAGGAAGGCGACCCCGGCCTTGAGCGGGCTGTAACCGAGGATGTTCTGGACGAACTGGGTGATGAAGAAGAAGGTGGCGAACATCGCCGCCGCCAACACCAGCATGATGGCGTAGGAGCCCGCCCGGTTGCGATCGGCGAAGATGCGCAGGGGCATCAGGGCGTGCGGGCTGTTGCTCTCGATGATCATGAACGTCACGAGCAGGACCACCGCCGTGGCCAGCGCTCCCACGGTGAACGGGTCGGACCAGCCCGCGGTGGCGGCGCGCGACAGCCCGTACACGAGCGAGGCCATGCCCAGGGTCACCGACAGGGCACCGGGCAGGTCGAGGCGTCCGCGCCGGGTGGGGGTGGCGCCGAGCACCCGCGGTGCGCCGATGGCGACGGCCAGCCCGATGGGCACGTTCACGAACAGGACCCATCGCCACGAGGCGACGTCGGTCAGGATCCCCCCGAGCAGGAGGCCCAGGGAACCCCCGGCGCCCGACATGGCCGCGTACACGCCCATGGCGCGAGACCGCCGCGGGCCTTCGGGATAGGTGTTCTGGATCAACGCCAACGCCGTGGGCGACGCGATGGCACCGCCGACGCCCTGGGCGACCCGGGCGCCGATCAGCCACAGCTGGTCGGTGGCGAATCCCCCCAGGAGGGAGGCCGCCGTGAAGATCACGACGCCGATGGTGAACATGCGGCGCCGGCCGTAGAGGTCCCCGCTGCGCCCGCCGAGAAGAAGCAGCCCGCCGAAGGTGAGGGCGTAGGCGGTGATCACCCATTCGAGGCCGGGCGCGGAGAAATGGAGCTGGTGCTGGATCGAGGGCAGGGCGATGTTCACGATGGTGCCGTCGAGGATCACCATCATCTGGACCGCGCAGATCAGCAGGAGCGCCAGCCCCGTGTGCTGGTGCTCGGTCAGTGCCTGGTCCGAGCCTTCCGGGCCCATGGGTATTAGACTCCAGTCAACAGTTGAGAAGCATCGCCGAGATGATTAAGATTACTAAAAGGTAGAAGGATGTCAAGCGACGTGGGACCCGAAGAGGGCCGAGTACGGGAGACGGCGGCCGGCGACGCCTGGCAGGCCCTGTACCGGCTCGTCTTCGAACGCGAGGGTCAGCAGCGATTCCACGAGGCCTGCGATGCCACCGGCCTGGCCCCCGGCGGGCTCAAGACGCTGCTTCAGCTGTCGGCGGACCACCCGGTTCCCATGCGGGACCTCGCCGAGCTGTTCCGGTGCGATCCGTCGTACGTGACGTCGCTCGTCGACGGGCTCGAGGCCGCCGGGTTCGCCGAGCGACGGTCGCATCCCACCGACCGTCGGGTGAAGATGGTGGTCCTGTCGGCGGCCGGGGTCGACGCGTTGGACCAGGTCCGCAAGATCCTCGGTGAACCGCCCCCCTCGTTCGCCTCCTTGAGCACCGCCGAGCTGCTCAAGTTGCGATCCTTGCTGGCCAAGCTCGACGCCTCGAAGCCAGCGGGCGGATAACGCCTCGGCCGGCCGGGACCGGCGTGTCTAGACTCCGGCGGTGGCGCGGATCGTGGCGGTGGCCAACCAGAAGGGGGGCGTCGCCAAAACGACGACGGTCCACGCCCTGGGCTTCGCGCTGGCGCAACTGGGCCGACGGGTCCTTCTCGTCGACCTCGACCCTCAGGCCTGTCTGACCTTCTCCGTCGGCATCGACCCGGAGAACCTCCACCAGTCCCTTCACGACGTGTTCGTGCGCAAGATGAAAGCCGCCGACGCCCGTCGCATCGTGACGAGCGTGGACGGCCTCGACATCCTGCCGGCCACCATCGACCTCGCCGGCTCGGAGGTCCACCTCCTCACCCGGACAGGACGAGAGCATGTCCTGGCACTCGCCCTCGCCACGGTGGCCGACGAGTACGACATGATCCTCATCGACTGCCCCCCGTCGCTCGGGGTCCTCACCATCAACGGGCTGACGGCCGCCCACGAGGTGCTCATCCCCTTGCAGTGTGAGGCGCTGAGCCATCGCGGCGTGGGGCAGTTGCTCGAGACCATCGACGACGTCCGCATGTTTGCCAACGCGGAGCTCGAGGTGCGCGGCGTCATCGCCACCATGTACGACGAGCGGACCCGTCACGGCAAGGCGGTCCTCGACGATGTGCGGGCCCGCCACGGCCTCACCGTGATGGAGCCGCCCATTCGCAAGTCGATCAGGTTCGCCGAGGCCCCCGCGCAGGGCCGCTGCATTCTCCAGCACGCACCCACCTCCCCGGGTGCCGAGGCCTACCGGGCCATCGCGCGCGAGCTCGACGCCGACCTGCGTCCGGCCCGTTGAGCCTGCCGGAAGACTGGGCGATCCCCATGACCGACGCGCCGGACCCCTTGGGCAAACGGGCGCTGTTCTGGGCCCCCGCCGAGCGAGACGAGGGAGGGCCCCGACGCGCCGCCGAACGAGACGTGCCGGGCAAGCACGCCTTGTTCTCCGAAGAGGCGCGGGCTGCGGTCACCAGGGTGCGGCCCGTGGGCCCGCTCGAACGCGACGCCACCGCCACGCCCCGGGTGCGGCAGTTCGGCTCGGGTCGGGGGATCATGAGCGCCATCGCCGTGGACTGCTCGCGTTGCAGCACGCGCTCGGAGATCCACATCGCCGAGTTCCTGATGCTCCACCTGCCGGTCTGGTTGTGGCGGCCGGGTCGGGGCTACACCCGGTTCATGACCTGCCCCGCCTGTCGGCGTCGCACCTGGGTGAGCGCCTCGTGGGCCCCCTGGGCCCGCTGACCGAGACACACCCCGATCGGGGGGTTCGACGCTGATCGCAAGCGTGGGGTCGTGGCTCGAGCATTTCCACGGGACCCTGGCCTACGTGGTGTGCGGCCTCCTCGTGTTCGGAGAGGCTTCGGTGCTTCTGGGCTTCATCATCCCCGGCGAGACCGCGGCGCTCATCGGCGGCGTCCTCGCCTCCCTGCACCACGTCAACCTGGTGCTCATGGTGGCGGTCATCGTGGTGTGTGCCATCTTCGGGGACTCCATCGGCTACGAGGTGGGCAAGCTCATCGGTCCCTGGCTCGTCGAGCACCGGCCGTTGCGGGGCCACCCCGGTGTCAACCGGGGCACGGCCCTGTTGGCCAAGCGCGGCGGCCCGGCCGTGTTCCTGGGTCGGTGGTTGGCCCTGGCGCGCGCCCTGGTGCCGGGGCTGGCAGGCATGAGCGGCATGCGCTACCGGACCTTCCTCACCTACAACGCCATGGGCGGGATCGTGTGGGGGACGACGTTCGTGTTGATCGGCTACGGCGCCGGGACGTCGTACGCCGCGGTGGCCAAGACCGTCGGGACGTACTCACTGCTGGTCCTGGGGGTGGTGGTCCTGGCGGTGGTGGCCTATGTCGTGGTGCGCCGGCGCCGCGACCGCCGTCGATGGGGCTCGGCGGGAGCGTCCGGGGATTCGCCAACCCCGGACGGCCCCTCCCCGAACACCGGTACTGCCTGAGCGGTGGCTCGCGGTGCGCGGGCGCCGAGGGCCGGCGGCGCTCAGCGTTGGTCGGGAAGGAAGAACCGCGACGGGAAGGCGCCCTCGCGACGCACCCGCCCGTGGTTCTCGAGCAGCACGATGTGGGCCAGGGTCTCGCCCACCGCCGCTCGTTGCATGAAGTCGGCGATCTCGTACCACGGGCGCGACCACGTGAGGCTCACGGAGATGTCCCACGCCGTGGAGCCGGGGTGCTCGGCGAGCAGGGATTCGATCTCCGCCAGGCGATCGGCGTGGTGGATGATGATCTGGTCGAGGCGGCCCTTGAGGTCCGCGAACCGGTACTCGTGGGCGGGAAGCACTTCGTCCACTCCCAGGTTGTGCACCTTGAGCAAGGACTCCAGGTACTCCCCGAGCGGATTGGGGAACTGCTGGGTGTGAACCCCGATGTTGGGGGTGATGCGGGGCAGGACGTGGTCACCCGACAGCAGGATCCGCTGCTGCTCGCTGTAGAAGCAGACGTGGCCGGGGGAATGGCCCGGGGTCCACACCGTCTGCAGATCCCACCCCGGCACGTCGACGCGTCGGCCGTCCTCGAACAGCACGTCGGGCACCGCCATGGTGACCTGACCCCGGATCATCATGGAGGCGAAGTTGAGGTCGGGGAGCTTCGTCGGTGGGACGCCGGCGTCTTGGAGGAACTCGCGCATGCGGGCCAGGAGGTCGTCCGTCTCGATGTAGCGCGACTCGAGCATCTCGGCATCGTCGGGGTGCAGGCCGATCCACGCCCCCGACTCCTCGCGGACGCGCCCCGCCAGGCCGTAATGGTCAGGGTGGATGTGGGTGACGAGCACGGCCTGCACGTCGGCGATCGACCCGCCGGCTTCCTCCAGGCCGTTGTTGAGCGCCGTCCAGGCATCCTCGGTGTTCCAGCCGGCGTCGACGATGGCGACTCCGTTATCGAGCTCGAAGGCGTAGACGAGGACGTAGCGCAGGGGGTTGTCGGGGATCGGCACGGGGATCGACCACAGACCGGGCCGGACCCGCTCGACGGGGGGCATGACGTCGCGGTCCCACGCCTCTTTCTGCAAGACCCCGGTGACGACGACCATTGGCGGCACCGTAGGCGGGAACCCCGGTTGCAACCAACCGACCCGGGTCCCCACCGGCGGCGCCTGCGGATGCCGGTTCCGCCCCGCGAGCGGGCCAGACGACGACGCAGAGTGATGAAAGCGCCGGTATCCGTGAAAGGTCCACGGTGTCTTCACTATTTTCACATACGTTGCATTGACCACTTCACACACAGACGCGTACCATGACACGCTCGGCAACCGGCGCCTTCGCACGGTGAAGCCGGGCGCCCGTCCACACACCTGTCCAGCGTGCGCGACCGCGCACAGCTCAGCACGACGCAGACGACACTTCGGGGGTCAACAGTGCAAGAGCGGATGGTGAACATCTCGTCGGGTGCCAGCCTCGTCGGTGACCGCGAGCCGGTGGTCGGTGGCCTGCGTTCCCGGATCGAGCACGTGCTCGACATGTCGCGCGACGCTTTCGTCGAAACCGACGTCGACGGGACCCTGACCGAGTGGAACCGCCAGTCCGAGGTGCTCTTCGGGTGGTCGCGCGACGAGGTGCTCGGCCGACGAGTGACCCAGTTCCTCATCCCCGAGCGCCACCGCCAGGCTGTGCTGTCCGAGCTCGCATCGGTCCAGGGCTCACCACGCACCATGGCGCGCACGGGCTCGAGGCCATTGACCCTGTTGCACCGCGAAGGGTACGAGGTCCGGGTCCTGGGCTCGGCCTACATCGTCGGGTCGGGCCCCGAGCTGCGCATCGGAGGCTTCCTTTACCACCAGGACGAGGACCACGCCGCCGAAGAGGCCTTGGCCCACGCCTATCTCCACGACTCGCTGACCGGCCTCCCGAACCGGACGCTGTTCACCTATCGCCTCGCCTACGCCCTGGCCAAGGAGAAGCACGCACCGGGTTCGGTGGCCGTGCTCGTGCTCGACCTCGACCGCTTCAAGGCCATCAACGACGGCCTGGGCCACGAAGTGGGCGATGAAGTCCTCGTGGCCGTGGCGGGCCGGCTCGAGCACGCCGACGCGAGCGCCGAGGTCATCGCCCGCTTGGGGGGCGATGAATTCCTGGTCCTGTTCGACCGCGACGACGCCGTGAGCGAGGCGATCGCCTTCTCCCACCGGGTCCTCGACGCGCTGTCGGCTCCGATCGCGGCGGGAGAGGGCGAGGTCTTCATCACGGCCAGCATCGGGATCGCCTGCACCACGCCCCGAGTCGCCGAGGCCACGCCCCTGCTCTCCAACGCCGATGCCGCCATGTACCAGGCCAAGCGGCGCGGCGGGGGCACGGTGGAGGTGTTCGGCGAGGTCATGCGCAGACGGGTGCTCGACCGCATGCACACCGAGCACTCGCTGCACCGTGCGCTCGAGCGCCGTGAGCTTCGGCTGTTCTACCAACCGGTGGTGCAGATCCACGGGGCGCGGGCCGTGGGGGTCGAGGCCCTGTTGCGCTGGGAGCATCCCGAGCAGGGGCTGGTGGCCCCGAGCCGGTTCATCCCCGTCGCCGAGGAGAGCGGGCTCATCATTCCGATCGGGGCCTGGGTGCTCCACGAAGCGTGCCGCCAGCTGTGCATGTGGCGGGCCGATCGTCTCGGTGGGCCGCGCGGCGCGGTCGAGGTCAACCTGTCGGCCCGCCAGATCGACCACCCCGAGATCGTCTCGACGGTCGAGCGCATCCTCGACGACACCGGGCTCCCCCCTGCCAACCTCACCCTGGAGATCACCGAGAGCGCCCTCATGAACGACGCCGCATCGGCCCTGCGGGTGCTGCGGGCCCTCAAGGACCTCGGGGTCACCCTGGCCATCGACGACTTCGGGACCGGGTACTCCTCGCTCAGCCACCTCCAGCGGTTCCCCCTCGACATCCTGAAGATCGACAAGAGCTTCGTCGACGAGCTCGGGATCGACCGGGGCGGTGCCGAGATCGTGGCCGCCGTGGTCAAGTTGGCCCACGCCCTGGGCCTCCAGGTCATCGCCGAGGGCGTGGAGACCGAGCGCCAGCTCGACGCCCTGAGCCGCCTGGACTGCGACTTCGCCCAGGGGTATCTGTTCTCGCGGCCCGTGCCGGCCCACGAGCTCGTCGAGAAGTTCCCCCTTCCCCTGGGCGCCTGAGCGCCTCCGGGCCCGGACGGGGCTCCAGGCCGCCGGCGCGCTCCGCCCGCCGGCTCGGGCTCGCCCCGAAACCGCCCCCGAGCTGGGCCTCAAGCCCTCCCGTGACCAGGCGTACACCCGAGTCCATCCCCCCGTCCAGACAAAGTACTTGACACCGCAAGTACCTGGCGGTAGAGTGCTTGCGTACACAAAAGTACGGGTCACAAAGATCTCAGGAGGCAAGGCCATGACTACATCGGTAACCACCAGCCCGACATCCGGCGCCACCAGGCAGTACAAGGGCTCCGTGGTGCCCGCGCCCGGGGTCTACGACCTCGACCAGGCCCACTCCACGGTGGAGTTCGTGGCCCGGCACCTCATGATCAGCAAGGTCCGGGGCCGCTTTGCCAGCTTCTCGGGGTCGGTGCACGTCGCCGAGGTCCCCGAGGAGTCGTCGGTCGAGGTGACCATCGACGCCGCCAGCGTGGACACCAACCAGGACCAGCGTGACGCCCACCTGCGCACGCCCGACTTCCTGGACGTCGAGACCTATCCGACGCTGAGCTTCAAGAGCACGTCGGTGGCGTTCGAGGGCGACCACTGGAAGGTGACCGGGGATCTGACGCTTCGTGACGTCACCCGGCCGGTCGTGCTCGACGTCGAGTTCGAAGGGGCCAACACCACGCCGTGGGGAACCCAGGCAGTGGCCTTCGAGGCGTCGACCGAGATCGACCGCGAAGACTGGGGGCTCACCTACAACCAGGCGCTCGAAACCGGGGGCGTGGTCGTGGGCAAGAAGGTCCGCATCGAGCTCAACGTCGAGGCCGTGTTGCGCCAGGACCAGCAAGAAGGCGCAGCCTGACCCTGGGCCGGCGGTGCCGTCGGGCACCTGCCACAGTTGTCGCACGTCACTGTTCGGGCGCCGTCTCCTTCGGGGGCGGCGCCCGATAGCGTCTCGCCACGGCCACGGGGTGAAGGGGGCGCGACCCGATGTCTGAGACGCGCAGGGACCGGGAACGCCGCACCGGCCGTCGCCGGCGAACCGTGGTGCCCCGCACCAGTCAGGGGGAGTGGGCCCCACCCCGGGACCGTCCCGATCCCTTGGCCCTGCTCGACGCCGAGAACCAGGGTCGGATCCCCGAGCTGGTGCCGGTGCGGTGGGGGCGGATGCTCGAGTCGCCTTTTGCCTTCCTGCGCGGCGCCGCCGGCCTCATGGCGGCCGACCTGGCCCGGACGCCGTCGACGGGCCTCCACGTGCAGCTGTGCGGAGACGCCCACCTGGCCAACTTCGGCGTCTTCGCCTCGCCCGAACGTCGCCTGTTGTTCGACGTCAACGACTTCGACGAGACCACGACGGGACCATGGGAGTGGGACCTCAAGCGGCTGGCGGCCAGTGTGGTGGTGGTCGGCCGCGTCTCGGGGCTCACCGGCGCGCAGCAGCGCGAGGCGGCGCACGGCGCGGCCCGCGCCTACCGCCGGAACATGGCCCGGTTCGCGCAGATGAGCGCCATGGACGTCTGGTACGAGCGTGTCGACGCCAAGGCCGCGCTGCGGACGCTCGGCCGTCGGGCCCCGGCCCCGGTGCGCTCGGCGGTCGACGGCGCGCACCACCAGACCTCCCAGGCCGAGCTGCCCAAGCTCACGGTGCGCAGCGCCGGGGGTGAGCGCCGCATCGCCGATCACCCCCCGCTGGTGTCGCACGCCGGTGTCGACGAGCACGCGCCCCTGCTCGCCGGCGTGATGGCCCGGTACCCGGGCTCGCTCGAGAGCGATCGCCAGGCCCTGTTGGAACGGTTCGAGCTCGTCGACCTGGCGTCGAAGGTGGTGGGGGTGGGCAGCGTGGGCACGCGCTGCTTCGTGGCCCTGCTGGTCAGTGACATCGGGGACCCCTTGTTCCTCCAGGTGAAAGAGGCTCGGGCATCGGTGTTGGCGCCCTACGTGCCGCGACGGCCGGCCCGTGACCGGGGGGGCGGCGCGGCGCGACCCCGCCCGCCCGAGTCGCCACGCTCGGGGGGCCGGCGCGTGGTCGCCGGGCAGCGGCTCATGCAGGCCGCCAGTGACATCTTCTTGGGCTGGGCCGGGGCCGGGGACTCCGACTTCTACGTCCGACAGCTCCGGGACATGAAGGGGTCGGTGGCTGCGGGCTCGCTCGACGCCCGGGGGTTGACGGGCTACGCCAAGCTGTGCGGATGGGCGCTGGCGCGCGCCCATGCCCGCTCGGGGGCGGCGGCGGAGATCGCCGGGTACGCCGGTAGCGGTGGCGTGCTCGACGACGCCGTGACCCGGTTCGCGCTGGCCTACGCCGAACAGAACGAACGCGACTACGCCCTGCTGGTCAAGGCGGTGCGCGCCGGTCGGATCATCGCGACGCCCGGGCTCTGACCGCAGGGTGCAGATCGGCGGGCGTCACCTTGGCGGAGGGGAAGAAGGCCGTGAAGCCGTCGACCGACACCGTCGTGTAGGCGATGGCGCGCCGCTTCAGCCACGTCGTCATCGACGTCCATGTCACGCCCGGGGGGTCGACCTCACTGTCCCCCGCGTAGCGGGCGCAGGTCGCGGCGCGATCGGGACGGCACAGGACCCACGTCGGTCGTGGCTGGGCCTTGACGGCGAAGAAGTAGGAGACGTTGCGCACCGTGTCGAACTGTGTGGGTGTGAACCGCATCGCACCCCCTGACTCGAAGTCGAGGTTGTACGCCACCCAGTAGCCCGCGTAGCCGAGCGTCACCCGGCGCCGTTCCAGCACTCGTGCCAGCGGAGCGAACGAGATGCGCTTGACGACCAAGGCGTGGGGGAGTGCGCTGAAGGTGAGCCCCGGCACCGCGCCGTTGAGCTCGGCCGCGCTGACCATGGCCGCCCCCAGGACCACCACCGCCACCGCGGCAGTGACAAGGCGGCGCCACCGCAACAGCCCCAGAGGGTAGAGCGCCACGATGATCAACACGTAGGGCAGGTACAAGATGTAGCGCCCGTCCTGCCAGAACCACGTGCCGGGCAACAGCGAGTAGATGATGGGGTACGCCACGACGAAGGCGACCAGGGCCACGATGGTGCGCGGGCGATGCAAAACCACTGCCCAGATGATCCCGAGGGTCACCGCCACGGTGAGGACCACGAGCACGGTGACCCCCACGGCCGGCCCTCCGAACCAGGCGCCGGTGTCGGGGGCCTGGACGCCGATTGCCAAGGGGGCGGCGTGGGCCACGAGCGCGTGGGCCCGGGTCGAGATGGTCCCCGGGAACGGCGACAGCGAGACGGCGTGATGGGTCTGGGTGCTCCACCACAACGGCAGGCCCCCGACGAGCACGCCCACGACCCCGCACAAGAGCTCGCGTGCGGTCCTCTGGCGGTCCGTGGACCAACCCCGAACGACGCCGGGGGCGACGAGCACCCCACAGGGCACCAGGAAGTAGACGGAATCGGGGTTCGCCCACAGACACAGCCCGAGCACCAACCCCAACAGAGCGACGCGTGCTGTCGACAGCCCTCGACTCCGCACCCAGATGGCGCACAGGATCGCCAGCAGGCCGAGGTTGAGACAGGCATAGCGGTACCCGAGCTCGGTGGCACCGTTGCGCACCACCATGGCCGGCCACACCCACACCGCCACCGCGGCGAGGCCGGCGAGGGCGCGGGGCAGGAAATGACGTCCGACCAGGTAGACGAGCACCGACGCCGTGACCGAGAGCACGGTGGGGGTGAGGTTGAGTGTGGTGTCGCTGTGCCCGAACAGCGCGAAGAGCACGCTCGTCACGTACGGCTCCACGCCGCCGTACTTCTGTCCCCAGGTGATGGCTCCGAAGTGGCCGTGGACGATGCCGAGGCTCATGAGCCCGTTCACCGCTTGATCGGAGGTGATGGGGAGGTGGTCCACCATCCACACCCGTAGCACGAGGCCGAAGAGAAACAGCGCGACGCCCAGTACAACCAGGGCCACCGTCATGCGGCGCGAGGGGTCGGTGGGGGATCCCGAGTGGTCTCGCTCGATGGGTCTCGTCGGCGATGTGGTCAGCACGGTCGACGGCCGCCCCGTGCATGCTGCGGTCGCCTGCCCGTGACCGTCGGGGTGGTCTCGTCGCTGCCAGGGCGCCGCGGTGCCCACACGCAGCGACGCGGGCGAGTCACCAGGCCAAGGCTTTCACACTTCCCTTCCTTCGCCGCGGACGGTCGGTGGGTGCCGTCCTGTGTGTCAGGCGGTAGCCGGCGGTGGTACCAATTCGTCGATCTCGATCATCTCTTCATCGTCGAGCACCCAGTCCGCCGCCGCCACATTGGCGTGGACCTGCTCGGGTGACGTGGCTCCCGCGATGACCGACGCCACGGGTGGGTGTGCCGCGATCCAGGCGATGGCGAGCTCGACCGTGCTGCGGCCGTGGCGCGCCGCGAACTCGGTGAGCCGCTCGACCGCGGCCAGCGAGGCGTCGGCCAGGGGGCCCTCGTCCGCCTTGACCCCCGACAACCGGGTGCCGGGGGGAGGCGGTTGGCCGCGTCGGTACTTGCCGGTGAGCACGCCCGACGCCAACGGGAAGTAGGGCAGGAAGGCGAGGCCGGCCCGCTCGCACTCGGGCAGCACGTCTCGCTCGGCTCGGCGACGCAGCAGGCTGAACTCGTTCTGGACGCTCACGAAGTGCGCCGGGGGGTCCGATCGGGCCGCTTCGGCGTCGCGCAGTTGCGCCACGGTGAAGTTCGAGCAGCCGACCTCGAGCGCCTTGCCGGCGGCGACACACTCGCCCAACGCACCCAGGGTGTCGGCGATGGGCGTCTCGGGGTCCGGAGCATGGAGTTGGAAGAGGTCGACGTGGTCGGTGCCCAGGCGACGGAGGCTGTCGTCGAGGGCCCGGTGCACGTAGTCGGGTTTGGCCCCCTTGCGCTCGGCGTCGACCTGCATGCCGAACTTGGTGGCGACCACCACCTCGGTGCGCCGGGCCCCCAGGGCACGACCGAGGAACTCCTCGCTCTTGGTCCCCCCGTAGATGTCGGCGGTGTCGAAGAAGGTGACGCCGGCGTCGAGGGCGGCGTGGACCACCGCCGCCGAGGCGTCGTAGTCGATGCGGCCCCCGAAGTTGTTGCATCCCAGGCCCACGACCGAGACCTCGAGCGAGCCGATCTTGCGGGTGCGCATCGTCATCACCTCTTCGTCTTGGGTGCCGGCCTCGAGAGGGCCGCCCCCGACAGCACGGCCCCGTCCCCGGGCCACCGGCGCACGCTGATGGACTGGCTGGCCGTCCCGAGCAGGGTACCGTCCTGCGCCCACAGATGGGCGAGGCCCTGGCCGAAGCCGTTGACCAGTGCGTGCATGTGGATGTCGCACAGCACCCACTCGGTGGGCACGAGCTGGGCCACCCGCAGGGTGTTGTCGAGGCTCCGGCCCATGGTGCGCACCCCGAGGGGTTGGCTCACCCCGCCCGAGACGAAGTCGCCGATGATCGCCAACGAGCCCGCCGAGGGCTCGAGATGGCCCGGCACCCGCACCCAGGACGCCGAGTGGGCGTCTCCGGGGGTCCCGTCGAGCTCGGTCATGCGCCGGCCCCGGGCGATGCGTTGGTCGACGCGCACGAGCACGGTGTCGGCGAACATCGGCGGGATCACCTGCACGGGGCAGTCCTCGGGGGACGGGACGTCGGGAGGGCTCACCCACGTCCCGGACAGATCGAGGTCGTGGCGGCCCAGAGCCGCATTGACGGTGAGCACCTCTTCGTCGCCGAGGCGACCGATGGCGCGGCCCTGGGTGGTGTTGTGGCCGGTGGCGGCCAGGACGACCTCCCAGTCGAGCACCGAGCCGGTGGGCGCGTAGGCGAGGTACTGCGCCGTGGCCCACACCGTCGGGCGCCCCGAGGCCTCCTCGAGGGCGACGATGCCGGCGGCGAGACCGCAGCCCCCGTAGAGGAACCGGCCGGGGGTGCACACCGCCGGGGTGACCGGGAGGCGCCAACGCAAGGGGTCGTCGGTGGCCTCGAGCCCGAGGAATTGTCGTGCGTCCATGAGCCGAACCCTAAGGGGACGCGGGTGGCGCCGGTCAATTCACCTTGCGGTCGCGGCCCTCCCAGTAGGGCTGGCGCAGCTTGTACTTCTGGAGCTTGCCGGTGGCCGTGCGGGTGAGCCCGTCGCGCACCTCCACGGAGGTGGGGGCCTTGAAGTGCGCCAGGCGGGCCCGGCAGAACTCGATGAGCTCCTCCTCCGTGGCCAGCGCGCCGGGGCGCAGGACCACCAACGCCTTGACCGTCTCCCCCCACTTGTCGTCGGGGACGCCGATCACCGCCGCCTCGGCCACCGCGGCGTGCTGGTAGAGACAGTCCTCCACCTCGATCGACGACACGTTCTCGCCCCCGGTGATGATGACGTCCTTCTTGCGATCGGCGATCACGGTGTAGGCACCGTCGAGATACCCACCGTCACCGGTGTGGAACCAGCCTCCCGCCAGGGCGGTGGCGGTGGCCTCGGGCTGCTGCCAGTAGCCGTCGAAGACGTGGTTGGTGCGGGCCAGGATCTCGCCCTCCTCGTCGACGCGGATGCGCACTCCCACGGCGGGGACGCCGGCACGCGACAAAAGCGACGCCCGCACGGCGCCGTCGAGGTCGTCCCATTCGGCCGGGGCCCGGTTGATGGTGAGCAACGGGGTCGTCTCGGTGAGCCCGTAGATCTGGATGAACTCCCACCCCAGCTCGCTCTCGACCGCCTCGATGGTCTTCGACGGCGGTGGGGCACCGGCCACCACCATCCGCACGCTGTCGCGGCCGGGTACCTCCTCGCCCCGGCGGCGCCGGGCGGCGGCGGCATCGAGAATGGCCGCCACCACCGCCGGCGCCCCGCACAGCATGGTCACGCCCTCGGCCTCGATGCGGGCCAGGATCTCCTCGCCGTCGATCTTGCGCACCACCACGTGCTTGGCGCCCATGGCGGTCAGGGCATAGGGCATGCCCCAGCCGTTGCAGTGGAACATGGGCAGGGTGTGGAGGAAGGTGTCCCGCTCGCTGACGGTGGTGTGCCATCCGAAGATCGACGCGTTGAGCCAACAGTTTCGGTGCGTCAGCTGCACCCCCTTGGGGCGCGCCGTGGTCCCCGAGGTGTAGTTGATCGAGCACGTCGCCGACTCGTCACCCTCCCAGCGCGCCGGCTGAGCGCCGGGCGCGGCGGGGGCGAAGAGCGCGGCGTCCTCGTCACCGTCGAGAAGCAGTCGTACCTTGGCCGACACCCCGGCCAGGGACTGGTGGAGCTCGGGATCGACGAGCAGCACCGATGCGCCGGAGTGCTCGACGATGTAGGCGACCTCGTCGGCGTTGAGGCGGAAGTTGACGGGCACCAGCACCCGCCCGAAACCGCTGACCCCGAAGAACGAGATGAGGAACCGGGCCGAGTTCGGGCTCACGATGGCGACGCGCTCGCCGTGGCCCACGCCCATGGCGTCGAGGGCGATGGCCATGCCCCGAGCCCGGTCGTGCATCTCGGCGTAGGTGATGGCGCCGAGCGAGCCTGCCACGCCCGGCTCGTCCACCACCGCCACCCGGTCGTCGCCGTGCACCAGGGCAGCCCGCTCCAGGAAGTCCCCGACGGTGAGCGGCACGTGCACGGGTCGATCATCCCAGAAGCCCACGTCGGTCGCCCACGAGCCCTCCACGGCAGGCGGACGGCCCGGCCTCGCTGGTAGCTTCCGGGAAGCGGACTGGTCGGTGATCCGCGCTGGTGTCGAACCGAGGTGGAGATGGCTGGGATCGTGGTCACCGGCGGGGGAGTGGCAGGACTGGCGGCGGCGATGCTCCTGGCCGAGGACGGACACGACGTCGTGGTGTTCGAACGCGACGCGGCCGAGCCCCCGGGGCCATCCGAGGCGTGGGAGGCCTGGGAGCGCCGCGGCGTCAACCAGTTCCGGCTGCTGCATTTTCTGATGCCTCGATTCCGGATCTCACTCGAACAGGAGCTGCCCCACGTGGCCAAGGCGCTCGAGGCCGCGGGCGCGCTGCGCATGAACCCCCTCGAGTTGGCACCGGCGGAGATGACCGGAGGCATCCGCCCCGGCGACGACGCCTTCGCCTCGTTGACGGCCCGCCGACCCGTCTTCGAGGCCGTCATGGCGGCCGCCGCCGTGGCCACACCGGGAGTGACGGTGCGCCGCGGCGTCGCCGTGGGTGGACTGGTAGCCGGCGCCCAAGCGGTGAGGCGAGTGCCGCACGTCACGGGGGTGCGCACCGCAGCGGGGGAGGACATCCCCGCCGATCTGGTGGTCGACGCCACCGGCCGGCGCTCCCCGCTGCCGGACTGGCTCGAGTCGGCAGGGGCACGGCGCCCGGTCGAAGAGCTCGAGGACTCGGGGTTCGTCTACTACGGACGGCACTTCCGCTCCGCCGACGGCACCACGCCGCCGATGCTGGGACCGGGCCTGCAGACCTATGGCAGCGTGTCGGTCCTCACGCTTCCGGCCGACAACGGCACGTGGGGCGTGGGCGTCATCACCAGTGCCGGCGACAAGGCCATGCGCGAGCTGCGCCACGTCGACCGGTGGACGGCCCTGGTCCGCAGCCTGCCCCTGGCCGCACACTGGCTCGACGGAGAGCCCATCGAGGACCGCATCGTGGTCATGGCCAAGATCGAGGACCGCCACCGCGACTTCACGGTGGACGGCGTCCCCGTGGCCACCGGAGTGGTGGCGGTGGCGGACTCGTGGGCGTGCACCAATCCGTCGCTCGGGCGCGGGGCGTCGATCGGGATGATGCACTGCATCGCCCTGCGTGACACGCTGCGCCACGGCGGACTCGACGACCCCGCGGCGTTCGGTGCCGCTTTCTCCCACGCTACGAACACCATCGTCGAACCGTGGTACCGGGCCACGCTCAACTTCGACCGTCACCGGCTGGCGGAGATCGACGCCGAGATCCGGGGCGAGCCCTACCGCTCCGAGGACGACCATTGGGACATGTTCCAAAGCCTGGGGTCGGCGGCCGGTCAGGACCCCGACTGCTTCCGCGCCCTGCTCTCGACGGTGGGCGTCCTGCGCACACCCGACGAGGTGTTCGCCGAACCCGGGTTGCGCGCCAAGGTGATCGCCGCCGGGGGCGGGTGGCGTGATACGCCGGCTTTCGGGCCGTCGCGCCGCGAGCTCGTGTCCATCGCAGCCGGCTGAAAGAGAGGCATCATGCGCGTCGACGTCAACGGGGTAGGAATCTCCTACGAAGTCACCGGGGAAGGGCAGCCCGTCGTGTTGCTGCACGGCTTTCCCGACCGCGGCCGCCTGTGGCGCCACCAGGTCGCCGCCCTCGTCGAGGCGGGGTTCCAGACCATCGTCCCCGACCTGCGCGGCTACGGAGCGTCCGACCAGCCCACCGAGGTGGAGGCGTACTCCATCCCGTACCTGGCGGGAGACGTCGTGGCCATCCTCGACGCCCAGGGCATCGAGCGCGCCCACGTGGTGGGCCACGACTGGGGAGCGGCGCTGGCGTGGGCCATCGGGTCCTTGCTGCCCGATCGAGTCGACCACCTGGTGGCTCTGTCGGTGGGCCACCCCGGCTCGTTCGTCTCGGCCGGCTACGTCCAGCGCGAGAAGTCGTGGTACATGCTCTTGTTCCAGTTCGAGGGGGTGGCCGAGCAGTGGCTGTCGAACAACGACTGGGCCAATCTGCGGGATTGGGGCGCGCACCCCGACATCGACGCCGTCATCGCCGACCTGGAGGCCACGGGCTCGCTCACCCCGGCGCTCAACTACTACCGGGCCAACGTGCCGCCCCAGGTTCTGGTGGACCCGCCCCTCGAGCTCCCCGCCGTGCAGGCGGACACCATGGGCGTGTGGAGCAGCGGGGACTTCGCTCTCACCGAGCTGCAGATGACGGGTTCGGGCGACCACGTGAGCGGAAAGTGGCGCTACGAGCGCATCGATGGCCCCGGGCACTGGATGCAGCTCGAGGCACCCGAGGCCGTGAACGAACTGCTCCTCGACTTCCTGCCGGGCTAGGCCTCAGTCGCGGAAGTCCGGGGGCCTCCGCTCGCGCCGGGCCCGCACGGCCTCCTCGAAGTTCTCGGTGGTGAGCCGCACGTAGAGCTGAGTGGTGCCCTCGTGGTCCATGTGGGACTGGAAGCTCCCGGCGTCGAGGCTCGACCACAGCATCCGCTTGGTGAGCTCGATGCCCACGCGCGAGAAGCCGGTGATCCGCGCCGCGAGCTCGTAGGTGGCATCGAGCAGCTCGGGGCCGGCCACCACCCGTGACACCAGCCCGATGCGGTCAGCTTCGGCGGCGTCGACGTCGCGGCCGCTGAGCATGATGTCGAAGGCGCGTGACGAGCCCACGGCCCGGGGCAGCAGATAGCTCAAGCCCAGCTCGCTCGACGTGAGCCCGTTGTTGACGCCGGCGGCGCGGAAATACGCCTCCTCGGCGGCGATGCGGATGTCGGTGGCGACGCTCAGGCAGAACCCGCCCCCGATGGCGGGGCCGTTCACGGCGCCGATCACGGGCTGGTGCATCTTGCGGACGGCCCGGATGACGTCGTCGAGCAATTCCATGGAGCGCTGGGCGATGGTGGTGCGGGTGAGGCCGGCGATGTTGGGGATGATGCCGGCGTCCTCGAGATCGGCGCCCGAGCAGAAGGCGCCCCCGGCCCCGGTGAGGACCACCACACGCGTGTCGTTGTCGGCACTGGCCGCCTCCAACGCCTCACGAAAGGGGATCATCACGTCGAACGCCATGGCGTTCATGCGCTCGGGCCGGTTGAGTGTGATCAGCGTGACGTGGGGGCGCGGCTTGTCGACCAGGACGTAGCTCATGGCGCCTCCCTACCCGGGGCCGGCACGTCGGCGACGTCCCGAGCGCTCCCGAGGAGCCGGAAGGTGTTGCAGTACATCACCTGGGCGCCGGCCGCCTTCCAATCGGCCCACACCTCGAAGGCGCGGGTGCGCGACCCCCGAAGTACTTGGCCATGTGCCGGGCCATGGCCAAGTAGGCGGCTTCGGGGTCCTCGGCGTCGAGCTCGTAGAAGTGCATGAAGCGGGGCCCCGTGCCCGTGGTGGTGGCGTCGGCGTTCTCGTACGGAGTGATCTGCGTGAAGCCGGGGAGCCCGGCGGCGGCGATGTGCCGGATATGGACGAAGTCCCCCCAGTCGCGCACCGCTTGCGCCTGCTCGGCGGACTGCGGGCTCAACCACACCACCAGCAGGCCGGTGGTGGGCTCTCCGCTGAGGATGCCCTGGCTGGGGCGGGGGAAGCGCCGGAAGTGTTGGGCCGTGGTGCCCGCCAGCGCCTCGGGGGCGACGAAGTCCCCGGTCACCTCGGCCACCCCCAGCAAAGCGCCGTCCACCACGGCCATGGGTAGCTCGTCGCGGCCCGGGACGTTGTTGGCCCACCAGCTCACCCGTTCGACGCCGGCTCGGGCCAGCAGGTCGGGGGCGCGGCGCGCCGCGTAGGCCTCGGGGTCGACGTCGCCGAGCTCGAGGTACAACCCGGCGGTCATCCGGTCCTCCACGACGGGCTCCCTGTTCTCGAGCTCAGGCCTCGAGGGCGCGTTCGCTGCGCCCAGCGGTAGTCGGCCTTGCCGGCGGGGGAGCGCACGATGTGGGGGAGAAAGGCGACGGCTTTGGGCAGCTTGAAGCGCGCCACGTGCTTGCTGGCTTCCTCGAGGATCTCCTCGGTGCTCACCTGGTGCCCGTCGGACACCTGCACCAGGGCCACCACCTCCTGTCCCCAGCGCTCGCTGGGCCGTCCCGCCACCACGACGTCGGCCACGGCGGGGTGGGCGATGATGGCCTGCTCCACCTCCTCGGCGAAGATCTTCTCGCCCCCGGAGTTGATGGTCACCGAATCGCGGCCGAGCAGCTCGATCTGGCCGTCGGCCAGGACGCGAGCCCGGTCACCGGGCACCGAGACGCGCTCGCCGTCGATCACGGGGAAGGTGCGCTCGGTCTTGGCTGCGTCGCCCAGGTACCCGAGGGGCACCGAACCGCGCTGGGCCAGCCAGCCCACCTCGTCGTCGCCGGGCCCGAGCACACGCGCCAGGTCGGCGCTCACCACCACGGTCCCGGGCCCGGGGACGAAGGTGCCCGTGGAGGCCGATCCCGCCGTCGACGCCGTGCCCATCTGGACCCCGGTTTCCGAGGCGCCGGCCACGTCGGTGATCATGACGTTGGGGAGCAGGCGCAGCAGGCGCTCCTTGAGACCCACGCTCAAGGTGGCCCCGCCGCTGCCGAAGGCCATGAGCGAGCTGGCGTCGTGGTGGCCGTGCTCGAGCTCCTCCACGATGGGGCGGGCCATGGCGTCGCCGACCACCGAGATCCCGATCACCCGTTCGCGCGCCACGGTGTCCCACACGTCCACCGGGTCCACCGAGCGGGTGTTGGCGGGGAACACCACGGTGGCGCCCATGGTCATGTAGTAGAAGCACGCCCACTGGGCGGCTCCGTGCATGAGCGGCGGGATGGACATGACGCGGACGTCGCCGGTGGGCAGGATCCGGCCCGCCAGGTGCCCGTAGCTCTCGACCAGCTCCCACGTCCCGTAGGTGCGGCCGCCCATGGCCGCCCGGAAGATGTCGTGCTGGCGCCACAGCACGCCCTTGGGCATCCCCGTGGTGCCCCCGGTGTACAGGATGTAGAGGTCGTCGGGCGAGAGCTCCACGGGGGGCAGCTCGGGCTCCGACGACGCCAGGGTGGCCTCGTAGTCCAGGGCCCCGGGCAACAGGTCGTTGCCCGACTCGTCGGCCACCTGGAGCAGCACCTCGAGCCGGGGAAGCGACGGGAGCACGCGGGCGAGCACGGGGGCGAAGGTGGCGTGGTAGACGAGGGCCCGGGCCCCGGAGTCGGTGAGCAGGTACTGCAGCTCCTCCTCGACGTAGCGGTAGTTAACGTTGAACGGCGCCACCCGGGCCAGGTACGACCCGATCATCCCCTCGATGTACTCGTTGCCGTTGTGGAGGTAGAGCCCGAGGTGGTCCTGGGCCGACTCGTGGCCCTTGAGCCCGGCCCGCTCGCCATGGGCGCCCAGCCCCCGGGCGTGCAGGAAGCTCGCCAGGCGCCGTGAGCGGTCCCGCAGGTCGCCAAAGGTCAGGCGGCGCTCCCCCCACACGAGGGCCTCTCGCTCGGGGACGATGCCGGCCACCGTCTCGAAGACCCGGCCCAGGTTGAACTGCTCGTCGCTCACCGACCACCCTCCCCGGTCGACGGCCCAGGTCGGGCGGTCGACGATCGCGGCGGCACCTCGCCGCAGGACGGGCGAATGCTACAGGGCCATGATGTGGGGATGAGCCCCGACGAGCCCGTGCCCGAAGCCGACGCGCAGGAACAGCAGCAGGTGGTCGTGCCGCAACCCGAGACCCCCTCCGCCCACGATCGCGGCGAGGTGCCCGAGGCCGACTGGCTCGAGCAGTCCGTCGTGGAGCCCTACGACGACGAGGACCGCTGAACCTGTCCCGCCGGGGTCACTGCTGGTAGTTCTCCACCACGGGCGCGGGACGCAGCGCCGTGTCCTCGGGGTCCAGTCCGGCCTGGCGCCGGGCCCGGCGCTGGCGCAACAGGTCCCAGCACTGGTCCAAGGCGACCTCGATGGTGCGCAGCTTCTCGGACTCCGCCGGTGAGAGCCCCTCCCCCACATGCGCCTCCTCGAGGCGGTGCTCCTCCTCGGAGAGACGGTTGATCTCGGCCACGATCTCCTGGTCGTTCATCTTGACTCCGTTCGTTGTCTGCATTGACGTGACGCATTGCTGATCTGACGCACTGATCTGAGGGCTGCCTCACCGCAGCAGCTTGGACAGCCGCCGGTCGGCGAGGGGCTTGCCCCCGGTCTGACAGGTGGCGCAGTACTGCAGGGACTTGGTGGCGAACGACACCTCGCGCACGACGTCGCCGCACTCGGGGCAGGCGGCACCGGTTCGTCCGTGGACCCGCATGGCCCGCTTCTTGTCGCCCTTGAGCTCCGACGCCTCCTGGCCGACGGCCCGGGCCACGGCGTCGGAGAGGACCACGACGATGGCGTGGTGCAGGCGGGCGCGCTCGTCGGGGTCGAGGTTGCGGGCCGGCTTGAACGGCGAGAGCCGGGCGACGTGGAGGATCTCGTCGGAGTAGGCGTTGCCGATGCCGGCGATGATGGACTGCGCGGCGATCACCGTCTTGACGTTGCCCGACGCCCCGGCGAGGAGCCGGGAGAGGGTCTCGGTGTCGAACGAGGCGTCGAGCGGGTCGACACCCAGCGTGGCCAGCCCCTCTACCTCGAGGGGATCGCCCACCACCCACAGCGCCAGGCGTTTCTCGGTCCCCATCTCGGTAACGTCGAACCCCGACCCCCCCTCGAACCCCAGGCGCAGCGCCAGCGGGCCGCGCGTCGGCCGGGCCCTGTCGGCGGGGAGCGTGTCCCTCCACTTCACCCAGCCGCCCCGGGCCAGATGCATCACCAACCACCGGCCGTCGAGGTCCAGGCACAGGTACTTCCCGCGCCGCGTGCACGCCCGGGCGATCCGCCCCACGAGCGAGGACAGCGGCGGATCGAAGGTCTTGAGCGCCGAGATCGCCGCCAGCTCGCAGCGCCCGACGTGTTTGCCGGCCACCTTGTCGTCGAGGAAGCGGGTCAGGGCCTCGACCTCGGGCAATTCGGGCACGACCCGATCCTCCCACGCCGGGGGCGGGGCCCGGACCACGGACCCGTCGTGCCACAGTGTCGTGGTGGACCTGGTCGGCGGGGGAGGAGGTCGAGCCCGCCCGGTGGCCTGCGTTCTCGCCGTGTCGACGTTGGCGCTCGGCGCCTGCGCCGCCACCCCCGCCCGCCACGGCGCGTCGGCGTCCAGCACCGCACCGGTGACGAGCGCCGCGCCCCCCACCACGACGACGACCACCACCGCCCCGGGCCCGCCCGTGACGCCCGTGCAGTGGTCGCCGTGCGGGGCCCTGGAGTGTGGCACCGTGGCCGTGCCCCTCGACTACGCCCAACCGCAGTTGGGCACGATCGAGATCGCCCTGGCGATGCACCCCGCCTCGGACCCGGCGCAGCGCATCGGCTCCCTGGTCATCAACCCCGGCGGCCCCGGGGGTTCGGGGATCAACGACCTGCCCAGCGAGTTGAGCGTTCTCACCCCCGAGCTCCTGGCTCGTTTCGACATCGTGTCGTTCGACCCCCGGGGCGTCGAGCGCAGCAGTCCCGTGCACTGCAACACGGGCAGCTCGGGCTCGCTGCCGGCGTCGACAGGCCCGCTGCCCGACCCCGTGCCGAGCACGCCGGCCGCCCAACAGGCCCTGTTCACCAACGACGAGGAGTACGCGGCGCAATGCGAGACCCTGAGCGGGGAACTGCTCCCCTTCGTGGGGACCGTCGACACCGCTCGGGATCTCGACCGCATCCGCCAGGCCCTGGGCGACGCCCGGCTCACGTTCTTCGGGCACTCCTACGGCACGCTGTTGGGGGCCACCTATGCCCAGATGTTCCCCACCCACGTCCGGGCCATGGTGCTCGACGGCGCCATCGACCCGGAGCTGAGCACGCAACAGATGGTGATCGAACAGAGCGAGAGCTTCGAGGCCGTGCTCGACGACTTCTTCTCGTGGTGCGCGTCGACGGCGTGCCCGTGGCACCCCGACGGCGACCCCACCACGGCCCTGTTGGCGTTGATCGCCCAGGCCGGGCAACGACCGATCCCCGCCGGCGAGGGTGTGGTGGCGGGCCCCGGCGAGCTGTACTACGCCATCCTCGACGACCTCTACGCCCAATCGTCGTGGCCGTCACTGGGCCGTGCCCTGGCCGCCGCGGCCGCCGGCAACGGCGCCCCGGCGGTGGCGCTCTCGCACAGCTACACCACCAGCGGGGGCACCAACGCCGTGGACGCCGAGACCGCCATCGACTGCCTGGACCACCCCGTCGACCGGGACCTGACGAGCTTCCCCGCCTTCGTGGCCCAAGCCGCCGCCCACGCGCCGTTCTTCGGGCCGTTGCTCGCCTGGGGTGAGGCCGTGTGCGCGCAGTGGCCCGTGCCCCCGTCGCGCACCCCGCAGGCCACGACGGCCGTGGGATCGCCCCCCATCCTGGTGGTGGGGGCGACCAAGGACCCGGCCACGCCGTACCAGTGGGCGCAGAGCCTGGCCGCCGAGCTCCAGCACGGCGTGCTCGTGACCTGGCAGGGCGAGAACCACGTGGCCTACTACTACAGCGCCTGCGTGCGGGCCATCGACCAGGCCTATTTCGTCCAGGGAACGCTCCCGGCCCCGGGCACGGTCTGCACCAGCTGATCCTCGTCACCGCTGGGGGCGACGGCGGGCCGTCGCCATGCGCGGGTGGTCGGGCCCGGCACGCGATCATGAAGCGTGGCGCCCGGCGAAGCACCCCACGCCTCGCCGCAGCACGTGGTGCCCCGCCGCCGGCGACGGGCTCCGTGGTGGCGTCGGGGCGCTCTTCCCGTCGGGGTCGTCGGCATCGTCGTCGGGTGTCTCATCCCGTGGCGCGACGCCCTGCACCGCGGCGTCTTCGACGACACCTTCTGGCACCGCGCCGCCGGCGTGTGGATGCTCGACCACCACCGGGTGATGACCCACGACGTCTTCTCCTACACCGTCCTCGGACAGCGGTGGATCACCCCGGAGTGGGGCTACGACGTCGTGCTGGCCCAGTCCGTCCGGAGCTTCGGGCCGGTGGCCTTCTGGTTGTTGTCGGCCGGGCTCGCCGTGGTGAGCGTCCTCGCCGTGGCCCTGCGCAGCCGGCTCGTGGGGGCGGGATGGACCTGGACGGGCCTGCTGTGCGTGGAGGCGGGCGCGGCCATCACCCTCTTTCTCGACGACCGGCCCCAGATGGTCAGCTACTTCTTCTTCGCCCTGCTCCTGCTGGTGCTGACCCTGGCCCGCCGGCGGCGGGGCTGGTTGTGGCCGGTCCCTGTGCTCTTCGTGCTGTGGGCCAACCTGCACGGGAGCTTCCCCCTGGGGTTGGCGCTGTTGGCCCTCGAGGTGGTGGCGTCGCTGGTCCCGGCGCGCTGGGGGCGGCTGTCGGTGCGCGCCGCCCTGCCGACAACAGCGGCGGCGGTGACCTTGGTGGCCTCGGGGCTCGCCACCTTGGTCAACCCGTTCGGGCCCGGCGTCTACTCGAGCGCCCTGGGCATCACCTTCAACCAGGACGTGCGCCGCCTGATCGCCGAGTGGCAGTCACCGGACTTCCACGACCCGGCCACCCTGGCGGTGATCGTGCTCCCCGTGGCCGTGACGGTGGCGTTCTTGGCCCTGTCCACCCGCGAGCTGCCCGCCGTGGAGTCGGTACTGGCCGCCTTCCTCCTCGTGTCCAGCCTGGACGCGGTGCGCTTCATCCCGTACTTCGCCATCGCCTGGTGCGCCCTGGCCGCCAGTTGCCCCCCGCTCGAGCACGAGAACCTTCGTCCCAGCCTGCTCGTGTGGCCGCTGGTGGTCGTGCTGGGGTTGTCGTTCCTCCACGGCCCGTACTACCCCGCCGCCCAGCCCGCCCCGAGCGTCCCCGTCCGGGCCGTGGCGTACCTCGAGCACCACCGGGGCCGGATCTTCTCGACCTATCTGTGGAACGACTACCTGGACTGGGTGGGCCGGCCCGTGTTCGTCGACGGCCGCACCGAGCTCTACACCGACAACGGGGTGCTGTCGCAGTACCTGGCCGTCGAAGGCCTCACCACCGACCCCGACCCCATCCTGGCCGCCCACGACGTCCGGTACGTGCTGTGGCCGCCGGGCACGGCCCTGTCGATCTATCTCGAGCACGACCCCCACTGGCGCCTGGTGTGGCACTCGAACAGCGCGGTGGTGCTGCGGCGCGTGGCGGGCGCGCAAACGGCTCAGCCCGGTGTAACGGGCTGAGCCGTTGCTGGTTCGCTTCCCGTGCGGCGATCAGCCGGTGGGGTTGTTGACGGAGCTGCCGACGTTGTTGAGCGTGTTGGCGACAGACCCACCCAGGAAGTGCAGTGCCACCAGTGCGACCACAGCGATGAGGGCGAGGAGCAGCGCGTACTCCACCAGGCTGGCTCCGACCTCGTCCCTGCGGTTCCACGTGTTGCGGATCGGGTCGATCACGTGCATCACGAGTGAGACGATGTTCATGGTTTCCCTCCCTTCGCTGCGTCGAGTGTGAACGGTTGACGACGTGCCCGGTGGCGGCGATCAGCCGTTGGGGGCGTTGATGGAGCTGCCCACGTTGTTGAGCGTGTTGGCGACAGACCCACCCAGGAAGTGCAGTGCGACCAGTGCCACCACGGCGATGAGGGCGAGGAGCAGCGCGTACTCGACCAGACTGGCGCCCAGCTCGTCCCTGCGGTTCCACGTGTTGCGGATCGGGTCGATCGCGCGGAGCACGAGAGTGAAGATGTTCACGGTTCCCCCCTGTTTTTGCATTCCAACCTTGGACCCACTATCGGGGAATTGCCCCTCGTCCGCCATAGGTCAGGAGGCCCAAAAAGTCACTCTGTGCAGCCAAAACGTGGGTCCGGGGACCTAGGGGCCTTTCCCCGATGGGTCGTCGGGGAGACGGCCCGGGGCGAGGCTCAGTCCATGCGGATGAGCCCCATGCGCATGGCCTTCAGCACGGCCTGGGCCCGGTCGTGGGAGTCGAGCTTCTGGTAGATCGACGACAGGTGGTTCTTCACGGTCTTGACGCTGATGTAGAGGCGGCGCGCCGCCTCGGGGATCGACACCCCCGTGGCCATCAGGCGCAGGACCTCCTCCTCGCGCTTGGAGATGAGCGGGCGGGTCGAGCCCATGGCCGGTCGCGCCGGCTCGCCGGTCGCACCGGTCACCCGGTGCCACGTCGGACACCGAGGGGGCCAGCACCCGCTCGCCCCGCGCCACGCGGTTCACGGCGTCGACGATCTCCGGTCGTCGTGCAGTCCTTCACCAGGTATCCCGCCGCCCCGGCCCCGAGCGCCGAGGACACCGCCGTCTCGTCGGAGAGCATCGACAGCACCAGCACCGACGTGTCGGGGACGCAGCGTCCGGATCCGCTTGGTGGCGGCCACCCCCGACAGCACGGGGAGCGACAGGTCCATGAGCACCACGTCGGGACGGTGCTGCTCGGCCATGTCGACGGCTTCCTCGCCGTCGGCCGCCTCTCCCACGACGTCGAGCCCGGCGTGCTCCAGAGCCCAGCGCAGGCCCTCGCGCACCATGGTGTGGTCGTCTGCAATCAGTACTCGTACCATCACGCCGCCTTCATCCTCATTCGGACCAACGTGCCCTTGCCGGGCCCGGAGGTGATCTCCAGTTGGGCGCCGATCGAGTCGGCCCGCTCGCGCATGCCGACCAACCCGTAGCCCGACGCGCCGGACGTCTTGCCGGCGGGAAGCCCCACGCCGTCGTCGGCCACCTCGAGCAGGGCACCGTCGCCGTTGCAGAGCCACAGGATCGAGACGTGCGACGCACGGGCGTGGCGCTCGGCGTTCATGACGGCCTCGCGCGCCACGCGCCACACCTCACGCTCGACCGGGAGCGGCATGCGACCGTCGGTCGTCGGCCACGAGGGTGACCTCCACCCGGTTGCGCTTGTTCACCCGTCTCGAGGAACGACCGCAGGACCCCGTCGACGTCCTGGGTCTCCGACACGTCGCAGCGCAGGTCGACGAGCATGTCGCGCAGCTCCTCGACCAGGTCGCGCACGTCGCCGCGCAGGTCCAGGAGATCGGCCTGCACGGCCCGCCCGTGGTTGAGCTCGACCAGGCGGTCGAGCTCGAAGCCGAGGTACACCACCGACTGCCCGATGTGGTCGTGCAGCTCGCGCGCCAGGCGGCGTCCGCTCCTGCTCCATGCCCAGGGTGTGGATGCGCTCGAGCCAGCGGGCGTTGTCGATGGCCAGGGCCGCGGCCCGGGCCAGGTCGCCGATGCGGCGCCGGTCCTTGGGGCCGGGCCGGGCGCCGGTCGCCGCCTTCGACGCACAGCACGCCCACCACCTCGTCCCGGGCGCGCATGGGGCAGTACAGGCCCCAGCGCGACCGGAAGCTGAGTCCCTGCTCGAGATCGTCGAGCATGACCGGTTCGGACCCCTGCGCCACGGCGTACAGGGCGGGCGGGAGCTCCAGGGCGCTGCTCCGGAGGTGCCGGTGCGCACCCCGCTGCCGGCCGACACGTGCCAGGTCCGGGTGGCCGGGTCGAGGAGCACGACGGCGGCGATGTCGGGCGTGAACATCTCCTCGAGCCGCTCGAGCGCCCACCGGGCCGCCCCCTCGACGTGCATGGGCGTGACCTCGCGTTCGGTGGCCCGGTGCAGGTCGAGGAGCAGCTCGTTGACCTCGGAGAGGTGCTCGACCCGCGCCGTCAGGCCCTCGCCGGGCCTGGTGGGCGTCCTCGACCAGGTACCGGCTGAACCCGCCGGCCACCCCCACGAGGACGAGCTCGATGGCGAACTGCACGCTGTCGTTGGCGTCGGCGCGGTGCGAGGCCAGGAGCACGCTGGGCAGGGCCACGGCCAGCCCGGCGATCACGGCCAGCCCGGTCACCACCCGCAGGCCCCCGGCGAACCCGGCGATGACGGTGGCCACGCCCAGGGTGATGAGGAAGGGCGAGCGGCCGAAGCCGGTGGCCTCCACCACGGCCACGCCCACGGCCACCTCGAGGAGCAGCGCGGCGGTCGTCTGCCACCGGCCATGCTCGCTCCCGATGGGGTCGCACGGTCCGCCACAGGGTGTAGGCCACGAGCACCCCGCCGGCCACCGCGGCGCGCGGCCCGAGGTGCTCGATGAGGCCGAGGGCGAGAGCCAGGGACAGCGACACCCAGCGCAGGGCGCTGAGGATGGGCCCGAACTCCGCCAGGTGCTCGGTGGAGGCGGGCCGCAGGTTCCGCCATCCGAAGCCCGAGCGCCAAGACCGCGCCGGCGAGGGCGCCATCTTGTCGGAAAGTGGCTCGAGGACCACGGCGGTGACTCTCCCCCTGCTCCGGACTGCGGTGTCTGGGCGATTCGGCTACGGCTTTGTCAGAGATCACCTCACATATCGTGATTTCGCACTCACGATCATGAGGGAGGGACATCATTTTCCCCACAAATCCGCCCTCGCCCGATCCCCGCGCTCCGACCCGCGGCGGCGGGAGCCCGAAGGGAGACAAGTGGCGTTGACCTGGGGGTTCAGCGCTGTCGCGCACGGCCACGACCCAGTGGCGGTCGCGGATCCGCACCGACCAGCCCGGGTCATGGGCGATGAGCGAGGCCAGGGCCTCGGTCCGGGGCCACAGCACGGCGTCGAAGCGGTACCGGGCCAGCACCGCCTGCCAGCCTTCGGACCCGTTGAGCAGGGTGCCGTAGTCCTTCTCGACGGCGGGGGGGAAGATGTCGACCCGGTCGTCGACGAAGACCTCGGCGTGGGTGCCGAAGCGGTACTCGAGGTAGTTGCCGACGTAGTCGGGGGTGGCCACCCGGCCCGGCACCAGGTGGTGCTGCTGGAGCCAGGAGACCTCCTGCACCGGATAGAGCGAGAAGTTGAAGGCGGGACGCGACAGGGCGCCGGCAGTGAGCACCCCGCCCAGCGCCACCAGGGCGGCCAACCCGGCGGCGGCGACCACGCCCCGTCGCTCGCCGTCGATGGTCCCCATGCCGGCGAGTCCGCGGGCCAGGACCGGTGTGACGAGGAGGGCGGCCACCGGGACGTTGCGCGACGCCAGCAGGGCGGCCGCGCTGAACAGGCGCCGTGACGAGGACGTCCTCGACGGTGCCGCGCCGGGCCACGAGCAGGACTACCGCCAACAGCACTTCGACGAGGAACACCACGTTCACCAGGTCCGAGAAGCTCGGCGTCTGCCACTCGGCGATGTGGGCGAACGCCTGGTGATGGGTGATCACCGTCAGGGGGTAGGCGAGGAGTCGCAAGCCCGATGGGGTTGAGCGCGCCCAGGACCGTGCCCGCCACGGCGAACCCGAGCAGACGCGGCAGGCGGCCGGGCGCGGCGCCGTCGGCGCGCCGGCCCACGATCCGCAGCACCAGGTAGACGAGCCCGAAGGGCCAGCTGCCGTGCACGTTGACCCACACCCACATGACCGGCACCAGCGCCCACGGCGGGCCCTTGTCGGTCTCGACCATGACCGCCACCACCGCCAACAGCACCAGGGCGATCAGCAGCGGCCGCGACGACCAGTACCCCGTCCCCACCGCCAGGAACGCCGCCGCGGCGATGATCCTCCCCGTCAGCTGGCGCGCCGGGCGGGTGAGCACCCACCCCAGTGTCGCGGCCAAGGCGCACAGCACGCCCTGGAGCACCTGGAGGCCGTGACCGCCGGCGACGTCCTCGACCACCCGGTACAGCACCGATGCCAGCCACGACTCCACCACCCACGGCCGGCCGAGGGCGGTGAAGGTGTAGGGGTCCGTGGTGGGCACGCCGTGGGCCAGGATCAGGCGGCCGGTGGCCACGTGGGTGAGGTACGAGTTGTCGTGGAGTCGTTCGAGGCCGACGACGACGCCCCAGATGACGAAGCTGCCGCCGACGACGGTCGAGACCCGTGGCCAGCGCACGGTTCTGGTTGCGGTCGTCAGTGACCGCGGAAGGCTGAGAAGATCCCCAGAACGGCGGGCCCGGCGATGACGACGAAGAGTGCAGGCATGATGCAGAACACCATAGGGAAAAGCATCTTGACGGGTGCCTTCTGAGCCATCTCCTGGGCCAGCTGGTGACGCCGCACCCGCATCTCGGCGGCCTGGCTGCGCAAGATGGCGCCCACCGACACCCCGAAGGCGTCCGCCTGGAGCAGCGCCAGGATGAACGAGCGCAGCTCGGGGAGCCCGGTCCGGGCGTCCAGGGAGTGCAGGGCGTCGGCCCGGCTCGACCCGGCCCGCATCTCCCCCAGCATGCGGGCGAACTCGACCGACAAGGGACCGGGCACCATGGTCACGGTGCGGGCCAGGGCCTGCTCGAAGCCCAGCCCCGCCTCGACGCTGATGGTCAGGAGGTCGAGCACGTCGGGAAGCTTGCGGCGCATGGCGAACTGGCGCTCGGCCACCACCCGGTTGAGCCAGGCGTCGGGCCCGAGGATCCCGGCCACGCCGATGAACACGATCACCGCCAGCAGGGTCATCCCCGACAGCGACGTGGCCTTCCACATGGCCAGCCACAGCACCGGGACGACCACCACCGACAGCACCCGCACCACCAGGAAGCGGTCGACCTCCTCGGGCTGGCCGCGCCCAGCCAGCACCAGCTTGTGGCGCAGCTTGTCGAGGTAGTCAGTGGGAAGCAGGCGCTTCATCGTCCCCACCACGAATATCGCCGTCGGTTGCAGCACCCGGGTCGCGAAGGGGTCTCTCAGGTCCTCCTCGCGCTTGGCGGCCGGCGACTCGTAGTCCCCCAACCGGGCGCGTGCGGTCCGCACGCTGAGGCGCTCGTCGGCCTTGATGGCGGCCGCGTAGGCGAGGGCGGTGGCGGTGATGAAGATGGCGATGACGGCCAAGGGCAACATGTCAGACCTCGATGTCCACGAGTTTGCGCACCCACAGGATGCCGACCAGCATGAGCCCGATCGATCCGTAGAAGAGGATCTCGCCGAACGCCTGGTGGAACAGCGGCCGGATGTAGCTCGGGTTGACGGCGTAGACGAACAGCCCGATGGCGATGGGCATGACCGAGATGACCACGGCGCCGATGCGCCCCTCGGCGGTGAGCGTGTGGGCCTCGCGCCGGATCCGCGCCCGGGCGATCATGGTCTCGGCCACGATGTCGAGCAGCTCGGCCAGGTTGCCCCCCACCTCACGCTGGATCCCGATGGCGGTGACCACCCACTCGAAGTCGTCGCTGCGCACCCGCTGGGCGACCTCGGTGAGGGCCTCCACGAGGTTGCGGCCCAGGCGGGCCTCGGCCACCACGTGGCGGATCTCCTTGCCGATGGGGTCGGGCAGCTGTTGGGCCACGGTGTCGAGACCCTGGAGGATCGAGTACCCCGACCGCAACGTGGTGCCCAGGAGCTGCAGCATGTCGGGGAGCTGGGCGGTGAAGGTGGCGGTCCGGCGCTTGGCCAGGGTCATGAGCGCCACCCACGGCAGCACCCCCAACCCGGCCAGGGCCACGATGCCCCACAAGGCGTTGCCGATGAGCAGTCCCAACGTCCCGCCGACGACCGTCCCCACCAGGTAGACGAACAACGCCTCGGCCGGGCGGATGGGGATGTCGGCCTGGTCGAGCAGGCGCTTGACGATCTGGAGCACGCCGCGTCGCGTCGCCATGTCGGCCACCGCGGCCACCGCCCGCTGCAAGAAGGGCGACTCCACGAGATCGGACGCCGAGGTCGTGGACACCACCGCGCCCTGGGCGCTAGGCGTCCCCACCCGGTAGGGCGCCAAGGCGTCGTCGAGACGCCGCGGGCGCTCGCGCCACACGATGCTCAGGATCCCCCAGGCCAGCAGCCCGGCGGCGGGGAGCACGAGGATGGCGACCAGGAACTTCATCGCCGTGCCACCCGCATGCGGGTGAACTCCTCGACCTGGAACAGCTCGGAGTCGAGGGCCACACCGGCGTCCTCGAGCTTCTCGGCGAATTGGGGGCGGATCCCCATCGACTTGAGGGTGCCCCGGTTCTTCCCGTGCTCGTCCACGCCCATGGAGAAGTCGAACATGAACAGGTCCTGCATGATGATCACGTCCCCCTCCATGTGCTGGACCTCGGAGACCTGGGTCACGCGCCGGCTGCCGTCGCGCAGGCGCGTGAGGTGCACCACGAGGTCGATGGCCGAGGACATTTGCTCGCGGATCACCCGGATGGGCAGGTCGAAGCCGGCCATCAGGGTCATGGTCTCGATGCGGCTCAGGGTGTCGCGGGGACTGTTGGAGTGGATGGTGGTGAGCGACCCGTCGTGTCCGGTGTTCATGGCCTGGAGCATGTCCAGCGCCTCGCCCCCGCGGCACTCCCCGACGATGATCCGGTCCGGGCGCATGCGCAGGGCATTGCGCATCAGGGCGCGAATGGTGATCTCACCCTTGCCCTCGATGTTGGGAGGACGAGACTCCAGCGAGGCCACGTGCTCCTGGCGGAGTTGGAGCTCCTTGGAGTCCTCGATGGTCACCACCCGCTCGTCACCGGGCACGAACGACGACAGCACGTTGAGCATCGTCGTCTTTCCGGTGTCGGTTCCCCCCGACACGATGATGTTCAGCCGGCCCACCACGCACGCCTCGATGAACCGGGCCAGCGCGGACGTCATGGTCATGTTCGTGATCAGGTCCTCGACTTGCAAGGGGTCCTTGGAGAACTTCCGGATGGTCAGGAACGGGCCCCCGTAGGCCAGGGGGTGGATGACGGCGTTGACCCGTGAGCCGTCGGGCAGGCGGGCGTCGACCATCGGTGACGCCTCGTCGACGCGCCGGCTCACCTCACCCACGATCTTGTCGATCACCCGGCGCAGGTGGGTCTCGTCGATGAAGCTGGTGGGCGTCCGCTCGATCTTGCCCCCGCGCTCGATGTACACCTTGTCGGGCCCGTTGACCATGACCTCGGAGATCTCGGGGTCTTCCAGGTACCCCTGGATGGGCCCGTACCCGAGGATGTCGTTGGCGATGTCCTCGCCCAGTCGGGCTTTGTCGGCCAGCGACAGGGGAGTGGTCTCATCGGCCAGGGCGGCCTGCAGGTGGGCGTTGACCCTGGGCCGCAGGTCCTTAGCCGTGAGCCGTCCCTGGGAGAGCTCGGGACCGAGCTCCTCGATCAGGCGCTGGTGCACCCGGAAGTGGACGTCCTCGAGCAGCCGCGCCCGCGCCTCCTCGGAGCTGAGGAAGCTGCCCGCTTTGCGCAAGTGGTCGGAAAGGGTCATCAGTTTCCCCTCACACGGATTGTCGGGTCTGCGCCGGAGCCGACGCAGAGGTCATGAGGACGTCCGCCAGGTTGTCGATGCTCTTGGCGAACTTCGAACGAGGAGCGCTCGTCACCACGGGGACACCGCGGTTCACCGATTCCGCCACCAGGATGTCGCTGGGCAACGCCACGTCCACTTTGAGTTGGAGTGCCCGCTCGGCGTCGGCCTCGGTCAGCCCCACCCTGGTGTTGGCCCGGTTGAGCACGAACTTGACCCGCGAGAACGGGATGTCGAGGACGCGCATGGTCTGTAGCCCGATGCGGGCGCTCTTGAGGCTCATCACGTCGAGCCCCGCCATGACCAGGATGTCGTCGGACGACTCCAGGGCCGCCAGCGTGACCTCCGAGAAGTTGGCCGACGTGTCCACCACGACATACGCGCACCGCTGGCGCAGGATCTCGAGGACCCGCGTCAGGTCGGCCCGTCCGATCTGCTCGGCCGAGCTGGGCTCGGTCGGCGCGGCCAGGACCAGCAGGCCGCTCGGCGGGTGGCGCAGCAGCAGGTTCTCGAGCAAGACGCCGTCGAGCCGCTCGCCGGCCTGGACGGCCTCGGCGATGGTGTGGGTGGGCTGGAGCTGGAGCATCAGCGCCACGTCCCCGAACTGCAGGTCGGCGTCGACGAGCACGACCGGTTGGATCGTCCGCTTGGCCAGGGCCACCGCCAGGTTGATGGCCACGACCGATTTCCCGGTCCCGCCCTTGGTGCAGAACACTGACACCACGCGCCCCGGAGTGGCCGCACTGGGCGTGGGCGCCGCCGAGCTGGCGCCCGGCGCCCGGGACAACACGCGCCCCGAGGCCCGCGAGATGGCGTCGAGCAGTTCGGCGTCCTCGGCGGAGACCGCCACGACGTCGTCGACCCCGACCCGGATGGCCTGCTGCAGCACCCCGGCGGTCAAGTCGTAGACGACCATGATGGCGCTGCACCCGGGCCGGAAGGCGGTGAGGCCGCCGACCTGGCTCATCACGTCGTCGGGCGGCTGGCTGGGCCCGAAGATGACCACACCGGGTTGGGCGGCCTCGATGGACTCGGTGAAGGCCGCCAGGCTCTCATGCCCGACGACCTCGTCGTCGAGCTCGCGCACGTGATCGGTGAGGACTCCCCGGACGACCTCGTCCGGGTCCACCACACCAATGACCACCGCGTTGACGTGCCGCGCCTTGGTCGGTTCGGGGGCGTTGGCCATCTTCTACCCCGAAGCCGTGGTGCTGGCGGGGATGAGGTTCGAGCCCGTGATGGTGGTGGGGGCGGTCGGCGTGTTGCCGGCGGCCTCCAGGGCCAGGTAGATGCCCCCGGTCACGCCCCCGCCGTCGCTGTTGGCCAGGGCGATGCGGGCGGCGGCGGCCGGCGTGACGGCGAAGGTGATCACGTTGCTCGACTGGGTGGCGGGCGTGGTCTGGGCGGCGGTGGTGGTGCCCGGAGCGGGGACGAGGGTGGTGCCCACGGCCAGGACGGGCACCGCCTGGAACAGGTAGGTCTCCTGGTTGCCGTTGAGGTCGACGAGGATGTCCACCTTGTCACCGGGTTGGATCAACCCGGCCACGCCGTGGACCTGGTCCACCGAGACCGAGATGGCGACGTCGCCTTCGGGCACGGTCTGGGCGGCCACGCTGGAGATGGACTGGGGGGACACGAACATCCCCGAGACCACGACCTCACCCGTCGGCAGGTTGGACCCCGCCGCCTCGTCCCGGATCACCGACACGTTGGTGACCGCCGAGGAAGGCCGGAACTCGGCCGGCACCTTCTGCTTCTGGAGGTATCCACCGCTCACGGCGTCGGCACCCGACAGGGTCCGGGGGATCGGCTTGGTGATCACGTAGGCGGGCACCAGCTTGGCGTTGTGGTAGGCGTTCTGCTGGGCGTTGTTGAGAAAGACGTAGCTCAGCACCGAGGCCAGAACCCCGACAGCCACGGCGACGGCGACCACGACCGTCCGCTTGGAAGTCATCCCTGTCCCCCCCTAGACGAGCCGGAGCCGATTCCGTGCTCGAAGTGCGTACCCCAAAGGTGTGTATCGGCGCCCTGCAGCGATCACCGCAGTGGATGGTTCGACGCCCAGTGTGCGCGACCACGACCACCTTGACAATGACCTGGGAGACAAATGAGTCGCAGGTCCTACCCATCATTTCCCCCAGGTCCGGTGGGGGATTGGGCCCGGGGACCGGGGTGCGGAGGCGGTCGACTCGGGGCGGGTGCGGACCGGTCGAACACCCGTGGTCCGACCCGCGCTCCGGCCCGGCCGGTCCGTCGGGCGGGAAGACGGGGTCGATGCTCCGGTCGATGCGGGCTCCTGGCGTCGGGCTCACGACGAGCCGAGGCGCACGGGTTTCGGGCGCCGGTGCCGGCAGTGGCCCGTTCGGCGGGCCCGGCGGCAGGAGACAATGGTGGCCATGAAGGCCGTGCTTTTTGATTGGAGAGGTACCCCCGTGTTCGACCCGCCGACGGGGTGGTGGGTGGAACGGGCACTCTCACCGTTAGGGCGAGACACGTCCACGGTCCAGATCGAACGTCTCGTTCGCCAGCTCGATGGCGCCTACCTTGATCCGGATGTGCAAGCGGGTCTACTCACAGAGGACTGTGACGTGCAGGCCCACCGTGAAGTAAACCTCCGGTGGTTTGAGATAGCTGGATTGGACGACAAGCTCGCCGTGGAGCTGTACGAGCTCGACTTCGACCAGGAATGCCACCCCCTCTACCCTGACGTGCCCGAAGTGCTCGAGGCACTCCACTCAGCCGGGGGTAGGCGTGGCGGTCGTGAGCGATATCCACTTCGACCTACGTCCGGAGTGTGCCGCAGCTGATCTCGACCGATACATCGACGTGTTCGTGTTCTCCTTCGAGCACGGTTTCAAGAAGCCCGATGCCCGTATGTTCCAGGTCGCGCTCGATCACTTCGATGTGGCGCCGGCTGCTGCACTCATGGTGGGCGACCATTCCCGCCGTGACGGCGGTGCGGCCTCGGTTGGAATCACCACGCTGATCCTTTCACCCCTCAGGGCTCTCCTTGATTGGGGCTTGCGCTCGGTGCTTGATCTGTGTGGATTGGGAACTTCGGCGAATCCGGCAACGGTCCATCGCCGGTATCCGGCATCTTCGGATGGGCGGACGGGTGAGGACGGGGCAAACTGAAGGGGTGACCTCAGGCAACCTCTCCGACCTGGAACTCGCCCGGAGTGTCGTCGAGACGTATCGGGAATTGCCCGGGCTCACCGTGGCAATGATTACGGGATCAGTGGCGAGAGGCATCGCCGATCAATCCTCGGACCTTGATCTCTGCCTCTACTGGGAACAGGCCGATGGAAACGCCATTTGTCAGTCGAACCGACTAGAGCCGCTCGGGCTCGAGCGCCTCATGAGGTTCGTGACGCCAACTGGCGTGTTCGAGAAGCATCGTCTCGACCGCCGGATGATCGACGTAGAGAGTGTTGATGTCGCAGCTTTCACGAGCGTCGTGGATTGGATTGACCGTGGTGATGCGATGAGCCCAGACGTGGAGAAGACCGTCAGCGGGATCATTGATGGGATCGCAGTCTTCGGACAACACGAGCTGGCGAAATGGCAAGGAATGATCGGGTACTCAGACGCGCTGGCCCGTGCTCAGGTGGAGGCACACGTGGGGAAGCTGTTGCCGCCCCCCGTGTTGTACAAGCTCACCCTCGGACGCCGTGACGCCCTGAGCTTCTCGGCTCGGATTTCGGCCGTCCTCCTCCATGCCGTTGCCTTGGTGGCAGCGACCAACCGAGCATTTATCTCCGTCGCCGAGCCCAAGCGGCTGCCCTGGCAACTGGGGCGTTTGAGGAATACCCCGCCACACATGAGCGAGCGCGTGGATGGGGCGTTGCGTCACCCCTCGCTGGAGGCGATGAACGACCTGAGCGCCTTGCTGGCGGAGGTCTTGGACCTCGTCGAGATGCACGTGCCCGACGCCGATACCAGTGTGGGACGCTTCATTCTTTCGGCGGATTGAGCGCCAGCTGGGCCACGCCAGCGCGCGGCAATGTCTCCAGAGGCAAGTGTTCACGTCGATTGATGGTGCGATCGAACAAGATGACGGGTGGACATGACAAGCTGGCAGTGGCGAGCAGGAGGCTGCACCCATGGGGTGGGGACGCCAGAGGGGACGGAGTGGATGTGAACCGAAGGCTCGTCCGTAGGCGAGCGGCACATGCACGGGTCGGAAGGGTCACGCCACGAGATGTACTTCTCGTCGGGCTGTGCGTCCTCGCAGGTGGGCTGGCATCCTGCTCCTCCAAGTCGAGCTCGACACCCACGTCGTCGGGCAACTCAGGGTCCCCGTCGACCTCGAGCGGTTCGGCCGGCACCGGACCCTCTCCGGGGGTCACGGCCAACTCGATCGCAGTTGGCCAGGTGGACGATCTGTCGTCTCCAATCCCGGGGCTGTTCAAGGGGGCCGAGGAGGGTACCGAGGCGTACTTCGCCTACGTCAACGCCAAGGGCGGTGTGAACGGCAGGAGGATTCACCTCGACGCCCAGGACAGCACGTTCCAAGGCGGCCAGGTGGCGACGGCGACGGCCGCCCAGACCAAGAGTGATTTCGCTTTGGTGGGTGGGTTTTCCCTGTTGGACGAGGCCGAGCAGCCCATCATCGATCTGGCCCACATGCCCGACGTGGGCATCTCGCTCAACCCGGGTTTGGTCACCGACCCCAACCTCTACAGCCCTGTTCCCAACCCGATCGGCCGCTACCCCCTGAACTTCTTCAAGTATTTCGCCAACAAGTACCCACAGGCGGTGAAGAAGGTGGGCATCATCTGGGAGAACGCCACCGCTTCTACCAAGGCGAACGAAGACGCCGTGGAATCGGGCATGAAGGCGGCGGGCTGGAAGATCGTCTACGACCACGGCGTGGGTCCCTTCGACACCGATTTCCTCTCCGACATCATCTCCATGAAGGCCAAGGGGGTGAAGATCTTCTTCTCGACCGAGCTGCCCGACAACTACGCAGCCACGCTCGCCAAACAGTTTCAGCAGCAGAACTTTACGGCGATCAATATCGAGGCCGCCGCCTATTCGGCCCAACTCCTGAAGCTGGCGGGAAGCTCCGCCAACAACATGTACATCGAGCAGGGCGACGCCCTCTACCTCGGGCAGGATGCCAAGACCGTTCCTGCCGTGGCGCTGTTCGACAAGTGGATGAAGAAGGTCTCCTCCGCCCCCAACTTCGAGATCGAGTCGGTCTTCGGCTGGACCTCAGCCGAGCTCTTCGTCCAGGCCCTCGCCCAGGCAGGCAATCCTCCCACCCGGGCCGGTCTTGTACGAGCGTTGAACAAGGTGACCTTGTTCAACGCCGGGGGACTCATTCCACCGAGCGACCCGGCCGCCGGCGTGCCTTCGGGCTGCTTTCTTCTGGCTCAGGTGCAGCACGGTGTCATCAAGCGGGTTGCCCCGACCCCGCCCACCGGCTTCTACTGCGGGAATGCCGGGTTCCTGACGGCGCCTGGCTACAAGCCCATCGTGCGTCCCTCGTCGTGAGGCTGAGCGAAATCCATGAACGACGACGGCGGGCCACCGCCGTCACCGATCGAGCACACCCCAAGAGGACGGAGTCGCCGGTGCAAGCTACCGCCATACGCACAGAGGGCCTCACCAAGCGCTACGGCGACGTCGTCGCCCTCGACCATCTCGACCTCAACGTCACCCAAGGGGAGGTGTTGGGCTTCCTCGGTCCCAACGGCGCCGGCAAGACGACGACGATTCGGCTCCTGCTGGGGCTCATCCGACCTACGGCGGGGCACTGTGAGATCTTCGGTCTCGACTGCGAGCGGCAGCCGGTCGAGGCCCACCGCCGCTTGGCCTTCGTGGCAGGCGAGGCAAACCTGTGGCCGTCTCTCACCGGCGCCGAGACCCTCCAGCTGCTCGGCCGGGTCCAGGGCCACATCGACGAGGCCTACCGGGACGAGCTGGTCGACCGTTTCGACCTCGATCCCAGCAAAAAGGTCCGTGCCTACTCCAAGGGGAACCACCAGAAGATCATCCTGATCGGGGCGTTGATGGCCCGTCCCGACCTGCTCGTGCTCGACGAGCCGACGACTGGTCTTGACCCGTTGATGGAGCAGGCGTTTCGCCACAGCATCCGCGAAGCACGCGAACGCGGCCAGACGGTGTTCCTCTCGTCGCACATCATGAGCGAGGTCGAGGCTCTCTGCGACCGCGTGGGCATCCTCAAAGAGGGCAAGCTCGTCGAGATCGGCACACTTGCCGAGATGCGACACCTGAGCGCGCTCACCGTGGAAGTGACCTTCGACGGTTCGGCTCCCGATTTGTCGGGATTGCAAGGGGTGAGCTCGGTGGAGACCGACGGACGCGTCGTCCGCTGCCAGGTGCGCGGTTCGGTCGAGCCGTTGCTGAAAGTCCTGGCGGCCTCGGGAGTCACCGAGCTACTGAGCCGCGAGCCCTCGTTGGAGGAGCTCTTCCTCGCCCAATACGGCGGGGATCGTCAAAATCCAGAGGCGCCGCACGGTGGGCGCTGAACCTGCATTTCGAGCACGCGTTGGCACGGGACGGTCGCCGCGCACCGTCATCGCCGGCCTGACTGCTCGCAAAGCCGCTCGTTCCGGGGTCATCTGGGGCTACATCTTCGGAGCTGCCATCGCCTCGTCGGCGATCAGCTACACGATGCTCTATAAGACCCCGGCCCAACGCGACGCCTTGGCGCACACCTATGGACAGGACAAGGCCACGAGCGCACTCTTTGGGCCCGCACCCCACCTCGAGACGGTGGCCGGCTTCACCGTCTTCAAGATCTCGATGACATTGATCGTGCTCGGAGCCGTGTGGGGGCTCTTGACAAGCACCAGGCTCTTGCGGGGCGAGGAGGACAACGGGCGTTGGGAGCTGCTACTCGCCGGCCAGACGACCCGAAGGGGTGCCACGATGCAGGCGCTTCTGGGCCTCGGGGCGGGCGCCTTCACCTTGTGGGTGCTTACCGCCCTCATCACCACGGTCGCGGGACTGGACTCGAAGGTGCACATCGCCGCCGGGCCAGCCCTGTATTTCGCCCTCGCCATGGTGGCAACAGCCATCATGTTCCTGGCCATTGGCGCATTGACCAGCCAGCTGGCTCCGACACGCCACCGGGCAGCGTCGTACGCGGCAATGTTTCTCGGCCTCGCCTACGGGGTGCGGTTGATCGCCGACGCCGGAGTCGGCCTCCACGGGCTGATCTGGGCGTCGCCGCTTGGTTGGGTCGAGGAGCTGCAACCGCTCACCCATCCCCAGCCCCTCGTCCTCCTCCCCATCTTCATCTTCACCGGCGTGCTCGCCGTCACCGCCGCGCACCTCGCTGGTTCCCGCGACGTCGGCGCCAGTGTCGTGCCGGACCGCGCCCGCGCCAAGCCCCACCTGCGTCTTCTGTTCGGCCCGATAGGACTCGCCATTCGCATGGTGCGACCCACGGTCATTGGTTGGTGGGTGGCGATTGCCATGTCGGCTTTGCTGTACGGGCTCATCGCCAAGTCGGCCGGTGCCACGATCTCGGGCTCGTCGGTGCAACAAGTGTTTTCGAAACTCGGCGCACCGGGAACGGGCGCCGATACCGTGCTCGGCGTCTGCTTCCTCATCCTGGCGGTCCTGGTTGCCTTCGTGGCCGCCGGTCAGCTCACAGCGGCGCGTTCCGAGGAGTCGGAGGGGCGACTCGACCACCTCTTGGTCCGCCCGGTTGCCCGCTCGTCGTGGCTCGCCGGAAGGCTTCTCGTCGCCGTCGTCGTCCTCCTGGCGAGTGGAGCGACCGCGGGAGTCTTCGCCTGGCTCGGGGCAGCCAGCCAGCACGCCGGAGTGAGGCTCACGACATTGCTGGACGCTGGTATGAATCTTGTCCCACCGGCGATCGCAATCCTCGGTATCGGTGTTCTCGTGTTCGGGCTCCGGCCTCGGATCACGTCGATCGTCGTCTATGCACTGCTGGGGTGGTCGCTTCTCATCGTGGTCGTCGGAGGCATCGGCGCCACGAGCCACTGGATCCTCGACACCTCGGTCTTCCATCAGATGGCGTCGGCCCCCGCCGTTTCGCCACAGTGGGAGGAAAACGGCGTCATGGTCGGAGTCGGTGTCGCAAGTGCAACCCTGGGAGGGTTTGCCTTCTGGCGACGAGACCTCCAAGGCGGGTGACGACCGATACACAGGTCCCTCCGCTTCATCGATGAGCCCTCGAAGCCGGTCTTCGCCCCCCCGAGGCCGTTCGGCCGATGCCGCGCCCGCTGCGCCGCCGATCCGGGATTGGGCCCGGTCCCCGGGCCCAATCCCCCACCGGACCTGGGGGAAATGATGGGTAGGACCTGCGACTCATTTGTCTCCCAGGTCATTGTCAAGGTGGTCGTGGTCGCGCACACTGGGCGTCGAACCATCCACTGCGGTGATCGCTGCAGGGCGCCGATACACACCTTTGGGGTACGCACTTCGAGCACGGAATCGGCTCCGGCTCGTCTAGGGGGGGACAGGGATGACTTCCAAGCGGACGGTCGTGGTCGCCGTCGCCGTGGCTGTCGGGGTTCTGGCCTCGGTGCTGAGCTACGTCTTTCTCAACAACGCCCAGCAGAACGCCTACCACAACGCCAAGCTGGTGCCCGCCTACGTGATCACCAAGCCGATCCCCCGGACCCTGTCGGGTGCCGACGCCGTGAGCGGTGGATACCTCCAGAAGCAGAAGGTGCCGGCCGAGTTCCGGCCTTCCTCGGCGGTCACCAACGTGTCGGTGATCCGGGACGAGGCGGCGGGGTCCAACCTGCCGACGGGTGAGGTCGTGGTCTCGGGGATGTTCGTGTCCCCCCAGTCCATCTCCAGCGTGGCCGCCCAGACCGTGCCCGAAGGCGACGTCGCCATCTCGGTCTCGGTGGACCAGGTCCACGGCGTGGCCGGGTTGATCCAACCCGGTGACAAGGTGGACATCCTCGTCGACCTCAACGGCAACCAGGAGACCTACCTGTTCCAGGCGGTGCCCGTCCTGGCCGTGGGCACCACCCTCGTCCCCGCTCCGGGCACCACCACCGCCGCCCAGACCACGCCCGCCACCCAGTCGAGCAACGTGATCACCTTCGCCGTCACGCCGGCCGCCGCCGCCCGCATCGCCCTGGCCAACAGCGACGGCGGGGGCGTGACCGGGGGCATCTACCTGGCCCTGGAGGCCGCCGGCAACACGCCGACCGCCCCCACCACCATCACGGGCTCGAACCTCATCCCGGGCGGCTCACAAGTTGCGACCGCGACCACGACCGTCAGTGGGTCGGGCGGCGCTTCCGCCAATCCGACGGGCGGAGGAAGCAATGGCCGGACGACGCCTTGACGATGACGTTTCGCACACTGGTTCGGTTCGCTCGCTGAGTACCACACCGCGCCGGAGCCGCCAACGTGACGAGTCGGGGACGGCCCTCGTCGAGCTCGCCCTGGTGTTACCGCTGGTCATCCTCCTTCTGGGTGTCGCCTTCAACGGCTGGAACGGGATGCAGGCGACCATCCGCCTGACCAGTGCGGCCCGGGCCGGGGCCATCGTGGCCGCCGCCGACCTGACCTCGAACATCAATCACGCGCCCACGAGCACGCCTCAGGCCTTGGCGGATGCGACGACGGCGATCAACGACGAGGAGGGCGTCACCGGCGTCTTCCAGAGCACCGACCCCTCCGCCAACGACTACGTCAGCATCTCTACGCCGTCGCCCGACGTCATTTCGAGCACCGTCTCGATGAGCGTCGTCACCATCACCATCTCCCAGACATCGGTGAGCTTCGTCCCCTTCGTGGGGAGCCTCCCGGTGACCACCCACGCGACTGCGAGGTACGCATGAGGCGCGTCGTTCGTGCACGACAGGACAACGAGAGCGGCGTGGTCCTCATCATCTTCGCCATTGCCATGGTGGTCCTGCTGGGGATGATCGCCATCGCCATCGACGGCAGCTATGGGTTCGTCCAGAACCGCAGAGCTCAGAACGCCGCCGACTTCGCCGCTTTCGCCGCCGCTCAGCAGCTCAACAGCTCGACCTACTGCAACGGGACGAGCGCTCCCACCACCCACGACATCGCCGCCATCATCCAGCAGCTCGTCAACGCCAACGGGGCCGGTATCGGGACCGCCTGGAAGGCGCAGTTCCTGAACTCGGCCGGCAACTCCATCGGGAACTTCACGTCGAGCACCGGCCCCGCCACCCCGCCTCCCGGCGCGTGCGGTGTGATCGTCAACGCCCAGCCCAGCTGGACCCCGTTCTTCGCCGGGATCTTCGGCATCCACCAGTTCCAGGGCTTCGCCTCGGGCAAGGTCGGAAACGTCGACAAGGGTCAGCCCATCGGGATCCTGGCCCTCAACGAGGTGGGGCCGCACGAGATCCTCGGTGGTGGCACCGGGACGTTCACCGTGTCGGGCACCATCTTCGTCAACAGCGATGTGTCCCAACAGCCGTGGACCAGTTCGTACGACAACCTCGAATGGGACGACGCCATCGACGCCAAGACCAACAGCAACCTGTACGTCTACGGCCCTGTCGTCACCGTGGCGGGCACCTACAACGGTGAGCCGTTGTGGCCACTGGACCACTGTTTCCAACCGGCGGGGCAGAAGGTAGGGAGCACGACTGGTGGCCCCACCGCGCCGGGCGGGGCGTTGCCTCTCGTCCAGCTGTCGTGCTCGGAGTCGAGCGGATCGGTGACCTTCGACTACAACAGCATGAGCAACGACGCCCCGCAGAAGACCGACCCGCTCGTCGGGCCCGGCGCCCCCGCCAATCCCCTGAGCCCCACCACGGACATCTCCTGCCCGGGGTCAGCCGGCACCGTGACCAACCCACCCATGTCGACCGACGCCAACGGCGTCACCGACCTGTCGCCCGGCATCTACACGAACCCTGTCGAGCTGACCACCTCGGCGCTGTTCCAGGACTGCCCTGGGGGATATCCGGGCATCTACCGTTTCCAGGACGGCCTGTGGATCAACCCGGGCGCCGGCGACACGGTGTCGGGGACCAACGTCGTGCTCGCCACCCAGACCCCGTTCCCCATGGCCGGGAACGTCCCCGGCTCGGGAATCGGGCCCGCCTTCCAAGCCACCGGTGCCGGCAACGGCGCACCGTGCCTGCCGTCGGGGACGATGACCAGTTCGGCCAGCGGCAACGGCTCCCCCCAACCCGAGACGTCGTCTCAAGCGTGCGGGGGGACCAGCCCGACGACCTACGGGGTCACCGCCTACGGTGACTCGTCCATTGCGGTCGACAACTCGATGTCGGGGACGGGCAACAACTTCTCCCTCTTGGTCGGAGGGGCCTCGGGCGCTCAGGTGAACCTGTCTGGGCCGACCTCGGGGCCCTACGCCGGCCTCGACGGCTCGCCCGGGATCGTGCTCTACCAGGACTCCGGAACCCAGGCCAACTACGGCTTCAACGCCGAACCCGGTGATTCGGCGACCATCACCCTGACGGGCGTCGTCTACAACGTGTCGTTGTCGAACTACGGGCAAGGCTCCCCGGCGGACTACTGGGACGGTCCCGGCGGCGGCATCCCCTTCTACGCCGGTGGGACCCTCCAGACCGGCTTCGGGGCCGGATGGTCACCTGCCACCGGAGCGACGCAACCTTCGAGTGGATCGGTCAAGCTCGACGGCACCGCCATCGTCGACGACTTCAACACCGACGGGAACACGAACATCACGATCGTGGGCGAGCCGTACCAGGTGCCGGGCGGCGGCAGCCTGTCGTTCCTCGGATGACGCCACGTCGGGGGTGCCTGCGGGGCCGTCGCGGCGACGACACGGGCGCCACGCTCGTCGAGTTCGCGCTCGTCGCACCTCTGGTCTTCCTGCTGATCTTCGCGCTGATCGGCGGCAGCTACGTGGCCTTCCAGAACTCGTCCCTGCACGACGGGGCCACCGCCGGGGCCCGCATGGCGTCGATCGAGACCGGCCTGGTCACCCAGGACGATCCCGCCACGGGCCAACCGTGGCCCAACGGCTGGCTGTGCGAATCCGGTGTGCCCGTCTCGATCGAGAAAGCGGTGTCCCAAGCGGCACCGTTGGTGGCGGTCAACCCCGCTCCGCTGTGCGCCACCAGCACCGCCGGTCCGCTGACCCAGACCCCGGCGGTCAACGGAGACGCCAACATCACCGTGACCTGCACCGGGGGGTGCACCGCCCCGACTGCCACCACCGTGTCGCTGTCGTTCAGTGACAAGGGTCTGCTAGCTCCCTTCGGCCTCACCTACAACATGACCGCCACCAGCCAGGACCCCGTCGGCAGCCCCTAGCGCGCCTCTCGTCCCCGGCCTACCCTCACGCGCTGTGCACCGCGGGACCAGGTTCGAGCACGGGCTCCGTGGCGCGCAGTGTGGCCCGTAGCCACGCGCCGGTGCCCACCGCGATGAGGATGTCGCGGGCGAAGAACGTCAGCGTGAGGCTGACGGCGAAGGCGTGCTCGGGGAGGTACCCGAAGCCGGTGGCCGAGATCACGTAGGGGAACACCACGAGATTGGCCGTCGCCGCCAGCAACCAGGTCACCCGGAGCCGGTACAAGGCCCACAGCGGCATCAGCCAGATCAGGTACTGCACCGACAGCACCTTGGACCCCAGCATCACGAACGTGAGCGTCGCCAGGCAGGCGGCCTCCAGGGGGAGCCGACCCCGAGCCTGCTGGTACCACACCCACACACACGCCCCCACCCCGGCGAGCTCGAACCCGGTCGACAGACCCCCCGTGAGGGGGCTCACGACGTTGACGCTGTGGAACGTCGACACCCACTGGGTCCCGTGCCAGTCGAGGAGCACCGACAGCCCGGCGGGCAGGCTCCCGTCCTCGGTCGGGCGGTGGAGGTAGTAGTGCGCCACGTTGAGGGCCGCACCGTGGTCGAGCAGGGCCGGCACCCCCACCAAGACGAAGCCCGAGCCCGCCATCCACCACAGCCGCCGCAGCGGGACCCGCCCGTGTCGGCGCCACTCGGCGATGAGGAACACCGGCCAGAAGGCGGCGGGGAAGAGCTTGAGCACGAATCCGACGCTGCTCCAGGTCCAGGCGGCCGACCAGTGGTGCCGGCGCGCCTCGCGCAGGGACCAGAAGGCGGCGGCGGCGGCGAAGATGTCGTAGCGGCCGGTGAGGACCATGACCGCCCCCAACGCCAGGTAGATGATCAGCCGTCCGGCGCTGCGAGCATCCCAGCCCGCCAAGCCCGAGCTCTGGTAGCCCGTGACGAGGACGACGAGGACGATGCCCACCAGCGCGGCAAAGGCCCACGCGTACGAGAAGGGGAGCAGCAGGGGAAGGAGGAACACCGCCAGCGCCGGTGCCGGATACTCCATCGGCAGGCGGTGGAGCAGCGGCGTGTGGAGCGCGGCGTGGGCATAGCGTTCGTATTCGAGGACGTCGTACGGTCGCAGCAGCGTCCCCGACACCACCGCAGCCATCACCCACAGCACCAAGGCCGGCATCACCACCGGCCGCCACTGCTCGCCGAGCGACACCTGAGCCCTGGTCATCGCCTGCCGGGCCCGCCCCCACGGTGTCGGCGTGCCGGGCCGGGGGAGGGGGCGGTCAGCGGTCAGGACACGCACCCCGTCCCAGGGCGGTAGAAGGCGGCCACGGCGAATTGTTGCGCCCCGAGCCTGGCCACCGACTCGTCCCGGGTGGCATCGGGCTGGCCCGGAACGCACAGGTCGGCCACCTCGCCTTCGAACACCGGGGCGCTCTCGAGCAGCGAGGTGGGCCCATGCGACAAGTAGTACCGGGCCGCCCACTGCAGAGGGACATCGGCGAACCACCCGTGGCCGTAGGGATTGGTGACGGTCTCGACGAGCTCGTGCGACAGAGCGTAGGTCGGCGACGCCAAGCTCGGCAGGGACCGACAGGCGGCACCCCGGGCGCACGAGGCCGTCCCCCACAGGGCGAAGCTCCCGGTCAGGCCGGCGACGGCCAACCCGTGGGGCCGGCCCGGCCACGGCACCGCGCCGTGGGAGGAGACCCCGCCCAGCTCGTACCGGACCGAGGGATCGAGCCACAACGCCACCACGGCATCGGGTGGCAAGGTCCGGGGAACCTCGGTGAGTGGGTCATCCGGGCACGCCAGCAGGTGCACACGACCACCGAAGACGCGGCGCAGCTCCGAGGGGAAGGGCCCCGACGCCGTGCCGGCGGCCGGCGCCGTTGACGTCGGAGAGCTGGGGTCGATCCAACAACCACCCGGGCGCAGGGAGCCGACGCCGAACCCCGCCCCGACCACGGCCGACGCCCACGGGGACGTGGGGAGGTCGCGCTCGAAGGCGGCGCTCTGGGCGAGCGCCGGGGTGGGGGTGGCGGCGTCCCATTGCGGGCCCCAGAACACCTGGTAGAGCACAGCGCGGGCCAGCACTTGGCGGTCGTGGGCCACCGGGACGGGGTTCCCCCCGACCAGGGCCGCCCCGTCGATGACGGCGGCCGTCCCCCCCAGGGTGACGAGACCCGACGCCACGACCACGGCCGTCATGGCCACGGCGATGGCTCCCCAGCCGGCGGGGGAGACCCGGTGCTCCAAGAAGCGGACCATGCGGTGCACGCCGAGGAACGCCGCGCCGACCAGGACGGCGATGACCAGGTCCCAGTACCACGGGCGGAGGAACGCGACGGTCACGAGGACCACCAGGGCGCTCACCGCGCTCAGGCGTCGCAGCGCCCGGGCGCCCGACGAACGACTCCGACCGCGCTCGTCGCGCACGAGCAGCCAGATCGTCCCCCCCGCACTGACCACTGCGAGTAGCGAGACGGCCCCGAATACGTGCCCGAACACCGGGCCACTGTCGCGGGCGTCCAGACGCTTGTCCAGCGCAACGGCCGTCCTACCCGGTGCTTCTCCCCTCGGACCGCTGTCCCGGACCTCGCTCGGTCGGGCCCGGGGCCGGCGCCGGTCGTTGACGGATCGGCCTCTTGGACATATCATCCTGTAAATCGGACATAGTGTTTGATTTACTGGAGGTTCCGTCCGGATGGACTCCGTTCCCGTTCCCGTTGACCTCACTGACTCCCGCAACTTCGTCGCCGGGGTCCCCTACGAATGGTTCGCCTACCTGCGCCGCCACGCCCCGGCGTACTGGCACGAAGAGACCGACGGGCCCGGGTTCTGGGCTGTGACCAGGCACCCGGACTGCGTGGCGGTGAACCGCGACGCCCAGCGGTTCTCCTCGTCCCGCAAGGGGACCTTCTTGTGGGAGATACCCGAGGACCAGCTCGAGCAGCAGCGCCTCATGATGGTGACCATGGACCCCCCGTTGCACACCCGCTACCGCCGTCTGGTCAACAAGGGCTTCACCCCCCGAATGATCGGCGAGCTGCAGCAGAGCATCCACGCAGTCGCCGACGAGATCATCGACCGGATCTGCGAGTCGGGCTCGGCGGACTTCGTCATCGACGTGGCCGCCGAGCTCCCGCTGGTCGTCCTCGCCGAGCTCCTCGGGGTGCCACCGCAGGACAGGGCCAAGATGTTCGACTGGTCGAACCGCATGATCGGGCGTGACGACGCCGAATACCAGGGAGAGCACATGGCCGCCGAGGAGAGCGCCGGGTTGGCGGCGACGGAGCTCTTCGGCTACGCCAACGAGCTCTACGACCACAAGCGCGCCGATCCCGGCGAGGACCTCATGAGCGTGCTTACCCAGGTGGACCTGGACGGAGAGCACCTCTCGGAACTCGAGCTCGACATGTTCTTCATGCTCCTGGCGGTGGCGGGGAACGAGACCACCCGGAACCTGATGTCGGGTGCCATGGCGGCCTTTTCCCAGTTCCCCGACCAGTGGCAGCGGCTGCGCCAGGACAGGACCCTTCTGCCTTCGGCGGTGGAGGAGATGCTCCGGTTCGTCACTCCGGTGATGAACTTCCGTCGCCAGGCCACCGAGGATGTCGAGATCGGGGGCCAGCTGATCAAAGCCGGGGACAAGGTCGTCTTCTTCCACGTGTCGGCCAACCGGGACGAGACGGTCTTCGAGGACCCCGATCGATTCGACGTGGGCAGGAAACCCAACCCCCATATGGCCTTTGGCGGGGGAGGACCGCATTTCTGCCTGGGGGCTAACCTCGCTCGCATGGAGATCATGGTGATGTTCGAGCATCTGCTCGACCGCCTCCCCGACATCCGCGTGGTCGGGGAGGTCGAGCGCCTCCAGTCGAACTTCATCAACGGGGTGAAGCACCTGCCCGTGGCGTTCTCGCCCACGGGGCTGGTCGCGGTCGCCTGATTTGCCCCGGTCCTCGCCGGCCGAGCTCAAGGCGCTCATCAGGGACTTCCGCCGCGACCAGATCATCGACGTGGCGCGCCGGTTGTTCGGCGAACGCGCCACGACCGAGGTCCCCATGGACGAGATCGCCACCGAGGCCGGGGTGGCCAGATCGACGCTCTACGTGTACTTCGCCAATCGCGAGGAGTTGCTCAGGGCCTGCCTGCAGCGGATGCACACCCTGCTCCTCGACTCCGTCGTGGCCTCCTGGGAGCGTGACAGCGCCCCGGTCAGGCGGCTCCGCACCCTGGTGCTCGCCATGTTGGAGCGCATCGACGACAACCCCGCCTTCTTCCGACTGGCCTTGGCGACCCAAGGTGCGCAGAGCGAGGTTGCCACGACGGTGGGCGCCGAGCTGGCCCTCATTGGGCTCGACGTCGCCGGCCTCATCCAGGACGTGATCGAACAGGGGACGTTGTCCGGCGACTTCCGGCTGCTCGACCCCGAGAAAGCCACGACCTTCGTCGGCCAGCAGCTCTACGGGGCCATGTCGGTCCGTGCGGGCGAGGTCCAGCCCGCGCCGCTCCAAGAGGCGGCCGACGACCTGTGCTCGTTCTTGCTCCACGGCCTGGCCGGTCCGACCGTGGGCACCACCGGGACCGAGCCCACCGCCTGAGCTTCGCCCGGCCCCGTCGTCGACGGGCGATGTCCGGGGGTCGACGGGCGCTGTCTGGGCAACGCACAATGGTCGGCATGGGCCGGCGCAGCGCACGGAAGGGTCGGGGCGCCGATATCCCCGCTGGGGACGGGGGGCGTGACCTCACGGTCATCGCCGTTCCCTTCTACTTCGCCACCATGGCCGGTGAGTACGTGTGGCTGCGGCGCCGCGCCGCCCAACGCGGGCCCACGGCGGGCGACTACGAGCGACGCGACACGGTCGCCAGCCTGGCCATGGGGGTGGCGAGCTTGCTGGCGCCCCTGGTGGCCCCCAAGTTGCTGGCTCCGTTCACCCCCGGACGCGGACGGTACGGCAGGGCCGTGATCGGAGTGGCCCTGGGCGCCGTGGCGGCCACCACCGTGGCCGACGCCGTGGCCAGGCACGTCGAGGACCAGGGCGGCGACCACGGGCGCATCCCGGACACGGGTCGAGACGACCCGGCGGCCGGGAACGGGTCGGCGGCCCACCGGGTGCCGGTCGACGCGGCGCGCTCGGCCCGCCTGGCCCGCAAGGTGTCATCGGTCGGCGGCGTGGTGTCGGTGGTGGCGGGGGGCGTGGCCATCACCACCACGTGGGCGTCGCGCACCACCGCCCCGCGCCTGTGGCGACACCGGGTTCTGCCCGACCTCGGGACCGGGCCGCTCGCCGTGGCGGCGGCCGTGGCGGCGTGGGACTTCCTGTACTACTGGGACCATCGCTTCATGCACACCAGTCGCTACATGTGGGCGATCCACGTCGTGCACCATTCGAGCGAGCACTACAACCTCTCCACCGCGCTGCGCCAGCCGGTCGCCGAGGCCTTCGGCACCTTCGTGCCCTTCGGCTCACTCAGCCTGTTCGGCATCAGGCCGGGACTGGTCGAGACGGCACGCGGCGTGAACCTTCTGTACCAGTACTGGATCCACACCGAGACGGTGCCCGCGCTGGGCCCGGCCGAGTCGGTGCTCAACACCCCCTCGCACCACCGCGTCCACCACGGCTCGAACCGGCAGTACCTCGACCGCAACCACGGCAGCATCCTGATCTTGTGGGACCGGCTCTTCGGGACCTTCGAGCCCGAACGCGACCGGGTCGTGTACGGGCTCACCAAGAACATCAACACCTTCAATCCCGCCCGGATCGCCACCCACGAATACGCGGAGATGCTGCGCGACGTGGCCGCCTCCACCAGTTGGACCGAACGCCTGTCGTACCTCGTGCGTGGGCCGGGATGGGCGACCGCCCACCGCGCCGAGCGCGCCGCCGCCCGGGGACCCGTGCCGAGCTCTTTCGGGCCCGATCTCGAGGTCCCCGCCATCGCCTGAGCCGCCGGGCAACCTGGAGCGGCACGCCGAGGACCGGAGCACGGGACCGCACACATGAACGTTCTTCTCGTCACGCTCGACCAGTTCCGCGGGGATTGCCTCTCGGCGGCGGGGCACCCGGTCGTGCGCACACCCCACCTCGACAGGCTGGCGGGTGAAGGCGTCCGCCTGGCGCGCCACTACAGCCAGGCGGCGCCGTGCGGACCGGGTCGGGCGTGTCTGTACACGGGCACCTATCAGCTCAACAACCGCGTGGTCGGCAACGGGACTCCCCTCGACTACCGCTTCGACAACGTGGCCCGAGCAGCCCGGCGCGCCGGCTACGCCCCGGTCGTGTTCGGATACGCCGACCAGGCGGTCGACCCCCGGCAGACCACCGGTCCCGACGACCGTCGTCTGTCCACCTACCAGGGGTTCCCCCCGGGCTTCGACGTCGGGCTCGACCTGCCCGACGATCAGGACGCCTGGCGGGCGTGGCTCGAGCAGCTCGGCTACCACGTGCCCGCCAGCGGCGACGCCGCCCTGGCGACCGAGCCCGACCGCCCGGCTGAGCACGGCGTCTCCGCCTTCCTCAGCGACGCCCTCATCGCCTGGCTCGAGCGTCGGGAGGCGCCCTGGTTCGCCCACGCCAGTTACTGGCGCCCGCACCCGCCCTATGCGGCCGCCGGCGAATGGTCGCGTGCCTATGACCCTGATGCCCTGCCCCCGGCGTGGGCGCCGCCGCGGCGCGACATGCCGTTCTCCGGCCGCCTGGCCCGTCAGCCGGCGCCCGCCGACGAGGGCGCCCTGCGTGCGCTGCAGGCCCAGTACCTGGGAATGATCTCCGACGTCGACGCCCAGCTGGGGCGAGTCCTCGACACCGTGCGCGCCCTGGGGATGTGGGACGACACCGTCATCGTGGTTACCTCCGACCACGGCGAACAGCTCGGAGACCAGGCGACGATAGGCAAGGGGGGGCCGTTCGAGTCCAGCTACCGCATCCCGGGGATCGTGCGCGACCCCCGCCACCCCGAGACCCACGGCCACGTCGTCACCGACTTCACCGAGAACGTCGACTTGTTCCCGACGATCTGCGAGGCCATCGGCATCGACATCCCGGCACAGTGCGACGGCATGCCGCTGACCCCCTTCCTCAGGGGCGAGGAGCCGCCCTGGTGGCGCGAGGCCGCCCACTGGGAGTACGACTGGCGCTGGGAGTACATCCCTTTCGGCCCCCACACCTGGCCCTGGGACCGCCGGCTCGAGTCCAAGCACCTCACGGTGTCGCGTTCGCAGTCCGTGGCCTACGTCCAGTACGGCGGCGGCGAGTGGCGCTGCTTCGACCTCGGCGCCGACCCCACCTGGAATACCGAGATCTCCGACGCCGGAGTCGTCCTCGACCACGCCCAGTCCATGTTGACGTGGCGATCCCGCCACGCCGACCGTACGCTCAGCGACATGTTGCTCTACGACGGTGGGATCGGTCGGTTCCCCGACAGGGTCACGTGACGCTGTCGGAGCTCCTCGACCTGCTCGCCGACATGGGGTCGGCCCCGTCCGAGGAAACCGAGGGCCTGAGCGAGCTCGACCACGGCCTGCAGTGCGCTTTCGAGCTGACCGGGGTGCGAGCCGCCGACCGGGAGCTCCAGCTGGCCGGGCTGGTGCACGACATCGGTCACCGGTTCGGGCCCGACGACGTCCACGGCATGCTCGGAGCCGAGTGTGTTCGGGCGGTGCTGGGAGAGCGGGTGGCGTGCCTGGTGGAGGCGCATGTTCCTGCCAAGCGCTACCTCGTGGCGACCGATCCCGGCTACCGGTCCGGGCTCTCCGCCGAGAGCATCCGCACCCTCGATGTCCAGGGCGGGCCTCTGGCACCCCACGAGATAGGTGTCTTCCTGTCCTCGCCGCACGCCGCGGACGCCCTCGAGTTGCGGCGCGCCGACGACACCGCCAAGGTGCCCGCCCGTCGGGTGCCGACCCTGGCGTCCTGGGTGCCGGTGCTCCGGGAGGCGGCCGCGGCCCGGGACCGGCCGCAGTGACCGAGCCGTCGGTGATCCGGCGCTCGGTCGTCGGGGGTGCCGAGCTGCGCGCCCTGGCGGACTGGGTGACCGAGGTCGAGGCGTGGCCCGCCGGGAGCCACCGTTGGGGTCAGTACGCCGAGCGCACGCCGGCCGGCGACGTCATCTGCCGCACCGAGAACGTCTCGGCCTGTCACCGCGGCTTCGCCGCGCTGACCGGCGGGGTACTGGCCTCGGTGGCGGCCTCGGCGCTCGGGGCCGACGTGGTCGACTTCAAGGACAAGATCAATTACAAGCATCCCGGGGGGGCCGGCTTCAGCCCCCATCAGGACCTGGCGGCATATCCGGGAGCGTCCGCCGTGATGTCGGTTCTCGTGGCCGTCGACGAGTGCACCACGACCTCGGGATGCCTGTGGCTCGCCCTCGGGGTCGATGCGCTCCTGCTCACCGACGGCCGGGGCGTGGTGGCGCCGGGTGTGGTGTCGTCATTGGCGTGGAGCCCAGCCGAGCTGGCCCCCGGAGACGCCGTGTGCATCGGCGGGCTCACCCCGCACTACAGCGAGGCGAACAACGGCCCGAGCTCCCGCCGGGTCGTGGTGGCCAGCTACGCGCCGCGATCTGGGGGCTACGACCGTGCCCAGTACTACGCGGCGAGAGCGCGCAAGATGGCGCAGGCCTCGGCGCGTGACGACCAGTTCCGCATCAGCACCCTGGCTGACTTCGAGGGGATCCCGGCGCAGGGGGTTCGCACCGACGTCGTCGGTCCGTGCACGCATGCATGAGACGGGCGGTTCAGCTGTTGGCTGAGGTGAACCGGTCCCGGATGGCCCGAGCGGTCTTCTTCGCCTCGTACATGGCCTCGTCGGCCTGGCGGACGAGCAACATGGGGTCGGTGTCGGTGTCGCACTGGGTCAGGGCCACGCCCACGCTTGCCTCCAGGGGCACGAGGACGTCCTGGACGGGGATCCGGCACTGCGCCACGCTCTCACGGATCCGCTCCACCACGGCGTCGCCGTTGCAGCTGTGCTCGTGGCACAGCACGACCAGGAACTCGTCCCCACCGAGGCGGCCGACGACGTCGCACTCGTCGGTGGCCTGCATGAGGGCCATGCTCGTGGCCAGAATGGCGGTGTCGCCCACTTCGTGACCGTAGGTGTCGTTCAGTGGCTTGAGCCCGTCGAGGTCGATGAACAGCACGGCCACGGTCTCGCCGGCCTCGCGGCGTCGGCTCACGTCGTGGGTCAAGAATTCGAACACGGCGGCACGGTTGAGCAGCCCCGTCAGCGAGTCGTGCGTGGCCGCCTCGTGCAACAATTGTCGCTGGACCTCGCGCTCGCGGATCCGGATGGCGAGCGTGTCGACCGAGGCCTGCAGGGCGTGCCCGGTCCGACCCGGCAGCGGCGTGAGGAGCTCGGGGTCCGAAAGGTCCTCGGCCGCCAGCGCCACCGCCTTGGCCTCGACCGCCTTCAACGTCGAAGCCATGTCGTTGAACGCCGCCGTGGTCGTCACGACCTCCCGGGGCCCGGAGTCGGGCAGGCGCTCTAGGTCGAAGTCACCGTTGTGGACCTGCATGGCCGCCCCGGCCAGTTTCTCGAGCGGTCGGGTGAGCACCCGGCCTCCCACCACCACGCCCCCGAGGCAGACCAGCGCCAGCAGGGCCAGGAAGAGGATCTCCCCGGCGAGACGGCCGGTGGCCGCCGAGGCCTGGGACAACGCCGTGTCGTGGAGATCCTGCGAGGCCGCCGTGACGAGCCTGTTGATGTCGCCGAGGTAGTGGATTCCCGGAGTCATGGAGGTGCCGGCGAAGGTGACGTTGCCGACGAACGGTGGCGGCGCGTTGGTGAGGGCGACGGTGAGCGCCTCTTGGATGGTGGCCGCGAAGTGCACGTCGGCGGGACTGGTCTGCAGGTGGCGCCAGGCTTGCTCCGCCTTGGGGCTCAGCTCGCCCTTGAACTCGTTGGTGGCGGTCTGGTACTCACCGGCCCCTTGGATCAGCACCTGCTTGGAGTCGGCGGGCCCGATCCCCTCGAGAACGAAGATCCCGCCGGCGATTTCCTGACCGCCCGCCAGGAAGGCTTGGTACGTCTGGCGTAGCGCTGAGGCGTGCACCTCGAACGTCCCCGGGGGCTGCCAGGCGGCGACGTCGGACTGAAGGTGGTTGTAGTCCCCGTACCACACGTTGTCGATATCGGCCGCCATCTTGTCGAGAAATGCGTGCACCTGGTCGAACGTGACCGACTTCGACGCCACCTCGGGGATCATGGCCTTCAGCTCCGAGACGTCGGCGCGCAGCGTCGGCGTCGACGAGAACGTGGGGAAGCCGGCGATGGTGGCGGTGCCTTGGGCCAGCTGGGTGCTGAAGGGGATCGCGGGGTGCAGCAGCGTGTCCAGCACGGGCTCGGAGATACCGATCTGGGCGGCGTAGGACACCGCTGACAGCGGTACTTCGAGCGAGTTCATCTGGGCCCGCGCCGAGGCGACGACCTGCAACTCGGTGGCGTCTCTGGCGACCGTTTCGGCGTTCTGGCGGAACCTCCACGCCGAGATGGCCGAGGACCCGATGAGGATCACCGTGGCCAGCATGGGCAACAGCACCACCAGGGTGAGCAATACCCGGACCCCGAGATGGCGGCGGGTACCCGTTTTCGAGCCGCGTTGGCCCTCGTCGAGGTCCGTACCGGGCCTCGAGTCGTCTTCGGCCGGCCGCCGGGCGCCGACACGCTGGTTCAGGATCAGGTTCGTCATGGGCTCGGGATAGGTTTCGACAGCCGGGGGCCGGTCCTTGACCCACGCCATATCGGGCCTGCTCGCGGCCGGTGTCGCCCGCCTGTTCTGCCTCGCCCCGGACGCCGGAACTCGGGCCCGGCGCCAGGACGGGGGACGACCCGGCCACGGCTGCGTTGACCTGGCCGAACCCGTCCGCCACCGGCCGCTCCCCCTCGTCTGACGCCACGCCGGCGCGGTGGGGTGCCGGCCACGCGGTCGTTGTCCCCACCGCAGAGAGGGTCGGGTTCGGAAGGGCGCGGGGCGGTCCCCGGGGCGTGCAGGTGGGGGAAGTGATTCTCTAGAGTGCTCGCATGACGACCGCCCACGATCCGCCCCGCCCCGACGTCTCGGACATGCATGCCGTGCACCAGGCACTGCGGGACTCGCTGGGCTGCGCCCCGCAATTGGTCCGAGCCGTCGACGGCGCCGACACGGCGCGTATCGGTTTGATCACCAATTTCTATGACAACGTCCTCTCCTTCCTGCACGTGCACCACGATGGCGAGGAGAAGCTCATCTTCCCCCTGCTGCTCGAGCGCTGCCCCGATGACGTGGACCTGGTCCAGCAGATGGCCGCGCAGCACGCCGATGTCGTCGAGCTCGTGGCTCAGTCGCACGGGGCTCTGCGTTCGTGGGCCGCCGGCGACGCCGCCTCCCAGGAAGGGTCGGCGAGGGCGCTCGGCGATCTGGGCACCCCACTCGACGACCACCTCAACAACGAGGAGGAGCAGCTGCTGCCCCTGTGCGCCGAGCACCTGTCGCTCGAAGAGTGGGGAGCGCTCCCTGGACACGCGTTGGGGAGCTTCGATGGGGACAAGATCTGGCTCATCCTCGGCCTGATCCGCCGGCAGATGACCCAAGCCCAGCGCGACCAGATGTTGGCGCACATGCCCCCACCGGCAGTGGAGATGTGGAACTCGATGGGGGAGCAGGCGTTCAAGAACCTGGTCGCCGAGGTCGGACCTCCCGTCGGCTAGGGCGCGTCAGCGACTTCCCGGAGCGCCCTGGGTGTAGAAGGCCAATACCGCGCCCGCCACCGCCTCGGCGTGGGTGAAGACCCCCAGGTGGCTGGCGCCGGCCAACTCGACGAAGTGGGCGCCCGGAATCGAGGCCGCCGCCTGGCGGGCCCGCGCCGGCGGCGAGTCCACATCGTGTTCGAAGGAGAGCACCAGGCACGGCCGCGAGATCTGGGGCCAACGCCGGGTCCGCTCGAGATCCAGCGACCAGGCCAGGGCCGCTTCGTACTGGCCGAGGCGGCCCGGGTTGGGCCACGGCTCGAGGTCCCCGATGAGAGACAGCCACTGGTCGACGACCTCGTCTTGCTGCAACTCGTGATTGGGCAGGTACCGCATCGTCTCGACGGCGTTGAACCACCGGGGTAGATCACAGTCGAGGCGGGCCAGGTCGCGCTCCACCGTGGTGATGGCTTTTTCCCACGAGGTGCCCACGTTGCAACTGCCGATCAACGTCGCCGACCGCACGCGTTGGGGGTGGCGGTAGGCCAGCGTCTCGGCCACCCACCCGCCCATGGAGTATCCGACGATATGCACGGCGTCCAGCCCCAGATGGTCGAGCAAGCCCACGGTGTCCTGCACCATCTCGTCGATGGTGTACGGATGAGGAGGGGCCGATGACGGCGCCACGCCCCGATTGTCGAACGTGACGACCTGGTAGCCGGCCTCGGTGAGCGCCGGCACCATGGCAAAGTGCCACGCCAGCGCAGGCTGGCTGAGGCCGCACACGAGCACCACCGGCTCCCCCGAGCTGGGCCCGAACACGTCGTAGGCGATGGTCACACCGGGGAGGCTCACCTCTGGCATCGGTGCATCATCGCTCACGGCGTCGCCGCCTGCCCAGACGCCCCGGTCGGCGGGGCGCGCCGGTTGTTGGGGGCCGATCGGCCGATGAGGCCCGGGTGGTCCTTTAGCTCGTCTGCCTCGGGACGGGGGGCCGGAGCCCGTCGCATACGATCTGCACCATGCGCTGAAGCGCGGCGTCGTCGTACCCGGAGTGCCCCCCTGCTTGGCAGACGCCGACGACCAGCCCGAACATCTCATCGGTCGACACCCCCGAGCGCACCGATCCGGCCTCGACGGCACGTTGCATCAGAACATCGATGGAGCTCTTCATCTCGTCGATCATCTCCGAGCAGCTCGACTTGATGTCGATCCCTGCCGAGCTGATGGCGTCGAACAGGTCGTGCTTGGCAGAAGCCTGCCGGGCGAATTCGCCGAGGAACGAGAACAGCGCCTCACCAGGGTCATCGGCGCCTGCCTGTGTCTTCGCCATGTCGAGGAGCAGTCCGAGCCGAGTCGTGACGATGGCCTCGAAGAGCGCCTCCTTGGTGGGGAAGTGGCGGTACAGCGTCCCGACCCCGACGCCGGCGCGCTCCGCCACGGTGTCGATGGGGACCGACAGGCCCTCGGTGGCAAACACCGACTCGGCCGCCTCCAAGATCCGCTGGCGGTTCTTCACCGCATCGGCCCGCATGGGTCGGGACCCACACGGCGCCCTGTCGGCAGCGTCGCCCCCGTCCCCGGCGGCCGGTGGGCCGGTGCCCGGCGTGGTCTGTGTCTTGGCGGTCATGACTCGGGTCCCCCAACATCCGGTTGACAAACGGAACGCACGCTCCGTATAGTACCTATTGAACCGGAACCTTCGCTCCGATTGTAAACACCCTCAGCCCGAGAAGCCAGGACCCGAGGGCTCGACGGACCCGACCGGCTGGATCATTCGCCCCACCACCATCAGTAGACCCAACGACCATCAGCAGAGAGGTGCCCCGTGACAACCACCGACGTGATGCCGACGACGGCACCACAGGCCGACGTCCCCGACCCCAGGCGGTACTGGTCGCTGGCCGTCATCGCCGTGGCCCAGCTCATGATCGTGCTCGACGCCTCGGTGGTGATCGTCGCCCTCCCGTCCGCCCAACGGGCCCTGCACATCTCGGTGGCCAACCGGCAATGGGTCATCGGTGCCTACACCCTGGCCTTCGGCAGCCTCCTGCTGCTCGGTGGTCGGATCGCCGACTACCTCGGACGTCGCCGTATGTTCATCGTCGGCCTGCTCGGCTTCGGAGTCGCGTCGGCCTTGGGCGGCCTGGCCCAGGACCAGGCCATGCTCTTCAGCGCCCGCGCCCTGCAGGGTGCGTTTGCCGCGGTGATGGCACCGGCGGCCCTGTCTCTGCTCACGGTCACCTTCACCGAGACCCGGGAGCGCGCCCGAGCCTTCGGTGTCTACGGCGCCATCGCCGGGGGAGGGGCTGCCATCGGGCTCGTCCTGGGTGGGACCTTGACGCAGCTCGCGTCGTGGCGCTGGACACTGCTCATCAACGCCCCCATCGCGCTGGTGGCGGCGGTGGCCGCCAGCCGGGTGATCCGAGAGAGCCGAAGTGAGTCCAGGGGAGGCTACGACCTGCCCGGGGCCGCCACGGTGACCGGCGCCCTTTTCCTCCTCGTGTACGGCTTCACCGTGGCCGGCACGCACGGTTGGGGAGCGCCCTTCACCCTCACACTCCTGGTGGGGGCGGCCGTCTTGATGAGCGCCTTCGCCGTCATCGAACTGCGCACCACGCACCCGCTCCTCCCGCTGCGCGTGATCCTCGACCGCAACCGAGGCGGCTCGTATCTGGCCTCGCTGCTGGTCGGGGCGGGCATGTTGGGAACCTTCCTGTTCCTCACGTATTTCTTCCAGGGAACGTTGCACTATTCGGCGATAAAAACCGGGTTCGCCTTCCTGCCCTTCTCCGGAGGGATCATCATCGGCGCCGGTGTGGCCAGCGGCTTCCTTCCTCGAGTGGGTCCCCGAGCTCTGATGATCGCCGGTTTGGCGCTGGCGGCCAGCGGGCTCGTGTGGTTCACGGGGCTCACGGTGGACAGCGCTTACCTGGCCCACGTCCTCCCACCCGAGATCCTGGTGAGCCTGGGCATGGGGATGGCCTTCGTCCCCATGAGCAGCACCGCCCTCATCGGCGTCGAGCCCAACGACGCCGGGGTGGCCAGCGCGTTGGTCAACACCACGCAACAGGTGGGCGGATCTCTGGGGACGGCGCTTCTGAACACCGTGGCGGCAACGGCCGCCACCACGTATCTGGCGGGCCACATCAAGAGTGCCCACGCCGTCCAGAGCGCAGCCGTCCACGGGTACACCACGGCCTTCACCGTCAGCGCCGTCGTGCTGGCCGGTGCCTCCGTGGTCGCCGGACTGCTGGTGCGGGCGTCTCGGCGTCAGGTGGGATTCGAGGATCAGGCGCCTGAGAGCCTGGGAGCCGAAGAATTGCTGGTCGAAGAGATCTGTCGAGACGACTCCGACGTCGTCGAGGCGAAAGTCGTCGAGGAGTCAGCGGCCTGACGTCGCTTGGACCAGGCTGCAGAACGCGTCGAAGGCCCGGTCCACGCCCATCTGGTGTGCGCTGCCGGCGTCGGCGGGCCCGGTGGCTACTGGGCGAGCACCGTCCCGAGCTCTCCCGCCTGATCGCCCCGGACCCTGACGTCGGCGTACCACACCAACACCAGGGCAACACCCGCCCCGAACAACAACACGGCGGTGATGCCGACGGTGGACACCACCGGCCCGATGATCAGGTTGCCCAGAGCGACGGTCCCGCCGAATCCCATGATCCACAGGGCCATGACCCGTCCTCGCACGGCGTCGCCCAGACGAGTCTGCAGGGCGGTGTTCAGGGCAGTGATAAAGGCGAAATAGAACGCCCCGACGACGGCCACCACAAAGTACGCCGGGAGCGCGGACCGCAGGAGGGCGAAGACAGTCAAGGACACGGAGTAGCCCAGCAGGCACACCCGGACGATCATCGCCTTGGACGTTGGGGCGAAGACCGTGCCGATCGAGAGGGCACCCACCAGGGCGCCGGTGCCGAAGCATGCATAGAGAAGGCCGTAGTTCGCCGACTTCGGGTCGATCCCGAGATTGTGGGCGGCCACCACCGGCATCTGTCCGATGAACGCCAACGCCAGCAGGGAGAAGACGAACACGGTGACCAGGCAGCGTCCCACCACTCGGTCCTGTCTCGCTGTGGTGATACCCGCCGTGAGCTCGCGCCACCGACTGGCGTGCTGGGTCGACCTGGGTGGCACGGGGAGCGTGACGACCATGAGGGCGGCCACGACGAAGAGATAGGTTGCCGCGTTCCCGGCAAAGACCCATGCCGGTCCGACGAAGTGGTAGGCAACCCCACCGATGATGGGGCCGATGACGCGCGAGGCGTTCATCTGCGCCGAGTTCAGGGAGATCGCCCCCGCCAGGTCGCGCCGGGTGACCAGCGCAGGGAGGATGGCCGAGTAGGCCGGGCCGAACATGGCGCCGCCCACGCCCACCATGACCACCACCAGGACGAGGACGACGTGAGACGGTGATGCGCTGCGCACCACCCCGGCGAGCACCATGGAGAACACCAACTGCTCGAGGGAGAGGACGATCAGGAACTTCTTGCGGTCGACCTTGTCGGCGATGAGGCCCCCCACCATGGCCAGCAGCAGTGCCGGACCGAGCTGGGCGAAGATGATCACCCCCACGAAGGTGCTCGAGTGGGTGATGTCGTAGGCGTAGGCGCCCAGAACCACGTTCTGCATCCACGTGCCGATGTTGGAGGCGAAGGCACCCAAGAAGACGATACGAAAGGTGCGATGGCGAAGCGCCGCCAGCGCGGTCCCCGAGGCCAGAGGCCGGTCGCCGTCGACGACGGCGTCCTCGATCTCCTCGATGGAGGGTTCGGGAGGCTCCTTCACTCCGTCGCGCCCTGAGTCCACGCTCGCATAGTAGGGGACTCGGAATTGGCCCGAAGACGGCTCCAGACCGTCGAACATCGGCGGCCAGGCCCGGGACAGATCCACGAGGACGGGGGCGACATCGATCGCATCGCCGCTGACCCGTGGCGCCTCGATGCAGTGTGGCGCGCGCTCGGCGACGGTCTTCGGTACGGAAACTGCTCGCCTGCACGCGGTATCCCGAAACGCCAGTGGCCGGTAGCCAGAGCCTCGGGAACCCCCGCCGTTGCAGTCCAGCGGATACCGTGGCCCGAGCCGGATCTGCTCGATGGCAAGACGAGCACGAGGAGGTGGCCACATGCTGGAATGGGGCCGGGGTGCCCCGACTACCGGGGCCGACAGTCGTGGTCGGGGCGAGACCGGGGTCCGTCGTGGACCGACTCGGCACCCGGTCCTGGTCGTGTTGGCGTGTAGTGCCGCTCTGTCGGCATGCAGCCTGCATGTGAGCAAGCACGGCATCAGTGGCAACATCTTGGGCCACAGCTTCTCCGGAGCCACGGGACAGCTCCCCACGGGTTTCCCGAGCAGCGTGCCCCAGCCCAACAACTCGCGGGTCATGGCCGGCGCGGGGACCAACGACCATTGGGACGTGGCTTTCGCCGTCACCGGGTCCGTCACTTCAGGGACGACCGCCTATGAATCGAAGTGCCGTTCGGCCGGTTACACGATCACCAACATTCGGTCGGGATCGACGCCTGTGACCAGTGAGGCCAGCTCGGATTCGACCTCGACCACGGTCACCCTCACCGGTGCCGGGTTCAGCGCCACGTCCAGCACTTGGACGGTGCAAGTCGTGTCCGGTACGACCTCGTCCTCGACCGGTGGCGGGCTCAGGGCGGGGGAGTTCGCCATCAACGTCACTGTGGTGCCGACCACGTCCAGCAGCTCACCTCCAGCCTGAGCGAGCAAAGGGACGGACCGGGCATGAGCGTCGTCGAGCCAACGCCTAGTGTGCTGTTGGGCATGGCTGGGATCAGAGCAGCGGCATCGTCGTGAGCCGGGCCCGACGGGAGTGCCGCGCCCGGTGGCGGAGACTGCCATCTCATGCGATGGGGAGAGACGATGAACGAAGACCGTGCTCGAGCACTGCTTCGAGGAGAGCGGGCGCGAATCGAGGGGCTGCTGGGCGACCTGGCCAACGCCAGCCAACAAGACCGGGCCACGGCCAACGAACCTGGCGATCTCGCCGATCCTTCGGAGCGGCTCACCGCCGAGCAGGGTGACGACGCCGTGGCGGCCTCCTTGCGGGAACGACTCGCCGCCCTCGAGCGCGCCGAGGGTCGGTTGGAGGAGGGAACCTTCGGCTATTCGGTTCACAGCGGGCTCCCCATCCCCGATGCCCGCCTGGAGGCGGACCCCGCCGCCGAGCTCACCGTGGAAGAGGCTCAAGAGGGCTGAGGTGCCGGCCCCGATGCTCCCCTTGTGAGGGGCCACGAGCTTGAGTAGGGTCTCGCGTCGAACATACGTTTGCCAGGAGGTGGCTCCATGCCGGCCGTGAATCCCATCCCCGATGACTACCCACGGGTCATGCCCTACCTGTCGGTCAACGGGGCCGCCGAGGCCATCACCCTGTACCGCGACCTGTTCGGTGCCCAGGAGCGAATGCGGTTGGCGGGCCCGGACGGCAGGATCGGGCACGCCGAGCTCCAGATCGGGGATTCGGTGGTCATGCTGGCCGACGAGTATCCCCACATGGGGGGCCTGAGCCCCAAGTCCCTGGGTGGGACGCCGGTCACCTTGACGGTCTACGTCGAGGACGTGGACACGGTGTTTGCTCGCGCCCTGAAGGCCGGAGCCACCGAGGTCAGGGCCGTGTCGAACCAGTTCTACGGCGACCGGTCGGGCATGTTCGAGGACCCCTTCGGCCACCGATGGAACGTGGCAACGCATGTCGAGGACGTGTCGGCCGCGGAGATGGAGAAACGAGCGGCCCTAGCTGCCGAGAGATGACGACCCGGAGGGACAGACGTTGAGCGTCCGGCTCAACCACACCATCGTCTGGTGTGTGGACAAAGAGGTGTCGGCCCGGTTCCTCGCTGAGACCCTCGGGCTGCCGGCGCCATCTCCGTTTGGGCCGTTTTTGGTCGTGCAGGCCGCCAACGACATCTCACTCGACTTCCTCGAGATCGACGGCGAGATCGACGGCGAGATCGCGTCCCAGCACTATGCGTTCCTCGTCACCGAGGACGAGTTCGACCAGATCTTCGGTCGTATCACCTCGCAGGGCCTCGACCACTGGGCAGACCCGGCATTGAGCCGGCCCTCCACGATCAACCACTCCGACGGTGGGAGGGGCGTGTACTTCAAGGATCCCGACGGCCACCTCCTCGAGATCCTGACCCGCCCCTATGGAAGCGGGTCGGCCTAAGGGTGCCTACGCCAGGGTGCGATGGCGAGCTATCCAGCCGCTTGAGACGTCTTGAACCGACCTCGTCCATCGGCTTTCGCCTGGTACATGGCGGAGTCCGCCCGAGAGATGACCGAATCGAAGGTGTCGGCACTGTCGGGGAACACGGTGACTCCGACGCTCGCCCCGATCGAGAGCTCGAGCCCGCGCACCGCAAAGCCCTGGCCCAGTGCAGCTACGACCTCGGCCGCCACGACCTCGGCGTCCTGCGCGCGGGAGATCTGCTGGAGGAGGATGCCGAACTCGTCGCCTCCGATCCGAGCCACGGTGTCATCGGCTCGCACGGTCGCCAGCAGGCGTTGTGCCACGGCGCGCAGCAGTTCATCTCCGACTTTGTGCCCATGGTTGTCATTGATGAATTTGAACCGGTCGAGGTCGACGAACAGCAGAGCGAGGCTGTTCCCGTTCCGCAGCGCGCTGGACAATGCCTGGGTCACCCGATCCTCGAAGAGCCGTGAGTTGGCAAGATCGGTCACCGGGTCATGCAGTGCCTGATGGCGCACCTCGTCGAGCAAGGCCACACCGTCGAGGGCGGTGGCCGCCAGGCTGGCCACGCCGCTCAGGCGCTCCCACAGCGCATCGCCCGCTCGGAGCTCGTGGCCATCGGAGCCGACCACGAGGGCCCCGAACAAGGTGTGGCGAGCCGTGATGGGGACGACCACGCCACTGACAAGACCGGTGACGCTCAAGATGGAGCACAACACCGGGTCTGAGCGTGTCGAGACCGGCGTGGGCGCGGCCAACTCGAGCAGGCGGGTGGCGACGGCACTGTGACGCACGGAAGCCGCCTCGGGCGTGGCTTGGTCGACCAGAGCCGGTGTGGTCGACGCCACTCGGGCCAGGACGGCGTCTCCCGGGTCCCACAACAGCACGTGCGCCTGTTCCAGGCCCGTGATGCCGGGGACGGCATCGGCCAGGCGCTGCGCCACGTCCACCGGGGTGGACAATTCGGCCAACGCCTTCCCCAGTGCCAGTAGGGCGCTGAGCGTGGCGTTGCGATCGCGAGATTCGTCGAGAGCGGCCGCCGTTTCCAGGGCGGCGGCGGCGTGGCCGGCATACGCCATCAAGAGCGACCGTTCCTGGGGCAGGAAGTGGTAGTGCTCGGGATAGAACGCGGCGAGATACCCGAAGTGCCCGCGAGGTGACGCGATGTCGACCACCAAGCGGGAGGGGTCATCGGCCTTGGGGCCCGGGTGCAGGACCTCGAACGCGGCTGCCTCGGCGTCGTCTTCGGTGAAGCCCACGTGGTGGATTCGAGGAGTGGCGTCACCGGGCAGCTGGGCCACGAGGAGGTATCGGGGAGCTCGGACAGCCACACCTGCCCGCTGGGTGATCGTCTCGAGCATCGAGTTGACGTCGCGCGTGGAGGCAAGCTCCTTGGCCACCGACTCGAGGGATTCGAAGCGCTTGGTCAGGACGAGGGTTTGTTCTCGCAGCACGACCACTTCCCGCTCCAGGCTGGCTTCCAGGGAGGACGTCGGGTCCCAGCTCACCCGGACGAGGCAGTGGGCATCGCCTCGAGTCTGGCATTCCAACTCCTCGACGTCGGCCGGCTCCATCCCGAACAGCACGGGGAACTGCGACAGGGCACCGAGGGTGTAGCCGCAGAAGAGCGGATCTCTCTTGTGGTCCGGCGTCACGACACTGATCACACCTTGGGTTTGGTCGACCTCGACGACTTCGGCGCGAGTGATCGTCGATTGTTTGGCCGAGATGGCGGGGTAGGCACGGAGCATCTCGGCGGGGGATCCGATGGATCGCAACAGAGCTAGCACTTCGGTCCCCGCGTACCGGCGGAACACCTCCACACCGGCTTGACGGCCTACGTCGGGGTCATCGAGCACCTCGGCTGCCGCTCGGAACAGAGCCAGACCCTGGCCATAGGTGCTCCATCCATCGGGTCGTTGGAGATCGGCGACCGAACGGCGTTCTCCGGACTGTGCCAGCACTTCGCTGACGAGCGCGTCCCCACCCCTCTGGTGCACGACGGCCAGTAGGGCGCCGAGCATCGAGTTGGCCAGCTGTTGCTGGGGGTGCGAATTACCCACCCTCTGGGGATCGACCGCCAAGGCGGCAACCTTGACCCTGGCGGTCCCTCGGGGCACACCGATTGCCCACGAGCAACTGTCGGTGGCTCAGGGACGGAAGACGACCTTGATGGCGCCCGAGCCGCTTCGGTCGATGGCGGTGGCGACGGCGTCGCGGTACCCATCGAGCGGGAACTGGTGGGTCACGACCACCTGATCGGGGAGCAGCCCGGCCGCAAGGATGTCGAGGGCACGGTCCACCGAATGCCGGTCGGGCCCCCCGGCCAGCCCGGGCGCCGACCCCGAGTCGATGGCGTGGTCGATGGAGCCCACCAGGGCGGCCTCCTTGTACCAGACCGGTGTCAGGTCCACCTCGCTCACGCCGGCCGCACCCAGCAGTAAGACGGTGCCGCGGTGGGCGACGGCGCGCAGCGCCTCGGTGACCGATTGGGGCGCCCCCACGGCTTCGATGACGTAGGGGAAGCCGCCCATGAGCATGACGTGCGCCTTGCGACCCACCACCCGTGCTCCGCTCAGGCGGGCCAGCTCCTCGAAATGGGCATGGGCAGCGTCGGTCCGCACCACGTGGTCGGCGCCGCAGGCGGCGGCGGCCTCGGCCTGGTGGTCGTGACGGGCGAGGACGGTGACCGGACACGCCGGGAACAGTCCCTTGAGGGCCGCCACGGCGGCGAGCCCCAGAACCCCGGCCCCCACCACCAGCACCGGGTCGCCGTCGTTGGGTGCGGCTCGGAAAAGGCCATGACAGACGATGGAGAGGGGCTCGTACAGGGCAGCGCCGCGCTCGGGCACGGAGTCCGGCACGAGGTGGACCATCGATGTGTGGGCCAGGACCTGTTCGCTCCATCCGCCGCCCAGGCCCTGGGTGAACCCCAGCGTGCGGCCGCCGGTCAGGACCCGGCTGTCGAGGTTGAGGCACGACGACGTCCAACCGAGCGCACAGTTGGCACACGGTGGGTCGATCCCCCGCACCGCGCACGGGAGGCAAGGGTCGACGACGACGGTCGTCCCCACCGGAAGCGGACACGACGGGCCCGCCTCGATCACGTGTCCGGCGATCTCGTGGCCCAGGACGAAAGGGATCGAGCCCATCGAGGCCAGGGTGGGGGAGGGCCCGGTGTTGTGCGCGAACAGGTGGAGGTCGCTGCCGCAGATCCCACCGGTGGTTACCGCGATCCGAGCCCAGGCGGGACCGGGGAGGTCGGGCTCGGGCAACTCTACGAGCGACGCCGGGAAGGCGGCGTCGGCCATGTCGAATTGGACGGCACGCACGCCGGCAGCGTACGTGCTCGCGCCGCTCCCGATCCCGAGGTGGGCCGGCCCAACAGCTCCTGGCGTACTGTGCGAGGTGGTGCGGGTGTCAGACGCTGCTCTCGAAGAGGTCCGCCAGCGGGGGTTCGCCCTCGTCGAAGGGTTCCTCGCCCCCGAGGAGCTCGCGGCTGCGCAGCAGGCGCTCTGGCTGCATTTCCCCAAACCGGAGGACTACTTCGCCGACCCGGGCAGCCACAGCCAATACGCACAAGGCCAGTTCGCGGGGGTCGAGGAGTTCCCGTACCGGTCGTGGGACCTCAATCGCCTGGCCTTCCACCCGGATCTGGTCGACGCCGCCCAGCGCTATCTGGGCACGGCCGAATTGCATCTGTACAAGGTCGAGCTGTGGGCCAAATATGCCGGCGCCAGCGACTACGACCAGCCCCTGCACCGGGACTTCGGCAGTCACAGCCTGGTGGTCCCCCGTCAAGACGGCCGTTATCAGCAGTTGACGACGTTCATCTTCCTCTCCGACGTCGACGAACCCGACGGGCCCACACGGATCGTCCCCTACGAGCAAGGTAAGGATGTGCCATTCACACCCCTGTACCTCGAGTTCGGCGCGCTGGCCGAAACGGAGGTCGCCGCCGTGGGGCCTGCCGGCAGCCTGCTCGTCTATCGCACCGACATCTTGCACCGCGGCTCGGACCTCACCGGCACAGGCCGCTCGCGCTTCTCGCTGTTGGTGGACTTCCAGGCGAGGGGAACGACGTGGGGTGGCAAGATGGCGTGGCCCAAACAAGCACCCCAACGGTGGGCCAAGCTCGTGCCGCGCTGCACCGTTCGCGAGCGCGATCTCTTCGGCTTCCCCCGACCCGGGGACTCCTACTGGAACGAACAAACGCTGGCCGATGTCGCCCTGCGCTATCCCGGCATCGACATGGCGCCATATCGCCAGCCCGACCTCACAGATCGATAGACCTGCCCAACGGGCCGGTGAGGATCCGGCAACGACCTCGCGAGATGGGAGCACGAGCCTGATGGACGATGCCCTGGACGACTTCACCAAGGAGCAATTCAGCGCCCAGGGCAAGACCCGGGACGTCTACCGCGTGGGCGCGGGCCCGGCGGTGATCGTGATCGCCGAGATCCCCGGCATCACGCCGCACGTGGCCGAGTTCGGGCGCAAGGTGGCGGCCATCGGCTGCACTGCCGTGCTTCCGCATCTTTTCGGAGTGCCCGGGGCCGAGCCCTCGTTCTCGAGGATGGCCAAGTCGCTCGGGCCGGCGTGCGTGTCCCGCGAGTTCGCGACTTGGGCCCTGCGCAAGACGAGCCCTGTCACGGTGTGGCTACGGGCACTGGCCGCCCACGAGCACGAGCCCTGCGGGGGACCCGGTGTCGGGGCGGTCGGGATGTGCTTCACCGGCGGCTTCGCCCTGGCGATGATGGTGGACGACACTGTGGTGGCGCCAGTGCTGAGCCAACCGTCCCTGCCCTTTCCGCTGACCAAGAAGCACAAGGCGGACATCGGGATCTCCGACACCGACCTGGCCAAGGTGAAGGACCGGGTCGCCCAGGGCGCGTGTGTGATGGGACTGCGATTCACGCACGACCCCTTCTGCTTCGCCGAGCGATTCGAGACCCTGCGCCAGCAACTGGGCGACGGCTTCATCGCCGTCGAGCTCGATTCATCGGTGGGCAATCCCTACGGGCACCCCAAGACGGCCCACTCGGTGCTGACCGAGCACCTCGATGACCGCGAAGGGACTCCGACGCGCGCCGCGCTGGAAGGGGTGCTCGACTTCTTCCGGCAGCGGCTCCAGTTGTCGTGACCTGACAATCCTGGCGGGGTTTCCGAACGCCTGTCGCCGCGGGCGAGGTCCCCGGTTCATAATGACGTGTGCACCGTCCCACCCGCCGCGGCGTGTTCGCCGCCGTGCTGGCCGGGCTGGCCGTCGTCGGGGCTGCGGTGACGGGGGGCTTTGCGCTGGGTCGTTCACCCCAGGTCGTGCTGCCAGAATCGCCCGCCCAACGAGCGGGCGTGACCGAGGGCCGCTATATCGCCCAGACATCGCTGTCGGAGGAGCCCAACAGGCTCGTGACTCCGGTCGCCGCCGTCGATTCGGCGGGCCGGCCTCTTCCCGACTCGTCCTCGATCGTGGCGGCATTGCGGGCCAAGGACGGAAGGACGGTGACCTTTGCGACGCCGACGATCGTGGACTTCGGTCACGTGGTAGCGGGCGTCTACACCCGGTCGGGGGCGACGGCCGATCCCGTCAGTGACTTCCCGGGTTTCTTCCGGACCGTCAACCCGGGGGAGACAGGCGAGCTGACCCTGTCGAACGGCGAGTGGTACGCGGCCAGGTACGTGCGCCTTCCTGCTCACGTGCCCATCGACGTGGTGGGTTTCCGGTTCGAGTCGAGCCCGAGCCGTGTGCCCGCCACCTTGGCCATTCCGGGTGGGAAGATGCCCGGAGCGTTCCTCGCCTCGGACCCCCTGTTGACGCGGATCTGGTACGCAGCGGCATCGACGATGCAGCTGTCGATGATGACCACCTCCCCGGGTGTCGGGTACGAATTCTTCGACAGCCCCGAACGTGACCGTTCGCTGTGGCTTTGGTACGACGCCTCCGCCGACGACACCGCCTACTACGCGTTCGGTCCGCTGGCGCTCCCGGTGGCGATGCGTTCCTACACGGCGGCCAGCACAGGTCCGGGGCACTTCGTCGTCTCTTCCTCTGACGACGTTGCCGACCAGAACGGCTTCACCGAGCGCGACCTCGCCGCCCTGTACACGTTCTACGGCGACCCCACGATCTTGAGCCAGTTCTACTCGAGTCTGGTCTCTCACGAGTCGTCGGTGGTCTCGGCTCTGGCGCAGCGTGATGGGTTGTACCGCACGAATGTGCTTCCCGTGCCGCCCAACCCGATGAACCCGGCCAAGGGCGACGACCAGTCCCTGGCGGTCGAGCTGTGGGACTACGCCGGCTTTCTGGGAATGGCGGAGCTGGCCGACGCTCGCGGTGACCCCCGCACGGCCGCTGTCTTCGGGCACAAGGCCACCCGGCTCAAACAGGCGGTGGACCGGTTTCTGTGGGACGGGTCCAAAGGGGCCTTCGTCGATTTCGTGGGCTCCACACACGTCGACGAGGCGGGGAACTCCATGGCGGTGATGTACGGCTTGGCCTCGACCCAACAGGCTCAACGGATTCTGGCCTATCTGCATGGCCACAACGACCGGGTCTACGACGAGAGCGCCGGGACGTGGGGAGCCACGAATCCCGCCGGGTCGACCGATTTCGATCGCCCCTTCCTGCCCGGAGACTCCGACCTCGACGTGGCGGACTGGAGCGCCCCGTACACGCAGTGGGGATGGGAGTGGGGTATGGGCTCAGGCCCCGACGACTTCTCCAAGCAGTACAACTACAACTACAGCCTGGTGCCATGGGCCGAGGCTTTCGAGGTCCAGGCCGACTTCATCTCCGGCGAGGACGCCGCCGCCATCGACCTGATCGATCGCGCCTGGGGGACCATGCTGCGTCTCGGACCCTCGACGTTCTACGAGGGATCTCGGTACGACGGAACACCGGCCTACGAGCTGGGCTCAGAGCACGACACCGTGGTCCACCGGTGGGCGTCGGGTGTCGGCGCGCTGTTGCAGCAATACGTCCTGGGCATCGAACCGGCCAGCCCCGGATTCCGGTCGTGGCGGATCGAGCCGCACGGAGGCACGTTGACCTGGGCCCAGGGGCGCGTCCCCACTCCCCAGGGCCCTCTGTCGGCGTGGTGGCGGTGGGACGGCCCCACCCAGGCGCGTCGCAGCTTCACCATGGTCGTCTCGGCGCCGAGCGGAACCGACGGCCAGGTGGACCTGCCCGTTCCCGAGCGTGGGGTCGTGGTGGTCGACGGCCACCGGGCGTTCACAGCGGGCTCACGGGCCGGCACCTCCGCTCGGTGGGACGCGGCGGCGAGGCGGCTGGTGGTCACCGGCCTCGGCCCCGGGAACCACGTCATCCGGTGGTCACCGGACTCCGGCTCCAGTCAGGCGAATGCCACGAGGAGTGCTTAAGAACGGTGCTGAAAGCCGTCCGAAGCCGGCGCACGAGTTCGCCTCCCGCTCCGAGGCGGGCACGGCCAACACCACGGTGGCTGTCTGAGCCCCGTCGCAACGACCCCAACCCTCCGGTGCCCCGGTCAGATCCGATCGGTGGGGACGAACTGGTCGATCAGGTCGGCCAAGGTCACCGGCGAGTCCCCCTGCACACTGTGTCCCGCGTCGGCAACGTGCTCGATCCGGGCGTCGGGTCGGCGGCGCAGCAACTCGGCCTCGTCATCGTCGTCGACGACCGACTGAGGGAGCATGCCCCGCACCAGCATGATGGGCATTGACGATGCGGAGATGTCATCCCACAATCCATCGGCGATGTCGATCATCCGGCCGCCGTCCGGCACGAAACGACGATAGCGCCAGGTCCAAGATCCATCGGGTTGCTGCACGGCGTTGTGGAGGATGCCTCGGCGCAGCGACGACGCGCTTCGAGTGGGGTTGAACTCGATGGTGCGAGCGAGGAGCTCCTCGAAGCTCGCGAAGCTCGGTGGACCGTCTATGAACGCCGTGATCTGACTCGATTTCTCGGAGTTGACGCCCGGTGTCACGTCAACGAGGACGAGCCGTCGAACGAGCTCCGGCGCCAACCGGGCCAGGACAATGGCAGTTAGTCCCCCCAACGACATCCCTACGACGCCGGCGGCCTGGGGGGCGAGTCGACGGATGGTGCCGGCGATGTCGGTGGCATTCGCGGTGAGGTCGAACGACCCGCCGCTTCCCGCATCGGAGTGGCCGTGCCCGGGAAGGTCGATGGCCAGGAGCGGGCGATCGAGGGCCAGCGCCACCGTGTCCCACGTGTGAGCGTTCTGAGCCCCGCCGTGGAGGAACACGAGCTCAGGCTCAGAGAGCCCCCACACCAGAGCGCTCAAGGCTCGGCCTGGCCCGACTTCCACGCTTTGGCGCCGAACGGCGGGGGGCCCGGGGTACGGGATTCCGAACTCCTGGGCGTTCTCGTGGAACAGACCGAACTCGTCGTACTCGACACCAGACATCGACCCGTCCTCCGAGATCACGAATCGCCCCCACTACCAGCGCGGATCATAATGGTGTTGCATGGTGTTGCTCGCAGCACGAGGGCAACCGAGGGATTGTGACGGCGGCGCCGAGACGGCAGGAGGTGGTGTCATGCGCGCCAACAGGCCCCTCTTCCCGGGCTCGGTCCGGCAGAACGCGTACATTGTCCACGACCTCGATGAAGGCATCGGGCAGTGGCTGCGCGCCGGGATCGGCCCGTGGTTCGTTCTGCGGTCCTTCGTACAGGCAGACAGCGAGTACCGGGGTCGGCCGACCGCCCCGGTGGTGTCCATCGCCTTTGCCAATTCGGGAGAATTGCAGATCGAGCTGATTCAGCAGGAGGACGATTCACCGAGCATTTACCGGGAGTTCACCGACAGCGGCAGGGTCGGCTTCCACCACATCGCCTTCTGGAGCGAGGAATTCGATGCCACCGTCGTCGGCGCCGAGGCGGCGGGCTGGCCGGTGGTGCACCGCGGCAGTGGCGGGGGCGTGGCCAAGTTCGCCTACCTCGACGTCGGTGGTTTCACGAGCACCGTCGTCGAGGTCATGGAGCTCAACGAGATCACGCTGTGGATGACGACGACGGTGCGTGAGGGGGCGCGGGACTGGGACGGGAGCGACCCGGTCAGGAACCTCGGCTGACCCCCACCGGCACCCGGGGCCCAGAACCCGACCGTCCCCGCACCCCTTGTTGAGTGCGGTCAGCTCCCTCGGTTACCGTCGACCGTCGTGGCGGTGGGGGAGCGGCTTCGGCTGGGAATGGTGGGGTGCGGTGCCATCGCCCGGTGGCACCTCAAGGCGATCGACCGGGCGACCACTCGGACTGACGTCACCGCCGTCGTCGACGTGGTGCCGGGCAGGGCAGAGGCACTGGCATCGGTCACCGGGGCGCAGCCGTATGCAGATGTCGCCAAGGCCCTGGCTGATGACGCCTTCGATGCCGCGTTGGTCATGGTCCCGCACGACCGGCACGAGGTGGTGGCGACAGCCGTGCTGGGGGCGGGCCGGCACTTGCTGCTGGAGAAGCCCATGGCGCCCACGCTCGAGGCGTGCGAGCGGGTCCTGGCCGCCGCCCAACGGGCAGGCACCGTCTTCATGGTGGCCGAGAACGCCCAGTACTGGCCGGAGGTCGTGATGACCCAGCAGCTGGTCGAACAGGGCGCCATCGGCGAGGTGCTCACGGCCAGGTCCTGGCATTGTGCCCCTCCGATGGCCGAGTTCTACGAGGGCGACGATCCCTGGCGCCTGTCGGCCGCCGCCACCGGCGGTGGCATCGCCATCGACACGGGATCGCACTGGATCCGCCCGCTGCGCATGTGGCTGGGCGAGATCACGGAGGTGGTCGCGGTCACGGGTCGGGTGATCCCGGCGATGGAGGGCGAGTCGCTCTGCCGGGCCCTGTGCCGATTCGACTCCGGCGTGGTGGCGAGCTTCGACGCCGTCCTTTCCCCCGGCCCAGCGGCACCGGTGGCTCCGTTCCAGCTCACCGGCACCCGGGGGGAGATCGTCGTGGAACACGGGCAAGTTCTTCTGTACGACGGGACCGAGCCCCGAGGAGTGGTCGCCGGTGGCGGCAACTACTTCATGAGCTATGACGCCCAGATCGCAGACTTCGAGGCCGCCGTCCTCGACGGTGTCGCACCGGCTGCCTCGGCACGCCACGCGCTGGGCGAGCTTCGGGCTGCGCTCGCCATGTACCGCTCGGCGCGGACGGGCCGATGGGAGCAGGTGTGGTAGCGGCGTCCTTCGACTTCTCGGGGACGCGCGTGCTGGTCACGGGGGGGTCCAACGGCATCGGCCTGGGGGTGGCGCGAGCCTTCACCGCCGCCGGCGCCCACGTGACGATCACCGGCACCCGACGCTCGGCGGCGGACTACGACCACGATCTCTCCGCCTACGACTACCGGCCATTGGAGATGGCCGACGCCACGGCCGTCGCCGGCCTCGCCGGTGGCCTGGACCGCCTCGACGTCCTGGTCAACAACGCCGGTCAGAACCTTCCCGGTGGTCGCAGCGAGTGGGAGCCCGACGTCTTCGAGGAGGTGGTGGCGACCAATCTCTTCGGTGCTTTCCGCCTGACTACGGCCTGCAAGGCGCTGCTGGCCGCCAGCGCCATCGACGGCGGCGGCTCGGTCGTCAACGTCGGTTCGATGTCGAGCTTCTTCGGCCTCGAGATCGTGCCCGCCTACGGTGCCGCCAAGGCCGCAGTTGTGCAATTGACGAAAGGCCTGGCGGTGGCGTGGGCGAAGGACGGGGTGCGGGTCAACGCGGTGGCACCGGGCATCATCGAGTCCAACATGACCGCCCCCATGCTCGCCTTCGACGAGCTCACCGGACCCTTGCGGGAACGCACCCCGATGCGGCGGTTCGGCACGCCGGAGGACGTCGCCCCCGTCGTCTTGTTCTTGGCGAGCCCGGCGGCCCGGTACGTCACCGGCCAGACGCTGCCGGTGGACGGTGGCTTCTCGGTCCAAGGCTGATGGCCCTGAGCACCACCATCCGCATCGAGGACCTGGCGCGACCTCGCTACAACGAGATGCAACGGGCCGCCCTGGACTACGGCGAGGGCCACCCCGTCGACCTGAGGGCGGACGCGGTCCTGCAGAGCGCCGTGGCACGGACGGGGCTCGATGACTTCGGGGCCCAGGACTTCGTCGAACGGCTCGGGCTGTGGCTCACCGAGATGGACGGTGATGGCGACCGGACGGGCCTGGGGCGCCTGGGGTTCTTCAACGACTGTGTTCGCTACGCCTCGAACCGCCTCCGGATCAGGGACCTGCTGCGGCGCCACCCCGAGATCCTCGAGATCCCGATCCATCGCCCCATCGTGGTGGTGGGGCTTCCCCGTTCGGGAACGACCCACCTGGTCAATCTGATCGCCGCCGACCAGCGGCTTCGATCGATGCCCTTGTGGGAGAGCTACGAGCCCGTCCCCGACCCCCACGAGCCGCTCGGCCCCGGTGGCGTCGATCCGCGCTGGCAACGCTGTCAACAGGCGTGGGAAGCGATGCAGCTGACCCTTCCCCATCTTTCGGCCATGCACCCGATGCACCCTGACCACGTGCACGAGGAGCTCGAGCTCGAGCTCCCGGACTTCTCGAGCTACACCCCGGAATGGGTGGCGCGCTGCCCGGCATGGCGCGACTACTACCTGGCCCACGACCAGAAGCCTCATTACGCGTACTTGCGGACGGTGCTTCAGATCCTCCAATGGACCCGTCCCCGGGACCGTTGGGTGCTCAAGTCGCCCCAGCACCTGGAGCAGCTGGGCCCGCTTCTGGCTACTTTCCCCGATGCCACCGTCGTGGTGACGCACCGTGACCCGGTCTCGGTGGTGCAATCCGCGGCCACGATGATGACGTACGCCGCCCGCATGGGCTACCGGCATCCGAAGCCGGACTTCTACATCGACTACTGGACCGACCGCATCCGACGGTTGCTGGAGGCATCGGTGCGAGACCGCCATCTCGTCTCCGAGGATCGGTCGGTCGACGTGCTGTTCCACGAGTTCATGAGAGACGATCTCGCCACCGTGCAGCGCATCTACCAGGTGGCCGGCCTGCCAATGACCGAAGGGGCCCGGGCGCAACTCGGCGCCTACCGCCACGCCCATCGCCGGGGGCTCGACGGCCAGGTGGCCTATGACCTGCGGGCCGACTTCGCCGTGACGCCGGAGGAGCTTCGCCAGCAATTCGGCTTCTACTTCGACCGTTTCCCCGTGCAGGTGGAGGTGACGTGACTATCGACGACGAGGTCGACCGGCTCGTAGCCGGACGACCGGGCAAGGAGCTGCTCGTCCCTCGCTATGACGACCCGGCGCACCGCATCACCGAGTTCCTCTACCGGTCAGGGGGTACCACGGCCGCCTACTGCCTGCTCTCGGAGGGGTCCCGGCTCATCGTCAACACGGGCATGGGTTACGAGGCTCCGCACCACAAGCGCGTGTTCGACGCCGTGCGTCGGGGTCCGACCCCCTACATCGTGACCACTCAGGCGCACGTCGACCACGTGGGTGGCGTGCACCTGTTTCGCGAGCCCGACACGGTGTACGTCGCTCAGGCCAACAACCCCGCGTGCCAGGCAGACGACGCCCGCATCCGCCAATTGCGGCTGCGCACCGCGGGTATCTGGTTCGACATGACCGGACGAGATGCCGCCCGGATCGCGGAGCAGAACCCCGGCGTGTCGATGCGCCAGGATGTCCCGTCCCCGGACCTCACCTTCGAGGAACGACTGGACCTCCAGGTCGACGGGCTGCGCGTCGAGCTGGTGGCGGCGGTGGGCGAGACCCTCGACAGCGCCATCGTGTGGCTCCCCGAGCACAAGGTGGCGCTCATCAGCAATCTGTTGGGCCCGCTGTTCCCCCACTTCCCCAACCTCAACACCTTGCGGGGAGACCGCTACCGTCTCGTGGAGCCCTACCTGCGGTCGGTGCGCACGCTGCGGGCCCTGAAGCCGGACATGCTCGTCACCGGGCGCCACGAGCCGATCGTGGGTTCCGACCTCATCGACGCCTCGCTGGCACGACTCCACGATGCCGTGGCCTGGGTGCACAACCAGACGCTCGACGGCATCAACGTCGGCACGGACCTGTGGACCTTGATGCGAGAGATCCGGTTGCCCCCGCATCTCCAGGTCGGCCAGGGCTACGGCAAGGTGTCCTGGGCGGTGCGCACGATCTGGGAGACCTACGTCGGGTGGTTCAAGCTCCACTCGACCACCGAGCTGTACCCGGACCAGCATGTCGAGGCGCTGGCTCTGATGGTGGGGGTCATGGGCGTCGACGCCGCCGTCGAGCTTGCCGGCCATGCGCTCGGTCGTGGAGAAGCTGTCCTCGCCGTGCTTGTCGCCGAGGCGGTCTTGCGAGTCGACGAGGGCGATGCCGGCGCAGTGGGGATCATGGCCGACGCTCACCGGGCCCTGCTCGACAGCGGTGGTGACGTCAGCTTCTGGGAAAGCGGGTGGCTGGAGTCGCAACTCCGCATGTGGGCAGCGCGTGGCGAGCGGCAGCCGGAATGACCCGGCGGACTCTTCTCCTGGCCGTCACCCGGTGATCAAACCCGGGTGAAGCTGGCCAGCCAGGCTTGGGCGCCCTCGGGGCTCAAGGTGATCTCCAGTGCGGTGTCCTCGATGGAGTCGACGTGCCACCCGTGGGCGAAACTGGCTCGCAGCTCGTCCTGGCGCACCCGTCTCGGGCCCCAGTCGCCGGGTTGCTTGTCACTGAAGCACAGCAGGAAGTAGCGCCCCCCGGGCACCACGATCGCGCCCAGGCCCAAGACAAAGCGGGCACGGTCATCGTCATCGAAGACGTGGAATAAGCCGCAGTCGAGCACGGTGTCGAACTGTTCCCCCCATGCGGGCAGTTCCAGAGCGTCCCTCACCTCGAAACGCGCTTCGACCGAGCGTTGCGCCGCTTTCTGCCGGGCCAGTGCGATGGCGGTGGGGGAGGCGTCGATCCCCGCGGCGTCGAGGCCTCGTGCGGCTGCCATCAAGGCGTGCTCGCCGGTCCCACAGCCCACGTCGAGCACCCGGCCCCGCAGCTCGCCGGCGTCGAGCAGCCGCACGAAGGCGGCCTGGGGCCGCCCGATGTCCCACGGGGGGCAGCCTTCCTCGTAGATGGCATCGAAGTCGTGTGGCACCCGCGCCGGGGCGGGATCGATCACGGGGTCGTCGTCCGCCATGTGGCTCTTGTACCACCTGCGCCCCTACCGGGCCAGCTCCGACCGTCCCTCGCCCCGCGGGGGCGGGGGTATCAGGCGGTGTCGGAAAGACGCATGGCAACCCCGGGCAACCCACCCACGGCGGTCAGGTTGTGACGTGCGACGTCGGCGTCGCGATCGAAGATGGCGTCGAGCCAAGCCACCAAGATGCGCAGGTGAAGTCCGACCGTCGGTCGCCATGGGTCGCCGGCTCGACCGGTCACCTGGTCGGCGAGGCTGTGGAGGTAGTCCGAGGCGAGCTCGGGGAGCCCCCCGACCTGTGGTGCCAGCTCCAGGTAGAGGCCCACATCGCTGCACGCTTGGTGGCCGGCGTGTTCGATGCGGACCAGGCGTGCGTCCTCCGCGCCGAGGGCGGCAAAAGCCGGATCGGCGTCTGTCTCCGGGGGGGTGGCGGTGTCATGGGCGCCCGCCACCAGGAGCGACGGCACGTCGACGCGGGCGAACACGCTCGGGGGCAGTGTCCGGGTGAACGGCTCGAGACCGGCCACCGCCGCGATGCGTGTCTCGGCGGGCTCGCCCCCGGCGAGGGCGAACGCCGTGTGCGCCCCATACGAGTGGCCGGCCACGGCAATCCGCCCGCGTTCGACCTCGGGCACCGGGTCAAGCCCGGACCGCGAGCCGAGCAGCGCACCGAGCACAAAGCGCACGTCCGCCACCCGCTGGACCTCGTTGGTCGTGTCGTCCACGGCCGTGCCCAGCAGCCAATCTGCCAGGGTGTCACCGGGATGATCCGGTGCGACGACGACGTAACCGGTGGCGGCGAGCCCCTCGCACAGCATGGCGTAGGACGACCGGGTCCCGGACCGGCCGTGGGACCACACGACGCAGGGATGGGAGCCCGGCATGGCCGGTGCATCGGCGTGCGCCGACGCCGTGAAACCGATCCCGGGCAGCAATTCGTAGACCGACAGGGGATGTTCGCCGACGAGCGCCGGATACCAGCAATCGACCCCGAGCGCCCGGTGGCTGCGGGCCGAGTCGATGAGCACCGTCGAGCTGCGACCCACGGGGAAACGCGGCGGCTCGATCGGCGCCCCGGCGGAGAGGACCATGGTCATGTCGTGCCTCGTGCCGACCTCAGGGAGTCGCACCCGCCTTGGAGGCGACACCGGTCTCCCGCAGGGTGGCACACCGCAGGCGTACCAGAAGCCTGATGCACCACCAACCCGGGTCGATCTCGCCCCTGGCGAGGCTGAACCGGCTCGAGGTGGTGGCGGCGTGGTGATTGTTGTGCAGCCCTTCGCCTACCACGAGCCAGGCCAACCACTGATTGTTCGTGGCCAGGTTGTCGAAGGGCCTTCGCCCCCAACGGTGGCCCACGGCATTGATCGCTCCTCCGCCGAGCAGGTAGTAGACGGCATGGACCACGGCGGCCACGAGCGCCAGCTCCCAGCCGAACAGGGCCACCAGGAGGATCACTCCCAACCCCAGGCCGACAAAGGCATGGTCGAAGAGGAGCCGGTCCCAGCGATCAGCAGGGAGGTCGCGGGCATATCGGGCCGTCGCCGCCGGATCGCGGGCCACACGTCGGTACAGCAGGGCGTTGGCGAACTGCACGCGCGCAAAACCCAGGATGATCGGAGAATGGGGGTCGCGCACCGTGTCGGTGAAGGCGTGGTGCTTGCGATGCACTGCGACCCACTGCCGCGGGCGCATGCCCGTGCTGACCCAAATGAGCACGCGACAGGCCCCTCGGACACCGGGGGAAAGCTGAAGGGCGCGGTGAGAAAGACACCGGTGGAGATACACCGTCGAAACGAGCAGGGCAATTTGGGCGATGAGAAGGCCGATTGCGATGGCACCAAGGACTCCGAGCACTGGTGCGCAGGCTAGCTGCTGGGCCCCCGACCTGTTGGCTGCCCGCTCAGGAAGGCGGTAGCCGTGGTGCGACGGAGCCACCGCCGAGACCGCCGGGGGCGGCGCCGGGCGGCGCCGGTCAGGCGTTGACCCGGTCGAGGTGCTCGAGCACCGTGGGAAAGGTATCGCGCGGCGCCTGCGCGCCGATCAGCACGTCCTGGTGGCCGTAGCCGTCGAATACCACCCGCCGGAACAAGTCTTGTCCCAATTCGGTGACGAGCAGCGAGTAGGTGCGCTCGGTGGACTCGGGCACCCAGACCATGTTGTGCTTTCCCGACACGAAGGTGATGGGCAGCCGGAGCCTTTCGAGGTTCGGGATGTAGTCGTCGAAGCCCTGGGCGCTCACCGTCCGCTCGACCCGGGCCATGCGAGACAGATGAGCCATCATGGTCATGTCGGTGGGTCCGAACAACTCGTGCATGGTGCTGTGCGTGCGCTCGTTGACATTGACGTGACGGACCGCCACGCCGTAGATGAAGGCCAGGCGCCGGCACACCGCCTGGTCGCACCGCTCGCCGCGCGGCATCGGATAGGCGCGCAACGACTGGTCGAGGAGGCGGGCACCCAATGACTCCCCCGAGAACGAATCGGAGGTCAGCTCGCGCACCCCGGCCCCTTTCATCACTTGGGCCAGGAAGAGCCCGGCCTTGATCCGGGTCAGGGTGGGGCCCACGGGGTGCATACCCACCGAAGAGCACAGGAGCGACGTCGGGGCGGCCGTACCGGCCAACGTGGCCATCATCCACGTGATGCTGCCGACACAGTGCGAGACGACGTGGATGTCGGTGCTGCCCGTTCTCTGCTTGATGGCCTCTTGGACTGCGGCGTGATCGTGGCGGGCCACGTCATCGGCGTTGAACTGGTCGTGCGCCGACGGCAGGAGGGTGGAGCCTCTCCACTCCTGCAGCCAGACGTCGAAACCGTGTCCCACCAGGTACTCGACGAGGTTCGGCTGGATGGTGTCGAGCATGAACGTCAGGGGGTTGGCGCCCATGCCGTGCACCAGGAGCACGGGTCCCCGACTCCCGCCCTGGTAACGGGAGAGCCGAAGAGCCACCCCGTCGGCGGTCCGGTACTCGAACTCCTGGCGGGTCGGTAGGTCCAGAGCGCGACGACGCCGGGGTGCCGCCTTCGGGTTGAACCGATTGGGCCGGTGCAGGACCGGTCCGTAATCCTCGTAGAGCCGACCGGCGAAGGCCCGCCCGAATCGTCCCTCGAGCGCGAGGCGCTCCCGTGCGCTCACGGGGCCGGTGACCGACATAGTGCGCAACTGCTTGGCGAAGTCCTGCGCTTTGATGTGCAGCACTCCCCGGCCGAGCACCGGGCCTTCGGGCCCGTCCTGTCGCAGAGTGACATAGAGCGTGGTTGTGGCCGCCCAGACGTCGTCGAGCCCACCGGGCGCGACGACCTTGAACCCCGTGAAATCGAAACGTCGACCGTCGACAGCCGCCAAGGGGAGTCGGTACCACATGTGCCCGACCTCGGGGTGGCTCGCATCGTCGGCCACCATGAGTTGGAACCGACCGTCGAGCACGGTCAGGGGGTCGTTGGACAGCGCGGGCGCATCCACCGTGCCCGTCGCCGACATGGGCCGAGACAGGTCGGATATCTCGGCCCGCAGGTCGTCGGTCGACAGGGTCAACTCGAAGGCAAGTGTGGATCTGGCCGCTTCACCGGCCGCCGCGGCCTGCTCATAGTCGGCGAGGTCGTCGGCAACGGTGGCCGACCAGTATCCCGCCATCCGTTCCGTGAAGCGCAAACCGGGCCGCTCCGGCGGTGGGAGCGGTTCGTCCCGGCCCGCTGGCGTTGAACTCGGGCCCGACTCGTCGATTTCCCACCCTCGGGAGGCCGCCAGGGCGAATGCCGCTCGTTCGGCCAGAGCCGAGATGGTGAGGAGGGGATTGACCCCGAGCGGCCGGGGCACGATCGAACCGTCCCACACGAACAACCCGTCGTGGACGGCCGCCCCGGCCTGGGAGGAGAAGACGCCGCCCTTGTCGTCCACCACGCCGTCCTCGGCCTGGTCTGCCATGACACAGCCCCCCAGAGGGTGCACGGTGATCAGGCTGTGGCGCAGCCACCGCGACCAGATCGGGCTGTGCATGAACATTCCGCCCTGGACCGAGGCGGCCCGGCCCACCACCTGGGTCGCCCGCTCGTAGTACCGGCGGGTGCCGGCGCCGGGCCACTGGACCCGCACCCGGTCCTTGTCGAGGACGATGGAGCCTTCGTCGTCGTCGTTCCCCATCACCAGGAGCGTCTGGATCCGCGCTGCCACCCCCCGGCGGCCGTCGGTGAGCACGCTCGCAAGAGCCTGCAGGGGCCCACCGCCGCGCCCCCGGCCTCGCCGCCAGGAGGTCACCAGCTGGGAACCCAGCTCGAGGGGAAGAAGGTCGGCGACCGCTCCCGGGACGACGGCGTCCTCGATGATGATGCCGTCCTCGAGCGCGAGCCCCTCCCGTTTGTCGATGACCGAGGTGATGCACGGCCCTGGTGGGTGTTGGCGGTCGGGGGCGCGGTGACCGGCGCCGATGGCGCGCACCGGGCGGCCCGGCCGCAACGAGAAGCCCAGCACGTCGCCGTTGCCGCTGAAGCGCCGACCGAGGCGATCGGACGTGTCCAGCCCGTGCTGGCGGGACTCGAGGAGCAACCGGGAGGTGCCGAGCGTGCCGGCGGCCAGGACGACCACGTCGGCCGTGATGGCCAGTGGTGGCGCCCGGAAGCGGTCGCGGCCGGTCCCGAGGGGCTCGGCCCGCACAACCCACCGTGGCGTTGGCCCCTCGACGTTGCCGTCAGGAGGCGGTTGCACCCGTTCCACCCATCGCACGTCGATCTCGGTGAAGATCTCGGCTCCGTGTGCGACGGCATCGGGGAGGTAGTTCATGAGCAGCGTGTTCTTGGCGCCGTAGTTGCAGCCGGTCACGCAATCTCCACATCCGGTGCAGGCCTCTTGGTGGACGCCGGCCGCATTGGGCCCCGCCCGGAAGGTCACGTTGATGGGCGTGGGGTACCACGACGCTCCCTCGGCGGCGACGCGCAGCGCCTCCATCTTGGCCAAGGGCGGATACGACGCCGGGTAGGTGGCGGGAGTGAGCATGGCCTCGGCCCGGGTGAACCCGCCGTCGAGCCCGGTCCTGTCCGCACGCAATGCGTGTGGCCAGCGCTCGTCGGCGAAGATCCTGGGGTCAGGGCGCAGAGCAACGTTGGCATTGACCAGTGAAGTACCGCCGAGCCCGCAGCCAGAGAAGACGTTGATGTCGGTCCCCACGTGGAACCAGTAGAGGTCACGGGGGTCGCCGGTGTCGCCTTCGGAGGTGCTCACCTGCAGGTGCCGTCCGGCCTCTTCGATCGTCGTCGGGTATTCGCCCGGATGGATCTCGCGACCTCGTTCGAGCACGGCCACCTTCTGTTCGGCCCGGCTGAGCCGGCAGGCGGCGATGCTCCCGCCGTAGCCCGAGCCCACCACGACGACGGCGTAGTGTTCCTGCAGCTCGGTCAGGGGTCGTGACAGCCTATGCATCATGTCCTCGGTTTCGCCCCAGGCGGGAATCCTCATCGCGCCGGGCGGTCTCGGCCAGGCGCGCCTTGAGCTGGCGACGCCGCTCGCGCTCGACCTGGGTGGTGGCGTCGGCCAAGGCCCGCCACGGGTCACGACCGGGGTCGATCCTGCTCCGTAGGTCGTCGGCCAGGGGATTGGTGGCCCCGATCTCGGGACCGTCGACGTGTATCTCGGGGTCAGGCCCGTCGCCCTGGGCGAAACACCGCAGGACGGCGACGTTGAGGTCCGCATCGATGAGGATGACCGAGGCGCCCTTGTTGGGTTGGGCCTCTGGTGTGTCGACAACCCAGCCGCCGGTGTTGACCACGGGCACGGGGCTCGGCAGCCCCGACACGTGACGCAGCCTGACGAAAGGCTTGTGCGTGTGGCCGAACACGAACAGGACTTCGTCGGGTTGGCCGATCTCCTGGGCGATCTGGGACGCCACCGGTCCCGAGAGGTAGGAGATGAGGCCGCTCTCGGCTTTCGTACTCAGGACCTCGGGTACATGACGCTCGCGGCTGTTCGACCTCTTCACGGCCGAAAGCAGCATCCCTCCGAGGACGACGCTCTCGAGGCGTTTGCGCACCCGGGCGCCCTGTCCATGGCTGATCACCCGCCGGATCGCCCGTATCTCTGCATGGATGGCGTCCTCGCTCTGCAATGACTCGTACAGGCCACGAGCCCAACCCGAGACGTCCCCACTATCTCCCATCGAAGACCAGAAGAAGTCGATCCAGGAGCCGTTCTCGGCCTCGAGGTCGTGCACGGTCTCGGGAGCTGTCGGCCCCCGTGCGAAGACGTCCTCGAGCGTCGACATCGCCCGGTACAGGGGTTCGATGAAGTGTCCGTGGGACAGCACCACGACCCGCTTGCCGGTGGAGTTCACCAAGCCAAGGTTTGGGTAGCTCTGCTCGACGGTGACCGGCACAGCCGTCTCGACGCGCCCTGCCATCATCTCAACGATCTTGTCGCGCACGGTGAAGGGGTCGCTCGGTGTGGGCACCAAGGGCGTGGCGTGGGGCTCGGGGATCAAGGCGACCCCGCGGGGGACGCCTGCCATGTAGTCCACATAGCAGTCACCTCGGGCGCGGCTCCACAGATGGTGGTCATGGTTTCCGGGCAGGAAACGGATGGTGGGGGACACCGCGGCGTCGGGACTGCCCGGGCGCAGGGCCTCGATCAAGTGGGCGAAGGTGGCGGCGGCATCATTGGTGGAGGACAGCGCCAGCTCGAAGAGGTCGCCCAGCACGACCAGCTGGGGAGGGTCCCCCTGGCTGGCGACCATCCGTAAGCCGTCGCACAGCGCGGGCAGGACGGGGGACACCGAGGATTGGTCGACACGGTCACCGTCGGGGTGCACAGCAGTGAGGACGCTGTTCAACGCCCCCAGGTGGAGGTCAGAGACGCATACCCAACGGATGGGTGCCATCGATCACGAACCCTGGACGCGGCGTGCGCCTGGCGCCATCGCCTCCGGACCTGGTGGCCGCGCCGAGAACGCGCTCATGGCGGCCCAACCAATGGTGCGGAGATGTCTCTCGTCGGCTCGAGTCCAGAGTTTGCTCGACATCGGCTCCCGCTTCACCGTCCAACACGCCCGGCGGATGCAGAAGAAGCCGGACTTTCGCAACTCGGCCTTGCGCACCCTAGACGGCGGCACAATCGGCGGTAAAGACCTCCGACCGGGCGACACCTCTGCACGGTGCGGAACGAGATCCGAGGTGCGGGCGTGGGACCCGCCGCCGCGTGCGCCGTCACCACCGAGACGTGGGGGACGCGACGAGAGAGTCACACGGGCTGACCCGCTCGCGCCCCGGGTGCGCCTTGCTGTGCTCGCGCCCTCAGGTCGTTGCGGGCGAACGAGCGATGAGTGAGGCACGCCCTTCGCGGCCAGAGACGCGTCTGGTGGGTTGGCGAAACCAGAGACTCCTGGCACCCTCGGCGGGGCGGCCCTGGTCAGAATCCGGGCGGGGCGGGTGGGAAAACGAACATATGTTCGACTACGGTGGCCCCCATGGCACCGCCTCGACCGGCCACGATCCTGCACGCCGACCTCGACGCCTTCTACGCGTCGGTCGAGCAGTTGCTCGATCCGTCGCTGCGGGCGCGGCCCATCGCTGTGGGAGGCGGCGTGGTCCTCGCCGCCTCCTATGAGGCGAGGGCTTTTGGGGTCGGTGCGGGCATGCCGGGATGGAGGGCACGGCAGCTGTGCCCGAGCTTGCTGTTCGTGGGCGGGCACTTCTCCGACTATCAGCGCCTCGCCGACGAGGTCATGGCCGTGCTCGACGCCTTCACCCCCCTGGTCGAGCGCATCTATCGACGCCCGACGGATCGAGACGACCCGCCGGGCGTCGTCCATGGGAGCCCAGGCGGCGTTGGGGCGCAGAGCGGCCACAGCCGGCCTGGTTCGCTCGACCCTGGGCTACCTCGCTGATCGGGTGGCTGGCCGGCTGAGGGCGGCGGGCTGGGCGGGGCGCACGCTGACGGTGAGGGTGCGATTCACCGGTCTGCGGTCAGTTACCCGTTCGGCCACGTTGCCGGTCCCCATCTCGGCCACGTTGACCCTGACGGAACTGGCCACCGAGCTCGCTGGCGCTGCGCTCGCCGCTCATCCTCGTGAGCACGAGATCACCCTCCTGGCGGTGTCAGTGGGCAACTTGGTTCCCGAGCCGGCCCTTCAGCTCGAGCTGCCGCTCGATCCCGGAGACGACCGCTATCGGCCCAGGACGGCGCGGGACGCGGCTCGCTGGGTGGTGGACCGATCCGTGGATGCCGTTCGCGCTCGCTTCGGGCACGATGCGGTGCGCTACGCAACCGTCATGTTCTCGGACGTGCAGCGCGTGCCCGAGGCCTTCCGAGAGCTTGCGGAGCACGCGGCGCTGAAACCGCAAAGTTAGTCTGACCCTCGTGCCCGACGACGACGGTCTCATGCGAGCATGGCGGACCCACGAGTACGGCCATCCCATGGAGGCGCTGAGACTCGACAGGGTGCCGATCCCCACTCCCGGGGCCGGCGAATTGCGGATCAGGGTGCAGGCCATCGCCTTGAACCTGAACGACCTCGAGCGGATCACGGGCGGCAACATGATGGTGCGCCCCGAGCTGCCCTACAGCCCGGGGATGGAGGTGATGGGGATCGTCGACGGCTGCGGTTCCGGTACCGAGGACTGGCGCCATCGACGCGTGGTGGCGATGCCGAAGGGCGCTCACGGAGGCTATGCCGAGTACGCGGTATGCCCCGTCGGCTCGACGTTCGACATGCCGGACACCATCCCATTGCCGGGCGCGGCAGCGTTGTACTTCCCGTTCCATCTTGCCTGGCTCGGGCTCTTCGACCGCGCCGATCTCCGAGCCGGAGAGACGGTGCTCGTACACGCTGCAGCCGGAGGCTCGGGTTCGGCGGCTGTCCAACTGGCGGTGAACGCCGGAGCCCGTGTCTTTGCCACGGCGGGCACCGACGAGAAAGTCCAGCTCTGTCGCGACCTCGGCGCGGACGTGGCGATCAATTACAACGCCACCGACTTCTCGGAGGTCGTGCTGGCGGAAACCGCCAACGAGGGCGTCGACATCGTATTCGACAACGTCGGCGAAGCAGTCATGGAGCCGTCCATGAAATGCACCAAGTACAACGGGCGCTACCTGATGATGGGGTTCGCATCCAACAAGTCGATCGCCGACGAGAAGTTCATCGTCCCCCGCCGGGTGGCCCTGGGAAACCTCAAGCTTTGTGGCGTCCTGCTCGGCTACCAGCCGCCCGACGCATCGGCGTTCCTCAAGATGGGGATGGGTTGGAACTTTGCCTCCCAGGAGCTGGGCGAGCGGATCATGCGCCACATCGTCGAGCTCGTGCTAGCCCGAGAGGTCAAGCCGGTGATCGGCCAGGTGGTCGGCTTCGACGACGTCCCCGCCGCCATCGATGCCATGGCCAACCGAGACACCGTGGGGCGCACCGTCGTGATGCTGGAGGCCTGAGGGTTACGGCAGCTCCTCGTCCGGGACGTCAAAGAACTCCTGGTACGGGCGCATCCGTTCGCGCAGAGCCCCGGCGTCCAGTCCCGTGTCGGCGAAGCTGTAGCGGTGCCCGCCGTGCTTCTCCTGAGGATTGTCGGCCAGGAAGCTGCGCATACGCCGGTCGGCCTCGGTGGTGAGCTCGATCCCGAGGCGGTCGTAGATCTCGTACACCACCGCCATGGGGTCGGCCAGGAAGTCGCCGAAGAACACGTCGACCGCCTGTTGCTCGGGGATGAGGCCGTCGCGCCGGGCCGCCACCGCCCGATCCAGGCCCACCGCGACGTCGTCAAACCATTCGGCTGCCACTGCGGCGATCGACACGTCGTCGCTGGCCAAGCGGCGCAGAAGGTCGATCAACGATGCCAACGAGCACACGACGCGCAGGGGATCCCGGTGGGTGTTGACGACCAGGGCGTCGGGATACTCACACATCATCGAATCGACCGCCCACAGATGGGCAGGCGACTTGATCACCCAGCGCTCGGCCCTGTGCTCCGACTGGAGGTATTGCAGAAACAGCCGGTGGTAACGGTAGGCCGGTCCCATGTCTGCGTCGTGGAGCAACCAGCGTTGGTATTCGGGGACCCGGTATTGAGTGGAGAAGATCATGCTCCGGAAATCGCCCCCCGTGATCCGCACACATTCCTGACCCAGCCTCGCTCCCACGGCGTGCATCCCCATGAAGCCGGGAATGAGGAGCTCGGTGCTCTCCAGGTTGGCCTGGACCTCAGCGATCCTGGGGTCGGATTCGTAGGTGGCGGTGTCCGGAGGCGGCCACGGCTGATCCACCTCCCACGTGAGGGGCACGCGATTGGCCGGGTCCTGGGCGAGGACCCCGAACAAGATCGTGGTGCCGGTCCGGGGCTGCCCCAGGATGACGATCGGGGGACGAACGTCTCGTTGTGTGATGTCCGGGTGGCGCGTCGTCCAGTCGATGATCCGCAGTCGGTTGCTGAGGTAGCCGGTGATCTCGGCCGATGCGATCACGGCCCCGAGCTCGTGCAAGGCGGCCCCGTCGTTCAGCTCGTCGACCAAGCGTTCGGCACCCTCACGCCAGCTCCCCTCGCCGAAGTCCTCGAGCCCGGTCGAACGGCGTGCCTCGTCCACCAGCTGGTCCAAGTCGATCGGTTCGGTGGCCATGATCCCCCCATGCCGAGGCCCGCGCCCCGCCGGTAGATTGCCACATCCGCCTCGGAGGTCTTGGCGGGGAGACCCCCTCTCACCAGGGTCGTCTAAACCCTGGGATCACAGAGCCCGGTAGACGGCGTCGATCAGCGCACGGCGGGGCGTGGTGGGCTTGAAGGACAGCCCGAACGTGGTCGGCTCGCCGAGAACGGGGCAATAGCCTTCGGATTGAGGTCGTGTTGCCTCCCCGAGAAAGGCCCTCGAAGACCACGAGCATCCCTGCGCGGTCCGAAGGAACCCGGGCCGGCGAGAACTCGACTATGTCGGTGGCGGGGCGCCCGGAGCGAACCGGCCCATCTCGGCACCGACCTTCTTGCCGATGTTGGCCACGTGCAGATGAATCTCGTCAAGAAGGTCGGTGTTCTTCTTGACCTCGGAGGTAAGGGCGGTGTTCTCGGCGATCAACGTCTTGATGTCATCGGTGTTCTTCTCCGTGTGGAGAGCGATTTCGGAGGAGATGGCGTCGGAGCGCTTGGCGGCGATCAACAGCGCCGCGGCCTGGACACCGGCAAGCATCGACAGGAACAGATTGAGCAAGATGTAGGGGTACGGGTCAAAGGCCTTGTGGTGGAGGATGTGCTCGAACAGCAGCGTGTTGACAACCGCCCAGGCGATCATGATGGCGAAGAACGAGAACACAAAGGGCCACGAGCCCATCATGTTCCGCATCCGGTCCGCGGATCGCTCGCCGAGCGTGAGTTGACTGCCGGAGCGTACCCCGGGGTGTTTGTGCCAGTGGCTCTCCCAGCCAGCTTTGGTCACGGACCGATGGTCGCGCACATCGGCCCGCAAGAGGGGGACTGCGGACACGACCCGCTCAGGTGCCCGTGACGCGTGTCGGCAGACAGCGACGAGACCGAAGCTTTCTCGCAGTCCCGTGGGGCGAGGCCCCTTTACCGCTCGCGACGGGGCGGGGATGTCACAGTCACGTCGGAAACGCCGTGGCCGTCGCACGAGGGTTGGTCACCAGCTCTCGGAGGAGGTGCGAGGCGGCGACCTCAAAGCGGGAGATGTCCCCGTACGGGCGTGCTACGAGCATGGCACCTTCAAGACCACCGACGATCATCCGAGCCCTCTCACCTGCCGGTCCCTCGAAATGCACGGTTCCCTCGTCGCGCCCCTGCTCGAGGACAGCCGCGAGCCACTTCTCGTTGTGGTCGAAAAAACTCACGACCGCATCGCGCATAGGAGCAGGGAGTGTCTGGTACTCGGCGGCGAGCATGCCGCACAGGCACATCCGCTCATTTCGAAACACCTCCAAGTACAGGTCGACGTAGCCCTGGAGCTTGGCGGGGGCGTCGCCGGCGACGAGGCCGTCGAGAGCAGCGGCGAATCGGGCAGCATAACGGGCGATGAGCGCCTCCCCGAGCTCGGCTTTGCTGGCGAAGTGGTAATGCAGCGCGGCCTTGGTGAGTTTCAGCTCGGCGGCGACGTCGGCGTAGCTGAAGCCGTTGAAGCCCCGGCTTTGGGCGAACCGCTCGGCCACGTCGAGGACCTGGGTGGCCGTGTCGGATTCACCCGTCCGTCGTCGAGTCCCCATCCCCCTCCGTCCGTTGACATTGACCTACTAGTAGGTAAGGATACCCGGGTCACGGCTGTCCCGGGGACCGGGCACCAGGCACCAGGCACCAGGCACCAGGCACCAGGAAAGGAGCACCCCCCATGCAAGAAACCGAGCATCGCAGCTTCCAGACTCCTGACGAAACTCGCGAGTTCCCCCACGGCCGAGCCGAGATCGTGAAGATCGGCGGGGGCGAGGTGGGTCGGCTCGTCTTCGAACCCGGATGGCGCTGGTCCAACGACGTGAAGCCCATCGCCGGGACCGAAAGCTGTGAGGCACCGCACTTCCAGTACCACGTGAGTGGGCGCCTCAGGATCCGCATGGACGACGGGTCCGAGATCGAAGCCGGGCCCGGTGACGTCACGTCATTGCCGAGCGGTCACGACGCCTGGGTGGTGGGAGACGAAGCCGTGGTCACCGTGGACTGGTTCGGCGCCAGCAACTACGCCAGGTAGGAAGACACCGAGGATGAATCCACTCCAGGTGGTCGAGGCGTTCGGAGCAGCGTGGGCCGACCACGATCTGGGCGGCGCCTTGGCGCTTACGACAGAGGACTGTGTGTTCGACAACACCGACCCCGCCCCCGACGGGACCCGCTACGTGGGACACGACGCGATCCGGACAGCGTGGCGACCGATCTTCGACGACCCCGAAGCCCAGTTTCAAACCGAGGAGACCTTCGCAGCGGGTGATCGCGTTGTCCAGCGGTGGGTCTATTCCTGGGACGGGGGACACGTGCGAGGGGTGGACGTGTTTCGAGTGCGGGACGGCAAGGTCGCCGAAAAGCTGTCCTACGTGAAGGGTTGATTCGAGCGCGACGTGAATCACAGGAGGCCCAGATGACTCGCAAGATTGCCGATTGCCGGGAGATGCCGAGTGAGGGTGGATGCACGCTCACCATCGCAGGAGAAGAGGAAGAGGTGGTAAGGGCCGCATCCATGCACGCTGCTGACGTTCATGGCCATGTCGACGGCCCCGAGCTCCGCGATCAGATTCGGTCAATGTTGAAAGCGGAGTGAGCCTCTGCGCATCTCCCGGCGCCAACCGCGCCCTTGGGTGACGACCTAGGACCCGGCCGTCGTCACGACTGGTAGGTCTCGGGTCGTCGCCGTGAAGTCAGATCGCGGTGGCCGGGGGAGGGTCAAAGCCCAGTTCCTGAATGTATTGCCTGAAGACATCCCGTAGGGTGGCGATCACGTGCTCGACTTCTCCGGCCTCGAGGAGCAACCTGAGGCGAGCCATCTCCCCGGGGGAGATCCGGGCTCGAAAGATCGACTCGAGGAATGCTGCCACCACATCGGGAGTGAGACGCCGCTCCGACTCGAGGCGCATCGCCGCCTCGCGCAGGTTCTTGTCCCGGGTGATCCACTCCGGATGCGAGCGAACGGCAGTGCTGGCTTCCTCGGCCACCAACCGGAGGAGCTCGTCATTGCGATCGGTCACGTCACCTCCGGACCATGAGCGACAAGAGCTGTTGCGCAAGATATCTTGTCACCGCTTCCGATCGACGGCGTATGGCTCGGGCTCACAGGAAAGCCACAGAGTCGTGCCTGACGAGTACCGTTTCCACCGATGACTGACACTCGCCGAGACAGGGAGAAGGTCCTGGCCAGCGTCGACACGTTCGTCGAGACCTGCGAGCAGTTCAGAAAGACGTTGCGCTCGGTGTCCGTCTCGAACCGCAGAGTGCGTTCGCTCGTTGAAGAGGGACGGCCCGTGCGCGAGGTCCTCTCCGCCATACCGACGAGTGCGATTCGCAAGATGATGACGCAGCAGATCGAGGAGTTGGAGGCGGTTCGTCACAACGTCCGCAAAGCCGTGTTCGCCCTCGGTCTCGACGAGGGTCTGAGCATCGGTGAACTGAGCCGGCTGATGGGCTTCTCCCGCCAACTGGCGGCGACGTATGCCAAGGAGGCCAGGGGAGAGATGTAACGGAGAATCCCGGCAGGTGACGTCTGTAGCCGTGCGGATGACCCCTCGAGAGCGTGGCTACGACGTCCGGGGCCCGGTCACCGAAGTCCTTCTCTAGCGAATCGTGCCCACCCCAGGGATCAAGGGAAGGTCGAGGGCGGTGACCCAGCCCGGCGGCCGGTCGTTCACGGCCGGTACAGCATTCAGTGCTCGAAGCCCGGTGGCGAGGCACCCGGCCGCGGCGGCATCACGGCCGCTGCCGTCGGTGAACCGGAACGCCGTCTCCTGGGTGATCGACGGGGATCCGTCGATCTCCACCCGATAGACGTCGTCCTGAGTGCCGCGTGGCCACTCAGGGGCGGCGTCGGTGCCCACCCGGTTGATGTGTTCGAGACCGATGCGAGTCTCGCCACCGAAGATGCCGTTGATGGTGAATCGGATGGCGGCAACCTCTCCCGGTTCGATGATGCCTTTGGCCGTAGTGATCGGTTTGTCGGTGACCCATTTCTCCCAGGTGGTGGTGATCCGATCGAGCTCGATGCCCACTGCATGAGCGATCATGGGCACGGTGGCTCCCCACGACATGATCAGGATCTCGGTGTGCTCGAGTAGGGGGATGTACTCGGGCGATCGGCCGATACCCATTTCGTCCTCGTAGTCGCCCTCGTAGTTGATGTAGTCGAGGATCTCGAGCGCCTTCACGTGGCGGACTTCTCCGCAGAGCCCCATGAGCGTCATCGGGAAGAGATCGTTGGCGAAGCCGGGGTCGATACCGGTGGTGAAGCACGATGCCCCGCCCTCTTCGCAGGCCTGGGTGATGGGGTCGACCCACGACGGCGGATTCTGGGCCATGGCCGGCCAGACCCACGGGGTCATGGCGGTGGAGCAGACGTCGACTCCGGCTCGGAGGAAAGTTCCTATCAGCGCGATGTTGTCGGCGGCGTGGGCAGCTGTCGGCCCATAGTGCACCAGGGCGTCGGGCCGGAGGGAGACCAGGGCCTCCACGTCGTCGGTGGCGGTGAGGCCGACGGAGCCCATGCCGCAGATGTCTCCGACGTCACGGCCGACCTTTTCGGGGTTGCTTACGCCCACGCCGACCAGCTCGAACGCCGGGTGCCGAACGATCTCGGGAATCACCATTCGGCCCACGAAGCCGCTGCCCCAGACCACTACGCGCTTGGACGTGCCGGTCATCGAAACAGCTCGCCGGAATTCACGAGCAAGTACTGCCCCGTCACCGCCTTGGCGTGGTCGGAGGCGAAGAACACCGCCACGTCGGCTACCTCACCGTCCTCGGTCATCCGCCGGAGCGAGAAGTCGCCGACGAGCTCTTCGAGGACTTCTTCTTCGCTCCGGCCCTGCCGTTGTGCCGTCCCGGACACGTACAGCTGGACATTGGGACCCCACATCCACGACGGGATCACCATGTTGCAACGGATGTTGTCCGGCCCGAGCTCGTCCGCCAGGTAGTAGATCGCCGTGAGCAGGGCGCTCTTGGAGGCGGCGTAGCCGGCCTGTGGCATCGCCGGCTTGAACATGGACTGCGAGCCGATGAAGACGACGGCGCCACCACCGCCTTGCTTCATGGCCTTGGCCACCGGCCGCAGGACGGTCAGCGCACCGACCACATTGGTGTCGAAGGCGGCCCTCCAGTCGTCGAACTTCAGGTCGTAGAGACCGCCCCAGGCGTGTTCGAACGCCGCCACCTGGATAAGAGCATCGACCGAGCCGAAACGCTCCTGCGCCAATTGGACGAGGGACGCACAGGAGTCGGGATCGGTGATGTCGGTGGCTCGGTGGGCGGTGCGCTCGCCGGTGGGGTCGAGCTCGGCCGCCACGCTCGCCAGCTCGTCCTTTCGACGGGCGGCCAGGACGACGTTCGCCCCGTCTCGCAGTGCGCTCATGGCGCACTCCTTTCCCAGCCCGACGCCGACGCCGGTGACGAGAACGGTCTTTCCGTCGAGAAGCACGACCCATCTTCTATCGGTTCGATGCTCCCTCTGCATCTTGGGACGGCTCTGGGCCCCGGGACCATCCCCGAGGCCCGCCTGAAGGTGGGTTGGACCTGTGGCGCGCCCCGGAAAGCCACCCCGAAGTCAATGAGACCAGGCTGCGCCTTACGCTGCGCCGATGGCGAGGACTGGCCAGCGGACCCGGACCATCAGGGTCGCAACCTGGGTCACGCTTGCGCTCGTGGCCGTATTCGGCACCGAGATCGGGTTGGCGACGACCCAGTCTCCGACGGTGCGAGCCCCGGGCCCGGCTCAGCTCCTGCGAGAGGCCTTGACCGCCGCCGGGGCAGCCGACGCTTTTCATTATCGGGCGGTGTGGCGCTCCGACGGCTTCTCACAGGTCGTGGTGGGTGATGCCCGGCCTTCCTCGGGCTCGGAGTCCGTCTCGGTCGGCCGTGACGAGTTCACCATGGTCTTCACCGGCCAAGGGGCGTACTTCGAAGGTGATGCCCCCGCCCTGCGTGACCAACTCGGCCTCCCGGCCTCGACGGCATCGGCGAACGCCGGCAAGTGGATCTCTCTCCAGTCGACCGACGGGCCGTACTCGATGATCGAAGAGAACGTGACCACCTCGGCGGCGCTGGCGCAGGTGCTGATTGCCCCATTTGCCACATCGCCGGCGCACCGCACGCACGGGGTGCTCCTGTCCCGGATCACGGGACGGATTCCCCACGGCCAGGTTGTGACCGGTTCGGCGCGGCTCGACCTGATGGCGCGCTCGAAACTTCCCGCCACGTATTCCGCTCAGGGGTCCTATGGCGGGCAGCCGTGGTCGAGCACGATCGCGTTCTCCCGCTGGGGCGCGAATACCGCGGTCAAAGCCCCGGCGGCAGCTGTACCGTTCTCGTCGCTGCCAGGCTCGATGCCCGTGTCGAGCGAAACACCGATGACCTGACCGAACGCCGGCACCGAGTCCGAACGCGCCGGGACAGACGCCGTCGCCTGCGGTCGTCGTGCCGGGAAGCCGCAGAAGAGCTCCGGGACCTCCCAGGGCCAGGTCGCGTTCGCGCCCAGTGGGAGGCTGGCCACGCCTCGGGCGCGACCAATCCAGCGCGGACCGATGCCAGCCCCGGGCACACGGCCGATGCTCGGCCTAACCTGTGGTCGATGAGACCAGGCTTCCGGGCTCTGGCGGGGGTCGGCACCGTGTTTTCCGTGGGGGTGATGCTCGCGATGCCGAGCCAAACGGTCGGCGCCGCTCCGCCCTCCGCCGCCGGTCTCGCAGCCTTCGGTTCAGACTGGCCCGTCTACCACCAGGACAGCCTGGGTGGAGGGGTCGACACCTCGGGAACCGATCTCAGTCCGGCCCGCGTGGCGTGGACCTCACCCGACCTCGATGGGCAGATCTTCGGCGAGCCCCTCGTGGCGTCGGGCTTCGTGGTCGTCGCCACGGAGAACGACACCGTCTACGCGCTGGCACCCGACACCGGCGCAGTGGTCTGGTCGACCCACGTGGGTACGGCGGTGCCCTCGGGGGACCTCCCGTGCGGCGACATCTCGCCCACCGTGGGCATCACCGGCACGCCGGTCATCGATCCGTCGCGTGGCGAGGTATTCGTCGTCACCGACGAGCTGGCGGGGTCCTCCGTCCAGCACTACCTGGTGGGCCTCGATCTCGCTACGGGTGCCGTCCTTCTGCACCAGGCCATCTCGCTGCCTGGGTCAGACCAAGCTGCCCAGCTCCAGCGGACCGGCCTCACGCTCGACAACGGCAACGTGGTCGAGGGCTTTGGGGGCAACGCCGGCGACTGCGGGAACTACCACGGTTGGATCATCTCGATTCCCGAGAGTGGCGGAGCCCAGCAGAGCTTCGAGATCGCCTCGGCGCCCGACGACAGCCAGGGCGCGGTGTGGATGGGCGGAGCAGCACCGATCGTGGACGCGTCGGGCAACATCTGGTTCGCGACCGGCAATAGCGCCTTCAGCTCATCGAGCGACTCCTTCGACAACAGCGATGCCGTCATCGAGCTCAACTCCAACCTCATCGAGCAGCAGTTCTTCGCCCCTTCTACCTGGTACTCCGACAACGGCTCTGACTTCGACCTCGGTTCCTCCTCACCGGTGTTCTTCGGGGACGGCCTTGTCCTTCAAGCAGGAAAGTCCCAGATTGCGTTCGTCATGTCAAGCTCCTCGCTCGGGGGCGTAGGCGGACAACTCGCCGCGGCGGGCTCCTACTGCGGAGCAGACGTGGACGGGGGCAGTGCGGTGGTTGGCGATGTTGTGTACACGCCGTGTGAGCGCGGGGTGGTCAAGACACAGGTCACTGCCGGGAGCCCGCCAACCATCACGTCGCTCTGGCAGACCTCGACAAGATCGGGCGGGCCGCCCATCGTGGCCGGGGGGCTGGTGTGGACGATCGACCAAGGCAACGGGAAGCTCTATGGGCTCGATCCCTCCACCGGACACGCGTCGAAGACTTTCACCCTCGGCTCGGTGGCCAACCACTTCCCGACCCCCTCGGTGGCCGACGGACTGCTCTTGGCAGCATCGAGCAACCGGGTCCACGCATTCGATGGACTCGCGGGCCTGCCTCCGCCCGGCTTTCAAATCTCCACGACGTCGCTAGACAACGCGACTCGGGGGGATTCCTACAGTGTCCAACTCGAGGCTACCGGCGGAGACACCCCCTACAAATGGAAGATCGTTCCTGGCCTCGGGAGGCTTCCCGGGGGTCTGCGGCTCAGGTCGAGTGGGCTGCTCACGGGAACTCCCAGGACACGGGACACGCCGACGAACTACACCTTCATCGTGCAGGCCACGACGCACACGTCACGGGGCAACCCGAGGGTTACCGCCACAGAAGCGTTGGTGCTTCAGCTCCTCTAACCCAGTCGCGACGCCCTGTCTCATGGCTGGTGTGGTGAGACCCGCACCTCGAGCCCGACCTTGCTGAGCTGGACGGGGAGCACCTGCCAGCGGTTGTCCAGATCGGCCACGTGCCGTTCGAGGGCACCCCTCGTTTCCGGCGCCTCGCTCAGGATGGTGACAGAACCACCGTCTCCGCCGGCCCCGTTGACCTTCCACCCGATGGCCCCATGTGCCGCGCACATCTCGATCACCCGACTGGCGTCTGGACCGACCAGCTCGCGGTGAAGAGACCTCTGTGCCTCGGTGTTGACGATCATCGCCTGACCGAGCGCGTGGAGGTCCTGGGCGAGCACCGCATCGTGAGCCGCCTCGGCCGCGTCTCGCAACCGTGCGAACACCTGTGACCCGCCGTGCCCCACACTCTCGATGACGTGCCGGTGCAGCCCCGAAGAGTCGTGGGCACGACCAAGAAAGACCACCGTGAGCCGAGCCTCGAGCTCGTTCCACATCGGCAGGGCAGAGACCGCTGCCTCTGGGTAGGAATCGATCACGAGGTAATTGATCCCTCCGAACGCCGCGCTGAACTGGTCCTGGATCCCGCTCTCTTGGCCCAGGACGTCCACTTCGAGTCGATGGGCGGCGTAGGCGACGTCGCGCGGCGACACCTGCTCGGAGTGTAGGGTTGCCAGCGCCCCCAGCAGAGCAACGGCGACCGCCGCCGACGTACCGGTGCCACAGCCCGCGGGGACGGCGGATCGGATGCCGATCTCCACGGCAAGGTTCTCCGGGGGTGGGCAGGCGTCGACGGCGGCCTCGAGCAGTGGGTGGCGGGCCACCCGTGACGCCCCGGGAACGATCGGATACCGGTCGGCGAAGTTCACGGCGTCGAGCATCACCCGATGCGGTCCCGTCGTTTCGCGGATCGAGACCTCTACTCCAGGGGCCATCGCTATGTTCACGACCCGTCCCGGACCGCCAAACCAGGTGTCGGTCCAGCCACCGATGTCGCAGATCCGAACCGGAGCCGACGCGTTGATCACACCGAGCACCTCCCACAAGAGCATGCTGACAGTAGGACGCTTCTCTGCACCGTGAAAGGCATGGGCAAGAAGATCAATGCGAAGGCCGCCTCCCCTCCACCGGAGGCCAAGACCGAGATGCGGTCGATCACGTCACGTGACATCGATCAGAACGATGTTTGCGGCCGCCCGGTGGGTTGGATCCCGGGCAGCATCCTCGAGTGGAGCAGCCTCCGCGGGTCCTCCGGCCACTTCCCAGAACTCGATCCTTGCGAGACGCGACAAGGGCGCAGGGACCAAGGCGGGAGGTCCCCACGCCCCGCCGCAGCGGCAAGCCCCCCGAACTCCTGCCGACACCCACGGTAGGTCGGAGGAGCGGGCCTGTCCATGGCCACTGCCACGGTGGCACCGGCGCATGTCACCAGTGCCCGTCGCCCAGACGTCCTGCCTAGCCCCCCATTCACCCTGGTGGGACGGCAAATTCTCTGGGCCGGTTCGGGCCCGGGCCAGGCGTCCGACGGACCGAGCAACACGCCCCAGTCCGGTGCTGGCGAGGGTGATGATCTTCTCTTCGGCGAGTGCCGATCTGACCGACCTGGCGGCGTCCCTGCGGTCGGAACTCCCACCGTTTACGAAATGCTGGGGTCGATCGGCGTCCCAGATCCTCCGATGATTCAGGCGACTGAGTAGCCGCAAGGGCTCCACTCACGACGCCGAACCCTGCTTGAGCGCCGACTGAGACACAAGGACGACGGCGAGGCAAAGGTACCGCCCGGCGGGCGACGGTTCCCTTCCCCCGCCCATCCCTCCGACGGGTATCCGTATACGAGGCGAACGCCAAGGTGTCGGGGGCACGAGAACCCAGTCGCACGCCCAACGAGTAGCCCAACCACGGCGGGGACGCGGGTTCCCCGAGCCACTCGGAAAAAAGAGTGCGCGCGGCCGTTGGAACCGACTAGACGTGGAATCCACCCAGGTATTTTCACGATGGGCAGCGGGGTGCAGAGCCACGTTCTCGATCCCGTACTCGTGGTCCTCGATCTGTTGCCCTGCACCCCGCCGTGCGTCGCCCAGGTCGATTCTCCAAGTGCCGAGACCTTCTCCTTCTCGGCGTCGGAGGACCAACCGTAGAACACGTTACAAAGCGTGCAATCTTTCCTCCATGAGTGATTCCTCCCGGGCTGCACGACGTGTTTTCACGCAGGCATAACGGGTGGGATCTCGCTGGTTGCCCACTGGGGTCATTCGTAGTGTCAAGGGTGAAGCTGAAACGGGGAAACCCGCGGCCGAACCAAGGAACTCGAGTCAAAGGGGAAGGGACATGCGTCGTCTGATATTCGTTCTCTTAGCAATGGCCACTGTGGGCCTGTCGACGTCCATCGCGGCGGTGGCGATCGCACCCGTCGCAGGAGCAGCGTCCGGCACAACCTGTTCGAAGGTGAGCGGGAATGCCGCCAGCACGATCACCCTCAAGAAGTGCAACTTCGTAACCGGGAAGGACAAGACGAACAAGTCACTGTCGGGCCAAGCCACCAGTTTGGCTGGCGGTGGGACCCTTACGTGGTCGCCCAGCGGTCAGACGACCACAATCGGACCCCCCTCGTTCACGGCTGAGGGTCAGGGGGCATGCAAGAAGAACAACACCGAGTACGTGGCGTCGGGCACCGTGGTGGGGGGCAGTTCCACCCACACCCAGGCGGGGGACACGTTTTCTGCACAGGTGTGTCTCAACAACAAGAACAACAAAATCTCGATCGTAAAAGGTACGGTGGTCGATCTCTGATCGCGAAAGGTCGATTATGAGCCCGATCGGTCCCCACGCTTCGAGGGACTGACAAGTAGGTACGAGTGGTCCGCACGCCGCGAAGCCGCTTCCGGACGTTCGTTCGGAAGCTCGTTGTGTCCAGCCTCAAGCCAGCTTCGCCAGCTTCGCCAGCTCCGCCACCGCATCCGCCTCGAGGCCGGCGTAACCGTGAGCGACTGCAGCACGGCGGGCGTCCTCGAGCAATGCCCGCCCCCGGTCGAACTCCTCAGGGCCTCCTCGAGCGGCCAGCATTCGTCCCCAGTCGAACTGCGTGCGCGCCGCAAAGAACTTCATCGCACCGCGGGCGGTGAGCTCGGTGGCGTGGGTGAAGTGAGCCTCGGCCGCGTCATACCGGCCGAGGACCGAAACCAGGCCGCCTAGAGCCAGAGCAGCCGGGAAGAACCCGAGCGTGCCGATGAAGGGAATCTGCTCGTGATACGGGGCGAGCAGGTCATAGAGCTTGTGAGCCGGCCCAGTGGCGCGCAGCTCGACCGCCACGAGGGCATAGGAGGTCACCCCCATCATCCAGATGAAGTCGAGAGGTAGTGACGCGAATCCGTCGGAGGCACCCGCGTCGAGCAGGTCGAGGGCAGTGGCGTCATTCCCCGCTGCGAGATGGGCGGCTGCCAGGACCGGGCGGAACGCAGGGAGGCCGGGATTCTCGGTAACGGCCTGGTCGATGACCGATACGAGCTCGCCCAAGCGTCCCTGCTGATGGCGGATATACATCAATTGCGACCCGTAGATGGCGAAGGCGTCGGGCTGGCCGGTGTCAGTTCCCATTTCGAAGGCCGCGGTGGCGAGTTGTTCGGCCCGTTCGGGGTCACCGGTCATGATGGCGTCCCCCGCCTCTTTGAAGGCCGTCATCCACATGAGCGTCGGCTGTCGCAGACTGTTGCTCAACGTCCGCAGGTCTTCGAGGCAACGGGCCGCCAAATCGAAGTCGCCGGCCTGCATGGCATTGACCTGGTTATTACTTCCGGCGTGGTATCTGGCTTCGGGGTCGCCCAGAGCCTCGGCCAATAACACGGCCTCGGTTGTGTCGGCCATGCGCTCGTGCAGGGCAGAGGGAATCTGGAGCGCGTTGTTGAGCAGGCACAGCACCCGGGTGAGTGTGGCCGGGTCTGACATTCGCCGGGCCATCGCTTTGGCCTCGTCAGCCAGGGCCCGACGGCGCTCGAACGGTCCGAAGCTGAGCTCGTTGCACAACGTCGCGAGGGTCAAGGCCCGTTCCGGGCTGTCCCCGTCGTCCAGGGCCCGGAGAGCGGCCTCGAGCACGGCCACCTTGTCGATGTCGATGACCCCGCTGGCACTGAACCAGCCGCGATTGTTCGCCAGCGCGGCTTGAACCAGCAGGTCAGTGGCATCGAGCTCGCGAGCCCGCTGGGCGGCGTGGAGAAGGGTCTCTCGGAAGGCGGAGATGCCGGCCTGGCGCTGGGCCTGGCCCAGACCGACGCGCAGGTCGCAGCCCAACAGGGGGTCGATGCCCGGTGCCAGCTCGACGAGCTGGAGCGCCTGGGAGAAGTAGCGCACGGCGTCATCGGGGGCGAGTGCCGCCAGTGCCGCCTCGCCCGCCAGGCGGGCGTAGGTGATCGCTTTGTCAGTGTTGACGGGCTGGGTGGCGCTGAACCAGTGATGGGCGAGTTCGCCTACTCGAGCACCGGGGCGGTCTCCGACGATGGCCTCGATGGCCTCAGCCACCTGGCGATGGGCTCGTGACAGTCGGGTGGCGCCGAGGTCCTGATACAAGGTGTGCTGAACGAGGGCGTGGGCGAAGCAGTAGCGGCCAGGGGCGCTCGGAACTTCGCGCACCAGTGCGACGGCGCTGGCAGCGTCGAGGAGGTCGAGCAGTTCATCCTCGGTTCGCTCCGTCACGCGCGCCAGCAGATCCAGGTCGAACTCCCGGCCGATCACCGCGGCGAGCGGCAGGACCCGGCTCACGGACTTGCCCAGGCGGGCCACCCGGGAGCCGATCACGAGGCGCACGCTGTCAGGCATCGCCATCACTTCGATGTCAGCGGCGGCCGCCCACCGCCCGGTGTCGTCCTGATAGATGGCACCGGTCTCTGCAAGGTGGCGCAGGACTTCACCGACGAAGAACGGGTTGCCGTCGGTCTCGCGATACAGCGCATGGGCCAGTTCCACCCCGTCGTTGTCGAGGTCGTGACCGGCAGTCGCCTCCATGAAGGCGAGCACCCCGGTGTCGTCCAGGCCGGAGAGCGCGACCCGACTGACTCCTGTCTCGCGCCGTAACGCGGCCAGGGCCTCGGTCAACGGGTGGGAGTTCGACAGCTCCGAGTGGCGATATGTGCCCACGACGAGTAGCCGCAGGGACGTGGTGTTGGCCACCACGTGGCGCAGCAGCTGGAGGCTGGGCTTGTCGGCCCACTGGAGGTCATCCAACACGAGGACCAGTGGTCTGTCCTCAGACACCTGGCCGAGCAGCCCGACCACCGCCTTGTAGAGGAGGTAGCGCTCGGTGTCGGGGTCGGCGCTCTGCGGTGCCGGCAGTTCCCCGAGCCGCTGTCGAAGGACAGGGACGATTTTGGCGAGCCCGGCACCCAGGGAGTGCACATGGGTGCGCAAGGCGTCTTCAGACGCGTGGGTGACGTAGTGGGAGAGGGCCTCCACGAACGGCCCGTAGGGGACACCGAGGTCCTCGTCGCAGCGACCCAGCAGCACGATGGCACCCGCCTCGAACGCAGCATGCGCCGCCTGGGTGGCAAGTGTGGTCTTGCCGATGCCCGCCTCACCGGAGATCAGGACGATCTCGCGTCCCTGACCTGCTACCACTCGCTTGAATGCATCGGCCAGCAAGACGGCTTCGGCGTCCCGTCCGATCACCCCGATGACCGGTCCGATGCCAAGACGAGACGGCGGGGGCATCGTGCCTGGGGTCGCCTCGACATCATCGAGACGTTCCCACCCGATCTCGAGTGTCTCGATGGGCTCGGGCAAGCCCTTGAGCTCGATGGCACCCAGGGGGGAAAAGGCGTGTGGGCTGCGTCTACCGGCCATCGCCCGCACCAGAGCGGCGGCCACGATCTGGCCGCCGTTGGCCAGCGCGCACAGGCGGGCCGCCTCGATCACCGGGTCGCCGAAGTAGTCGTCTGTCTCCCTGATCACCTCCCCGGCGCTCAGCCCGATGCGCAGACCCAAGGGTCGCTCTGCGCTGGCGTTGTCGCGGTCGACGGCCTGCTGCATGGCCACAGCGCATGAAAGCGCCGCCGAGGCTACGGGGAACACGACCATGACCCCGTCACCCAGGTTCTTGACCTCCGTCCCCCCAGAAGCGGCGATGGCTTGGCGCAGCGTCGAGAAGTGCTTCCTCCGAAGCTCCCCAGCCGCCTCCAGACTGAGGGCAGAGATCATTTCGGTCGAACCGACGAGGTCGGTGAAGAGCACCGAGACGTTCTCAGTAGACGCCACCCACCCTCCCTCTCTCCGCTTGGCGAAAGATTAGGCGAGGCCAGGATGGTCGTCCTCCGGCCGGCGCTGGACGAACAGAGAGAGGACCAGCAGGCCCGGCCGCCCAGGATCGGGGCGAGACAACCTGTTCACCTTGAAGTGGCCCGTGCGGGCCTCCCTGTGGCCGGTCTGACGGAGCCTGGTCGGCGCCCGAGCAACGCCGGCCGGGGTCGCCTGGCGGCCCACCGCGTGCGCCGCACCCGTGTCGTCAAGGACGGGCCCAATGGAAGGGAGGGTGGCTCTCGAAATCGGCTCTGGGACTCGGATCGATGCGAGTCACCGGCATTGTTGCGAACGTTCCGGTCGCCGACGTCGCGGCTCCGTCGCTGGGAGTCGAAGGAGAAGGGATAGCGGGCGGCGAAGAGCGGCGAAGAGCGGAAGAGTGAGCCGGAACCTGCGGACCCCCATCTTGACGCGGATGGCTACGTTGTCGAGATGACCAGCGCCATCGTCCAACCTACGGTTCGGCTCGCCTGCCTCGAAGACGCCCAACACCTCCGAGAGCTCTACATCGAGTTGGCGGATGACCACGCGGATGCCCTGCCTGCTGGGGCTGGCGTGACCCGTGAGGTCCTGGCGGAGATCGCGGCCCAACCCACCCGTCGACTTCTCGTCGCCGAGATCGAGGGTGCCCAGATCGCCGGAACCGCCGATGTCGTGATTGTCACGAACCTCACCCATACCGGCCGCCCCTGGGCCGTCGTTGAGAACGTGGTTGTATCAAACAGACACCGTCGGCGAGGAATCGGGCGTGCACTCATGCAAGAGGCCGTCCGCCGTGCCCAGATGGCCGGCTGTTACAAGGTCCAGCTCCTCTCGGGGAAGCAAAGGGGCGAAGCCCATGAATTCTATCGGTCCCTGGGCTTTGAGGCCGTCGCCGAAGGATTCAAGATCTACTTCGATGAGTGAGCCCCCGGTCGATTTCCGCCGGTGGCTAGCGGCATGTGTCTGCCTGCCTCACCGTTCGTTGTAGTGGGTCGGGGGTGGCGCTGCCAAGCCAGATTTGAACGAGACTTGACCATGTGACGCCCGTGAGCGAAGTCCCGATCGTCCAAGCGCCCATGGCAGGTGGACCGTCTACACCTGCGCTGACAGCCGCTGTCGTGAACGCTGGTGGGTTCGGCTTCGTTGCCGGTGGATATCTCTCCGGGGCCGAACTCCGGGCGAGGGTTATGGAGACACGCTCTTTGACTCGTGCGCCATTTGGCGTGAACCTCTTCGTGCCCTCCGATCCGGGGGACGCAGCGGAGATCGCTGTCTATGCAGAGACGTTGCGCCCTGAGTCGAATCGCCTGGGTGTCGACCTCGGCGAGCCCTGCTGGGATGACGACAATTTTGATGCGAAGCTGGACGTGATCGGGGAAGCCCATGTCCACATGGTGAGTTTCACCTTCGGTTGCCCGTCTTCCGAGGTGGTCGACCGGATGCATCGGGCTGACTGCCAGGTTGCGATTACGGTCACCTCTTTGGCGGAAGCCGAATTAGCCGAAGCTTCGGGAGCGGATTTCCTTGCGGTTCAAGGGACCGAGGCCGGTGGCCACCAGGGCGGATTCCTCGACCTGACTGCCAACCATCGCTCTCTGCTTTCCCTCGTAACGCAGATGAGAGAAGCAATAAGCGTTCCCTTGATCGGATCAGGTGGAATCATGACTGGCAACGATGCGGCGGCCGTACTTGGAGCAGGCGCGATCGCCGTCCAGCTGGGAACCGCGTTCCTGTGCACCCCGGAAGCAGGGACCTCTCCTATCTACCGCCGAGCCCTCCTCGAAAGGCTCTACCCAAACACCATCGTGACCCGTGCCTACAGCGGTCGATTTGCTCGCGGGCTCGCAAACGAGTTCGGCATTGCGCACGACAAGCAAGCGCCACAGGCATATCCCGAGATACACCACCTCACCCGCCCTCTACGTGCCGCAGCCACCCAAGCGGGGGATGCAAGCGTGCCAAACCTCTGGGCTGGCACGGGCTGGCATCAGGTCACAACCGACTCTGCCGCTGTCATTCTCCGCCGCATCGCTACAGAAGCCCTCCGGACGGCAACGTGAATGCCAGACGACAGGTGATCGATAGATCAGGGCGTCGCCACCTTCGAAGGATCTCGTTCACCAACTCACGGAACCGGATACCTCAGGAGACATGGGCCGCTACGGCGCCACCCCAGCGTGAATATCTGCGCCGCGGCCTCGCCGGCATCGGGAGTGGCGTGTCAGATGGAGTAGATCCCGCCGAGGAAGTAGAGAAGGCTGCCTATAGCAAGTACCAAGAGGGCCGCGGGGCCGCTGTAATCTCCGGTTACGCGAATCACGCCCGACTGAACCTTGGCGGTCAGCTGCGTCGGCTTACCACCTACGTTTCCTCGGATCAGTCCACTCCTGAGATCGCCTGCAATTGTCGCGTACAGGGAGAAGGCGGCTCCGGAAAAGGAGCCGTCCACATTCACCGATGAGCTGCTCTCGCCGGCGGCACTGGTCACGTCGGCGTGGACCGGCTTTGTGTGTGACGTACCTGTCACTATGCCCGAGTCGAAGAGGTAGTTCGGCTTCAGACGAAATGTTGCGCTCAGCAGAACGGACTGTTTGGCGAAGCTGCCATCCAGCGTCACGGGCACAACTCTCTGACTTGCTTCGCCGTTGTAGGCGGTCTGCCAGTTCGCGGCCACCGGTTCCCCCGCAAAGGTGCCGATCGCTTTCCCCTTTCCGCTCGGCAGCTCGCTCGAGACATCCACGGTCTGGCCGGCAAACCTACCGGTGAGTCGACCCTTGTTCGTGTATGTCAGGTCGACGGTTGTATCGCTGCTCGCAGGGGTCGACGAGCAGGCGGCAAGCAAGGAGGCCACGAGACCGGACACCGTCAAGATCGCCGCTCGTCGCCCTAGACGGTTGTGGCGGTCTTTCATCAGTGGCTCCCGCCGGTGCTGGCGTGGAAACGCTACTCGACCCCTCGCCGAGGGCCAACGATTCCAGCACCTGGAACTCGCCCGTTTCGAGTCGGAGAGCGGCTCGGTCGATCAACGATCATTACTGAACGGCGTGATTTCCTGAGTCATTGGTCACGGTCATTTTGGTCACTGGACAGCGGCCCGATGCGGCCCATGGTACGGGTCGAGCGCTCTGCTTCCCTGACTTAGGTTCGGTGCATCCGCAACGCTGACTCAACCCCGAATCGCCGCTGAAGACGCTGCTCCTTCGGTCGGAAGTAGGCTGTGGCCTCAGAGATCGGAATCACCTCAGGTCGATCAACCGGATAGCGCTTGCCATCGGTCGTGATCTCCGCTTTGCCATCGGTGAGGACGTTGTGCATCCAGTCGGTGCGCTCCCCATAGGGGAGAGCGACGAGAAAGCACTCCTGGTGCTCGACGGCGACGACCGGGGTTTCGTATGTTCGTCCTGACCGTCGACCGAGGTGGTGAATCACCGACGTATTCGAGCCCACCTTGCCGGCCGACTTGAGCGCAATGGGACGCGTCATACGGGTGAGCCTGCGCATCGCGGCCTGGATGGAACCTTTCACAGGTCGATGCTACCCCTTTCAGAGTCACAAGCCTGGGAGGTTCGTCGTCGAGGTTGGGTACTCACCTCATGGTATCTCACCCAAGCGCGCAGGCTCGGCCTGGATTGGGTGGCCTGGCGGCGAACGCTGTTCGGACGCACGCAGATGCGATATGTACCGGCCCTGAACTACCGATGGCCCGTCGCCAACCACGGCTCACAGCAATCCGAAGACGTCGGCGGATGACCACCTCTACCTGGCACGGGAAGAACCGCAATGACGTCGACCCGCTGAGCCGTGGGGCAGGGTCAGTGCGTCTCCGGTAGTGACGTGGAGAACTTCTGGAGGGCCTCTTCGACGTTCGTGTCTTCGTTTATTCGGGGAAAGTCCTCTCGCGTGTTGAGGTGAGGGAACGGTTCATCGGGTACGTCTATTCCGATGGCGTCGCACAGGGGTCCCCACCCGTCACTGGGTTTCCAGTTCACGAGCCGCCCAGAGGGCACCGAGGCCCGCACTTCGGCGTTGTGACGTTCGTAGGCGGCGCGCGACGCTGCCTCGTTGGTCCAATCTGAGGTGAACCGAGCCGACGCCACCGCCCGCCACATCTCGAACCAATCGGCCATCTCCGGCGGCACTTGTGCTTCGCCCATGGAGAAGATTGTCTGGCTCGCGCTTTCCCACCAGGTCTTGCTGTCGCTTCGAGTCGAGAGCACGACCACCGCGTCGGGATTGGCCTCGAGGATTTCGCGCCAAAATAGGCAGGCCGGAAAGTCGGAGGTGGCTCCGTACCCGTCCAGCATCAGGGTCCAATCCGTGTTCCCATTCTCGGCTGCTTCTCGCCAGAGGGTCACATGGTCTGGATGGGTGAATACCTCGAGCATGTGGTAGCAGGGCTGCCCAAGCAACTGCTCGAGCCCAATCTTGAGCGACAAGGTGCCAGTCCTTCCGACGCCCGCGCCGACGACCCGCAGAGCCATGATGCCCTCCATCTTCATCGGCATTGGCCGACCAACGTGCAGCTACAGTACCCCCAGCCGCTTGTTCAGTGGCTTTGTCGAGCACGACCGAGCACACTATTCGTGGGATCAGCCAGGCCGACGGCCCAGCCGGTTCGGGCCTCCCCAGAGGCCGAACTCATACCGGCATTACGATCGGTGAGAGCCATGAATGCCGGGCGTCCTACTCCAGCGTTTCCCACACCGAGATATGCGAGGGGCTTTCCGCCGTAAAGGGTTCCCGGCTCCACCACCCCCACCGCTCCCGCAGCGTCATTCCGGAGAGCCGTGCCATGAGGTCCAGTTCCGACGGCCAGACGTAGCGCCACGGCATGGACCAGGCCCCAACGGCGCCCTCGCCGATCGAATAGTGGTGAGAGACGGCCGCTTGAGTCACCGTGTCGTACTCGTCGAAGCCGAGGTGTCTCGAGGTCACCGTGAAGGGCCGGACAGTTTCACCGGGGGGAAGCCGTCTCAGTGCAGGAACTAGGACCTCGATCACGAAGCATCCGCCCGGCTCCAGGTGCGACGCAGCATTGCGGAAGCACTCGACCTGCTCATCTTGGGTGGTCAGATTGCTGATCCCGTTGTAGACGAGGTAGACGACCCGGAATGTGTGTCTCACCTGGGTCGTGGCGAAGTCTCCGATTGTCACGGGGAGCGCCTCGCCACCCGGCTTGGCACGGAGGCGTCCCACCATCGCCTCCGAGAGGTCGATCCCATGAACGGGGACGCCGCGTCGACTGAGGGGCAGGGCGATACGTCCGGTGCCGATGCCGAACTCCAGGGCACCGCCGTCACCAGCCAAATCGGCCAGGAAGGCTACGGCGGGGTCGACGATGGCGGGGTCGAACAGAAGCGCCGAATCGGCGTCGTACCCCGAGGCGATCGGTTCATCGAAGTAGTCCTTCGGCATCGGGCGGACTTTGCCACGGTGGCCACCAGGGCTGCAACGGTCGAGCGGCGACTGCCTCGCCTCGTGCCGCTATCCCTCGTCGGCCTCTGAGGCCCAACGAAGACGGGTATGGGCTGGTGGGCGGTGGGTTGCGTTCGTAACATTTTGGGATGCGTGTCGAGTTCGCCAAGTTGGAGGACAAGGGCAGGTGCCGGTGTCGGTGGGAAGCTCTCCGAGGAAAGAGAACACGAGTCCCGGGAACGACCATGGCCGTTGGCAAGGACATTCCTCATGACCTCGCTCAGTACGTGATCGAGGTGGCCGCCGGGTACAGCATTGGATTCTGGGAGCTGGCGGCGAAGGGAGCGACCTTCAAGAGTACCGGCCGTCGACGCACGAAACCGGGTCGCGCCGTGATCGCCAACCACCGTCAGGATCTCGCTGGTGCAGAGCAACTCGCCGGTCTGCATTTGGGACTCTGGAAAGCCAATCACAGCAGTCCGGTTGCCGATGCATTGGATCGCGCCTTCGCAGAGTGGCAGGCATTGCAGACCGGAGAGCGACTCGTTCTTGACCCGCCCTCCAAAGAAGGAAGGATCGAGCCGTCCGGCGGGAGTTGAGAGTGGGGCCCCGAGTCCTGCGGGACAGCGGCGCCCCATGTTGCCCAGAGAGGCAACCCGGGCCCCAATCGGGCTGGGTGCGAACAATCGGCGATTGCGCGCACCCTGTTGTGCCGTGAACAGCCCACATCGACGAGAATGTTCCGATGGGAGACCTTGAGCAGGACACAGCCGTGAATGGGGACGATGGGCACTACGTTGCCACGCTGTCTCAGGACTGGGAGATCTGGGGCCCGAACGGAGGCTATGTAGCTGCCGTGGCGCTGCGGGCAGCCGGTGCTCACAGCCGTCATCCCAAACCGGCCAGCTTGCTCTGTCATTTCCTGGACGTGGCGACCTTCGCGGAGGTCGATCTGAAAGTTGAGACCCTGCGCGAGAGCCGGAGGACGGAATCGATGCGGGTCTCGATGACCCAAAGGGGTCATCGGATCCTCGAAGCCCTCGTCTGGGCGGTTGATGGTGGGTTGTCCGGCTTGGAGCACGCCCATGCACCCCCGCCGGACGTGCCCGACCCCGAGGAACTGGCGCCCATCGAAGATCGCTTTCCCGTCGAGGATCCGCGTCCACGCTATTCGTTCTTCGACAACCTCGAAGAACGTCCCGTGACGTGGATCGATGACTGGGAGAACCGTCCAGCTGGCGTCCCCGTTCACCACTGTTGGTATCGGTTCCGACCGCCGCCGATCACCGCCGATGAATGGGTAGACGCCGGCCGTCTAGCGATCCTTGTCGATACGTTCCAGTGGCCCGCGGCGGTGCGTGGCCATGCCGGGGGTACCGTTGACCACATGGCGCCCAGCCTTGATCTCGCCTGTCGTTTCCACCGCGTGGGGTTAGCTACCGAGGCTGAGTGGCTCCTGGTCGAAGCGCGATCTCCGGTCGCGACCGAGGGACTGGTGGGCGGGATCGCGGCCGTTTGGGACAGGAAGGGGTCGCTGCTCGCATCGGGCGGACAACAAATGCTGTGTCGACCGGCCCCCGGGTTCGCGTGACAACGAACCTATCTGGCTGAGGTACTCATCGACATCTTCCGGGGTTTCATCTGAGGAGGGGTCCTAAACGTCTTAGACACACTCACACACGGGCCGCGAAGACCGACGCAGTTGACCCTCGCGGACCGGTTGCTGGCATCGACAACCTAAGCACTCTCTCCTCGCGACGCCGTCTGGTACACGGAGACGAAAGCGACGATAGGTGCGTGACACCCGTCAACGTCAGCGGGAACTGTTCCAAGCGGCCTCTTCGGGGACCGGCATCAAGGGTCAACCCACGTACTTGTTGAGCACCGAGACAGTTGGTGATGTGGCACTGGAACTTCCCCGAATCTCACTCGACGCCGACGAGTTGAACGTCAATGCGAAGGAGTTCGACCTGGTGACCCCCCGCACGCCACGATCTGGCTGGATCATCGAGGGAGAGTTGGCGTATCGCTACCCGAGAGCGACTTTCCGGTACGTGGAATTCACCTGAAGGTCGGGCGATCGAATCAGAGTCTGGAGAACAACACAGTACCGCTCCGTCGTTTCGACCAGCGCATGGAGCTCGTCTTCTGAGGCCGAACTCGTGAGGTCGAACGACAGTCGGATGGAGGTGAACCCGACGGCGGCATCTCGATCGACGCCTAACGTTCCACGGAAATCGAGGTCGCCCTCCGCCCTGACAACGCCCTCGACCCCAAGGCCCCGGTTGGTGGCAACAGACCGAAGCGTCACGCCGGCACACGCCACGAGCGCTTGAAGGAGCATGTCGCCAGAACAGGCGAAGCTTCCGTCACCCCCAGTAGCCGGATGAAGGCCCGCCTCGACGATTGCTCGACCGGTGGCCACGGAGCAGGTCACCGCCTCGCTCCCGAGACGACCCTCCGCCCCCAAGGTGATCATGGCCGCCGCCGGGTCCTTTCGATAGCGAGCCTTCAAAGGAGACTGGATGCCCTTTAGTTCTTCAGCGTTCATGTGAGCCTCCTGGACACCGCCAACGTATCGCTCACGGTTCAGCCGTAACGCCGAAGCCAGCGCGCGATGTGCTCCGCCACCATGATGGTCGGAAGATTCGGTGTTCCGGTCGGAACGGTCGGCATGATCGAAGCGTCGGCGACTGTGAGACCGTCCAAGCCATGAACCGACCCATGGACGTCGGTCACGGCCCCCACCTCCGGCGATGGACCCATGGCACACGTGCCAACGGGATGATGGAACGTCGAGACCGAGCCCGTTGCCCATGATGCGAGCGCTCGGCGATCGCCCGGTGGCGCGTCCGGCCCCGGACAAAGCTCGGCTCCGGTGACAATGGAGGAAACGGGATCGCTGAGAGCGATCCGTCGTGCCTCGTCGATGCCATCGAGCAATCTTTGGAGATCCTCGGGGTCGGTGAGATGACCCAAGTGAATCCGAGGAGCATCATTCGGGTCGCTCGAGACCAAACGGACCCATCCCCTCGACCGAGGTGCCATGAGTCCGACCACTATGCCGAATACCGCGCCACCAGGGACGTGCTCGGGGTCGACGTCGAAGGGGCCTGCAGTGAATATCATCAGATCGGGTGGACCCGCGGGGTCTGCTACCGAGGAGTGCACAGTCGCATGGACTCCAAAGCGACTGGGGCTTGGGGACGGCCGGGTGGGCAACTCGATCGAAAGCATTGCGTGGTCAGAGAGGTTCGTCCCGACTCCTGACAGATCGATGATTGGTCGTATGCCCAGCCTCTCCAGCTCGGAGACAGGACCGATTCCCGACCGTGTGAGGATGGCGGGACTGCCATATGCCCCTGCGGCGAGCAGCACCCGGTCAGCTCCGATACGAGTTCCATCGACAAGGCGGATACCCGTGGCACGCGTTCCCAAGCACTCGACTGAGTCCACCATGGTGTCTGGCCGGATGCTGAGATTTGGTCGGCTACGCGCCCGCCCAAGGTACGTGACCGCAGTGCTCATTCGCATCCCATCCTTGACGGTCCGCGGTGATGGTCCGGCCCCGACGACGCCTGGCCGATTGTGATCGTCGACGTACGCGTGTCCTAACGCTGTGGCACCGTCGAGGAATGCAGCCTGGACGGCGTTCAACTCGCTCCGTGGATAGCGGTGAATCGGGATAGGACCATTCGAGCCGTGCCACTGATCGGTGAAGTCCGTGTCGCTCTCGAGGCAACGGAAGTCATCGACAATGTCGGCGAAGCCCCAGCCGCGGTTGCCCAGAGCGACCCAACCGTCGTAGTCCTGCGGAGCACCGCGCTGCGCGAAGCAGGCATTCGTCGCCGAACAACCCCCCATGATCCGGGCACGAGGAACCGCGATCCCTCGGTCGAGCTCCTTGTCGGCCGTGTAGCCCCAGTCGTGCTCGACCGTCGGTTGAGAAGCGTCGAGCACGTCGGCTGGCAGGGTGTTGATGTCAGCGTGGTCGGGGCCTGCCTCAACCAAGAGCACGGTGCGATCCCCGTCCTCACTCAGTCGGGTGGCGAGCACGCAACCGGCCGAGCCTCCCCCGACGATCACGTCGTAGTTCATGGCGAGATGTTAACGAAGGCTTCCCGCTCGTCTGGTTGACCCGTGCGGCCTCCAAAGATAATGCCAACGAAAATGACCTGACCCATTGGTGGGAGCTCGCGGGTCCCTTGGTTACCACGCGCAGTGAGAGTCAAAGACTCGTCGCCATGTCCAACGGCGGGTTTCATGAACACTGCGGGCTCTATTTTCATGAACACCCACGAGTGGAATGTTCATGAAATCCTGGCCTGGGTCCAAGTGCCGACTGCGGGTGAATCTCCACAGGCTAAGGGCCCGAGTCTCCACAGTCCCTGGTCCGAGCAAGGTTGCTGGGACTCTTGAGAGGCGAGGATGCATCGAGGCGTCTGAGGGGTTCCGGGTTGACCCAACCCGGTGATCCATATCCGCGGCCCAGCGTGGGTAAAAGTAGTGCGGGGGGCAGGGGGCGTGATATCGGGTGGTTTCGGGATGAGCATGCCCGCGCCGGTAGCCGGCAATCCTGATCGGTCCAAGATGATGAACGTGGCGAACGGGAACGGGCATTTCTCGAGCGGCCGGACTCTTGACCGCAACGGGGCATCACTGGCTCCACGTGCCAAGATGACCGTAGCGATGGAGACGACTCCGGACGGCTCCGAGAGCCTGACTTGCGGCCACGGTTCACGAACCGGACACGAGTAAAGGGAATACCTCCAATGAGCGAGACAGCGGAATTCACGATCGGGGCCGAGGTCAGTTGCGAAGACGGCGTTTGTGGAGACCTTCGGAGGGTAGTCGTCGACCCGATCAAGCGGGCGATCACTCACCTCGTCGTGGAGCCGAAACATCGTCAAAACGTGGGCCATCTCGTGCCAATCGACCTGGTCGAGACAACCGACCGCACGAGAGCTCCGACTTCGCTGCACGCTGACGCAATTCGAAGGGCTCGACGATGCTGAGGAGACCATATTCCTGCCCGGAGCGAGCGGGCAGTGGGGTTATCAGCAGAACCAGATGCTGTCGATGCCCCTCTTCGGACTGCGGGGCATAGGCGGCCTGGGCATGGGCGGCATGGGCATGGGTGGCATGGGCCTCGGCATGGGTGGCATGGGCCGGGGTATGGGCATGGGTGGTGGGCCGCAAGCCGTCACTTCCGACAAAGTCCCAGCCGGCGAAGTCGAAGTCCGACGTGGTCAACGTGTCAATGCATCGGACGGTCCAATCGGGCGTATCCATGGATTCGTCGTCAATCCGAGTGACCATCAAGTGACCCACGTACTTCTCGACCAAGGGCACCTCTGGGGTAAGAAGGAGGTCTGCGTCCCGATCAGTTCGGTTACGGGTATAGACGACGACGGCGTGCATCTCAGCATGTCGAAGAAGGAGGCAGGTGACTTGCCTCCCGTTGACATCGAGCACCCTACGTGATTGCCTAGGGCACGATCTTTCCAGCCCTTGCGTCGTTCGGCGTCACCGCCCAGTGTTCGCGATCGTTAGCGGCTGTCTAAAAGCATGGCTCGGAGGTAGCGCAGAAGTGCCGCTTGCGAGCGGTCGGGTGTGCTCGGAGCTCGAGGTTGTAGACCATCCCATAACACTCGGCGAACGCCGTGCCGATGGGTATCCCAGACCGCCGGCTCAGCGGCGCTTCGGATGCCGTCGATGCTTGCAGCTGTAGCCCCGTCACGATGCGACACATGTGCCTTGCGTCCCGGTTGATATGCGCAGCTCGTTTGGGGACGGTCGGTCCCCCAAGGCGATCGGAGATTGTTCATATCGCCCCTCAGGACTTACCCGCCTCGTACGTCTCGGTGAAGATGTCGCCCTGCGCGGCGCCCGAACCAGATTTTCCTCCACCTGGGCCACGTAGCACGAACGCAATGGCGACAGCGAGCACGGCTCCAGCAAGGGGTCCCGCCACGTAGACCCCGTAACCGGTGAACGTATTGCCGACCAGGTCGGGCCCGAAGGTGCGTGCCGGGTTCATCGAGGCCCCCGAGATCGGGCTCCCCCACAGTCCGGCCAGGGCGATATAGGACCCGACCCCGAAGGCACCGAACAGACCGATGTTCTGAGCTCCCGACGCCGTGCCCAGGATCACGGTGACCAGACCGAGGGTCAAAATCAGTTCCATCCAGAATGCCGCCATGTCAGAGTAGCCATGGGCCGGATAGTTCGAGCCGTATCTGGCCGAGACATGGACAACCGAACGCAGGAAGAGGGCGGCGAGTGTGGCGCCGATGAGTTGCACGACGATATAGCCGGGCACTCGCTGCCAAGGGAAATCCCGGCGAAGTGCGAAGGCGATGCTTACCGCCGGGTTCAGATGGGCACCGGAGATCTTGCCCATGAACAGGATGATGGCGACGACCGTCAGCGCGGGCGCCACCACCGCGGCCGTGTGACTGATCACGCCAGGGAAGGCGTGCCCCATCATTCCTCCACCGGCAGCCGCCAGCACAAGGAAGAACGTGCCGAGCAGCTCGGAGAACAGGCGTCGCCATTCCTGTCGAGGGTCGTTGAAGTCGCTGATGCGCTCGATGATGTTCTGCTCGTAGCGGGCCAATGGGCCGAGCGTGGGGACTTCTTGTGTTGCTTGCATCGTGGACACACCTTCCTGGGCTGGGGATTATCAGGGCGCCGGGTGCTTGGCCGGTCGGCGGAAGTGAACGCCCGCCGGCCCCGCACCGAACAGTGTGCCAATGCTTGGCTCCCCTCGCATCACCCAAGCAGGGTCAAGACATGGCTCTGGCCAGGTGGAAATAGTGGAAGAGCGAGTGAAATATGGAGAGGACGGCCCCATGACGACTGACCGAACCTGCGCCACGTGGGCCGAATCTAAGTAGTCCCAACCGCGGAAAGTGGAGGACAGATGGCCAAGGACGATGCAAAGCAGACAAAGGGGGGCGCGAGCCCACCGGACAGCGAATCACTCGGATTGCGGTGGCTCGACGACGTGGTGGCCCACGACTTCGAAGCCGCACTGGCGTATCTGTCCTTGAAACTCGATGAGAAACAGGCGGCGGCTGCCGTCGGACGCCTTCGCAAGGCCGAGGTCACCAGTCGCCGGGCCAACGACATCTTGCGTGCCTGCAGCCTTGTGCCATTGCCTCTGGACGATCCCGGCGTGCGGCGTGACCTGCTCAAGGCCGTTTCTGGTAAACGGCTGAGTCCCGTGCTCGTGGTCTCTTCCAGCCACGGTGGCGACATCGCCGACGGCTACCACCGGGTCTCCCTGGCGTACCACCTCAACCCCTTCGGTGACGTCCCGTTGCGCATCGGCGTCGCTCCCGCCTGATCCTCAAGACGGGTTCCGCAGTTGGGCCAAGGTGTGTCTGAAGGAAGGTCCAATAGATCATCAAGGGACGGACGGGGCATCCCCGAAAGTTCAGGCCGCCGACGATTCGCCCCTGCCCCCTACCGCCAGGACAGGGGCGCACAGAACGTTCCGCCAATCGCCCTTCCTGGGGATGCAGTGCTGCGCTAGAGTCGGCGATTGGCGTCATCCCGCTGTGCTCGCGATCGTAAGCGGCTGGCCAAAGGTACCGTCAGGAGGGGCCGCATACGTGCCTGATTCCGACGGGTCGGATATCGCTCTGGCGACGGGGCTAGAGCGCACGGTACTCGGGGATCTCGGTAACACCCCGTAGCCATCTGCTGCGTCGGGGACCGACATCCGGCCCGGTTACCCGACCCGCTCGGTATCCGCGCCGATGAACATTTGCGCGTGGGTCAGGGCTGAGGCGAGTCCGCTAACTCGACAGCGGCGGACGATGCGTCACCCCTCTTTCGCCCACCCTAGAACGGGTGATACCACTGACGTTTGTCAAGACGGTTCTGCATAGACAGCTGGCAAACCACTGACGAGCCACTCAGAGATCGAGGGCGGGCTCCTATCAAGCCATGCGTCTATGTGAAGGTGTTCCGAGCACGGGCCGGCAAATCGGACCAAAGGCAAGTCAGCTGCCAGGTATCACCAGGGCCAAGCTCCGTCCTCGGAGATCTCAGGGGCGAGGGAGTTGGCAGTAGACCTCCCGGGCCACGTAGCGCTTCAGGATGCGGATCACCTCGAGCTTCGAGCGGCCGTCCTTGGTGCGACGTTCCATGTAGGCCCGGGTCCTCGGGTCCGAGACGAGGCGCACCATGACGATGCGCCACAGCGCCTGGTTGGCATAGCGGTCCCCGCCGCGGTTGAGCCGGTGTCGGATCACCTTGCCCGAGGACGCCTCGATGGGTGCCACCCCACAGAGATGGGCGAAGGCGGCCTCAGAGCGAAGGCGCTCGGGGTTGTCGCCCGCCGTCACGAGCAAACTGGCGGCGGTGTCGATGCCCACGCCGTAGAGAGCCAAGAGCCCTGGGGCGGTCTGTGCCACGAGTTCGCTGAGCAAGGCGTCGATGCCCGCGACCTCCTCCTCGAGCTCCTCGATGCGCCGGCCGAGCGAACGGAGCGCCACCTTGGTGGCATGGTCCACCACGTCGGTTGACGGACGGGGGCGAAGCGACGCGCATGTTTCCCACAACGCCGTGGAGGACAAGCCCTTCAGGCGCTCGCGTATGGGATCAGGGGCCGTGAAGCTCAGCTGGCGCATCTGGCACAACGCGGCGATGCGCGCCCGGCGGGCCGAGCGCTTAGCCACAACCAGGGCCCGGATGGCCTCGACGCGTCCGTCTCTGGTCTTGGGCGTGCCCGCTGCTCGTCCCGACAGGGCGGCACGGGCCGCTTCGACGGCGTCGGCGGGGTCGGACTTGCCACTCTGGCGCCGGGCCTGGCGATTGGGGCGATCGACCTCGACGACGTCGATCCCCATCTTCTGCAGATAGCGGGCCAGACCCGCCCCCTAGGCGCCGGTGCCCTCGACCCCAACCTTGTGTAGCGCCCCGAACGATCCCATCCAGTGAAGAAGCGCCCGATAGCCACGAGCGTTCACCTCGAAGGACTCCACGCCGAGCAGGGCGCCAACGGGATCAAGCGCCGCGGCGACGTGGACATCGAGGTGGGTGTCCACTCCACCGGTGATAGCGCGGTCGCGCTCTACGATGGTCATCGCCATCCCTTCCTTCCTTAGTGGTCAAGGGGTGGCACGGCCGTCCCGGGAAGGAGACCGGTGCTGGTCGACCTGCTGTAACAGGACGACCCGTCACCCTCCGGCACGGGGCGTGCCGCGTCTGTTGTGGCTCGAGCGCCGGCCGACGACGCCCTTCAAAAGACAGCCAGACGTCACGCTTCTTCTCAGTCAGGCCAACGACCCGAGCACGCCCGAACGTAGCGATGCCCATCCCACGGGTGGTGGATCTTGCGCCGTTCAGGCCAACTCAGACGATAGGAGCATCGGGGCGCTGAGAGCCGGTTGTTCTAGCCCTCTTTAGGCCGCCCTGCACCCGGCGGTCTGGGGCAGTATTCGCAACTCCGTTGCTACTACGGGAATCACACTTGTCGCCCTACGCGAGCGAGCCTTGCCAAGCTATCTTCGGGTCACCGCTCTCGCTGCTTGGTGCGTGCTGATTGACTTGGATTGCTAAAGTCAGCTTGGAGATCCGAGAGTCGCGCTGTTTGAGAATTCGTTCCTCGATGTGACGAGCAATGCTACGGCTAGCAGTCCCAAGAGTGGCGTGACCGTTTCGATGCCCCAAGGATGGGCGGGGAAGATTGCGCAGGTGGCGCCGACGACAGCCAACCGCCACACCCGCCTCCTGATAGCAAACACGCCGCCGACGACGGCGCCCAGACCTATTGCAATGCTCAGAGCGTCCAGGCTGGCTCCCTGCCAGTTCAAGTCCAATCTGACAAGCCGCCCCGATCTGTAAAAGACGGTGAACGCGCCGCATAAGACGCTGATCACTCCGGCCGCAGTTGGCTTCCAGGTCCTCATTTAGGTCCTCACGGCCAGCCATCTTGAACGTAGCGACTTGCCGTTGGCGGCTCACACGAAGCATACGACCATCGCTCGTCGACGGTGAGATGCCGAGACTTGATCTCCGACTAATGCCCCACTCGTGCCGTTCGGGGTCGGGGTCGTGAACCGACGGCAGCCCAAGGAAGGGACCGAAACTCGCAGGGGATCCCGGTGGGGTGGTATATCTACACGTCGCGAGCAAGATGAGCCGCTTGTTGCCCGCCCGGTATTGCCATCCATGAAGATTTGCGCGCACTTTGGTTCGACGGGGCGTTGTCCGTGCCAGCGCAGGACCCGGCAATGCCGATGGCTCGATCGTTCCTGATTCTGGACGAGTGGGAGCCACGGGGCCGACGCGTCACGACTCGCCGGGACATTCGGAGGGTACGGTTCGGTCGTGGAGCAAACCGACCCCGCAACGCCGGAGATCAGCTTCCCCGAAGGCTTTCTGTGGGGCGCCGCAACCGCGGCCCACCAAATCGAGGGGGACAGCGTCAACAACGACTGGTGGGCATGGGAGCATGACCCCAACTCCGGCTGTACCGAGTCGAGCGGGGATGCGTGCGACTCTCTGCATCGTTGGCCCGAGGACGTCGAGCTCGTCGCAGCTATGGGGCTCGGAGCGTATCGGTTCTCCCTCGAGTGGAGTCGGATCGAGCCCGCCGAAGGCGAGTTCTCCATCGCCGCCTTGGACCATTACCGTCGCATCTGCGAGACGTGCCGCGAGCGGGGTATCGCCCCGGTGGTGACCTTCCACCACTTCACGAATCCAACATGGCTCAGCACGCGTGGAGGGTGGGAAGCGGCCGATGCACCCGAAACATTTGCTCGCTTCGTCACCCGGGCGGTGGCACGTCTCGGCGATCTCATTGGGTGGGCATGCACGATCAACGAGCTCAATGTCATCGGCGCCACGGGGTACACCATCGGGAGCTCCCCGCCCGGGGTTAAAGGCGACATCCTTCGCCACCTGGCGGTGAACGAGGCGATGGTGCGAGCACATCGACTCGGCGTCGACGCCTTGCGGTCGGGCCCGGGCAACTTTCCCGTGGGGCTGACGCTGTCCATGGACGAGATGGTGGCCGAGCCGGGCGGGCAGGACGTGCTCGATGCGGCTCGCGAAATCCTAGAAGACAGGTTCTTGAGGGCCACCGAGGGCGACGACTTCGTCGGGGTCCAATGTTACTCGCGTATGCACTTCGGCTCCGAGGGCCAGGTCCCAGCTGACCCCGAGGTACCGACCACCCAAATGGGATACGAGAACTGGCCGCAGGCGGTCGAGCATTGCGCCCGGCGAGCGGCGACGGTGACCAATGTACCGGTGCTCGTGACCGAGAACGGGATCGCCACCGAGGACGACGCCCAGCGCATCATCTATCTGGCCGAGGCCTTGCGGGGCGTGCGGCGTTGCCTCGATGACGGTGTGGATATACGGGGCTACTTCGTGTGGAGCCTGCTCGATAACTTCGAGTGGAGCCACGGATATGCTCCCAAGTTCGGCCTACACGCTGTCGATCGTGAGACCTTTGCTCGCCATCCGAAGCCCAGTGCGTCATGGTTCGGCGCCGTGGCCCGAGCAAACAGGTTGGTGCCGCCTCCGGGTTGAGTGCACGACGCCGATGGGCGGCCAGCGATTCTATCGAACCGCATGGAAGGTGCATCGCCTTGCGCGCCCTCGGCCCGGCGCTGACCCGAGCAGTATTCGCGACCCAGAGCATTTTGCGCGCAGGTCTGGTTCCGAGCGACCTCGCGGCACGTTACGCAAGCTGGCATTTCGGATGGTGTGACAGGTTCTATTGCTCAATGTGGAGCGGGCGGTATTGGCTTGACGGTAGCGTCGGGCTGACCTCCCTGTTTCGGAGCAGGGGAAGCCAGCTGCCTCAATAGCTCAGCTCACCCTCAAGTCGCCGTGTGTGACAAACCACCGTGGAAGAGACTTAAGCGCAATACGAAGACGACAGGTAGATCTCAACCATCGGTGTTCACTTCAAGCGTGACCGATGGTATCCGCATGGAGGATCCCGAGACGGAGAACTCAACGCGCACATCATGGGTGCCCGAGGAGGACGTGGTGAGCTCGAGAGCGGTCGAAGTCCGAGGATAGGGTGCCGTGGACGATGTCGCGGGGTCTCCGAGCCGGCCGGACGATGGAACAACCTTGACGCCGCGAGAGAAGGCTCTCCAGATCACCGTCGTGGTTCCACGTTCATCTGACTGGAGTCCCAGGGTGACTGCGGTCGCTTTGCCGACCTGTGTCTGCACAGTGCCGCTGGGCAGGGTGTAGCCGACGGCCGGCGCGGCAAACTGAGTGTAGGAGGGTGGAGCCGAATCCCCTCCGCTGCCCCACGTCGGGTTGGCAGCAGTTCCGAGCGTGAAGCTAACGACCCCGCCGGTGTGCAAGATACTGGCTGGTAGCCATGGTTGGTTCCATGGCTTGGGCGTGCCCGACCCGATCGATAGATCTGCAGAAGAAACGTACTTTGCGGGTGTTCCCTGAGCCGTCAGCGTGAGCTCCTTGTCCCCCGCAAGATCAATCGTGCTACTCGGGAACATTGGGCTGGCCATGACCAGGTTCGCAGTTCCTGGAGTCAGGGGATAGAGCCCTAAGGCCGCCCACACGTACCACGAAGCCATTGCGCCGAGATCGTCGTTGCCAGGCTCGCCGGCAGGGGTCAGGGAGTAGAGGCTGTCAGCGATCGAGCGGACTTCGTCTTGAGTGCGCCACGGGGCACCGGAGTAGTCATACTCCCACGGCGTCCAGAGACTGGGTTCGTTGCCGGCCCAATCGTATGGAAGGAACGGGCCGGCGTTGAACTGGGTAAAGAATTCGTTCAGCCTCGATGTTGCAGCCGAATCCCCCCCCATCAGCGCGAAGAGGGTACTGAGATCCTGGGGAACACTCCAGGTGTACTGGATCGCGTTGCCCTCCTGAAACCCCTGTTGGGCCTGATTTTCGTTTTTCAGGGCTGCCGTGGGGGGTGGGAACGCAGGTCCGGAAGGAAAGTTTCCGCTCGCAAGTCGTGCTTGTACATATCCAGTGGCCGGGTCAAACAGCTGCTGCCAGTTCTGGGCGCGGGCCATCATCGTTTGGTAGTCAGACTGATCACCGAGGTCAAGGGCCATCTGGGCGATGGCGAAGTCGTCGATGGCGTATTCAAGGGTCTCCGAGCCGCCGATCGTAACTCCGAGGGAGGCTGGATCTAAATCTTCCCCCTGTTGCTGCACGTACCCAAGCTGCTTGTACTGGGAGAGGTTTGGACGTTCCTGGACGAACTCCGGTCCCGTACCCGTATCGTTAGCTCCCTTGAGCATGGCCTTGAGCGCCCTTGAAGCATCGAACCCTCGGACGCCGAACGCATACGCATCGGCGATGATAGGGTCAGCAGAGTCTCCGCTCATCACTCCTGCGTCCGAGTCGGCCACGGCCCACTGGGGCAACCAGCCGCTTTGTGAGGCGTCATTGACGAGCGATTCCATCATGTCGGATGCTTGCGAAGGGTCGATCATCAACAGGAGGGGAATCTCCGATCGGTAAATGTCCCACTCCGAGAAGTTTGCATATTGAATTCGGCCATGGGTGTTGTGAACGCGGCCATCGAATCCCTCATATTGGCCGTTGTCGTCACTGAAGACACTGGGATCGAGCAATGAATGATAGAGAGCGGAGTAGAAAATCTGCTCCTCTGCGTGGCTGCCTCCCCGAACCTCGATGCGACTGAGCATCGCATTCCACGACTCGGTTGCCTTTTGCTCGACCGAGCTCAGACTCCACCCCGGGTCCTCGGACCTGAGGTTCGAAACAGCGTTGGCCGCGCTGACATATGACACACCCACCTTCATCGTCACGACTCGCCTGCCCGCAGTGTCAAATGACACCCAACCGCCACAGGCCGCCTCAAATGATCCAAAACACGTTGATGACCCTGGGTGCAGACGACCGTGGTCCCACACGCCGTGGCGCTTGAAGGGACGGTTGAATACGGCCACAAAGTGCAAGGTGTACGCGCCGAGCGAACCACAAAAGTATCCGGTGGTCACTGACCCCGTCACCTCGTTGCCTCCATGGATCTGCACGGATGACTCGTGGAGCCCGTTGGCGCTGCCACTCACCTTGAATAGGAGGTTGGCCGAGCTCGTCGATGGAAACGTAATCTGTCCGATGCCAGTTCGGGTCGTTACGGATAGTTGGACCGTCGTTGCCGGTGACCCCAGACTAACTTGATAACGCCCGGGTGAGGCGCTCTCGTTGACATGGGAGAACGATTCGGTCGCATTTCCCGGATGTTGCGGCAGTGCTCCGGTGGTCGGGAGGATGGGGACATCGCCGAATACCGAGCAACCGGCCCCCGACAGATGGGTCAGGCTGAAGCCAGAGATGCTGGTGTCCGCATAGTCGTAGCCCCCGCCTTGCACGCGGTCCGGAGCCGTGTCCGGACTCCATTGCAGCATCCCAAATGGAACATCGGCGCCAGGAAATGAGCCGACTTCACCCTGGGTTACCGGACCGGAACCTGTTCCCACGAACGGGTCGACCAGACGTGTCAGGTTGGCCGGGGTGGATGTGGTGGCAGGATCCTTCTCGATGACAGGGGTCGCTCCAGAGGGGCTGCCCCAGGCCGTCGCGGTGGCAACCACGGTGACGAGTAAGACCCCGGAACGCGAAAATGTGCTTCTGGATGAGCGCCGGGTTCCCCTCTTCCTGGTCACGGATATCTCATGCTATCCACGCGTGCCCGGGAGCGTTTCTTTGCGACCAAGAGTTGGGCCCGGAGAGCCCGAGGCGCCAACAGTACCCTAATTGGAGTTTGGCGATGTTGGGCACCTCTTCGATGGCACCCAGCTCTAGCCCGTTCAGCTTTTGCTCCCGGTTAGATCCTCCAAGGCGCAGAAGGTGTTGGAGGAAAGCAGCCACTCGTTGCATGGCCGACCTTCGCATCTGAATCTGGTCTCACTCAAAAGCAGGGGAACCACACCCCGATCGGAAAGTGCAGGGTTCGAACGCTTTGATCGGGCGGCGACCGAGCAGTATTCGCGGCCCGGAGCGAGTGCGGACGTCGAGCCGGTTAGGGCCTCGTCAGATGCCGCACTCACACCGGCATTTTGCGCGTGGTCAGTTGGCATCGCTTGGCCGACCATAGCGGGCGAGACCGATGCGCTGAGTGAGACCACTCCGCCCAGATCTACCTTGACTCGAGCTCCAGCCTCCGGCCTCGCCAACGCTGAATCGCTTTCCGCAAGATCCTGACGCGGCGTTCTCTCAACTTCACCGTGGGGGGCGGCGGGACAACTCCTGTCGTCACCTCCACCTCTTCGCTATGGCAGCTACCCAACCGCTCGCTCGCGATCCGTGTCAGCTCGCGCTCCAGCTCGTCGAGGGACAGCGAGGGACTTCGAAGGCCGAATGCGTTGCCACGAGGTTCGAGCAGCCAGTACTGCTCGCCTCGCTTGTTCACCTTCAACCCGAGGCGTCTGGCCTGGTGCCGGGTTGCCCGGACCCGCGCTGGCACCGAGCCAGCGACCGGACCGCTCGGCTGGGCGCCCGTCTCCATGTCAACGACATCGGCTCTCGATTCAGGGACCTTGAACGGCACTATGAGCCAACTCGGCTACCTCGCTCCCGGGAGCCCGTAAGTCCCTCGGCGACGGCGTCCGCGAGTGGTCACGGGCGGTATGTCCGACCTTGCGCACCCTGGTCCCAGGCCGACCCCAGGCAGTATTCGCTCCGGGAGCAATCTGGTCAGAAGCTGGCCGACCGAGCCTCGGCCAGGGGGCGCAGGAGCCGGCATGTTCATGCGGGTGGCGGAGCCGAGTCGAGCGGAAGGCCATCAACCTGGGAAACGGTTTCGTCTTATGACACCTCAAGACCACCACACATGTTCCCAGCGGGATCTCGTCGGTGGCGGGGTCACCCCCCCGTACGCCGCTCCACGTGTTGGAGCTCGATCCACAGGGGGATCAAGAACCAGATATAGGCGTTGGTCAGTGTGTACTCCTTGTCCTGGTAGCGCGTCACCATTGCACCGACATCGGTGACGCGCACGCGGTCGTCCTTCATCTGGTACGCCTTGACCCGGTCCAGAATCTCCAGCAACTCGTCTTTGGATGACACCTCCATGCCGAAGTGGTCCATGTTCGGGGTGACCATGAATTCGTCCTTCGCCGGCAGCAGGTAGAGGAACTGGCCCAACGACCCGGTGTAGAGAATGAGGGGATTCCCCTTCTCCGTGCTGTTGTCTCCCTCGACCCAGCCGAAGATCTCGGAGTAGAAGTCCAACAGCGCAGCCCGACCCTCGTCGTTCATGATGTCGGCATCAACGCTGATCGCCACGTGATTGATCCGCGGGGCGAACCGGGTCGCACTCATAAGGACAGGCCCGGTTGGACCATCACCTTGCTCGGTATCTCGCCTCGCGCGAGCCGCTCCATGGAAACCATCACTTCGCTGAGTGGAATGTTATCGGGTTCGATCAAGGCGTCGAGCGGCAACGTGCCGCTGTCGAGGAGGTCCACGGCCGGCTGGAACCCTTCGTCGTTGTAGTTGTAGGCCCCGATGATCTCGAGCTCGAAGATAATCATGCGGTTCTGGTTGATCCGGGGCGGTCCGAAACCAGTCCCGACGATCACGAGCGTGCCTGCGTAGTCGAGCTGCCCGAACCCTGCTTCGGCCGCGCTGGCGTGGCCCGAGCATTCGAACACGACCGGGTAGGACTCCGCGACAGGTTGGGTCATAGGCGGAGGCGCCAGCATGTCGGGCGTCACGATCCGGGTGGCCCCGACGGCGAGGGCCCGCTGGCGCCGGACAGCGAAAGGCTCGCTCACGGTGATGTCGGAGATCCCCTGCGCACGCAGCACAGCGACAAGCAGGAGGCCCACCGGGCCGGCCCCCGTGACAAGGACCCGATCGTCCGAGCCGACGTCGGCCAGGCGCAACGCGTGCAGGGTGATGGCCAAAGGCTCGGCGAGCGCGGCCACCCTGGTCGGGAGAGAATCGGGAATCCGGATCAGGCCGTCGGCTGCCACCGTCTTGTACTGGCAGAAGGCACCGCGGTATCCGACGAAGTCGGCCGCGGCACGGTTCAGGCAGACCGACGGACGGCCCCGTCGACAGGGTCGGCAGCCGCCGCACCCCGGAGGCGGGTTCCCCACCACCCGGTCACCGGGAGACCAGCCCGATCCACTGGGTGCGGCCGCCACGATGCCCGACCATTCGTGGCCGAGAATGGCACCCGGTTTGGCGTACCGCTCCAGGACCATGTGCAGATCGGAGCCGCAGATCCCGCACTCGGCAATCTCGACGAGGACCTCGCCGGGTCCCGGCTCTGGACATGGCACCTGCTCGACAGCGATTCTGCCGTCGCCTACATAAACGGCTGCCGGCATCATTGGTGATGGCACGAGGGAAACACTAGAGACTTGGTCCACCGGGCGTGCGTCCCGTACTCAATGTGCCGATCCTGCTGGCAACGGGGGACAGGCTGAACCGTCCGGTATCGACCGTGCCCCTCGGACCAATGCCCGCTCTCAGCGGCAGCCGTGAAGCATGACCTTTCCGACAATCGACGACCTCGGTATGGGTCCGAAGTACCGACTGTCCTGGGAGTCCCCGCGGTTGTCGCCCAAGACGTAGTACTTCCCTGCTGGGATTGTCTGAGAGACGATTGGCGGGCCGGGGTCCTGGCGCGCTGCCTGAGACAACCATGGCTGAGAGGTCGGTTGACCGTTGATGAAGAGCTGACCAGTTTGTGACGAGGAAATGCCCTCGCCAGGCAGACCGATGACCCGCTTGATTATGTACTCCACGCCAGGCACCACCGCGAGTGGTGGAGAGGTGAAGACCACGATGTCACCTCTCTGCGGCGGAGCGGTCCTGTAGGCACCATGGTCCACAATGACGTGTTGGCCAATCTTGATAGTCGGTGTCATGGCGGCGCTGGAGACGTGGAAGCTCTGTACAGGCCCGGTGCACTTTTCGGCATTGGCCGCTGAGTGGGAAGTGCCACATGCAGACGCCACAACGGTGGACAGAACTAGAGCCATGCAGCTAAGGCGGCGGGTGGGGCCGAGCACATCAAGAAAGTAGTTGTGACTCAAGCGCCTGTCACGACGTACGGGCACGGTTATGACCAGGGGATATCGGGCGGCCTGAGTCCAGTCGTTCTGACAGTCCGGTACCGCAAAACCGTTTCCCGACGAGCACTTGTTCAGCTAGCCATCCTTCTTCGCGACGGCTGTTCGTGAGGAGTGTCACAGCGTGCGGAGGTTTCCCCAATCGGGGTACAGGTCGACCATTCGGGCGGTAATGCCAGCCACTGTGGTTTCCTCAGCGACGATCCGGGAGAAGTCGCGCAGGTACTGCTGGGATTCTCCGATGATCTTCGGATCGTTGTCGTTCTCGACTTTCTTGTGCCCGGCAACTACGAAGGTGGGCTTGAGCGCCGCTACCGCGGGCCTTCGGTCTCAACAATGAACTGCCCGGAGGAGCGAGATCTCGATGTCTGCCAAGCTCTGCGTGGGTGGGCGACGATGGGGCCAACTGCGGATAGGAGGGTACGTCAGGGGCCGCGCGTTATCGGGCTGGCCGCGGTGACATTCGGCGGGACACGCCTTTGGGGATCGGGTCAGTTGGGTTGACCTAGTTCCCTTCGTAGATCGCACCTAAACCGGTGTTTCCGCGCGGCCTTGGAAACCCAGTGGATCCCTGCCGGAGCGTCGCGGATCGCGCAAATACCGAACGACTTGGGCGTCCGCCTCAGGAGCCCACGTAAGTGAACTCGAAATTCAGGTTTGGAGGGCTGGACCCGAATCCCGGGTCCGTGACAGTCACTGGTACTGCCATTCCCCCTGGGGGCGGTGGAGTGCCATTCCACGCTGGAGTTGTCACCTCAAGCTCGGTTGACGAGACCACAGTGACGTTGGAGGCAATCTCGGTGCCCGGCCCGGACCCAAACGTGACGTGAGGAGAACCTAAGAATCCCGCGCCCGCGACCGCGACCTGTGTACCGCCAGTGATCGGACCCTGAGTGGGGCTGATGCTACTTACCGAGGGCCAGGCAACACCACCTGTCAGGCTGTGCAAGATGATGGAACCGTCCTCAGTGCCAGTCGAAGACGGAGCAAAGCCGACCGTCCAGCATGACGTGGCCGAAGGACACGACAGCGAGTAAAGCTCCACAGCGCCTGGCTTGAAGGTGGTTGCAATGGGCTGACTATCCCACGTGACGCCCCCGTCCGCGCTGGTGTAGACGGCATCGGCGTCGGAACCTGAAAAGAACTGGACGGCCACGCATTTCACGGTCGTGGGACACGAGATGCTACGGAACGTGGATACAAGCCCTGGGACTGGTTCGTCGGCGATGGTCCAAGACGCTCCACCATCATTGGTCGTCACACTCTCGACCGCTTGATCCGACGCCATGAGACAGTGGGTCGTGGTGGGGCAGGCGACGGCTCCGCCACCGTTCGGGAGTGCCAGTTGTTGCCAGGTCATGCCACCATCAGTGGAGGAGGCGAAAGTATCGTACGCTACAAGCACGGGCACCGGTTCAGTGTTGGTCCAATAGTCTTCCTCGGCCGCGGCGACGCATTCAGTAGCCGATGGACACATGATGTGGCTCAGGCCGAAATCTGATGCGGTGATTCCTGGACCAATCGGTTCGATCTTGGGCGAGGCCGTCCAGGTCGCCCCTCCGTCGGTAGTTATGTTGACTTGGCTATCAGTCGTGACGTTGCCTTCCTCGGTCGCAAGACACCTGCTGTCGTCGACGCACGAGAGACCCGATGGATCATTACCGGTGGTAGAGACGATGCTGTTGCTCCACGTTGCTCCGCCGTCTGACGTGTAGAGCGCGTACGTGGTACCACCGGGTATCTGCCGCGGCCCTCCTACGGCGAAGCAGTGATCTGCATCAGGACAGTCGATATGCGGGGACCAGAAGGTGATGTCGAACTGGGGACTCGTGAGGGTCTTCCAAGTCTGACCCCCATCTGTGGACTGCTCTACAAGAGCATCGCTGTCTTGTGTGGACCCGACCGCGAAGCAAGTAGATGTCGTTGGACAGGAGATATCAGTGAGCTGCTTTGCGCCGTCTGTCGACGTGAACTGAGTAAACCAACCGTTGCATCCACTCAGGATCATGGCAAGGGCGAGAGGCAACATTGTCCGGACGACCCTCCGCCTCCAACATGAAGCCAGAATCCCCATCTCTACATCCCCAGCGGCAAGGCTACTCCGAGCGGGGCCATCCGCAACGTGCCTGATCCTGGGCGCGTCTGACTGGGATGCTCAGCGACGGCCAGGGCATCCGGGACTCAAGGGATCCCGGTGGAATCATGTTTTCGTCTGGACGGCGCTGTGGCGTTTGCGCGCTATGGATTGAGGCCAAGCGGGGGTCCATCGACCGTCCGATATCTCGCGTCCGCTAACTCTGCTCTCAAGGGTGCCTTCGCTGATCTGTCGCGAGGCTTGTTCCGAGTCTTCGGTCAGACCAAGCTCTCAGTGCTGCTCGGGATCACCTTGGCCGCCTACAACCTCGACCGCGTCCCGTAGTTTCAGGGCCAAGAAGGCCGAAGAGGAGGCCAAGCCTCTTCAGCGAGCCAAGCGACGCCAGGGACGTAGGGCGATTGCATCTCGAGAGAGGCCAATCCCGTGCCTGCGAGTGCGACGGGGCCGCCCGGGTAGTCCATCGGTCTTCTAACGGTAGAGCAAGGCGCTCGGTGTGGTTCGTTCGCGTCTGCGCTCATGCATTTGGTCAGCTCTGGACAGAAACCGCCGGCTCGAAGGCCGGCGGTTTCTGCATTTCGAGGGGTGGCGGAGAGTCAAAGACTCGTCGCCACCTCCAACGGTGGGTTTCATGGACACTGCGGGCTTCATTTCATGAACACCCATCCTTGGGGTGTTCATGAAATCCCCCGGACAGGGCGGACGTGGTCTTGGTGGGAGAGTGACCACAGGTTAAGCCCCCGAGTCTCCACAACGACCTGCTCACAGCGCGCGGCGGGCTATCAGCAGTTGGCAGACAGCTGTCACCTCTTGGGACCTTGAGGAGGGCGAAGAGAACGACGGGTGGGCGGCGACTGGGGTCCCGCCCAGTGGGCCGGTACGAGGAAGTCAGGGCCGTCCTTTACGTGTCCTGTCCCGAGAAGCGGTCGCCGCCGTCTGCTAGGCGGACCCACGTCCCATGGGAACCACCCGCAGGTTGGTGAGCGATACCGCGGTTTCTCCGCTATCTCTCACAGCGACGCCGCACGCACGCCAAGCATTTCTGAGGGGTTCGCCTCGCTTCGATCTATCCCAGTCGGAGGCGCTGTTTTTGGAAGAGGCGCAAGCAAGCATCAACGACGGTTGGATCATAAAGCCGTCGGCTGTTGGCCTCGAGTTCGGCCAGAGCGACGTCCAGGCCGAGGGCGGGACGGTAGGGGCGATGCCCCGACATCGCCGAGACCACGTCGGCGACAGTCAGAATGCGAGATCCCATGAGGATGGCGTCACCTACTAGACCGTTGGGATAGCCGGAGCCGTCGAGGCGTTCGTGGTGTTGGCGGATCATCTCGGCAACCGGCCAAGGAAACGCGACGTCAGCAACGATGTCCGCTCCGGCTTGCGAGTGCATCTTGATGATCTCGAACTCGGCAGTGCTCAGCCGGCCAGGTTTGGCGAGCAACTCGGCGGGAATGGCTATCTTCCCGCAGTCATGGAGAGTTGCCGCCACTTCGATTCCTTTAATGTCGTCCTCGGGCAGGGCGAGCTCCCGAGCGATGGCGGTGGCGATTTTCGCCACTTCACGCTGATGACCAGCGGTGTAAGGATCGCGTAGCTCGACCGCGTTGGCGAGCGCAACGGTGAGAGAGTTGAAGCTGGCCTCCAGTGCCCTCAAATACTGCTCGTGTTCGGTGATGTCTCTCGCGTTGATTACGATTCCATCGACCGAGGCATCGTAAAGGTAGTTCGTCGCGATGGCTTCGAGCACCCGGACCTCGCCGGTAGCCGACACAAAGCGGAGCGTGTCGGTCATCGACGCGCCCGGCGACTTCACTAGCTGCGCGAGTCTCAAAACTAGTCGATCTCGATCATCGGGATGGACATAGTTCAAGCCAGAGGTTCCCAAGGCAGCTTCGGTGGGAATGCCAAAGGCAGCCTCGGTAGCCGGGTTGGAATAGATCACGACACCCTGTTCATCGAGCACGATGATGAGGTCCGACGAGCGTTGGACGAGGGCGGAGAACCACTCCCGGCTCGCGTGTTCCTGTTGGTTCAACACCACCATGGGTGGTATATCGTCAGCGAGGAATCCCGGCAGCAGTATTCAATGCGAATGTGGAACAACAATCGAACAACATTCTCGTCCTCAGGTCCCTGTCTGCTCCGACTCGAGAGTCCCCTACTGCGTCTATCCGCTCAGAGCAAGCTGGGAAGCGCCGGAAGGGGATGTCCTGCCTCCGACTCCCTTCCTATCGTCACTCATGGCTCCAAAGGATGCCGCTCGTCGCGGCTCGGTGGGTCTCTCCGGCACCGCTAGCAATCCCGACATGTGCGAGCGGTCTCTATTGCCTCTGGGGTGCCTCCAGCTTCTGCGTTATCGCGGTTCTAGGTGTACATCTAGGCCCGCAAACGGGTGAATCCGCGCTCGACGTCTCCCAAGTGGTGAAGTGAGTCGTGCAGCGCATGTTCTAGCAAGCGTCGCACGTCGCTCCGTGAGTCTCCAATGGTGAGCCCTCGAGACCAGTCGTTGCTCGGGGTATGTTCGGCCACGTCAGCAAGCAGTAACCCTTGAGCCGTCAGCTCAACGACAACTTCGTCTGGGTTGGAATCCCCATATGTCACGGCGGCCGACTCGACCAGATCGGCGCCTATTGGTGGGAATACTGGCTCGTCAAGAATCAATGCCTGTTCCACCCCAAATACGTGCAGGGAAAGGATGTCACGAGTATGGGCCGCGTACTCGACCGCTGACCATACTCCGACGGAGGGCCGTACGCGCAGTTCTGGACCGGCTGTCGCAAGTAATGCTTGCCAACGCGCGCCCTGTCCCCGCAAAGCGTCGAGCAAGGACGCAGCGTCGTAATCAGCGCCATCAAAGGCACACGCTTCACAATGTTCATGGGTCATAACGATCGACCTCTCAGCACTGTCTTGAACAGATTGCCATTCTGGAGAGTTGCTCGCCTCTCGCTACGGATGATTCTTCGTCAAGATCAGGCCGAGGCCGGACCGCACCCACTCCCGCCGGGGACCTTGCCTTGGAAGTATCGGGCGGACAGCCCCCACACCGATACCGTACGACCACGGCTGCGCTCCCGGAGTGGGGTGACGCGAGATCGACCGCGATCGCTCCGGGGACTGCGAATGTGGCCCGGGTCATCGTCGCGGACGACGAAAGTCTACTCTCGTGGTGCTCCGATCGGCAGCGTTCATAGTGATGCGATCTGGGCCGCCTTCGTATCCAGAAGGTCCCTTTGCGTCTTCGCGACCGCGCTGAGACCGGCGGGTTGTCGACCAACCGCCTGAGACGGGGCATTGTCCAACCGAAACTTGCGTCCAGTGACGACGTCGAGGCGGATGACCAGGACCGTGTCGCCGGGCAAGGGGACGAGGGGCGTCGGCGCAACGTACGCCGCCCTCAGGCGCTCGGACTCCGCATGCGGCGTCGCCAAGCCCCGCACGAGCACGCTCCACGCCACCCGGGCCTTGCGGTCCAAGTGGTCAACCTCAAATGCCACCAGCGCGCCAGCGGCGGCGCCCGCCATGCGCCCCGACCCGAGACGCAAGATGATCCGGCGATCATGGTAGGCAAAGTTCACCGGCTGGATGATCGGCGCTTGCTGGGTCGAAACGCTCAAACGCCCGATCAACCCTTCCCTCGCCGCAGCCGCCAGCAACCGGAGGCATTCGGGGAGAGGAAGGATCTCAGATCCGCGTTGATCGGTCCACATCATGATGAGCGTCGCGCTTCCCGTCCGCCGCGCCTAGGGCCGTTGGTCACCGCACCGATGGCCACGCCCGAGCTGCGGCCTCCCGGCCAGGACGGGCCTGATTAATCGGTCCCATCCGCATATACCGCGGAGCAGCACGGTGCGACAAGCAGCACATTCAGGAGAGCCTGTTGACCGTGCTTGTGGCGAAGTTCATCGACGTGTTGAAGGGTTAGCGATCGGTGTTCGCAAGTAATCCTCGTTTATCCCCGTACGTCACTGCGCCAAGTGTTTCCCGTCGTGAGGCGCCGGAAACTCCGCATCTGCGGGCACCCGACGGAGGTGGACTACCCCGAGAAGGGTCAGGATCAGCATGATTGCCGCTAGCACGAAGGACACGACCGAGGCCACCAGGGCGATCTGGCCGAAGGTCCCGAAGGCGTAGGCCTCGAGCAACAGCCCCCGCAGGGTCGTGCCCTGGAACACCGTCTGGACCTTGGCCTCGGCCGCGGTGTAGGCGGGAGAGCCCTTGGGCAGTGCCAGGGCCTTGGCCGACAGCTGGGCGTAGGTCAGGCCCCCGCCGATCTCCTGGAGGTGGTAGGCGATGAAGTGGTCGGCGTAGGCCTCGGCCTGCTGACCGGTGACCAACGGCTGGCCCGCGTACTTCTCGATATACGGGATCATCACGGGCTCGATCTCCGTGCCGACTTTGGCTGTAGCGAACGCCGCCTTGGGTGGGAAGGTGATTTCCTGCTGAGCGAGCTGGTTGTGGACGTTTGAGTTGGCGAAGCTATATCCCCACAGCCCCAGTGCGCCTGCGACAAGGAGGACGACGACGAGGACGGCGCCACCCGCGCTCAGAAGCATGTCGAAAGTCTTGCGCCGCATGGCATTCTCCTTTCGATGCCGCCTCGTTCCCGAGGCTCTTGCCGTCAGCTTGTGCCCGAAAGCACATGTGGTACAGGGCCGAAGGTCCCTCCTCAGAGCCTCAAACGCCCCTCACGGCCCGCCCTAGCGGTAGCGATTCGGGATGGCCCAGAGACCTGCCAAATTCGAGGTCGAACGACCGGGGAGAAAAATAGGGGGCACACAGCCCCAACTATCCCTCCCCAGAGGATAGTTGGCCCTCTTTAAGGTTTGTTTGCGTTCGTGCTTGTAGTGGCACGGGCCGCCATATTGAGGCGACGAACCGATCGTGCACTCGGCGAGAACGTGATCTCCACGAGAGTGCGGAGCTCCTTCATCTTGTCAAAGGTGGGCGTACCGGATGAGTCGGATTCAGCTTCGTCGCCCACGTCGGACCACAGGGCCGCAAAGGCCGGTTCGTGGTCTTATGATGCGCGGAAGGGGCCAATGGACTCTTCTCGCCGATGATTAGGTCTGCAACGATGACACTGTGCTCGATAAGCACGGAACCTACCTCGGATGCGATGGGACGGTGATCGTCCATGAGGACCGGACCTTCACCTGCACCAACAGCAGCTGCAGTGTCTTGTCCTCGCCTGATACCGCGGTGTCCTGGCACACCCGGTTCCTGGCGTGTCGCACCGTATTCACGGAGGAAGGTTGTCCGAGGTGTGGCTGGCACGTTTTCTTGCCGACAGCCGCAGAAAAGGGGCAAGAGAACTATCTCGGCTCGCCGACCCTCGTCCGTGAGCAAGAGGAGACGAAAACTACACGAGCGGACCGACTCGGAATCCAAGACGGTGGTGCTGTGCGAGGCTAAACCGCTGGCCGGTCGAGATATGGACAGCAAGGGCGCCTGAACAATCCGGTCGAGGTTCTCGGTTTTGCGCTTCGTGGCTGGCGGGGTCAGGATCGCGCGGTGTCACATCTGCCTCCACCTCGCGAAGTCGATGTCCCGGTGCTGCAGCTAGCCCGCTTGCAGCCACTCATCGGAGAACAGCGCTACGCGGGTCTGATGGCTGAAGCGACCCGCACCCGGGCTGTGCTGCGGGCCTGCACCGTGTGGAATGTCAACTCCACGGCGACGGGCGGGGGCGTGGCGGAGATGCTGCAAGTACTGGTGGGCTACATCCTCGGCGTGGGAGTATCCGTCCGCTGGCTCGTCATTGCCGGGGATCCCGAGTTCTTCTCGGTGACCAAGCGCATCCACAATCGCCTCCACGGTGTTGCGGGCGACGGCGGGTCGCTCGGCGACGAAGAGGCCGCCACCTACCAGTCCGTCCAGGCAGCCAACGCCAAGGCGATCGCGGAGCAGGTCCGACCAGACGATGTGGTCGTCTTGCACGATCCTCAAACCGCCGGGCTCGCCGCGACTCTGAAAGCGGTCGGGGCGCTGGTGCTGTGGCGTTGCCATGTGGGCACCGAGACGACCAACCAATGGACCGAGGAGGCGTGGAGCTTCCTCCGACCGCATCTGGCCGCCTGCGACGGATTCGTGTTCACCCGCCAGTCGTTTGTGCCCGCCTGGGTCCCCGCCGACAGGGTCTCGATCATCCCACCTTCGATCGACCCGTTCTCCCCCAAGAACCAGGAGCTGTCTGAGGCCGGCCGGCTGAGCATCCTGGCCGCCATGGGGGTGACAGATGGCGAAGAACCCGAGACCGCGTCCTTCACCCGTCGGGACGGCACCGCCGGTCAGGTCATCCGGAAGGCCTCCGTGGTGGCCGAGGAGCCCCTCGATCCCAAGGCACCCCTGGTGATGCAGGTCTCTCGGTGGGACCACCTGAAGGACATGGCGGGAGTCATGGCGGGTTTCGCCGCGCATGTGGTCGGTCACAGCGACGCCCATCTGGCCCTGGTGGGTCCCATGGTCGACGACGTGAGCGATGACCCCGAAGGCCGCGAGGTGCTTGAGCAGTGCATCAACGCCTGGAGCCTGTTGGCGCCTCAGGAGCGACGGCGCATCCGACTCATCAGCCTCCCGATGCACGATGTGGACGAGAACGCGGCCATGGTCAACGCGCTGCAGCGTCACGCCACTGTGATTGTGCAAAAGAGCCTGGCCGAAGGCTTCGGCCTTACCGTCGCCGAAGGCATGTGGAAGGCAAAGGCCGTCTTGGCGTCGGCGGTGGGAGGCATAGTCGATCAGGTGGCCCCGGGGACGGGTGTGTTGCTCGGCGATCCCCGTGACCTTGACGGATTTGGCGCCGCCGTATCGAGTTTGCTGGCAAACCCCAACGGGATCGTGCGGCTAGGAGAGCAGGCGAGACGACATGTGTTGGAAGGCTTCGTGGGCGACAAGCACCTTGAACACTATGGCCAACTGATGGAGCGACTAAAAGCACCCTGACCGAATGACGTCCGGTCCGGAGGGGAGGTGGCAGGAGCTACAACTCTCAGGTCTCTGGTCCGGACTTGGGATTCCGTCTGGCCAGAGTGATCCGTCTCGGTATTGATCGCTTGACCTGGCCACCCCTCTGACGCGAGATCGCCCGCCTCACCGTTTCAAGGCAAGACGGGCGAGCCGTCACTTCAGTTTAGCCAGCGACTCCAGATGAGCGCCGAGCAGACACATGGACGCTCAGCGAAGCGTTAGGCGCTTGGACCTTTGTGCGGGCCGAGACGTATGTCCCGGACACTCGCACCTGTCACCGCTGAGGCACTCCCGGTCTGATGTCCACCGGTCGCCTGTCTCAAGCCACTCATATGGCGGCGCTGGAGATCGAACAGGTCATCATAGGCAAACCTCCTGTCTCCAGCTCCCGTCTCCGGGCACCCTCCGCCTGATTGGTACAAGACCAAGATGGCTCACTGAGAATCGTGCGCCAAGGGCCGAAAGTCCCTTCAGATGACTTGACGTGGATGACCGGGTGCGTGGCCTGTGTGAGTGCGGCCCCGGGTCTTCGTGATCGGCCGGACAATCCGGAATCAGGTAAGTTCGCCTCGGGCAGGGGCACGAAAGAACAATGTCTTCTTGAACTTGGCCGTTCTCCGCTGATTGTGAGACGTTTCTCGTTCAAGAGTGTCCCGATCAGCTCCTCCACCGACCTCCGGCGAAGTAGTTGTGCACGTCGAAGAACTGGATTTCTGGTGGATCGACCACACCAATCTCTGGCAAAACCGGACGAACCCTTGCCTCCCAGAACGCCTCGAACGCCTCTCGCGACCCCCATACGTCGATGCAACGAATGCCGTCGTCAGTTTTCGTTACCCAGTGGAAGAGCTGGTCCCGCGCCGCGGGTCCGCCCGGCAGGAGCCCGAGCGCCTCTGCTGCCAGGTCATACTGTTCGAGCGTGCTCCCTCGGAAATCAAGCTGGACTCCAATGGCCATCACAAACCTCCAACCCGCGAGCGATGAATCGAGCTAACCCATTAACACACCTTCGAGATCAACTGCCACCGCCCCGGGGTAAGATCGGCGCCCTCGAAGCGTGCTGGGTATGCGCACGATTAACTCTCGGACCCCACGGCATCAGAGGCGTCTTTCCTTGTGCCTCCGGCCGACCCCTGCGCCTCGATGGCGCGCCGGAGCATCACCTTTAAGATGTCGGCGGTGAGTCTTCCGACCTGAGCAGGCGTCTGGTCGAAGTCCACCATGAGGGCCTGAGTCGTAAAAGCCGAGAAGTTGAGAGCGAACACCAGCATCAGGTCCTTCGGAGGGTCACCGGTGCCACCAGCCCTCTGCCAGGCCAGGGTGACCAGGTAATACACCCCCCGTGTTCGGGCCTCGCGTCGGAGAGCGTCGACCTCCGAGAGCGCCCCAGGTGCGTTGCGATTCTGGGCGTGAATGTCCCAGAACGCCTCCCCGAGGATCTCGGCATTGCGGGTGTGGATCGTGAGCGCCAAGCCCTCGATCCAGCCGTTGAGGTCGTCGGTGGGTGTAGGCACTCCCTCGGTCGGTTGGCCGCAGGCCTCGAACATGTCCTTCACCGTGGAGACGATCAACTGGTCGTGGCTGGCGTAGTGGCGGAAGATGGTGCGGGGACTCACCCCCGAAACTCGGGCGATCTCGTCGACCGTGGCGTCGAAACCCCGTTGGGCGACGACTTCCATGGCGGCTTGCCTGATGCGAGAACGGGTGAGCTCTTGTCGTTCCTCAGCAAGCGATGGCGAAGCCGTTCCTATGGGTTGTCCACTGGCGCCCGATTCTTGGAACTCGCCCCCCTTTTCCCTCCCACTTACCTGGTCCGCAGCCATAAAGCCTCCCGCATCGGGATCGACCCTGATTCAATGATCCGAGAGCGGCTGGGGGCGCCGCTAGGGGAGGAAGTCCCAATCCGGCTTAGTCTCGTGGTAACCACAGGAAGAGGGGAAAACACGTCATGGCGGAAAGCGTGTACAAGGTAATCGAACTGGTCGGCACCAGCGAGGAATCGTGGGAGAAGGCGGCCAGCGCGGCCGTGACTCAGGCAGCCGGGTCACTGCGCGACCTTCGCATTGCAGAAGTGGTCGAACTCGATCTCCAGATCGAGGACGGACAAGTCAAGACCTACCGTGCCAAGGTCAAGGTGTCATTTAAGTTGCGGAATCGGCCCTAACGGCCATCATCGAGGCCAGAGGGCGGTCGTTTGCTCGCTCGGATTGACCGGTTGGCAAAAGGGTCGATTGGTCTTTAAGAACTCGGCCGGGAGCGCGACGATGTCGGTGTGCGCAGCGGCTGTGCGGCCTGTGGGCGACGTAGGTATTACCTCCTTTGGAGGCCCTTGATACGGGGGCGAGGCGTTATGCGCCTAAACACGGCTCTCATGATGAATGACAGCTGGCTTGCCGCACTCCGAAGTCGACAGCTGCGTGCCGATGCGGGGTGAAAAAACTCAACCGGCCGCTCCTCCGTGCTCGGCATGAGTGACCCAAGGGTGGTAGGCGTCTTGCGTGCAGCACCCCGGGTGGGGCGGTTCCTGGTTCGTGGCCGCCGCAGGACAGCGAGTGCCGGCGAGGACGACAGTATCGTGCCCATCCGCCCAACACCGGCGTTGGCCCTGCAGGCGTACTTAGACGAAGTGCTGATCGCACTCTTCCGTCACCCGGACCTTTTGCCGAGGACCGAAGACTATGCCCCGGCAGCGGCCGACTTGTCAGACATCCAAGGTCTCCTCTCGGCGCGCGGGTGGCTCGATCGTCCCGCCGAGTATCACTGCAGCCCCCTGGTTCCCGAGGATGTACGCGCCTGGCATGGGCGTGCCCTTGGCCTTGGTTATGAACACCTCACGTTCACGAGTGGTTGGGAGCCGTACCCTGAGGAGCCCGGAAGAAGGAGGTGGCTCAGCCACGAGGCCAACCGCACTGTCCACGCGTGGGTGTCGCGAGCACCGAGTCGAGAGCACCAATCCTGGCTCATTGGTGGCCACGGTTTTGGCATGGGCACGAGCCCGTCGATGGACCTGCGGGCATTTCGAGCGAAGGAGCTGAACCGTCGGGGGATCAACGTCGTCGTGCCGGTGCTGCCCCTCCATGGCCCCCGAGCCTCGGGCCGGGTGCGCGGCGAGGACCTCATGACCATCGACCTGGTTGACAGCATGCACGGCATGGCCCAAGCCACTTGGGACCTGCGGCGGGTCATCCGTTGGCTGCGAGAGAGTCAGGGAGCACATCAACATCGGACTCATGGGGTACTCGCTGGGGGCGCTGGTCGCGGCCCTCGTGGCTTCCCTCGAGGACGACCTGGCATGCGTCATCGCGGGGATCCCCGTGGTCAGCCTGCCCGAACTCTTCCGCCGACACAGCCCCCCGCACATCGCCCGGTTAGCAGACACCCACGGAGTCCTGGGGGAGGCGGCCGACGACGCACACCGTGTCGTCTCCCCACTGGCCATGGAGTGCAGGGTCCCCTTCGATTCCCGTTACGTCTTCGCTGGCCTGGCCGACCGGATGTCGACGTTTGGCCAGGCCCGGAGGCTGTGGTTGCACTGGGGCCGACCCACCCTTGCCGCCTATGCCGGCGGCCATGTTGGCTTTTTCTGGTCGAGTGCGGTCCGCCAGCTGGTCAACGATGCGCTGACGGTTTCGTTTCCGGCGGCCTCGACCTGATAGGCCACGTCGGGCTAACCACCAGAGCTTTGCTGCGAGTGCGCCGGGACAGGACGCTTGGCAGCGCGCCCCACTCGCGTCGCAGCTTCCAAGAGTTCGTCCAGGGCTCCCGGGATGGCATCGGCGAGGTCCCACACCCGTGGCACGAGATCGGGGCAGGTGATGAAGCCGAAGCCGACCCGATCCTCCTCCGACAACACCGTTACGTTGAGCCCTGCCCCGTCGGTAATCGGCCCGAGCGGATAGAGACCCACGAGGCGGGCTCCAGCCATGTAGAGAGGGACTGGCGGTCCCGGCACGTTCGACAGGATGAGGTTATGCACGACGCGATGGTGATCGGCGATGTGCAAGGTCGAGTACAAGCGAGCACCGAGGGCAAAGGCGTTGAGCCAAAAGTGCTCAGCCCAGCGCATGAGGGTGTCGGCGCCGACCATCTTCTGGATCTCCTTGGCCCGAGTATTAGCAGAGGCGATGGCCCGCAGCCTCTCGGCGGGGTCCTTTTCGTCGGTGGCCAGCGTCGAGAACATCACTGAGAGCTTGGTCACACCCCCGTGCTCGGTCGTCTGATCATGGACGGACACAGGGGTGGCGGCAAGAAGTGACCGATCGGGAAGCTCGCCACGATCTTCGAGATAATGGCGAAGCGCGCCACCCACCATGGCGGTCACCACGTCATTGACGGTGACTTTGAATGCATCCTTCACCTTCTTGATGTCGGCAAGAGAGACATCGGTAAAGGCAACCGACCGGCGTGCAGTGATGGTGGCATTGAACAGGGTGCGCGGCGCAGTAAACGGCTTAGCGGTCGAAGCGGCATCTTCTCCTTGCCGTCCGAGTCGCCATAGGGTGGTAGCCAAGCGGAACGCGGTCATTGGCACCAGTCGGGCCAGATCCAAGGGCTCAGCAAGCCGCGTGGCCAGACTGCGACCCAACAACTCGAGAGGGCTCGGTGGGTGCTGGGCGCGCCCCTCAACCGAGGGGCTGGACGGGGCAGGGGGCACGGGTTGGAGGTCGAGGAGGTGTCCCATCATGCTGGCACCCGAGACACCATCGATCGTCGAGTGGTGCATCTTGACCAGGATGGCCACCCGTCCATCGGCCAGCCCTTCGATCACCCACAATTCCCACAATGGCCAGTCTCGGCGCAGCGGCCAACTGGCGATATCACCGACGACGTTGGCCAGCGAGTGTTCGTCGCCAGGGGGCTCGAGGACGACGCGATGCAGATGGCGATCGATATTCAGGTCCGGGTCCTCGACCCAAAAGGGCCGGCTCAAGTTGAAAGGGGCCATCGCGAGCTTCTGGCGAACGGAGGGGATCTTGGGCAGACGCTCGAATGCCATTGAGCGGATGCGGTCATATGAGTAACCGGAAGGCATCGTGGAGGGATCGAGCATCAATAGGCCGCAGACATGCAGGTGCATGGTCGGTGTCTCGCAGTAGAGAAAGGCTGCGTCGAGGCCTTCAAGCTGCTCCATCATGCATCCTCCGCGCATCGCCTCGGAGGTATTTGAGCACGGAGACGAAGGAAGTCACCCTGCCTCGTTGATGACGCCCTTGTGCCAAACTGTGCAGCTCCTGGCGGTCCCGTCTGTTCAGAGCAGAGCGCCTGTGCATATTTCCTAAGTGGCCGCCTGGCCCAAGTTCGATTCACCTCGCGATGTTCTTGCATAATTGTTCAGCTTCCTCTCTTCAGGCACGTCGGCCAAGGGTCCATCGACCAGGGAGAGAAAGGCCAAAAGTCCCACCATCGCTCCGAGCCCAAGATGCTGTCCGGTCCACAGATCGATGGCTGGGACGCCCCCGATCTACCTGCCATATTCAACGTTTTGATGAGAGAGGTTGGGTCTTAGGTCTCTGGTGATCTCACCGGACGCTGATGATGCTTCTCAAATGGATGTCGCGAGGGCCGTCTCGGAGAATCCGGACCGCCTCAAAACCTGGCCCTGGTATCGGCTGTATCTCGGGAGAGCCATCGTGGTCGCGGTCGGCCTCTTTGTGGCCATTTCCGTCTTGGATTGGTTCAACGACGGATCGGGCCAGGCCATCGCGGTGCTCTATCTCCTGCCCATTGCCCTCCTGGCGGTCACCCTGGGTGAACGGGGCGGACTGACGGGCGCCACGGCCGGCTTCGCCTTATTCGCTTTGCTCGAGGTCGAGCACAGCAGCGGTGACATAGACGTGACGGGATGGATCGTCCGAGCCGTGGCCATGTTCTTGCTCGGCGGGCTGTTGGGTCGCGCCACAGATCAGACAAGAGCCAGCGAGAGTGCCGCCCTGGCCGAGCAGCAACGACGGTGTCAAGTGGAAGAAGCAAATCTCCGGTACACAGAGGCCCTAGAGATCAACGATTCTCTTCTTCAACAGATAGTGGCGGCAAAGTGGATGGTGGAACAGAACCAAACCGAAAGCGCCTCCAAACTTCTCACCGAGGCGATCGCTAGAGGCGAGCGCATGATCGCGGGACTCCTGTCTGAACGCGTCTCTCTTTCCCGGCAGGCTCATCGGCCCGTGATTGGTTCCAGTGCCGACGCAATGATCGAATAGCCTTGGAAAACGACTTTTGCCTTTATAGCCCATCGCGCATGTTGCTTGCGGTTGGACGGCGCGACCGGAGTACGGTCAAGAAATCTGTGTCCCAGCCCTCGCAACAGGATCCGCTACCTCAGGATGCTGCGGACAATGCTGGCATGTCTGACGCCACACCTGCCGGTGCTGACCTTTAGGCCACGATCACCACGCAGGCTGGCGAGGTCGTTATCTCCCAGCAACTCTTCGACCGTGGTGGGTATGACGGATCCTCCTTCGACCAGATCACGATGAAGCAGCTAGCCCAAAAGTTGTCCACATCTTTCACGGGCCGGGTGTCGCCCGCGAAACGCTATGGTGCGACACGTTGAGGACGTGCATTCCGATCAGGAAGAGATCGTTCGGCTAGGTCGGCCTATTGCGACCTGGAAGGGCGGCAGGGTACAGGACCGCTGCCGACGCTGGGTGGCCATCGACGCGTTGTCTGCACCCCGCCATCTCCCTGCCTGGACGACCTCTGGATCAAGGGGGTAAGTCCCTTCAGAAGCCGACCCAACGAAACGGTACGCCTGAAGTGGCGCTGGTCCTAGGGTCCTTTGGCCCATCATGCGCAGGGGGGACGGGGTGCAGAACCACTGTCGGCTCTGCGGGTCAAGGTCGGTACTTTGTCTGCACCCCGCTCGGCCCCGGCCGAGCACCGCGGCGAGAGGGATTCCGTACTCCGAGGTCAACCCTGGCGACGCTACGTCCTGGGCGGGGCGTGTCTAACGGCCTCGGGAGGGCAGCGAGTCGCAGGATTTGCTCGGGCTTCACGATGTGGTGAACACGACTGCGCCCCGCCGTGCCTCGGGGTAAGAACCGCCCGGCCTTTCGGTACCCGGCTCCCTAACCCCGTGATCTCTTACCCGTCTACGAGGACCGGAGCGTTTCGCCGATCCCTCGTATGCTCACGGCCGAGCGCGGCTATGGGCTGTCAAATGTCTCGGGTTTGCCGGTCCATCGGTAGGTCCCGGCGCTGGAGTGAGCAAGATGCAGACCAGCCGTGGACGCAAGTTTGCTCACGTCTAGAAGCGTCCCCTTGCGGTGCTCCACCGTGCCGTCGGAATAGGTGACCACGAACGACACCTGACCATCTGTGCCGATAGCCGTGTGGCCAGTGATGCTCTCAATCTCAGCCGCCACGGCCCCAACGCTAGGCTAAGCCGCGTCTTGACACCGCTCGCCAGATACGTCGCTCTGGTCACCAGCAGTCGGAAGGCGACCGGAGCATCCGACAAATCGGCCCAGACCCGCCGATGCCCCGTCCTCTGTTCTCGGGCCGTGTTCCCCTCCCGGCTTCTCATGGGGGCGTGTGGGGTGGTTCTGCACCCCGCTGCCTTATCCCCTGCTCGCTGCCTTACGTCGCTACGCCTCTGAAATGAGCGACGAGTACCAAGTGCTCCGGTTGCACCCTTTGGGCGACGCTGAGGGGACCAGGCCAAGCTGCAAGCGTCTGCCGACGATGGATTCGAGTGGCTCGGAGTAATCCCGTCCCCGGACGCGGCCCTCGTGACAATGAAGCGAGGGAAGCGAGCATCGCAGTCAGACGCGTCGAATCCGTATCACGCACGAGGTAGCGCGGGATAGTCGGAAGTCGCTCAGCGCCACGGGTTCCACTAGAGGTCGGTTCGTGTGTCCACCGGACACTGACCGCGGCCCTAACTCGGTGAAAATCTTGGACGTCTAGCTGATCGACCCGCATTCTATGGGCGCGCTCCTATCCCAACGCAAACCTCTGGTTCGCCACCGACAAACGATGTTGCACTTCAGCATCGGCATTCTCGATTTCCTCGCTGGGAACAAACCATCGGACGACGGCACCTATCACATCAGGGCCACCACCCTCCACCCAATCGAGCGAGCCATGGCGGTCTGACGGGGCTGCCAACTGAAAGATCTCGGCCCATTCAAGTTCGGGTTTGGCACTCAGCTGCCATTCGATCTCAAATCTGTCGCCGATCTCCTTGACCGTAGTCCGGTCGACGATTCTGATGTCTTTCCTTTTGGCTCCAGCCATCTCCAGCACCATCCTCTGCCGCCTCTTTGCCGCCTAACGAAGAGTAACGAGGTCACCCGAATGGCGCTCCTTCTCGCCCCGGAAGGGCGACCAGCCGCAAACGACACCTCTGAGCCATACCGAGCGCTTCAACCTCGTGGCACCTCGCCCCCTGCCCCGAGCAGAACCCGGTTTGACTTGAACCAACCCCGAGCGGTCGAGACGCGGCGCTTAGTGCTGGCCAGAGGCAGCGTGCGGGTTGAACCCTGTGGCTATAAGTTGATTCCATGGGCGGGTGAGCCAGAGCGCCCGGTACTACCATGCCGCCCATGGCGAAACAGGTGATTGTGACGACAGAAATCGCCGCACCAGCAGAGCGGGTGTGGACAATGATCTCCGACCTGACCCGAATGGGCGAGTGGTCGCCTGAAAATGAGGGGGCCACCTGGCTGCGAGGCGCGACAGGCCCAAGACTGGGCGCGACGTTCCGTGGCGCGAACCGTAACGGCAAGAAGAGATGGACAACGTTAGGAACAATCGACGACGCCGAGCCCGGACGTCTGCTCGCCTTCCGCATCACGGTCCTGGGATTCAAGGTCGCCGAATGGCGCTATTCGTTCGAGCCGACCGGTGCCGGTTGTCGGGTCACTGAGACTTGGATCGACCTGCGGGGCCGCGTCGTCAAGGCCCTAGCCAAACCGGCGACGGGCGTCGGGGACCGTGCTACGCACAACCGGGCCACGATGGAGCTGACACTTGAGCGCCTCAAAGCGGCAGCGGAGGCGACCCCGAGTTGACGCCATCTGCTTCGCCGAAAAGGACATGGATCGAAGCGTGTTCGAACGCCCGCGGCCCGGTGCAACTCACGCACAATCACGGTCTGGAGGAAACTGCTCCCACGGCTCGATGGCCTTCTCGAACACCCACAGCGAGAGCCGGCACCATGGCGCTTGCAAGTTGTCTGTCTTCGTAGAGAGCTGGCACTTCGGTTCGATGCCATCGACGCCGCTCGTGGCCAATATTGCCAGCAACGGGGCTCACCTCTGTTGGGCCCGGGACACACTAGGGCGTACGAGTTAGCTCGGCGGCGAGGCGGCGGTAGTGGTCGCGCCAGATCAGCTTGTACACCGGGACCAGGCGGGGGATGGACCGCACCCCGGGGATGAAGGGTACGAGCAACAGGCCCAGGGTGAGCACCATCATGAGGGCCCACACGAGCACGTCCCCGTTGGAGGAGGTGTTGAACGGCGCCACCTGGTACCACATGGTGTAGAGCCACAACCACGCCTGGCCGGGGTAGTTCCCGGTCTCGTTCATCATCCCCCACTGGTCGCCCTGGAGGTGCTGGGCGGAGGCCTCCGAGGCCAGGAACGAGCCGTCGGCGATGAACAACAGGGGCTTGGTGTAGTCGGTCCCGTAGAACTGCGGCGACGCCAGCAGGTCGGCGTCGAGGCCTCCGGTCTGGGCCATGGTCAGCAGGCCCGTCATCATGGGCGCCACCGGGCCGTAGCGCCCCGGGGGCAGCACGACGGCGTCGCCGGGGAACTTCACGTGGGCCACGCCGTTGGTGTAGGCGGCCGTCCACGCCTGTTGACGCGCCGCGGTGGCGGCGCCGTAGGTGGTCAGGGCGGCGCGCAGGCGGGCGTCGCTGGTGGCGGCCAGGCGCAACGGGGACAGGACGAAGTCCTCCGCGCTGTTGACCGGGATGTGGACCCCGGCCCAGCGCTCGAGGCCGATGGGACCGAGCTTCTGGCCTTCGCCCGGGGCCCAGGAGTTGTAGGGCGGGCCGTAGGTGGCCGTCGGGCTCGTCCCGTCCAGCTCGGTGACCGCCGTGGCCAGGAAGTCGGCGGGGTCGGCCTGGGCCCATTGCCGGATGGTGACGGGGTGGTCGTCGGGCGAGGAGAACACCACGGCCAGCGCCACGGCCAGCAGCGCCATCACCACCAGGGCGATGACGAATTCCTTGACCAGGTCGTAGCGGATCTTGGGCCCGTTCCAGGCGCTGTGGTCGGGCTGGCGCATGGCCTCGGTCAAGGTGGTGGTGCCCGGTGTCTGGGGGGGGAGCTCGCTCATCGGTCGGCCCCCGGAGAGCTCTGCGAGGTGGCGGGGGCGCGGGCCGGGCCCGAGCGGCTGTGACGCCCGGCACGGGCGGGGAGGGGGCGCACCACGCCGCGGTGGCGGACCATGAGCAGATGGAGGCCGATGAGAGCACCCACGGCGATGGGCAGCAGCAGCACGTGCCACAGGAGCATCTGGCCGAAGTTCAACACGTTGAAGAAGGCGCCCGCCCCGGTGGAGTTGATGCCGTCCTTGGCCTGGGTCGAGATCCACTGGGAGTCGAAGTTCTGCTGGGACAGGTAGCCGGTGAAGGCGGTGGCGATGGAGAGCACGAAACACACCACGCCGGTCATCCACGTCAGAGCCCGGTTGCCACGCCACGCCGCCATGAAGAACTTGCCCCACAGGTGCAGGACCATGAAGAAGAAGAAGAGCTCGACGCTCCACAGGTGGATGCTGTTGAAGAACAGCCCCGTCTTCGACAGGTGCCACCACGACGGGCCCTTGAGGACGAGCACGACTCCCGAGATCAGGATCACGACGAAAGAGGCCAGGGACAGGACCCCGAAGACGTAGACCCACGAGGCCACGTAGCTGGGCTGGCGGTCGGGCAGCAGCTTGCCGGGGGGCAGGGCTCGCATGGCCGCGCCCCGCAGGCGGGCGCTCCACATGCGCTCGTCCCCGGGAGCGGGGCTGACCCCGTCGCCCGGGCCCACCGGGGACGGGGGGGCCGCACCCTGACCGGCGTCGGTGACGGCGCTCACCGGTGGCGCCGGCCGGCTCGGAACGGGATGACGAGCGCGGCCGCGAACACCACGACCATGAGCACGATCACCACGAAGTTGGCCACGCTCATCTGCACGAAACCCCAGTGCAGGTAGTGGCCGGGATGGGACAGGTTCACGAGAGCACCCAGCATGACGTCATTATCACCCGCCAACGTCCCACATGGGCGAATGCCCCTTACCTCGCCCCCAAGGACGATTAACCCGCCCAATCACGAAAATCCTGCAGTTCTGTACGCGTCTTAGGCCAGGACCGACCCGATCAGTATTGGCGAACCCAAGCAGTTGCGGGCCGGCCCATCCAGTGAGGATCCTTCTCAGAGGCCGCACACATCGACATTCGCGGACGCCTTTCGGAGAGCCGTCTCGCGCCCTCGTCGTTGACCGGTTATCCGAGAATCGGAAAGCGGCGCTCGGCGGCGAGTCGGTCAAGCGTCGCCTGCATGGTATTCGTGAGCTCTTTGTAGCATTTGCGGACGATGGCTGTGTCTTCAGCCGCCTCAGGGCCGTACCTTGAAGCCCAGTCGATCGGTTTGCAAAGTTCGACCGTGATCTTGGCCGGAAGGGGCCACGTCGGAATTCCTCCTGGAACGACACCAAAGGGCGGTCCCAGGACGAGGGGCCATACCTTGAGGCGGAATCGCCGGTCGAGCCCGAGACGCTTCGCGACCCACTCACCTCGCGCTAGAACGATCACTGTCTCGTGCGCGCCAACGGAGACTGCGGGCACCACCGGAACTTGCGTTCGGAGCGCGAGTCGAACGAAGCCGATGCGATCTCCGAACGTGATGCGGTTGCGGTCCCGCCAGGGACGGAAGACCTCGTAGTCGCCTCCCGGATAATCGATCAGGATCCCCCCGCCGCGAAGAATCGCCTCCGCCTTCTCGCGCCCAGCCTCAACGGCACCAGCTCGTTCCATCGCCGGACCCACACCAGGAAGCCCCAGGAAAAAGGAGTGGAAGAGCGCATAGACAGGCTCGTCCTCGCCTCGCTTGCGCCACCATGCGGTCAAAAGGACGGGGAGGTCCGGCGGGATCTGCCCTCCCGAGTGATTGCCCACGACGAGGAAGGGGCCCTGCGGTGGCAACCGGTCGAAACCCCGCACCTCGGCCCGGAAGTAGGACGCGAAAAGCTCGAGGATCGGTCGCACCGAACGAAGGAACGCCGGGTCACGGGCGGACCCGACCTCGCTACTCGAGGTGTGGCGCTTGTCCACTACGTATCAGCCCTGCACCGAGACGGGGTCCGTTGTCGGTGCGCAGGCGGTGATGGCACCGACACCCCACATCAGTCATCCACCGGCACCGACCCGGCGGCCGTATCTGAGGCTTGCTTGATTTCGGCCAGAGCGCTGTGGAGCGCTTCGACGATCAGCCATGGATCCGGAACACTGGTCGGGCAGCCAAGCACCGACACGTGCAGGGCGTCGGCATAACTCCAGGCCGTGATGTTGAGGCCGATGCCCTCAAGAATCGGACCCACCGAGTAGATGGCCTCGAGCATTGCCTGTCCGATGTGCAACCGTTGGCGTGGTCCCGCCACATTCGAGAGCACGAGGTTGACCGGCGGCCGCATGTGGTTCGCGAGGCGGGTTCGACCCCACGTCCGCACGATCAAAGCGTATAGCTGCGGCGGAACTACGTCGGCTCGCCTTTCCAGGAGGTCGTTTCCGAGGACAGCGCGTTCGTCTTTGGACGCGGCGGATATGTCATGGATGTGACGGAGACGTTCGAGGGGGTCGGCGATGTCGGTCCCGATCGAGACGTACAGGTTGTCGACGTGGTTGCCGCCGAGACGGGTGACACTGGGATCGGTCGAGACAGGGACGCTAGCCACCAGCGGGCGGTCAGGCAGTGCGCCCACCTCGGCCAGGTAGGTGCGCAGAGCACCCGCGCATATGGCCAAGTAGACATCATTCAGCGTCGCACCGCGTGCCCGGCGCACTGCCTTGAGGTCCTCGAGCGCCAGGGTCGTCATGGCGAAGGTCCGCTCTGGGGGGAGCGACACGTTGAACACCGTCTTCGGCGTGTCGAACGGCAAGGGTGGTTTGACCGGTGAGGCGCGTCGCTGGGCTCCGGAATCGCGCAACCCCCGGATCGACCGCGTCGCCAGGCGGGGCAGCTGCCGCAGGCGTGTTTGATGTCCGCGGGCAGCCAGGGCTAGGAGCCGGGACCGGGTGGGGATGATCTCGGGGTGCCACTCGTCGACTTGGGAGCCGGCTCCGTGGGCGCTGAGCGCGTTCAGCAACAGTGCGACCGTGGCCGCTCCATCGGCCACGGCATGATGAACCTTGGCCACGACAGCGAGGCGAAGGTCGGCCAGTCCCTCGACCACGACGATCTCCCACAGCGGACGATCCCGGGGCAATGGCCGGCCCGCCACGTCCGCCACCACCGCAGCCAGCGCGTGGTCATCCCCCGGTTCGGCGGCCCGGCGGCGGGTGACATGTCGCTTGAGGTCGAAGTCAGGGTCCTCGACCCACACGGGGTGCCCGAGCCCCCAAGGGACCGGCACCGCCCGTCGACGAAACGGTGGGAGCCGGTTGAGTCGGTGCCCGAACAGGTCTGTGATCTCGTCGTAGGAATACCCACCGGGGACGTTCGACATATCGAACACCGCCACCTTCAAGGTGTGCATGTGGGTCGAGGCGGTCTCCGAGTAGAGGAACTTGGCGTCGAGGCCGACCATCACTTCCACCGCTCAGCCCTCGTTTTCGGCCTGAACGTAGCTGAGCCCGGACTCCACTAGTGACTCCCCGATAAACGACGACACTTGGTGTGACCACAGATAGCCCACATGGTTCCCGGGGAACCAGCTGATGCGGGGCTTGTCCCAGCGCTCCCACAGCATGCGAGCCTGCTCCGTGGTGGCCAGGCGGTCGCCGTATCCTGCGAACACATACCGACGATCACGCCGCACCTTCGACTGGAAGCTCATGGGCGATACCACTCGGAACACGTCTTCTGCCACACCACCCAGGATGTGATGCTCGATCGAGCGAGCTCGGATGTGCACCGGGCTGTGAGCATGGAAAAGCGATGGGAGGTCTACGACCGGGATGCCAGCTACCACAGCATCGAACCCTTCGTCTATGCCGGCCAAGAGCGAGACCACGTAGGCTCCGAGCGAGACCCCGTAAAGCCCGATGGAGGTTGCTCCCTGGGCCCTGATCCATGACACGAGGCGCCGAATATCCCACACCGCCTGCGTCAACCCGTGGATGGTATTCATCATGTCGAAGGACAAGAACGGCTCGCCACTCACTAAGGTGACCTTGCGCGTTCCGTGCAAGGGCAGCACAGGCATGGCGATGTTGAGCCCAAGCTCACGGTGCAGTTTGGCGGTATGCAGGCCCATGAAGTCCATAAAGGGGTAGCCCATGCAGAACCCGTGTACGCACACGATCCACGGGCGCGACGCCCCTCGGTGACAAACGATGGCAGCCGTGGCCCTACGGTTTGGCTCATAGGCCATCCACCGCTCGCCACCGGGCTCGCGCGGGCGCGTCGAGAACTCGCTGTCGTATGTGATCCGTTCGTAGCTCAGGCCCAGTGCCCACCCGTGGCTCATCTCGACATCCTGCGTGGCGAGCGGGGGCGGAGTACGATGAAAGGAGGCGGGTCGGGCAATCCAACCTCGTCTCGAGAACAAACGGCGGGCGTCGGCGAGCTCGGCGCTCACTCGATCGAAGTCGACTCGTCGAGGGAACCGGTTGGGCGTCATGGCCATGGCCAGCAAAGCCTCGTCCATGGCGACACCGGCCGCGAACCCTAGCGACAGGGGCGGTGCCGCCAAGCCATCAGACACCTCACCGCTCTTCGCCGCGGCACCCATGAAGCGCACCGTACGTGGTATGGCGAGCGTGGCTCGGGCGAGCGCTCGTCGCCCCAGGAACTTCATCACGGCGCGATACGACCCAACGACGCGCTCCGCCAACGACGGAGACGTCTGACCCTGACCAGTCGAGTCAGACGGCAACTCAGCTTCTGCTGTGGCCTCGGGGGAGGCTCCGTCCTCGATGCGCTGGGCGTTCCCCATGAGCCCCCTCCAGAAACGACGCTGTGCCATCCCGGCCAGCCGACCCCGTGTGCCCAGGCCATACTACGTCGAGGAACGTGAACGGGGAGCGAGCTGGAAAGGGCGCGATGGAATTCAATCTGGCCGACCTATTCGAGAGCGTGGTCGACGTCATCCCGGAGCAGCTGGCAATCATCGCCGACGACCGTCGACTCACCTACGCCGAGCTGGACGGTCGGGCGAACCGCCTCGCACACCATCTCGCGGGCGCCGGGGTTGGCTCCCGCGACCGTATCGGCCTGCAGCTGACGAACGGGAACGAATATCTCGAGGGGATGCTCGCCTGCTTCAAGATCCGCGCCGTTCCCGTCAACGTCAATTACCGGTACGTTACGTCGGAGCTTCGCTACCTCTACCAGGATGCAGGGCTCGTGGGCCTGATATTCCACAGCCGTTTCGCCCCCGCGGTCAGCGATGCCCTGGGGGCCATGGCCAAACACCCGACGTTGCTCGAGGTGCGTGACAGTACGAGTGCGTCAGACCTCGGGGACGACTACGAGCGCGCCTTGGCAGCCACTGTGGACTCGCGGGGCTTCGCGCCGCGTTCGGCAGACGACCTCTACTGTGTCTACACGGGAGGAACCACGGGCATGCCAAAGGGCGTACTGTGGCGTCACGAGGATATTTTCTTCGCGGGGATGGGCGGCGGTGACGCTCTGGCGCTCGGCAACGTCATCGAGTCGCCCAGGGAGCTCGCCAGCCGGGTGATGCGGCCGGGCATGACGGCCCTCCCATGCCCACCCTTTATGCATTCGAGCGCACACTGGCTGGCGTTTACCATGCTGTTTGGCGGTGGGAAGCTCGTGACGCTCCCGGGCGGGCAATTTGATCCTGCCGCGACGTGGCGCCTGGTGGGCACAGAAGCCGTGAACATTCTCGTCGTCGTGGGCGACGCCATGGCTCAGCCTCTCCTGGACGAACTCGATGTCCATCGGGCCCGTTACGACATCTCGTCGCTCGTGGCCGTGGGTTCTGGTGGCGCCGCGCTCTCTCCGGTGACCAAGCGACGACTGGCCGAGATGCTGCCGGGTCGGATCGTCGCAGACGCGTTCGGATCTTCGGAGACCGGGCAGCTGGGCGGGAGCGCTGGGGAAGACGACCCATACGGCATGCCGCGCCTGCATGTCGACGAGTGCACCGACGTCCTCGACGACGCGCTGCAACCCGTGGCTCGGGGGTCGGGCGTCGTGGGCCACCTGGCCCGCAGCGGCCACATCCCCCTCGGGTATCTCGGCGATGCGGACAAGACCGCCACTACCTTTGTGGAGAGCACCGGCAAACGCTGGGCGCTTCCCGGTGACATGGCCACGGTCGACGCGGCTGGGGCCATCACGGTCCTCGGTCGCGGCTCACTCTGCATCAACACCGGCGGGGAGAAGGTCTACCCCGACGAAGTGGAGGGCGCGGTGAAGAGCTGCGCCGAAGTTGAAGACGTCGTCGTCGTCGGTGTGCCGGACGAGCGCTTTGGTGAACGAGTTGTGGCGGTGGTCCAACTTCGTCCAGGGTGCCAGGTCGACAGCGAGGCACTGCGCACCCTGTGCCGGGGACAGATGGCGGGATACAAAGTCCCACGGCAGGTCGTGATGGCTCATGCCATCCCGCGCTCACCGTCCGGCAAGGCCGACTATCGGTGGGCGAAGGCGTTCGCCTTGGCAGCAGTGACCCACGACAGCTGACAAATTTGGGCTCGACCACGATCGCCAGATTCGTCTATCCACCGCCCAAGCGCCGCCCCCAGGCGAATACCCAAACGCCCAGATTTTGCGTCGTGGTTCACGTCGCAAAATTGCCGATAACAATCACCCGAAGAGATATGAAAGGCGACATTGGACCGCCCGGGATCGACAGATGAGAACGATAGATGGCCGACACGATGTGGCTACCGCCTGAGCGTCTGCCGGGGGCTCTAACAATTCGATGAAAAGGGGTGGGCGGTGAAGAACTGCCACATGACCTCGTTGGCGTCGATGAGGGTCGTTGCCCGGCCCATGAGCATTGGCAGAGACATGGGTGATCCCGGCCACACGTGGCCTGAACCGGTGAACCGGTAAAGCACGACTTCGGTACCGTTCTTACCGGGGCCGTACGTGATCTTGGTGACGGTCTGGCCCTCGTCCAACGACGCGTAACTGCCCGCAAGTGTCTCGCCGATCACCGGGGTGGTCGGGCAGCCATTGTGCGCCACCCACTGGTCGATTCCGGCCTGAACTGAGGGGTAGTGGGTTCGGACACGGAGGCCACCGAGTTGACGGGCTTTCCGGCCTTCATAGAGTGCGGTCGGGTCGTCCACGCTGTGGAACTCCATCACCGACACCGGTCTCGATGGTCGACATGGAACGGCGAGTTGCCCGGCAACGGAGGCCACGGCGGCGATTCGGGGCGACTCGACGGCCAGGCGATGAGCCATCATCCCACCGTTCGACATCCCCGTGGCATAGATCCGCCCAACGTCGACGGGGATCTTCTTCTGGATCACCGACAAGATGGCCTCCGTGAAGCCGACGTCGTCCGCTTTGTTCCATGTGGCGGGGGGACAGCACCCTCCGGCGTTGAAGGCGAGAAACCGGCGCTGGCGGGGGAATACCCCCGTGCCGTTCGGATAGATGACGATAAATCCATGGCGGTCGGCGGTGGCGTCCATACCTGAGAACAGGCGCTGCTGTAAGGCACGGCTGCTGCTTCCGTGGAAGTTGACTACGACCGGAAGCGGCATATCGTCGAGTACCTGACGCGGCACGTGGACCAGGAAGGTCCGAATTCGCCGGTCGAAGGGTAGCGACAACTCGTAGTCGCCGGGGCGGACGGGCGTGGACATCGCTGCTGCGCCGGTCACAGGGTTGCGAAAGAACCTCGACATCACAACAAAGTTAGTGAACCCTTGCCAGTTCCTCGGCCAGAGGTGCCCGGGTCTTCAAATACCTAGGGTCTTAACCCATCGCCGGTCCCGGGTCATGAACGGCACGTGGAGCGCCTCGGACCTGCATTCGGGTATCAGATGTCCCTCAGCGTGGAGGTTCGGAGCGTCATGGCACCAGGGTTTGACGCGAATCCCGGATGCCCGTCGGCACGATGCTAGATCCCGCTCAGCTCCGATATCCGGCATGTTCCGGCGGTCTTGGCCAGCGGATGGGGCGACCGGGACTGGCAGGTCGCGCGCCGGGAATGGGTACACACGGCCGCCAAGTGCTCACATTGCCGTGCGGTCTCGCGAGCGCCTTGAGCCTGAATCGATCAGGAGTCTGGGACGAAAGCCTCTACTGCCTGGGCAAGGTCCGGGTTGATGCTCCTAGAGGGGCTCCGGGCGGGTTGGGGCAAAGGAGGGTTGCAATGTGGAATCACAAGTGGCTCGGGAGGGATTTCGCCCGCCGTTGGCATCCCCGAGGTGGCACTATCGGAGCTGGACACTCCCGACCCCACGTACTCATCGAAAAGCCGGGCGTGGTCGAGGCCTACGCGTCCTGGCGACTTCTTGAAGAAAACGGGTACGAGGTGTCGTGGTGCCCCGGTCCCGCAGGCTCACGACCACGGCGGTGTCCGCTCGTTGCCTGCGGGCTGTGTGGTCTGGTCTGCGATGCCGACGTGGTGGTGACCTCGCTCGGTCTTGACAGCAAGTGCTCGCGAGATGTCGTCGCGGCTCTCCGGTACTTACACCCTGAGACCCCGTTTATCATCGAGGCCCCTGCGGAGGCACTCACACTGTGGGCACCGCTGTTTGAGGGCCGCTGGGGGGCCACTCGGATGCCCGTGACGAAACGAACGCTTCTCGACTCGGTCGAGTTCGCCCTAGCTGCGTTGCCCGAAGAGAGGCCAGAGGAAGATGTGGCAGCAAGGTACGTCGCCCCCATTCTCGCGGAGCGCTGCTCCTGAGCGACGAGCTTGTCGGCAGGGGAATCGTGTTTGAGGAGTTCGACTCGGGTGCTTTCAAGACGGTTGACCACGTCGTGACCGCGCCGGGCATCGGCCATTCGGCGTCGTTCAAAGAACCGGTCGGCAACACGATCGCCACTCTCTTGAAGCCGTCTTGCCTCAAGGACACCCCAGAGGATGAGACACAAACGGAAACGAGGAGTCGGTGCCCCGAAGGTGACGAACTCGCCTCCGACCTGACCTGCGCGCAAATGTTCAGCGCTGAGCGATAGCGGGTGGGTCAGGTCGGAGGTGAGTCCGTCACCTTCCGCTCCGGGAGACGGAGCCTCGCCCACCCTGGACCGGGTGATCCCGACTGGCCCCTCGGTCGGCCCCTGGCCCCGTCAGACGTCCGCCCTTCGTGGGACTCAAGTTGATGCCACGTTGTGCCGATTCGCCCGTGTGGCAACTGCAATAGTGCAGGACTCTGATTTGGGTTGATGACGATGGCAACTGCTACAGCTGCCGCAGGGCTGGCTGCCTGCACCGTGCTCACTGGGCTGCCCGGGGCCACCACAGATCTGTCGTGAGCGAGCTGCCGCCGGGCCCGGGATGGTGGATGGCGTCGGACGGTCGGTGGTATCCCCCAGAGCTACACCCGTCGGTGTGGTCACCCTCCCACGAAAACTGGCGAACTCTCGCTGCACCCAGGTCATCGTCAGCCCGGCCAGGCGCACCTTGGTGGCTCGGTTTGATGATCGTGGCTGGAGGCGGACTGGTCTTTCTCGTCGGAGCGTTCTTTTCGTTCTATGTAGGGATTTGCGACATCGGCTCCATCGGAAGCGTGGGTAGCTGTAGTCGCACAGAAAACACCGAGGCACTTTTGGGAGCGGTCGTCGCCCTGCTCGCCTTTCTTGGAGCGCCCGCACTCGCCTCTATCTGTACAAGACTCTGGTGGTGGTCGGCACTTCCGGTGTTGATCAGCGTTGCATTCTGGGGCTTCGAATATCACAACAACCCTGGCGCCTCATCGTGGCTTCGCGAAGTCGGCGCCTTGGTGCTCATGTCGATCGCCGAGATGGGCGTTGTTGGTGTCGTCTTTAGGGTCCGCCGAGTTAGCGGGAGGGGATCAAGTTCGCCTCCCGGTCTGTCCCCGACCCCACCAATCTGAGAACCGTCCTACATGACAAACACAGTCAACATCAGGATTCGTCGTAACCGGGCCGGATGGCGACCCGCGCAGTATCCGCGTCGCTGAGCGATATAGCGTGGGTCGGTCGGAGGCGACTCCGTCACCTTCGGACTAACTCAACTCTGGTGGACGGTGTGTCGCCACCCCGGACCGGGTGATCCCGGTCACCGTCAGGGTGCTGACGCTGGCCCTGTAAGGCGCCCTGTACCCGGCACTACGGCCCGGTCAGCTCAGATTGGCATCGCCGATCGCCATGGTGAAGTCGTACCCGGCGCTCACCTGTTTCCAATCGGTGTCGGTGCCGATCTGTTCGGGGCTTGACTCGCTGATGAGGGTGCCGTCACCGAGCTGCCCGTCGCTGTTGTCGCCCCAGGCCCACAACGTGTGGTCGGACTTGAGCGCCACCGTCTGGTACTGACCGGCGCTTGCCTGTGCCCAGTTGGTGTCTGTGCCGATTTGCTCGGGTCTTGACGCGTTGTTGGTGGTGCCGTCACCGAGCTGCCCGAAGGCGTTGTAGCCCCAGGCCCATAAGGTGCCGTCGGTCTTGATCGCCATCGTATAGTAGGCGCCGGCGCTCACTTGGGCCCAGTCGGTGTCGGTGCCGATTTGCTCGGGACTGTCTTGCTGGGTTGTGGTGCCGTCACCGAGCTGCCCGACGTTGTTTTCGCCCCAGGCCCACAAGGTTCCGTTGGTCTTGACCGCCACCGTGTGAGAGGTCCCGGCGCTCACCTGGGCCCAGTCGGTGTCGGTGCCGATCTGGATCGGGACCGTGCTGCATGGGTCATTGGTGGGGCAAGTATCGGGACCAACGTCGGTGCCGTCACCGAGCTCGCCAATGCTGTTATCGCCCCAGGCCCACAAGGTGCCGTTGATCTTGACCGCCACCGTGCTGAAGTTGTTGTACCCGGCGCTCACCTGTTTCCAATCGGTGTCGGTGCCGATCTGTTCGGGGCTTGACTCGCTGATGAGGGTGCCGTCACCGAGCTGCCCGTCGCTGTTGTCGCCCCAGGCCCACAAGGTGCCGTCGGTCTTGATCGCCACCGTGTAGTAGGCCCCGGCGCTCACCTGGGCCCAGTTGGTGTCGGTGCCGATTTGCTCGGGGGTTGACTCGTTGTTGGTCGTGCCGTCACCGAGCTCGTAGGTGCTGTTATCGCCCCAGGCCCACAGGGTGCCGTTGGTCTTGATCGCCGCCGTGTGCTCGAACTCGGCGCTCACCTGTGCCCAATCGGTGTCGGTGCCGATGTGCTCGGGGGTTGAATTGTTGTTGGTGGTGCCGTCACCGAGCTGCCCGACGTTGTTTTCGCCCCACGCCCACAGGGTGGCGCCTTGACTGCCGCCGGTACTGGTACCCACGGTCAGGGTCCCGGCCACGGAAGCGTTCTTGACGCCCCTCCTTCTCCCGCACAAGGCAGCGAGGTTCGATGGCACATTGACGGTAAAGGCTGAGTCTCCTGCGAACGAACCGTTGGAAGTGCCAACGCTCACCGAGGTCGACGAAAAGCGGGCCGGACCGGTATAGGTTCTGCCCCCTACGGTGCCGTTGAGCCTGCCTTTCCAGGTGATGGTGAGCGACGCCGACGCTGCGGTTGTGGAGCCTGACACACAGCTCAAGGGGCTCGTGGCGAACGACCCGGTGGCCTTGGCGCTGGTGACGGTGACCGCGCTGCTGCTCGTGGTGCACCGCGAAAGGGTGGCCTTCACCGCCGAAGAGCCGGTGCCGCCACCCGATTTCGTGAGCGGTGGGAAGAACGACACCTTGGCCGACACCGAGCAGCTGACCGAGCCGGGGGCGGAACCTGAGAACCTGGGTTCCCTGGCCGTGTTGGACGTGACACCGGAGAATCTGTGGGCCCTAGCCGTCCTGGCCAACGCGGCCGGCGCCACCACCAAGGTGGCAACCGCCACGGACAATACGACAGCTCCGATTGACAAACGCGACAACGCGCGCAGATGCAACCGCGACACCGGTCCTTGGGTCATAGGAAGCACTCCTGTCTCGAACCGGTTCCATTCGGAGGACGCACAACCACAGCACGACCAGCCCGCCTGGTCCTCACCGACACGGTGCCGGTGACGTCATACTTGTCCTCGTCCTTCTTCACATGCAATCCTCACTATTAGGGAGCTGCGAACCGTGATCGGTGGGGTACGCTTTGTGAGGCAGAGCAGGTTCTCCGACCGGACCAGTTTTTGGGATGGCGCCTGATACAGATCAGTCTGGTCCTTGTCCTACCTCTCCGCTACCAAGGGCGACGGTGGTTTTCACCATACGTCGACCCGATCGAAAGTGCCGGAGTCGATGGGGCACGACCCCTTGGCATGGGGGTCCGACGGCACCCGGTAATCGGGGATCCCGGTCGCATCGAGTATCCGGCCGCCCCGGGCGACACGTGCCGAGTGAGTACGGTTCGGCCCCAGGATGGACCCGCTCCGTAATCGCGGCTGCGTCAGGAAGTCACAGGTGAGTGCACCGCCGGGCATTGGGCTGGCGTTTCTGAGAAGATCACGAGCGCGGCACTGCCGCTCTATACCTGGAGCATGGACCCGTGATCGATACCGCCTCCGACCGCCGTCACCTCGACGCGAACCTCACCGACGCAGCGCTCTACGGCGATGGGTTCCCGCACGGGGTCTTCACCGCCCTTCGCCGTCACGAACCGGTGAAGTGGCAGGCCTTCCCTGAGGGATTCCCCGGCGATCACGACGAGGGTTTCTGGGTGCTGTCGAAGCACGAGGACGTCCAGGCGGTGAGCCGCAACCCTGAGTTGTTCAGTGCCTTCGACGGGCCGCAGCTGAGCCACCAGCCCTTTATGGCCGGGATGATGCTCGTCAGCATGGACGGCCACGACCACGTCCGGCAGCGGCGGCTCATCAGCGCCGGGTTCACGCCCCGGATGATCAAGCAGCTTGAGCACCAGATCCGCCAATGGGCCGAGACCATCGTCGACCGGGCCCGGCAGCGCGTGGAGTGCGACTTCGTGTCGGAGATCGCCTACAAGTTGCCGATGAACGTGATCGCCGACATCGTCGGCATCCCAGACGCGGACCGGGAATGGCTGTTCTCGCTGACGAACGACTTCCTCCAGTCAGACGCTCCTGGGCGCCGCAAGTCGCCCGAGGAACAACTGGGGCTCCAAGTCAAGATGTTCGAGTACGGGCAGAAGCTGGGTCAGGAGAAACGAGCCGACCCGCAGGATGACGTTTGGACCATCCTGTCGACCGTAGAGGTCGAGACCGACGACGGTGAGCGCACGGCGCTTAGCCAGATCGAGCTGAACCTGTTCTTCATTCTGCTGATCGTGGCCGGGAGCGAGACCACACGGAACGCTGTGTCGCACGGGCTGCTGGCACTCCTCGACCATCCCGACCAGCTTGAGCGGCTCCGCCGAGAGCCCGCCGCCATTCCGCTCGCGGTGGAGGAGATCCTCCGGTGGTCCTCGCCGGTCGCGTACTTTGCCCGGCGGGCCTCTCGAGACACCGAGATCCGGGGCGTGCCGATCGCCCAAGGGGACCGGGTCACCATGTGGTTTCCATCTGCCAACCGCGACGAGGACGTCTTTAACGACCCCTTCCACTTCGACATCACGCGGAGCCCGAACCCACATGTCGGCTTCGGCGGTGGTGGAGTTCACTTCTGCCTCGGAGCCAACCTGGCCCGGCGAGAACTCACGACACTGCTGGAGGTCCTGTTTGAGCGCACTCGGCAAATCGAGCTTGCGGGAGTCCCGTCCTACACGTCGCTGGGCATCTTCAATCCAATTACTCTCTTCATGCGAGAGTTGCCTGTCCGCCTCGCTTGATCGTGAATCCACTATTTCGTACTGGCAACGCCAGAGGGCGTTGGCGGTGTACACCCGCACATAAGTAGCTGTGGTACCGACTGGCCGCAAGGCTCAGATCCGCTGCCGGAGTAGGTCGACCGGTAGTCGGGGCTATGCGTGGCCCGTGTCTTCCTCTCCATCCGACAGGTTGCACCGGATTCAGGTGGTCTGGCCCAGGGTGACCCGACCCGTATCACCGCCGACGACGAACATTTCCGTGCGGCACTCGTGGGGGCTCCTGACCGGCCTCCAGGGCGATGTCACGGCGGATCCGGGCCTGGGAGGCCATCCGGGTCCGGGTGATACCACCCCCCAGGCTCGCCCCCCTGGACCGATTAGGGGCGCACTACCCCCGGGCATTCCCGGATGCCCTTGTTCCGGGCCGATGCCCACTCAACAGAGGCAGACTGTGGCGGCCATGGATCAACCTGAGACCAGATACGTCGCAGTGGGAGATGCCGATGTCGCCTACCAGGTGGTCGGCGACGGCGACATTGACCTCCTCTACTGCTACGGGCTCGGGAGCCATCTGGAGATGTTCTGGGAGGTGCCGGAAACCGCCGACTACCTCCACCGTCTCGCCGCTTTCAGCCGGCTGATCTTCTTCGACCGCCGGGGGACGGGCGCCTCCGACGGCATCGCCCGCAACGCCATCCCCACCTGGGAGGAGTGGACCGAGGACGTGATGGCCGTCCTCGATGCGGTCGGGTCCGAACGTGCCGCCATCCTGGCGTCGCTCGACTCTGGCCCGATCGCCATCATGTTCGCGGCCATGCACCCTGAACGGGTTGCGTCGCTCATCCTGCTCAACACCACGGCACGCTATTCCTTCTCCAAGGACTATCCGATCGGTGTGTCGCCCGAGAACGTCGAGGCCTTTGTCGCCCTAGTCAGGGAGACCTGGGGCTCGCCGGACATGGCTCGCCTCACGAACCCCTCCCTGCCCGGCGACAGCGATCTTGTCAGGCGACTTGCGAGAGTCATTCGGTGCTCGGCCACCCCGCGCACCGCCGCCGCCCAGTTGGACGTGACCCTGCGGGCTGATGCACGCCAAGCCCTGCCGCTCGTCCAGGTGCCCACGCTCGTACTTCATTCACGTGAGAACGCGCTCGTTCCGGTCGAGCACGGCCGCTACCTCGCCGACAACATCGTGGGCGCCCGCTTCGTCGAGCTTCCCGGTGGGGACATCGGCCTCACACCGGCGATGTACCCGCTCATCGACGAGGTTGCGGAGTTCATCACTGGCGAGCGTCCTGTCTTCGAGGTTGACCGCATTCTGACGACCATCCTGTTCACCGACATCGTCGGGTCCACGGAACGAGCCGCTGCCCTCGGGGACCAGCGATGGCGTGCGGCTCTGGACGAGCACGATCAGGCCGTGCGCGACCAGTTGCGCCGCTTTCAAGGTCGCGAAGTGAACACCACAGGCGACGGATTCGTCGTCTCGTTCGACGGCCCAGCACGAGCGGTCCGATGTGCGCAGGCGATCATCGAGGCGACAGCCAGATCCGGATTCAAGCTGCGGATAGGTCTGCACACCGGTGAGTGCGAGGTTCGGGGCGAGGACCTTGGAGGGCTCTCGGTTCACATCGCCGCCCGAGTAGGCGCCCTTGCCGGGCCGGGAGAGATCTTGGTCTCTGGAACCGTCAAAGACCTTGTCATCGGTTCCGATATCGATTTCGCCGATCGCGGGGAACGGACGCTAAAGGGCGTCCCTGGGGATTGGAAGCTCTTTGCAGTAGCGGTCTGACAGACCGCACTGTATGTGCTGTGTGCTCAGCCGATCCTGTGCTGCCTAGGCCTGTGGTGATCGCGCTCATAAATCACGGCCCCTGAGTGATCCCGAGCGGGTGGGTCTGGCCGAGGAGCCAGGGAGGCCGCAGACCCCGGCATCCACCGGCTCAGAGCCCCTGACCTCTGCGATAACGAAGATCCGGTGGCATCATTCAGCTTGAATCAACTCGTCGGTGCCCAAGCGAGGCCTTTCGAACTGAGGGAGAACGATGGATCTGATCGACCGGTACTTTGCGGCTTGGAATGCTCACGATCCCGAAGCCATTGTGGCGTGTTTCACCGCCGACGGGACCTTCGAGGACCCCACCACCGGCGGACCCATCACAGGCTCCGCCATCGCCGAGACGGCTAATGACCTGTTCGTGGGATTCCCCGATGTCTCGTTCGATGACGTGCGGATCGAGCGGAGTTCGACGTCTGCCGCCGTCGAGTACGTCATGCGCGGAACCAATACCGGCGCCACGCCGCTCGGACCCCCCTCCGGCCAGGTGGGGACGCTCCCTGGTGCGGATTTCTTTGAGTGGGACCCCGGTCGCGAGCTCCTGACCAGAGTTCGTGGCTATTGGGACCTGGGGGGGTTTCTGGCGACCATGGGGTTGCAGGTCCACCCCTCACCGGCTGGCGTTCCGGGGCTGATCGACTTCGGCATCGGAGTCCGGGCCACAAAGGGCGATCCCACATCACCGGGATGCTTCACCGTCACCTCGATCGATGCGACCGGTCAACCGGCATGGGAGGTAAACGACTTCACCGAGAAGATCGTGACGGACCTGATGGCCCAGGAAGGCTATTTGGGATCGGTCTTCGCTACGGGCGGCGGTCGCCAATACACGTTCACGGCATGGCGAGATGTCGAGGCGGTCTCGGGAATGCAACAGACCGCCCATCGAGATGCGATGCGAAGCTTCAACGCAGGAACGCTGGGCACAAGGCTCATGACGAGCGTGTGGGTGCCGGTGCGGCTCAATCCTGTGCGCGTCTCACCAGGCGAGGGGGAGCGGCCCCAGCGGGAGGAGCCGCTGACCGGACAGTGGTTGTAGAGCATCCGATAAATGAAGGCCGGAGTCGGACGGGGTCCGACTCCTTGACCTGGGGCGTGACGGCATCCGGTACTCGGGGCTATGCGCTCCCGGTGTCTTCCTCTGCGTCCGACGGATTGCACCGCATTCGGGTAACCGGGGCGATTGGCCACTCGCGCAGTATTCGCGCTGAGCGATAGCGGATGGGTCAGGTCGGAGGCGAGTCGCTCATCTTCGGACTGAGTGGGCTCTGGCATACGGAGCGTCACCCGCCCGGGTCCGGGTGATCCCGTGTGGGGTCGTAACCTAGGCACCAGTCGGCGAGGCCACCCTGGACCGGCAGTCGCGCGTGCTTCCCTATTCGATTTCGACGTCCTCAGCCGCGTACACCCCGAGCAGGTCACGCCGCCGAGACGATGCCCACAAGATGGCCGTCCTGCTCGACCAGGACGTGGCGGACGTACTGTCGCATCATCTCGGCCGCAACCTCGGCAACCGTGGCGGTGACATCGCACCAGATGAGGTTTGTGTGGGCGACGTCCATCGCTGACATGGCATCGAAATCGCCGCCTGGGCCAAGTGCGTGCATCACATCGCGTTCAGAGATGATTCCAATGACCTTCGCCTTGTCCCCGACGACGACAGCGCCGATGTTGGCTCCGACGAGCGCCTCCACCACCTCACTGAGACGGGCGTCCGGCGAGACCCGGATGACCTCCTCTTCGGTCACTTCGGCGATGGGAACGGAACCAGCCGGGGACACGCTGGCAAAAGGATTATCTTCCATGGCTCAACTATCGATCTCGAGAGCCGGGCCGGACAGGGTCGGAAGTCCTCTCGGAGAGACGGGCTGGGGGCCTCGACTCCCGGTGGCCAGCGTTAGGCGTCAGGGTGGCTGGCGGGTTTCCAGGATGCGCCCCGTGGTCTCTTGAGCACCGTCCCTTCGACCGCCGTCAGCCGCTGCTCGGTGCTCCGTTGCGGGCCGCCACGGCCTTCTGGACCCATCCCGGGACCGCTGCCGGTCTGACCGATGGCAGGGCGGTTACTGGTTCAGCCCCGTTTGTTCGCACCCTGGCCCGGAGCCCAACCGCCCGGAATCGCGGCACCGAGCGATACTGCTCGGAACGGCTCGGTGATTCACCGGGACCACCGGCGCAGAACCCGGCGCTTGCGTGCGGTCTAAACGCCTACCCAGCCCACACTGGAACGGGTGCATCGGGTCACCGGCTAAGCCATCATGCGGGTCCTCTCGGGCGCCCTGTACCCCGCAGCGACGCTGTTCGTCAGCTTTGCGCGTCGACCACTCAGGTGAATCCCAGCTTTGAGCACGGTGATCGAATCCATGCTCAACTGACGCCCAGATCCCCTGCGGCGGGAGGGTCCCGATCAAGGAGACGACGCCATGTGGGCAACAAGTCGGCTGGGCGGTCGCACTCGACGAGCAGGTTTCTGGCTGAGTACGGCAAGCCTCGTTCTGGCCACCGCTGGTGGGGCCGTCGTGACTGGCTCCGGGGTGGCGGCGGCGAGTAGCGGCTTTGGCTCACCGATCGAGATCGCGGGCTCCCCAGGGGGGAGTGGATACTTCTCGAGCATAAGCTGTACCTCCGCCACGGACTGCACCGCCATCGGTCAGGACGGGATCGACGATCTGATCGAGGTCACCGAATCGGGTGGCACATGGGGCGCGTTAACTATAATTGCAAGTAGTGCGTCGCCGGGCGGCATGAGCTGTACCTCGGCCGGAAACTGCACCGCCGTCGGTGAGATCGAGAATGCTCCTGAGAGCTTCGAGCCGTTCTATGTGACCGAATCGGGTGGCACGTGGGGATCTGCTACGGGACTCTCCGCTCTGGGTGGGCACGGCCCTGTCGCAGGCTTCAGCAGTGTGAGCTGTAGCGACGCCACCGACTGCACGGCCGTCGGGGGCAACAAGAGCTCTTCGATCTATGCCACCGAGACCGGTGGCACGTGGGGACCTGTCGCCGTGATCCCGAGCTCTGTCGGGGATTACACCACTCAGGTAAGCTGCACCTCGGCCGGAAACTGCACCGCCGTCGGTATCGACAACACGAACAACGAGCCCTTTTATGTGACCGAGTCCGGTGGCACGTGGGGTGCGATCACCGACATCCCCACCCCAGCTGGTGACCTCTCCATACCAGCTGGTAACGAATTCAACAGCGTGATCTGTACCTCGGCCACGGACTGCACCGCCGTCGGTGATGACGGCAGCGGTCCGTTCTATGCCACCGAATCGGGTGGAACGTGGGGATCTGCCACCACTATCGCCGACGCCGGGGGCGGAGGGATGCTCTACGGCATGAGTTGTAGTGACGCTACAGACTGCACGGCCGTCGGTTACGACAACGACGGGTTGTCCTACGTGAGCGAATCCAGTGGTACATGGGGTTCTGTGGCCGACGTCGCCGGCACCAGCGCCGACGGTGCCGGAAATGGGGGACTCATTGGGGTGAGCTGCATCTCGGCCACCGACTGCACTGCTGTCGGTAGCGACGTCAACTTCGAGCCGATCTATACGAGCACGGTCGTGGCTGGCGGTGGTTCCACTGCTGAGCTTTCCATCACTGCCTCGCCCCTCCCGGTCACACCGGGTCCGGTCACCTTTGCAGTGTCTGTGAGCGGTGCCGGGCCGACACCGACGGGGTCGGTCAACATTGCAGACAACCAGGGAGGGACGTGCTCCATAAATCCGCTCGCCGCGGGATCAGGGAGCTGCGCTATCACCGAGAGCGCTTCGCTGAGCCCCTACACGGTGACCGCCACCTACTCCGGGGATAGCAACTACAACTCGGCGATCGCCACCGCCACCCTCACCGCTTCTGGTTGCGGGCCAGGAAGCAGCTGCACGGACACGGTACAAAGTCCTTCCCAGACGGTGACGGCGACGGGCACCACGGGTACGGGCACAGGTACCGTGGCGCTCACGGTGGCCCCTCAGAGCCTCTCCTGTGGTGTGGGCTTCAGCTACGTGGCACCGGTGGCCACCCTGACTGACACCGGACTGGCGGCCGGAACAAGTGTGACGGTGACCGCCACAGTCCAAGGCCTTCCCAGCAAAAAGGGGGTCGTCATCTGTTACCAGCCGGTGGAGGCGTCACCGCCGCCGCCGGTGTTCCTGGCCAAGTGCCACGGGTCCCATTTCAGGGAGGCCTGCTACAAGTCGGTAACAGAAGTGACCGGGAGCGTGGTCGCCAAGCTGGAGCTACCCCCCGGGGACCCCCGCTTCCACATCGGCGGAGAAATGCCCCAGGTGACCGGGTTCAGCCCAACTCGGGCACGCCCCAATAAGAAGCTCACCATCGACGGGACCAACCTCTCCGAGGTCACCGGCGTGACCATCGGGGGGATCTCGGCCCGGATCATCAAAACCGCACCGACCAAGGTAAGCGTGATCGTCCCCGCGGGATCACAGGGCGGCGTCGTGCGGGTCATCAGTCTCGCCGGGCCGTTCACGTCGACCACGCCGCTCGTAGTCTCGGCTGCACGAGTATCGGCGCACGCCTCCACGCTCACGGGAGGCCAGCACCACAGACGCTGACACCGACCATCCGGCACAAGGATGCCGGTGCTGGGGCCCGGCGGCTGACCCTGGCCGACGCGCCTAGCGCGTACGATACTCGGGGCGGTCTCAAGCTATCCACGCACCGGTGAGGCGAACAGCGGAAGCTGGCGCCGACCTGGAGGTGTGGGACGCAAATGCAGTTCTCTGCTGCAGAGCAGTCCGAGGTGTGGGACCGGTTTGAGGCTGGTGAGTCAATGCGGTCGATCGCCCGTTCCATCGGCCGGTCCCAAGGTGGGGTTCACGGCCTGATCCAGAAGACCGGCGGCATTCGTCTGCTCGCTCCGACCGTGTGGTCCGACGCCCGGATATCACTGGCGGAACGAGAGGAGATCTCCCGAGGGCTCGCCACCGGGCTGTCGATGCGGCAGGCGGCGGCCGGGCTGGGTCGCGCACCCTCGACGATCTCTCGAGAAGCCTCTCCTGATCCCACGGGATCACGAGACGCTGTGTGACCCGACAGTCAGGTTCCGTTTGAGAGGGTCTGGATCCAGGCCCCAGTGCTCGCATTCACCTCCGTGACCGAGTTGCCCGTGCCGGAATTGCCGTAGTCGTTGGTCACCCAGATGGTGTTGTTCGTCCCGTCAAAGGCAACGGCAAGGGGAAGGTTGAAGCCGTAGGAGCCGCCCGAGAGGGTCTGGATCCAGGCCCCAGTGCTCGCATTCAACTCCGTGACCGAGTTGCCGGCGTAGTTGGTCACCCACACGGTGTTGTTCGTCCCGTCAAAAGCCACGGCGTTGGGACCGTTGAAGCCGTAGACGACGTCCGAGAGGGTCTGCACCCAGACCCCGGTGCTCGCATTCAACTCCGTGACCGAGTTGCCGGCGTAGTTGGCCACCCACATGGTGTTGTTCGTCCCGTCAAAAGCCACGGCGTAGGGACCGTTGAAGCCGTAGGAGCCACCCGAGAGGGTCTGCATCCAGGCCCCGGTGCTCGCATTCAACTCCGTGACCGAGTCGCCGTAGTAGTTGGCCACCCACATGGTGTTGCTCGTCCCGTCGAAGGCCAAGGCGTAGGGACTGTCGAAGCCGTAGGGAACGCCCGAGAGGGTCTGCACCCAGGCCCCGGTGCTCGCATTCAGCTCCGTAACCGAGTCGCCCTGGAGATTAGTCACCCAGACGGTGTTGTTCGTCCCGTCGAAGGCCACGGCGTAGGGACCGTCGAAGCCATAGGAGCCGCCCGAGAGGCTCTGCATGCAGGACCCGGTGCTCGCATTCAGCTCCGTGACCGAGTCGTAGTTGGCCACCCAGACGGTGTTGTTCGTCCCGTCGAAGGCCACGCCGATGGGAGCTTGGCCGTTGCAGAAACTCAAGATGGTCCGCACCCAGGCTCCGGTGCTCGCATTCAACTCCGTGACCGAGCCGCTGGAAGGGTTGGCCACCCAGATGGTGTTGTTCGTCCCGTCGAAGGCCACGGCCCAGGGACTGTCAAAGTCGAAGGTGCCACCAGATGCAACATCGACCTTCACCTTCACACTCTTCGACTTCGTGCCACCGGGGCCGGTGGCGGTGAGGGTAACGTGGTATCTTACGGCACGTGTCGTTGTGTTCTCCGGGAACCCTACGATTTGGCTGACCGTGCCCCCCGAGCAGCTAACCGTTCCGGCGCCGTAGGCTAGGGCTGGTATGGCGGAAAGGGTGCACGAGGTGGCATTCGACACCGAAGCCGAGACCGTCGACGGTTCGTCCGACGAGGCAACAGTGGCGGGTGAGGCTGCAAAACCTGTGATTCGTGGACGGTGCGCGTGCGCCGGGTGAGCATGCGCCCAGGCTGGTGAGGCGGACCACACCCACGACGTAACCAGTAGAGCCATCGCAACCATCGCTGCAATGCGCCTCGCTGCGATCGCCATAGCCCCTCCTCGTTCGCCCCCGTGAGCACGCTAAGCCGTTCAGCGTCGAACGCTAACAGGGCAGAGCCCTGGCGGCCAGGGAATACTCCCAAACCGTTTCTACCGTCGACACTCAGTGAGCGTGCCGCTATCGGATTGAAGTTGAGGAAGCCCGTTGACGCCCTCTCGGTTACGAGCCCTGGGTCCGCGGGGTGGTCTCAAAACAACTTCAGGCAGACGCCGTATCCCCAGCAGAGCGGCCGAAAATGCGGACGACTAAGAGCTATCGAGGTGCTCCTCGCGTATGGCCTCCACCGGTTGGAGACACTCGGCTCGCCACCCTAGGGGCAACGGGCGGGGAGGCATTGTCAAGAATGACGACCGGGTGATGGCGCATTTCCGTGACTCGCTGACAGTCTGCCGGGACATTCGACGATCGCCACGCATAATCGGGGCTGTACGCACCCCATGTCTTCCTCTGCGTCCGACAGGTTGCACCGGATTTTGGGTAACAGGGCCGATTGGCGACTCGCGCAGTATTCGAGTCGCGCTGAACATTTCCGGGCGGCTCCCGTGGGGCTGCCCATCGGGCGACTAGGGCAATGTCACGGCATCACAGGGCACTGGGAGGGCATCCGGGTCCGGGTGATCCCGGTTGCCGCCTGGAGGCTGATCCTGGCCCTATCTGGCGCCCGGTACTCGGTGTGGCATTCCAGGATGGGGGGTCGGTCAGTCTGAATCAGGTGACTGCTCTGAGGGCGCTCGCAAAATACTGATTGAGCAAGCGCCCCACCCAAAGGCCAATACGATCCAGACGACAACTCGGAACCACCCAGCAGGTCCTGCCCTCATGAAGTAGACAGCCGCTGCGCCCAGGGGCCAAGTACCCAGGGGAACGAAGTAGGAGCAGAACGTGTCGACAGCCACTCCGATGGCAACGACGAGCACGATGCGCTCGCCATGGCCCAGCTTTCTCAGCCACAACACGGCTACGAAAGCCTTTCGATCATGGCGATGACCTCGCTCGGCGGGTAACCCTGGCGCTTGGCGTACTCGACCAGCTCCCGCACTCTGCGAACGACGGCACCTCTTTGCGGAGAACCAGCGACTGTTACGCCCCGTCCTCGGGTGAAGTCAAGGAGACCTTCGTCACGAAGCAGACGGAAGGCCCGCAGGACCGTGTTCTTGTTGACACCCAGCACAGCCGCGAGGTCCTTCGCCGGTGGCAACCGCTCTCCAGGGCCAGCCTCACCTTCAGCAATGGCGCGACGAATCTCGCTTGCCACTTGGTCGTGAAGCAGATCACCTGTCGAACGGTCCACCTTGACAACAAACATGAGACTAGCCATAGTAGTTCCATTCAGTTCCACCCGACAAGGGGGGATTGCATGCGCAAGGTTCTCGACGCTGAACAATCGGCCGAGGGAACGCGAAGTGGATCATTGGGCCCAGATGCACAGGCCCTGATCCGAGAGGCCCGCTCACGCCAGCGCAAGCGGCGCATCGGTTTCGGCGTGGCCATGACACTCATTGCTGCTGTTGGGATCTACTTCGGCACTGGTGGCTTCTGGTCTGGAGGCGAGGCAAGGACCACCCCTAGCTCACCCTTTGGCCCGTCGAGTCCAATCGTGGCGAGGGCCGGGTTAGCTCGGGTCACATTCACATTCCGCGACACGCTCCAGGGTGGCTGCATTCCGGCTTCCAACACCACGGTCACCACGGGAAGAGGATCAATCGACCTAAAGAACAACGCCGTCGCCTACGCAGAACAAACGATTGGTTGTGGGCAAAAGCCTTCCATGCAGGCGAATCGCTGGCTCGGCACAACGTTGTATACGGCGATCCAGGGACCTACGTTGCATGTGCCCTGGAAGAGAGTGCCCAACGCGGGCTATGGCCTCAACGACGTACAGGGCCTCATGACCTCGCCGTGGGCGCTCACAATTGCTGACCTCCCAGGCACGGTTCTGAACCCTGCGGGACCAAATAGGGTGAAAGGTGAGCGTGCGACGAAGTTCGTCGGTACGACGACGCTTCTCGCTGTCCAGAATGAGCTTCGTAGCGTCTTTGGGCCGAGTGCGGTCTCCCTGCCGACCGCTGGTCTCGGAAGCAATGAGACCTATGTTCCCGATCCCGGTGTCATCCCAATCTCACTCGCTGTTTGGCGAGACTCGGAGGGCCAAGTCCTTCAGATCACCGCAATCGAACCCCTCTATACCGGCGTCTACTCCGACGGCTCTGATACGGAGAACGCTGTGGAGGTTCCCACCATCAGCGCCATTGAAAATGGGGTCTCGGGTCCGGGCCAGCCACCGACCACGGTGCATTATCTGCCCCTCAGGACACTGCGACAGCAGGGTGCGTTTGAGATGACTCTCACTTTGTCGAGTTACGGAGTCGCTCCTGCAATCGCAGCGCCGTGATGCAGTGCCGCCACGGTCGGGGATACCAGCCCCTTCGCACGGGTCCTTCAGCAGCCACCATCACAAGCATGCACCCCAGGGCGTAGTCCAAGGAACCGCCAGGAAACGTCCAACTGGTATCCAAGTGGCCTGGGCGCGAGAAGTGCCGTTCCCGACTGGCCAGAGCATGGGCCCAGCGACCGGGTTGGGGGGCGCTGTAATCGGGGATACCGGGCTGTGGCGAATGAGCCCGAACGAGGTCTCCGTTTCCTAGGGGACATCTGCGGACATCTTCGAGGTGGTCGTCGGACATCGTGTGATAACGGGTACATGACCGACACCTACACGGCCCTCCGCTGGAAGCTCGAGGACGACCGCAAGCTACTGCGGGCCAAGGCCAACGAGATCGCCAAGAAGGCGGCCGACGAGCGCCGTGACCTGACGCTCGAGGAGGACGTGGCCATCGCCACCGCCGTGGCCGACCTCGACTCCCTGCAAACCTCGATCCGCAACCTGGTCGACGACGACCCGCTGCCGACCGTCAAGATGCGGAGTGAGCCCGCGACGTATCGCGAGGGCGGTCCGAACAGTTGGTTCATGGACATGATCGCCGCCCGCGCCGTCACGCCCATGCCCGGTAACGATCCTCACGGTGCACGCGAACGCCTGCTCCGCAACAACGCGGAAACCGAAAAACACGCCCGCACGCGGTCGGAGATGCTCGCCAATATCACCCAGAAGCGCGGCGTCACGTATATCGCCTCAGACGGACAGCGGATCCACGCCCGAGACCTGTCGAACACGCTGGGCTACGGGGGCGAGTTTCTCCCGCCGACGTGGCTCATGGAAAAGTGGGTCACCATCGCCAGGTCCGCCGCCCCCTTGTTGGGCCTGGCGGAGAAGCTCCCGTTGCCCCCAGGGTGCTTCGGGGTCGTCATCCCCCGCTTTCGCACTTTCGCGACAGCAAACGACAATGACACTCGGATCGAGAACGTCCCCGAGCAGCAAGACCCGACCGCCACCACCGACCTGCTCTCGAGTGTCGTCGAGACCGTGACGCAATACACCACCATCAGTCTCCAGGCCTTCGACCGGGCGTCAGGGCCCGGTGTCATGGACTCCATACTCGTCACCGAGGCGGCCGAGGCCTATGTGGTACAGGCCGAAACGAGGCTCTTTACCGGTACGGGCCCGAACGATGGTGAAATTCTCGGCCTCTACAACAGCGGGTTCCTTACGACCTACACGGATTCGTCGCCCTCGCCGCAAGCGCTCGTCGTCGCCATCGGGAAGGCCCTCGAGGCGAGCGCTGGCCCGTCGAGGCGTGTGACGAGCATGTGGGCGAAGTCCACCGGCCATCTTCCGCGGAGGTGATCTCAGCGCGAGAGCGACTCAGATAGAGTCCTGACCTCACCGCTTGGCTGCCAACCGGGCCCAAAGTCGCACTCAAAGCAACGAGCCCCAGGAAGCTTTCCTGGCTCATGCCGACCGAGTGGCATGAGTGGCTTGCAGCGTGCCTGTTCTTCCCTCAATAGGTGACGATCACAAAGATACGGGTGGCCGAGTTCCCTGGGTCTCTGTTCGGACTTGTCAAACGGTGATGCGAAAGTTCTGTGTCACAGACGTGTCACGGGGCCCTTTTTGGACCCTGCTTACTCCTGCTGACCTGCGAGAATGTGTCGTGGAGGTGGCGGGAATCGAACCCGCGTCCTTCGGCTTCTCATCGGGCCTTCTCCGAGCGCAGCCAGCGGCTCAGTCTCGGGACCCCCGCCGCCGCCGGCAGATTCGAGGGTCCCCAGCCGACCTTGAGTTTCCCCGGTGGCCAATCGGCGCAACCGCTCGGGTAAGCCCCGCTAGATGACGCCCGCTACCGGCCTGCAGGGCTGAGACCGGACGGACGGGCTACTTATTAAGCAGCCAGCGCGAGCTGAGGCTCGGCGTTTATTTTTTGTTCCGGCTCTTTAACGTGGCTCCGGAGACCACGGCTCGCTTCTCCCGAATTGACGACCAAAGTCGAAACCGATCACCCCCTGTGTGTGTATCGGCGTCCATCCTACCGCCGGGGCCGTTCCTACCAGCAGGGGACCGGTCCGAGCCCGACCCGGTCGCGTTCGAGGGCAGGTGGGGCCCTCAGTCGTACTCCTTGCGGGCACCTCTGCCCACGCTCTTGCCCGCCGCGCTGCGGGCCTCGCGCGCCGCGTCGCGCTCGGCGTCACGGGTGGCGATGGCGTGGCGCTTGTCGTAGAGGCGCCGACCTCGGGCCAGGGCCAGCTCGACCTTGGCCCGGCCGTCTTTGAAGTAGACGGAGAGGGGCACGAGCGTCAGGGCCTTTTGCTGGGTCTGTCCCATGAGCTCGTCGATCTGGTCGCGGTGCAGGAGCAGCTTGCGACGACGCTCGGGGTCATGGGCGCCGAACCCCGCAGCGTGCTCGTAGGGAGGGATGTGGACCCCGAGAAGCCAGGCCTCGCCACCCTCGACGCGGGCGTAGGCATCGGCGAGGGTCACCCGTCCGGCGCGCAGGGACTTGACCTCGCTGCCCTGCAGGGCCAGGCCGCACTCGTAGGTCTCGAGGATGTCGTACTCATGCCGGGCGCGACGGTTGCGGGCGACGGTCTTGATCCGGTCGCTCCCGTCGTCGGCGCTTCGGCGAGCCGCCCGCCGGCCCGGTCCCTTGGCTGCTGCCACCGGGCGAACGGTACCCCGGGCGCGGCGGCATCGGGTCCGTGCCCACCCACCGGGGCGCCGGTACCCTCGGTGGGATGATCCGGCTGCCCTCCAACGTCTACGCCGAGATCGTGGGCCACTGCCTGCGGGGGCTCCCCGACGAGGCGTGCGGGTTGCTCGGCGGCGACCCGGTCTCAGGTGACGTGGCCCGGTGCTACCCCACGCGCAACCTGGCGGCGTCGGCCAAGCTCTACACGGTCGACCCCGGCGACCACCTGCGGGCCGATCGTGACGCCGAGTCGCGAGGCATGGAGATCATCGGCGTGTTCCACTCCCACACCCATACCGACGCCTATCCGTCGCCCACCGACGTCGCCCAGGCCCCCGATCCGGGCTGGCACTACGTGCTGGTGTCGCTGCGCGACACCCATCCGACCCTGCGGTCCTACCGGATCTACGGGGACATGGTCGACGAGGAGTCCGTGGTGGTCGCCCCCCGGTAGAATGCTGAGCGGACTCGTCGAGAATCGTTGCGCCGGCCCCACGGCCACAGGCTGTCGGGCGGCTCCGCTAGGGAGGACATGGTGTCTGTCGAAGTGAGGCTCCCCACGGTCCTGCGTGCGCACGCCGGAGGGAGGTCGGCGGTGATCGCCGAGGGTGGCACCATCGGACAGGTCCTCGCCGACCTGGTGCGCAACTACCCCGGCATGGCCGGACAGGTGCTCACCGAGGACGGGACGCTGCACAAGTTCGTGAACGTGTACGTCGACGACGACGACGTCCGCTACCTCGACCAGCTCGACACCAAGGTGGCGCCGGGCCAGACCGTCTCGATCCTGCCCGCCGTGGCCGGCGGCTGAGGCCGGGCTCGCGCCCCGGGTCGGCGCCGGCATGCCCCCCGTCACGAGCGTCCTCGACCTCGTCGGCAACACGCCGCTCGTCGACGTCAGTGCGCTCAGCCCCAACCCCGGCGTCCGTATCCTCATCAAGCTCGAGGGCCAGAACCCGGGGGGATCGGTCAAGGACCGCATCGCGCTGTCCATGGTGGAAGAGGCCGAGAAAGACGGCCGGCTGTCGCCGGGGGACATCCTGCTCGAACCCTCCTCGGGGAACACCGGCATCGGGCTGGCGCTGGTGGCCCGGGTGAAGGGGTACCACCTCAAGGTGGTGCTGCCCTCCAACGTGTCGGTGGAGCGGCGCCAGCTCCTCGGGGTGTGGGGGGCCGAGGTGATCGAGTCGCCGGGCTCGGAGGGGTCCAACGGGGCCGTGCGCATGGCGGAGGCCATCCACGCCGAGCATCCCGAGTGGGTGTTCCTCTACCAGTACGCCAACACCGCCAACCCCAGGGCGCATTACGAGGGGACGGGGCCCGAGATCTGGCGTGACTGCCCCGAGGTGACCCACTTCGTGGCCGGGCTGGGGACCTCGGGCACCCTGCTGGGCGTGGGCCGGTTCCTCAAGGAGCGCAACCCGGCCGTCGAAGTGTGGGCGGTGGAGCCCCCCGCCGGGGAGATGGTGGACGGGCTGCGCAATCTCGACGACGGCTACATCCCGCCCATCTTCACCGAGCTGGGGGGACCGGAGCTGCTCGATCGCAAGACCATGGTGGGCCCGCGCCAGTCGGTGGAGTGGACCCGGCGCCTCGCCGAGGTAGGGGTGTTCGCGGGGATCTCGTCGGGAGCGGCCATGGCCGGGGCGGCCAAGTGCGCGCAGGCCATCGAGGGCGGGGTCATCGTGGTGGTGTCGGCCGACGGGGGGTGGAAGTACCTGTCGACGGGAGCGTGGACCGACGACCTCGACGTGGTGGTGGAGCGGGCCAAGCGGACCATCTACTTCTGAGGCCCGGCGACTACCCCTTCTTCTTCGAGCGCAGGGCCACCGCGGCGTCGGGCTCGAGCACCCGGAAGCTGAAGCTCTCCTCGAGGTACAGCGCCACCGTCTCGGCGTCGTGCCAGGCGTAGCCGATGGAGATGTCCTGTCCCGATTGCAAGACGAAGTCCCCGCCGCGCAGGCTCAGGACGATGCCTCCCTCGACGCCGGGCGCCCACACCAGGGGGCCGCCCAGGATCTGGCGGAGGTGGTCGAGCAGGAGATGGCCCCCGTGCTCGGCGGTGTGGACGATCTCGGTGTAGATCCCCGGTGACAGGGCGAGCCCGTAGGGGCCGCCGATGCCGGCGCCCCGCAGGACGTCCACGGCCTCGGCCACGGCGGTGGGGTAGTGCTCGGCGTCGGGGGACAAGGTGAGCGCTCCGTGGGCGGTGGACTCGGTGATCCCCGTGATCTGCCCGGCCGGGTAGCCGTGGAACACGGCGGTGTTCTCGGCCAGGGCGATGTGCCGTCCCGCCTCCTCCAGTCCGGCGAGGTCGAGGTCGGTCGCCCCCCGCTCGGCGTCGTCGACCTCGGCGCGCCGCAGGATGAAGTCCGAGCGCAGCTCGACCAGGGGAAGGACCCGGCGCTGCGAGCCCGTGACGTCGGGCGAGGGGCCGGCGATCGACGTGGTCCGCCCGGTGGCGGTGGCCGAGTGGGCCCAGCCCAGGGGCCCGTCGAAGTCGACGAGCTTGCGGGCGGCCAGATGGGTCTCCAGACGGGGCTTGATCTCGTCCTCGATGGCCTGCCAGCCGGCGTCGCCGATGGGGGCGAGCTCTCGGTGCAGATGGTTCATGACTGGTGTCCTTTCAGGCTCCCGATGCCCAGAGATCCGTCGCCGGCACCGGGCCCTTCGGCCGGGTCGGATCCGGCCTCGGCCTCCGATCCCGAGGATCGACCCGGAGGTGAAGAGGTAGGTGCGCAGGTGCTGGTCGAGTTTGGGGTCGCGGCGCCGGAGCCACTCGAGGGTCATCGAGGCGTGCTCCTTCTCCTCGTCGCGGTTGTGCGCCAGGACCTCGGCCAGGCTCGAGTCCGAGGTGGCCTTGACCCGCTGGTCGTACCAGTCGACGGCCTCGAGCTCCTCGCACAGCGAGGTCATGGCCCGGTGGTGGTCGATGGTCTCCTCGTCGAGGAGGTCGGCCGCTTCGTGCAGTCCTTCGCTCGCCATGTCGCGCTCCCTGGGTCGCCGCACTCTGGATGGCGCGCCCGTCCACGGGACACGGTATAGCTTTCGGGCATGCGCGGCGTCCGGACCAAGGTGCAGGCGCTGCCCGGCCATCTGCACCGCAGCGAGCAGTGGAACGGGCTGCGGCGCGGCGACCTCGTCGAGATCGAGGGGCTGGCCCTGCGGGGAGCGGCGTGGCGGTTTCTTGGGTACGTGCGCAACGACCGCAACGGGGCCGAGTCGGTCGAGGTCATCGGGGGCCGCCCCGGGGAGGACCGGGTCCGGTCGTTTCTCCCCGAGCAGGTCTTCCCTGTCGGTGGCCGCCGGACCGGCCACCCCTCGCTCGCCGACGCCCCCCGGCTCCCGCTGGGCTGATCCGCACCGAGGTGGCCCGGGCGGCGGCGCGGGTGCCGTAGCTTGGGGGAGATGGACGGCCGCCCCATCGGCATGTTCGACAGCGGGTTCGGTGGGCTCACCGTCGCTCGGGCGCTGATCGACCTCGCTCCCCACGAGGACCTGGTGTACGTGGGCGACACCGGTCGGTACCCCTACGGCCCGCGCGACCTGGGGGAGGTGCGGTCCTTCGCCCTGCAGATCGCCCGGTGGTTGGTCGACGAGATCGACGTCAAGCTCATCGTGGTGGCGTGCAACACGGCGTCGGCGGCCGCCCTCGACACCTTGCGCGCCGCTTTGACGGTCCCCGTGGTCGGGGTGATCGAACCCGGGGTGCGGGCGACGGCCAAGGCCACGCGCAACCGCCGGGTGGGCGTGGTGGGGACGGTGGGGACCATCCGCTCGGGCGCCTACCAGCGGGCCATGGCGGCGTTGCCCGTCCCCCTCGAGCTGGTTCCGGCCTCGTGCCCGGGGTTCGTCGAGTTCGTGGAGCGCGGCGAGACGCGCTCGGACCAGGTGACGGTGCTGGCCGAGCGCCTGTTGGCGCCGGTGCGCGACGCCGGGGTCGACGCCTTGTTGCTGGGCTGCACCCATTACCCGTTCCTGGCCCGGACCATCGCCGATGTCATGGGCCGTGAGGTGGTGCTGGTGTCCTCGGCCGACGAGACGGCCTTCGAGGTGCGCGCCATCCTGGCCGCCCCGGGGACGTCGGACCCCGGGCGGCGCCCGGTCGAGGGGCGCTCGGGCGCCCTGCGCGTGTTCTCGTCGGGCGACGTGGAGTGGTTTCGCACCGTGGGGAGCCGGCTGTTCGGGGAGGAGCTCGGGGAGGTGGGCGGGCTCAGCTGGCCGGTCCCGCCCCCGGTGGCGGCGGCCGTGCCCGGCGGTGGGGGAGCCGGCGGGGTCTCGGGCGGCCGTCCCGGCGCGGCGTCGGGCTGAGGCGACGTGCTCACCCTCACGGTGCTGGGTTGTGACGGGTCGCATCAGGCCGCCGGGGGCGCGGCCAGCGGGTACCTGGTGCGGTCGTGGGACTCGGGGACGTCGGTGTGGATGGACGCCGGTCCCGGGACCTTCGGAAACCTCCAGCGGTTCACCGACCCGCTGGCGCTGTCGGCCATCGTGCTGACGCATGAGCACCACGACCACTTCAGCGACATCGAGGGGTTCATCACCGCGGCCCGCTGGGTGTACGAGTTCCACCGCCGGCCCGTCCCGGTGTACGCCGCGCCCGGCGTCCGGTCGCATCTGACCCAGGAGGTCGAGGGGATCCTCGATTGGCACGAGGTGGGCGACGGTGACGGGGCGGACGTCGGTGATCTGCGGCTGCGCTTCACCCGCACCGACCACCCGCCGGTCACCCTGGCGACGCGCCTCGACGGGCCCACGAGCGCGCTGGGGTACTCTGCCGACTCCGGGCCGCAGTGGTCGTTCTCGTCGCTGGGCCCGGGCCTCGACCTTGCCCTGTGCGAGGCCACGTACGTCGACGAGCGCAAAGGCCCGCCCATCCACATGACCGCCCGCGAAGCAGGGTCCAACGCCAAGGAGGCCGGGGCGCGGCGCTTGGTGGTCACCCACCGGTGGCCGACGGTGAGCGCCGCTGAGGTGCTGGTCGAGGCCACCGAGTCCTTCGGGGGTTGTGTGGAGCAGGCCGCCGTGGGCCGGGGCTACTCGCTGTGACCGACCCCCGGGCCCTGCGGGCCGACGGCCGGGACGTGGGCGAGCTGCGACCGGTGAGCTTCGCCCGCGACTTCACCGAGTTCGCCAACGGCTCGGTCCTGGTGTCGATGGGCCGGACCAAGGTGCTGTGCACGGCGTCGGTGGAGGACCGGGTCCCCCCGTGGCTGCGCGGCGGCGGCAAGGGGTGGGTGACCGCCGAGTACTCCCTGCTGCCGGGGTCCTCGGCCGAGCGGGTGGGACGCGAGGCCGCCAAGGGGAAGCAGTCGGGCCGCACCCACGAGATCCAGCGCCTCATCGGGCGCTCGCTGCGGGCGGTGACCGACCTGGTGGCCATGGGCGAGTTGTCGGTGACGGTGGACTGTGACGCCCTGCAGGCCGACGGCGGGACGCGCACGGCGTCGATCTGCGGCGCCTACGTGGCGTTGCACGACTGCTTCACGCGCCTGGTCGACAAGAGGGTGATCTCATCGCACCCGCTCACCGACGCCTGCGCGGCGGTGTCGGTGGGCGTGGTGGACGGGGCGTGCCTGTTGGACCTGGACTACTCCGAGGACTCGCGGGCCGAGGTGGACATGAACGTGGTGATGACCGGCTCGGGCCGCTTCGTCGAGGTGCAGGGCACGGCCGAGGGCCTGGCCTTCACGCGCGGCGAGCTCGACGAGCTCGTGGGCCTGGCCGAGGGGGGCATCGCCCGGCTGCTCGAGGCGCAGGCCACCGTGCTGGCCGAGCCCCCCGCCCCTCGGTGACCGGCCCCGGCGACGGCGAGGGCAACGGCGCGGGCGCCGTCGAGCGGATCCGCATGGTGCTCGCCACGGCCAACCCCGACAAGGCGGCCGAGATCGTGGCCCTGGTGACCGACACCGTGGGAGACCGGGTGGAGCTGGTGGCCTGGCCCTCGTCGGTGGGCGAGGTGGACGAGACCGGCGAGAGCCTGGAGGACAACGCCCGCCTCAAGGCGCGGGCGCTGGTGCAGGCCACCGGGCTGCCGGCCATCGCCGACGACACCGGGCTCGAGGTCGAGGCCCTCGGGGGGGCGCCGGGGGTGATGTCGGCGCGGTATTCGGGCGAGCACGCCTCCTACGACGAGAACGTGGCCAAGCTGCTCGAGGAGCTCGACGCCGCCGGCGCCCGGGAGCCCGAGGCCCGCCGGGCGCGCTTTCGCACCGTGGCCATGGCCTGTTTCCCCGGCGGCCGCGAGGTGTCGGCCCACGGGGTGGTGCAGGGGACGATCGCGGCGCAGCGACGGGGCGGGGGCGGCTTCGGCTACGACCCGGTCTTCGTCCCCGACGGGGGGGACGGGAGGACCTACGCCGAGATGTCGAGCGCCGAGAAGAACGCCCGCTCGCACCGGGCCCGGGCCTTCCGGGCCCTGGCCGTGGGGCTGCTGTCGGGCTGAGCCGCACGCCGCGCCGCCGGCCCGGGGGCCTTCTAGCGCAGGCGCCAGTCCACCCGCTGGCCCGAGGCGAAGCGGGCCTGGCCCTCGGCCAGCGCCTCGGGGTCGTTGCCGAGGCCCACGAACGCCCATCCCAGGCCGAGCGCCTGGCTCCGGGAGAGCTCGCGCCCTGCCCACAGGGCGCGCAGGGTCCCCTGGACGGCGACGGGGTGGGCCTTGGCGATGACCTCGGCCGCCCACTGGGCGCGACCTCTGAGCTCGTCGGCCGGCACGACCTCGGTGACGAGCCCGATCTGCAGGGCGCGCTGGGCGCTCATGCGCTCCTCGCTGCCGAGCAGGGTGAGCCGGACCAGGTCGCCGAAGGGCATGCGACCGGTCATCTGGAGGGGCTCGAAGGAGGCCGCCATGTTGAAGGTGAGATGGGGGTCGAAGAACGTGGCGTGGTCGGCGGCGATCATGAAGTCGACCTCCCCGAGCATGTAGAAGGCCCCTCCGCAGGCGATGCCGTTGACCGCCGCGATGACCGGCTTCCACAGGTCGTTGCTCTTGGGCCCGAGGTTGTCCCCGGGATCGTCGAACATGAAGGGGGTCGTGCCCGAGCCGATGTGCACCCGCTCCTCGGCGGCCTCGAGGTCGCGGGCCGACGTCCCCGCGGTGGCGCCCCGGCCGGGCCGCGGTCCGTCGGCCATGGCCTCGGAGCGGTCGATGCCGGTGCAGAAGGCCTTGGTCCCCGCGCCGGTGAGCACCACCACCCGGACGTCGTCGTGGCGCCGGAGCCAGCGCCACAGGGTGCGCAGCTCTCGCTGCATCTCGGTGTTGAAGGCGTTCATGACCTCGGGCCGGTTGAGGGTGACCCAGGCCACGCCAGCGGACTCCTCGTAGCCGAGCGTCTCGAACTCGGGCATCGCCTTCCTCGCCGTGGTCGCCGTGGACACACCGTGGCCGGGCCGCCGGAGGTGCCAGAGGTGCCGGTGTGCCGGGACGCGGGCACGGTAGCAGGGGCGGTCGGCGACGGGCACGCCGGAACCCGCCCGATCACGCTGGGGGCTGCTCGATCAGGCGGGGCCGGCGGTCCGAATCCGGGGGGTGGCCGGGGGCATTTTCGGCACCGTCCCCGTGCTCGCCACCGACCGGGAAAAGCAGCGGGCGACGAAGCTCGGCACATCTTGGGCCTTGGCCCGACCCCCCACTAGGGACCAAAGTCCCTAATGGCCGTGCCCGACCCGGCCCCCGTGATGGGTGTCGCCCGCCGTGGTCGCGCTGGTGCCCAGGTCAGGGGGTGATGGGGCTCTCGCCGGGCGTGGCCCGGCGGCGGGGCGGGCCCGCCGTCGAGTCGCACCCGGTCGGGCGCCCCGGCTACGTTGGCGCCCCGGCCGGCTGCCCGCCGGGCGTCATGGCGTGGGCAGGCCTGGGGCCGATGTCCGGATCAGGGGAGGGACACGATGTCCGACGACGAGCTGCGCACCATCATCGGCAAACCCATGAGCAAGTCGAAGGTGGTCGTCGAGCGGGGGCCGGTCGCCAACTTCGCCACCGCCGTGGGCGACGCCAACCCGGTGTACCGCGATCCTCGGGCCAGCGCCGAAGCGGGGTTGCCGGCGATCCCGGTGCCCCCCACGTACCCGTTCGTCATGCAGACGTGGGGCGAGTTCGTCGAGGACCAGCCGGCCGACAAGCCCAAGGGCAATCCCTTGGGCGAGGTGATCGGGCCCCTCATGGCCAAAGGCGGGATCATCCTCCACGGCGAGCAGGAGTTCGTCTACCACCGGCCCGTGTTCGTGGGGGACGTGCTGGTGGGCGAGGGACACGTGGTCGACGCCTACGCCAAGGAATCCAAGGGCAAGACGATGACCTTCCTCGTGACCGAGACGGTGTGGCGCGACGAGGCCAGCAACGAGCCCGTGGTCACCTCGAGGTTCAACCTCATCCACCGCGGCTGAGGGCCCGACCGGGCCCAAGGCACGGGAGCGCGGGTATGAGTTCCCAGGTCGGGCGGTGCTAGAACGAGCGGGATGAAGACCTCGTTGCTCAGTGGGCCGCAGTGGGCCGCGGTCCTGCGCATCGGGCTCGGGCTGTGGTGGCTCGAGAGCTTCCGCCACAAGAACCTCACGGCCTGGATCCGCCGGCAGGCGGGGATCAACTGGGCGGCGGACATCGCCGCCAAGCACCGCTTCAAGGCGGTGGGCAAGGGCTTCGACGCCGTCGTCAAGCCGCACCCGAAGGCCATGACGTGGGTGGTGCTCATGAGCGAGCTGTCGCTCGGGCTGGGGCTCAGCCTGGGACTGCTCACCCCCGTGGCGGCCTTCGCCAGCATCGCGCTGAACCTCGTGTACTTCGTCCTCATGATCCACGACTGGGCGGAACAGGGCCAGAACCTCATGATGGTCCTGGCCGCCGCCGTGGTGCTGGGGACCCACGGCTGGCAGGTGTGGTCCATCGACCACCTCATCGGCTGGTTCTGACCGCACACCGGACGAGGAGAGTCTGAACATGCCCATCGGGATCGGGGAGGACCACGAGGAGCTGCGGCGCACGGTGCGCCGCTGGCTCGAGGCGCGCTGTCCGCCCGCGGTGGCGCGCGCCCTGCTCGACGCCGAGTTCGAGACCATGCCGCCGTTCTGGGACGAGCTGGCGAAGCAGGGGTGGCTGGGGATCCACGTCGACGAGGAGCACGGTGGCCAGGGGTTCGGGATGCTCGAGCTCGCCGTGGTGGTGGAGGAGTTCGCCCGGGCCGTGATCCCCGGACCGGCGCTGCCCACCATGCTGGCGGCCGCCGTGGTGGCGGCTGGCGCCGAGGACCCCCAGCGCAAGGCCCTGCTCGCTCCCATGGTCGACGGCACGGTGCCCACCGCCGTGGTCACGGCGGGGTCGGGCATGCTCGAGGGGACGCCCGCCGGCGACGGCACCCTGGAAGTGGGCGGGGAGGTCGGCCCCGTCCTCGGAGCCACCCTGGCCCGGCGCCTGCTGGCACCGGTGGCGGTGTCCGACGGCGTGGTGTGGTGTGTGATCGACCTCGACGGCGCCGGGGTGACCACGCGCCCGCTCGCCAGCCTCGACCCCACCCGCCGGGTCGGCGCCGTGCGCGTCGAGGCCCTGGCGGTGGTGCCCGAGCGCCAGTTGCGGGGGGTGTCGAGCTCGCTGGTGCGGGACCTGGCACTCGTCATGGCCGCGGCGGAATGTGCGGGCGGGGCGCGCTGGTGCCTGGAGGTGGGGACCGCCTATGCCATCGATCGCCGCCAATTCGGGCGTCCCATCGGGCAGTTCCAGGCCATCAAGCACCGCCTGGCCGACATGTTGGTGGCGGTGGAGCAGGTCACCGCGCTGGCGTGGGACGCGGCGCAGGCCGCCGACGCCGGCGACGCCTCGCAGGCCCGGTTGTCGGCGGTGTTGGCGGGTGCCTTCGCCCTCGACGCTTTCGTGGAGTGCGCCAAGGGCTGCATCCAGGTGCTGGGGGGCATGGGGTTCACGTGGGAACACGACGCCCACCTGTACCTGCGCCGGGCCCTGTCGTTGCGCCAGTTGGTGGGCCCCAGCTCGTCGTTGCGCGCCGAGGCGTCGCGCGCCGCCCTCGAAGGCGCCCGGCGCCGGCCGGTGCTCGACCTTCCCGACGACGCGGAGCGCCTCCGGGAGGAGGTGCGCGCCGTGGTGGCCGAGGTGGCCGCCGCACCCGACTCGACCGAGCGGCGCCGTCGTCTGGTGGACACCGGCCTGCTCACGCCGCATTGGCCCGTGCCGTGGGGCCGGGGGGCGGGGCCGGTGGAGCAGTTGGTGATCGACGAGGAGCTCGCCGCCGCCCACGTGCACCGGCCCCATCTGGCCGTGGGGGCGTGGGCACTGCCCACCATCATCGCCCACGGGACCCCCGAGCAGCAGGAGCGTTGGGTGGGGCCCACGCTGCGGGGCGAGATGGTGTGGTGCCAGCTCTTCAGCGAGCCCGGCGCGGGCAGCGATCTCGCCGCCCTCTCGACGCGCGCCACGCGCCACGACGGCGGTTGGGTGCTCGACGGCCAGAAGGTGTGGACGTCGATCGCCATGCGCGCCGACTGGGGCATCTGCCTGGCGCGCAGCGACCCCGACGCCGCCAAGCACGAAGGGATCACCTACTTCATCGTCGACATGCACAGCCCGGGCATCGAGGTGCGGCCCCTGCGCGAGATCACCGGGGCGGCCATGTTCAACGAGGTGTTCTTCACCGACGTCTTCGTCCCCGACGACTGCGTGGTGGGCGCCGTGAACGGGGGATGGCGCCTGGCCCGCACCACGCTCGAGAACGAGAGGGTGTCGATGGCCACGGGGGCCACCTTCGGGTTCGGGATCGAGGGGATCCTCAAGTCGGTGGCGGCCGACGGGCCCGAGGACGGCGTGGTCCTCGACCGAGTGGGGGGTCTGTTGGCCGAAGCGCAGTCGGTGGCGCTGCTCGGGGCCCGCACCACGCTGCGCTCGGTGTCGGGCGTGGAGCCCGGTCCCGAGGCGAGCGTGCGCAAGCTGCTCGGCGCCGAGCACGAGCAGCGGGTCCAGGAGTACGGGCTCATGCTGCTGGGGGCGGCCGGGGCCACCACCGAGGACGACGCCGGCCGCTGGAGCCAGGGTTTCCTGTCGACGCGTTGTCTGACCATCGCCGGGGGCACGAGCGAGGTGCAGCGCAACGTCATCGGCGAGCGCATCCTGGGTCTGCCCCGGGACCCCGAGCCCGGGAGCTGAGGCTCCCCGGGGCGCCGGGGCGCGGTTTGACAGCGCCCGGACACGCCGCCCAAGCTGCCGGAACCGGTCGAGAAGGGATGGACATGGGGTCAGCGACGAGGTTCTTCGAGGACGTCAAAGAGGGTGATGAGGCCGCCGCCAAGCGCCACACCCTGACGCGCACCGATCTCGTGCGCTACGCCGGGGCGTCCGGTGACTACAACCCCATGCACCACGACGAGGTCCTGGCCACCGCGGCCGGCCAACCCAGCGTGTTCGGCCACGGGATGTTCTCCATGGGCCTGTTGGGCACGGCGCTCACCGACTACGTGGGGGCCGGGAACGTGACGCACTACAAGGTGCGCTTCTCCCGTCAGACCTGGCCCGGGGAAGAGCTCACCACCAGGATCGTGGTCACCGGCAAGCGGGTCGAGGACGGCCGCCACCTGGTGGACCTCGAGTGCAGCCTCGCCAACGGGGACGGCGAGGTGAAGGTCGTGGGCGAGGCCACGGCCGTGCTGCCCAGCAAGGTCTGAGCCAGCACCGCTCGATCCGGCGGGAGCTGAGCCCGCGCCCCGAGGCGCGAGCTCAGCCCGACCTCAGCAACCCGGCGGCGTCCCCGACTTGCCCGAGGCCGTGTAGAAGAGCCCCAGCAACGTGCAGATGGTGGTCTTGGCCACCACCCACTTGCCGTTGACCAGGACCGTGTAGCCGGTGTTCCCGGCCAGGATGGCGGTCCCCCCCGACCCGAGGATGTCGTACTTCACCTTTGCGCACGGCGTCGGCAGCTTCTTGCCGGTGCACTGCGAGGTGCTGAGGAAGCTGACGCTGTCGACCTTGGCGCCCTGCGCGGCGCTGGACTCCGACGACGTGAGCGCCTGGTGCATGGCGGTCTTGAGCCCCGTGCCGTCCTGGATCACGGCCTCTTTGGAGGCGAGGGTCCCCGTCGAGAAGTGGAACAGCGTGTCGTAGTTGGCCGCGATGTCGGTCTTGGCCGTGGTGGGGTTGTAGGTCGCCGCCGCCGGCGAGCTGCTGCACGCCGCCGCGCCCAGGGAGATCCCCGCCATGACGGCGACGGCGGCCACGCGCGGTGAGCGCCGCGGTCGGCGTCGCCTCGTGGTGCGGACCGTCTCGCTGCGGTGTGTTCCGAACATCATGTGGGTCTCCCCCTCTTGTGGATGTGCCGCTCCCCGTCGAGCTGTCAGAGGTTATCCATATCCCCGCCGCCGTACCTGACATTCTCGTCAGGGACGCTCTCGTCGGGGACCGGCTCTGCCGGGACAGGACCCGCCCGCCCCCGCCGCGCCGCCGCTCCGGCCACGGCCTCGGCGACGTCGGTTTCCGAGGGGGTGATCCCGAAGACCCTTGGCGGCAGGAGGCGCAGCCCCCCCGACAGTCCCGCCTGGACCACGCCCACCGCCCGGTACCAGGGCGGGACGAACACCTCGAACCGGCCGCGCTCGACGGCCTCGCACACCGCGGTGGCCACCCGGGCCGCCGGGACGGGGCGGGGCCAGCCCCGCTGGTAGTCGGCGCCCCCGGTGTCGGCGGCGCCGGTGTCGACCGGGCCCGGGTCGATCAACGACACGCCCACGCCCGAGCCGTGCAGCTCGAGCGCCAGCGCCTGGGTGAACCCCACCACGGCGAACTTGGTGGCGGAGTAGGCGGCCTCCCCGGGTGCGGCGAAACGGCCGGCCACCGAGGCCATGTTCACGATGTGGCCCCGCCGGCGCGCCAGCATGCCGGGAAGAACGGCCTTGGTGCCGTACACGGTGCCCAGGTAGTTGATGGCCATCACCTGTTCGAAGGCCTCCACCGGCACCACCGCCGTGGGCCCGGCGGCTCCCAACCCGGCGTTGTTCACCAGGATGTCGACGGGACCGAGCTCGCCCGACAGGTCGGCCAGTGCCTGCTCGAGCTGGTAACGATCGGAGACGTCGGCGGCGGCGACCGCTCCCACCCGCGAGCCGCCCAAAGCCTCGAGGGTGGCGTCGAGGGCGGCGCGGTGGCGGGCGACGAGCCCCACGCGGGCCCCGCGGGCCACGGCGTGCTCGGCGATGGCACGGCCGATCCCCCGGGAACCGCCGGTCACGACGGCTACGCAGTCCCGCCAACCCAGGGTGCGACGCCCCACGGTCCGCAGCGTAATCAGCTGCCGCCCACGGGGGCCCCGACGCCGCCGGGCCGCGGGATCAGAAGAAGCTGAAGGGGGGCAGGCCCGAGGGGCGCGTGGCGAACAGCGTCGACTTGTTGTCGGCCAGCTCCTTGGGCGTCCACGCCGAGTCGCGCTTGAGGTGGCCGGCGGGCTGCCATCCGGCCATGACCCAGACCGAGCCGCCGAACACCACGAAGTTCTGCCCGTTGATGTCGGCGGCCTCGTCCGATGCCAGGAAGGCCACCAGGGGCGCCACGTTCTGGGGGGCGAAGGCGTCGAACTTGCCCTCCTCGGCCTTGGCCATGGCCCCGAAGAGGTCCTCGGTCATGCGGGTGCGCGCCCGGGGTGAGATGGCGTTGACGGTCACGCCGTAACGCTCGAGCTCTCGACCGAGGATGATCGTCATCGCCGCGATGCCGGCCTTGGCCGCTCCGTAGTTGGCCTGACCGGCATTGCCGAACAGCCCGGCCTCGGACGCCGTGTTGATGATGCGTCCCGAGACCTCTTCGCCGGCCTTGGCGCGGTTGCGCCACTGCACCGCCGCGAAGTGCGACAGGGCGAAGTGGCCCTTGAGGTGGACCCGGATGACGTCGTCCCAGTCCGACTCGTCCATGTTGAAGCTCATCTTGTCCCTGAGGATGCCGGCGTTGTTCACCAGGATGTCGAGCTTTCCCCACGTGTCCACGGCCTGCGCCACCAGGGCCTCGGCGCCGGCCCACGAGCTGACGTCGCTGCTGTTGAGCAGGGCCTCGCCTCCGGCGGCGACGATGTCCTGCACGGTCTGCTCGGCGGGGTGCACGTCGGCACCCTCGCCTGCCCGCGAGGCGCCGACGTCGTTGACGATCACCTTGGCGCCTTCCGCCGCGAGCAGCAGTGCCTCTTCGCGCCCGATTCCGCGCCCGGCCCCGCTCACGATGGCGGTCTTCCCCTCGAGCATGCCCATCAGGCGTCCTCCTGCTTCTCGCGCCACGTTGACGTCGGATCTGGAACCCGGGCAGCATGGCCGATGGCGCCAGCCAGGGTCAACACGGCGCCGCGCCACCACGAGCCCCCAGCAGGGCCGACCGACAAGACCTTCCCGAGGACCGACGAGGCAGACACATGGCCGGCACGCGATTCGATCTCCCCACCCCCGACGACTTCACCCAGCCATGGTGGGACGCCGTGGGGGAGGGCCGGCTCCTGCTCATGCGCTGCTCGACCTGCGGCCAGGCCCACTACTACCCACGGCCGTTCTGCCCCCGCTGCGGGGCCGACACCGTGTCGTGGGAACAGGCCAGCGGGGACGCCACGCTCTACACGTGGTCGATCGTCCACCAGAACGACCTCCCGCCCTTCAACGAGCGGGTGCCCTACGTCGCGGCGGTGGTGGACCTGGCCGAGGGGCCCCGCATGATGACCAACGTGGTGGAGTGCGAGTTCGACGACCTGGCCGTGGGGATGGCGCTGCGCGTGGAGTTCACCGACGTCGGCGACGGGTACCACGTCCCCGTGTTCCGACCCGCGGCGTAGGCCGGGACGCCGATGCCGGGTTCCGGGGGGAGGGTCGCGCTCGTCACCGGAGGGAGCCGGGGGATCGGGCGGGCGTGCGCGCTGGCCCTGGCGGGCGACGGCTTCGACGTGGCGGTCGTCTACCGCCGCGACGAGGAGGCGGCGCTCGACACCGTGGGGGCCATCGAGGCGCTCGGCCGTCGGGCCCGGCCCTACCGGGCGTCGGTGGAGTCGGCGCCCGAGGACGAGGCCATGGTGGGGAGGGTCCTCGAGGACTTCGGGGCCGTCGACACCCTCGTGCACGCGGCCGGCATCGCCAGCCGGGGACACAGCGTGGTCGACACCGACCCCGCCGAGCTCGAGCGCGTCATCGCCATCCACGCGCTGGGCGCCCATCATCTGTGCCGACTCGTCATCCCGTCGATGCGCAGCGCCCCCCGAGGCGACGTCGTGTTCATCTCCAGTGTGGCGGCCCAGGTCCTGGGGCCCAACAGCTCGCCCTACAACATGGCCAAGGCCGCTCTCGAGGCGCTGGCCATGACGCTCGCCAAGGAAGAGCGCCGCCACGGCATCCACGTGAACGTGGTGGCCCCGGGACTGGTCGTCACCGAGATGGGCCGGAGGCTGGTGCGGGCCATGGGCGTGCAGGACATCTCCACCATGGACGCCAACGCCGCCTTCGGCCGGGTGTGCCGGCCCGAGGACGTGGCCGGGGTGGTGCGCTTCTTGTGCTCAGAGGAGGCGGGCTACCTGACCGGGCAGGTCATCACCGTGGACGGGGGAGGCTGACGGTCACGGCCCCTGGCCGGGTGCCGATCAGGTGGACCCCGCCAGGTCGTCGACGCCGCCCTCACGACATCATGCGCGCCAGGGTGGTGACCGTGTTCCACGTGCGCGTCGTCGCCACCACCTGCAGGGAACGCTCGAAGAAGGCGTTGTGGAGCTTGGTCCGGCCGTAGCCGTCGGGGCAGTGCAGGTAGACCTCTCGACCCACCACGCGCAGCTCGTCGGGGAGGAAGGCCGCGCTGTCGAGCTCGGCCACCCGCGACGGCGCCGGCTTGGTGGCCAGGAACGTCACGTGCAGCTTGGCCGGGTTCCGGGCTCCCGCCGTCAACGGGTTGTGGGCCACCACGGCGGCCAGTTGCGAATCCGTCCGCAGCACGACCGTGGTCACCAGGCCGAAACGTTGCTCGAGCCCCATTTCGATGGCGGCCTGGGTCTGGGCGGCGGGGGCACGTGCTCGGAACAGCACGTTGCCGCTCTGGATGTAGGTCTGGACGTCTTCGTGTCCCATGGCGGCGAAGGCGGCGCGCAGGTTGGCCATGGACAGCTTGGCGTGGCCGCCGACGTTGATCCCCCGGAGCATGGCCACGTACGCGGTCACGGTGCGGGCGCTCAGCGCATCTCGACGTCGTCGAGGTACTCGTCGCGCCACAGTTCGTAGCGCTCCTCGGGCAGGTGGAGCGCGTGCGTGGGTCGCAGGGCGTCGACGAACGGTCGGTCGTGGCTCACCGCCACCACCGTTCCGGGCCAGGTGCTGAGCATCTCACCGACGGCTTCGACCGAGGCGGGGTCGAGATTGTTCGTGGGCTCGTCGAGCACGAGCAGGTTGGCGCGCCCGGCCGACAACATGGCCAGGCTGAGCTTGGCGCGCTCTCCGCCCGACAGCGACGCCGGCAGTTGGTCGGCGGCTCCTCCGGTGAGGCCGAACGATCCCAACAACGCCCGGCGCTCACCCACGGTCCGCAGCACGCTGTCGTCGATGTGCTCCAGGGCGCCGCGCCGGGGATCGAGTTGCTCGTGTTCCTGGGCGAAATAGCCCAGGGTGACGTTGTGCCCCGTCTCCACCGTGCCCTGGGTGGGGGACTGGACCGATGCCAGGCACCGCAGCAGGCTGCTCTTGCCGGCCCCGTTGCGCCCGATGACCACGACCCGGTCGCCGCGTCCCACCGCGAAGTCGATGTCGAGGAGGACCTTCTTCTCCCCGTAGGAGACGGCCACGCCCGTGACGGTCAGGGGCAGGACACCCGAGCGCGCCGGTGTGGGGAGGCGCAAGCGCGTCTTGCGCTCCCGCTTGACCAGTTCGGTGCGGTTGTCCTTCATGCGCGCCACCCGGCGGTCGAGGACCTTGGCCTTGCGGGCCCGGTCCTCGGTGCTCGCCCGCATGGAGTCGGCCAGCGTGCTCAGCCGGCGGATCTGGCGGTCCTCGAGCGTGCGCTTCTTCTCGCGTTGCTCGATGTCGGCGGTCAGCTGCGTGCGGAAGGCGCTGTAGTTCCCCGTGAATTCCCGCAGGCTGCCTTCGGCCAGGCTGAGGACCTTGCTGATGACCCGGTCGAGCAACTTGAGGTCGTGGCTGATCACGAGCATGGCACCCGTGAAGCGCGTCAGCTCGTTGGTGAGCCAGCGCTTGGCCGCCAGGTCCAGGTGGTTGGTGGGCTCGTCGAGCACGAGGGTGTCGGGGCCGCCGAACAGGACCCGGACGATGTCGACACGCCGTCGCTGTCCCCCCGAGAGCGAGTCGATGTCCTCGAACAGCATGTCCTGTCGGAGCCCGATCCCCTCGGCCAGGCGGGCGATCTCGCCCTCGATGGTGTACCCCCCGGCGGCCCGGTAGCGCTCCTCGAGATCGGCGAACGTGGCGATGGCCTCGGTGGTGGGGTCCGCCGTCACGGCGTTGCGGGCCAGGTGCAACTCCTCGTCCAGGACGTCGAGGCCCCGGGCGGAAAGGACATGGGAGAAGCCGGTCGGCTCGAGCCCCAGTCCGCTGGCCGTCGGGACCTGGGGGAGGAAGCCGATGGTCCCTTGCACGCTGACCTCGCCCCGGGCCCGGACATGTCCGGGGACCTGCCCGCAGATCACCGAGACCAGGGACGACTTGCCCGTGCCGTTGCGCCCGACCAGGCCCACCTTGTCATCGGGGCCCACGAAGAACGCCGCGTCGCGCAGCAGTGTTCTTCCACCGATCTCGATGGTGACGTCGCGGCCCGAAATCATCTCTCTATTGCACCAGGTTGGCGACCCGCCGTTGACCGCCTCTCCGGGGACGCGCGCCGAGGCCCCAGTGCGGGCGAGAGGAGTCGAACCTCCACCCCCCGGAGGGGACGGGGACCTAAACCCCGCGCGTCTACCGTTCCGCCACGCCCGCAGTGCCCCGCCGCCGGCCTGGCGCCGGCTGCAGGGAGATTTGGAGCCTAACGGGGGCCGCTTCCCCGCACACCCACCCTGCACGGCCGGCACCGGCATCCCGGGTAGCCTCGTGCCATGGCATCACACCCGACGCACGTATTACCCCAGGTCGCAGGGGTGTCCCCGTCGATGCGGACCGGCAATCTGCCCGACTTGGCCTCGGCGGACGTCTTCCAGCGACTCCTCAAGGAGCGCATCATCTTCCTGGGCAGCGCCATCGACGAGACGGTCGCCAACCAGGTGTGCGCACAGCTCCTCCTGCTGGCGGCCGAGAACAGCGAGCGGGACATCGCCCTGTACGTGAACTCACCGGGAGGGTCGGTGACCGACGGGCTCGCCATCTACGACACCATGCAGTACGTGAGCTGCGACGTGAGCACGATCTGCGTGGGGCTGGCGGCGTCCATGGGGCAGTTCCTGCTGTGCGCGGGGGCGCCCGGGAAGCGCTTCGCCCTGCCTCACAGCCGGATCCTCATGCACCAGCCGTCCGGGCAGATGCAGGGCCAGGCGACCGACATCGCCATCCAGGCGGAGCAGATCGTCTACCTCAAGCGGATGATGGCCGAGCGCATCTCCTTCCACACCGGCCAGCCCATCGAGCGCATCGAGGCCGATTCCGATCGCGACCGGTGGTTCACCGCTGAGGAGGCCAAGGACTACGGCTTCATCGACCGTGTGATCGAGCACTCCACCCCCCAGCCGGCGGCCCGCTGAGCACGGGACCTGGGGGGTTGAACGGAGCAATCCGATGACCGACGTCCAGTCCGAGACAGGGGCCGCTCCGGTGGTCGCCGGGCCCGTCTCCGACGCCGACACGGGCGAGGGCGCGGCGGGCGACGCCATCGAGCAGGCCACGGTCACCGATCGCGAACGCGAGATAGCCAAGCGCGCCCGGATGGCCACCCGGCGCTCGAAGCCGACCCGGGTGGTGGCGGCCCGGGTGAGCATCTGGCTGCGGTTGGGCGAGATCTGGCGGGCGCGCGAGCTGTTCAACTTCCTGGTGCGCAAGGAGATCAAGGTCAAGTACAAGAACTCGGTCCTCGGGTTCCTGTGGTCCATGCTCAACCCCGCGCTCACCCTGGCTGTGTTCTTCGTCCTTTTCACGTACTTCCTGCCCAACGGCATCCCCAACTTCGTCATCTACATGTTCTCGGCCATGCTGGTGTGGAACTTCTTCCAGACCGCCGTACTCAGCGGGACCAGCTCGGTCGTGTCCAACTCGGCGATCGTCAAGAAGGTGGCCTTCCCCCGCGAGATCCTGGCTCTGGCGTCGGTGGGGTCCGCCTTCATGTTCTTCTTGTTCCAGTCCATCGTCCTGCTGGTGTTCATGTTCGCCTTCTGGCACCGACCGGACTGGAGCGCGCTATGGATCGTGATCCCGGCGATGGCCTCGATCATGGCGTTCTCGGCCGCGCTGGCGGTGTTCCTCTCGGCGGTGAACGTGTACCTCCGAGACACCCAGCATCTGGTCGAGGTCATCCTGCTGGCCTGGTTCTGGGCCATCCCTGGCATCTACGCCTTCTCGGGACGGGTCCACGACGACCTCGTCAAGCACTCGATCTTCGGCATCCCGGGGACACGCCTCATCTGGGTGTACTTCGCCAACCCGGTGACCCCGGCAGTGATGTCGTTCCAGCGGGTGTTCTACAACGTCATCCATCCCCGCTCGACGTTGCTCACCCGGCCGCTCCACGGGGCTCCCTATCACGCGTTGATCCCCGACGGCGTCCTGGCCCGGTACGGGATCCACTGGTTCGTGGCTTCGGACCTCATCGTCCTGGGCGTGTCGTTGCTCCTGCTCCTTGGCGCCATGGTCGTGTTCGGGCGGCTCGAGGGCAACTTCGCCGAGGAGCTCTAGGCGGTGTCCTCAGATATCGCCGTCGACGTGGAGGACGTGTCGAAGCGGTTCCGGCTCTACACCGAGAAGTACCAGTCGCTCAAGGAGCGCTTCCTCCACGCGGGGCGCAATCCCTACCAGGACTTCTGGGCACTGCGCAACGTCAGCTTCGAGATCCCCGAAGGCCAGACGGTGGGGATCCTGGGGCGCAACGGCTCGGGCAAGTCCACGCTGCTCAAGTGCGTGTCGGGGATCCTGCAGCCCACCGAAGGCCGGGTGGTCGTGCGCGGCAGCCTGGCCGCCCTGTTGGAGCTCGGCGCCGGTTTCCAACCCGAATTGTCGGGAAGGGAGAACATCTATCTCAACGCCTCGCTGCTCGGGCTGTCGACCAAGGACGTCGACAAACGCTTCGACGAGATCGTCGCCTTCGCCGAGCTCGAGCAGTTCATCGACAACCAGGTCAAGTACTACTCGTCGGGGATGTACGTCCGGCTCGGTTTCGCCGTGGCCGTGAACGTCGATCCCGACATCCTGGTGGTGGACGAGGTGCTGGCCGTCGGGGACGAGGCCTTCTCGCGCAAGTGCATGGCGAGGATCAAGGAATTCCAGGACGACGGGCGCACCATCTTGTTCGTGACCCACTCCTCGGACCTCGTCCGGCAGATCTGTGACTTCGCCGTCGTGCTGAGCTCGGGGGACATGATCGGCTCCGGATCCGCCGCCGACGCGGTGCGCATCTACCACGAGCACCTCAACACCGTGGGACCGGGCATAGGCGCCGCCCTCCAAGACGCCGCCGAGATACCGGTGCCCGAGGCGCTGCACCGGTCCATCGAGATCTCGTCGGTCGAGGTCGAGCACCCCGGCGTGGGTTCCCGACGGTACCTGCTCCCGGGGGAGCCCTTGGCCGTCCACGTGGCCTTCGAGGCGACCGAGCCCGTGGCCGGCGTGGTGTTCGCCCTGGAGATATTCGACCAGGAGGGCAAGTTGGTCTTCGGCTCCGACACCGAGATTCTCGACCGCCCCTTCGACGCACCCGTCGGTGCCGGGCGAGCCGACCTGAGCTTCGAGCACGTGCCCTTGCTCGACGGGGCCTACAGCCTCAAAGTCGAGATCAAGGACCGTCTGGGGATCCTGTACGACAGTCGGGAGCAAGAGGGATTCGAAGTGATGAACCCGGCTCGGTCACGCGGCAGCGTTGCCTTGGAACTGCATGCCGACATCCGAGCGGCCAGCCTCAACTGACGCCGGCCAAGGTCGAGGTGGCCTCCTGAGCCCATCGACGGCTCGGCGCCCCCGGCACCTGTTCGTGGGCCTGGTCCTGGTGGCGGGCTCGGGCCTGGGCGTGACGATCGCCGCGTCGACGCCGGCCGCGTGGGCGCGGGCGCTGCTGTCACCCACCTTCACCCTCACGTGGTCGACGGGCCCGCTCGCCGACGCAGGACAACCCATCGCCGAGTCCTCTCCCGACGTGGCCACGCTCGACGCCGACGGCCCGGCCGTGGTGGTCGGCGATCGACGGGGGTTCCTGTACGCCTATCACCTGGCCGACGGCTCGGCGGTGGCCGGATGGCCCGTCGACGACGGCGGCGTGCCCATCGACTCGTCCCCGTCGGTGCTCGCCTCGAGCTCGGGCACGGACTCGGTGTTCGTCGGGGCCGGGAACGCCGCCGATCCCGGTCAGGGCGGCTACGAGGCTTACAGCGCCTCGGGCGCGCCCTTGTGGTTCACCCCGGTCACCGACCCGTCGAGCGACGAGCAGCCCGCCGCCGGGGTGCAAGCGTCGCTGACGGTTGGCGATCTCGAGGGCACCGAGAGCGTGGTGGCCGGGTCGCTCGACCAGGAGCAGTACGCGCTCGACGCGTCAACGGGGTCCACCTTGACGGGCTGGCCGTTTTTCACCTCCGACAGCGTGTTCTCCACCGCCGCGGTGGCCGATCTCTACGGCACCGGCACGCCTCAGATCGTCGAGGGAGGTGACCAGACGGCCGGGTTCGCCATCGGCCGCCAGTACCTGCAGGGCGGCCATCTCCGCATCCTCAACCAGAACGGAGGGGTGATCTGTGACCACCAGAGCACCCAGACCGTGGACTCGTCGCCGGCGGTGGGGCCGTTCCTCCCGTCGGGGTCGATGGGCATCGCCGTGGGGACCGGGGCGTTCTTCCCCGGCGCCAGCGACGGCGATGTCCTCGAGGCCTTCGACACCGACTGCAACCCGGTGTGGTCCCGGACTCTCGACGGGGCCACCACGAGCAGCCCCGCCCTGGCCGACGTCACCGGGAGCGGGAGCCTCGACGTCGTCGAGGGCACCGATACCGGCTCGGGAGGATCGGTCTGGGTCCTCGACGGCAAGACGGGTGCCACCATCTGGACGGAGCCGGTGGTCGGTCGGGTCATCGGGTCGGTGGTGGTCGGCGACCTCACCGGAGCAGCGTCCCAGGACGTGTTGGTCCCCACGACCTCGGGGGTGGAGGTTCTCGACGGGGCGTCGGGGACCGAGTTGACGGTGCTCAGCCCCGACCTCGGGTTCCAGAACTCGCCGCTGGTCACCGACGATCCCAACGGGGACGTCGGCATCACCGTCGCCGGGTACGACGGCACCAACCAGGGCGAGATCCGCCACTACGAGATCACCGGGTCCGACGGCGCCGCCGCCGTAGGCGCCACGTCGTGGCCCATGTTCCACCACGACCCGCAGCGCACCGGCGTCAGCGGGGTGGCGCCGGCCCAGTCGCCGTGCACGGTGCCGTCGGGTGCGTTCTCCGGGTACACGCTCGTGGGCGCCGACGGGGGCGCCTTCGCCTTCGGGAGCCCCTTCTGCGGTTCGGCTGGAGCCCTTGCCCTGCACGCGCCGGTGGTCGGAGCGGCCAAGGCCCCCGACGGCCCGGGGTACTGGCTGGTGGGTGCCGACGGGGGGGTGTTCGCCTTCGGCGGTGCGCCCTATTACGGGTCGATGTCCGGCGCCAAGCTCACCCGACCCATCGTCGCCATGGCCGTCACCCCCGACGGGCGCGGCTACTGGCTGGTGGGTGCCGACGGCGGTGTGTTCGCCTTCGGCGACGCCGGGTACTTCGGCTCGATGTCCCATGCGCATCTCGGTGCCCCCGTGGTAGGCATGGCGCCTTCGGTGGACGGGTCGGGCTACTGGCTGGTGGGTGCCGACGGCGGGGTGTTCGCCTTCGGCGACGCCCAGTACTTCGGGTCGATGGCCAAGAGACGGCTCGCCGCACCCATCGTGGGCCTGGCTGTCGACGTCACCACGGCCGGCTACTGGCTGGTGGGTGCCGACGGCGGGGTGTTCGCCTTCGGCGCGACGTACTTCGGGTCGTTGGGTCGTCATGCGCCGGCGAGACCGGTGGTGGGCATGGCGGCGACGACCGACGGGTACGGCTACTGGCTGGTGGGTGCCGACGGCGGGGTGTTCGCCTTCGGCGACGCCCCCTACGACGGCTCGATGGCACAGGCGCGTCTGCGTGCACCGGTGCGAGCCCTGGCGCCCTGATCGGGGCAACCGGCACCCTGGGTACAATGCCGCCGGTGCGCGTCGACCAGGTGATCCCGTCGCTCGCCAGTCGCGACGCCATCGGCATGCACACCGTGGCCATCGCCCAGGCGCTGCGCGAGTCCGGCATCGAGTCGGACATCTTCTACGGGGAGTGCACCCGCGACCTCGCCGACCAGGCGCGGCCCATGAGCAGCCTCGGTCGGGCGACCAAGGGCCGTTGGCTGTTGTACCAGGCGTCGATCGGTAGCCCCGTCTTCGACATCTTCGCCAGCCGTGCCGAGCCGAAGTTGTTGAACTATCACAACATCACGCCGGCCGTCCTCCTCGACGGGTGGGAGCCCGCCGTCGGCCACGAGGTGAGCCTGGGCCGGTCCCAGGTCACGCGGGTGGCCTCGGAGTGCCGCTTGGCCATCGCCGACTCCGCCTTCAACGAGGGGGAGCTCGTCGACGTCGGCTTCGCCCGTACGGCGGTGGCGTCGTTGCTCATCGACATGACCGCCGCGGCCGAACCTGACCCGGTCACCTCTCAGAGGCTGGCCCAGGGCAAGGCCGAGGGGGGTGCCGACTTCCTCTTCGTCGGCAAGGTGTCGCCCCACAAGGCCCAGCACGACCTGGTCAAGATGCTGGCGCTGTACCGGCGCGTCTACGACGGCCGGGCGCGCCTGCATCTGGTGGGCACCCCGTTGGGCAAGACCTACGCGCCCGCTCTGTCGGCCTTCATCGCCGAACTCGGTCTCTCCGATGCCGTCTTCGTCACCGGTTCGGTGTCCCCCCAACAGCTCGAGTCCTATTACCGCGGCGCCGACGTGTTCGTGTGCGCCTCGGAGCACGAGGGGTTCTGCGTCCCCCTGGTGGAGGCCATGGGCCACGGGCTGCCCATCGTGGCGTATTCGGCCACGGCGGTACCCGAGACGGTCTCGTCGGCCGGACTCCTGCTCGAGTCGAAGGACCCCCTGCTCTTCGCGGCGTCCGTGCACCGGGTCGTGGGGGACACGCGCCTGCGCGCCCAGCTCGTCGAGGCCGGGGCCCGACGGGCCGAGGCGTTCTCCCTCCCGAGCTCGCGCCGGCGCTTCGTGGAGCTCGTCTCCGACGCCGTGGGAGCCGGAGTCCGTTAGGCCTTGGCGGGGCCGTCGTCCCAGGTGCTGTCGACCCCGGCCCACCGGTCCCAAACGGCCCGAGGTGTGGTCGTCCGCATCGGGCGCATGCGGACCCGGGTCGCCAACGCCCACGGGAGCTTCCCCAGCACGGCCCGGCGGAGCTCGGGTCCCGGGTCCTCGTGCATGCGCAGCCACACGAAGTGCCGGGCGACGTCGAGGGGGGCGTTGCGCACCAGGCACAACAAGGCGTTGCGTTGGGCCAGGAAGCGGACCAACGGCGACCGGGAGCCCCCGCTCGTCGCCGACAGGCGGTGGCGCACGGTGGCGCCGGGGTCGTACAGGATCCGCAGGCCTGCCAGGCGGGCTCGCAGGCACCAGTCGGTGTCCTCGTTGTAGGCGAAGAACTGGGGAGCCAGGCCACCGAGGCGGCGCAGGGTCTCCGCCCGGAACACTGGGGCGGTGGCGCTGAATCCGAAGCGCTCGGCGCCATGGTCGAAGCGGCCGTCGTCGGGGGCGCTCAGGCCGTACTCACCTGCTACCCCGTGGGGCTTGAGGTACGACCCGGCGTGGTTGACGAGGGTGCACGTCGTTCGCAGCGCCACCGGCTCGCCGTTGACCCGGACGTCGTCGCCGGCGTTCGGCTCGGCGAGCGGGACGTAGAAGGGGCGGCGGCCCGAGGTCCACCGCCAGCGGGCCGGCTCATCGGGCGCCGCGCTGCGCTCGGTGTCGTAGACCCCGGCCCCGCGCACCTCCTCGAGGACGTCCACGGCGCCCACTGTGACCGAGAGGAGTTGGCGGCCCAGGGGTCGCGCGTCTCCCGGAGCGCGCCACGTGTCGTCGTCGAGCACGACTTCTCCGAACACGCCGTCGAGGACGACCTTGGGCGTCACCGCGGCCACGCCGGCATCGGCCAACGCCGCCCGGGCGGCGTCGATCCAGCCCGGCCCGGCCACGGCGTCGTCGTTGAGCAACCCGATCAAGGCCCCGCGGGCGTGGCGCAAGCCCAGGTCCACCCCGCCGCTGAACCCGAGGTTGGCCCCGGAGCAAACCACGCGGGCGCCCAGGGACGTGGCGACGGCGGAGGCTGCTTCCTGCGTGGAGCCGTTGTCGACCACCACGACCTCGTCGGCTTGGGACAGCGCCGATGCCACGCAGGGCGCCAGCCAGGTCCCGGGACGGTGCGAGACGACGACCACCGTGGTGTCCGGTGGCATCAGCGTGCCGCGACGACGTTCCCGTAGGGCAGGTCGAGGAGCTTGGCGCGCTCGATGGGGCTGAGGCCGTCTTCGAGGAGCCGGAAGTGCAGGCCGTGTCCTTCCAAGAGGTCCACCAGGGCGTCGGCCTTGTCGCCCACGGCCTCCATGAGCGCCGGGGCCCACTCGAACATGACCGAGATCTTCGGGCTGGCCTCGAGCGTCCGGGACAGCCCGGCGAACGCCTGGAGCTCGGCTCCTTCGATGTCCATCTTCAGCACGTCGACCGGAGGAAGTCCCTCGAGCAGGTCGTCGAGGGGCACGGCTTGGACCTCGACCATCTCTTCGCTGTCTCCCAGACGGCCCAGAGCCTCGGAGCCGATGGCCCCCACGCTCGAGGCACCGGAGAAGTTGAGGCGTTGGTGCAGTTGCACACTGGTCGTGCTCGACCACGCCGCTCGGTGCCAGGTGGTGACGTATCCGTAGAGCCCGTTCATGATGACGTTGCGGCGCAGCAACTCGGCGAGACCGGGGTGGGCCTCGACGGCCACGACCCTCCCCCCCGGGCCCACGAGCTGTGCACCGAGGAGCGTGAAGTAGCCCACGTTGGCACCGACGTCGACGAACACCTGACCGGGCTGCAGCGTCTGCTGCAACCAGGCGGTCACGTGCGTCTCCCACAAGCCGTCGAGCACGATCCACGGCGAGATGGCCGCGTCACGGGTGTCGACGAGCATCTTGGCGCCCCAACGGGTGGCTACCAACGCGGTGTGGTCGCCGAAGTACAGCGGCCCGTGGGGATATCGGTCGGAACGGAGCTGCGCCAGGCCGGCCTCGATGTCACCGAGCCTCTGCGACACGTCGTCCATGCCGAGCGACCGACGCGCCCTCGCCGCGACGAGAGACAGCAGGCGGTGACGAACCACGCCGCTCATCCTAACGGCCCGGTCGATCAGGCCGGCGGGACCGCGGCGGGGAGCGCCGAGCTCTCCAGGATGCGCTGCGTCAGCGTTTCGTAGCGGTCGACGATGGCGCCCCAGTTGAAGACGCGCCGGGTGTAGGACCGACCGTTGCGCACGAGGAGCTCCCGAAGGGCGCTGTCGGCGAGCAGCGTGTCGGCCACCGCCTCGAAGTCTGCGTAGTCGAAGAACCACAGGCCTCCGCCGCTGCGCCGGCAGTGCTCCATGGTCGCCTCGCACCGGCGGTTTACCATCACCGGGGCGCCCGCCAGCCACGCCTCGAGGACGACGAGGCTGAAGGACTCCCACGCCGAGGGGGTGACGACGAACGCACAGCCCTGCAGGGCGCCCCACTTCACCTCTTCGGGTTGCCGACCGGCGACGACGACGGCGTCGTCGCCCTCGAGGTCCTCGTGCACGGGGCCGAGGAGCACCAGCCGAGGCGCACCCGGGCGCCGTTGGCGGTACAGGCGCCACAGCTCGGCCAGGACGTGTGACCCCTTGGCCCGCTCCACCCGGCCCACGCACAGCACGAACGGTTCCCCCGGTGCGAGGCCGAGGGCCGCCCGGGCCACCTCGGGGTCACCCGACCCTTCGACGACGGTGGCGCCGATCACGCTGGCCGGGAGATGGGCCACGGGAAAGGTGCGCTCCACCAGTGCCTGCTCGCCATAGGAGTTGTAGGCGAACCCGCCCACCGACGCGAAGACGTCGCGCATGATCGGCAGATGGAGCTCGGGCTCGTCGTGCGCCGCGCTGTGGAGGATCACCCGCCGTCCCAGGCGCGCCGTGGCGTGGACCGCCGGCCAGAACAGGTACGGCGTCACCGCCACCAGGTCGCAACCCGACCCGGCCGCATCGTCGAGCACGTCCGGGCACACCGGTCCCACCAGCTCGACGAAGCGACGCGCCACGGCGTCGGGTATCACGGTAGGGCCGCGCCCGATCACGACGCTGAGCTCTCCCGAACGGGGGTCGCGACCCGAGATCGAGTGCCGGCGGTGCACGGTGACCCCTCCGATCTCGCTGTCACCGGGCGCCAGCTCGTCGGCCCAGGTGGCCGCGGACAGCGCGCCGGTGGTGAAGACGTCGACCTCCCAGCCCTTCATGGCCACCAGGTGCTCACACAGCAGGCGCAACCAGTGCTCGATCCCTCCCACCACGTCCACCCCGTAGCGGGGGACCACGAGCCCCAGTTTCACGGCTGGGCCCGGACCACCACTCGGTAGCTCTGCCCCGAAGGGTCGTACTGGGCCGTCCCCACCATGTCCACGCCGTGGAAGGCATGCAGCCAGGTGTCGGGCTCGAGTGGTCGCCCGACCGACAGATCGGCATTCACCGCGCCCAGCCGGAGCCGCCACCACCACGGAGCCGAGGAGATGATCACCGCCATCCCCGTCACCCGGCCCAGCTCCGCCACCACGGGGCCGATGACCGGCGCGCTCATGGCCTCGGGCACGCCCGTCAGCACCACGGCGCCCAAGGCATCGTCGGCCACGGCGCGCAAGTGGCTCAACAGCTCGCCGTGACGGACGTCGGGCCCCGGTTGATGGTGGGAGCCCGTGCTCGTGAGGCCGTAGGCGTCGATGCCTGCGGCGCGCAGCTCGGCGACGACCTCGTCCGCCCGGGACTGCGCGTACAGGACCCGCGCCCCGGTCGGCAGCCCTTCTCCCAACACGCCCCGCCACGAGGTCAGGGTGTCGTCGGCCTCCGGTGACGACGGGGCCGGGATGGCCTCTCCGGCCTGTGGTCCCAGGTACCTCACCTGGTGCTCGACTTGCTCGAGGCGAAGGGCGAGGGCCTCCAACGCGGCGGCGGCCGCGAGCCCCAACGACGCCACCTGACCGACGCCTTGCTCCGGGGGAGCGCCCACGGCGTCACGCCGGCGACGTCGCGCCCCGGTGGCGTTGGTGGCGTCGGCCGGCGCCACCGAGGCGAGCGAGGCGGCCTCCTGCACCTTGGCGATGAGCTCGCTCATCGACTGCGTCGCCGGTGGGTTCGGGGCCCTCCTCGCCAATTCGAAATGCAGGCGGGCGTCGGCGTCGTGTGGATAGCCGGGCTCGGCGCGCCGTCGCGCCGACTCGGTTTCGAGCTCACCGATGAGGCGGTCGAGATCCGGGGTCAGGGGAACGTCCGAGGTCCCGTCTTCGTTGGTCGCCATGGCGCCGCGCCGTTCCGGAAGGTGTGTCGGAGACCGTCAGTCGGTCACGATCGACACTAGCGTGTCGGCCAAGTGCCGGAACTGGTGGTCAGAGGCGAACCGCAGTCCGCCGTCGGCCAGTGCTCGTTGCTCCTCGGGATGGGCGAGAAGGTCCTCCAGGCGCGCAGCCACGACGGTGGGGTCGGTCGTGGGCACATGCGACACCGTCCCCTCGGGGAATTCTGTGGCCGTGGCCAGATTGGTGATCACCGGCACCCCCGCCGACAGGGCGTCGAGCACCGCCGCCGAGTTCTCACCGCTGCTTCCCTCGCGCAGCTGCACCGCCACGGTCGCCGTGGCCAGCCAGTGCCGCCACTGCGCGTCGTCGACGGCCCCGGTGACCTCGACCTCGTCGAGGGTGCCGCGCACGCGGGCGCGGTCGCCTATGACCTGGGCGAGCAACGGCGGGCACGGCCCCACGAACACGAGCCGGCACCCGACCAGGGCGGCCGCGTCCACCAGGAGGTCGGGGCGCTTCGCCATCGACACGATGCCCAAGGCGACGACCACGGGGTCGCGGCCGGTTCCCGTCCGGTCGCTGCGCGTGACCGGTGGGCAGGCGGGCGGCAGCACCCGGACCGGGGCATGGTGCGCCAGAGGCGGCAGGTCCAGCAGCACCAAACGCCGGGCCACCTCGGAGTTGACCAACACTCCCCGGCACCGTTCGGCCAACAGGGGCAGAAGCCCCACCCCCGCGGTGACGAGGTCGCGCACCGAGCGCCCCGCCCGTCGTGCCGCACGGGTCGGTGCCCGCCCCGGGTAGGACCGTTCGAGGAGCCAGCCCAACGACGCCGCGAACTCGTCGTCGTCGAGCGCATCCAGGGCGGTGACGGCGATGGCCGGCAGCCGCACCTCGTGCAACCAGATCCATCCCGGGTAGCGCAGGGCCGACTCGACGGTGGAGAGATGCCCGTCGGAATTCCCCAAGGTGTAGACCACGGCGTCGTACGACGACGGGCGGGCGTCGAGACCGAAGGCGTCGATGGGGAAGTGTCGGACCCCGGGAGGAAGCTCGGGCGAGGTCACCGTGGGTGACACGGCATCGACGGCCACGTCTCGAGCAAGCGCTCGCAGCAGACGATCGTTGTAGACCGAGATCCCCCCACTGATGGGCGGGAGCGGCCCCACGAGCGCCAGGCGCGTCGGCGGGGGCGGCGCCGTCCACGCCGAGCGACCCAGTGTCGCGCCCATGGCGTCGATGGCCCCTGCGGCCTTGCCGGCCACGACCTCCCAGGTCGAGCGGGTCGCCAGCTCCCGCTGAGCTTCGAGGACGGCGGCTCTGCGGTCCTCGTCGCCGAGGAGGTCGGCGATGGCCCGTGACACGGCGCCGGTGTCGGCGGGGTCGAAGGTGGCCAGCGCCGTGGCGGCCGCCTCGGCCAGAGCCGTGGTCGCCGACGCCAGCGCCGGGGTCCCGCACGCGGCCGACTCGAGCACGGGGAGTCCGAAGCCCTCGGCGACAGAGGGCATCACCGTGACCAGGGCCCGCCGGTAACAGGCCCGCAGGAGCTCGTCTCCCACCGAGCCCGCCAGCACCACCCGCCCGTTCATCCCGGCGCTGGAGGCGGCGTCGGTGAGCCTGGCCCGCCACGGCGGAGTCAGGTCGCCGACCACCAGGAGCCGGAGGTCGAAGCCGGCCTGCACGAGCAGCCCCACGGCAGCGATGAGTCGTTCGGTGCCCTTGCGGATGTCGCTCCCGCTGATGGTGAGCAAGAACGGATGCTCTTCGAGATCGCCCAGGAAGAAGCGGAAGTGCTCGCCGTCGGTCCCGTCGCTCGGGGTGAAGTACGGGGACACGCCACAGCCGATGTTCACCACCTTGTCCGGGTCGCAGTCGAGGAGCTCGATGGCCTCGCGGCGCGTGAACTCGGAGTCGGCCAGCACGAGATCGGCAGCGGCCACCCACGTGGCCCGTGCCCGGTACCGCTCGACATGGGCGGGCGTGGGAAGGTACCGGTGCGGGGCGCGCAGGGGGATGAGGTCGTGCAGCGTCACCACCCGGGGCAGGCCCACGTCCTCCCAGTGGGGGCTGACCACGAGGCTGGAGGAGTCCAGTGGCCCGCAGTGCAGGAACGGGGCGGGAACATGGTGCACCACGGGCTCGTTTCCGGCCATCAGGGCGCGCAGCGTCTGCATCGAGTCCCAGCGCACCAATCCGGCCTCGGCCAGTTCCGCCGGGAGACCGAGTGGCGGGGGCAGCTCGGGGGCGAGCAAGCCCCCGGCCACCCGACCGATGCGGCCCAGCGCCGCACTTAGAGACGACACATAGCGGCCGATGCCCCGATCGGCGTAGCCATCGACCTGCAGCGCCTGCAGATCGATGGCGAGGCGGATTGGCGACGTCAAGCGTCGCCCTGTGGCTTCGCCCCGAGCATCTGCTCGATCGCCTCGATCCTCCGGGTGACGCGCGCCTCGGACTCGGCCGCGCCCTGCGAGTACTCGATCGACGCCGCCGCCCGGGCCGCGGTGGTCTCCACCGTCGTCTGCACTTCACCCAGCCGGCGTTCCAAGGCGGTCATCGACTCCAGCCGGTGGTCGATGGCGTCGATACGGGCGTGGAGCTGCGCCAGCGCCCTGCGCTCGATCCAACTCTGAGCGCGCCGCAAGAAGCGTTTCACGGTCCGTAGGATTGCCACAGCACCACGCGAGCGTCAAGCGACGGCGCGTAAGCGAGACCGTACAGTCGGCGCGTCGAGGTCACCGGGCCTCGAGAGCACCGGCATCGGGGGTTCCTGTGTCGGGGGAACGGCGCGCGCTCTCCAGCCAGCGCAACAGGGGCCGGGCCACCTCAGGCCACTGGAACCGAGCCAGGGTCGGTCCGAAGTCCGCCAGGGGCAGTCCATCGGAGAGCAACCGCACCAGGGCCGCCTCGATGGCGTCGACGTCACCGGGTGCAACGGTGATCCCAAGGCCCTGGGCGGCGACGAGATCGCCGAGCGAGTCACCACCGGTGAGGATCATGGGTCGGCGCGCCCACAGGTAGTCGAGGATGCGGGTACGGAACGAGAATCGCGTCTCGAGGTTGTCGAGATGGATGCTCACGGCGACGTCGGCATCGAGCAGGTAGCTCCCCCAGTCCAGGTAGGGGACCCACCGGTCATTGAAGAAGACGGTGGACCCCGTGAGGCCGAGCTCGTCGCTCACGGCGCGCAACTCGAGGGCCCGGGCCATCTCGGCGATGTCGGGATTGGGGTTGTTCATGCCGAGGAAGACCAACCGGACGTCGGGGACGCGGCGCCGGACCTGGTGGACAGCTCTCACCAGCGAGACGGGGTCGAACCAGTCGTAGACGCCGCCGCCCCACACCACGACCGGGTCGGCGGCGCCGATGGCCGGGAAGTGCCGGCGGAGCACGGGGCCGGCCGGCACCGGCGGGTCGGGGGGGAGACCGAAGGCCACCACGTCGATCAGGCGACGAAGCGTGGGGTCATCGTCGTAGGTGGCCGGGTTGACGCGCCCGGCGTGCGACAGCGCACCGAGCCAGAAGTCCCTCTGGCGTTCGCTGGCGCACAGGAAGAAGTCACCTCGAGCCAGATCCTCGTTGATCACCGAGACCTGGTGGGACACGGCCTGGGCGTACTCGGTGTCACCGCGCCCACCGCGCTCGAGGTTCTCGAGATGGGTGGGGATGTACATGTCGATGACCAGTGGGACAGGGCTCGACGCCACCTCCCGGTGGCGACGCACCACGCTCGTCGGGGCGAAGACCACGTCGGCTTTGTCGACCAGGTGCGCCATGCCACCGGGCTGGCGCGCCACCGAGCACACCTCCATGGAATCGTGCCGAAGCGTCGCTTCCACCGTGCTGGCCAGGGTGACGTCGAAGCGCGTGTCGAGCACCTGGGCCAGTTGCCAGGCCCGGATGGCGGGCCCGGCCATGGACTCGGTGACGGGGTCGAAGCTCAGGACGAGCACGCGGGTGGCCATGGGTCAATGCGGGTGGGGCGCCACGGACAGGCCCGTCACATGACGCGCTCTCCCCTCGGGGTGCTCACTAGGCTCGTCGCATGGCCGGCACCCGCACGCGCGCCGCCACCGAGGGTGCATCGAGCCGATGATAGTCGGCGCCTCCGAGGCGGACCCTGCTCTCTCGTCGCCGACGCGTGCGCGCCGTGTCGCCGTGATCACCGATGACGTGCTCACCGCCAAGATGGCCGGTCCCGCCATCCGCGCCTGGCACATCGCCGAGGCGTTGGCGGCGCACCAGGACGTGGTGCTGGCCACGACGTCCGAATTGTGCGAGGTGGCGTCGCCGCACTTCACCGTCGAATCGGCGGGACCGTCGCGCTTCGCCGAGCTCGAGCGGTGGTGTGACGTTGCCATCGTGCAGGGCTATCTCCTACACAACGTGCCTTCGTTCCGAGGCTCGAAGAAGGTCATGGTGTTCGACCTCTACGACCCTCTGCACCTCGAGGCTCTGGTGCTGAGCACATCGGACCCGGAGCCCGACCGTTCCATCAACGTCGCCAACACAGTGGGCACGCTCGAAGAGCAATTGGTCCGGGGTGACTACTTCGTGTGCGCCAGCGAAAGACAACGAGATCTGTGGCTCGGGTTCCTCGCCGCGCTGGGGCGGGTCAATCCCCACACCTACGAGGACGACCCCACGCTTCGCCGCCTCATCGACGTGGTGGCCTTCGGTCTTCCCGACGAGCCCCCCCAACGGACCGCCGGCGCGTTGCGGGGGGTGGTCCCCGGCATCGGGCCCGGTGACGACGTGGTCATCTGGGGAGGTGGTCTCTACGACTGGTTCGACCCGCTCACCCTCATCCGGGCCGTCGACAAGGTCCGGGTCACCCGACCACGCGTGCGCCTCTACTTCCTGGGCACCCGCCATCCCAAACCCGACATCGAGGAGTCCGGGGCGGCCGTGGAGGCCCGCCGGCTCTCCGACGCGCTCGGGTTGACCGACGTCCACGTGTTCTTCAACGACGGCTGGGTCGACTACGCCGAGCGCCAGAACTTTCTCATGGAGGCCGACGTGGGCGTGAGCCTCCACCTCGAGAACCTCGAGACCATGTACTCGTTTCGGACCCGCATCCTCGACTACCTGTGGACCGGGCTCCCCATCGTGGCCACCGCCGGCGACGGCTTCGCCGACATCATCTCGGCCGAAGGGCTGGGGGTGGTCGTACCGGGGCAGGACGTCGACGCCGTGGCCCACGCCCTTGTGGGCCTGTTGAGCGACCGGCACCGGCGGGAGGAGTGCCGAGCGCGCTCGGTTGCCGTCGCCGCCCGGTTCCGGTGGTCGGTGGTACTCGAGCCGCTGGTGGCCTTCTGTGGCGCGCCCCGCCGAGCGCCCGACCAACCGGGCTGGCCCGGCGAGGGCCGGAGCTCGGGCCCTGCTGCGGCGTCGACCGCACCCGCCCCGGGCCTTCCCGGCCAGCGCCTCGGCCGGGTGGCCACGCTGTATCGCCAGGGGGGCGGGCGAGCCGTCGCCGGGGGCGTGGGCCGCAAGATCCGGGCGCTGCTGCACGTCCGATAAAGGTTGCCGTCGCCGCTGTCGATGGATGAGTCGTCGACATTGGAGGGTGGCACCGGTGAAAACTGCCTGGACAGGGCGTCGTCGCGCCCCCGAGTCAGCTTCGGCGGACATCGTTGGTGAGAGCCGTGGCGAGGGCCCGAGGCGGCGCTGTCGCGCCGTCCTGGCCGTGGCGGTGGCGGCCGGCGGCCTGTGGGTGACCAGCTCGACCGGCGCCCAGGCAGCGGTGACCGCCCACGCCGTGTCGCTCTCTCTGACCTGGACCCAGACCCTCGACGACGCCGGGGGCCCCATCGCCTTGTCGTCACCCAACGTGGCCACGCTGGCCGGGGGAAGCTCCGTGGTCGTCGGCGACCGGGCCGGCAATGTCTACGCCTTCAACCTGGCGTCGGGCGCGGGCGTGGCCGGATGGCCGGTGAGCACCGACGGCGTGCCCGTCGACTCGACCCCGTCGGTGGCCGACATCGACGGCAACGGCCTGGACTCGGTGTTCGTCGGCGAGGGCAATGCCGCCACCCCGACCTCCGGGGGCTACGCCGGCATCAGCCCCTCGGGCACCATGAACTGGTTCGTCAACGTCCAGAACCCCTCCACCGACACCGCCCCCGCCAAAGCCGTGCAGGCGTCCATGGCGGTGGGCGACCTCAGTGGCTCCACCGACGTCGTGGCCGGATCGCTCGGTGAGGTGGGCGAGGCCATGAACGCGTCCAGCGGGGCCATGTTGGGCGGCTTTCCCTGGTTCCAGGCGGACAGCAACTTCACCACACCCGCCCTCGCCGACGTCTACAGCAACGGCCGGACCGACATCGTCGAAGGCGGGGACTCCTCGGCGGGCTCGGCCTACGGGCAGACGTACACCAACGGCGGGCACCTCCGGGTGCTGAGCCCCACCGGCAACGCCGGGACCGGGAACCCCGGTGGCGGCCTCATCTGCCAATACAACACCGATCAGACCGTGCAGTCCTCGCCCGCCGTCGGTGAGTTCGGCGGCAGCGTCGGGATCGTGTTCGGCACCGGGGCCACCTTCTCCGGGGTGTCGGCCACCGACGACCTCTTCGAGCTCAACTCCCACTGCGCTCCGCGGTGGATCGACAAGCTCGACGGCACTACCACCGCCAGCCCCGCCCTCGCCGGCGTGCTGGGCAACGGCCAACTGCAGGTGTTGGAGGGTACGAGAGTCGGGTCGGCGGGATCTATCTGGGCGCTCAACGGCGTCACCGGGGCCACCATCTGGCGCACGGCCACGGCGGGACAGGTCATCGGCTCGCCGGTGACCGCCGATCTCACCGGCGGCGGGTACCAGGACGTTCTGGTGCCGACCACGGCCGGCGTGCAGATCTTCGACGGCCAGTCGGGCGCCTGGGTCACCACGCTCGGCCAGAACCAGGGCCTGGCCTTCCAGAACTCACCGCTGGTCACCGACGACCCCAATGGCACCATCGGCGTCACCATCGCGGGTTACAACTCGAGCAACCAGGGAGTCATCCAGCACTACGAGGTGAACCGGTCCAACGGGTCGACGGTCAACGAGACCGGGGCGTGGCCCATGTTCCACCACGACCCGCAACTGACGGGGAACGCCGGGATCCCGCCCCCCGTGGTCCAAGTGCCGTGTAACGCCCCCTCGGGCAGCCCGGTGGGCTACGACATGACGGCCTGGGACGGCGGGGTGTTCAACTTCGGGAACCTGCCGTTCTGCGGGTCCACGGGCAACCTCCTGCTCACCAAACCGGTGGTCGGCATGGCGGTGACCCATGACGGCGGCGGCTACTGGCTGGTGGCCTCGGACGGCGGGGTGTTCGCCTTCGGCGACGCCGCCTTCTACGGCTCCGCCGGCAACATCGCCCTCACCAAACCGGTGGTCGGCATGGCCGCCACCCCCGACGGCCGCGGCTACTGGCTGGTGGCCTCGGACGGTGGGGTGTTCTCCTATGGTGACGCCGCCTACCACGGATCGGCGGGGAACCTCCGCTTGACCAAACCGGTGGTGGGCATGGCGGTGACCGCCGACGGCGGCGGCTACTGGCTGGTGGCCTCGGACGGCGGGGTCTTCTCCTACGGCGACGCCGCCTACCACGGGTCGACGGGGAACATCCGCCTCACCAAACCGGTGGTGGGCATGGCGGTCGACGCCCACAGCGGCGGCTACTGGCTGGTGGCGTCGGACGGCGGGGTGTTCGCCTACGACGCGCCCTACCTGGGCTCCACCGGGAACATCGCCCTGACCAAACCGGTGGTGGGCATGATGGCCACCAAGAACGGCTCCGGCTATCGCCTGGCGGCCGCCGACGGCGGGATCTTCTCCTACAACGCCCCCTACTACGGCTCCACCGGGAACATCCACCTGACGCAGCCCGTGGTGGGCGTGGCCGGGTTCTGATCAACTCAGTTGGCGTGGTCACTCAGGGGCGTGTGGCGTCGTAGCGGGCGCGCACGTCGGTGAGGAAGCGCGCGTAGCGGTCGATGAGACGGGGCCACTGGTAGAAGCGCTCCACGTAGGCGCGGCCCCGGCTGCCCAGCAGCGAGCGCAGGGGCGCGTCGTCGCACAGCCGCTCCAGCTCGGCCTCGAATTGGCGGTAGGAGCCGAACCACAGCCCCCCGCCTGAGCGTTCGCAGTGCTCCCGGGTGGGATCGCAGGTGGCGTTCACCATCACCGGCACCGACTGCTCCCAGGCCTCGAGGACCACGAGCGAGAACGACTCGAGCGCCGAGGGGGATATCGAGACGGTGGCGTCGCGCACGATGTCGCACTTGTCGGCCTCGCTGACGATGCCGGTGAGGACGATGTCCTCGTGCTCGGGGATCGATGCCGCGATCGGCCCCACCAGGGCCAGGGCCAGGGGGCCGGGGTGGCGCTGTTTGTAGGTGCGGAAGAACGACGCCAACATCGACGAGCCCTTGTGCTCGTCGACGCGGCCCACGCTCACGACGTAGGGCCGGTCACCGAGGCCGAGGACCTCGGCCCCGGCTCGGCCGCCCTCGACCACGGGGGCCACGCCCAGCCCCAGCACGATCTGGGGGATCTGGGCGATCTTGTGGCGGCGCTGGACGAGGCGCCGTTCCGCCGCGGTGTGGTAGCAGATGGCGTCGGCACCGGCGAAGGTGGCGTCGAACACCTCGAGGTACAGGGCGGGCTCGTCATGGGCGGCCGGATGCAGCACCCGGGGTGCGGTGGCCACCTCCATGCCCATGACGGTGGGGTAGTAGAGGTAGGGGTAGAAGGCGATCGCCTGGGCGTCACTGTGCGCCACGGCGTCGACCAGGCCCGGCGTCACCGGCCCGTTGAGCTCCAGCCACCGGCGGGACTCCTCCAGGCTCGCCTCCGACGGCGCGGCGCGCAGGCGGCCGTCGAGCTCGTAGAACTCGGGCACGCGCCCCGAGCTCGACGCGAAGCGGTGCACCGTCACCCCGTTGAGCACGCTGGCGCCGCTGGGCAGGACGTTGTCCCACGTGAGGTGGTCGAGCGCACAGGTCGAGTAGACCTCGACCTCCCAGCCGCAATCGGCCACCAGGTGCTCGGCCAGCTGTCGGGCCGCGGACTCGGCCCCGCCCATCACCTCGAGGCCGTACCGAGGCGTGACGAAGGCGACCTTCATCGCCACCGAGTTGAGGTCACCGCGTCGCGTGGTCGACGTCGGCGGCGCGGCGGCCCGTGACGAGGTAGTCGCGGCCGCCGGGCCCCTCCGCCACCGTGGCGGCCAGGCCCAGGTCGCCGAGGACGCCGAGCCACGTCCGCGGCCGGTAGGGCCGCGCTGCCACCAGGTCGGCCTCGTCCGGGGCGTCTTCGTCCAGCCAACTCGCCGGCGTCAGCGAGTGCACGAACAGGACACCCTCGGGGGCGAGGCAGCCCGCGACGCCCTCGAGGAGCCGGAGGCGCTCGGCGGGCGCCGATCCCTCGACCACCCCCGACAGCACCACGGCGCGCAGAGATCCCGAGGCCAAGGCGCCCACGTGCCCGACGAGGTCCTCGGCGCGCAGGTCCAGGCCGTCGAGCTCCGGGCTCGCCACCTGGTCGCGGGGATCGACGCCGTAGGCGTCCACGCCCCGTTGCGCCAACGCGCCCACGAGCCATCCGTCGCCACAGGCGGCGTGCAACACCCGTCCCGGGTGGCCGGCCAGCTCGCCGGTCACGACCCGCACCCACCACGCCCCGGGGTTGTGCGCCCAGGCCACCTCGAAGGCCAGAGACGGCGGCACCGCCAGGGCGTCCACCTTGCGGCGCAGATCGGTCACCTGGACGTCGAGCACGTGCAGGGCGCGACTGACGGCGGTGGCGAATTCGCTCACCTGGTGCGTGACGTAGCGGAGGTACCACAGGCTGAGCGAGCGCAACCCGCGTTTGACCGTCGTCCCGCCCGGGCGTCGCGACTCGACGGGCACCACGGGGTCGATGAACACCGAGGCGTCCACCAGCCGGAGCATGTCGCGCAATGCCGCGCTGCGACCGCCCAGGGGCGAGTGTTGGAGGAATTGCTGGTCGAGTTGGCGTTCGACGTCGGGGGGCAGGTCGCCCGACGCACGGCGCCGGCGCACCTCGTCGTCGATCTCCCGGCGGACCACCTCGAGGTACCTCCGGGCGGCCTCGTCCTCGTCGACCGAGGGGTGGTCCTGCGGTGAAGCGCCGTCGCTCAGCACGCTGCCTCCTTGCGGACCCGCAGCCTAGGGTGCGGGGTCGTGGTCAGCGGGCAGGCTTGCGGCACAGGTAACTCAGGAGATAGCAGTCTTCGATGTCGGCGAACAGCCCCCGGCGGGTGGCCACCTCTTGCACCGAGAACGCACCGCGGGCCACCGAGCCCCCGGCGTAGTTGAGGCCCTTGGCCTCGAGGACCTCGAAGCCGGCGGCGCGCAGCATGCCCGTCATCTCGCCGTGGGTGTACTCGTGGTCGTGGTCGGGGTCGATGAACCCGGGCTGCTGCAGGCGGCACACCCGGGCGTTGGGGGTGTCGAGGGCCAGGTAGCCGCCGGGGCGCAGGATCCTGGCCGTGGCCGCCAGGACGCGACCGGCCTCGTCCACGGAGACGTGCTCGATGCTCTGCCCGCTGTAGACGAGGTCGAAGGATCCGTCGGCGTACCGGGTCAGGTCCGACATCGAGTGGTACTGGTAGCGGACTGGCCCCAGCTCCGTCTCGGTCACGCTGCGGGCCACGGACTCCTTGTAGATGGCGTTGCGGTCATCGGGGGGGAGGTCCACCACGATGACCTCGTCGAAGGCGTAGGGGTAGCCCATGAGCACCAGGGCCCCCTTGTCGGACCCCAGGGCGGTGCCCCCGAGGTCGAGAATCCGGCGGGCCGGGGGCAGGGAGCGCACGAACAGGCTCCGGCTGAAATGCAGCGCGGGGCCCAGTTGGGTGAACGGTGCCACCGACCACCACTCGCTCGACGCGTACATCCACTCGGCCAGTTGCGAGGGTGACAGCGAGCCGTCTTGCAGGCCGGGCAGGTACGACGCCGTCCCCGCCGGGTCGGGGGGGCGCCCCAACAGGACCCGGTACACGACATCGAGCTGCTGGTGCGGGGACAGCCCGTCGATCCCCGCCCCCGCGCCGACCCGGGCCCGGGCCCGGCGCGCCAGCGCGGAGAGCACCGACCGTGGCGAGCGAAGCCGGGCCATCAGGCGCTCTCCACCATGGTCGGGCCACCGTAGTCGGCGGCGCCTGCGCCCCGGTGATCCGGTGTTACGACGACACGGGGCCCGAGCGCACCGCTTTGAGGCCGCGGGTCACCGATACCACCGCCACCCCGGTGCCGATCACCAGCACCGCCACGGCGGCGGTGCCGAACACCGTGTCGCGCCCCTGGAGCCCGCCGCCGGCGCGCCCGAGCTGCGCCAGACACACCACGCCCGCGACCGCCTGGGCGCCGACCCCCACGGCGGCCACGCCGGCGACGACGGTCGACGCCGCCAGGCGCGTGACACGTACCTGCGCCCGCCGCAGCGCCCGGGCGGCGCTGATGGCGCACCCCGCCACGCACGCCACGGTCACGGCCACCCAGCCGAGGAGGACGGCGACGATCAGGGCGCCCCGCGGCCCGTGCAGCGACACGTTGGCGCTGCGCACGTCGTGACGGGCGAACAGCGCCACGAGACCGGTGACGCCGAGCCAGGCGGCGACGAACAACGCCGGGCCCAAGGCGGGGACCACCACCTCTCGGCGCCGGGCGCGCCACGCCGGGACGATCAGCGCCAACCAGAAGCAGAAGCCGGTGGCCAAGACGATCGCCGCGGTGACCACCAACACCACCCCGCCCACGTCGAGCGCGCCCGAGGCGACCCCGTGCAGCCCCGGCAAGGGAGGATCGTTCACGGCCTTGGAGAAGACGGCCGCCGCCAACAGGCTGGCGCACCACACCCCGAGCACGGTGACCGTCGTGGCCTGCAGCCGGAGTCGCCGCTGGTGCAGCGGGGCTCCGGCGAACACCGGCGCCACCCAGGCCCGCCCCACGCCGAGGGCGAGGTCGAGCACGTCGCGCCACCGGTGGCCGCCGTCGGCCACGAGACACAGCATCTCCTCGCCGTAGCGGTGGCGGAAGCTCGGCGGATAGGCCGCCACCAACACCTGTTGCAGGCGCGTGGTGAGCTTCACGACGCCCCCCGCAACACCGGTGCCAGCCGGGCCAGGCGCCGCCGGCCGAGCCCGGCGAAGCGGGCCATGGTGGCCAGCTGCTGTCCCAGGACCTCGGCGCCCCGGCTCGTCAAACGGTACGGGCGCCGTCTCGACTCACCGCCGTCGAGCGCCTCGATCAGCCCCCGGGCCTCGAGCCGGGCGATGGCCCCGTACAGGGTTCCCGGCCCGAGCCTCACCCCGGTGGTCTGCTCCACGTCCTGGAGGACGGCGTAGCCGTGCTTGGGCCCTTCGGCCAGGCTCCCCATGACGAGCAGCCCGGGGTCGGTCCACTTGGGGTCGTCGGCAACTCTGGGCACGGCCTCGTCTCCCTCGGTTCGTCTTAGTACGTAGAACGATATACCACGGGGCCCCGACCCGCCTGGCTACCATCGACGGCATCCGCTTCTCCTTCCCCCGACGGCGCCGCGTCCTGGGACGCGTCGTCCCCGCCGCCATGGTCGTGGCCGTCTCGGCCGGCGTGCTGGGCCTGGCCCCGGCGGCTCCGGCGGGCGCCTATCCCTTCCCCGACGTGTCGCTCGTCGGCCACGGCTTCGGCCACGGCCGGGGAATGGGCCAATGGGGAGCGCTCGGGTACGCCCTGCAGGGGCTCACCGCCGCCCAGATCCTCACGACCTACTACGGCACCCTCAGCGCCGGCGGCCAGACCCAACAGGGCCCCCTGCCCAACGGGTGGAACGACGCCACCACCCCGGTCACCGTGGCCCTCACCTCCAACGCCGGCAACGACGTGATCGTCACCTCGGGCTCGCCCTTCACGGTCGACGGGACGGCGGTGCCGGCGCACGCCGGGGCGCTGTTTCATCTCACCGGCCCGGGCAACACCTGGGAAGTGGAGACCAGCCCCGTGTCGGGAGGGTGCGCGGGGCCCTGGACGATCGTGGCCACCGGTGTCACCAACCCCACGGCCACGCCCGGGCCCGAGCCGTTTCCCTCCGACGGGTCGCTGTCGACCGAGGCGTTGCAGCTGTGCGAGCTGCCGGCCAACATCGCGGTGCGGGGCACGATCGAGGGGACCGTCAACTCCAACGACGCGGCGCGCACCGTGAACGTCCTGCCCCTCGGGCAGTACGTCGCCGACGTCACGCCGGCGGAGTCCCTGGCCTCGTGGGGGGCCCTGGGTGGCGGCGAAGGGCTCCAGGAGCTCGAGGCGCAAGCCGTGGCGGTCCGCTCCTACGTGATGAGCACCTACGGGTCCCTCCAGGGGTACTTCGGCTACGCCGACATCTGCGACACCACGGCCTGTCAGGACTATCCCGGCATCGCCAACGAGAGCACCGTCACCGACACCGCCACCACCGCCACCGCCAACACCGCCGTCCTCATGCCCAACGGCACGGTGGCCAGCACCCAGTACTCGTCGTCGACGGGCGGGTACAGCGCGGGCGGGACCTTCGCGGCGGTCCCCGACCTCGGGGACTCGGTGTGCGTCCCCGGCGCCTGCAACTCGCACCACACGTGGCAGGCGCAGGTCCCCGTGTCCGCCATCGTGGGCGCCTATCCGCAGATCGGGATCCTCGAGTCCGTGGGCGTGTCGCAACGCAACAACCTGGGGGACCTCGGGGGCCGCGTCGTCCAGATGATCCTGCAGGGAAGTGCCCAGAGCGTGACCATCAGCGGCGACACCTTCGCCGCGCAGTTCGCCCAGTATGGCGTGCAGTCGGACTGGTTCGCCGTCACCAGCGAGGCCAGTGGCGGAATCGGCGGTTACTGGCTGGTGGCCTCCGACGGCGGCGTGTTCTCCTTCGGCGACGCCGGCTTCCACGGCTCGGCCGGGAACATCCACCTGACCAAACCGGTGGTGGGCATGGCCGCCACCCCCGACGGCGGGGGCTACTGGCTGGTGGCCTCGGACGGCGGCGTCTTCTCCTACGGCGACGCCGGCTTCCACGGCTCGGCCGGGAACATCCACCTGACCAAACCGGTGGTGGGCATGGCCGCCACCCCCGACGGCGGGGGCTACTGGCTGGTGGCCTCGGACGGCGGCGTCTTCTCCTACGGCGACGCCGGCTTCCACGGCTCGGCCGGGAACATCCACCTGACCAAACCGGTGGTGGGCATGGCCGCCACCCCCGACGGCGGGGGCTACTGGCTGGTGGCCTCGGACGGCGGCGTCTTCTCCTACGGCGACGCCGGCTTCCACGGCTCGCTGGGCGCGCTGCACCTGGCCCAGCCGATCACCGCCATGGCGCCCACCCCCGACAGCGGGGGGTACTGGCTCGTCGGTGCCGACGGGGGAGTGTTCGCCCTGGGGGCCGCCGCCTACGAAGGGTCGTTGCCCGGCCTGCGTATCAGCGCCACCGCCGTGGCCCTGCTCCCCACCCGCACCGGGGCCGGCTACCTCGTGGTGAGCGCCGACGGCCGGACCGTGGACTTCGGGGACGCCCCCCAATTCGGCGACGTCGCCGACTCTGTGGTGGGCTGGCAGGGCACCCTGGTCGGGGGTGCGCTCGTCGCCGGTTGACCCCGGGGCGCGCCAAGCGCCGCGCTACGGTGCCGGCATGCTCACCCGCCGCCTCGGGCGCACCGAGCACCGTTCGTCGGTGGCCGTCCTGGGCGGTGCCGCCTACTGGGGCACCGACCCCGAGCTGACGGCGTCCTCGTTCCACGCCGCGCTCGACGCCGGCGTGAACCATCTCGACGTCGCTCCCCGCTACGGCCGGGCTCAGGAGCTGCTCGGCCCGCTGGTGGCCCCGGTTCGGGACCGGCTGTTCGTGGCGTGCAAGACCACGCGCCATGACCCCGACGGGGTGCGGGCCCAGCTCGAGGAGTCGCTCACGCTGCTGCGCTGCGACGCCTTCGACCTCTACCAGCTGCACGCCGTGACCGACCTCGACGAGCTCGACGCCCGCGCCGAGGCGGTGCAGGCCATCATGGCGGCACGCGACGAGGGCCTGTGCCGGTTCGTGGGGATCACCGGCCACGACCTCACCACCCCGGCCGCCCAGCTCGAAGCGCTGCGCCGCTACGACCTCGACACCGTCATGTTCCCCGTGAGCCCGCGCCTGTGGGCCGACCCCGCCTACCGCCACGACGCCGAGGCCCTCCTGGTCGAGGCCGAGGGGCGCGACGTGGGGGTCATGACCATCAAGGCGGTGGCGGCGCGTCCGTGGGGCGATCGCCCCCACACCACCTCGACGTGGTACGAGGCCTACACCAGCGACCAGGACATCACCCGGGCCGTGCGTTTCGTGCTGAGCGTCCCCGGTGTCCACGCCCTGTGCACGCCGAGCGAGCCCACCCTGGCCGCCTCGGCCATCGCCGCCGCGGCCCGCTTCGAACCGATGACCGAGGACGAGCGCACCGCCGCCATGCGCGCCACGGCGGACGAGGACCACATCTTCCCCATGCCCCGGGCATGACCGGGGCGCAGGCCTGTCACGCCCCGGCGCCGGTGCGACGACAACATCCACACCTCGAACATAGGGGCGTCGCCCGCCCCGCTCACCACGCGGTGAGGATGTCGCCCAACCGGCGGAACCGGCGGAGCTTCCCGAGCCGTCCCAGGCGCCCGGCGTCCACCCCCACGTCGGCGGCCTCGAGCATCTCGAGGTCCCCGGCGCTGTTGCCGTAGGCCCACAGGTACGGGGTCGGGGCCGGCGGTGCCCCGTCGCGAGTACCCTCACCGACCGGTCCCCGGGGGGACGAGGCCTCCATCCACTGCTGCAGCCCCGCCAGCTTGCGCGCCCCGCGGCAGTTGCCTCCCTCGAAGCGCCCCGTCAACCGGCCGTGCCCGTCGACCTCCAGGCGGGTGGCCACCACCCCGTCCACCCCCAGCTCGTCGCCCACGGCGCGCACGTAGTACTCCGGTGACGCCGACACCAGGACGATGCGGTGTCCCTGGCGGCGGTGCCAGTCGAGCCGGGCCCGGACCTTGGTCCGGCTGCGGTGGTGGTAGTGGGCCACCCCGAAGGCGGCGGCCCGCCCGGCCACGTCGTCGACGCCGCGCCCCGCCAACGTCCGCACGAACAACGCCTCCTTGGCCTCATCGGCGGCCGACCCCCCGAACAGCGCGGCGCGCACCAGCTTGGGCAGCAACACGATCCCCGCCGACACCACCTCGTCTCGCCCGCACAGCATCGACAGGAACTTCCACACGCTCCCGCCGCGCGTCAGGGTTCCGTCGAAGTCGAAGGCGGCCACCACGTCGCGCCCCGGCACCCGCTCGGGCGGGCGCACCGGGTGCACTGGGTGCTCAGGGTGCACTGGGTGCTCAGGGGCGGTGTCCGGCTCCGCCGTCATGGCGCGGGCTCACCCGCTATCGAGTCCCCGTGGCGGCCCGCCCCCGCCGCGAAGCGCTGCGCCCCCAGCCGGGTCTCGCCGCTGTCGATGGTGTCCAACCCGAAGCGGGCCTCGAGCACCAGGGCGTCGGGCTCGGGCAGCCCCCACTGCCACAGCACCGAGCGGCGGTCGTTGCGCAGGCACGTCTGAGGGAACGCCGCGAGCTCCGACGCCAGCGCCCGGGCCTGCTCCAGGGCCCGCCCGGGCGGCGCCAGGCGGTTGACCAGGCCCATCCGCAGGGCTTCGGGGCCACCCACCCCCCGGCCCGTCAGCACCAGGTCGAGGGCGTGGCTCTGCCCGATGAGGCGGGGGAGCCTGACCGTGCCCCCGTCGACCAGGGGCACCCCGAAGCGCCGGCAGTACACCCCGAGCACGGCGTTGGTGGCCGCCACCCGCAGGTCGCACCACAGGGCCAGCTCCAAGCCGCCGGCCACGGCGTGGCCCTCGATGGCGGCGATCACCGGCTTGGACAGGTCCAACCGGGTGGGGCCCATGGGGCCGGGCCCGTCCTCGGTCACCGGCCGGCGGTCGCCGGCGGCCAGGGCCTGGAGATCGGCGCCGGCGCAGAAGCTCCCTCCCGCGCCCGTCAGGATCGCCACCGACGCGCTCTCGTCGTGGTCGAAGGCCACGAAGGCGTCGTGCAGGTCGGCGGCGGTGGCGGAGTCCACGGCGTTGCGCCGCTCGGGCCGGAAGATGGTGACCACGATTACCGGCCCCTCGCGGGAGATGTCCACGGTCTTCCACACGGCCTCAGCCACCACGACCACCTCGGTGGCGCGACGCGACGGTCGGCGAGCGGTTCATTACCCCTTCATTCTCCCAGAGCACGTCCACGATCCGGGGTTCCTCACGGACTGATTCCCGGCGGCCCCGAAAGTCGACCTAGCGGGTCGACAATTGCCGGGGGGGCCGGTACACTTCCCAGCGACGACACCCACCCCCGCCACCGCGAGCATCCACCAGGAGGAGAAATGGCAGTCCGCTTAGGGGATATCGCCCCCGACTTCACCGCCGACACGACCGAGGGCACGATCAACTTCCACGAGTGGCTGGGCGACTCGTGGGGGATCCTGTTCTCCCACCCCAAGGACTTCACCCCGGTGTGCACCACCGAGCTGGGCGCCTTCTCCAAGGCCAAGCCCGAGTTCGACAAGCGCAACACCAAGCTCATCGGCCTGTCGGTCGACTCCGTGGAGTCGCACCGCTCCTGGGACAAGGACATCGAGGAGACCCAGGGCCAGGCCGTCAACTTCCCGGTCATCGGCGACCCCGACCGCAAGGTGGCCGACCTCTACGACATGATCCACCCCAACGCCAACGACACCCTCACGGTGCGCTCGGTGTTCATCATCGGGCCCGACAAGAAGGTGAAGCTGATCATCACCTACCCCGCCTCCACGGGGCGCAACGTCGCCGAGGTCCTGCGTGTGCTGGACTCGCTCCAGCTCACCGCCGACTACCAGGTGGCCACCCCGGTCAACTGGAAGGACGGGGAGGACGTCATCGTGGTCCCCGCCGTCTCCGACGAGGACGCCGAGAAGAAGTTCCCCAAGGGCTTCAAGCGCCTCAAGCCCTACCTGCGGGTCACCCCCCAGCCCAACAAGTAACCCACGCACCAGACGTTTCACCGCACGCACCAGACGTTGTCGAGGCCGGCCTTCTGGGCCGGCCTCGGCGCGCGTACGGTGTCGTCCGTGGAGGTTGCCCGTCCGCAGCGCTACGCCTTCGGCGACACTGCCGCCGCGTCGGAACGCCTGGGCGTGCTGGCCTCGGTGTTCGCCCCCACCAGCCGGGCCCTGCTCGAGTCGCTCCCGCCCCCACCCTCGGCCGCCGCCCCCACCCCGAGCCTGGTGCTCGACCTGGGGTGCGGGCCGGGGCACACCACCGCCATGCTGGCCGAGACGTTCCCCTCGGCCCTGGTGGTGGGGATCGACACCTCGCCCGCCTTCGTGGCCGAGGCCACCGTCACCGGGCCGCGCCGATGCCGGTTCACCGTGGGCGACGTCACCCGGACACCTTTGCCGGCCGCCCCCGCCGACCTCGTCTACGGCCGGTTCCTTCTCGTCCATCTGCCCGACCCCCGTGCCACGGTGGCGGCGTGGGCGGGCGAGCTCCGGCCCGGGGGTGCCGTGGTGGTGGAGGAGCCCGAGCGCATCGACACCGAGGACGGCGACTTCCTGCGCTACCTCGAACTGGCCGCGGCCGTGGTGGCCGATCGCGGCGGCGACCTCTACGTGGGCCACGAGCTGGCCGGGCTCACCGCAGCGCCGGGCACCACCGTCGTCCTCGACGCCGACGCGCCCCTCGAGGTCTCCGCCGGCGCGGCGGCCAGCATCTTCTCGCTCAACCTCGGCATCTGGGGAGACGACCCCGTGCTGGCCGGGGTGGCCCATCCCGGTGAGGTCGCCGTCCTGTTGGCCCGGCTGCGACACCGGCGCGCCGACGGTGCCACCGGGGTGATCCGGTGGCACATGCGTCAGGTCGTCATGGTCCGGACCGGATGACCTGGACCTCGCCCACCCCGGTCTCGGCGTCGAGCACGATGTGCGGCGCCCCGGCACCGGCGGACTTCCCCGTCACCACCTTGGACTGGCTCATGGAGAACCCGCCTTCGTCCTGACCGAACACCTGGACCGACCCCAGCCCGGAGTGGGCGGCCACGCTCACCGAGGCCGCCGCCGGGACGTCGACCACCAGGTTGCCGATGCCCACGGTGGCGGTGACGTGGGTGGTCCCCGGGTGGAAGTCCACCTGGCGCAGGTCCACCTGCATGGACCCGATGGCGAGCCGGTACCGCGGCGCCACCTGGGCCGCCGATGTGGGTCGCCACTGGGTGTTCCCGATCCCGCCCCGCAGCGGCACCCCGCTCAGCGCCTCGACCGAGAAGATCGTGGCCGCCGCCACCACCGCCACGGCCGCCACCGTCACCATCGTGGTGAGGGCGAGCCACCGCAGCGGAGACCCCCCGCGCCGGCCGCTCGCCACCACCAAGACCGCGGCGAGCACCAGCGCGCACAGCCCCAGGAAGAACCCGAACCCACCGAACCCGCCGTCCCAATGCGGCCACCACGGACCGCTCGAGAACAGGTTCGACACGGCGATGACGCCGATCACCGTGCCGAGCACGATGGCCACCAGGCTGCGGCGCCGGGGGCGTCGCTCCATATAGTCCCGCACCACGGCCCGCCCGGTGTCCTGGGCGGGGATGAGCAACCACCCCGCCAGGTACAGCAGCACCCCCGATCCCCCCAGCAGGGCCAGGACCACGAAGGCGATCCGCACGATGACCGGGTCGATGTCGAGGTAGTCGGCGAGACCGGCGGCCACCCCACCCAGGATCCGCTGGCCATCGGCCCGCCGCAGGAGCCGGCGCGGCCCGTCAGCGGGCGGCGGCCCGGGCGGTGGGGTGAGCTCGGCGGCGCGGTGATCCGATGTCGGTTCGTCCTGAGATTCGTCCAGAGGTTCGTCCATAGTTCGATCATGGGGGAGCGCCCCCTCCGGCGAAATCGGGAATGACCCCGAGGAATACCCCGAGCCCCGGCGTGAGGTCAGGGGTGCCACCCGTGGTCGTGGGGGCGCCCGCATGGGATCATCGGCTCATCCCCGAACACGCCGAACCGGTCGAGCCCCCCGCGCCGTTCCCGCCACCGTGGGACCGGCCCACGGCCCTGCCTCCTCCTGCGCCGGTCCCGCTGTCCGAGACACCGGGTCACCGGGGGCGCCATCGTCGGCAATGGTGGCGGGCGCCGCGCGCCAGAGGCCCCCTGCGGCGCAGCACGTCGGACCGCATGGCCGGCGGGGTGGCCGGCGGCCTGTCGGCCCGATTCGGCATCGACGCCAACCTCATCCGCTTCGCCTTCATCCTGGTGGCCCTGGGAGCCGGCGCCGGGCTGGCCGCCTACGTCGTGGCGTGGCTCCTGGTCCCCGCCGAGGGCGACACGACGTCGATCGGCCGGCGCGCCCTGGCCGACCGACGCACCGTGGCTTTGGCCCTGGCCTCCATCACCCTCCTGGTGGTGGTCCTCCTCGTGCTCGCCGCGCTGGGCCTCGGCTTCGCCGCCAACCTGATCGGGCCGGTGTCGATCGCGGCGGGCGGCCTGGTGCTCGTGTGGCGGGGCGCCGACGCCGCGGAACGCGCCCATCTGGCCGAGCTTGTGGGCCGGGCACCGCTCATCGGCTCGCCCGAACGCCATACCCGGCGCGCCACCGTGGCTCGTGTCGTGGTGGGGGTGGTCCTGGCCATCGTGGGGCTCGCCAACCTGGTGGCGGCGCGCGGTCCCGCCCTCCCCACGATCAGGGCCGTCCTCGCCGTCAACGTGGTCATCGTCGGCGTCCTCATCGTCTTCGGCCCGTGGTGGCTGCGCCTGGCACGCGACCTGGCGGTGGAACGCCGCGAGCGCGTGCGCAACGAGGAGCGGGCCAACATGGCCGCCGCCGTGCACGACTCGGTCCTGCAGACCCTGGCGCTCATCCAGCGGGCGGCGGGCGACCACGGCGAGGTGGTCCGCCTGGCCCGGGCGCAAGAGCGCGAGTTGCGCGCCTGGTTGTTCGAGGGTCGTTCACCGGGCTCGTTCAACGATGCCGACGTGTCCACGATCACCCAGGCCGTCTCCATGATCGAACGCGACGTCGAGGCCAGCCACCGTGTGGCCGTGGAGACCGTCACCGTGGGCGACTGCGAGTTGACCGCCGCCCTGCGGGCGCTGTTGGCCGCCGGCCGGGAGGCCACCGTCAACGCCGCGACGTGGTCGGGGGCTCCCACCGTGTCCCTGTTCGTCGAGGTCGAGTCGGGGCGGGTGTCGGTGTTCGTACGGGACCGGGGCCAGGGGTTCGACCCCGACGCCGTGGGCCCCGACCACCAGGGGATCGCCGAGTCGATCCGGGCGCGCATGGCCCGCCACGGCGGGAGCGCCGTCATCCGCAGCGCCTCGGGGCAGGGGACCGAGGTCGAGCTCGTCATGCCCCGGACCGAGGCGGACCCGTGAGCGAGACCCCGGACACCGCGGGGGAGCGCACGGCCAAGGTGCGGGTGTTCCTGGTCGACGACCACCACCTCTTTCTCTCGGGGGTGCGGGCCGAGCTCGGCGACGCCGTCGAGGTCGTCGGCGACGCCGACGAGGTGGGGGCGGCCATCGAGCTCATCGTCGAGCGCCTCCCCGACGTCGTGCTGGTGGACGTGCACATGCCCGACGGTGGGGGCCAGGCCGTGATCGAGGCCGTCGGCCGCACCCACCCCGAGGTCCGCTTCCTGGCCCTCTCGGTCTCCGACGCCGCCGAGGACGTCATCGGCGTCATCCGGGCCGGGGCGCGCGGCTACGTCACCAAGACCATCTCGGGCCCCCAGCTCACCGACGCCGTCGAGCGTGTCGCCGGGGGGGACGCCGTGTTCTCACCCCGACTGGCGGGATTCGTGCTCGACGCCTTCGCCGCCGACCCGAGCGCGGCGGGCGGGGCCGTGCCGTCCTTCGACCCCGAGCTCGACCAGCTCACCCCCCGCGAGCGCGAGGTGCTGCGGCTCATCGCCCGGGGCTACGCCTACAAGGAGGTGGCCCGGGAGCTGTCCATCTCGGTCAAGACGGTGGAGAGCCACGTCTCGGCCGTCCTGCGCAAGCTTCAGCTCTCGAGCCGTCACCAACTCACCCGCTGGGCCACCGAGCGTCGCCTGCTCTGAGCCTCCGGCTGCTCGCGCTCGTGCCCGTGCCCGTGGTGCGGGATCAGGGGTCGCGTCGCACCATGAGCACGCCACCGATCACGAGCGCCCCCAGCGCGTAGGCGCACAGCAGGGCGAAGCCGTGCCAGAACGGGAACGACGGGAGGAAGTCGGCGTGCGCCCCCTGCGACGTCGTGCTCGTCATGGCGGCGCCGATGGTGGCGGGGAGGTACCGGCCGATGGGCCACCCGATCTTGGCGGGGAAGGCCGAGTCGACCAGCGGCAGGATGAGCAAGATGGCCACGAAAGTGGTGATGGACCCGGCCGTGTGCCGGATGATGGTGGCCAGGCCGAGGGCGAACAGGCCCAGCACGGTGAGAAAGAGGCCCCCGCCGATCACGGCGCGCAGCACGTCGGGGCCCGACAGCGTGGCCGTCGGGGCGGCGCCCGACATGATGGCCTGCCCGATGAAGAAGGCCGCGAAGGACACCGCCTCGCTCATCACGAGCGCCACCGCCCCGAACACCACCGCCTTGGCCCCGAGCACCACCGGTCGGCGGGGGATGGCCGCCAGGGTGGCGCGGATGGACCCCGACCCGTACTCGGCGCTCATGGTGAGCACCCCGAGCACCCCGATGGCGAGCTGCCCGAAGATGAGCCCGGTGAGGCTCACGCTGGTGGGGTCGAACAGAAGCGTGTTGATCACCCCGCCGTTGCGCCAGCGCGACGCCTCGCTGGCGCTGGCCAGGATGCCGATGCCGATGCCCGCCACCACGGTGGCGAGAAGGCACCACGCCGTCGACCGCACCGACCGGATCTTCGTCCACTCGGCCCGCAACGCCCCCGAGAAGCGGAACCGTCCCGGGGGTAGGACCCCGATGGCAGGGGAGGCGGCCACCATCAGGGCCGCCCCTCGGGGATGGTGGACAGCGCCCCGGGTCCCGGGGCGCGGAACTCCACGCTCTCGTGGGTGAGCTCCATGAAGGCCTCCTCGAGCGAGGCCGCCTGCGGGGCCAGCTCGTGCAGGGCGATGCCGAGGCCGGCGGCCAGGTCGCCGATGGCGGCGGCGGCGAGCCCGTTCACCACCAGGGAGCCGTCCGCTTCGAGGTGGACCTGGGCCCCGGCCCCGACCAGGGCGGTGGTGAGCGGGTCGGGCTGCGGCGTGCGCACCCGCACCCACGCCCGTGAGCTCTGGGCCACGAAGGCGGCCACCGGTTGATCGGCGATGAGCCGCCCCCGGCCGATCACCACCAGGTGATCGGCGGTGAGCGCCATCTCGCTCATGAGATGGCTCGACACGAACACGGCCCGTCCCTCGGCCGCCAGGCGCTTGAGCAGCGTCCGGACCCAGAGGATGCCCTCGGGGTCGAGCCCGTTGACGGGCTCGTCGAACAACAGCACTCCGGGGTCGCCCAGCAGAGCGGCGGCGATGCCCAGGCGTTGGGTCATGCCCAGGGAGAACTTCCCGGCGCGCTTGCGGGCCACGGCGGCCAGTCCCACCAGCTCGAGAAGCTCGTCGACCCGGGCGGCGGGGATGTCGTTGGTCTGGGCCAGGGCCCACAGATGGTTGTAGGCGCTGCGGCCCGGGTGCACGGCCTTGGACTCGAGCAGCCCCCCGACCTCGCGCAAGGGCCACGGCAGGTCGTGGTAGCGGCGCCCGCTCACCGTCACGTGCCCGCCGTCGGGGCGGTCGAGCCCCATCACCATGCGCATGGTGGTGGACTTCCCCGATCCGTTGGGACCCAGGAACCCGGTCACTTGGCCGGGGCGGACCTCGAAGGACAGGTGGTCGACGGCCAGCGTGTCGCCGTAGCGCTTGGTCAGTTCCTTGGCTTCGATCACGCGCTGTCCCTGGTCGCCTTGGAGAGCTCGCCGTCGGCGGGCCGTGGCTCATGGGCGCGTGCCCACCGGCCCGGCGCCCTCCACCGTAGGCGACGCCAGGTCACCGGCGGCGGGCGCGTCGGCCCCGGGCGCTCAGCGCTGATGGGGGTGCCCACCTCGGAAGAACCGGTCGAACAGCCCGTCCACGCCGGCGCCGTGCAGCGTCATGCCGCCGTCGACCACGATCGTCTGCCCCGTGACGAAGCGGGCCAGTTCCGAGCACAGGAACACCACCACGTCGGCCACGTCCTCGGGCTCGCCCACCCGGGCCGCCGGGGTCATGCGCCCGTAGTGGGCGTCGGCGTCGGGGACGATCTCGAGCAACGGACGGGTGAGGTTGGTACGGATCATCCCGGGCGCCACCGCGTTGACCCGGATCTTCGGGCCGTACTCGAGCGCCGCCGACGCGCTGAGGGCGATCACCCCCGCCTTGGCCGCCGAGTACGGGGTCTCGCCGGCCGAGGGCCGGGTGGCGCTGATCGACGCCGTGTTGACCACGGCCCCACCGCCGCCGGCCAGCAGGTGTGGGACCCCCGCCCGCATCCCGTTGAACACCCCGGTCAGATTGAGCCCCACAATGCGGTCCCACTCCTCGGGGTCCCAGTCCGCCAGGGCCTGCATCGTGCTCCCCCCGGCGTTGTTGACGAGGATCGAGATCCCGTCCAGGCGCCGCGCCGCGTCGTCGACGACTTCGCGCATGGCCTCGGCGTCGGTCACGTCCACGGTCAGGGCGATGCCGTCGATCTCGGCCGCCGTGTCCCGGGCGCCCTCACCGTTGACGTCGAGCACCGCCACTCGGGCGCCCTCGGCGGCGAAGCGGCGGCACACGGCCCGCCCGATGCCCGACCCACCTCCCGTCACTACCGCCCGCCCCGCCGTCAGGAGCCCCATGTCAGGCCGTCTCCTGCGAGGCGGCCTCGGGCCCCTTCGGACCGGGGCCGACCAGCGCGTCGCGCAGCTCCCGTTTGAGCACCTTGCCCTGGGGGTTGCGGGGCAGCGCCTCGGACACGAACCAGATGTGGGTGGGCACCTTGAACGCCGCGATGCGCTCGCGTACGTGGCGGGCGAGCTCCTCGGCGGTCACCTTCGAGCCGCGCCGCAGCACCACGGCCGCCCCGACCTCCTCACCGAGCACCTCGTGGGGCACCCCAATGACGGCGCAATCGGCCACGGCCGGATGCTCGAACAGGGCGGATTCCACCTCGACGCAGTACACGTTCTCCCCGCCCCGGATCACCATGTCCTTGGCCCGGTCCACGATGTACACGAACCCATCCTCGTCGATCCGGGCCACGTCGCCGGAATGCAGCCAGCCCTTGGTGAACGTGGCCGCGCTCGACTCGGGCTTGTTCCAGTAGCCGCGCACCACGTTGGGCCCCTTGATCCACAGCTCGCCGATGACCTCGGGCCCGCGGGGGAGGTCGGCGGTGGGCTCTTCGCCGGCGAAGCCGTCGGGGACGACCACCACGTCGCACACCGGGACGGGGGGGCCCACGCTGTCGGGTTTGCCCACGTAGTCGTCGCCGCTGTTCATGGTGGTCACCGACGACGTCTCGGTGAGCCCGTAGCCGTTGGAGGGCGCGCCCATCGGGAAGTGCTCGGTGATGCGCCGGACCAGGTCGGGAGGCGCCGGCGCCCCGCCGTAGGCGACCGACCGCACCGACGACGTGTCGCGGGTGGCGAAGCTGGGGGAGTCGATGACCTGCATGACCATGGCGGGGACCCCCCCGAAGGTCACGATGCGCTCGCGCTCGATGAGCTCGAGAGCCCGCTCGGGATCCCAGTGGTGCATCATCACCAGCTTGTTGCCGGCGGCGGTGTTGGCCACCAGGACGGAGTGACACCCGGTGGCGTGGAAGAACGGCACCGACAACAGGTACGCGCCCGGGCCCCCGGCGTCGGTGCTCGCCCGTGGTGTTCTCGGCCGACGCAGGCCGGCGCGGGTGTTGAGGAAGAACAGGCTCATCAGGTTGGTGCCCATGTTGCGGTGCGTGCCCACCGCACCCTTGGGTTTCCCCGTGGTGCCCGAGGTATAGAAGATGGTGGCGTCGTCCTCGGGCTCGATGGCCACGTCGGGGAGGGTGACCTCGGCGTCGGGCGTGCCGACCACGTCGGTGAACGACACCACCGGGACCGGCCCGCCCCGCAGGGTATGCCCGCCACCGCGGTCCTCGTCGGTGACCACCACCGCCCGCAGGTCGGGGAGCGCGGCCAGCTGTGGTGCCAGGCGCTCGAGGCGAGCGGTGTCGACGAAGACCACCTTGGTCCCGGAGTCCTCGAGCCCGTAGTGCAGCTCGGCGCTCGTCCACCAGGCGTTCAGCGGCACCACCACGGCGCCGGCGACCGACGCCCCCCAGAAGGCGTGGGCCCATTCCGGCAGGTTGCGCATGGCGATGGCCACCCGGTCGCCGCGCTGGACACCGAACCGTTCCTGCAACTGCCGGGCGATGGTGGCGGAGATGCGGAAGTTCTCCTCGTAGGTGGTGCGCTCGTCCTCGTACACGAGGTAGTCCTGGTCGCCGTGGCCCCGGGACAGCTCGAGGACCACCCGCAGGTTGGCAGGGCAGTTCTTCCACACCCGGGTGCGCACCCCCCGGATCTCGACCTCCTCCATCTCGAACATCTGCCCCAGGGCCGTGATGGCCTGGGTCGCCTCGTCGATCGACATGGCGGGGGACTCGGGCATCGATGGGGCCTCTCCTGGGGGTCCTTCGGGGGTGGGTGTCTCGGGTGTGGGCACGGTGCGCTCTGAGTGCTCGCCGTTGCTCGCCTACGGGACGCGTTTCCGGCTGGCCCGGGTGGCGGGCGGTCGCCGTCGTCGCCAGGCATCGGTGAGCGCCGGAGGGGCCCACCCCGCATCGGAGGGGTCGACGTCGGTGCCCGGGGCCACGATGGCGTCGATCCGGTCCAGGACCTCGTCGGACAGGGCCACCTCGAGCGCACCCAGGGTGCTGGTCATCTGCTCCATGGTGCGGGGGCCGATGATGGCCGAGGTGACCGCGGGGTGGGTGAGCACGAAGGCCAGGGCCAGGTGCGTGAGCGGGACCGCGGCGTCGCCGGCCACCTCGACGAGCAACTCCACCACATCGAGCTTGGCCGCCACCTCGGGGCGCGACGGGGAGAACCGGTCGGGCATGCGACTGGCCCGGCCTCCCGTAGGCAACGGCGCGTCCTTGCGGTAGCGCCCGGTGAGCCACCCGCCGTTGAGCGGGCTCCACACGATGACCCCCATCCCGTAGCGCTGGCACGCCGGCAGCACGGCCGCCTCCACGCCGCGCGCCAGGATCGAGTACGGCGGCTGCTCGCACTCGAAGCGCTCGCGGCCGCGGCGCTCGGCCACCCAATGGGCCTCGACGATGAAGTCGGCCGGGAACGTCGAGCACCCGATGGCCCGGACCTTTCCCTGGTGCACGAGATCCGACAGGGCGCCCAGGGTGTCGTCGATGTCACAGCTGGGGTCGGGCCGGTGGATCTGGTACAGGTCGATCCAGTCGGTGTGCAACCTCCGCAGGCTGGCCTCGACCTCCCGCACGATCCACCGGCGGGAGTTGCCGGCCATGTTGGGGTCCGCTCCCATGGCGGCGTGCACCTTGGTCGCCAGGATCACGCCGTCACGCCGGCCACCGGCCAAGGCCTTGGCCACGATCTCCTCGGACTCTCCCCCCGAGTAGACATCGGCGGTGTCGATGAAGTTGATGCCGGCCTCGAGGGCGGCGTGCACGACGCGCACGCAGTCGTCGTGATCGGGGTTCCCCCAGGCGCCGAACATCATCGCCCCGAGACACAGCGGGGACACCCGCATGCCGGTGCGGCCAAGGGTGCGAAGCTCCATCTGGCCTCCCCTCTATCAGTGCTGCATGGTCAGGTCTCGACCGACGCGCTAGGGCTTCGGTCCCGGCGATGGCGTGGTCGTCACCGGCGCGCCGTCGGGCGCCGGAACCGCCGCCACCCGGGCGAAGATGGCGGCGCGGTAGTAGGCCAGCTCGGCGACGGACTCCCGCACGTCGTCGAGGGCGCGGTGCGTCGTCTTCTTTCCCGGGGCCTGGGCGAAGGCCTCGGGATACCACCGCCGACAGAGCTCTTTGACCGTGGAGACGTCCACCGACCGGTAGTGCAGCCAGCCCTCGATCTCCGGCAGCTGGGTGGCCAGGAATCGGCGGTCGGTCCCGATGGAGTTGCCGCACAACGGAACCGTGCCCTTGGTCGGGACATGGGCCTTCAAGAACTCGAGGGTCTGGCGACCGGCCTCTTCGAGGGTCAGCGTGGAGGTCTCGATCGTCGCCAGCAGGCCCGAGCGGGTGTGCATCTCCCGGACGACGGGCTCCATGGCCTCGAGCTGCTCGGGCGAGGCGTGCACGACGAGGTCGGGCCCCTCGGCCATCACGGCCAGGGCGTCGTCGGTCACGAGGGTGGCGATCTCCACGATGACGTGGCGGGCAGGGTCGAGGCCGGTCATCTCGAGGTCCATCCAGACGAGCACGCCGGCGATGCTACCGGCGCACCAGGGGCCGCTCCCCGGGCCGCCCCGGCACTCCCGGCGCCCCGGACGGTAGGGTCATGCGGTGCTCGAGGTGCCCCTCGTCCGCCTCGATCCCGACCTGCCCGTGCCTTCGTACGCGCACGAGGGTGATGCCGGGGCCGATCTCTCGGCGCGCCAGGACGTCGTACTGGCCCCCGGGGGCGGACGCGCCCTGGTACCCACAGGCGTCGCCGTCGCCCTGCCGCCGGGCTACGCCGGCTTCGTGGTGCCGCGCAGCGGGCTGGCGCTGCGCCACGGTGTCACCTGCCTGAACACCCCCGGTCTCATCGACGCCGGCTACCGCGACGAGCTGCGCGTCCTGTTGGTCAACACCGACCCCACCACCCCCTACGAGGTGCACCGCGGCGACCGCATCGCCCAGTTGGTGATCCAGGCTGTGGAAGAGGCCAAGTTCGTGACGGTGGCCGCGGGCGAGCTCCCCGATTCCGATCGGGGCCTGGGCGGCTTCGGCCACAGCGGCCGATGACCGGTCCGTCGCCCGCCGCGGGCTGGCGGCTCGGGGACCGGGTCACCGGGGCGCGCTGATGGAGCGCCTCGACGGGATGGACGCCACCTTCCTGGCGCTCGAGACGCCCACCATGCACCTGCACGTGGGGGCGGTCATGATCTTCGACCCCGCGCCCGACGATGCCGGCGACGACGTCGCCACCCGGTACTTCGACCGCCTGCGCGCCGTCGTGGACGAGCGTCTCCATCTCGTACCCCCCCTGCGCCGCCGGGTGGTGCGCGTGCCGTTCGGCATGCACCATCCCGTGTGGGTGGAAGACCCCCACTTCGAGCTCGACTACCACCTGCGTCGCGCCAGCCTCCCCGCCCCCGGTGGTCCCGCCGAGCTGGCCGCCTTCGTGGCGGACCTCGCCGCCCGCCCGCTGGACCAGAACAGCCCCCTGTGGGAGATCCACGTGGTGGAAGGGCTCGAGTCGGGACACGTGGCCGTGGTCCCCAAGGTCCACCACGCCCTGTTCGACGGCGCCTCGGGGGTCGAAGTCGTGGCCTCGTTCCTCGATGCAGGCCCTCTGACCCGTTCGACCCCCCCTCCCGCCCGGCCGTGGCGACCCGAGGCCATCCCGACGGAAGCCGAGCTCCTCGGGGCGGCTATGTCGTCTCTCGTGCGCCAACCTGAGCGGACCGCGGGCGTGCTGCGCCGTACCCTCGGCGCCGTCCACGACCTCGCCGAGCGCAACCGCCGTCTGCGTGAGGAGGACGACGTCACACCTCCGCCAGCCCCCTTCCGGGCACCGCGCACTTCTCTCAACGGCTCGATCTCCCCCCACCGGCGCTTCGCCTTCGCCCAGGTGCCCCTGGACGAGATCCGCGCCGTGCGCCATGCCTTCGGGGGCACGGTCAACGACGTGGTGCTCGCCGCCGTGGCCGGAGCCCTGCGCCGGCTGCTGTCCGAACGCGGGGAGCGCCTCGAAGAGCCTGCCGTCGCCATGGTGCCCATGTCGGTGCGCAGTGACGCCGAGCGCGCCGTGCTCGGCAACAAGGTGTCGGCCATGCTCGTGTCGTTGGCCACCCATGTCGCCGACCCCATCGAGCGCTACATGACCATCGCGGCGGGTACCCGCCTGGCCAAGGACCAGGCCCGGGTCCTCTCGGAGGACCTGATCCGAGGATGGGCGCAACTGGCGGTCCCGGCCCTGTCGTCTCGCATCGCCCGCATGGCGGGCAACCTGAAGCTCTTCGACCATCTCCCACCCCTGTTCAACGTGCTCGTCTCCAACATCGTGGGACCGGACTTCGCCTTGTGGTGCGCGGGGGCGAAGCTCGTGGCGCTGTACCCCATGGGGCCGATCATCGAGGGGGTCGGCCTCAACGTCACGGTGGCCAGCTACGACGGCACGATGTATGTGGGGATCCTGGGATGCCGAGAGCTCGTGCCCGAGGTCGAGCGTTTGGGTGACCACCTGACCGACGCCTTCGCCGAGCTCGTCAAGGCGGCCGTGCGAAACGCCGAACACTGGACCTGACCAGCACCGACGACGCCGGCCACGGGCCGACGACCCGGGGCGTGGGTGACAGTGTCAGGCGACCAGGCACCCCACCGTTGTTACAATCGGCCCGCAGCAGGCGGACGTGGCTCAGTGGTAGAGCATCACCTTGCCAAGGTGAGGGTCGCGGGTTCGAATCCCGTCGTCCGCTCCAAGAAAAGACCAGGTGAGGGCGCCTAAACGGCGTCCTCTTGCACGTTCGGGACGGCCTGAATTTTGAACTTCGGCCGTGTTTCGGCCGTCTCAGCCGTCGAGGAGCTTTCAAGGAAGGTCCCTTCGAGAGAGTCCGCCAGCGCCTTACGGGCTGCGGGGAACAGGTGCGCGTATCTGTCCGACGTTGTTCGGATCGATCCATGTCCCAGGTGGTCCTTCACCTCTTCGAGGTGTCGGCCGTTGGCGATGAGGAGCGCCGCGCAGGTGTGGCGAAGATCGTGGAATCGCAACCCCTCGGGGATCGCCTCGTCCTCTCGGTCGTCTTCGATTGCCGTCGTCCTCGCGGACACCACGGCCGGTCGGAAGTGTCGACGGTAGAAATTCCGGTGCCGAATCGGCCCACCCTCGCGGGCCGTGAAGACGAAGCCGTCCGGTGATGAGTAATCGGTCGATGTGGTCACCGAGCATTACCGACAGAAAGCGAGGGATGGCGACTGACCGGTTCCTGCCTGTCTTCGTGGGTCCGAAAACGAGTCGACCCCGGACCTCACTGGCGGCGCCGGTCACCGCGATTGTGCCGCCCAACTCGCCGAGGTCCAACGAGTCGACCCGCAAGGCGACGAGCTCGCCAGCCCGCAGACCGCCGTAGGAAGCCAGGTATACCAGCGCCTTGTAACGGTCTGTGAGTTCGGTGGCCAGGTCGTTCACCTGACCGGGCGAGAGGAAGTGCATTTCCTCGCTACGGCGGTCCCGGGGCAAGCCGACGCCGGCGCAGGGTGTCTTCGCGATGACTCCGTCGACTACCGCCTGGGAGAACACCTGCGCCGTTGTGAGATAGATGGCCTTGACCGTGCTCGGGGCCTTCTTGGCTCCCGTGAGTTTTGCCACGAACGTTCGGACGTCACTCGGGCGGATCGCCGACATCTGCATGTCCCCGAAGTGGGGGAGTGCGTAATTGTCGAGACGCCCGTCGATGTTGATCTGAGTCCGAGCGCCCACGTCCACCTTGGTCGCACGCCAGCTCTTCGCGTACACGCGGAACGTCACCTTGCCAGCCGCAGGATCTACCCAGGCACCCCTGGCGATGTCGGCTCCGTTCGTATTGAGCCACGTCTGAGCGTCCACCTGGCGCTCGAATCGCTTGGAGCGCTCTCGACCGTCCGGCCCGATGTACCGGGCTCGCCAAGCGAAAGCCCTCTTACCGGTGCGCCTCGAGGTGTAGGTGACTTCTGAATGTGTGCCATCTTTAGTTCCCCTCTGGACTCATGTCCTCGAGTTCGTCGAGGAGTCTCTTGGTACGGCGTTGGATTGATCGGAGCATGTGCCGGAGAACGGTTGCCGCTATTGCCGGTGAGTCGGTGCCATCGACGACGGCTCCCGTACCAGTGGTATGCACCAGACTATGACCGGCCAGCGCAGCCGCGGGCAGGATGCAATTGGCCGCATCGTTCCTGAGACGTGCCAGACCGGGTAGAGCCTGCTCGCTCGAAACTTCGACGTCGGTCTGCGCGTCAGAAAAGAACCGCCCGTCCTCATCGCTCACCTGGCCCCGGAGAGGCATGGACTGTCCCCGCCACCAAAGCAACGCTTCCCAGCTCTTTAGCGACAGATTGGGGGCTATGCGTATGTCGACTTCGTCACCGCGGGGAACGACCAGGGACGAAGGAGGCACACCGAGCGCAACGGCAAAGGCCAGTGCCTCGTCGAGCGAAACTCCACGGGTTCCGTTCTCGATTCTGGCTACTACAGACCGGTCGATCTGAAGGTCGAGTGCCGTCAGGTGGTCGACGAGATCCTGCTGAGTCCAGTGCCGCCGATTTCTGGTAGCTCGGACCTGGCTGCCGAACACTTTCGAGGCTTCGATTGTTGGTCTTGCGTTCTTGCGGGCCATTCGTGCACCTCCTGGCGTGTGAATCTAGCACAATCCGAGCGAAAAGCACAAACGGCCGGGCCGATTCGGTAATGTTCACCCATGACACAAGTTGTTCGGCAACAGCACACGGCCTCTGAGTGGCTCGGCGTCCGAGGGATGAACGCCGAATACGACATCGCGGAGGGAACCCTCTACTACTGGCGGCACAAAGGGATAGGCCCACCCTCTGTGCGGATCGGGCGCCGGGTCATGTATCGGCGCGGGGACGTCGAGGCCTGGATCGCGGAACAGGCAGCGACGGAGCGCGCCAAGCGCGTCGTGTAAATGGACCCCAGACGCTGTGGCGTCCGGGCCAGAACCCGGGCAGCCGACCCAACTTCTAGTTCGCTCGCTGACCATCGTAGCGCCGTGGTGGGTCGACGTGAAGACGCGTCATGACCGCGCGCCGTGGGTCGGTCTTCGTGGCCATCTGGCGCGACGCCATTTGCCGTTCCGACCTCAAGGCAACATCCCGACTCGTCGCCCTCGCTCTGTCGGTGCGGTTCATGGACTCGGCCGGCGGGAGCTGCTTTCCAGGAGCGCACAAGGTGGTTGAGGCGACCGGCGTAACCATAAGGGCCGTTCGTTACGCCCTCGCAGAGCTCGAGGAGCTCGGCTGGCTCGAGGTAGTGAAGCGCGGAGGACGAGACGGCAAGGGTGGGCGAGGGCACGCAACCGAGTACGTGGCTCGCATCCCTGCTATCCCAAAGAGTGCAACTACTGCACCGTTTATCCCTGAGAACCGTGCACCAGGTGCACCGATTGCGAACGGAAAGGGTGCATGGCCGAAGACAGAAAGGGTGCATGAAACGACCGAAAAGGGTGCATCAGGTGCACTCCATCTAGGTTCACCTAGAGATCAACCTTCATCTCAGAACAGCCACACCGAGAGGACGACCGTTGAAGATGTCCTGAAGGCAATTGCAACCCGCAGGATGGACAAGCGGAGTAACGCTGTCCGAAACCCTGCGGCCTACCTCTTAACGGTGCTCCAAGACCTCCGAGACGCCTACGAGGCGGAAGCGCGACGAAGGGTCGAGGCCGAGCCGACGTTGGACGCTACGAGCCTGGCGGCACTGATCGAGCCCGTCGTCGGGAATCCGAACCTGGTGGATACCGGCTTCGGGGATGCCGTGAGCCGAGGACGAAGCGACTACGACCCCGACTGGGCAGTGAATCAGGTCCGAGCTCGAGCGAGCGGGTGGAAACGCCAGGGCGAGGCAGAGACGCGGGACCTGTCCTATGAGAGCAGGGACCCGGAGTACTGATGACCACTCGGGAATCCGTACTCGACAAGGCAAGGCGCCTACTCGCTGAGGACCGTGTCCAGGTGCTATTCGCTACCGAACATCGCGTCACGGCTCGGGTTCGAGGCGACGGCGGAGTGCGCGACGTGTCTTGGGACCACGGCACCTGGGACTGCACCTGCGCCGCATACGGGACATGCTCGCATCGCTTGGCCGTGAAGTTGGTCACGATGCACTCGGTGGGCCGTGTCGGGGCTGGTGCATCGTGACCCCTATCCGCCACCCCAAATCGCTCTCGACGTCGCACGAAACGACCCGTCCAACCCAAACCGGCCTTGTACGGGTTCTGAAGTTTCGGTACGAGCTTTCGACTCCTGATGGGGGGCGGGTCAGATGGCTAGGCACGAATGCCCTGACCCTCGCCCTCATTTGGTTTCCCCCCCGAAGCTGGGAGGGCCGCAAGGTGGAGGGACCTGCGACCATCTTGGGCGGTCTTGACCATGGCTCGTCGACGGCCGAAGCCGAACACCACACAAGCCGGATACGGGGCCGAGCACCAGAAGTTGAGGAAGGAATGGGCGCCCAAGGTTGAAGCCGGCTACGTGGCCTGTAGGCGCTGTCGTCGCCTTATAGCGCCCGGTAGCGCCTGGCATTTGGGTCATCACGACGACAGGTCGCTGCCCCCCGAACCCGAACACGCCCTATGCAACGTCAGGACGGCCACCTGGGCGGCTCAGGGACGTGCCATAGGCACCAACCGTCCCAGCCCGGAGACATCTGACGCTATGCGAGCCGGATATCCGAACACCTACGAGCTGTGCGCGGACGGACGGTGGCGTCCCCGTGTCCGCTCGAGGGACTGGTAACCCGTGCGGCTCCCGGCTGGTACCACCATCGTCGCCCCCGATGGCACCTCCATGGTGCTCGAGAGGCCCGCTGTCTTCGTCCCCGACGCCGTGTGTGCCGAAGTTGGCCCAACTTGGGTCGAGGTCGCTGGTCGGCGAGAACGTGTCGACGGGTGGTCGTGGTCGGCCGCGACACGCAAGGTGCTCCAGGCCATTGCCGACCTGTCCGGTGAGGTTCGCCGAGGGACGGTTCCGAGTCCTTCCGCTGACGGGTTCCGACCTCGCATCGTGGAAAGCGTGGGGACCGTCACCGTCGCTGAGTACGCCGAAGCCTGCGGCATCAGCACGTCCATGGCCCGTCGGCGCTGTAGGGACGGCAAGGTCCCCGGCGCAGTGCGCGACGGGTGGGCCTGGAGCATTCCGGCGTGACCGGCACCCGCATCGAACACCCCAGCGCCCGGCGCGCCCGCGAGGAGACTGAGGCGCAGGCGTACCACGCCCAACGACAAGCCAACCGACTTCGGTTGACCGGGACCCCTGCTACCCGAGACGAGTTGCGGGCCGCCGTTCTGAACCTGGTCGACGTCAAGGACCGCTTCGTCCACGCCGGCACAGACGCCATTCAGACCCTCGACGGAATCTGCCACCGACCGGAGGCTTCGTGGGTTAACAGACCTTCGGCGACATCACCGTTCCCGGTATGAACACGCTGCGCGCCCGAGGGGCAGAAATCAGGTCGAAGTGAGCGAACAAAAGTTGACCGCGGAGGAACGGCTGGACCGCTTGGAGGAGCTCGTCGTCGGAGGCCTTGACGGTCTCGGGCAAATGAGCGGGCGGGCCTGCCTCCGTCCCATATGGGAACTCCTCGAGGCCGTCCGCGCCGATGTCAAGGCTCGCGCTGATGGCTGACGACGACTTTCAGCGCCAGTTTGACGAGGCCGTTACTGCCCGAGAGCGGCGTCGGCCGACCTACGCCGAGACTTGGCCCTTGCGCGACCCTCCGCCGCCGACCCCCGGCTCGCTGTCTGACCAGTGGGAGAAGCGTCAGAACGAACTGCGGCGTCGGGAGGCGAATCGCCTCGCGGCGTGGGAGAACGAAGTCGCAATGATCCACGACCTTGCTCGCCGCGACCAGCAGCACCGACGTGCCGACCACACCCGGTCCACCGAATACGCCGACGCGGTCGCGACAATCGAAATCGACGAAAAAGAGCTCACCGCGCTCGATCACCAACGTGCCGACCTCATCGCCGCTCTACGCGACATCGACAGCCAACGTCGGCCCGTGGTGGCTCGGCTGGAGGCGAACCGCGAGGTCGAATCGCGCTTTTCGGAAGAGCGCTGGCCAATACCGGAGACACCCCCAAGGCCCGGGTCCGGGCCATCACCCTCCCCGTTCGTCGGCCACGGCGGGTACGTGGGTCGTTACGGGTTTGACGCGGCCCGATAAAGGACGAAGAAGAATGCCCGAAAATGCAATCCTGGATGAAGCTCCCCAATACGTCCACGTCTTTCGTGCGAACTGGAGCCGGTGGCCGACTCTCGATGAGATGGAGAGCGAACACAACTACCTGCTCCAGCGTGCCCTCGAGATCTATGACCGGGGATGCGAAGACGAGAAACGTGGCGCTAGTCGTACGCACGTGGCCGCGCTGTATTCCGACTTCACGACCCTCAAAGATGTCCTGGAGGAGAGCAGGAAATACCTCGAGGACGTCCGAGCTCGCTGCGCAGCCAATCGCGAGCGTTGCTGGATCGCGCGCGAGCGTCGATGGGCAAGGTTGCTTCGTCAGGCATATGGATACGTGCCCGACTGAATCGCCGCGCCCACTCGAGGTCATTGCCTACCACGAGTCGGCCCATGCTGTGTGCGCCCATCGCTTAGGTGGCGTATCGGTAACCCGCGTCACGCTTCGCCTCGCTTTGACGTCGTTCGCCCATGTGATCGATGACCACATGGCGGCCCTCTATGTCTACCTTGCGGGTAATGCGGCTGAGCTAATCGCGTTTCCTCACACCGCGCGACCCTTCATCGGGTCCGACAGGGGACACGTCGACCACGCTGCGTTCGCTTTGACTCGCGATCTCGACGCGATGGAGGCTCTCATCGCCGAGGCCACCGTTTGCGTAACGGAAGTGCTCATCGAGCACTGGCGGAAGGCAGAGCGGCTCGCGTTCGCACTGCTCACCGCCCGCCCTGAGTGCCTGGACTCCGACGATGTCCGCCGACTTGTCGGTTTCACTTCTTACCGGGGCAACCGCCCACCGGGTTCCTTTCCCCTGCGAACCGGTCCCGGCAAGCAGGAGACGCGGGCCTGGCCTTTCCGTGTCCAAGGCCCCAGGCCCGGCCCTACAGTGGACTGATGGCGAGGTCCCTGCCGGGAGCGTCCCCCTGCCACGAGCCCTTTCGCTCACCCGGCAGCCGACCCTTTTTGCGGTTCCAAGGGGGCCGGGTTGACCCGCGATGACCGAAGTTGAGAAACTGAGCGGCCGAGCGGGAGGCACTCACAAATCGTCGCCGCCGGGACGCCGGTTTGGCCCCGTTAGGACCCTGAGATCGTTGGCCGACTTCGTACCTCCAGGCCATGACCGGGGCCATTTCTGTGCTCTTGCCTGTCCATCTTCCCTGGCAGGCCACGGTTAGAGAATCGTGGCTCGACCGGACCCATCGGGCTTCCGGACAAACGAAAAGGGCCAAAAACCTGCAAATTCGAGGATTCTCGCTCTGGGTCCGTGAGCCCTGCACAGGGTAGGCAAGGGGGTCACGGGCGCGGATTAGAGCTGAACCTCGAAGCATTAAGTTCTGGGAAGCAAGAGTCGATTGATGGAAGGCACGTTTCGTGAGAGAATTGGTGCTGAGCGTGGGGGGGTGTCCGGAGCGATCTGGACGGTTCGAGATGCCTACTGAGTTGAATCATTGCGTCGTCTTCGGCGGGTCGCCTAACGTCAGCCGCCATGATCCCGGATCGCCCCCGGTGGGGAGTCGGACCCGGGACCCGGCGGGAGGTGGGAGTTGACGATGGCGCCTGATCATGCCAGTGAGTCCGCCGGCTCTCACCCCCACGTGGGAGCAACTCACGTTTCCGCTAAGGCGACGATCGCGCGGGACCAGGCTTGGGGACCTAGCGACGAACTAATTTTCGACGGACAGTCCATCCTGCCAGTCACTGTGTTCTATTTGGCACCGCAGAGTCAGCGTCTCTCATACCACTGTCATCCGGTCATGAAGCGGGTCGACATTGAGCGCGTGAACGACGAACTCGAAAGTGCAGGCAGTGCTCCCCTCTACATCAAATGGGCTGATGTCGGACATCCCGGCCCAGTATCACGCAGATCTAAGAAGCTTCCAAAGGCTGCTGGGGTCCTGGCCTTTCTCTCTTTTCTCCCGCTTCGCATTTTTCGCAGCGCCTGACGGCTCTCAGAGTCAGGCTTTGCCTTCGTGCCGCCGAACCTGCGGGTCCGAAACCAGCTAAAGCAACTGCCCCTTGTTGAAGTAGCGCAACTCGTCTCTCTCTCAGGTCTGGTGTGCTACGGCATAGCCTGGATCTTCTTCTCCACATTGTATGGTCGGTTTGACTTGCAGCCAGAGTTCGCTGGTGTGGGAGGGGAGTTTCTGCTCATTCGGGCTGCCGTCTTGGTTAGTGCAGTCGCCGCAGTCGGTGCGATCGCCGTGATGTTGTCTACACATCTCTCTGCATGGCACGAACGCGGGCGTCGAGGAAAGCTTGGAGTCTTCTACACACTCATACTTCTCAATACACTCGTCATCTTCTGCGCTACTGGTGCCGCTGTTGGTTTCGCTATCAATGACATATGGAATCCCGGGCCAGTCATCAACGTGCTTGGGGCGGTCGCGGCTGCCATTCTCATTGCCTCCTACGACTTCATGGCATTCCTTCATTCTGTCGAGTTCTCAAACCGGCCCCCCAATCCGCCGAAGCTTGGAGACTCCTTCCTATTGCGGTATGGACTCGCTGCTGTTCTCTTGTGGTTGATTGTTGCGTTTCCGGCCGCGTATGCAGTTGGATACTGGACTGGGAACCAGCTTCGGAACGGCGATGAGATCGTCACACCAATCGTGTCCTTTCCCAAGATGGCCATCCTCCTACCAAAATCCGAATGGGACATATCAATGTATGGGGCTGAGAGCGGGCTCTTATGCGGCCTTCGACTCGGGACAACCGATAGTCAGGTTGTGATCTATGACCTAACCCAACACAAGGTTGTCACTGTCCCCACAAACTATGCTGTGACAATTGTTGATCCAAAGAGTTGCAACGAGGCAAGTGTCCGCCATGCTTCATAGGGATCTGGAGTCGTGTACGACTCTTCTGAATGCGCCCTTGAACAAACTACGAGACGGAATTGTTGAAGAAATCAATGGTCTTCGTAGCGGCACCCCGGCGATAACTGGCAACGAAGTCGGAGTTTCAGTCTGGGTATTGCCCCCGTGGTACTGGCGTATGTTGTCCGAACAACATAACAATCTGGAGAGGTTCACTGATTTTACTACATCGTTGCGTTGGATCGGCTGGCCACGACTCAAGCGTGCCGGCGAGGTCAGGCTTCCCGGAATGCCGTCGAGTCACGTCCAGTGGACCGCCAAGAAAGGATTGCTGGGTTTAGCGATTCATGACAGGAGTCCTGGTGTCAAGATTCTCGTCCACTCGACCCAATGGAAGTGCGCAAGCCCGACTGGACCGACGAGGAGGGAATTTGAGCGAATGCATCCCGATTCAACACTCGGGCACACTCGCGGCGAGATTCGTAGGCTACAGGCTCGCCACGGCACCGCTGTCGGGTGTGAGTTGCGACGCGAGGAGGATGAGGTTGCTTTCGGTTGCCTAACAGCACACACGCAGCGAGAACTTGTGCTTGTCGAAGAGGAATGTAATGCGGTGGGAGCACGACTAGTAGGGGCTGCACCTGGTGTCGCAAAAGTGATCATTGGCACCGTGAACTTGAGCTTGTGACGGGCTACGACGGATAGTGCGTTTCATTAGCAGCAGATCATCAATGGTTTGTTCACAAGAATCCACAAGACGTGGCACTGGAGCGCATCCTAGGCTTGGACAGTGTAGGAGACCTCATGGCACCAAGGCGCCCAAGGTAAGAATTTGCTCACCTGACACGACCGCAGTCTGTTGAACGTACACGTGTTGGATGCCTTCACAGAACACAACGAGTGTGGTCGCTCCCTCCATTGCGGCAGAGGGAAGCAAGAGTCCCTGGTAATCGGTGCGAGCCCAGAGAGCAACGGTCTGAGCAAGAGCCCATTCGTCATGCGCGAGGTGAGAACGTCGCAATCGAAGGTGCTTCAAGACATCCTTATCGGTCAGATCGAGCACATCCAAATTCACTTCGACAGTACCCACGCGCCGGACGACAAGGTTGAGGTCGATCGGATTTGAGAGGAAGTACCGTTCGAGTTCGCCTGCAAGGGCCTCCCAATAATTAGACGCGTACCACGTGCCGGGTCCACCGATGACGTGCGCCCGGGCTGTCGTAGTCGCGATCCTTGGTGCTACGACGAACGGGCCATTAGCGGACGCAAAGTGCCAGAAGACACCGTTGAGCACCGTGGGGTTGGGGGCGCGCGACGGTGGCGTCCAGGTTCGTGCTTTGAAACGAACGAGATGATTAGAGATTGGCATCGACACTTGAAAGCCCCTTCCTTGGGGAGTTCGATCTGGCCACCTGTTGATGATGTTTAGATCAATTCAGCAACGAGGACATCAGACCGGAAGGGGTCAAGCGGCCAAAGGGATACCCCCTCCAAGAAGCTGAAGAGCCTCGTGGCTAGATGCAGGGGGACCACGCCGCACAAGGGGCATGATGTTGGCGAGGTGTGAACGATCGGAGAGGCATTCTGTTGGGTCAGGCAGGAAAACTGAACAATTCGTGCAAAGGCGAAGGGATTCGAGCGCCAGTGCTATGAGGCAGTCTGTAAATGTATCTGCTTGCGCGAAAACGCTGAGGAGAAGGATCGCATCGTACGTTAGGTAGCCAGACTGACCACCTGAGATGAGCCACTCCGCAACCGGTCGACCCGCTGCGGGAAAGGAAAACGATGGCAACAATTGGAGTAGCTGCCACGGCTGAGTCGAGAATCCGTTGTTTGACGACAAGGAGACAACAGGTTCGAGTTGGGTCCAGCGCACTGTTTTCGCAAACGGGAGAACGGGAGTGAGGAATTGCCGATCTTTAGTAAACCCATTCCCGAACCACCAGGGCGTGCGAGCCTTGCGTGGTACCAGAGTGACCAAGGCAGATGTTCCGACCGACCGAATCGTCGCCTTGAAGGGTGACGTCGACATTCCCATCTCGTTACGGAAAGGGATCGCAGCGTCGTAGGAGTTCGGATTCAGCTCAGGTTCCATTGGAGACAGGGCTCTGGCATACGGCACGAGACCGGAAGTCTGCTCGACAAGCGGTGCGGTCGAAAAAGAAGACGTAGTTGCAAAAGTGCAGATACTCATCGCGCCAAACCCAATCTGAGGCGAACCGAGGTGGACGTCGCGCTGTCCGTCAAGGGCCAAGAGTTCGGGTCGAAGGAAGAGGTACTGATCAGACATAGTCACCGCCTGCAAAGGCTCGAGCTACTGCAAGTACCTGCTTGTCTCGATCACGCCCAAGGAGTTCGACAGCTCGCTTACCGGAGAGCGGGCGGAGCCGGGCCCACAGCCATTGATCGATTCCGCCTCCCTTTAGAGTGGTGGAGAGCACGTTCACCACTTCGGCAAGTGCCAAGAGTCGATCGGCGTGACCTTGGCGAACAGCCTGACCCTGTTCCCAGCTTCGGACAGTCCTATCAGTCGTGCCGCAGGCGACAGCGATCGTCTTCTGTCGGAGGCCGAACTCCTTCCGGAGAACGGAAAGGATGTCGGGCGCGAGAAAGGCCCCACGGAGCCCGATCGACCCTTGGGTGGTCGGTGCAGCTGGCACCATCTGTTCCGGCATCACTTCCTATTATAACTCCCCCAGAACTTCCGGTGCTGAGAACCTGGTAAGTAGGCCTCTGACTAGGGAAGAGAGGCCAAATCGCTTTCCGGGACTCGCCCAAGGGTCGTCTTTCCGCATGGGCGACGGCGAACCAACGGGTAACGCGAGGGGCTCACTCGGCGGGGCTAGACACCTCCCGTGCACAATGGGTCCTGTGACCCACGTCGCCAACGTCGCCTCACGTACCCCGGGGGAGTGCTTCCGCATGGTCTACAGCGGGGCCAGTGGCTACCCGACGCGGTGCCCAGAGGCGCCCCGGTGGCGGGGGACCTTCGTGAATCCCCGGGGCGAGCGTTGGCCCGTGGAGGCGTGCGACGAGCACGTTGGGGACGTCCACCGACCACGGCGTCGATAACGTCAACGCCAACCGCGCTCGGCGATAACCCTCACAAGCCACTTGTGCAACTCTCGGCGGGCTCCTTCGGCACAGTGAGCGAATCCATGCTCAACTGAGCCAGGCGGCATGGGGTCTTCGGATCGGGCTAACGGTCATCAAAGGCTCGTCGCTTCAAAGGCGGAGAGGCGAGAAATGAGATTCGGACTATCAAGAAAGGGGCGCATTGCGCCCATGCGTCAATCGTCAGACCCCGTGGCACACGGTAGTTCTTGGTTAACGCGACGCCCAGGTGTGATCCCGGTGCTTGCGACGACCGGAGTGTTGCTGTTGGGCGCCGGGGGAACCCTTGTCGTGTTGAGCACCGCTCCCGCTGCGTTCGCGGCGGGCGTGATGACAGGGACTCCTACGAATGGATTGGCCAACGGCGCGGCCGTGACCCTCACTGGGAGCGGGTTTGCCAAGAACTCGATCGGAAACGTCCTCGAGTGCAATAGCGATCCGAACCAGCCCACCGTCGCGGTCGGCGGCGTAGTCAACTCCACTCTCCAAGTCAGCTGTACGGCACCGTCGCTGTCAAAGCTCGTGACCACAAGCTCCAAGGGCGTTCTCTCCACGGTCTTCGATGTGGTGGAGGGGACCGTTGGTCCTCCTTGCGGTCCGGCCCCAGCCGCCGCCCCTTGTCCAGCCACCGACAGCGCCGGCAATAACCCTACGTCCGACGCGGCGCTCTACCCGTGTCCACCGACGGCCGCCCAGCAAGCCATCGGTGACACCTGCACCCTGACCTACGGTGACGAGGCCAACGACTCCGCCGTGATCACCATCCTTTTCGGTTCCGAAACCGTTCCCACGTCGACGAGCCCAACCACAGGGCCGACTACGACGGGCACTATCTGCTCAACCGCAGGCGCCCCCACCACGGCGGCCTGCCTAACCACCACAACCGGCGTCACCACAACAACCACGGGTGGGACGACTACAACAACCGGCGCCACCACCACAACCACGGGGGAGACGACTACCACCGAAGCGCCCACAACGACGACCGAAGCGCCGACAACGACGACCACGGTGGCGCCGACCACCACAACCACGGGGGAGACGACCACAACCACGGGGGAGACGACCACAACCACGGGGCAGACGACCACAACCACGACACCACGTTCGGGGCTCACCGGGGCCTATGAGCTGTTCTGCCCGGGTACCCCGGTGGGCGACGTGGTGCTCAACGACGCCGTGACATCGGCCACGCTCGATCCGCCCTCCCCGAGCGCGGGACAGAGCTTCAGCCTCGACGGCTATCAGACGACAGTGAACCTGCCGGCGTCACTGGCCAGTGCAGTTGCCGCGCTTCAGCCCAACCTGACGGGCTCGGCCACGGCCCAGATCGACGCCTCGGGGGCCACTCCGGCCACCACGGCCGAGGGTCCGCTCGACTTCAACGTGCCCATCCCGAGCCCCGTGCCTGACGACGGGGTAACGCTGTCGCTGCCCTCCACGGCCGCCACGGTGAGCGGGTTTACGGCCACCAGCGGGGCCATCACCATCCAGGAGGACTCCTCCGCCTCGCTGTCGCTGTCGGTGGCGGGCAGCGCCCTGTCGCTGACGTGCACGGCCTATCCCAATGATTCGGTAACCCCCTCGGGCATCACCACCGAAACGCCCTCCGCCAGCCCCATCGCCCCGGTGATCGCCGTTGCCGGGGGAACATCCCCGGGTGTCGCGCCAACCACCTTGACCTCGTCACTATCCGGGGGCGGAGAGTCGGGAGGGACGATCGTGGTGCCGTGGGCAACCCCAGTATCTGACCAGGAGACGCTGGGCGGCGCTAACTCCGTCGGCGCGGGGGGCACCGTCACCTACTCGCTTTACTCCCTTCAATTCTCATTCTTCCAGGTCTTCCCGTTAGGCCCACTCTCCTTCGATAACTGGGTGTGGGAACCCCTAGGGTTCGCCGGGCTGGTCAACGTCACCTCGGGTTCGGTTCCAGCATCGGAGCCTTTGTCGCTCCCTGCAGGCGTCTATTTGTGGCAGGCGCTGTATTCAGGAGATGCCCGAAATCAACCGTCAACCAGTACCGACGGTTTGGGCACCGAGATTGTGGACCAACCGCCTGGCGGCGAGACTCCGGTCTTTGGCGACCCCTGGGGTGGTATGAGCTTCCCGGACTACTGATGGTCCGGCGGCGCGCTTTCGCTTCCTAACCTTCCGATCCCGGCTCTCCTGGGCCATCGAGAGTCTCACGGAATGCTTGCTCGAGCACGTCGAGGTGGCCAGTTACGATCGCAGCCTGGACGACTGCGGCTTTCGACTCTCCATCCGCGAACATCTGGCCGAAATCGGTGTCGCTCCATCGGTCGGCCCAGGCGTGTATCACGGCCCCGAACACCGTGAGCACGTCGAACACAAGCTGCGGAGGAACTGCTTGATCGGGCGTCACGATTTCCCCCTCGCGCCAGTCGACATACAGGCCCGCCAGTCGTGCCTTTTGGTCGCCGGTCACATGCTCTCGGAATTGCCGCCCGAACTCCTGGGCGACCTCGGGCTCGAGGAATGACATGGCCATAAGCACAGCGTTTTCGTACTTCGGGGCATGGGAGTTGAACTCTCTCCAGAATGCGGGCCATGCCTCGGGGTCGACTAGATCGCGACCGACTGCGCCAAAGCACATCATGTGCTTGCCGAGCTCCTCGGCGGCCAGCACGGCGAGCGAGTATGCACGCGGGTACCGGCCAAATACGGCGAGACCTTCGGCGTCGCGGAGCAGCTCCGTCGCGTTGTGCAACGTGGCGGAGGCCAGGTCTCCGAGCTGCTCAGGCGTAAGTCGCCCGGGGTGCGGCCGTGGCATGGCTCGAGGGTACGCGACCGGGACCCAGGGGGAGCCCCCTATCTTTTCGGCCGTCTTCGGCCGTCAGAGGTTCAAAAACGACCAAAGATCGCCGCATTGGACAAAGGGGAAAATTCCAGGTCGGGGCGGAAATCTGCACGTCACGGCCTCGACCCTTTCACCTTGCCAAGGTGAGGGTCGCGGGTTCGAATCCCGTCGTCCGCTCGAAAACTCCTGGTCAGAGCGCTGGAGCATCGCAAGGTCTCACGACGTGCCCATCATCTGCCCATCGCTTGCCCATCACGGTCGATGACCCTTACGCGGTTCAGGTGAGGGTCATCTGACCTTCATTCGCAATAGGTGAGGGTCAGATGAACGCCGTCCGCAGAATTCGAGGGTCACGGACTCGGACCCCGTCCGTGGCATCTTCGGGTCCGGCTCCGATGGGTGGGATCGACCGGGCAATGTCGGCCAACGCCTTCGGAGAAACACGAGCTAGAGAGGAAAGAAAAGCCCACTGGTCCTCGAATGGCTCAAGCTTCGAGGGATCGAGGAAGACCGTCGTATCGCGTTTGCGGCACTCACCGTTCAGCGGGAGTGCGATGAGATTGCCGAATGAACCCTTAGGCATGAAGTCTTGAGCGGGGAAGAGGCGGTCATAGCTGGCGAGGTCGAGCTCCGCCCGGATCGTCATCGCCTCGCGAAGAAGATGTGCACCGACCTGGCGCGCCAGCGAAGCAGCGACGGGACCGGAGAAAAAGGTCCAGACGTGAGCACCGTCCCCCGATCTCGAGCGCTCCAGAGCGACCGGGATGCCCACCGCCCGAGCCGCGTCCAGGTACGCGAGCGCATCGAGCAGCCAACCCGCACCGTCGAAGTCACAGACGAGGAGTCTGCATGCATCACCCCTTAGGAGCGGGTATAGCCCGGCATGGACTTCGCCCGAAAGGTGCGACCCGACGACCTCATCTGAAAAGGGAAGGTATTCCCGGGAGGGCTTCTTTGAATTCGCCCAACCACCGCGGACAGCAGGACTCCAGCCGGCCTTGGCGCTGCGGGGGTTCTCCCAGCGCCGAGCATGAACGTCTTCCCGCCCCACAAACAACGATCGGAATACTGCGATCTTTGCCTCTCTCGGCGAGTGGCGATCCACGGCGGTGACTGCGGTGCCGTCGGCGTCAGCCTCATCTTCAACAAAGAGCGTGGGCTCCCACGGCGAGACCGCTTCATCGCGTGTGCCAACGCCCAGAAGGCCTCGGAGGCGGTCATTCTCGGCGCGTAACTCCACGAGCTGCCGACGTAGCTCCTTAATCCCATCCGCGTCCGAGTCGGTCGATCGGAATTCAGCCATCAATCGTCACCAGGCGATACCTGTGGACAACGGGGTTGCCGCCCCACTCGAAGGTTACGGGACCACGAAGAGATGCCCGAGCTCGTCGGCAAATTTCGGGACACGGGCCTTGTCGAGGAGAAGGAGGTCCTCAATCGGGAGCAGGGGCCTTTCGAAGGCGCCGCCTGCTCCTGGACCGCACCCCGGACGATTACAGGAATGAAGTCGAGCTTGGTCGACCGGAAGTCATCGTGAGGGTCTCGAGGTCGAAGGCAGCAAGGACATCGGAGGGGAATCCCACCCCCGAATGTTCGATCACACCCGTGAACTGGGGTTTGTCTGGGGCTGTTGACAGATGGCAACGCGCTGTTGTAGTTTGTCAACATGGCAAGTAGGCCTCGTCATCCCAAAAAGGAGGTCGAGGAAGCGTTGGACTTCGCCGAGGCTCACGGTTGGCAGATCGAATCACCGCGACCAGGACATCCTTGGGGCAAGGCGATATGCAAGAGCGCAGAACACGACTGCCTCGTGTGGATCTGGTCGACACCGCGAGTGCCGGCCAACCATGCCAAGCAGATTCGCCGGGCGGTGTACAACTGCGAACGAAAGGAGGGAGACGATGACTGAGCACGAGTTCACTCTGGTGATCGACGGAGATCTCGCCGATGAAAAGGTGGCGGCCACGCTTTTCGAAGTCGGCTGCGATGATGCCACCTTCGGCATCATCGACGGCATTGGCTACGGCGAGTTTATCCGTGAAGCCTCAACGTTTGCTGACGCAGTGATGAGCGCGATTCGTCAGGTCGAGTCAGTCGCCGGGCTACGAGTTATGCACATCGAACCTGATGACATCGTTACGATGACCGACATCGCTGAACGACTGGATCGGACGAGGGAGAGCGTTCGCTTGCTGATCGCAGGTCAACGTGGGCCTGGCGGCTTTCCTCCGCCAATTTCGCACAGCCGGGAGCGGAGTCGTCTTTGGCGATGGTCGGACGTGGCGGAGTGGCTTGGCCAGATCGAACCCGAGGAGGAGGAATCAGCGCGATTCATGGCGGCCGTCAATGCCGCACTTGAGTTGCGTCACCGGCTCGATCAGATGACCGATGAGATCGCGGCGAAGGAGTTGCGGTCTCTAGCCTAAAGTCCGTGTGCGCAGGCCATATGTTGTGGTGCACGTGTTACAAGATTCCTCTTCGCGCGCTCCTGTAGGGTGCCACTTCAGAATCGGTGTCCTGAGTCCGGCCGAGGATCGTTCCGATGGACGTGCAAAGTGCGACTCCGGAGCACGCCGAGCAAACCGATTCTTCCGGGGGCACGACCGATCCCCGTTTCGAGGATCTTCGATGGCTTGATCGAGGCTGGCGGGTGCCCCGATCGCAGTGGTCTACGCAGCTATTCGGTAGTACTCGTGTATCAGGCCACCCAAGAGGTCCCGACGTCTGACCGAGTCGTCAATCGTGAGCGGCGAGAGGTCTTTCGTTCCCTCCGGCGCAGCAAGGTCGAGCCCACGATGGGGTCGCTCGCAGTTGTAGTGCTCGATGTAGGTCTCCAACACCGATCGAAGATGCCGTTCGCCCGGGACGAGCTGAAGGGCACCAAAATGTCGATCAGGCCGCTGAGCTGGGACTGTGTATCAAAGCGGGCCATACCCCGCTGGTTCCACCTTGTGCCGCACTAAAGTATGAAAATCGGACTATCCGATATTCGGAACGTCTGCTAGACTGGGGTCATGTCGAGGACCACACTGCGGGCCAAAGGGCAATTGACTCTCCCCGAGGAGATCCGCGCCGCTGCACATCTCGAAGAAGGCGATCTCCTAGATGCCGAGATCACGGCCGAGGGGATTCTGCTCCGGCCGCAGAAGATCATCGACGCCACCCAGGCGTGGTTTTGGACGAAGGAGTGGCAGGAGGGGGAGCGGGAAGCGGATACCGATCTTGCCGGCGATCGTCTGGAAATCTTCGGCTCCGGCGAGGAGCTCCTCACGGCCTTGGGGAGTCGGGCAAAAGCTCCGGGGCGGCCGCGGCGCGCTCGCTGACACAACGTGCCCACCTTTGCCTGGTTGGCCCGCTTCGGCGCCGACTTCGACGCGCTCTCGGCTGACCAGCAAGCAGCATTTCTAACGGTGGTTGCGCTCTTTGTAGCCGACCTCAAAGCGGGAGCGTTTCGATCGAGTCTTCGGGTGAAGGGCGTGAAGGGGGCCGCCGGCATCTTTGAGATGACGTGGGCCGCCGACGGACGAGCGACCTTCGAGTACGGGAGTGAGATCCGCCCCGGTGAAACTCACATCATCTGGCGACGCGTGGGTACTCATAATGTGTTCAGAACGCCCTGATAGCGGCGAACTGTGGTGCACGTGGTACGGGATTCCGTTGCGCGCGCTCCACGGAAATACCACGCGCCATTGACAATTACGGTCAATAGCGGTTTGCTGTGGTCAGTCGAAAACGCCGAGCACGCTGCGTCGATTTGCAGGGCTTGATAGCGACCCCTCAGGCCCGCTCTCGCCCCAACGGGTCGATTGCACATTGGGAAGAACCCCCTTAGGGTTCCAAACCGACAGCCATAGGAGGCGGGAAATGAGCAACGTCCAGTTGATTCGAGATGCATATGAATGCTTCGGCCGGGGTGACATTCCCACCCTCCTGGGCATGATGGACCCCAACATCGAGTGGAGCGAAGCAGAAGGGAACCCGTACCAGCCGAGCGGTAAGGCTTGGAAGGGACCGGACGCCATCGTGGAAAACCTCTTCATGAAGATCGGAGCGGACTTTGATGGCACTTTTGTCGTCCACCCGAAGGACTTCCACGATGCGGGCGACACCGTCGTCGTCGAAGGGCGTTACACAGGGACTTTCAAAGCCACAGGCAAGAGTCTCGACGCACAAATGTGCCATGTATTCAAGGTGCGCGACGGAAAACTGACGAGCTTCCAGCAGTTCGTGGACACGGCGCAGATGCAGGATGTGATGGGCGCCCGATAGCGCCTAAGGCATATGTTCGCCTGCGGCACCTCTAGGTTTGGCCGCAATACACCTGGCGCTACGTCCAACACAGCCTGGTGCTCGGCGGAGTTCACCGGGCGGTACGGGCAGGTCCCGGCCCGGGTCGGGGTCGGCCCGGCGAAGGCCGTGGGGCGACCGGTACTCGGTGCGAGTTACCGGTCGCCCTGCGGGTTCTAGATGCATGGCTGAGAGAAGCCGTGAGTACCAGGGTTCCTCGCCCTCAGGCGATGGGCACGACGGCCCAAGCGGCACCGCCGTTGGTCGTCATGAGCAGCTTGCTCACGAAGTCAGCCGGCGGACCCGGATAACCGTGGATCACCACTCCCTGGGTGGAGGTGGTGAACCCGAGATCATTAAGGCCGATGCCGCCGTCGTTGTACGTCTCGGCGGTGGTCCAGCTAGTCCCTCCGTCGGTCGAGCGGTACAGCCAGCTGGCTCCCGAAGCGGCCGCCACGACCAAGGTGCCAGACAACGGACTCACCGCCAACGCCTCGCTGTCACCGCCCGGCGGTGGAGTACCTGCCACCCGGCTGTTGCCGCCGGTGGTCTTCACAACCGACTTCAGCTCGCTACCGGCCGCCCCGGTTCCGCTGCACAGAGTGTAGAGGCTGGTGGCGTCGGGGGCGACGAACTCGACCAATAAGTCGCCCTGGACAACGACACAGGGGTCGGGGAAGGCCTTCCAGCCGCTCGGCTTGGCCAGGTCCACGGTGGCGTAGACCGTCGCGGGCAACGCGTCGCTCCCGCTCATGTCAGCGAAGCCCACAAGGGCGTGGAGGGCCAGCAACTCTTCGGTGGTGGCACTTGAGTTCACCGAAGGCCCGGTGAGAACCGGCACGAAGCGGCCACCGGTAGTGCTGGCCTGGTAAAGCTGCAGCGGCCCCGTGCATTCCTCCTCGCCTGTACAAGGGGAGACCACGGCATCTACGACGCCACCCGATGTCTCCAGCGAGATGACTGACCCGCTCAGGTTCACCCGCTGCCAGGTGGCCCCGCCGTTGTGGGTAGCGAAGAGCGACGGGCCGTACATCCAGCCGTCCAGTTCGTCGGCGAAGCGCACCTCGCTCACCGACGGGACGGTGGACGAGGGTTGCACGCCGTGGGACACGTAGCCGGCCGGTGGGGCGGGCACCGCGGTCCAACTCGTTCCGCTGTCGGTCGTTCGGGCCAAGGCAACGCAGGTGCTGGCCGGACACGACGAGTCGATGCCGATGACGAAACCCGTTGTGGCCGACACAAAGGTCACCGACCCGGGCTCGAACCCGCTGGGAACCGTCGTACCCGACGGTGGCGTGACGCTGGGGGCAGTCGAGGTGCGCAACGTGGTGGTGGTGGTGGTCGACCGCGACGTTGTACGGGAGCTGGTGCAGGCACCGGTCGCCACGGCCAGGCCCAGCACGACGACTGACAGTGCCTTCGAAGGCTTCCTCACCGAACCACCTTGGACCAACGTTGCCCCTACGGGAAGGGACCGAAGTCACAACCGCCTGCCCAAGACTGCAGGGGTCCAAGATGCCCAGGGTAAGCCTGTCTCCGGCGAGCCGGGCCTGGGCGATATCATCCGGTGCCGGTCACCCCATTCGCTGGCCTAAACGACCCGAACGTGCCGGTGTGAGTGCGGCCTTCAGGGAGCCCTGACCAGCTGGACCATCCGCAGTTATTCTCGGTCGCGAATACTGCTCGGGTCGCCCTCGGGCCGCGGCGATAAAGAACGTCCTCTATCGTCCGCGGCAACATGCACGACCCCACGGGATCGCCGATCCGCTTTTCCGGATATTCTGACGGCCGTCGCATTCCATTTGCTTCAGGCTTGATACTCAAGGACTTGACACATGGCAGAAGGACCCGAGAAACGAACCGTCGAACAAGAACTCCGCGATCTCGCGAACACCCTGGACAAGTACGCCTCCGGAGAGGTCCAGCTGACCGAAGAGGTTGTGGCCGACCTCGGTAAGGCCCTCCATGGCGTCGGCGACCACCTCGTGGACCTTCATCGGCGCGTCGAGAAGCTGGAAGAGAACACACCGGAGTGGACTACTAGGGGTTGGGTTCCCCCGCCTGGAGGTTGACTGGTGGCCTCCCGATGCCTCGTTCAGGGGGCCATCGGGATCGAGGCGTCCTTGATGCTGCCTTGCGTGCGCCACGGAGTGCCTCCTCCCGTCTGGGTTGAGAATCCACGCTCCGACTCGACGAGGAGTCGGACCGACCCGGCCTGGTCGCTCGGCGCGCCAACCCGTAGGCACGTCGAGACCTTGATTGCGACAGTTGGGCCACGCGGAGGTCCTCTCACGACCGTCTGCCACCCGCTCGGTGTGGCATGCTCCCGGGCCAGCGATCGTTAACTGCCAGGGACTCGCAAATGCCTATTGCGATCGGACTCGATAATCACTGGATCCGCGTGTTTTGTACTCCCTGACTGGCCGTCCGAGAAGAAGGATCGGGACTTATGCGCAGCACGTCATTTGTCTTTACGAGTGACAGCTCGCACTCGAGGAGCTGGCGTTCACATTAGTTGCACCATCGCTCGTAACTTGAACCAGTAGATCGTACTGGACCGATAAACCTGCGGGGATGGGTCGGTCAACTGTGAACGTGCCCGCGCCGGTGAAAGCAGCGGCCGACGAACTCACTTCGACGTCACAGGTTGGCGTGGCCGGGGAACTGCCAAGGTTCTGCACCTGTACATTCACAATCACCTGGCTTGATCCGGACGGCATTATCCCTTCGATTGTGGCTTGGTAGCTGGGGTCGCCGATGCTTCGAATGCATACAAAAGCAACGATGGCGAGGAGAATGCCCATCGCGATAATGAATACTGTCAGCAGGAGGGAACTCTCAGCAACCAGTACACTGGGGGCTCCCAGGGGCGGGTCGGAGTGTGACGCTGGCGCGGACCATAGGGGCCGTTCTCGCTGTCTGGGTGCAGTGGACAAGGCCATATGTGCCCCACTTCTTCAGCGTAATTACATCCCTTTTCGGACCTGTTCGATGTGGTCCTCACCTCCATGCTGCGCTCTCGAGATACCTCCACCCCAGGGTCTTTAGTCCAAGATTTGAACGAATTCGGGTCCAACTTTTCCCGGCGCCCGGTCAGATCAAGCGGACCGGGATCCCCAGGGCCGCCGATACAGGGGCGGGTTGCCGTAGACCCAAACCAAACCTCTCGCACACGCCCACATAGCGGATGTCCATGTAGGGCCGCGATCGCCGACTCAATGGGCCTCGATATCAGTCACTACCGGACCATCCCAACAGCTCGGCCCGGGAGCGCAGGCCTAGGGCAATCCGCCTCTGGTGTTCCTGCGCTGGTCCCGATCGACGAGCTAGGTCGTCGGCGAGATACTGGCTTCGAGTTCACTAGTGGAGTGTCGAGGTTCCGGTGGCGGTCGCCGTACAAATGGATTTCCGTCACGCTCAAACAGTACCAAGACGGTGTCGACGATATCGGTTACCTGCCCGGCGGCCCGTCACCGGCTGGTGCCCCCTTCAATGGCGGCCAAGACCGATGATGGCCTCCGCTTGGTCGACGTGTGGGAGACCCGAGAGGCGTTCGAGCGACCGAGAATGCTCTTGGCGCGTCCCAAAGAACCGGCGTGGTCGAGATGCCCGGAATCGAGACCTTCGACGTGTACGACCACCTCGCCGGTGGCCGAGCGAGTTACTGACTCCTTGCGAGCCGGCTCGATCGGAGAGGGTTCTAGCCGATCATGGTGCACCGACACCCAGGATGAACGCGAACGCCGTCGCCCCACATCGACTCGCCGACCTCAAACCGCTCCCACGCTTGGGACTGCTCTGCAGCAGAGAGCCGCACCTGTCCCCACCTCCAGGTCGGCGACAGCTTCGATTGTAGGCCTCATGGGTGCGTGGATGGCTTGAGACCGCCCCGATCATGGGCTATCTGCGCCGACTTTCGCCGTTGAGCGAAACCGGGTCGGGGACGCCACTTCTCGGGCGGTCACAGGGCGCCGAGAGCCAACGCCAAAGCCAAGGGGACCAAGGGCTCTAGCCCCCTCCGTCGATTGCAGTCACAATTCGCTTGCATGGAAGACGAGACGACTGTTCGCAACAGCGGATACTGGAGATTGGCCGTCTGGGGACTCCGGGTGATGGGCCCGGGTCTTGCTGTCGTCATAGCTGGCCTCATCACCCTCCTGTGGTCGACGGAAGTCGGGCAGGCGATCCTGGCCGTCGGCATGGGCATCTACCTCGTCGGCGTCATGATCACGGTCGTCGGGGTCATCCTGGTGTACCGCGAGGTCCCGCCGCCGCGGCCGAACTTCATCTGGCTGCGCTGGTCCCTGCTGCAGGACGCCGTGCACGCCCAGTCGGCGAGTGCCGAGCAGGTGGTCGAGGGCACCGGTCCCCTCGCCGAGCGTTACGCCCAATCGCCCCATATGGAGAAGCTTCGCCACAGCGCACACTGGAGATTGGCGGTCTGGGGAGTCAGGGTAATGGGTCCGGGCCTTGTTGCCGTCATAGCTGGCCTCATCACTCTTCGGTCCATGGCTGCCGGGACAGCGATCCTGACCGTCGGCATCGGCATCTACCTGTTCGGGCTCGTGTTCAGCTTCGTCGAAGTCCACCGGGCCTACCGCGACGTGCAGCCACCGCGACCGAACTACGCACGGGTCCGGCAGACGCTCTGGCACGACGCACTGCACGCCCGGTCGTAGGTCGCGAAGACCACCGACTCTGCCGAGCCCGGGATGGTCTGGCAGGCGCCTCCCTCCACCTCGGAACGATCGAGATCACCCGGATCAGGGCGACCAATTCCGGTCCAGTGGCGCACCGAATCCCAGACGGACAGCGGGTCTGTTTTCATTCAAGATGTGTTCCCGGTGATGCGGCGGGCGCCCGGACTGTTGGTCTCACACAAGTGGAAAGGTCGACAAGTGGTTGGGAAGCGCCAACGCGCGGGCGCACGTTTCCCGTCCATCATTGTCCAATGAGCGCCCACGATGTCGTCGCTGTCGCTCGACGGCTCGGATCATCAAATAGCTCCTCGGCCCGCTCGTTCACCAAGAAGGTCGACTCATTCAAATCCACTACGAGGCCACGTCAGGGGCGAGTGAAGGAAGCGCACCGAGTAGTTCATCCGCTGTGGTGAGCTCCTTGTCGACAAATAGCCTCGTCTCGTTGCTCACCGGTTGCTGACGAGAGGACTTGGTATCTCTTCGACCCTGTGGCCGTCGTGCATGTAGACGGTGCGCTCGGCTGCCCGCGCCACGGTGTGGTCGTGGGTCACAAGAACGATCGTCACTCCTGTCGAGTGAAGCTGTTGAAAGACCTGGAGCATGCGACTGACGGATTCGGAGTCCAAGTTTCCAGTTGGCTCGTCCGCCAGGAGGACACGCGGCTCATTGGCCAATGCCCGGGCAATGGCGACTCGCTGACGTTCGCCCCCCGACAACCTGGTTGGCAGCCGATTCTCGCGGCCTGCCAGGTCCATTTCCTCAACCAATTCGAGGGCTCGAGCCCGGCGCTTGTGGGCTGAGCGGTGCGTGGCGAACATTGCCACTTCGATGTTTGCCAGCACCGATATTTGGGGAATCAAGTTGTGCAGTTGAAACACGAGGCCCACCTGCTCGCGGCGGAAGCTGCTCAGATCGCGGATGGCTCTCAGGTCACACCCGTCGACCAAGACGTTCCCCGACGTTGGGACGTCAAGCGCGGCCACCAGGTGCAGAAGCGTAGACTTTCCGCAGCCAGACGGTCCCGTGATGGCAATGAACTCACCCGCCGCAACGGTGAGGTTGACACCGTCGAGGGCTCTTACGCCTCCTTCGTAGACCTTGACGACGTCGCGCAACTCGATGGCCGGCTGTCCGATAGGCCTAGGCTCACTCATAGCTCAGCGCCTTCAAGGGTGCCAGGAGGGCGGCACGGATTGCCGGGTACAGACTGCCGAGGAGGGTCATGGCCAGTGCGGTGTAAAGAGCCCGCCAGAATGCCGCCTTCGTGTAGTTGGCTTGGAGTACTCCCTTCAACTGGGGCAGATGCTCGAGGACGCTCGTGACCCCGAAGGCGAGCGCTACCCCGATCATCGCTCCCACCAGAGCCAGGGTGACGTTCTCACCGAGCATCAAACCCACAATGCGTCGGCGCGTCCATCCAATGGCCGTAGAAGGCCGAACTCGCGGGTCCTCTCGAACAAAGACAGCAGCATCGTGTTGCCGACGATAACCGCACCGATCAGCACGGCGAGCACCGTGCTCCCCGTCACTGCCGCCTTCAGGTACACCAAGTCCCGGTCGGCACGCCCGAACTGGGCGGCCGTTTGAATGGTGGTGAGCTCGGGCATGTTCGTGTCGATCCGACGGGCGACGGTTGTCGGCGACACGCCCTTGGCGACCTTTACGAAAGCCATGGTCACAATGCCGGGAACGCGGTTATACGCTTGGATTGCGGTCAAGGGGAACATCGCGCCCGAGTCGCCGAAGCTGTTCCCCGTCGAATAGATGCCGGTGACAGTGTTCCAGGTGCCGTTAGCGTGGAAGCGAGAGCCGACATGCAGTCCGAAGTTCGCGGCCGCGCGCCAGCCCAGCATGACCTGGTTGGGTGCCGTCGCCCCGAACGGATGTCCCGCCACGACGGTCACGCCGAACGGGGCGAGATCGGACGGGGCGATGCCAATCTCAATGAACACTGGCGTGGCGGCACTCAAGTTTTGGGTCTCCACCAGCACCCCGACCGTCTGCGCTACGCCGGCGGTCTTAGATAGGCGACTCAGCTCACCCTCGTCGACGGCGCTGGCGAGGAGATCCGCAGAGTTCTTCTGGGCCACCGTAAAGTCGGCTTTGCCGATGGTGACTATGGCGGCGGCCGACTGTTCCAGGCCGCTGCTCGTGACGGCCAGCGTGACAACCGTCATGACTGCGAAGGCGATGGCCGCGATCAGCCCCAGGAGACCGGGCCTTCTTGGACCAAAGGTTCCAAAACGCGAACGCTGGAAAGGTCACGGGCTGACCACCTCCGAGGAGGGTGGGGCGTTAGCCGACGCGCACAGCACAAAGCTGCTCTGGTCCTGCCGTATCGTGCAGACATGAGCGTTCGGGGACCGGGTAACCACGAACCCAGTGAGCATCAGGATCGCCATGGCTTTCCTTTCAAGGCATTGGAACCAGACTTCCCGAAAGGATGACGCCAAGACCTCACCTCGAGTAGGGCCGAAAGACCGTCTGCACCGGGGTCTCCTGCCCTCGCTCAGGTTCCCGCCCTTCGTTGGGTCCTTGGACTCTGGCGGGCCCCTGCCCGGAGGCGGAACCTGGCGATATGAGTGCCGGCATGGCCACCACGATGGGAACAAGAGTGCTCACGAACGCAGCGCGGGAGAACACGGACAAGACAGATCTGGCAGTCGAAGTGTCTGGTCTCTCCAAGCGCTATGGCGCCGTGGAGGCGGTGAAGGAGGTCTCCTTCTCCGTCGCCCGTGGTGAGGTGTTCGCCTTCCTCGGCCCCAACGGGGCGGGCAAGACGACGACGATCAAGATGTTGTGCACCCTCGCCCGGCCTACTGGGGGGAGGGCAACCGTGGACGGCTTCGACGTGCAGCGCCAGCCCAAGGCGGTGCGGCGCCACATCGGGCTCGTCTTCCAGGAGCAGACCCTCGACGACCAGCTGACGGCCGAGGAGAACCTCCGCTTCCACGCCGTGCTCTACCACGTCCCGCGCGCCGAGGTCGGCGAGCGCATCGACCAGGTGCTGCGCCTGGTTGCCCTCGAGGACCGCCGGCGGGACCTGATCTCCACCTTCTCCGGGGGCATGGCGCGACGGCTCGAGATCGCTCGGGGGATGCTCCATACCCCGGCAGTGCTGTTCCTCGACGAGCCGACAATCGGCCTCGACCCTCAGACGCGGGCCCTCATGTGGGAAGACGTGCTCCGCCTCCGCCGTGAGGAGGGGGTGACGATCTTCCTCACCACTCACTACATGGACGAGGCCGAATACGCCGACCGCATCGCCATCATCGACCAGGGCTCGATCGTCGCCCTCGACACCCCCGACGAGCTCAAGCGCCTAGTGGGGGCGGATACGGTCGAGCTCACCACCACCGACGACGTCGCGGCCGCCACGCGCCTTTCCGACGCCGGCTTCCGAGTGAGCCGACGCGACGACGCCCTGGTCGTCTTCGTTGAAGACGGGGAGGCTCTGGTCGCCCGGCTCATCGAGGTCGCCGGCGTGCCGGTGAGCAACGTCCACGTCCACCGGCCGACCCTCGACGACGTGTTCTTGCATTTCACCGGGCGCCAGATCCGAGAGGACCACCCCGAGCACGCCATGCCCATGCGCATGCGAGCAATGGCGCGACGTCGTTAGGGGATCCATGTCCACCGTCGACCTATCCATTCAACGTTCGGTCCTGGTCGACGAGCGCGAAAGCCTATCCTCGGAGCTGCGGACCATCGGCATGGTGTGGGAGCGTGAGCTCATCCGCTTCGCCCGCACCCGCACTCGGATCCTCTCCAGTTTCATGCAGCCAGTCTTGTTCCTTTTCGTCCTCGGCTATGGGATGTCAACCCTGGTTGGAACGACGGGCGGCTTCGATTTCAAGAAGTTCGTGTTCCCCGGCATCGTGGCCATGTCGGTGGTCATGACGGCCATGTTCTCCGCCATCTCGATCGTGTGGGATCGCGAGTTTGGCTTCCTGCGCGAGATGGTCGTCGCCCCGGTCAGCCGGGGGGCGCTCGTGATCGGCAAGACCCTCGGTGGGGCGAGCGTGGCCACCGTCCAGGGCACGATCATGCTGGTGCTCGCCCCGCTCATCGGCGTGCACCTCACCGCGCTCTTGGTGGTGGAGGTGATAGGGCTCGAGCTGCTCATGGCCGTGGCCATGACGACGTTCGGAGTCTTCATCGCCAGCCGTATTCAGAAGATGGAGGGTTTTCAGGTCGTGATGCAGCTGTTGCTGTTCCCCATGCTCTTTCTTTCTGGGGCGCTCTTCCCGCTCAAGGGCCTGCCGTCATGGTTGGCCGTCATCACCCGCATCAACCCTCTCACCTACGCCGTGGACCCACTTCGCCATGTCGTCTTCGCCGTGCAGCACATGCCGCCGGCCGCGGCGGCCCGATTCTCCACTGGCGTGAGCCTGTTCGGCTACACGCTGCCTCTGGCCGTCGAGATCGGATTCGTGTGCGGCTTTGCTGTCCTGTTTCTCGTATTGGCGATCGCCGGGTTCGGAAGACCCGAGTGAACCCCGAGGTGCCGGGAAAGATTTGATCGCACGTCATACGTGCCCGCCCGTGGGAGAATGTGTTTGCAGCACCTTTGGGGTCGTGCCCGACGATTGCCCCGTTGAGTGCTCCAAACGAGATGCCGATGACGAGATCCGGCGCCACTTCCTGTTCTGCCAGGGCCCTCGAGCATCCCGACCTGAACAGCCCCGAGACTGCCACCCCCGCCGAGGGCAAGACCCACCGGTGGCGGCGATGCGAGGTGCGAATTGGAGAGTCCGGTCGTTCCACTCACGTTCGCCCTCCCTAGATGGTCGTGCGAACGCGTCGGGTGTCCCTCGACGGACTCCGCGACGACGAAACATACGCGTCTGTCCACCGCATCGGAGTCGGCAGTGGTGTCAGCGGCTATGACCGAACCAGTGTCGAACGCCGGGGCGTGTGACCTGGGTGTCGGTGAAGCCCGTTGTCGTACCACGGTGGGCGATGTCGTCCGCTCCTGCCACGATCCTCTCACGTGTCTTGGCCCAGAAAGTGTCAAGAGAGACGACCATGACGAGGAAACCCAAGACCCCCACGACGACCTGCGTGGTGAAACAGAAAGTGACCATCAGACCCAGACCCGTCACCAGACCGAGAATCGCCAGCTGAAGTCGGCGTCGGGCATAAAGGAAGATGTGCTCGACGCGCACCCGCTGGAAGAACATCGGGTCCTCGTCGTGCATCGCCTGCTCAAGCTGCTCAAACGCCTGTTGCTCGTGCTCGGAAAGTCCCATTCCCAACCCTTTCCGACCAGTGCCGCGACGTGATAGATAACCGAGTTGGACCTTACGTAGCCGGAGCCGGTCCCTCCAGGGGCGAAGGTCCCCTCATGCGCCCCCGCTGTCCTCGGGGAATCATGCCGATGGCCGTAATGGGCGGCTCGCCCGGTACCGGTGTCCTGGACGTCCTTGTGGGCTCAATGCGACGCGCCTTGGTCTTGGGCCCTTGAGCAATCGGTCGCAATCCGAGACCATCATCGGTTTGGGGTCACTTCGAAAGGCGTCCGCAGCTTGAGTCAGGACAGCGTCACCTACTGCACGCCGGCAGAGGTCTTCAACCACCAACCATGACTGGGGGAAGCGTCATTGAGCATCGATGCTGTGTAATCGGCGGTGTTCGGGAAGATGCGTCTTTTCGGTCGCCGCATCACCAAAGGACGAGCTTCGAGAGGCAGGCAGGACCAGCACGGGGATCGGCGTGCGGGCAAGGACCTCACGGACGACCGCGCCATGTCCGACTTCAATATCTCCCCCGAAACAGAGCACGATGAGGTCGCTCTCGGCTCTTTCCGCCACTTTGATCACCGCGTCTGCGGGGTTTCCGGTGCGCCATTCGAAAGACCGGTGCTCGCCAGGGCAGTGTTGGCGCACGAACTGCCGGCCCCAGGCGGGGAGGTCATACTCGGGACGCTCCATCAGCGGAGCCCCGTAGCCGTCGAGGGCGTGGACGACGGTCACCTCCCTTTCGGCGTCGGCTTGAAGGTAGCGCTCGAATTCGAGGAAGGCGCTCGAAGTCTCTTGGGTCCCATCGAGGGGAACGAGCAGTCGCCGGGGCTCGAACGCGCTCGGAAAATAGGCCTCAGGCGGCACGAACAGGATGGGTTTGGCTGCGGCACGAAGTACCCCGAGTGCGGTACTGCCCGCCGGTCGCGGACCGGAAATGAAAGCCCGAAGGCCCATGACCACACCCAGCACCCCGGGAGGCTCCAATGCCTCGAGCAGTTGATCAGCGACTGGCCCCTTGCGCTCGCGCAGCACTACACCGGCAGCGCGAGTCGTTCTGACATGCCCTTCGGTGGTCCGGGCCTCCTCGGCGACATGCACGGCCTCCACCTCCGACCCCATGAGCCGTGCCATCCCGATGGCTGTCTTGAGCACGGCGTCGGTCTCCGGCGAGCCACTGAGCGCAGCGAGAAGCGTCCTCGTACTTGTGTCGGTGACAACGCCACTGCGCGCTTGATCTGGGGAGTTCATCAAAGACTCCGATCGCTGACTGACAACTCCAACAGTGTCTCGGCCCGAATGAAGCGTTCACCCGAATGCTGCACAAGTCGCTGCAACTCGGCCAGAGCCTCTATTCCACCAGCATCGGGCACTTCCAGACTAAAGGTATGGAGTTCAACGTCGCGGCCTTCGGCCATTAGCTCCTTCACGACCGGGACGACGTTGATCGCGGTGAATTGATCGAGCGTGCCCGACAACCGGACCAGGATCGGAGTGTGCTCGACATCGATCCACACCTCGAGAGCTATGTTCTCCATCCACGGCGCGGCGGGCTGGCCCCTTACGGCGGGACGTAAGGCTGCATCCACGTGCCCGACCCGGATTTGCATCGCACCGATTGCCGGGTGCGCCTTCGAGCACATCGTTCGCTGTTCCACCTGGCTCCTCCTGAGCGTGGCGGCGCGCACACCCCATGTCGGGCCGCTCAGTTGCGTCTGTCACTCACGTCCGAGTCACGGGCACCTTGGTTGAGGTCGGTTCCGTCTTCTCCGGGCACGGGATCCGAACCTCGAGGACCCCGTTGCTGTAGGTGGCCTTCACGTCGCCTGGCTCGGCACCCTGGGGAAGGGCGATGTCACGCTCGTAGTCGCCGTAGCGAAACTCAGAGCGGTACCCCCGCTTCTCCTTGTGGTCGGACTTCTGCTCCCGGTGGGCGTGGATCCGGACCACACCATCGGTCGTGGTGACCTCCACATCTTTGTCCGGGTCGATGTCGGGCAACTCCGCCCGCACCACGAGAGTGTCACCGTCATGGAACTCCTCCACTCGGAGCCACTCCTGAGCACCTTCGAGTTCGAACAAACGCCGCCACCGCTGCCATGAGACAGGCGGCCACTCGATCACGTGAGCGTCATGACGTACCAGTGCCATTAGCTCCTCCATTCCCCGTGGCACGCCTAAGTGCCGATGCGTCCATATTCCGCCGTTTGACAAGGTGGAGGTAGAGCCGAACGTCCCATCTCGGGCGATGTCCTTGTGGCGTCTGGCGTTGTTCCGGAAGGCCGCGCTCTGGAGCCGGCGTACCGCCCCATTATCTACGGGGTGGTGTCGACCCAACTACGCAGGGGCCGGAGCAACGGTGTCTTCTTGCGCTGATGGCCCGACATGCGCCGTAGAATGTCGTCGAGCACGACGATGGCGGTGTCGATGTGGGGGCCTTTGTTCAGCATGACGCACTCTGCTCGCTGAGCCATGGCCGCATCGGTGACCTCGGCCCGAGACGGTTGTCCTGTGCGCGCCAGCTGATCAAGTACCTCGGTGGCCCAGATCACCGGCAGGTGGGCGGCTTCGCACAGCCAAAGGATCTCCTCTTGCACTTCGGCTAGGCGTTCATAGCCCGCTTCGACCGCCAGATCTCCTCGGGCGATCATGACGCCTACGAGGGGTGATCGCATGGCATGCAGGAGAATTTCGGGAAGACGAGCGAACGCCGCCGCGGTTTCGATCTTCAGTATGAGCCCGAGGCGTTCGGCCCCGACGCGGCGGAGATATTCGTGTACGCGATCGACGTCACCCTCGTGGCGCAAGAACGACACTGCGACCATGTCGGCGTGGGCGGCAGCCACCTCGAGCAGGGGAAGGTCAGCGTCGGTGACGGCGGCCACAGGGAGGTCGGTATCGGGAAGGTTGATCCCCTTCTCTGCCCGAAGGCGCGAGCCCCGGGGCGATCCAGTGAGGATCCTGACCCGGAGCTCGTCCACGGCTACACCCTCGATCACGCCGGTCATCTTGCCGTCGTCGAGGATCACCCGCTGGTCAACCTTTGCCGCCTCGAAAGCAGCCGGGAGTGTGCAGCCAATTCGAGCGCAGCCGGGTTGCCCGTGATTCCAGGGTGCGGCGGGCTCCAGGTCATTGGTGAGCACCAGGAGATCACCAACGCGCAGCACATGGAACTGGGGGGTTGGCGCCAGCGCGCCCACTCGAGTCGTGTCACCATCGCAAGCCAGCGTTGTTTCGGTTTCCACGTAGGTGGTGTCCCAAACCTCTACTACGACCCGGCTCGGGGTGGCCTCGATCACCCGTAGCTCCCGCGGCGAACCGCGGGTGTCGATGACGTCGACCACATCTCCGACCCGACGGCGCTCGATCCACGGCGGATCCACGCCGAGGACGTGCCTCTGATGGAATGGAATGGAGGAGGACACGAGCGTGGCGAAGGCGGGAGCTATCGGCACGCCCCGCAGGTCACGCTGGGGTCGCAACTTCATGACTCGGGGCCCAAGGAGCAAGGGACCGGTCCGCATCTTGGGACCCGGGAGATCCATCGACACCCGGCAGGCTCGGTCGATTTCGCCGGAAGCCTTGCGGACGTTGCACGCCATGCGCTCCCACCGACCTGGATCATCATGAGCTCCGTTGATGCGGGCGACGTCCATACCACGCGCCACGAGGTGCCGCACCAGCAAATAGTCGTCGGCAGCTTCAGTAGGGAGAGTCACCATAATGCGGGGAACCCTCCCTGGAGGTCGGGGGCCAAGAAGGGCATCGGTATTGCGGTCGAGGGCGCTACGTCCCTCCTCGAAGCTCAGGGTGGTCGGTCCGAGGTGGGGCACGCATCCGTCGAGAGCGGCCCGGACGCTCTCGACGGTGGCGAGCACGTGAGGTTCGCACCGCCCCAACGACGAAAGGCCACGCTCTCCCAATCCACGCTGGAGCTGGCGAACGTCTTGTTGGCGAAGCGTGAGGTAGTGGATGAGGTTGATCGCATCTTGTCGGTGCTCATCGTGGACACTCGCGATGTCTTCACCGTGGACTGTCTCTGCATGATGCATGAGGGTGTCGAGTTCAGTCAGCTCAGCTCGGATAGAAGGCCGGTCGGGATCGCCCCTGACTTGGCGGCACAGCATGGTCATGTTCCGGGCGGCCATTACCCGGATCCTCCGCCAGGCGAGCCGCACAACTCGATGAGCTGGGCCAACCGCTGAAGCCTCACGATCGACGTTGGCAGGCATGTCAGTTGCGTCTGTCACTCACGTCCGAGTCACGGGCACCTTGGTTGAGGTCGGTTCCGTCTTCTCCGGGCACGGGATCCGAACCTCGAGGACCCCGTTGCTGTAGGTGGCCTTCACGTCGCCTGGCTCGGCACCCTGGGGAAGGGCGATGTCACGCTCGTAGTCGCCGTAGCGAAACTCAGAGCGGTACCCCCGCTTCTCCTTGTGGTCGGACTTCTGCTCCCGGTGGGCGTGGATCCGGACCACACCATCGGTCGTGGTGACCTCCACATCTTTGTCCGGGTCGATGTCGGGCAACTCCGCCCGCACCACGAGAGTGTCACCGTCATGGAACTCCTCCACTCGGAGCCACTCCTGAGCACCTTCGAGTTCGAACAAACGCCGCCACCGCTGCCATGAGACAGGCGGCCACTCGATCACGTGAGCGTCATGACGTACCAGTGCCATCAGCTCCTCCATTCCCCGTGGCACACCTAAGTGCCGATGCCTCCATATTCCGGCGTGCGACACGATGGAGCCAGAGCCGAACGTCCCATCTCGGGCGATGTCCTTGTGGCGTCTGGCGTTGTTTCTCGAGTGCCGGCGGTGGGGTGCCGATGGGCCGCCGAGAGGTTGTCGTGGCAGAAACGCCACGCGCCGTGCCAGGGGCATCGCCCATTCTCCGATGGGCGCGAGGCGTGCCCCTATGCGCCGCGGCGCCTCCAGGGCGGGCTGTGCAGAGGTTCGGGTTGCACCTGATGTGGCTTTTCCGGGTGCTCGGGGGCCATCACCTTCCCCTCGCCGCGCAGGATCTCTCGACACCGATGGCACAGGTTCTTTCGGACGCTGTCGTTGGACCCGCAACGTTCACACACGTTCACGTGGGGGTGCGGGTGCAAGTACCAATGAAAGGGCCGCTCAACCTCATCAGTGTCTCCGGTCGCCTTACGCGGCTTGTGGTCGGTCACGCCACCAGCGTGGTCTCCTCGCTCGATCCTTGTTAGGGCCGAAAGTCCAGAGGACGAGGGATTCCTCCCGACGGCCGGCCCTGAGTCCCGTCGAGAGAGTGACCTTGGGCACTTGCGACCCCGGTCTGCTGTGAGTGACGGTGACAGGATGAAGAATGTGATCGTGGTCCCGGCAGCCGCTATTGGACGCGCCCACCGTGACGTGGTGCGACGCCTTGTGGCGGTCGGCGGCCGGTTCTCAACGGATCTGGGCATCGACATCGAGGCCGGTGAAGCCCAGATCGACCGTTGGTTCCTGGCTGCCACCTTGTTTGGGGCTCGGATACCGACCGCAATCGCACAGCGCACCTTTCACGTGCTCGATGAGGGAGGAGTCACAGTCGCCACAGCCCGAGCGTTCTCATGGGATGACCTGGCGGCCCTGCTCGATCGCGGTGGTTACGGACGGTACGACTTCAAGACGGCCACGCGTCTTCACCTGCTGTGCGGCGTGCTCAGCGAGCGTTATGGCGGTCGTGTGTGCGCCATCCCTGACCAGGCGCGCTCACCGGCCGAGCTCGAAGCCTTGCTGGACGACCTCCCGGGGTGGGGACCGGTCACCGTCGGCGTGTTTCTCCGGGAGCTGCGCGGCGTCTGGCCGCTGGCCGCGCCGGGCCTCGATAGGCGGGCCCAGGCCTGTGCCCGTCACCTCGGCCTCGTCGTGGAACGCACCGGCGACCCACTCGACCGGGTGCGATCGCTCTCCGCAGCAGCCGGGATCGATCCTCGCGACCTTGAGGGCGCTCTCATCCGCACCGCTTTGGCCCACCGCGGTGGCCTCGGTGCCTGCCCCGGTGGGGGTGGTTGTGCCGTCCTGGCGCATCTGGCGATGTGTCCACCGGCCCGCGCCCCGGCCTCGAAGCCGGACCCGGTCCTGTGATGCCGAAGCACACCCGGGAGGCGGCCTGGGTGAAGATGAGGAGAGGCGATGCCCGGAGCGTTGTTGACCGATCTCTACGAGCTCAATATGGCAGCGAGCTATCTGCGACGTCAGATGACGGGCACGGCCACCTTCAGCCTGTTCGTGCGGCGACTCCCCGCTGAGAGGGGCTTCTTGGTAGCCGCCGGGGTCGAGGACTGTCTCGATCTCCTGGAGTCGTTCTCGTTCGACGAGCGCGATCTCGCCTACCTTGCCACCTTGGGCTTCGATGCCGCCGCCATCGACAGCTTCTCGGCAATGAGCTTCACCGGAGATGTCCGTGCCATCCCCGAGGGGAGGATCGTCTTTGCCGACGAACCGTTGCTCGAGATCACAGCCCCGATCGCCGAAGCCCAACTGGTCGAGACGATCCTCTTGAACCAGATCACGTTTCAGACCACCCTCGCCTCCAAGGCGGCCCGGTGCCGGCTCGCCGGGCGCGGGCGCGTGGAGCTGGTTGAGTTCGGCTTTCGCCGAACCCAGGGCATCGAAGCAGGACTGGCCGCGGCTCGGGTGTCGGCAATGGTCGGCTTCTCCGCCACCAGCAACGTCGAGGCAGCCCGACGCTACGGTCTGCGCCCGGCGGGCACCATGGCCCACAGCTATATCGAGGCGTTCGCCACCGAGCTCGAGGCGTTCCAGGCGTTCGCAGAGGATTTTCCGGGGCGCACCACCTTCCTCGTCGACACCTACGACACGCTCGAAGGCGTGGCCCATGCCATCGAAGTGATCGAGGCCCTGGGCCTGCAAACCGGCGTGGGTGTCCGCCTCGACAGCGGTGACCTCGCCTCGCTGTCCACCGCGACGCGCCGAGTGCTCGACGATGCCGGGCACCCCGAAGTCAGCATCTTCGTCTCGGGAGGTCTCGACGAGCACGGCATCGCCGCTCTCGTGGAGCAGGAAGCGCCAGTAGACGCCGTGGGGGTGGGGACGCGCCTCGGGGTATCTGCTGACGCACCCTACCTCGACAGCGCCTACAAGCTCGTGTCCTACGAGAGGCGACCGGTGGCCAAGCTCTCACCGGGAAAAGAGACCTACCCCGGAGCCAAGCAGGTCTTTCGTTCCGATGGTCTCGTCGACCAGCTCGGATTGGCGGACGAAGCGGCGCCATCGGGCCACGATCCTGTCCTGGAGGTGGTCATGATCGAGGGTCGACGGGTGCGACCGAAGGCCGATCCCGTTGCGGGCCTGGCCGCAGCGCGGGCCCGATTCGAGGTCGACCTCGCCGCTCTCCCTACGCCGGCCCAGCGTCTACGCGACCCACAACCGCCCAGCCCGACACTAACGGCGCCCCTGCGCCGGCTCACCGATGAGGTGCGTGTTGGGCTCGGTCCCCGAACGAGGCGCGCCGAGCTGTAGTGGATCGGCACGTGGGACGAAGCCGATGACGAGCCCCGACGTCACGCGTGTCTCGTGGCGAGGCGATGGATCTCCTCCAGGGCGCGCGGCGCCCCTTTCAACGGATAGCGCCCGTCATGGAGCGAGACCAAGCCGTGCAGCTGGTCCTCGATCTGGGTGTCCTCGATTCCGGCGAGCACCATTACCGCGGCCAAACGCACGAGGGCAGACGCAACGTCGGTCTCTCGGGCGATCTCGTCGAGGTCGCCTTCATGGGCCCGGAGCCAGTCGTCGATATCGCTCATGTCAGCGCCGGGGCCATGTGGTCGGTAAACCATCTACTCGCCAAGGTGGCGGCGGCCTCGAGGGTGCCCAATTCCTCGAAGAGATGGGTCGCGCCCGCGACGACCTCGAGCCGGTGCTCGCATCGCAACTGCATTTGTGCTTGCCGATTGAGTTCCAACACCACGTCGTCGCGACTCCCGACGATGAGGAGGGTAGGGGCGACAACGAACGCCAGTCTCTCGGCGGCCAGGTCGGGGCGTCCTCCCCGTGATACGACGGCGGCGATATCGGCGCCAAATTCTCCGGCGGCCCACAGAGCGGCGGCGGCGCCGGTGCTCGCGCCGAAGTACCCGATGCGCAACGTGGAGGCCACCGGATCGGTCCGGAGCCAGCGCGTCACCGCGACCAGCCTGCGCCCGAGCAGGGCGATGTCGAATACATTGGCCCGATCGAGCTCCTCTTCCGGGGTGAGGAGGTCGAAAAGCAAGGTGCCGAGGCCGTCGCGGTTGAGGACCGAGGCCACGAAGCGGTTCCGGGGACTGTGCCTACTGCTGCCGCTCCCATGCGCGAAGACGACGATGCCCCTTGCTGCTTCAGGCACCGTCAGGTGTCCCGAGAATCGACCCGGCCCGCCGGGCAACTCGACCTCATCGTCCCGAAGAGGCGGATCGGCCTCCCTCGAGAGGTGCCGGTCATCACTCCCGGTCGAGGGGTCTGTCAGCGCGGCCGGTCGCAGTGTGGCACGTTCGAGCAGAGCGACCACCTCGCCGTCACTCGTCTGGGTGAAGTCCTCGTAGAACTGACCGATGCCGAGGAATCTCGTGGGCATCGCGATGCACACCACCTCGTTGGCATCGTGGCTCAGTGTGGCCACCGACTCGGCGGATGCAACAGGAACGGCCAGCACCACCCGGGCAGCCCCCCGGGCCCGGGCCACCTGGCAGGCGGCACGGGCTGTCGACCCCGTGGCGATGCCGTCGTCGACGACGACGACGGTGCGCCCCGCCAGGGGGACCGGGGGGCGCATACCTCGGAACCGCCGTACCCGGCGGTCGAGCTCGGCGCGTTCTTTCGCCTCTACGGCGGCGAGTTCCTCGACGCTCACGCCGGCCGCGACCTGAACCTCCTTATCGACGACGCGCGCCCCTCCTTCTCCGATGGCACCCATCCCCAGCTCAGGCTGGAAAGGCACGCCGAGCTTGCGGACCACGATCACATCCAGCGGCGCGCCGAGGCTTCGAGCCACCTCGAAGGCCACCGGCACCCCGCCCCGAGGGAGGCCGACCACCACCATGTCTTGACCTCGCAGATGCTCGAGCAGCATCGCCAAGCGTCGTCCGGCATCAGCACGATCGAGGAACGGCATGGCAACCTCCCGGCCCGACATCCAGGATCTCTCAGGCGGTCGTCCCAGACCAGAGTCAATGGTCACTCGACTTGCGGGCATTATGGGTCCGTGAATCAGCTGACCGCGGATGCGGACTCGATTTGCGCTCCGTAGTACGTGCGGAGGTACTCCAGAGCACGTCGTTGGCGGGACGCGAGGGCTTCTATCGACCCCGGTTCGAACACGGTGGTGCCGTCGGGGCAGACCACGAGTTCGTAGCCCCGAACAAAGGCGTCGTAGCACGTGTGACGAACACAGCAATCCGTGTGCTGGCCGACGACAACGAGGCGCCCCACCTGGTGGGCACGGAGCTCGGTCTCGAAATTGGTCTCGGTGAACGGTGAGTAGAAGCGCTTGGCGATGACCACATCGTCAGAAGCGGGGTGCAGATCGTCGATCACCGCTGCGCCTGCTGTCTGAGCCATGGCGTGGGGCGGAAAGACCCGGAGCTCGACGTCGGTCAGGAGATGCGCGTCGTTGGCGTAGAACACGCCCCAGTCTTCTCTCCGGGCTCGCTCCGCCAACAATGCGATCGGTCCAACGATGTCCTTGGCGGCGGGATTGGCGAGTACCCCGTCCACGAAGTCGTTGACCATGTCGACGATGACCAGCGCAGTCCGCATCGCGCCACCTTCCGTCCCTCTAGGCTCGAGACGCCTGGGTATCTCCACCCTGGTGGACTTGATCCGAGGTGGCTAGGGCCGAAGGTCACTGCCCTGCGCTCTCAGACTGGTGGCATTCTCGGAGAGATCGTTATAGGCCCCCGCGTCAGGCCAGTACGACTCCACATTTGGGAAGAAGCATCCTGCCGGATTTGTTATACCAATTGGACTCAAGGAGTAGTCGGAGAGGAGGTGCTTAGGGCGTGTGACCAGAGTGAATTTTCCAGCCCGAGGTCAGCGAAGAAAGGGATTGATGGTCGGGTAGGCCTCACATAGACACGGCACGCGGTTTCGTGTTGAGAAGCGTTGCAGTGTGAGGGCCCACAAGCACCCAATGAGTGGCATTGCCCGGGCCCGTCGTTCGTAAGCCCTCGGGATACAATCAAGAAGAGGCGCCCATTTTCCCCCAATCGTGGGATGGGCGCCTTTCCTGTCCCGCTGGTCTCTGACGGTGCGCGGATTTGACACCACTGTCGGCCAAGAGCGAATTATTTCGGGTCGGTCGCCACAGGGTAAGGCTCTACCGAAACCCGGGGATTGAGGGCATCGTGGCGGAAGAATCAAGCGATAGGAGCCACGATGTTCGAGCACATCCTGGCCGCGCTGGACGGCTCATCGCATGACACAAGGACTCTTGCTGCTACCAAGGAGCTCGCGAAGCTGGGGGCAGGTCAGGTGCGTGTCGTCCACGTCCGGAAAGGCCATTTTATCGGTCGAGCCGGATTCGTCCCGAGCGAGGAGGGAACGAGCTGCTTGTTGCAATCTTGGGGCGAGCAGGCTGTGACCATCGCCCCTGGTCGGACGAGCAGGGGAGGGCGATACTGTTTTCATGCGCTCGACGCTGGGCTGTGGGGTCGTAGGTGATCACTGCCGTGCCATCACGGCCGAGGCGGGCGATTATGACGCACTGCTCGATCTTGTCGATGACCGACGTTTCGTTCTGATCGGCGAGGCCTCGCACGGAACGCACGAGTTCTACCGGGAGCGAGCCCGTATCACTCGTCGCCTCATCGATGAGCGCGGCTTTACCGCCGTGGCGGTCGAGGCCGATTGGCCCGATGCCTACAGAGTCAATCGCTACGTGATGGGACTTTCTCATGACGAGGACGCCGCCGCGGCATTGTCGGACTTTCGTCGCTTCCCGGCGTGGATGTGGCGAAATCGTGACGTCGTGGCTTTCGTGGAGTGGCTTCGGGCCCGCAACGATGCCCACGGGCAGCCGGCGACCAAGGCCCGATTCTATGGGCTGGATCTCTACAGCCTCCGTGCTTCGATGGAGGCCGTCGTGCACTACCTCGACCGTGTCGATCCCAACGAGGCCAGACGAGCCCGTGAACGGTACTCCTGCTTCGATCAGGTTGGGGGCGAGGGGCAGGCATACGGCTATAAGCTCGCCTTCTCGGGCGCCATCCCGTGCGAAAACGAGGTCGTGGCCCAACTGGTCGAACTGCGACGGCGGGCCGACGCCTATATGCGTCGGGACGGCTGGATCGCTGACGATGAATTCTTCTTCGCAGAGCAGAATGCACGTCTGGTCCGGGACGCCGAAGAATACTACCAGCAGATGTACCGGGCCGAGGTCTCGTCGTGGAATCTGCGTGACCGGCACATGGCGGGCACCCTCGATGCGCTCGTCGAGCATCTCGATCGCCAGGTGGCCCGAACGAAGATCGTAGTATGGGAGCACAACTCACACGTGGGCGACGCGCGCGCCACCGGGATGAGCGCACGAGGCGAACTCAACGTAGGACAGCTCGCCCGGCAGCGTTACGACAACGAATGCGTGCTCGTGGGTTTCACCACATTCGACGGCACAGTGACCGCGGCCACGGACTGGGGCGGCCCCGCCGAGCGCAAGCGGGTGCGACCTGCCTTGGCCAATAGCCACGAGACACTCCTCCATGAGAGCGGACAGGCGCGCTTCTGGCTGGATATGGCGCAGCCGGCAGTGCACGAAGTCTTTGTGGTCCCGCGCCTGGAGCGGGCGATCGGGGTGATCTACCGGCCCCAGAGCGAACGCGCCAGTCACTACTTCGACGCTCGTCTCGCCGAACAGTTCGATGCGGTGATCCATTTCGACCACACCCGAGCGCTCGAGCCGCTCGAGCGCACCTCACTATGGGACCTGGGCGAGCCTGCCGAGACTTATCCGAGCGGTATCTGAGGGCCGTGGCTTTCGAGGGCACATGGCCAGCGGGTCAGCCGCTGATGTCGTCAAGTAGCGCACGCAACCTTCCACCGTCGAGATTTCGGGATAAGTTGCGTGCAGGCCCCAACTCAGCCCTCGCATACGGGCACGATCTGGTATCCAGCGGCTCGTATGCCGCTGATGATGGCTGGCAGGGCGCTGACGGTTTGCGAGCGGTCACCGCCTCCGTCGTGCATGATCACGATGGCGCCGGGATGGAGTGCTGAGAGCACCCGCTCCGCGATCACCGACGCGCCCGGCCTCAGGTAGTCCGAGGGGTCCACGTCCCAATAGAGCTCGGCGAGACCCCGCTGGCCCAGTTGCGCCACCACCGCCGAGTCGGTGTAGCCATACGGCGGCCGCAGGCACCGGACCGGGTGACCGGTGATGCTCTGGAGCAGAGAGTTGGTCTGGACCACCTGGCCGGCCCACCCAGAGGGCGCAAGCGTGGTGAGATCGACATGCGTCCAGGTGTGGTTCGCGAGGGACATGCCGTCTGCTGCCTCCTGGCGCAAGAGGTCGGGGTAGGCGGCGCCGTTCTGACCGATGATCTGGAAGCTGGCGGGCACATGGTCCGCCACGAGGATCTGCAGCACCTGGGGCGTATAGATCGGGGAGGGCCCGTCGTCGAAGGTGAGCGCGACCACTTTCTGACCCGGCTTGTAGGGAGAACCGGGCGCCGCATCGAGGTTGTAGATCACCGTTCCGGGCACGGCCCAGTCGGTCGCCCGAGGGGTTGTGGGGAGCAGCCAGTAGCCACCGCCGTCGGGGGTTCCCAGGATTGCCGTGATGGGGTTGGAAAGTGGCTGTCCTCCCATCGACCCGAAGAACTGCGCATCGCCGAAGGCGGACACCCCCCCGTCTGACGCCACCAGCCAGTAGCCGCGCCCCGATGGGCTCGCCGCCATGTCCACCACCGGTTGGGTGAGGGTCTGTCCTCCCATAGACCCGAAGAAGCCGGCATCGCCGAAGGCGAACAACCCGCCGTCTGACGCCACCAGCCAGTAACCGAGGGCAAAGGGGGCCGCGGCCATGCCCACGATCGGCTCGTTGAGCTGACGCCCCCCCATTGAGCCGAAGAAGCGTGAACTACCGAGGGCGAAGACACCCCCGTCAGCGGCGACAAGCCAGTAGCCGCTGCCAAAGGGATTGGCAGCCATGCCCACGATCGGCTCGTTGAGCTGACGCCCTCCCATAGACCCGAAGAAGCCGGCATCGCCGAAGGCGAAAACGCCTCCGTCTGACGCCACCAGCCAGTAACCGCGCCCCGATGGGGTTGGGGCCATACCCACAACCGGCTCGTTCAGGTGACGTCCCCCCATCGACCCGAAGAACTGCGCATCGCCGAAGGCGAAAACGCCCCCGTCTGACGCCACCAGCCAGTAACCGCGCCCCGATGGGGTTGGGGCCATACCCACAACCGGCTCGTTCAGGTGACGTCCCCCCATCGACCCGAAGAACTGCGCATCGCCGAAGGCCACGGGCTGGGCAGCGACATCTGGGTTCTCGCCCGCCCCCGCTACGGCCACGTGTGCGATGGTGATCGTCGTCGTGAGTGCAATGCAGGCAAAGATCGCGCCACCCACGGTCGGAAAGCGCCAGTTGGGCAAACACCTCATGTCTCGCATTGAACCCATAACAGGGGACGACAAGACAGGGTATTTCGGCCGAATAAGTGAGCATGATCAGGGAGCCAGAGCAGACTTGAGGCACGCCAGGGACCGGAGCCGCTCGGAAACACTCCTGGGCCGATGGGACGGGCCGCCGTCAGACAAGGGTGCACTGCTCCGGCACTTGAGGATGCCCGGCAATGCTCCACAGCGAAGAGTCTCCATCTCTCGGGTTCTCCCATGGCGCGGTGCCGACGAAACCCATGGCGAAGCCCCCAACCTGTGTTTGGGTGGAGTGCCGAGTATGTTCCGCTGCCGGAAGGACCCTCGGGCGAGTGTTTCGACGACCCTAACTGGGGAGCGTGTAGGTGTTTCAAACGCACCTGTAGGGTGCGACTTCAGAATCGATAGCCTGAGTGGGGCCGAGGATCGTCGCTATGGTCGTGCAAAGCCCGACTCTGGCGAGCGCCCGATCCCCGTTCCGAGGATCTCCGATGGATTGATCGAGGCTGGCGGGAGCCCCGTTCGCAACGGTCTACGCCGTTATTCGCTAGTATCGTGAATCAGCCCACCCAAGAGGTCCCGACGTCTGACCGAGTCGTCGATGGTGAGCGGCGAGACGTCGCCCGGGTCCGTGACCATTTCAGCCCAGCACCCCATGGGGCTGACGTTCGAGAGTACGCACCTGGTGGCAGAGCAGACGATCTCGACGTCCTTGTCGGAACCGCTTCGCCGCCACGACACCACAACGCCGAGGACTCGACACCGCCCGAGTTAGAGCACTGAAAGGGCCATGGCAGATGATGTCCGAGGTCGCTGCGTATGGCCAGTTCATCGGCCCGATCGACGTTTGCTTTCGGGCCTGGGACAGCCGATCAAGCCGAGCCCCCGTATCCTCGGAGGGGCGTGAGGTGACCTTCGGCCCTGGGAGTCCTGGGAGTGGGCGGCGTAACGTGATCGTGCCCGAGAGGTGGGCGCGGTCGGCATGTTGGTGAGCAGGAGGGTGATTCATGTCGTGGGAGACGATCCGCAAGAGCGCGACTCCCGGCGAAGTCCTTCCCAACATGGTCGACTACACGGCCGAGTGCGCCACGTTCTCGTGGGATGTGGCGCGCCGGGCGCTCGACGGGCTTCCAGACGGCCGCGGGCTCAACATCGCCCATGAAGCGGTGGACCGCCACGCAGCGGGAGCTCGGCGTGACCATGTCGCTTTGCGATGCGTGGATCGCGACGGGGGCCGGCACGACCTGACCTACGGCGAGCTGGCCGACCGCTCGAGCCGCTTCGCCAATGGTCTGGACCGGCTGGGCGTGTCAGCAGGCGCTCGGGTGTACGTGCTGCTGCCGCGCGTGCCCGACCTTTATGTGGCGGTCATAGGAACCTTGAAACACAGGAGTGTCCTGTGCCCACTCTTCCCGGCCTTCGGGCCCGAGCCCATTCGGGAGCGACTTCAGCTCGGTCGGGGAAGCGTCTTGGTCACCACAGAACCGTTGTACCGCCGCAAGGTGGCCAGGATCAGAGACCGCTTGCCAGAGCTGCGCCACGTGCTTATATCTTCGGGCCGCGATGCGGCGCCCCAGGCATCGGTGACGCCGGACACCCTCGACCTTACCGCCCTGCTCGAGGAGGCCAATCCCGTCTACGAGATCCCACCCACCGATCCCGGCGACATGGCCCTGCTCCACTTCACCAGCGGAACCACGGGCACACCCAAGGGGGCGGTGCACGTGCACGAAGCCGTGGTATCACACCACGCCACCGGCCGTATCGCCCTCGACCTGCACCCCGAGGACATCTTCTGGTGCACCGCCGACCCCGGGTGGGTGACGGGCACCTCGTACGGAATCGTGTCGCCCCTCGTGCACGGTACGACCAGCATCGTCGACGAGGGCGACTTCGACGCCGAACGCTGGTACGCCACGCTCGAGGCGGAGGCGGTCACCGTGTGGTACACGGCACCCACCGCCCTACGGATGCTCATGCGGGCCGGCCCCGAGGCCGCCAAGGACCACGACCTGAGCCGACTGCGATTCGTCGCCAGTGTTGGCGAGCCGCTCAATCCCGAGGTGGTGTTGTGGGGCCAGGAGGTCCTTGGGCTTCCCGTACACGACAACTGGTGGCAGACCGAGACCGGGGGGATCATGATCGCCAACTACGCCAGCTCGGACATCCGCCCCGGCTCGATGGGACGGCCGCTTCCCGGGATCGAGGCGACGATCCTCGTACGCGACGAGCACGGAGAGGTGGTCAAGTCCGATGACGGCACCGCCCTCGAGGCGCCACCGGAGCAAGAGGGGGAGCTCGCGCTGCGACCGGGTTGGCCGTCGATGTTCCGTGGTTATCTGGACGACGACGAGAGATACCGGGCCTGTTTCGTCGGGGGCTGGTATGTCAGCGGGGACCTTGCCCGCCGGGATGCCGACGGGTACTTCTGGTTCGTCGGGCGAGGTGACGACGTGATCAAGTCGGCGGGACACCTGATCGGTCCCTTCGAGGTCGAGTCTACCCTCATGGAGCATCCCGCCGTGGCCGAGGCGGGGGTCATCGGCAAGCCCGATCCCGTGGCCGGAGAGGTCGTGAAGGCCTTCGTCTCGTTGAATCCCGACGCCGTCGCCGGAGAGGAATTGCGGCGCGAGCTGATCGGATTCTGCCGAACCCGACTCGGCGCCGCGGTGGCACCGCGCGAGATCGAATTCGCCGACTGGCTGCCCCACACACAGAGCGGGAAGATCCTACGGCGCCTGCTCAAGGCCAGGGAGCTCGGACTCGCCGAAGGCGACACCTCGACGCTGGAGGTAGGTCCGTGACCGACGCCGCGCCCGCTCCGGTCGGCGCCTCGTCGCCCGAGCTCGCCCACGGCCTGTACCTCCTGCGGGAGATGGTTCGCATCCGCCGCTTCGAGGAACGCTGTGTCGAGCTTTACAGCGACATGCGGATCCGGGGATTCCTTCATCTCGGCATCGGCGAGGAGGCGTGCGCCGTTGGTGTCATGCAGGCGCTAAATGTCGACGACGCGGTGGTGGCCACGTATCGCGAACACGGGCATGCCCTGGCGCGGGGTCTGCCGATGCGCTCGGCCATGGCCGAACTCGAGGGGAAGGTCGAGGGGTGCAGCCGGGGTCGTGGCGGATCGATGCACCTGTTCGACAAGGCCACACACTTCTTCGGCGGGAACGCCATCGTCGGCGGTGGGCTCCCGCTCGCCGTCGGTCTGGCCCTGGCCGACCATATGCAGGGCCGGAGTCACGTGACCGCGTGCTTCTTCGGCGACGGAGCGGTGGCCGAGGGTGAATTCCACGAGTCGATGAACCTCGCCGCGCTCTGGCACCTTCCTGTCCTCTTTTGCTGTGAGAACAATCTCTACGCCATGGGCACGGCGCTGGACAGATCTGAGTCAGAAACCGACCTCTCGCTCAAGGCGGCCAGCTACCGGATGCCTGCCTGGGAGGTGGACGGCATGGATGTCGTGGCGGTCGAGGCCGCCGCCATTGCAGCGACTGAAGCCGTGCGCGTCGGCGGCGGGCCTCACTTCCTTGAGCTGCGCACTTACCGGTTCCGTGCTCACTCGATGTACGACCCGGACCGCTATCGCGACAAAGCTGAGATCGAGGGTTGGAAGCATCGGGACCCTATCGATCATCTGGTTCGACAGTTGACGACCGCCGGCCGGCTCGTCAAGGGCGAGCTCGAGCAGATCGAACGAGAGGTAGACGCAGAGGTGGACGACGCCATTGCCTTCGCCGATGCCGGGACGCTCGAGCCCGTCGAGGATCTCGAACGGTTTGTCGTCACCGAGACCCCCGGCCCGGGAGCAGGTTAATGAGCACCGTGACGTATCGCGAGGCGTTGCGCATGGCGCTCGACGACGCGCTCAGGCGGGACGAGCGCGTCTTTCTCATGGGCGAGGACGTCGGACGTTACGGCGGCTGCTACGCCGTGAGCCTTGGCCTGCTTGAGGAATTCGGCCCCGAGCGCGTACGGGACACGCCGCTGTCGGAATCGGGTTTCGTGGGAGCGGGCATCGGTGCCGCACTCGGTGGGATGCGTCCCATCGTTGAGATCATGACGGTGAATTTCAGCCTGCTCGCCCTGGACCAGATCGTCAACAATGCGGCAACACTGCTCTACATGTCCGGTGGTCAATTCAACGTGCCAATCGTGATCCGTATGACGACGGGGGCGGGGCGCCAGCTCGGCGCACAGCACTCCCACAGCCTCGAGGGTTGGTACACTCACATCCCGGGCATTCGAATCCTGGCGCCGGCGACCCTCGAAGATGCCCGGGGCATGTTGTGGCCGGCGTTGTGCGACCCCGATCCGGTCCTATTATTCGAGCACGGCGCCCTCTACAACGAACAGGGCGAGCTTGCCGACGACGCCGGCCCGGTCGACCTCGATTCGGCGGTCGTTCGCCGTGAGGGTTCCGACGTCACCATCGTGTCCTACGGCGGGATGCTCCGCGTCGCGCTGGGTGCCGCCGATGCACTTGCCGACGAAGGAATCTCGGCAGAGGTGATGGACTTGCGTAGCTTGCGACCGCTCGACACGGCCACGATCGTGTCGTCGGTTGTGCACACCCACCGGGCGGTCGTAGTGGACGAGGGATGGCGAAGCGGGAGCCTCTCCGCAGAAGTGTCGGCTCGCATCGTCGAGGAGGCCTTTTACGACCTCGATGCCCCCGTGGGGCGCGTGTGCACGGCTGAGGTGCCCATGCCCTATGCCAAGCACCTCGAGGACGAGGCCACGCCGCAGGTACGAGATGTTGTCTCCGCCGTTCACGCGCTGGGGGCGTGAATGGGTGAGTTCAAGATGCCGTCACTCGGCGCCGACATGGAGGTCGGCAAGGTGGCCAAGTGGTTGGTAGGCCCCGGTGACGTGGTGCGGCGAGGTGACGTGGTTGCTGTCGTGGAGACCGAGAAGTCCACCATCGAGGTCGAGATCTTCGAGGCGGGCGTGATCGAGGAACTGCTTGTCCCCGAGGGGGATGAGGTACCGGTGGGCACCGCTCTGGCCAGGGTCGGCGCATCCGAGGAGACCCTCGCACGTGCCCCCGTCCCCGAACCCGCCCCCGAATCCGCCCCTGCCCCCGCAACAAAGGGCCCGCGCTCCGCGGTCCTCGCGTCGGCGGTTGCGTCGACAGGCAAGGGGCGGCCGGGTGGGCCCGTCGTCTCGCCCGTTGTGCGCCATCTCGCCGAGCGACTTGGGGTGGACGTGCACGCTCTCGACGGCAGCGGTGCGGGTGGGGCGATCACCAGGGGGGACGTCGAGAGCGCAGGGGCCCGCCTCCGTGAGGTGAGGCATGCTCCTATCGGTGCGGGGCGGTGTGCACCCGTGCGCGGTGGCCGTCCGTCCCCGCCGCCGGTGCGTCGAGCCCACCCCTCTCTCACCGGCGTACGGTCGTCGCCAATGGCTCGCCGTGTGGCGACCGAGCTCGGCGTCGAGATCGGTGACATCCAAGGGACCGGACCCGGGGGAGCGATCGTCGAGTCCGATGTGCGCCGGGCGGCTCGTCGGAAGCCGTCGGTGGCGGCGCCGCCACTGGGTGAATCCGGCGAACAAGAGGCGCCCAAGCAAACCCGACCGGCGCCGGCGACCTTGGGCACCGTCGCCGACGATGCGCGGCAGGTGGCGATGCGCAGAGCGATCGGTGCCTTGATGGCCCGGTCCAAGCGCGAGATCCCCCACTACTACCTGAGCACCGACATCGATATGAGCCGCGCCGTGGCATGGTTGGAACAGACGAACGTCGAACGCCCGGTCACCGCCCGCTTGGTCGTGCCGGTATTGCTCATCAAGGCGACAGCGCTTGCCGTGGCCACAGTTCCCGAAATGAACGGATTCATGCGGGGTGACACATTCGAACCGAGTCAGGACGTGCATGTCGGAGTGGCGGTCTCCTTACGTACGGGCGGTGTGATCGCACCGGCGATCCATCACGTCGATCGACTCCCTATCGATGAGCTGATGGTGGCGCTCCGGGACCTGGTGAACCGGGCCCGGGGGGGCGTGCTACGGAGCTCGGAGATGAGCGATCCCACCATCACCGTGACCAACCTTGGGGATCTGGGCGTCGACTCTGTATTCGGCGTGATCTACCCGCCTCAGGTCGCTTTGGTCGGCTTCGGCCGTGTGGCGGAGCGGGCATGGGCGGCTCACGGGATGGTCGGGGTTCGGTCGTGCGCCACGGCTACGCTGTCTGCCGACCACCGCGTCAGTGATGGCCACCGCGGTGGTCGGTTCTTGGGCACGATCGACCGCCTGCTGCAACACCCGGAGGACCTGTGACTGACGACGACGCCCGAGACCTCATCCGCACCGTGTTGGGGGAGGTAGCCCCCGAGGCCGACCTCGACAGCGTCGGACCCGACGAGACGATGCAGGAGGCACTCGACCTCGACTCGATCGACTTCCTCAATTTCGTAACCGGTCTGCACGAGCGGACAGGGCTCGAGATCCCAGAGCGCGACTATCCCGAGCTTTCCACGGTGGAGGGTTGCGTACGGTACTTGACATCATCGGGTGGCTGATGGAGCGACACCTTGGCGAAAGGCCGCGGCTCTCCACGCCGGGCCCATGCCTCGCGGTGGACCCGGAGCCTAAGGCACGCGGAACCTCTGGATCATCTTCTGGGCATCTTTCGGCGAGGGGATGATCTCACGTCACTGACCTCTTCGGGGTCGTCAGGTGAGGTTCACCTCCACCGGAACCGAAGACAGCGTGTTGGCCGGCAATACGGAAGTGGTGAGATGAAGACAGGCATCGAGAAGCACAACGTGATCGTCATCGGCATGGACGGCTCGGAGTCGTCTCGCCAAGCGCTGCACTGGGCGGTTGCACAGGCCAAGATGACCGGAGCCACGCTGGAGGCGGTCATGGCGTGGGCCCCGCCGCTTCCCTGGGGTCGAACCCCCACATTGCCGGCGGGCCGGGGCCCGGAGGACGAGACCCGGAAGAGGCTCGCCGAGGAAGTCGAGAGCGTCCTTGGACCCCACGATGCGCGTGAAATACAAGAGATCGTTGTCTACGGCCAACCTGCTCCCGCCCTCATTGCGGCCTCGAAGCACGCTGACCTGCTGGTGGTGGGGAGCCGCGGCCACGGGGCGTTCACCGGCACATTGCTGGGCTCGGTGAGCAGGCACTGCGTCACCAATGCCACATGTCCTGTGGTGGTCGTCCGTCACCAATCCCCAGGGGTGCACTAGCAACGACACGGTCCGCGTTGGCGCCACCGTCAAGGCTTCTCGACCCGGCCGGCTTCCGGTCCCGTGACCGTGCAGAAAGGTCGTTCATGAAAGGGTGGGCTGCTCGAAGACTGACGCCACATGCCTCTTTCAGCAAGCCGTTGTGGTCCTCGCCTCTGGTGTCCTTTATGCGGGTGCGGGGAACAGTCTCCACACACCGGCCATGGGACCCTCACGCGGCCTCCGCGTTTGGGTCACACTGGCCTCGTGAGTGGTAGCGATCCCGAAGTGGTGCCCCCCTCCGACACGGGCGACGACGAGGTCCGTATCCTGGCGATCGCGCGCGACCTGGCAACCGAGCTCCATCCCTCCGTGGTGCCGACGTCCGTTCGGCCCGACAGCCTGCTCGATGCCGACCTAGGTCTCGACAGCCTGGCCCTGGTGGAGTTCCGGGCCCGGGTGGAGGAGGTGTTCGGCGTCACCCTCCCCGATCGGGTGCTCGACATCCCCACCCCTCACGGGTGGGTGGGTGCCGTGCGCTCGTTGGGGGCAAGCCCCCGCCCTCTCGTGCCCTCGGCGGGAGCTATCCGAAGGGCGAAGACGGCCGAGGGTGGCGAGTGGCCGAGGGACGCGGCGACGCTCATCGATGTCCTCGACTGGCACTCGAACAGCCACCCCCGCCGTGTACACCTCAGTCTCTTGCACACCTCCGAAGACGAATCTGCGCACGAGGATCTCACCTATGGCTCGCTGACGGCTGACGCCGCGCTGGTGGCAGGCGGCCTCCAGTATCACGGGCTTCGACATGGTGACACCGTGGCGATCATGCTCCCGACCAGCGTCGACTACTTCGCCGCCTTCTTGGGTATCGTGATGGCGGGTGGGATCCCAGTGCCCATCTACCCTCCGGCCCGTCCAGCCGGACTCGACGACCATCTGCGTCGCCAGGTGCACATCCTCGACAACGCCCTGGTCACCATGTTGTTGACCGTCCCCGAAGCCCGTCTCGTAGCCAGGTTGGTGCGCCCGCAGGTTGCATCTTTGCGCTCGGTCTTTTCGGTGGACGAGCTGCGTAACGCCGGAGTATCCACCCTCATACGACCCGCAGTCCGGGCCGACGACACTACGCTGATCCAATACACCTCGGGCAGTACGGGTAGTCCCAAGGGTGTAGTTCTCGCGCACCGTCACGTGCTTGCCAACATCCGTGCCATGGGCGAGGCCATGGCGGCCACGCCGCAAGACGTGGTCGTGAGCTGGTTGCCGCTCTACCACGACATGGGACTGATAGGTTCGTGGCTGGCGAGCCTCTACTTCGGCTTCGAGTTGGTGGTGATGTCCCCCACGGCGTTCCTGGCTCGGCCCGTTCGATGGCTTCGGGCGGTCGATTCCTACGGTGGCACGCTGAGTCCTTCGCCGAACTTCGGTTACGAGCTGTGCCTTCGGCACGTCTCAGACGCGGAGCTTGTCTCCATAGACCTCTCCACCTGGCGGATGGCCTTCAACGGGGCCGAGCCGATCAGCCCCGAGACGATCCAGCGATTTGCCCAACGTTTCGGCCCCCATGGGTTTCGTCCCGAAGCCATGACCCCTGTCTACGGCCTCGCAGAAGCGGGCGTTGGGCTCACCTTCCCACCCCGTGGCCGCGGTCCGGTCATCGACATCGTGGATCGACGCGGCTTTGTCGGATCGGGTCGGGCCGTGCCCGCCGCCGCCGACGCACCCGCTCCGTTGCGATTCGTGGCCTGTGGACGGCCTCTCCCGGGCTATCAGGTGCGCGTGGTCGATGCGTCGGGAAAGGAGCAGGCAGAACGGCACGAAGGGCGTGTCGAATTCACTGGACCATCGGCCACGCCGGGGTATTTCCACAACGAGGCGGCGTCTCGGGCACTGCGCCGGGCGGAGTGGGTCGATACGGGCGACCTCGGATACATGGCAGGCGGTGACCTCTACCTGACGGGCCGGTCCAAAGACATCATCATCCGCGCCGGACGGAACCTGCACCCCGACGAGCTCGAGGCGGCCGTGGGCGACTTGCCGGGCACGCGTAAGGGCTGCGTCGCCGTCTTCGCCTCCACCGACGCCCGTCTCGGCACTGAACGCCTCGTCGTCCTGGCCGAGTCTCGACTCCAAGATCCAGAAGCCTCGGCCGAACTGCGCCACCGGATCACGGCCTTGACCGTGGACCTGTTAGGGACACCGCCCGACGAGGTCGTCCTGACTCCGGCCGGGACGGTCCTTAAGACCTCGAGTGGCAAGATCCGCCGTGCTGCCTGCCGCCAAATGTATGAAGCAGGAGACATGGGGCGCCGAACCCGTCCGGCCCGATGGCAGATCGCACGCTTCGCGCTACGGGGCGCGGGTCCCCAGATGCGGAGAGTGGTGCAAGCACTCGATGGGTTGTTCTATGCCACTTATGTCTGGATCGTTGCGCTCCTCGTAGGCGTCCCTGTGTGGCTGCTCGTCATCGTCATGCCCACGTTGCGCCTGCGCTGGGCCGTGCTCCGCACGGCGGGGCGAGTGGTGTGCCGACTCTGCCGACTTCCGCTGGCCGTGTCCGGCACGGTACCCCCTTCGGGTCCCTATGTCGTCGTGGCCAACCATGCGAGCTTTGTGGACGGACTCGTCCTTGTGCTGTGCCTGCCCACTCCCGTCGCATTCGTTGCGGGGGGTGAACTGGCCACGCAGAAGGTTGCGGGCCCATTCCTGAGAAAGCTTGAGTGCGAATTCGTCGACCAGACCCACGCTGGACGGCGCAGCAGCGACGCCTCCCGAATCACCGAAGCCCTGCACGCCGGGAGAAGCTTGGCTTTCTTCCCTGAGGGATCGCTCAATCGGGCCGCCGGCTTGCGTTCATTCCGCCTGGGCGCGTTCGCCGCCTCCATAGACAGCGGAGCGCCAATCGTTCCCGTCGGGATCCGTGGGAGCCGCGACATTGTTCGTCCCGGTGGTCGATTCCCCCGACGCGGTGCCATTCGTGTCGCCATCGGCGACCCGGTTGCGCCATCTGGGAGGGGGTGGTCGGCCGCGCTCGACTTGCGCGACCGGGCCCGGGCCGCGATCTCGGCTCTGTCGGGAGAACCCGAAATGGAGTAGTTTTCCAGGCGGAAGTCCGAATAGAGCAACCCGCCGTGCACGGAAACTTGGCGACTCCGCGTCGGGAGCGGCGATAGCGGTGATCTACCGACCAGCCGCCGAGGACGCAAGTCACTACTTCGAAGCTCGTCTTGCCGATCAGTTCGATGCAGTGATCCATCTCAGCCATACCCGAGCCCTCGAGCCGCTCGAGCGCACTTCGCTCTGGGACACGGGCGAGCCACTCGGAGACCTTCCCGAGCGGGTTCTGATCTGGCGCGGCCTTCGACGGCGTGTGGCCTGGTCGGCGGAGGCACACCGACGACTCAGATCCCGGCCCACTGTTGGACCCGCTTTCGTTGCGAGATCTCGCCCCGTTTGTGACGTTCGACCCTTCTCCCCGCTCTCCGGCGGTCGCAGCATGAACTGGAGAGAGCGAGCAAGGATCGAAGCGATGTGGAGAACTCGAAACCGAGCCTGGGAAGAGGAATTCGTGGCCGAGTGCGAGGTGTTCCTGTCCGGTCACTATGCCCAGTGGCTGGCTGAGGAGAACCGCACCGTCCCGGTGTGGGCCTGGCTCAACGTCCTCGCCCACGGCAGCGACGACGACATCACCGCCCTGGCCACCGGTGAGCCACCTTCGCGGCGCTCCCAGAGCGCTTGTGTGTGGCAACAGGCCCTGGCTTTCCTGGCCCAGGAGCTCACCAGCCAGGCGACGAGGCGGGGTTACTCACTGGCTGACATCCAGCGGTCGACGCTCGTGCCGCTCGAGCTCGAGCTCGCCGGCCGACAGGCCTCTGGCGCCGGCGAGCCTGCCCATTTGGTCGCCAGCGTGCTGAGCGCTTTGGCTCGACACCCCACCAGCCGACACCCGTGATGTCCCGTGGCCGAGATCGACGGGCTGCTTGTGACACTCCGGGAGCAGAACACCCCGCCGAGGGTGACTGCAGGTGGGATGGGTCGATGGCCTTGGGCACGGCACACGGCAGCCGTCCACCTCACCACCGGAGCCCGGCGCGCGAGTGGGGATGAGGAATGGGAGTGTTACGGCACGAGACCCTTGCGGAAGCGTTGGTGCTGGTCAAGCTGGCAAATCGAGTTGTGCACGCAATATGCATGACCACTCGTCTCCGGGTCCAAGGACCTCTCAGAGGCGTTCTCAAGCTGAGAACGCGGGTTCGATTCCCGTCGCCCGCTCACACACCGTCGCCCGCTCTGCCGACAGATGCCAGCTCAGCCTTGGTCAGCGATTGCCAGGACTCGTCATCGGTTGCGTTGAGCTTTCCTGCATTGCTCCCACGCAGACCTCATCACCGGAATCACCAGAATCTCGAGGACGGCAGATTCCCTCCCAGGCCTTCAATCGAGCCTCCATTCCCAACCCTGGCGCGTCCCTCGCCGGGGGCCCTAACCCTCGCCGCACGTGCCTCCGCTGCATCGTTCTCCCCGTACCGACCCGCATACGCTCTTGAGCGGCCGGGGCAGGTCAGTCCTGCGGGGCTACCGTGGCCGCAGCTGCGGCCGAACGCATCGGGAGAGCCGATCGCCATTCTCCGTCAAGGTCGTGGAGGGCGCTTGCTACCGCGCCGGCGGTCGGGACGAGACCGATCTCTCCCATGCCTTTGATGCCGTAGGGAGAGCGTGGTTGGGGCTCTTCGACGAGCACGGGCTCGATCTGTGGGACGTCCTTTGGGCGCAAGATCCCCAAGCTCCGAAGAGTCATGTGCTGTGGGCGCCCTTCCTCGTCCGAGGGGAAGTCTTCCGAGAGGGCGTAGCCCAAACCCATGTGCACGGCCCCCTGGATCTGGCCCTCGCACAGCATCGGGTTGACCGCCCGCCCGACGTCGTGGACCGCGAGGACCTTCTCGATCTGGCCGTTCGAGCGGTTCATCACGACGAGCTGGGCTGCATAGGAGAACGCCGAGTGGCTGTTTCGCTCAGGTCACGCTGCCACCATCAAACGCGCTTCATCGGTACACCACCACGGGGCAGTGGGCAGCGTGCACGCAGTCATTGCTCGTTGACCCGAGTATGAGGTTCGCGAAGCCGCCATGACCCCTAGTCCCGACCACCAGCAATGCTGCGTTCTCGGAGGCATCGACGAGAACCTGCGCCGCGCCGCCGTGGACGACGTCCAGATCGATCTCAAGGCCTGGGTGGCGGGTGGCCACCGAAGCCACCTGTTTCTCTGCTGTCTTTCTGCACGCGCCCTCACGGTCCCAGGCTCCGCCTCCCACGTCGAAGCCGATAGTGGAGGGGCTGTGCCACACCGCCACAGCACGCACGGTGGTCCCGGTGGCCTGGGCATAGGAGGCAGCCCATTCCAGGGCCCCCGTGGAGCGCTCGGAGCCCTCGATCCCGACCACTACCGGTCGCTGCTCAGTCTGCTCGGCTTGGTTCGTCATCTCGAACCTCCATGAACCGGTACTTACCCAATGATTGGATCACACACGGGCCTCCCGGTAGGGCCTTAGGTCCCAGTCGGAGGTCCTCGGTCGGCCGGCGGCGGCCAGGGACGTTCCTCTCGCCCAGCCCGCCCCTCGGATCCACCATCATTACGACGGTTGGAGGCAGGGCAGCAATGCCAGTCAGAGACGTTGATGCCCCGGCTGCTGGCGGGCACCGGCAGGGTTATGCGGCGGCGTGACATTCGACCCTGGAACGCCATCTCGCTCCGGCGTAGCGTCCAACCAGGTAGATGCCCATGAATCGGAGGTGACGGTGGCATCGGTCGGGGAGATCCTCCAGCGCTTTCGCTTCCACGGAGTCCCCGGCGCGCCCGCACCGGCCGGGGTGCCCGTCGACCGAGCCAGCGAGATCGAGGCCGAGCTGGCACCGGTCTTCTCGTTCCTCGAGACCGCGCAGCACCGCGCCGAGGAGGTGCTCGAAGACGCCACTGCCGAGGCAGCCCGACGGCTGGCAGAGTCAGCCGCTCACGCCCGCCGTATCCTTGCCCAGGCGCGGCTCGACGCGGACGCCGCACGCGAAGACTCGGCGGCCGAGCACCTAGCCCGAGCCGAGCAGCAGAGGAGTGCGCTCGTCGCCGAGGCGCGATCGGAGGCGGAACGCATCGCACGCGTCGCCCCAGAGCGAACACCGGGGCTGATCGACGAACTGGTGCGACGCGCCCTGATCCTGGGGCAGGGGGTGCCGCAGACATGAGCGCCGGCTGGGTCGCAGCAGGGGTGAGGGCAAAGGGTCTTGCCCGCCGACAGCTTGGGCGCGACGGGGCCCGCAACCTCGCCGCATCCGACTCTCTCTCCGTCGCGCTAGGCGCCCTGGCGCGCACACCCTATGGGCGCGATGTGAGCGCAGAGATGGACCTGCCCACGGCCGAGCACGCGGTGTTCGCAACTTTGCTGTGGCATATGCGGATCCTGGCCGGGTGGGGCCCGCCGCTTGGTGCCGGCCCGCTCAGGCTCCTAGCGGCCGGCTTCGAGATAGCCAACGTGACCGGCCACCTGGCCCGCCTCGAGGGCCACGAGGCACCCGATCCGTTCGTCCTGGGCTCCATGGCGACCGCTTGGCCGGCCATCTCAGCGGCAAGGACTCCGGCGGAGGTTCGTACGGCGCTCGCCTCCTCGTCTTGGGGAGACCCCGGGGGGGAGGACCTGGCGACCGTCCGTTTGGCGCTGTTGATGCGCTGGGCGCGCCGCGTCCTCGACGGGGTCCCCGGTGCGGCTGACTGGGCCGTCTCGGGTGCTGCTCTGGCGCTGTGCAGGGTGCTCGGCGCCGGTGCTGTGTCGGCGTTGGGCCCACTGGCGCGCCGCGACGCGCAGCGTCTTGTCGGTTCTCGATGGGAGGAGTCGGCCTCGCCCGGTGAGCTCTCCGGGCGCCTGCCGAGGGCTGCGGCCAAGGCTCTCGAAGGCGTTGCGCAAGCCGGTGAGCTGTGGCGGGCAGAGGCACGCTGGTGGTCGAACCTCGAGACCTCCGGCGCCGCGATGGCGGCGCGCTCGACGCTCGACGTGTCCTCGAGCGTGGGAGTCGTGGGCCTCTTGGCCGCGGACGCCTGGCGCACACGTGCGGCGCTTCAGGTCGCGGCACGAGGCGGCGGGGACATCGAGGAGCTGCTCGATGCGGTGGCCTGAGACCTTAGAGCCGTCCAGGATGGACCGGGTGGCGGTGGTAGCACCCGCGCGACTGTCTGCGCAGCGTCCTCGTCGCGGTTGCCGATGCCGGGGTCGTACAGATCGAGAGGGTCGCCGACAAGGAGCGCGGCCCTGCCGGCGAGGCGTTGGAGCGGGCGCGTCGGTCGATGTTCGACGCTTCTCGACCCGGTGCGGTGCTCGACCCGGGCCCCCCCGACATCGCAACCCTCGAGCGCGAAGGTCCCCTCGGAGTGCTCGCCGGAGAGGCCGAGCTCGAGAGCGTGAGTGCGAGCGCTTCGCGGCGCGGCTCGGTGGCCGCTCTCGTGGGATGGAGCCCGACCTCGGCCTTAGGCGTGCTCAGGACCCACCTCGCCCCCCTCGGCGGGGCTGTTGTGTCCCTGACACCTCCTCGTGGAACAGAGCCCCCGACGCTGGTGGTGGACAAGGGTGCGACAGGAGCGTTCCAGCCGCTCGTAGACACCTATGCGACGATCAATTACAAGGACCTGAACCCGTCGGCGCTGGCCGGTCTCGCCTACATCGTGATGTTCGGAATGATGTTCGGCGACGTCGGGCACGGGGTGCTCGTAGTGGCCGGCGGCCTGGTTCTGCGCTCGGGCCGACCGGCAGCACTCGCCCACCTGCGCCACCTTTCACCGTTCGTGATCGGAGCGGGGCTCGCGAGCGTGGTCTTCGGCCTTCTGTACGGCGAGGCCTTCGGACCGACGGGGCTCGTCCCGACCCTGTGGCTGAGGCCTCTCGACCATCCGACCACCCTGCTTGCGGTCGCGATCGCGGCGGGTGCGGGTCTGCTCGCTGTCTCCTACGGGCTCGGGACGCTCAACCGTTGGCGCGAGGGCGGCGCCATGGGTGCGCTTCTGGCCGTCTCGGGGCTGGCGGGGGCGAGCCTCTATCTGGGTCTCGCCGTCGTGGGTATCGGATGGTACAGGCACCTGATCGTGGCAGAGGCCATAGGTGCGGCGTTCGCGCTGGCCGGCCTCGGGTTCGGGTTCCTCGGCCTCTATGCAGCGGCGGGCGGTCGCGCCGAGGGAGTGGTGCAGGCCGGCGTCGAGCTCTTCGACGCGGTGGTGCGTATCGGTACCAACACCGTGTCGTTCGCTCGGCTTGCTGCTTTCGGCCTCACCCACGCAGCGTTGTGCATGATCGTGTGGAACGCGACCACCGCTCTGTGGCACAAAGGCAATGCCTTCACGATGGTGGCTATCGTAGTGCTGGTGGTGGGGAACGCGCTCACCTTCGCGCTCGAGGGCCTGGTGGCCGGAGTGCAGGCCATGCGTCTCGAGTACTACGAGATGTTCAGCAGGATCTTCACCGCCGAGGGCCGGAAGTTCCGTCCCTGGCACATACCCGTGGTCTCGTCTAAGGAGGATTCATGCTCGCTTGGCTGATCGGCCTTCCGATCCTCGCCGCCACCGCGGCGGGCATCGGCATCCAGCTGCGTCACCGCCCGCGCCGGACGCTCCTCCTGGTGAAGGTTCTGAACCTGATCCTGCTCGTCGGTGCGGGGGTTCTCGTAGTGCTCGCGGCCTCCGCCAGTCCGAGCGCCGCGGCCACCACTGCCGCTGCAGTGAAGTCTTATGGCGGTCAGGCGCTCGTCGGGGCGGGGATCGCGGTGGCCGGAGCGTCGATCGGGTCGGGCATCGGCGTGGCGTACACCGGCTCGGCCGCCCTGGCGGCGATGAGCGAGCGACCCGAGATGTTCGGTCGGGCCATGGTGATCGTCGGGCTGGCCGAAGGGATCGCGATCTACGGCCTCGTGATCGCCATCATCCTGATTGGGAAGGTGTAGTTGTCGTCCTCGTCTCGCTCTCCGGAGGCTTTGTGATGGGCCGACTCGTCGTGCTCGGCGAGGCAGTGCGCGTCGAAGGCTTCGCTCTCGCAGGCGCCACGGTGCTCGTGGCCGACGACGCCGACGCCGTGCGCCGCACTTGGGCGTCGCTGCCCGGCGACGTGGCAGTGGTGCTGCTCACGGCCAAGGCCGCTGCGGCTCTGGCCGGAGATTCGGCGCTTCGTGAGGGCGTGTTGAGCGCCGTGATGCCGCCGTGATGGAGGAAAATGCTACGACGAGGACTCGCTCTGCTGGTTCTGACAGTCCGAGAGATGACGCGCGGCGTTACGACATCACGCAGGTTCTCGACCCGGTGTGCGAGGCGCTCGTCGAGATGGCACTTCAGCGGGCGGAGCAAGTGCGGGCGATGGCAACGGAGGAAACCCATGCCGAACTGGCGCGGGCGCACGCGGAGGCTGACCGTCTGCTCGCGCAAGCGCGCGCCGAAGGCATCTCCGCCGCGGAGTGGATCGCCTCGCTGCAGTTGGCCGCCGCACGTCGCGAGGCGCACGAGAGGGTGCTCCACGCCAGACGATGCGCGTACGAGCGTCTTCGACGTGAGGCCGTTGACGCCCTGGTGCAACGTGCGACCTCGACGGAGGGCCGGATGCTCGCCGAGCGGTTGTCGGCTCTCGTGAGCGAGCGCCTTGGAGACGACGCATCGGTTCAACGTTCTGGTCCCGATTCCCTGGTGGTGGAGGCGCGGGCCGGTAAACGTAGGGCGGCGATCGGGCCGGCGTCCCTGGTCGACCATGTTCTGCTGTCGATGACCGACGAGATCGAGGGTCTGTGGGCATGAGCCAGACGGGCGGGGGAACGCAGAGCGCGACACGTCACGTCCCCTCGGGCCGCGTGGTGCGCGTGAACGGCGCGCTCGTCGAGGTGGAGGGACTCGACGAGGTGGCGGTGTCGGACGTGGTGGAGGTCGGCCATGCGGCGCTGGCGGCCGAGGTCGTTTCGGTCCGAAGCGGCACGGTCACCGCCCAGGTCTACGAGTACACGGGAGGGCTCAGAGTCGGCGATCCGGCGGCTGGCAAAGGGCGTCCGCTGTCGGCCCGCCTGGGTCCGGGCCTGCTCGGCGGGATCTTCGACGGTCTGCTCCGCCCACTGGCCGGGCGGCCTGTGTGGCTCACGCCCGGCTCGCTCGAGCAGGAAACGAACACGCTCTGGAGATTCGTGGCAGGGGTGTCGCCCGGCCTGGCGGTGGGTCCGGGAACCGTGCTCGGACGTATCCCCACATCCTCTGGCCTGGAGCATCGTGTGCTCGTCCCCCCGTGGGTGTCGGGGGACCTCGAGTGGGTTGCCGAAGGCGGCGAGGTCACCGAGGCCGAGACGATCGCAGTCGTCGGCGGCCAAGAGCTCGCGGTGAGCGAGCTGTGGCCCGTTCGCAGTGCACGCCCTGCGACGGCGCGCCGCGGGCTCTCAGCCCCCCTCAGGACCGGCCAGCGAGTGGTCGATCTGCTCTTCCCTATCGCGAAGGGAGCCACGGCGGCGGTTCCCGGCGGCTTCGGGACCGGTAAGACCGTTCTCTTGCAGCAGATAGTCAAGTGGTGCGAGGCGGACGTGATCGTCTTCGTCGGTTGCGGCGAGAGAGGCAACGAGCTCGCTGACGCCCTCGCCGACCTCGCCGAGCTGGAGGACCCGCGGACCGGTCGCAGCCTCCTCGAGCGCACGGTCGTGATCGCCAACACCTCCAACATGCCCGTGATGGCCCGCGAGGCGAGCATCTACACCGGCATGACCGTGGCCGAGTTCTACCGTGACATGGGATACCACGCCGTGTTGTTAGCTGACTCCACGTCGCGCTGGGCAGAGGCCCTTCGCGAATTCTCTTCGCGAAGCGGTGCGCTGCCCGCCGAGGAGGGCTACCCGGCTGGCCTGGCCTCGGCGCTCGCCGCGTTCTACGAGCGCTCAGGCCAGTTCGAGACCCTCGGTGGCGAGGAGGGCTCGGTGACCGCCATCGGCGCCGTGTCCCCACCCGGTGGCGACATGACGGAACCGGTCACCGCCTACACAGAGCGGTTCGTGCGCTGCCTGTGGACATTGGACCGGGACCTCGCCTATGCCCGCCACTATCCGGCTATCACCTGGCGGCGCTCGTTCTCCCGGGACGCCGAGGCCGTGGGTGCATGGCACGCTTCGGCAGGTCGGCCCGGCTGGGCGCGTGACCGAAGCCGGGCAGTCGCGCTCCTCGCCGAGGCCGACAGGCTGGAGCCCATGGTCGAGCTGGTGGGGCTCGCGGCACTGCCTGCACGTGAGCGTGTGGTGCTGCTCGCGGGCCGGCTTCTTCGCGAGGCGGTCCTGCAGCAGAGCGCTCTGAGCGCCAACGACGCCACGTGCTCGCCCGACAAGCAGGCGGCGCTCTTGGAGATGGTCCTCAGCGTCTGTGACCGTTGCCTGTCCCTCGTCGAGCAGGGGCTGGCCGCATCGGTGGTCGAAGAGAGCGACCTGTCAGGTGTCACCAGGGTGCGCGACGAAGTCGGTCCCGACGATGCCGCCGGCGTGGAGCGACGACGCGACGAGGTCCTGGAGATGCTGGACCACCTGGGGGCAGAGCCGTGACCGTTCCTGTGCAGGGTCTGCCCCGGATCCCCGTCGAGTACAGCGGCGCGCTCGAGGCCGAAGGGCCCCTGCTCATGATCGGAGGAGTCGAGGGAGTCGGATGGGACGAGCTCGCCGACGTGCGCCTGCCTTCGGGTGAGCTGCGCCGAGCGCTCGTGCTCGAGGTCCACCGCGACGTGGCGGTGCTACAGGTCCTGCAAGGCACGTCCGGCATCGACCCCGCTTCGGTGTCGGTCGCGTTCGAAGGGCGGCCACTCGAAATCCCCGTGGGTGAGGGGTGGTTGGGCCGGGTGTGGAACGGGATGGGAGAGCCGCTCGACGGTGGACCACCCATGCTCGGATCCGTCACTCGCCCGGTGGCGGGCTCACCGCTCAACCCGACTGTGCGCGACGTCCCGCGAGATCCCATCCTGACCGGGATCTCCGTCATAGATGCGCTCACCACGCTCGTGCGCGGTCAGAAGCTGCCGGTGTTCTCCTCTGCGGGGCTTCCGCACTTCGAGCTGGCCGCTCAGATCGCCGCACAGGCGAGTGTTGGCGGCGAGCCGTTCAAGGTAGTCGTGGTGGCTATGGGCCTGACCCACGCCGACGGCGCGGCGATACGTGACGTGCTCGAGACCAGAAGCGCCAGCGGCGACCTGGCTCTCTTCTTGGACACTGCGGATGACCCCGTAGTGCAGCGCGTCCTCGCCCCACGGGTGGCTCTCACTGTCGCCGAGCACCTCGCGTTCGACTTGGGTCAGCACGTGCTCGTGGTGCTGGCCGACATGACCGCTTACTGCGAAGCGGTGCGTGAAGTATCGGCCGCGAGAGGGGAGATCCCCGGAAGACGCGCCTATCCCGGGTATCTCTATAGCGACCTGGCATCGCTCTACGAGCGCTGCGGACGCATACGTGGAAACTCGGGCTCGGTGACACAGGTCCCCGTGTTGACCATGCCGGCCGGCGACATCACGCATCCGGTCCCCGATCTCACCGGCTACATCACCGAGGGCCAGATCGTCCTCTCGCCCGACGTACACGGCGAAGGGATCTACCCGCCCGTGGACGTCCTCGGGTCACTGTCGCGCCTCATGCGCAAGGGAACCGGCGAGGGCCGCACGAGGGCCGACCACCCCGGGATAGCTGCCCAGCTCGTCGCTGCCCTGGCGCGTGCCCGCCAAGTCCGTGACCTGGCCGAGCTGATCGGGACGGGAGCACTGACCGAGACCGACCGCAGCTACCTCGCTTTCGCCGAGGCGTTCAACTCAGTTCTGGTCGACCAGCGGGTGGACGAGCGGCGCTCCTTGGAAGAAACGCTGGGCCGTGCTTGGCGGGTGGCTTCTGAGCTTCCCCAGCGCGAGCTCACGATGGTCTCCGCTGCCGATGTCGCCGCGTACTACGGGAAAGACACCGGGGGCGGGGGCGAGCCCTCTTCCGGCGGCGACGGCAGTGAGACAAGTGCCTGAGCAGGTGCCTCCGGGGCGCGCCGGACGCCTGTGGCTCCTCGGTCGCCTGAGGGCGGCGCGACGCAGCATGGAGCTTCTCGACCGCAAACGACAGCTTTTGCGACGCGAGCAGAGCCGGCTGGCCGAGCTGTGTGGAGAGACCCGTCGACGCTGGGTGACCTCGTGCTCGGAGGCCGACACCTGGGGACTTCGCGCCGCGGTCTTGGGCGGCTCCGCTGATGTGGCACTGAGCGGCTCGACTGTCGCCGGGCGAGCCGGCGTAGAGGTGGTTTGGCGCAACACGATGGGGGTTCGTCACCCCGACGATCCGCGCTGCGCCCTGCCGGAGCTCTCACCGGCCGCCTCTGCGGCTGCGAATGCAGCGGTGGCTCCCGCCAGCGCCTCTTACCGGCGCGCGCTCGAAGCGGGGGTCGCTCACGCGGTGGCCGACAGATCCTTGGCCGTGATCGAGGAGGAGCTGCACGCCACAGAAAGACGCCATCGCGCGATCGAGCGTCGCCGGGTGCCGCAGCTCGAAGACGCGCTGCGACGGCTCGAGCTGCGGCTCGACGAGCTCGAACGCGAGGAACGGGTCGTGACCCGTTGGGCGCAACGCCGCCTGCAAGGCTCGCTCGGCGGACCTGCGGCCCAGCAGGGTGGTGGCTAGACCATCACCCCTTCACCCGCCCAGCGGACGAACCGAATCGTGGAGATCCTCTCGAAAACGAGTGTTTCGCGCTCCTACCCCAAGCGACGATCGGATGTGTCGGATCCGAAGGGGCTATTGCGGGTCGGCCGTCGCCGGGTAGTGCTCCACGACCGCATCTTCCCCAGGGAAGAACACGCCTTCGTGCCCGTCGTCGCTCCAACGCACCCGGTACGGCGGGCCCCCGTCGGGTCCCTCGACGTCGAGAATGACCGCGTCACGATCGGCTTCTCCGACACGGTGGCCTCGCACCACGATCTTGTCTCCGATGGCAGCTCGCATTTTCGCCTCCTCTTGAGGTCGGGATCCCGACTGACGGGGACACGATACGCCGCCATTCGGCGACGCGACAGGGTCCTTCGCCACTTTCGAGCCCGCTGGGCGTGGGCCACGCCGGGCAAAGTGCGCCGGTGCCGACCGGGATCGGGGGAATGGCTCAGAAAGGCGGGGACCTTCGCCTCTGGGTAACTCTCGCGACAGGAGCCATGGTGGAGGAAGTACGAGCCGACAGGAGTGACGATGTTCGAGCACATCCTTACCGCGCTAGACGGTTCTCCACATGACACCAAGACCCTTGCGGCAACCAAGGAGCTGGCACTGCTCTCGGGAGGTCTGGTGCGTATCGTGCATGTCCGGGAGGGCCATTTCATCGGTCGAGCAGGATTCGTCCCAAGTGAGGAGCATGGCGACGCATCTCGGGTCGTCGACCGGGCCATCGCCGACCTGGTCGATGCCGGTGTGACGGCAACGGGGACGGTGCGGGCATCGCTATCGGGCCTGGTCGTGGCCGAGATCCTGGCGGAAGCCGAGGAGTCGGAGGCCTCTGTGATCGTCATGGGTTCTCGCGGAGTAAACGATCTCACAGGCCTCCTGGTGGGGAGCACGGCTCACAAAGTCCTCCACCTGGGGAGGCTCCCGGTCCTCGTCACTCGGTAGAGACACTCTGGCCCGAAGCGGGAAGGAGGCTCAGAAATGCAGAAATCTGGACGTGACGGCGAAGAGACGATCGAAGAAACTCGAACTATGCCAGGCGGGCGGATCGTCGTTGGTGTAGACGCGTCGAAAGAATCGAAGGCAGCGTTGCGTTGGGCAGCGAGCTACGCGGCAAGTGTCGGCGCAGACCTCGATGTCGTACATGCATGGCATGCGTTGGATGAACACGCCTGGCTGCAGAGTCTGCCTCCGCCTGCCGACCCGACGGATATCGCTCGTAAGGCACTCGCGCACGTGGTCGATGAGGTGGTGACCCCGGGCTCGCTCCGCGTGCAGAGCTCCGTTCTCGAGGGTCACGCCGCACAGGTCCTGGTGAACGCCTCGAAGGGTGCTGACATGCTGGTGGTGGGAAGCAGAGGGTTCGGAGGATTCGACGGGCTGTTACTTGGGTCGGTGAGCGGGCATTGCGCCACACACGCGACGTGCTCAGTTGTCATCATCCGTGGCACCGGCTCGATCGACTAGCCGCTGACCCGGCTGACTTCCCCGCAGCGGGCGGACCGTGAACTGCAAGGTTGCCAATGGCCTGCGCGCCATGAAAGTAGCGTCGGTCGCCGCAGCACTCGAGATCGTGGTGACGGTCCGGGGGCACCGAACGGGCGCAAACCCACATCGTCCCGTAATCGGTCACCTCTTCGCTTACTGACAGCGCTGTCACCCAGTCGGACATCGTGACTCCCGATGACGAACTCCCCGTCTCCAAAGCACATGGGCAAGCTGCCGTCGCAGCACCCGCCGGACTGGGAGAACATGACCGGGCCGCGCTCGGCCACGAGTTGGGCGATGGCCTCGAGCGCCGCCGGCGTGGCGACAACCCGGGTCACCGCGCCACGCTTGCTAGTGCCTGACCCGCCCATCTCGAGCGCCCCGTCCCGCCTCGGGTGCCCTAGAAGAACTCCAGAGGCTTGGTGCTGTAGCTGACCAGGAGGTTCTTGGTCTGGGAGTAGTGCTCCAGCATCATCTGGTGGTTCTCACGGCCGACGCCTGAGATCTTGTAGCCACCAAACGCTGCCCCGGCGGGGTAGAGGTGGTAGCAATTCGTCCACACCCGGCCGGCCTTGATCGCTCGGCCCATGCGGTAGGCGAGGTTCCCGTTGCGGGTCCACACGCCGGCACCGAGGCCGTAAAGGGTGTCGTTGGCGATTCGTACTGCATCGGCCTCGTCGGTGAACGTCGTGATGGCCAGCACGGGGCCGAAGATTTCCTCCTGGAAGACCCGCATGGAGTTGTGGCCCTTGAGCACCGTCGGCTCGTAGTAGAATCCGTCTTTGAGCTCGCCGTCGAGGTCAGTCCGTTCGCCGCCGATGGCTGGACCCCAGCGCGCCGAAGCCGGGCCACCAGCGGCGTGAGCTTGGGCGATGGTCGGCGTCGATACTGCAGGCCGCGCTCGGTCTTAGGTGGCCGCACCCTCGAAAAGAGCGGTCAGATCGAGCGAGGGGACGTGCTGGCTCGTGGCGAGAGACACCCAAGTTCGCGCCAGCGCGTCCTTTCCCGCTCCGAGAATGGTCCCGACCAGTCCCGCTGCCTCGAGCAGGTCATCGGCGGGTATTTGAGCCAGGACGACATGCCAGATCGCTTCCTCCAACACGTTGAACCCGGTCTGCACTTCGGCTATACCAAACCCGGCGTCAAAGCGTTCCTCAGCGACGCGTTGGGAATACTCACAGATCGGTCCGAGAGTCTTCTTGGCCAGACACTCACGTACCAGTTCGAAAAGCTCATCGAGACGCCGACGAGACAACTCAGGACCTAACGCTTCGTAGTGCTTGAGGTGAGCCCGCCCCAGGGCGTCCACAGCCTCTTGAAGGCAATCATCGTGCGCCGTGCCCAGAACTCCAATCAAATCCACTTTGTACTCCTCGGATCTATCTGACTCGCAGAGTGGAATGCGACGCTCGTCCTCGGTTCCGCGCCGTCTTGGCCTGAACCGCACCTATCGAAGACCGGGACTCTGTCCTGAGGAAGGGGCATCCCCCGAGCGCGTCCCGAAGCGACTCCGTCCATGTGATCGTGGCGCGACCAGGGCGCCACCGTGGAGGTGGTCCCGCTCGGGGACAGCGGCCTCGAGCAGGAGCCGCCATTCCGCCGTGGCGATGGACTGTCTGACGGCGGACACGGCGTCGGGGTTGACAGAGATCGAGGAGATCCCCAACCGTACGAGGTGTTCGGCGAACTCGGGACGGTTGGAGGGCGCCTGTCCACACAATGACGAGGTGATGCCGGCGTCTTGGCACCCGTGGATGATGCGGCTGATGGCGTCGAGGACGGCGGGGTCTGCCTCGTCGAACAGATCGGCGCAAACCTCGGAGTCGCGATCCACACCGAGCATGAGCTGCGTCAGGTCGTTGCTCCCGATCGATACGCCGTCGATCCCCATGGCCGCGTACTGCGGAATGAAGAAAGCAACCGAGGGCACCTCGGCCATGACCCACACGGGCAGCGCTCCCGCAACGGGGCTGGTGCCCACGATGTCGAGGCAGGCTTCGAGCTCCCACTGCGTGCGGACGAAGGGGATCATCAGCCGTAGGTTCGGAGTCTGTTCGATCACCCTGGCGAGAACGTCGAGCTCGAGACGGAAGAGGTCGGGCTCCTGCACGTAGCGGTAGCAGCCCCGATAGCCGATCATGGGGTTCTCCTCCTGGGGCTCGAAACGCTCCCCACCTTCCAGACTGCGGAACTCGTTCGTGCGGAAGTCGATGCTGCGATACACCACGGGCCGGGGCGCGAAGGCTCGGGTGATGCGAAGAAGCGACGCCGACATAGTGTCCACAAAGGTCTTCTCCTCCCCGCGTTCGAGGAGGAGCCGCGGGTGCACTCCGCGCAGAGCGTCCACCACCATGAATTCGGCCCGGAGCAGCCCGACGCCGTCGACATCCAAAGCGGCGACTTCCTCGGCGTGCTCGGCGATGGCGAGGTTGACATAAAGGCGAGTAGCGAGTACCGGCGCCGGCGCCGGCGCCGGTGCCATGCCTGGCCCCGCCATGGCCGCCATCGGAAGCGTGCCCGCCGTCCCCGGCGTGATCCTCGCGGTCACCAGCGACACCGCACCTTCGTAGACTTCGCCTTTGGCTCCATCCACGGTCACCAACTCGCCGTCACGTAGCACGGTGGTGGCGTTGCGGGCCCCCACGACGCACGGCACACCGAGCTCGCGGGTCACGATGGCGGCGTGACACGTCATGCCGCCACCGTCGGTCACGAGAGCGGCCGCTCGTCGCATGGTGGGGACCCAATCCGGACTGGTCATCGACGCCACCAGGATCTCCCCCGTCTGAAGCAGGTCGCCCTCGCTGGGGGAGTGAAGCACCCTGACGTGGCCCGACGCTCGACCCGCAGACGCCGCCAACCCCGAAACCAGGACCTTCGGTTCTCCTTCGGACTCCGCGGTCATGGAATCGTGCGACGGAGACTCGATGTCCTGAGGGGAGGAACCTACGAGCGTCGTGATGGGTCTCGATTGCACCAGGTAGGTGTGTCCTCCCGCGATCGCCCACTCGACGTCCTGGGGCGACCCATAGTGGGCTTCCACTGCCAACCCCAGAGAGGCAAGGCCGAGAACCTCGTCGTCGGAGAGGACGCGCCGCGACCCTTCGCTCGGGTCGAGAGAGATCTGCTGGTCGTGGCCGTCGGTTCCCTGCACGATCTTGATGGTCTTGATGCCGACCCGCACGTTGAGCAGAGCCGGACCTGTACGCTCTACCACATAGGTGTCGGGCTCGACCTGGCCGCTCACGACGACCTCTCCCTGACCGAAGGCCGCTTCGATGACTATGTGGTCGGAATGTGCACGCGACGGATCGACAGTGAACATCACGCCCGAGCGCTCGGAGGGGATCATCTGCTGGACGATCACGGCTAACGATGGTTCGTCACCGACCCGTTGGCTGGCCCGGTACGAGATCACCCGCTCCCCATACAGAGACGCCCAGCAGTCCACCACCCGAGCGAGCAGCTCATCGTCCTCCGCCACGTTGGTGAAGGTGGCGTTCATGCCGGCAAACGACGTACCTGCGCTGTCTTCGCTCGTCCCCGAGGAGCGGACTGCCACCCGCATGCCGGCCCCAAGGCGGTGATAGGCAGCGCGGACGGCCTCGGCCAGATGGTCGGGTACGGGCGTAGCGTGCATGAGCTCCTGAGCGCGCTGCGAGCAAGCGGCCAGGCTGGCGGGGTCGTCGGGGTCGGCGCTGTCGATCACCTGGCGGAGCTTCAGGCGTGCCCCGCTGCGATCGATGGCGTCAAGGAACGCGTCGCTCGTGATCACGAATCCCGGCGGTACGGGTAGTCCGGCCGCGGTCAGCTCCCCGAGGTTTGCCCCCTTGCCCCCCACCTGTGGCGAGTCATCGAGGCGGATGCTCTCGAACCAACGAATCATGTCCATCTTGTGTCCTCCTCCGGAGAGGTCGAGGGATGGTGGATCGACGTCGAGCTGTCATCGGGAGGGCTCGACGTCGGGTATACCCGGACCGGTCCCTCCTGTGAGACCCACAGGGAGTCACCCGGCTGGTGTCGATGAAGCCGTGGACAAGCATCTGGGCCGACCACCGTCTCGATGTGGCGGTCAGAGTCGGCGACTCCCTCCCGCTCGCGCACTTCTCGAGAGTGCTGACCCAGCACCCGATTGGGCCCCAGCGGTGACATGACGAACCTCTCAGTCTCCGGGGTGGGCGAGTTCGCGGACGAACCCCGGGGGCGGGGTCGGGGGCGGGGACGAGACACTCGGAGCCTCTGTCAGCAGTCGGCCGAGCGCTCCTGTGACCTTGACCAGACTGTGGCGATACTCGCTCAAATGGGCCCGGAACTCGGCGTTATCAGTGGCTGCAATCTCGTGGCTCAGCTCCCGCAAGGACTGCTCGAGGAGTCTGTTGAGCGCCTGAGCTTGCTCTATCGTCAGTTCCAGATGCATCGGTGCTTCCCCTTTTCTCGCCTCACAGCGCGGGCCAGCCAACTCCATGCTCTCATCTTCATGCTCCTTGGTGCGGTGCGGTCCGACCAGGGTCAGAAGTCACACTTTGATCTGACTGGTGTCCTGGCTCGAGTATCCGCTGGACCCCGAGTTCGCGGGAAGATCAGAGCTGCGCTTCATCACAGCGATCGAGTGCAATCCGATAGTCCCCACTCCGTGGTAGTCCCCGCCTCCGTGAGGGTCCGAAGTGACCGCCGGAGGCCGGTTCGAGATCGGCATTCTGGGGAGCCCGACCAGCTCGAACTGCGCGAATCCGTCGCACCGAGACGAATGGACATTGTGCCCTGGTCGAGACGCCCACCAGGCGATCATCCTGGGGTAGAGATTGATCGCGAGGTAGGTGCCAATGGCGCGCGAGGGGAGTACGAGAGGCTCGATCCGGATCGCCCGCGTCGGCGGTATCGACATCCGGATGCACTGGAGCTTCCTCGCCCTGGTGGTCCTGGTGGTGTGGGTGAACGTCAGCAGCGGGGTGGCCGCCGTCGGCGAGGGCATCCTGTGGATCACCGTGGTCTTCGCCTCGGTCCTGGTCCACGAGTACGCCCACTGCATCGTGGCCCGCCAGCGCGGGGCGATGGTCGAGGACATCCTGCTCCTGCCCATAGGGGGGGTCTCCCAGCTGAAGAAGATGCCGGACCGCCCGGCAGACGAGCTGGCTGTCGCCATCGTCGGACCGCTCACTAGCCTCGGCTTGGCCACCCTCGCTGCGGCGGGCGGCCTGGTCGTCGGCGCCCACCTGTGGCCACCCACCCTGTTTGCCGGCTCCTGGTTGGCTCGGCTGGCCTGGCTGAACTTCTTGCTCGGCGGGTTCAACCTGTTGCCCGCCCTCCCCATGGACGGAGGACGGGTCTTGCGCGCCATGCTCGAGCGACGCCAAGACAGGCTCACCGCCACCCGTCAGGCCGCAAGGATCGCCCGGAGTCTGGCTGTCGTGATGCTTGTGGGCGGCATCTTCTATGACTTCTGGCTCGTCCTCATTGGATTCTTCGTCTACCTGGGGGCGAGTGCCGAGGAACAAGCGGCGGAGAGAGAGCGGCTTGGTTCGGCGGGAGCGAGGCCCACGACGCCGCACCCGCCCTCAACGGGGTGATCACGACATCTCAGCCGATTTCTGACGAGCGAGCACGACGTCCTTTTTGCGCAGCACGGGGCATGACTTTCGGCCCTGTCGCTTGCGGAGCGCCTGGTTCATCCTTCCAATAACAGAACACGCAACGAGGAGATGTTCCGATGTCCGAAGAGATCAGCTGGGACGTCATCGAGGCCATGATGGTCGGTCCCCGTGCGACATCGGCGCGGACATTTCCGCCAGGACGGACGTGCGGCAAGCCCGGATGTGGTGCCCGACCGTCGGTCTACAACCCGAGTTCTGTGTGTGGTCTCCATGCCCAATTCGAAGCCTTGGCACACGTGGCTCGATCCGCCCGTCAAAGGGACTCCGGCCGGGCGGCGGTGTTGGGTCCATCAAGGGTGGCGGCCTGATGTGGGCTCGACGAAAGAGGCCCAGGAGCCTCATGCGGGATCGTGAGTCCAAGAGATGAACGGAGTGTGGTCATGGCCGTTGAGACGGATCAGCAGGGAAGAAGTCCACTTCGAGGATGGATCGTGGTGGGAGTCGACGGGTCGGAGTCGTCTAAGGAGGCCTTGCGCTGGGCCGCTCGCCAGGCCCAGATCACCGGGGCAAAGCTACGTGCGGTGATGGCCTGGGAGTACCCGACCAGCTTCGGATGGGCTCCCCCGTACCCGACCGACTTCGACCCCGAGCTCGACACTCGCAATGCACTTGACGCCACGGTCGAGGAAGCCCTTGGAACCGATCGCCGCGTCGAGGTGGAGTCGGTTGTGGTGGAAGGTCATCCGGCGACGGCGCTTCTCGAGGCGGCCAAGGGTGCTGACATGCTTGTCGTCGGCTGTCGAGGTCACGGCGCCTTCGCCGGCATGTTGCTTGGGTCGGTGAGCCAACACTGCATGACCCACGCCTTGTGCCCCGTCATGGTCATCCACGGACGCGGTGCGGCTGTGCTGGAGGCCGATCCGGTCCTGACGTAGGTCAATCTTCGGGATACGGCTCGTGTCGCAGTCCCTTGCCTCAAGACCATTGTGCGGACATGGGCGGCTGCTTCGGGCGGGGGGGTGATCGAGCGCTCAGTCCCTCGCCCACACGGCGACGTCCGGCACACCCACGATTCGGAGGGCCTCTTCCAGCACGACACCAGGCGGTCGCGCCGTGTCGAGGACCATGGCCGACGGCCAAGGGGCCTCGAGGTGGGCCATGGTCCGACCAATCTCGATCGTGGCCTCGGAGGGGTCTTCTCCGTCTTGGCGTCGCATGGCGATGCGTCCTTCGGTGACGGTGGGCGGGGCCGTGCAGTGCAGCTCGGTCAGATCGGCGGACGACTGGATGGCGAGCGTCTGAGCCAGGCTCCGGTTCGACGCGTCGATCCACGACGCGTCGAGAACCACGGACTGGCCCAGGCCGAGGTGCTGGCGGGCGGCACTGATCAACTGTCTATAGACGCCTTGTGTCCGGCGGGGTGCGTAGCGCCCCCGACGGAACGTCGCCGGCACAGAACGATCGGCCACGGTGCCCGAGGACCCACCGCGGAGCTCGTCGGACCGGAGCACGACGGCACCGAGAGCGTCGCCCAGTGCGTTGGCCAGGGTGGACTTGCCCGTTCCGGGGAGGCCCCCCACGAGCACAAGGCGGACTCGGCCTCGGTCGAGGTGGTCCTGGGCGAGTTCGAGGAGTCGCACGGCCTCCTCGGCGGCGTCGTGGGCGCCCTGCTCGTCACGGATGCACGCCACCTTGATCCGCACGTAGGCACGCAGAGCCATATAGGTGTGCAGGAGGGTCCGGGGCAGCTGGGCACCGGCCAACTCCTCGTAGGCTCGGACGAACCGCACGGCCGCCTCGGTCTTGCCCAGCCGCTCGAGGTCCATGGCCAGGAATGCCACATCGGCGGCCACGTCGCCGAAGCGGAGGCGATCGTCGAACTCGAGGCAGTCGAGGATCCTCGGTCCGTCCTCGAGGCAGTAGATGTCATCCGCTTGGAGGTCCCCGTGGCCATCGCAGATCTGGTCGGCAGCGATGCGGGCCGAGAACAACGGATCGCGGCCCGCCAGGTAGCGCCGCACTGCGCCCACCATGGCGTCGTGAGCGCTTGAGTCGAGGACGGGGCCGACGAAGCGCTCCGTCACCGCCACGTTCTCTTCGAACCGATCCCTGACGGCGCTTATCGACGCCGCGGCCGAGATCTCGGGCGATCGGCCGGCCCCGGCATGAAAGTCCGCCAAAGCACGGGCCACAGCATTGAGTTCGACTCCCCAGACGGTCTCCGGCTCGGAGCAGACCAAGTGGGCCAGGGAGCGCTCGGAAGGCAGGCGACGCATCACGACGAGATGATCGAGAACCTCACCTCCCATCGCGACTTCGGCGACCCCCAGGTACACATCGGGGGCCAGGCGTCGGTTGAGATCGACCTCGCGGCGGCAGTCTTCGGCCCGAGCGGCCGGGGTCGAGAAGTCGGCAAAGTCGAATCGGAGCGGTTTGCGCAGTTTGAGCACGTGCTCTCCGAGGAAGAGCAGGATCGAGACGTGCGTCTCACGCACCACGCAGCCGCCGACCATGTCCACCGCGGAGCCTGTCGTACCGTGAGCTGGCATGAGAGCCACGGTCCAACGGTGCCCCGACTGCCAACCGTCGGGATAGGGCCGAACGTCCTCATCAACTCTTGCAAGCCAGGTCCTCACTGTTGCCGGTATGACTTTTGGCCCTACCTGGAAAGTCCCTTTCGTGGTGGGCTGAACTCGTGAGCACCGAGATGCTGGCGCCTGCAACGCTGACCGGGCACCCGGCATCTGGTCGGCGCTGGGCCATCCTCGCCGTGCTGTGCGTCTCGCTCCTGATCGTCTCGCTCGACAACACCATCCTCAATATCGCCCTACCTACCCTGGTCAGGGTCCTGCACGCCACGGACTCGCAGCTCCAGTGGATCGTCGACATCTATGCGTGCGCCTTTGCCGGGCTCCTTCTGGTCGCCGGAAGCATCGGTGATCGAATAGGACGTAAGAAGGTCTTCTGTGCGGGGTTGGCAATCTTCGCGGCCGGCTCCGCCGGTTCGGCATTCTCGACGACGGTGTCGAGCCTGGTGGCGGCCCGCGCCGTCATGGGTCTGGGCGCGGCCTGCATTATGCCCGCCACGTTGTCGATCATCACCGACGTGTTTCGTGACCCCCTGGGCCAGGCGCGGGCGATCGGGATCTGGTCGGCGACAACGGGCCTGGGCATCGCCATCGGCCCCATCGCGGGCGGCTGGTTGCTGGCGCACTATTGGTGGGGATCGGTCTTCCTCGTCAACGTGCCGGTCGCTACGCTCGGATTGGCGATGGCGCTCTGGCTCGTACCCGACTCGTCTGATCCACGACGTCGAACTATCGACTTCTTTGGGGCAGTGCTGTCCACCACCGGCCTGGCGATGCTCTTGTGGGCGATCATCGAGGCACCTGTGCGTGGCTGGCACTCCTCGCTTGTGGTCGGTACAGGCGCGGGAGCGGTGGCGATCCTTTTCGGGTTTGTGGTCTGGGAACGCCACAGCTCTCATCCCATGCTCGTGCTCGAGCCCTTCGGGAACCGGCGGTTCTCCGTCGCCATGGTGGCGATCGCGCTGGCTGTCTTCGGCCTCATGGGCGCCCTGTTCGTCCTGACCCAGTACCTCCAGTTCTCCCTGGGGTTCTCTGCCCTGGGCGCCGGTATCCGCATTCTGCCCATCGCGGCGGTGCTAGCCGTCGCCGCTTTGTCGTCGACATACCTGGATCGATGGCTTGGGACGAAGGCTGTTGTCGCATCAGGTCTTCTCGTCGTGGCGGCGGGCTTCTGGCAGCTCACGACCACCACGACGGTGCAGGGATTCGGGCACGCATTGCTGGGCATGGTGCTGTTGGGCCTCGGAGCTGGGCTCATCATCGCTCCGGCCACGGCCTCGGTGATGGGGTCGCTGCCGCGTGAGAGGGCCGGAGTGGGCTCTGCCATCAATGGAACAGCCCTCCAGGTGGGAGGGGCTCTTGGCGTCGCCGTCATCGGTTCGGTACTCGCCTCTCGGTATCAGGGAATGATGACTCACACGCTGGCGGGCCACGCCGTCCCCGCGGTCGCCAGCCACGCCATCTTGGGGTCGGTCGGAGGAGCGTTGGCGGTGGCGCGGATTGCAGGGGGCGCCCTCGGCGCGGCGCTAACAGCCGCCGCACGCAATGCCTTCGTCCAGGGGATGGATCTGGCCCTGCTGGTGGGGGTGGTGGTCGTGAGCGTCAGCGCCGCGTTGGTGGCAATGGCGCTGCCATCTCGCCGGCGGACCGGAAACGGGGAAGATAATGGTCCTCAAGAGCGCCCTGGCATCGTTGCGGAACAGCCGCGACGGAAGACAAAGGGGTTCGGTGGTGCGCCAGCCCAGATCCCCGAGTCTCGAGAATCAGGCGCACAGCGCTGGCGAGAAGTCAAGGGTGCATGAGGCCAGTTCCACCCCTACGCCACGTACGATCTGTGTTGGTGCGACTTCCTCTACGCACATGAGCTCACCTCGTGTCACGCTCCCGGGCCATGGTTGCCACGACGAACATTTCGGGCGCGGGGACGGCTACCGTGGGATTAGCGTGGCCTTGGACTCGGACTCTCATTGGTCCTTCGCTCCCCACAGGATCGCAGGTGGCATCGCTTCCGGCACGACCGGCTCGGCGAACGGCTGAGGCGAGGCTTGGAACACCGGCAAGGGGATCGCGGTCGTCGAAGTGCCTCGTGGTACTCACCTTTTCGGCTCTCGCCACATCAACCACGTGGAGGGTCCATGACGTGTCAACCTCAATTCGTTCACGACTTCAAATCCATGGCGGGTGTACAGCGCCAGGTTGCGCCGACTTGATGACTCAAGGTAGGCGGGGAACCCTTCGGCGTCGCAACGGGTTAGTTGAGACAAGAGCATTGCGGAGCCGATTCCGTGGCCCTGTCGCTGGGGATCAGTGCCGAGTAGAGCCAGGTAGTAATGGGGCTCTCTGGGGCGATTTGCGTTGAGGAGACCGGCCAGACCGGGAGCGCGCCACAGCGCCCGACCCGCCAGAGGAAACAACCGCGCCATGCGCGCCGCCAGGCCTATGACCTCGGAGGGCGCGGGCGGAGCATTGCCCGGAGGGAGCCACATTGCCGCGGCGGCATGGTCGTTGGTTGTATATGCCTCGTCGGCTGGCAGGTAGAGGTGAAGGATCATGGCCGCGAACACCTGAGGCAGGACCCGCCCTCGTGTCCGGGAACGAGGGAACATCCAACAGATCCCCGGGTCGTCCGCCATGGCCCGTCCGAGAACTGCTGCCATCTGGGAGACGTCGCTGGGGGTTGCTTTACGCACCAGAGTCTCAGACCAGTCGGCGGCGAGCGGTTTGATATCGTCCACGGCCTTCATCATTATCCTCTGGATCAGCGTGTGTGTGTCTGGAGTACCAATTAGGCGTGGACGCCTTAGTCCCGGCTTGCCGACTTCGGGTGCAATGAGGCACGTGTCGCCCAGGCCACATTGTGCGTTGACTGGGTGGACCGTCGGAATCGAGATTCGATCCCTTTCGCGAATCTCGACGTCAGCAGGATGGCGATGGAAGCGGCCCAAGGGCTGAACAGGCGGGGACGGGACGAGTCGCTTGGTCCGTTATCCTTGTGGGTTGTCAATCTTAGAGCGACCGACAAGTAGCGCGATGACCGCCGATACCGGTGATCTGGTTGTGTGATACGACAGTTCGGTATTCGTCTGCGGATATCTAGTTAGTCAACGCTTCGAGAGAGCGGGTCACGCTTCGCACACCGTCGCAGGACCCGGTCGGGCGAGAGAGTTGACGGCATCAAGGTTCCGCAGAGTGCAGTACTGGAGCCAACTCAGCGCGGCGCGTGATAGTCGGTCACAGACCCAGTCCCAATGGAGAGAGACCGCGTCACCCGGATGGAGATCCGCGGTGGAGATCACGCCATCGAAGCCGCGACGCGCGTGTTCAGTCCACTCTTCTCCGAGAATCAGTCGTGAGCCCTCGAAGCAGAGGCGCCGGCTGCGGACCGTTACCACGTCTCCGGTTACTTCTTGGACTCGCCCCCAGCGGATTCGGCAGCGGTCGAGGACCTCGAGCGGTGGGCCGTCTATTCCGGCGCGCAGAAGGCCCAGCCACGGGTAGACCGCAAAGACGTGAAAACTGTGCTGGAGGATCCCCCCTGGCGCCGCTGACAGCAAAGAGCCCAGACGCGTCCCCGCCCGGCGGTCGAAGCGCTCTCCAAGCGACGCCAAGAGAGCCGAAGAGGGAACTCTCGTCAACAGCTCGTTGCCGGTCCAGTAGGCCTCGACGACACGGGGGTCGAGCGGTTCCGAGATGCCGTTGCATCCGGCAATCAGCTGCAGGTAGGGCCACGCCCCTTCGAAGCGAGTCGCCCGCTGGCTCAGGCCCTCGAGGTCGGCACCCTCCGAAACCATCCCGAGGAGGGCGGCGGGGTCTCCGGGACCGCAGTAGCCGAGTGCGTTGGGGGGATACGCGTAACGTGCGAAGAGGACGGGGCCCGGCATGCGATGTCCCTGGGGTGCAGGGCGAGGTGCGCCGTCGCCTGCGACCCTCGGTCCGGGCGCCGCGTCGGTGGATGGGTCCTGTCTCATCCGCTGGTCGCGTCGCGCCTGGGCATCGAGGGTCGCCCGAGGCTGGCCCACAGCACGGTGCCCGCTCCCGCCGTGACGAGAAGGAGGCCGAGTGCCTGCGGCGCGAGTGAGGTGGTGCCGGCTGCGGCTTGGAGCAAGGCGGTGACCAGTGCACTTCCCACCAGGACAGAGGTGACATCCACGGCGCGGGCTCGCGCCAGTGCTGTCATCCAGGTCCCCACATACGCCCCGAGCAGGAGGCCCGTGAGCAACACCCATCCGACCTGGGTGGCGTCCAAGGACGCCAGGACGTGGAGCGTGTGGGTCGCGAACAGATAGGTGATCAGGGCGAGCGCCCCAATCCCCATCCGGACCAGGGCGATGGCGGCAGGGGCCATGTCGCGGAGCAAGGACCTGGCCACGATGACCTCCACGGCCCACAGGAGGGTGGCGCCTAGCACGAGGACCTCGCCTCGGTCGGCGGCGAGGTGTCCGACACCGCCGGCGATGGCAACCTGCCCGGCGACCAGAACGGCGATGGCAACGGCGTTCCACCAGGTCACGCGCTCGCGCAGGAAGGGCAATGCCAGCACAGCAACCCATATGACCAGGGTGTCACGCCAGAAGGCTGCCGGTGTGGCCGTGGTGTCGGCCAGCCCGTCGAAGAACAAGATGAATGCGATGCCGCCGCCAACGATCCCCACATAGGCCAGGCCGGCCAAACGGGCCGGCCCCCAGATCCGCCAGCTCTTTGGCGCTGTGCGGGACGACTGAGAAAGTTGAGAGGTGTGAGCAACAGTGACGAAGCGACGGGCGGCAGAGCCAGCGCGTCGACGCCCGAGGCTCCAGGCCACCACCGCGCTGGCGGCGAGGATAAACGTAGCCACCAGGTTCTTGGCCGTCGTGTAGACCGATGGTGCCGCAACCGAATGCACGCCGTAGCTGTTGACGAAGACCGACAGTCCACTGATGAGAGCGGTCATGCCGGCGACGACCACACCGGGGAGGGCACGGGTGGCGCGAGGCTCTTTGCTCTCGTCGATGGCCCGGCCCGCGCCTTGTTCCGACGTCCCCTGCGCGGTCATGTCCCCACCACGCGGCTGACTCGGGTGGTCTTCGCGGCCACGCCCATCTGGAGTTCGGTCGCCACCGCTTCCGCGTCGGTGGTGTCGACTCGGTCCAGTGCATAGCCGCTGTGGACGACCAGCCACTCCCCGGGTGTCGGCGGCGGGCCGTCGAGAGCGAGGAGCGAGACGCGGTGGACGGTCCCGCCCAGATCCTCAACGTTCACGGCCCCGGGCCCTGCGCTGCCCAGAACGCGGTGCAGGCGGCTCATGCACATGTTCTGACCTCCTTGATCAGGTCGACGACCCTTCGGACCGCGACCGGGATAGCGGCCTCGACAGCTGGGCTGAGACCCACACCCCTGCCGAAATCATCGCCTTCGATGCCGACCACGACCACGCGAGCCGGCGCCCTGTCGACGGCTTGGGCAAGCCGCAACACGCCGGACAGACTGATTCCATGGGTGCTCGTCGGACCGGGTCCCGGGGTCAGCGTCATCAGGTCGACCACGCAGACCGTGCCCGGTCTCGCCCCCGAACACACGGCGTCGATCAACACGGCCAGATCGGCGTCGTCCCATCGTCCGAGCAGGTCGAGCGGGTCTACGATGGGACCGACGTCACGCGTGTCAGGAACCTCCTCGGCGGTGCGTCGCGCTACGGCCGGACCTGCGCCGTCATCGTGTCGAAACTCGCTTCCCACGCCGGCCACGACGACCCGCGGGAGCTCGGCGACCTCGGGGGCGGGCGCGTCGGAGCTCAGGCTGTCTCCGATCACGACGGCACCACGGTGACGTCGAGAAAGTGGGCGGCACAGGATATACAGGGATCGTGGTTACGAACTGACTGCTCGCAACGTAGCTGTAGCTCGTCGTCGTCGAGTTCGAGGGCGTCCTGGGCCACACGACGCAGATCCGCCTCTATGGTGAGTTGATTCTGAGATGTGGGAGGTACGATTCGGGCCCGAAGGATTGTTCCCGAGGCGTCGATATCGTACTGCTGGAGGAGCAGTCCCCTAGGTGCCTCGGTGGCACCCGTTCCCGTGCTGGGGCGGGGTGTCACAGTGGTGGCGGGGGGATCGGGTGGGGCGTAGGACTCGGCCAGCGCCAGCGCCTCGTCGCAGGCGAACACCAGCTCGACCGCACGCACGACGATGCTGCGGAACGGATTGGTGCACACCGAACCCAAAGCGGCTCGCGCCGCCGCCTCGGCGGCAAGGGGGGGTAGCTTCCTGGCGTTGAGAGCATAGCGAGCCAAGGGCCCCGTGAGGTACGGATCGCGTCCCTGGAGGCGAGCGTGCAATGCGGTGGACCGGGCGACGTGCTCTTCGATCACGAGGTCGGCCAGCTCGGCAGGGCTCACGTCGAGGCCTTCCGACGAGCACGGGCGGCCACGCTCGATGGCGTATCCGTCGTCATCGCGCAAGGCCACGAACCGGTAGTCGCCCGACACGTCGGGGAAGTCGAATCCCGCCACCCACTCCACGGTGGACAGCGCTGTGTCGCGTGCCCGCCGGAGGGGCTCGATCAGGGCCGCCACGGACGACGGATCAGGTGCCCGGTAAAAGCCGCCGACGCGAACGTTGACAGGGTGTATTGCGCGGCCGCCCACGGTCTCCATAACCAGGTTGCCCGTCCGTTTGAGCTGGAGACCCCGTTCTACCGCCGCCCGGTCACGTTGGGCGAGCTCCACAGCGTCTGCGCAGCCGAGGAAGTCGGGGGCATGCAGGAGGTAGATGTGCAGAGCGTGGCTCTGGATCCATTCTCCGCAATAGAGGAGGCGCCGCAGTCGATTGATCCGATCGTCGGGCGTCACCCCGCAGGCGTCCTCCATGGCGGCACACGCGCTCATTTGGTACGCCACCGGACAAATACCGCAGATGCGCGCCGTGATGTCGGGTGCCTCTGTGAAATGACGACCGACGAGAAGCGCCTCGAAATACCGAGGGGGCTCGAAGATCTCGAGGGCGACGCCGGTCACCCTGCCGTCGTGGACCTCTACCCTTAAGGACCCTTCACCCTCGACACGAGATAGGCCTTCGACACTGATGGTACGGGATGAACCCGAACCGTGGCTCACCGGCCCTCCTCGGATGGGTCTCGGTCGAGAGCGTAGTCGTGGGCGACGGGAGCGGGGCCACCTTGGGCCACGGACTCGTCGAGGAATGCGGGTGCCCCCGCATTGAAGGTGCGAAAGAGTCGGGACACGTCGACGGGCGCCATGCCTTGCCGACGCAGTTGCGCGGCGAGCGAAGATGTGTTGGCGGTGTCGGCGGGGCCGAAACAGCCGAAACAGCCGCGACCGACGGCTGGGCATAGGGCACCGCAGCCGGTCCTCGTCACCGGACCTAGGCACGCGACTGCCTCGTTGACGAGCAGGCACACGGTGCCCCGCCCCTTGCATTCCTGACAAACCGAATGCCCGGGGATCACGGGACGGCGCCCTGCCAGCAGAGCGGTGATGACCTCGAGGAGCTGGTGGCGGTCGATCGGGCAACCGTGCAGCTCGAAGTCGACGTCAACGTGATGCGCGATCGGCGTCGAGGTGTCGAGCGAGGTGATGTACTCGGGATGGGCGTACACAGTCGTCGCGTACTGACCCGAGGCAGCAAAATTCCGCAGACCCTGGATGCCGCCGGCAGTGGCGCATGCCCCTATCGTGACGAGTTGACGTGAGTCGGCCCTGATCTCCCTGATCCGGCGGGCATCGGTCGGTGTCGTGATCGAACCCTCCACCAAGGACAGGTCATAAGGGCCGGCCGCCTTCGCTCGCGACATCTCGTTGAAGTGGGCGATGCGTACCGTGTCAGCCAGGCGCAGCAGCTCGTCTTCGCAGTCGAGCAGGCTCAGCTGACAGCCGTCGCACGACGCGAACTTCCACACGGCCAGGGTGGGCCGGTGGTCGGTGTCCACGGTCCGCCTGTCCTCGCCAGCGCGGTTGGTGCCTGTCCGAGTCGGCCGGCTCATCGTTGGCGTTGAGTGAGCAGATGGGACACTGCCCCAGCGTAGGGAACGATGGGGCCGTCACGGCACAGGAGGAAGGGGCCGAGCTGGCAGTGCCCACACCACGCCACTGCGCATTGCATGTTACGTTCCAGGGACACCCGGATGAGGCGGGGATCGACCCCCATGTCGATCAGAGTCCGGGCCGTGAAACGCATCATGATCTCCGGTCCACAGACCAGGGCCCTGGCTCCTATCGGGTCGAATCCAGCCTCCCCCAGGAGCGAGGTCACCAGACCCACATGGCCTATCCACCCGGGCGTCGGCGCGTCGACCGTCACGGCCACCCGAGCACCGGCGCGGGACCACGCCTCGAGGTCTTCGTCGAAGATGATCTGCGAGGGTTCACGGGCGCCCACGACGACGAACACTCGTCCCCCTTGGCTGTCGCGCCGGGCCATCAGCTCATAGACGGCCCCGCGTAGTGGGGCCAGGCCGATCCCTCCGGCCACCACGACGATGTCGCCTCGACCGTTGCCATCGTCACCGGCGACGGGGACATCGATTGGGGCATCGACGTTGTCTGTGCCTTGGACACCCCAGTCGGTGCCGAAGGGCCCCCGGACCCCGACTATGTCGCCGATGTCTGCTTCGCACAGAGCTCGGGTCACTGACCCCACGTTGCGCACGGTGTGCTCGAGGGGACCGTCGTGACGCGGAGCGCTGCTCACGGAGATCGCAGCTTCGCCGACGCCGAACGCCGTGAGCATGTTGAACTGCCCGGGCTTGTACGCCATCGAGCTGCCCGCGATGGGCGAGAGTGACAGAGTAGCGACGTCGTCGCTATCGATACGACGCCCCACGACACGGTAGAGAGCAGGTGTCATGGCTCCCGGCTGCCGGTCGCCCCCGTGTCCGGAGTCGGCCTGTTCCGCCACGGTGAGGTCAGCGACCACTGCCGGTCCCGTAGAGGTCGAGAAGCCGAACGCGGGTCATCTGCAGGCGCTCCAGAAGAACGGCGGCGACCCGTTGCATCAGCTCGTATCCCAACAAGGGGTCGGTCTCCGCCTTTTGCCTGAGGCAGGCGCCGTCAATGGCCACGGCCCCTACGGCGTCTACGGCGCGGGCGTCGAAGTGCCACCGGTACGGGGGCACGAGCCAGCTCCAACCCACGGTGGCACCGGGTCCCAGCGTCTCGATCACGATCGGTCCCCGCTCCGGCGAGTGCACCTCGATGGCGACGTGCCCTCGGCGCAGGAGGTAGAGCGTGTCGGCGGGTTCTCCCTCGGCCAGCAGGAGGTCCCCGGAGTCGAAGGAGACGTTTTGGGCACAACCGGCGACGTTGGCGACGGCGTCTCCGGGCAGACCCGCCAATAGCGGATGTGCCGACACCAGCTCGGCCAGCGAGGTTGTCATGGGTGCAGCCTGGGCGGGGCCGCACCAGCCCGCACGGCCCCATCTCGGCGCGAGATGTCCGCCACCTCCTCGGTGAGGTCGATGCCGACGGGGCACCACGCGATGCACCGCCCGCAACCGACGCAACCCGATGTGCCGAACTGGTCCCACCAGGTCGACAGTTTGTGAGTGAGCCATTGGCGGTAGCGAGAGGACGTGGAAACCCGTACCGATCCCCCGTGAAGGTACGAGTGGTCGAGGTCGAAGCACGATGCCCAGGACCGTTGGCGGTGGACCTCGCCGGTGAGTGTTGTCGTGTCGCGGACGTCGCTACAGAAGCACGTGGGGCACACGAGGGTGCAATTGCCGCAGGCCAGACACCGGTCCGCCACCTCGTCCCACCGGGGGTGCTCGAGATTGCGGGCCAAGAGCGCCGGCAGCCCTTCAGCGGGCAGGGTTCTCGTCATGGCATTCGAGGCCGCGTCCAGCACCTGCTTGCGGTCCTCGAGGTCAGTGGGCGTCGCTTCGACGGCAGGGATACGTGACAGGACGTCCGCTCCGAGCTCCGTGCCCACTCGGACGACGAAGCGGTGCCCGTCGCCATCGCCGAGCTCGATCAGGGCCAGGTCGTACCCGCTGTCGGCTCCGGGACCGGTCCCCATGGAGGTACAGAAACACGTGGCGGCGGGGACCCCACATTCGGCTGTCACCACGAAGGCCCCCTCGCGACGCGCTCGTGTAGCGTGGGTCGGGGACAGTGCCGGTCCTCAGCACTCGGTCGAGGACGTCCAGAGCGGCAAGCTCACAGGGTCGGGCGCCGATGATGGCGATGGGTCTTGCCCGATGCTCGGGTTCCGTGAAAGTCACCGTGCCGTCGGATGAGGCGCGCCAGAGCTCTTGGTTGGGCGGAAAGAACTCAGCCTTCCAGGAGCCGGGACCCACGGCCCACGCGAACAATGCCTCGTCGCTGCTTTGCTCGATGCGGTAGTGGCCCGGGGCTTGCACGTCGCGATAGCCGGCCGGGAGGTCCGCGACCCCGGCCACAGGTCCCGGCATGATCGCCCCGTTGCGGACGACTGGTCCCATGGTGTCGTAACCGAGATCGGCGAGCACCGTGATGAGCGTGTCGAGACCGCGGGAGTCGATCAGCCAGGCATCTCCGATGTCCACAGCCGAATCGTAGGACCTCGAGGGTCACGACGATAGGACAGGCCTTCCGCCTGCTCAGCGGGCCAGCTTCAGAACAGTGCCGTGCGGCGAGGGCACGTCGTGCATCAAGGTCTACCGCGGCGTGCCATCGACCTCCGTAGCCAAGCGGGCCCCCCAGGCGCGAGCCCGTTCGAGTTCCCCGGGGAGGAGGTGGCTCCCCTTGTCCACAAGGAAGCTCTCAGGAGAGGCGACCACGGAAAATCCGTGCCGCGACAGTCTTCGAGCGATGCCCTTGGACGCTCGGCCGGTGAGGAGGGTCGGAGAGTTAATGCGGGTGTCGAAGGCTGCCGCCTTGACGTGGACATTCCCGATGGATGCGAGCCACTCCCGCACGCCGCGTTCGGTCGTCGCCTCGGGATCGAGCACCAGGTCACTGCCAGGCTTGTCGACGCGCATGGGAGCTGCTCTGCGGGTGGATGGCCACGACATGCTCCATCCCTGGGTGGGGCCGCCGACCAGGACCAGATCAAAATTGTCGAGCACGACTTGGGATGTGCGCGGGTCGGCGACACCCATGACCTGCACGTCGGCAACCGCTCGCAACCCCTCTGCAATTGCCCCTGCGACTTGACGCGTGCTCCCGAACGTCGTCTCGTAGACGATCAGCGCTCGCATGACCTGTCGGCCTCCCATCCGTTCCATTCAGGATCTCATGACCTTGGTGCGGGGTGCCAGGGTCGAACGTAACGCGTGGGTCGAAAGCCCCGGTCCTGCGGTACACCGGACGCAGATGGCATCGGCGAGACGCTGGCGCCGGGGTCGTAGTCGCTTGGCACGACGACCTGCACGCCATACGTATTCGGCCACCGCCATGTCGTGACTAGTTCGAGCACCGCCCCCGTCAGTTCCGCCTGTCGTGCCGCCCAGTTCAAAGCGGCGATCGAGCAAGCCGATCCGTCGATGCCTATGACGATTCGGTGGGACGGTGATGCATCTGTGTCTGTCATGTTGTCTCCTCGGGTGTGGGTCCTCCGCCGACGGCGCTGTGAGTTCAGTTACCCGCCGGAGGCCCGGAAGCTCGCTGGTGCCGGCGGCGCGCCTGCCACCAGGAGGCGTGCTCACCGCTTCCGCCCAGTGCTTCCGCCGTGGTAAGTGCTTGTGCTCGCATGGTGAAGGCGGCGAGGACGGCGCAGCACAACATGAGCACGCCGGCGACGGCCAGTGACCAGTCCACTCCGGTGGAGAAGGCGCTCCAAGACGCGTGCTCGACTTCAGTCACCATCTTGGCGAGACCAGGATTCTGTTTCGCGGCCGCGCCGGCCTGGTTGTTGAATGTTCCCGTGGTGACCGCGGTCACGACCTGGCTCTGGAACAACTTGGGGATGCCGAGCAGGGTGAGGCGCTTCACCAGTGAGGTGATCAGCACGCCGTTGACCAGCGAGCCGAGCACGGCGACGCCGGCGACGGCTCCCAGCTCGCGGCTGGTGTTGGTCATCGAGGCGGCCATCCCGGAGTGCTCGGCCGGGATGGACGACAGCGCCGACGCGGTCACAGGCACCACGACGATGCCGATGCCGATGCCGGCCAGAGGAAGGGACCAGCCCAGGGTGGAGAGGCCCGAGGTCGGCGTGAGGACCCAGTCGGTCAGGAGGATGCCCGCGCCGGCGAGCACACAGCCCACCGTCATCGGGACCCGGGGTCCCGAGCGGGCCACCCAGCGGCCGGCCACCAACGAGGCGAGGATCATCCCGGTTGCCATCGGCAGGAAATCGAGAGCGAGCCCGTAGCCGGTCGTGGAACCGACCACCTGCAAGTACAGAGCCACGAAGAAGAAGATCGAGAAGGTTCCGAAGTAGGCGCAAAAGGCGACCAGGTTCGAACCGGCGAACATTCTTCGGCGGAAGTAGCGCAGGTTGAGGACGGGGTTCTCCGCCCGCAGCTCCGCCCACACGAACAGTGAGGCGCACAAGGCCGCGGCCGCGAAGAGCGCGTCGATCCACCAGGTCAGGTAGCCCGACGACTCTCCGGCGATGGTGGCGTAGGTGGCGGCGCACAGGGCGCTCGCTCCGAGCACAAAACCCGCGAGGTCGAGGTGGGCGCCGACTCGGTCCGATGTCTCGGGCAAGACGGCCGCCGCCCCGGCGAGGGCTACCAGTCCGAAGAAGAGGTTGAACCAGAACACCGCTCGCCACGAGTACACGCCGACGAGCACGCCGCCGATCACTGGCCCCATCGCCAGCGCCAGGCCCGATACTGCAGCCCACGCGCCGAGCGCCCGGGCGCGGACCTTGTCGTCGGGATAGAGGTGTCGGATCATCGACAGCGTCCCCGGCTCAGACGCGGCGGCGCCGAGCCCCATGACGACCCGGGCGGCGATGAGCATGTCGGCATTCACCGCCAGTGCCCCGACCAAGGAGCCCGCGCAGAAGACGACGACGCCACCGAGCATCACCTTCTTGCGTCCGAAGAGGTCCCCGAGCGTGCCCGCCGTGAGCATGAAGGCGGCGAACACCAGAGCGTAGGCGTCGACCACCCACTGGAGCTGGCTCACGCCGGCATGCAGACTCGATTGCACCGCTGCCAAGGTGACGCTGACGATCGTGTTGTCGAGGAAGGTCAGGAAGAGCACCACCAACAAGGTGGCCAGCCCCAGATGAGACCGAATCCCGCCTATCCGCGAGCGGCTTGCCGCCACTCCGGCGGTCACGCCGGGCTCGCCTGAGATCGAAGTCACTTGGGCCACCTCCCGCAAGCCGTCACCAAGCATGTAGGCGCGTCTTCGGATTGACCAGAGGCAGAAGGCCCCGCAGGGACGTGTGGGACCCTTGTGTGGGCACAGCGAGGTCGGGAACCGTCTCGGCAATCAGGAACCTGGCCCCTCGGACTGGGGGCGACCGTTCCGGTCAAAGAGCGCATCTGATGGGCCGGACCGTAGCCGTGTTTCGCCGGCCCCGGACGCGAACCGACCCGGGCTCAGACTTCGAGCCCGGGTCGGTTCCTTCGAGAACCCCCATCTGTCGTACTAGACGGTCTCGAGCACCTTCTCGGGCTGGTGCACCGCGGGGAACACGGCGTCATCGGGCACCCGACGGATGTGGAGCAGTCCGAGCAACGTGATGATGAACATCACGCCCGCCAGCACGAAGGACACCACCGACGCCACCAGGGCGATCTGACCGAAGGTCCCGAAGGCGTAAGCCTCGAGCAACAGCCCCCGCAGGGTCGTGCCCTGGAACACCGTCTGGACCTTGCCCTCGGCCACGGTGTAGGCGGGAGAGCCCTTGGGCAGCGCCATGGCCTTGGCCGACAGTTGGGCATACGTCAGGCCCCCGCCGATCTCCTGGAGGTGCACGGCGATGAAGTCATTGGCGTAGACCTCGGCCTGCTGGCCGGTGACCAGGGGCTGGCCCGCGTACTTGCTCACGGTCCCGATCATCGAGGGGGTGATCTCGGTGCCGGCCACGGGATGGGCGAAGGCCGCCTTGGCGGGGAAGGTGATCTGCTGCTGGGCCAGCTGGTTGTGGACGTTGGAGTTGGCGAAGTTGTAACCCCAGAGGCCCAGGCCTCCCGCCGCCAACAGCACGACGATGAGGACGGCGCCTCCGGCCGTCAGGAGCATGTCGAGGGACTTTCGCTGCATGGCCTTCTCCTTTTCGATGTTCGTTGCCCCTGGCAACTGGCTCGGCGTCATCGCCAGGCCTCTCCCTGCACGTTGGCTGAATTGAGGGATGTCTGGCAGAGCCAAACGTCCCTCTGTGGGTGGGCTGTTCGACCCTGAGCGCGCGAATGTCGGCCGAACCTGCTCCGCCGGAGCACTGGACGGGCTCGATGAGCCAGAGGGCTGAATGCCCGCTAGGGCTGCCTGCGGGGCGCGTCGACGGGGTTCCACCGCCCACCGGGTCCCCCGAGCCTCATGGCAGCCGTCACCAACGTGTTGGCTCGAACTACGGCGGCGGCGAGACACGCATGCGGGCGTCCACGACGTAGGCGCCCGCCGAGGTCGCGATCACCGGATTGCAGTCCGCCTCGGCGATCTCGGGAAGGTCCTCGGCCAGGCGCCCGAGGCGTAGGACGACGTCGACGAGCGCCTCGATGTCAACCGGCTGGCTGCCTCGGTAGCCGAGCAGGAGCGGTGCGGCCCGGAGTCCGAGGACCATGTCACGGGCGTCGAGGTCGGTGAGCGGCGCCAGGCGCGTCACGGCGTCACCGAGGAGCTCCACGGCGGTGCCGCCCAATCCGAACACGACCTGGGGCCCGAACTCGGGGTTCTGGACAAAACCCACGATGGTCTCGACGCCACCGTTCACCATCGGCTGGACCACCGCCCCCTCCATGGAGTCGCCCAGTGTGGCCGCCATCTCCGTGAATGCCACCTTGACCGCGTCGGGGCCGGTCACGGCGAGGCGCACCCCACCCACGTCGCTCTTGTGGACGATCGCTGGCCCCCATGCCTTGAGGGCGACAGGGCACCCGAGTCGTTTCACTTCGGCCACGGCGGCTTCGACATCCCGGACCAACGTTGTCGATACGACGCCAATTCCGTAGGCAGCAAGAACACCGTTCGCGTCGGCCCCGGTGAGCCAGCCCGACCCGCTCGGACAGGCAGCGGCGATCAGCCGGCGGGCGACATTGGGTTGCGTATTGTCGAGAAGGGGTATGACTCCGAGGGGCCGGGCCAGCCATCGGCCATACGCGGCTGCATGGGCGAGCGCCCGAGCGGCGTTCTCGGGGTAGGCGAAGCACGGCACCGGCCGACTAGCTCCGTGCAAGATGGGGCGAGCTGTTGCCGCGCCGAGGAAGCTCGCCACCACCGACTTGTTCCGGCCTGCGACGGCCGCCGCGTTGACGGCGGCCACCACGGCGTGGGCGACATCGTCGGCGCGGGTCACCAGCGGTGGGGTGAAGATCACGATGACGGCGTCGATCTCGTCGCTGGCGAGCAGTGCGTCGAGGGCCTGGGTGTAGCCCTCGGCGGTGGCGGATGCCGCCAGATCGATGGGATTGCCCACGCTGGCCCCTGGGGGCAGGAGGTCGGCCAGGACGGATTGGAGATCGGCGGAGAGCTCGGGGACTTCCAAGCCGTGGCTGATGCATGCGTCGGCCGCCAGGACACCGGGGCCACCGGCGTTCCCAACGATCGTGACGCGCCGCCCGGTGGGCACCGGTTGGTGGGCCAGAATCTCGCCCACGTCGAAGAGCTCCTCGATCGTCTCCACCCGCACGACACCTGTCTGATGGAACAGGGCGTCTACCGCATCGTCCGACGACGCCAGCGCGGCGGTGTGGGACGATGCGGCACGCGTCCCCGCCTGGCTGCGCCCGCTCTTCACGGCGATGATCGGCTTGCTGTGGCCCACGCGTCTGGCGATCCGGTTGAATTTGCGCGGGTTCCCGAATGACTCCAGATACAGCATGATCACCGTCGTGGCCTGGTCTTCTTCCCACCATTGCAGAAGATCATTCCCGCTCACGTCGGCCTTGTTTCCCATGGATACGAAGCTCGAGAGACCCAGGTCTCGAGCGGCGGCTTCACCCAGGATGGCGATCCCGAGCCCTCCAGATTGCGACGCAAAGCCCACGTGCCCAGGGAGTGGCGTCTCGGGAGCAAAGGTGGCGTTCATCGACACCGATGGGTTGGTGTTGATCACCCCAAAGCAGTTCGGGCCGACCATCCGCATGCCATGGCGATGAGCCAACGCGGCCAATGCTCGCTGAGTGTCGCTGCCGACCGACCCCCTCTCTGCGAACCCGGCGGTGATGACCACCAGGGCTGACACCCCTTTTTCCCCGCAGTCCTCCACCGCTTGCTCGACTGCAGGCTCGGGCACGGCGATCACCGCCAGGTCCACCTCTCCCGGGATGGCCTTCACGCTGGGCCAACACGGAATGCTGGCGACATAGGACGCCGAAGGGTTCACCGGGTACACCGGGCCCTGGAAACCGTTCGCGAGCAGGTTGCGTAACAGTTCGTGCCCGATCGTGCCGCGCTGTCGTCCGGCGCCGACTACCGCAATCGAGTGAGGCTCGAGCAGTCGCGCCATTGAGCGAACCGTCGCTGTTCGGTCGCGCGCCTCTGTGGCTGCCAACGCCTCGGCGCTGGGTTGGATGTCGAGCACGACCCGTACGACCTCGGCATCACGATGGTACTGATGCACGAAACCGGCATCGGCAAAGACGCGCAGCATCTTGTGGTTCTCCGACAGCGTGCTTGCTACGAACCTTCGGATGCCGTGTCGACGCGCTTCGAGCGCCAGGTGCTCGAGCAGAATCGTGCCGAGGCCGTGGCTCTGATAGAGGTCGTCGACCAGGAAGGCCACCTCGGCCTCGTCCCTCCCCGGTTCGCGGTAGTACTGGGCAATGGCGATGATCATGTCGTGCAGCTCGGCGACGAGCACAACGATGTCGATGCCATCAGGCGTCGTGAGCTGCTCGATCTCTTGCGCGGACAGCTGGGGGTGCGCGCTGAAATACCTCAACACTATGGACTCGTGGCTCAAGCGTGCGTAAAAGGCACCGATGACCGACGCGTCTGAAGGCGCGCTGGACCGGATGTGGGCAGTGGTGCCATCGACCAGCAGCACGTCGAACCCGGACGGCGAACTCTGAAGATCCATCCCTTCAGCATCGTCGTTCACGCCAGCCCTCACAAGGGACAAATGGCCCAGCCTGCAAGCTCGTGTCAGCCCTCTTGCCTGCCCACTGTGAACGTCGTGCCCGGAGGTGGTACACCCCCTGTGACGCCGCTGGCGGGCCGTGGACGGGTCGTGGCGCCACCGGGCACTGATGCTCCCAGGAAAGGAACGAGGACACGCTGGTCTTGGCTCTGCGAAAATTGGAGTTGCAATGGAGCTCGAACCGTGCGCGGTCTCAGATCCCTGTCAGCAGCGTTACTCGTTGACCGGCACCTGCCAGGTGAGCAACGTCCCGCCGACGTCACTGCTCTCAATCAGGAATTCCCCGTGCAGTTTCTCTGCCCGACGCCGCAGGTTGCCCAGACCCAGCCCTTCGCCGGCCGCTTCGGTTTCCCGGATGCCGATCCCATTGTCACTCACCAAGAGCTGACACAGGCCGTCATGGACACGCAGAATCACGCTGGCCTTGGTGGCTTGGGCGTGACGTCCGATGTTGGTCACCGCTTCTCGGACGGTGGCCAGCAGATGTTCGGCGAGGTTGTCGGGTATGGCGGCGTCAATGGGGCCGTCGAATGTGACCTGGACTTCGAAGCCCAGGACCGGGTTGAGATCGTGAATGAGAGAGAGGACGTCGGTTCGGACGCCTTGGTCGAGGCGAGCTGATCCGAGCTCATAGATGGTGGAGCGCACCTGTCGGATGGTGGCATCAAGATCCGAGACTGCTTGGCTGAGCCGATCGGCGATGCCCGCCGCCGCCGCCGCTCCCGCCATGCTCTGGAGGGACAGAGTTACTGCGAAGAGACGTTGGATGACCGTATCGTGGAGGTCTCGGGCCACCCGGTCGCGGTCCTCGTACACGGCTACTGCCTGTACCCGTTGATGAAGGCGAGCATTCTCGATGGCGATGCCGGCGGCGAGGGCAAGGCCTTCCACCAGAGCCTGGTCGTCCGAGGTGAACTCCGACCAACCGACCTTGTCGGTGAGATAGAGATTTCCGTAGACATCGCCGCGTACCTTGATGGGCACACCCAGAAACGAGGTCATGGGAGGGTGGTTGGGGGGGAAGCCAAAGCTGTCCCGGTGCGAGCCCAAGTTGGCCAGGCGCAGAGGTTTCGGGTCGCTGATGAGCAGCCCCAACACCCCCTGCCCGGTGGGGCGGGCCCCTATCCGTCGTTCCTCGTCGGGTTCGAGGCCGACGGTCATGAATTCGGAAAGCGCTGTGCCTTGGTCGTTGAGCACCCCAAGCGCGCCGTAACGAGCCCCCGTCATCGAACAAGCCTCTTCGATGAGGTGACGAAGCAGGACCGGGAGCTCGAGATCCGCCTCGAGGAGAAGCGTGGCCTCGAGCATCCGCCGGAGCTTGACGGGGTCCTCGATCGCCCGAAATGGCACCACCTTGAGCCTAGTGGTACTGGAGGCCATGGTTGCCACGATGAGGCCCCATTTGGGAGGATGGCCAGGTGAGATTTGGGAGGATGGCCAGGTGAGCTTGCGGGTGTTCCTCCTCGACGATCATGCGGTCGTCCGGACCGGCCTTCGGTCGTTGCTCGAGGCGACCGACGACATCGTCATCGCCGGTGAGGCGGGGACCGTGGCCGAAGCTCTGGCCCGAATCCCGTCTACCCATCCTGACGTGGCCATCCTCGACGTCCGCCTCCCTGATGGGAGCGGTGTGGAGGTCTGTCGGGAGATCCGATCGAATTCGCCAGAGATCGCCTGCGTGATGCTCACCTCGTATGCCGATGATGAAGCTCTCTTTGCCGCCATCATGGCCGGGGCGGCCGGCTATGTATTGAAACAGGTCGAGGGTAGGGACTTGGTCGACGACGTCCGGCGTGTTGCCGCTGGACAATCACTCCTCGACCCGGTACTCACCGAGCGGGTACTGGCCCGGCTCCGCGAAGGCCCCAAGGAGGATTCCAGGCTTGCCAGTCTCACGCGGCAGGAGCGCCGCATCCTGGATCTCATCGCCGATGGTCAAACCAACCGCCAGATCGCCAGCGCCCTGTTCCTCGCCGAGAAGACCGTGAAGAACTACGTCTCCAACGTGTTGGCGAAGCTCGGGATGGAGCGGCGCACTCAGGCCGCGACGTATGCGGCCCGTCTTGACGAGCGCTCGCAGCAGTCGTCGCGCGGGGATGCTTCAGGCACATAGCCAGTCGTTGCTATGACTCAGCCCCAGGACGCTTAGGCACGGTCGGGCTCGTATTCGATGAGCAGGTTGAGACGCGTCTCGAGGGCCCGTTCGAGCCGGGTCCGCTCGTCGAGCCCCTGGCCGAAACCGTTGAGGTCGATATCCGCCTCGAGACGTCTGGCAAGGCGGATCAAGGCGATGTCATAGGCCAATTGATCGGCCACGGCGGCCGTCGCCCATCCCGGCTGAGTGTCCAGCGAGATATCGGCGCCCAACCGGCCTCGGCATTCGAGCAGGTTGGCCCACGCCTCACCGATCGTTGGTTCGTCCTCGTCCTTCTGCGTCTGCTCGAGTGCGGCATTAAGCAGTTCGGAGTAGATCGACATCGGTCTTACCCTCACACTTCGTTGGTGTACTGCCCTTAGGGATCGTCACCATTTGGCGACCCCGGTGTTGGACTCCTGGCTGGGCGACGCTCCCATCGGTGGTTCTGAACATCTCTCCGCTTCCCGGACGAGGGCGCCCTCTCGCGCATTTGCTTGTACCTGATTCGATGCCCCGGTCGGCATCCCGTGTCCGGTGCCCCCTCCGGAGCCGAAAACATGGCTTGGGGTGACCATTTGTTGAGTGTGTGCCCAGCCTCGATCGTCACGGAAGTGCCAGAGGTCCTATTCGTCGTGGCCCCTTCTCAGCTGTCCCAAAACGGGACGTTGTTCCCTACCGACAAGCGCGCCGGAGCGCGAAGTTGGATGTGCCCGCTGAGTATGACCTGGCCAGCGGCGTACGAGGACCAGGAGGGGCACATGCCGGTACGGGTAGGGATCAACGGATTCGGGCGAACGGGCCGCGCCCTACTGCGAGCGGCCCGACGGCCTGAGCTCGACCTCGAGGTGGTGGCCGTGAACGACCTTGGGTCTCCCGAGCAGCTCATCCGGCTCTTGGCACGCGACTCGGTCTTCGGGCGGCTCGAGGTTCCGGTGACCCTCGAAAACGGTGTGATGGTGGTTGGCGAGCGGCGCGTCCGGCTTCTGGCAGAGCCCGAGATCAAGGCGCTTCCGTGGGGCGACCTCGAGGTGGACGTCGTCGTGGAGTCGACGGGGAAATTCACGGCCCGTGACCGTGCCGCCGGGCATCTCGACGCCGGAGCCCCCCGGGTGGTGGTGTCGGCACCCTCCAAGGGCGCCGACGCCACTTTCGTCATGGGCGTCAACGACGACCAATTCGACCCGGCCCGGCACGTCGTCGTCTCCAACGCGTCCTGCACGACCAACTGCCTGGCGGTGCTGGCCAAGGTCCTCGACGACGCCTTTGGCATCGAGGAGGGCTTCATGACGACCGTGCACGCCTACACCGGCGATCAGCAGCTGGTCGACGGTGTGCACAAGGACCCTCGCCGGGCACGGGCCGCGGCAATCAACATCGTGCCCACCACCACGGGAGCGGCTCGGGCCACCGGTCTCGTGATGCCCTCGGTGGAGGGACGCCTCGACGGCTTCGCCCTGCGGGTCCCGGTCCCCGACGGGTCGGTCACCGACCTCGTCGTCAACCTGCGGGCGGCCGCAACCGAAGACGACATTCGGGCCGCCTACCGAGAACGGGCCGCGTCGGGATCCCTGGAGGGGAAGCTCGAGTACAGCGAGGAGCCCTTGGTCTCAACTGACATCGTGGGCTCGCCGGCCTCGTGCGTCTTCGATGCCGAGCTCACGATGACCCAGGGCCGCATGGCCAAGGTGATCGGCTGGTACGACAACGAGTGGGGCTACGCCAACCGACTGGCCGAATTGGCGGTCGTGGTCGGCGCCGCACCCCGCCCATAGTCGGCGGTTACTTGTGTTCCAGGTCCGAATTCACGGCCGCGGTGGTCAAGGTGTTGTGACGGCGGCCGAGATCCTCTCGGTGGCCGCCTTCGACGACGGGCGGTTCGCTCAGGCGTTTCCGAGCTTCGGCTCCGAACGCACCGGTGCTCCCGTCATGGCCTTCTGCCGCATCGACGCCACCCGTATCCGTACCCGGGAGCCCATCGTGGCGCCAGATGCTCTGATCGTGCAGGACGCCACGTTGGTACATCAGGTCGATCTGTTCAGCGGATTGCCACCCGGTGGCTATCTCCTGATCAACTCGTCACGCACCCTCGACGACCTCGGCCTTTCCGACCTCGTCACATCCCATGGCGACGATCGGTTGTTGACCGTCCCTGCCACCGAGCTGGCCCTCGAGCACACCGGGCGCCCCGTTCCCAACGCTGTTCTCCTCGGCGGTTTCGCGGCCCTGACCCGGGTGGTCTCGCTCGACGCCGTCCTCAACGCCATCACGGCGCGCTTCAACGAACGGGTAGCCGCTGGCAATGTCGCCGCCGCCCGTGAAGCGTTTCGACTGGTGGCGGGTCGAACGGGGGTGCTCACCGATGCTTCGCCAGGTTGAAGGATCACGGGCCGTCGCCGAGGCCGTCGCCCTGTGTCGACCGGAGGTGGTCTGCGCCTACCCGATCTCGCCCCAGACGCACATCATCGAGGGAATCGGGGCCCTCGTGAAGTCAGGTGAGCTGGAGCACTGCGAGTTCATCAACGTGGAGTCAGAGTTCGCCGCCATGTCGGTGTGCATCGGCGCGTCGGCGGCCGGTGCGCGGGCGTACACCGCCACAGCCAGCCAAGGCCTGCTCTTCATGATCGAGGCGGTCTACAACGCCTCAGGTTTGGGCCTACCCATTGTGATGACCCTTGCGAACCGTGCAATCGGAGCACCGATCAACATCTGGAACGACCACAGCGACGCCATGTCGGTGCGTGATGCCGGATGGATCCAGCTCTTCGCCGAGACCAACCAGGAGGCGGTCGACCTCCATGTCCAGGCGTTCCGCCTGGCCGAGGAGCTGTCGATGCCGGTGATGGTGTGCATGGATGGATTCATCCTCACCCACGCCTTCGAGGCCGTGGAGATCCCCACTCAAGAGCAAGTCGACCTGTTCGTTCCGGCGTACGAGCCGAGGCAGGTCCTGGATCCCCTTGAGCCCGTGTCCATCGGGGCCATGGTGGGTCCGGAGGCCTTCGAGGAGGTCCGGTACCTGGCCCATGTCAAACAGCTTCAGGCGCTCGATCTCATACCCGACATTGCCGCCGAGTTCGCCGGGACCTTCGGGCGGCGCTCGGGCGGCCTGGTGAGCACATACCGAAGCGAGGATGCCGAGACCATCGTGGTGGCGCTGGGTTCGGTGCTCGGGACCATCAAGGATGCCGTCGATGACCTCCGCGACCAGGGGACGCGCATCGGGGTGGTTGGGATCGGCTCCTTTCGGCCATTCCCGGCAGCGGCCGTGCGTGAGGCACTGCGCGGGGCGCGCCGGGTCGTGGTCCTCGAGAAGGCGCTCGCTCCCGGTGCCGGAGGGATCGTGGCCACCGACGTGTCGATGGCCACCGCTGGACTTGTGTTGCAGACGCACGCGGTGATCGCCGGGCTCGGAGGCCGTCCCATCACTAAGAGCTCGCTGATGGAGCTCTTCCAGCTGGCCTCCTCGGACGGGCTCGAGGCGCTCACGTTCCTCGATCTCGATCGCGGTCTGGTTGAGCGCGAGTTGGGGCGGATGGCTCGCCGCCGCCGCTCGGGCCCGACCGCTGAAAACGTGTTGCGCGACGTCGGCATCGTGTCGGCGCGGGTTACGTGAGGAGCGGGTCGTGCCTCTGCAACCGGTGAAGTTCTATCAAACTGGAAGCTTTGCGGTGGGTAACCGGTTGCTGCCTCTGGAGCAACGTTCGGTGCAAGCCGACGCCCAGCGGACCAACTCACTCAATTCAGGTCACCGGGCGTGTCAGGGATGCGGTGAGGCGCTGGGCGCCCGATTTGCTCTTGACGCTGCCATGCGGGCCACCAGGGGCAGCATGATCGCCGTCAATGCCACGGGATGTCTCGAAGTGTTCTCGACCCCGTACCCCGAGACGTCGTGGCGTATCCCGTGGTTGCACTCACTGTTCGCCAACGCACCCGCGGTGGCAACCGGGGTGGCCGCAGCCCTGAAGGTCAAGGGGCGCAGCGATGTCCGGGTCGTAGCCCAGGCCGGTGACGGCGGCACGGTCGACATCGGCTTCGGTTGTCTGTCGGGGATGTTCGAGCGTAACGACGACGTGCTCTTCATCTGTTACGACAACGAGGGGTATATGAACACCGGCGTACAGCGGTCCAGCGCAACCCCTCCAGGGGCCCGCACTGCCACCACGGAGGCCATCGGCCCCGAGCCTGGCAACGCGTTCGGCCAGGGGAAGAACGTCCCGCTTCTGGCCGTGGCGCACGAAATCCCCTATGTCGCCACGGCGACGGTGTCAGAGCTGCGCGACCTCGAGTACAAAGTCCGCCATGCCATGTCACTGCGTGGGGCCCGGTACATCCACGTCCTCGTGCCGTGCCCGCTCGGCTGGCAGAGCGCATCGGCTGACACGGTCCTTCTGGCTCGGCTGGCCAAGGAGACCGGGATCTTTCCCGTCTTCGAGGCCGAGTACGGCGAGGTCACGGCGGTGTCAAAGATCCGCCGTCGGGTGCCCGTGGAAGAGTACCTGCGGCTCCAAGGTCGCTATGGTCACCTCTTCGGGACGTCGCCCCGGACTGACATCGTCGAACGGATCCAGGCCCTCGCAGATCGCAACATTCGCCGATTCGATCTTCTGGACGACGCGGGCGAGCCAGCGGTGGCCACGGGCGAAGGAGGATCATGATGGAGAAGCCCTTTGCCATCACCCTCGACATTGGTTCGAGCCTCGCCAACAAGACCGGGACTTGGCGGGTGGAGCGCCCCGTCTACGTTGACCGCCTCCCACCGTGCTGCGATGCCTGTCCCGCCGGAGAGAACGTCCAGCAGTGGCTGTACCACGCCGAGGCCGGCCACTACGAGCGGGCGTGGAGGGCTCTCGTCGCGGACAACCCGCTGCCGGCGGTTATGGGGAGGGTCTGCTACCACCCGTGCGAAACGGTGTGCAACCGCGTTCAGGTTGACGAGGCCGTGGGCATCAACGCCGTGGAACGCTTCCTCGGTGACGAGGCGATCGCTCGAGGATGGAGGCTCGAAGCAGATCACCTTCCTTCGGGGAAGCGAGTCCTCGTGGTCGGGGCAGGTCCTGCTGGCCTTTCCGCCGCCTATCACCTGACCCGTCTCGGGCACTCCGTGACCGTCTACGAGGCTGGCGAGTGTGCTGGAGGGATGATGCGGTTCGGCATCCCCCGGTACCGATTGCCGCGCGAGATCCTGCAGGCCGAGATCGATCGGATCTTCGCCCTCGGAGTGTCTCTGGAGCTGAACCGCAGCGTCACCGATGCGGTGTCCGCGATGGAGACTGAAGGGTTCGACGCCGTCTTCTTGGCTGTGGGGGCCGAGATCGGCAAACGGACGTATATTCCCGCTGGCGATTCGTCTCGCGTGTTCGATGCCGTGTCCCTCCTGCGGAGCATGGAGGGAGAGGCCCCTCCACAGCTCGGCAGGCGTGTGGCCATCTACGGAGGCGGGGACACCGCCATGGACGCGGCGCGCACCGCTCGACGCCTCGGTGCCACCGATGCCGTCGTGGTCTACCGGCGTTCACGAGACCGGATGCCGGCCCACGACGTGGAGGTCGAGGAAGCCGTCGAAGAGGGCGTGCGCATGAAGTGGCTCTCGACAGTGCAGGCCGTCGAAGGGGAGAGACTCGTGCTCGAGAAGATGGCTCTCGACGACGAGGGGTTTCCTCGACCCACCGGGGAGTTCGAGGAGCTCGAGGCAGATTCGCTGATCCTGGCTCTGGGCCAGGAGTCGGATCTGTCCCTGGTGCGGGGTGCGTCAGACATCGTGGTTGACGACGGGGTGGTCCGGGTGGGACCGGACATGATGACGGGGCATCCCGGAGTCTTCGCCGGCGGCGACATGGTTCCCGCCGAGCGCACCGTGACCGTGGCCATCGGCCATGGGAAGCAGGCTGCCCGCCACGTGGACACCTGGTTGCGGGGGACCGCGTACCAACCGGCCCCTCGTCACGAGCTGGCGTCGGCCCGGATGCTCAACACGTGGTACTACGCCGATGCGCCGAAGACACTCCAACCCCGGCTCGACCTGGTGCGCCGGACGTCGAGCTTCGACGAAGTAGTAGAGGGCCTCGACGAGGCCACCGCCCTCTTCGAGGCTCGAAGGTGCCTGTCGTGCGGGAACTGCTTCGAGTGCGACAATTGCTTCGGGATGTGCCCCGACAATGCGGTGATGAAGCTGGGGCCCGGCCTTCGCTACGCCTTCGACTACGACTACTGCAAAGGCTGCGGGATCTGCGTAGCCGAATGTCCGTGTGGGGCCATCGTCATGGAGCCCGAACCGACTTGACCTGACCTGGGGCTGACACGGGCACCAATGTCTTCGCAGGCCGGGTCGTCTCCGAGAAGGAGCGGCGTCGCGTGAGCATGAGCTGCGACTCCTTTTCACGGCGCGCTCGGGAACGATCGGACCATCGAAAGAGTCGTTGGGCCCTGGTCGACACCGCCTCCCGGCGCGCAAGGTGCGGTATGGGGCAATTGGCAGATGAGAATTCCCACTTCTCTCTGGTTGAGTTGGATCGAGACCAATGCCTGGAGCTCGTGGGGCATGCCGGGATCGGGCGGGTGGTACTGAGCGTGAAGTGCATTCCCGTCGCCTTCCCCGTCAACGTGTCGGTGCTCGGCGGGGACGTCGTGTTCGCCACCGACCAGGGTTCCAAGCTCGACGCTGCACTGCGGGGCACGGTGGTGAGCGTGGAGGCCGATGACATAGACCGCATGTACCACACCGGCTGGAGCGTTCTCGTGACGGGGATGGCTGAACTGATCACGGACCCCCAGGACATCGATCTGGTTCGCCGCCTGCCGTTGCAGCCGTGGGCGCCCGGAGCCCATCCCTTCTTGGTGCGGGTCCCTTCGACCATGGTCTCGGGGCGACGGATCGCATGGGAGCCGCTGGCTGATGCTCGGATGCCATCGTGACCGTTGACCGTGAAGACTCTGGGTTGGGCCGAATGCGGCGAATTCCCGCCCGGGTGCCGGCCCGCGTCGACGGGCTGGCCACCCTGCGGGTCGTGGCCAGATCCATGGTGGAGTCGGGCGTGGGCGCAGTGCTGGTTGAGAGCCCCCTCGGTCCGCTCGGGCTCGTGACCGCCAGCGACGTCATCGAAGCCATCGCCTCCGGTGTCGACCCCGACACGGTTTGGGCCGGTGAGATCGCGCGCCCGGCTCCCCGGATGGTGAGTGGCGACCAGCATCCGGCCCAAGTCGGCGAGGAGATGGCGGCCCACGCGCTCGAAGTCGTGGCCGTCGTGGACGAAGACGCTCCCGTGGCCTTGGCGTCTGCCCTCGATGTCTTGGGAGCGGTGCTGCGGGCAACCAGAGTGCCGAGGCAACAGACTTCGGACTGACGGCGCCGGGACCCCGGCGCCTCCTACGGAATCGGAGCCCGGCGAGGGACGACGACCACGGGACGGTCGGCCTCGTGAACGAGCTGCTGGCTCGTGCTGCCAAGAACGAGTCCGGGATGACCACCCGCCCCGCGGCTTCCCACCACGACAAGATCAGCGACTTGCTCTCGTGCCGCCCTGAGCACTGCCGTCACAGGGTCGCCGTCCACCACCAGGCAGCGGTGAGCCACCGAGGCTTCGATGAGCGGTTGGCACCACTCTTGCTCGAGCCGGGAGGTCACCTCGCTCCGGTGTCCCGCGGATGGCACAAGGGACGCATCGACGAGGTGTGTCAACAGGCCGAGGGCATGGACCGCGATAATCTCTGCATCGGTCCCCTCGACGAGACCGGCTGCCCACGCCAGGGCGCACCTGGAGTCCTCGGAGCCGTCGACGCCGACCAGGATGCGACCGGGCACGCTCACAGCTGTCTTTGCCCCGGAAGCATATTGCACTCCTCTAGTTCCTTGATGCCTGCCGACCCCACGCGCAGCCTACCGACCACCGCCGGCAACCGTCTCTGTCTGCGGGGCGAGCCCCACGGGGACCCCGAGGGCCAGAACCTCCTCGAAGCCGGCGCGCAGACAAGCCATGAACACCTTGGTGTCAGGAACCGCGGCGGCGTCGAGCGTGACTCCCACCCCGCAGGTGCCGTTGTAGGAGAGCAGGGTGACATTCAAAGCCGCCCCGATGGTAGGGCTGAAGGGGATGTACCGCGTCATGAGGGCACCGGCCAGATACACGGGGAAGCCGATTCCGGGCACGTTGCTGGCCAGGAAATCGATGTGCTTGAGCATGCTCCCGAGGGCCTGCGACGGCAAGAGGTTGAGCGCCCCGGCAATGGCGTTGGAGTGGGGGACCGAGCGTTCGTTGCGCGCCGTGCGACAACGCTTGCCGATCGTCAGGATCCGAGCGCCCGGATCAGGCTCACCCACGGGCACCGTGAAGCGCTCGAGGGTGATTCGATTTCCGGCAGCCGCGTCGTTCGAGGTTCGGATGCTGATGGGCAGGGTCACGCGAAGCTCGTCGACAGAGGCGCCATGGTGTTCGTGGTATCGACGCAGGCCACCGGTCACTGCCGCTATGAACCCATCGTTCACCGAGCCTCCCGCGGCCGCCGACGCTCGCTTCAAATCGTCCAGTCCGACTTCGAGCGTGCCGAGCCGTCGCCCCAGACTGCGTTTCGTCATGATCGGTGAGAGCGTGTGGGTCACAGGGGCGACGGTGCGGCCGACCGAGCACACGGTCTCGATGAGGGCCCGAGTGTGGCGCACGGGGTGGCGACCGGTCCGCCACAGCCTGGGGAGCGCCGCCCTCGCCTCGTGCCGCGCCAAATCGAGGAACCTTCGACCTCCGTGCGAGAGGGACGCTCTCACGAGGTGGCCGACCCCTGAGGTGGCGCAGTCCGGTGCTTCGGGGAGCTCGTCCAGCGCAGGAGCCTCGGAGTCGGTGTCGAAGAGCACCAGAAGCAGCTGCATCCCACCGATGCCGTCGGTCAGGGAGTGGTGCAGCTTCATCACCATGGCCGCAGCCCCATCTGTCAGGTCTTCGACCAGGGTGAACTCCCACATCGGATGGGAGCTGTCGAAACCCGACATGGCCGCCTGCCGGGCCATCTCGATCACCGTGTCAGGTGTGTGGGGAAACGGGGATCCCACCCGCCGCAGATGCCGGGAGAGGTCGAAGTCGGGATCCAGTGTCCAGCGGGGGGTGGCCAGGCGAGCGGGCGGTTCCACGGGATGCTGGCGGAAAATGGGCACCAATCGGGTGGCCCGTTCGAGACGATCGACGAGCCTGTCCCAGTCCGGTGACCGATTGAACCAGGCCACCGCCACGATCGTGGCTCGCAAAACTGGGTCGTTCTCCATGTACCAGGTGAAGGCGTCGGTTTCCCGCATGAACTCATCGTCTCGGCCGCTCATGGCCCCCCCTCGAAGGTGACGCCCCAGGACTCTGCTTAGAGCGGCTGGCCTGCGCCGGCCAGAGGCCAAAGTCCCGATGTCCGAGTGCCCTCCGAAACGAAGCACAAAGCGTGAGCGCCGTGCCCCCTGCAGTTGTCGATTGCCCAGGGAGGTACGGGCATTTGGCCCTAGTGAACGGGCGGTGGGCACGTCAACATCTCAAAAAGAGGGTCGGCTTCGGATCTTCAGCCAGGGCAGGCCACCACCGAGGCCCGGGTTCTCGAACGACAGCAGGGGGAGGGACTTGCGATGTCCATCGCCACGATTCCGATCAAGCGTCGGACCCATGGTCGGCTTTACGACGCCCTGTGGAGGCGTCAGCTCACCCAATACCCGAGAACACCCGCACGCATGGGTTACCTCGGCATGGTGGTGCTCACCACGATCGTCCTCTATTACCTGTACTACGTGGAGGGTGCCGTCACGCCGTTGATGTTGCCCTACTACCACATGTCGTTCCTGTACTTCCTTTACCTGTTGGTGGTGTCGAATGCCATCGGCGCCTTCACTGCCTTCATCGGAGGTCTGTCCGATAAGATCGGTCGGGCCAATCTGACCATCTATGGCACGCTCACGGTCGGCCTCGTCCAGCTCGTGGGGGTGCCTCACATCCACAGCGAGTTCGGCTTCGCCGTGGCGTACTGCGTGATCGGGTTCGTGGAAGGCATCATCCTTGTCTCCACTCCCGCGCTCATGCGTGACTTCTCGCCCCAGATGGGGCGGGGAACAGCCATGGGGTTCTGGGCGTTGGGCCCAACGGTCGGCAGCCTGGCGGCCAGCATCGTCGCCACCCGGACGTTGGCGCACCTTCACCCGTGGCAGGACCAGTTCATCATCTCGGGCCTGGTGTGCATGGGGGTCGTGGTCATTGCCTTCTTCAGCCTGCGTGAGTTGTCTCCGCAACTCCGCGATCAGCTCATGGTGTCGGAGAACGAGCGCGCTCTGGTGGAGGCGAGGGCCAAGGGCATCGACGTGGAGAAAGCCACGCGCCACCCGATTCGGTCGATGATGCGCCTGGACCTCATTGCCTCGTCGCTCGGGATCTCGGTCTTCCTTCTCATCTACTTCGCCTCGGTGAGCGTGCTCACGCTGTACTGGGTCGTGATCTTCAACCGCACGACTGCCGACGCCAATGGCATCAACACATGGTATTGGGCGTGCATGTCTACGATGCTGGTGGTTTTCGGCATTCTCTCCGACCGGGTTCGGGTGCGCAAGCCGTTCATGGTGGTCGGAGCGGTGGGCACCATCGTCATGACCTTCATCCTGCTCGGTCAGATCGACCACCCGACCACCGGTTACTACTCCAACATCCTGGTGGTCGTTCTGCTGGGCCTGTTCATCGGCGCGACGTACACACCGTGGATGGCCGGTTACACCGAGGCCGTCGAGGCGCACAACCCCGCCCTGTCGGCCTCGGGGTTGGCGGTGTGGGGATGGGTCTTGCGGATCGTGGTGGCGCTGTCGTTCATCGTGCTCCCCAGGGTCATCACCACCTCCACCACGCTGGTGGACAACCAGGTCGCCGCCACCAACCTGCAGACGTTCCAGGCAGCTCAGCCCTATGTTCCCGCGGCCGGGAATCTTCACCCGTTGGCCGCGCCGGCGAGCGTCATCACGGCGCTCAAGGAGATGCAGCCCTACGGTCCCGGGCAGGCCCTGGGGGCGCTGCTCCAGACCTACGGGACCACCCACGACATCATGGCGGGCATGGCAGCGGTGCCCCCTTCGCTCAAGCTCCAGGTCCAAGGCCTGCTCGCCTTTTCGCCCCTCGCCACTGAGATCCAGGCCGGACATCCCGTCTCCTCCGCCCAGATCGCCACGGTGCACGCCAGCTCGCCCCAGCTGGCCTCATTGTTGCGGGTGGAGCAGAAGGTGATCCCGGCCCAGAAGGCGTCGGGCAACGAGTGGAAGCGGTGGTGGCGGGTATGCATCGCTGGACAGCTGGTGTTCCTCGTGCTCGTGTTCTTCATGCGGGGCCGTTGGAGCCCCAGGGCCGCCAAGGCCGACTTCGACCAGCACGAGCGCCTCGTGGCGGCTGAGCTCGACAAGCTCCGCGGCCCGACGCCCGTTGCCGAGGTGCTGTACCCGGCGTTGGCACCCACCGGCACTGAAGACGGCCCCCTGTGGATGCGCTAGTGGTCCGGCCCCCGATTGCCGGTCCGCAGCGCAATGAAGGAATTGAGGAGGACACCGTGGACAACGAAGAGCCCGTCGTGATCGAAGGTGCGACGATCGTCGAAGCCTTTGGCGCCAACGTGCGCAGGATCCCGGACCGTCCGGCCCTGCGCCGGCGCACGCATGCAGGGTGGGAAGTTGTCACCTGGGCCGACTATGGACGGGCGGTAGCCGAGGTCTCCGCCGGGCTCACGGATCTGGGCATCGGGCCCGGTGAGCGGGTCGCCATCATTTCGGGAAACCGGGTCGAATGGCACTTCGCAGATCTCGGGGGGCTCGCCAACGGCAGCGTGACAGTGCCGATCTACCCCACGAGTTCAGCACAGCAGGTGGGCTACATCCTCAATCATTGCGGGGCCCGCCTGTGCTTCGTCGAGAACGATGAACTGCTGGCCAAGGTGCTCGAGGTACGGAACACCCTCCCCAAGCTGGACCGGGTGGTGGTCTTCGACGACGGTGAGCGGTTTGACGACCCGTTCCTGGCGGACTTCTCCGAACTACGGGCCGTTGGGGCAGCGCGCCTACAACGCGAGCCGGGGCTCGCCCAGGGGCGCGCCGCGACGGTGGATCCTGACCGACCGGCCACCCTTGTCTACACGAGCGGCACCACCGGCCCTCCCAAGGCGGCGGTATTGACGCACGCCAACATCATGTGGACCATCCGCAGTGCCGCCTCGCTGGTCCACCTGGCATCAGGCGAGCGGTTCCTGTCGTTTCTCCCACTCAGCCATGTAGCGGAGCGCGGCATGAGTGAATTCGCCCCGATCACCATCGGCGGGGAAACGTGGTTCGCCCGGAGCCTGGCCACAGTCGCCGAGGACCTCCTGGACTGCCGGCCGACAGTGTTCTTCGCGGTCCCCAGGGTGTGGGAGAAGCTCCAGACGGCGGTGCTCGAGAAGATCGAAGAGGCACCGTGGCTCATGCAACGCGTCGTCGGGCAGTATGTCGAACTGGGCCGGCACCTCGAGGCCGAACGCGAGGTGGGGAAACGCCCGGCTCCGTGGGAGAAGCTCCCCCATGCGGTGCTCGACGCGGCCATGGGCGCCAGGATCCGGCGCGAGATCGGCCTGGACCGAGCGCACATCCTCATCACGGCGGCTGCCCCTATTCACCCCAACCTCGTTCGCTGGCTGCATGCCATCGGACTGCCCGTGATCGAGCTCTATGGCCAGACCGAGGGGTGCGGACCCACGACCTGCAACCCACCTGAGGACAATCGGATCGGCACAGTAGGACGGGCCCTGCCAGGCGTGCACGTGCGCATCGCCGAGGACGGGGAGATCCTCGTGAAGGGAGGCAACGTGTGCGCTGGATATTTCAACGACCCGAAGAGCACCTCCGAACTGCTCGACACCGAGGGTTGGATGCACTCCGGTGACTTGGGAACCCTCGATTCCGACGGTTACCTCCGCCTGACGGGTCGGAAGAAGGACCTCATCATCACCGCCGCCGGGCAGAACATCGCGCCCCAAGACATCGAGATGGAGCTGAAGAGCCACCCGCTGGTCTCAGAAGCGATCGTCATCGGCGAAGGTCGCCGCTACCTGACTGCGGTGCTGGCGCTGGACGCCGGGGCTCTCGGCGATTGGGCCCACGAGCGGGGCAAGGTGGCGGACTACGAGGAATTGGCCGCCGACCCCGATCTCCGCGAGGAGATCGACGCCCTGGTGGCCCTGGTGAACGCCCGCCGCTCCCGGGTGGAGGGAATCCGCAAGCACCGGATCCTGGCCCACGAGCTCACGGTTGCCGCCGGCGAGCTCACGCCTACACTGAAGGTGAAGCGGGCCGTGGTGTGTCGGGTCCACGCCGAGCTCATCGACGAAATGTACGCCGAGGACGCCTGAAGCTCTCAGGTTTGGCCCCTGACTCCACAATTGCCAGGAGCAGCCAGTCAGACGAGGATCGTCACCATGCCGACACTGCCGCCGCCTCGCGAAGTTGACGTCCCCGTCGTGGACTTGGCTCGTCTGCAGCCTCTCATAGGAGAGCAGCGCTACGCCGATCTCGTGGGCGAGGCATCTCGCACCCGGGAGGCGCTTCGGGGCTGCACCGTCTGGAACGTCAACTCAACGGCCTCGGGCGGAGGAGTGGCCGAGATGCTTCAGGTCCTCGTCGGTTACATTCTCGGCGTCGGGGTGGCCGTCCGCTGGCTCGTGATCTCCGGCGAACCGGAGTTCTTCGCCGTCACCAAGCGAGTCCACAACCGTCTCCACGGTGTCGCCGGCGACGGCGGAGCTCTCAGCGAGAGTGATGGCGCCGCCTACGAGTCCGTCGAGGCGATCAACGCCGCTGCAATCGCCTCTCAGGTGCGTCCCGGGGATGTCGTCATCCTGCACGATCCCCAGACCGCCGGGCTGGCCGAGCCGTTGAAAGCCGCCGGTGCAGCGGTGTTGTGGCGCTGTCACGTGGGCACCGACGAGACGAACCGGTGGACCGAGGAGGCCTGGGCCTTCCTGAAACCGTACCTGGCCGCCTGCGACGGCTTCGTGTTCACACGCCGCCAGTACGTGCCCGCTTGGGTTTCGATGGAACAGGTGTCGGTCATCCCGCCCTCGATCGACCCGTTCTCGCCCAAGAACCAGGAGCTCTCCGTGGTCCAGCGACTGCGGATCCTGGGTGCCATGGGGGTGGTCGAGGGCGCGCCCACCGGAGAGGCGACGTTTACTCGCCGGGACGGCACGACCGGCCGCGTCACCCGACGGGCATCGGTGATGGCCGACGGACCCCTTGATGTCGGAGCACCCCTCGTGATCCAGGTGTCGCGGTGGGACCGCCTGAAGGACATGGCCGGGGTGATGGCGGGCTTCGCGGCGGGGACAGATGGCCGCGGTGATGCCCAACTCGCCCTGGTGGGCCCGGAGGTCGACCACGTTAGTGACGACCCCGAGGGCCGCGCCGTGCTCGACCAGTGCATCGAGGCATGGCAACTCTTGCCGGCCCGACACCGACGGCGGGTCCGACTCGTGGTTCTCCCCATGGACGATGCGGATGAGAACGCGGCCATGGTCAACGCCCTTCAGCGTCAGGCCACGGTCATCGTGCAGAAGAGTCTGGCGGAAGGTTTCGGCCTCACGGTGGCCGAGGGCATGTGGAAGGCCAAGGCGATCGTGGCATCGGCGGTGGGAGGCATCATCGACCAGGTGGCCCCGGGAACCGGTGTGTTGCTCGACGATCCCAACGACGTCGAGGGGTTCGGCCAGGCGCTGGTGTCGCTCCTCGACCGACCGGAAGACGCCATGCGGCTCGGTGAGAGCGCGCGGCGCCACGTCTTGGAGGGCTTCGTCGGCGACAAGCACCTCATGCGCTATGGCGCCTTGATAGAACAGATCAAGGCGCGCTGAGCGCGGCCCCGGTTCGACGCCTACGTGGATCAACCAGCCCGGAGAAATCGCCCGGTGATCCTGCGAGGAATGATCTTGAGCCAACGGTCTGCTGGCGGCGGTGCCCATGAGTCGACGGCGAGCGAACGCAGGGCCTCGGAGCGCTCGTCGATGGCCGCGGAGATGTCCTCGCCGATCCCCTGGACCAGCACGCTCCATCCCTCGCCCTTCTCCCAGTCGACGTGGTCGACCTCGAAGCTCACCGACGTGAGGGGCGCATGAAGGACCTTGGCCCCCTGATTCGTCTGGAGGACAACTGTCTCACCTTCCATCGCGAACCGCATGGGCAGCACAAGGGGAACGCCGTCCACCACCACACCGAGTCGACCGAGCCGTTGCGTTGCCATGCGAGTCAGGCACTCGTCGTGCCCAAGCTCTTCGATGGTGCCCTCGTGCCCCATGGCTGGCCTCCTGTGAATGAGGAGAGACTCCGTCCCCCGAATATATGGTGTCCAACTGACCGCAGCGAACTAAGCGTCAGGCATCACATTGCGCGCTGGGTTCTCGTGGTGGCGTGACGACAGGTTCTCCGTGCTCTTCGGCGCCATCTCCTGTACCCCGACCGTCACCGACGACGCGCCCGCTGACCGCCATGGTGGGCTGCGTTCCGGCTCTCGTGGAAGGACGCCCCGCCCGGGGTCCGGTCGCACCGCGCTCAATCCACCCCCCGGGGGGAGTGAGAAGCACGGGAACATCGTCTCCGAGTTGGACGCGCAGGATCGAGGCGCAGGCTACATGGACGGCATCGCTCCGGCATTGCAGGCTCACTCGACGACCGTGCCACTGGAGCGTAATGCGCAGCTCCTGCCACCGGGTGGGGATGTGGGGATCCAGGACGAGGGCGTGGTCGTCGGGGCCGGTTACCCGGACTCCCGCGAATCCCAGGACCAGTGCCTGCCACAGGCCGCCCAGTGCCCCCAGATGAAGGCCGTCTGCGGAGGTGCCGGCTACCTGGTGGAGGTCCAGGCTCTGGGCCAGGTCGAGAAGCTCGAGCGCTTCGTCCAACCGCCCAACCCTGGCCAGGAGGCCAGCGTGGATCGCGGGTGACAGAGAGCTTCCGTGCGCTGTCCTCGGGAGATAGTGGTCCAGGTCGCGCCGAAGCGTCCCCGGACGCAGGGCGTCCGGGATCATGTGGTGGGCCATGAGCACGTCTGCCTGCTTGATGATCTGCGAACCAGCCAAACGCCCATGGCTGAGCACCCGGTCGGCGGCGAGGGGAATCGGTCCCACCTCGGCCACCAGAAGCCGCTCCAGCTCGTCGTATCCGGTGAACTGCACGTGACGACCGGTTCCCGGGTCGTAGCCGTCGGCCAGCGCGTCGGCCAGGGACCGCCATCGTTGGGATTCAGCCCCCTCGGGTGCCGGACCGACCCGTTCGACCAGCTCCGCCGCTCTTCTCAGGTTCCAGGCCGCCATCTGGTTGGTAAAGGCGTTGTCATCAACGTCCTCGTGGTATTCGTCGGGTCCGATGACGCTGTCGATGTGGCCCACGCCAGCCGAATCGAGGCGGGCCCGGCTCGCCCAGTACCGGGCGGTCTCGGTCAAAAGGGGGCGGCCGGGGCCCTCCAGGAACGCCCAGCGGCCCGACCAGGCGCCGAGCTGCCATGCCGCCCACGCCACGTCAGCGGTGATGTGCTCCTCGAGCTCACCGGTACGGATGGCGACGGTATCGCCGCCTGCATCCACCGCGCTTGTGGGTGTGACGTCGTCTCCGCGGGAAGCCGATTCCCAGGGAAAGCGCGATCCACTCCTGCGCAGCGCGGCCGCCCACTCCCGGGCGGGCGGAAGCCGGCGAATGCGGTATTCGAGCATGGCGCGGGCCGCGGCGGGGTGCGTAGCGGCCAGCACGGGCAACACGAACACCTCGGCGTCCCAGAAGACGTGTCCTCCGTACCCGGGACCGGTCAAACCCCGCGCTCCCACGGCCGCGTCGTCGGTGTCGGCGACCGACGCCATGAGGTGGAAGAGTCCCACCCGGACCGCCCGGGTCAGCTCGGGATCGCCCACGATCTCCACGTCGGCCTCATCCCAGCGCGCCGCCCAGGCCGTCTTCTGCTCGGCGAGAAGGCCACGAGCGCCGATCCGGCGAGCCGAACGTTGGGCTTCGAGCTGCACGTCGCGGCGCGTCCGATCGTCGGTTCGACCGTAGGAGCCGATGCGGATGAGCCCACGCGTTCGCCGTCCTCCAGGTGACCCGGGTTGGGGGTCGGGTCGCGTCTCCACGACGGCGCTCACCTGTCCCCCGAAAGTCATCAGGCCCTGGTCCGGTTCGCAGCTCCCGGATACGTCGAGAACAGAAGGGGGCCCCTCGGCCACCAATACCATGGTGCCGGGGCGGGCCAGACACGCCCATCGGGCCGAACACAGCGCAATCCCGTCCTCGGCCACCACGATCCGCCACAACACTCCCGATCGCAGATCGAGGATGCGGGTGCCGGCGGGTATGTCTCCGTCGAGCGACAGGGTCGTCCAGGAGGGGACGGCCAGCAATGACTCCGTGCCGTCGTCATGGCGCTCGTAGACGCCGGCGACCACGACACCGGCCAGAGCGGCGACGATGTTTTCCTCCCGGCTCCCTCTGGTGCCGGTGACCCCGTCGGCCACGGTGAACAGGGCCTCGTGGACCAGTCGCATCTCAGCAGGTTCGTCCACTGCGGTCAGCATCCAGGGCGAGGACTCGGGACTCGGGCGCTGCGCTAAGACGGCAGCCACCTCCGCCGACACTGAAGCCGGTGGCGTGTCGTCAGGAGACGAGGGCGCTCCCGCGCCGTCGGCGATCACTTTCGGCTAGGGGTTGACGGCGTCCGAGGGCCGGATGTCCTGGCGCCTGTATCCGGATTCAGGCGTGGTGTCTTCCAGCGGGAACCGGCGCCCCGTCACCACGTCGAGGCGGATCACGAAAACCATGTCGCCCTGCCTCGGGACGAGGGGCGTCGGGATGTCCTTGGCCAACGCCTCGCGCTCGGGCCCCTCCAACGGCGACGCCAAACCTCGTACGAGCACGCTCCAGGCCTCCTGGGCGTCTCCGTCCACTTGGTCGACCTCGAAGGCGACGAGCGCCCCGGTGATGATGTCGACCAAATGGCCCGATCCAAGGCGGACGACGATTCTGTGATCGTAATAGGAGAAGTTCACCGGTTGGATGATGGGCGCCTGCTGGGTCGAGATGCCCAAGCGTCCGGTCAATCCGGTCTTGGCCGCCTTGGCCAGGAGCCGGACGCACTCGGCCAGGGGGAGCAGCTCTGATCCCCGTTGGTCGGTCCACATGGGAGAAGCGTGCCACGACTCGCCCACCGTACCTAGGGCCATTAGTCCTTGCTGGCAGCGGCTTTCTTGTCCCGTCGGAGGTGTGAGAGGCCCTTGGCCTGGGTCGAGCGCGACGCCGGGGTAAGACCGGCAAACCATCGATGTATCTTCGCCCTCTAGGTCGCGGCGCGTCAGCGCGAGGACACAGATGAGCACACCCTCGTGGATGCAGTGTCGAAACGCCTGTCCCATGAGCGGATCGAGCCCCCTGGTCGGCTCGTCCAGGAGGAGAGGATCTGGGCCGCACATGAGGGCAGCCATCAAGACGACCTTTGCCGATTCCCTCTTGAATGGGCACGGACCTTCTTGGAAGGGTCGAGCTCAAACCGGGCAATCAGCTCTTGGCGATAGGCCTCACCGACCCGACCCTGCAGCTGGCCCAGCAGTGGACGATCTCGGTCTCGGTCAGCGAAGGCCACAAGTTTGCCTCGCCCGCGACGTAGTCCAGGCTCCCGGTGGGCTTCGACGGCACGCTGCCGGCAGTCGATCCCGAAGATCTCCCCACGACCGGCCGTGGGTTGGATCAACCCGAGCAGCAGTCGGACTGTGGTCGTCTTGCCCGCCCCGTCGGGACCGAGATACCCCACCACCTGGCCCTCGTCGATCTCGAGATTGAGGTCGCTGAGGGCGGTCAGGCCCCGTACCGCTTGGTCAGGCCTTCTGTCCAAATCGCCTTGTTTGTCACATCGCCAACCTCCAGGCACTCCGAAAGTTAGGAAACTGAAGAGAAGCGGGGGAGGATGGGTGGAACAATCTCTCGGTGTGGCCAAGATGAACATCGACCCCGCGGTGGGCCTCCCCGAGCGAGTGCGAGCGTGCCTGTTCGATCTCGACGGGGTCCTCACCGAAACAGCCAAGGTTCACGCCGCGGCATGGAAGGAGATGTTCGACGTCTATTTGAAGGCCCGGGCCATCAAAAGCGGAGAGCCCTTCATGCCGTTCGACGAAGAGGCCGACTACGACACCTTTGTCGATGGGAAGACGAGAGCCGACGGAGCGCGTTCGTTTCTCGAGTCGCGCCACATCGCCTTGCCCGAAGGTACCCCCGGCGATCCGGCGGGATTGGAGACTGTGAATGGGCTCGGTAGTGCTAAGAACGAGATCATCCTGCGAATGATCCGAGAGGGCGGTGTCAGGGCTTTCGAGGGGTCAGTCCGCTACGTCCGGGCGGTGCGCGTGGCCGGCCTGCGGCGCGCCGTGGTGTCGTCGAGCGCCAACTGCGCCGCCGTGCTCGAGGCCGCCGGTATCGCCGAACTGTTCGAGATTCGCATCGATGGCGTGACCGTGGCAAGAGACAATCTCGCGGGTAAGCCCGCCCCCGACACCTTCCTGGCCGCGGCCCGCGCCCTGGCGGTGGATCCTGACCACGCTGCCGTGTTCGAGGACGCCCTGTCCGGCGTAGAGGCCGGCCGCGCCGGAGGATTCGCCTTCGTGGTCGGTGTAGATCGGGTCGGACAGGCCGAGGCGCTGCGCCGCCACGGCGCCGACACCGTTGTTACGGACCTAGCGGATCTCTTGGACCGGTCGTGATTCAATGCAACGAGCGGGCCTGGCGTGCTGTCGGATGTCCTGCCCGATCTGCCGGACAGCGGGTGGGACGGCTACACCGAAAGGCATCTGTCGCCACAGGATGACCCCTGTCCTGTTTCCACAAGGATCGTCCCTCGGAAGATTGACCGCGGTCTCTCAGATCGTGTCACCAGAACAGAGCCCATGACCTCTCCTGATTCGGGTCTCCTCTCATCAATAATCGAAAGACGTCAAGCCGAGCGCTAGGGCCAATATCCTGACGCGGCTTGGCTAGGGAAGTCGGCGGCGCCGTGCGGCCGCGGTCGCGCTATCTAGAAACACCATACGTACGGCATCCCCGCCGATTATGGGCGGCTCTCGCTACATGGGTTGCTGATCGGTCGAAATCCGTTACCCACTTGGCTCCCTGGGTTCGACTGGCACGTCCAAATGCTGCCCTAGGAACCGTCTCACCTCGGGCGTCCGCCCTTGTTTCCACTCCAACCCGCTGTGCCCAAGTCCGGAGAGAGTCTAGGTCCGGCACCTCCGAGACTACGCGGATCAGTGCCTCGCCTGATTAGAGCAGTATGACCCTATTGCTGAGGAAGGCTGAAGTCGATGGATGCCCAATGGAGCCATTGAATCCGGCACTTAACGTCCCGGCCCGTGGTGTCACAACTTTCACGGGATCTGCTGGAATCGTGGCTCACCGGTTCATCGAACGTCATCGGGCGACGCTGACGACGGCGCTGATTGTGATTCTGGCGTTCGCCGTGTCGATTCACTTTCCCGATCATGGTGTGCCCATAAACAGCCTCGTCCATCACCCTCCCCGATGACGTTCCCCGGATGGGCGTGGCTCTCTTGGTTCGTCGAACATCCACCGTCTGTACCTTGAATGCCTCCGCTCGATAGAAAGAGACGACACTTTCTCACCTGGGCGCTCTTTTTCGGTCTGGTCACTTTCGCCTTCTTAGTGTGGATGATCGAGGCCATCGGAGGTCCTCATCTCACCGACGCCGTGGATGATGTCGGCGAGGGGGTCGCCGCCCTGGTCGCCACCGTTGCCTGCGGTATCGCGGCACTCAAGGTGCCCTCACGCCGGTCGCCCTGGGTACTCCTCGGTGCGTCGAGCTTCGCATGGGCGGCAGGGGAGGCGGTGTGGACTTACTACGACCTCATCCGGGGAGTGCCCGTGCCGTTTCCGTCCCTCGCCGATGTTGGGTTCCTCTCCGCCGTTCCCTTGGCGGTGGCCGGCCTCTTGCTTTTTCCCAGCGCACCGCGACGGGCCACTGATCGCGTCCGGGGAATCCTCGACGGGTGCATCATCGCCGGGTCGATGGTCTTTGCCAGTTGGGCGACCATCCTCGGGCCCCTGTACCGCCAGCATCAGGGCGGAGTACTCAAACAGACGTTGTCCCTCGCATACCCGGCGAGCGACGTGGTCATGGTGTCGCTGGTCATCATCCTCTTGGCCCGCGTCGGGCGTCGAGGTCGGGCGAGCCTGGGCCTGGTCATGGCCGGAATCGTCGCCTTCGCCATCGCCGACAGTGCCTTCGCATACTTGACCGAACTGAACAACTACAGCAACGGAAGCGTGCTGGACACGGGTTGGGTCGCCGGGTATCTCCTGATCGGTCTCGGAGCGTTGCGGGCCGTCTATGCGCCGTCCACCGAGGTTGCAGAAGCCCGCGTAACGACACTGTCACTGTTGGCGCCCTATGTCCCGGTCCTAGCCGTGCTGGCGGTGACGGCCGTCGAACTCCTGCTCGGTCATCGACTGGGGATTGTCGATTGGATCATGGTGTTGGCCTTGGCCCTACTTGTTCTGGGTCGTCACTTGCTGATCCTGTTGGGCCGGACACAGACGAATGTTGACAGCGACGAAACGTGCGGAGAGTCGTCCCCGTCAGCGGACTCTGAATCCCATCCCGTCTTGTTAGGGCGCTGAGATGGCACAGGCCCAAGCCACTTCCGGGAGTCCGCATGGCCCGACGGCGCAAGGCCGAGGACCGCCTGCCGTCGGGTTGGTGACCGCCAACGGCTTGGCCGTGAATCGCAGACGCGTCCCGACCGCCCCAAATGCGTCGGGGTGGATCGTGCAAATCGTGATCCTGGCCACCAGCACATTCGCAGTCCTGGACCTCTATCTCTTGGCTACGTCCTTCCACCACTGACGGGAACAAGGCGACTGGCAAATCGACCTCATCCGTTAGCAAGATAGACGCTCGAACTAGCGGGGACTCGACGGTGTAAAGGTCACAGGCGATGATCGACGAGGCCTGGGTTCGCATGAACTAACGCCAGGTCTCGCGCCGGGGCGGGGGTCGACGCTTCTCGGCCACGATTCGTCGGATGCTGGTCGTCGAGATCTCGGCACCGACCTTCTTGGGCTCTCCTCGAAGGCGGCAGTAGCCCCAGGTTGGGTTGTCGCAGGCCAGAGCCAGACGAGAAGCCGCACGTGGTCGGGGATCCGGAACCGCGACGACCCGATGACGGTTGCGCCACTTTGGCGCGAGCCAGGTCACGATGCCACCGCCGGAGCGTGTCCGGTCTCACGAGGGATGACAGACGATCCCGGACTGGTCGCAGGCGCTGGAGGACGGAGAGCACCCATCGTTGTTCGGGTCGGAACCGTGGCCGGGGCACCTGACGGTGGAGGACGTCGAGCTCGTGGCGCAAGACCAACAGCTCGAGGTCTTTGGCCCGGGAAGAGCGACACCTGCGCAAGAGCAGGCGAAGGATCTGTCGGAGACCGATAACGGCGAGACGGAAGACCATCGGGTCATTGTCGCGGCGAACGAGAGGAACGCCGGGGAGGAAGAAGTGCCTGGTAGAGAGGCGACTCTCGGGTGGTACCCTTCACGCCCCCAGAACGTTGCCGAGGGTTCCGAGCAGACCCGGCGGTCGTGTCGACATTCGCCATTGGGAAGGTGCAGGAACAGCGCTACTGCAGTACCCAAGTGGAACCTTTGGTTCCGGTTCTACTACTTTCAACAGAAAGCGGAATCACCCATTCCGTAAACCAGAATCCGGGAGCGAGACCGTGGAGAAGCGCATCCACTACGGGGCGACGTTCGCCGTGTTGGCGACGGCGGCCCTGGCCTTCAGCCTCCTGCAGTCGCTCATAATCCCGGCCATCCCGCTGCTCGAGCACACCCTGCACACCACAGCGACGGGGGCCACTTGGCTGCTGACTGGTTACCTACTCAGTGCCGCCATCGCCACGCCAATTCTCGGGCGGATCGGCGACATGGTCGGCAAAGAAAAGATGATCGTCGTTGTGCTCGTCACATTGTCGATGGGCACCTTGATCAGCGCTCTGGCCACCACCTTTCCGGTCATGCTGGCCGGCCGGATCGTCCAGGGCGCGGGCGGGGCAGTCTTCCCGTTGGCCTTTGGGATTATCCGCGACGAGTTCCCGCGGCACAAGGTGGCCGGGGCTATAGGAGTGCTGTCGGCCATCCTGGGCGTGGGTGTGGGCACCGGGATAGTCCTCGCCGGCCCGATCATCGAGCACCTGTCGTACCACTGGCTGTTCTGGATCCCCCTCGTCCTGTCCATCGGGGCGACAGTGACAACGTTCGTGTTTGTGCCCGAGTCACCGGTCAGATCCCCTGGTCGGGTCAACTGGGTCGGCGCCGCCATCATGTCGGCGTGGCTGGTTACCGGGCTGCTGGCCGTCTCCTACGGGCCGATATGGGGATGGAAGAGCGCCTCAGTGCTCGGGCTCTTCGCCGCCACCGCCGTCCTGATCCCGCTCTGGATCCGTTCGGAGACACATTCGGACACGCCGATGGTCGACATGAAGATGATGCGGATCCCCGCCGTGTGGAGCACAAACCTGGCCGCCCTGCTGTTTGGGTTCGGAATGTTCGCAATGTTCATTACCGTGCCCCAGTTCGCCCAGACCCCGCTCCGTGTGGGTTACGGCTTCGGCGCCTCGGTCACCGAGTCGGGCCTCTTCCTCCTGCCCTTCGCCGTGGCCATGTTGGTCATCGCTCCGCTCACCGGTCGCTTGACCGTCGCCATCGGATCCAAACCCATCTTGATCAGCGGGGCGCTCTTCGCCGCCCTGAGCTACGGAGTGCTGGCCGTCGCCCACGATCAACCCTGGAACATCTACGTGGCCGCCGGACTGCTGGGCATCGGCGTGGCTCTTGGCTATGCCTCGATGTCGAACTTGATCATCGAGGCCGTGCCGGCCAGCCAGACCGGGGTCGCGACGGGCATGAACACCAACATCCGGAATATCGGCGCCGCTCTGGGCAGCGGAGTAGCCACCAGCCTGATCGTGAGCGGCCTGCTGGTCCGCGGCTACCCGAGGGAGCACGGTTTCGTACTGGCCTTTGCGGTCTGCGGCGGGGCGCTGGTGGTGGCAGCGATCGCGGCGCTCATGATCCCGACCGGTAGCCGGCCCTCGATCGTCCTCACCGAGTCCCATCCATCCCTGACCGCCGAGGCCGAGGTGTTCGTCGGGGCCGTCGGCTACGTCGCCGAGGACTGACGTGGGCCGGGGGAGCGCTAAGGCGGTGGATACCATGACCAGGAGCAAGCCGCTGCGCCGAGACGCCGAGCTCAACCTGGCTCGGATTCTCGTGGCCGCCCGTGACGTCTTCGCTGAACACGGCTACGAGGCGTCGATGGAACAGATCGCCGCTCGGGCCGAGGTCGGGATCGGGACCCTCTATCGGCGCTTCCCGAACAAAGCTGATCTGTGCGCCGCCGTCGTGGACGCGGCGACGGATCGGACCCGCCAGATCGCCAATGAGGTCATTTTGGAGGTGACCCCTGGCGAGGCGGTCTTCGAGTTCGTCCGGCGCTGCGTGGACGCGCCGAGTTGTTGGCGTGCGGCGACCTCGCGGCGACCTTGGAGTGGGGGAGACGCCGACCGGGCCCTAGCAACCCTGTTGCCGCTCATCGAGCGGATCCTCGAGGCCAGCCAGCGGGCCGGCACGGTCCGGCCCGACATCGACCCCACCGATCTGGTCGTGACCTTGATGTCAGTCAGGACCCTCGGCGATCTCTGCGACACCGACGCTCCGGGGGCTTCTCGGCGGTTCCTCGAGCTCGCCCTCGATGGCCTACGGTTCGGACACAAGTCCCCAGTGCACCCCCCGATGTCGGTCAAGCAGCTGGGCCGCGTACTGACCGATCGTTGAAGGGACTCCTTGAATTGGTCCGGGAATCCTGGAGGCCAGGTCGTGAAACCCGGGCCGATTCATTGCTCCGGCTGTCGACGACCTTTGGGTCGACCGCCCAACCCCTGGGAAATGCCAACGGCCCTCCCGGGCCCGTCCTCACGGCCCTTCCGGGCAATCGACGTGGTGCACGTGGTACGAGATTCCGTAGGTCGCGCTCCACAAGAAACGCACGCGCCATTGACGATTACGGTCAGTCTGGTTCATTTTTTTCAATCGAAATTGCCGATCATGTTGCGTCAATTTGCAAAGGTGCAGGTAGGGGAGTTGGGCCTCTTTTATTTGCCAAGGTGAGGGTCGCGGGTTCGAATCCCGTCGTCCGCTCCAGAGAAAGTCCAGGTAGCGGCGGTGCGAGGGGCCGAAATCGGCCTCTCGTGGCGCGTCTGGGAGCCGCGCGCACCACATTTGCACCTGTAGGGTGCCACGTCAGAATCGATGTGCTGAGTCCGGCCGAGGATTGTCATTATGGTCGTGCAGAGTCCGACTCTGGAGCACGCCGCGCAAACGGATCTTTACACGGGCGCGACCGATCCCCATATCGAAATTCTCGATGGCTTGATCGAGGCTGGCGGGTGCCCCGGATCGACACGTACCGCCTGGGGTCGATAAATCCGTGGATGCACGAGTTATGCACCCTTGAGTTAGCTGGTCCGGTCGGGGCAGAGGACAGACGCCCTCAGGACTGGATGAATGCCAGCAGATCGGCGTTGATCGTCTCGGCCTGGGTGGTCGGCATGCCGTGGGGGAATCCCGCGTAGGTTTTCAACTGGCCGTTTTGCACCAGCTTGGCGGACAGGGGGCCGGAGTCCTCGTAGGGGACAATCTGATCATCGTCCCCGTGCATCACCAGCACGGGAACGGAGATCTTCTTGAGGTCATCGGTGAAGTCGGTTTGCGAGAAGGCGACGATGCCGTCGTAGTGGGCTTTGGCTCCTCCCATCATGCCCTGCCGCCACCAGTTCTCGATGATTGCCTCGGAGGGTTCGACGCCGGGCCGGTTGAACCCGTAGAAAGGTCCTGACGGCAGCGCCCGGTAGAACTCGGACCGGTTGGCGGCCAGCTGAGCCTGCAAGTCGTCGAACACGCTCTTAGGCAGCCCACCGGGGTTGGCATCGGTCTGCACCATCAGCGGTGGAACAGCACTGATCAGCACCGCCTTGGCGACCCGGGCCTCACCGTGCCGGGCGATGTAGTGAACCACCTCGCCCCCACCGGTCGAGTGACCGACGTGCACAGCGTCATGGAGATCGAGATGTGCGGTCAGCGCAGCCAGATCATCGGCGTAGTGATCCATGTCATGACCGTCGCCGGTCTGCGACGAGCGCCCGTGCCCACGGCGGTCGGCGGCGATGACACGGTAGCCATGGCTTAGAAAGAACAGCATTTGGGTGTCCCAGTCGTCAGCCGTCAGCGGCCAGCCATGACTGAACACGATTGGTGAGCCCGATCCCCAGTCCTTGTAGAAGATCTCCACACCGTCAGAAGTGGTAATAGTGCTCATCTTCGGTTCCTCCCATTTGTGAGTTGCCGACGAGCACAGCTTCTCAACCGACTCGGCTGCCTGCAACCGATCCGTTGACGGTCGGAGGTAGCGAGTAATCGCGGCCATTCCGAGCACGTGTGGCCCATCTGACTGAACATGCCGGTTCTCTGCACCCAGACAGGAGCTGTCCAGTGACCTTCCCGCCGATCGGTGCCCCCCGCTCCCAGGCGCCCGATCCACGGGCCAAGACCGTGCCAACATGGTGCACACACGACCTGCATCAGGACCTGAAAGGTGCCTCCGACCACCGGGTATCGCGCGGGCGTAATCGTATTACTTTCAGTTCACGCCGAAGAGCCTTGGTTTTGTGCTTCTACGGCCAACTGCCGATGTATTGGGTGAGGAAGACCCCCAACGATGTGGTGCACATGGTAGGGACTGAGGGGTTCGGGCTCCACAAGATACCCTGCGCCATTGACAATAACGGTAGATCATGGGTTCGGGTACGGTCGGTCAAAAACTCCGATCATGCTGCATCAATTTGCAGCGGTGCAGGTAGGGGAGTTGGCCCTGTTTTCTTTGCCAAGGTGAGGGTCGCGGGTTCGAATCCCGTCGTCCGCTCCAGAAGGCCTTGACCCCATTGTGAAGTTTCGGTACCTGGATGACACTGGCTCCGGTAGGTGGGCGACACCCCATCCGCGCCGTACGAGCTCGATGGTTCTTGGCTGAGGACGACCACGTCCGCACGTCGGAAGCCAATCAGGCCTCCACGACGAGGGATTGCGCCTCTGCGGAGCCGACCACAATATCGTGAAGATCGCCGCCCACCTCGAGTCGGCTCGACTGTTCGACCCCGCCGATCCCCATCGGCTCAAAGCCCGCCGTTCGGATCAAGTGCTCGACTTCGTCACTCCCACGCTCGTCCTCGGACACGTAGAAAAGAACCGCGGGCTCGGGCGACCGGTGGCTCGAGGACTCGAAGAGATCGGCCGACATGGTGCCGAACGCAATGGCAAAGCGTGTCCCGATGGGCAACCACCTAGCAACAACTTGGCCCGATGCTTGCCCTTCCGGTAGGAGTCGCACGACCCTCCCTTGTGCGTCGAGTCCGACTGGATTGCTCGGAACGATGAGAGACGTGTCTCCCAGCGCGTCGGCGATCTCGTCGATCACGTCTTTCAACACGGTAAACCGCAGCGCAAGGACGACGGCATCGGCTCCCTGCAAAGCCCTCCGGTTGTCGAGCGCGACGACCGCCGCTCCGCCGATTGCCGCGGCAAGCTTTCGCGCCGACTCCCTGTCGGCGCTCGAGAGTTGGAGGGTCTCGCCACCGGCAGCAAGCTGACGCGCGATGGCCGATCCGATGCCTCCGGTGCCGATGATCGCCGTGGTCATGATGGAGACCTCCGCGCCGTCAGGAAGCTTACTCCGACTTGCTCGATGACCATTGATCGGGGAACCAATCTCCCCCCCGGTCCGTCGTTTGTCCCACTTCGATCAGATGGCCATCGGGATCGCGGATATAACAACGGATTTCGTACTGGTGCTGCTTCGGTGGCGTCAGGAATTCCGCACCGCGCCCGCTCCATTCGCTGTACACAGCGTGCATGTCCGTCACTCGTATATTGAGGAAACCGCTGACCCGGTTGGGATCGGCGGGCGTCTCAAGGGTGACCTCCGGCTTGTCGTCGGTCGGCCCTCCGCCGACGTTGATGATGATCCAACTGTTCGACAGTTGGACATACGTGAGCCCTCCGGGTCCGGAGAACGCATCCCTGCCCCCGAGCACATCGGTGTAGAAGCGGCGAGAGCGCTCGACATCGTCCGTCACGATGAAGTGGGCCAGCACGATTCCCCCTGGCGGCGTTGGGAGTTCGTCTGCGGGCGTACTCGATGGCCAGTGATCGGGCACCCAGTCCCCCTGCGGGTCGGTGGTCTGTCCCACTTCGATCAGATGGCCATCGGGATCGCGGATATAACAACGGATTTCGTACTGGTGCTGCTTCGGGGGCGTCAGGAACTGAGCACCCCGCCGCGCTCCATTCGGAGTACACCTTCTCCATGTCCTTGACCCGGATGTTGACGAAGCTGCTCACCCGATTTGGGTCGCCGGGCGTCTCCAGGGTGACCTCCGGCTTGTCGTCAGTCGGGCCTCCGCCGGCATTGATGACGATCCAACTATTGGACAGTGCGACGTTGGTCGGCCCTCCGGGGCTGGAGAAGGCGACCCGGCCCCCAAGGACTTCGGTGTAGAAGCGCCGAGATCGCTCGACGTCGTCCGACACGATGAAGTGTGTGAGCAGGATTTCCTCTTGGGGCGGTGGGACTTCGGCCATCTGCTACCTCCGACGGTCTCCCACGGTCATTGCCGTGCCATCTGCGCCTGCATGGGCTGCAAAGGCGGCGGCATTTTGGCGATCTCCATTGGAAGGGTTTTGAGATCGGCCGGTTCGCTGCTCGGCGATCTGCCGGGTGCGCTCTGTCCATCGACGGTGCTCATCCGGCTCTCCTGTGTCTGATCCCGAAAGGATTGTCGCACCCAGGTGAACGCCTTGCACCGGAAACATCCCTCGCACTCGGGGTTCGACGTTGTTCCAGCGTACGGGGGTCGGATGGCGACGGACGGGTGCACGTCTCAACCGTTCCGCCCGGCGCGCGAGCAACTCGAGTTCCTATGGTCGAGAACCCGAGCGGAGGACGTGCGCCCCGACCCCCCAGGGTCAGCGTTTGATACCGATGCTCTTGCCGCCTGGCCTGCAGGCTTCCGATGCGCTGCGATCGACACCGATACTGGCGAGTTGGTCGTGTGGGATGAAGGATCCGGCGTGTCACTGCTGCACGCCGTCGCCTCCAGTTGCGCCGTACCGGTCCTGTTCCCCACCGTCACCATCAAAGGCCACCGCTATATGGACGGCGGCATCCTCAGTCATTTGAACGCCACGGCGGCGCCGCCGACCGACGTTCTGGTGGTCCTGTCCTGCCACCCCCTCGGGTCCAAGGGCGCCGGAGGGGGTGGCTCACTCGCCGCCTCGGTCACCCCGGACGCTGAGTTGGCACCATTGCGCCAAACCAGACGGCTGGTAGCGGTCGAGCCCGATTTCAGCGACATCGAGGCTCCGGCGAACATGATGGACCCGAACCTCGCCATCGAGGCTTTCCAGATTGGAAAGCGGCAGGCGGCAGACGCGGCCAGCAATCCTGGCCGCCTGGGATTTCTGAGAAGGCACTGGGCATCCGTTGATTGGGCGTGAACTACCGCGAGCACGGATGTGTCCAGGTCCCAGACGCACCCGACCAATGCGCGAGTGGTGTCCCGCGAACCCTTGACCTGGGCGACGAAACTCCGAGGCCATCGGCGGTCCGCCGACGCACGTGCGCCGGCCCTTGGGCCTCATGGGAGGTCGGAGTAGCTTCGCGCTCGTATGTCTGGTTCGTGTCGGCCGACCCGGCCCCAAAAACGCTCTGCGCCCACCCGGTGACCGACGTCACGGTGTCCGCGCCGCACCGCCTGAGGTCCAATGCTCTCGGTTGGGTCAAAGCCAAAGATCCCGATCTCCTCGCCGTCAAGCGGTCGGTCCGGGCCGCCGCCGTCATGCCCTCAGTCTTCGGCCTGGCCCACCTGCTCTCCGCGAACCCACAGATCAGCCTCCTTGGAGCGTTCGGCTCGATCTCCCTCCTGCTCCTCGTCGACTTTCCTGGGCGTCCCCGCACCCGACTCCTCTCCTACGTGGTCCTCTTCCTTGTGGGAAGTTGTTTCGTCGCTCTGGGCACGGTCGTCTCCACCGACAAGGTGGCTGCGGTGGCGGCAATGGCGGTGCTGGCGTTCGTCGTGCTCTTTGCGGGGGTCGTCTCCCCTCAGGCGGCGACCGCTTCGACGGCCGCCCTGTTGCTTTTCGTGCTACCGGTGGCCGTGGCCGAACCGGCCGCAGCCGTCGGGCCGCGTCTGGTCGGTTGGGGGCTGGCCGGCGCCTTCTGTATCCCGGCCTGCATGTTGATCTGGCCCACCCCTTGGCACGACGACCTCCGCCGACGCCTGTCGGCAACCCTTTCGGCTGTCAGCCACCTGGCAGCAGCCCACGCCGGAGCTCGGGGTGATGGTGATGCCCGGGCGGCCGTGGAGTCGGAGTTGTCGCAGCTACGAGACCAGTTCGCGCTGACCCCGTACCCACCGACCGGGTCTGCGCCGGGTGCGGTGGCGCTGGCCAAGTTGGTGGGCCGAGTCGAATGGATCGCCGGCAGCGCTGCGCTAGCTCGGGACGCGGCGACAGCGCTCGAGCTCGAGCCGGTCCGAGCGATGCTGAGCACCGTTGCCGACACCCTGCATCTGAGTGCCTCGCTTGTCTGCGACGGCAACGCCCACCCGGTGGATGATCCATCACTGGTCCAGGCGGTACAGCACTCGATCGAGCGTCTCGACCGCGTGGTCAACAGTGTTCTCGACGCCGAAGTGTCAACGCACATCGGCCTCGGAGCCGGTGCCCCCGTTGCGGCGGCCGAAAGCGAAGCTGGGGCGGAGACAAAGAGTCCCGAGGACTGGATCACCACTACCCTGGACCCGAGCTTCGACGCCCGAATGCTCGGCATCGCCACCGCCCTTGTGGCGGACGCGGCGCTCGAGGCGGCCGGCGCCCAGCCGGTCACCGACCAGATGCTGGGCGCCGTGGGAGAGGAGTCTTCGAGGGCGTACTGGGGCCGACTCGCCTCCCACCTGTCGTTCCGCTCCGTGTGGTTTCGCAATGCCGTGCGCGGTGCGGTTGGATTGGCCTTGGCCGTTGCCATCGTGGAGATTACCGACGTCGAGGATGGTTTCTGGGTGGTGCTGGGCACGTTGTCGGTGCTGCGATCCAATGCCCTTGGCACCGGTTCGTCGGCCCTGCGCGCCGTCGGCGGGACGGCCGTTGGCGTCGTGGTGGGTTCCGCCGTCATGATCGGCGTCGCCGGCCATTCGGCGCTCTTGTGGGCGCTTCTTCCCATCGCTGTGCTGGTGTCGGGCATGGCCCCGACGATGCTCTCGTTCGCCGCCGGGCAGGCCGGGTTCACCGTGTTGGTTGTCATCCTCTTCAACATCATTGTCCCCGTGGGCTGGAAGGTCGGATTGACGAGGATCGAGGATGTGGCAATGGGCTGTGCCGTAAGCGTCGTGGTTGGGCTGTTGTTCTGGCCCCGCGGTGCCACCGGAGCGTTGGGGCGCGCACTGTCCGAAGCGTTCGTCACCAACTCGGGATTCCTCGCAGATGCGGTGGACCGACTGACAGTCATGACCCGCCATGTCGACACAGGACCGGGTGAGCGCTCTGCGCACAGCGCCTACCTCCGCCTCGATGACGCCTTTCGTCAGTTCCTGGCCGAGCGAGGAGCGAAGGTGGTGCCCATCAAAACTGTCGCCGACCTCTTCACCGGCGCGAACCGGATCCGCCTGGCTGCCTTCACGCTGGCCACGCTTCCGGTGCACCCTGTGGAGGCGGGGCAGCACGAGCTGGAGTCGGTCGCCATCGCCGGTGCCGTCCTGCGCGACTCGTACGCAGCCAGCCACCGCTGGTACCAGGAGTTCGGAGAGATCCTGGATAACCGGCGCCAGTCGCTCGATCCGCCGCCGGTCAACGACGGGACTATGCACAACGTTCTGCGAGGAGCCGTCGACGACGCAAGTGCCAGGCGTCGCGGCGATCAACTTCGGGCCACGCTGCAAATGCTCTGGGCTGATCAGATTCTCGAAACCCAGCGCCAAGTACAGACCGAACTGGCCAGCGCCGCCGACCTCTTCTCCCACCGCAGAGGGCGGAGCATTCTTACATGAGTGTCCGTAATACGGATTGCGCCAGTGGGTTAAGGGTGGCCGCTTTGACCACCTGGAGCTACTCGAGCTCCTTGATGTGCAGGCGGGCCGCGGCGCAGCGTCATGCGTCGATCGTGAGGGTCGCCCAGCCGCGTCTGGGGACCTCGATGTCGACGGTCCAGACGCCGGTCGACGGGTTGTGCGCGACAACCCCGTTTGGCGAGGTGGGTGTGGTCTCGGCCCAACCCGTGACGGTGACGACTTCGCCGGCGCCCTTCACCACGAGGCGCACACCAGTCGACGTCTCGGACACCTCGATACGGGCGTCGCCGGCGGTAACGAACTTGCTGACGTCGCCGATCACCGCCAGACCGGAGGCAAGCACCGGCGCGAGGGCGTAGAAAGCCCAACCCTCGCGTCCGAGAGAAACGGGGATGGTGGCGTTTGGCGCCAACCGCGTCGCCCTCTCGGCCCGCCAATCCCACGCCACGACATCAGCAGAAATCCGGTTCGCCTGACTCGACTGCACCTTCGCGGTGGCGTCTGGTCCAGAGAACGAGGTGAGGTGGATCTCGCCGATGATCGGGTCGTCGCCCGGGTGAGCGTTCATCGCCACCGCATAGGTCCAGCGGCCGGCGGGGTGCTCTGACGTGCACTCCGCCACGAGCAGCGTCGGGTTGAAGGCCGGGCCGGACAGCAGCGACTCGTCGATCGCCGCGATCGCGGTGTGCGGTTTCACGAGGAGCCCATCGGCGCGGCAAGTCCGCAGCGCCAGCGCGGGGTCCATGCGCCCGACCCGGTCGCCGAGCCCGACCGGTCCGGTGGAGAGCGCGGCCAGCAGCGCTTCGGGCTCTCCGTTCTGGCCGGCGACCTCGGGATCGGCGCGGAATACATCCTTGAACGGCATAAGCTCGAGGCTGCGGGCGAGGGCGTTGGTCGTGCAGAACCACGCCCACAGTTGGCCGGCGGTGGCGATGTAGCCGTGGTCGCCGGAGGTGCGGACCGAGGTGACCTGGGTGAGCGTCGTCGTCTGGGCGAAGTCGGCGGGCGTGCCCATGCACCACTGGAGGGTGATGCCACGGTCACGGGCGGTGGCGTCGATGCCCTCCTGCCAGTCCTTGGCACGACCTGGCTCGGCCCGCATCCCACGCACGCCGAAGAAGATCTCGGCGAGCCAGTCGTGCTCGAACGTCTCGACACCCCAAGTGCGACACTGGTCGAGCCAGCGCTCATAGGCCTCGGGGGTGGCGGGTGCGGCGTAGTCGCCGTCGAACCACATCGGGGCTTCAGTAGCGATCGGCGCGGCGGCCGAGAGGTGTCGGATGTGGGCGACGAGCGGCGGGTTGCCGAGCCGGTACCGCAGCGCGGCGATGCCATCGGGGAGGACATCGGGCCGCTCCTCCCACGCCACGAGCGCCGTTGGCGGCACTACCCACTCCTCGGTGTCGAGCGGCCTCAGATCGACGTGCGGGTAGAACCACGAGTCGAGCTGCACGGCGCCGATCGGGACATGCTTCGCTCGCAGGTCGTCCACAGCGGCGACGATCGACCCGGCGACGTCGTGGTCGGGCTCGGTCTTATACCAGTAGGCCGAGCCGTTGTCGGTCCAATACGAGGGGCGCGAGCCGAGCGTGTCGGGCCAGCGACCCGGTCGCACGGTGCCGGCGGCGTCGAGCAGCATCCGGCCCCAGGTGTCGAGCGCGGCGCGGGGACCGTCGGCGGCTAGCACGACGAGTTCGGTGGCGAAGCCGGCGGGCACGGCTTCCAGGTCGCCGTGCCAGCCGCAACGTAACGTCCCGCTGTTCAGCCCGATGGTCTGCTCGTGAAAGGCGTCGAGGGGCGCGACGAGGAGAGTCCGGCCGTCGGATCGGGCGAGAAGCAGCGGCCAGCCGGTAGGGGGTCGGTGGGGGAGCACAAACCAGCCGTCGAGCGGCGGGCCGGCGTTGCTCGGGAGTCCGAATTCGCAGTGCTGGAAGACGAGAGCGCGCAGGCCGGCGGGGGTGCGGCCGTGGGCCCGTTCGGCCGGCGTGAAGGTGGGCCAGGCAACCGACGGCTGGTCGAAGGCACCGGTCGCGATGCCGGTGAGGTCGGTGGTCGCCTCGCTGCGGAACACGAGGATCGCGTGGTCGCCGTAGGCGCGGACCGAGCAGCGCACGTCGCCGTCGACGACAGTGACCCATGTGGCGGTGCCGAGCTCGTCGATGGCCGTGACGAGCTCACCCACGCTGGCGGGCAGCGAGGGCCGCCCCGGTCCGAACCAGTCCTCCCCGTCGAGCCCGATCGTCACCGTGCCGTCGGCCGAGACGTCGACGGCCAGTCCCCCTGCTGCGGTCAGTTGCACAGCGAAAGTTTGCCCCTGGTCAGCCCGAGGGCGCGTGGGGTGCCGGGCCTCCTGCCCTGGCTCGCCCTCCGACACTAGGGCTGCGGTGGGGCCGGAGCGAGAGGGAGGACGAAGCGTTCGACAGCGTCGGCAAAGCCCTCGTTCTCGTTGGTCCCCGTCACCCGACGGGCGGCTCGTTGCACCTGAGGGTCGGCGTTGCCCATCGCGATGCTCAGGCCTGAGTGCGCGAACATCAAGACGTCATTGGGCATGTCTCCGATGGTGGCGATCTCGTCCGTGGACAGCTTGTATCTCTGTGCGAGGTACCTGGCCACGGCGCCTTTGTTGGCGTCGGGGTGGGTGACGTCGAGGTAATAGGGCTGGGACGGTGCCGCCGATACGTGATTCCCAAAGCGCTCGTGGGCTGCCGCCGAAGCCTTCGAGACCGCGTCGTGGTCGTCACTCACGCCCACGATCTTTGCCACGTCGCCCGTGAGACCCTCGATACTCGTCATGACCCTGGGTTCGAACTTGACCGTCCACGCCTCACGGTCCACATGTGGTCCCTTCGGATCTGGGACGTACCAGTCGGCACCACGGTAGAGCCACACACTCAGGTCGAAGGAGGTCATGAGCGCAGCGATCGGACTGACCAGGTGCTCGGGAACGACGCGCTGTTCGATGACGGTCATGTCGCGGTCGACGAGCAGGCCGCCGTTGAAAGCAGCGATGGGCGTCTGCAGATCGAGCGGCTCGACGAGCATGGCCATTCCTCGAGGAGGACGTCCGCTCGTGACGGCGAAGAGGATGCCGGCATCGCGCAGGCGATGCACGGCGGCGATCGCCCTGTCTGTGAGGACCTTGTCCTGGGTTACCAGGGTCCCGTCCACGTCGGCCAGCATCAGGCGAATGGGCGGGGTAGTCACGGTGCGGCCTCGGTTTGTCCGCTTGCGGCCGCGTCGTAGGTGTCGATGAGCTTTCGATAACGGTCGGCGATGACGTCTGCCGTCTCGGTATCCGAGGACCGGCCTGCCAGGTAATCGACGAGTGGGTCGTGCCACAGGGTCCGGCCCACCGCAAAGCCCGCGAACCCGGGCACGCCCGCACCCACCTCCAGCCACCGGACAACGCTGTCCCAGTCGGCACCGCGTCCGAGCACGATGCACACCACGTGGTCCCTTCCTCCCGAACGCGCCTGTCGGACCACGGCACTGGCATCTTCCTGGGAGTCGAGCCCTTCGATCTTCCAGATGTCGGGCTCCACGCCACCGGCCTGCAGCGAGGCGACGCTCTGCACCACGAGCCGGGGGCGCAGGTGGCGGTCGTAGTCCTGCTGGTGGCCCTCGAAGCTGTCCAACTGTGCGGTGGTGGCTGGGACGAGCAGCTCGAAGAGAAAGGTATGTTCCCGGCCCTGGAGCCACTTGCTCAGGCGGGCCAGCCGTTCAGTCTGGCGGCGGTTCAGATCTGGGTCGCCTTCGGGGTTGAAACGGACGAGAACCTTCACGAAGGTGGGGTCGAAGGCCTCGATGTGCTCGGGGAAGTGGGCGCCGTATTGGAAGTCGAACTCGTCCTGGCCAGAGCGCTCGACCGGCATGGCCAGGGGGACGCCCTCCTCCAGGGCGCGTCGGGCTACGGCCGAACCGAAATCCTCGTCCACGAGGACCCCCGCACGATCACGGGGCGCGCCGGATTTGACCGCCAGGCGGTTTGCCTCGAAGACGATCTGTTTGGCTCTCACGATGCCGTCGTGTGCCTGGGGTGACAGTGGAGGCGTGGCGCCGAACAGCCCGCGCTCGAAGGAGGAGCGGTGGTCGAAGGCGAGAAGGTACAGCGGCGTGCCGTAGGGCGATGCCATCTCAGTCTCCCTCGGGGAGATGCCAGCGGTGGGGCGCCACCAGCGAGTCGATCGAAGGCGGGCCCCAGGAGCCGGGCCCATAGGGCTCGATCGACGGAGGGTGCTCGAGCAGGGGTGCCGAGACCTCCCATAACCTCTCCACTTGGTCCGCGCTCGTGAACAGCGACTGGTCACCGAGCATGGCGTCGAGGATGAGACGCTCGTAGCCTGTCAAGTCGTTGGAAGCGCAGAAGGAGTCCTGGTATCGGAAGATCATCTTCGCGTCTCCGAGCCGCATCTCCGGACCGGGCTCTTTGGCCAGAAAGCGCACTGCGACGGAGCCCGGGTCGTTGAAATCGATGCTGATCTCGTTGCACCGATCCCCAGGCTTGGAGCCAGCCTCCAACGGGAACATGCGCAAGGTCGGCTCACGTAGTCCAAGGGTGACGACTTGGCGGCTGGCCCCGAGCGACTTGCCGGTGCGCAGGTAGAAAGGGACGCCGGCCCAACGCCAGTTGTCGACCTCTGCCCGAAGGGCTACGAAGGTCTCGGTCTGAGAGTCGGGCGCCACCCCTGGCTCGGAACGGTAGCCGTCGTACTGGCCGCACACAACGTGCTTGATGTCGAGGGGCCGCATGGAATCGAAGACCTTCTGCCTCTCTTCTCGGAGCGCCTTCGCCGAAAGGGTCGTCGGAGGCTCGAGGGTGACGAACCCCAGAACTTGGAACAGGTGGGTGACCACCATGTCGCGAAACGCCCCCGTTCCCTCATAGAAAGCGGCGCGACCCTCTATCGACAGCGTCTCGGGAACATCGATCTGCACGTATTCGATGTGCTCTCGGTTCCACGCCGGCTCGAAGAGCCCGTTGGCGAAGCGCAAAGCAAGGATGTTCTCGACGGATTCCTTGCCGAGGAAGTGATCGATCCGAAAGACCTGCGACTCGTCGAACACGCTGTGCACCGTGTCGTTCAAAGCTTTGGCCGATGCCAAGTCGGTGCCAAAAGGTTTTTCGATGATCACCTTTGCCTCCTGCGCCAGACCGGTGCTTCCGAGCATCTCGACCACCGATCCGAACGCCACCGGGGGGACGGCCAGATGGTAGAGGCGCTCCGGGTCGCCACCGATCTGGCCAACGGCGTCCTGCACTGCTGACATGAGCGGAGACGGGTCGACGGCGTCGGCGGTGGCGAAGGCCAACGTGTCCTCGAAGGTCTTCCAGGCCTCTCCATCGGGCTTGGTGGTTCCGAATTCGGCGATGGCTTGGCGGGCGTGTTTCTTGAAGTCGCCTTCGGACGGGGCGCCCCGAGAGGGGGCCGTGCCGACGATGCGGTAGCTCGGTGGCAGAAGGCCCGCCACGGCCAGATGAAAGAGCCCGGGAAGCAACTCACGTTTGGCGAGGTCCCCCGTGGCGCCGAATACGACGATCACATGGTTCTTCGGGCGGCCCGAGGTCGGGCGGGCTGAGGGGGGTGGCCGCTTCTGGTTCATCACAACCTCCCGGGCTCAATGCGGTCGCTCCGGGTCGACAGAGCGGCCCCGGGGACGACGATCGGCCTCCTGGTCGCGGCCGGGTTGCGGATCTCGAACGGGGCGGCCCATCCTGAGTGGCGATGCTTTCCGAGGTGGAGGAGGAGAAACGGAGGGCGGCCCAGGCGGCGGCGCAGGTGGTGGAAGACGGTATGACCGTCGGGCTCGGCACCGGTAGCACGGTGGCGTATCTGCTGCCCGCACTGGCAGCCCGGCAGCTTTCGCTTCGCTGTGTGGCTACTTCTCCCCGGACCGAGCAAGCCGCCGCCAAGCTCGGTCTTCGAGTAGAGCGCTTCAACCTCGACCGGTTGGACATCGCCATCGACGGGGCCGACCAGATCAGTCCCGATGGGTGGTTGGTCAAGGGCGGTGGGGGCGCCCATACCCGCGAGAAGCTCATAGCGATTACCGCAGACCGCTTCGTGGTGATCGTCGACTCCACCAAACCGGTGGCGGCTCTGCACCCACCGATCCCGTTGGAGTTGGTCGCCTTCGGCCTCGAGTCGACGCTGGCACGAATCAGGACCGTCCGGCTGCGAGACGTACCGCTCAGTCCCGACGGGGGAGTCATCGCCGACTTCACCGGCGATGTGGGCGAGCCGGGCGCCCTGGCAGCGTACCTGGAGGCGATTCCCGGGGTGGTCGAGCACGGTCTGTTCCCACCGGAGATGGTGGCCACCATCTTCGTGGCGCGCGGCGAGTCGGTGCAGCGGATCGACCGATCCTCTTGTTGAGCCCGATCCCTCGAATGGCTCGCAGTGGGTGTATGGGCGGGCCATGGCGGTACCGACCTCGACCTCAGGTCGCCGACGAGTCTGCGAGAATCGTGGAGTGCCGGGCCTCTACACGCCCGGCAGGGATCGAACTGTCGCCGGCCAGCAACTTGGATAGCGCGTCACGTTTGTCCTCCCCGCTTATCAGCCAGAGGATCTCGTCGGCACGGGCCAGGGCCGGATAGGTAAGCGTCATGCGCCTGTGCTCTTGGTAGGGCTGCGTGACGGCAACGAGCCGGTCGTGGACCTCGAGCACCGGGTCACCGGGAACGAGAGAGGCTGTGTGGCCGTCGGGTCCCAGCCCCAGATGCACGACGTCGAAACGGGCGGGAAGAAGCTCGGCGTATGCTGATGCGGCCTCCTCCAGGTCCGGGTCCTCGACGGGCATTGCCAGTACCCGGGCTGGCGCCTTTCCCAGGCTCTGGTGGAGGTGGGTCAAGTTGCGGTCGGGGTCGCCGTCGGGCGCGACCCGCTCGTCGACCTGGAAGATCTCCACCGCTCTCCACGGGACCTCTTCACGTGCCAGCTCGGTGAACATCGCCCACGGGGTCTTGCCCCCGCTCACCGCGAAGGTGAACCGGCCGCGGGCGGCCACCGCGACGTCCGCCCGCTCGTTCACGAAGCTTGCCGCCCGGGCGGCCAGGGACGTGGCGTCGGGCAAGATCACGAGCTCGTGTTCCATGGCTATTCCTTCTTCTCGGCATGGCCGCCGAACTCCGAACGCATGGCCGAGAGAATCTTGTCCGTGTAGTCCCCGTTGCCCCTGGACTCGAAACGCTCGTACAGGGCGGCCGTGATGACTGCGGCCGGAACGCCTGTTTCGATGGCGGCCTCTACGGTCCAGCGACCCTCGCCCGAGTCCGAAACCCGGCCCGCGAAATCACCGAGGTCGGGGGAGCGGGCAAAAGCGTCGGCAGTGAGGTCGACGAGCCACGATCCCACCACCGAGCCGCGGCGCCACACCTCGGCCACCTCGGCCGCGTCGATCTCGTACTGATAGACCTCGGGATCGCGAAGCGGCGCCGTCTCGGCATCCGCTTCGGTTGAGACCCTCTTGCCGGCGTCGGCGTGGGCGATGATGCTGAGCCCTTCGGCGATGGCGGCCATCATCCCGTACTCCACGCCGTTGTGGACCATCTTCACGAAGTGGCCGGCGCCGCTGGGTCCGCAGTGAAGGTAGCCCTGCGGCGCTGTCCCGCCTTGACGGGTGCGATGAGGTGTGGCAGGGGCGCTCGCCTCCCCCGGCGCGATCGTCTTGAAGATCGGCTCGAGGTGCGCGACCGGGCCAGGCTCTCCGCCGATCATGAGGCAGTATCCCCGCTCGAGACCCCACACCCCTCCGCTCGTGCCGCAGTCCACGTAATGGATCTTCTTCCGGGCGAGCTGCTTGGCTCGCACGATGTCGTCTCGGTAGTAGGAATTGCCACCGTCGATGATGATGTCGCCCTCGTCGAGCAGGCTGGTGAGCTGGTCCAAGGTGCCCTGCACGATGGCGGCGGGAACCATGATCCACATCGCCCGCGGCCGTTCCAGCTTGCCGACGAAATCTTCGAGCGACTTGGAACCCGTCGCCCCTTCGGTTTCGAGCGCCTGCACGGCGACCGCGCTCACGTCGTAGACGACGCAACGGTGCCCGTCGTTCATGAGCCGGCGAACCAGATTGGCCCCCATACGGCCGAGTCCGATCATGCCGAGCTGCATTGGTGTGTCCGAAGCCAAGGGACTACCCTCCTTCAGTTGTAGTGGCGTGTCTCAAGAGCACTTCCCACCCTCGCGTCACCGCGCTTTCAATGCGCGATAGCGACGGATCAACGAGTTGGTCGACGAGTCGTGATGGAGGAGGGGTTCGCTCCCGCTTTCGAGTTCGGGGATGATCTGCGTGGCCAGGACCTTTCCGAGCTCTACCCCCCATTGGTCGAAGGAGTCGATGCCCCAGACCACCCCCTGCGAGAAGACGCTGTGCTCGTAGAGGGCCACGAGCGACCCGAGCAGGCGGGGGGTCAGGATCTCGGCGAGCAGCACGTTGGTAGGGCGGTTCCCCTCCATCACCCGATGGGGCACGACGTTTGCGGGTGTGCCCTCGGCACGCACTTCCTCTTCGGTCTTGCCGAATGCGAGCGCCTGTGCTTGGGCGAAGACGTTGGAGGACAGGATGTCATGGTGGTCGCGCAGTGGATTGAGGCTCTTGGCGAACCCGATGAGGTCTACTGGGATGAGCTTGGTCCCTTGGTGGATGAGCTGGTAGAAGCTGTGCTGACCATTGGTGCCGGGCTCACCCCAGTAAACGGCCCCTGTCTGGTAGTCCACAGGCGTTCCCTCGAGCGTGACGTGCTTGCCGTTCGACTCCATGGTGAGTTGCTGGAGATAGGCAGGAAAGCGCTTCAGGTACTGGTCATAGGGCATGACCCCGGAGCTCTGCGCGTCGAAGAAGCTCCCGTACCACACCGCGAGCATGCCCATGATGACGGGGAGGTTCGTTTCGAGCGGCGTCTTGCGGAAGTGCTCGTCCATCTCGTGGAACCCGGCCAGCAGCTCTCGGAACCGTTCGGGGCCGACGGCCAGCATGGTCGAGAGCCCAATGGCCGAGTCCATGGAGTAACGCCCGCCGACCCAGTCCCAGAAGCCGAACATGTTGGCCGTGTCGATGCCGAAAGAGGAGACTCGCTCGGAGTTCGTGGAGACTGCGACGAAGTGTTTGGCTACCGCGGACTCGGCTCCGAGTTGGCCCACCACCCAGTTGCGTGCCGAGGTGGCGTTGGTGAGGGTCTCCAACGTGCCGAAGGTCTTCGACGAGACGATGAAGAGGGTCTCTTCTGCTGACAGGTCGGCTGTGGCCTCAGCGAAGTCCGTCGAATCGACATTTGAGACGAAACGAAAGGTCATATCGCGGCGCGAGTAATGCCGCAAGGCCTCATACGCCATCACCGGCCCCAGGTCGGAGCCACCGATACCGATGTTCACGACATTGCGGATGGACTTGCCGGTATGGCCCTTCCACTCGCCTGATCTGACCCTGTCGGAGAAGGCTGTCATGGCGTCGAGCACCTTGTGGACCTCTTGCACCACGTCTACCCTGTCCACGACGAGCGAGGTCTCCCGAGGCATGCGGAGGGCGACGTGCAGCACCGCTCGGTCCTCGGACACGTTGATGTGCTCGCCGGCGAACATGGCATCGCGCCGTTGCTCGAGGGCTGACTCCCGTGCCAGGTCGACCAGCAGGCCCATGGTCTCAATGGTGACGCGGTTCTTTGAGTAGTCGAGGTAGAGACCGGCGGCGTCGGCGACGAAGCGTTCACCCCGCCCGGGGTCCCGGGCGAAGAGGTCACGCAGGTGCAGATCCTTGATGTCGTCGTAGTGCGCATGAAGCCTCTGGAACGACCGACGCTGACGGAGGGGGATCGGTGGCAATGGCACTCGCCTTTCTCGAGACGTCAGGAGGTGGAAGGTGTGGCGCTGTGATGATTTGCGGGTGGAACGTCGAATCTCAATGGTGCGTCTTTCCCCGGTCCCTTCCCGCTCTGGTGTCCTTCATGGCTAACCGGCTAGGCCACTTGGCGCGTCGCCCCGATCTGTGTGTGGAGTGCTTTGAGGGTGGCGACATAAATCTCTGAGAACGTGGGGAACGGCTGGATGGTGTCCCGTAGCACGTCGAGTGGCACCCTGGCCCGGATGGCCAGTGTGGCTTGCTGCAGCCACTCGCCAGCCTCGGGTCCCAAGGCGTAGGCCCCCGTCAACAGGTCGCCGTCGCTGAGGAGGGTCAGAAAGCCGTTCGATTGTGCGTAGGCGTGGGAGTAGGTGGCGGTCTTGGCCACCTCGGACAGGGGGGTGGTGGCGCTGAATGGGGCCTCGGTGGCGCCTACCGACGCCGCCTGGGGGTCGGTGTACACGACGCTGGGAATGGCCTCGTAGTTGGCCTGGCGAGACTCACCGAGGATGTTGGCGGCGACGACCTCGCCCTGGTACTTGCCCACGTGGGTCAGCAACCGCACGCCGGTGACGTCGCCGACGGCCCACAACCCCTCGCCCGCAGACAAGTGAGTGTCGACGGGGATGCCGTGCTTGTCGGCGTGGATACCGACCGTGTCGAGGCCGATCCCGTCCACGCGGGGGCGCCGGCCCGTGGCAACGAGCAGGCGATCACCGCGCAATTCGCGGCCGTCAGCCAGTGCCAGGACATAGTCCTCGCCGTCTCGTCGGGCCGCCGTCGCTTGGACACCCAAGACCAATTCGACTCCGTCGCCGTGCAGCACCTCGCCCAGCGCCTCGCCCAGCGGCGCGGGCTCACGGGCGAGCAGGTGTCCGGCCCCCTCGACCAGGACCACCTCGCCGCCCAGACGGCGCACCGCCTGGGCCATCTCGGCGCCGACCGGCCCGCCACCCAGTATCAGCAGGCGCCGTGGCACAGCCTTCATACCGGTCACCTCCCGGTTGGTCCAGACACCCTCCAAGTTGACCAGGCCCGGGATCGGTGGCACGACGGGATCCGAACCGGTCGCTACGACAATGTGTTGCGCGCTATGGGGCACACCGTCCACTTCCACGACACCCACTCCGGCCAGCCGGCCAGTGCCGCGCAGCAGGTCGATACCCTTGTCCGCCAGCCAATGCTCCTGGCCGGCATCAGAGTAATTCGAGACCATGAAATCGCGATATGCCAGGGCCGCCTCAACGTCGACTTTGGCGCTGGCCGCCGCCTCGCGTGCCTCCTGAGCCGCCTCGCCCGGGCGCAGCAGCGTCTTGGAGGGGATACACGCCCAGTAGGAACACTCGCCACCGACCAATTGGCGCTCGACCACGGCGACCCGCAGTCCACCGTCGGCCAACTCGCCCGCGCAGTGCTCGCCCGGCGAGCCGGCGCCCAAGACGATCACGTCGTAGCTGCTCATGTGCTTGCCCCTGGGCTGGCCTGACCGGACAGCCCAGGCTGCTCGTCCACCATGTACTGCGCGTACCAATCCGGCCAGTCGGTGTCGGGATGCCCGATCTCCTTTTCGTGGCGGCCGTGAGCATCCGCGGCCCGGCGGAGAGCGGCAGCCAGATCGATGGCGGAATCGTAGGTGGCTGGCATCGGGGGTACCTCCTGCTTATGAAGGAAAGCCGACGGGGCGAGTTTCAACTCTCCGTATGGTCACCGCCCCGGAAGGCGGGTTGTCACCTCTTGAAGAAACCAGCCGTTGCCGTCCGGATCACTGAACGAGGCAAACGACCCATAGGTCTTGTGCTCTGGAGCCGGACCCGGAGCGCGCGCCTCAGTGCCGGCATGGTGGAACACCCCACCGGTGTCATGGAAGACCTCGCTCACCTCGACACCACGGTCGACCACCTCGGCCCGGGCCGCCTCGATATCGGTGACGACGAGCTGCAGACCTTCAGCCGAGCCTGGTTTGGCCGAGGTGACCCCACTGCCGAAGATAATCGAGCATGCTGAGCCCGGCGGCGTCAGCTGCACGACCCGGAAGCCCCCGTCCCCGAGGAAATCGGCGTCCGAGCGCCACCCCAGCGACTCATAGAAGTGCTTGGCCCGGTCTACGTCGGACACCGGCAGCACCACCACTTCGAGCTTCATGTCCACGAGCGAGCTCCTCACCGTCGGGCCGATTGTCACTGCCCCGCCCGGGGAGCCGGTCCTCGCACCACGCTCGCGCCCCTCGGTGTCGAAGTCCAGGCCCCCCGTATCTGAGCAGGTGGCGGCCAATTACGCATTTCGATGACCTCTTCAGGCCGAGGAACGGCCCGCCCCACAAGAATCAGTCAGGACGTCGTAGGCGCCCTCCATCCGTTGTACGGTGAGTGACCGGGCTCTTCGGGAGCCGGGTCGGGCCGGGTTCATGACGTGTCTCTTCTCCTGCGGGCGGAGGATGAGGGAGATCTGCGTGTATCGAGACCTCTCCCGGGAGGTAATGCGTCAGGTGCGTTGGCTCACGTGAAGAACCGGTCAGCCGCCACTTGATCCTCGAAGAAGACCTGGATCTTGGACAGAAGATCGTCGTGGTCGGACTCAAGAAGGTACAGATGGTGTCCCCGGTAGATCCTGCCGGTGTTCTGGGCCTGGGCGTACTGGAGCGCAGTCATATGGGTTTCGCCCATCATCCAATCCAACCACTGCAACACCTGGAATGTGCCGTTGGAATAGTCGACTAATTCGGCGATATGACTTCTCACTTCGTCGGGCCCGTGGAACACTCCGGAGAGTTTGTGATGCCCCGGCACCGTAAAGACGACGTTCGGCGAGAGTAGTCGCACCGCGTCGTCGAGGGGCACCGAGAAGCTTAGAAAGAACTGCCTCGCATTGAGCAGGCATTGAGGTTCTGGCGAGTGCACCATATCGTCGATCTTAGAGCACTCCTCCGGCCTCGACGGACCGTCTTCCTGGATGTGTCATTGGCAATGTGTGCGCCCTGAGTGTGGGAACTTCGCGCGCTGAAGGGGGGAGCCTGCAAAAGCCATCGGGATTGGGTTCGGTGCAGAGTCAGGGAAGTCCGCCGGCGTGGCGGGGGAAGAGATGCTCGAGGCGCAACAAGAGCGGCTGCGCCGGTCCGCTGGGGACGACTCGCGTCGTGAGCAGGCCGGCGACGGCGACGGCGGCCGCGACCAGCAGGGCAACGGCGGTGCGGTGGCTCGCATTCCCGTGGACAGTGACCAGGGTGGCCGACACGACGGCCACACCGAGCGCCGAGCCGACCTGACGCGACGCCGTCAGCACCGCGCTGGCCGAGCCCTCGCCCCGGGCGGCCACCGGTCCGTGGGTCCCCGCCAGGGTCGAGGCGACCTGGACGATGCGGGCCGAGATCCCCATGACGAGCAGGGAGGCGAGTAACCCGGCAAGCGGTCCGCGGGCGACACTGAGTGCGGAGCCGACGAGAGCGACCAGGGCGAGAGACATGCCCGCCGCGAGGGCGCGGCGAGGCCCAAGCGCAGGGACGAGATTCGAGGCCGGACCCGCGAGGGCGAAGGCACCGACTGCCTGCGGGATGAAGCACGGTCCCGTCAGAAGCGGTCTGAGGCGCCGGCCCTCCTGCAGGTAGAGCGTCACGAGCAACACTGCACCGGCGTTACAGGCACCGTAGGCGAGCAGTCACACGTTGGCGCCGAGGATGGCTCGGTCCTTGAGCAGGTCGAGATTGAGCAGGGGAGTGGCCACCTTGCGCTCGCGTACGACGAACCCGATGAGAAGGATCACGGCGACGCTCACTGCGACGGAGGGCTGCGTCGGTTGGAGGGTGTCGGCGGCGCGCGTCACGCCGAGTACGAGCAGGGCCACGCCGGCGGTCACTACGAGCGCACCGGCCACGTCGAGCCGGCCGGAGCGCCGCGGCGGATCCTTTGGAAGGAGGCGCCAGGACGCCACAAACAGGACCACGCCCACGGGGACGTTGACGAAGAAGACGAGCCGCCAGCTCGCCTCGACGAGCAGGCCGCCGATCACGGCGCCAGCAGCAAAGCCGGCCGAGGCAACTGCCCCGTAGATTCCGAGCGCATGGCTGCGCTGCTGCTCGTCCGGCCAGCTCGTGACGAGGAGGGAAAGCCCCGCCGGTGCCAGCATCGAGGCGCCGAGCCCCTGGATGGCTCTCGAGGCGATCAACAGCCTCGGCTCCACCGCCAGGCCTCCGGAGATGCTGGCGAGTACGAAGATGCAGAGCCCGATCCGGTACAGCCTGGCCCGGCCGAAAATGTCGGCAAGCCGACCCCCGAGAAGGAGGAAGCCACCGAAGGTGACGGCGTACGCGCTGACCAACCACTGCAGCGTCGGCGTCGCGACGTGCAAGCCGCGCTCGATCGAAGGCAATGCCACATTGACGATCGTGAAATCGAGGACCACCATGAACTGTGCCATGGCCAAGGTGGCCAGCAGGGCGGTCCCTCCGTTGGGCCCCTTCGGCGCGGCGCCGTCCGTATTCTCGGACGAGGGCCCGCCCGTGCCTCCGGTGCCCGACACTTCGGCACCTCCCGTGTCGTCTACTTACAGTGAACGAGAGCGACGAGATAGTCTCAGCTCAGTCGTGCAGGCGTCGAGGCCGCTGCGGGACGGTACGGCCGGGTCGTACTGCGTGCCTGTATATGGTCGAACGGGTCATCCCGCCCCCATCGCGACAATCACGTCGCCGGGTCCCGGAGGACGGAGGTCGATGGTCCGCATTGGAGGATCTCCGGACCCCAAGGCGGTCGCAACCCATTACGTCATCACTGCACCAAGAGGTCCTGCCAGTTGGCCGGGACCCGTCCGGCTGGCCCAGGCACCGGTTGGTCGAGGGGATGATGCTGCGGTGGTGCCAGGCGAGGCCCTTCCGCATAGGCATTTGTCCGGTAGTTCCAAAACCAATCTTCGCCAGGCTCGAAGCTGCAGATGACAGGGTGACCCGACGAGTTCGCATGCGCGCTGGCGTGCTGGCTGGGCGAGTTGTCGCAGCATCCAATGTGACCGCACTCCGCACACCGTCGGAGATGGAGCCACCAACCTCCAGAGGCGAGGCACTCCACGCAACCGGTCCCGCTTGGTGGCACCTCTGGATCTAAGGAATCCGTCATGTTTGCACCTCCCGGTACGTGTCTGTTGACGGTAGGGGAAAAAGATAGCGTCTGGGACCAGCATAAAGTTGTCCTCCATGAGCCCCAACTCGTCGTGCCACGGGCGGCCTTGCGGCCACGGTTTCACACGCTGTGTTTCCGCGGTAAGGCTGGCTCTGGTCTGGGATTGCGCTCCGAGGACTCTTTTCCCATGATCCGCCAGATCGCTGCAATGGACACGCGCCGGGGCATCGCCACCGACAAGGGGATCCCTTGGAAGTTGCCCGGCGATGCTGCTTACTTCGAACGCCAGACCACGACCGGGCTCATTTTCATGGGCTGGGCCACGTACAGCGAGTTCTCCGCCCCACTACACGGTCGGGACAACTACGTGCTCACCCGCGATCAGAGTCCCCTGCGGTCTGGCTTTCAAGGAATCGCTACCCTGGCCGACCTGCTAAAGAGTCACCCCAACGAAGATGTGTGGGTCATCGGGGGGGCCTTTGTATTTGCAGAGACAATCGACCAAGCCGCCGAGCTCTACATCACCCAGGTCCTCGAGGATTTTCATTGCACCAAGTTCTTCCCCGACTATCGGACCGGATTCACCAAGTTTGAACAGAGCAAAAACGAGGATGAGAGCGGCGTCCAGTACCGATTCGAGAAGTGGCGCCGGAATATCGATCTCCCGTCCGGCTGAAGTTCTAAGACACCCTCAGCCTCCTGCCGCGGCCAGGATGGGAAAGGCCGATTTCGCCGGAAGGATGCCGGGATAGCGAGTTCTGCGTCCTCGGGGTTGTGCCCGATCGAGCTATCGCTGGAACTGGTGAACCACAAGTTGCCGTTGGGTCCGGTTTGAGGAGTGGGTCACCTACGACGAGAGCGCGGCTATCTCTGGGACGGCCGCAGGCCGTCGAGCACCATGGCCATCAGGCGGTCGCCCTGATCGGCGGTGAGCGTACTGTTCATGCACATCGGCGACACGAGTTGCATAAGGTCCGCGCCGTCGATGTCGCGTCGGGCAGCCCCCGCCTCCTGGGCTCGGCGCAGCACCTTGTCGCAAGTAGCCCAGATGCGGTCTCTCGACGCCGGCTTCAGGTCAGGATTCTTCTCGAAGGCCTCATGCAGCTCGTTCAAGAACGTGCGCTTGGATCGCCCGTAATCCACGTAGGCCCGTAGCCACGCCTCGAGAGCGGCCCAAGGCTCCAGCTCGGTCAGGCCCCGCTCGGCCGAACCCACCAATAGGTCCACCTCGTCGCGGTATACGGCCTCGACGACGTCGATCCGCTTCGGGAAGTGCCGGTAGAGCGTTCCCACGCCTACACCCGCCTGCCTGGCGATGGCCTCCATGGATGCGCCGCCGCCGTGTTCAGCGAACACTTTGCGGGCGGCGTCGACGAGGAGGGAGTAGTTGCGGCGGGCATCGGCCCGCATGGGCCGGTCGGCACGCTCCTCGCTCACGCTGGCTTCGAGCTGGCTGCTCACGGCCCAGGCACCTCCGCTCAGAAATCACTTGCAAACCGGAGGCACCCTCCGTATAGTAACCGGAGGAAGCTTCCGCTTCACTCCCAGAATACCAGCGGAAAGGCCGTAGTCAATGCTCCAGTCAGCCCACGTCCAGCAGGCGCCCCAGGGGTGGCGCCGCCACCCTTCTGTGGTTCTCGGCGTTATCCTCACCGCCCAGCTGATGGTGGTGCTCGACGCCACCATCGTGAACGTCGCTCTGCCCCACATCCAGCGCAGCCTCCATTTCTCCAGCTCGTCGCTCTCCTGGGTGCTCAACGCCTACGTCCTGACCTTCGGAGGCCTCCTTCTCCTCGGCGCCCGCTCCGGCGATCTGCTCGGCCGGCGGCGAACGTTCATGACGGGGATCGCTCTGTTCTCGTTGAGCTCGCTGGCCGGTGGATTCGCAACCTCGAGCGCCATGCTCTTGGCCGCCCGCGCCCTGCAGGGAGTGGGTGGAGCACTGGCCGCCCCGGCTGCTCTGGCCCTGCTCATGACCACTCTTCCCGGAGGGGGCGGCCCGGGTGCGGGCCATCGGCCTGTTCACGACCGTCTCGGCGGCGGGCGGGGCCATGGGCCTGGTGGCGGGCGGCCTGCTCACCGAGTGGGCGTCCTGGCGCTGGGTCATGTTCGTCAACGTCCCCATCGGCCTCACCGTGCTCCTCGTCGGCGGGGCCGTGCTCGTCGAGACCGAGCGCCGCCATGGCCGTTTCGACCTGACAGGGGCGATCACGTCCACCGCCGGGGCGACGGCCGTCGTGTTCGGCCTGGTCGAGGCCGGAAGCCACGGCTGGGGGGCGCCTGTCACCCTCGTCTCGCTCGCAGTGGGCCTGGCCTTGCTGGGTCTCTTCGTCCGGGTCGAGAAGACCGCCCCCGAGCCCATCCTTCCCGCTGCAGATCCTCGCCGACCGGACCCGCGCCTCGGCCAACGTGGCCCGCGGTCTCGGCTACGCCGGGATGTACGGGATGATCTTCTTCCTCACCCAGTTCCTGCAGGACATCCAGGGCCACTCGTCTCTGATCACCGGTATCGGGTTCCTGCCCACCCCCACCTCGGTCTTCCTGTCCTCCCAGCTCACCAGCAGGGTGCTCGTCAACCGCCTCCCGGCCAAGGTGTTGATGCTCGTCGGGCTGATGTGCTCGGCGTCCGGGCTGCTTCTGGCGACCCAGCTGCACGCCGGCACGCCGTACCTGCAAGTCCTCGCCAGTCTCATCCTGATCGGCACCGGCATGGGTATCTCGTTCGTCAGCCTTACCACCGCCGGACTAGCCGGCGTGGCCCCCTCCGACGCCGGCGCCGCCTCGGGCTTGATCAACGTGATGCAACAACTCGGCGCTGCCCTCGGCCTGGCCGTGCTGGTCACCGTCTTCGACACCATCACTCCGAGCGCCGGGTCGGCAGGTTTCGCCCACGCCGCCCAGGCCGGGGTAGCGGCCCGCGCGGCACTGGTGCACGGCTTCGACCTGACCATGGCCGCGGGTGCCGGATTTGCCCTCGTGGCGCTCGCCATCGTGGCGCTCTTCGTCCGCCCGCCGGTCCGCGCCGCGATAGTGCAAGAGGCTGACCTGGAGCTGGAGGCGGTGGCGGCGTAGGTCGACCGGGGCTTGCGCTTGGTTTGGCTCTGATGCCCCGTCAGGTACTGACATCCCGTTGGCGCATCCCTATTTCGCGCCCACGATCTCGAGGAATGCCCGCACAGCGAAGGTCTGCGGACGGTCCGCGACGACGACTCCGGCGTCGCACGACGGCGAGGTACCGGCCAATGGAACATACGAGATACCCGGCCATGACTCAGTGGCGGTCTTGGGCAGTAACGCGATGGCCAACCCGCTGGCGACAAGGTCCAACATGCTCGAAATATCCGCCACTCTGAAGCCCACCTCGTATGTTGCGCCGAAACTGGAAAAGAGCTGGCTCACGGCGTCGTGGCTTGCAGTGTCTCCAGGGTCGGCCACGAACACCTCTCCTGACAAGAGCTTGACTCCTACTCGCCGGTGACGTGTCAGTCGATGGGTTGCTGCACAGGCGATGCCGATGGGCACGGACTTTCGTGAGAAGGCCCGGACTCCGCTGGGCAGACCTCGTGGATGAAGACCCGCGAAGGCGACGTCGACGATTCCGGAGCGAACATCCTCGATGAGCGCCGCCGAGAGACCTTGCTTGAGAGTTACCTGCACCTCGGGGTAATTGGCGTGGTACTTGGCCAAGGGGGAACCGATATCCTCCCAGACCCTGCCGATGGTCAGCCTCCCCCGAACGCGCCCCAAGCATTCATCGACAGCATCACGTGCTGATTCAGCGGCGGCCAACACCCGACGAGCCTCCGGAAGAAGTGCCAGCCCCGCCTCGTTCAACTCGACGCGTCGGGTCGTGCGGCTGAAGAGTTCGGTACCGAGCTGGCGCTCCAAGGCTCGAATGGACGTCGATAATGCCGACTGAGCGATGTGGCAGCGAACGGCGGCACGGGTGAAATGGCGTTCCTCGGCGACGGCGACGAACTGCTCCAACTGCTGGAGGTCCATTAATCTGGCCACGAGATCAATCTATCCCAACTTCCGATTGCGCGAGATAGATTGAGGGCGGTTACCTTCACATGTGCAATCGTGTGATCCGCTCGACGGGCCTACGAATCGGGCTGACGACCTGGAGATGAGGACCGGGCGCCAGATTGTCAGCATCGTCTGGCACCAGAAGGGACACCTCATCGACGTCTCATACGACGTTGGAGAGACCGACCAACTCGAAGGGACGCATCAGTTGGCCGCCGAGCTGGCAGCGGACGCCGACCTGTGCCTTGTCCCGACCCGGGACGGGACGGTGACGTGGGTCGAGAAAGGGCCGGACGACGGGTTGGGCTCGTGACAGCCTGATGTGGTCAGATCGCCTCGGCGGGAAGCCACCGCGCCCAGGTGGGGTGGATGCTCTGACTCGGCCTGACTCGGCCTGACTGGGTCTTCGGGCTGCGCACCGCCCGACTCCGGCACGACTCGAATGGTCGGTGGCCGACGCGGGAAGGAGCTCTCGGGGTCCCCTCGAACTCGCCGGTATAGACGCCTGTCGCGTTGTAGACCACGAGGCCGACCTCGAGTCCCTCCGTCGCGGAACGAAGATCCTCCAGGAAGCCTGGATCGCCGAGATCCAGGGTCACCGCCCGACTCTGGACGTTGTGGGCGTTCGAGATGCCGTCCGCGACACGTCCGAGCAGATCGCTGCGGCGAGCGGCGACCACCACGTTGACGCCCCGAGCGGCAACGCCAGCCGCGAACGCCTCGCCCAAGCCTTCAGAAGCCCCGAGCACCACGGCCCACGGCCCGTAGCTGTCGACAAAACCCATCACCGCTCCCTCCGTAGGTCTTCGGGCGGTCAGAAAACCAGCAGGAATCTACGATCAAGTCAACCGACACATGGAAGTAGGCGAGACAACCTATCCGCTCTTCACGAACACCATCGCCATGCTGCGCGCGTACTTATCCGCAGCGAAGAAGGGGTCAATCGTGTTGGTGGAGCTGGGTCAACCGTGCGGGCAATCGTTCAGGTTGCGCTGGTGTGCAAGCGTTGCTGGTCTCGGTCGTTGATGCGGCGGGTCAGGCCGAAGATTCCCCCGCCCAGGACCAATGCGGCCAGGAGCACGGCAGCCGAGAGCCAGCGCGTCCGTTGCCGGCGCCTTCGGCCCGCATTCGGTGCCGTGACGAGGTCCACACGTCCTCCTACGCACAACGCGTCAGGTGTGGATCGGCAAGGCCCGAGGCCCCTTGAGAAGGCACACGCCCGGAGATTCGCAACCCCTGGGAACGTGGGCGATCACCAGGTGATTCTCGAAACCAACGTCGACTTCGTATCCGTCGCGCCGTTTGGTTCTCTAGGTGAAAACACCTGTCTGGACCCGCGTGGAATCCACGGGTAGTCGTCCCAAATGGTCCGGCGTACCGTGAGATTGGGCGGCTGGAGGACCCGCATCCTCGATGAGTCGACCCTGAAGTGCGACAGAGTTTCCCTGCTCCGGACCTTTGTCGCATGCCTCACATGGCTGCTTCCCAGTGGAGGGAACGGCGAGGCATGGGCAGCGCCGCCCGCCAGGCGATCCCATGTCTCGCCGCCCTCCCGCCATGGCTCTCACCAGAGTGCCCCAGACGACGGTCAGGTCGTGCGGGGCTGTCTACGGCCGGATCGATGTCAACCGCGGCCAGGGCTCCTGCCTCGGACGACTACCAGACGGCTTCGAGCTCTGAGAGCGATTGAAGATAGACGCGATGCTCGTCCGTGAGGTCTACGAACTGGACGCCTGTCCGAAGGCGCTTGTGCTTGGCCGGTTCGGCATGTCGCACTTCGCCCCGGAGCTGCAAGGCGATGATGATTCTCTTCCCAGCCGTATCCTCCGGATTGGCGTCAAGCAGTTCGAGCCCGGCGCCAGCCGAGGACATGTCCACGATGCGGCAATCCCGCCAGCGCTCGTCCGGATCGCCCTCGATCATGTACCTGGCGCGCCAGTCCGTGAAGTGCCGGGGGAGAAGCCTCCGTAGCTGTTGCATGGGGTTACCTATCTGGCTGTGGCCGGCACGTCCCACTGACGTGCTGCCCAGGTTGTCCGGTCTCCCTGCGTTGCATCGGCCAGCGATCCCGAGGGCTTGATCCCCAATGGCAGCTACGGGAGACTACCTGGCACTCAGGGCTGTCATCTGCCCTTTCCCGGGCTCGCCGCCGTTCCGGCGTCAGGCCAACCCATCCCAGGCCCGGGACGACCTCCGTCAATGGGCCGGTGGTCGGGTTAAGGCTGGTCCGCCCCCTGTCGATACCTCGCTAGTGACAACGTCACGGACCACCGAATCGCGGGGGGATGCGACCTTCACCAAGCTCGTCGAGAGAGAAGCTCGGATCGTTGGTATCAAGGACTTCTCTACGCCCACCCTCGAAGCCGTCGACCGCCGACGGTCCCAGCTGTGGACGTTGGCGTTCGCAGGACTGGTTAGCCTTGCCGCCGCTGTTGCCCTACTCACATCGGGCAACGCCCACTATCTCGGCTTCGCCAACCGGATCGGGTTCAGGATTGGCACCGTCGTACTGGTGGTGTCGCTGGCCGTCTATGTGATCGAGAAGGAACGACACTTGCGTCGTTTGGCGACGCTCTTGGTCGACGAACGGGTACTCGGGGCCGCGTTGTCCAATCGCCTCAAAGAGCTGGCCATGCTGTACGAAGCCGGCAAGGCGATGAACTCGGTGCTGGTGGTCGACGATGTCCTCCAACTCATCTTGTCGAGCGCCTTCGAACTCCTGGAGGCAGCGAGCGGGTCAGTCATGTTGCTCGAAGGTTCCGACAGCCTGGTGGTGGTTTGTGAGGTCGGCAACGCATCGGCACGCGGCGCGCGCGTGAAGCTGGGTGATGGGATCGCCGGACGGGTGGCGGTGGAGCGTGAGCCCGTCTTGGTACAAGGAAAGGCCACCCGGCGACGCGGCGTCGAAGTCCAAAGCGCCGTGTGCGTACCGCTGCTTCATCGAACCCAACTCCTCGGTGTGTTGAATCTCAACGGGGCAACTGACCGTGTCTACAGCGAGCACGATCTACGCGCCGTGTCGCTCTTCGCTGAGCACGCCGCCATCGCTGTCGCCAATGCCCGACTCTATGAGTCCGAACGCGCCTTGAGCGCCAAGCTTTCTGAGCAGATTGTCCGTGATCCTCTCACTGGTGTGGCCAACCGCGTGCTAGTGAAAGACCGACTGACGCACGCCCTCAACCGGGTAAAGCGGACCCAGAGCTGTGTCGGGGTCCTGTTCATCGACATCGACGACTTCAAGCTCGTGAACGACGAGTGCGGTCATGAGGTCGGCGACCGCACGCTCTCCGCTGTGGCGGAGCGCCTGTCCGCCTCCGCCCGACCATCGGACACGGTAGGACGCTTCGGCGGCGACGAGTTCGTCGTGATCTGCGAGGATCTTGCCGACGACGCTGAGGCGACCAAGATCGCCGAGCGCATGCTCTTTGCACTGAGCCGTCCCATCGCGACGCCCTACGGGGAGAGGACACTGTCGGCTAGCATCGGGGTCGTTACCGGGAGCACGAGTCGTTCAGCGTCGCCGGATAGGTTCATCCGGGAGGCCGACCAGGCGATGTACCGAGCGAAGATGGAGGGCAAGGCCCGGGTCGTTGCTACCTGCGTAGGGGCCAACTCGGGCAGTTGAAGGTCCTGGACCGCGTGTCCAACGATGGAGGCAGTCTGTCCCTCGCGGTGGGCGATGGGTGAAGTGCCAAGTAAGGCTCCCCGACAACATCAGAAGGCCAGCACGGGGCGACCAATGCGAGCTCAGTCCCTACCCCGTCGAAGAATCGACGAGATGCGCTGATGTGTCACCCCGAAACGCGTCGCAATCGAAGTCACGCTGTCCCCGTCGCGCACCAGCGCGGTGACAAGAGCGTGCCGCAAACGGGCACTTGCGACGGCGAGTCGGTCGACGATGCTGCTCATCATTACGAGGGCACGAGGCCGACCTACTGCACCCAGTGATTCGCCCATTGGAACGCCCGCAACCCGATCACGGCGCACTCGGGCCAACTCCGAAAGAAGGGCTTCTTCGTCGTTGACGTTCTCCTCGACAGCGCTGGAGACGTCATCGATTGCTTCGATCACGGCGTCAGTAGCCAATCGGTCACACCCTCGTTTAGCTCGCCGGATGGAAGTCGGCTACCACCTGACGAGTGAAGGGGCAACTGCGGACATGTTAGCGCGGATTTGACCCGCAATGGGGGGTTGCGAGCGGAAAGGATATGCGATAAGCCAGGCACAGGCACGATCAGGAGGAGCGTCGTCTCAGTGAGCGAGAACCGGTCGGTGATCGTGGTGCGGGGCAGAGACGATCACTGAGATGAATGATCGTCGTCAGCGCATCCTCGCCCTGCTGGCCCAGAACGGCGAATCGTCCACCGTTCGGCTATGTGGCGTATGCAGCGACATCACGTCGATGAGCGGGGCCGGAATCATGCTCAGGCTGGGCGATGTATCTCTGGGATCGGTTGGTATGACCAATGCAGTAAGCGCTCTCGTCGAGGAGCTGCAGTTCACGCTGGGCGAAGGCCCTTGCATTGATGCCTACGAGCTTGAGGTACCGATTGTCGAACCCGATCTCATCGCTCCAAGCAGGCGGTGGCCCGGTTTCACTCCCCCCGCACTCGAAGCAGGTGTCAGGGCCATTTTCTCGTTTCCACTTCGGGTGGCTGCCGTCTGCATCGGCGCCCTCGATCTCTACCGCGACCGCTCTGGCGAATTGAGTGATGACGAGCATGCCGACGCGCTCATCATGACCGAGGTGATCGCCCAGGCGGTGCTCACCATGCAGGCAACACCGGGAGGGACTCTTGCCGACGAGCTCACGAGCGACAGAGACCGTCGAAGCGTCGTGCACCAGGCCGTCGGGATGGTGTCAGTTCAGCTGGGAGTGACGGTGGACGAGGCCCTGGTCCGCCTACGGGCCCACGCCTTTGGCAACAATCGCCCGGTCGCCGAGCTTTCGCGGGACGTCGTCGATCGGCGCGTGCGCTTCGATGCAGCAAGCGGACCTGAAGATTCCATTCAGTAGAAGTCCTTTGCGAGAGGAGGGTCCAGCCTGCTTGTGCGTGACAAGGCGCGGAGCCGCCATCCGATATGGCGCGGTCGCAATCTGGTCGCTGCTAGTTCGCTCTGGAGAGGCTGACTCGTGTACTCCTAGGTCAGCATGGCGACGGAAGGGGAGTAGATGCCCAAACGGTGTGGTACACGTAGGAACGGGATTCGGTGAGTCAGATCACCGCCAATAGCATCTCTTGCGCGACTGACACGACGATCTTGCCGTCGAGGTTGCGCATGACTCCCCGCAAGAGGCCGCGTCCTCCGGCATTGACCAGGGAATGGACATCGTATGAAAGCCATGTGTCCACGCGAGCCGGACGGTGGAACCACACCGCGTGATCGAGGCTCACCATCCCCTGTGTGTCACCCTCCAAGTGGAGAGGCCGACCGCCCACACCGGTCCAGTCGCTGGCAAAGCCGAGAAGAGCAGTGTGCAGGTGTGGGTCCTCGGGCACTTCGCGGGGAATACGGAACCACATCCGGTGAGTGGACTCTCGTGTACCGTTCTTTGATGCCGGGCTCGGGCCTAAGCGGACCGCCTCCCACGCCCCAGGCCCCGGCTCAACAGCTCTGCCGGCGAGGGAGGGGTACGTCTTGGGAGCGGGCATGTCGTAGACATAGCCGTCGGTGTCCGAGGTGAACGAGCATGTCATGTCGAGCACCGCCTTGCTTCCCTGTGTTGCCTGGAGGCGCCGGGCAATGAAGGTCCGTCCCTGACGCAAGTCACAGACCCGGTAGTCGACCAAGGCGTCTGATCTGACTGGCCTCAGGAAGTACGCGTGCATCGAATGGATTCGGGTGCCAGCTGGAGCATCCCGGCTCGCCGCCATCAGGGCTTGGGACACGACGAGTCCGCCGAAGAGGTACTCGCCGGGCCATTCCGGTGGGTGCCCGATCCATCCATCGGTGCCGGGCTCGAGCGTGAGAAACCGGACATTCTGTGCCAGAAGGTCGCTGAGATCCGACTCGGATTGTTCTTCCATAAGCGTGAAGATTAGGAGATCACCACATAAAGCCGGGCGGGGGCGATCGCCGCGGCCAGCCCATCCAACTCAGCTGGTACCCGACTGGCCCCGATAACCCGGCATCGACAGGTTGCGACGGGCGATCACCTACTTGCACAAAAGAGGAGCAAGATTGGAACGTGAATCGTGGCCACAGTTGGCTCGGGTCCCTTGCGCTCGTTGGGTTACTCGCAGCGTGTGGCGGGGCGACGAATCCGAACGCGTCAGGGGTCGTCACCGGAGTTGCCACGCCCTACGTGAGCCTGGCCGGGACTAACGGGCAGATTGCCGAGATCCCTGTCCGTGTGACGATTGCGAAGAACTCCACGACCATTGCCCACCAGACGATCCGGGGGAGCCACACGTACCGATTCAGCCTCGCCCCGGAGCGCTACAACGTGACTTCGAGTGGCCTTGGAAGCGGACATCTCGTGACCGTGAAGGTGAATGTTGGTCAGGTTGTGCGAGCCAATCTGTGTTCGGCGTGCCAGTAGCATCGACCCGCGGCTCCGCCGGCAGGCATGGCGGCCTGCCCAGGACGGCTTGGTTCTTGTCCCGAGCAGTATCGCTGAACGGGACTGTTCGAACCCACGTCATGAGTCATCAATCGACAGAGTTCGTTCGAATAGGTGCATGATCTCTTCTTGCTGCGCCCTCGCGTCGGGCGAGCACCCATGGAGAGCAGCAGCCGTGCGATCTCGGATCGGTATCCTGCGGCCGCGATGTGCAGGGCGGTGTCTCCCTCATACATGTAGTGAGCGATCTCGGCCAGAAAGTATTCTTTGGCCGCTGGACGGGTCGCGCCCTGTTCGGCTGACGCTTTCGCCAACATCTCCGACATAGCCAACAGCCGTGTCGCCGTCTCCACATCATCGTCGAGGATGGCGCGAACCAGCGTCATCAGGGTCTCACTCTGGGCAACCATGGCGCTCCGAACGTAATGCGGAATCCGGTGACGCTGGCCCTAGGGATGACCCGACAGTCGGCGTGGGAGCGATTCTCTGGCGAGGAATAGGGTTCTCCGTGCCCGACCCGCCGGGCTCAGTCGACGCGCCGGCTCACTACCCAACGGTGCTTGCCGATCTGCCGACCTCGCTCGAACCCGTGGCGCTCGAACATCGCCACGGTGGTGTTATAAAGAAACGAGCCTGAGACCTTGCGCGCCACGGTGTCTTCCGGGTAGCTCTCAACCAGGCCGCCGTCCAGCCGTGCGATTTCGCCGAGAGCACCGACAAGGGCGGTTTCCGCCACTCCCCGGTGCCGATGCGTCCGACCCACGAAGAAGCACGTGATGCGCCAGTCCGGCAGTTGGAGTAGACCCATACGGTACGTCTTGAGGTGCTTGATCCGAGGGAGCTCGTCGATGGTCCGAACTGACACCATCCCACACATTGGGCGCCGTCGAACACGAGCGCAGCATGCGCCCGGCCTTCCCGCACCCTCGCCTCCTTGAGGGCCCGTCGCTTTTCCGGGGTGTACACGCCCGCGGCGCCCTCCTCGTGGAAGCCGAGGCACCAGCACCCGTCCCACACCCTTCCGCCAAGCGCGCGAAATCGGGCCAGGTCTCGGCGTCGAGGGGTTTCATTGTCAGGTCCATGGTCTCAGACCCGAGCTGTCTCGGACTCGGACCCGTCGGAAACCGTCGCCTGGGTGCGGTCGGGTTGCACCGTGTCAGGGTCCACGCTGAGACGTGGCAATACGCGGTCGAGGCCTCTCGGGAACCACCAGTTGGACCGGCCGAGTAGGAACATCAGGGCGGGGACAATTGCCATGCGGATGATGACGGCGTCCACCAGAATGCCCGCCGCCAGCCCCAATCCGAACTCCTTGATGACTCGCTCTCCGCCCAGAATGAACGACCCGAACACCAGGATCATGATGAGCGCGGCGGCCGTGATCGTCTTACCGGTGGCGGCCAAGCCGTTGCGCACGGCTGTCTTGTTGTCACCTGACTTGAGCCACTCTTCGTGAATGCGGCTGATCAGGAAGACCTCGTAGTCCATGGACAACCCAAACAGGATGGCGAACAACATGACTGGCAGAAAAGCTTCGATGGGTCCCGGCCGGTTGACCCCGAACAGCGACCCCAGCGTGCCGTGCTGGAACACAGCTACGAGAATCCCGAATGCGGCAGCGATCGACAGCATGTTCATGAGCGCCGCAGTCACGGGGATGACGAAGCTTCGGAACACGACGGCCAGCAGGAGGAACGAGAGTCCTACCACCAGGCCGATGAACAGCGGCAGCTTCTGGCCGAGTACGTGGGCGAAATCGACGAAGATCGCCGTTGTGCCACCGACGTAGACGGTGAGTCCGGTGCCCGCCACCGCGGCCGGGATGGTCTCACTTCGGAGGTGGTTGATGAGGTTGGTGGTCGCCGCGTCCTGGGGGGCAGAGTCTGGGTACACGTTGACGAGGGCCACCGTGGTGTTGCCTTTGGCGGGGGGCATGGTCGGCGGGGTCACACTGGCGACATTCGACTGCGCTGCGACCGCCGATACCAGCCGTTTCAGGGCAGCCGGGTCCGCTCCGCCGTGGTTCACGGACACCAGCATCAGGGGGCCGTTGAAACCGGGGCCAAAACCCGCGGCCAACATGTCGTAGGCCTGGCGGGTGGTCGTGCCCAGCGCGTCGTTGCCCTGGTCGGCTGATCCGAGCCGTAACGAGAAGAAGGGGACGGCGAGAAGGATGATCACTGCCAGTGCCCCCAAGGTGGGCACGATGGGACGACGGGCCACGTACCCGGCCCAGCGAGGCCAGAACCCTGCGTTACCGGAGCCCACGACGCGGGGCCCGTTGGCCGCCAGATTGCGCTTCTGGCGCCGGCTCAGGACACGCGGTCCGATGAACCCGAGCATCGCCGGAAGAAGCGTCAGTGCGGCAATCATGGTGAAGGCGACGCCGATGGCGGCTGCCACCGCTAGGCCGTAGAGGAAGGTGACGCCCAGGGCGAACATTCCCAACAACGCGATACAGACGATGATGCCGGCAAAGAACACGGCGCGTCCCGACGTATTGATGGCATTCACGACCGATGACTCCGGGTCACGTCCGGCGATGAGCCCCTGGCGATGTCGAGTCACGATGAAAAGCGCATAGTCGACGCCGACCCCGAGCCCGATGAGCAGCACGAGTTCCGCGGAGAATTGGGGCATCTTCATGACGTTGCTCAATAGTCCGATCAGCCCGATGGCCGTGCCAAGCGACGCCAGCGCGGAGAGGAGGGGGAGCGCCATGGCGAAGACGGATCCAAAGACCAGCAAAAGCACGACACCTGCGAGCAACACCCCGAGACCGGTGCCGCCGAAGGATGGGTGGTTCGCCTGCTCCGCCAACTGACCGGCCACTGCCACCTTCAGATTGGCGTCGCCGGCGGACTGGGCTGTGTCTACGAGCTTGACCGCCTCCGCGTTGGAGATGTTCTGAAACTGCTCATCGAAGGTGACCGATGCGAAGGCGATGACACCGCTCTTCGAGATCTGGTGGACCCCTGCTGGGTCGAAGGGCGAGACGATGGTGCTCACGCTGTGCAGTCGGCTCACCTGGTGCAGCATGGACGTGATTCGACTTCGGATCGCCGGATCGGCGACGTGTGCCTCGCCAGTGGCCTGGAAGACGATTCGCTCGGTGTCACCCGACACATTCGGTGACACGCTCTCGAGGAGGGTGATCGCTCTGGTCGACTGGGTGTCGGGCAGCGTGAAGCTGTTGGAGTAGGCCGTGCCTTCGGCGCGTGCGGCGACCGTCATCCCGACGAGGGCGAGGGACCAGAACAAGAGGATCAACCGCCGGTGGCGATAACACCAGGTGGCGATGGCAGGCATGTCGACGAGGGCTCCAGAGGTTCGTGGCGCTGCCTGACAAGGGGCCGCGGCAGGCTAGACGTTACCCCGTGGGTCCTGGGCCCCGATCCTGGGGTGCGAGGAGGATGACGACCAGGGAGAGGAGGATGACAACCAGGGATGCGCAAAGGACGAGCCATTCCGGCAACAGCGACCGGTGGTGCGGACACTGCGCTCCGAGATGGCACTATGACCCGATGACCATCAGAGCCGTTCTGGCCGATGTCGGCGGCGTCTTCCTGGTTCCTCACTGAACTCCGGTGACAGAAGCTCTCGCCCAGGTCGGAGCCGAAGTCGAGGATGCCGACTTCGAGCGAGCTCACTTCTGTGGCATCTCCGCACTCGACCGCGAAGGATTGATGAGGTTGGAAAACCACAGGGCCCCGTCCGGCCCCGCCGCGATTCCCGTTGGATAGTCGATGCCCGTCCCGGTGTAGTTGGTGACCACCCCTCCCGTGGTGATCCGCCCGACGGAGTTGTTCAAGTAGTTGGTGAACCACAGTGCTCCGTCGGAGCCCGCCGCGATTGCAAATGGCCAGTCGATCCCCGTCCCGGTGTAGTTGGTTACCGTCTGGGCGCTTGCGATCTGTGGCGGAAGGACAAAGACGCCTCCAACAAGTATGAGACCCGTGGAAAAGGCGAAGACGATAACCCTCGAGCCCAGCCGCAGGCTAGAAGGAAACCCCTTGACCATCGCGCACTCCGCCCAGTGCCTGACGAGGCGTCCAGCCTCTCCGGCGACACGAAAGGGCCGTCGGGCTAAAGCCATCCGCCACTCCGCAAAGTCTGCGCTCGGGCTACAAGTCTTGTCTTGTGTGGTCCAGTGGCCGGTGGGCCATGTCGACGAGCGTGTCGGGCCCTCATGGGTCACGGCCGGATCACCGTAACGGCCGGCCCGGCCGCGATTCGTCAGAGTCGGCGGGCCCGTCGAGCGTCACCCTGAGAGTTGCCGGCGACAAGCACCCCTGATACGACAACCCGGCTGGTCCAGCTCGCCTGGCTATATCAATCGGTCTCGAAGCCAGTCGGTATTGTCGGGGAATGACCGACATCAAGCCGTCCCCGGACAAACTGTGGCGCTACCAGTTCTCTGAGCCTGGTGGCACGGTCGTCGAGACTGGCGAGCTCAACGGTGACGAGATGGCAGAAACGCGGGCTCGCGAGCTGTCGAAGTCGAATGAGTCCCCCATCGTCATTCGTCGCCACAGTGGGCACGTTGACGCTTGGGAATACGTGACTGAGGTCGACGAGCGGCCGTGATCGCTGGGGCCGGGATCAGCTCACGCGACTGAGCTGCCTGGATCATCACGGGTGCCGAACTCGGGGACCTCGGGGCTGCCCTGCTCGGCGGAGGCTTTCGTGATCGTCTTGTGCCCCACGAGCACCGCGATCGATGTGACGATCCCGGTGTCCCAGTCACCCACGAGCTCCCATGCTCGGGCTATCCCCATGAAGAGCGAGGCGACGAGAACGTTCGCGACGGTGGTGAGCGCCCAACTCGTTTGAGGCTTGACCAGGAGTGCGATACCAGCTGCGAGCTCGAAGCCGAAGGCCACCAAGAGGAGGACGATCAAATAGAGCTGAGGTCGACGTTGATTTCTCAATGCAGCCACCGCAAAGGTGGTTCGTATTCCGGCGGCAGTGAAGAACAGGCCGATCACGCCGAGGACCGTGGCCGGATAGCACAACGTTGGTTCCGGGCACAAGACCAAAGAGGGACACCGCCAGGGCGTTGGTGAAGGCCAGGAGCGCGGCAGCCGCCCTGAATTCGTGGATGACGGGTGGATGATTGCCCGTCCGGCTTTTCGATATCGATAGCGCCACGAACAATAGACCCGTAAGGGTGGCAGCTGACGTTGCGATGGCGGCGAAGAGCTCTCTGTAGTCTCCAGTCACCATGCCGTCAACACTATCGACACATTGTGAGCACCTGTGTGGCGCTGACTCGATTGAGACGCTCGAGACCGTGATTGTCTGACCGATCGTCGGACCTGGTGTGAGCGACTCCGCCTCCCGAGGTTGATGGGCATCGCCGTGGCCAAACCCGCCCATCGTGGCATCATTCCCAGCACCCGAGCCCTTGTTCCAGCCAGCAGAGGATAATGAGAGATGACCTTGCGAGTGATCCAGTGGGCCACCGGAGGAGTGGGGCGTGCCGCCATGGAAGGGGTGATCGAGCACCCCGAGCTCGAGCTGGTAGGTGCATGGGTCCATAGCCATGCGAAAGAGGGTGTTGATCTCGGCACACTGTTGGGCCGTGGGCCCATCGGTGTCACCGCTACCGGAGATGTCGCCACCTTGCTGGCCACAGAAGCCGACTGCGTCTTGTACAGCCCGTTCATGGCCGACCCCAGTGTGGTGGTTGCCATCCTGGAGTCGGGGAAGAACGTGGTCACCCCGCTCGGCTGGTTCTACCCGCCGAACGACGAGCGAGCGCGCATGGACACCATCGCCAAGAGCGCCGGCGTGACCCTGCACGGTACCGGCATCCATCCCGGGGGCATCACCGAGCGGTTCCCGCTCATGATCTCGGCCCTGTCGGGGTCGATCACCCACGTGCGCGCCGAGGAATTCTCCGACATTCGTACGTACGGGGCACCCGACGTAGTGCGCGATTGGATGCTGTTCGGCAAGACCCCGGAGGAGGCTCGCACTAGCATCATGATCGACGCACTGGGCGCTGGTTTTCGCCAGTCGATCTTCATGGTCGCTCACGAGCTGGGCTTCGATGTCGAGCCACAGTTGCGCACCACCCACGAGATGGCGGTGGCCACCGCGCCAATTGACTCGCCCATCGGCCCCATCGCGCCGGGGACGGTGGCAGCTCAACGGTTCCAGTGGGAAGCCCTCGTACACGGCGAACCGGTCGTATCCGCGGCGGTCAACTGGCTGATGGGCGAGGAGGACCTCGATCCCGCCTGGCGATTCGGTCCCGGAGGCGAGCGCTTCGAAGTCGAGATCACCGGTGATCCCAACTGCCTCACCACATTCAAGAAGCTGCACCCCGAATCGGTGGAGGCGGGTCTGGCGCGCAATCCCGGAATCGTTGCCACCGCCATGCACTGCGTCAATGCCATTCCCTACGTATGTCGGGCCGAGCCCGGCCTTCTCACCTACCTCGACCTGCCCTTGGTGGCCGGCCGGGCAGCTCCCGGCCTCGGCCGCGGCGGGCGTGGGGTCGAACGTCCGAGTAAGCCATGATCCTCGACCGCTTTGCCATAGCGGGGAGAGTGGCGATTGTCACCGGGGCCGGGTTGGGGATCGGGCGGGGGATTGCCATCGGACTCGCCGAAGCCGGGGCCGACGTGGTCTTGGCCGCCCGTACCGAGGCTGATCTCGAAGAAGTGGCCCGGCACATCCGCTCCCTCGGCCGCCGGGCGTTGGTGGTGCCCACCGACGTCACGGATGCGCCTGCCTGTGAGCACCTGGTCACGCACTCGCTGGGGGAGCTTGGCCGGCTCGACATCCTGGTCAACAACGCCGGAGGGGCGATGCCCCGGGCGGCGATGGATACCAGTGAGGGCTTCATGGCCCGTACATTCGCATTCAACGTCACGGCCCCCCTGACGCTGACCAAGCTGGCTGCCCGCCAGATGGTCGACACGGTTGGCCGGGGCGCCGTGGTCAACATCTCCTCCCGCTCTGCCAGCATGACGCAGACCATGTTCGTCGCTTACGGGTCCGCCAAGGCCGCGCTCGACCGTATGACCCGCAACATCGCTCCCGAGTTAGCCCCGCGTGTGCGGGTGAACGCCATCGATGTAGGAGGTGTGGCCACCCGGTCACTCGAGATCGTGCTCACTGACGACGCCCTGCGACGGCAGTTTGTCGACGGTACACCGATGCGCCGTCCCGGTGAGCCCGAGGACATCGCCTGCGCTGTGCTCTATCTCGTGTCGGACGCCTCCTCGTGGGTCACGGGCAAGGTGTTCGAGATCGACGGAGGTACCGAGGCACCTTCGATACAGGTGCCGGCACCGATTCTGGAACCTACGCATAAACTCGACGAACCTTGAGGATGCGGAGTCAGAGAGATGAGTTCCGTCGCGGTCGGGAGAGCGAACGTCGAATACGAGGTGCAGGGAGAAGGCGATCCCGTTGTTCTCCTGCACGGTTCAACGGGGGGTCGGCATCACTGGATGCTCACGGCCCCGGCGATGACAGACCGGAATCGGCTCGTCTTGGTGGATTACGGAGGTGGCGGCGAGACGACCGATCACGGGGGCCCTCTCGACCTGGAAGAGCTCGTCGACCAAGTCTTGGGTGTCGCTGATGCCGAGTCACTCGGACGGTTTCACCTCGCAGGCTGGTCCCTGGGAGGCGTAATTGCCACCGCAACCGCGGCGAGAGCGCCGGAGCGCGTGCGGTCTGCGGCTCTCGTGTGCAGCTGGGGGACGACGGACGCCTACCTGCGCTTCGAGAGCGACCTCTGGACCCGACTCCTGACCGAGGACCCGGGACTGTTCTGGCGCTACGTCCTTCAGATCGGGTTCACCCCGGAGTGGTTCACGGTCGCTGCCGACGCGCTTGAGTCCCTGATCGGGTTGGGTGTATCCGCCCTATCCTCAGGCGCGGCCCGCCACGCAGAGCTGTTCAGCCGCATCGACGTCTCCGCCCGTCTCGAGGCGATCAGGGCCCCGGTGCTGGTGGTGGGCGCCCGTCGTGATCAGATTGTCCCCTTCGAGCACTCCAGAGCTCTGGCCGCTGGGATAAAGGACGCCGAGCTCGTCGAGTTCGACTGTGGACACTTCGTTCCCTTCGAGCGCGCTGGCTCGCTGGCCTCTACCTTGAGCGATTTTTTCAGCCGACACTAGGATCGTGCGGCGGATGATGTGCATCGCGACGCGTAATCCACTGTGATCCGGGCTAGGACGGCGAGGTCGCCGACGAGGATCGTCAGATTGGACGAGTGGAAAGGAGACCACCATGGACGATGCCATGAGGGCAGAGACGGTGTCGATCGTCGGTGCCGGGAAGGATGAGATCGAGGCATACCTCGCTCAGCCGGTCGACCGGCCAGCAGTGGGCGGTGTCGTGGTGATCCATCACATGCCCGGATACGACGAGTCGACCAAGGAGATCACCCGGAAGTTCGCCGCTCATGGTTATCTGGCCTTGTGCCCCAACCTTCATTGGCGCGACGCGCCGGGAGCAAGCCCTGACGATGCGGCCGCAGCGGCCCGCGCCAACGGTGGCGTGCCCGACGAGCGGTTGGTGGGCGATGTCGCCGGTGCTGTGGCTCATCTGAAGTCTTTGGAATCATCGAACGGGAAGGTGGCGACCATTGGGTATTGCTCTGGTGGGCGCCAGTCGTTCTTGGCTGCTTGCAGTCTCCGGCTTGATGCGGCCGTCGACTGTTACGGCGCGTTCGTGGTGGCTCCACCTCCGGAGGGAATGCCCCTCAAGATCGGTCCGATCATTGATTTGGCCAAAGACCTCTCTTGCCCGTTGCTCGGGCTCTTCGGAGCCGACGACCAGTTCCCCTCCCCAACGGAGGTGCAGGAGCTCGAAAAGGTGCTGGTCGAGCACAACAAGGCGTTCGAGTTCCACACTTTCGAAGGCGCCGGCCATGGTTTCTTCTCGACCGATCGCCCCAGTTACCGACCCGAGGCGGCCAACGAGGGTTGGGAGAAGATCTGGGACTTCTTCGGCCGCTACCTCGACAGCTGACCGGTCGGCCCCAGAGGAGAAAAGACCATCGTGTGCACATATCAGACGAAGACGCTCGCCGTGCGAGGTAGTGGGAAGGGAGCCTTGGGCTGGTTTGCAGTGTCAGACGCATCGGTGTACTTCGACCACCCGGTTCATGCCTGTGCTGAACACACACTGAACATCGACGTGCTCAACCCGAGTCGGGGGCCCGAATTCAGAGTGGCCCTCGAACTCGACCCAACGTCGGCACGAGCCCTGGCAGATGCCATCCTGCAGATGCTCGACGACATCCCCGCTCCCCTCCTGGCCGTCAGTGACGACTCTGGCCGCGCCAGTTGACATCGCACTCGTGACTCTTTTCGATCCGGCATTGCTGGCCTACGTCGACGAACAGCGGGAATACAACGCCAAGTTGATGCAGACGACGGCCGCCATGTCGGGCATTGACACGACGACTGTCGAGGGACTGCATTGGCTTCGCGAGGCCATGGAGCCGGGTGGTTTGTTCGGCATGACTTCGTTCGACTTCCCCGAGGTCCGGCAGATCCCCGGCCCCGCAGGCGTGATCCCCATTCGGGTACTTCGGCCCGAGCACGTCGAAGGTGTCTACCTCCATTTCCACGGTGGGGGGATGACACTTGGTTCGGCGGCAGGTATGGACGGCCGCAATTGGCCCCTCGCCCAGGCCTGCAACGTGGCCGTCGTGAGCGTCGACTACCGCCTCGCCCCCGAGGACCCATTTCCGTCCGGCCCCGATGACTGCGAGGCGGCGGCCCTGTGGCTTCTCGAGCGCTCGGCCCAGGATTTCGGGACCACCAAGCTGTTTGTGGGGGGAGAGTCCGCCGGTGCCTATCTCGCCGTCCTCACCATGATCCGGCTCCGGCACCGGCTCGGGGGGCCACCGCCATTCGCGGGCGCGGACCTCTGTTACGGCGCTTACGACCTCGGGGGGACACCCAGCACGGTCCAGCAGGTCGGAAAGGTCCCCTACGCCGTCGGCGACGGTGCCAACCGAAACCACTACCTTCCGGGCCGCACGAGCGAACAGGCACGGGACCCGTCCGTCTCTCCGCTTTGGGCCCACCTCCACGACCTGCCGCCGTGCCTCGTCACCGTCGGGACCGCTGACTGGCTCCTCGACGACTCGTTGTTCCTGGCCGCCCGCCTGGCCGCGGCCGGCAACGAGGTCGAGCTGGCGGTGTACCCCGAAGGTCCTCATGGCGTCGAGGGCTCGCCCACCACGATGGGGCAAATCGCCCGCCAACGGATCTACAGCTTCTTGCGGGCTCGCCTGGCCGTCGCCAGCTAAGCGGTGGTGGGCGCCACGGGCCGGTTCACCAACGCCGATGTCCGTCATCATTCAGGCACCTCTTCGAGCACGGACCGTTCTTCGGGCGGGATCCGCTCCCTCAGCGGTCCGACGGCTGTTTTCAACTGCGACATCTCAGAGGCGAGTCGATCCCGACCGTCTCCGTGGGTCGCTCCCCGATCCGTGGCCGAGATCGTTCGCAGCATCGACCCCATGAGACGCTCGGCTTGTGCCAGGAACGGCCGTGCCACCGGATCGTCGAACAAGCTCGGCGAGGCGGTCAGCAGCATGCCGGCCAGGGTCCGTAGCTCCTCGGGCGCCCCACGCAAGCGCACGTCGTCGCCGGCGTTCGAGATGATCGCTCCATAGGTTCGACGGGACTGGCCGTAGACGATCAGTGCTTGGACGGATACCGAGATCGCTCGTTCCCGATGCTGACGGCGGGCCACCACTTCGTCGAAGATGAGAGCCGTCACCGCCACGACCAAGAGGCTGGAGACCACCGACCCTGTCAGTGAGTGCCGGTCCCACCAGGCGCGGAACCCTCCGACCCAAAGATCACACGCAACCAGGGCGACCAGGGTCAATGCCACCACTGCGGCCCCGACCCGGCGCACCAGAGTGTTTACCAAGGGATGGTTCCACGACTGAACCCCTCACGCGAGGTGGCGTTGCGCAGCGAGGGGGAGGTTCCAAGAGCAATTCGCCAACCCTAACCGGCGAACTCGGGCGCTCCGGAGGGCCCGGGCTCGTCGGTCATCTCGCCCCCGGGGCGGCGTTCGCCCGGCGAGGCCGGCGTGGGACAGTGGGTTGTATCATGAAACGCTTAGAGGTAGGGTGCGGGGATGACGTCGCCAAGGGTCTCGGACCCTGCCTCCCGGGCTCGCGGCCGACCCGTGGCGTCGGACCCTGGGAACGTCGACTGGGGTGAGCCGTCGACCAAGACAGTCGTGTGGCACGACCCCATGGCGACAGCCGAGGCGAGATCGCACATGCGCGGGCTCGACTTTCTCCGGGCGATTCGCGACGGGAAGTTGGCTCCTCCTCCCATCGCCGTCCTCCTCGGCTTCAAGATGCTCGAGATCGAGGTGGGACATGTGGTGTTCGAGTGTGTACCCGATGAGTCGACGTACAACCCCATTGGGGTTGTCCATGGAGGCCTTGTCTGCACCCTGGCGGATACGGTGGTGGCCTGTGCGGTCCACACCACCCTGGAGGCCGGGGTGGCGTACACGTCCATCGACCTGAATGTGAGCTACCTGCGCCCTGTGACCAGGGATAGCGGTCTCCTTCGGGCCACGGGGGTTGTGACCAAGCCAGGGCGTCGTGTCGCCTTTTCGAAAGCGGACATCGTCGACGAGGCCGGCAAGCTGGTTGCGACCGCGACCAGTAGTTGCCTCGTTATGGCCGGGTGACGGCGGCGTCGCGGGAGCTCGAAAGGGTCCGGCTCCCTTCCGCCTCGAAGCCCGCACCAGGCCGGGGATGGTGGCGCAGTCGATCGCACACGGAAGGGAACCGGAGATCTGTCGCTGGCACATCACTCTTCCCATGGGTCGAGAGGTGCGACGTGCGCTTGGTCGCCGACGAGCGGCTTCTGCCAGCCCCGCCGGGATACCGCGTGAGCGGTCGAGGCACCGCAACAGCAGGCTGAACCCACCGAGGTGCAGACATCTCGATCGCCCCTTCTTGTGGCCGCTCTTCGAGCGCAAACGCTCGATTGTTGGCGTCGCCGGGGTCCGGGGCAACGATGTCGCGCTATGGCTCGCTACGGCTCGACCGTACCTGGGGCGCATGGTGCCACGTACCCGGATGACGCTGCAAACGCGATCGGGGCCAAGGCGTTTGGTGCCGGTCAGATCGATCTTCTGCCTCGTGAGCGGATCACATCGTGGGTGTGCAAGGCGCAGCAGTCGGTCTTGTTGTACACGGACAAGCGCGTGCCGCATTCGGGTTGCGCGCACAGCCGTCCCGAGGGGAACTTCCGGGGGGCCGGTCGTGATCGTCGGGGATTCCCACGCCGATGACGCCGCCGGGCGTGCGCTGTTGTACCACTTCACCTTCTGACCTCACGAGCGCCGGCGCCGACGGTTCGAAGACCCCATCTGGCTCCACGCGAGCGAGGAAACTTGGGCAAAACGAGAGGTCGGGGATCCCGATCAGTTGGCTACTTGCCACAGGAATCGCCTACCCCCGAAAGGGCGTCGCCCCCCATGCCGCCCCTTCGGGGGGCAGGACACCTCGAGCGTGACAGAACGCGGTCGGGGCGAAAAGAGGACAACGGCACCAAGGCGAGACGCAACTGGGCAAGAAGACGAAGAGAGTCGCGGGGCAAGTGGCCTCCGGGTTGGCGCACTGACCTGTTTCCAAAGGGTTCGGCCGCCGTTCGCACTGTGTTCACGGCCCCGAAATACTGCTGTCGTATCGTGTGGCTCTCAGCAGTCGAGCCCGTGACCGGGGAGGTCCTGATTGGCGTCGGAGCACGGCGATGGGCCCAAACACGTGGGGACCGATGGCTTGGCCCTCTTTCGGGGCTGTACGGCCAAGGAGCTGAAGCGGCTGTCGAGTCTCGGCACACGCATCTCGGTCCCAGCCGGAAAGCTCCTCACCGTTGCCGGCAGTCAGGGAGCTGAGGTGGTGATCGTCCTGTCGGGAGCTGCGACATGCCTGGTGCACGAATTCGAGGTCGCTCGATTCGGTCCGGGGGAGTTCTTCGGCGAGGTGGCCGCCCTCGACGGTGGTCCGCGCACCGCCACCGTGGTGGCCAGCACCGACATGGAGGTTCTGGTGCTCACCCGGAATGAGTTCGTCATGCTGGTCAAGCTGTCGCCTGAGGTCGCGCACCGGATGCTGCAAGCCATGGCGGCCCGGCTGCGGCAAGCCGATGCCCGGGCCATTGCCTGAGCAGAAGTCCGGGTAGCCACCGCCCGAGGAAAGGCGTAGAAATGGTGCTTGGGAGTAGGTGATGGCCGTGTCTGAGGAACTCCTGCGTCGAGCCGTGGACGAGGTCCTGGAGCCCGCCTGGCAGTACGAGCGCCGCCGGGCGGCCCGAGCGCTTACCTACCGCACCCTGAGACGAATCGCGGTGGGTTGCCTGGTGCTGTGGGGGCTGGGAGTGGTCGTCCACCTCGTGGTCGGCGGCTACTTCCCCACGTTGTCGTTCGGGCTGGTCACCCTCCTCGCTTCCGTTGCGGCTTCGACGACCCAAGGCGACCGCGCCCACCTCCACCGGGACTGACACCTGAGCTTGCCCATGGTGTCTCGTGGCAGAGTCCCAGTGAAGCGACCCAGGGGGACACGCAGATGCAGCCTGTCGAGGAGCAATGGGATCGTGCGGTGGCCATCGTGGCCCACCCCGATGACCTGGAGTACGGAGCGGCCAGTGCCGTTGCCCGCTGGACCGGTCAGGGCAAGGAGGTCTCCTATGTCCTGGCCACCAGCGGCGAGGCGGGGATCGACGCCATGGCCCCGGACCAGGCCGGCCCGTTGCGCGAGGAGGAGCAGCGGCGCAGTGCGGCCCGGGTGGGAGTGCACCATGTCCAGTTCCTCGGCCACCACGACGGGAGCGTCGAGCCCGGCTTGGCCTTGCGCCGTGACCTGGCCGGGGCCTTGCGACGGTTACGGCCGGAGGTCGTCGTCACCATGAACTTCGAGCTCACCTGGGGAGAGGGCGCCAGCGTCAACCATGCCGATCACCGGGCGGTGGGCCTGACGACGCTCGACGCCTGTCGGGACGCCGCCAATCGCTGGGTGTTCACGGACCTCGGCGATCCGTGGCAGGGGGTCAAGGTCGTGTACGTGGCGGGCATGTCGGCACCCACGCATTTCGTGGACGTCACGGCGACCATCGACGCCGGTATCGCATCACTGCGCGAGCATCAGGCGTACATCGACGGGCTCGGCACGGATTTCGATCCCGACGAGTTCTTGCGCAACATCGCCGGCTACGGAGGTATGGCTGCGGGTTGCGAGTACGCCGTGCTCTTCCAGGCGTTTCACCCCTGACCGGCGGCGCGCCGATCAGGAGCGCCGGACTCTGCCTCGCAGCGCCAATAGGGCCAGGGACAACGAGATCGCCCCGAAGGCCGCCACGGCGAGCACCGCCTGTGCCAGGAACGACGCGTTCCAAGTCGGCTCGGGGCCCGGAATGCCACTCCCACCGACGATGAGGGAACGGAGCCCTTGGAGGATGTAGGTCATGGGGTTGTAGGTGGCCACCGTCCCCAGCCATCCCTGGAGGAAGGGCTTCGGCACGAAGGTCGTGCTCAGAAAGGTGATGGGGAAGAAGAGGATGGTGCTGGCGTTGACCGCACCCGGGTTGCCCGTCTTGAGGGCAATGGCGTAGGGCAGGCCCGTGAAGACGAGCCCCCAGACACCTGACAGGACCACGAACAGCACCATGCCGAGCACTCCGCCGTGGAAGCGCACGCCCACCGCCAGACCGACCAGGATGACCGGCACCGCCAGTGCCATCACCAGCGCGAGATCGGCGGTCATGAGGCCCAGCAGTAGGGGAAGGCGTCGGACCGGTGTGATCATGAGCCGGTCGAAATAGCCGTTCTGGATGTCGGTCACCAGCGCGGATGCCCGTGTCACCCCGGTGACGGCGAAGACCACCGCCACCGGGAGCTCGAACGACTTGAAGCTGAAGTTGCCGGCGTGCTGGGTGATCTTGGACAGGGCGCCGATGTTGAGGACGTAGAAGAAGATCGGGACGATCAAGGCGGGAATCACCGCCTCGGGCTCGCGCGGGATCTGACGGATGGCGCGGCGGGCGACAGAGGCGATGTCGACGAAGAATCCGGCCGGCCGCGCCTGGACCCGCAACGCCGTGGTGGGTGCGTGGGTGGTGGAGACCATCAAGTCCGCCCCCCGTCGGCGGTCGCCCCGACGTGGCTGGCGCCTCGGTCGGGGTGCTCGGAGGCGTGTTCCGAGCCGTCGGGGGACGCCTCATCCAGGTGGGTGCCCGTGAGCTGCAGAAAGACGTCGTCCAGTGTCGGCGTGCGGAGGGTCAGGCTCGCCACCGTGGTCCCCGCCTGGTGCAGTGCCAGTGCCACCGGGCTCATGACCGCCGCCCCGTTGTCGGCGTGCATGGTGACTTCATGGCGGTTCGCGACAACCTCGTCGACTCCGGGCACGGCGCGCAACGCCTGGAGGGTGGTGTCGGTCAGGCTTTCGACCTGGGCCACAATGACGTCGGTCCCCACCGTCCGCTTGAGCGCGTCGGGTGTCCCCTCGGCGGCCAGGCGACCGCGGGAGATGATGCCGACGCGGTCGGCCAGGGCATCGGCCTCCTCCAGGTACTGCGTGGTGAGGAAGATGGTGGTGCCGTGCTGCTCGTTCAAACTGCGGACCTCGTCCCACACCGCGGCCCGGCTCTCGGGGTCGAGCCCGGTGGTCGGCTCGTCCAGGAAGAGGATGTCAGGATCGTGGATCAGCGCAGCCGCCAGGTCGAGCCGACGTTTCATCCCCCCCGAGTAGGTCTTGATCTGACGGTCGATGGCGGTGTCGATGTCGACGAGACGAAGTACCTGCTCGACACGCACGGAGCGTTCCTGGCGCCGCAGGCCGTAGAGACGGCCCTGCAGGTCCAACAGCTCTCGTCCCGTCTGGCGATCGTCGAGGGCGGCGTCCTGGAGGGCGACGCCGATCCGGAGCCGGACTTGTTCGGGCTCGCGGGCGACGTCGTGGCCGGCCACGAGCCCTCGCCCCCGCGACGGGCGCAGCAAGGTGCAAAGCATGCGGACCAGGGTGGACTTACCGGCGCCGTTCGGGCCGAGAAACCCATAGATCTCGCCGGCGGCGATCTCGAGGTCTACGCCCGCGACGGCCCAGAAGTCGCCGAACTGCCGGGCGATGTCCTGGGTGGCGATGGCGGGCTCGGTCACGAGCGCTCACGCTACCGGCCGCCACGAGACGGTCGGGCATGGGTGACCGGGGTCAGGGCCGGTCCTATGGTGGCGGCATGCCAAGCGCCGACTACGAGGACTTCGAGCATCTGGTTTTCGAGCGCCGTCCCGACGGCGTGGTGGTGGTGACCCTGAATCGTCCCGAGGTGCTCAACGCTGCCAACGTTCGCATGCACCGGGAGATGTCCGAGGTCTGGGCCGTGATCGATGCCGACCCCGATGCCCGCGTGTCGGTCGTCACGGGCGCCGGCCGAGCCTTCAGCGCCGGGGGAGATCTGGACATGATCGGAGCGATGACAGAGGACTTCGCGGCGGTGCTCGAGCAGTGGCGCGACGCCCGGACGATCGTGGAGCACATGGTGAGCGCCGACAAGCCGGTGGTGTCGGCCATCAACGGTGTGGCCGTCGGCGCCGGCCTGGCGGTGGCGCTCATGGCCGATGTCAGCATCATGGGAGAGTCGGCGCGACTCTCCGACGGCCACGCTCGTCTGGGGGTGGCCGCCGGAGACCATGCCGCCCTGCTGTGGCCGCTTCTGTGCGGCATGGCCAAAGCCAAGTACTACTTGCTCACCGGCGATTTCATCGGGGGACCGGAGGCGGAGCGAATCGGGCTCGTGACCAAGTGCGTCCCCGATGACGAGGTCCTCCCCGAGGCCCTGAATGTGGCCCGCCGCTTGGCGGCGGGCAGCGCCACCGCCGTCCAGTGGACGAGACGGGTCATGAACCACTGGCTGCGCCAGGCCCTCCCCGCCTTCGGGGAGTCGGTCGCCCTGGAGATGCTGGGCTTTCTCGGCCCCGATGCCCGCGAGGGCCTGGCGGCGGTACGCGAGCGTCGGGATCCCCGTTTCCCCTCCGCCCCGGCGCCGTAGGCACCGGCGTCCTTTACTCGACGGTGACCAGAGTTCCGATCGGCGTGTAGGGGTAGACCACGGCGGCATTGGCGGGCGGCATCTCGACACACCCGAGGCTCTGGGGGTAGCCGTAGCTCGATCGCACGAAGCCGTGAAGGGCGTCACCGCCGTGGAAGTAGCTGACCCACGGCACGCCCGGATCCTTGTACTTCGTGCCGTCAGGGTTGGTCCCCGACATGGTCGTAGACGTGTATCGCACGTAGACCGGCCACGTGCCAAGCTCGGTCGGGGCGGCCTGAATGCCGGTGTTGGCCCGGGTCGAGTAGGCGACTTGCCCGTCGCGCCACACCGTTGCCCGCTCGGGCGTTGCCGTGGAGACGTCCACCCAGTCGTAGTGCCCGTAGGAGTCCACCTGGCCGGCGGCGTCGGCCGCGAGCAGCGCCTGCCAGACCTTGGGACCGGCGATTCCGTCCGTCGTCATGTGCTCCTGGTTCTCGAACGTCATGACCGCGCCCGACGTGATGACGTTGAGCTCCCCGGGCGACCACAGCGCCGCGAAGTAGCTGGGCATGGTGGTCCACCGCCACGCGAACGAGCCCAGCTGGGCCGTCGCCCCTTCGTTCGGGGCGACGGTGCTCGAACCCGAGGGCGTGAACGTCAGGGGGAGGTAGTCGAGGTCGGCTAGCAGCTGTTGCAGCCGCAGCGTGCTCAACGGCGCCACCGTGAAACGCGTGGTGAGGCTGTCGGCGAGGCGCTGGCCCCGGCTTCCCTCCACACCGTTGGGACCACCGGGTACCGAGACCGATACCGTCGCCCCCGGGGGAAGGGGGGCCGAGGCGTCGAAGGCCAGGGTGTTCGCCGAGGTCTGGACCCACGAGCCCGAGACGGCGGGCACCAGCGTGGGATCAGGGGTGTCGGGTGCCAGGGGAACCGTAAAGGTGACACTCACGCCGGCGTCCGAGGGCACGTTCGTAGCGTTGGGCGCCGGAAGGCTGGTGACCACGGAGAGGCGGCCGGGTGACGCCGTCGGTGTGGCCCCGGCGGAAGTCGGGGGCACGCGCGTCACCACGAGGGCGGTCGAAGCAGCTGCGAGCGCGCAGAGTGCGACAACGGCCGCGGCAATCAACCAATAATGCCGGGCGTCGCTCCTGCGGCGTCGGTGTGCGGGTTCCGGCATCACATGCGGCTCCGACACGACTCTACCCGCCGTAGTGGACCCCAATGCGTCGGATCCCGACAATTTGCGGTGAATTGTGAGGCTATTTCACCTTGGGTACGTGGCCCCAGTCACCGGGTACCGATGGCCCGCGTCAGTCGCTGCCGAATCCGCTCGATTTGCGCGGAGTTGGTCACCTTTCCTCCGGTGGCGGTGTCTCGGACGTAGAACGCGTCGACGACCTCGTTGCCACCGGTGGACACCCGTGCGGCCACGACGTCCAGATCGAGATCGAAGAGCGCTGCCGTGATGCGGTGGAGCAGCCCGAGGTCATCCTCGGCCCGGACCTCCACCACGGTCGAGCCTGTCGACGCCGCGTTGTCGACCTCCACGCGAGCCTCTACGGGACGCGGCGACACCGAACGCCGTCCACCGGCGTAGGTGCGGACCTGGTCGGCCAACCTTTGCTCGAGAGGAAGCGTCCCACGCAGGACGGCCTCGAGTTCGTCCGCCACGAGCTTGAATTCCGGCCACCGTCCCCGAGATAGCCCCACCACGAACGTCTCGACGGCAAAGCCATCCTCGCTGGCGATATCGGCGGAGCGAACGTCCAGGCCCCGCAAGGCGAACACGCCCGTGACGGCCGAGAGCAGCCCGGGCCGGTCGCGGGCCACCACGGTGACGTTGGGTATGTCGGCTGCCACAACCGACCGGCCGAGGCGCTCGACCTGGCGCATGAAGCCGCGGTGTCGATCGGTCACGAGCTGGACCCTTTGCCGCAACCCGCCACCTTCGAGGTATATGGCCACGCGGTGCACGAGATCGGCGACGAGACCAGCTTTCCACTGGCCCCACGCCGCGGGCCCCGTGGCCAGGCTGTCGGCTTCGGTCAGCGCTGCCAGGAGTTCGAGCTGGGTGCGGTCTTTCACCGCGGCTGCTACGGCTTCAACGGTGGCGGGGTCGTCGAGGTCGCGTCGCGTGGCTACTTCGGAGAGTAGGAGGTGATTGCGCACCAGCCCGGTCAACACGGCCACGTCCTCGGGCTCAAAACCCATTCGCCGCCCCATCTCGCCCACCACCTTCACTCCGGCGTCGGTGTGGTCACCGGGAAAGCCCTTCCCGATGTCATGGAGCAGGGTCCCTACCAGCAGCAGGTCCGAACGGCCGACGTTGGTCGTCAGGGACGACGCCTGGGCCGCAGCCTCGAGGAGGTGCCGGTCGACGGTAAAGCGGTGATAGGCGTTGCGCTGCGGACGGTTGCGTACCGCCGCCCATTCCGGGATGAGCCGCACGAGCAGACCCCGCTGGTCCAGGGCCTCGAACGCGGGAATGGCGGCCGGACCCGTGGCGAGCACCCGCACCAGTGCGGCCCGGAGGTCATCGGTCCACGGGTCTGGCGGGAGGGGAGCGGCTGAGGCCATCGTTTCGAGGGCATCCCGGCCGATCGGAAGGCCGTGCTCGGCGGCGACGGCTGCCACCCGCAGCGCCAGTGTCAGGTCTCCGGCCGGATCGGTGCCCGGCGCTAGCACGACCTCGCCTTCTCCGGCGCTCCCGGCGACCTGCTCGAGCACAATGCCCGGTTCCACGGGGACGAGGGTCGTCGTCCGCGCTCCGTGCGAAGACGTCGCTCGCCGCCCGGGCCACCAGTGCGGTCGTTGCCGTGGCGGGGGCCACGCAGAACGCCGGCGCCAGGCATCGTCGGTGACCCAGGCGATGGTTCGGCCCGCTTCGGCGATAGCGGCCATGAGGGAGTCGGCGTCTTCGAAATGCAAGGCCTGGGCCACCTGGTCCTGCTCCTGGAGCAGGAGGCGGTCGGTGGCACGGTTGGTGAATCGGTGGAGCTCCACACGTGCCGCCGTGAGCACCGCGCACGCTCCCGACAATGACGCCAGGTCGACGACCTCGGCTATGGAGCTCAGCGCCAGGGTGCCTGCTCGAACGGCGTGGACGTCGCGCAGCCCGCCGTGAGCCTCTTTGAGGTCGGGCTCGAGGAGGAAGGCAACGTCGCCGTGGGCCCGGTGGCGCTCGTCGATCTGTGCCGCCAGCATCGGGAGCCACTGCCCGGCTCGGGCGCGCCACTGGGCCAGTGCCTCGGCCAGCAGGGGGTCTGCCACTGTCGGGTCACCGGCCACCACTCGGCCGTCGAGAAGTCCGAGCTGGGCGCGAAGGTCGTGGCTGGCCACCTCGAGGACCTCGGCGGGGCGCCGCACGGAGTGGTCGAGGCGGATGCCCTCGTCCCACACCGGGTACCAGACGGCATCGGCGACCCGACGGATGTCCCGGCGGCCCCTGTGGACCAGGACGACGTCGAGATCGCTGTAGGGACACAGCTCGCCGCGCCCGTACCCGCCGACCGCCACCAGGGCGACGCCCTGTGACTTCCCGTCGGTGGCCCGCTCCAAAAGGCCGGCCAACCACTGGTCGGCGGCGTCGGAGAAGGCGCTGCAGAAGGCGTCGCCTTGGAGGTCGGAGCGCGCCAGCAGCTCCTGGCGCAACGAGCGGAGGGACACAGCTGACGGTAGCACCGCGTGCCTGCCCCGCCGGAGGAGCCATCCCGGCCCCTGCCCGGACTGGCCGTTGCCCCGCCCGGAGGCCGCGACCCCTCTCACCGCCAGGATCGGCGTAGCGTGGATGGGGCGGACCGGGTTGCCGGAGCCGACGGAGGATCAGATGAGCGACAGCGGAACCAAGCGATCCGGGCTGAGCGTGCTCGACACCGCACTCGTGGTGGCGGCGGTGGTGGGGGGGATCTTCGTCGTCCTGTGGATCGCCCACGCCGTGTTCGGCTTGGTCTTGTTCTTCTTCAAGCTGGCCATTCTCGTGGTGGTCGTGGCGGTCATCGTGCGGATCGTCCACGCGTTTACGCGCTCTGGCGACTGATCCCGGCCTCGAGCGGTCTCAGCCTCGGACGAGCTCCCGGTAGAGCTCCAGGTGGTCCGCCACCATGCGCTGCGTCGAGAAATACCCCTCCACGGCTGAACGGCAGTCGGCGCGCGAAAGCTCGCCCACCCGGCCGAGGGCCTCTGCCATGGCCGTCTCGTCGTCGCACAGGAAACCCGTCTTGCCGTCCTCCACGACTTCGGGCACGGCCCCCTCGGGGAAGGCCAACACCGGGGTTCCGCACGCCATGGACTCGAGCATGACCATGCCGAAGGGCTCGTTCCACCGGATGGGGAACAACAGGGCACGCGCCTGGGACAACAGCTCGAGCTTGTGCTCGTGAGGGACTTCTCCGAGGTAGACGGCGTCGGGCCCCAGGAGGGGGGCAACCTGTTCGTCGAAGTACGCGTGTTCCCACTGCTCGCGCATTTTCGCCGCCAGCAGTAAGCGCATGCCCGCCTTGCGGGCCACTTCGATGGCGCGGTGCGCGCCTTTGTCCGGTGCCATTCGTCCGAGGAACAGGCAGAACTCGCCTTCGGAGTCGCCGCTCCCGTTTCCGAAGGGGAAAGCCGAGGCGTCCAGGCCGTGGTGGATCACGCGGGCGATGGGTACTTCTGGTGCGGCGCGCCGTTGGGCATGGGATATGGCGACGATTGGCACCCGGGGTGCGAGGACACGGTACAGGTCGGTGAGCTCGTCGTTGAAGGGACCGTGGATGGTGGTGACCACGGGGAGGTCGGGGTAGCGCTCGGCGTAGAAGGGACCCATCACGGTGTGGTCATGGACGACGTCGTAGTCCGACACGGCCTCGTAGGCGTGGACGACATGCCTGAGCTCGGGCACGGCCATACCGATGCGCATGCCTTCCGCATGCTCCAGCACCCACGCCCGAGGCACCGGGCACGTCGAGTCGCCGGTGGTGAACAAGGTGATGTCCTCACCCGCGGCAACGAGCCCCCGAGCCATCTGGTCCACCACGAGCTCGATGCCTCCGTACAAAGGGGGTGGGATCGGCGTCCATGGGGGGGCGATGAGCGCGATCCGCATGGACCGATTCAAGCACCTCGGCGCCAGGTTCCGACGCACCCGACCCCTGGCTGAGCCGCCTCGGACGCAGAGGGGCCCGGGGCGGCGGCGCAAGATCCGCCTCGCGGGATCCCCGATGCCACCCGATAGGCTCCCCGAGCGGCGCGGCGGCGTGGCCGAGTGGTTTAGGCAGGGGCCTGCAAAGCCCCGTACGGCGGTTCGATTCCGCCCGCCGCCTCGGGCACCGGTGGCGGGAGATCGGTGCCATGAAGACAAGGAGAAGGCATGGCAGGGGTCGGTGACCGGGTTCAGGTTCCTTCAAAGCGGGTCGGCCAGGCACCGCGCGACGGGGTGGTGACCGGTGTCAGTGGCGGGCTGTTGCGGGTGAGATGGTCCAGCGGAGAAGAGTCGACGATCACACCGTCGATGGGTTCGCTGGTGGTCATCGGGAAAGTGAAGGTCCGAGCCAAAAAGAGCACTGGCGCCACCAAGGCTCCGTCCAAGAGGGCGGCCAAGGCCCCCTCGAAGACGACCAAAGGATCGGCCAAGGCGGACCGGGTCAGAACGGCCAAGGCCTCGTCAAAGCGCGCCGGCGGACAGCGCAAGCGGGGCAAGTGACCCAGCGACAGCTCACCGGCCTTCGGACGTGACCGGTCAGGACTCGGGCACCTTGGCGTAGTCCCACACCAAGGATGCGTCTTCTTCTGTGCCGAGGAGCAACTTCCCGGGATGTTGCTTTTCGACGTGGCCGATGAGGCCGTTGTAGATGGAGAAGCCGCAGAGCTCCTGAAGACGTCGGGGAAATTGACGCAGTGCGTCGAGCGGGATGCCTAGCTGTTGGTTCTCCTGCTGGCGGAGATATCCGGCGCAGTAGTTCATGGCGATCCCCACACGGCGTTGCGCGGTGGTGTTCGCACCACCTCCATGCCAGAGGCTTCCCACCCACACGAGGACACTGCCTTTGGGCATCTCGGCCGGGATTGAGTCGTGGTACTCGAGCGGGTTCGGCGAATGGTCGGCGCGATGGGTACCGGGGCACAGACGGGTGGCGCCGTTCTCCTCGGTGAAGTCGGTGATGGCCCACATGGTGTTGCAGATCAGCGGGGGGTGGGGTTTGGGCAACGGGATCAACTGGTCGTCGGAGTGGATCGGCTGGGCCGTTTCATCGGCGCCGATGGCTATGGACGAGAGCGAAGAGATGAGCAGGCCGGGGTCGAGGACCCGTTCGACGATCGGCAGAACGTTGGGATGCACGGGGATCCTCTGGTAGAGCGGTCCATGGACGAGCAGGTTGTAGATCCGAGTCGTCCGCGTGCCTTCGAACAGGTTGTCGGCGGGGACGATACCCAGATCTCGCTCGAGGCGCAGGAGGTCGTCAGAGATCTGGTCGGTGAGGTCGAGGTCGATGCAGTTCTCGACCACGGCCCAACCCTCGGTGCGCACCTTCTCGGCACACGCGTCGAAGGCGGCCTCGTCCAGGTTTCGTCGGTCCGGTCCCACTCGGTTGGACGCAGTCGGATGCATTGGGCCCCTAAGACAAGCGGAAACAATCACCTCAATGGTGCCACGACGCCCGACCGAGCGCGTTCTCAGGCGTCTGCCTGAAGCCAAGGCCGGTGGTATTGTCAAGGCCACGGGCCGTTGGCGCAGTTGGTAGCGCACTTGCATGACACGCAAGGGGTCGTCGGTTCAAGTCCGGCACGGCCCACGGCGTGTCGATTTCACAGCACTCTGGCTGTTCAGCCTGAGTTCGCGTGTCGTGTACTCGATGACTTGATGGCGGCTCGCGCCGGTTTGCAGGGGGGCTTCTACCGCAGTTGTTCAGTAGGTCGTATCAAGATTTCGTTCACCGCCACGTTCCAGGGTTGGGTCACGGCGAAGCGGACCGCACCCGCAATATCCTCCGACCTCATCATCTCCATGCCGGTGAAGGTCCTGGCCATCTCTTCCAGCACCTCAGGCCGGTTGTGGGAGGCCAGCTCGGTCATCGTGGCGCCAGGCTCTACCACCGTCACCCGGACGTGGCGCTCGGTCACCTCCTGGCGGAGCGATTCGCTGAAAGCCACAACTCCGAACTTCGTGGCGGCATAGACCCCGTTGTGCAGACGCGCCACGCGTCCCGCCACCGAGCTCACGTTCACCAAGTCGGCCACCCGCCGAGGACCTTCGGCGGCCGAGAGCAGATGGGGAAGCGCGGCGTGGGTGCAGTAGAAGAGGCCGAGCAGGTTGAGGTTGACCATACGACGCCACTCCTCGGTGGGTGCGCCCTCGATGGTCCCGAGCAACATGACGCCGGCGTTGTTGACGAGGATGTCGAGGCGCCCGAGGTCGCGCACGACCTTGTCCACCATGGCCTGTACCTGTGCCTCGTCACCGACGTCCACCTCCAGGGGTACGACGCGCGACCCCGTCGGGGCCAGCTCGGCGAGGGCCTCCAGGCGGTCGAGTCGTCGTGCCGCGGCCACCACGGTCGCGCCTTCAGCAGCCAGCGCCAGGGTGGTGGACTCACCGATGCCGCTCGAAGCCCCGGTGACCAGGGCCACCGTTCCGTCCAATGCTCCTGCCACGCGGACCGTCCTCTCCCTTCACTTTGGTCCCAGCATCGCGCAATCTCACAGGAAGCCCGTCCCGGCCGCAGCGACACGTGCGGGGGCGGGACCATCCCCACGGCCAGTGGTCCGCCAGTGGCCTAGGGAGGTGGCTGGTCGAGTGTGGCGTTGTCCGGAATCTGATCGGCACGCAACTGTCCCATCGCGAACTGCGCTGTTGCTGCGCCGTCGACAACGATCGTCTGGCCGCTGACGTAACTGGCCAGATCCGACGACAGAAACACGACAACCTTGGCGATTTCGTCGGGTTCACCCATGCGTCCGAGAGGCGCTCGACTCCTTTGAGAGTTCAGGCGGGGCTCTTGAGCCCTCAGGCGCTCAACAACGCGCGGGGTTGCGACAGCTCCGGGTGCCACGTTGTTCACACGAATACCTTCGGGCGCCAACTCGATTGCCAGTGACCGGGTGAGCGACATGATCCCTGCCTTCGCCGCTCCGTAGGGAGCGTGAAAGGGAGCCGATGCCAGACCACTCACCGAGGAGACTGCCACGATGCTTCCTCCTCGGCCCTGGGAGATGAGGTGACGAGCTGCGGCACGTCCGATGTTGAAGACGTGCCGAAGTACCGAATCGAGGCTGTAGTCCCAGTCGTCGTCGGTGAGATCGACCACCGGACCCCACCGGATCTCACCGATCACGTCGACCACAACGTCAAGGCCCCCGAACTCTCCAACGGTTTCCGCCACGACTCGTTCTGCGTCCGATGACCGTCGGAGGTCGGCTTGGATGCTTGTTGCTCGCCCCCCGTGGGAGTAGATCTCACTGACCACCGCTGCAGCCCGGTCACCGTCGAAGTCGACGCAGGCCACCGCGGTTCCAGCTTCCGCCAACCCCAGCGCGCACGACCGACCCAGTCCGGGTCCCGAGCCTGCGACGATTGCCCGCTTCCCATCTAAGCCCAGCTCCAACACGACAACGTCTCCGATCCGTCGACAGCGCCTTCATGATGCTCGACAAGGGCCGTTGTGACCACTGCGAGTCCTTTGGTAGGGCTCGGTGACCTCTAGTGGACTCACGGCCCACCCGGCAGTTCTCGATCACGATCTGTGAAGAGGCCGCGATATCGGTCGGCCGTGGCGACACCGAAACCATCAGTAGTGATCGCGGCTGTGGAAGCCTGGTGATGTGTCCGAACCCGTCATGTCGGATCAGAGGTCAGCCGTCGTCCTGCAGGCTCACCAAGCGATTGGGCGCTCGGCATGACGGCCCGAGCCGATCTGGGCGCACCGGCTCTGGCTGCGGTTGTTCCCGAGCACGAAGGCCGAGGGCCATGGATCCCCACCGGCGGAATGATCTCGACCAGGTTCATGGAGCTGCGCAAGCGACGCGGACTCATGATCACCATGATCGTGTTGACCATTGGTATCCCCGCGATCTTCCTCACCAGCCGTCTGCTGCTCCACGCCTTTGTCCCGCACTCCTACGGTCCCGCGGGCTCCTACGGCACCTACAACGCCCTCAGCGGCGTGGTCTTCGTCTTCGCGTTCATCGTGGCTGCCTTGTTGGGATGTACGGCGGGGTCCGTCGATCTCGCCGACGGAATGTTCAGGCAGCTGGTGGTGACCGGACGGTCCCGATTGGCGCTCTACTTGGTCCGAATACCCGCTGGCTTGGCCATCATCGTTCCGATGGTGGCGGTGGCATTCACCATCATCTGCGGTGTTTGCGTATTCTCCGCTCCGACCAAGTTCGACTTCCAGGGAGTCAATGTGCCCCTTGGCCTGTCGCAGGCCGGATATGAGAACTGGGCCGCCGGCCACCCTGACCTCGTCATCTGCGACTTCCCCTTCGGCGGACCGTGCAACGGTCCGACTCAACTGACGACCCCATTGACGAAGGCGCAGACCGTCGACATGGCGCGACAGGACTATCCGAGCTACGCCCAGACGTTCCTATCTCCGTCGACTTCTCTCATGCTCCGGACGGGCCTGTGGCTCGAGCTCGAGGCGACCGTCTGGTTCATCGTCGGTCTTGGGTTTGCTTCCCTGATGGGCCAGCGGACCGTTCCGGTGGTGTTGATGTTGGTGTACGAGCTCGTCTTGAGTCCGATCTTCTTGGTTCAGATTCCCCATGTGATCAACCTTCAGCGACTGGGGGCCACCCTGGCTTTGGCCCGTCTGGAACCGAGCGCACTGGGTTTCGTCGTGCTCGGCATCGTGGGAGCCGGACCCGGCAAGGTAAACAACGCGTCATCGTTGCCACCAGAATCGACCATCGTGGCGGTGCTGGTTATCGCCGCATGGGTGGTGGTTTGGACCGTGCTCGGCGCGCGGCGGATGATGGCCCGGGATGTCTGACGTTTAGCAGCGCCTCGACGGAGGCGCGCCTACTTGGCCTTCAGCACCTCGAACAGCCTCGTCTCGGGAGGGGCCTTGGCGTTTCCGGCAAGGTGCTCATTGAGCCGAGGGCGGACCACTCCCGCCGCGATATCAGCGTGCTCTTGCGTATCCCAGAGCACGTAGATCCCGTAATCACCCTCGCCGTGGTCTCCGAACACCGTTACGGCCTCACAGCCCGGTTGCTCCGCAATGAGCGGTGCCATCTCTTCGGCCAGCTCTTGCGCTTTCGTCTCGTTTCCCGGTCCGAGCGAGAACCTGACCAAACGTGCGTACATCGGGGACCTCCTCAGTTCGACCTACGGCAGGACAGTTTTGCCTCCCGACGGACTCGGACCGTCATTTGGTGCCCTCCGTGACCCGGCGATAGGCCAAAGGCCGCCGATTGTCTGACGTCCGTTCGGATCTCGATGCTGCGCCGCGGTCACCGGCGCCAAAAGAGTAGGTGGGTCACGCCGCTGGGGCTGGGCACGGAGTCGAGATGGAAGCGGTCGAGCAGCTCGCCGTGGGACTTCCAGAGGCGTTCACCCCGGCCGAGCTCGATTGGCGCGACGGCGGTGTGCATCGTGTCAACGAGGTCGGCGTCGAGGAATTCGCGGACGGTTGCGACGCCGCCACCCAGGCGCACGTCCTGGCCTCTTGCGGCCTCCTTTGCTCGCCGCAGGGCTTCGGTGGGTGTCGCGTCGAGGAAGTGGAAGGTGGTGTCGGACAGCGTGAACGACGGGCGGTCGTGATGGGTGAGCACGAACACGGGGGTGTGAAACGGTGGGATGTCGCCCCACCAGCCCTTCCACTCGTGACTCTCCCACGGGCCGCGCTGGGGGCCGAACTTGTTGCGACCCATGATCTCGGCACCGATATTGCGTGTCATGTCGCGGGTGAAGTAGTCGTCGAGTCCTCGGCTACCGCCGGGGTCGGTCCGGTTCACCCAGCTTGCGGTGGCGCCGGCCCACGAGAACAGGTCTGCAGGGTTGGCGTGCCCGAAGGGGTGGTCCAGGCTCTGGCCGTCACCGGCGCCGAACCCGTCCAGCGACACGTTGAAGCAATGGACCCTGAGCAGCTGAGGCATTCCTGTTCCTTCCATTGGTCGGTCAACCTTCGCGGGGCGAAGGAGCGCCTCTCACGTGGCAACAGAGATGCCGTAGCCTAGGTCGTCATTGACGAGGAGGGGAGATGCGCGACAACGCGTTGCGTGCGCTTTGGGCTGAAGGAGGCGCCGCTCTCGGTGGGTGGTTGACGGTGCCCAGCAGCGTGTCTGCCGAGATCATGGCTCATGCAGGGTTCGATTGGGTCTGCATCGACATGCAGCACGGCCTGATCGACTACGCGCAAATGGTCCACATGCTTCAGGGCACTTCATCCGCACAAGCTGTTCCATTGGTCCGCGTTCCTTGGAATGAGCCCGGCATCATCGGAAAGAGTCTTGACGCCGGAGCGTGGGGAGTCATCGTCCCGATGGTCAACTCGCGAGAGGATGCCGAGGCGGCGGTGGCGGCGTGCCGGTATGCACCGCTGGGAAATCGGAGCTATGGACCGCTCCGAGCCAACTACTCGGCGGGGTTTGACTACTTCGATCGGGCCAATCTCCAGGTGGCGTGCATCGTGATGGTCGAGACCCAGGTGGCAATGGAGAATCTCGAGGACATCGTTTCCGTGCCCGGAGTTGACGCCGTGTACGTCGGGCCGGCGGATTTGAGTGTCACTCTGGGTCTCTCTCCGGCACCGGACCACTCTGAGCCGAGCTTTACCGATGCCCTCGAACGGGTGATCGATGCGTGTCGACGACACGACGTCGTCCCGGGCATCGCCGGGAACCCGGATACGGTGGTCAAACGGTTGGAACAGGGGTTTCGACTGGTGGAGGTGGCGTCGGATGCCCGATTGCTGGGGGTTGGCGCCGGGAACGCCCTCCAGCGGGCTCGACCCGGTACCGGTTCTGCGGGGAAGTCGGGATACCTGTGATGAGGGAGCCCCGGCGTTGTAAGGCGGTGATCACCGTGTCGCTGGTTCCGTCGTTGCTGGACCGGCTGGCGGAGTATGACGTCACCGTCCTCTCCGCCGCGAGATCCGACGAGGCAACTTTCCAGACGGCGATGGCCGAGGCCGAGGGCCTCCTGGTGAGCTCCAGTGTCGCTGTGGATCGACAGGTCATGGCCTGGGCACCGAGGCTCCGAGTGATCAGCACCATGAGTGTGGGGGTCGATCACATCGATCTCGATTCGGCCCGCGAGCGAGGGATCCTTGTGACGATCACCCCGGTGCTGAGCGACGCGGTGGCTGATCTGGTCCTCGCCCTCATGACCATGCTGGCCCGACGCATCCCCGACGCCATGCGGGCCGTGACGAGCGGTCGTTGGAACGACGTGCCGTTCGGAGCCGACTTGGCAGGGAAGGTGTTGCTGATCGTGGGGTATGGACGAATCGGGCAGGCGGTGGCGAAGCGGGCGCTGGCGGCCCGAATGCGGGTGCAATATGTCGATTCTCGGAGTGACCTGCCCGATATCGAGGCAGTAGGTCGCGTCGCCGAGTTGGCCGATGGATTGCGAGAAGCCGATTTTGTCTCGCTTCACGTCGACCTCAATGCCGCCACGCGGAATCTGATGGGACCCAAGGAGTTCACGTTGATGAAGCCGACGGCGTTTTTCATCAACACCGCACGGGGTGGCGTGGTCGACCAATCAGCGCTGGTCCGAGCGTTGACGGAAGGCGAGATTGCCGGTGCCGGTCTGGACGTACTTCAGGATGAGCCGCCGCGCCTCGATGATCCACTGTTACGAGCGCCGAATGCCATCATCGTTCCCCATATCGGCTCAGCCACGACGGAGACCAGGAATGCCATGGCACACTGCGCCGTCGACAACTTGCTGATGGGCCTCCGCAAACAAGCGTGCCCCTTCGCGGTGACCTAATCGATCAGGAGCTACGCCCCTCCTTGAGTGCCGACGCTCTGTGCGATGTCCGGCCGGCCCCACTGCACCGTCCCGTGGGCGTCCTGTTCGAGTGTGAGCCCGACATCTGCGGCGAAGCTACTGGCGACTTTCAGGGTGCCGATCAGGTGCTCAGGGTCACCGTCGGAGTAGATCAGGTAGATGTCCTCCCCGGCTTCTTGCCACACGAGCCTCGTGATCTCACGTTCCTCCACTCGATTCCTCGTCCTTGCCTTTGGCGCTGCGGGGCTGTCGGTTGTTTACCGCCCCGGACTCGTGAGCGCCCAGCCAGTGGTGCACCGCTCCCCGGTCCCCCTCATCCTTGCGGATGTCGCCCTCATCCTTGCGGACCTCTTGATGGCAGGCGCACGCACAACGGAAGATCCCTCGTGTCTGGCACGCAATGTGGCCGCCGATGCGGCAGAACGACGCCACATATCGATCCGGGTCTGTGTGGTAATCGACCCTCGTCTCGCTCATTGGACCCCCCCGGCTCCAGCTTTCGCCCTCCCGGATTCTATCGCCCACCCGAGCTTGGCGTCCTCGGCCGCCGGACTCGTCATCCGTGCCGGTGCGGGCAGACCTAGCCTGGGCACGGTGCGGCTCCTGGCCGATCTCGCCGGTCTCATCGTTGTGGCGCTGGCCCTTACGGGGGCCGTGGTATCTCAGGACGGGTGGGCCGTCACGGCTTTTGCCGGGGTGGCGGGGTTCACCGCTGCCATGGTCGGATGGAACGTGTACCGTGCCCAGCGGCAAACTCGCCGGTTTTGGTAGCCAGCTGCCGGCCAGCCACGTCCCGATTGGGGACACGGCGATACCGGTGACGGGGAGAGGTCGGTGAGCCCCGACCCTGGCGCCGGCCTCCCGAAGCGAGTGATCGAACAGGTGTCGAAGGTTCCTCGAGACGACGTCGGCACTCCGTACGGGCGGTGCCGCCCGAAGGCGCTGATGGGGGTGGTGGCGCTCGCCGTGCTCCTGGGAGCATGCGCAGCCACCCGTCCCGCGGCCTCACCGGCGTCGCCGAAGACCTCGACTACCACGCCGGCGTCCCCGGCCGTCACCACCACCACCGTCACATCGCCGAACGACGTGTCTGCCGCCGATCCCTGCGGACACAGCATGGCTGCGGACTATCGGCACGTGCTGTGGATCTGGATGGAGAACGAGAGCTACGGCGCCGTCATCGGGGCACCGGATGCCCCCTACCAGACGGCCCTGGCCACCGAATGCGGGTTGGCGGCCAATTACTCGGCGATCTCGCATCCCTCGTTGCCGAACTACCTGGCTGCCACGGGCGGCTCGACCTTCGGGATCTCCGATGACGGCGACCCGTCGACGCACCCGTTGGCGGCCCCCTCCCTGTTCTCGCAGGTTCAGGCGGCCGGCCTGCAATGGGCCGGCTACGACGAGTCCATGCCCGGGAATTGCGTGCTGACCGGTCAAGGCCTTTACGCTCCCCGCCACAATCCCGCCGTCTACTACACGACCCTGCGGGCTTCGTGTCTCCTCCATGACGTGCCCCTGGGGACTTTGACCAGTGGTCCGCTCGTTGAGGCTCTGGCTTCGGGGGACCTGCCCAGCTTCTCGTTCGTCACGCCCAACCTCTGTGACGACGCCCACAGCTGCCCTGTCTCCAGCGGCGACCGGTGGCTCGCGCAGTTCGTGCCCACGATCCTCGACAGCGCCCCCTACAAGGCCGGACAACTGGTGGTCTTCGTCACCTATGACGAGGGGACGACCGACAATCACGTCCCCACCACGGTGATCGCCCCGACGGTGCCGAGCTCGACGGTGTCCCACACGGCGTTCTCCCATTACTCACTTCTCCTTACCACCGAGCAGTTGCTGAGCCTCCCGCCCCTGGGGGAGGCCGCGGCGGCGGCCTCGATGCGATCCGATTTCCACCTTTGAGCCACCTGGAGAACGGGGCCCGGTGGGCATAGACCGATGACGGGCGTGGGCCATATGATTCGTCGCAGGGGGCGAGATGACGGGACAGCGACGCCGGGGCGGTCGCCGACAAGCGATCGTGACCGTGGCCGGGGTGGCAGTCGTGGTCGCGGGCTCGTCGCTGCTTCTCTCGGTGGCCACGGCCTCGGCAGGGTCGCATCCTCGCGCCGACGACGCCCGTTCCGCTCCCACCGTCACCACCCCGGCCGTCACGACCCCAGCCTCCACCACGCCGGCCGTCACGACCCCGCCGACTGCTCCAGCGTCAACCACGCCGGCCGTCACGACTCCGGTGGCCAGTGCGGCCGTCACGACTCCGGTGGCCAGTGCGGCCGTCACGACTCCGGTGGCCAGTGCGCCCACCACCGGGGTTCCTGCCACCGGTCCGGTTTCTCAGCCCGCTCCCGAGAGTCCGAGCCCGGCGCCTGCACCTCCCCCCACGACGTCGTCGCCGTCTCCGTCGCCTGCGACGGCGCCGGGCCCGAGTGGTTCGGCCCAGGTGGCCGCGGCGCTCATCGTGGCCGTGGACCAGCAGTCCGGCGGCACGCAGCGCATCCCGGTGACGGCCGACAACGTGAGCCTGCTCGGGCGCTGGATGGGCAACGAAGGGGGACTGTGGGCCGACAACCCCCTCAACACGTCGCTGGGTGCCTCCGGCAATCCTCACCAGTTCACGGCGAGTGGTCAGGACACCGGGATACCGATCTTCCCCACCATGGCCGCCGGCGTGAAGGCGACGGCCGCCACACTGCTGTCCAACCCGAGCTACGCCCGCATCCTGGCTGTGCTGCGGAGGGGGACGGCGTCGTGTACGACCTTTGCCACCGCCGTGGTGCGGTCGCCCTGGGCGAGCAGTCACTACGGCCACAGCGCCGCAGGGTTCTGCTCCGGCAATCTCGCGCCCCGGCCGGGGCGTGCGGGGCGCCGGCATCACCGTCGCCGCTGAGCCGGGGGTGCGGGGCGCCGCCGTGCCCAAAGTGGCCGGGCTCGACGGGTGCCGCCGGGGCTGGGTGGTCGTCACGACGGGCGCCGCGCTTGGCGCGCCGTGCGCGGTCAGGCGCATCACCGACCTGGGCGAGGTCATGGGGGAGCTCGAATCGGGGGACCTGGCCACCGTGGGCGTGGACATCCCGATCGGGCTGCCCGACGTGGGGCCGCGCCGCTGTGACGTCGAGGCTCGCATCATGGTCGGTCCCCGGAGGGCCTCGGTCTTCCCTGCGCCGTTGCGGGCCATGCTCGGGGCCACCACGTACGAGGAGGCCGCCGGGCGGGGGGTGGCCCTGTCCGGCAAGAGCTTGTCACGACAGGCCTACGGCATCTTGTCCAAGGTGGGCGAGATGGACCGGGTCATGACGCCCGATCGTCAGGACCGGGTGGTCGAGGTCCACCCCGAGGTGAGTTTCACGGCCATGACGGGCCGGCCCATGGCGTATGCCAAGAGGTGCCCGGCCGGCCGGGCCGAGCGCCTCGCCGCGCTGCGCGCCGTGTTCCCCGATGTGGACGGGCACGCCGACGGGCGGGTGCGGGGGGCGAGCCCCGACGACGTCCTCGACGCCTTCGCCGTGGCCTGGAGTGCCCGGCGTTGGCTGGCTGGCGAGCACCTCCGGCTGGGCGGCGACTGCGATCGCCGGGGTCTGCGCATGGAGATCATCGCCTGACGTCGCCCCCCGGGGCGAGCACAGCTGGTCTCGGCCCTCGCCGCCTACGGTGACGTTGCAATGGTGTCGACGAGGAGGCGCACGTGATCAAGGGCATCGCCATCGTGTCGGTGTGGGTTCTCGACCAGGACTCGGCCAAGGAGTTCTACACCAAGGACCTCGGTTTCGAGCTCACCAACGACCTCGTGCTCGACAACGGCATGCGCTGGTTGACGGTTCGTCCCCCGGGAAGCTCCGACCAGGAGCTGGTGCTGATGAACCCGTCGCATTCCATGCTCGACGCCGACACCGCCGAGCAGGTGCGGGCGCTGGTGGCCAAGGGTGCGCTCAGCCCCGGGGTCATGGCCACCACCGACTGCCGGGCCGATCACCAAGACCTGGTGGGACGCGGCGTCGAGTTCACCCAATCTCCCGAGCCGCGGCCCTACGGGATCGAGGCCGTGCTCCGAGACGACTCGGGTAACTGGTACAGCTGCACGCAGCGCACGCAAGTGACACCGTTGGCCCACCCGAGGGGCCGTGGGGTTCGACATCGGTGGCGGCGGCCGTCGAGAGTAGGAGGCGTGCGCCGCCCGGCCCTTCTCGTTGCGGTGTTGGCGGTGACGGCGGCCGCCTGCGGGGGGTCGGCCCCCTCGGGAGTGGCGACGAGCTCCTCGACGTCGGCCCCGGTGGGGCCGCCCGCCACCACGAGCCCCGGTCCGGTGGTCATCACCGAGTCGACCACCACCCCGAGCGCCATCACCGTCGGGGGGACGGTGGAGGTCGAGCTCACGAGCTCGTCATACGACCGGTCCGGCCGCCTCGTCCCGTGGGTGGCACCGGCCTCGAGTGCCCCGGGCGTGCTCGTCCGCAGCGGGCAGCGAAGCCCGGCGGCCTGCCCCCTCGACGCCACCTGCTCGGTGTTCGTCGGCGTCGGCCCCGGTACGGCCACCTTGAGCACGGTGGGGCCCTCGGGAATCCTGTGCACCATGGCCGGGACGCACTGCATCGGGGTGACCGCGGTGATGCGACGGTTCGTGGTGAGCGTCGCCAGCTAGCCCCGGCGGCCACCGGGGCTAGCTGATGGTCACGTCCTGCGTAGTGGAGTCGGCGACACCGGCGCTGTCGGTCACCTTCAGGGTCACGCCGTAGGTGCCGGCGGACCGAAAGACGTGCGACGTGGTGCGGCCCGACCCCATGGACGCGTCGCCGAAGGTCCAGGAGAACGTGACGATGGTGCCCTTGGACTTGCGGGCGTTGAAGCGCACGGAGTGACCGGCGCGGGGGGATCGCGGGGTCACCTTGAACGACGCCATGGGAAGGTCGGCGTGCTGGACGCAGGCGCTGTTCTTGGAGGCGTGGTAGTCCTCGTTGGAGAACATCTCCTGGGTGAGGTAATGGGCGCCGTTGATGACCTGGTTGTAGAGGGCGCCGCTGACACCCAGAGTGGCGCCGTAGAAGCCCTCACAGTCGTCGGCGATCTCGTTGCCGTGCCGGTCGTACCACGACGTGCCGAGGGGGTCGGTGATGGACTCGTTGAGCTCGTGGGCGACCAGGCTCAGCTCCACGTCGGCGTCGAGTTGCCCGTTGGGTGATTCGTTGGTCCCGAAGGTGTCCTCCGAGCCGCAGGTGAACCCGGTGAGCGAGCTGTAGATGGGGAAGGGGAGATCGGCGTAGATGGCCTCTCCGGCGGTGCTCGAGTGATACGCACAGAAGGCGCCCCCCTGGCTGCTCACCGTGCACTCGCCCCCCTCGTCGTTGTCCCGGGAGTCGAAACACGACTCGACGCCTTTGGGGAGGAACAACGCGTAGGCATGGCCCAGGCCGCTCGGCAGGCCGTGCGCGCCCAGCACGGTGTCGAGCTCGGTCCGGATCTGGGCATCGGTGACGCACGTGGAGTACCCCGAGTCGTCGCTGTAGATCGCCCCGCCGTCGGGGGTGCACCCGTCGGTGATGGGGTCGGTCACCACCAGGGGCGTGCCGGCGTGGACGTCGTAGGCCGCCCCGTACTGCTCGTCGACGGAGAAGACGTTGGTGCGCTTGCCGGCGTCGGCGGCCACGTTGGTGACGTAGCCCTCGATCACGCTCTTGTAGCTGGCGGACATGGTGCTCGCCGGGTCCCAGAAGATGGGGGTGACGGTGACGTCGCCGGGGGCCCCGGGGGCGCCCATGACCGGGCCCGAGTGGGGCAGGATCGGTGGGGACCCGCTGTAGTCCCGGGCGCTCCTCGCCGAGGCTCGCCCCGCCGGGCGGCCCGTGGTCGTGGTGCTCGACACCGTGGTGCTCGACACCGTGGTCGGCGGGCCGCCGTCGCTCGAGATGTCGGGGGTGAGGGCGGGGGACAGGCGCGCCGTGCCGGTGGCGGCGCCTCCACAGGCGCCCGGGCTGGCCGAGACGGGGGCGACCACACCGAGCAGCCGTCCCTGGCGCGTCGGCACCGGCGCTCCCGCCGGGGTGCAGGCGGTGAGCGTCGTCGTCGTCGCCCCGTGCCCGCCTCCACCTCCGGCCACGCGGGCCCCGGCCGCGGGTGAGAAGGCGACGCTCAGGATCGAGAGGGCGAGGATCGAGACGGCGAGGATCGGGCCGGGACGGGAGACCGCGCTTGCCGGGCGCCGCGAAGTCCCGGCCATCGATCTCCTCCCCGAGTGACCGTGGCCCCGATTGGCCGTGGATCGTCGGTCCGCACCAGCGAAGCACCGCTGGCTCGTGGCGTCGTCGTCAGAAGTGACGATTCGACCTTCCTGGGGCGTTCAGCTCATCCAGTCGCTGGCCGACCCCCACGGCTCGCGCACGTCGCTGAAGGGGATGACCTGGGGGAGCACGGCGCCGTCCGACGTCCTTCTGATGGCGTACCCGTCGAGGTGCAGCGCCACCACTTCGAACCCGGCGCTCCAGGTGCCGAGGTAGCGGTTGCGCACGGCCACCTTCATCCCCACCGCGGGGCTCGGAGCCGTCCCCGGGTGCGCTGTTTCCGGGTGCTCCGGGGTGACGGCGTCGACGACGCTCACGGGGACACCTCCTCGAAGACCATGCCCTGTTGCGTCGTCACGAGTGACCGGGAACTGAAAGGAGTCACTGTCCGTGGTCGCGCTGGTCCCCATCGAGCTCCGGGCCGGGCCGAGGAGGAGACGACGAGGACCTCACCTCGCTGCCTCGGAGTGCGGCGCGCCACCGGCGCTGGGGGCCCCCGGCGGTTCACCGGTCCTCCTCGAAATGCGCCAGCCGTGTCACGGCCACGCGCCTGACCGTACATCGTCGTCTTTGAGTGTTCGCGGATCCCGGAGCGACGTCGACTGCGCCGCGCCGCGCTAGCGAGTGGCGGTCGTGGCCTCCACGTCGGTCCACTGCCCGCCGTGTCGAGCCGAGTGCCGGGCCGCGTCGAGCACGGCCATCTGGGCCACGCCGTCGGCGAAGGTGGCCGGCTGCGGGCCGCCGGACGCCACGTCCAGGATTCTGTCCCGGAAGGCGGCCGCCAGGCGGGTGTAGGGCCAGTACTCGACGCCGAAGGTGATCATCTGCTCGTAGGTGGTCGTGACGGCGCCGTCGGGGAGGGGAGGGGCCGGTGCCGAGCGCAGGCCGTGGGGGACCTCGAGGGTGCGCACCCCGTCGCCGTCGGCCACCCTGACCTTGTCGCCCACCCCGTCGATCCAGGCTGTGCCGGTGGACCCCGCCACGCGCGTCTCGACCATGATGGCTCGATCGGATGCCGTGCTCTGGAGCATCCCCACGCACCCGTTGGCCATGCGGAAGTGCACCGACGAAGCCGTCGTCGGCGGTCATGGGGCGGTCGATGACGTGCGTGAGCGACGCGCTGACCCCGGCGAAGTCGCCGAGGGTGGCGCGGATCTGGTCGATCAGCTGGGATCCGTGCGCCCCCAGCCACCCCCCGCCGGCCGAGGCGTCGGCCCACCACGACGGCACCACCGCCTCGGGGTCGACGAGGACGGGGACGTGCATGACCCAAGTGGCCATGCGGGGGGTGCCCGACCAGGCCCTGGCGGACGGCCTGGGCCAGGAGGGCCTGTCCGGCGTCGAAGCGGAACTCGGTCCCCAGGAGGTGCACGACCGCGCCCTTCTCCGCCGCGCCGAGCACGACGGCGGCCTCGGCGCTGTCGCGGGCGAAGGGCTTCTCGCACAGCACGTGCCTCCCGGCTGCGATGGCCTCGAGCGCCAGCTCGGCGTGGGTGTGCGGCGGGGTGGCGATGGTGACGGCGTCCACGCCGGGAAGCGCCAGCGCCTCGCTGAGATCGGTGGTGGAGCGCGGGCACCTCGAACATGCGCGGCGCGCTCGGCCGTCTTGGCCGGGTCCCGCCCCACCAGGGCCCGGACCTCGAACCCGGCATGGCGCAGGGCCCGCACGTGGGTGTAGCAACCGAAGCCGGTCCCCACCACGACGGCGCCGAGTGGGCCTCGGGCCCGGGCCGGGGTGCTCACGACGGCGGCCACCGGGCCGCGCCGAGCACGCTGCGGGTGGCCTCGGCCGCCGCCCGGGCCGCCCCGTCGGCTCCGTCGGCGTGCAGGCTGTCGGAGAAGACCTCGACGCCCACCGGGGCGCGCACCTCGATGTCGCGCGAGCGCCCCGAGGTATCCCACCAGGTCGAGCTGGCCCCGTCCGGGGAGCTCCCGGCTGTGCAGGGTGGCGTCGATGAGGTTGTCCTCGGGCGCGAGGCGGCGCGTCGTCGAGCTGGATGGCGAACACCCGGTCACCGGGCAGCGAACGCAGGTCGTCAGGGGTGGTGCCGGTGCGGGCGCAGTGCCAGGTGTCGACGTTGAGGCCACCGTTGGGCCGGTCGGCCATGCGCACCACGTCCCACGCCGTGTCCAGGTCGGGTACGCGCGACCAGGCCAGCCATTCGAGGTGGACGAGCAGACCGTGGCGGGCGGCGCGGTCGCACAGCAGGGCGAAGGACTCGGCTCCCTCCTCGATGCTCCACGTCCCGCCCAGGACCTCGGCGGCGTTGAGCGAGCGGGCCCCGACGGCCTCGGCCATGCGCAGGAGCTCGTCCTCGCCGTAGCGAAAGACGTCCAAGGGGTCGACGTCGATCAAGCTTTCGCCCAGCGCGGGCGCCCCCGGCGTCCACCACCACGCCGGGTCCATCTCGGCCACGACGAGGCCGTGGTCGTCGAGCATGGTGCGCATCTCGGCGTCGCTGTGGCCGTCCGCCCGGGCGCGCGCGTAGTCGCGCCCCCACAGCGAGATGGCGTGGTAGCCGGCGCCGGCGGCCGCCGCCAGGCGATCGGCGAAGCTGGTGTGGCGCGGGAGGGTGCCCGAGCACAACACCAGGGAGCCCGGCCCCAGGGTCACGGCCCCTCCTGGCGGTCCGAGTCCCCCAGGACGTCTTTCAAGACGCCCCCGGTGTGGACGGCGGCCAGGTTGTCGGCGAGGTAGGCGGGGGCGTCCTGGGTCTCGACGAACCATCCCGTGGGGCACATGGTGAGGATCTCCACGAACGAGAACCCGGCACCGGCGATCTGCGTGCGCAGCGCCTGGAGGAGCATCTTCTTGGTCCGGGCCACGTTGCCGGCGTTGTTGACCGCCCCCCGGGCCACGTAGGCCGCCCCGTCGAGCTGGGCCAGCAGCGTGGCGAGCAGGATGGGGCGGCCGTGGGCGACCGGGTCGCGCCCTTCGAGGCTGGTCTTGGTGCGCTGGCCCAGGACGGTGGTGGCGGTCATGTGCCCGCCCGTCTCGCCGAAGACGCCGTTGTTCAACATGATGCAGGTCACGTTCTCACCCCGGGCCGCGGTGTGGATGACTTCCTGGAGCCCTTCGTTGACCATGTCGCCGTCGCCTTGGATCGTGAAGACGATGGTGTCGGGGCGGGCCCGCTTCACGCCGGTGGCCACCGAGGGGGCCCGGCCGTGCAGGGCCTGGAGCACCTCCACGTCGAGGTTGTTGGAGAACGCCGTGTAGCAGCCGATGCCGAAGACGCCGATGGTGCGCCGGACCACGTCGAGCTCGGCCACCGCCTCGAGGGTGGCGCGCATGGCCACGGGCTCGCCGCAGCCGGGGCACAGGTGGTGCGCCCCCACGTCGATGAGCGCCGGGGTGAAGTCGTCGACGAGGCGGGCCGGCTCGGCCGGCGCCTGGTCGGTGCGCACCACGATGTGCCCGTCGACGCGGGTCGTGCGGCTCATCGGGCCAGGACCTGCTCGATGCGATGTCGCAGCACGGAGACATCGAGGTCGGGTGCGATGCCGAATCCCGAGCCGTCGAGGCTCAGGCCCCCGATGAAATGGACCGGCGCCCGCTCCAGCACCGCCAGGCGGACGTCGTCGACCATCTGGCCCTGGTTGTTCTCGTACACGGCCACGGCGCGGGCCCCCTCCGCCGCGCCGGCCACGACGTCGGTGGGGAAGGGGTACAAGGTGACCGGCCGGACCAGGCCGACCCGGGCGCCGTCGGCGCGGAGCTGGCGCACCGCCGCCTTGGCGTAGGTGGCCGGCGTCCCGAAGGCCACCACCACGACGTCGGCGTCGTCGGTGTCGAGGCACTCGGCGATGGGCTCCACCGACGCCACCATGGTGGCGCTGTCGGCCGCGCACGCCGCGTAGTGGTCCGAGAGGTCGTAGCCGACGTGGTGGCGCTGCTTGGCCGAGCCCAGGAACGAGACGAGCTTGGCCTGCCCCGAGCCACCGGTGGACCCGTCGAGGGCCCAGTCGAGATGGGGCCGGGGGCCGTAGTCGAGGGGCTCGACGGTGACCGACCGCGCCGTGTGGGCCAGGTAGTAGTCACCCATGACGAGCACCGGGTTGCGCCACCGCACGGAGAGGTGAAAGGCCCGTTGGACGAGCTCGACGGCCTCGGCCACGTCGCCGGGTGCCAGGACCAGGTGGCGGTAGTCGCCGTGCCCGCCGCCCCGGGTGGCCTGGTAGTAGTCGCCCTGGGCCCGGGCCATGTTGAGCACCACGAGGGGGAGTCGGGCCAGGGTGATCTCGGCCAGGGACTCCTGCATGAGCGACAGGCCCTGGCCGGTCGACCCGGTGGCGGCCGGTGTCCCCGTGGCCGCCGCCCCCCACGCCATGCCGACGGCCTCGATCTCGCTCTCGGCGTTCATGCACACGCCGCCGACGGCGGGGAGCTTGCGCGCCATGTGCTCGAGCACCTCGGTGAACGGCGTCATGGGGTAGCCGGCGAAGAACCGGCACCCCGCCGCGATCATGGCCTCGGCGATGGCTTCGGAGCCCTCCATGAGGCGCGCCGTCACGGTCCCTCCAGCGCCACGGTGAGAGGGGTCTCGTACTTGTAGACCTGGAAGACGAAGTCCGGGCACACCTGCGAGCACGCCGCGCACCCGGTGCAGCCCTCGAACAACAGCGGGAAGCGGTAGCCCGCGGGCGTTCACCGTGTGCGTGGTCATGGCGAGCACGGCGGGGGGACAGGCGTCGATGCACAGGTCGCATCCCTTACAGGCCTCGATGTCGATGACCACCGTGCCGCGGGTGAGCACGGTGCGGCTCATGGGGAGAGCGCCAGGCCCGAGGACCATGCCGGGACGCGCAGGCGGGGCGCGGCGTCGTAGCCGGCCAGCAGCGCCCGTTCGTTGAGCTCGGCATGCTGGGCCCGGTAGGCGGGAAGCGCGCCGCGCGCCGCGCCCGGCAGCGCGTCCAGCGACGACGAGCCCGGTGACCGCCACATAGGCGCCGGCCATGACCATCGAGGCGGCCAGGGCGTTGCCCAGGTCGAGGGCCAGCGCCGAGGCGGGTATCTCGACGACGGCGAAGGCGGTCGGTGCCGAGGTCGCCCTCGAACACCGTGGAGTTCACCAGGGCCACGCCCCCGGGGACCAGGCAGCGCACGGTGGGCTCGCTGAACTCCGGGTGCATGAGGATGGCCGACCACGCCGCGCTGACCGTCGGCGGGGCCTCGACGGGGCCGTCGGCCACGACCACGGTGGACTCGGTGTTGCCGCCGCGCATCATGCCGCCGTAGCTGCCGAAGACCTGCACGGTGCGGCCCTCGGCCAGCGCGGCGTGGGCGAGGACGGTGGCGACGAGCTGCACCCCCTGGCCCCCGATCCCCGTGACGAGCAGCTCTCGCTCCACAGAACGAGTGATCATAAAAATCCAGAACGGTGTTCTGCAAGTCGGCACGCTCGCCCGTCGCGTCACGAGAAGCGCTCGACCAGGAGGCGCCGTTGGACCTGGAGGGTGGAGGACGTCCGGGGTATGGCCTCGATCACCTCGAGCCGCCGGGGGTGCTTGAACGGCGGCCAGGGTCGCGGCGCAGTGGGCCCGGAGGTCCTCGAGCGACGGTGGCGGCCGCGCCGGGAGCGGTCACCACCACGGCGCACACCACCTCGCCCCAGGTCGGGTCGGGGACGCCCGATCACGGCGACGTCGGCACAGCGCCGGGTGGCGCGGCCAGGACGGCCTCGACCTCGGTGGGCGACACCGTCTCGCCCCCGGTGCGGATGACGTCGCGGGCCCGGCCCACGATGGTGAGGTAGCCCTCGTCGTCGACCTCGGCCAGGTCGCCGGTGCGGTACCAGCCGTCCACGAGGGCCTCGGCGGTGGCGGCCGTCGTCGTCGAGGTACCCGTCGAACAGCAGCGGGCCCCGCACCCACAGCTCGCCGTCGTCGGCCGATGCGCGACCTCGTGCTCCCGGGGCGGGCACGCCGCAGCTGCCCGGCTTGCGCCCGATGTCGGCGTGGTCGAGCGAGGCCACGCTCCCCGCCTCGGTCGAGCCGTAGAAGACCCGGAGGTGTGCCCGCGGGGCGGCCCGGTCGATGGCCTCGAGGAGCTCGAGCGGCGTGGCCGAGGTGCCGGTGTCGGCGAAGCGCAGCGACCGCCAGGGCGGCGACGGTGCCGTCGTCGTCGGCGCCGAGCCAAGATCCGTGTCCACAGGGCCGGGATGGCATTGAGACGGGTGGCGCCGTGACGGGCCACGGCCGTGGTGATGGCACCGGCGTCGGACGAGTCGAGCAGCACGACCACGTCGCGGGCCTGCCACTGTTGCAGGGCGATGGTCCACGCCCCCATGTGCGAGAGCGGGTAGGGGCACACCATGGCACCGCGCGGCTCGAGCAGCGCACCGGGGTGGCTGCGCAGCACGTTGACCCGGTGCGAGAGCACGGCGCCCTTGGGCCGGCCGGTGCTGCCGCTGGTGAAGAAGACCACGTGGGGATCGTCCTCGTCGACGACGGCCGCCGCCGCGGTGTCGTCGACCTGACGCGCCAGGGCCGCCAGGCCGGCTCCCGGCGCGGGCCGCTGGGGCCCGTCGCCGGCGAGGCCCACGGCGCTGGCGAACGGCGCTCCCAGGCGCGCCGCCAGGGCCTCACCGCCCTCGGCGTGCTCGGCGTCGACGACCACCAGGGCGGGGCCGGCCGAGGTGGCCACGTGGTGGCCTCGTCGAGGCCGAGCCCGGCGCCGATGGGGGCGAACACCGCCCCCGTCTTGGCCAGCGCGGCGAACAGCGGGACGAGGTCGAGGGTGGTCGAGCTCCACACCACGACCCGGTCGCCCCGGCGCACCCCGAGGCCGGCGAGGACGCGGGCCACCCGGTTGGCGGCCAGCTCGACGTCGGCGAAGGTCACGGTGCGCTCACCCAGGGCGGCGGCGGCGCGCTGGGGTACGGCGCGCGCCGCGTTGGAGAAGATGTCGCCGACGGTCAGCTGCCGCGTTGCCGGCGACCTCCCGTCTCGCTCCAGAACGGTGATCTTAGAGTGGAAGAACGGCTGCTGCTTGACGGGAGAACAGTCGCGCGGACACAGACGAGCGGAACGAGGAGCCCGGATGCCGGAGATGACCGAGACGCCTGGCCCGTCGGGCGCTGGAGCGATCCGCCGTCCGAGCGCCACGCCGAGTACGTGGCCGACGTGCGGCGCATCGTGGACGCCACCTACCGCCTCATCGAGCGCACCGGCGGCATCGACCCGTCGTTGCGCGAGATCCTGGCCGAGGCGGGCCTCTCGACGCAGGCCTTCTACCGGTTCTTCCGGTCGAAGGACGAGCTCATGCTGGTGCTCCTCGACGACGGCCGGCGCCAGCTGCTCGGGTACCTCGAGCACCGCATGGCCCGGGCCGACGTCGCCCGCCGGACAAGGTGCGGGCCTGGATCGAGGGTGTGCTGGCCCAGGCGTCGAGCCCCGACGCCGCCGCCCGGACCCGCCCGTTCCTGGCCAACCAGGACCGGCTGGCCGAGGCCTTCCCCGACGAGCAGCAGGCGTCGGTCGACCTGCTCGTGGGCCTGTCTGGTCGGTGCCCTCGAGGAGCTGGCCCACGACGGGGCTCGGCGCGGCCACGCGTCGGGCGGCCCGGACGGCGCGACGCGACGCCGAGGCCGTCTACCGGCTCGTGTTCGCCACCTTGCACGACCACCTGGCCCGTCGCACCAGGCCGTCGCCCGACGAGGTCGACCACCTCGTGGGCTTCGCCCTGCGGGCCTTGGCCATGGACCCGGCGACGGCCAAGGCGGCCTCGGCCCGTCGTCGCGGTGCGCGGCGATGACCGCGGAGCGCGAGCTCGGGGCGTCGGGGACGAGGGTGGTGTTCGAGAACGACCGGGTGCGGGTGTGGCAGGTGCGCCTGGCTCCGGGCGAGCAGGGCGAGGTGCACCGCCACGACCTCGACCACCTCCTGGTGCAGGTGGCCGGGGACCGGATCGCGGTGGTGCCCGAGCCCGACTCCGCCGGGCCCTACCGCCAGTACCTCGAGGCCGACGTCGTCCCCGGGGCCGTGGTGCACGTGGCCCGGGGTGGGGTGGAGTCGGCCCGCAACGTGGGGGCGCGCCCCTATCTGGAGGTGGTGGTGGAGATCAAGGACTAGCGGCGGTGCCCGTCAGCCGAAGTCGGAGCGGAAGGCGGCCAGGGCGTTGGGGAAGCTGCCATCGGTGATGTCGTCGTCCTGGCCGACGGACGTGTCGTCGTAGGAGAAGATGCACGTGAAGGCCACGTTGTTGGCCGCGATCCAGTTGGCGAACTGGTTGATGAAGTAGGGGTCGTCCCCCAGGCCGTGCCCGTCGCTGCCGCTATCGACGGACCACTCGGGTATGGCGATGGGTCGTCCCTCCGCCGCCGCGAAGTTCACCAGCCAGTTGAGCCCCCACGTCTGGGTGACGGCATTGCTCCACGACGCCTGGGCGGTGAAGGGGCTTCCCCAGAACTCGTCGTAGACGTCGGTGCCGATGTAGTCCACGTAGGCGGATCCGGGGTAGGCCAGTTCGAGGTTCCAGCTCGAGGACCCTCCTCCGTTGGGGTTCCACAGGAACTTGAACTGCTGGCCCGGGACGGCCCGCATGGAGTTGACGATCTGGCGCCAGAACTGCGCGAAGTTCTGCGCATCGATGTTGTCCGAGACGCTCCACGGGTACCAGGTGCCGTTGAACTCCCACCCCAGCCGCAAGATGGCGTTGGCGGCCCCGTCCCTGACCAGTGTCTGGGCCAGGATGGTGAAGTACTGGTTGTACGTACCGGCGGCACCCTGGGCGAGGGTCCCGCCCGAGCCGCCCGGGAGGATGGGGACGCCGAGCACGAGGCGGTACCCGGTGCCCTTCCACTGGTCGAGCATCCAGTCCTCCGAACCCCCCGAGCCGTCCATGGCGTCCCAGCCGCTCGAGCGCAGGAGATAGTCCGAGGCGAGCACGGGGTGGGTCCCGGTGATGGAGGCGAAGTTGGCCAGGGCCCCGGGTTCCCCGGAGCCGGAGAAGTCGCCGAGCTGCGTGGTCTTGGCGGTGTGCGGGCCCATGACGGCAGAGGCGAGCGCGGTGCCGCCGGCCGGTGCTTTGGCCGGTGCCTTGGGCGGCGCTTTCGCCGGAGCCCTGGCCGCCTCCGTGACCGGGGACGCCTCCCGGGGGGGCGCTGGGACGGTGGTGGTCGGCCACAGGTGGGTGGCGGTGCTGGTGGTGCTCGTGGTGCTCGGGGGGACGGCGATCGTGGTGGTGGTGGCGGGAAGCGTCGCCGGGGTCATCGTCGTGACCGAGCTGCTCGATTGCTTCGCCCCCGCCATCGCCGAGCTCGACGTGGCGACATGCGCCAAGGGTGCCGAGGTGATGTCGCCGGAGTCCATGGCCACCACGGCGGTCGCCGTCACCAGTGGCGCGGCCACCACCTTTGTCGCCGGGTGGCGGACCAGCCCGCGCTTCTGGCGACGCACGGCATGCAGGGGTGGTGAGAACCGGATCAGACTGAGCACAGCGACTCCCTGTGAACGTGTGTCACACGTGTTGCTCGTGCACCAAGACGCGCCCTTCCCTCGCTCGCCACGGCTCGGACGTCACGCGCCGAAAGACCCGGGCGGGTCGGGGTTGTCGGGCAAGCAATCCGCCGTTGCCCGTGTGGCGCCGACCTTACCGATCGGTCCCCGGTGTGTCGACCGCGAACGCCGCCCGCCGCCGGTGTCGGTGTGGGGCCAGAAAAATGCAAGCAGGGTCTGGAGAATTTGTTGTCGGCATCGTTGGCGCGCCGGGGAGGAATGTCGAGCGCGGTGCCATGCCGGCCGGGCCCGATCAGCTTTCCGCTTTGACGTCGGCGACGCTCTTGTCGGGGCGCAGGCCGCGCCACGACGGGTGGCGCAATCGCCGGTCGGCCGTCCACTGGGAGTAGGTGACCTCGCCCACCAGTCGGGGCTCCACCCACCGGGCCTCGGCCGCCTGGGCCGGGGGCAGCGCGTCGAGCAGTGGTGGGCGGTCGGTGCGCAGCGGCTCGAGGCGCGCCGCCAGATCGCGCAACATGGCGTCGGTCAGCCCCGTGCCCACCCGGCCGACGTACACGAGTCCGTCGCCGCGCGGGATCCCCAGGAGCAACGAGCCGATGGAGTCCTGGCGTCGGCCGCGCCCGGGCGTCCAGCCGACGATCACCACCTCCTGGGCCCGCGTCAGCTTGACCTTGACCCAGTCCCGGCTGCGCCGACCCGGCTGGTACGGGCTGTCGAGGCGCTTGGCCACGACGCCCTCGAGTCCCTGCTCGCTCGAGGCGCGCAGGACGTCGGCGCCGTCGCCGTCGAACCACGGCGGGACCACGAGATTGCCGGTGCCGAACTCGATGCCGTCGAGGGCCTGGCGTCGGCGCCGGTACGAGAGGTCGATCGTGCGCCGTCCGTCGAGGTACAAGACGTCGAAGACGAGGTACACCACCGGGGTCTCGTCGGCGAGACGGCGGGCCTTGGTGGGGTCGGTCACGTGCATCCGTTGCTGGAGCAGGGAGAAACTCGGTCGGGCGGACTGGTCGAAGGCCACGATCTCGCCATCGAGCACGGCGTCGCGGCTGCCGAGCGCCTCGCCCGCGTGGCGCAGCTCGGGGTAGCTGACGGTGACGTCGAGGTCGTTGCGGGACAGCAGGCGGATCCGGCCGCCGCGCACGTAGGCCACCGTTCGTATGCCGTCCCACTTGAACTCGAATCCCCAACCGGCCTCCACGGCGGGAAGGGGGCCCGGGACCGCCAACATGGGCCGCACGAGCTCCGGCATGGGGTCGCGCGCCACGGACTCGTCCATGCGCTGCATGATCCAGTTCTTGGCTCCCGTGCGGATGAGCACGTACCTGCCCTGGAGGCGGGTGCCGTGCAGGACCACCATGACCTCGCGGTCCGACCATTTCTCGGTGTCGTACGTGCCCCGGTCCCAGATCGACACCGTGCCCGCGCCGTACTGGTGGTCGGGGATCTCGCCTTCAAAGGTGGAGTACTCCAAGGGATGGTCCTCGGTCTGCACGGCCAGGCGGCGGGCGCCGCGGTCGAGGGGTACGCCCTTGGGGACCGCCCACGACGCCAGCACGCCGTCGCGTTCGAGCCTGAAGTCCCAGTGCAGGGCCCGGGCATGGTGCTCTTGGACCACGAACCGGTTGGCGATAGGGGCGGCTTTTTTCGAGCCCGAGGTTGTTCGTCGCCGGCGCGGCGGTGCCGGGGGCGGCACGGGCTCGGGGGTCCGGGTGGCGTCGCGCTTGGCGCGGTAGGTGCTCAGCGCGTCGTTGGGGCGCGCCCCGCGGCGGTCGGTCCTGGGCACCGGCGGGCGCCGGGGCTTGTCGGTCACCGCGTCGGGGGCGGCGTGGAGGACGGCGGCCGGTTTCGCCCGCACGGTGTTGAGCCCTCCCGCCCACTCCGGTAGACCCTTCCCATGTCCGCGCTCGAAGCCCTGGCCATCGTGGGCGTGGGCTTGGTGGCGGGGACCATCAACACCATCGTCGGCTCGGGGTCGCTCATCACCTTTCCCACCCTGTTGGCATTCGGGTTCTCACCTGTCGTCGCCAATGTCAGCAACACCGTGGGGCTCGTGCCGGGCTCGTTGAGCGGCGCCATCGCCTATCGCTCAGAGCTGCGCGGCCAGCGGCCGCGTCTGCTCATCCTGGGAGTCGCCTCGGTGGCGGGGGGGATCACCGGGGCGGTCCTGCTCCTGGTGCTCCCGGGCAGTGTGTTCCGTCACGTCGTGCCCGCTCTCATCCTGGTGGCCTGCATCCTGGTTGCGCTGCAGCCCCGCCTGTCGGCGAGCCTGTCCGGCAATCGCGTTCGCCACGAGCACGGCGGTCCGGCGCTGTTCGCGTCGGTGTTCCTGACCGGCGTGTACGGGGGGTACTTCGGGGCGGCGCAGGGGGTGATCCTCCTTTCGCTGTTGGGCATTTTCTTCGCCGACGACTTGCAGCGGCTCAACGCCGATAAGAACGTGCTTGCCTTTCTCGTCAACGGGATCGCCGCGCTGCTCTTCATGGTGTTCGCCCACGTCTCGTGGGAGGCCGCCGGGCTGCTGGCGGCGGGATCTGTGGTGGGGGGGCAGGTGGGCGGGACGCTGGGTCGTCGGCTCCCGGCCCCGCTCCTGCGCGTCGTCATCATCGCCGTGGGCGTCGCCGCCGCCATTGCCCTGCTGGTGTGACCCCGCCCGCCGCCGGTGGTCGGCGAGAGGTCAGCCGCTGGGTGGTTGGTAGGTGACCTGCTTCTTGGCGGCCTTGTCGATCTCCTTGGCCGTCATGAGCGGCGTGGTGCGCACCGACGCGCCGCCACCGGCGCCGACGGCGAGGGCGAGCGCCGCCGCCGAGACGTTGTCGGGGAAATCGGCGATGACGACCACGTCGCTGTCCCCGAAGGCGAAGTAGAAGGCGTCGAGCGTGCCCCCGACGCTTTGGGCGGCCTCGGTGGCTGCTTTCTCCCGGGCCGAACCACCCTTGGTGGCGACGCCTTTCAATCCTTGTTGGGTGTAGGTCACCTGGAGCAGGTACTTCGCCATGGGGTCCTCCTCGGGTCCGTCGATCTCGATCCGCACCAGGGTAGGCGGCGGCCCCGGGTGGGGGAAAAGGGGACCGGTGCTCGGGAACAGGCCATCATGGGTGCCCGTCGGAGCGGGAAGAGTCCGCCCCGGCACCTGAGGAGGCCGGTCGGTGCGTTTGGGGATCGTGACGCCGGTGGTGAACCTGAACCCCCGTTTCCCGGTGGCGCAGTGGGAGCAGCAGGGAGGGATCGACGACATCATCGAGGTGGCGCGCTCCGCCGAGGACCTCGGATACGGGTGGGTGTCGTGTCCCGAGCACATCGCCGTCCCCGAGGACAGCGCCTCGTCACGCGGCGGCCGGTACTGGGACCCGCTCACGACTTTGAGCTTCATCGCCGCCTCGACGCGGTCCATCAGGCTGCTGTCGCATGTCCTGGTGCTCGCGTACCACCACCCGCTCGAGGTGGTGAAGCGCTACGGCACCCTCGACGTCGCCAGCGGAGGGCGCGTCATCCTCGGAGTCGGGGTGGGATCGCTCGAAGCGGAGTTCGAGGTGCTCGGCGCGTCGTTCGCCGATCGGGGTGCTCGAGCCGATGATGCGCTGCGTGCCATTCGCGCGTCGTTCTCCCAGCGCGTCCCGAGCTACGCGGGGACGCATTTCCAGTACTCGGGCTTCGTGGTCGAGCCCAGCGGGGTCCAGGCCCGGCTCCCCATCTGGGTGGGCGGACGCAGCCGCCGCTCTTTGCGACGCGCCCTGGCATTGGGTGACGGGTGGATTCCCTTCGGCCTGTCGCTCGACCAGCTGGGCGCGGTGCTGGGCGCCGACGACGTCGTTGACGCCATCGAGGCCCGGGAGCCGAGTCTCGACGTCGTGCTCGCCCCCGAGCCGCCTCTCGACCCGGCGGGAGAGCCCGAGGCCACGGCGGCGACGGTGCGGGCCTATGGCGCCATCGGCGCCACCGGCCTGTCGCTGCGTTTCCGTCACGAGTCCCGAGCCCACTATCTCGAGCAGCTCGAGGCCATGGTGGGGTTGGTCGACGCCGCCGTCGACGGTCGCTGACCCGGGCGTCGGTCGCTACGCTCGCCTTCCCATGCCCGGCACCGCGCCCTCGCCCGACCCCGTCGCCGAGCTCTTGGCGCTGGGCGCGGCCACGGTGGGCGAGTCGGGCGGCCGGCCCATGCGGGCCCGGGTCCGGGCGCTGTGGCCCGCCGCCCGCCTGGCGGCGCCCGCCTATCCGGTGCGCTGTAGCCCGGGAGACAACCTCGCCATCCACGTGGCCGTGGCCAACGCCCCCCGGGGAAGCGCGCTGGCGGTCGACGTAGGCGACGAAGACGAGTTCGGGTACTGGGGCGAGGTGCTCACCACCGCGGCCCAGGCCCGGGGCGTGGCCGGCCTGGTGATCGACGGCGGTGTCCGGGATACGACCGCACTGCAGGCCCACGGGTTCCCGGTGTTCGCCACCGCGGTGGCGTTGCGGGGGGCGTCGAAGAACCGACCGGGCACGGTGGGCACGCCGGTCAAGGTGGGTGGCGTGTCCATCGCCGCGGGCGACTGGCTGGTGGGAGACGCCGACGGCGTGGCGGTGGTGACCGGAGCCACCCTCGACGACGTCCTGGCGGCCGGGCGGGCCCGGACCGACAAGGAGCAGGCCGTGTTCGGCGCGCTGCGTCAGGGGCGGACGACCCTCGAGCTGCTCTCGCTCGACCCCTCACCGGTGCGCGACGCCTGAAGCAGCCGCCGGACGCTCAGGCGGTCACGAGGTTGGCCGGTCGGAGACCGGCGAGCACCGCGCAGACGTCGTCGCAGGCGACGCGGGCCATCTGTGTCCGGGTGGCGCGGCTGGCGCTGGCGATATGGGGGAGCAGCATCGTGCGGGGGGCGCTGAGCAAACGGGGGTGGACGGCGGGCTCGCGTTCGTAGACGTCGAGGCCCGCCGCGAACACGGTGCCGGCGTGCAGGGCATCGGCGAGCGCCTCCTCGTCGACCACCGGCCCCCGGGCCGTGTTGACCACGACCGCGTGGGGGCGCAGGAGAGCCAGCTCCCGGGCCCCGATGAGGTGCCTGGTGCTGTCGCTCAGGGGAACGTGGATGCTCACGATGTCCGAGTGGGTGAGGAGCTCGTCGAGCTCCGCCACGTACCCGGGCATTCCCGTCGGATGGCGGGTGTGGTGCCGGACCTGCATGCCGAACCCCGCCGCCCGCCGGGCCACGGCCTGGCCGATGCGCCCGTAGCCGACGAGGCCCAACGTGGCGCCGTGCACGTCGTGACCCAGGTACTGGGTGATACCCCAGCCCGACCACGTGCCGGCGCGCAGGTCCCTCTCGGCTTCCGAGGCCAGCCGAGATGCGCCCAACACGAGCAAGAAGGCCACGTCGGCGGTGGTCTCGTCGAGGACGCCGGGGGTGTTGCACACGGCCACGCCCAGCTGGCGGGCGGCACCGACGTCGATGTTGTCGTAACCCACCGCCACGTTCGCCACCACGCGCAGCCCCCCGGTGGCGCCCGCTCGGAGGACGAACTCGTCCACACGATCGGTGAGCAGGCACACGATGGCGTCGACGGTGCCGGCCAGGTCGACGAGCTCCTCGTGGGTGTAGGGGGTGTCCGCGGCGCGCTGCACGACGTCGTGGCCCCCTTCGACCAGCGGTTCGAGGCCCCCCTCGGGGAGCCGGCGGGTCACGAGGACGCGGGCCACGGGTTCGTTGGGTCCGGCTCGCTGGGCCCGACCGTCACGGCGCCGTCGACCACCGATCAGTGATTGGTGTAGTCGATCGGGCCCGAGCCCTTCACGCCGATGGCGAAGCAGAAACAATGGATGGGCGCGTGGTCGCTCACGGGTCGGAGGCTGTGCACCTGGTCGGGAGGGATGTGCACCAGGTCCCCCTGGTTGATGGGGCGATCCTCGCCTTCGATGGTCATGATTCCGCGCCCGGAGGTCACGTAGTAGAACTCGTGCGTCGGGTGGGAGTGCGGGTCGACGTAGCCGCCTCCGGCCACCTCGAACTCGTTCACGAGCTCGAGGAATCCGCCGTCGGTGATCTCCTTCATCTCGCGCGACTTGAACAGCCACCACACCGGGACCGTGCCGTTGTGCTCGACCACGGGCTCCACGTCCTCGATGCTGCGAACGTCCATTGCCTCGTCCTCCTCGTTCCCGGTTCACACGCCGTAGACTGACGGCGCCGTCAGCGTAGATCAGGGGGTGGCACATGGCCGAAGCCGCAAGGCGACTCGTCGCCGGGCCGGTGGTGCCCGAGCAGTGGGCGCCGTTCGGCTGGGTGCCGGTGGCCGACACCGACCCCACCGACGGGGCCGATCGGCTCGAGTACCAGTGGGGAGACCCCCACGTGAACGTGATCAGCCACGCTCCCGACGAGGTCGAGCGCGACGGTGGGGGGCTGCGCTGCGAACGGATGTATCGCCATGACACGCACACCCAGGTCCTCCTGGCCCTCAACGGACCGTCGGTGCTCGCCGTGGCGCCTGCCGACGCCGACCTGTCGACCCCGGCCGGTCTTGACACCGTGCGGGCCTTTCGCCTGGAGAAGCTCGACTCCGTCGTCCTCCGTCGCGGGACATGGCACTGGGGCCCCTTCCCGCTGGGCGAGGACCCGGTGCTGCTCTTCAACGTGCAGGGCCTGGGGTACGCCCGGGACAACGCCTCGGTGGACCTCCGGGCTCAGGGCGTGGATCTCGTCGTCGTGGCCGGCGACTGACCGCCTCTCTTCGACGCCGGGGGTCGGGTGACGACCCAACCGGCGAGGAGTCGGCCACAATCGAAGAGTCATGGCTGACCTCGTGTCCGCGCTCCACGGGGGCTCGACGCCTTGGGTTGGCGAGGACCCTCGGTCATGAGGATGTCGAGGCGGCAATTGCTCGGCCTGGCGCCGCTGGCGGCCGCGGCGGCCGCCGGTCTGGCGGGGTGCGGGCCGAGCGACGACGACCCTGACGACCCCGTCGGGCTCCTGGGCGGGGCGGATCTGTGGGCGATCCCCGATGCCGCCTGGCGCCGTGCGCTCGGGAGCCATCCGCCGGGAGCCACCGGCACGCTCTCGCCCCTGGGCACCTCGGCTCGGCCGGAGAGCCGCACCAAGCGAGGGATCCCCGTGGGCGGCATCGGGACGGGAGCGTTCATGCTCAACCTCTCGGGATCGTTCGGCCCCTGGCACCTCGACATCGGTGGGGACGACTCCCTGGGCTCGCACTGGGGCTCGCCGGCCAACAGCGGGTTCGAGGACCGCTACCTGTCGCAAGCGGCGTTCCACGTCCAGATCACCACGCCCGCCGGTGCGGTGGCCCAGACGCTTGCCACCGAGGACGTCCTTCCCGCCTGGCCGGTGATCGACCCCGGGGACGGTATCTATGCCGCCCTGTTCCCCAAGGCGTGGTTCGTCTACCAAGGCCTGCCCCTGCCGGTGGCGCTCAAGCAGCTCACCCCCTTCGTGGCCCGTGACGAACGGCGTTCGTCCCTGCCCGGTGGGCTCTTCCAACTGGCGGTCTCCAACCCCACCAACGCCCCTGCCGAGGTGGCCTGCATGTTCAGCTTTCCCAACGCGCCGTTCCGGTTGCCCACCCACCAGTACGACTACACGCGCCAGGGCCTGCGTTCGTCGTTGGTCCGGGAGCCGGGCACCGTGGGGGTCCGGCTCCAGGCCGAGGACCCCGCCAACGTGCCCGAGACCCAGCGCACCGAGTGGGTCATCGCGGCGCGCGGGCCGACCGGCTCGGTCGTCAGTGGCACCCAGGATTGGGCCGGCGACGGCGACGGCACCGACCTCCTGGCGGCGCTTCGCTCGGGTCAGCTCCCCGACGGCCCTCTCGATCCGAGACGGCTCGGGCTCGCCGGCGCGGTGTGCGTGTCGTTCTCGTTGGCACCCGGAGAGAAACGCGCCGCCACGTTCGCGCTGGCCTGGGACTTCCCTGTTGTCCAGTTCCGCAACCCGGTCGACGGGACCCGATGGCGCAAGCGCTACACGGAGTGGTACCCGGGGTCGTTTCAGGGGTGGGCCATCGCTCGCGACCTGCTGGACGACGTGTCGGGTCTCGAGCGGGCCATCGACGCCTGGTGGGGCCTGGTGGCCAATGACCCCGCCTATCCGCTGTGGCTGCGGGGTGCGGCGCTCAACGAGCTCTACTACGACGTGTTCGGTGGTGTCTTCTGGGAGAACGGGTGTATCTCCAAGCCCAAGCGCTTTGGGGCCCGGGACGGTCAACACCTGTACTTCACCGTCGAGACCGACGTGTTCCGGGACTGCGAGTCGATGGACGTGCGCCATTACGAGGCTCGACATCTCCTGGAACTGTTCCCCTCCATCGAGCACGACCTGCTGCTGGGATGGGCGGACATGGTGAACGCCGACCCCCTCGGGCGCACTCCGCATGATGCCGGTTCACCGGTTGACGATCCCTGGTTCGTCGTCAGCCAGTACTCCGCCACGCGCCCGGGAGAGCTTCCGCTGCGTGTGGACTGGCTCGACCTGCCGACGAAGTTCGTCCAGCAGGCCCACGCCTACTGGGTCTACACCGGCGACGACACCTTTGGCGCCGAGGTCTACCCGGCCCTACGCCGGACCATGACCCATCTGTTGTCGCTCGACGTCGACGCCGACGGGATCCCCGATGCACACGGGTGGTGCACGACCTACGACGCGCTCGAGATGGACGGGGTGGCGATCTACGTCGCCGCGCTCACCATCGGCGCCTTCGATGCCATGGCCGACTTCGCCTCGGTCTTCGACACGCCCGAGCAACAGGCGAAGTGGTCCGCGGCCGCCGCCCAGGCCCGCTCCACCACCGAAGCGGTCCTGTGGAACGAGGACGGGGGCTACTACCAGCTCGACAGTGACGGCCCCTTCGGTATGGCGGTGCTCGCCGACGCCTTGTGCGGCCAGCGTTACGGGAGCCGGGACGGGCTGCCCGACGTGCTCGATCGCCAGCGCATGGCGTCGCATCTGAGCCAGGTGTACCGCCTCAACGTCATGGGGGTGGCCGGCGCGCAACTGGGGGCGGTAAACGCCGTGGAGGTGTCGGGCCAGCCTGTCGACACCGTGCAGGGCGCCGCCGTGTGGCCCGGGGGCTCGTACTTCACCGCCGCGCTCATGCACAGCGTCGGGCAATCCAGCGGGCGTCAGGACCTCGTCGCCGACGCCCTCACGACAGGGTACGGCGTGTACCGCACGACCTACGAGGATGACAGCACGGCGTTCTGGTTCGACACCCCCGCCCTGTGGATGCCGGGCAACCCGGTCCGCTACCGGGCCGCGGGCTACCAGCGCTGCCGGGCTGCCTGGGAATTGCTGGTGGCGATCAAGTCACCGTTTCCCCCCGGCTGGTCGCCGTCGGACTGACCCACCCCGTGGTTCTCGTCACCGAGCACCGTGGCGGGCCATGATCGGGTGGTGCCCGACCCTTCCTCGGAGTCAGGACCCGAGCGCGACACGCTCAGAGGTCGCCTCTTGGTGGCGTCGACGAAGCTCGGTGACGCCAACTTCGAACGGGCCGTGGTCCTGGTGCTCGACCACGGTGATGACGGGGCCTTGGGCGTCGTGCTCAACCGCCCCACGCCCGTGCCGGTCGAGGAGATCCTCGAGCCCTGGGTCGACCAGGCACGCCTGGCGCCGCCCGACGTGGTGTTCCGGGGTGGGCCGGTGTCACCCGATGCGGTCATCGGACTGGCCCGGGCCCGGACCCCCGAGGCCGCCGCCGTCGCCGAGCTCCACCTCGTGACGGCGTCGGTGGCCACCGTCGACCTGTCGGTCCCCCCTGACGCCCAGTCCGTCGATCTCGTCGGCGCGCGCCTGTTCTCGGGGTACTCGGGATGGGCTCCCGATCAGCTGGAGGCCGAGCTCACCGAAGGGGCGTGGTTCGTGCTCGATGCCGTGGAGAGCGACGTGTTCTGCGTCGACGCCGACAGGCTGTGGCACGACGTCATGCGCCGCCAGGGCGGGGAGCTCTCCTTGCTCGCCACCTTCCCGCCGCACCCGTCGCTTAACTGAGGGTCCCGCCACCGCCGGGCCTGCACATGGCCAGAGGACGGCGGGGGCCGGCGGTACGATGGCGACAGAGGCGGTCGGGGGCCGGAGGGCCGGGTGATGACCCGCATCGAAGGCGAAGACCAGAGTCGCGTGGACGGTGTCTCTGCCACGCCCACGCCCACCCGCCGGGCGCCGCACGTAGTGCGGCGGGTGGTCCCCGCCGACGTGGCGACCTTGGTGGAGGTCCTGGCTCGATCGTTCGACGACGACCCCGTGCCCCGGTGGCTGTTTCGCGGCGATCGGAGGCGGCGACGGGGACTACGCCGGTTCTTCGCCATCCAGCTCCGCCAGACCTATCTCGAACGGGGCGAGGTGTACACCACGATGGACCTGGCCGGCGCGGCCATGTGGTCGCCCCCCGGCCGGGCGCGCCCGGGTTGGCGCGACCTCATGCGGCTGGTGCCGGTCATGCCGTATCTCACCGGGCTCGGGCGCGACACCCCGGAAGCCGCCCGGCTGCTCAGCGCGGTCGACGCGGCGCGGCCCCGAGAGCCCCACTGGTACCTGGCCACGCTGGGCACCGACCCCGACAGACAGCGCACCGGTGTGGGCTCCGCCCTGTTGCGGTCGGTCCTCGATCGTGTCGACGAGGAGGGTCTCCCCGCGTACCTGGAGTCGTCGAAACAGAGCAATCTGGCGTTCTACTCCCAGCACGGGTTCGAGGTCACCGGCGAGATCAGGACGCCGCGGGGCGGGCCCACCCTGTGGTTGATGTGGAGGCAGGCGCGTCCGCCCGCGGCGTGACGCGCGCCCTCAGCCGTTCGGCATCCCCACGGCTCGCAACGAGCCCTCGGCCCTCCCGCGCTGGTCGGTGTCCACGGGGTGGACGCCCGGGGGGAGGCGCTCAGGCGTGGCCATGAGGTCGCGCAGGGCGTCGAGCACGGCCCGGGCCGGGGCCGAGGGCAGCCCTCGACTGCGCTGCGCGATCCCGACCCGCCGGGGGACGAGGCCGTCCACCTCCACCAACCGGAAGCGGGGACGGAGATGGGGTGGCACCGCCGTGGCGGGGAGCACGGCGGGGCCGTAGCCCTCGAAGGTCAACGAGGCCAGTAACCGCACGCCGTCGAGTTCCACCCGGGGTCGCAGCCGCACCCCCGCCGGCTTGACCGCGGCGTCGATCTCGCCCCGAAAGGGCGTGCCCGGAGCGGGCAGCAGCAGTTCGAAGCGTTCCAGGTCGGTGATGTCGATCCGCTCGGCTCCGGCCAGAGGGTCGTCCTCGACGGGCACCACGAGCACGATGTCCTCGTCGAACAGGGGCTCCGAGACGAGGTCGCGGCCCGGGACGGGGAAGGTGAGCACGGCCAGGTCGAAGCGCCCCGCGGCCAGCTGGGGCTCGAGGCCCAGGGTGGTCCCGTCGGCCACGACCAGCTGGAGCCGGGGGTGGCTGGCGGCGAGGTCGGCCAGCAGCATGGGCACGAGCCAGCGGGCCGTGGTGCCCAGGATCCCCACCCGGGCGTGGCCCGACACCGCCTCGCGCAGGGCCCCGACGTCGGCGACCAGGGCGTCGAGCTCGGCCATGACCCGGTAGGCGCGGGCCACGACGACCTCGCCGTCCGCCGTCAGGCGCCCCGCCGAGCGGTCCACGAGCGTGCTCCCCAGCTCGCGCTCGAGCCGGGCCACGTGGGCGGAGATGTTGGACTGGACCGTGCCCAGGTGATCGGCGGCGGACGAGAACGACCCGTGCTCGGCCACCGCCACCAGCGCTTGGAGATGGCGGAAATCCATCGCTATTTACGATACTACAAATCTGTAATAGCTGTTTGACTGATCGAGGGCGATCGTCCACAATGTCAGTACAAGACCACAGGATCCGGACGCCCCCCTCCGCTCCTGTCGAGTCGGAGCAAAGGGACCGGATCCCCCTCCGGTCCCTTTGCCGCGTCAAGGGGACACGGGCGCCACCACCGGCGGTACCCGAGGTGCAAGGAAGTAGGGTCTGCGCCATGGTGACGGCCCGCTCGCCGAAGACCCATGACCACACCGGAAACGGGTCCACCCCGGCGGCGCCCACGTCGCGCACGGCGGTGTTCGTCGACCTCGACCGCACCCTGCTGCGCGGTGCCAGCGGCCTCGTGCTCAGCGCCGCCATGCACGCCGAGGGGCTCTTCGAGGGACGGCGGTCGCTTCCCGGCGAGCGCCTGGTGTACGGCCTCTATGACCTGATGGGCGAGAGCCTGGCTTTCATGGCCATGGTCCGCGCCGCCCCTCGCTTCACGCGGGGATGGCCCGTCGAGGCCGTGTGTCGCGCCGGTGCGCTGGCCGCACCCGAGCTGGTGGACCTGGTGCAGCCCTATGCCCCGGGCGTGCTGGCCGAGCACCGCGAGGCGGGCCACCTGATCGTGCTCACCACGACCTCTCCCGCCGACCTGGTCACCCCGTTCGCAGGCCTGCTCGGCTTCGACCACGTGCTCGCCACCCGTTACGGGCGGGCCGAGGGTCTGTACACCGGTGGCATCGACGGGGAGTTCGTGTGGTCGGCGGGAAAGCTGGCCGCCGTGCGACGCTGGGCGGGGGAGTCGGGGGTGGACCTGTCCACGAGCCACGCCTACTCCGACAGTGTGTTCGACCTCCCGTTGTTGGGCGCCGTGGGGCGGCCCCATGTCGTGAACCCCGATCGCCGCCTGCGCGCCGTCGCCCACCTGCGGCGCTGGCCCGTCGAGCGCTGGGACCGGCCTCCGGGTGTGCCCAAGGTCGGCGGGCTCGAGCCCTACGACATGCTCCGGCCCCTGGTGCGCCCGATGCTGTTCCCCTATGCGCGCTTCGACATCGACGGCGTGGCCCGCGTGCCTCGGCGCGGCCCCGTCATCATCGCTGCGAACCATCGCAGCTACTTCGACGTGGTGGCCCTGGCCATGGTGGCGGCCCGCCTGGGGCGCCCGGTGCGGTTCCTGGCCAAGCGAGAGCTCTTCGACGCCCCGGTCGTCGGTCAGCTGGCGCGCGCCCTGGGGGGGATCCCGGTGGACCGCGGCAGCCGCTCGGACTCTCCGCTGCGCGACGCTCGGCGGGCGCTCGAGGCCGGTGAGGTCGTGGTGATCCTGCCCCAGGGGACCATCCCCCGGGGCAAGAAGTTCTTCGACACCGAGTTGCACGGCAAGACCGGGACGGCGCGCCTTGCCGCCATGACCGGCGCCCCCGTGCTCCCGGTGGGGTTGTGGGGGACCGAGGAGGTGTGGCCCCGGTCGGCGCGGCTCCCCGACATGACCAACCTGCTGCACCCCCCGACGGTGCGGGTCCGGGTGGGCAAGCCCGTCGCCTTGGGGCTGTCGGACGCCGCCGCCGACACCGCGGCCATCATGTCGGCGATCACGACGCAGTTGCCCGCCGAGGCGCTGCGCCGCCACGAACCGACGGCCGAAGAACTGGAGCGCACCTTCCCGCCCGATCACGTCGACACGTGACCCCGCGGCCCGCTGACGGCACGTTGCCGGTGCGGGCGCGCCTGGCCGGCCACGCGTCCACCGCGGTCAGCGCGGCGTCGCGTCGGCTGCACCTGGGAGGCGGTTCGGTCATCGGTGGGCGCGTCGGGTTGCTGATCGCCCCTGATCTGCTCGGCATCCTGGCCGCGGGGCGCCGGGTGGCCCTGGTGACGGGGACCAACGGCAAGACCACCACCACCCGCCTGCTCGCCGCCGCCCTGGGGGGGTGGCCCCGGGTGGCCACGTCGTCAGCGGGGGCGAACCTGCCACCCGGGCTGGCCACGGCGCTGGCGTCGGCACCACCGGGGGCACCGGCGGTGCTCGAAGTCGACGAGGGGTACCTGGGCGCGGTGACCGCGGCGGTGCACCCCGAGGTCGTCGTCCTGCTCAATCTGTCGCGCGACCAACTCGACAGGGTCAGTGAGGTACGGATGGTGGCGGCGCGCTGGCGGACGGCGCTCGGCTCACCCACCGGTCCCGTGGTGGTGGCCAACGCCGATGACCCGCTCGTGGTGTGGGGCGCCCAGGGCCTGGCGCGGGTGGTGTGGGTGGCGGCGGGACAGTTGTGGCGCCAGGACGCCGTCGGCTGCCCGGCGTGCACGGGCCGGATCGTCTTCGCCGTCGACGGCGACTGGTCGTGCACCTGCGGGTTTCGCCGTCCCACCCCCGACGCCGTGCTACGAGGGGACGTGCTCGTCACGGCCGACGGGCGCGCGCTCGCAGTCCGGCTCGTCTTGCCCGGTCGGTGCAACCGCGCCAACGCGGCCATGGCGGCGGTGGCCGCCGCCGTCCTGGGCGTCGACGAGGGCGTCGCCCTGCACGCCATGGAGTCGGTCGCCGACGTGGAGGGGCGCTTCGCCATGGTGGGGTACGGCGCCACCAACGTGCGCCTCCTCCTGGCCAAGAACCCGGCCGGGTTCACCGAGCTGTTCGACCTGCTCGAGGAGGGAACCGACCCGGTGGTGGTCGGGATCAATGCCCGCATCGCAGATGGACACGATCCGTCGTGGCTGTGGGACGTGGAGTTCGAGCGGCTGGCGGGGCGCTTCGTGGTGGCCACCGGGGAGCGTTGTCGTGACCTGGCCGTCCGGCTGCGCCATGGGGGCGTGGCCCATGTCACGGTGCCCGACGATCTCGAGGCGCTGGAGGCGACGCGTTCGCCCCGGGTCCAGTACGTGGGCAACTACACGGCCTTCCAAGGGTTCCGGCGCCGGCTCGCCCACGCCGGGCCCCCCGGGCCCGAGTCCGCCGGGCGGCCACCGACCAGCGCCGGTCGCCGTGGCGCCCGGGATGCCCGTGCCCGTCACCGTGGCGGGCGCCGCCGCCGGTCGCACCCGCCCCGGCCGAGCTCGCCGGTCGGGGCCCTCGGCGTTGCAGGTCGTGGTGGTGCACCCCGACCTGCTCGGCACCTACGGCGACGGCGGGAACGGGCGGGTGCTGGCGGGGCGCGCCGTGTGGCGCGACATCCCGGTGGAGCTCGTCCACGCCCTCTCGGACTCCCCGCTTCCCGGCGGGGCCGACATCTACTGCCTCGGAGGCGGCGAGGACGGGCCGCAGGTGCAGTCGGCGCAGCGCTTGCGCGACGGCGTCCTGGAGAGCGCCGTGGGGGCCGGGGCGGTGGTGCTGGCGGTGTGCGCCGGCTATCAGATCGTGGGCCGGTCGTTCCCCGGTGCCGACGGGCACCCGCATCCCGGGGTGGGCCTCCTCGACGTGATGACGGTCAAGGGCACCGGGCGCCGTGCCGTGGGAGAGCTGGCCGCCGAGCCCATCGGGTGGGCCTCGGGCGACGGACCCCCGGACCCCGTGGCGCTCGACACGCTGACCGGGTTCGAGAACCACTCGGCGGTGACGCGCCTGGGAGCCGGGGCGCGACCGCTGGCCCGAGTGCTCAGCGGTGTGGGCAACGGGGATGGCAAAGGCACCGAAGGGGGGCGCGCCGGCCGGGTGGTGGGGACCTACGCCCACGGTCCCGTCCTGGCCCGCAACCCGGCGCTCGCCGACCTGCTGTTGGCGTGGGCCACCGGGTCGGCGCCCGCACCCCTCGACGACGCCGAGGAGCGGGCCCTGCGCGGGCAGCGTCTCGCCGCCGTGGGCGCCCGGCGGTGGCGGCGGGCCGCGGCCGGTCCGCTCGGCACCGTCCGCAGGATGCGAGGCCTGGTACAGGTGCGCCGGACGTGATGTCGGGCGCCGTCGCCGTCAATCGTCGGCGACGGCCCAGCGTGTCTCGTCCTCGATGGTGTCGGAGGGATCGGGCCCGAGGGCCCAGGCCCGCCGCCACGGGGATGCCGTCGGACCGCGCGCCGAGGGCGTCTCACCCCTGCCGGCGTGGCGCCGGGCCGTCCACCAGTCGGTGCGCGCTTCCTCGGCCAGTTCGGCGAGCACGTTGTCGATCCTGGCCTCGAGCCGGCGGGCGCTCTCTCCCTCGGCGGCGGTGATGGGCGTGCCGAAGGTGATGCGGGTGGGACTGCGGCGGAGGCGCCTCCCGCCCCGGGGCCAGATCCGATAGGTGCCGACGATGTGCACGGGCACCACCGGCCTTCCCGTGCGCGTGGCCAGGTAGGCGGCGCCGCCGCGCATGGGCTGGAACCAGCCGTCGGGGGTCCGGCCGCCCTCGGGATAGATGATGAGGTTCCAGCCTTGGCGCAGCAGCGCCGCGGTGTCGTCGGCCGACTTGCGGTTGACCCGGTGTCTCTCGATGGGGACGGCCGCCAGGACGAGGGACCACAGGTGTGCCTTCCAGCGGCGGTCGAAGAAGTGGTCAGCGGCGGCCGCCACCACCGTCTTGTGCCGCACCCGGGCCGGCAGGACCGACAACAGCAGGCCGGTGTCGACGTGGCTGGCGTGGTTGGCCACGTAGATGGCGGGGGACTCGACGAGCTCGAGGACCTCCTCGCCGCGCACCTCGGGTGACGCCACGATGTGTGCGAGCGGCCGGGTGACGTTGTCGAGGAGGACGGCCCGTGCCAGGCGGGCGGGGTAGCGGCGGGTCCACTGGGTGTCGTAGTCGGCGCCCAGGTTGCGCTCGGGAGCGCCGCGCTCGACGCTCGAGGGCCAGGTGGGTGCGCCCCAGGGGAGTCCCTCGGGGCGCAGCCGACGTGCCCGGCTCACCAGGCGGGCCCCGGCGCTCATCGCACGTCGGCCATCAGCAGCGGGGGGGAGTGCAGATGGGTGATCGAGGGGTCGGGCCCCACCACGTCCGACGCCATCTCGAGGGCGTCGGCCATCGAGGACGCCGGCTTGAAGCCCAGCCGGCGCACGGCGGCCCGGTCGCCGCCCACGATGATCACCGAGCCCACGTGCTCGAGGGCGTGGGCGCACCAGTACCACATGTAGAACGGGTGCACCCCGTGGTAGGCGTTCCCCGTCCGGTAGAGATGCACGTACCACGGGTCGGTGGCAAAGGACTCCTCGTACTTGCCGATCTCGGCGGGGTTGGTCGTCTCCGCCAGGACTTGTTCGAAGAAGTCGATGTAACTCGGATGATGTCCGGGGTGAAAGGCCCAGGGCGTGGGATGGCTCATGATGACCACCCCTCCGGCCCGCACCAGGGGGCGGCCCCGGTACATGTTGAAGAAGTATCCCAGCCCCAGGCACGCCACCAGGATCGGGTTCATGATCGAGTTGACGTTGTACGGGCAGATGTAGGGCAGGCCCATGGTCAGCACGTCGGTCTGGCCGTGGACCTCGAGGAGCTGTTGCGCATAGACGTTCTCGGTCGTGCGCTCGTGGACGGCCTCGACCTCGCCCGCTTGGACCGACGTCATCTTGTGGGGCGCCCGGATGGCGTGGAAGATCGAACGCGCCAGGCGGTCGGGTGTGGCCTCGAGCGCCTTCGACGACGCCAGGAACGCCGCCCGGTCGCGTGCGGTCCACTCCCACTCGCGTCGCTGGAGGAAGCGGAACTGCTCCGGGAAGGTGTCGGTGTTGAGGTTGGTCTCGATCTGGAACACCTTGACCCCCGATGCCGCGATCAGCCGCCCCATGCGCCAGTTCGACGAGTGCAGCTCGGACCGGTGCTGGTCCATGAAGGATCGGCTCTGGGTCATGGTGTGGGCGTTGTGGTGGTGGCGCAGGCTCTTGTAGCTCGCCAGCCCGGTGGCCACCGACTTGTGGCCGCCGTCCATGGCCACGAGGTTGATGTTCACGTAGACGAGCAGGTCCGAGGTGGCAGCCCGCTTGTTGATCTCGACGTCCTCGCCCTCGTCGGTGAGCCCCAGGTGCACGAGCTGGTCGGGGTCCTCGGCGTCGTGCTGCCACAACAGGCCGTGGGGGGCGAAGGCGTCGAAGATGCGCTCCCCCAGAGCGTGGCGCAGCTCGGCGTCGGTCATGCGCCGGTGAAGCGCCAGGGCCGCGATCAGCACCACGTCGTCGACTCCGGCTTCAGCTGCGGTCTCGAGCACCTGCTCGATCACGAGTTGGCGCACGTCGGGGCCGCGCATGGGGGGAAGAGGCAGCGACACGTCGTCGAAGGCGATGGTGAGGGCCATGCCCGGTCGCAACAGCGAGCGCAGCGGGGCGACGCCGCCCATGGGGGCGTCCAGGGCTTGGCGGATGGCGCCGACGGGGTCGCGCAGGGCGTCGACGGGCTCGGGCGCGTACAGCACCCGGCTTCCCAGAGGCAGGCGCTCGAGCCGGTACCCCTCGCCGTGCCAGAACAAGGTGGACGGGGTGGACCTGTCGACCTCGAGGACGAAGCCGGGCCTGGGGCTCATGAGACGGGTCCTTTCGTGCTGGGGTCGGTGCCCCGGTGACGCTCTCGGGCGCGGAGGTCGAAGACCACCTTCACCGCCCCTCGGCGTCCGGCTTCGCCGGCGTGGGCGAGGGCCTCCTCGAAGCGATCGATGGGGTAGCGCGCCGACACCAAGCGGCCGAGCGCCTTCGAGGCCACCACCTCCATGGCGACGTCGAAGGTGCGCCGGAGCAAACCGTCGACGTCCTCTGACCCGTAGGCGTACGCACCGGTGATGGCGACCTCGCGGTGCCACAGTGAGGCCAGGTCGACGTGGACCCGTCCGGGCATGCCCACGAGCACCACCCGGCCACGGGGCCGCACCATGGAGAGGGACTGGGCCAGGGAATCCTCGCTTCCGACGCAGTCGATCACCACGTCCGCCCCCCCGGTGAGCGTCCCCGACGCCTCGAGCGAGCGCGAACGTCGCCGCACCGCCCGGACCAGCTGATCGGGCTCCACCGCGCCGTCGGCGCCGAGCTCTTCGGCCAGGCGCCGTTGGCGGGCGTACTTGGCCCCTACCAGCAGCGTCGACGGTGCCCGCAGATGCGCCAGAGCGGCCACGGTGCACAGGCCCAAGGTCCCCGCCCCCAGCACAGCCACGGTATGGCGGGCCTCGACGCCGGAGGTGAGCGCGGCGTGGACGGCGCAGGCGGTGGGTTCCACCATCACGGCGTCGTCGTCGGAGAGCGCATCGGGCACCAAGTGCAGCTGGGCATCATGCGCCACCAACCCGCTGGTCGACCATCCGCCGCCGGTGTCACGGCAAAAGCCAATCTGGAGGCCCGGTGACAGGTGACCGAAGGCGACCCGTTCGCAGCCCCCCGTCCGTCCCTCGGCGCACGCCGCACAGCGCGGGGTGATGCCGCGGGCCACGCACCCCAGAACGGGCTCGATCACCACGCGGCTGTCATCGTCTTCGAGGGTCCCGACCACCTCGTGACCGGGAACGAAGGGGAAGCTGACGATGTCTTCGAAGTACCGCGAGCTGCGCCCGTCGATGGTGGAGAGGTCCGATCCGCAGATGCCTGCCAGCAGCGGCCGTACCCGGCGCCATCCCGGGCCGGGGAGCTCGGGCGGCTCCACGTCGGTGAGGTGCAACGGCCCGATGCCCGCTCCCCGTCCCGACCCACCGAGCGTCGAGGCCAGGCGCGACGCCGCGAAGCGGGCCACGTTGCGCTCGAAGACCAGCCCCTTCATCGCCGCCCTCCGGTGGCGGAGTCCGACCGCTGTCGCGCCGCCGGCGCCGACACCCGGTCGAGGACGCCGTCGAGTCGTGCCCACCGAGCGCGACACGCTGTGGTCGACGGGACCGAAGGGCAGCGGGGGTCGTGCCCCGCCACCGGCTTTGTCCCACTGCTCGACGTGCCAGCCGCGCCGCCGGGCGATGGCGGCCAGGCGGGCCTCGGGGTTCACGGCCACGGGGAACCCGACACATTCGAGCAGCGGCAGGTCCGATGCCGAGTCGGCATAGGCGACGGACTCCCCGAGGTCGAGGCGCTCCGCCGCGGCGTACTCGGCCAGCACCAGGGCCCGGGCCTCACCGGTGGGTGGGAGCTGCTCGAGGCGTCCCGTGAGCCTGCCCCGTGCGTCCTGGCCGAGCTCGGCGCACACGACCTCGTCGAAGAGAGGACGCAGCGGCTCCACCACGAAGTCCAGCGCCCCGGTGATGAGAATGGTGCGGTGCCCGAGGGCGCGGTGGGCGCGTACCCGGGCGATGCCCGCCGGGAACGACTTCGCCAAGAGCAGATGGTGGAACATCTCGAAGGCGTCGTGGCGCAACAGCTCGACAGGTGCACCGTCGTAGCGCCGGTAGAAGCTGCGCAGGAAGTCGCCGCGGTCGCGGCGGTCCAGGGCGAGCAAGGCCGGCGCTTCGCGCAAGATCCGGGCGGTGAACTTGACGCGCTCTCCGACGGGCAGGTGGCGACTCGCCAGCCAGGCGTAGGACTCCACCACGTTGGAGGCGACCAGGGTGTTCTCGAGGTCGAACGCCGCCAGATGGCGCTCGGGAGACAAGATGGCGGTGCGAGCCCGGTCCGAGCGGTTGGCCACCGTCGAGCGCCGAGCCGTGGACCGCACCCGGGCGTGTTCCACCACCGAGGGCAGGTGCACTTCGTGCACGTAATCGGACCAGGAGATCACCCCGGGGTCGAAGCAGAACAGGTCCTTGTCGCTGGGCGAGAGCCGCTCCCACAGAGCAAGGAGCCGGTCCACGCGAAAATGCGCCTCCGTCTCGGTGTAGGCGCCGTACAGCTCGGTGTACCCGAGGGCCCGCTCGGCCTGGGACCGGCGCTCCTCCACGCGGGCTGCGAACTCGGCGCGCTCGCCGCGCACCGGCAAGGCGCCCAGCACCCGTTCGGCCGTCGTGAGCGCCTTGGTGGCCCGCTGCAGCTGCCGCTGCACCCGGCCCCGCCCGGGGAACGACCATTCGGGCACCATGATGGGCTGGCCGTCGGAGTCGTAGAGAGGGTGCTCGGTGAACCACGACCGCACCAGGTCGACGAGCTCTCCGTAGCGCAGCGGGTTCCGCACGCTCGACGCCACGTGGTACACCGACGGTCCGGCGGGGTCGGGGCCCAGGGCGGCCACGGCGATGATGGCGGCCACCACCATGTCGACGGGGATGACGTCCACGACGCCTTCGGGAACCCCGGGGAACTCGCGCAGCAATCCACGGGCATAGGAGACGATGATGGGCTCCGCCATCCGAAATCCACGGATCCATCCCGGGCGCGGCTCGGCCAGCGCCGACTCGATGATCGACGGTCTCACGATCGTGACGGGAACCTCAAGGTGCGAGCCGACCAGGGCCCGCTCGCCGAGCGCCTTGGTGAAGGCATAGGCGTCCGGCCATCCGAGTGACTGGGCGCGTGCGCGCCCCGGTCCACGAGCTGGGTGCGGACCCAGTCGTCACGTCGTTTCTCGGTCCGCTCCGCCAGCAGGTGGGGCCCGGCCGCGCCGAGCTCTCCCCGGGCCGCCCGGGTGAACTGTGTCAGCCGGTCGGGCGAGCGGGACTCGGACTCGAGGTCGTCGCGCAGCCGGCGGGCCGCGGTCACCTCGGCGTCGATGTCCACCTCCGTGGTGACGGTGGTGTGGGTCCGTGCTCGAGCCCCTGAGGCCATGGCCTCGGTGGCGAGCGTCTCGGTCGCATCCCCTTGATGGGTTCCGGCCACATAGGCGGTGGACACCGTGACGAGATGGGTGGGTGCTCTGCCCGGGTGCTCGAGGCGGCGGGCCTCGGCCGCCGCCGCGATGGCGGCGGCCACGCGCGCCGGCCCTAGCAGGTTCACCTCGACGGCGGTGTCGAGGGGGGCGTCGAAGGCCACCGTGGCGGCGGAGTGCACGACAACGTCGCACGACGCGAGGACGCGGCGCCCGTCGTCATCGAGGCCGAGCCCGTCGCGGCCGACGTCGCCGGCGACGGCTCTGAGCCGGGCGGTCACGACGTCGTCGAACCGGTCGCCGAGCTCGTCGCGCAGGCGGTGGAAGCAGTCGTTGCGCACCACCTCCCGCGCCATTCGGGCGGCGGCGCCGGCGCGGCGGGTGGGTCGGATGAGCACCGCAACCTCGCACCCTGGGACGTTGCGGAGCAGGCGCTCGACGAGGGCCGTGCCCAGGAACCCGGTGGCCCCCGTGACGAAGATGCGCTTGCCGGCGAGGGCGTCGGCGATGGCCGGGGGGCCCGATGGCTCGGCTGTCGGGGGGGTGGTCACCTCGGCCACGATCTCTGTCTACCATATGGTAGGTGGATGGGGGAACAAAGCCGAGCGTTCCGTCTCACCGCCCCTCGGGCGGTACCGCCGACCGCATCCTCGACGCCGCCCTGGGCTCGTTCGGCTCCCGGGGCTACGAGGCCACCTCGCTCGACGCGCTGGCCGAGGGTCTGGGCGTGCGCAAGCAATCCATCCTGTACTGGTTCCCGTCCAAAGAGGCCCTGCTCGAGGCCTTGATCGACCGGTCCGCAACCGAGCTGGCGACGGCGCTCGAGGAGTCGTTGGCGAGTGCGGGCTCGGGGTGGTGGCGCGTCGAGGCCGTGGTCCGATCCGTGTTCCGGCTGGCGTCGCGCCGCCCCGAGCTCCTCGGACTGCTGCGCGAGGTCGGGCGCCTGGGACCGCCCTCGGCCACCCGGCTCATGCTCGTGCTCGAGCCCCTGGTCCAGCGGGCGTCGAGCTTCCTCGAGGAAGAGATGGACTCCGGGCACATGCGGCGCCACGAGCCCCGCCTGTTGCTCCTCGCCATCTATTCCACGGTGGTGGGCATGATCACCGAGGTCGAGGTCCTCCGGGCGCTGGGCGAGCAGCCCACGCCCCGATCGCTGGTCCGTCGGCGCCAGGAGATCCTGCGGTTACTGCGCTCGGCGCTCCTGGTCGACGGGGCCGTGCCCGACGTCGCGTCTTAAGACGGTGGGGCGGGTGGGCGTGGTCGAGTCGGGCGCGGCGGTGTGTAGCGCTTCGACGGTGTGGGCCCGCTCGGGGTCGTCTCCTTGCGGGCTCGCCGACGCGAGGCCGGTGCTCGGTCGCGAGCCGCCGCCGCCCCGGCGCGCCCGGCAGCCCGGGGGTTCGCCGGCACCCGTCCGGCCGAACGACCGCCCCCCGCCGCTCTCGTGCGTCCCGATGTCCCGCCCCCCCGGGCGGTGAGGGCTCTTTGGTACTTGAAGACGCGCCAGATCAGGTATCCCCCCAGTCCCCAGAAGGGGAGGGCGAACAGCGGGGAGCCCATGGCCGTGCCCAGGAAGAGGAGCGCGAAGCCGACGAACGACCTCCGTCGTGACAGGGCCGCCACCACCACGATGCCGGACAACAGGATGCGGGCGCCGCCCTCGAGGAGGATGATCGACTCGCTCACATATTTCGGGTTGAGCTTGCCCTTGATGTAGTGCGCCGGTTCCAGGTGGATGGCGAACACCGTGAGCAGGACTCCGACGGCCACGCCGATCGGCGCCGCTGTCAAGGCCAAGAAGCGCTCGCGGTCATCGAGCTTCTTGATGCGGTAGGCAATCTCCTCGCGGCTCAGGGAGTCGAGCTCCTCGGCGGCGCGCGTCTTGTTCCGCGCCGCCGGAGCCCCGGCTTGTGAGCCGCGGAGCCGCTCGCCGAACGTGGGGGTGGCGGTGCGTGCGGGGGTCTCGGTGGAGGCGTCCGACTCGTCGTCGGCCTCCTCGTCTGTCGGGCTTGACGTCACGGGCGCCGGCGGGCGCTGGAGGTTGGGCAGCACCGTGAGGAGGCGCTGTCCGATCGAGAGCCTCGGCGCGGAAGCGCCGCGGGCGTCGGGATCGTCGGTCATGGTGCTTCGCTCACGGCGCGCCCAGGCTATCGAAGGGCGCGGAGCGGCCCCCGTCGGTCGTGGTGAGCACGAGCCGAGTGCCGAGATTGTCCGGAGGCTCGATGATGCGCGCCGGGCCGTCGGTGGGCTCCAGGCCCGGAACGTCGGTGCGCCGTTCGAAGCCCCCGGCGACGCCGTGGTCCTCGGGGAGCGCGAACACGAGGTGGTGCAGCCGTCCCGACAGCTCGCCGAGCCACGTGCCCAGCGGCGCGGCAGCACGGCCAGACCCGGGGGAGGGTGCCACCAGGCGCAGGCGCGGAGGTCCCGGCCACTGCAGCTCGGCGATCTCCCACGACCCGTCGGGGGCCACGGCGCGGGCGACGGGTCGACCTCCCAACAGGCCCTCGAAGAGGGCCAGGCCGTCGTCGAGCTCGGCCACGGCGTGGGTCACGCGCGCCAGGGAGGCGGGCCGCCGCTCCGGTGAGGTGGGGAACCCTTCGGGCGGAGGAGACTCCCACCCGTAGGCGGCCTGGGCCAGCTGCACGACGATGCCGGTGGCCTGGCGCGGGTGGAGGAAGGCCTCTTTCCAGTCCGCGTTGGTGAGGTCCACGCCCACGGGCGAGAAGCCCGCGTCACGGGCGTGCTCGAGAGCCGAGGCGAGGTCGGGCACCTTGAACGTGAGGTGGTGGGGGCCGGGGCCGTGACGGTCCAGGAAGCGCTGGAGAAAGGGGTTGTCCTCGGACCTCCAGGGCTGGAGGATCTCGACCCGTCCGCCGTTGGCGTACCGCAGTTGGGCGGGGCCGAAGCCCACGTTCATCCCCCCCGAGCTCCACGCCCCGCCGAGCTCGACGGCATAGCGGGGCCAGGCGTCCGACCAGCGCTCCACCGCCAGCGCCACGTGGTCGAGCACGGCGCCGGAGATGGTGGAGGGCATCGGCCCAGGTTGCCGTGCACGATGTCGGCGTGTCCATCTCCGGAGGACGCGGACCTCATTTCCCGGGGCGCCGGGGCAGCGGGCGTGCTACGCGTGGGCCATGGACTTCCGACGAGAGGCACTCACCGACCTGGCCGAGCAGGTGCGGTCGGGCAAGCGCACGGCCCTGGAGCTCACCGTCCACGCGCTCGAGCAGATCGAAGCGCTCAATCCCAAGGTGAACGCATTTGTGGCCCTTGACGCCGACGGCGCGCTGAAGGCGGCGACGGCCATCGACCACACCGTGGCCGGCGGCGGCGATCCGGGACCGTTGGCCGGCATTCCCATGGGCGTGAAAGACCTCGATGACGCCGTCGGATTCGTCACGTCACATGGGTCGGCCGTCTTCGCCGATGGTGCTCCCGCCACCGAGGACTCTGTCTTGGTGGCGCGCCTGCGGGCGGCCGGATGCGTGGTGGTGGGCAAGACCAACACGCCCGAGCTCGGATGGAAGGCGGACACCGACAACACCACGTTCGGCCCGACCTGCAACCCGTGGAGCCTGGACCACAGCCCCGGCGGATCCTCGGGGGGATCGGCGGCGGCCATCGCCTCGGGCATGGTCCCGCTGGCCACGGGGTCCGACGGGGGAGGGTCGATCCGCATCCCGTCGTCGTGTTGCGGGCTCAGCGGTGTCAAGCCGTCGCTCGGGAGGATCCCCTCGGGTGGCCGGCACGGTTCGGATTGGCACGAGCTGTCCACCAAAGGGCCCATGGCCCGACGCATCGCCGACGTGGTGGCGGCGCTCGACGTTGCCGTGGGCCCCGATCCCACCGACATCCGGTCGCTCCCCAGGCCCGAGGCGTCGTGGCCCGCCGCCCTGGAGGGGGCCCAGCTGCCCACCAAGGTGGCGTGGGCCCCGACACTCGGGTACGCGCCGCTCGACGACGAGGTCCGTGCGGTGTGCGAAGAGGCCGTGGGGAGGCTTCAGGCGCTCGGGACCGAAGTCGTCGAGATCGAGACCGTGTTCGACGAGGACCCGGTACGCGACTGGCTGACGATGGCGGTGACCTACAACTGGCGCACCTTGGCCCCGTACCGACACAGCGCGGTGTGGGAACGAGTCGACCCGCTCCTGGCCGCGCAGCTGGACTGGGCAGCTCAGCACGTGTCGGCCGTCGACCTGGTGAGGGCCCAGGATGCCTGTCACGCGCTCAATCTTCGGTTGGTGGAGCTCTTTCGAGATGTCCGCCTGCTCCTGACCCCGACGTGCGCGGGATCGCCCCCGCCCCGAGTCCTCGCCGGCCAAGGCAGGATAAACGGTGAGGTCGATCCCAACTGGGCACGGTTCACCTATCCGTTCAACATGACACGGTCTCCGGCGGCGTCGGTGTGTGCCGGGCTGACCTCCGACGGCCTTCCCGTCGGAATCCAGCTCGTGGGGCCCCAGCACGCCGACCTGGTGGTCATCCGGTCGGCGGCCGCGCTCGAGGCTGCCATCGGCTTCGACGAGATCGCTCCCATCTGACCTCGGGCCGACAGCGGTGGCGGCACCCAGGCGAGAGCGGTAACGTCGGGCTGCTTCGACCGCCAGTCGGAGTGGTGCAGGTCCAGCGAAGCCGGTGAGATCCCGGAGCTGTCCCGCAACGGTGATGCCCTCTCGGGGGACGAGCCCGGACGCCTGTCCTGTACCGGCGAAATCTGTCCTCGGAGGAAGGGCGGTTCGTTGGACACCTCTGTCGGGTGTTGCAGCGGGGCGCAATTCGTCCTCCGCAACCCGATGGAGGATGGTCACATTGGTCAACCGCACGCCGCGACTTCTGCTTGCGCTGTGCGCCGGTTTCGGGGTCCTCGGTGCCGCGTGCAGCACCACTCCGAGCACGTCGACGGAAGCGAACACCTCGGCCACCGGCTCGTTTCCCACGTCCATCGCGGCGGCCAATGGCACGGTCCGCATCGAGAGTCGTCCGCGCGCCATCGTGTCGCTGTCTCCCACGGCGACCGAGATGCTCTACTCCATCGGTGCCGGGAGTCAGGTCAAGGCGGTGGACAAGTACTCGGACTATCCCAAAACGGCACCCCGCACCAACCTCGACGATCTCCAGCCGAACGTCGAGGCCATCGTGTCGTACCACCCCGATCTCGTCGTGGTGCCCGGTGACAGCACGGGTCTCACCGGTCGGCTCAAAGTGTTCGGGATCCCGGTGCTCTCCCTTCCTCCGGCCACGTCTCTGGAGGACACCTACACGGAGTTCGACCAATTGGGCCAGGCCACGGGTCACCTGGCCGCGGCGATGGCCGAGGACGGCCACCTCAAATCCCAGATCGCCCAGATCGTGAGCGAAGCACCGAAGTCTGCTCGGGGCCAGACGTACTACTACGAGCTCGACCAGACGTACTTTTCCGTGACGTCGTCCACGTTCATAGGCAAGGTGCTCGGCCTGCTTGGGTTGCGCAACATCGCCGACAGCGCCCCATCGGCGGCGACAAGTGGTGGGTACCCGCAGCTGTCGTCGGAGTTCATCGTCCAGTCCAACCCCGACTACGTCTTCCTCGCCGACACCATCTGCTGCGGGCAGAGTGCGCGCACCGTGGCCGCTCGTCCCGGATGGTCGACGATGAAGGCCGTGGTCAGGGGACAGGTGGTGGGGCTCAACGACGACATCGCCTCGCGATGGGGACCGCGCATCGTCGTCCTCATGCGGACGGTGGAAGAGGCGCTGGTCAAGCACGAGGCCGGGCCGTGAGCACCACCCTGCCGGATCAGCGGGCCGCCCCGGTCCCTTCGCCCCCCGCCGTCATCGGCCCCGGACCGACGCTGCACCGGGTCTCGGCCCGTCGTCCCATCGTGGTGGCCCTGGGTGCCCTGGTCGGCGCGGTGTTGCTGGGAGTCTCGATGGGCCCGGCCGACGTGTCGTTCTCGGCCACCTTGCGCGTGCTCGTGGCGCACATCCCGCTTCTGCATTTCCACTCCGGCGTGAGCCGCATCGACTCCAACATCCTCTGGCAGATCCGGCTCCCGCGGGTGGTCCTGGGCGGCCTGGTGGGCGCCATGCTGGCGGGGGGCGGTGCTGCCTTCCAGGGGGTGTTCCGCAACCCGCTGGCCGACCCCTATCTCTTGGGCGTGGCCGCCGGGGCGGGACTGGGGGCCACGGCCGTCATCGTGGCCGGGCCCCACCTCTCCGAGCTGCTGCCCCTGGCTGCCTTCGCCGGCGCGGTGGGCGCGGTCACGCTCACCTACCTCATCGGGGCCACGGTGGGACGACAGGGGGCGACAGCTTCGATCGTCCTCGCCGGAGTGGCGGTCGCCGCCCTGCTCACCGCGATCCAGACGTTCCTGCAACAGCAGCACGCTCAGGACCTCCAGGCGGTGTACGGATGGATCCTCGGCAGCCTCACGGTGGCGACGTGGTCCGACGTGGTGCTGATCCTCCCCTACGTGGCGGTCAGCGCGGTGGTGCTGTTGGCGCACCGGAGACTGCTCGACGTGCTCCGGGTGGGAGAGGACGAGGCCGACAGCCTGGGGGTGAGATCGTCCCGGGTCAGGATCACGGTGGTGGCGGCGGCCACCCTGGGCACGGCCGCGGCGGTGGCGGTGAGCGGCCTCATCGGTTTCGTCGGCATCATCGTGCCTCACACCGTGCGCCTCACCACGAACGCCAGCTACCGGGTCGTGGTGCCCGTGTCCATGATCGGTGGCGCGGCCTTTCTCATCTTGGCCGATGTCGCCGCCCGGACGGTGCTGGCACCCAGCGAGATCCCCATCGGGGTCGTGACCGCCTTCGTCGGCGCCCCGTTCTTCTTGTTCGTCTTGCGTTCCCGACGGGTGGGTCGAAGCACGTGACGGACCGAGCATGATCACTTTGGACACCGTCTCGGTCTCGTTCGGAGGCTTCCGGGCCCTAACGGATGTCGCCGAGCAGGTCGGGTCGGGAGAATGGGTGGGCATCATCGGGGCGAACGGGGCCGGCAAGACCACCCTGTTGCGGGCCGTTGCTGGTCTGGTCGGACATGGAGGGGAGATTCTGGTCGACGGCACGGCGGTGTCCTCGTCGCCTCCCAAGCGTCTGGCGCGTCTGGTCGCCTATGTGCCCCAGCAGCCCGAGCTTCCGCCCGACATGACCGTCGGCCACTACGTGTTGCTCGGTCGCACCCCGCACATCGGCTACTTCGCCTCGGAGACCTCCGAGGACCGCCGTATCTGCGCTGAGCTCCTCGACTCGCTCGATCTCGCCGCCATGGCGCCGCGTCGACTGGCCACGCTGTCGGGTGGGGAGTTGCAGCGTCTCGTGCTCGCCCGGGCCTTGGCCCAGCAGGCACCGGTGGTCCTCCTCGACGAGCCGACCAGTGCGCTCGACCTGGGCCGTCGGGTCGAGGCTCTCGAACTGGTGGACGCGCTGCGTCGTGAGCGCGGTCTCACCGTGCTCAGCGCCTTGCACGACCTCACCTTGGCGGGCCAGTTCGCGGACCGGCTGATGCTTCTCGCCGACGGGCGCGTGGTGGCCACCGGCAAGCCCGACGAGGTGCTCACCGAGGACTCGTTGACGCAGTACTTCGGCACCAGCGTCCGGGTGATGCGCAGCGAGGACGGTGACCTCGTCGTGGTGCCCCAGAGGGCGCGATGAGCAAGGAGGAAGTCATGAACGATGTCCAAGGAGCCGACGACGTCGCCGCCGACGATGCCAAGGGCGCCGCGTCCCGAGCCCGGTCGTTGGTCCTCATCAACACGGGTCACGGCAAAGGGAAGTCGTCGTCGGCCTTCGGCGTCATGGGTAGGGGTTGGGCCCGGGGGTGGACGGTGGGAGTCGTGCAGTTCGTCAAGAGCGGCAAGTGGAAGGTGGGAGAGCGCAAGCTGGCCGAGCACCTGGGCATCGAATGGTCGACCATGGGCGACGGATTCACGTGGGAGTCCACCGACCTCGACGAGACCGCGGCCAAGGGCCGCCACGCCTGGGAGCTGTCTCGGGCCAAGCTGGCATCGGGTGACTACGACCTGCTTATCCTGGACGAGCTGACCTATGCCATCACCTACGGCTGGGTGGACGCCGCCGACGTCGTGGCGGGGATCACCGGCCGGTCCCCCCGGACCAATGTCGTGATCACGGGGCGCGACGCCGCGCCCGAGCTCGTCGAGATCGCCGACACGGTCACCGAGATGCGCAAGATCAAGCACGCCTATGACCGCGGCATCAAGGCGCGCAAGGGGATCGAGTACTGATCGTGACCGACACTTCCCCGGCGCGGGCGTGGACGGACATCGCCCCCGAGGTCGCCAGCCATGGCGAGCCGGGGGAACCACTGATGCTCCTGCTGTGGAGGTTTCGCCGGCCCCTGTTGGTGGTGGCTTCTGCCCCGCTGGGCGGGGGCCTGGGGCGACGGGAGTGGGTCATCAATGCCCAGGTCCCTCCGACCTATGCCCGCGTCGACCCCGAAGACCACCTGATCGAGCTGGCGACGTCGAATGGACTGTCCGGGCAGGGCGTGGGGATGCTCACCGCCGTGGACCTCCGCACGGTGCGGCGAGAAGTCGATGGAGGTGCGTGTGTGGACGTCTCGGTGGGCTTGACCGTACCGACGTGGGCGGCCGCGCCCGACGAGTCCCGCCAACGGCGCAGTCCCGCCCCGGGAACGATCAACATCGTTGGCATTGTTCCCGAGCGACTGTCGCCCGCGGCCATGGTGAACGCGGTGATGAGTGTGACCGAGGCCAAGGCCCAGGCTCTGCGGGAGGCGGGGATCCCGGGTACGGGCACGGCATCGGACGCCGTGTGCATCGCCTGTCCCGACGACGGCCCGGCCCATGGTTTCGGCGGCCCGCGCTCGCAATGGGGGTCGCGCCTGGCCCGGGCCGTGCACCGCGCCGTGGCGTCGGGCGGCGGAGCGGGAGGGCCGTGATGATCACCCTGGTACTGGGCGGGGCGCGGTCGGGGAAGTCCGTGGTGGCCGAGCGTCTGGCGGCCGACCTGGCGTCACCGGTCACCTACGTCGCCACCCTCGATGTCGGCGACGACGCCGACCTGGCGACTCGGGTCGCGGCGCACCGGGCCAGGCGGCCGGCCCAGTGGCGCACGGTGGAGGTGGGCCCCGAGCTCCCGCAGCTGCTCCGCGCCGCGGTGGGCACGGTCCTGGTGGACTCGCTCGGCCCGTGGGTGAGCTCGGCTGGTGCCATGGTGGTCGACACCCAGGGGCTGTGCTCGGCCTTGGTCGAACGCGCCGGAGACTCGGTCGTGGTCTCCGAGGAGGTCGGGCTCTCGGTCCACCCGTCCTCCGAGGAAGGCCGTCACTTTCGCGACGCTCTGGGCGTGGTCAACCAGGCGGTGGCGGCCGTGGCGTCCGTGGCGGTGCTCGTCGTGGCCGGCTGCACGATCCGCCTCGACCCCCCCCGGGTCGGTTGATGCGCAGGGCGCTGGCGTTCCTGACGCCCTTCGGCGGCGCGGCGGTCCCCACGCCGGGCTCGCTGGACTGGTTCCCGCTCGTCGGCGCCGCCATCGGGCTCGCCGTGGGGGCGGTGTGGTGGTTGGCCGGCCGGGCCTGGCCGCCGGCCGCGGCCGCCGGGGTCACGTTGTTGAGCGACGTTGTGCTGACGGGATACCTCCATCTCGACGGGCTGGCCGACACGGCCGACGGGCTGCTGCCGCCCATGTCGACCGAGCGACGCCTGGAGGTGATGGCGGACCCGGCCGTGGGGGCCTTCGGCGCGGTGACCTTGTTCGTCGTGCTCGTGCTGCGCTTCGGCGCCTTCGCCTCGACCATGGCGGCCCCACTCGTGGTGGGGGCCCTGTGGTGCGGTTCGCGTACGGCCATGGCCGTGGTCGCCCGGTGTCTGCACTACGCGCGTCCGGGCGGTCTCGCCTCGGCCTTCGTCGGCCCTCCCGAGCCCGGCCGGACCATGGCGGGCGCTCTGGTTCCCGGGCTGGTGGGAACCGGCCTGGCGCTGAGCATGGCCATCGAGGGCCGGGGCGGGCACGGCCTGGCCGCGCTGGGCGCCGAGGTGGTGGGGATGGCCATGGTGGTGGTGTTGGCGCAGCGCAGGATCGGGGGTTTCACCGGCGACGTGCTGGGCGCGGCGGGTGTGGTGGGGGAGACGCTCGGGCTTCTCGTCTTGGCGGCAAAGTGGTGACCACGGCGGCGCGCTCCTGGCGGCCGACGCGCCGGCGACACTCGGCGTCCGTGCCCCGACCGTTGGCGGCGGCCGTCGGGGTGGTCGTCGACGGGGTCCTGGGCGAGCCGCCGTCGCAGTGGCATCCGGTCGCACTCTTCGGGCGTTGTATGCACGGCCTGGAAAACGCCACCTATCGAGACCGTCGGACGGCGGGTGTCGTCCACGGCGCCATGGGAACCGGGCTCGGGATGGCAGCCGGAGCCGTGGTGGGCTCGACGACCATGGCCACCTACCTCGCCGTGGCCGGTCGGGCACTGCGAGACGTGGCCATGTCGGTCGGCGACGCGCTCGAGTCCTGCGACCTCGACCGCGCCCGGGAGCTGTTGCCCAGCCTGGTGGGAAGGGACGTGACGGCGCTCGACGTCTCGGGCATGGCGCGCGCCGTGGTGGAGTCGGTGGCTGAGAACACCGTGGACGCCGTAGTGGCCCCGGCGTGGTGGGCGGCCGTCGCCGGCGCACCCGGAGTTCTCGGGTACCGGGCCGTGAACACCATGGACGCCATGGTGGGCCACCGAGACGATCGGTACCTCCGCTACGGATGGGCCAGTGCTCGCCTCGACGACGTCGCCGCCTTCATTCCGGCGCGTGTGACCGCCGCCTTGGTCGCCATGGTCAGGCCACGGGCGATGGGCGCCATCTGGCGGGCCGTCCGGACGCAGGCCCCGTCGCACCCGTCACCCAATGGGGGAGTGGCCGAAGCGGCCTTTGCGGCTGCCCTCGACGTGCGCCTCGGTGGTGTGAACCTCTACGGGACCAGGGCCGAGAACCGCAGTGCCCTGGGCACCGGGCGCGCCGTGCAAGCAGGCGACATCGCACGGGCGGTGGACCTGTCGAGCGACGTGAGCTCGGCGTTGTGCGTCACCCTCGCAGCCGTCGGTCTCGTCATGGCCATTCGAGGCCCACGCCCCGGCCCCGGCAAAGCTCCCAGCCAGAGTGGCGTGGCCCGAGGCGGGACCGGGCTGCTCCGGGATCGACCGTGACGACGGTTCCGCTGCCGCCGCCCGGCCCCCACGGAGGAGATGGCGCCGCGGTCGCCGCCGCCCTCGGTCTCGACGTGGAGGACGTGCTCGACCTGTCGCAGTCCCTCAATCCGGTGGCTCCGGATCCCGTCCCGGTGTTGCGCCGTCACCTCCAGGCGCTTCGTCGCTACCCCGACCCCACTCGAGCGACGGCTGTGCTCGCCGAGGCGATGGGAGTCGACGCGGCGCGCCTGCTTCTGACCAATGGAGGCTCCGAAGCCATCCGATTGGTGAGCGACGAGATCGGGGGCCGGGTGGTCGAGCCCGAGTTCTCGCTCCACCCCCGCCGTGGTGGTCCGGTGTGGCGGTCGAATCCCCAAAACCCAAGCGGGCTGCTGGCGCGCCCCGACGAGCGCGCCGGGGTGTGGGACGAGGCGTTCTACGCCCTTGCCACAGGCTCGTGGACACGCGGCGATGGCGATGCCGTCGTCGTGGGGTCGCTCACCAAGCTGCTCGGCTGCCCGGGGTTGCGCATCGGATACGTGCTCGTTCCCACCGGCGCGGCGACGCTGAGCGCCGCCTTGCGTCGCCGGCAGCCGATGTGGGCGGTGAACGGACTGGCGGCGTCGGCCCTTCCGGAGCTGCTGAGCGGCGTCGACTTGGGGCTGTGGTCAACCCGGGTCGGGACCCTGCGCCAACAACTGGGAGCGGTGCTTCGCAACCACGGATTGGCGCCGCGCCCCTCGGACGCCAATTGGGTTCTCGTGGATGCGCCCGGTCTGCGCGACCGCCTCGCGCCGCGAGGGATCGTGGTGCGGGACTGCACGAGTTTCGGCTTGCCCGGTGTGGCGCGTATCGCGGTGCCCACCCCTGACGGGCTCGAGCGACTGGACGAGGCGCTGTCGTCCATCGGGCGATCCTGGGACCGACACGGCGAGGCCGTGGGGATCATCACGCCGCCCGCCCCATTCCCGGTGACCGATGGACTCGAGTCCGCTGGAAAGAAAGGCCAATCATGACCGGTCAAGACTTCATGGAAGCGTGCCGCACCGTTGCACCGGTGGACGTTGGCGCCGCGTCAACAGCGGCCGAGCTTCAGGACCGTCTGACCAAGCCCCGGGGCTCGCTCGGGCGTCTCGAGGAGATCGGCATCCGCCTGTGCGCCATCGCCGGGGTCTGCCCGCCCCCGGTGCCCGAGCCCGTCACCGTGGCCGTGTTCGCCGGTGACCACGGTGTCGTGGCCGAAGGGGTGTCACCGTGGCCCCAAGAAGTGACAGCGCAGATGGTGGCGAACTTCTGTGCCGGTGGAGCAGCCATCAACGTCCTGGCCCGGCACGGGGGTTGCGACGTCGTGGTCGTCGACGTGGGCGTGGCGACGCCGATTCCCACCGACTCCGATGCCTTGGTGCGCCGCAATGTGCGATCCGGCACGCGCAACTTGGCGGTCGAGGCCGCCATGACCACCGAGGAGACCGTGGCCGCCCTGGAGGTGGGGCTTGACGTGGCCCGGCGGGCGGTCTCCGGAGGGGCCCGCATGCTGGTGACCGGGGACATGGGGATCGGGAACACGACCTCCGCCGCGGCCCTGATCGCGGCGTGCACAGGGCGCGGCGCGCCGCAGGTCACCGGGCGGGGCACGGGCATCGACGACGCCACCTTGGAGCACAAGCGGGCGGTCATCGAACGGGCCTTGGCGCGCGCCTCTTCCCGTGCCGACCCCCTGGTGGTGTTGGCCGAGCTCGGCGGCCTCGAGATCGCCGCCCTGTGCGGTTTCGTGGTGGGTGCGGCGTCGAGCCGGGTGCCGGTCGTGGTGGACGGGGTCATCGCCGCCGCCGCCAGCCTGGTGGCGGTGGCCTTTGCCCCCGACGTCGCCGGCTACGTCGTGGTGGGGCACCGTTCGAGCGAACCGGGATCGTCGGTGGTCCTCGAAGAGCTCGCCCTTTCGCCGGTCCTGGATCTGGACATGCGACTGGGCGAGGGCACCGGCGCGGCGTTGGCGGTGCCGGTGGTGCAGGCGGCGGCGAAGATCCTGCGCGAGATGGCGACCTTCGACTCCGCCGGGGTCAGCGACAAGGCGGATGTCCCGCATTGAGCGGCACCATTCTCGTGGCCGGTACGTCGTCGGGCGCCGGCAAGAGCACGCTGGTGGCCAGCCTGTGCCGGTGGTGCGCGAGAAATGGCATCTCGGTGGCCCCCTTCAAGGCGCAGAACATGTCGCTCAACTCCTTCGTGACCCGCGGGGGCGAGGAGATCGGCCGTGCCCAGGCGTCGCAGGCGCAGGGCGCCCGGATCGAGCCCGAGGCCATCATGAATCCCGTGCTCCTCAAGCCGGGCACCGACTTCCGCAGCCAGGTCGTGGTGCTGGGCCGGCCGTTGCGAGAGATGGAGGCTCGGGAGTATGTGGAGAACAAGGGTCGGCTCCTCGACGTGGTGCTCGCTGCCTACCGAGACCTACGGTCCCGGTTCGACGTGGTGATCTGCGAGGGAGCGGGCAGCCCAGCGGAGATCAACCTCCGCACCGGCGACATCGTCAACATGGGTTTCGCCCGGGCGGTCGGCGCGCCGGTGATCGTGGTCTCGGACATCGACAGAGGAGGGATGTTCGCGTCGTTGGTGGGGACGGTGGCCCTCCTCGACCCCGAGGATCAGCAGTGCGTGAAGGGTTTTGTCGTGAACCGTTTCCGTGGTGACCGCACCCTCCTGGAGCCGGGCCTGGACATGTTGCAGGCGCTGACCGGCCGCCCCACGTTCGGCGTGATCCCCCACATCGAGGACCTCTCTCTGGACGAGGAGGACCGGCCCGACCCGTCGGCTCACCGGGATCCGGGCGAGCCGGTAGGTGACGACGTGCTGAGGGTGGTGGTCATACGTCTTCCTCGGGCAAGCAACCTCACCGACCTCGATCCACTCGTGGCCGAGCCGGGGGTGCTCGTCCGTTTCTCCTCGCGTGCCCACGAAATCGCCGACGCCGATCTCGTGATCGTCCCCGGCACGCGGGCAACGGTCGATGACCTGGATTGGCTGCGGAGTCGCGGGATCGACCGGGCTCTTCAGCGGCTTGCCGCCTCGCGGCGGCCGATCCTCGGAATCTGCGGCGGGTACCAGATGATGGGTGTCTCGATCGAGGACGACATCGAAAGCCGGCGGGGGAGAGTGCAGGGCTTGGGTTTGCTTCCCGTGCGGACGACGTTCGGCGTGGAAAAGGTCCTGGGACGCCCACGCCGGACACTGTCAGACGGCATGACGGTCGAAGGCTATGAGATCCATCACGGCGCCGTTCGCAGAGCGGGTGGGTCCCCCCTGTTCGCCGACGAAGGCTGTCGCGTCGGATCCGTGGCGGGGACATCCTGGCACGGACTGTTCGAGAACGACGGGTTCCGACGGTCGTTCCTGGCCGATGTTGCCGCCAGGTCGGCACGGGCTTTCACGGTCTCTCCTCACACCCGGTTTGCTGACGTCCGGGACACCCGGCTCGAGAAGCTGGCCGACGTGATCTCCGACCATCTCGACATGGACGGCTTGCTCCGTATCATCGAGGGAAAGACCGAGGAGTACGCCTCACTGCGAGTGTCACGGGCGGGAGAAAGGACGCCGAGTAGGGTCGTGTCCTCCGAGGAGGGTCCGTCCGGCGTGGGGTGATGTGGACCCCCTTCGACGCGGTACCATCGCTGACTCCGGGCGCATAGCTCAGTTGGTTAGAGCGCAGCCTTCACACGGCTGAGGTCGAGGGTTCGAGTCCCCCTGCGCCCACGTTTGACCTGGATGTTTTTCCTGAGGCTCCGGGGTCGTCCTACAGGTGTCCTATAAACAGTGGCGTTTTGGCCCTATGACGACCACTAGGACAGCGAGGCCTGGCACGATGCGGGAACGGCCCCCGGGTTCGGGCCAGTGGCAGCTCCGCGCATTCGCTGGTGCCGACCCATTGACGGGTAAGCCGCGTCAGGTGTCGCGCACTTTCAAGGGCAACGAGAAGGCCGCGGGGAAGGCACTCGCGGCCTTCGTGACCGAGAACAGTCAGGGCAAAGTCGACAAGACCTCGGCGACTGTCGGGCAGCTCCTCGATCGATGGCTCGAGTACGGCGAGGACCGCCAGCGCCCACGCACTCTGTACGAGAACAAGCGCAAGATCGAGACTCGCATCCGCCCGGTGCTCGGTTCGATCCGGCTTGACCGCTTGGGGGGAGACACACTCGACGCCGCCTACCAGCAGTGGCTCGGCGAAGGCCTGTCACCTTCGACGGTCCACAAGTACCACTGCATCCTGTCCGCGGCGCTGAACCAGGCCGTCAAGTGGGGATGGATCGAACGGGTACCCACCGACCGGGCGACACCTCCGGCACCGGCCAAGAAGGAGATGCTCGTCCCGACGCCCAACCAGCTCTCCAAGATGGTGAAGGTGGCCAAGGCGGACGACCCGGTGGTCGCGACTGCTATCGCTCTGGCGGCCCTGACGGGAGCTCGACGCGGCGAGCTCGCCGCCCTCAGGTGGTCAGACGTCGACCTCAAGGCCGGAAGGGTGACGATTGCCCGGTCGCTGACTATTGCCGGTGGCCAGTCATACGAGGGGGCGACCAAGACCCACGCCATTCGGACCTTGGCTCTGGACGAGGTGGGAGTCGGGGTGCTGCGCCGGCGGTGGGACTACATGCGGGACCTGTCCGGGCGGGCCGAGTCGCCGCTGGTGGACGATCCCTACGTCCTGTCTTACAACGCCAACGGCGCCAGGTCGGTTGGCCCCGATACCTTGACCCATGGGTTCGGGGCCCTGTGCCGAACGATGGAGGCCAAAGCCGCCAAGCGGCTCAAGGTGTCAGTGGCCAAGCTCCCGGCGGGGGAGCGGTGGCCGTTCCGGTTCCATGATCTCCGGCACTTCTCGGTCACGACCCTGATTGCTGCCGGTGTCGACGTTCGCACCGTCGCCAACCGGCACGGCCACGCCCAGGCCAGGATGACCTTGAACCGATACGCCCACGCGCTCCCGGAGCGGGACCGTGTGGCGGCAGGGGTTCTGGGTCGAGCACTCGGAGGCGGCTGACCCCGTTGACGACCCAAGTCGGCGGGTTTCGTCTTGCAGATGAGGAACCGTGGCCGCCGAGAGCCGCCAACATGGCTACCTCGTCGAGGCGGGAGAGTGCCCAAACCTCTCTCTTAGTGTCGGGTCGAACGCTGTCAACATCCCCGCGTTAAGACGGGTGACCAATGGCACTACTCAGCCACGAGGAAGGGCGCGAGTGTGTATTTGTTGCCTCGTTCTTACGTGGCGCTTGGCGGGGGGACATAAAAAACAGGACCAACTACGCCGATCAATAAGGGGGAACTATGCATATGAATCACAAAATCCTGATGGGCGTGCTGGCACTTGCCCTCCCGCTCGCAACCGTGGCTGGCTTGTCGTCCGCCGCGGTCGCCAAGAAGGCGCCGAACCCGATCACCTGCACCGGCCTCAGCGGCACCCTCATATTCCCGACTACCCAGACCGTCGAGGGCACCGTGACAACGTCCAAGAAGAACGGGTCGACGAGCGTTACGGGCGGTGCTGTGGCCTCCTGCACCGACGAGGCATCGGGCGCGCCCGTGAGTGTGACGCTGTCAAGTCTCTCCATCGCCGGCGGCAAGAACACCAAGAACCCGGTCAAGACCACCCCCAAGACGTACCTTGAGGGCCAGTGGAGTTCATTCGAAACCGCCGGACTGAGCCTGAAGAAGACGCTCAAGACCGTCAGCTTCAACATCGGGACGTTCAAGACCTCGGGCTCGGCCATCGACAACTCGTGCCCCAGCACTGACGTCGGGTTCACGATCAACGGATCGGTCTCAGGCACGTACTTGACTGCCAAGAAGATGGCCGTGATCAACGCCTGTCTCGGTATTGACCTGCACGCGGACAGTACCCACGGTCTCTTCGGGTCCGACCTCAACACCGACAATGGCGGCGGTGTCGTCTCTGCCCAACATCGACGCGTCGGTGAGCAACGCCACGCTGTAAGCAACTACGCAAGTACCAAGTAGGTTGCAACGCAGCTAACAAGAAAGAATGAACCAGGGAAAGAGTAAGGAAGTACTTGGGGACAGCGATGGGACGGGGCCGAACGGCCCTGTCCCATCGGACTTCCACACAAGTGTGGGGCTCGGTTGACAGGCCCGTCCGTGGTCTCAATCAACGGGGTGGTGGCGTCGCTCGCGGTCACCGAGTTCATGGCGATGGTTACTGGCCTCCGGGAGCCGGTGGCCCAGCTCACCTACCGTGCGGATATCGGTATCGTGCGGAAATCGATCGACCAGGCGGAGGCAGGGTGTTTCTACTGCGCCGGACTTTGGGGGTCGGCCCTGGACGGACAGTAGGACGTTGGACTCCGCTGGCTCGGCAACTCGGGATTTGGCTGGGCCTTGCCGGCCGGTAGCGCCAGGGCCGATCAGTCCTGGGTAGAGTCCTTGAGAGCCTTACTCGAACCCCGCAGCGCAGAATGCCCAGAGACTCCTGCGCCGAGCGATATCGGGCGGATTTTGTCCTAGCGAGCGCACGGGGGATCGAGCGATAGCTGATACTTGCGCGCGGTCTAAACGCCTTCCCAGCCCATACCGGAACGGGTGATCTCGACCGGCCCGCCGCTCGGGACCCTGGCTCCATCAGGGCGCACAGAACCGGCGGTTGCCGATGGTCATGCCACCGGGCGTCCCCCCGTTTCGTGGTCGAAGAGGCAGCAGCGGGCACCGACCGGTTGGTCGAAAGGACACGTCACAGAGACACAGGAACACCGAGACAACAGAGACAACAGAGACACAGGAACACCGAGAGACAACAGAGACAACAGAGACAACAAAGACACCGTCAATTGTAACGAGGTCGCCGACGTCAGCTATCGGTCATCCAGATCGACCTAACCCGTGGCACCTCGTCTTGCAGCTAGGGTGAACGCGCCAAATCGACCAAACGCCGTGCGGCGAAGCGTCGAAACACGAACGCTGACAGATATGCCTGCCTCCTTGTCAGCTCGCTATGACACGTACCGCTCGACAACGATGGTGCGACGGTGACCCCTCGATTGAAGCTCCGGTCCCGTAGACATAAGAACGTCGCCCCAGTAACGTCCCCGTGATCACATCGATGTGGCTTCGCGGGGAGGTACGTCATGTTCGATGGTTTCGGTTCCATTCGGCGGGCAACCGGATCACGAGGCAGGTATGAGGCTCCTTCAATCATCACTGCCCGAAGTAATCAGCTGCGCGGCAAGATACATTCACGCTTGGGCGCAAGAACTCGAGCACTCCTCGTCGCTGCGATGGTCGTCGGAGGCATCGTTGCGACCGTGCCGTTCGCCAGCGTGGCTTCAGGTCAGCCAGGTTGGTCGGCCCCCCAGGACATCGACTCCACCACCGGCGTCGCGATTCGGTCGGTGTCCTGCGCGACGGCGAGCTTCTGCGTCGCCGTCGATACCGCTGGGAATGCGCTCATCTACAACGGCACCCACTGGACTGCTCCGGCTAGCATCGATGGGACTACCCAACTGAACGCTGTGTCCTGTGTGACGACGAGCTTCTGTGTGGCCGTAGACTCCGACGGGACGGCCCTCACCACTACCGATGGTGGTTCTCACTGGACTTCCAACGACCTCGACGGAAGCACCAACCTGAACTCAGTTTCCTGCGCGACGACGAGCTTCTGTGTCGCCGTGGACGGCGCTGGGAACGCCCTTAGCACCACCGACGGCGGCACCAGCTGGACTTCCGGCAATATCGACCCCGGTCCAATCTTGTACGCGGTCTCTTGTGCCCCGACGACGAGCTTCTGTGTCGCCGTCGACGAAAGCGGGAACGCCTTCGACACCACCGACAGTGGCTCCAGCTGGTCGGGTCTTGGCACCATCGACCCCGGCAACTACCTCGGCTCGGTGTCCTGTGCGACGACGAGCGTCTGTGTCGCCGCCGACTATCAAGGAAACGTCCTCACCACCACCGATGGTGGTTCTCACTGGACTTCCAGCCCCGTCGACCCCGGCGCCGACGGCCTCGGAGTGTCTTGTGCGACGACGACCTCCTGCGTGGCCGCGGACATTGAGGGGAACGCATTCACCACCACCGACGGTGGCTCCAGCTGGTCCGGTCCCGTCGTAAGCGACCCCGGAGGCACCAGCGGCGGCGGCGGGCTCTCCTGTGCACCCAACACGAGCTTCTGCGCCGGCACGGACTACAACGGGAACGCCTTCTCCACCACCGACGGCGGCACCAGCTGGTCCAGTCCCGTCCTCGTCGATGCCACCGGCACCTACCTGTACTCGGTCTCCTGTCCGACCGCTATCTTCTGTGTCGCCGTAGACGCCATCGGGAATGCGATCACCTACAACGGCGCTACGTGGTCTGCTCCTGCCACCATCGACCCCGGTACCAACATGAACTCGGTGTCCTGCGCGACGGCGAGCTTCTGCGTCGCCGTCGACGCCAACGGGACCGCCCTGACCTCTAGTGATCCCACCGACCCCAGTAGCTGGTCCACTGACAACATCGACCCCGGCAAGTACCTCACATCGGTGTCCTGTGCGACGGCGACCTTCTGTGTTGCTGCGGACGGCGCCGGGGACGTGTTCAGCACCACCGACGGCGGCGCCGGCTGGCCTGCGTATTCTTCGAATCCCGCCGACACAAACGGTATTGCCTCGGTGTCCTGTGCGACGGCGAGCTTCTGCGTCGCCGTGGACGGCAACGGGGCCGCCCTCGCCAGCACCGACGGCGGCTCCAGCTGGTCTGCTCCCACCAGCATCGACGGGACCACCAGTCTGAACTCGGTGTCCTGTGCGACGGCGAGCTTCTGCGTCGCCGTCGACAACAACGGGTATGCCCTCAGCAGCAGTGATCCCACCGACCCCACAAGCTGGACTCCCGACAGTGTCAACCCCGGCAACGACCTGATCTCCGTGTCGTGTGCGCCTAGCACGACCTTCTGCGCAGCGGTCGATTTCTACGACGGGTACGCATTCACCGCCTCGGACGGCACCGACTGGTCCCCGTCCGGCAATGTCGATCCCAACGGCGGGGGTTTTAACTGGGTTTCCTGTGCAACAGCTAACTTCTGTGCCGGCGTTGACGCCGACGGGAACGCACTCACCTACTCGTCAGCTTCCACGGTGCCCGGTGCCCCCACTTCCCCCAGCGCTACGGCGGGCAACGGGTCGGTCACGGTGGGGTGGACCGCCCCCGCCAGCGACGGTGGTTCTGCCATCACCGGCTACGACGTCTACTGCTCGACGTCGAGCCTGCCGTCCACCGCGGGCACCCCCAGCGCCACCGGGGGGCCGAGCGCCACCTCGGCGCCGGTCAGCGGGCTCACCAACGGCACGCTCTACTACTGCGTGGCGACGGCCGTCAACACCAACGGCCAGTCCGGCGGCGTCCTCTCCGGTGGTGTCGGCGACGCCCTCGACGGTGCCCGGCGCCCCCACTTCCCCCAGCGCTACGGCGGGCAACGGGTCGGTCACGGTGGGGTGGACCGCCCCCGCCAGCGACGGTGGTTCTGCCATCACCGGCTATGACGTCTACTGCTCGACGTCGAGCCCGCCGTCCACCGCGGGCACCCCCAGCGCCACCGGGGGGCCGAGTGCCACCTCGGCGCCGGTCAGCGGGCTCACCAACGGCACGCCGTACTACTGCGTGGCGACGGCCGTCAACACCAACGGCAAGTCCGCGGCGTCCTCTCCGGTGGTGTCGGCGACGCCCGAAGCTTCCACGGTGCCCGGTGCCCCCACTTCCCCCAGCGCTACGGCGGGCAACGGGTCGGTCACGGTGGGGTGGACCGCCCCCGCCAGCGACGGTGGTTCTTCCATCACCGGTTACGACGTCTACTGCTCGACGTCGAGCCCGCCGTCCACCTCGGGCACCCCCAGTGCCACCGGGGGGCCGAGCGCCACCTCGGCGCCAGTCAACGGGCTCACCAACGGCACGCCGTACTACTGCGTGGCGACGGCCGTCAACACCAACGGCCAGTCCGCGGCGTCCTCTCCGGTGGTGTCGGCGACGCCCTCGTCTCCCACGCCCCCCGTCACGGGTTTCCAAATCACGACCACCTCGTTGCCAAACGCCACGCCGGGCACGGCCTACGGCCCGGTGACCCTCCAGGCAGCCAACCTCGGAGTCAGCGCCAGTCCCTACACAACCACGCTGAAGTGGAAGAAGGTCACCCTGGCCAAGGGTTTGAAGCTGTCGGCGACCGGGGTGCTATCGGGGACACCCAGTAAGAAGCTGACCGGCGGTTCGAGTTCGGTCAAGGTCCAGGTGACCGAAACCGTGACCACCCGCAACGGCAAGAAGAAGGTAAAGACGAAGACGACGGTTCAGGCCACGATCCCCCTGACCATCGCCTGATCAACGCCCCGGGTTCGTCCGGGAAACTTTGGCGGGTTGGCATAGGGTTCCCCCACTCGTAGCGATCAAGGAACGGTCGCGACTGCAACCAGACCCATATTCCAAAGGGGCTGCCCTGAATAGGGGGTGCGCGCAGGGTACCGGTACTGACTGACCAGAGAGTCGGACTGGCGACGGGTTAGCGCGTACGGTATTCGGGGATCCCGACCGCACGGTGTATCCATCCGAGCCGACCGGTACGTGTCTGATCCCGTGAGCCCGGCGGTGGCCCACGACCGCTCTATATTCGCGGCCCGGAGTGATACCGTGCAGGTACGGCCGTCTGTCGTTTCCGACGACGCGCACGGAACCGGCATGTTGGTGGGGTCAGTGGCCGGAGTCCTAGTGGCGCGTAGCAGATGATACCGGTCGCGCGCGGCGCCCCGTCGGCGGCCCAGTGTTCGGCCCGGGGACATCCGGGTCCTGGCTCTGCGCCATCCCGCGCGACTGACTCAAGTCACATGCTCAGGACACCGTCCGGACACCTTCTCGGGCCCCGTCCTGGCCGCGGACCAAATGTGCCGCTCGAGTGCCTCTTTAGCCGTCGCGAGCCAGCCGGCCGGTCAGGTCTGCGTGCCCCACACCGAGGAACTGCTCCATCGCCGCGACATCGAGGGGCCGGGCGAAGAGGAACCCCTGGCCCGTGTCGCACTGCTCGCGCTGAAGGCGCTGGAGCTGTGCCTGCTCCTCGATCCCCTCGGCAAGCGTCTCGAGCTGGAGGGTCTTGCCCAGCTGGATGAGGGTGTGGATCAGGGCGCCAGACTCGCTCGAGTCGGCGATCCCCGTGATGAAGGATCGGTCGATCTTCAAAGCGTCGACCGGGAATTGCCGGAGGTAGGCGAGCGAGCTGTAACCCGTGCCGAAGTCGTCAATGGCAATGCGGACGCCGATGTCCTTCAGGATCCGGAGCCGGCGGCTCGTGGCGTCCGCGTCGCGCATCAAGGTGGTCTCGGTGATCTCCAACGTGAGGAAGCCAGGTTCGAGCCCGCTGAGGGCGAGCGCCTCCCGCACGTGGTCCACGAGGTCGTCGCGTCCGAGCTGACGTCCCGAGATGTTGACCGACATGCCCAGGGGCTTGCCCAGGCGGTGCCACTTCTCCGCCTGCTGGCAGGCCTCGATCAAGACCCAGTGCCCAATGGAGACAATGAGGCCCGTCTCCTCGGCGATGGGAATAAATGCGTCGGGTGCCACCACACCGCGTGTGGGGTGGTGCCACCGGAGCAAGGCTTCGACGGCCGCGACCGTTTCGTGCTCGAGGTCGAAGATCGGCTGGTAAACCAGGAAGAACTGTCCGTTTTCGAGCGCGCTCCGCAGGTCCATCTCCAGCTCGAGGCGATCGGTGACGGCGTGCTGCATCTCCGATCGGAAGACTCGGTAGCAGTTCTTCCCCGCCGCCTTGGCCTCGTAGAGCGCCACATCTGCGTCCCGCAGCATCTCGTCGGCCGACGGTCTTGCCCCCAGCGCAATCCCGATGCTGGCCGTGATGGTGAGCGGGACACCCGAAAGCTCGTCGAGTAGGTAGGGCTCGCGGAGGACCTCGATCAGCCGTTCGGCCACCAGCTCGGGCCCGGCGTCGAGCGAGTCCCCTTCGACCAGCACCACGAACTCGTCCCCGCCGAGGCGTCCCACGGTGTCGCTCGCCCGCAGCACGCCGCTCACGCGCGCCCCCACCGCCTTCAGGAGGTGATCGCCGGCGGCGTGGCCCAACCCGTCGTTGATGGCCTTGAAATTGTCGAGGTCGAGGAACAGGGCGCCGACCTGCAACCGTTGGCGGGTCGACCGGGCAAGCAGCTGCTCCGCCCTGTCCACGATGAGCGCCCGGTTAGGCAGCCCAGTGAGCGCGTCATGCAGAGCCTGATGGACGAGCTCGCCCGTCTTCTCCTCCACCAAAGCCAGCGCTTTTGTCCGAGACCGACTCAGCACCCACACGAGCGCAAAGAGAAGCACGCTCATGACGAGCACCGCCGTGCCCACCAGTACTCCCTGGCCGAAGGGGGAGATCCCACTCCGAGGTGGGCTGCCCGACAAGGTGATTATCCACCGGCCGTCGATGTCGGATTGAATGGTCTTGGTGTAGGCGCTCTTCTGTTGTCCCTGACCGGTGCGGATCAGCGTCAGCAGGACCGAGCCTGGATTCTGATGGGACAGCGTCGCAGCGAAGCCACTGGTGCCGAGCCCCTCGCTCACGATGCCGCGGGTGTCCAAGACATCTAAGGCCCAGCCCAAAAGTGCCGAGCGGCGATCAGCCACCGTGATCACCTGCGCACCGATCCGGTACACCGGTGCGATCACTACGTCGGAGCGGAAGAACGTCGTAAGGGCCCGCTGCGCCGCGGGCGGCAGCTTCGAGACGTCGGGCAGGTGCAAAGACGCTTGCGTAATGGATAACGCCGACGACAGGGATGTGACGAGGATCTGGTCGCTGTCCACGGCGGCCCGCAAGATCCGTGAAGCGGCCGGAGTGGCGCAGTAGTCCGTGCCAGCCGGGATAACAGCACCGGCAGAGAAGATGCCCAGCCCGACCAGCTGCAGCGCGCTGGCGTGCAAGAGACAGTATTGCGGCCGCGGCCCGGGTGGGACCACCTGACCGCTTCCTGTCGTGCCGAGAATGGCGGATCCCGTCGACGCCCAGAAGGCGCCCAGCTGGCTCTGGGGCACTTGTTCGATGTAGAAGACGCCGACGGAGTTCTTGTAGCGGGTCGAGGCACCGACCGCCGTCATGAACTGGACAAACTGCTCATTGCCTGTGTTCGGGTTGGTTGCCACCATGGCACGGGCCGTGGCCACCAGGTCCATGTTCTGGCGCAGCGTCGTGGCCACTTGGGCACCGACGTTGGATGAGATGAGGTCGAAGGACTGGCGTTGCTGGGTCTGTGCGGCGGCCTGCCACGCCCACCCGGAAGCCGCCGCGATGCAGACACCGGCCACCAGGATGGCCCAGGCGGTCTTGCCCATGAGAGTCGAACGTGCCTTCGAGACCTGAGGAGCCACAAGGTGAGTTGTCGACGAATCTTGCACCTGACTTGATCAAGGTGGCTGGTCATAGCGGGTCTCTTAGAGCAACGTCAGGAGTCTCCGGCGCTGTGACCAGGCGATATGTACCGGAAGTGCTCCGGTCGGACTTGGCCGTGAGGTCCAAACGAACGAGGTTGCCAGACCGCCCATATTCGGTGCCATACGCGCTAGGCCCGTCGGCCAAGGCCAACCGCCGGACCGCTTGGCACCGGCAACCTTGTGCCGGATGGTCGGTGTCAGCGTCTGCGGTGCTGGTCTCGTCTGGGGTTCGATGCGTGCACCGGGATCTGTGCTCCAGAGACGGTGACCGAAGGCCCTGAGACCACCCCGGCCAAGCTTGAGACAGCGACGACCCCACCCTTGGCCCCGGCGGGCACGGTGACGCTCACCTTGGTCGGTGCGGTCGCGTTGATGTGGGCCGGGACCCCACCGATGGTCACACCGGTGATCTCGGAGAGGTTCGTCCCCTTGATGGTGAGCTTCTTGCCCGCCTTGGCCGATCTGGGGCTGTAACTGGTCACCGACGGCGTCTCACCGCCGATGTGGAACCGGGGGTCCCCCAGGGGCAGCTCCAGCTTGGCGACGACGCTGCCAGCCACTTCGGAGATCGATTTGTAACACGGAGGGACAAAGTGCGACCCGTGGCATTTGGCCAGGAAGACGGGAGTTTGGTCCGAGTCCCCGACCGACTGGTAACAGATGACGACCCCCTTCTTCGAGGGCAGGCCCTTCACGGTGTCGGTGAGCGTCACACTCGTACCGGCCAAACCGGAGTCCGTCAAGGTTGCCACCGGGGCCTGGTAGCTGAAGTTCGCACACGACAGCACCGCCGGGACCACCACCAGCTTGATGCTGGCGCTGGCCTCTAGGGCCTTGGTGCCGCTCACCGCCACGGTCTGCGAGGGGGCGCTGAGCATGGCCGAGCAGCCCGTGGACCCCGGCGCGCACGGAGCCAAGACGCTGTCGCTTTGATAGGCCCCCATGTCACAGGGGACGTTTCTCACGTATCCCCGCTGGTCGGTGGAGGGGCACAGCGAGGGATCGCTCACGGCCCGAATGGCGGGGCTGCCTGCTTCGAGCGCGATGGTCTGGGTGGGTCCGCCATTGTTCTGTAGTCCCGTGGGATCGAGATCGGCGGGGGTGTCAGACACGTCGCCGGTGGCGGTCAAGTTGCACGAGCCGTCGTCGTCGAGGTTGTAGCCGAGGTCGTTGAAGGTGCCACCCGGCAGGTAACAATCACCACCCGAGGAGCTGTTGGCCACGATGGTGGCGCCCAGGTTGATCGTGCTGTCGTTGTAGATCCCGCCGCCGTGGCCGCCCGGTGCGCTGTTGTCCGACAAAGTGCTGTCGGTCAGGGTCATCGTGCCGGCGTTGGCGATCCCGCCGCCGATGTAGCCCGCGCTGTTGCCCGACAAGGTGCTGTCGGTCAGGGTCATCGTGCCGATGTTGGTAATCGCACCGCCGGAGCCTCCGACGCTGTTACCCGACACGGTGCTGTGGGTCACGGTCATCGTGCCGGTGTTGTAGATCCCGCCGGCGCTGCCGTTGGAAGTGTAGGGCTCGCCCGAAAGGGTGCTGTCGGTCACAGTCGCCATGCCGCCGTTGTCGATCCCGCCGCCAGCGGCGCTGCTGTTTCCCGACAGTGTGCTGTCGGTCAGGGTCAGCGTGCCGCCGTTGCTATTGATCGCACCGCCGAAGTAGCGGTTGTCGTTCGAGAAAAGGCTGTCGGTCACGGTCAGCGTGTCGTCGAAGTTGTAGATCCCGCCGCCCGCTCCCCCGCTGGCGGTGCCGTTGTCCGACAGGGTGCTGTCGTTCACGGTGACGGGACCGGCGCCGCCGGTGATGTCGATCCCGTCGCCATAGCCGCCGGCGCTGAGCCCGTTCGTGATCGTGAGATCATCGATGGTCACCGTGCCGCCGTTGATGGTGAACACCGATCCGGCCTGGTTGCCGTTCACGGTCGTGGTCGAGGCCCCGGCTCCGGCGATGGTGAGCGAGTTGAACGACGCGCCGTTGATGGTGTCGTTCTCGGTGTAGGTCCCAGCGGCCACGTTGATGGTCACGTCGTCCCCGCTGTAGGAGACACCTTCCGCTGTGGTGATGGCGGTCTGGATCGAACCGCAGGCATTTAGTTGGGAGGTGCAGTCGCCCGATCCACCAGACGCGACGTAGAGCGACACCGCTGGTTGGGCCGAAGCGGGCGCCGTCCCCGCGATCATCGCCACGAGCGACACGCCTCCGACCAGCAGCGACCCGGCCAGCGCGGCCTGCAGATACCTTCTCATCGGGTCCCTCCCGGTCACGACAGACGATCAGTTGTCATCTGCTGGGCCGGGGCGATCGGCGCAACCCCCCAGGACTCGTACCCGCCAAGGGAGCCGCCCGCCACAGCTTGACCTGGGACATTAGGAGAGTTCCCTGCACGATGCATCATCCATTTTGACGGCGGAGGGGACCGATCCAGCATTTTTCGTGACGTTCGCGTCACGGTGGGGGTTATTCACGCTCCACTGCACGAACATGCCGTTGCATTTCAGGGTTGCCCGAAGGGGTCGGGTGTCCACCGTCACGCCGACCGAGATCACCCGGTCCGGGATGGCCTCCAAGGCCCGGATTCGCTCCAATGTCGCCCCGTCGCCGGATAGGGAGACCCCTCGGGAGCCGATCGGGAATGTTCGGCGCTTCGCGAATACTGCGTGGGTCGCCATCCGGCCCGGTTACCCGACTCCAGTCCAACCTGTCGGACGCAGCGGAAGACACGGGGCACGCATAGCCCCGATTACCGCCCCGTCAGTCCCTCGCTGTCGGTGGGATAGGACCCCATCCGGGTCCGGCACTTATGCCGGTAATCGCGTCAAGTAACTGCGGGATATGCCGGTAATCGGCGGGCCCCACCACCTTCGTGAGAGGCAGGGCCCGCCGAGTCCGGCATGGCGGATCAGTCGAGCTCGAGGGGCGTCCTCCTCCGTCGGCCGAAGGGTCCGTAACGGCAGACAGCGAAGAACCGGCTGGTTCCGAGGATGCGGCCGATCTCAGCCCACGATGTCTGCTCGTCCCGGGCGTCGGCGACCAATCGGGCCAGGCGGGAACGGGCTATCCGGGCCAGCGTCACGGCCGCCTGGAGGTCCTTGGCGGCCACGCTGTCGGAGGGCAGGTGCTGCACCAGGGCGATGACGCTCAACGCGTCGTCGACCACGCAGCTGGTCTCTTCGTCGATGATCTCCTCGCGCTCTGTCACGACGCCCCCGTTTCGAGCCCGTCGAGCAGCCCCTCGTAGAGCACCGTGCGCGTGGTTTGGCCGTGGGCCGCCGCATGGTCGCGTTGGCGTTTGAGGGTTCCTTTGAACTCGACGGTGGTGGCGAAGAAGCCACACCCCTCGCACAGCGACTCGAAGCTGCAGTCGAGATGCGACGGCCTCGTGCACCAGCCGTTTCCGAGCATGCGGCTGTGCTCGAGGCGAAGGCGGTGCATCTCGGGCGTCTCGGGCAGGTCAGGCGGCTCCTCGTAGAGCGCCTCGACCTTGTCCACTGCGGCCCGGTACTCGTCGGCCACCGTCTTGTTGGCGATGCGGGCATAACGGATGGTCATGCGCAGCGTGCGGTGCCCGAGCAGCTCGGCGATCGATTCGAGCCGCATCCCCCGGTTGACGGCCTGGGTGGCGAGCGTATGGCGCAGCTGATGGGGATGGACGTGCCCGATGCCGGCCCGTTTCGCCACCCGGTTCACCATGCGGGTGACGCAGTGACGGTTGAGGGGCCGACCCTCGTTGGTGAGAAGCAGCCCCGTGCCGGCGTCTCTGTGGCTGTCCTGCCACTGCAGGAGCAGCTCCACGAGGGGCGAGACGAGCGGCACGGTGCGGTCGTTGCGGAGCTTTCCGACCGGGACCTTCAACCACCACCCCCCACCCCGACGGGCCACGGCGTCGTTCTCCAGTGCGCACAGCTCTCCCACCCGGATCCCCGTGCGACACAGGATCTCGAGCACGAGGCGCCGGAGCGGCTCTGGCTCGGCGGCCACCTCCCGCAGGAACCTCGCCGCCGCGGCGTCGTCGAGGGCCTTGGGCAAGAGCTCCTCGGGGCGGGGGATGTCGGAGATGAACAGCGGGTTGCGCACCGGCGCGTCCTCGTAGCCCCACTCGATGATGCGGTCGAAGAACGTCATGAGCATCCCGAGGCGCATCCGCAGGGTGTTCACCTTGAGCGGCGTGCCCTTGGCCGTCACGTGAGCCGCCAGGGCCAGCTTGTAGGACTCGACGTGGATCCTGCCCACCTCCGAGCACCGTTTCAGCTCGGGGTGACAGGTCACCAGGTGCCGACAGAAGCGCCGAAGCGAATCACTCGTGCGGGCCACGCTGTTGTGGTGCAGCGACAGCTCGAGCTGGGCCAGATAGCGCTGGGCGGTGGCCGCCAGCGCGGGAGCCGCCGCGGCGATCTCGGCCCAGTCGCGCTCGGCGGCCGTGGGCGTGGTGAGGACACGGGCGGAGACGATGGTCATTGGGCCACCGCCTCGAGCACCGAGGTGTCGATTATGGCAATGGCCCGGGCGTACTCGTCGGCCAGCCACTCGTTCGACAGGTGCAGGTAGATGCGCGTCGTCTCGATCGACCGGTGCCCGGCCTGGGCCTGGATGGCCTCCAGGGCCATGCCCGCTTCTCGGAGCCGAGTGAGACAGGTGTGGCGCAACTCGTGGCAGGTGCAATGGGCGAGACCGACTCGATTGCGCGTGTAGCGCACGATCTCATCGAGGCCGTCCTCGGACAGGGGACGGCCGCGCCGCGGTCCCTTCAACACCACGAACAGCCGATCGGTCTGTGCGTCTTCGGGGCGCTCGGTGGAGACATAGGCCGCCACCGATCGGAAGAACCGCCGAGAGACCGGGACGAGCCGTTGGTGACCTCCCTTGCCGTCGGCCACGAACACCCGGCCCTCACCGGGGCGCAGGTCGCCGAGACGAAGCCCGAGCACCTCGCAGCGCCGCAGGCCCCCGAGGACCATGGCCTCGACCATGGCCCGATCCCGCCAGCGGCGAAGCGCCCCCATCAGGACGTCCACCTCGGCGGGTTCGAGGATCTTGGGCAGCACCCGAGGAGTGCGCACCAAGGGGACCAGTGCTCCCTTGTCCTTTCGCGATCGCCTGGTGGACAGGCCCTTGGGGACCGGGTTCGACTCCCGCTCACCGATCATGACCAGATAGGAGAAGAACCCCGACAACGACGACAAGCGCCGCTTGATGGTGCTGGCCATGAGCCCCGACCCCCCGTCGGAGAGGCGCACCACCTTTCCCTCGAACAGCGGCCGCCGCTGGGCGGTGATGAAGGCCAAGACGTCGTTCACGACGACGTCGACAGGCTCCTTGTCGATCTCGGTGAAGAACACCCGCAGATCCGAGGCGGTGGCCAGCAGCGTGTTGTGGCGTGCTCGAGCCTCGACAAACTCCAGGTATCGGTCGATGACCGGGTGACCCAGCCGCACCGCCGGGTCAGCTCCAGGCGCGCCTCGCGAAGAGTGAATTGAAGTGGACAAACCGGGCTCCTCTCAGCTTTCCGACCTGCCCATCTGGCAGGCCATGGAAAGCATCAGGGATTACCGGCATATCTACACTTTTGCGCTATCGCGAGGCTGGCGCATCGGGGCGATGCCTCACATCTGCGGACGTTCGGCCCTGTTCTAGATGGTTTTGAGGGGTCACGCTCAAGACATGGCGACTGGATTCACCTTTTCGGACTTCGCAGAAGGAGCCTCAGCCAACGTCGCCGACTCTCAGATCGAACTGCCAGCCTCCCACCTGAGGACCGCGTTGGCCATCGTGGATCATCTGTTGGCCGATGCCAACGCTGGATCGTTCGTTGCTGGCTCGTACCAGCTTGGCGAGGTGCGGTTGATTTGCCTGGTTGGGGAGTAGGGGGTCGGGTATGGCCGACATGACTGCGCTCGCCATCGTTGAGAAGGCGCTGGCCACCGACGATTTGGAAGAGTGGGCAGCCGGTCTCGACGGCCATGGCTGGCGAACCCGGGACCAGGGGATGGTGGCATGAATATCCTGCTAACGGGAGCCTTCGGCAACGTCGGGCAAAGTGCCCTCGATGCCATGGCCAACGAGGGGCACCGGGTCGTGGCTCTCGACGTCGACAACCGGCGAAATCGTCGGCGAGCGCGTCAGTACTGGGAACGCCCGGGCATCGAGATCATCTGGGGAGACATCAGGGACCGCTCGGTCGTGGAGCGCGCCTCGTCGGGATGTGATGTCGTCGCCCACTTGGCCTTCGTGATCCCTCCGCTCACTGACGTCGATCCCACGCTGTCCGAGCAGGTGAACGTCGGGGGCACTCGTCATGTGCTCGAGGCCGCGGCCACGCTTTCCCCGCCGGCAAGGGTGCTCTTCGCCTCCACCTTCGACCTCTTCGGTCGCACCCAGGACAAGCAGCCGCCGAGACGGGTGACTGACCCGGTGGTCGCCACGGATACCTATACGGCCCACAAGCTCCAGTGCGAGGAATTGGTGCAGGGCTCCGGCCTCGACTGGTCGATCGTGCGGTTCGCCGATGTGCCGATAATTGGGTTCCGTTCGCCGTCACCCATCATGTTCGAGCTCCCGCTGGCCAACCGCTTTGAGGTCCTCCATTCCAAGGATGCCGGCCTCGCCCTGGCGCGCGCCGTCACCTGCGACCGGGTGTGGGGTCGTGTGCTTCTGGTGGGCGGCGGCCCGTCCTGCCAGGTGACCTATCGCGACGTACTCGAAGGAATGCTCGACGCCATGGGCGTGGGCACGTTGCCGGAGAGGGCGTTCACCTCACGGGCGTGGCCGTGCGACTGGATCGACAGCACCGACGCGCAGCAGCTACTCGACTACCAGCACCACTCTTTCGCCGACATCATGGAGGAGGTGCGCCACCGGACGCGTGTGGCCCGACCCTGGATCCGGGCCGTGAGCCCTATCGCCCGCTGGTTCATCTTGCGGGGGTCTCCCTACCTACGAGAGAGCCGCTCCGTCGGCAACGCGCGAGTGGCGGCCGGCTAGAGCGCGATGGCTCCCGTCACCCAAACCATCACCGTCTTGTTCACCGACCTCGTGGGGTCGACCCCTCGATAGTCGAGCCAAGTGCTATCCCTTGCGAGCATCGGCGGGTGCGCGCAACTGCCGGGTCCGGGTCGGCCTCGCGGCTCGGTCCCTTGGACTGCCACCCCAGGCGCTATCACCCGGTCCGGGATGGCCTCCCAGACCCGGATCCTCCCCAAGGTCGCCCCGTCGACGGATAGGGAGCGTCCACGGGGGCCGCTCGGAAATGTGCAGCAGCGCGAATACCGCGTGGGTCACGGTCCGACCGGTCCACCCGAATCCGGTGCAACCCGGCAGAAGCAGATCAAGATACGAGGGGCGCATCTACCGACTACCGGTCGCCCTACGGCCCTCGCCGATGCCTCTCAGACCCCGGTCGGGAACGGCACATGCAGCGCGTGACACGTAGATACACGGTGCGACCGCAAATTGCAGTTATGGAGCGGGCGATCACGGCCCAGCCCGGTCGTCGCATTTGATTCCGTCGTCGTTTAGTTGCCCTCCTCAACGCGAGAGGCGCATCGATCTCTTGCGGCGTCCGCAAGCCTTCACGCCCCCGCTGACAACCCAGCCGGCTAGTAGCGTGTTTTCCATTGTCGTGCAACGCTGGACCTTGGCATCGCGCCGTCGATAGCTCTCGCTCTGGGTCTCGATAATCTGGCACCTGTTGCGCTAGCCAGTCCAAGGTGGCGCCGGTGAGGCGCTCGGAGCATCAATCGTCTTCCGGTTTAGGATGACGAACGGGAGCTGCTGATTAGGCGGCGACCGAATGGGAGGGACCATGATCGACATGACGAACAAGTCGACCGGTGGGCCATCTGCCTGGGAGCGAGACCTCTGGACCCACTTGACGAGCCACGTGGAGGCGGAGCGCGGCTTGCTGGAGGAGTACTCGGCGGTCGCCGAACAATCTCAGTCAAGGGCCTTTCGTTATCTCGTAAACTTGCTCATCGAGGACGAAAGTCGTCACCACCGGATGTTCACGGCGCTTGCTGAGTCCTTGAAGACCCAGGCCCTAACGGTGGCCGAGGAGCCGATCATCCCGGACCTGGACTTCGATCGGGCCGACCGGACTGCGCTACTGGATGCCACAAAACGACTCATAGCCAAGGAGGGGCAAGACGCCCGTGAGCTGAAGCGGCTCCAACATGAGTTGCACCTTGTGAAGGACACCTCGCTGTGGAGTCTTCTGGTCGATTTGATGCGACGCGATACCGAAAAGCACATCGCGCTCCTTCGTTTCGTGAAAAAGCATGTGAACTCCCCCTGGTAGTCCGGACACCTATCCTTAGATGGGTGGCTCCACCTCGGAGAGGAGTCCAGATGTCCCGTCCATTCGGGCGACCCGTTACCCTTTCCCCTGGTTCTCCAGACCTCGAATGCGCGCGCCGACCCCGGCCATACCCGCTCGGCACCTACCCCCTCCTTAGCTCTCGAAAACAGCCGTGTGCGGTATCGCCGGCGATGGGTGGGGCCCGTAGGAGGCTCTCCGATCAGGGGTGAGCGGTATCCCTCCGGGGGGCTGTGATTATCGGGCGGGTCGGCCCGGCGCTAGGGCAGGGCGCTGATAAGCGGCACGTGGCGCCCGGGCCAGATGGATACATGGAACACGCACTGAATCACCTGCACCGATTACGGGCGCTCTGAGGACCGAGCCGCGCTGACAGTCCGGCGACGGCGACGGCGACGGCTGCTCAGCCGGGCTCCGGCCCATCCTCTACGTCGTAGGGCCCCAGGCGGCGGTGGCGACGCCAGCGCCGGAAGCAGCGCAGGGGGTGCACCACGGCGCGGAAGAACGCGCTGTCGACGGGGCCGATGATCCCACCGGGGCCGCCGCCCGGCAGGGCAGTAGATCTCGGCCGACGACGGTTCGGGTCGGGCCCAACCGGGAAGCCGAGGACGTGGCGCTGCTCCTCGGGCTCAGCGGGCACCGGGACTCCCGGCGGACACACACGGCGAGCGCACGCCGACCTACCGTACCGGCGGTGCTCAACGTGATGCAGCGGGTGGCGCGGTTTCCCGTGCTGGGGGATCTGGCCCGGCCCGCCGGATGCGGCGGGCGCACAGCGCCATCGGCTCCGCAACTACCCGGAAACGAGGGTGCCCGGCAGGGCTGCGGCGCCATGTCCTGAGCGAGCGCATCTCACCCTGATCGGAGCGCCTGACGACTCCCTCTGCCCACGTCCAAGTACGGCCCCTGAGGAGGCTGTGACCAGCCAGACCGTTGGTAATCGGGCCGCGCCCGAGATTTCCGGGCGGGTGGGCTCCCGGCCGAGGAGGCGAGAAGGAATGGCATGCTTCGAGCCCCGGTCCATGAGCGGGCTCAACCGCCGCCATCATGGCTCCTCGGGTCGTGTTGATCGTGGCCAGGATTCCTACCAGCCCCGGCGAGGCCGGATCGTGACGCCGGCGCGGCTCAGTTCCCTTCGGACGGTCTCCCGGTCGACATGGAAGACCGCCGCGACCGCCGCGAGTGACGCCCCAGTCTCGTAGTGGTGGATGGCAAGCTCACCTCCGCATCGGCCATCTTCCGAGCGTGTTGGCGACGAGCGACACCGCGTTCCTCAAGGTGTTTGGCAACCGTACGTCGATGGATGCCGAACTAGACTGCGATGTCGGGAAGTGATCGGCCGCTCATGTAGGCAGCGACCAGCGTATCGACAGCCGCACTGCTCAGTCGGCGCTGGACCGACCGCCGACGTCCCGTCGACTCCGCCGAAATCCGGGCATCTTCGATATGATCTGCGCGGTCGTGGCTCAACATAAGTGGCGGGTTTGAAAGCTGTCCCGTTTCCTCTTGGCGCGGAGATCCGGGCGCTGTGGGGGAGTGGCTCGCTCGCTTGGAGCTCTTTCTTCCGGATCTGTGGAAGGCCGTAACCCCTGGTCCGGTGAGGGTTTCGAGGGCGTCGGGAGGGTTTGAAATCCGTCCCATAAGTCCACTCCGTTTTTTACAAGGTCAGCTGGGGTTTCGACCTGACCGTCGAGGCGATCAGGAGATGGCGTCCGTCTGACATTCTCGTTCGAGGACATTGTTTTACGCGCCGTCATCATGCATGTGTGCCGAGGTCCAATTGCGTGTCGAAGGGCGCCGTACCATCCACACCGATATCCGCATAACCATGAGGGTCGTCACGAGCGAAATATTTCGTCTCGTGTTCGAACGCGGTTTCCCACAGCTCTCGCACCTTCGGTTCCGAGTCCATACCGAAGTCTCGTGTGACACCCCTCTCAATACATACGTCCCGAGGTGCATTCACAAAGATTCCGAGGCTGACGAATTCCCGAAACTCACGCCGAAGGGAACCGACACCTTCCAGGATCATGATCTCAGTCACCGGTTGGTCGACAACTGGTTTCCGATGGTGGCCCTCCCACCAGGCTGACCGTGGGTAGCTCAGAGAGGCGCTTCCCGCTGCAATCGGCCCCAGCACCTGCGTAAGAAGATTTGGCCACCAATTCTTCGGGTTATCCCAGCTGGCGAAGTCATCGGTATGAACGATTTCCGCCCCGAGCCGCACGGCGAGAGTATTGGCAAGACTCGATTTTCCGGAGCCCCCGTGCCCATCAATACCAATGATTTTCGTTGTTCCACTCTTCGCCCGCTTCGCAGAAAGAAGCTCGCCAACGTCGACTCTTGCCTGGCGCGCCATGACCGGATTGTGTCATGCGGACCGAGATTCACCCAAGCGTCCAACCGAGATCAGATGGGGTCACCCGTGCCGACCGAGGAGTGCCTCGAAGCAGTTCTCCAAGTCGGTTACCTGGGATGACGGTGTGCCACCGCCAGGAAGAGGGACTCCCGCTTCTGACCGCCACAGCGCATCGCCGAGGACAGTGCGGACATGCCAGGCCAGCACCCGGCGGGGGTCCACGGTGCCCCCCGCCGAAGCCTCGTAGGACGCCACGACTTCGTGAAAGAACGCGGGCGAAGGTATCGATCCAGGTAGGTATCTGAAATCGAAGGCGGGATCGCCAACCGAGGCTTGTTCGAAGTCGGCCACCAGACACAGGCGGCCGGAGCCGGGCATACAGAGCAGATTGAACACATGCAGATCACCGTGGAGAAGCGATGTTCCACCGGGTTCAACTAGAATCTCATCGGCGAAATCACAGAGCCTTTGCATCTCGGGGACGTGCTCTGGGGCGATCAGCTTGGGGAGTCCGATCCGGATGGAGTCCGTGCTGGCCTGGGGCTCTGGCCGCGGGGCAGCGACTCCCGCGTCAAGGACGGCCTGCAGTACCACGGGCCGGTGCAGCGCTGCCAGAAAGCGACCGAGATCATCGGCGAGCCGCCTGCTGGCCAGATCAGCCAACTCCGCTTGTCCGACGGCCCGTCCCGCCACACACCGAGTCACCAGGATCGCCGGAGCGGACGACGAGGCCACCAACTCGGGGACCGGGAGGGGCGGTTCTCGGGATCCGAGGACGGTCAGCACGGCAGCTTCATGTTCCAACCGACGAGCCGGCGCCTCCGACCAGGCGAACTTCACCACATAGGCGCCGCCGACCACGGCACTGCCCTGGAAGAACTCGGCGTTGTCCGTGACGACCCTGTCGTTTAGCCGCATCTCGGCGTCAGCAAGCGAGGGAGCCACTGCCGTCAGTGCCGCCCGTAGTGAGGCCACGGACCCATCCGCAAGCCAGCTCAGCGGGTGATCGGATTCGGGGGCGCTTCCCGGCCCGTCCTTGTCCACTCAGGCAGTTTGCCTTAACGCCCACCCGCTTGGTGGACCCGTGCACAATTGCCGGTGGTCGGACGTTTCGGTGTCCTCACTCGTTTCGGGCGACCTCGGGGCCGGTCATCCGATTGAGGAGTGGGAAGGTCGAGGCAATGATCGCGAGCGACGCCGCCAGTCCGCCGAGCACGGTCGCCCAGTACGCCATTCCCGGAATCCGGAACGCAATGCCGACCTGGGAGTGGAGGTAGAGGGCAGCCGACACGAGGCCGACCACGATCGACACCGCGGCGACGATCAGAAGTGGAAGCGCACTCTCCAGCGCGACGATCCGGCGCAGGACACTGAGGGGGACACCGGTGAGCCTGAGCAAGCTGAACGGGCGCCTGCGCTCGCCCAACCCGGCGGCGATGTTCACCGCGAGACTGCAAGCGGCGATGATGAGACTGGCCACGATGATCACGTCGGTCATGCCCTGGATCATTGTGAGGAGGCGCGCCGTCGACGGATCGAGCGCCTCGACGGCTATCGGTGTTCCCTGGAAGGGAAAGGCCCGCTCGATCTCCGTGCGGGCCCGCTCGACCGAGCCCGAGGATAACGGGGCGTTGTTGGTTCGACGACCGGTGGTCCTCGAGCCGTCGGCAGCACCCATAGCCGTTGTTCCGCGCGGGTTTGGACGGATGCTCTGGACGTAAGTAAGAGACGGGACGCTCCTTACTTGGTGGCCCGCACTCGGATCGAGTTGGCCACGATGCTGAAACGGAGGGCCCCAGCGGACAAAGACGCCAAGGCCACGGCCTTGCTGACGAGCGCCCTGGATACGGCCCGTCAATATGGTTGCCGCCCTCGAGACACGGGCCACAGTCGGTCACGGGAGCTATACGCGGCCGTTTCCCGTTGACGCCGGTATGCGCACGTCGCCCGGGCCCCTGACTCCCTCCGGGGACCCGCGGGAGGGAACAGAGGGGAGTGGAATGGAGTTCCTATTCCCTGCCACCCTCAATTTAGCGTGCACAGGGCGCTTGCAGCAAGGCCCCGGACAGTGTGCACAATCTCCGCCTCAAAGCGAATCGAATGCGAAAGGACGGGGGGCGCGTATGGCCAAACATGCGGTGGTGATCGCCGGAGGAGGTCCCACGGGGATGATGCTGGCGGCCGAGTTGGCGTTGGCGAAGGTCGACGTGGCGATCGTCGAGCGGCGTCCCAATCACGTGCTCGTCGGCTCACGGGCCGGCGGTATCCACTCGCGCACGATCGAAGTACTGGATCAGCGTGGGGTGGCTGATCGGTTCCTGGCAGAGGGACAGGTGGCTCAGGTCACGATGATCGCCACCACCGTGCTGGACATGAGCGACTTTCCGACGCGTCATCCCTATTCGCTCGGGATCTGGCAGAACCAGATCGAGCGGATCATGGCTGGCTGGATCGCCGAGCTCCCGGTCAGGATCTACTACGGATGTGAGGTGAATGGTTTTGAGCAGGACGACACGGGCGTCGACGTCGAGCTGTCCGAAGGCGAGTCGTTGCGGGCACAGTATCTGGTCGGGTGCGACGGAGGACGCAGCGTCATCCGGAAAGCAACCGGCATCGAGTTCCCAGGGTGGGATCCGACGAGGAGCAACCTGATCGCCGAGGTCGAGGTAACCGAGGAACCGCCGCGGGGCATTCGCTCGGACGCGACGGGCGTCCACGGTCTCCACAGGATGCAGGATGGGCGGACGGTGCGGGTTATCGTGACCGAGCAGCAGCTCGGGCCGAGCAGCGAGCCCACCCTGGGCGACCTGAGCGCGGCGCTCATCAACGTGTACGGCACCGACTTCGGGGTCCACAGTCCCACGTGGATCGCCCGGTTCACCGACATGACGCGTCAGGCAGCGGCCTATCGAGCGGGACGGGTCCTACTCGCCGGCGACTCGGCGCACGTGCATTATCCGGCGGGTGGACAGGGCCTCAGCCTCGGGGTGCAGGATGCGGTGAATCTGGGATGGAAGCTGGCTCAGGTGGTCAACGGGACCTCCCCGGAGAGTCTCCTGGATACGTATCAGGACGAGCGCCACCCGGTTGCCGCCCGCGCCCTTCGGCACACCGTGGCTCTGACGGTGCTCCAACGCCCGGACGACCGCATCAAGGCCCTGGTGGATTTGGTGACGGAGCTGGCGGTCATGGACGAGCCTCGCAAACGGCTCACCGGGATCATCTCCGGGCTGGACATTCACTACGAACTCGGTGAGGGACACCCCCTGCTCGGGCGTCGCATGCCCGACCTGGACCTCGTGACCGCCGACGGCCCGCTGCGGGTCTTCACTCTGCTGCATGACGCCAAGGCGGTGCTGCTCAATCTGAGCAAGCCCGGCAGCTTCGACATCGCTCCATGGGCTGACCGGGTCCAGCTCGTCCATGGGGAGTACGCCGGACCGTGGGAGCTTCCAGTACTGGGCATGGTGAGTGCTCCCACTGCCGTGTTGATCCGGCCCGACGGATATGTCGTCTGGGTGGGGGAGGGGACCGACACGGGATTGCGTGACGCCCTGGCTACCTGGTTCGGAACACCATGACGAGACGCGATGCTCGGCGATGTCAACAGGCGGGTTGAGGGCGGCGATCGGACGTTCCCCCCGTCCCCAAAGTCCGTTTGGAAGTTCCACGGGCACGAACGTTCAGAGCGTGGGCATCACTCCAAGGGTTTCTGGGCAATGTACGGCGGCTGGCGTCCGGCCAACAGCCAGCCACAGGCGGCCCCAAGCAGGGGCATGCCGACGAGGATGATCAGCAGGTTGGCCAGCGGGATGTTTCTCAACTCGCCGACGCCGTCGCCGTCGGGGGCTCCGGCGAAGAACGCCAGGCAAGCCACGTAGGCGCCGACCGTCCCCATCACCGCACCGATGAAGGCGAGAGCGCCGGCAGTAGCGGCGGTGAGCGTACGCCGGGTGCCGCTGCTCGCCCCGGTAGCGCTCAGGGTGCGCAGGTCACTGGCGGCCTCGCTGCGGATGAGTCCGATGGTCATGGCCAGGATGGCCAGTGCCAGAAGAATGCCGGCCACCGTGGCCCAGTCGATGACCTGGCTTGACGACGGTGAGTCAGACTTGCTCTCCACCGTCATGCCGACCGTCGAGGCGGTCAGACGGGCAGCGTTGATCTGGGTCACGGTCAGAGGGTGGTTGGTCAGGATCATCCAACCCGCCGGGGTTGAGTTCAGGTGGAGCCTGTGCATGGCGGATTCGCTCACGACGGTATTGGGGGCCGAGGTTCCCGAGGGCAGTGCGCCGATGGTCTGCATGGGAGGTTCGGCCACACACTGGCCCACCGGACACGGACTGGCACTGGACCCCCCCTGTCCGTTAGGGCCGTTTCCGGGACCGGCGTTGATAGATTCTGGCCCGTAGAACATGTCCATGTTCGAGACGGACGCAAGGCCCGGGCGCATGGTCAGGATGTCGGCGTTGGGGTCGACGTCGGAGGCGGGGATGCCGAAGGCCTTGAGCAGCTGGGGGGTGGCCACGTAAATCTGGCCGCTGAAGTTGCGTCCCTGGCCCTCGTGGACCAGGGCTACGTCGGGTGAGAGGAGCTCGACGACGTGACGGGAGCCAAGTGCCGCGGCGATGGCGTTCGCCTTGGCTTGCATGGCGGCGATGCTGGGTTGCGGCGCGCTGGGCCCGGCGACCTTGGTCTGACCGTTCGGGGTGATGAGGATGCTGCCCGGCGGGGGCGCCTGGGATGTGTACACGTTCAGCTGGTTGTTGGCCAGGTTGGGCCCCGCGTAGTCGAGCACGTTGCCGTAGCGGGCGGCGGCGGCCACGCACACTGTGGCGGCGATGAGCACGCCCAGGCTGATGGCGCCCAGGGCCGAGCCCGACCGGGCCCGGTACCGAGACAGGTCGCGCAGGGCCATGCGCACCGAGAGCGGCATGCGGCGCGCCAGCACCGCGACCGAGGTAATGGCCAGAGGGGCGAGGAAGATGAACCCGACGGTGAGGACGACGAAGCCGAGGACGAGCTCGGGTGCCCCGCCGCCGTTTCCCTTGCTCTCGCCGGCATAGAACAGAAGGAAGTACGCGCCCACCGTGAGCAGGATCCCGGGGACAGCCGAGCGGTGGAGCTGTCGGGGGGCGCGGGGCGCCCGGACAGGGCGGTGACCACGGGAATCCGGGTGACGGCGCGCGCCGGCCGCGAGGCGGCCAACCAGGTCGTGACGACGGCCAGGCCCATGGCCGGCAGGATCACCACCCAGGGAAGCTGGAACATGCCGATGAGGTGGTGGGACGCTTGTTCGACGTGTGGCCGGTAGGCGACCCAGGCCACCAAACCCAAGGCGGCGCCGACCGCGGTACCCACCACTCCGACGGCGAGGCCGTTGGCCCGCACCACCAGGCGGATGTTCTTGTCTGTGGCGCCGAGGGCGCCCAGCATGCCGATGGACCGCATCCGGCGTTGGGCCAGGACGGTGAAGCCGCCCACGGCCACGAGCCCGATGAGGAGCATGCCGAGGGTGGCGATGAGGATCACGAAAATCTCGGGATTGAAGCCGCCGTTCAGCGTGTTCGGCGGGGTCTGCACGTTCTGATGAAGAGAGGCCAGCTGGGCCGGGGAACCGTCGAAGAGCAACGTCACCTGGCCGGAGCCCGACAACGTGCCCGGTGGTACGAGGGCAAACTCGTCGAGCAGGTTCTGGGGATCCTGCACGATCCCGACCACGTGCCGCGAGACGCCGGCGTCATGCCAGACACTTCCCACGTGGAGCGCGAAGTCAGAGGCCACGCCGGAGGTAACGGCTACCTCGCCGGCCGTCCGGGGGTAGCGCCCGCCCACCAGATCCAGCATGGCCTTGCCGTAGGTGCCATCGGGGTTCTGGGCTCTCAGCTCATAGGTGCCAATCGATCCGGGGATCTGGACCGAGATGTTCTTGATGACGTCGACCGTGCCTACCTCGTGCTGGAGGGCGGCGACAGTCGAAGCCAGCTTGGGATCGGAGGCGGGCAGCTGGATCATGGCGTCGGCCGTTCCGAAGCCGGCCTTGCTCAGCGTGGGCGTGTTCACGGCCACGCCGGCACCCACGACGGTGACGGCTACCGCCACGGTGACCAGAGCGAGAACCAACAACTGTTGACGCCATTCGCGGAAGAACAGTCGCCACGCCCACCGGGTTACGGCACGGCGTGCGGGGGCGCCGCCGTCGCCCGATCCCAGATCGACAGCCGGGCGGTCCAGGGTGAGCGTCATTGGCCGGGAACGCGCTCGAGCAGCGTTTCAGGGCCCGACTGAGGAGCAGTCTCGTCCACGATGACCCCGTCGCGGATGAACACGACACGGTCGGCCCACGAAGCCAGTTGCGCATCATGGGTCACCACCACCGCAGCCAGGCCGCGGCGGCAGGCGGCCAGTACGAGGCGCATGACGGCCTCGCCGTTGACCGAGTCGAGAGCACCCGACGGCTCGTCGGCGAGAAGCAGCTTTCGCTCGCCGATCACAGCCCGGGCGATGGCCACGCGCTGGCGCTCACCACCCGACAGTTGGTCGGGGAAGTGGGTCGCCCGCTCGGACAGACCGAGTTCCTCGAGGACTTTCGAGCCAGCGGCTTGGGCCTTGCGGGCGGACATTCCGTCAAGCTCCAGGGGCAGGGATACGTTCTCCAGGGCGGTGAGGCCGGGTAGTAGGTTGAAATCCTGGAACACGTAGCCAACGGACCGGCGTCGAAGTCGGGCCTTGTCGTTGCGCGACATGCCGGCCAGGGATCGGCCGTCGACGAGGACCTCTCCCTCGGAGACGTCCTCCAGGCTGCCGGCAATGGTGAGCAACGTGCTCTTGCCCGAGCCGCTCGGGCCCATGACGGCCACGAGGCCGCCGGCGTCGACTTTGAGGTCGATGTGCCGCAGGGCATGCACCTCATTGGCTCCTTGGCCGAAGACCTTGGAAACTTGGCGTAGTTCCAGAAGACTCATGGCCTCACTCCTACTCTGCGCCGCAACCGTGGTACGGGTACGGACGCTGTTCCGAGCGGCGCCACGGAGGCCCGCTTCAAACGGCCGTCGGCCGTGTCGAGCCACCGAACTACCGCGTCCAGCCGGTAGAGCTCGGCGTCGACCACCAACGCGAAATTGAGGTCGAAGTCGGCCTCGTCCTCTTTGAGATGGGTCCACTGCTGCATGACCTGCACCACATAGCGCCGGTGCACCTGGATGACCTCGTGGACGTCGACACCGGGCACCCTCAGGGCCACGAGGACCTTGATCACGAGCTCGTCGCGGGGCGGCATGCTGAGGTCGGGCGGGGTGTGCAGCCACTTCGAGAGCTCGTCGTTGCCGCCGGCGGTGATGCGGAACGTCTTCTGAGGCCCGGCGTCGTCCACATCGTCGGGGTCGTCGGACTCGATGAGGCCGTCTCTCTCGAGGCGCTGCAAGGTGGTGTACACCTGGCCCACGTTCAGCGGCCACACCTCCCCGGTGCGGGCCTCGAATTCCTGGCGCAGTTGCAGTCCGTACTTGGGACCATCGCTGAGCAGCGCCAACAGGGCGTGGCGAACGCTCATTTGGGACTCTCGGAAAGTAGCATACTGAGTATATTACTCATGCTGATACTCCCTGGCAAGGGCGATCGGCGGGATGGGGACCTCTGGAGTGTGGCCCTAGGCGTCCCTTCCGGTGAATCAGGGATGACCCGGATTGAACCCCGACGGACGGAGACGGTTCCTCTCGGTGGACCCCGCCTGGGCCCCAAGACCCCACGGACACGGCGACACGCGCCGACCGGCAAAAGGAGCGCTTGCTGCGAGCTCCCGTGGGATAGTGCTACTCTCGCTGGCACCATGATTTCCGTGACCCTCGACCGGAGCGAACCGGTGGCGCTGCACGACCAGGTCGCCGCGGAAATTCGCCGGGCGATCACCGACGGCGAAGCCCAGCCGGGAGAACGCCTTCCTCCGGCGCGGGATCTCGCGGCCGTACTCGAGGTGAACACCAACACGGTGCTGCGAGCCCTTCGGATCCTTCGCGACGAGGGCCTTTTGGAGTTCCGCCGAGGCCGCGGGATCACCGTGACTGGTACGGCTCCCAAGCGCAGCCCCGTCATCTCGATGGCCCGCGAACTGCTCGGCTTGGCCCGTCATCACGGAGTGCGTCGGGACGAGCTGATCCGAATCATCGAGAGTCTGCCGTGACCGGAGCTCGGCGGTCGCAATGACGGTCACCGACCGCTCGGCGAGAGCCGACACCGTGACCCACGTACTGATCGAAGAGGCTCGACGGCGCCAACGAAGACGACACGTGTGGATCGCGAGCGTCCTCATGGCAGCGCTCGTCGTCGGCCTCGGGCTGTTCTTCACGGTGGCGTCTCTTGGGAGCCGCGCCGGCCCCGCTTCGGCGGTCCGTCGGGGTGGGCCGGTCTTGGTCGGGGATACCGGTCTCCACCTCGACGTATTCGTCGGACGCACCGCCTATGAGCTGAATTTGGACAACGGTGAGGTGCGCTCCGCGGTGGCGCTTCCCTACGGCGATCTCCCCACCTCCCCGAATGGGTACGTATTCGGCCCGGCCGACGTGGACTACATCGCCACAGCGGGAGGAGTCTTTCTGCCGGAGTCGACGAGAGGGGGTTTCGTCGTTTCCGACGACCTCCAATCGGTACACGGCCTCTCCATCACGAGCGGATCGTTTCCCAAAGGGAGCACGTCTCAGTGGGAGCCTGGGTCGGCGCCCAATACCCTGATCGCCATCACGGAGATCGAGAGGACGAACTCCCGGGGAGACGCCTACCTGGTCTCGGCGACGGAACGGGACGTGACAACCCAGGGCAAGGTGCTGTTCACACGGTCACTCCATGTCCCGCCGACCACGGCCCCGCAGACGGAGTCCGGAGCACCCATCAGCCAAACTGCCAGGGGAATCATCGTGGTGCAGGGATCGGGGGGGTCGGGAGGGTCACCACTCGAGCTCGTGAATCAGGACAGCGGTGCGGTCGTGCGTTCGTTGGGCTACGGCGGAGATGCCATAGCGAGCGGCGAACACCTCGTGTGGATCGGGAGCACGGAGCCGGGGACGAAAGACGCCTCCAGTTCTCAACCGGACGCGTTGCACATCACCGACGTTCGCACTGGGGACGACATGGTGGTTCGCTCTCCTTTGGGCTTTCTGCCCGCGTTCTTTGTCGTCTCCCCCGATGGGACAAAGGTGGCCATGGAATGGGGCTCACCAAACGGAGACGCCACGAGCCTGGGTATAGTCGACGTGAAGACAGGTGCGATGAAGCTCGTCCCCGACGTCACCGACGCCGGTGACGTCGTGTGGGCGCCAGGGTCAAGATGGCTCTTCTTCCAGACTCAGGGATCTGGAGTCGGCTTTGGAATCTCGGGCTACGAGCTGGGAGCCCCCACTGTGGATCCGCTCCCTCTCCCGAGCTACGTGAACGCCACCGCGAATGTGACGATCGACGGCCACCTCATTCCAGCGATGACGGAGTTCCACTCGTTCACGGTCTGGTAGACGAGGCAGATCGCCGAATCGTCCGTGATGTAACGTCCCCCAGGTGATCTCGGTCGCTGACGACCCTGGCCTGGTGAACCGCGCGCGCGCCATATGGCAATACAGCGAACCTGTCCACGCCATCATCTACTACGCGCCGGAAAGGCGTGCTGCCACCGACGCCCTTGGCCTGAAGGGCGGTTGGATGAGCTACTTCGGGTGCCGGGCCGCACCCCTCGGCGCGGCGACCGCACCGGTGGTCAGCGCACTCTTCTACAACTTCCACCCGAAAATGGTGGCTCGCGCCATCCCCGACGCATGGCGCTGCGCGACTCCGACGGCGCTCCTCGACGCGCGGCTCGTTGCCATTGACGGCGCCATGCGGCGCGTGTTCGGAGACAGCGTCGTCTCGTCATCATCGGTCTCGCGCGCCGCCGAGCTCGCAGCGGCGGCCGTCAGCAGCTGCAACATGGCCGGGCGGCCCATGGGGGCAGCCAACCAAGCGGTTCCAGAGCCCGACGAGCCACACCTCCGGTTGTGGCAAGCGCTCACCGCGATCCGCGAGTACCGCGGCGACGGGCACGTCGACCGGCTCGTCGACGCCGGTGTCTTGCCCACGGAAGCCCTCGTGCTGCAAGCGGCGACAGGACGCTCACCCGTAGACGGACTCCGCGCCAACCGCGGTTGGTCGCCCGACGAGTGGTCGGCGGCAGCAGCGTCGTTGACGGCACGCGGGCTGGTCGACGACGAGATGCGCATCACAGGGGCTGGTGCCGAGCTGCGGCAGGCGATCGAGGATGGGACCGATCGGCTGGCCGCCCCCGTGGTGGCGACCATGAGCGACGACGGCGCCGACGAGCTCGTCGCCGTGCTCCGTCCCCTCGCCGAGGTGGTCATGGCCGTGGGCGCAGTCCCCGCCCACAACAACATGGGCGTCCCGTGGCCCCCGCCCTAGCCAGTTTCTCGCTGGACACATCGGTAACCGGAGCAGCGCACAGCGCCCGAGCGGCGTGATCATCGGTCCCACGCGCAACGTGCGGACCCCAGCGCGGGAACCCGGAGCGTGCGCGTAGCCAGAGTGGCAGCGTTCTCATACGAAGCCAAGGTCAGGAAAGGGTTATACGCTCGATGGCCGCGTGACCGAGAAGAGACGAGGTCGGGATGCGAGCGATAAGCGGTTACCTGGACTACTCAGGACGTGACGACGTCCTGAGCGGGGGATCTCGCATGTTATCGGTAGGCACGCCCGTGGGAACCTGGCGCGTGTGGACGAAACGGTGCGGCAACAATCCCGAACTCAGGGTGCTGCTGCTCCATGGAGGCCCGGGATGCACGCATGAGTATCTCGAAGCTTTTGATAGCTACTTCCCGACGGCGGGAATCGAGTACTACTACTACGACCAGCTCGGTTCGGGCCGGAGTGACCAGCCCGACCTGCCATCGCTGTGGGAGCTCGACCGATTCGTCGACGAAGTGGAGCAGGTCCGTCAAGCGCTGGCTCTCGAGCGAGGCAATTTCGTCCTCTACGGACAGTCCTGGGGCGGGATCCTCGCCATGGAGTACGCACTGCGTTATCAGGCCCACCTGCGTGGGCTCGTCATCTCGAACATGATGTCAAGTGTCCCGGCGTACAACACCTATGCCCGCCAAGTATTGATGCCCGAAATGGACCAGACGGCGCTGGCCGAGATCCAGTCGTTGGAGATCAGCGGAGATACTGAGAACCCACGGTACATGGAGCTTCTGACCGAGCAGCACTATGTCCATCACGTGCTGCGAATGCCGGTCGATGACTGGCCTGATCCCGTGCAACGTGCCTTCGCCCACATAAACCCGTCCATATACGTGTCCATGCAGGGCCCGAGCGAGCTTGGGATCAGTGCCGATGCCAAGTTGGCCGACTGGGAGTGTACCGATCGACTGGCCTCGATCGAGGTGCCAACCCTCGTGATCGGCGCTCGCCACGACACAATGGATCCGGAGCACATGGAGATGATGGCGCGCCAGCTACCACAAGGCCGTTACCTTCACTGCCCTGATGGCAGCCACCTGGCCATGTACGACGATCAACAGCGATACTTCGACGGCCTCGTCGAGTTCTTGCACGAACTGCCTGCATAGCGGGGTCGTACTGGGAGCCGGGTGTGAGGTCAGGCGGTCGAAGGCCGGCCGCGCTTGGGCAAGGGCCCAGCCTTCTTGGGCATTCGCCCCTCCTTGTCGAGGGCTCGGCGAAGCAGCAACTCGATGTGGGCGTTGAGGCTGCGGAACTCATCGGCCGCCCATTGGGCCAGGGCGTCGTGGACAGTGGGGTCGATCCGCAGCAGTACCTGCTTGCGGTCATTCACTGGTCAGGAATAGAGAGTGCCGGCGTTCACGACCGGCGACGCTGGTTGGTCACTGCAAAGGACGACCATTAGATTGCTCACCATCGCCGCTTTGCGCTCTTCGTCAAGGTCGACGATGCCGCGCTCACTCAGCCGGGCCAGGGCGAGCTCAACCATCCCGACCGCGCCGTCGACGATACGGGAGCGGGCCGCCACGACAGCGTTGGCCTGCTGTCGGCGCAGCATGGCCTGGGCGATCTCCGATGCGTAGGCGAGATGGCTGATGCGAACCTCGACAACTTCTAGTCCGGCAATGGCAACACGCTGGGCCATTTCCTCTGCGAGCTCACCAGCGACGATGTCAGTTGAACCGCGCAGAGAGAGGCCGTTGCCGGTGGGGTCGTCGTAGGGGTGCGCAGTCGCGACATGCCGTAACGCTGACTCGGCCTGGACCCGGACGAAATTGAGGTAGTCATCGACGGCGAAGAGAGCACGTGCGGTATCCGCAACCTGCCAGACGACAATGGAGGCGATCTCCACAGGGTTGCCGTCGGCGTCGTTGACCTTCAGATGGTTCGTCTCAAAGTTTCTAACTCGAATGCTCACGTTCCGCCGATCAGTGAGCGGCAGGATCCAGGACAGTCCGGTCCGACGCACGGTGCCGACGTAGCTGCCGAAAAAACGCACGACCCTGGTCTGGCCGGGCTGCACGATGACGAGCGAGGAGAAGATGACAAACGCCACGACGGCTGGCGCGATGATGATGGCCCCCTGGGAATGCTGGGCGAGCAAGACACAAGCGCCGATGCAGGCGGCGACGACGAGGACACCGAACCAGCCGCTGATGGCCCACGCTTGCCGCTCGCTGATCTCGACTCGGGTACCCGAGTGGCCGACTGGGGCCGCATCGGGTCCGCCGAAGGGCTGAGCAGACTGGTTCATGATTCCTCCTTAGAGCAGCGGGTCCTCGGTTAAGTGATATTAATACGATATCACATTATCGCCCCTCGTTCAAGAGGCACCGGCGCAGCGCCAACGCTACGGTCACACCAGGGGATGTGAACCAACTCCGTCGTCCGGCGGATGGGGTGTCGGCATCGCATCCAAGCCGCGTTCTCCGAAAGCGACCAAGATCTCGGACGTCTGACTATGACTGAGTCGTCGTCATATCGCACCGTTGGGTTGGTTCCCAACCGCGACGCCGTGGCATGACTCGAGTTTCGGCGCGAAGCTTTCGCCATGCGACCGACGCTGTTCGAGTTCGCCGGTGGCGACCCCGCCTTCCTGGCGTTGGCCACTGCCCACCAAGCTAGGTGCCTGTCGGATCCCGAGCTGAACCACCCCTTCTCCCATCCCGGCCAGCACCCCCAGCACGTCGAACGGCTGGCTGCCTATTGGGCAGAAGTGATGGGCGGGCCTCGGCGATACTCCGAGCGCTGTGGAGACCATTCCGATGTCCTGGCCATCCACGGTGGGAACGGCGACATGAGCGACCTCGGGCGGCGGTTCGTCGAGTGCTTCGTCAGCGCCGCCGATGATGCCGGGCTGCCCGAGGATCCCGAGTTCCGGGCAGCGCTGAGGGCGTACATGCAGTGGGCGGTAGACGAGGTCCTCGTGTACGGGCCGCCCGGTACACCGGTTCCGCCGGGTCTTCCGATGCCACGCTGGACTTGGGAGGGCCTCCAGAGGTCAGTCACGACATAGCGCCAACAGAACGACCATCTCGGTCGCACTCGACTCAGGTCAGTTCGAAGCGGGTCCAGCGACATCGTCGAGGAACGCCAAGACCTCCCGGACCACGTGGGGGTTCGCCGCTCCCATATGCCCTTTGCCTTTGCAGACCACGACACGGCCGCGAGGAAGCCGTGACGCCGTCTCCTCGAACACCGCAGGTCCGTAGAAGGCGTCGCGCTCCCCGCCGACGACCAGGACTGGCATCGGGACCGAGTCGAGCCTTTGCGTCAGGTCGAAGGCGTCCTCGGCATCGATGGTGGCGAGCAGATCAGGGTCGCCCTTTCCCATCACCGCCGACCCGAGGACCCATCCCAGGCACGCCATGGCCTGGCGGGACACGGGCCCGGCGGCGAGCATCGACATCACGACGGCTCCCGCCCGGCGGGGCTTGCCCCGGCGCAGCCACCTGGCGACCTCGACCTGTGCGTGGCGGCCACCGGGGCCGAGCCGGGACCCCGAGCTGACGAGAACCAGCCGCCTCACTGCCAAGGGATGGTCGGCTGCCAGTTGGAGCGCCACACTTCCCCCCGTCGAGTGGCCGAGCACGTCCACGGGGCCCCCGAACTCCGTGGCCAGCACGCCGGCATAGCTGGTGGCCAGGTCCGACATCGTGGTGCCGGGCTCGAGTCCGACCGGACGCTGGAGCCACCACGTCTCGTGATGGCGGGTGAAGGGCTTGATCTCGTTGACCCGGACCCATCGGTCCAGACCCTGAGGCGGGCGGTGGTGGGCAGACAAGCCGGGAAGGAACACGAGCGGAGGTCCATGACCGAGACGCAGAAAGGCCATGTCGGTCCCCATCGTGCCCTGGCTTGCTCGGGTGGTCACCGACGTCTCCCTCTACGCGAGCGCAAGAGCATCACAGCAAACACCGCCGGAGCCGTCGACCTCGTTTGGTCGTCGGGCAGGGGACCGGGCAACGGGGGAGGGAGGCCGGGGCACGGGCAATGCCATCGGCTTCATGACGGCCCGATTTCGTCTGGGGCGCCACCCGTGTCCCGCCAGTCCCTCTGGGCTTCTCCTGGTGCCATGGAGGTGCACCCGACCCCCCGGAGTAACCCATCGGCCACGGTATGCCCATAGGGAGAGCCTGTCTACGGGCAATCTGACGTCGGGGTCACCCACCGGTGACAAGGGGTGTTGCTACTTTGTTCCGGTTACCAGCAGTCGGACGGTGACCGATCAGGGGCATCCGACTCATTTGCCCAGACCCGGTCGGTGCCTGTCCGCACCTGTGGCGGGAGGTGGTCCGTGCCGGTTCAGATCGAGAGCATGGCGGGAGACCTTGTTCCCGGTGAGGACGGTCTGACGTCGTTCGTCATCACCTATACCGACGGCACGGAGGACCACCGAAGAGGAACCCTTCTCGACGTGAGCAGGTTGGCGTCGACAACAGGTCTCCATCTCGCTCACTCCAGTCCCGGCACGTTTCGGTGGGCGAGGTCCTGAGGCCGGCAGCCCACGCCGGCGGTGATGGTCGTTACGCCGGTATCGCGGCGGCCACGTGCGGGAGGGCCAGGATCGCCTGAAGGGGCTCACCCGCCTCCTGTCCCAGCGCCCGGCGGGCGAAGGCAGCGAGGGCTTCCTCGTGGGCCACGTACGCTTGGGCGATCGTTCGCTCGACCTCGTCGGAGGCGAGCACGACGAGCTGTCGGTACTTGGCCAGGAACTCGGTCGTGATGGGCTCAAACGAGATCAGGAACTCGGTCCAGGTCAGACCGGCCACCACATCGGCGAGTTCGGTGGCGGTCTGCACCGTGGCGACCGAGTCGCCACGCTCCCATCCGAGTCGCTCGAACACCGCCTCGGCGAGCTCCTTGGTCGCTCGCTCAAGCACTGTCAACACCTCCAGCTGGTGGCGATGTTCGGTGTCGCGCTCACGCTTGGCGAGCAACCCGAAGAGGGTCTCGCCGAGTACCTCACCCTGGTAGGACTCGACCCACAACTCGTGTGCGCTCATAGGCCGCACTGTACGCCACTGGCGCCAACACACGGCCAGGCATCCCGTGATGGTCCGGGTGATGCCGCGGGCGCCGTGAATATGGACGGGACCCACGAGATCCCGTCCCTGTTCGAGAGGCAACCGCCTCCCCGCGTTCACCGCTGATTGTGATCGAGAGCACTTGCGCGATTCGTGGAGGAGATCGGATTCCCGACCACCGCTGGCTCCCGATGACGTCGGCGTGTTCCTTGGCGGCCAGGAGACCGTTTCGCAACGCTTGCACAACAATCTGCGCCCGCATTTGGTTCTCGCGCCAAGGCGCTTTACCCGGCGGTTCGACGTGCCGAGCACAACGAGTGGTCAAACCTAACACTGGGAGTGGTCGTACATCGGGAGGACATGCGATGGTGAAGAAGGTCGTTGCAGCGGCGGTCTTGGTGGGGTCACTTGCCCTCGGCTCCGCGGGCGTCGCCTGGGCTGCTCCGGGACCGAACTGCACAAAGGTGGCCGCGGTGATCACCCGACTCAAGGCGGAGGACGCCCAAGTGGCGGCGGCGCTGACCTCGTTGGAGGCGAGTAGTCCACACGGACGGCACGCAGCCCGACGGCTCGAGCGCGCCATCGAGTCCTTGACCCGCGTCGAGGCGAGACTAACGGCGCGCATTACCAATCTGGAGGCCAGGTGTCCCACCAGTGTCGGCACGGGCGGGGGAACCAGCGGCGCTTCTTGACCAAGGCGGCGCGCACCGGCGGGCCGGGCGTCCCGGTGGGCGCGTCGGCGGGTCAGCCCCGGGCCGTGCCCGTCGCCGTCAGGCCTTGGTCTTCGAGCGGCGCCGAGCGCGACTGACGAGCGCGGTCCCTCCCAAGAGCCCGGCCGCCATCACGGGGAGGGCGAGGGCCACGGGGGCCTCCGGGGTCACCGCCGGTAGACCGCTCACGAAGTGCACGCACGGATTACGGGGAATCGACAACCCATCGCTCAAATCGCCGACGGCGAAGTAGACCGTCTGGAGGTTGGTGTCGGTGACCGTGAACGTGGCCTGTCCGTTGCCGTCGGTGGGATCGGAGTCCATCTTCACGACGGGGTCCCCGTTCATGGGTACCACCATGACCTCCTTGCCTTGTTCGGCATGCCCGTCGGCGCCGACGAGCCTGACTGTCACCGTGGCCCCGATGGGACCGATGGGCGCCGAGGTCGGAGACACCACCACCACGGACATCGCCGGTGAGGTCGGTCGAGTCGACATGAGCGTGGCGCGGGCGGCGTGAGACACGACGCTGCTGCTGGCACCGGCTGCCTCGACCGAACCGGCCACGGACCCCAAAGACAGCGCCGTCATGACGATCGGCAGTAGCACCAAGATGTATATCCGTCGTCCCATGACGCGTCGCCCCCGCCTCAACCCTGGTGGGAGGGATTCTGACGGACGTGAGCCAGAAGTCAGTGACAGAATCGCGAACGTCTCGTGAACTCTGGTGGGAATGTCGACATCGAGCTCCTTGCTGGACCTCGCTCGGAGGTGCCACCCTTTGGGCCTATGAAGGTCATGGTCGTCTGTGTGCCCGGCGCCGGCCATGTCAACCCACTGCGATCGCTGGTCGAGGCACTCCTGGCGGGCGGTGATCAGGTCGTGGTGGCCACCGGCACCGACGTCGCGGCCCTGGTCGAAGAGATGGGAGCACGGTTCTCCCCGGCCGGACACGGTGAGCAGGCGTGGTTCGAACAGCTCGTGGCACGCACCCGGGGCGTCCCTGGTGACGGACTCGCACCCGAGCGGATCAACCACTACTTCCTGCCTCGGCTGTTCGGCGAGATCGCCGCCTCCGACATGATCGATGACGTTGTGAGCTGTGGCACAGACATGGGCGCCGACCTCGTGTTGTTCGAGCCGTACGCACTGGCGGGCCCGCTCGCCGCCGACGTGCTCGGCGTCCCCGCCGTGCAGCACCTTCTGGGCCCAATGTTGGAGCACGACATCTTCGAGCTGGTCGACGACGCCGTGTCGCCGCTGTGGGGCTCGTTCAGCCGTCACACGCCCGGGTACGGCGGCGTCTACCGCGACCTGACCATCGAGGTCTGTCCTCCCTCGATGGAGTCCATCGGGGTCCCCTCGGGCGCGAGCCTGGTCATGCGCCCCGTCCCGACCCCTGCGGCGCGCCGCGAGGAACCGGCGCGGCCTGTGATCTACGTGACTCTCGGCACCGTGTTCAACGCCAATCTCGACATCTTTCGAGCGGTCGTGGATGGACTGGTCGGCGAATCTGTCGATGTGATCGTCACCGTCGGAGCCGACCAGGACCCCGCCGGCTTCGGCGCCGTGGGGCCCAATGTCCGGGTCGAGCGGTTCGTCCCCCAGGCCACCCTCCTGCCGACGTGCGCCGCCGTCGTGCACCACGGTGGTGCGGGCACCATGTTCGGGACGTTGGCGCACGGGCTCCCCCATGTGGTCATCCCCCAGGGGGCCGACAATTTCGTAAACGCCGACATGCTCGAACGCGTCGGGGTGGCACGGGTCCTGCGTCCGGGCGAGGTGACTCCGCAACGGGTGGGAGACGCCGTGCGGGCGGTTGTCGGTGAATCGAGGTTTGTCACCGCGGCGCGCGCCATTGCCGACGAGATTGCCGCCATGCCCGGCCCCGACGAGGTGGCCGACGCCCTGCGGGCGCGCCACAACGTCGCCGAGACCGAGAACAACCAGTGACGAAGCCGGAGAGGACGTCACCGCACCGGTAGCACGCGCCCCGGAATCGGGGACCCGTTGGCGCCCATTACGGTGATCGAGTGTCTCGCTTCGTCGTCGACATCACCCCCCTGAGGAAGTACCGCCACTTCCGCCGCCTCTGGGGTGGCCAGGTGGTGTCGGGACTGGGGTCGCAGCTCACCCTGGTGGCCGTGTCGGTGCAGGCGTACGCCCTGACGCACTCGACGCTCGTCGTGGGCTTGATCGGGTTCGCCCAGTTGCTGCCGTTGTTGGCCGGGGCCCTGTGGGGCGGGACGCTTGCCGACGCCATGGACCGGAGACGGGTCCTGGTTCTGACGCAGGTGGCCATGGCGACGGCTGTCGGCGGCCTCGTCGTCAATGCGTCGATGTCGCACCCCGAAGTGTGGCCCCTGTTCGTGTGCACGGCGGCCGGCGCGGGATTCCAGGGCGTCGACTGGCCGGCGCGCCGGGCGGCGCTGCCCATGCTGGTCGACGAACGGGACGTGACTACCGCCATCGCGCTGCAGACGACGATCCAAGCGCTGGTGATGGTGGCCGGGCCGGCGCTCGCCGGCGCGCTGATCGCCGGGCTGGGGCTCAGTGCCGTCTACGGCATCGACGTGGCCACGTTTTCGGCCTCACTGGTCGCGGCCCTGTTCCTGCCGGCACTCGTGCCCGGCGGGGGTGGCACGCCCATGGGGTTGCGCTCGATGACCGAGGGGTTTCGCCATCTGCACAAAGAGAAGCTTCTGTCGGCCACCTACTGGATCGATCTCAACGCCATGATCTTCGGAATGCCCCGGGCGGTGTTCCCGGCGCTGGGAACGGGCCTGTTCCACGGAGGTCCGGGAGTGGTGGGGCTGCTGTACGCCGCTCCCGGTGCCGGGGCCCTGCTGGGCTCGCTCTTCACGGGTTGGTGCGCTCGGGTGCGTCATCAGGGTCGGGCCATCGCCGCCTGCGTGGTGATCTGGGGCGTGACCATCGCCCTGTTCGGCATCGTGCCCGTGTTGGGCATCGGATTGGCGTTGCTGGCCGTGGCCGGTGCCGCCGATGTCGTCTCGGCCGTGTTCCGCCAAGCGGTGCAGCAACGCGCCGTCCCCGATCATCTCCAGGGGCGGCTCTCGGGCACCTTCTTCGCCGTCGTGGCCGGCGGGCCCCGCCTGGGTGACGCTGAGGCCGGAGCGGCCGCCGCCGTCGGAGGCCCGCAGTTCGCAGTGTGGTCGGGCGGTCTGGCGTGCGTGGTCGGGGTGGGAGTGCTGTTGTGGCGGGTGCCCGAGTTGTGGCGCGACCGGGGCGGGGGCCACGTCCTCAGCCCCGGGGCGCAGTCCCAGGCGATCGCCGAAGTCGTCTCGGAGTTGAGCGAGGGGGAGCCCCTCTAGCGAGGACAGGGACTCAGCCCTTGGCCTCTTCGATGCCGTGCACGACCTTGTTGTGCAGGTCGGCCACGCGCTGGGCCAGGTCCTGGGTGAGGCTGATGTTCTCGAGCCCGAGGCCGACGGTGTCGGTCCCACTGGGGCTGCACGAGATGCAACGCACCGCCCACCTCCCACTCTCGAAGGGGATCGGCCTGGCGGCGAGCTCCGCGGCAATCTGAATGGTGGGCATGGCGAAAGCGTAAGGCCCACCGGCCTCCGGGTGGTGGTTCTCGGCTCAGCCCACGTGCGGGCTCGAGGGCGTCCTCAATGAAACGGTGTCTGGCCGTACGTGCTGCACAGGCCGAACGCTTCGATAAGGAGGAAGGCCCCGATCAGGGCCAGGATGACCATCCGTTGCCGGCGCCCGCTGTGGCGAGCCATGACCGGTGCCATGTACCAATGCGGGAGCGCTCCGGGCTCGTCGAACCCTGGCTCGTTGGCCAGATAGACGGCCATGGGCACGGCGTCGGCGTCGAGCGGTTGATCGGGGTCGGCCGCCAAGGCCAGCGCGGTGAGCTCGTCGTCGGAGATCATGGACCCGACGTACCGATCGGCGCTGGTCGTCGAGTCCACGAGCCCTCCTCCTGAACGCACTGGTGAACCTCCCGCAGCAACCTCCAGTCTACCGACGAAGCCGAGGGTCTAGCTTGGCGCCGTGCACACCCGCGCCATGAGCCCGGCCCTGGGGGCGGTCGTCGAGGACGTGCGCCTCGTCCCCGACATGGACGACGCCACCGTCAGGGCGGTGAGAGCGGCGCTGCTCGAGCACAAGGTGGTGTGGTTCAAGGGCCAGGCACTCGACGCCGCCTCGCTCACGGCGGTGGCGACCCTGTTCGGTTCACCCACCGAAGCGCATCCCGTCGAGCCCGCCCTGGAGGGCCACCCCGAGGTGCTTCCCCTCGACTCCGAGCAAGGAGCGCGCGCCGACGTGTGGCACAGCGACCTGACGTTCCAACTGTGCCCGCCTCTGGGGGCGATGCTGCACGCCATCGAGATCCCCGCCGTGGGCGGCGACACGATGTGGGCGGACATGACCGCCGCCTACCGCTCGCTGTCGGCACCGCTGCGCGGCTTCGTCGAGGGGCTCACGGCGACGCATTCCCCGGCCAAGGCAGGTAGCTACTTCGCCGGTCGTGACGGCACCGGGGGGGAAGCCGCCCGCCGCAGTGCCATGACAGCGAGCCGTCACCCGGTGGTAAGGGTGCACCCCGAGACCGGCGAACGCAGCCTGTTCGTGAACCCACTGTTCACCGACAAGGTCGACGGGTTGCGCCGGGGCGAGAGCGATGCGCTGCTGGGGTTGCTTCAGCAAGCCGCCGTCGCGCCCGAGCACCTGGTGCGGTGGAAATGGGAGGCGGGCGACGTGGCCTTCTGGGACAACCGCTGCACGATGCACTACGCGCTGCTGGACTTCGGGGCGAGTCGCCGACGGATGCTCAGGGTGGCGCTCGTGGGGGAGCGGCCCGCGGGGGTGCCGGGCCCGGAGTCAGGCACTTAGCCCCACCGAGAGGCCGGACACCTCGACAGCGTGGCGCTCAGGGCGAGGCCCGAGTGGCGAGGATCGTCCCCGACGCGCCGGTGGGACTGGTGTAGCCCCCCTGCATCCGCAGTGTGCCGGCGCTGGTGGTGACGGCGGCCGTGCCGTGCTCGGTTCCCGAGCCATAGGAGATGACGAAGGACACCGTCGTGCCCTGCACAGTCCCCGTCATCGTCTCGACTCCCACCGGCGAGATGACGGTGCCCGAGAACGTCCCCGTCGAGAGGTGCTCCGTGGTGATGTGCAGGGTCTCGACGTAGACCGCTCCACTGAAGGCGCTGATGGCGTTCCACGTCCCGCGGATGTCCGAGGACGGGGTCGGGGCCGGCGGCCGCGAGGAATGGAAAGGGCCGACGTGGGTCACGGCCAGGGCCCCTGTGATGAGCGCGCCCAGGATCACGACGACGCCGACCCGGGGAGCGATCCGAGGTCGGGGGCGGGGCGGCTCGGCGCCGTGTTCGTCGGTCGGGAGCGTCTGTGGCCAGGCGGGGCCCGGCGCGGTGTCGGGGGAGAAGGTCCATTCCGGCTCGTCGCGAGCGACGGGGGCCGGTGGCTCCGAGCGAGGAGGCGGGCTCGTGGGGCCGGGACGCGGCGGCGCGGCGACCGGCGCCGCGCCCGGGGTGGTCCCGACGGGGGGCCTGGCCGGTGGTCGTGGTGGCGCGGCTTGGTCCCGGAACCGGCGCAGCAGGAGGTCAACCGGTTGGGGGGGCGCCTCGGGGGTGCCCGGGAGTGCGGGCGGCGGACCGGGCGGGTGACGGGGCGGCACGTCACCGGGTGCCTGGTGGTTCGAGTCGGTCACCGTTGTGACATCGGCGGCCCGCGAATGTCCCTTGAGCCACCCCGGGGATGCGGGATGGCCCCGGTGCGGGTCGGGCATGATGAGCAGGTGGAGCCATCCGCTCGATCCGGCGCTCAAGAGCCGGAGTTCGGTGACCCCTCCCGTCGGACCTACCTGGCCCAGGAACGGACCTTGCTGTCGTGGTGGCGGACGGCGTTGGCGGCCATGGGGGTGGCGCTGGCGGTGGGACGCCTCCTGCCCGAGATCGCCCATCTCCCCAAGGTGCCCTTCTTGGTCCTGGGTGCCGGGTACGGGGCCCTGGCGTTGGGCTTCGTGTTCTTCGGCTTCTTCCGGCACCGGTCGGGGGAGCGGGCCATCCAGGCCGGCAGCTTCCTGCATCTGAATTCGCAATGGTTGGTGGCCCTGACGCTGTACATGGGCGTGCTGATGACCCTCACCATCGCCGCGCTCTTCCTCCACGCCTAGCTCAGCCCAGGCGCTGCACCATCAACTGGACGCTGAGTCGCTCGCCGCTGTGTGAGCGCAGACCCGGCGCCGGTGCCCGTGGTCCGTGGCGGCGAAAGCCCATGGACTCGAAGAAGGCGATGGCCCCGTGGTTCTCGCCCAGGGTCTCGAGGTGACATCCCGCCACACCCCGTGCCCGCAGAGCGTCCAACCACGTGCGCATCAAGGTGGCCCCCACGCCCATGCCCCTGACCGCGGGGAGGAGGTCGATGTGCAGATGGGCAGGCCAGCGATCGTCGTACACCGACACCGGGGGGAGTCGACGGCGCACACCGTCGACGATCACGTCGCCGAACGAGCGCCACACCACGCCGGCGGTGCCGGGCCGCAGGGCGATGCCGCGTCGCAGCAGGTGTCGCCCGAAGATGACGGCGGGGTTCCAGGCCCGGCGGGAGTCGACGCAGCCGAGCAGGTAGCCCGACACCACCCCGTCGAGCTCGGCCACCAAGGCCGACTCGGGCTCGGCGTCGGTGTAGTAGGAGGTGAACAGGTCGGCGAAGCTCTCGGTGTCGCGCCACAGCCAGTCCACGGGGTCTCCCATGTAGCCGGTGTGGTGGCAGATGTAGCGAACCTGGGCCCGGTCGCCGGGATCGTAGGGCCTGACGACGGCGGGCCCGGTCTCGCCGTCGGGAAGGGCCGCCGTCAACGGGCGCGCCAGGTGCCGGGACGACCGTCCTCAGCCAGGGCCGCCAGGTAGGCGTTGTAGGCGGCCAATTCGGGGTCCTCGGCCTCGGCGCGCGCCAAGGCGAGCTCGCCTTCGTCGAAGTCCCTCGGCGCGGATCGATCGACGGGGCGGGGGGCGAGGTCGCCGGTGGCCTCCTCCCGTTGGAGCCGGCGCAGGCCACGGCGCCCGAGGCTCTCGGGGTCGTCGTGGACGAAGTGCCACCAGAAGATGGTGCCGAACACGGCGAAGCCGGGCCACATGACCGAGTAGACCCAACCCAAGGACTCGCCCGACAACCCGACGTTGACCTGCCACCAGCAGGCGACGGCGCATCCGGGGATCCACATCAGCAAGGCGACGTGCACCACCACGGCCCGGCGGGTCCACCAGATACGGCGGCGGGCGGGACTGTGCACCGACGGCACGGGGTCGGGCACCTCGGGTCAAGCCTCCTGCGACGCCGTTCCTGGCAGTCCCTTGGCAGCACGGCGGGCTTGGCGGGAGTACTCCGCCGTCAGGCGGCGCTCGGCGATGATCGCCCCGAAGGGCACGGTGCCGGCGATGAGGACGAGGATGGTCCGGCCCACCGGGATGTGCAACGTGCGCGTCAGCTGGAAGGCGACGACGAGGTAGATGAGGTAGAGAAATCCGTGCATTGTGCCCACCACGGTGGCGAGCTCGGGATGGCCCGCCACTTGGAGGGGGACGGCCACGAAGACGAGGACGATGAGCAGGACCGCCGTGGTGTAGGCCATCACCCGGTAGCGCTTGAGCACGGTGTGTTCCACGGGCCCGATCCTAGGAGGTCCGTCGGGGTACGTTCCGCACGGATGGCACTTGGGACTGTCGAGGTGGCAGTCGGTACTGTCACCCTTTTGTGGCGCCTGGGGCTGACCGCTCGAACGGCCGCAGTGCTGCCCGTTCCACATTCTTGACAGGAGCACCCGCACAGCCGGCGGGTTAGGTTGTCGGCGCGGAAGTGTTTCTCCTTCCCAGCGGCGGAGGGTCGGAGGTCGGCATGAAGATCGCTCGGTGGCGCGTTGCGGCAGTTGTGACCGTGGTGAGCTGTGTCCTGGCGGGCTTGGCGGCGACACCGATGGCGTCGGCCAGTGGCAGCACGTTGTACGTGGCCATCGGGGGGAGTGACACGGGGAACTGCCAGGTTCAGGCAACCCCGTGCGCCACTATTACCTATGCGGCGTCGCAGGCGGCGACGGGCGACACCATCGACGTCGGGCCGGGCACGTTCGTGGCCAGTGTCGGCAACGCCATCGGCGTCCTGCTCACGGTACAGGGGTCGAGCTCGGGAAGCGCTCCGGTGACGACGGTGGAGCCGACCACCCCGGGGGGCACCGTGTTCTCCTCGGGCCGAGGCGGGTGGACCCTGGACGACCTCACCATCGACGGCTTGACGGGTGACGCCCTTGTGAGTGGCTATGCGGGCACTATGAACGTGGTCGACAGCACCATCACCGACAGCGACGTGGCGCTGTGCGGCTGCGGGCCCGTGGGGGGCACCGTCTCGCTCGACGACTCGACGGTGTCGGGCAATACCTTCGCCGCCAACACGATGTCGGGGACCGGCGGCGTCGACATCACGGCATCCACGTTGGCCGGGAACGATGTTGGCCTGGAGGGGCTGGGTGCCAGCTATTCGATCGCTGGCTCCATCCTGAGTGGCAACAACGCCAAGGCCTACAGTGGGAAAGACTGTTCGTTTTCATCGGGCACGGCCACCGACGCCGGCTACAACCTGGACGACGACGGCACGTGCGGGTTCTCGGCCATCAACAACAGCCTGTCCGGTGTCAATCCCGACCTGGGGAGCTTGCAGGACAACGGGGGCCCGACCGAGACCATGGCCCCGGCCGCCGACAGCCCGGCGCTGGACCAGATCCCCTCGGGGGCGACGGGGAACTCCCTCACGTTGTGTCCCGGGTACGACCAGCGCGGTGTTTCACGACCCCAGGGATCGGCGTGTGACATGGGGGCGGTGGAGATCGGGATCTCGCCGCCGACCACCACCGCCAGCCAGGACTGCACGGCGGACGCCTCGTGCACGGCGACGGAGACCGTGCCCGCCACCCTCACCCAGGCCGCCCAGGAAGTGAACGTGGTCGCCCAGACGTCCAGCGGCAACTCGGAGATGCTGAACGTGGCGTCGGCGCCGGGGGTGCTGGGGTGCCGCTCCCCCAAACACTTCCAACTGGACAGCGACGTCCTCTCCTACAGCGCCAACTTTGTCCCGACAGCCAACGTGGCGGTCACCGACGTCATCGTGGGTGCGACGTCCACCCGCGGGGTGAAGGTGTGCTTCCAGAGCAGCTCCAGCCCGGCCTACGTGTCCTTGAAGAAATGCGCCCGCAGGAGCCCGACGGCGCCGTGTTTCAAGGCGTCGGTCGTCGCCGATGGGGTGCAAGTCGAGATTCTGGCTCGCCCCAATGATCCCCGGTTCCACTGCACGTTGGGCGCCACCACGATCGAGAATCCGAAGAGCGTGGCCGCACACGGAGTGGTCAATCATCCCTTGACGATCAAGGGAACGGAACTGCTGGGCCCTTCGGGGACGACGCAACCGGTCGTCACGTTCTCCGGGGGGTACCCCGCTCCCACCATTCTGTCGGCGACCTCCAGGAAGATCGAGATCGTTTCTCATGTCGCGGTAACGGCGTATCTCGATCTCACCTGGTCCAACGACGAGATCATGGTGACAGTGTCGCCCATATCCATCACGGGCTAGGAGGCCGGTCTCAGACCTCCACCTTGGCGGTCTGAGAGAGGCGGTCGACGGCCTCGGCGTACTCCTCGACGAGGTCGAAGATGACGTCGCGTGTCTTGCGCACCCGGGTGGCCCGCCCGATGACCTGCCCGCAGGGGTTGAAGGCCACGTCCTTGGCCTCCTCGGGGTAGCGGTGGGTGGCGCCCACGGCCTCGATGGCCACCATCATCTGCAGGGGCATGGGGAGGGGGTCGGGGGTGTCGGGACGGTCCCAGGCCTCGGTCCAGTCGTTCTTGAGCATGCGGCAGGGCTTGCCCGTGAAGGACTTGGACCGCACCGTGTCGCGGCTGGTGGCCGCCAGGTACGCCTTCATCTGTCCCGGTGACGTGTTGGCCTCTTCCACCGTGAGCCACAAGGTGCCACCCCACACGCCCTGGGCCCCCATGGCGAGCGCCGCCGCGATCTGGCGGCCGCTGCCCACGCCGCCGGCGGCCAGGACGGGAAGCGGTGCCACGGCGTCGATGACCTCGGGCCACAGCACCAGAGACCCGACGTCACCGGTGTGGCCGCCGCCCTCGGTGCCCTGGCACACGATGAAGTCGAGGCCGGCCTCTTTGTGGCTCAGGGCGTGCTTGACCGATCCCGCCAGCGCCCCGATCATCCGGCCCGAGGCCTTCGCCTGGGCGATGACGTCGGCCGGGGGAGTGCCCAGGGCGTTGGCGATGAGCTTGACCTTGTCGTGGCGCAGGGCCGCCGCCAGCAGGGGCTTGCCGGTGGCCTCGGTCCACCCCATCATCCCGCTGCGGACCTGGTCGGGGGCGGGGGCGGGCACGCCGTGCTCGGCCAACAGGCGCCGGGCGAAGCGGCGGTGGTCGTCGGGGACCATCGACTGCAGCTGGGCCTCGAGCTTGACGGGGTCCATCTCGCCCATGCCTTCGTACTTGCCGGGGATGACGATGTCGACGCCGTAGGGGTGGTCCCCCACGTGGTCGTCGAGCCAGGCGAGCTCGATCTCGAGCTCCTCGGGCGAGAAGCCGATGGCCCCGAGCACGCCGATCCCGCCGGCGTTGGACACCGCCGCCACCACGTCACGGCAGTGGGTGAAGGCGAATATGGGGAACTCGATGCCGAGTCGATCGCAGATCTCGGTGTGCACGGCCGTCTCCTTCTTTCTTTCTGTATCTCTTGGGATCTCTATCTCTTGGGATCTCTTGGGGGCTCTGGATCTCTTGGGAACGCCGAGGTGTCGGGGCGAGGTCAGTGATGGCGCGCACCGGTGACCGCCACACCGGTGATCATGGCCAGCGCCGTGGCCACGGTGGCGGTGTTGAGGCCGTCGGGGTCGATGCGGTGCTGGGTCTCCAAGCCGATGACCATGGCCCGGAACATGGTGGCCAGCATGTCGGGGGCCGCCGCGCCGTCGAGGAGGCCTTCGCTGGTCCACGCCGCGAAGCCCTTGGTGAGCCAGTCGTGGGCCTCGCGCGAGCGCGCCCGCATGGCCTGGGCGACCTCGGGGTCGCGCGTGGCCCGGAGCCACAGCTCGCGCTCGAGCAGCAACAGCCGGCGGGTCTGGTCGCTCGGGTTGGTGACCACGTTGGCGGCCACCGCCCGGAGGCGGTCCTCGACGCTGTCGGCCAGCTCGAACTCCGCCGAGATCACGGTCACCAGGGAATGGGCCCACTCGTCGAGCAGCGCCAGGAGCAGGCCCTGCTTCGACCCGAAGTGGGCGTAGACCGCCCCCGAGGTGCGGCCGGCGGCGTCGGCCACGGCGTCGACCGACACGGCGTCGATGCCGCGCTCGCCGAACAGGGCGGCGGCGGCGTCGAGCAGACGGGCCCGGGTGTCGGCCTTGCGCTCCTCCTGGGTTCGCGACATTAGATAACGGATCCTATCTAAGTGGCCGGCGGGATGGCCATCGGGGGGTCGGCGAGCCATACTCACGCGCCGCCGCAACGATCGGAGCAGACATGTTCAGGACCTCGCCCGTCGTCGCCGAGGACGAGTGGCACCTCGACCTCCAGGTGGATGGGCACATAGCGGTGCTCACCCTCAACCGGCCCGACAAGCTCAACGCCTGGAGCTGGGAGTCGACCCGCCAGCTGGGGGCGCGCGCCGATCAGATCCGTTTCGACGAACGGGTGCGCGTGGTGGTGCTGCGGGGGGAGGGCCGGGCGTTTTGCGCCGGGATCGACCTGGGCATGCCCGAGGACCGGGTGACGGGCCGGTCGCCGGCGGAGAAGGCTCGCAATTACTTCGAGGGCATCCGGTGGGCCCACGAGCGGTTCAAGGTGTTCGCCGAGCTGCCCCAGCCCATCGTGGCGGCGGTGCAGGGATACTGCCTGGGGTTCGGGTTCGAGCTCGTGCTCATGTCCGACATCCGCATCGCCGCCGAGGACGCCGTCTTCGCCCTGCCCGAGGCCCAGGTGGGCGTGGGGATCGACGGAGGCGGGGACCTGCGCCTGGCGCACGAGGCCGGGGCGGGGTGGGCCAAGCTGCTCGCCTTCACCGGGAGGCGACTCGACGCCCGCACCGCCGAGCGCATCGGCGTGGTGCAGCAGGTGACCACCACCGACGAGTTGCTGCCCACCGCCATGGGGATCGCCGAGGAGATCGCCGCCAACGCGCCGCTGGCGGTGCAGAGCATCAAGCGCACCGTCGACGGGTTCACCTACCGGGGCCTGACCGAGGCCATGCGCTTCGAGGCCATGAGCGCGGCGATCGAGTTCGTGTCCGACGACATGCCCGCCGGGTACGCGGCCAAGGCCAAGAAACAGCCCGTCGTGTTCGAGGGCAAGTAGTCGGCCGTGCCCCTTCCCGAACCGCCCGCCGCGGGCCAGCCGATGCTCCCGCCGGGCACCTTCGACGGGTCCACGGTGATCGTCACCGGGGGCGGGACCGGGCTGGGCAAGGCCATCGCCGTCGAGTTCGCCCGGCTGGGCGCGGCGGTGGGGATCCTGTCGCGCGACGAGGGTCACCGCCTGGCGGGCACGGCCGCGGTCGAGGCCGTGGGGGGCCGCTCCGCGCACGCCGGGGCCGACATCCGCAACGCCGGTGACGTCGCCGACGCCTTCGACGCCCTGGAGGACGCCCTGGGGCCGGCGCGCCTGCTCGTCAACAACGCCGCGGCCAACTTCCCGGTCCCCGCCGACGACCTGAGCCCCAACGGGTGGCGGGCGGTGACCCAGATCGTGCTCGACGGGACGTTCTTCTGCTCCCAGGAGCTGTTCCGCCGGGCCCGCGGGGCGGGGGAGCCCGCGGCGATCTGCAACATCCTGGCCACGCAGTCGTTCACCGGCGGGCCCGGCATGGCCCATACGGCGGCGGCCAAGGCGGGCGTGGGCAACCTGACCAAGACCCTGGCGGTGGAGTGGGCGCCCTACGGCGTCCGGGTGAACGCCCTGGCCCCGGGGCTGTTCCCCCACGAGGACATGCGGGCCGATCTCCAGGCCCTGCGCACCGAGGGCGAGGACGTCGACGCCCGACGCTCGCCGGCGGGCCGCCTGGGGCGGCTGCACGAGCTGGGGTGGGCGGCCACCTGGCTGTGCTCGTCCTATGCCGCCTTCGTCTCGGGCCACACCCTGGTGGTCGACGGCGCCAACTGGCTGCGCCGTGACTTCGTGATGCCCGAGTTCGTGGCGATCCGCGACCAGATCGCCGCCGTGCTACCTGAGCGCCCGAGGTAACCACCCTCCCGTAGGCTGGCCAGGATGAATGGTCCCGAAGCGGCCGGACCGGGCGATCGTTCGCTCGTGTCGGGGCCCGGGACTGCCGATGGCTCTTCGATGACCGACGGCTCTTCGATCACGGGCGGCCCTTCGATGACCGGCGACCTGCCGAGCGCCGAGATCGTCGACGCCAGCGCTGCCCACGGCGGCCTGGACCGGATGCGGCTGCGCAGCTTCATCGGCCTGACGCTCGGCCTGGTGGGGCCGCGGGCCAACCTGGCGGTGTCGGGGGTCCTACTCACGCTGCTCGTGTCGGCCCGGGTGTCGAGCGCCCTGGCCATCACCTTCGCACTGACCGCCAACCGCCTCATCGGCTGGTTGGCGTACCCCTTGCTGGGCCGGGCCAGTGACCGCACCCGCAGCGTGGCGGGCCGCCGGGCGCCCTACATGGCGGCCGGGCTGTTGATCATGGGGGTGTGCACCTGGGCGTACACGCTGGTGTCGGGGTACTGGCCCCTGGTGCTGTTGATCGTGATGGTGAAGACGGCCAGCGTGATCTTCGGGCTGACCAACGTGGCGGTCATCCCCGAGACCTTTGGCAAGAGCCGGACGATCAAGGCCTCGGCACTGATCGGAGTGCTCGGGATCATGGTGAGCCTGGTCATCAAGGGCACGGTCATCGCCACCTGGAAGGCCAACGACCCCGCCACCTGGAACCTGGCCTTCCGCATGGCGGGCGGCTTCATGGTGGTCGTGGCCTTCATCGTCCTGGCGCTGGTACGGGAGTCAGCGGCCGCCCGGGAGGTGGCCGAGACCGAGCGCCACCGTCGGGCCCGGCCGTGGCGCGACGAGCTGGCCGAGATCCTGCGGGTGCCCAACGCCAGGGTCCTGATCACCGGCATCCTGGTGTTCTGGGCCGGGCTCAGCGCCACCGGGTACCTGGCCATCGTGTACTTCCAGAGGGTGCAGCACGCCGGGGCCAACTCCCAGACCATCGCCGGCTGGGTGAGTGGGGTCCCCGTGGTCATGTTGGGGCTGGCCCTCGGCTACGGGTTGAGCCGGGTGCTGACGCGCAAACAGGTCGCCGTGCTCACCCCCTTGGCCGGTTCGGTGGTGTCGCTCGTGCAGTTCACCACCACGCACATCTGGCAGTCGGTGGTCCTGGCCTTCGTGGGGGGGCCGCTGTTCGGTGCCTTCGTCATCTCGTTGGCGCCCATGCTCTTGCAGCTCCTGCCGCGCTCGGGGGGGATGGCCGAGCTCCTGGGCAAGCTGGTGGCGCCCTTCAGCCTGTTCGCGCTGGTGTTCTCGTTCCTGGCCGCCTGGGTGGTGGACCTCACCGGCGACTACCGCACCATCTGGTTGTGGCCCGCCGCTGCCGGGGTGGTCCAGGCCGTGGTGATGTGCTGGCTGCGCGTCCCCAAGGGCCAGGAACGCGCCGAGATGGGAGACCTGGTGCAGCGCATGGCGGACTCGATGATGGAACAGGTCACCGGGCGCGAGCGCTCCTTGCTGGGGGGCGTGGTCACCGCGGCGGACGCCGACTCGGCCTCGGTGTTCGACTTGGCCCGCAACGTGTTGGGGAACCCCTACCAAGAGCGCGCCGACGATGACGCCACCTCGGCGCCCGCCCCCGAGCCCGACGCCGCCGCCGTGCCCCTCCCGGGCGACGACACCTGACCGGGCCGACGCCCGGGCCCCCGCCCGCGTAGCATCGGAGGGGTCCGTGGTGCGTCGGCCGCACCGGCCCGGGACCGGCCCGGGAGCCAGGCAGGAGGGTGACGTCATGGAAGTACGGGACAAGCTCTACATCGGGGGCGCCTGGGTGCCCTCCACGGGCAAGGGCGTGATCGAGGTCATCAACTCGACCACCGAGGAGGTCATCGGCACCATCCCCGAGGGCACCCCCGAGGACGTGGACCGCGCCGCCCGGGCCGCGGCGGACGCCTTCGTGTCGTGGTCGGCGTCGTCGCGAGACGAGCGGGCCAAGACGTTGGCGCGCGTGCAAGAGGCGTTGACGGCGCGCACCGAGGAGATCGCCACCTTGATCTCGCAGGAAGTGGGCATGCCCTTCACGCTGTCGAGCCTCATCCAGGTCGGGTTGCCGGTCATGAGCTTCGCCGGGGCGTCGCAACTGGCCACCGAGTTCCCCTTCGAGGAGGAGGTCGGCAACTCCCTCATCGTGCGGGAGCCTGTGGGCGTGGTGGGCGCCATCACGCCGTGGAACTACCCGCTGCACCAGATCGCCGCCAAGGTCGCCCCGGCGCTCGCCGCCGGCTGCACCGTGGTGCTCAAGCCGAGCGAGGTGGCACCGCTCAACGCCTTCATCCTGGCCGAGATCCTCGACGACATCGGCCTCCCACCCGGGGTGTTCAACCTCGTCACCGGGGTGGGCCCGGTCGTGGGCGAGGCCATCGCCTCGCACCCGCTCGTCGACATGGTGTCGTTCACGGGGTCGACACGGGCGGGCAAGCGCGTGATGCAACTGGCATCGGAGGGCGTCAAGCGCGTGGCGCTCGAGCTGGGGGGCAAGTCCCCCAACGTCATCCTCGAGGACGCCGACCTCGCCACCGCCGTGCCCGCCGGCGTGGCCGCCTGCTACATGAACTCCGGACAGACGTGCTCGGCGCTCACCCGCATGCTCGTGCCGCGCTCACGTCTGGCCGAGGTCGAGGCACTGGCCGTGAGCAACGCCGAGACCTGGACACCGGGCGATCCCTTCGCCGGCGACACCCGCCTCGGTCCGCTCGTCTCGGCGACGCAACTCGAGCGTGTGCGCGGCTACATCAAGAAGGGGGTCGAGGAAGGCGCCACGCTGCTCACCGGTGGGGCCGAGTCGCCCGACGGCCTCGACAAGGGGTACTTCGTGCGGCCGACGGTGTTCTCCAACGTGACCCGGGACATGACCATCGCCCAGGAGGAGATCTTCGGGCCCGTGCTGTCCATCATCCCCTACGACACCGAGGAGGAGGCCGTCGACATCGCCAACGACACCGTGTACGGCCTCGCCGGCGGGGTATGGGCGGGCGACAAGGAGCACGCCGAGCGCGTGGCCCGCAGACTGCGCAGCGGCCAGGTCGAGGTCAACGGGGGAGGGTTCAACCCTCTGGCCCCCTTCGGTGGCTACAAGCAGTCCGGCATCGGCCGCGAGCTGGGGAAGTACGGCCTCGAGGAGTACCTGGAGGTCAAGGCGCTCCAGCGCTGATCCCCCGGCGGCCCGTCGCTTCCATCACTTGCCGGGACCACGGTCCCGGGAGGGGTGGGCCGCGCCCGTCGGGGAGCCCAGTTCATCAATTGTGGTGATTGCCCCGACGGCCCCACAGGCTCAAATGAGAGTGCCCGGGAGACACGGTGACGGGCTGGAGAGCGACAGTGGACCGCGAAAGGGTCGTCATGCGGCGCAGGCCGATGGTGCCGATCGTGTTGGCCACGGCCACGATCGTCCTGGTGGCGTTGCTGGGGGGAACCACCGACTCCGCCACCGCCAGGACGCACGTGTACCGGGGGGCTGCTCCCGGCCAGGTCACGTGCCTGTTGTCGGGCTCGCTGTCGTTCTCGCCCCGGATCTCGTCGGCGTCGGGCACTGCATCGCACTCGTCGCGCCTCATAGGAAAGTTGTCGGCGTGCACCACGTCGGACGGCGCCGTGCGGGTCACCAGCGGCCGGATGCGGGAGTCGTTCCCGGCCAGCCCGTTGAACTGCGCCACGTTGTCGAGCACCGGGGCGCCGGCCACCATGCGCGTCACCTGGAAGGGCACGCTCTTCGGGGGTAGGGCCAAGTTCAGCGAGACGACGGAGACCAACACCCAGTCGCAGCTCGTGACCAACGGTGGCGGTCTCGCCGGCTTCTCGATCCCCGGGGGTGGGGGCCAGTCCACCTCCAGCGGGTCGTTCGCGGCCGGCTCGGGCTCGACCGCCAGCGCCTACACGCCGTTCACCCCGAGCGGGTTGAGCTCGATGTGCCAGCGGCCGAAAGGCTTGAGCAAGCTGGCGGTGAGCGGCACCATCACCATCGGGTCACCCACCTCGGGCATCGGCCCGTCGGGCATCGCCCTGGGGGACTACGCCGGGACCGACAGACTCGACAACCTGATGGCCTTCAGCGAGACGACGGGCGCCGCTTTGAGCTACGTCACCGACTACCTCGACAAGACCGACGGCTGGGCGGACATGGACAACGCCGACATCGCCGGGGCCTGGGCCGGCACCGGGTACCGGCTGGTGCTCGGCGTGCCCATCCTGCCCGGGACGGGCACCTTGGCCCAAGGGGCGGCGGGCGACTACAACCAGTACTTCGCCACGCTGGCCACCAACCTCGTGAACGACGGCGAAGCCAACGCCATCTTGCGACTGGGGTGGGAGTTCAACGGCAGCTGGTTCCCGTGGTACGTGCAGACGTCCGCCGACGCCGCGAACTTCGTGTCGTTCTGGCAGCAGATCGTGAACACCATGCGCTCGGTGCGGGGACAGCAATTCAAATTCCTGTGGAACGCCAGCGGCTCCACCGCCTCGAGCTACAGCCCCGCCGCGGCCTACCCCGGAAACGCCTACGTGGACTACGTGGGCACCGACGTGTACGACAACTTCTGGGGAAGCCCGTTCACCCCCGCCGCGGCCTGGGCCAACCAATTGTCGGAGCAGTGGGGGCTCAACTGGTTGGCGTCGTTCGCGTCGGCACACGGCAAGCCCATCGCCATCCCGGAATGGTCCGTCGAGTACCGGCCCGACGGGCACGGACTGGGCGACGACCCGTCGTTCATCGACAACATGCGGACCTGGTTCCAGCTGCACGACGTGGCCTTCGCCGACATGTTCTCGTTCGACACCTCGTCGTCGTACCGAAACGACATCACCGACGGCACCTTCCCCAATTCGCTGGCCGAGTTCGAGAAGGACTTCGGCTGATCTGAGCACGCCCGCCCGGCGCCCCCCGTGGGGGTGCCCCGGTCGCCGGTTGCGGCCCGACCTGCCCGTTCTTGGGGGGGCTTGCTTCGGGGGAGTTAACGATATATCATGTCAGTACGAGAACAGTCTTGGCATGGGTCGAGACGAGGACTTCGATGGAGGAGAAACCATGCATCATCACCACATGCGAATGAAGGGCCGCCCCGGTCGACCGCCCTGGCGGGGCGTCGAATGGGGCGCCGACCACGGTGGTTGGCGAGGCGGCGGGCGCCGCATGCGGCGCGGCGACATCCGCACCGCCCTGCTGGGGGCGCTCACCGACGGGCCCGCCCACGGCTACGAGATCATCGGGCGGCTGGAGGAGAAGAGCGGGGGGATGTGGCGCCCGAGCCCGGGCTCGGTCTACCCCACGTTGCAGCTCTTCGAGGACGAAGGCCTGGTGCGTTCCGAGCAGCGCGACGGCAAGCGCGTCTACGAGCTCACCGACGCCGGCCGGGCCGAGGCGGCCGAGCGCGCCGAGCGCTTCGGCAACGCCCCGTGGGAGGACGACACCGAGTCCGGCAACGCACTCGCCGTGCTCATGAAGTCCGCCGTGCAGTTGCTGGCGGCGGCCAAGCAGATCGCCCGCCAGGGTGACCCGTCGCAGATGGAGCGGGCCACCGCCCTCGTGCGCAGCACCGGCAAGGAGCTCTACAAGATCCTGGCCGAGGACTGAGCGCGCTGACTACCTGACGCTGAAGAGCCGCCCCGCCTGGTCGATGCCCCGCAGCGACTGGGCGGGGAGCTCGGTGACGACCCAGCGCTCCCCCGGTGGGGGGGATCCGAGCTGCTGGCGCACGCTGTCGGTGACGACCACCGACCCGGCACCGGCCACCTTGACGGCGCGCGCCACCAGGTTCACCAGAGGCCCGAAGTAGTCGCCGTCGCGCGCCCCCACGGTCCCGTACCCCGCCGCGCCACGCGCCTCGGGCAGCGTGGCGTCCTCGGCGACGGCCCGGCACAGCTCCAAGGCGATGCGCGCCGCGTCGGCGCCCGTGGGGGCCATGAACATGGCCTCGTCGCCGATGAGCTTCACGACGCGTCCACCGTGGGCGGCGGCGATGTCCCAGGCGGCCGCCTCGAAGCCCGCCAGCGCCAGGGCGTGGGCCTTCAACGTGAGGCCACTGGCCCACGCCGTCGAGCCCACCAGGTCGACGAATCCGAGCCCGACGGTGACGGCCCGCTCGTCCACCTCGAGGGTGCGCTCGGTGACCGATCGCCGGATGGCCAAGGCCATGTGCTCGCGCAGGAGGTTGGCCATCAACCCCGGAGTGACGGCGATGAACGTGGCGGTGCCGTCCTCGCCCGCCCGGGCCCGGGCCGTCTCTCCATCCTGGTCGCTCAGGGCGGGCAGGCGTTCGGCGAGAAACAGGCTGACGGCGGCCTCGGCCACCCGGGCCACCGCCGCGCCCATGACCCGGGTGAACGACAGGGTCGGGACCTCGCCGAAGAGCGCCGCGCCGACCTCGAAGGCGACGACGTCGTCGACCGCCGACGGAGGTAGGCCGGGGTGCGTCGGGTCACCGGGGTCGGGGGGCAGCCCGGCCGCCACCCGGACGCGCCGGACCCGGTCTGGGGTCGAGGCGCTGCGGAGGGCCACCTCTTCGACGCTCAGGGGTTCCCCCGGGGCGCGCAGGGGGAGCTCCGACGCCAGGGCGACGAGCCCTCCGAAGCGGTCCGCCTCGACCATGGCCGTCACGGTGACGCCGCGTGACGCCAGATGCTCGAGGAGCTCGAGGCGATCGGCGCCACCGGGCGCGGCGGGGTCGTAGATCCCGGCGGCCTGGAATTCCTCGGCGCCGAGCTTCGCCATCGGGCCGGGCCCCGCCCGGGCTAGGCGCCCATGGCGTGGACGCCCCCGTCGACGTGCACCATCTCGCCCGTGGTCATGGGGAACCAGTCCGACAGCAACGCCACACAGGCGCGGGCCACGGGCTCGGAGTCGTTGACATCCCATCCCAACGGGGCGCGGTCGCTCCAGGTGTCCTCGAATCCCTTGAAGCTCGGGATGGACTTGGCGGCCATGGTGCGCACCGGGCCGGCGGCCACGAGGTTGACGCGCACCCCTTCGGGGCCCAGGTCGCGCGCCAGATAGCGCGCCAGGGACTCGAGGGCGGCCTTGGCCACGCCCATCCAGTCGTACGCGGGCCACGCCACCCGGGCGTCGAAGTCGAGCGCCACCACCGACGAACGGCCCGGCGCCGACAACAGGGGTCGCAGGGCGCCCACGAGAGCCTTCAGCGAGTACGCCGAGACTTCGAGGGCCACGGCCACCTCCTTCCATTCGGCGCGCAAGATGTCGCCACCCAGGCACTGCGCCGGGGCGAAGCCGATGGCGTGGAGCATGCCGTCGAGCCGGCCCCAGCGCGCCGTCAGGTCGTCGGCGGCGGCCCGCAGGTGGGCGGGGTCGGTGACGTCGATCTCGATCACGTCGACGGGAGTCTCGAGCTTGCGCGCCGTGCGCCGCGTCAGCGACAGGCCGCGTCCCGCGCCCGACAGCACGAGCTCGGCCCCTTCCGCCTGGGCTCGGCGGGCGACCCCGAAGGCCAACGAGGCGTCGGTGAGCACGCCGGTGATGAGGATCCGTTTTCCCGCCAGGAGCCCGCCGGTCGGTGACACTGCGGGCGACCCTACCCGAGCGGCCGTTGTGCCAGTGTGTTCCGATGCACGTCGGGATCCTCGGTGGGACCGGGCCCCTCGGCCGGGGGCTCGGGTTGCGGCTGGCCGCGGCCGGGGCGTCGGTGACCATCGGCTCGCGCCACGCCGAGCGGGCGGCGGAGGTGGTGGGTGCGCTCCATGACCGCTGGCCGCGGCACCTGGCCATCGAGGGGGCCGCCAACGAGGGGGCGGCGTCGTGCGAGGTCGTGGTGGTGGCCACCCCGTGGGACGCCGTCGTGTCCACCGTGGGTGTTCTGGCCGGCCAGCTCGACGCCAAGGTGGTCATCTCCGTCGTCAACGCCCTGGTGAAACAGGGCCGCGAGATGCACGCCGTGGTCCCTCCCCGGGGTTCGATGGCCGCCGCCGTGCAGGCCGCCGCACCCGGGGCCCTGGTGGTGGCGGCCGGGCATCACCTGCCGGCGTCGGACCTCGAGGACCTCGACGCCGTGTTGGGCTCCGACGTCCTGGTGTGCTCGGACCACCGCGAGGCGACGGGCGTCGCCATGGCCCTGCTGGCCTCGATCGAAGGCCTGCGGCCGCTCGACGCCGGCAGCCTGGCCCAGGCGGCGGCCATCGAGGCCTTCACCGCCGTGCTCGTGACCATCAACGTTCGGTACAAGGCGCACAGCTCCCTCGGGCTGACGGGCCTCGGGGATGTCTGAGCCCACGATGGACGCCACCGGCGTGCAGGAGATGACCAGGGTCACGCCATGATGCGGCTCTTCGACACCCCACGGGGCGAGGTGGTCCCCTTCGAGCCCAAAGACGTGGTCTCGATGTACTCGTGTGGCATCACGCCCTATGACTCGGCCCACGTCGGCCACGCCCAGGTGTACCTGACCTTCGACATCCTTCAGCGACGGCTCATCGACCTCGGCCACCAGCCCCGGTTGGTGCGCAACGTCACCGACGTCGACGACGACATCCTGCGCAAGGCGCGCGAGCTCGGTGTCCACTACCTCGACCTCGCCGCCGAGGAGATGGCCCGCTTCGACGCCAACATGGCTGCCCTGGGGCTCCTCCCGGTGTACAGCGAGCCCCGGGCCACCTCGGCCATCTCCGACATCCTCTCGCTCATCGGGGCGGTGCTCGACGGGGGTCACGCCTACAGCTCGGGGGGGTCGGTGTACTTCGACATCTCGTCGTTCCCCCGGTTCGGCCAGGTGAGCCACCTGTCGCGCCCGGAGATGCTGGTGCTCGCCACCGAGCGCGGCGGGCGTCCCGAGGACCCCAACAAACGCGACCCGCTCGACTTCGTGCTGTGGCAGCCGTCAGCCCCCGACGAGCCGTCGTGGGAGTCGCGCTGGGGCCGGGGCAGGCCGGGATGGCACATCGAATGCTCGGCTCTCGCCATGCGCGAGCTGGGTGTCACCGTGGACCTCCACGGCGGGGGACGCGACCTCGTGTTCCCCCATCACGAATGCGAGACGGCCCAGTCCGAGTCGGTGACGGGCACCTTGTTCTCGCGCCACTGGCTGCATGTGGGGATGGTGGGGCTCGACGGCGTCAAGATGTCGAAGTCGCTCGGCAACCTGGTCTTCGTGGCCGACCTGTTGAAGGACTGGGAGCCCATGGCGGTGCGCCTGGCCCTGCTCGGACACCACTACCGCCGCGACTGGGACTGGGCCCCCGCCGACCTCGAGGGCGGCGCGGCGCGCCTCGACCGGTGGCGCGTCGCCGGGGCCAAGGGTGACCCCCGCCCTGAGGCGCTCGACGAGGTGCGCCGTGTCCTGGACCACGATCTGCAGGTGCCCGACGCCCTGCGGGTGCTCGACGACGAAGCCGCCGCGGGCCGCGCCGTGGGCCGGGCGGCGGCGCTGTTGGGGGTGGAGCTGTGATAACGGTCCGACTGCCCGACGGTTCGACCAAGGAGCTCGAGGACGGGGCGACCGGGCTGGAGTTGGCCCGGTCCATCGGCCCGCGCCTGGCCAAGGCGGCGGTGGCGGTCGAGGTCGACGGGGTCAGCACCGACCTCGGGGCGCCGCTGCGCGACGGGGCCGAGGTGGCGGTCATCACCGAGGACAGTGACGCCGGGCGGGTCGTCCTGCGCCACTCCACCGCTCACGTGCTCGCCCAAGCCGTGCTGGCGCTGTGGCCCGGAGCTCACTACGCCATCGGGCCCGCCATCGCCGATGGCTTCTACTACGACTTCGAGCTTCCCGGCGGGGCCACCTTCAGCGACGACGACCTCGAGCGCATCGAGGAGAAGATGCGCGCCATCATGGCCGAGGACCAAGCCTTCGTCCGTGAGGAGCATTCCGTGGAGGAGGGTCTCGCCCTCTTCGCCGACCAGCCCTTCAAACGCGAGATCATCGAGGGCGTCGCCGGGGCTTCGCCCGACCAGGAATTGTCGGCCGAGGCCTCCGCCGACATCGCGCCGGCCGCCTCGGCGGTCAGCATCTATCGCAACGTGCGTGGCGATGGCGGCCCGTCGAGCTTCGTGGACCTGTGCCGCGGTCCGCACGTGGCGTCGACGGGACGGTTGGGGCACATGAAGCTCCAGCGGGTGGCGGGCGCCTACTGGCGTGGAGATGAGCACCGGCCCCAGCTGCAGCGCATCTACGGCACCGCCTGGGAGTCGGACAAGGCGTTGGCCGAGCACCTCCATCGCCTCGAGGAGGCCGAGCGGCGCGACCACCGCCGCATCGGGGCCGAGCTCGACCTGTTCTCGTTCCCGGGCGAGATCGGCTCGGGGCTGGCGGTGTTCCATCCCAAAGGGGCGACCATCCGCATGCTGATGGAGGAGTACTCGCGTCGGCGCCACCTGGCGGGGGGCTACCAGTTCGTCTACACGCCGCACATCACCAAGGCCGAGCTGTTCGAGATCTCGGGCCACCTCGACTGGTTCGCCGAGGGCATGTTCCCGCCCATGGAGCTCGACGAGGGCCAGCAGTACTACCTCAAGCCCATGAACTGTCCGTTCCACGTCCTGGTGTACCGGAGCCGCCAGCGCTCGTACCGCGAGCTGCCTATGCGCCTGTTCGAGTTCGGCACGGTCTACCGCTACGAGAAGTCCGGCGTGGTCCACGGCCTCACCCGGGTGCGGGGCCTGACCATGGACGACTCCCACATCTTCTGCACCCGGGAGGAGATGGGTGAGGAGCTCGGGTCGTTGCTCAGCTTCGTGCTCGACCTCCTGGGCGACTTCGGCCTGGAGGACTTCTATCTGGAATTGTCCACCCGGCCACCGGGCAAGGCGGTGGGCAGCGACGCCGAGTGGGCCGAGGCCACCGAGGCGTTGCGGGTGGTGGCCGAGAGCCGGAACCTCGAGCTCGTCATGGACGAGGGCGGGGGAGCGTTCTACGGCCCCAAGATCTCGGTCCAGGCGCGCGACGCCATCGGCCGGCACTGGCAGGTGTCCACCATCCAGCTCGACTTCCAGACCCCGAAGCGTTTCGGCCTCGAGTACGTGGGCGCCGACAACGCCCGGCACGTGCCCGTCATGATCCACCGGGCCCTGTTCGGGTCGGTGGAGCGCTTCTTCGCCATCCTCCTCGAGCACTACGCCGGCGCCCTGCCCACGTGGCTCATGCCGGTGCAGGTCGTCGTCCTCCCGGTGCGCGACGACCACGACGACTACGCCCGCGAGGTGGCCGCCGCGCTGGCGGGCGCCGATGTGCGCGTCCACGTCGACGTCGCCGACGAGCCGCTCAACGCTCGCATCCGCCGGTGGAAGCTCGAGAAGGTGCCCTACGTGCTCGTGGTCGGTGACGACGACACGGCGGCCCGCACCGTGGGGGTCAACGCCAGGAGCTCGAAGCGACCCGACCGGGGGGTGGCACTCGACGCCTTCGTCGCCGCGGTGTCCGACGAGATCGTCAATCGGGGCTCGCCCGAGACGGCCGCGGACCTGTGAGTGAGTCCAGCCTCGAGCAACTGTGGGCGGGATGGCGCCACGAGTACGTGGCGGCAGCCACCGACGAGGAGCGGCGCGGCGCACAGGTGGAATGTGTCTTCTGCCGTATCGCCGTCTCAGGACCCCCGAGCATCGACAACCTGGTGGTGTGGCGCGGCGAGCGCAGTTACGCCGTGCTCAACGCCTACCCTTACGCCAGTGGTCATCTCCTGGTGATGCCCGTGCGCCACGTGGGCGAGCTCGGTGAGCTCACCTCCGAGGAATTCGCCGAGTTGTGGGCGGGCGTTGGCGAAGCAGTGGCGGCGATCAACGCCGCCTATGACCCCGACGGCGTCAACATGGGCGCCAACCTGGGCCGAGCGGCCGGGGCGGGGATACCCGGGCACCTGCACGTCCATGTCCTGCCCCGATGGTCGGGGGACACCAACTTCATGACCACGGTGGCCGGAGTGCGGGTCATGCCCGAATCGCTGACGGTGGGCTGGCAGCGGCTCCACGACGCCTGGGTACCGGGCTGACGCCGCCAGGCGATGGTCAGTCGGCTTTGGCCTTGACCATCCGCTCGACGAGGTTCGACGGCATGGCGTCGTAGTGGTCGTGCTGGGCGCGGAAACGACCTCGTCCACCGGTGAGCGAGCGGAGGTCCACGGCGTAGCGCTGGATCTCGGCGGTGGGCACCAGGGCGGTGATCATCTGCGAGCCACCGTCGACGGTGTCGGTCCCCTGGACCCGCCCACGTCGGGAGTTGAGGTCGCCCAGGACGTCGCCCTGCATGGTGGCCGGGACGGTCACCTCGAGCAGGGAGATGGGCTCGAGCAGGACGGGCCCTGCTTTGGCCATGGCCTCTTTGAAGGCCAGTGACCCCGCCATCTTGAAGCTCATCTCCGAGGAGTCGACGGGGTGGAACTTGCCGTCGAAGCACGCCACCTGGACGTCGACGACCGGGTATCCGTGCACGCCGCCCTGCTTCATGGCCTCGAGGACGCCCTTCTCCACGGCCGGGATGTACTGCTTGGGGATGGCGCCTCCCACGACCTGGTCCACGAAGTGGAAGCCCTCGCCGCGCTCGAGAGGCTCGATGCGGATCGAGGCCACGCCGAACTGACCGTGGCCGCCGGTCTGCTTCTTGTACTTGCCCTCGGCCTCGGCTTGCTGCGAGATGGTCTCGCGAAATGGCACCAGCACGTCCTCAGTGGCCACCTCGACTCCGAACTTGCGGGCCAGACGCTCGGCCGCCACCGCCAGGTGGGTCTCGCCCGTGCCGCGCAGGATGGTCTGGTGGGTCTCGTCGACCCGCTCCACCACCAGGGCGCGGTCCTCCTCCTGCAGACGGTGCAGCCCGGTCATGAGCTTGTCCTCGTCGCCCTTGGACTTGGGGCGGATGGCCACCGCCAGCACGACCGGCTCGGGCGGGGCGGCCGGCACCACCACGGGGGTGCCCTTGGGGGCCAGGGTGTCGCCGGTGGCGGTGTCGGTGAGCTTGGGCACGGCCACGATGTCGCCGGCCTGGGCCTCGTCCACCGGTTGGGCCTCCTTGCCCCGAAGGAGCTGGAGGAGATGCAGTCGCTGGTCGGAGTGGGTGCGCGGATCGGTGAGCACGGTGTCGGGCCGGATCGTCCCTGACAGCACCCTCAGGAGCGAGATCTTGCCCACGTAGGGGTCGGAGATGGTCTTGAACACCTGGGCCAGGGGTTGGCCCCCGGGGTCGCAGGCCACCTCCTGCACCGAGTCGCCGGCCTCCACCTCCACCGGGGGCCGCGAGTCGGGGCTGGGGGCGATCTCGGCGAGCAGGGTGGCGAGCCGGTCGATCCCCACGCCGGTGACCGACGAGCCACACACCACCGGGAACACCAGGCCCTGGGCCACGCCGTGGGCCAAGGTGGCCTCGAGCTCGGCCCCCGACAGGGCTTCACCCTCGAGATAGCGCTCCATGAGCCCGTCGTCGCCCACCACGATTCCTTCGACCAGCTGCTCGCGCACCTCGTGCTCGGTGGCGGCCAGGTCGTCGGGGATCGGTCCCGGCTGGGGCTTGCCGCCCTCGTAGATGATGGCGGTGTCGGTGAGGAGATCGGCGATCCCCCGGAAGCCCGACTCTTCGCCCACCGGGAGCTCGAGGGGGGCGATCCCGGCGCCGAAGCGCTCCTGCAGGGCGGCCAGGGTGCGGTCGAAGCTGGCCCGCTCGCGGTCGAGCTTGTTGATGAACACCAGGCGGGGCAGGCCCAACTCGGCGGCGAGGTTCCAGGCCGCCTCGGTCTGGGCCTCGATGCCTTCCACCGCGCTCACCACCACCACCACGATGTCGACCACCGAAGCCGCGGCGCGCACCTCGCCGAAGAAGTCGGCGTACCCCGGGGTGTCGATGATGTTGAGCTTCACGTCGCCGAGCACGCACGGGGCCAGGGCGAGTGACAACGACATGTGGCGCTTGATCTCTTCGGGCTCGAAGTCGCACACCGTGGAGCCGTCGTCGACCTTGCCCTGGCGGGTGGTAGCGCCCGTGACGAACAACAGCGCCTCGGCCAGGGTGGTCTTGCCCGAGCCGTTGTGTCCGACCAGGGCTACGTTGCGGATGCGGGACGGTGGGTAGCTGGGCACCCGCGCACCTCCCTCTCTCGAGATCGCTCCGGCGTGCCGCCGCTGTGGGTGGGCAGCCTACCGGTGACGGCTGCGCTGAGCCTGTCCGGCCAGGCGTGCGGGGCTCCCGGTGACCGGGCTGACGATCGCCCCGACCTGGGCCCCGGAGAATTCGCTATCGAAGGGGCCGGTGGAGGTCGATGGTAGGCTCGGAGGAGAGACCCCCGGAGGAAAGCCACGTATGTTCGACGGTCGCTGGCGCCACGCGGTGGACCGCACGACCAAGCCGGTCGGCACGGTCCTGGTGCGTGCAGGGGTCACGGCTGACGTCCTCACCATCTTCGGGCTGGCCATGTCCGTGGTCACGGCCTTCGTGGTGGGGTCGGGGCACCTCTTCCCGGGCATCTTCCTCCTCTTCCCGACCGGGTTGCCGGACCTCTTCGACGGCCCCGTGGCCAAAGCCTCGGGGCGGGCCTCGGTGCGGGGCGCGTTCTTCGACTCGGTGGCCGACCGCATCTCCGATGCCTTCCTCTTCGGCGGGGTGGCCTGGTACCTCGCCGCCAGTCACCACGGCGAGATGGTGCTGCTGCCCTTCGCCATCCTGGCGGTGACGTCGCTCATCTCCTACCAGCGTGCCAAGGCGGAGCTCCTCGGGCTGTCCGCCAAGGGTGGGCTCATGGAGCGGGCCGAGCGCTTCATCTTGCTGGGGTTCTGCTTCATCGCCGGGTCGGTTTCGACGTCGGCCTTCGTGCCCTCGCTGTGGGTGTTCTTCGGCTTGTTGTCGGCCACCGCCATCGGAAGGTTCGTCAGCGTCTGGAAGGAGGCCGAAGGGCCGCCCCCGGCGGTGTCGGCCCGCGTGGTGTTCGCCGATGCCGATGCCGACGTCCCTCACCGTGCGCTGGCTCGCTGGCGCGAAGGACGGGTGGACTCGCGCTGGCGCGCCTGGCGCGAGACGCGAGCCCATCGCGACGGTGCGGGGAGCGCGCCGCCGTGCCACGCCGCGCCGCCCAACCTTCGGGCCGCTGGCGCGCTCGCCGGGCCGCAGTGCCGTCGAGCCGGTCCGGTCGGATCTGGCGGGCCCGACGTGAGGCTCGGCCCGCGTCGCGCAGCGGCCGGCGTCCCGCGTCGCGCGGCTTCTGAGCCCCGACGCCGCCCGACCCGAGCTGGAGCCGCGGTCCCAGACGTGTCTGACGCGTCCGACGAGACCAGCGCCGGCGCCTGGTTGGCCTACCTCACCTACCGGGGGCTCGGCACGGTGTTGCAGAAGCTGCCCGAGCTCGTCGCGGCCGGTGCCACCGGGGTCGTCGCCCTGACCGTTGCCTCGTTCCCCGGTGCTGCCAAGGCCATGTACGGCCGGCACCTGCGGCGGGTGATGGGCCCGGAGATCACCGACGACGCCGTCGAGGCCATCACGCGGCGGGCCATCCTCAACTACGCCCGCTACTGGTTCGAAGGGGCCCGGATTCCCGTACTGAGTCCCGACGTGATCTCACAGCGGATGTTGGTGGAGAGCGGCTGGGAGCATCTCGTGGCGGGCATGGAGGCGGGCAACGGCGTGATCATGGCGCTCCCGCACATCGGCAGCTGGGAATGGGGCGGAGCCTGGTTGGCCATTCAGGGCTATCCCATGACGAGCGTGGCCGAGCCGCTCAAGCCGCCCGCCATGTACGACTGGTTCGTCGCCCAGCGCGAGGCCATGGGCCTCACCATCGTGCCCCTGGGTGCAGACGCCGGCGGGGCCCTGCTGCGCACCCTGCGGGCCGGCAAGCTCGTGGGGCTGCTGTGCGACCGCGACATCGCCGGCAACGGCATCGAGGTCGACTTCTTCGGCGAGCGCACCACCGTGCCGGCCGGGCCGGCCACGTTGGCGTTGCGCACGGGGGCGGTCATCCTCCCCACCGCTGTCTACAGCGGCCCGGGCATCGAGCACACCGCGGTGATCATGCCCCCGGTGAACGCCGAGCGCAGCGGGGGACTGCGGCGGGACGTGACCCGGGTGACCCAGCTGATCGCCGCCGACCTCGAGCAGCTCATCCGCCGGGCGCCCGAGCAATGGCACCTCTTCCAACCCAATTGGCCCAGCGACAGCGCGCCCGGTGACGGCGCGCCCGGTTCTCCCGGCTGACCGTTCGAGGCCCCGGTGCGCGTGGCGTTGTTGTGCCCCTACAGCCTGAGCCGGCCCGGCGGCGTGCAGGGCCAGGTGATCGGTTTGGCAGCCGCCCTCGAGGGCGCTGGTCACCACGCCGTGGTGCTCGCCCCCTGTGACCGCGACACCGAGGTGCCCGGCCTGGCCCCGGGGGCCTTGGTGCGGTTGGGGCGGTCCGTGGCGCTGCCCGCCAACGGGTCGGTGGCCCCCGTGGCCCTCGGCCCCGGGGCGATGGTGCGCGCCGTGCGCGCCGTGCGCCGAGGCCGGTTCGACGTCCTGCACCTGCACGAGCCGTTGGCGCCGGGGCCCGGGTACGCGTGTCTGTGGGCGTGCGCGCTGCCCAAGGTGGGGACCTTCCATCGCGCCGGCAAGAGCGTGGCCTACCGGCTGTTGGGCCCCCTGGCCCGGGCCATGGCCGGCCGCCTGGCGGCGCGATGCGCAGTGTCGGCCGAGGCCGAGGCCACCGCCCGGGACGCCCTGGGGGGCAGCTACGAGATCATCGGCAACGGCGTCGACCTCGAGCGCTTCACCACGGCGCGTCCCTGGCCCACCTCGGGGCCCACGATGGTGTTCGTCGGCCGCCACGAACCGCGCAAGGGCCTCGAGGTGTTGCTCGAGGCTGTGTCTCGCCTGCCTCCCGAGACCGAGTTGACCCTTTGGGTAGCGGGGGAGGGTCCCGACACCGAGCGCTTGCGGCGGAACCATCCGCCGAGCAGCCGACTGCTGTGGCTGGGCCGCATCGACGACGACGAGCTCGGCTCCCGGCTCGCCGGCGCGCACGCGTTGTGTGCACCGGCACTGCGAGGCGAGTCCTTCGGGGTCGTCCTCCTGGAGGCCATGGCGGCGCGCGCCGCGGTGGTGGCGAGCGATGTCCCCGGGTACCGCGCCGTGGTCGGCGACCATGGTGTGCTCGTGTCGCCGGGCGACGTGGCGGCGTGGGCCGGCGCGCTCGAGGCCGTGGTGGCCGACGCCACCACCGCCACCGGCGTGTGCGCGCCCGGTGCCCTCGACGCCGCGCGGCAGCACGCCGCGCAGTGGTCGATGCCCGAGGTGGCCGCCCGCTATGTCTCCGTGTACGAGCGCGTCGGGGCGGGCATGGCGCCGTCCTCGTGACGCCGCCTCCCGTGGCGAAAGCCCCGGGGTCCTACACTTCGGGGCCTATGGCCGCCACACCCTCCTCGTCGGGCGGCCGGCGTCGTCCTCGGTCTCGCCGGTCCTCTCCCGGTCCTTCCGGCGCCGCCGGCCGGGACGGGCGTGGTGCCGGGACCGGTTCGTCGGGAGCTCGCAAGGGCCCCGGCGGTTCCGGCGGTTCGGGGGGTGGCGCCAATACCGGCAACCGCGGCGGTGGCGCCCGGGCCCAGGGCGGAGGTGGGTCACGCCCGGGTCGCGGCGGCGGTCGCAGCGGCAGCGGGGCACGGTCGGGCGGGCAGAGAAGCGGTGGTCGTCAGTCCGGGGGCCGGCCGGGCGCCGGCGCCCAGCGCGACCGGGCCCGAGAGGCCCCGGTGGCCGCCCCGGAGGCCGAGGCCGTGGTCGTGGCGGTGCCGGCCGGGACCAGAGGTGACGCCGGGGAGTTCCATCACAACCGCCGGCGGGCGCTGGCGATCGCGGCGGTGCCCGGGGTGGTGGCGTTCGTGGTGGTGGCCGGGGCGTGCGCCGCGGCGGGGCTCTACCTCGTCGGGCTGGTGGCCGGCGTCGCCATCGCCCTGTTGTCGTGGCTGGCACTGTGGCGCGGCGCCACCCGCGCTCTGCTGCGGGCGCTGGGGGGCCGGCCCGGGGAAGAGGAGGAATTGGCGCGCGCCGAGAACCTCGTCGACGGCCTGTGCGCCACCATGGGGGTGGAGCCGCCCGACATCTTCGTCGTCGATGAACCCTCTCGTCAGGCCTTGGCGTTGGGTCGCAAGAGCGGCGCCGCGGTGCTCGTGGTGACCTCGGGCCTGTTGCAGTCGCTCGACCCGGTGGCTCTCGAAGGGGTGCTCGCCCACGAGCTCGTGCACGTCAAGAGGGCCGACGTCGCCCCGGCCACCATGGCGGCGGCGATGCTGCTTCCGATGGCGGGCCTCTTCCCGGTGTCGGGCCTGGTCCACTCGCTGGCGGGTCGAGGTCGCGAATTCCGCACCGACCGCCTGGCGGTGGCTGTCACCCGCTACCCGCCGGGGTTGCGCGAGGGGCTCGTGCTCATGGCCGAAGGCCCCGTGCCACAGGTGCCCTCCCGGCTGGCTCGACGGGGCCTGGCGCGCACGACGCGTTGGTTGTGGACCGTGGCCCTGCCCGAGGCGCCCGGCGCCAGTGTGACGGCGCGGGACCACGTGGGCGAGCTCGACGCGCCCGCCGTGCGGGTGGCCTCCCTCGACGAGTGGTGACGACGACGCAGCTCACCTAGGCCCCGGCGGGGCCCGTGGCCCCCCGGAGTACACTGAGTGCATGGAGGACGCGCCCACCGTACCGTCGGCGTCGAAGCCCGCCCGGTCCCCGTCCGAAGTCTCCGCCGACGCCGGTGCCCGCCAGACCGGGACCTTCACGGTCAAGCGGGGTCTGGCCGACATGTTGCGGGGCGGGGTGATCATGGACGTGGTCACCGCCGAGCACGCCCGCATCGCCGAGGACGCCGGGGCGGTGTCGGTGATGGCCCTCGAACGGGTGCCGTCGGACATCCGCGCTCAAGGTGGGGTGGCCCGGATGAGCGACCCCGCCCTCATCGAGGCCATCCAACGGGCCGTGACCATCCCGGTTATGGCCAAGGCCCGCATCGGTCACTTCGCCGAGGCGCAGATCCTCCAGGCGCTCGGGGTGGACTACATCGACGAGAGCGAGGTGCTCACGCCGGCGGACGAGGCCCATCACATCGACAAGCGCGCCTTTCGCGTCCCCTTCGTGTGCGGCGCCACCAACCTGGGCGAAGCGCTCCGCCGCATCTCCGAGGGAGCGGCGCTCATCCGTTCCAAGGGCGAGGCCGGGACGGGGAACATCGTCGAGGCCGTCCGCCACCTTCGCTCCATCCTGGGGGACGTGCGCACGCTGACGCAGGCCGACTCGGCCGAGCGCTACGCCTGGGCCAAGCAGCTGTCGGCCCCGATCGACCTGGTGCACGAGGTCGCCGACAGCGGGAGCCTTCCCGTGCCTCTTTTCTGCGCGGGCGGGATCGCCACCCCCGCCGACGCCGCTCTGGTGATGCAGTTGGGTGCGCAGTCGGTCTTCGTCGGCTCGGGGATCTTCAAGAGCGAGGACCCGGCCCGCCGGGCGCGCGCCATCGTCGAGGCCACCACGCACTTCGACGACCCCCAGATCGTCGCCAAGGTCAGTCGCGGCTTGGGAGCCTCCATGCCCGGGCTCGAGGTGGCCGGCCTCGAGCAGCGTCTGGCCGATCGCGGGTGGTGACCCCGGTGTCCCCACGCGCCGAGGTGCCCCCAGGTGGAAGTCGGCATCCTCGCACTCCAGGGCGACGTCGCTGAGCATCGCGACGCGCTGATCGGGATCGGGGTCGCGCCCCGCCTGGTACGCCGACCCGAGGATCTCGTCGCCTTGGACGGCATCATCCTCCCCGGGGGGGAGTCGACGACGATGTCGATGCTCCTCGAGTCCTCGGGGTTGGCTGACCCGCTCGGCAAGGAGCTCGAAGCCGGTCTCCCCGCGCTAGGGACGTGTGCGGGCATGATCCTGCTCGGCGCGGCGGCCCTCGATGGCCGTGGCGACCAGCGTTGCTACGGCGCCATCGACATCACCGTGCGGCGCAACGGCTTCGGACGCCAGCTCGAGTCGTTCGAGTGCGAGCTCGACGTGGCCGCCTTGCCCGGCGCGCCGTTGCACGCCGTGTTCATCCGGGCACCGTTGGTGGAGAGGACGGGCCCGGGAGTCGAGGTGCTGGCGCAGTGGGAGCACGTCCCGGTGCTGTGTCGCCAGGGGGCGGTCCTCGTCAGTGCCTTTCACCCCGAGCTCACTGCGGATCGGCGCCTCCACGAGCTGTTCGTGTCGACGATCCACAGCACCAGGAGCACAGCCACCGAAGACCAAGGACGGTAGGAGATGTCAGGGCACTCGAAATGGGCGACCACCAAGCACCGCAAGGCGGCCGTCGACAAGGTTCGCGCCAAGGTGTTCGCCAAGCTGATCAGACAGCTCGAGGTAGCCGCCCGCGAGGGTGGCGGGGACGTCCAGACCAACGCCACCCTGCGCACCATGTTCGAGAAGGCACGTGCCGCCTCGCTGCCCATGGACAAGATCGAGCGGGCCATCAAGCGGGGCACGGGCGAGCTCGAAGGGGTGCACTACGAAGAGGTGTCCTACGAGGGGTACGCGCCCAGCGGTGTGGCCATCATCGTCGACTGCCTCACCGACAACCGCAACCGCACCGGCGCCGAGATCCGCAACGTGTTCACCCGCAACGGCGGGTCGATGGCCGAGCCCGGCGCGGTGGGATGGCAGTTCGCGCGCAAGGGAGTGATCGTGCTGCCGGCATCTCTCGACGAGGACAAGATCATGGAGGTCGCCGTCGAGGCCGGGGCCGAGGACCTGACCAAGGAAGGTGACGCCTGGGTCGTCACCAGTGCACCGCAGGATCTGGGAGCGGTACGCGACGCGCTGGACGCCGCCGGGATGGCACCGGAGTCGGCCGAGCTGGCCATGGTGCCCTCCACCACCGTGCCCGTCGTGGCCGAAGGCGAGGTCCGCAAGGTCCTGCGGCTTCTCGAGGCGCTCGACGACGACGACGACGTGCAGAACGTGTGGTCCAACTTCGACACGCCCGACGACGTGCTGGCGGCCGCCGCGGGGGACTGACCCCGCACATCCACCTCCCCGGGGAGCGCCCTGGCTAGAGTCGAACGCGTGTTCGTCCTGGGTATCGACCCTGGGCTTTCCCGTTGCGGGTACGGGGTGGTGCGGCAGTATGGGAGCGACCTGAGCGCCATCGCCGGCGGGGTCGTGACTACCGAGCCCGACCTCCCGCTGCAGGAACGCCTGCGCCTGCTGTACTCCGAGCTTCGGGCCCTCGTCGCCGAGACCCGGCCCGCCGCCGTGGTGGTCGAGCGGGTGTTCTTCCAGACCAACGTGCGCACGGCCATGGCCACGGGGCAGGCCGGCGGGGTGGCGCTCCTGGTGGCGGCGGAGGCCGGGTGCGAGGTCGCGCAGTACAGCGCCAACGAGGTGAAGCAGGCGGTGGTGGGGTTCGGAGGCGCCACCAAGGACCAGGTGCAGCGCATGGTGGCCGCCTTGTTGGGGCTGGCTGAGCCGCCCAAGCCCCCTGACGTCGCCGACGCGCTGGCGTTGGCCGTGTGCCACCTCACGGCCCAGCCCCTGCGCCGCGCCATCGAAGCCGCCGGTTCGGGGAGGCGGTCGTGATCGGATGGCTCCGGGGGGAGATCGTGGCCCGCAGCCCCGAGGGCGAGATCATCGTCGACGTGGGCGGTGTCGGCTACCGGCTCTCGGTGTCGCCGACCCTGCTGGCGGCGGTGGGTGAACGCGGCGCCACGGTGGAACTGCACGTGCACACCCATGTGCGCGAGGACGCCCTCGTGCTCTACGGCTTCGCCACCGCCCAGGAGCGGCGGTGCTTCGAGGCGTTGCTCGGCGCCCACGGGGTCGGCCCCGCCCTGGCCCTCGCCGTCCTCAGTGCCCTGCGACCGGCCGACCTGGTCCGCGCCGTGCTCGACGAGGACCTGGGCGCGTTGTGCACCGTGCCCGGCGTCGGTCGCAAGACGGCGGCTCGGCTCGTCCTCGACCTCCGGTCCCGCCTCGAGCTCCCCCAGTTCGCCGGCGACACCGTGCCCGGCGGTGAGAGAACCCCGTCCGAGGCGCGTGGCGAGGTGCGCGCCGCGCTGGCCGAGCTCGGCTACGGCCCCGAGGAGATCCGGCGGGCGCTCGAGGGCGGGCACGACGAGGGCACCGTCGAGGAGTTGTTGCGCCAGGCCCTGCGCGAGCTGGCAGGCGCCCGGTGAGCGGCCGGCGCGAGGTGTTGTCGCCGGAGTCGGGCTCGGGTCCCCCCGCGACCGGGCCCCTCGCCGAGGTGGCGGGGCGGGGCGCAGGGACCCGGCCAGGCCGGTGAACCCCCTGCCCGACCCGGCCGAGCTGGCCGACGAGGCGCGCCTGCGTCCCCGGCACCTCGAGGAATTCAACGGTCAACCCCAGCTCACCGAACACCTGCAGATCGTCCTCGAGGCGGCGCGCCGCCGGGAACAGCCCGTGGACCACCTGTTGTTCGCCGGCCCCCCGGGGCTCGGCAAGACGTCGCTGGCCGGCATCGTGGCGGCGGAGATGGGTGTCGGGCTGCGCGTCACCTCCGGGCCCGCCCTGGTGCGCGCCGGCGACCTGGCGGCGTTGCTCACCGACCTGCAACACGGGGACGTGCTGTTCATCGACGAGATCCACCGGCTGCCCCGGCCCGTCGAAGAAGTCCTCTACCCGGCCATGGAGGACTTCCAACTCGACATCCTGATCGGCAAGGGGCCCACGGCCCGTTCGATCCGCCTCGACCTGCCGAGGTTCACCCTCGTCGGTGCCACCACCCGCACCGGGCTGCTCACGAGCCCGTTGCGGGACCGGTTCGGCTTCGTCGGGCGTCTCGACCTCTACGCCGCCGAAGACCTCCACGGGATCGTGATGCGCTCGGCGGGGATCCTGGGCGTCGAAGTGGAGCCCGACGGGGCGCGCCACATCGCCGCCCGGGCGCGCGGCACACCCCGCATCGCCAATCGGCTCCTGCGGCGGGTGCGGGACTACGTCGAGGTGCGCGCCGAGGGTGCCATCACCGCCTCGCTCGCCCTCGAGGGCCTCGAGCTCTTCGGGGTGGACGAGCTCGGGCTCGACAAGGTGGACCGCGCCATCCTCGATGCGCTGTGCCGTCGTTTCGACGGCCGCCCCGTCGGTCTCGTGACGCTCGCCCATTGCGTGGGTGAGGAGCCCGACACGGTGGAGGACGCCTATGAGCCCTACCTTCTCCAACAGGGTCTCCTCCAGCGGACCCCCCGTGGGCGGGTGGCCACCCCCCGGGCTTTCGCACACCTGGGCGAGGTCGCTCCGGGTCCCGAGCTCCAAAGAGCGTCTCCGACGTTGTGGTGAGGGCGGCGATCGCCCGCCGAGGCCGGTGGGCAGGCCTGGAGTAACATCGGCCGTTCTCAAAACCGGAGCCCGCCATTCCACTCACCATGCTCAACGTCAACGCCGTCGTGTCCTTCCTGGCCGCCTCGAGCTCGACGAAGACCTCCTCCACCAACGCCCTGGCGTCGTTGCTGCCGTTGATCCTGATCTTCGGGGTGGCCTACGTCTTCTTCTTGCGCCCCCGGGCCCAGGCGGCGCGCCGCCAGCGAGACACGCTCCTGGAGATCTCGGTCGGTGACGAGGTCCTCACCGGGGCGGGCATCTTCGGCACCGTCCTCGACGTGGAGTCCGACCGGGTGACCCTGGAGACCGCTCCCGGTACCCGCATCACCGTGCTGCGCTCGACCATCGCCCGGCGGCTCAACGACCCCCCCGGAGACCCACCGAGCTGGGACGAGCACGACGAGGACGAGGCCCACGGCGCCTATCACGAGTACGAGCACGACCACGCCGACGACGAGCACGAACACGACGCCACCGCCGAGGACGACGACCACGGTGAGTCGGCCGACCACAACCCCGACGCCAAGGACGACGCCACCGACCAGCACGAGGAGACGACCGAGCCCGACGGGACCGAGGACCACGAGACATGAAGCGGTCGCTGGTCATCAGCTTGGTGGCGACGGTGGCCATCACGATCGTGGTGTTCGCCGCCACGCTCGGGGCGGGGTGGACGCCCAAGCTCGGTCTGGACCTGGCCGGGGGCTCCGAGGTGGTCTACAAACCGGCGCGCACCATCTCCAGCGGCGAGATGGACACGACGGTGAACGTCATCCGCAACCGCATCGACGGGGCGGGGGTGTCGGGGGCCACGGTGGACTCTCAGGGCGGCAACGTGGTGGTGCAGTTCCCCGGCGTGAAGGACCCCGGGGCGCTCATCAAGCTCATCGGCTCCACCGCCCAGCTCTACTTCAGGCCCGTGCTGTGCGGGGCGCCGTCCTACACCCCGCCGGCCAAGGGCAAGTCCCCGCCGTCGGGCCCGCTGCCCGCGTGCGGCGAGTACGCCACGACGGCGTCGTCGCTGGCGGTGAACACCACCTCCGGCCAGCCCGCCAACAACATCCCCCCCAATCCGGCCTTTGCGTCCTATCCCTCCACCACCCCCGCCGATGACAACCCCAAGCACACCGTCCTGCTCAAGGCCGACCCGCTGTCGGGAGGTCAGCAGTACCCCCGCTTCGTCCTGGGCCCGTCACAGCTGCCCGGCAGCGCGGTGGCGTCGGCCTCGGCGGTGTTCGACACCTCGATCAGCGCCTGGGCGGTGAGCTACACCCTCAAGGCGGTGACGCCGTGGGACACCGTGGCCCAGGAGAACTTCCACCAGTACGTGGCCATCGACCTCGACGGCCTGGTCGAGTCGGCGCCGTTGATCCAGCCCCAACAGGCCACCTTCACGTCGTTCGACGGTAAGGGCGAGATCAGCGGGAGCTTCACCCAGGCCACGGCGAAGACCCTGGCCCTCGAGCTCAATTACGGCTCGCTCCCCGTGCGCCTCAACCCCCTCACGCGCGAGACGGTGTCGCCCACGCTCGGGAAGTCGTCGCTCAAGGCCGGGCTGTTGGCGGGCATCGGGGGACTGATCCTGGTCCTGCTGTACACCATCTTGTACTACCGGGTGCTGGGGATCGTGGTGGTGGCCGGTCTGATGACCACGGCCGCCCTGTTGTGGGCCATCGTGTCGGCGCTCAGCCATTCGGCGTTGAACCTGACGCTGGACCTGTCCGGTGTCACCGGCGTCATCGTGTCGGTGGGGATCACCGTGGACTCCTACATCGTGTACTTCGAACGACTGAAAGATGAGGCCCGCTCCGGGAGGTCGGTGCGCACGAGCGTCGACCGCAGCTTCCAGGGGGCGTTCCGGACGGTCCTGGCCGCCGACCTGGTGTCACTGGCCGCCGCCGTGGTGCTCTACCTCCTGGCCGTGGGCACGGTGCGGGGCTTCGCCTTCTTCCTCGGGCTGTCCACCTTGCTCGACGTGTTCACCACCTTCTTCTTCACCCGCCCCCTCGTCATCCTCTTGGGTCGAAGTGCCCGGATCACCGGGGCCCGGTTCATCGGCGTGGCGCGGGGCCTGGCCCTGGGGAGCGAGACGCCGGTATGACCACGACCGAGTTGGCCATCGACGACGGGCCCGTGAGCGTCAAGCGCCCCAACGCCTTCGTGCGGGTGTACCGGGGGGAGACCAAGTTCGACTTCGTGGGTCGCCGCCGGTGGTGGTACGCGCTGTCGGGGCTCATCATCGTGGCCGGCCTGGTGTCGTTCGGGGTCCGGGGCTTCAACTGGGGCATCGACTTCAAGGGGGGCACCTCCTGGGAGGTGCCCGCCCACGGCGCCAGCGTGAGCCAGGTCCAGACGGCCGTGGCCAACGCCGGGGTGCCCGGGGCCACGGTGCAGGTCCTCGGCCAGGGCTCCGCCGCCACCGTGCAGGTCCAAGCCGACCTGACCAAGGAGTCGGCCGCCCAGCAAGTCGCCAACAAGACGGCGGTCACCAACGCGGTGGCCCGCATCGGACACATCTCACCGAACAAGGTCTCGCTGACCGACGTCGGGCCCACGTGGGGCAGTCAGATCAGTCAGAAGGCGATCATCGCCGTCCTGGTCTTCTTCATCGTGGTGGTGACCTATATCTCGTTCCGTTTCGAGTGGAAGATGGCCATGGCGGCCCTGATCGCCGTGATCCACGACCTTCTGGTGACGGCCGGGGTGTACTCACTGGCCGGCTTCCAGGTCACCCCGGACACGGTCATCGCCTTGCTCACCATCCTGGGGTATTCGCTCTATGACACCGTGGTGGTGTTCGACCGTGTCAAGGAGAACAGCCGGGGCCAGTTCGGCACCGGCCGGCTGACGTACACCGACATCGTCAACCTCTCGATGAACCAGACCCTGGCCCGCTCCATCAACACCTCGCTGGTGGCCATCCTGCCGGTGCTGGCGGTGCTCGTCATCGGCGCCCAGCTCCTGGGGGCGACCACGCTGCAGTACTTCGGCCTGGCCCTCGTCATCGGCCTCACCTCGGGGGCCTACTCGTCGATCTTCATCGCCTCACCGGTGCTGGCCAGGTTCAAAGAGCGCGAGGTGCGCTACATCAACATCCGGCGCAAGCTCGAGAGCCGGAGCGAAGGGGCGGGCCTGCTGCTCACCCCGCGCCAGGCCGCCGTGCTGTCCCAGGCCGGGTCGCCCGGCGGAGCCCGGGGCGGTTCGGGCAGTGCCGGGCGCGCCGCCGCCGCCCGTCGCCAGACGGGCGTGCTGCGCCCCGGTGCCGCCACGCGCCAGGCCGAGCCGGTCGACGACGACGAGGACTTCGACGAGGAGGACGCCGCCACCCCCGGCGCTCCAGCGCGCAGCGGGTCCAACGGCGCCGCCCGGGCGCCCCGCAGTGGGTCATCGGGCCCGGCGCGCAGCGGGTCCTCGGGGGCGCGCAGCGGGTCCTCGGCGACGGGGCGCCCGCCCCCGCCCCCGCAAGGGCAAGGGCTCGAAGAAAGGCGGCCGGCGCCGCTAGCGCGCAGGGCGCCTGCGTCGGCCGTGCCGGGCCGGCGCGCCAGGATGCCCTGTTGTGGTTTTGGACAGGTACGGTGAGTAGGTGGTCACCGTCGAGCGCCTGGCTGCCCCTTTCCGCCGGCCGGCGATGCTCGACGACCTGGTGGGGGGGGTGCTGGCGGCCTACGACGCCCGGCGGCCGCGCGCCGGCGCCGCCGACCGCAAGCTGATCGTCCGGGCCGGCAAGGTCGCCGAACAGTCGCACCTGGGCCAGCTGCGCCAGACGGGGGAGCCCTACATCACCCACCCGGTGGCGGTGGCCACCATCGTCGCCGATCTGGGCCTCGATGCCCGCTCGGTGGCCGCCGCCCTGCTGCACGACGCCGTGGAGGACACCGGGCTGACCCTCGAGCTCGTCAACGAGGACTTCGGGCCCGAGGTTGGCGCCATCGTGGACGGGGTCACCAAGCTCGACCGCCTGCAGTTCGATTCCAAGGAAGCCCAGCAGGCGGCCACGGTGCGCAAGATGCTCGTGGCCATGGCCAACGACTGGCGGGTGCTCGTCATCAAGCTCGCCGACCGTCTCCACAACATGCGGACGGTGGCGGTGATGCCGGAGTGGAAGCAGCGGCGCACCGCCCAGGAGACCCTCGACATCTACGCGCCGTTGGCGCATCGCCTCGGGATCCAGGAGCTCAAGTGGCAGCTCGAGGACCTGGCTTTCGCCACCTTGCACCCCAAGCGCTACGCCGAGATCGAGCAGATGGTGGCCACGCGCGCCCCCGAGCGAGACGAGTACCTGGCCCGGGTCCTGGTGGCGGTGCGCCAGCGACTGGGCGCCTCGGGGGTCAAGGCCGACGTGACGGGTCGGCCCAAGCACCTGTGGAGCATCTACGAGAAGATGGTGGTGCGCGGCAAAGAGTTCGCCGAAATCCACGACCTCGTGGGGCTGCGCGTGATCGTCGAGTCCGAAAAGGACTGTTGGGCCGCGCTGGGTTCGATCCACGCCATCTGGAGCCCGGTCCAGGGCCGGTTCAAGGACTACATCAACAGCCCGAAGTTCAACCTCTACCAGTCGCTGCACACCACCGTGATCGGGCTCGAGGGCAAGCCCATCGAGGTGCAGATCCGCACGGGCGAGATGCATCGTCGCGCCGAGTACGGCATCGCCGCGCACTGGGGGTACAAGGAGCACTCCAAAGACGGCGCGGCGGCCACCACGGCGGAGATGGCCTGGCTCCAGCGCATCGTGGACTGGCAGCAAGAGACCATCGACCCCCTGGAGTTCCTCGAGACCCTGAAGCTCGACCTGGAGCAGGACGAGGTCTACGTGTTCACCCCCAAGGGCAAGGTCATCGCCCTGGCGGCGGGGTCGACGCCCATCGACTTCGCCTACTCCATCCACACCGAGGTCGGCCACCGGTGCATCGGGGCCAAGGTGAACGGGCGCCTGGTCCCCCTCGACACCCCCCTGCAGTCCGCCGACACCATCGAGATCATCACCTCCAAGGTCCCTTCGGCCGGGCCGTCGCGCGACTGGTTGCAGATCGTGGCCTCACCCCGGGCCCGCAACAAGATCCGGCAGTGGTTCTCGCGCGAGCGGCGAGAAGACGCCATGGAGACCGGCCGTGAGGAGCTCATCAAGGCGTTACGCCGCGAGGGTCTCCCGGTGCAGAAGCTGGCCGCCTCGAACGCCCTCGAGCGCCTGGCCGCCGCCATGAACTACGTGGACCTCGATTCCCTGCACGCCTCGATCGGCGACGGCCACGTCTCGGCCCGGTCGGTGGCCCAGCGCCTGGCCCGTGACCTGCGCGGCGGGGGAGGCGAGGAGCAGCTCCCCACCACCGTGGGCCCCGGGCTGCGCACCCGGACCCGGCGGGGATCGCCGGTGGGCGTCTACGTCGAGGGCCTCGACGACGTCATGGTGCGCTTGTCGCGTTGCTGCACTCCGGTGCCCGGTGACCAGATCGTGGGCTTCGTCACCCGGGGTCGGGGCGTGAGCGTGCACCGGGCCGACTGCGCCAACGCCACCGCCCTGGCCGCGGCGGGACACGAACGGCTGATCGAGGTGGAGTGGGACCGCGAGGGGACCACCGTGTTCGTGGCCTCCATCGAGGTGCTCGCCTTCGACCGCTCTCGCCTGCTCTCGGACGTGACCCGGGTGGTGTCCGAGCATCATCTGAACATCGTGTCGTCGTCGTCGCAGACCGCCCCGGACCGGGTGAGCCGGATGAACTTCGACGTGGAGCTGGCCGACCCCGGTCATCTGGAGTCGCTCATCAGCTCCCTCAAGCACCTCGACGGCGTGTTCGACGCCTTCCGGACCCTTCCCGGCCGGAAGTACTGAGCACCCGGTGGCCGAGGACTCGGCGCCGCTGCGCGCCCCCGCAGGTACCCACGACGTGCTGTGGCCCGAGTCGGCCCGCTGGGAACGGCTCGTGGCGGAGTTCGCCCGACGGGCCCAGCTGGCCGGCTTCGGACTGGTGGTGAGCCCCATGTTCGAAGACGCCCAGCTCTTCCGGCGCGGCATCGGGGACGACAGCGACGTCGTGCGCAAGGAGATGTACGAGTTCGCCGACCGCGGCGGGCGGCAGGTGGCGCTGCGCCCCGAGGGCACGGCGTCGGTGGTGCGGGCCTTCGTCCAGCACCACCCCCCGGTTCCCTGGAAGGCGTGGTACGTCACGCCCGCCTTCCGCTACGAGCGCCCCCAGGCCGGCCGCTACAAGCAGCACCACCAGCTGGGGGTGGAGGTGCTGGGCACCGACGACCCCGATGTCGACGTGGAGGTGGTGGCGCTGGCCGCCGAGTTCTACGACTGGTTGGGGCTCGCCCGGGTGGACCTGGCGGTGAACTCCATGGGATGTGCGCAGTGCCGAGGGCACTACGTCGCCGCGCTGGTGGCCTACCTCGACGAGCACGCCTCCGAGCTCTGTGACGAACACCGGGAGCGCTACCGGGCCAACCCCTTGCGGGTGCTCGACTGCAAGCGTCCCCAGTGCCGGGCGGTGACCGAGGCCGCCCCCCGGATCACCGACTTCCTCGACGAGGCGTGCGCCGCCCACCTCGCGCGCGTGCGCGCCGGCCTCGACGCCCTGGGCATCGAGCACCGCCTCGAGCCCCGCCTGGTGCGGGGGCTGGACTACTACACCCGCACCACCTTCGAGTTCTCGGCCACGTCACTGACGTCGGCGCAGAACGCCATCGGCGGCGGGGGTCGCTACGACGGCCTGGTCGAGGCCCTCGGGGGGCCACCCACGCCGGGCATCGGGTTCGGCATCGGCATCGAGCGGCTGCTGCTGGCGTGCGACGCCGAAGGGGTGTTCGCCTCGGACCCACCCCTGCCCGACGCCTTTGTCGTCGACGTCACCGGGGGGGCCGAGGCGCGCGACCTGTGCGCCGAGCTGCGCCGGGCCGGCCTGGGGGCGGTGCGCGCCTACGATGGGCGCTCGCTCAAGGCCCAGCTCAAGCAGGCGGACCGCTCCGGTGCCCGGCTGGCGCTCATCGTGGGGCCCGAGGAGGTCGCCGGCGCGGTGGTGACGGTCAGGCCGCTGCGGGGTGAGGGCCCCCAGGAAACGGTGCTCCGGGCCTCGGTCGTCGCGTGGCTGGCGGCGCACCGGGAGAAGGACACCGAGGAACACCGATGACGGCCACGGGGATGCGAACCCATCTGTGCGGCGAGCTCGGCCCCACCCAGCTCGAGGCGCGCGTGACGGTGTGCGGCTGGGTGGCGCGCCGGCGCGAGCACGGTGAGCATCTCTCGTTCCTGGACCTCCGGGACCACAGCGGCATCGTGCAGTGCGTCGTCGACGGGTCGGTGGGCGTGCGCAGCGAGTGGGTCCTACGCATCGAGGGCACGGTCTCGGCCCGGCCCGAGGGCACCGTCAACCCCGAGCTGGCCACGGGGGAGGTCGAGCTGACCGACTGCGCCGTCCAGGTGCTCTCTGAGGCCGAGACGCCCCCCTTCCCGGTCGACGACCGGGCCGAGGTCGACGAGTCGGTGCGACTGCACTACCGCTTCGTGGACCTGCGCCGGCCCCGCATGCAGCGCAACCTCCGCCTGCGCGGTCGCGTCATGGGCGCCATGCGGGCGGCCATGGTGCGCCAGGGCTTCTGCGAGGTCGAGACGCCGTTGTTGTGGACGCCGACTCCCGAGGGCTCCCGGGAGTTCGCCGTCCCGTCGCGACTGAACCGGGGCAAGTTCTACGTGCTGCCCCAGAGCCCGCAGATCGCCAAGCAGTTGCTCATGGTGGGGGGCATGGACCGCTACTTCCAGATCGCCCGGTGCCTGCGCGACGAGGACTTGCGAGCGGATCGCCAATTCGAGTTCACCCAGCTCGACATCGAGGCGTCGTTCGTGACCGAGGCCGACGTCCAGGAGGCCGTGACCGAGGCGGTCGCCGACGCCACCGAAGCGGCCGTCGGCGTGCGGCCATCGCACTTCCCGTCCATGACGTGGCACGAGGCCATGGACCGCTTCGGTGTGGACAAGCCCGATCTGCGCTTCGGGATGGAGCTCGTCGACCTGGGGGAGGTCTTCGCCGCCACCGAGGTGCGGGCTCTGGCGGCGCCGTCGGTGAAGGCCATCTGCCTCGTCGGGGGATCGTCTCTTGGACGGAACCGGCTCGACGCCCTGGTGGAACGGGCCCGGGAGCTCGGGGCCAAGGGCCTGGCCTGGTTCAAGGTCACCTCCGAGGCACCGGTGGCGCTGTCGTCGCCGCTCGAAAAGGTCCTGTCCGACGCCGAACGCGCCGGGCTGGTGGCGCGCACCGGCGCGGTGGCCGGAGACCTGGTGCTGGTGGTCGCCGACGAGTGGCGCACGGCCTGCGAGGTGCTCGGGCAACTGCGCCTGGACGTCGGGCGCCCGCCGGTGTACGAGGGAGAGCGCCGCTTTCTGTGGGTGACCGAGTTCCCCCTGTTCGACGGCACCGACGACGACGGCAACCCGCGCGCCGCCCACCACCCCTTCACCATGCCGCATCCCGACGACATCGACCTGCTCGAGTCCGATCCCGCCCGGGTGCGCTCCCAGGCCTATGACCTCGTCCTCAACGGCTCGGAGCTGGGGTCGGGGTCGATCCGAATCCACCGCGAGGACGTCCAGCGTCGTGTCTTTCACGCCCTGGGCATCGCGCCCGACGAGGCCGAGGCACGCTTCGGCTTCCTGTTGGGGGCCTTCCGCTACGGCGCCCCTCCGCACGGGGGGTTCGCGGTGGGCGTGGACCGGTTCGTCGCCATCTTGTCGGGGGAGGAGAACCTGCGCGAGGTGATCGCCTATCCCAAGACCCAGTCGGGGACCGACCCCATGACCGGGGCCCCCAAGGCGCTCTCCGCTCCGGTGCTGCGCGAGCTCGGGTTGCGCGTCACACCCCCGGGCGACTGAGCGGACCGCCGGCGACGCCGATCGAGGCAAGGACACGAGATGGCATCGCGCCCACCACGACGCCGCGGCCCGGGACCCCCCGACCTCTTCGCCCAGGCGGCCACGGACCGGCTCCGCCAGCGGGCCCCGTTGGCGGCGCGCCTGCGGCCCCGGACCCTCGACGACATCGTCGGCCAGCGGCACCTGGTGGCGCCCGACGCGCCGCTGAGGGTGCTCATCGAGGCCGACCGTCTCACCTCGGCCATCTTGTGGGGACCGGCGGGGACGGGGAAGACCACCCTGGCCCAAGTGGTGGCGGCCACCACCGCCAAAACGTTCGTGCCGCTGTCGGCGGTGAACGCCGGGGTGGCCGACGTCCGCTCCGCCATCGACGACGCCCGGCGCCTGCTGGGTGAGCACGGCCGGGGGACCATCCTCTTCATCGACGAGGTCCACCGCTTCAACAAGGCGCAGCAGGACGCCCTGCTCCCCGCGGTGGAGGACGGGCTCGTGGTCCTCATCGGGGCCACCACCGAGAACCCCTTCTTCTCCGTCAATTCACCCTTGCTGAGCCGCGCCACGCTGTGGCGACTGGAGCCCCTGGCCAGCCACGACATCGAGGAGGTGGTCCGGCGAGGGCTCGAGGTCGAGCACGCCCGCGCCGACGACGACGCCGTGGCCGCCCTGGTGTCGGTGGCCGACGGGGACGCCCGGGCCGCGCTCGGGACCCTGGAAGTGGCCGTGGCGCTGGCCGGCGCCGAGCCCGTCACCGCCGCCGTGGTCGAGCGGGCCCGGGCCGGCCGGCTCCTGCACCAAGGCGCGGACGCCCACTACGACCAGGTGAGCGCGCTCGTCAAGTCCGTCCGGGGATCGGACCCCGACGCCGCGCTGTACTGGTTCGCCCGCATGCTCGAGGGCGGCGAGGACGCCCGTTTCATCGCCCGACGCCTCGTGATCCTGGCCAGCGAGGACGTGGGGCTGGCCGACCCCATGGCCCTGGTGGTGGCCGACGCCGCGGCTCGGGCCGTCGAGTTCGTGGGCCTGCCCGAGGCCCAGCTCAACCTGGCCGAGGCCGTCGTCTACCTGGCGTGCGCCCCCAAGTCGAACCGCGTCACCACTGCCCTGGGCCGAGCACGGGCCGACGCCCGGGACGGCCCCCGCGCCGATGTGCCCGCCCACCTGCGCGACGCCAGCTACCGGGGGGCGAGCGAGATCGGCCACGGCGAGGGGTACCGGTATCCCCACGACGACCCCCGGGGATGGGTGGAGCAGGACTACCGTCCTCCCCAGGTCGCCGGCACCGTCTACTACGAGCCGAGCGATCACGGCGCCGAGGCGGCGATAGGCCAACGTCTGCGCCGCCCAGCCGATGGCGAGCGACGGGACGGAGAAGACTGAGCTCTTGATCCGCAGCAAAGCCGGACACCGGCGGAGGATCACCGCTGTGATCGCCTGCCTGGCGGTGTCGGGCTCGCTGGTGGCGGTGACAGCGGTGCGGGCGCGCGCCGCCTTGGCCGCCGCGCCGATCGCCGGTGCGTGGGTGCGGAGCACGAGAAGCGTCCCCGCCCTCCCCCGAGGGAGCCGTCTCCTGCACCCGGTGCCGTCGGACAGCGCGGTGCGCGCCGACGTCGTCCTCGCCGGGCGCGACCCCGCCGCCCTGGAGGCCTTCGACCGCGCCGTGTCCACCCCGGGGTCCCCGTCCTTCCGGCACTACCTGGCGCCCGGGGAGTTCGCGGCGACCTTCGGGCCGCTCCCGGCCACGATCTCGGCGGTACGCCGATGGCTGGCGAGCCGGGGCGTGGCCGTCGGCCCCACCTCGGGTGACGGCCTGGTGGTCCCGATCGCGGGCACCGCCGCCCAGATCGACCACGCCTTCGACACCGGGCTCGAGCAGTACCGGCTCCCCTCGGGGCAGGTGGCGCGGGTCCCCGACGCCGAGCCGCTGTTGCCCGCCGACCTGGCCGGCGAGCTGGTCGGGGTGGCCGGGCTCGACGACCTCAGCCGACCCTCGCCCCAACTGGTGGGGCCGGGAGGCCGGGCGCCGCCCGCCGTCGGGACATTCGGCGCCTCGGTACCGGCTCCGCACTTGGCGGCTCCCCGGGCCAGCGGGCCCAGCCCCACGGCGGAATGCCTGTCGAGCATCCAGTCGAGCACCGGGACCCCCGCCGCGCTGACCGCCGACGAGTTGGCCCAGGCGTACTCGTTCTCGAGCCTGTACCCCGGCACCGAGGGCTCGGGCGTGACCGTGGGGGTCTACGAGCTCGAGCCCTACCTGCCGTCGGACATCACCGCGTTCAAGAATTGCTATTCGCCCGCCATCGCGGCCTCGGTGAGCGCGGTGCGGGTGGACGGGTCGAGCCCCAACAGCGGCCCCGGGCAGGGCGAGGCCGCGCTCGACATCGAGATGGTCATCGGCATGGCGCCCGAGGCGAGCGTCAAGGTCTACGTCGGGCCCAACACCGGCACCGGCCCTCTCGACACCTACCTGGCCATGGTCGACGGCGGCGGGCTCCCCAAAGTGATCTCCACCAGTTGGGGCCAGTGCGAGGCGGACATGCCGGCCGTGGACATCCAGGCGGAGTCGTCGATCTTCCAACAGGCCGCCGCCCAGGGCCAGACCGTCGTGGCCGCCGCGGGCGACGAGGGCTCGGAGGACTGCTACTTCTTCCCGAGCTCCACCGACACCCGCCTCCAGGTCGACGACCCCGCCGGCCAGCCGTGGGTCACGAGCGTGGGTGGGACCACCCTCGAGGCGTTGGGGCCGGCGCCGACCGAGACGGTGTGGAACTCCGGTCTGTTCGAGGGCACCGGCGGGGGTGGGAGCTCGACGACGTGGACTATGCCGGCGTGGCAGCTCGGCCCCGGCGTCCAGAGCCCCTACACCAAGGCGGCGGACACCTTCACCGGGCTCCAGCCCTGCCCGAGCAGCTCGGGGGCGGGGACGTTGTCGTGCCGGGAGGTCCCCGACGTGGCGGCCGACGGCGATCCGGGCACCGGGTACGCCGTCTTCTGCTCCTGCTTCAACCAGGGCTGGGCCCGGGTGGGGGGAACGAGCATGTCGGCGCCGCTGTGGGGGGCCCTGGCGGCCCTGGCCGACCAGGGCCAGTCATCGCCGGTGGGGTTCCTCAACCCCGTCCTGTACCAGGCCGGGTGTGAGGTGAGCCCACTCTTCAACGACGTCACGACGGGGAACAACCAGCCCATCGGGTCCGAGCCGAGCAACCCCCCCGACACCCCGCCGGGGCCGTACTACCCGGCCACGGCGGGCTACGACATGGCCACGGGGCTGGGGACCCCGGTCGCCGACGCGCTGGTGGGCGTCTTGCGGTCGCCGCCACCCTCGCTGTGCCCGGTGGTCACGGGGATCTCGGCGTCCTCGGGCCCCGCCGCCGGGGGCACCGTGGTGCGGGTGTCGGGTTCGAATCTGTCGGCGGTGAGCGAGGTCGATTTCGGCAACGCCAACCCGGCGGTGATCGACTCGGTGACGCCCACGACGGTGACCGTCAGTGCGCCGGCGTCTCCGAACGGCGGCTGGGAAGACGTCGACGTCCTCGTCAAGACGGGCGACGACACACTCGGCTTCGACGGCAGCATGCCCTTCACCTACGTCGGGCCCGCGGGGTACTGGACCGTGGCCTCCGACGGCGGCGTGTTCTCCTTCGGGCAGATGGGTTTTTACGGCTCCATGGGGGGCAAGCCACTCACCAACCCGGTGGTGGGCATGGCCCCCACCCCCTCCTCCAAGGGCTACTGGCTCGTCGCGTCGGACGGCGGCGTCTTCGCCTTCGGCGACGCCGGGTTCCACGGCTCGACGGGGAACCTGCGCCTCACCAAGCCGGTGGTGGGCATGGCATCGACACCCGACGGCGGCGGCTACTGGCTCGTGGCGTCGGACGGCGGCGTCTTCGCCTTCGGCGACGCCGGGTTCCACGGCTCGACGGGGAACCTGCGCCTCACCAAGCCGGTGGTGGGCATGGCATCGACACCCGACGGCGGCGGCTACTGGCTCGTGGCGTCGGACGGCGGCGTCTTCGCCTTCGGCGACGCCGGGTTCCACGGCTCGACGGGGAACCTGCGCCTCACCAAGCCGGTGGTGGGCATGGCATCGACACCCGACGGCGGCGGCTACTGGCTCGTGGCGTCGGACGGCGGCGTCTTCGCCTTCGGCGACGCCGGGTTCCACGGCTCGACGGGGAACCTGCGCCTCACCAAGCCGGTGGTGGGCATGGCATCGACACCCGACGGCGGCGGCTACTGGCTCGTGGCGTCGGACGGCGGCGTCTTCGCCTTCGGCGACGCCGGGTTCCACGGCTCGACGGGCGACATCCGGCTCACCGCGCCCATGGTGGCCATGGGCGCCTCCGAGGCCGGGGGCGTCGTAGGATGACGCGGCCATGACCGCCGACCAAGTCGCCGCGCTGGTCACCGCCATCGCCGCGGGGGTGGCCGCCCTCGTGCTCGTGGGGGTGGTGGTCGTGCTGGGCCGGCGGGTACGCGAGCTGGGGCGGGCGGTGGACGAATTGCGCCGGGAGACGGTGCCCTTGGTGCACGACGCCCGCGTCGTCGTCGACCAGGCCGCCACCGAGATGGTTCGTGTGGGTGACGTCCTGGACTCCGCCGAAGCCGTCTCCGCCACCGTGGACTCGGCGTCTCGCCTCGCCTATCGCACCCTGTCCAACCCGGTGGTGAAGGTCCTCGCCTACAGCACCGGCCTCGGCAGCGCCCTGCGGCGCTTCTTCGGGCGCCACCCCGTGGCCGGAGAGGCTCCGAGGCCGTCGACCAACGGGCACGCGCCGCGTCCCGATACCGCTTCCCGAGACCGCCACGCCCCGTCGGCGCCGTCGGGGCGCCGACGCCGTCACGCCGGGACCCGACAGTGATCCGCAGACCCCTGTGGTTGGCAGCCGGGGCCGTGCTCGGCGCGGGCGGCACGCTGTGGACGCGTCGTCGCCTGGAACGGCTGTCGCGTCGTGTGCGGCCCACGGCGGTGGCCGGTGAGGTCGTCTCGATGGTGGACCGCACCCGGCGCAACGCCGCCGACAAGGTGCGCGACGCGCTCGACACCGGCCGCAGTGACGCGCAGCGCCGTCAGGACGAGCTGTGGCGCGACCTCGCTCGCCGCGGCGGTGGCGCACCGCGCTGAGCGAGCGCCGAAAGTCGCTGGCAGCAGGCCCGATCTCCCCGTCTCGACGCCCCGGGCGGGCGGGGTCGGCCGGTAGGATCCTCCGATGATGGACGCCAACCAGCTCCGCTCGACGTTCACCGGCTTCTACGCGCAACGCGGCCACGCCGTGGTCCCCTCGGCCAGCCTCATCCCGCATGACCCCACCGTGTTGTTCACCATCGCCGGCATGGTGCCCTTCAAGCCGTACTTCCTGGGCGAGCAGGCGGCGCCGTGGCCCCGGGCCACCTCGGTGCAGAAGTGCTTCCGCACCATCGACATCGAGCTCATCGGCACCGACGAGCGGCACTGCACCTTCTTCGAGATGCTCGGCAACTTCAGCTTCGGCGACTACTTCAAGGAGACCGCCATCCCCCTGGCGTGGGAGCTGCTCACCGAGGTCCTGGGGATGGACGCCGAGCGACTCTGGATCACCATCTTCGAGACCGACGACGAGGCGCACGACATCTGGCTCGGCGTCCCCGGCGTCCGCGAGGAACGGGTGCAGCGACTGGGGTACGAGGACAACTTCTGGCAGATGGGCGACACCGGGCCGTGCGGCCCGTGCTCCGAGCTGTTCTTCGACCGCGGACCGCAATACGGGGACGAGGGCGGGCCCGCCCGCGGGGGTGCCGATCGCTTCGTGGAGATCTACACCCTGGTGTTCATGCAACACGACCGGGCGCTCGACGGCTCGCTCTCCGACCTCCCCTACAAGAGCATCGACACCGGGGCGGGGCTCGAGCGCAACCTCCCCATTCTCCAGGGCGTGGACTCGCTCTTCGAGACCGAGGTCTTCCGGCCTATCCTGGCGGCGGCCGAGGAGATCGCCGGTGTTGGCTACGGCGCCGCTGCCCACAGCGACGTGTCCTTGCGCATCTTGGCCGACCACGCCCGGGCCATGGCCATGGTGGTGGCCGATGGCGTCATGCCCTCCAACGAGGGCCGGGGCTACGTCCTGCGGCGCGTCATCCGCCGCGCCGCGCGCCGGGCCTTCCAGCTGGGAGTGCTCGAGCTCGTGACCCCGCGACTGGTGGCCGCCGTGGCCGATGTCCTCGGCGACGCCTATCCCGTCCTGGCCAACGAGCTCGACCGCATCCAGGAGACGGTGGAGCGCGAGGAGGGGACCTTCCGGCGCACCTTGGAGGCGGGTTCGGTCATCCTCGAAGAGGCCCTGCGCGACGGCACGGGCCGGGTGCCCGGCGACGTGGCCTTCCGGTTGCACGACACGCATGGCTTTCCCATCGAGCTCACCATGGAGATGGCGGCCGAGGCCGGAGTGGAGGTCGACACCGAGGGCTTCGAGCGGGAGATGGCGGCGCAGCGCGACCTGGCCCGGGCCGACGCCCGTCGCCGGCGTGAGGCCCTGGGGGAGGACACCGTCTACCGGGACCTCTTGGCGCAATCGGGCCCGACGCGCTTCACCGGCTACGAGCACTACGAGGAGCCCACCACGGTGGTGGCGGTGCTGACCGGTGCGCTGCCGGGCACGGCGGAGATCGTCTTGGACCGCACCCCGTTCTACGCCGAGTCCGGCGGCCAGGTGGGCGACACCGGCGTCATCACCACCGAGACCGGGCGTGCCCGGGTGCTCGACACCCAGGTCGCGGTCCCCGGGCTCATCGTGCACCGCGCCACGGTGGAGGGCGAGCTGTTCCCCGGCCAAGACGCCTTGGCCGTCATCGACGCCGGCCGTCGCGAGTCCACGCGCCGCCACCACACCGGGACGCACCTGCTGCACAGCGCTCTGCGCCAGGTCCTCGGCGACCACGTCCGCCAGCAGGGCTCCAACGTCGCCCCCGACCGGCTGCGCTTCGACTTCTCCCATCCCCAGGCGCTGCGTCGCGAGGAGCTGGCCGAGGTGGCCCTGGCGGCCAACGCCGATGTCCTCACCGACGCGCCGGTGCAGACCATCGAGACCTCGAAGTCCGAGGCCGAGGCGCTCGGGGCCCTCGCCTTCTTCGACGACAAGTACGGCGAGCGCGTCCGGGTGGTGCGCGCCGGCGCCCACTCCTTGGAATTCTGTGGCGGCACCCACGTCGACGCCTTGGGCATGATCGGTCCCATCACGGTGGTGTCGGAGGGGTCGATCGGGTCGAACACCAGGCGCATCGAGGCCGTGACGGGGTCGGGCTCACTGGCGCTGCTCGACGAGAGCCGGCGGGCCCTCGACGACGTGGCGCACATGCTCAAGGTGGAGCCCAACGCCGTGGTCGACGCCCTGCAGAAGGTGCTCGATCGCCAACGCCGGGCCGACAAGGAGCTGCAACGCCTGCGCGGCGCCCGCATCGAAGAGGAGGCGGCGCGCCTGGCGCAGGCGGCGTCGGGCGGCGTGGTCGTGCACCGCCAAGACGGACTGGTCGCCGACCAGCTCCGCGACCTGGCCCACGCCATCCGGCGCCACGGCGTGCGCGTGGTGGTGGTGGCCGGGTCCCCCGACGGGTCCAAGGTGGGCGTGGCCGTGGCCTCGGCGGACGCGGCGGTCGACGCCGGGGTCACCGCCAAGGAGCTGGCGCAGCTGGTGGGCGGGGGCGGCGGGGGTTCGGCCGAGCTGGCCGTGGCCGGGGGGTCGGACCCCACCAAGATCGATGACGTGCTGGCGGAGGCCAGGCGCCGGCTCGGCGCCTGACTGCGGTGCGGGTGGTCGGCATCGACCTGGGGGCGCGCCACATCGGGGTGGCCGTGTCCGACGGCACCGGCACCCTGGCCTCGCCACGGGGCACCATCGACCGGGGCCGAGACGACGCCGAGGCGTGGAGAGCGCTGGCGGCGGTGGTCGAGGACGTCGGGGCCCGGTGCGTGGTGGTGGGCCTGCCGTTGAGCCTCGACGGCCGGCGCGGCCCGGCGGCGCGCGCCGCCCAGGCCGACGCCGACGAGCTGGCCCGGGTGTTGGCGGCCGACGGTGTGCGCGTCGAGACCTTCGACGAGCGCCTCACCACCGTGAGCGCGGCCCGGTCCCTGGCCGACGCCGGCACCCCCCGGCGCCGGCAACGGGCCCGCATCGACGCCAGCGCGGCGGCGGTGTTGCTCCAGGCCTGGCTCGACGCCGGGCACGGGCGTGGCCATGGTTGAGCCCCAAGGACCGCGCCGGGTCCTCGACGCCCCGGTGGGGCCCGACGCCGCACAGCCGCCGAGCCCGGCCGACCGGGCTCGTTCGAGGGCGCAGCTCCGGGCGCGCGCTCGGGCCCGGATGTTCCGCCGCCGTCGGGCACGCGTGGCCGCCGGGGCCGTGCTGGTGGTGCTCGTGCTCGTGGTGGCGGCGGTGGTGTGGTACGAGAGCCAGGCCGGCGGGGACCGGGGCGCCCCGACCATCGTCACCATCGCGCCGGGAGACTCCATGGGGTCGGTGATCGCCACGCTGGTGCGCGCCCAGGTGGTGGACAGCTCGCTGGCGTTTCGCGTGTACCTCACGCTCCACGGCACGCCCGTGGTGCAGCCCGGCAGCTACCTGCTGCACCGCCACGACCCCTTCGCCGACATCCGGTCCCAGCTGGCCGGGGGGCCCGACGTCTTCCCCGTGACCGTCCTGGCCGGGTTCACCATCGGCGAGGTGGCCGAACGGGTGGGTCAGGTCCCCGGGCACGACGGCGCCCACTTCCTGTCGGTGGCCGACTCCGGCGCGCTGCGCTCCCCGTTCGAGCCGGCGGGCTCGACGAACCTCGACGGTCTCGTCGGCACCGGGACCTACCTCGTGGTGCCGGGGGAGTCGGACCAGACCCTGTTGGGCGACATGATCGACAGGTTCGACACCCTGGCCGACGCCACGGGGCTGAGCTCGGGGGCGGCCGCGCTGGGCGAGACGCCCTACCAGGCCATCACCGTGGCCTCGATCGTGCAGAAAGAAGGTGTGTACCAGAAGAACCTCGGCAAGGTGTCGCGCGTGATCTACAACCGACTGGCCCGGGGCACGCCCCTGCAGATGGACTCCACCGTGCTGTACTCCGAGCACCGCGACGGTGGTCCGGTGAGCGCCGCCGACCTCGCGCTCAACACCCCGTACAACACCTATCTGCACACCGGGCTCACCCCCACGCCCATCTGCTTCCCCTCCAAGGCGTCGTTGCAGGCCGCCCTGGCGCCCACGCCGGGTCCGTGGGTGTACTTCGTGGTGGTGTCCAAGGACGGCACCGAGGCCTTCTCCAGCACCTTCGCCGGCCAACAGGCCAACGAGCGCCTGGCCCAGAGCCGGGGCCTCGGCTAGGGGCCGGCCATGGCATCGCCAACACCGGCCCCGAGACGTTCACCGACATGGCCGTCGGGGGCCTCCGCCGTGGTGGGGGTGATCGGCGACCCCATCGCCCATTCCCTTTCCCCCCTGTTGCACAACGCCGCCTTCGACGCCCTCGGGCTCGACTGGGTGTCGGTGGCGTTCCCCGTGCCCGCCGGGGCCGCCGCCGCCGCGGTGACCGGGATGCGGGCGCTTCAGATCGCGGGGCTGTCGGTGACCATGCCCCACAAGGAGCAGGCCTTCGCGGCGGTGGACGACGTCACCGACGTGGCCCGCCGACTGGGCGTCGTCAACTGCATCAGCTGGCGCGACGGCGCGCTGGTGGGGGACTCCACCGACGGCGAGGGACTGTTGGCCGCCCTACGACGAGCGGTGGGCTTCGACCCCGGGGCCCGTCGGTGCGTGGTGATCGGGGCCGGTGGCGCGGCGAGAGCCGTCACCCTGGCCCTGGCCGACGCCGGCGCGGCCGAGGTGGTGGTGGTCAACCGGACCGCGGCGCGCGCCCAGAGCTGCGCGGCGTTGGCCGGCCCGGCCGGCCGGGTGGGGGCGGCCGCCGACGTCCCCGGGGCCGACCTCGTCGTCCAGGCCACCTCGCTCGGCATGACGGGCGCCGGGGCCCCCTCCGGCGAGATGCCCGTCGACCCGGGCGGGCTGCGACCTGGGCAGGTGGTCGTCGACCTCGTCTACCACCCCCTCGAGACGCCCCTGCTGCGGGCGGCCAAGAGCCAGGGGGCCGTGGTCGTCACCGGGCTCGGCATGTTGGTGCACCAGGCCGCCCTGGCCCTGGAGCACTGGACCGGGCGCGCCGCCCCCGTCGAGGCCATGTGGGTGGCGGCCCAGGCCCACCTGCCCGCCTGACCAGCTCCCCCTGGGATCAGCTGTTCCACAGCCGCCTCCCCAACAGCTCGAAGAGGTCTTCGTTGTAGGGGGCGAAGTGCCGGCGCAGCCCCTCCACCACCGACGGCGCTTCGGGGCTCGACCGGGGAGCGTCGTTGGCGAGGGGGAAGGCCACGTCGAAGGGGGACAAGCCCAACCACTCGAGCGCACGAGCCGGCCCCCGGGGGTCTTCGAAGAGCTCCTCGCTCTTCATCACCAGGATCCGGTCGCGCTCGATGACGCCGAACCAGCGCCGCAGCTGCTCGGCGTACTGCCCTCTGGCCTTGTAGGAGAAGTTCCGGTAGGCGAAGCTCTCGCCCCCGGCCAGCACGATCTCCTCCTGCCCGGCCAGACGTTGTTCCTCGCGAGCCAGGGCGACGTCCAAGGCCTCGTCCTCGGCGTGGATCCGGCGCGAGTGCCAGTAGTGCGAGATGGCCCGTTGCACCGGGTCGCGCAACAACACCACGAAGCGGGTGCTACCCGGGAGATCGGAGGCGGCGCGCCCGGGGGCCAACGGGGAGAACAGCAGGTACGGGGTGGCCTCCACCGATATGCGGCGCACCACCTTGAGGGGGAAGTGCGAGCGGTACCAGCCCTCGCCGTTGGCGTAGTACCGGTCAAAGTAGTGCACCTCCTTGGTTGTGGAGGGCGCCACCTTGGGGTGCAGGGCCAGCCAGTCGAACAACGAGGTGGTGCCGCCCCGCTGGGCCCCCAGGATCACGACGTCGGGAAGGGTCCGAAAGGCGGCCGTGGCCCGGCGCCACCGGAGCTCGGCCGCGGCCCGGGCTCGGTGTGCGCCCGGGCTCAGCGGCACGGCTGTGGCGTGGAGACAGGCGTCAAGACTCGAGGCCCGGGGATGACGGGGGGTCCGCCGCCGGCGCGGAGGAGCCCGGTGCCGCCGCGCTGAAGACGTCGGCCGCTTGCAGGCGCAGGGCGATCTCCTGGCGCAGGATCCGGGCCAGGCGCTCGCGGTCGGCCGTGGAGGTCCGGACCGACACCCGGCACGTGTAGGTATCCGCGGCGGCGGCCACCACCCCCCACAGCTGCGGCGGCTCGAGGACCAACGCCGCGTAGCGGGGATCACCGGCCACGGCCTGGGCGGCCGCTCGGATGTTCTCGAGCACGATGTCGACACCGGCGGCCACCGGCACCGGCACGTCCACGGTCGCCTGGGCCCACCCCCGCGACTCGTTCGCCAACTTCCGGATCTCACCGTTGGGGACGTACCACACGGTCCCGTCGACCGAGCGCAGGCGCGTGACGCGCAGGGTCAGGTCCTCGACCGTGCCGGTGGTGTCTCCCACCACGATCGTGTCACCGATGTCGAACTGGCCCTCGATGCTCAGCAGCAGACCGGCCAACAGGTCGCGCACCATGCTCTGGGCGCCGAAGCCGAGGGTGGCGCCGATGACCGTGGCCCCGGCCAGCAAGGGCGTGAGATTCAGACCGATCGTGCCCAGCACCACGAAGAAGGCGAGGGCGCCGATCACGCCGCGCCACACATTGGCCAGCAGACTCGTGAGCGTGAGCGCCCGGGCGGCGGCGCGCGGCGAGTCGGCCCGGGCCACGGCCCGGTGGGCAGCGGCCCCCACCCATCGGCGGATGACCCGATTGCCGAGCCACCCCACCAGTGCGGCGCCCAGGATGACCAGGACGACGGTCAGGGGCTTGATAACCACCTCCTGCCAGTGCGCGGCGGTGGCCTGGCCCACCCCCGCCCAGCGCAGGATGTCGTAGAGCCAGCCCTGGTCGACCACGGTGGACGATGTGGCGCCGGAGAGCACGACCGGTATTCTGGTCCGCCGGAGCGCACCGGTTGAGCACCTCTCTCGCACACCGCCCGGCTGCGGGACGGCCCCTGCCCCTGCGGGTGGACTTCGCGCTCCTCCTGACCACCGTGGTGGTGGCCGGGTTCGGGGTCGTGCTGGTCTATTCCGCCACCCGGTCGAAGCTGGCGGCGGCGGGCATCAACCCGCATTACTTCCTCACCCGACAAGCGGCGTACGTGGTGGTGGGAGCCGTCGCCATGATCGTGCTGGCGGCGCTGGACTACCGCTGGCTCGAGCACGCCAGCGCGGCGTTGTACGTGGGCATGGTCCTGGCCCTGCTCGCCATGTTCTCGGGAATCGGGTCGAGCGCCCTGGGGGCCACCCGTTGGGTGCAACTGGGCCCCATCCAGATCCAGCCGTCGGCCTTCGCCACCCTGGTGCTCATCGTCACCGTGGCCACCTTCTGCGCGCGCCGTCCCGACGGTCTGGATCGGACCGACGTGATCAAGGTCCTGGCCTTGGCGGCGCTGCCGATCCTGCTGGTGGTCAAGCAGCCCGACCTGGGAAGCGGCATCGTCATGTGCGTCGTGCTGTTCGTCATGCTCGTCATCGCCGGGATCCCCAACCGCTACCTCTTGCTCCTGATCGCCCTGGCCGGCACGGCCGCCTACGCCGTGGTGCACCTCAAGCTCCTCAAGGGCTACCAGTTGGACCGGATCACGGCGTTGTTCCAGATCGGGAAGAACCTCCAGAGCACCGGGTACAACGCCTCGCAGTCGGTGGCGGCCATCGGCTCGGGCGGGTTCTGGGGAGCGGGACTGTTCCACGGCTCGCAGACCAACCTGGCGTACGTGCCCGAACAGCAGACCGACTTCATCTTCTCGGCCCTCGGTGAGCAGCTCGGTTTCGTGGGGGCCGCCGGGGTCCTCGCCCTGCTCGGCGTGGTGTCGTGGCGGCTCCTGCGCAGCGCCCAGCTGGCCCGAGACGCCTTCGGACGGCTCTTGGCCACGGGGTGTTTCACCCTGGTGGCCTTCAGCGTGTTCGAGAACGCCGGGATGGCCATGCGGATCATGCCGGTGGCGGGGATCCCACTGCCCTTCTTGTCCTACGGGGGCTCGGCCACGGTGGCGTTCTTCTGCGCCATCGGCATCGCCCTCTCGGTGCAGCTGCGCGCCCAGCGATGACCGACGTCGGCCCGGCCCCGGAGCCGCAACCGCCCGACGCGTCGACGGCGGCCCCGCAGCACTCGCCCGAGACGTGGAAGATCGTGGCCGTGGCCGGTGTCGAGATGTCCCTGCCGAGCGCCAACCCCGACGTCATCCTGGACGAGACCCAGGACCCGTGGCGCGAGCTCCGCATCCCCGTGGGGATGGCCGAAGGGGTGGCCATCGCCTACGCCTTCCGGGGCATCGACACCCCCCGGCCGCTCACCCACGAGCTCGTGGCCGAGATCCTGGACCGTCACGACGTGAGCATCGAAGCGGTCCGCATCACGGTGCGCCGTGGTCAGCAGTTCTTCGCCGAGATCGACACCACCGGGCCGCGGGGGCGACGCGTGGTGCCGTGCCGGCCCTCCGACGCCCTGGCCCTGGCCCTGCGCCAGAGGCTTCCCACCCCCATCCTCGTGGCCGAGTGGGTGTTCACCGGTGCCGACGCCCCCACCGAGATCACCGCCGCCATCCCTGGCGGCCCCGAGGCCGCGGGCACCTAACGCGACACGCCGGCCCCCCGCTGCGGGGTCATCGACCGGGCAGCGCCGGTGCCGGGACGTTCTGGGGCTCGACCCGCTGGGCGGTGGCCTGGTCGGCGACGATGGCGCGCTCGCCCTCGTCCGACACCCGCATCAACAGCGCCACCAGCACGTAGTTGGCCACCAGCGAAGACCCCCCGTAGGCCATGAAGGGGAGGGTGATGCCCGTGAGGGGGAGGAGCCGGACGATGCCCGCCATGATGAACAGCGCTTGGAAGCCGATGATCACGGTGAGGCCGGCCGCCACCATCTGGGCGAACTCCGAACGCGCCGTCTGGGCGGTGCGCAGTCCCGCCCCCACGAGCAGGACGAAGGCGAACACGATGGCGGTGGAGCCGAGCAGGCCCATCTCGGTGCCGAAGGCGGCGAAGATGTAGTCGCTCTGCACCGCGGGGATGGAGTGGACGTTGCCGAAGCCCAGGCCCGTGCCGAGCAGGCCCCCCGATCCCAGGCCGTAGAGACCCGACATGATCTGGCTGGTCGGGTCGGGATGCAGCCAGTCCGACACCCGCACGTTCACCTGGGAGAACAGGCGGTCGGCGGCGAACGCCCCCGCCACGAACAGGACCAGGCCCAACAAGAGGTAGTTCCATCGTCCCGAGGTGAGCCACAGCATGGCCATGAACAGGACGAAGATGAGCAGGGCGAAGCCGATGTCGTCCTCGGCCCCCAGCACGAGCATGGTGAAGCCCCAGGCCACCAGGATGGGGACGAGGGGTCTGGGGTCGAGCATGAGGCGATTGCCCACCCGCAAGGTGGGCACCGAGAGCAGCTCGCGCTTCTCGACGAAGTACGAGGCGAAGAAGACGCACAGCGCCAGCTTGGCCAGCTCGATGGGCTGGCCGTTGACAGGGCCGATGCCGACCCACAGCCGCGCATGATTGCGGATCTGCCCGAAATGGGGAATGAGCGGAGAGAGCATGAGGGCCACCGCCCCTAAGAGCAGGAGGTAGCGGTAGCGGTCGAGGTCGCGCGACCGTCGCACCAGGACGAGGGTCAGGATGTAGGCGGCCACCCCCACCGCCGTCCATCCGGCCTGGGCCTTGGCCCAGTTCTGCCCGATCCGGGCCAGCATCACGTAGCCCAGCCCGTTGAGCAGGGTGGCGATGGGCAGCAGCACGGCACTGGCGTCGGGGGCGTAGATCCGGTTGGCGATGTGGGCGGCCACGGCCAGCCCGAGCAGGACCCCCAGGAACGGGCCCAGGTTGGTGGGGATCTTCGACGTGGTGCCCACCGAGGCCAGCACGTAGGTGGCCACCACGATGAGCGCCCCGAAGATGAGCAGCCCGAGCTCGGTCCGCCGCTTGGGCTTGGGCCGGCGGACCCGCATGGCCTCGGTGGGCGCGAGGCGACGGAGGAGTCGGGGCACCGGATCGAGCCTACCGCCGGCCCCCTTCCCCACCCCGGCACCGGTGGCCCGGTGACCGGCTCCGGGGGCCCACCAGCACACCCCCCGGCACTAGCCTTGAGAGCTGATGCAGGCCTTCGAAGCGGCGCGTGGCGCCTCCGCTGCCGCGCCCCCCGGACCGCTGGCGGGGGAGGCGCCGCCCACACTCTCCCCGGTGGCGGGGGAGGACGCCGTCACGGCCCGGGGCCCGGAGCGGTTCTCCAACCGGGAGCTGTCGTGGCTCGAATTCGGGGCCCGATTGCTCGACCTGGCCGACGACGAACGGTCTCCACTGCTCGAGCGGGTGAAGTTCCTGGCCATCTTCTCCGAAGGGCTCGACGAGTTCTTCCAGGTGCGCGTGGCCGGGCTCAAGGACCAGGTCGACGCGGGCCTGCGGACGCGGTCCGCCGACGGGCTGCGGCCCAGCGAGGCCCTGCGGGCCATCGGTGAGCGCGTCTCGGAGCTCGTCGACCGCCAATCGCGCATCTTCCTCGACTCGGTGGTGCCGGCCCTGGCCGAGGCCGGGGTGCGGGTGGCGGACTGGTCGTCGCTCGACGATGCCGATCGCCAGCACCTCACCGACGCCTTCAACCGCCAGATCTTCCCCGTCCTCACGCCGTTGTCGGTCGACCCCGGGCATCCGTTCCCCTACATCTCCAACCTGTCGCTCAACCTCATCGTCCGCGTGGGCGACCCCATCACCGGTGTCGAGCGGGTGGCGCGGGTCAAGGTCCCGCCCCTGTTGCCGCGATTCGTGGTCATGCCCGACGGCGAACGTTTCGTGGCGCTGGAGCAGGTCATCGCCGCCCAGTTGGCGACGCTGTTCCCCGACATGGTGATCGGGGAGCACTACGCCTTCCGGGTGACCCGCAACGCCGACCTGGTGCTCGAGGAGGACGAGGCCGACGACCTGCTGGCGGCGGTGGAGATGGAGCTCCGGCGGCGCCGCTTCGGCCGGGCCGTGCGCCTCGAGGTGGCCGCCGACATCTCGGCGGACCTGCGGGACATGTTGGTGCACGAGCTCGACGTCGGGGCCGACGATCTCTATGCCATCGACGCCCCACTGGACCTCGGGGGCCTGTGGGGGGTGCACGAGCTCGACCGCCCCGACCTTCACGAGCAGGCGTGGGCTCCGATGACCCCGCCCCGCCTGGCCAACGCCGGCAACGAGCCGTCGGACCTCTTCGCGGTGCTGCGCGAGCGCGACGTGCTCGTCCACCATCCCTACGACTCGTTCACCACCTCGGTCGAGGCCTTCATCGCCCAGGCGGCCGCCGATCCCGACGTGCTCGCCATCAAGCAGACGCTGTACCGCACGTCGGGCGACAGCCCCATCGCGGCGTCTCTCATCCAGGCCGCCGAGGCGGGCAAGCAGGTGGCCGCCGTGGTGGAGCTCAAGGCCCGCTTCGACGAGCAGGCCAACATCTTGTGGGCCCGAGCGCTCGAGGAGGCCGGGGTACACGTGGTGTACGGCCTCGTGGGGCTGAAGACGCACTCCAAGGCGGCGCTGGTGGTCCGGCGCGAGGAGGACGGGATCCGCCGGTACTGCCACATCGGCACCGGGAACTACAACCCCCGGACCGCCCGGCAGTACGAGGACCTCGGCCTGCTGTCGGCCGACCCCGAGCTCGGCGCCGATGTGGGCGACCTGTTCAACTTCCTCACCGGGTACAGCCGGTACGCGCGCTATCGCAAGCTGGTCGTCGCCCCCATGGCCCTGCGCCAACGCATCACCGAGCTCATCGAGAACGAGGCCCGGGCCGGCCCCGAGGGCCGCATCGCCATCAAGGTCAACGGCCTGACTGACCCCGAGATCATCGACTCGCTGTACCGCGCCTCGGTGGCCGGCGTCCCCATCGACCTGGTGGTGCGGGGGGTGTGCAACCTCCGGCCCGGCGTGCCGGGCCTGTCGGACACCATCCGGGTCAGGTCCATCGTGGGGCGGTTCCTCGAGCACTCCCGGATCTACCGCTTCGGGGGCACGGGCACCCGCCTGCTCACCTTGCTCATGGGGTCGGCCGACCTCATGGAGCGGAACCTCGACCGGCGCATCGAGGTCCTCACGCCCGTCACCGACCCCGAGCTCCAAGCGCGCCTGCTCGAGGTGCTGGAGCTCAACCTCGCCGACGACACCAACTCCTGGGTCCTGGGCGCCGACGGCATCTGGGAGCGGGTGCCCACCGTCGAAGGCATCAGCGCCCAGCGCCGGCTCCAGGAGCTGGCCCGGGACCGGGCCCGGCGCCGGCGCGAGGCCGAGACCCTCGGGGCGCCGGCGTAGGAAGAGCTCGGACCGAGGGCTGTGCTCAGCCCTCGGTCGAGAGCGCGTCGGTGGCCCGTCGCACGGCGTCGTCGTCGAGGGCGGCCACCTGCTCGCGGGCATGGCGCAGGCGTTGTCGCCACCCCTCGCCCGAGAAGCGCAGTGACAGATAGGCGATGCCTCCGACCGGGATGGGGAGCCAGAAGTTCACCAGCCGGTAGGCGAGGACGCCGAGGATGGCCTTGCCCTGGGGCACGCCGAAGCCGACCAGGGTGGGGATGAGGACGCCCTCGACCACGCCCAGGCCCGAGGGCGTGATGGGGATCACCGCGAGCACCTGGGCCAGGCCATAGGCGACCAACAGGTCGACGGGGGAGACGATCTTGCCCAGTGCGGCGATGAACACGAACAACGAGGCGGCGTCGAGCAACCAGAACGTCGCCGCCCACCGCACGGCGCTCGCCAACAGCTGGGGTTGACTCAGGAATTGGCCGAGGCGTTCGGCTATGCGGTGAGCCTGGACGGCGAGGGCGTCCCCGTCGAGGAAGGGGACGCGCGCCGACCACCGACGGATGATCTCGATCGAGCGGTTGCGGCCGCGGGTGAGCGCCAACACCACACCCGCGAACAGTCCCATGAGCACCACCCCGGCCCCGGCGGCCACGGCGTAGAGCGGGTTGTAGCCGTGCACGAACACCGACACCAGCAGGGCCAGCCACAAGATGGAATTCAGCACGAGGGCGGAACCCACCCCTTGCATGGCCAGAGCGGCCACGGCGTCGGCGCCCGGCACCCCGGTCTGGGTGAGCAACCGGTAGGCGACGGCGGTGCCCGGCGCCGTACCCCCCGGCACGATGTGGCTCACGGCCAGGCTCGACATGTTGATGCGCAGCAGCCGGGAACGGGGCGGGCCCTCGTGGTGCAGCACGGTGTGGGTGAGCTGGCTGTAGGACACCAGTGACACCGCCTCGAGGACGACGCCGGCGACCACGTAGGCGAAGTTGATCTTGCCCAGCAGGTTCAGCGACTTGCGGGCACCGGCGAGCTGGGGCAGCAGGAGGTATTCCAGGACGAGGAAGAGCCCGACCGCGTAGACCCCCCATTTGACCTGCCTGCGCACCCGCCGACGGCGCGGGACGACCCCGGTTCCCTCCTCCATTGTGGCCATGCTTCCACGTCGCAGGCCCCGACACGGGCCATCGGGGGTCGCCCGCGCTGGCGCCGAGGCCGGCGGCCGGGCCGGGCGGCTCCGCGGATGGCGCCACCCCAGCTGCCATGCTGGAAGCGATGTCGGAGGTCCCCTCACCACCGGCGACCCGGCGCGCCCGGCTTTGGGAGTGGGCCGACGAGCGACACGTCCCGCTGCAGGCCATCCTGATCACGGTGGCCGTGGTCGTGGTTACGCTCATGGCCGGCAAAATCGTCTACAAGCTGCGCGACATCATCCTGCTCATGATGGTGGCCGGGTTCATCGCGCTGCTTCTCAACCCCCTGGTCGTCTTGCTGCAACGCGTGGGGATCTCGCGTCGGGGTTACGCCGTGGCCATCGTCACGGTGTTCGCCGTGCTCGTGTTCGCCGGTCTCGCCTATTCCTTCGGCGCCCCGCTCGCCAACGGGTTGACCCACCTCATCTCCAAGCTGCCGAGCTACGTGAAAAGTGCCGAGCACGGCAAGGGTTGGATCGGGCACCTCGTGACCAAGTACCACGTGCAGCACTGGGTGCAGAAGAACCTGCCCAAGCTCCAGACCTATGCCAAGAACCTGTCCAAGCCGGCGCTCAAGCTCGGTACCGGCGCCTTCGCCATCGGCTTCGACATGTTCGTCGTGTTCGTGCTGGTCCTGCTGCTCCTGCTCGAGGGGCCCAAGCTGCGCCTCGGCCTCCTCCGGCTGATCGCGCCGCAACGCGCTGCCCGGGTTACCCGCATCGCCGGTGAGGTCAACCGATCGGTGACCGGCTACATGCTGGGCAACTTCATCACGTCGGTGATCGCCGGCGTGGTGGTGTTCGTGACGCTGGTGCTGGTGGGGGTGCCCTACGCCCTGCTGTGGGCCCTGTGGGTGGCGTTGTTCGACTTCCTCCCCCTGGTGGGAGGGGCCCTGGCGGGGATCCCTACCGCCCTCTTCGCCCTCACGCACTCGGTCGACGCATTCATCATCACCGCCGTGGTCTTCCTCGCCTACACCCAGATCGAGAACCACGTCCTCAACCCCATCGTCATGAGCAGGACGGTGCGCATCAACCCGCTCCTGGTGCTGATCGCCATCTTGGTGGGGGCCAACATCGGCGACCTGGTGGGGGGGTTCTTCGGCGGGTTCGTGGGCACACTGCTGGCTATCCCCATCGCCGGGTCGATCCAGGTCGTCATGCGGGAGCTGTGGCGGTCGTCGGCCCCCGAGGCCCAGTTGGAGGTCGTGGGGACCGGGGGCGGCCCCACCGCCGTCACGTAGGCTGCCCGCCGTGCGCGTCCTGGTGGTCCTGCCGACGTACAACGAGGCCGAGAACATCGACCGAGTCCTGCGCCGCATCCGGGCGGCCCTGCCCGACGGCGGAGTCCTGGTGGTCGACGACGGCAGCCCCGACGGGACTGCGGACATGGCCGAGAGCCTCGGCGCCGAGCTCGGCAACATCGAGGTGCTGCGCCGGAAGTCCAAGTCGGGGCTGGGCAGTGCCTACCGGGCGGGATTCGCGTGGGGACTCGAACGGGGCTGGGAGGCGTTCGTCGAGATGGACGCCGACCTGTCGCACGAGCCCGAGGCCCTCCCGAGCCTGGTGGCGCCGCTGGCGGAGGGCGTCGACCTCGTGGTGGGGTCGCGTTACGTCGAGGGCGGGTCGATCCCCAACTGGCGTTGGCACCGCCGCCTGTTGTCGCAAGGGGGCAACGTCTACGCCGCGCTGCTTTTGAGCCTGCACGTCGCCGACTCGACCTCGGGGTTCCGGGCCTACCGGGCCGACGCCCTCCGGCGCATCGATCTCGCCGCGGTGCGCGCCGAGGGGTACGGGTTCCAGATCGAGATGGTCCACCGGGTCCTCGAGCAGGGCGGGCACGTGGTCGAAGTCCCGATCCGGTTCGTGGACCGGGTGGACGGGAAGTCCAAGATGTCGATGTACATCGTGGTGGAGGCTCTGCTCCTGGTGACGTGGTGGGCGTGCAAGCGTGCCGCTCGGATCCTGGTGCGCGGCGGCCCTCGCCGGGCCCGGACGGGGGCGGCGGTCTGACCTTGGCGCCCCGTGCCGGGCTGCGTGGTGCCGCCATCTGAGAGCATGGAAGGGTGAGCATGCCCACCAAGATCCTGGTGGTCGACGACGAGCCGTACATCACCGACCTGCTCGGGGCGGCCCTGCGCTTCGAGGGTTTCACCGTGGAGACCGCCTCCACCGGCGGCGATGCCATGACGCTGGCCGAGCGAGGTCGCCATGACCTGGTGCTGCTGGACGTGATGCTTCCCGACATCGACGGGACCGAGGTGTGCCGGCGCCTGCGGGCCCAGGGCTACCGGACGCCGGTGTTGTTCCTCACGGCGCGTGACGCCACCGAGGACAAGGTGGGGGGCCTCACCGCCGGGGGCGACGACTATGTCACCAAGCCCTTCAGCCTCGATGAGCTCGTGGCCCGGATCCACGCCGTGTTGCGCCGGACCGCACCCAGCGGCGACACCGGCCTCCTCTCGTTCTCGGACCTCGAGATGGACGACGAGACCCACGAGGTGTGGCGCCAGGGCTCGCTGGTGGAGCTCACGGCCACCGAGTTCAACCTGTTGCGGTACCTGTTGGAGAACGCCCGGCGCGTCCTGTCCAAGAGCGAGATCCTGGACCACGTGTGGCACTACGACTTCGACGGCGATCCCAACATCGTCGAGACCTACATCAGCTACCTACGCAAGAAGATCGACTACCTCGAACCGCCCTTGATCCACACCATCCGCGGGGTGGGCTACAGCCTCCGGCTCCCGCGCGACAAGGAGTAGTCCCGGGGTGCGCCGTGTCGCCCGGCCGGGCCGGGCGGGGAAAGGCGGCCTGCGGTGTCGTTGAGGCGCCGGCTGGTCGTCGGCATGCTGCTCCTGCTGGTGGCCGGGCTCATCACGACCGACGTGGTGACATCGTCGCAGCTGCGGTCGTTTCTGTTGGGGCGGCTCGACGAGCAGATCGACGCGTCGCAGAACCAGGCCTACAAGTACATCTTCGGGGTGTACCGGCGCGACGTGGCCGCCGGGGACCGGGCCTCGACCACCGATGCGCGCACGTGGCTCGCCCAACTGAGCTCGCCCCCCGCCGGAGGCGGACCGTTCCCCCGGCGCAGCACCGGGGGCCCCCGGCTCATCGGCTCCGTCCTGGCCGCCCGGCTCAGCTCCGATGCCTACGTGGAAGTGCTCTCGCCGGACGGCCACGTCTTGTTCCGAGATCCCTCGGGCCTGGCCGCGTTTCCCGACCCCGCACCGGCCCTGCCGCGGGTGCTTCCCGTCCGGCATCTGCCCACCTCGGACGTGTTCGGCACCAACCACGGCCCCTACGCGCCGGAGAGCCCCACCATCGACGTGGGCGCGGTGGGATCGCCCGGGGTGCAGTACCGGGTGCACGCCGTGGCCGTGCCGGGCGGCACCCTGGTCACGGCGGTCTCGCTGGGCCCCACCAACGAGACCCTGGCATCGCTCACCCACGACGAGCTGCTGGTGTCGATCATCGTCATGATCGCCCTGTTGGTGCTGGCGCTGTGGGTCGTTCGGCTGGGCATTCGGCCCCTCGACGACATGACCGAGACGGCCGGCGCCATCGCCAGCGGCGATCTGGCCCGGCGCATCCGGCGCGCCGATGACCGCAGTGAGGTGGGGCGCCTCGGGGCCGCCCTCAACGGCATGCTGAGCCAGATCGAGGCGGCCTTCCGGGAGCGCACGTCGTCCGAAGCGCGCTTGCGGCGCTTCGTGGCCGACGCGTCGCACGAGCTCCGGACCCCGCTCACCTCCATCAGGGGTTACGCCGAGCTCCTGCGCAAGGGGGCGTTCGACACCGAAGACCAACGCCGGAGTGCCGCCGAGCGCATCGAAGGTGAGGCGGCCCGCATGAGCCTGCTGGTGGACGACCTCCTGCTCCTGGCCCGCCTCGACCAGGGCCGACCCCTGGAGCGGGATCCAGTGGACCTGTGCCGCGTGGTCACCGATGCGGTGGACGCCATCGCGGTGAGCGACGCCGCCCGACCGGTCACCCTCGAGACGGACCCTCCCGTGGTGGTCCACGGCGACGCCGCCCGCCTGCGACAGATCGTCGACAACCTCCTGCACAACGCCGTGGTGCACACCCCGGCGGAGACGCCCGTGCACGTGAGCGTGGGCAGCGACGGAAGGCGTGCCGTGGTCCGGGTGGCCGACGAGGGCCCCGGGCTCGACGCCGAACAGGCGGCTCGCGTCTTCGACCGCTTCTACCGCGGCAGCGAGGCCCGGACCGGCGAGGGCACCGGGCTGGGGCTGTCCATCGTGGCCGCCCTGGCCCATGCGCATGGCGGGCGGGCCACCGTCGACACCGCTCCCGGGGCGGGGGCCACCTTCACGGTGGAGATCCCTGTCACCGACCCCGAGACCGCGCCGGCGCCGGCGGTCGACGCCGCCGAACCGGCGTTCGACGGCGAGCCATCCATGAGCCCCGGTGGTGGGGACGACCAACTTGCGCCGTCCGTTCGTCACTGATCGGGGCCGGGGAGACCCGGTCCTCGTCGTCCATGGGCAACCGGGTCTCGGCAGTGACTGGGACCCGGTCGTGGAACAGCTGGCCGATCACCGGGTCCTCGTCGTCGATCGCCCCGGGTACGGGCGCAGCGGCGAGGAGACGCTCAGCATCGAGGGCAATGCCGAGGTGCTCGCCGACCTCCTCGCCGAGGAAGACGCCGCCCCGGCCACGGTGGTGGGCCACAGCTACGGCGGAGGGGTGGCCATCGTGCTGGCGGCGCGGCGGCCCGAGCTGGTGGCGGGGCTCGTCCTGGTCGGCTCCATCGGACGCGCCGACAGCCTCAACCTCCTCGACCGCGTGCTGGCGACATCGGTGATGGGAGAAGTCGTGAGCGCCGCGGGGCTGTTCACCCTGGGACGCCTGTTGCCCCCCGTGCGCCGGCTGGCCAAGGATCGGGACAGCACCGTGTTCCAGTGGCTGCGCGCCAGCCTGCCCGATGACCGCTACGACCGGGTCTCGGCCCAGCGCGGCCGGCAGGTGCGGCGGAGCTTCGTGGCCGAACAGCGCGCCCTGGTGCACGAGATCGGCGCCGTCGAGTCCTCGCTCACGTCGGTGCGCGCCCCCACCGTGGTCATCTCCGGCGCCTGGGACCTCGTCGTTCCCCCGTCGGTCTCGGCCTCCATCGCGGCGTCGATCCACGGGAGCGAGCTGGTGCGAGTGGCCCGGACCGGGCACTTCGTCCCCCGCGACGCGCCGGAGGTGATCGCCGCCGGGGTGCGCAGCGTGGAGTCCCGGGCCCGGGAGTTGAGAGCACCACACACCGAGACCGACACTCCGACCTGACCCGGCGGGATGGGAGACTGCTGTTCATGGCCATCGACTTCACCTTCGAACCCGACGTCGAGGCGGCCCGCGTGCGCATGCGGGCGTTCGTCAACGAGGACGTGCGCCCCACCGAGCAGCGCCTCGAGGCCGACCGGTCGGGTCGCGGCGACTGGCGTGCTGAGCTCGACCGCTTGCGGCAACGGGCTCGTGATCTCGACCTGTGGATGCCGCACATGCCCAAGGAGTGGGGTGGCGTGGGCCTGGGGCCCACGGCGTTGGCGGCCGTGTCGGCGGAGTCGGCTCGATCCCGCTGGGCGTCGTATGTCGTGAATTGCTATGCGCCCGACGAGGGGAACATGCACACCCTCTTGCACTGGGGGACCGAGGACCAGAAAGAGCGCTACCTCAGGCCCATGTGTGAGGGCACCGTCCGATCGTGCTTCGCCATGACCGAGCCTGAGGTGGCCGGGTCGGACCCCACCCTCATGCGGACCCGGGCCGTGCCTGCCGGCGACGAGTGGGTCATCAACGGGCACAAGTGGTTCATCAGCGGGGCGCGCGGGGCTCGCTTCGCCATCCTGCTGGCCCGCACCGAGGACGATCCCGAAGCGCCGCAGGCCGCCACGACGGCGTTCATCGTGGACGTCCCGTCGCCGGGATGGGAGATCGTGCGCGACGTCGAGACCATGGCCGGCAGCCACAACCATTGCGAGATCACCATCACCGACCTCCGAGTGCCCGACACCAACCGGCTGGGGGCGCGAGGACAGGGACATCGGCTCGGGCAGTACCGGCTGGGCCCGGCGCGCCTGGCCCACTGCATGCGGTGGCTCGGCCAGATCGAGACCGCCCTGGACCTGATGGTGGCCCGGGCCACGCAGCGCTACTCGCACGGCTCCTACCTGTCGGAGAAGCAGGGCATCCAGTGGTTGGTCAGCGAGTCGGCCATTGAGCTGTACCAGGCCAAGCTGATGGTGCTGCACGCCGCCTACCGGATCGAGCACGGGCTTTCGTTCACCACCGAGGTGTCGATGGCCAAGCACCACGTGGCCAACACCTTGTGGCGGGTGGTCGACCGAGCCGTGCAGGTTCACGGGGCCCTCGGGTACTCGAAGGACTCGCCGCTCTCGGACATGTTGCTCCAGGCTCGCTGGAGCCGGTTCGCCGACGGTGCCGACGAAATCCACAAGTGGCGGGTGGCCGAGGCCGTCATCAGCGCGTACGCCGAGCACGGCACGACCCGGGCTGCCACCGGAGACCTCCCGCTGTAGTTACCAGTAGTAGCGGTAGACCACCTGGGCCACGCACGACGGCTTGTCCGAGCCCTCGGTCTCGACGGTGATGTCCAGGACGACCTGGGCACCGTCCTCACCGACGCGCTCCACCGAGCCGACGGCGGCTCCCAGGCGCAGCTTGGACCCGACTTTGACCGGAGAGGGGAATCGCACCTTGTTGCACCCGTAGTTCACGCCGAAGGTGAAGCCCTCCACCCTGACGACCTCGTGCAGGATCGCCGGGATGATCGACAGGGTCAGGTATCCATGGGCGATGGTGCTGCCGAAGGGCCCCGTGGCGGCGCGCTCGGGGTCCACGTGGATCCATTGGTGGTCGCCGGTGGCATCGGCGAACAGGTTGACCTGCTCCTGGTCGATCACGTGCCAATCGGACCACCCGAGGTGCTGGCCCGAGAGCGTGTTGAGCTCGTCGATGCTCGAAACCGTCGTCGTCATGGCACGACACTACGTCGAGTGCTGTCGCCCCTGCCCGAGGCCGGCTCCGAGCCGGGCCCGGCCCGGGTCGTGGTCATTTGAACCAGATGCGCTGGTACTCGCGGCTCTGGGGATGCAGGAACAGCGTCATCAGGACGACCATGAAGGCCAGGTTGATGATGATCGAGCTGAACCCCGTGCTCAACAGGACCAGGAGCAGGACCAGCGACGTCAACCCGGCGAGCACGATCCCGAGCCAGTAGCCCCAGCGCCGCTCGTTGGCCACGCCGTAGGCGGCGGGACCGAGGCCCAAGGAGAGCAGCAAGGGGTAGGCTCCGAACAAGATCCACAGCACACTGAGCGCGGCCGTCGCATAACAGAGCATCACCGCGCCCTGCAGTGTCTGTGGCTGGGAGGGGTCGAACCAGCGCCGAGGTTCGGCCATGGGCACATTCTTGCAGGTCCCGGTGGCCGCTCGAGCTCAGGTCGGTCGGTAGTCTGGCGGTGGTGAAGGTGACCCGCGAGCTCGAGCCCCGGGGCCGAGCCCTTCGGCTGTTTCGCCGCCGGGCATCGGCGGACCACCCCACCCGGCACCAAACGGCCGTGATCCACAGGTGGGACCACCATCACCGCAACATCCAGGGGGGTGGTGCTCGCGCCGCCGTGTTCGGGGTGGCTGACGGACTCGTGACCAACGTCTCGCTCATACTCGGGTTCGCGGGCGCCAACGCCGGGCCCAGCGCCGTGCGCCTGGCCGGGGTGGCCGGACTGATCGCCGGAGCGTTCTCGATGGCGTCGGGAGAGTGGACGTCGATGTCCGCCCAGCGCGAGCTTCTCGAGCGCGAGCTGGCCATGGAGAAGCACGAGATCACCCACCGCCCCGAAGGAGAACGGCGCGAGCTCGTCGGAATCTACGAGAACCGGGGCGTGGATCCCACCGTGGCGCGCACCCTGGCCGACGAGATGATGCGCACGCCCGAGCTGGCTCTCGAGACCCATGCCCGCGAGGAACTGGGCATCAATCCCGCCGCCCTCGGTCGACCGCTGCAGGCGGCGGTGTGGTCGTTCGTCACCTTCGGCTTGGGGGCGTTGATCCCCCTGATCCCGTGGTTCGTGGGCCGGGGGACGGGCGCGGTGGTGGCGTCGGTCGCCCTGAGCGCGGCGGCGGCCCTGGCCGTGGGGGCGGCGCTGGCCGCCTTCACCCGTCGGAGCTGGTGGCGGGCATCGGCCCGACAGCTCGCCATGACGGCGTTACCGGCGGCGGTGACCTACGGCGTCGGAGCGGCCGTGGGCATCTCCGTCCACTAACGACCCAGGAGCCAGCGCGCTGCGTCCCGGGCGGCACCGTTGGGTGGCGCGCCCTGCACGTGAACGCGAGGTGGGTCACGAGGCAGCCGGCACGTCGGTGACATAGGCGCGATCGGTGTGGTCGACCCCGAATCCGAGCTTCCGGTAGAGCTGGACGGCGGGGTTGTTGTCGGCGTCGACGTACAGCATCGCCATGGTCAGACCCCGCGACGCAAGATGGTCCAGGCCGGCCAGCACGAGGTCCCGGCCCAGGCCGAGGCCCTGGAAGTCGGGGTCCACCGAGATCACGTAGATCTCCCCCAGGGGGGGTTGGGTGTCGTGGTGCACCTTGGTCCAGCACGACGCCGCCAACCGGCCGTCGCGCTCGTGCAGGAGGAAGCCGCTGGGGTCGAACCAGGCCTCGGCCTCGCGCTCCAGGATGGTGTCGAGGTTCCAGCCGCCCTGCTCGGGATGGGAGGCGAAGGCCCGGTTGTTGACCGCCAGCCATGCCGCCTCGTCGGCACCGGGCTCGAACGGCCGGGTGTCGACGTGGGGGTGGTCGCCTTCGACAGGCAGCGGTCGGCGCATCTGGTAGAGGTCCCGCCCCCGCTTCAGCCCGCAGGACTCGGCCATGGCGTCGGTATGGGACGTGGGCTTGGGGACCCACAGGTGCACGTGGCCTCCACCCTGGCGACCCACTTCACGCAACGCGGTGGAGAGAAGGCTGATGCCGACGTCGGCGTCGGGGGTGCGGTGGTCGGGACGGATGACGACCTCGACGCCCCACGTGTCGTGGCCGCGACTGAGCTGTGCATAGCCGACCAGCGGCCCGTTGGACGGCTCGCGGGCGACGAACCCGGCGAACCCCTTGCGCCCACCATGGACCAGGTCGAGCCACTTGTGCTCACCGAGCGGGTAGTGGCCGTCGGCCTCGAGCGCCTGCTGGAGGAGCTGTGACACCTCGGCGATGTCGGACTCGCCCATCCGGCGCTTGACCTCGACGGGGTGCACGGGCCGAAGGCTACCCGCAGGCGCGCGCCGCCCCTCGTGGGCGCGCAAGCTGGTCGGTACGCTGAGTGCGTGGCCCGCCCCCGCTCCCTGCGCGCCCGGGCGGGCGAAGTGGTGGCGCGCCTGGCCCGGGAGTACCCGGGGACGGCGGCCGAGCTGTGTGCGCTCGACCACGACGGGCCCTTCCAACTTCTGGTGGCCACGATCCTCTCGGCGCAGTGCACCGACGAGCGGGTGAACATGGTGACGCCCGGCCTGTTCGCCGCCTACCCGACCCCAGCAGCCCTCGCCGGGGCGTCACTCGAGGACCTCGAGGACCGCATCCGCTCCACGGGCTTCTTCCGCTCCAAGGCCAAGAACCTGGTGGGAATGGCGCAGGCGCTGACCGATCGCTTCGGTGCCGAGGTGCCGTCGTCGATGGAGGACCTCACCAGCCTGCCCGGGGTGGGGCGCAAGACGGCCAACGTGGTGCGCAGTGTCGCCCTGGGTCTGGCCGGGCTTGCCCGTGGACACCCACGTGGGACGCCTGACCCGCCGGCTGGGCCTCACGGCGCAGACCGACCCGGTGAAGGTCGAGAGCGAGATCGACGCCCTGATGCCACCCGAGGAGTGGGGTGCGCTGAGCTTGCGGCTGATCCTGCACGGGCGCAAGGTGTGCCGGGCCCGCACCCCGCGCTGTGGCGAGTGCGTCCTGGCCGACATCTGCCCCTCGGCCCTGGTCCCCCTGCGCTGACGATTTGGGCTGAAGTTTTGTCGTTGTGCATGGAAGCTGGAGACGTCGCGTGGTGTTGTAACGGGTGACGGAACCGGTTCCCGCCACCTGGTTCCGAGGAGCGCGGCCGGGATCCGCCGCCCGGCTCGCTCGCGCGACGGCGCCCGAAAGGGCGCCGTCAGCGCTTTTCAGCGTCGCCGGTTGGGGCCCGAGGTGATGCGACCGAGGCGGCGGGTGGCGCCGGTGAGCGCCCGCTCCACGGCGAAGAGCTCGGAGGCGGTGTCGTCGTCGTGCTCCGACGCGGCTCGATCGGCGATGGTGGTGACGCGCTGGCGGAGCTCCTCGAGCGCCGTCGCCAAGGACGACAGCTCGGCCAGGGGCGCGGACACGCCTCGATGATGACGTATCGGCGGCGCCGGTGCGAAGCGCGCCGGGCGCGCAGCACCGGCGGGGGGCGTCGCCGCGGCAGGATCGGGCCCCTCACCAGGGAGAGAGGCCCAAGGGGCCCGAGTACGATCTGGTGTTCGTGCCCCTCACACACCTCGACCTGCGTGGTGTGCCCGCCGACGAGGTGGGCCGGGTCCTGCCGCGCCCGGCGGCCGAACGGGCGTTTCCCAGTGAGGCGGTGCGCGCCATTCTCGACGAGGTCCGGGCAGGAGGTGACGAGGCCCTCCGGGCCCTGACCAAGCGATTCGACGGTGTCGACATGGACAGCCTGCGGGTGGCCGAGGCCGAGCTCGGCGCCGCCCTCGCCGGGCTCGACCCCACACTGCGAGCGGCGCTGGAGCTCGCCTACGACCGGATCCTCGCCTACCACCGCCACGAGCCGGCGCCGCTCGCCGATTTCGAGAACGACGGGGTCGTGGTCGAGCACCTCGTCCGGCCGGTGCGGCGCGCCGGCCTGTACGCCCCGGGAGGTCGGGCGCGCTATCCGTCCACCGTCCTCATGTGTGCCGCCCCCGCCCAGGTCGCCGGGGTCGCCGAGCTGGTCCTGTGCGTTCCGCCCGGTCCCGACGGGGCCGTCGCTCCCGAGACGCTGGCGGCGGCCGCCATCGCCGGCATCGGGGAGGTCTACCGCGTAGGCGGGGCCCAGGCCGTGGCGGCCATGGCCTTCGGCACGCAGTCCATCGCCGCCGTCGACGTGATCGCCGGTCCCGGCAACCGCTACGTGGCCGAAGCCAAACGCCAGGTGTCGGGGATCGTGGGGGTGCCGTCCGCCTTCACCGGGCCCTCGGAGGTGGTCGTGGTGGCCGACGACGCCACCCCCGTGCCGTGGGCGGCCATCGATCTCGTGGTCCAGGCCGAGCACGGGCCCGACGGCCTCGCCTGGCTCGTGACGTGGTCGCCGCATGCCGCCCAGGCCATCGAGGCCGAGGTCGACCGGCTGGTGGCGGCGTCACCGCGGCGAGCCGACCTCGAGGCCACCCTGGGCAGCGGGGGGTACGCCGTCCTCGTCGACGGTCCCGCCCAGGCGCTGGCGGTGGCCAACGCCGTGGCCCCCGAGCACCTGGAGCTGTTGGTCGAGGACGCACGAGCGCTGCTCCCCCTGGTGCAGTGCGCGGGGGCCGTGTTCCTGGGCCCCTACGCCCCGGCCAGCGTGGGTGACTACGTGGCCGGCCCGAACCACGTGTTGCCCACGGCCCGGACGGCGCGCTTCGCCTCGGCCCTACGGGTCGACGACTTCCGCACCCACATCCACGCGGTCTCCATCGACGGCAGCACCCTGGCCCGCCTGGCGCCCCACGTGGTGGCCATCGCGCAGGCCGAGGGGCTCCCGGCCCACGCCGCGTCCGTGGTCGTGCGAGGCGAGTCGTGATGCCGGGCCCCGTGCCGCGGCGCGCCGACCTGTCGCTGCTGTCGGGATATCACTCGCCGCAGGTCGAGGTGGAGGTCCGCCTCAACACCAACGAGTCACCGCTGCCCCCGCCCGAGCAGTGGCTGGACGAATTGCGCGACGAGCTCGGCCGTATCGCCTTCAATCGGTACCCCGATCGGCATGTCACCGAGCTGCGCGCCGCCCTCGGAGAATTCCACGGGATCGATCCCGCTCGGGTGTTGTGCGCCAACGGCTCCAACGAGGTGCTGCAGTGCCTCCTGCTCGCCTACGGGGGTGCCGGGCGCGCCGTGGCGCTGTTCGAGCCCACCTACGCCCTGCACAGTCACATCGCCGCCGTAACGGCCACCGAGGTCGTGCGGGGCTGGCGCGCCGCCGATCACCGCATCGACCTCGACGTCGTGGACCGCGTCCTCGCCGAGTCACAACCGGTGGTCACGTTCCTGTGTTCTCCCAACAATCCCACCGGACGCTCCGAGCCACCCGAGGTCGTGGCGCACGTCCTCGAACGCGCCCCCGGCCTGGTGGTGGTGGACGAGGCCTACGGGCAGTTCGCCCCTTCGAGCGCGCTCGACCTGTTGCGCTCCGGGACACCGGGGACGGACCGGTTGGTGGTCGTGCGCACCTTCTCCAAGACGTGGTCCATGGCCGCCTGTCGTCTCGGCTACCTGGTGGCCCACCCCGATGTGGTCGCCGCCTGTGACGCCGTCGTCCTGCCCTATCACCTCGACGCCGTCACGCAAGCGGCGGGGCGCCTGGCGCTGCGACACGTCGACGCCATGGAGGCGCGCGTGGCCATGATCACCGAGGAACGCGGCCGCATGGCCTCGGCGCTCGCCGAGCTGGCCGTGGAGTCGTGGCCCTCGGACGCCAACTTCGTCTTGTTCCGCCCCACCCGGCGCGAGGCCACTGCCGTGTGGGAGGACCTGGTGGCGGCGTCGGTGCTGGTGCGCGACTGCTCGAGCTGGCCGGGGCTCGACAACTGCCTCCGGGTGACGGTGGGCACCGCGCCCGAGAACGACCGTTTCCTGGCGGCCTTGCGTTCCAGCCTCGAGCCGTCTGCGCATAACCTGGAGCGCTCATGACCGGTACTGATCACGACGGGGCAGGCCGCCCGGCGCGGCACGCGGCGCGCCAACGGCGGACGAAGGAGACCTCCATCGACGTCGACGTGGTGCTCGACGGCACGGGTTCGGTGGAGGTGGACACCGGGCTCCCGTTCTTCGATCACATGCTGTCGCAGCTCGGTCGTCACGGCGGTCTGGACCTGGTGGTCAAGGCCACCGGCGATCTCCACGTCGACGCCCACCACACCGTGGAGGATGTGGGCATCGTGCTCGGCGAGGCCATGGCCGGCGCGCTGGGCGACAAGGCCGGCATCCGCCGCTTCGCGTCGATCGCCCTTCCGCTCGACGAAGCCCTGGTCGAGGCCGCCCTCGACATCTCCGGTCGGCCCTATCTCGTCTACGACGTCACCTTCGGGAGTGACGTGGCACCCCTGGGTGCTCCGGGGTTCGACCCCCAGTTGGCCGAGGAGTTCTGGCGGGCCTTCGTCACCGCGTCGGCGATCACCTTGCACCTGCGCCTGGTGACGGGGAAGAACACGCACCACGTGCTCGAGGCGTCGTTTAAGGCCGCGGCGCGCTGTCTGCGCGACGCGTTGCGGGTGGAAGGTGGGGGCGTGCCCTCCACCAAGGGCACGCTGGGCAACGCCGCGGGAGCGTGACCGTGGACGGGGGGATCGCCGTCCTCGACTACGGCATCGGCAATCTGGGCTCGGCCTACAAGGCGTTCGTGCACCTGGGCGCCGATGCTCGGCTCGTGAGCGATCCCGACGACGCCGCCGGGGCGGCCGGGGTGGTGCTACCCGGCGTGGGGGCGTTCGGCCGCTGCGCCCAGGCCCTGCACCAGACCGGGCTCGACCGTGCCGTGGGCGATGCGCTCGGTCGGGGCGTGCCCTTCCTCGGCATCTGCGTGGGCTTCCAATTGCTCTATGAGGGCTCCGAGGAGTCTCCCGGGGTCTCCGGGCTCGGGGTGTTGGCCGGCGCCGTGCGATCGCTGTCGCCGACAGTGAAGCGACCCCAGATGCAGTGGAACCAACTCCTAGCCCGTCCCGGGGTGCCCAGCGCGCTCCTGGCCGGGGTGCCCAGCGCGCCGTGGGTGTACTTCGTCCACTCCTACGCGCCCGAGGTGTCACAAGACACCGTGGCGGTGTGTGACTACGGGGGCGAGGTCGTGGCCGCGGCCGAGCGGGGGCCGGTGTGGGGCGCGCAGTTCCATCCCGAGAAGTCGGGCGCCGTGGGCCTGTCCATCCTCGCCAACTTCGTGGCCGCGTGTGGGGTCGGGCGCGTGTGCTCGTGAGCGGCGTCATGGAGTTGTTCCCCGCCATCGACTTGCACGAGGGCGCCGCGGTGCGGCTGGTGCAAGGGGACTTCGGGCGAGTGCGCACCTACGGCGATCCGCTGTCGCTGGCCCGGGCCTACGTCGACGGCGGCGCCCGCTGGGTGCATGTGGTGGACCTCGACGCCGCCCGGACCGGGGAACCGGTGAACCGCGACATCGTCTTGAACATCGCCGCCGCCGCCGATGTCAAGGTGCAGGCCGGCGGGGGCGTGCGGCGCACGGCCGACGCCACGGCCCTGCTCGACGGAGGCGTCGAACGGGTCGTCCTGGGCACCGCCGCGCTCGAGACACCCGAGCTCGTGGAGTCCCTGGCGGCGCGCTTTCCGGGCCGTGTGGCCGTGGGCCTCGACCACCGTGGTGGCGGAGCCGGCGCCGAGCTGTCGGTCCGGGGTTGGGCGCAGGCGGGCGGGCAAAGCGTGGGCACCGTGCTCGAGCGCCTGGCCGGGGTGGAGCTCGGTGCCGTGGTGGTCACGGCCATCGAACGCGACGGCATGTTGGGGGGCCCCGACCTCGTCGGGTTGCGCGCCGTGCTGGAGCTGACGAGGCATCCCGTGGTGGCGTCGGGCGGCGTCCGTTCCCCCGTGGACCTCGCCGCCTTGGCGTCGGTGGCGTCGGGTGGCCGGCACCTGGCCGGAGCCATCGTGGGGACCGCCCTGGTGGAGCGGGCCATGTCCATCGAGGAGGCGATGGCGGCGTGCGTGCTGTCCGCGTAGTCCCCTGCCTCGACGTCGACGCCGGTCGGGTCGTGAAGGGGGTGCGCTTCGTGGACCTGGTGGACGCCGGGGATCCCGTGGCGCTGGCGGCGCGCTATGACGCCGAAGGTGCCGACGAGCTCGTCTTCCTCGACATCACGGCCTCCGCCCACGGACGAGACACGATGATGGACGTGGTGTGGCGCACCGCGGCGGAGGTGTTCATCCCCTTCACGGTGGGCGGTGGGGTGCGGACCCTCGACGACGCCCGCCGTCTGTTGCGCGCCGGTGCCGACAAGGTGGCCGTGAACACCGCCGCCAGCGCCGATCCCGGGCTCATCGCGCAATTGGCTGACGAGTTCGGCTCTCAGTGCGTGGTCGTCGCCATCGACGCCCGGCGCCGGTCATCGGGCACGGGGTGGGAGGTCTACACCCACGGCGGGCGTCGGAAGACGGGCAAGGACGCGGTGCAGTGGGCGGACCAGTGCGCCGGGTCGGGAGCCGGTGAGATCCTCGTGACATCGATGGACCGCGACGGGACGCGCCACGGATTCGACGTCCAGCTCACGCGGGCCGTCGTCGACAACGTCGGCGTTCCGGTCGTGGCCTCGGGCGGGGTGGGCACGCTCGACCACCTCGTGGAGGGGGCCGTCGTGGGCGGAGCCGACGCCGTGCTGGCGGCGTCGATCTTCCACCGTCAAGAGCACACCGTGGCGGAGGCCAAGGCGTACCTCGCCGCGCACGGGGTTGTTGTACGCCCCCCGTCGCCGGCGCCCTCGCCGGCGCCCTGAGCGGCGCAGCCGATCGGCTACGGTTCGCCCGTGGCTACGCAGGGCAAGGCGTCTCGGTCCACGTCGCCGTCCCCCTCGCCCAAGCAGCCCATCACGATGCTCGCCGACCGGGTGCTGGCGCAGCAGCCGGTGTCCGAGGGGGAGCGGCGCTCTCGTGCGGGCATCCTCATTCCCGCCACCGCCCAGGTGTCGCGCCGGCTGTTGTGGGCCGAAGTCGTGGCCGTGGGCCCCCATGTCCGGTCGATCAAGGTGGGGGACAAGGTCTTGTTCAACCCTGAGGACCGATTCGAGGTCGAGGTGCAAGGCGACGAGTACGTGATCCTGCGCGAGCGCGACATCCACGCCGTGGCCTCCGAGCGCATCGACAGCGGCACCGGCCTGTACCTGTAAGCGCGTCGCGGCGCGTCACGCCTCAGTTCGGGTGGGCGTCTCCATATTGCGGCAACCACAGCGCAGCGGGGACGGGCGCGGGGGGGACGTGCACCCCTGGTGCCACCGGTTGGGGCGACGGCGGGGCTCCGGTGGCGCCGTCGACGTGGCCGTTGACGTCTTGTGGGTAGCGCTCGTCCAGCGTCTGGTACGGGGTCGGAGGCGTCCTGATGAGGCCGCGAGACACCCAGTTGCGTTGGTCGGCCCACACCAGGATGGGGGGGAGCACCACCAGGGCGCTCAGCAGGGCCACCGTGATGTTGATGGCGACGATGATGCCGAAGTCGCTCAGCAGTGGCATCGACGACAGGCCCAGGACCCCCACCCCGGCGATGGCGGTCATGCCCGACACCATGAAGGCACGGCCGGTGCGCCTGGCCGTGGCGTCCATGGCGAGACGCGGGGAGAGGCCCCGCCCTCGCTCCTCGACGAATCGCAACAGGATCAGGGACGTGAATTCAGTACAGACCGCCACCACGAGCGGACCCGCCACCGCCGTCACCGGGCTCAGCTTGAGGTGGAAGGCCACGGCGATGAGCGACACCGCCCCCACGGCGACGAGCACGGGAACCAGTGACAAAAGCGCCCGGATCAGGCTGCGCAGGCGAAGGGTGAGGAAGGCGCCCACGAAGAGGATGGCCAGGTACGTGAGCTGCACGCGTGACTTCTCGAGGTTCTGGATGAGGCCCACGCCCACCGTGGCGATGCCGCCGGGGGCCACGGTGATGCCGGGCGGCGGGTTGATGCCGCCCTGGAGGTCCTTCACCACGGGCGCCAGCTGGTCGAGGGTGTCGGTCCTTCCCAGGAAGATGACGTTGAGCGCCGCCCCGTCGTCGGCCACCGTCGTCTTGCGGATGCCTTCGGGGGCGAGGAGGTAGATGCCTTCCATCTCGGCTCCCGTGGGGGGGATCTCCTTCATGCCCTTGACCGTCACGAACTGGTCGATGGTGTTCACGAGCCCGGCCCCGGGGAACAGGCTGTTGGGGTACTTCCTCTGGAGCTCGTGCGAGAAATTGATGACGTAGTCGATGGTCTGATTGCTCCAGGGGTGGGCGGTGGAGATCCGCATGGCGATCTCGTTGTCCGACCCCGTGGCCGCCTTCAAGGCCTTGATGTTCTGGATCGCCTGGGATTGCGGGTTCACCCACGAGATGGGGTCGGTCTGCAGCGCCAGCTTCCCTTCGACGGCTATCCCCGAGAGCAGGATCACCACGCTGACGACGGCCAAGGGGACGGCGGTGCGCTGGGGCAGGCTCCCCAGGAACACCGCGATGCGGCTGAGGCGTCCCTGGCTGAAGTCCTTTCCCTTGGTGGGCGACTTGTACTCGCGGATACCCAGGACCGCCAGGGTGGCGATGATGGAGCACACGCACACGGCGATGATCCCGATCACGAGCAGCGAGCCGAACTCACGGATGGCCGGCGTCTTGGCGAACCACAGGGCCATGAAGGCGAAGACGGCGTCGAAGGTCACCACGAGCAGCGCCGGACCCAGGCCGCGCGCCGCCGCCTGGATGGGGTGGGCGGCACGGGCGAGGATCACCTCCTCCTCGATGCGTGAGTGCATCTGGATCGAATAGTCCATGCCCACACCGAGCAGGACGGGGAGCGCGGCGATGGTGGCCAGGGTGAGGGGGACGCCGAAATAGCCCACCAGGCCGAAGCCCCACACGAGGCCGATCGCCACGATGGCGAACGCCAGCAGCCGCCAGCGCACCGTGAACGACAGGAGCAGGATGGTCATCATGATCACCCCGGCCAGCAGGGCCAGGACGATGATGCCGTGCTTCAGGTAGTCGTTGATCGTCTTGAGCAGCGCGGGCACGCCGGTGGTGATGGTGGTGACGTTCTGGAAGTGGGCGGCGTCGATGATCGACGTGACCGACGCCGCCGCCGTGGTCTCTTGGTTGATGTTCAGGTCGCCCTTGAGGTAGACGGCCAACAAGGCGTGGTGGTTGTCGTGGACGAAGGTCTTCAGGGATTGGCGGACACTGCCGTCTTGCTCGTGGATCACGAACTGCATCCACTGGGGGTTGGACAGGATCTGGCCGGCCGGCGGGGTCTTGACCAGCTCGATGCCCTGCTGGGTCAGGTAGTGGGCCCGGATCATCTTGTCGGCCTTGTCCGGGTCCATGGCGATGGCCTTGAGGAGCAGGGCCGCGGCCGGACTGCCGAGGGGGCTGCCGTCGGGGCTGGAAAGCAGGGTCTGTCCGAGCTGGAGGGCGTCGAGCGGCGTGACGGCGCTGAACACCCACGGGTCCTTGGCCAACTTGGACGCGATCGTCCGGAATAGGCGCTGGTTCTTCGGGGTGAGGAGGTTGTCGACGGTGGTCCCCGGCTTCATGGTGAACAGGACGGCCATGGGGTCGCCGCCGAAGACCTTCTCGTAGTTGACGTTGTTGATCCAGGCGGGGTCGTTCTTGTTGAGGTAGTCGGAGTTGCTCGTGGTGAACCGCAGCGTCGTGATGCCGAAACCGAGGGCCAGGGTGATCAAGAGCCCCACCATGGCGACGGTGCCGGCGCGCCTGCCCAGGTTGAGGCCGAGCCACTCCCACGTCCGTCTCATGGCGCCCCCCGGCGATCCCCGCAGTCGGTGTCCGCGGAGTTACTGCATAGTAGGCGGCGCTCTCGTCGATGTCCCGACCGGGGCCCGCCGGGCCGGTCGGGCCCGGCCGGTATCGTGAAGGGACCATGGAGCGGGTCGCATCCCCTGTCGACTACACCGAGGACGAGCTCGCGCTGGTCCGGTTCGGGGTGGACGGCCTGGCCCCGGCTGTCGTCCAGGACGCCGGCGACGGGACCGTGCTCATGCTCGGCTACATGGATCGTGAGGCCCTGCGTCGCACGCTGCAGAGCGGGCGGTCGTGGTTCTGGAGCCGCAGCCGGAGCGAGTACTGGTGCAAGGGAGAGACCTCGGGGGACCGCCAGTGGGTGCGGGCCGTGCGCTACGACTGCGACGGTGACGCCCTGTTGGTGATCGTGGACCAGGACGGCAAGGGGGCGTGCCACACCGGGGCGCGGTCGTGCTTCTACCGATCCTTCGGCGCTGGCGGCCCGGGCAGTGCCGCCGGGGGCACTCGGGCGCACGAGTGAGCCCCGCCGGTGCGCCACCGGACCGTCCCGGGCGTGACCTGTTCTGCGAGCTGAGCCGCCGGCACCGCATCGTCCCGGTGTGGCGCGAGGTGGTCGCCGACACCCTCACCCCCGTGAGCGCCTTCCTGCTGGTCGTCGGGGACCGACCCGGGTTCCTCCTCGAGTCCGTCGAGGGGGGCGAACGGTGGGGCCGCTACTCGTTCGTGGGCCGCAGCCCACTGGCCACCCTGGTCGGCCGAGGACAGGCCGTCAGCGCCCAGGGCACCTTGGAGCTGCCCGACGAGGTCCGCGCCCACACCGGGCACGGCATCCTCGCCACCGTGGACGCCATGCTCAATGCCTTCCGGTCACCGGTCCTGGCTGATCTCCCCCCTCTGCACGGAGGGCTGGTGGGGTACCTGGGCTACGACGTCGTCCGGGAGGTGGAGAACCTCCCCGACGCCCCCCCCGACGACGTCGGGCTGCCCGATGCCGTGCTCCATGTCATCGGGCAGCTGTGCGCCTTCGACCACTGGCGCCAGCGCGTGGTGCTCGTCGACAACGTGGTCGTCGGGGAGCACTGGAATGACGCCGAGGCGGCGGCCGCCTTCGTGGAGGCCGGCGCGCGTCTGGACGATCTCGCCGCCGATCTCTCCCGCCCTTCGGGGGGGCCCCCGCTCGAGGCCCCGCGAGCCGACGACGTGATGCCCGAGGTCACGCGGACCATGTCCTCCGAGGCGTACCAGGATGCGGTCCTGGTGGCCAAAGAGCACATCCGTGCCGGGGACATCTTCCAGGTGGTGCTGTCGCAGCGCTTCGACCTGGAGCTGGGGGCCGACCCGTTCGACATGTACCGGGTGCTGCGGCTGGTGAACCCCAGCCCGTATCTCTATTTCCTGCGCACCGGGCACTGCACCGTCGTCGGCGCCACCCCCGAACCGCTCGTGCGCCTGCGCGACGGGGTCGTGGAGTCACGCCCCATCGCCGGGACCCGGCCACGGGGGCAGACCGAAGCCGAGGACGACCTCCTGGCCGGGGAGCTGGCCGAGCACCCCAAGGAGGTGGCCGAGCACGTCATGCTGGTGGACCTGGCGCGCAATGACGTGGGCCGGGTGGTGAGCTTCGGGACCGAGCAGGTCGACGAGTTCAAGACCGTAGAGCGCTACAGCCACGTCATGCACCTCACCTCGCAGGTCTCGGGGCGCTTGGCTCCCGGCAAGGGACCCATCGACGTCCTGCGGGCCACCATCCCGGCGGGAACGCTGTCGGGAGCCCCCAAGGTGCGCGCCATGCAGATCATCGACGACCTCGAGCCCACCAAACGCGGTGTCTACGGCGGGGTGGTGGGCTACGTCGACTTCTCCGGCAACCTCGACACCGCCATCGCCATCCGGACCATGGTGGTGACGCCCGACGGCCACGCCACCGTGCAGGCCGGGGCGGGAATCGTGGCCGACAGCGATCCCGCCGAAGAGGACCTCGAATGCCAGAACAAGGCGGCCGCCCTTCTGGCCGCCGTTCCCGCCGCCCGCCGGGCCACGGCCGCGGCCACCTCGGCATCGGCGCTCGACCGGTGACGTCCGCCGACTCGTTCGACCAGGACTACGAGGCCCTTCGCCACACGGTGGGCGCGGTGGCGCTCGGGCGTGACGTCCTTCGGGTGTCGGGGCCCGACGCCGTCGAGTACCTCCAGGGCCAGCTGTCGCAGGACGTCGCCGCCCTGGACGTGGGGGAGAGCGCCGACTCGTTGATCCTGACGCCCCAGGGCAAGCTCGACGCCCTGGTGCGGGTGAGCCGGCACGCCGCGGACGAGCTGATCGTCGACGTGGACGCCGGCTTCGGTGACGCCGTGGTGGCTCGCATGGAGCGGTTCAAGCTCCGCGTCAAGGCCGTCATCGAGCGCCTCGACTGGCACGCCGTCGCCCTGCGCGGCCCCGGCGCCGCCACCCTGGCGACCACCGGCGGAGCATCGGGCGACACCGTGCTCGCCCTTCGGTTCTCGTGGAACGGGGTAGAGGGAATTGACCTCCTGGGGCCGGCACCGGAGGTCCCCGAGGGGGTGCGGGCCTGCTCGGTGGAGGCCTGGGAATCGGTGCGGGTCGAGGCGGGGATTCCGGTGATGGGCGCCGAGCTCGACGAACGGACCATCGCCGCCGAGGTTGACCTCCTGGAGCGGTCGGTGAGCTTCACCAAGGGCTGTTACACGGGACAGGAGCTCGTAGCCCGGCTCGACGCCCGCGGCAACCGTGTGGCCCGCCACCTGCGGGGCCTGGTGGTGGCCGGGCCCGCGCCGCGCCCCGCGACGGTGAGCCCGGGGTCCGACATCGTCCTCGACGGCAAGGTGGTCGGGTCGGTCACCTCGACGGCGTGGTCGCCCGCCCTGGGGTGCCCCGTCGCCCTGGGGTACGTGCACCGCGCCGTGCCGGTCCCCGGTGCTGTCGACATTCGACCCTCCCGGCCCGGTGGCGCCGACGACGCCGATGGCGCCGACGACGGAACCACGTCGGCGCTGCGCGCCGAGGTCCGCACGCTGCCTCTGGTGTGACGAGAGTTACGAGCCCAGCGCGTCGAGGATCCGGCGCGACAGCTCGGGCCGGCACACGAGCAGATCCGGGAGCCAGGGGTCGGGTCGGTTGTAGTGCAGAGTCGACCCGTCGAGGCGCCCGGCGTAGGCGCCGTAGGCGTGGGCCACCGCCACGGGCGCGGCGGAGTCCCACTCGTACTGGCCGCCGGCGTGCACATAGGCGTCGGCCGATCCTCTGAGGACGGCCGCCGTCTTGGCGCCGGCAGAGCCCATGGGCACGAGCTGCGCCCCGAGACGCGACGCCGCCAGCTCGGCTTCGACGGGAGGCCGGGTGCGGCTCACGACGATGCGCATGGGCCCGTCGCCACGCCCGGGCAACGTCGGACCGTGGGGTGACGGGGCGCCGGTGGCGAGGACGACGCCTTGTCCGGGCAGTGCCACTGCACCCACCACGGGGCGGCCGTCAACGACGAGGGCGACGTGCACGGCGAAGTCGTCGCGCCCCTCGGAGTACTCGCGAGTGCCGTCAAGGGGATCGATCACCCACACCCTCGACGCGTCGGCGCGCCTCGGTCGGCGCGGCCTCGCCCCAGGCTCCTCCGAGACGTCGGCGTTATCGTCTCCTCCTTCTTCGGAGAGCACGGCATCGTGGGGTCGGGCGTCGTGGAGGGCGGCCATGATGAGCTCATGGGAGTGCCGGTCCCCCTCCCGGCCGAGCTCCCGGGCGTCGTCGAGCCCGCGACGAGTGCGGAGCTCGATGAGCACGCGGCCCGCCTCCTCGGCGGTGCGGGCGGCCAGCTCGTCGTCTTCTGAATTCGTCAATCTCGTACCTGGAGCAGGTGGTTTGCGGGACGCAGGGCCCGCCGACCGTATCGGAAAGGGATCAGCCCAAGCTATTCTCGTTGTTCTATGGGGGGACACACGGAGGCCGGTCACTACCAGCTCTCCCATCTCGAGGCCCTCGAGGCGCAATCGGTCCACATCATGCGCGAGGTGGTGGCCGAGTTCGAGCGTCCCGTCCTGCTGTTCTCGGGGGGCAAGGACTCGGTGGTCATGCTCCGGCTGGCGGAAAAGGCGTTCTGGCCGGCGCGCCTGCCCTTTCCGGTCATGCATGTGGACACCGGCCACAACTTCCCGGAAGTGCTCGAGTTCCGGGATCGTCGCGTGGCCGAGCTCGACGCCCAGCTCAAGGTGGCTTCGGTCCAGGGGTCGATCGACAGCGGCCGGGTGGTCGAGGACCCCGGCCCCAACCCCTCGCGCAACCGCCTGCAGACCAGGACGCTGCTCGACGCCATCACCGAGCACCGCTTCGATGCCGTCTTCGGGGGAGCACGCCGCGACGAGGAGAAGGCCCGGGCCAAAGAGCGCGTCTACTCGTTTCGTGACGAGTTCGGCCAATGGGACCCCAAGAACCAGCGCCCCGAGCTGTGGGGCCTGTTCAACGGCCGCCACCGCACCGGCGAGCACATCCGGGTCTTCCCGCTGTCGGACTGGACCGAGCTCGACATCTGGCAGTACATCGCCCAGGAGGCCATCGAGGTCCCCTCGATCTACTTCTCACACCGGCGGACGGTGTTCCGGCGCGACGGGATGCTCCTGGCGGTGAACCGCTTCGTCACGGTCCTCGACGACGAGGACCCGTTCGAGACCAACGTCCGGTACCGCACCGTCGGTGACATGACGTGCACCGGGGCCGTCGAGTCCACCGCCGTCACGGTGGACGAGATCATCGCCGAGACAGCGGTGTCGCGGCTCACCGAACGCGGCGCCACCCGGGCCGACGACCGTTTCAGCGAGGCGTCGATGGAGGATCGCAAGCGCGAGGGGTACTTCTAAGGTGGAACTTCTGCGCTTCGCCACCGCCGGTTCGGTCGACGACGGCAAGAGCACGCTCATCGGCCGGCTCCTGTACGACTCCAAGGCCATCTTCGAGGACCAGCTCGAGGCGGTGGAACGCCTGAGCCGTCAACGCGGCGACGAGTACACCGACCTGGCGTTGCTCACCGACGGGCTGCGGGCCGAGCGCGAGCAGGGCATCACCATCGACGTCGCCTACCGTTACTTCGCCACCCCGTTGCGGAAGTTCATCATCGCCGACACCCCGGGCCACATTCAGTACACCCGCAACATGGTGACCGGGAATTCGACGGCCGACCTGACCCTGGTGCTGGTGGACGCCCGCAAGGGGATCGTCGAGCAGACCAGGCGCCACGCCTTCCTGGCCTCGTTGTTGCGGGTCCCGCACCTGCTGGTGTGCGTCAACAAGATGGACCTCGTGGACTACGACGAGGCGGTGTTCTCCCGCATCCGCGAGGAATTCAAGGCGTTCGCCACCCGCCTCGAGGTCACCGACCTCGCCTTCATCCCCATCTCCGCCCTCCACGGCGACAACGTGGTCCAACGCTCGCTCAACATGCGTTGGTACGAGGGCCCCTCGCTCCTGCACCACCTCGAGCAGGTGTACATCGCGTCGGACCGCAACCTCATCGACCCCCGCCTGCCCGTGCAATGGGTGGTGCGGCCCACGGCATCGACCGTCCCCGACTTCCGCGGCTACGCGGGGCGGGTGGCCGGGGGGGTGTTCCGTCCCGGCGACGAGGTCCTGGTGCTGCCGTCGGGGCTCACCACCACCATCGCCGCCATCGATACCTTCGACGGGCCCGTGGACGAGGCCTTTGCCCCCATGTCGGTGATGGTCCGGCTCGCCGAGGACCTCGACGTGTCGCGTGGGGATCTCATCTGCCGGCCGCACAACCAGCCCACCGTGGGCCAGGACATCGATGCCATGATGTGCTGGATGGCCGACCGCCCTCTGGCCGAAGGCGACGTCGTGGCGCTCAAGCACACCACCCGCTGGGTCCGGGCCCAGGTGCGCCACGTGCACTACGGGCTCGACGTCAACACCTTGCATCGAGACGACTCGCGCAAGGAGCTGCGGCTGAACGACGTCGGCCGGGTGAGCCTGCGTGTCACCCAGCCGTTGTTCTACGACAGTTACCGGCGGAACCGGTTCACGGGGTCGTTCGTCGTGGCCGCCGAGGACACCAACGCCACCGTGGGGGCCGGGATGATCCTCGGAGCCGACTGAGCCATGGCGCACGTCTCTGATCTGGTGTGGTCGGTGGGCCGCCTTACGAGGGCGCAGCGATGGTCCGCGTTCGGCACCCGGGGGGCGACGATCTGGTTCACGGGGCTGTCGGGGTCGGGGAAGTCCACGCTGGCGGCGGCCGTCGAGGAGCGGCTGGTGGCGTCGGGGCGCTCCGCCTATCGGCTCGACGGGGACAACATGCGGTCTGGGCTGAACGTGGACCTCGACTTCAGCCCCGAGGGGCGCGAGGAGAACGTCCGCCGGGTCGCCGAGGTGGCGCTGTTGTTCGCCGACGCCGGGCTCATCGCCCTCGCCGCCCTGATCAGCCCCTATGCCAAAGGCCGGCGCCGGGCCCGCGAGCTGCACGAGGACGCCGGGGTACGGTTCGTCGAGGTCTACCTCGCCACCCCGCTGGCGGTGTGCGCCCAGCGCGACCCCAAGGGCCTGTACGCCCGGGCCTCGGTGGGGCAGATCACCTCGTTCACGGGCCTGGACCACCCCTACGAACCTCCCGAGTCGCCGGACCTCGTGGTGGGCCACCATCTGCCGCTGTCCGAGGCCGTGGATCGGGTCCTCGAGGCCCTGGAGTCCGACGGCTCCCTCCACTAGCACTAGCTGTGGGTGAAATACCACGGAGTGTGAGGCTCGGGGTGGGTATCCCGTCCCATTCCCGCAACGACCGACGTGCCGACGTTGACTTCGCGCGAGGAGTGGTGAGAAGCTTGGTCATTACCGGACGCCAGGTAGCGGCCTACCTGGAACCGGGGGACAGAGGGTGCAAAGGCCGTGGGTGGATCATCACTGTGAGGCGTGCTCGGACGGACGGCGGGAGTCGCCGGTCCAGACGACCTGGAGCTTGTAGGGGGGCCTTCCGTTGTCTGTGTTCCAACCCAGCGTGCTAGAGGACTCGGTCCTGGTGGTCGACGACGACCAGGCCACCAGGGACAGCCTGGCGTCGGTGCTCAAGGCGGCTGGCATCGAGGTGTTCGTGGCGTCGGACCCGACCGAGGCGTTGACGTTGCACGGCCTCCAGCACCCCGCCGCCGTGGTGGTCGACCACCAGCTCGCCGATCACACCGGGGTGGAGCTGGCGCAACGGCTCAAGCAAGAGGACCCCGACACCCCCGTCCTGCTGCTCACCGGCTTGGCCTCGCTCGACAGTGCCCTGGCGGCGTCGTCGCAACTCGACGGCCTGCTGGTCAAGCCGCTCGTCCCCCAAGCGTTCGTGCAGACCGTCCGCAACGCCCTGACGCAGCGGGCGCTGGCGGTCGAGAACCACCGGCTCGGCCGGGTCATCGAAGAGATGGAGACGCGCGCCGAGGAGGTGGCGCCGACCCAGATCGCCGCGTCCCCCGTAGCGCCCGAGGCGGTGGGCGAGACATTCGCCGAGCCCCCCAGCCGGGCCCTGCTCGAGGACCAGCTCGACCGGGCGCTGGCGGCCGCGCAACGCGCCGGCAGCTCCCTGGCCGTGCTCTTCGCCGAGCTCGGGGGTTGGCAGGAGGTGCTCGCGCAGTTCGGGGCGGGGGCGGCCGAGCAGGTGGCTCGCGAAGTGGCGAGCCGGCTGTCGGTGGCTCGCCGCAAGACCGACATCGTCACCCGCGTCGCCAACGACAAGTTCGTGGTGGTGTGCGCCGACGTGCACTCCGATGCCGACGCGCTGCGCATCGCCAGCCTGATCCTCGACGGCGCCGCCCGGCCGGTGGTGGTCCACGGCGTGGAGCACCGGCTCCGTCCCACCATCGGGATCGTACTCACCGACCCGGGCCTGGCCACCGAGACCCCCGACAACGTCCTCGAGAACGCCGAGCTGGCCATGTACTGGGCTCGCGACGAGGGTCGGGCCTCGCGCATGTTCGAGCCCTCGATGCGGGACCGGGTCGTCTCGCGCTACGAGATCGAGCACGGGCTGCAAAACGCCATGGACAACGGCGAGTTGGCGCTGTTCTACCAGCCGGTGGTGGATCTCCACAGCGGCCAGGTCGTCGGGGCGGAAGCGCTGTTGCGCTGGCAGCGGCCCGACCAAGGCCTGCTCCTGCCGGGCGAGTTCCTGGACGTGGCGGGAGAGGTCGGGATGGCCGAGGCCCTCGGACGGTGGACGATCGACCGGGCCCTCACCGAGCTGGTTGTGTGGCGCGAGGCCGAGACTCTGCCTGACCACTTCCGGCTGACGCTCAACGTGTCGGCCCGAGAGCTCAGCAGCCCGGATTTCGTGGCGGTGTTCGAGGAGCTCACCCGCAAGCACGGGGTGGCGCCCTCGATGCTCAGCATCGACCTTTCCGAGGATGCCGCCCGGGTGGCCGCCTCCTCGGGCGACGCCGTGGCCCAGCTCAAGGCCATGGGCGTGAACTTCAACCTCGACGACTTCGGGGCGCGGGAGTGCAACCTCTCCTGGCTGCAGGACCTTCCGATCACGTCGCTCAAGATCGCTCCCGAGTTCGTGGGGGCCCTCGACTCGACGAGCAACCCCCATGGGGCGGTCATGGTGCGGGCCCTGATCGCCCTGGGCCACGAGCTGCGGCTGTCGATGGTGGCCGAAGGGGTCGAGACCCCGGCGCAAGCGGCCGCGCTGCGGGTCATCGGCTGCGAATTCGCACAGGGATACCACCTGGGACATCCGGGGCCGCGCGAGCAGGTCTGGGCGGTGCCCGAGGCATAGGCGACGCCGTCGAAAGACTGAGTACGAGCTCACCCGCAACGTGAGCCTCGTTTCCACGCGGGCGCGCGGCGTTTTCCCAGGTGGGGGCCCATAAACCGTCACTCGAGAAATCGTCAATCGTGATGATGCCGACGGGACCGTGACTCCGTAACGTTCCTAGGAGGTGTTGCGGGCGAACGCCTCCGCGCGTCATGGTGCCCAACGTGTGGGGACCTCTCGAGCGGAGGGTTTGCAGCTGGCTCGGGCGACCGGGAGGAGCGTGACACTCGTGGATGTGAAGGTGCCGCCGAATAGGGGGGGAATGATGGCAAGGTCGAGCCGCAGGGGACGCGCAGTCGCGGCCGTCGTAACCGGTTTGGTGGCGGGGAGCGGCGGCATGTTCGCGCTGTTCGCCACCCAGGCGACGCCAGCGTTCGCCGACTCGTCCGCGTACGAGCTGTACTGCCCCGGGACGCCCGTCGGCAACATCGCCATCGACGGGGTCATCACCTCGGGAACGATCACCCCGGCCGCACCGGCGGCGGGTGCGACGTTCAACCTCACCAACTACTCGTCCACGGTCGTCATCCCGGCCTCGATCGCCTCGGCGGCCGCCGCCCTGGGGAACTCGGCCATCGCCGGTACCGCCGTCACCAAGGTCGACGCCACGGGGGCCACCCCGGCTTCGATCGCCAGCGGCAACCTCGTCATCAACGCACCCCTGCCGAGCCCGGTGCCGTCGACGGGCATCTCCTTGAATCTGCCCTCACCGGCGAGCACGGTGGGGCCGTTCACGGCCACCGGCGGGGCCATCTCGCTCACCGTGGACCCGGCCATCTCGCTGACCCTGATGGTGTCGGGCAGCAACCTGACCCTGACGTGCAAGCCCTATCCCAATAACACGACGCCCTCGGGCATCGTCACCGCCGCACCGTCGGGGTCGCCGGCATCGCCGGTGATCGCCACCGCCACCGCCGGCGGCACGGCTCCGGCGGCGACTGCCACCACGGCGGCGCCCGCCGCCACCGCCACCACGGCAGCGCCCGCCGCCACCGCCACCACGGCGGCGCCGGCGACCGCTCCGGCCTCGAATCTGGCCTCGACCGGCCCCGGACCGCACCTGTGGCTGGTGGCCGTCATCGGCTTCATCGTGCTGTACCTCGGCTCTGTGGTCCTGGCCCTGGTGGAGCGACCACGCAGCCTGCTCCGGCGGATGTTGCGGCTGGCGCCTGCCGCTGCCGTGCCGGTCCCGGCCATGGAGATGGCCGAGCCCAGCCCGACTGTGGACCGCAGCGTGTGGAATGAGCCGCCACCGGTGAAGCCCGCCTACCCGAGAGCGGGCGGATCGCCGGGCCTGTGGTTCGACGGTTGGGAGCCACAAGACCGCAACGGGAGCTGACGCCGAGGGCGCTTCTCCTACACGGGGGGGTGGAGGGGAAGCGCCGGCGTCGGCATGGTTGACCCCGCATCGCCCGACGAGCCCTGGTGCCCGTCGGGCGATGGTCGGCGAGGCAGCCACAAGACCATGCGGGCCCCGTGCCCGTCGTTCACGGGGGACTGGGCGTCGACCGTGGCGCCCATGGCCGAGGCCAGCTCGGCCACGATCGCCAGTCCCAGCCCAACGCCCAGCTTGCGGGCCGGGACGCGGTCCGAGGAGTAGTGGCGCTCGAAGATGTGGGGCAGGTCCTGGGCACTCACACCGGGCCCGTCGTCGGTGACCCACACCGCCACCCAGTCGCCCACCGGCTGCGTGCCCACCTCCACCCGGCTGGTGGCGAACTTGAGCGCATTCTCGATGAGGTTGGCGATCACCTGTCCCACCCGATCGGGGTCCGCCTCGGCCCAGGCGTCGCCCCCGCCGGAGGTGGCCGAGACGAGCCGGATCCCGGCGGTGTCGGCTTCGGGTTGGAAGCCCTCGGCCACCGAGCACGCCACCGCCGCGCAGTCGATGAGCTGGCTGTGCAGAGAGAATTGCCTGGCCTGGAGCCGGGCCAGATCGAGGAGGTCCTGCACGAGGCGCTCGAGACGGCGCGCCTCGCTCCCGATGATGGCGATGGCCCCGCCCACGTCCTCGGTGGCCCCCTCGGCGATGGCGTCGGCGTAGCCCCGGATCGACGTCAGCGGTGTGCGCAGCTCGTGGGAGACCGACAACAAGAACTCGCGCTCGAGGCCCTGGGACCGGCTGAGGTTCTCGCCCAGGGTGTTGATGGCCTCGGCCAATGCGGCGAGCTCGGGGTAGTCTCCGCGCTCCACCGGGACTGTGGCCGCCAGGTTGCCGCCCGCCATCTGGCGGGTGGCGTGCACGGCCCGGACGATGGGGGCGCTGATCCGGCGGGCCAGCACCGCGGCGACCAGGAACCCGGCGATGAGCACCGCTCCGGCCACGAGGACGAAGTACGCCACGCCGTTGACCGGGCTGGCCACGTGGCGGGTAACGACCAGCACGGGCAGGTCGGTCGCCGGTATCCCTCCGGCCACGAGGACGAAGTACGCAGGCGCACCCATCAGCCGGGCTGGCCACGTGGCGGGTAACGACCAGCACGGGCAGGTCGGTCGCCGGTATCCCTCCGGCCACGAGCGTGGCCAGGATGTCACCCAGGTGGTCGTGCGCCGGCGTGCCGTCCTTGAACGGACGGAAGCGGCGCAGCAACGCGAGCTTCTTGGTCCCGAACAGCGCGATCTCGGTGAAGCACTCTGCACCAGCCAGCACCGCAAGCAGACACAACAACAGGATCTCATCGAGCGGATAGGCAATCTTGCCTTGCTGGCGAGGGTCTTGGAGGTCTTTGAAATACCCTAGAAAGACAACCGTCTCGTCGAATGCCGCACAGTCCGTAGCGCCGTCCATGCCGTCCTCCCTCATGCGAAATCGGAGGATCGACATAGATTTCAGCACTTCAGACGTTTGTCACGCACTCCTTCGCCCGATTGCCCTGCCTGCCGAACATGCCAGCGCTTCGCCCGCAACAACCGGACGTGAACCTCTCGGCTCGTCCGGGTTCCGTCATCCATCCTACGACAGGTACCCGACCGGCGAAGGCGACTCCGCGTGGCTGGCGCTGCGCCAGCCGTTTGAGCGTTCAGCGGCCGCGTTTGTGGCCCGCCAGCTTCTTGTGCTTGCGCATCAGCCATCCGATCAGGGACCGGTTCACGCGACGCCAGACCGACTTAAGCGCCGAGCCGTGGAAATGGCCGTAATATTGCTGCCATCCCCTCAGGATCGGTCCGAACATGGCCGAAAGATCGACCAGGCTCTTGTCGTTCTTCAGCTGGACCCGCCATCCCCGGATCGTCTGCCGCATCGCCTTGAGGGCGGCGCGGCTGACGGCCGGCGAGAGTTCACAAAGACCCGGCCATACTTGTCCACCGCCTTGCGGGGGCGGAACGTGTAGCCGAGAAAAGTGAACTGGATGTCGGGGAATCGCGGCTTCGGTCCGATTGATGTCCTTGCAATACACGATCCGTGTCTTGCCCGGATGCAGTTCGAGATTGCAGGCCTGAAACCGTTCCCGGATGCGCTCGAGCACGTATTCCGCCGAG
>CAVSWP010000007.1:0-40121 GCA_963731665.1 uncultured Acidimicrobiales bacterium | reverse complement strand
CGACGGTGCGCTCCCGCAGCGCCAGTTGGGCCTGGACCACCTTGAACTGGCCGAGTCGAGCGCGCAGATCGTCCTCCAGGGCCTGCAGCGTCTCGAATTCCGATGCCTCGGTCGCCCACTGGTCCGAGAGCTCAGTCAGGACCTTCTCCTTGACGTCTTTCACCAGGACCCGGATCTGGGCCTCTTCCTCGGTGTCGTCGGTCCGCACGGGCGCCGAGAACTGCAAGATGTCTCCGGGCTTGGCGCCGGTGAGCTGCTCGTCGAGACCGGCGATCTCCTCGCCGCTGCCGATCTCGTAGAGGTAGTCCTCCACGTGCAGGTCCTCGCCCCGCTGGCGCGTTCCGTGCATGTCGATCGAAACGTGGTCGCCGACGCGTGCCGGGCGTCCCACCGACGTGAGCTCGGCGGACTGGTCGCGCAGCCGGTCGACCTGGGCCCGCACCTCGTCGTCGCCGACCTCGATGGTGGGCAGTGTCACCTGCAGCCCCCCGTAGCCGGCGATGGACACCGTGGGGCGAATCTCGACGACGGCGTCGAAGGTGACGGGGCCCTCGTCCTCTCCCGACTTGATGTCGATCTCGGGAGCGGCGATGGGATCCAACTCGGTGTCGACGACCGCCCGGGCGTACAGGTCGGGCAAGGCGTCACTGAGCGCCTGCTGTCGCAGGGCGGTGGCCCCCCCGAGACGGGCCTCGAGGACCTGCCGGGGTACCTTGCCGGGACGGAATCCGGGGACTCGCACCTGCCGGGCCAGGCGACGGACGGTGGCGTCGAGCGCCTGGTCTACCTCGGCCTCGTCGACTTCGACGGACAGGCGGACCCTGTTGCCCTCGACCGGCTCGGCGGTGGCGCGGATAAGGAAGGCAGAGTCTACAAGGCCCTGTGATCTCACCGTCGCACGCACCGATCCGCCCACGGACCGTGGGCGTCAGATCATGAAGGCCATGGACTCGAGCACGCGGAACGCCAGCTCGGTGTCTCCGCTGAGGCCCACGATCCCTGCCGTGCGAGCCGCCTCACCGTCCACCCGCCCACAGGCGAGGCGCCAGAAGACCTCCACCTGCATGTCCAGGGCGGCGCTGGGACTGCCGTCCAGGGCACCAACGGCTTTGGCGCGACCGCCCTGCACGACAACGTCGATGCGTCGCGCCAACGACCCGCGCAGATCGAAGCGCACGGAGGCGCCCTCAGGGGCTCGCGCTTGCTTTCCCACGACAAAGGGCATGGCCGAGCACAGTCGGTCCAACGACAGTTGGGCGGCGGGCCCCGAGTCATGACCGGGCCGGCCGGTGGCCACTCGAACGTCCTGCTCGTGCACCCAGGAGTCCATGACACGAACGTTCATGAATTCGCGGTACGCGACGTTGCCGACCGGGCTCGGGCCGATCTCGTCGAATCGGGCTTCGGGCAACGCCTCCAACTGAGCCAGGCGGCGCGCCGTGACGTCTCTGAACTCGGCCAGGACCACGTGCCCGGGCAGCGACCGCCGGGGCGCCACCCACGCCTCGTTGCGAGCACCGATCTCGTTCTCCACGTGCGCCGGCAGCTCGGTCAGCGGCGGGGGCGACGGGTCGCCCAGGAGGGTCCGCTCGATCCCGATGAGATGGGACACGACGTCGCGCACGTCCCACCCCGGACACTCCGAGGGCAGTTCCCACTCGGCGTCGGCCAGGCCCTGTCCGAGCGTGTCGATGGCCGCCCATTCCTCCGCCAGGATCGAGATGACCGATTCCTCGGTGCCCGTCGTCACGGCGTCCCTTTCTCTGCGCCCCTCCGGGGCGACCTGCGCCTGGAGCACTCCCAGGGGCCCAACCAGTGTGACAACCCGTCGGAGCCCCGGCCAGCGGCCGACACCTCAGGCAGGGCCCAACCCCCACCATCCGCGTTTAGTGCGGGGCCCGGGGATAGCTTCGACCCGATATCTGGCGGGGCGGTGAGTGAGGAGGACGAGCGTGGCTTCGTATGAGGGCTACTGTGTGAAATGCCGTGAAAAGCGGCAGTTTGAGGGCAAGGAAGTCGAGCTCGCCAACGGTCGGCGCGCCGCACAAGGAACCTGCCCCACCTGCGGTACCAAGATGAACAGGATCCTGGGCAAGAAGGCCTGAGGGCCCTCTTCGGGTCCGAGCTCGACCCGCCCAGGGACCGGGGCGGCCCAAGACGTCTGGTTCAGCGCTTTCCGGTCGCCCCGTCGGCAGCCTCGCGGCTTGGACTGCTCAGCCCCGGGCCAGGGCGTCGAGGATGGCCCCCTCGCGCAGTCCCCACTCGCTCACCACGAATCGCCGCACCCCGAGCTGTGCGGCCACCGTGGCCAGGATCACGGCGCCCACCGGGAGCAACGGCGCCCGGCGGGCCTGCATCCCCGGCAGGGCCAGGCGGCTCCGAAGGTCGAGCGTCGCCAGTTGGTCGGCCAGCTCGGCGACCTGGCGGGCGGGCAGTTCCACCTGGTTCACCTCACCGGGCCCGGCCGAGGGCCGGCGTCGGGCGCGCGCCGTGGCCAGGCGGGCGAGGGCCCGCACCGTCCCGCCGCTCACCAGGGTCCGGTCGGCGATCCCTGGGTAGGCAGCGACGGCGCTGACGATGGGCGCCATGGCCCGGGCCGTGCGGTCCCGGAGAGCGGTCTGATCCTCCCCCGAGAGCGGGTCACTGGTGCCCAGCTCACCCCGCAACCGGGCCGGGCCCACGGCCGCGCTGGTGGCCACGGCCACGTCACGGGAGTTCCCGACGGCGGCTTCCAGGCTCCCGCCGCCGAGGTCCATCCCCAGCGTCTGTTCCGGACCGGTCCACACCCCGGCCCGCTGGCCCAGGAAGCACAGCCGCGCCTCTTCCGCTCCGCCGAGGACCTGCACCCGGGTACCGACGACCCGCTCCAAGCGCTCGACGACCTCGGCGCTGTTGGACGCGTCGCGCAACGCCGCCGTGGCCACGGCCACCACGATCTCGGCTCGGGACTCGGCTAGGCCGGCCCGGAGCCGCTTGGCGGCCGCCACCGAAGCGGTGACCCGGTCGGGCGGGATGCTCCCCCGAGCCCCCACGTTGAGACCGAGATTGAGAAGGGCCCGACGGTGCAGCACCGGGGTGAGCGAGGCGCCTGGCCCGACCTCACAGACAAGAAGGTGAAAGGAGCTGCTCCCGAGGTCCCACACCGCGGCCCGAAGCCCCACGGCGCGAACGTAGCCGCCGCCCAGCACCGGCGTCGGCGTCAGCCCGGCCAATTCCAATCCGTGATCTCCGGGGCGTCCTCACCATGCTCGCGGGTGTAGCGACGGGCTTCGAGTCGGGCGTCGACCATCTGTTGGCGGAGGGCCGCCGAGGGCACTTCGAGCCCGGGGGCCCGGTCGAGGACGTCCATGACGAGGTGGAATCGATCGAGATCGTTGAGCATGACCATGTCGAAGGGTGTGGTCGTCGTGCCCCGTTCCTTGTAGCCACGCACGTGGAGGTTGGCATGGTTGGCGCGGCGGTAGGTCAGGCGGTGGATCAGCATTGGGTACCCGTGGAAGGCGAAGATCACGGGGCGGTCAGCAGTGAAGATGGTGTCGAACTCGGGGTCGGTCATCCCGTGAGGATGTTCGGAGTCGGGCTGCAACCGCATGAGGTCGACCACGTTGACGACCCTCACCCGCAGATCGGGAAGATGGCGACGGAGCAGGGTCACCGCCGCCAGGGTCTCCAGGGTGGGCACGTCCCCGCAACACGCCATCACGACATCAGGGATCGAGCCGGCATCGTTCGAGGCGAACTCCCACACCCCCAGTCCGCGCGTGCAGTGGACGAGCGCTTCGTCAGGGGACAACCAGTCGTGCTGAGGCTGCTTGCCGGCCACGATGACGTTGACGTAGTCGCGGCTGCGCAGGCAGTGGTCGGAGACCGCCAAGAGGCAGTTGGCGTCCGGAGGCAAGTACACCCGGATGACCGACGCCTGCTTGTTGACGACCAGATCGATGAACCCTGGGTCCTGGTGGGAGAAGCCGTTGTGGTCTTGGCGCCACACGTGGCTCGACAACAGGTACGTGAGTGACGCCACCGAGCGACGCCAGGGGATCTCGCACGCCGACTCGAGCCACTTGGCGTGCTGGTTGAACATGGAGTCGACGATGTGGATGAACGCCTCGTAGCAGTTGAACAGGCCGTGCCGTCCGCTCAGCAGGTACCCCTCGAGCCATCCTTGGCAAAGGTGCTCGGAGAGGACCTCCATGACCCTGCCGCCCGGGGCGAGGTGGTCGTCGCCGTCGACCGTCAGCGCCGTCCAGGCCCGGTCGGTGACCTCGAAGACGTCCTGGAGCCGGTTCGACGCCGTCTCGTCAGGGCCGAAGAGGCGAAAATTGGCGGGATTGTCCCGGATCACATCGCGCAGGAACGCTCCCAGCAGCCTCGTGGCCTCGCGCCGGGTGGTGCCCGGCGCTGTTACAGAGACGGCATACGCCCTCCAGTCCGAGAGCTCGAGGTCGCGTAGCAACACCCCACCGTTGGCGTGCGGTGTTGCGCTCATGCGTCGGTCGCCGGCAGGGGCCAGGGCGGCGATCTCCGGGACGGGCCGACCCTCGGTGTCGAAGAGCTCCTCCGGCCGGTAGCTGCGCATCCACTCCTCGAGTTGCGCCAGGTGCGCCGGGTTCGTCTTGACTTCTCCGAGGGGCACCTGATGGGCGCGCCAGGTGCCTTCGACCGCCACTCCGTCGACGAACTTGGGACCCGTCCAACCCTTGGGGGTGCGCAGGATGATCATGGGCCACACTGGCCGCTGCCCCCCGGGACGGGATCGTGCCTCGGCCCAGATCCTGGCGATCTCATCGAAAGCGGCGTCGACGGCGACGGCCATCCTGGCGTGCACGAGCATGGGGTCCTCGCCCTCGAAACCTCCCTCCACCACCAACGGTCGGTAGCCGTACCCGGTGAACAACGCCGACAGCTCGACGTCGGGGATCCGGGCGAGCACCGTGGGGTTGGCGATCTTGTACCCGTTGAGGTGCAGGATCGGAAGTACGGCGCCGTCGGTGGCGGGGTCGAGGAACTTGTTGGAGTGCCAGCTCGTGGCCAGGGCGCCTGTTTCGGCCTCCCCGTCACCGACGACGCACGCCACCACGAGCTCCGGGTTGTCGAAGGCGGCGCCGTAGGCGTGGGCGAGCCCGTACCCGAGCTCACCTCCCTCGTTGATCGACCCCGGGGTGTCGGGAGCGGCGTGGCTGGGGATTCCACCGGGGAACGAGAACTGGCGGAACAGGCGGGCCATGCCTTGGACATCCCTCGACACGTGGGAGTACAGCTCGCTGTAGGTACCCTCCAGCCAGGCGTTGGCCACCATGGCCGGCCCGCCGTGGCCCGGCCCGCACACGTACAACAGGCTGGTACCACGTCGGTTGATGAGCCGATTGAGGTGCGCATAGACGAAGTTGAGCCCGGGGCTCGTTCCCCAGTGACCGAGAAGGCGCGGCTTGATGTGCTCGGCCCGCAGGGGCTCTCGCAACAACGGATTGTCGAGCAGGTAGATCTGACCCACCGCCAGGTAATTGGCCGCCCGCCAGTAGGCGTGCAGCTTCTCTAGGTCCTCGGCGGTGGCAGGAGCCGCCCGTCCGGTGACCTCCGGGGACGAGGGGCGGACTGGATCGTGCATGGGAGTTTCCTCCTTGGCATGGTGGGGACGTGCGAGTCCTCGTGGTGAACACCGGGTCGAGCAGTCTGAAGGTGAGCGTCCTCGACCCCGGTGACGTCACGCTGTGGGCCGGTGAGCTCGAGGTGGCCCGGCCTGACACCGTCATCGAGGTGTTGTCCCAGGCCCTCCGAGACGCACCCGCCTTCGACGCCGTAGGGCACCGAGTCGTGCACGGTGGCCTCGAGTTCACGGGGCCGGTCCTCCTCGGCACCGCCATCGATAGACGGCTCGATCGACTCGCCGAGTTGGCCCCGCTGCACAACCCTCGCGCCGTCGACGCCATCCGCACCCTCCAAGCACAGTGGCCCGACCTTCCTCAGGTGGCGTGCTTCGACACCGCCTTCCACTTGACGATGCCGCCCGAGGCCTCAACCTATGCCCTGCCCGACGCCTGGCGTGACCTCGGGTTGCGCCGCTTCGGATTCCACGGCCTGAGCCACGCCTGGGCCAGTCGACGGGCCCACGCGCTCCTCGGCCGGCCACCCGGCTCGCTTCGCCTCGTCACCGCCCACCTCGGATCGGGGGCTTCGTTGGCGGCCGTCGCCGGAGATCGATCGGTGGACACCACCATGGGCTTCACACCCCTCGAGGGACTGGTCATGGCCACCCGCTCGGGCAGCGTCGACCCCGGCGTGCTCATCTGGGTCCTGCGCCACCGGCAGCTGACCGTCGACGACCTCGAAGACGCCCTCGACCGCCATTCGGGGCTCCTGGGCCTGTCGGGGGTGTCGGCCGACCTCCGCCAGGTCCTGGCGGCTGCCGACGGTGGCAACGAGCGCGCCGAGATGGCCTTCGGCGTCTACGTCCATCGGCTGCGCGCCGAGGTGGCCGCCATGGTGGCCGCCTTGGGCGGTCTCGACGGCCTGGTATTCACCGGTGGCGCCGGAGAGGGCTCGGCCCGGCTACGCCGGGAGGCCTGCGCTGGCCTGGGCTTCCTGGGCGTCGAGCTCGACGAGGTCGCCAATGCCGGTCAGGGCGCTGACGTGGTCGACCGGGTGGTGTCACCGAGCGACGCTGCTGTCGCCGTGCTGGTCATCCACGCTCGGGAGGACATCGAGATCGCCGATCAGGTCCGAGCTCTTCTCGCACCACGTCCGTAGGCCTCCCTCCCATCGGCCGCCCCCGGCCGCGGCATGGGACCATGGTGCGTGCGCGCCTGGGAGGTCGTCTCGCCCGGACCCTTGGCCGGTACCCCTTTGCGCCTGGTGGAACGCGACCCTCCCGTCCCCGGCCCGGGTCAGGTCCGGGTGCGGGTGTCGACGTGCGGCGTGTGCCGGACCGACCTCCACGTGGCCATGGGCGACCTCCCCGTCCACCGCCGCCGTGTCGTCCCCGGCCACGAGGTAGTCGGCGTCGTGGACGCCGTGGGAGCCCAGGCCTCGCGTTTCGCCCCCGGGGACCGGGTGGGCATCGCCTGGCTGGCGAGCACGTGCGGCCTCTGTCGGTTCTGCCGGCGTGGCGACGAGAACCTGTGCCCCGAGGCGACGTTCACCGGATGGGACCACGACGGTGGATACGCGGAGGCAGCCGTCGTAGACGAGCGTTATGCGTATCGGATCCCCGACGGCTTGTCCGACGACCAGGCCGCCCCGCTTCTGTGCGCGGGGATCATCGGGTACCGGTCGCTGCGACGGACGGGGCTTCGACCCGGAGGACGGCTCGGGATCTACGGGTTCGGTGGTTCCGCCCATCTCACCGCCCAGGTGGCACTGCACGAAGGCGCCGAGGTCCATGTCATGACCCGCTCCGAGGACGCCCGGCAGCTGGCGCTCGACCTCGGTGCCTCGTCTGTCGGGGGGGCCGATGCCGCCCCCCCGGTCCCCCTCGACGCGGCGATCGTCTTCGCCCCGGCGGGCGAAGTCGTCCCGCCGGCGCTGGCGGCGCTCGACCGGGGCGGCGTCCTGGTGATCGCGGGAATCCACCTGAGCGACGTGCCCCCCCTTCACTACCAGGACCACCTCTTCTACGAGCGTGAACTGCGCAGCGTCACCGCCAACACCCGACGGGACGGGGAGGAGTTCCTGACGCTGGCCACGCGCATGGGTGTGGTGGCCACCACGACTCCCTATCCGCTCGACCACGCCGATCGGGCCCTCGCCGACCTGGCCAACGACCGCCTCACCGGAGCGGCGGTCCTGCACGTGTCGGGGCCGTGACGGCGTCCGGGCTGGCCCGGGCCGTCTACGGGATGAGCAGGACCCGGCCGAAGGCTTGACGGCTCTCGATGAAGGCGTGCGCGGCGGCGGCCTCCGACAAGGGGTAACGGCGGTCGATGATCACCTGCAGTCGACCCTCGGCGATCTCGGCCAGGTGTCGAGCGATCATGGCGTGCGGGCGGGGGCTCAAGAACAGCTCGGCCCCCAGGAAGTACCCCGTGAGGCTCTGATTGTTGGGGCGCAAGGTGGACACGTCGAGGTCCTCGGCGGCGTGTCGGCCGGCGTCTCCCACGGTCACACAGCGGCCCCGATAGGCCAGGCAGCGCAGGCTCCCCCGCAGGGTCGGACCGCCCACCGAGTCCACGATGACGTCCGCCCCGCGCCCGTCGGTGAGCCGGCGCACCTCGTCGACGAAATCGGTGGTGGCGTAGTTGATCCCCTGGTCCAGGCCCAGCGCCGACAGACGGGACAGCTTCTCGTCGCTCGAGGCCGTGGCCAGGACGCGCGCCCCGGCGCGACTGGCCAGCTGCACAGCGGCGATCCCCACGCCGCTCCCTCCGGCGTGCACGAGCACCGTCTCGCCGCCTTGGAGTCGCCCGAACTCGAAGAGACAGTCATCGGCGGTGCCGAAGGGGACCGGGACACACGCCGCTTCTTCGATGGACAAATCGGGCGGCACCAACCAACAGAACGGTGTCGGCACGGCCCGGAGCTCGGCATGTGACCCGTCGAGTCCGACGGTCACGACGCGATCCCCGACGGAGAATCCCTCCACCTCGGCCCCCACGGCCACCACCGTGCCGGCGCACTGGTATCCCACGACGTGCGGGAGGGGGCCCAATTCCCCCGTCCCCCGGGCGAGGGTGTCCCCGCCCTCGATGCTGACCGCTTCGACCGCCACGAGCAGGTCCCGGGCGCCCGCCACCGGATCAGGAACCTCCTCGTAACGCAGAACCTCGGGCCCGCCGGTCTCGTAGTAGACGGCTGCTTTCATGAAGACACCCTCCCTCGGAGCTCGCCGATCGACAGATCGTCCGCACGGCGGTGCTTCGGTTTTCAAGAGCCCCACCCTGCCTGAGGTGGTCGGCCCGGTAGAGCTTGGCACCCGTGTGCGGGCGGGGCCCAATGGCTACGTGACGGTCAAGGTCCACACCAGCGTCACGACCCGCTTCGTCTTGCCCTTCCCGAAGGGGGCGGTCAAGGTCACCTGGTACGTCCCGGCCGCTGACTTCTTCTTCATCGACGACGCCTCAGCGCAAGGGGATCGCTGACGGTCGTCGTGGGTTGCGAGGCGCGCAACGACAGCGAGACGAGCAAGACCAAACAGTCTCTGGCGCCATGAGAATCCTTTACGCGGCGGTGAAACCAGACGCTTTGTTCATGAACGACGTGGGCGGGGGCGTCGATCGACGGCCAACCTCGGCCCTGTCAGACTCTTCATGTGGTCAACATGGCTCCAGGCAGTGGGCGCGGCATCGTCGCCACCGCCAACGGGTGGGCTCCGAGATAGGTGTCGACAGTGCCATCCAGAGTGTATCTTCCGCCACCGTACAAGAGCAGACGTCGGCGCAGGGCTCGGATCATCGTCGGGTCCGTCGCCGCCCTCGTGGTCATATTCGTTGTATTTCCTTCCGCACTCGACAGACACCCCAGTCCAGAACAGAACGCAACCACGACCACGACCCCACCCTCGGATATCCAAAGAACGTATGAGGCTGTCCTGGCTGAATACAACATGGCCCTTCTTTCTGCCAACGCGGTGATTACCTCGGCCGGCGCCGACATCACCATCCAGGAGGAGCACATACAGAACGACGTGACGACCTATAACAACAATGAGGCTGGCAACGGATGCTCGGGAAACGAAAGCGACTTCGCTTCTTGCCTGGCCGGCGAGCAACAGACCGCTCAAGGTGATCTCGTTCAGGAGAATGTTGCTGCTCGGGCGGAGAAGGCAGACGTGACCGAACAAATCAGGAGCGTCCAGCAGATCGAAACTGCGATCGCTGCTTTCATACAACAACTCGACGGTATCCCTTGGTCCTCCTCCGTCTTACCGGTGCTATCAAATTTGACACATGCTCTGACTGACGACGGGACCACGTATCAGAAGGTTGCGACCGACCTTGCCGGCGGCAAACCGTTTTCTGCAGATAGTCAGTCGATCGCAGTGGCGGGGTCGGCAGTGGCCACCCAGTTGACCAATATGGCCTCCGCCTTGGGTATACCTGCTCCGCCATCGTGAAGCTGCGGCCGGTGGTTGTTCGCTCGCCCCAACACTCAGCGAATGGTCAAGTTCGGCTCGACTCGTATTCCCCGTGGGCTCCAAGCGGTTCGTTGCACCCGAGAAGGCACGGGACTAGTTTTCGCTCATGGAATGCTCGGCGGTCAGAGAGTTCACCGGGATTCACAACATGATTCGGGGACTGGTCCGACTCATGGAGTCGGCGATGTCCGAGGCGAAGCCGGGCGACGTCAAACAGATGGGGGTCCTTGCAGACTTTGGCCTTTTCGCTGTCGCCGGCACTCATTTTCATCACAGCGGAGAGGACGACTACTACTGGCCTGCTGTCATAAGAAACGGAGCAGATGCATCCCTGCTAGACCCGCTGGTGAAGGAACATCAAGGCATTGACCCGCTGCTCGACGAGACCCAACGTGCCTTTGAAGCCCTCCAGCACGGCCCCGCAGATTCCCAGACCCTTGAACGTCTCAGAGCGCTGGTGGCTCGATTCAAGGACGACATGCTGACTCACCTTGACCATGAAGAACCCATTTTCTTCCCACTGCTGAACCAATACATGCCAGACGATGAGTCGGAGCGTCTGGCGGCGCAGCTCGCCAAGAAGGCGCCCCGCAAAGGGATCTCGTGGCTCATGGGCGGGGTCGAGTATGGAATGACCAAGGAACAGTCCACCGAGTTCATGGCCACCTTTCCAAAGCCAATCCAGTGGATGCGCCCGTCGCTGTTGCGGAAGTACAAGAGGAACTGCGCGGTCCTCGGCGTCGACCCTGCGCTGCCTTCGCAACACTGAACGGGCTCCAGGAACGCCCGGCAAGACCGGGACAACAACGCACCTTCGACTTGACCGTCCCGAGTTTGTCGGGGGTACTGGAGAGGTAAGGAAGCCAGCAAGGGCTCGTCCCCTGCAGAAGCAGGATCATGGGCGTGCTCGTGACCGTCTTGGGGGACTCGTTCTCGGCCCGCGGGTGTCGCTCGAAGGATCTCCCGACCCGCTCCAGGTGGCCTACGCTGTTTATGTTGTGATCCTCCGTGCTGTCGTCTTGGTTTCTGCGTGGCCCGAGCCTTGCGATGGAGGAGGAGTTCGGGCCTGATCGGCGAAGACGCAGGTCAGGGCCGGGAACACCCGGGGAGTAGCGCAGCCTGGCAGCGCACCTGCTTTGGGAGCAGGAGGTCGGGGGTTCAAATCCCCCCTCCCCGACTCGAGAATGCCATCCTTTCGCCCGGAGGGTGACCGGACGGAGCGGCCGCGACGGACGAGGCGATTGACGAGTGCGTCGGGATCCCGAAACTTCACCCTCATCGTCATCGCCACCCGCTCGCCGAGTTAACCTCGTGCTGTCCGCGGGCGTAGCTCAATGGCAGAGTCCCAGCCTTCCAAGCTGGTCATGCGGGTTCGATTCCCGTCGCCCGCTCCAAGGTCAGAGCACGTTTCCACCCTCCCCAAAGTTCGGGGCAGCGTGCCGTGCAACTACTGTGCAACTACGAGACGGGGTCATCCCGTGGGCAGATCAAGAAGACACCAGGGGCGAGGCGCCACGCAGCGCCCTCCGTACGCCATCCCCGATCCGAGGGTCACCTACACCCACGCGAAGGGGGACCAGAACGTTGACGGCCTGGAGATCAAGGACGGCGCCCTGATCATGGCCTTGGGCACCGTCAGGCTGGACGACGGGCGCGTTATCCACTATCCGGGACCCAACGTGGCGAGCTTCAATCTTTTGGAGGCAAGGACCCACCAACGACGAGCCGAGCGCATACGGCGGCAGGTCTTCGCTCACCTGCCCCCCGGTGCCGATGGTCGCATCACGGACACGAGCGCCGTGTTCGACTACTTGTCTTCGGCGGTCAGCTCGGTGCTCTCATCCTTCGCCGCCATCGAGGGTGTCTGCAACGCCTTGGTCGACAAACTGCCTGACGGCACGGAAATCACGGTGGAGCGGAGGGGGGTAGCGGACGTCTGCGGCAAGGACGAGATCCCCCGGCGCCTTTCCATCTCCGAGAAGCTGAGCCTGGTCGCCCCATTGGCGACGGGAGAGCCGAGTATTAAGGGGACCGCCGTCTGGGGGCGCTTCGTCGAGCTGCGTCGGCTCCGCGACGAGCTGGTCCACGTCAAAAGGTTTGGGTACGCAGGAGAGCCCGAGAACCCGCAGGCGTACGGTCGCTTACTCCGGGGTGATGGTGACACTGCCGTTCAGGACGCGGCGCGAGTTGTGATGGCAGTAGCTCCTGGGTGGCTGGTCGATCCGGTGCCAGATCGACTCGGAATCTGAGGCGTCTCGAATCGACCCGAGGAGCGCGCTGCGACGTGATGAAGCCGATCACGTCTCCGCTCGTGACCTCCACCGGCTCCTTCTGCACAACCGAGAAGAACACCTTCAGATCGAAAGCGGCGGCCAGCAAGGAGTTCGGTCTGACGCGACCGGCCAGGAACGTCAGATAGTCGTCGAGCAGGTCGTGTCCGAGCGTCACCGACAGCTCGCCGGAAGGGGTCACACAGCGATTGACGGACAGTAAACGAGGCATGGGGGTGATCTCCTTCCATCGGGAAGGCCCCACCCTGCCGGGGAGGTCATCCCACCTGGCGGATCACCCACATATCAAGGGTTATGTGCGGGTCCGTGGATCCATTTGGCCCAGGCGCAAGTGCCGATACATTGTCCCCCCGGAATCGTCCCTGAAAGCGCAGGACCCACCCGATATCGCTCAGGTGAATGGTTCGAGCGTCGGAACTCTCTTGTCAGGTCAGTGGGGTGAGCGGACTCGAACCGCCGACTTCTACGTTGCGAAACTCTAACGGCCCATCCTCCCCCACCAGCCAAGACACCGATTCGCCCACTTCAGAAGGCGATTCTGATTGACCGCTATTGACTCGGATTTACCCCGAATACGCGCCCCTTCGCGCCCGTGGCGCGCCCGTGGCGACGCCCAGAACAATCCCTCGCTTTCATGCTGCTCCCGAAAAGACGACGAAAAGCTGCGTTCAAATTTTTCGACCGATCCACCCCAGTTCGTAACCCAAATGTTGGTTCCGTCAAATGCCACTTGATTGGGAAGAGCACCGTCGCCGTAGCTCGCAACCAATGCTCCTGTTGCATCTGAGATCACGTATATGGAGCCAGCCGTGTTGGCTATCCAGAGGTCAGTCCCATCGAACGCAATGCCGATAGGTTGAGGACCGGTGGGAAATGTTCCGACAACCGACCCGGTCGCCGCCTGAATCTCGCTGACGGTGTTGGAATCTCGGTTCGTGACCCAAACGTTGGTTCCGTCGAAACGAGGACCTGAGTGCCGGTCTGATTGGACTGGTACCAATGCAGGGCGGCGATCCGTTGGAGGTTGCGGGCGGGACCGGGCGGTCCGGCAGGTCCCTGTTGCCCCGAAGAACCCTGTTGCCCGGTTGGTCCGGTTTGACCCGCGGCACCCGGTGGGCCCACTGGCCCCTGGGCTCCGGCCTGATTCCAGGTGAGACTCGTCGTGCCCTTTGGGCAATTGCGAGTCGTAGCGGTGTCGATGACCCGAAGAGAGTGAGAGCCCTTGGTTGTATAACAACCGTGAATCACACCCCCGGTGGCGGGTATCGATGCGTAGGCCACTCCAGCGGTGACCATGGCGCCCAGCACGACACCGAATACCACAGCTCTAGCGCGAGACCGCACCTTTACTGAGCACTGGGTTACCCATAGTGTTGACGGCTGCTTCCAAGAAGTCATCCGCGGCCTCCTCGCCATGGAGTTCCGCCGAACACGGTATCAAATGGAATACAACGCCAGCCCACGGTGGGCAACTGGGTCCGTCCGGAGCGCATCGACCGGGCGAACGCGATGGACTCAGCACCAAAGAGCGCGAGAAACTCATCACCCCCGTGTGCCATTTGTCAGTCGCCAAGGAACTGCCGGGAGAGCTATGAACAACCCTGTTGAAAGTCCATCACTGGATCGTCACCAGCGAAGGTCCATCCGTAGTATGCGACCGCAAGCTCTTCAGCTGAGATGGTCAATGGGTTTGTTCCAAAGAGATTCGCATAGTCCGAACACATCGCTTCATAAACCTGTGGCGGGCTTGCGTACGGCCCCAGTTCCATGACCATGCTCGGCCTTGGGGGTCCGTTGCCGATCGATCCTTCGGCATAGTGTTGCCACGCGAGGACATTCACGCCCCCGCCAGGGCAGAGAAGCGGACTTACGTTGCCATCAGCGTCGTAGGTGAGTTGAAGCATGCACTCATTTCCGACGGGGCGAGTAGTGGCAGGAGCGAGTACCGTCCGCAATGTCTGGACAGGGGTCGTCGTTGAGGCGCTCATTGTCGTGCTGGTGTTTGCCTCGCTAGTCGTGCGGGAGACGCGATGGGAAGCGCCCTTGACCCCAGATTTACTGCTAACGACGAAGTAAGAGAGACCCGCGGCTAACCCCAGCAAGACGATCACTGCCGCTATCACCACGGACATCCGAGATTGCCATGGGCGCCCCCGCGGGTTTGATCGCCGAATGCTCGTGGAGCTTCGCCCGGACGTGCCCTGCGACCCTGCAAGCATGAAAGCCTTCTGCCGATCAAACTCGTCTTCGGTGAGCATCCCGCGATCGCGCAGATCAGCCAGCTTGCGAAGCTCATCTCCTAAAGATCCATCCATCATGTTGATTTCGCCTTTGAATCGAAGCCGGATCCTTTCTTGTTCCGGCGACGGTATTCCTGTTGCGCATGCGCGCGAGCACAGCTACTCGAACAGTAGAGGACACCTTTGGTTCGATTCTGCCCCCTGGCAGCCCGCCCTGTCTGTCGGAAGAAGGGTCGCCCGCATCTTGCGCACTGCCTGGTCGGCATGTTCTCCACGATCATGTTGAAGAGCTGCGTGGTGAGCGCACCTACGAGGTCGCTTTTCTGTGCTTCGAGTCCGTGCCGATAGATTGCAAATCCAGGGTCCCGCTGCGAGATCACAACCCTCGGCGTTAGCGTCTCCAGTCCAAGTCTCATGATTTCCGAGAACCATTGCCAAGCGACACCATCGGGCCCACCGTAGACACTCTCGTCCATATTTTTCCCAGGTCGGAATCCTTCCTCCGTCCACACAGCACGACATGCATCGCTTTCCCGCCATGCAATCCAGTGCCGGGCGGCTGCCCTTATTGCGCGGAGTCGCGCGGCGACCTCCCACCACATGAGCGGAAAATGCTCCCGTATCCCAACCTCGATCTCAGGATTGTCGGAGACGATCTCAAACGCAGTCGTTGTCCGCGTACTCCACACAAGTTGTGCGGACGGCTCCTTTGGATGGCGTGGGTGGTCATACTCAAGCTGCGCGAGCCGAAGATCTTCGTTGCCACGGTTGGTCCAACCCAGTTCGCTTAAGAAGGCCACGACGCCGACCGGCTCGTCGAGGTCGGCGTCGAATAGTTCTCGGAGAACCGCCTCTGGTGGCAGCTCCTTCAAGCCATACGGCTGCGAATCATGGAGACGACCCTCCTCGTCAACAGATACGTGCGCCGGGTGGTCGACCGCGGCAACTGGGAACAACTGCTCGGGCCAAGGGCGAACCGTTATACGAAATCGTGATACTACGTCCCTCGACATCTGGCTCCTTCCGTTACACAATGACGCTCGTCAACGTACAACGAAAGGGAGATAGGAAGTGAAAATGAACCTGATCTTTTTGACAGATGCGCCCGCTGAGTACCCGTGGGCAACGGAGCGCTTCCTCAGGCGGCAGCGGCAGGAGGGGACCATCCGGGTCTTCAAACGCGGTCGGCGGATCTTGCTCGCCCGCGAGGACATCGAGGCACTTGCGATCGAGGTCCCGTCCAGGTACGGCCGAAGTGGGTCACGATGAGCGAACACTCAACTCAGAGCGAAGTACTAGACGCACTGCAATCTGTCACCGGGTACGTGCCCAGCCGCTCCGGAGACGGGTATAAGGCTAGATGCCCAGCACACGACGATCACGACCCGAGTCTCAGCGTCTCTGAGGGCAGCGACGGCAGAGTTCTGCTCAACTGTCACGCCGATTGCGAACCGAGTGCCATTTGTGCCGCCATTGGTTGGCAGCTCTCGGACCTGTTTCCGGGCTCAACTGACGGTCCCACTTCTACGATCGAAACGGTTTATCCATTCCACGACGAGAACGGCAGAGTGCTCTTCGAAGAGGTGCGTTTGCATCCGAAGGGCTTTCGCCTAAGGCAACCTGATGGAACCTGGAATCTAAAGCGTGTACGTCGAGTGCCCTTTCGACTTCCAGCTCTACTAAGGGCGGGAACCGAGGGTGGACAGGTTCTCTTTGTTGAGGGGCCTAAGGACGCATCTCGGTTGGAAGCCGAGGGCTTCTGCGCCACCACGGTTCCGACAGGAGCCATGGGGTGGCGTGAAGAGTTTGCCGAATATTTTCGAGGGGTGGAACTTGTCATCTGTGGGGACCACGACAGGCCAGGGCAGGCACTTGTTGACGCCGTACGGCGTTCGGTCACCGGAACCGCTGCCTCCATCAAGGTGATTGACCTCTATCCGGGCGTTCCTCTTTGTGGTGACCACGGGGAGGACGTGTCGGATTGGTTCTCGCAAGGAGGAACGGCCGAAGAGCTTCAGATCATCATCGACAACACACCTTCTTGGACACCCTCAGAGACGCCGAGCGACCTGCTGGTCCCGCTGAACTCGGCGCTGTTTGTCAATGTCGGCGCACTGATGCGTCAGCCACGCTTGCCATTGGTTCCCGACATGCTTAAGAAGAGCGATGGAAGTGGCCTCTTCTTGCGAGGCACGGTCGGAATGTTGATCGGGATGCCCGAGGTGGGCAAATCGTGGCTCACAATCGAATTGGTACGTCAGGTCGTCTCGAATGGGGAGAACGCAGTCGTGCTTGATTGGGAGGGTCCGGCATGGAGGTTTGCCAACCGTCTCATGGACCTTGGCGCAACTCCGGCACAGGGTGATCTGGTCCAGCACCATAGCTCGGGGTCGATTGCGCTCGATGTTCTGGCTGACGAAGTGCTTCGATATGAACCCGCATTGGTAATTATCGATTCTGCCGCCAAGCTCTATGCGGATCACGATTTGGACGAGAATTCCGCCCGGGACTCGTTGACCCTGTTTTCCGCTCTAGCGCGTCCCATTTCCAACGCGGGGGCACTCGTGGTGATTGTCGATCACGTGGTGAAGGTGGCTGACGAGCGAGGTAAATGGCCTCGCGGGAGTTCGGCCAAGCTCGGAGACGCCGATGTCGCCTATGCGGTTCAAGTCTCACCACGGTTTGGGAAAGGTCGATCGGGGACAGGAAAGCTGACGGTGGCGAAGGATCGTGACGGGATTATCGGTGCCGTTGGAACCACGGCCGCTGTGGTCCATTTCGAGGCCCTGGGGACTAACGGTGATCTCCGGATTATTCTCGACACCCCGCGAGAGACGAGGGAAACCTCCCCGGAGGAGGCGAATCTTTCGCCCGCGTGCAGACGAATCCTCACGATTCTGAAACGGACAAGTGGCCCCCTCGGCAAAGAGGAGCTTCGACAAGCCATCGAGAAAGACAGTTCGGATCGCGGTGGTCTGGCGGATCGGACCATTCTCGATGCCTTGAGGACCCTGGTGGAGCGAGGTCTCGTGGAGAAACACCATGACGGACCTGGAACGGCGGCCCGGTGGAGTTATATCGAGGACTTGGATAAAGAGAATGCCGCGTAACCAACGCTCCACTCCCCGCGCGCGGGTCTTGCACGGAGTCTCTCCGGGCCTGCGATCAAGGCCGTGCGCGCCACGCACACTGCCTTTAGGCAGTGCGTGCGTGCGCCCTGTCGCGCCCCTCGCCCATCTTCTTTATCCACGTGGAATGAGAAGGGTGCATGCGCCCGCGGAGCGCAGCGCTCGGGTAGCGAAGGCTGCATACCATGGGACTCACCCGCATCCGACGTACGTCGTGGGATTCGCCCCAGACCAACGTCTCCGTGTCTCACCAAGCAGTGCATTCGTACCCGTGCCTGATAGCTCTCTCGCGAGTGAGGGCGTCCAATGACATATAAGGATGTTCGAATGCCCCAACCCGTGACAGTCGCCCTCGGGTGCCCCCGATGCGCTCATGGCACTGCACATGGATGGTGGGGCTATCTTGACGGGTCAAAGAACATTGGCGCGCACTGTAAGGATTGCCACAGGAACTGGACTGGGACTACGCAGATCCATTGCGTGATGTGCCACCTACAGTTTGCCACTGAAGGCGCCTTTGGGCGGCACGTACGCTCCCAGGGCGAGCGTGTTTGGTGCAAACATCCCGAGACGATCTCGCGCCTTGAGTGCCGTGAGACGACGTACGGGCCAGTCTGGGGCTTCTCGCCAAAGCGCCCAGCAGGTCACAATCGCATCGAGGAGGCCGCCTGATGATAGGGATTCATCCATGACGGGGCGCGCGCTTACTCGGGCTGAGATCACAGACCTGTCCGTCCGCATCGCCTCCCTTTTGGCCGACCCCGACGCTGGCCTGACACCCGGCGCCCGTGCCCGATGGGAAGGTGCCGCGGCCGCTCTGGCCTACGTCCTGGGTGACCCCGAGCGCCTCCCGGTGCGCAGCCCCGAGCGCTTCGAGTTGTAAAGGCAGGACCAAGGGTTTATAATGACGGAATGGCTGAGGGTGAGAATTCAGGGGTCCGGCTGGTTGCCTACCTGCGGTGTTCGACCGCGGAGCAGGCCGCTGAGGGCGTGTCACTGGCCGCTCAGGAGGCCCGTATCAGGGCCTGGGGCGACGCCGTGGGCGCCGAGGTGGTTGAAGTCATCGCAGACGCCGGGGTGTCTGGCAGCAAGGCCTTGGCCGACCGTCCCGGTGGGGCCAGGGTGGCAGCACTGCTCGACTCTCGGAAGCCAGAGGCTGATGCCATCGCCATTCTGCGACTGGATCGCCTTGGACGAGATGCGGCCGAGTCGCTGGCTCTACTCAAAAGGTTTCGCACCTCCAAGGTCGGGCTGGTGTCGGTCGCTGACCGCCTCGACCTTGGCACGCCGCAAGGGCGGGCCATGGCGGGGATGGCGGCAGTGTTCGCGGAACTGGAGAAGGCACTGGGTACACAGCGTACGACCGACGCGCTCTCCGAGCTTCGCCGCCAGGGCATGGCTTGGAATCACACCCCCTTCGGGTGGGATGTGGTGGAGGTGAAGGTTGACGAGAAGGTGGAGAAGCGCCTGGTCCCTGTCGAGAGTGAACAGGACACCCTGCGCCGCATTCGCGAGCTGCGGAAGAAGGGGCTTGCGTACAACAAAGTGGCCAGCATCCTCAACACCGAAGGTCGACCGACCAAGCGTGGAGGCCCCTGGTTCGCAGCCTCAGTCCGGTCCGTGGTGCGGACAGCCGACAAGACTGGCAACAACGCTCAATGAGCACACTCCAAAGCCTCCATTGTCCGAGCGAATTGTCATCGACCGAGTCGAGCCGAGGTAGGTTGCGATTACGGGATTCCGACAAGCGACTGGCGGAGCGGCCGCATAAGTCGCGTGATGTCACCTACCAGGAACAATCGTTCCAGAAGCTCAATTTCCAGGCACCTGGACCGCCCTCCCCAGAGGGTCCCACAGGCCCTGTGCGCCACTCAGAGGCGACGCGATCGCAGTCAGGTATCCCAACTACCTCGATTGCTCCACGGGCCTGCTGGAGGACCGATGAGTAAGAGAAACGACGCCAACTTCATGGTCCGCGATGAGAATCGACCTCGTCGCCCTCGGGGCACCGGCGGTGTGAGGCAACTACCTTCGGGCAAGTTTCAGGCTCTCGCGGTCGTAAACGGGCAGAGAGTCTATAAGAGCTTCGCTACATCCACTGAGGCCAACAGGTGGGCACGTAACACCAACACCGATGCCGAACGGGGCGACGCTGCCGACCAAAGAGGCTCGGACCATCACGATCGAGCAGTGGTCGAAGGAGTGGATGGAAGGCCGCATTGGAAACGCTCCGCGCACCGAAGAGGAGCGCCAGCGGCACCTCGATCTCTACATCGTCCCCAAGCTCGGACCAATGAAAGTGATCGACCTCGATGACCGTCGAGTGAGGTTGTGGAGAGCGGCCATCGTGCGGGCGAGAGGTGACGGGGTCGCCGCCAAGGCCTACCAGACCCTTCGGGCGATGATGAACGGGGCCGTCGAAGGCAAGATCATCAAAGCATCGCCTTGTCGGATCAAACGTGGCGGTGCCGAGAGTCATCCGGAACGTCAGATCATCGAGCCTGAGATCGTTGAACTCCTGGCCGACGCCATGGCTCCGCGGTTCCGGCTCATGGTGGAGTTGGCGGTCTGGTGCCAGCTTCGTTGGCAAGAACTCGCAGCCCTGCAGCGAGACCACTTCAACATCCAGAAAACCGGCGTCTCATACGTCACTATCAACCAGGCCGTTACCGAACCCAAAGGGCAGGGGCGCGTCATCAAGGCCACGAAGAACGAGGAGATACGGCGGGTCTCGATTCCCCCCCACATCATCCCAGCCATTCGGTGGCACCTGAATACGTTCGTGGGGCCGCACCGGGAGGCGTGGTTCTTCACAGGCGAAAAGGGAGCGCCTCTTCGTAAGGGCAATTGGTATAACGAGTGGAAGTCTGGACGCGATACGGTCGCAGACCAACTCCCCCGAGACTTTCATTTTCACGACCTCAGGCACACCGGTGGGACCTACTTCGCCCGCACCGGCGCAACCGTCCGGGAGATCATGGACCGCATGGGCCAGCTGACACCCAGAGCGGCCATGATCTACCAGCACTCAGCCTCTGTGGACCGTGAGGCCGACCACGCCAAGAGCCTCTCTGGACTCAGGCGACCGGCAACCAAGAAAGGACGAAAGCAAGCCTGAGGTGGATCTCGTGCAACTACCGTGCAACTACCAGCGGTCAACCTCGGTCACTCACGGTCTCCTGCGGTCGGGATTCTAGGCACGAATCTGGCACTCCCGGTACCCCACCTGGAGTGGTCCAGCATCCTTCCAAGCTGGTCATGCGGGTTCGATTCCCGTCGCCCGCTCCGCAGGTCAGAGCATGTTTCCCCCCATCGTGGGCTCGGAATGGCGGGGCGTGCCACTGCCATGTCACTAAGCCAACGGTGTCGCCGGGGATTGGAGAGCCATGACGGACAAGAAGGAAGTGCCGGAGGACCCGGAGCGCCAGTGGCATCTGCACGTCCGGGAGACCTTCCGCCTCCATATCCCTGTGCGAGACGAGCACGCGTGGACGGCCATCGCCCGTGAGCCGCTTGCCTCCGATTGGGATGGCCCGGACCTGGGGAAGGAGTTTCCGGAGAGATACGTATTCGCCCGGGCGGTCCTTGTCTCGGTGGTGGACCAGGGATGGCAGACGGTCACGGTCTGGCGCGGTGCGCAGGGCCAGGAGCGGGTGCAATTGGCGGAAGCGGTGGTCCAGAAGAGCCAAGTCCCGGATCTACTTCGCCAGGGCAAGAGGGCGGCCAGCGACGAGGAGCAGACGGCGACGATGCGCGCCGCCCAACAACTCGCCACGAGTGTCCTCGACAGACTCGCAGAAGAAGCGGCCGCTCAGGGCCGCTGAGGTCGGGGGCTCAGTTCCCGGTTCGGAGCCGATTGGCCATGGCCGACATCACCGACAGAGCAAACATCGGAGTCTCGTGGACCAAGAAGAGGAACCGATGCCGGTCGATCACTGCCAACACGCTGTCGGTAGTCGCCACCGCCGTCGCCATACGCGGGGATGCATCGACGATGGCCATCTCACCGAAGATATCGTCGGGGCCCAGGGTGGCGATGACCCGGTCTCGGGTTTGGAGTCGAATCTCGCCCTCGACGATGCCAAACATCTCGTTGCCCGCATCACCCTCTTGGAAGACGACGCCCCCGGCAGGAACGCTGCGGGTTTCTTGCGCGTTGAGGAATAGACCTTTGACTTTCATCGCACCTCCAGGTCACGAACGCCGGCCATCGGCCAAGTAGTAGCCAACCCCCCGGGCGGTCACCAAGAGCTCTGGATGACCCGGGTCCAACTCGATCTTCCTCCGGATGCGCCGGATGTGCACGTCAAGAGTCGAGGAATCTTCGAGATTTCGACCAGCCCATATCTCATCGAGCAGCTGGCGACGGGTCAGGATCTCACCCGGACGATGGGCCAGAGCAAGCAGCACGTCGTACTCCAGCTTGGCCAGATAGACCGACACGCCGCGCACGGAAACCTGTCGACGTGAGGGCTCGATCGTGAGCGGCCCGATGGCGATGACCTGGTCGGATTGCGATTCGGTCGGTCCAGCAAAGCGCGCCAGAACGATACGAATCCGGCTGATGAGCGCTCGTCCATCGAGAGGTCTCGTCGCATAATCGACCGCACCGAACTGGAGCGCTTGGAGCACCTCGGCTTCGGCCTCGACGGGAGCAAGCGCAATGATCGGAACTGCGGTCAGTCCCGCCACGTGCCGGTAGACCTCCATACCGCTGCCATCGTCGATCAGAAGGTCGATCAACGCCAGGTCGGGGCGCCCAAGCCGTAGCTGGCGCAGTGTCTCGGGGACGGTGCTGGCGGTAATGACGTCGTATCCGTCTCCGTGCAACGTTCCCACCAGGGCGTCATGCAACGGGCCGCGGTCCTCGACGAGCAGGAGCCTCCGTTTAGTCTGCGAGCGACCCTCCCCGGGGTGATCCCGGTCAAGGCCTGAGGTCAGGAGGGCCAATGCTCACCTCCCCGACGCCCCCCGGCGACGGGCAAAGAGCACCCGGCCGGCTGTGCACTCGACCCGACGCGTGCCTCCGCCCGATCCCCCTTCTCGAGGATCAGAGCGCAAGCTGGAGGGCTTTCGCATCGGGCCGAGCGCACCGCCGCGTTACAGGGTCGGCGCGAACCCGACGATGGACGTCGTGCTCAGGCCCGTGTTGTGGAGCTCCCCCGGTACGGAGCCGAAGTACTGGGCATCGCCGTAACAGAAGACGCCTCCGTCCGAAGCCGCCACCCAGTAACCCTTGCCGTCCGGCGTATAGCTGATGCCGATCATCGGCGCGCCAGTCACGCCCGACAGCAGCGGCGATCCCCCGAAGAAGGGGTTCCCGAAGGCGAACACCGCCCCGTCGTTGCGCACCAAGAGGTAGCCGTTGTTGGCGGGTGAAGCGGCGATGCCGACGATCGGCGACGGCGATGCGACACCGGTCTTGTCGATGATCGAGCCGGCGTAGCCGGCGTCGCCGAAGGCGAACACCCCGCCGTCGCTTCCGACCAGCCAGTAGCCGTTGCCGTCCGACGTAGCGGCCATCCCGACGATGTCAGTGGCCGACACCTTCAGTTTCGGCAGCGATCCGAAATACCCGGCGTCGCCGAAGCCGAAGATCCCTCCGTCGCCTGCCACCAGCCAGTACCCCTTGCCGTCGGACGTGGCGGCGATGCCCACGATCGGCGCCTTGGGCTTCACCTTCAGCCCGGGCAGCGAGCCATAGAAGCCGGCGTCACCGTAGGTGTACACGACCTCCGGTGGCGTCCACCGCCCAATAGCCCTTGCCGTCAGACGTGGCGGCCATGCCCACGATGGCAGCGGTCGGCGCCACCGACAGCGGCGAGCCGAGAGGCTCCGTCACACCCGACACCGTCTGGGTGACGGACTGCGCCCCACCGATGCTCCACAGAGCCCCGTTGCTGCCGATGAGCCAGTAGCCGACGGGCGCCGGGGTGGCCGCCGCCGCGGGTTGGATGCCAAGCACGCCAGCGGCTCCGGCGCCGACCACAGCGGCGAGCGCTACAGCACGCCACCTGTGGCGCAGGCGCGTCCCGACTGTGTCGGTGGTCGTGGGAGTGACGTCATTGAGCACCAAAGTCTCCTTTTTTGTTTGGTCCAACACGAGTTTCACCTTGGAGCGCATCAGCCGACCTTGCCGGTGACATATGCCTCTGTGCGCGGATCGCTGGGAGAATCGAAAATCTGGGCAGTGGGTCCGAACTCCACCAGCTCGCCCACGCCGCCATCGCCCAGGAGGAACACGGCGGTGAAGTCCGAGACACGGGTGGCCTGGAACATGTTGTGGGTCACGAGCCCGATGGCAACCTCGGCCGAGAGCTTGACAATGAGCTCCTCGATCTGGGCCGTCGAAAGCGGATCGAGCGCCGAGCACGGTTCGTCCATCAGGAGAACTTCGGGTTCCACGGCTAGGGCCCGAGCGATACACAGCCGTTGCTGCTGCCCTCCAGACAGTTTGATGGCGGGCTGGTGCAGGCGGTCTTTCACGGTGTCCCATAGTGCGGCGTGGCGCAACGCCGACTCGGCTGAGTCCTTGAGAAGCTTCTTGTCTCGTACTCCGTTGAAGCGCAGTCCAGAGGTCACGTTGTCCAGGATGCTCATGGTGGGAAACGGATTCGGGCGCTGGAAGACCATGCCGATCTTCGACCGCACCAGTTCGGGTTGTGTGCTCGGCGCGTAGACGTCGAGGTCGCCCAGTCGGATCGATCCGGTCACCACCCCGCCCGAACGATCGTGCATACGGTTGATGGCGCGCAGGATCGTGGTCTTGCCACAGCCCGATGGCCCCACGAGCGCCGTCACCCGGCGGGCGGCTAGCGGGAGGGTCACCTTGCGTACAGCCTCGAACTTCCCGAACCGAACGGACACATCGGCGAGGGACACTGCTTCGTCGGTGATCTCGGGATGAGGCAGGTCGAGGTTGCTCGGCTTCGGCGCCAACTCCTCGTGCGCCTCTGCCACGCCGTGAATCGGCTCCTGGTCCATGTTCACTCCTTCTCCCCGTCCGTTACGCTCGGGCGCGCCGATTGAGGCGCCCGGCCACCAAGCGACCCAGACCGCCAGCGCCAGGACGACGACCACCAGGGCCAGAGCTGTTCCCCACGCTTGCTGTTGGAGGTTCTTGAATGGGCTCTGGGCGTCGAGCCAGATGACGTACGGCAACGAATTCATCGGTTGGAAGGGTGACGTGTTCATCGTGTAGGAGAAGACGGACACGGTGAACAGCAGCGGCGCCGTCTCCCCTACCGCCCGTGACAAAGCCAGCAGGTTCCCGGTGACGAGGCCGGGCAGAGCGGTACGCACCACCACGGAACGGACGACGCGTGATTGGCGAGCCCCGAGAGCCATGCCGGCGTCCCACAGGTCCTCGGGTACGGTGCGCAACGCCTCTTCGCTCGCCCGCACCATGATCGGCAGCATGATCACAGCCAGGGCCACGCTGGCGGAGATGGCCGAGAAGTGCTTGAGGGGCTCGACGATGATCGAGAAGACGAACAGGCCGATGAGGATGGTGGGCAAACCGGTCAAGATGTCAGCCCCGAACCGCAGGGTCGCGGCGAGCTTACCGGTCCTCTCCACCAGGAAGAGGGCGACCAGAAGACCCACCGGCACGGCCACGGCCAGCGCCAACCCGTCGATGATGGCCGTGCCCACCAGGGCGTTGGAGATCCCTCCTCCGGGGATCCCCTCGGGCGTGGGGAGATGCGTGAAGAAACTCAGCGACCACGCCCCGATGCCTCGGTAGGTCACGTAGCCCAGGAGCAAGCCCAAGGGCGCCAGAGTGATCAAGAAGGCCGCCATGCACACCGAGCGCATCACTCTCCCGGCCGTGTGACGGCGGCGAAGGGTTCGAGTAGCAGTGGCCTGGATGACCTGTCGCCGCTCGACGGCTTGGGTGTCGAGCGCCAGGCTGGTGACCGCCAGCGCGCTCATGCCGCGGCCTGTGCGACTCGCATTTTCTGCGGGCGCCGACCACCTCGCAGCAACATCTGACCGCCGACGTTGACCACCAGGCCCATGGCGAGGAGGATCACCCCCAACGCCACCAGGGACCCAAGCTCGTGGTGGAAACTCGAGGCGTCGCCGAACTGGTTGATGATGACCGATCCCAGCGTCGCCCCCGGCGCCAGGAGCGAATGGGGAATGACGTAATTGTTCCCGATCACCAGTGTCACAGCGATGGTCTCGCCGATGGCGCGGCCCAGCGCCAGCACTACGGCCGCCACGATCCCAGAGCGAGAGCCAGGCACGACCACCGAGCGAACCACCCGCCACGGCGTGGCCCCGAGCGCCATGCCCGCCTCGCGTTCGGGGACGCCGACACCGAGAAGAGCCGTGCGCGACAAGGCCACGATCGTGGGAACGACCATAACGGCGAGGATTACCCCGGCCAGAAAGATGCTCACCCCGAACGGTGTCCCGTGGAAGAACCATTCGATGACGGGGATCTTCTTCATGAAAGGCTCGACGTCACGTCCGAATACCGGCGCGACCACGAGCAGCCCCCACAGTCCGATCACGACGCTGGGAACGGCGGCGATGAGATCCACCAACACTCCGAAGGGCCGCAGCCACCTGGGGGCCATCTCCGTCAGGTAGGCGGCGCAGGCGATCCCAACCGGCACCGCCACCACCAAGGCGATAGCGGTGGTGGTGAGTGTGCCGACGATAAAGGGCAGGGCGCCGAACACACCGTGCACCGGGTCCCAGGCGCGCGACCAAAGGAAGCCGATGCCGAACGTCGACCAACCATCGCGCGACTTGTAGACGAGCGTGACGATGATGGCACCCAAGACCACGCCGAAGATGAGGGCAAACAAGCCCAGCAGGACTCGGTAGGCGCCCACTCCAAGCCTTGGGCGACGAGGCCGCCAGGATTCACTGGAAGCAGGCACACCAGGCATATGGTCTTCGAGGTCTCGAGCGTCCGCTTCCTTCACGGATCACCCAGTGAACAACGCCTTGCCGTTGTACTGCATCTGGAGGATGGTCGAATGGGCCAGAGCCTGGACGTTGGCGGGCAGAGGTGCATAGCCGATGGCCGACGCCTGGCCTTGGCCGGTGTTGGTCTCCCAGTCGAACAGCTTGCCCAGGGCGATACCGTGAGCCTGGTTCGTCTGTTTCTGGTAGACGAGCGCCCAGCTGTATCCACAGATCGGGTAGCTGCTGGCCCCGGGTGCATTCACGATCGGGAAGTTCTGGTAGCTCACGTTGGGGAACTGGCTGGCGGCGGCCGACACGGTGGACAGCGACGGGGTCACAAAGTCACCGGCGGCATTCTGCATCTCGGCGTAGGGCAGAGCGCTCTGCAGCGCGTAGGCCAGCTCGACGTAGCCGATCGAGTTTGGGGTATTGGCCACGTCGGCGGCGACGCCTGGGTTGCCGTTGCCACCGATGTTGTTGGGGTTGCCCTTCGTCCAGGTCGGCGATTTGCTCACGCCGGGGCCGCTGGAGGACCACGCCGAGTTCACGACGTTCAGGTAGTTGGTGAAGATGTAGCTCGTCCCACTGGAGTCGGACCGGTGGACCGTTTCGATGGTCTGGTCGGGGAGGCTGACCCCCGGGTTGAGCGAGGTGATGGCCGAGTCGTTCCACTTGGTGATGTTGCCCAGGTAGATGTTGGACAGGACCGTCCCCGTCAGATGGAGGCCCTGGTGCACGCCGGCAACGTTGTAGGCGATGGCCTCGCCCCCGAGGGCCACGGGGATCTCAAGGATAGTTCCGCCGTTGCCCGACGCGGGCGAGAGCGGGACGTCGCTGGCCCCGAAGTCGACCGTCTGGGACTCGATATCCGATTCGCCCGTGCCGCTGCCGACGGACGCGTACGCGACGTTGACCTTGGAATTGGCCTTGCTATAGGTGTAGAAGGCCCGGCTGAACAGCGGCTGGTCGAAGGTTGAGCCGGCCCCGGTCAGCGACGCCGAGGCGTCCTGGGTGTCACACGCCTGGGTGAGTGTCGTCGCGCAATTGGTGGTGGTGGAGGAGCTCGAAGCGCTCGAAGTGGACTTGGCGCTCGAAGTGGACTTGGCCGCGGTAGTCGTCGCCGTGGTGGTGGGGGCGCCCGAGGACGGCGCTGACGTCGAGGTGGTCGCTGACGTCGAGGTGGTCGTGGAGGACGTCGTGGTGGTCGAGCCAGAAGCCTTCTTTGCCGATGGCGAGCTGGAGCCGCAGGCGGTGGCGATGAGGGCGACCGCCAGTAGGGCGAATGCCGTTTGCGATGTCCGGCGGCGCAACTGATTCCTGGGGTGCGACCCCTTCGTTGCTCCCTGGTTCCTGGCATTGGACACGTGCCGCTCCTTTGCGTTGGCTCGGCGCTCTTCAGCCCCCCGTAAGGCCCTTCTGACCTCCGCACCTATTGGTACAGGGCCAAGGTGAATGACTATTGAACTCAAGGCAAACGTTGGGTGAAATCTTGAACACAAGGAGAACATCTGGTGACAGATTCTGGCCCGTCGAACGGAACACCGGGAAATGCCAAGCATGTCATCTATGCCAACAGCAGCCGGGACGACGGCCTTGGACGGCCCTCGAGGTGGCGATCGGTGCAGTGAGCACCCCAGCGGCAGCAGGGTGGCGCCAGCAGGCACCCACTGTTCACTCAACGATCACTGACTTGTCGCTCGTCATTCGCGCGCAGTTCATGTCCTCTTCTTACGGTCCCCAACAGTGACCGACGGACTACATCCAGGTTCAAGACCCAGGAGCCGCCCCGGCCTTGGTCCGGAGGAGGATGTCAGGGTCAGGACTCCCAGGCAACCTCGACTGCCGTGAACTGGACTCCGGCGCCACGACGAGGCAGCACCGTCGATGATCTGGCACCTCACGGCACGTCGATCCTGTCTTCGGACGTGACCGAGCACCGGACCCGAATTCTGATCGTCGAGGACCAAGAGTCCTATCGCGACGCGCTCTCCACCGGTCTCGAACGCGAGGGCTACGACGTGCAGCTGGCGGCCGACGGGATGGAGGGTCTGCGCCTCTTCACCGAGAAGGCGCCCGACATCGTCTTACTCGACGTGATGCTTCCCGAGATCTCGGGAATCGAGGTGTGTAAGCGGATGCAAGCGCTGCTGCCAGCGATTCCCATTGTGATGTTGACGGCGTTGAACACCGAAGTGGACGTGGTGCTCGGCCTCGAGATTGGGGCGGCGGACTATCTGACCAAGCCCTACCGCTTGCGGGAGCTGATCGCCAGGATCGAAGCGGTGCTCCGCCGCGTGCAGCCGGCCCCGCTTCCCACCCACAAACCCCACGCGCCAAAAGCAAACGAAGCCTTCGGCTCGTACCCGGTTCATGTCGGGTCCATCACCGTCGATTTCACCCGCCGGGAGGTCCGTGTGCATGGACGTCCTGTGCACATGTCGCGTCGGGAGTTCGACGTGTTGGCGGTGATGGCGTCACCACCGGGTCAGGTGCGCACCCGAGACGAGCTGATCGACCGACTTTGGTCAAACGCCGATCTTGCCGATACGCGCACCCTCGACACCCACATTCGACGCTTGCGCACAAAGATAGAATCGGACCCGTCTCATCCCCGCTACCTGATCACCGTTCGTGGCGTGGGATTCAGGTTCGATCCCGAGTAGATCTCGGACCGAACCGTCCGAGGGCGACTCGATCGCCTTCCAAGCCGGCTGGGCGGGGTGACGCCTGGCACCCGCTTGGCAGAGATGTGCTGGCTCCTCGTGCTTTCACACTGTGCGGCGCCGAGCCGCCACGGAGCGGCCTTTGCTCGTGAACCTGAGCCGCGCGATGGTGAAGCCGATGGCGGCCTCGAGCGCACGACACGCCCGTCGGCCGCCCAGACCTCTCGCTTCATCACCACCCTCCCATCGACGGCGCGCTCATGCTCACCGCCAGCGCCGGCGCCGCAGAACGGACGCGTTCACCACGCGCGGGGGACGAGGCCGGCATCGGCTCGCCTCGCCCCCGAGGTCGCGCCACGCCCGCTCCCGACCTCGTCATGCACTGCGCCGACACCGCATCCCCAGCCGGCGGTCGACGGCCGCGAAGATCATCGTTCTTTCGATCTCGGTCGTCGTGGGATCCCTGTTCGTCGCCTCCTCGACAGGACGAGGCGACCGCGCCGCGCCGACTCCGACCCGGTTCTCGGCCTCGGTCCCCGTGCCGTCAACGTCACCGGCGACCACGACGTCGACACCGCCAGTTGCACCGGTGTCGACGTCCCCGACCCCCTCTCCGAATTCGACTACTCCGACCCCGACGACGACGGAGGCGAAACCCAGAGCCAGGGTGACGGTGCCTCACGGTCGGGCAGCCCCCGGTCCCGCACCACGGGCCCGACCCAAGATCATGGTGATCATGATGGAGAACGAGACGTACGAGAGCGTCATCGGCAACGCCTCGCTCCCCTTCCTCAACGGCACCTTGGCCGCCCACTACCTCCTCCTCGAGCAGGCGTTCGCCGTGGCCCACCCCAGCTTGCCGAACTACCTCGAGCTGTTGTCCGGTTCGACCTGGGGGACCAGCAGTGACTGCGCACCGGGCCCGAGCTGTGAGGGGCGCGCCAGCCTTCCCAATCAGCTCGACGGGGCGGGGATCAGTTGGGCGGGGTACATGGAGAGCATGCCGGTGGCCGGATACACCGGCGGGGACACCGGGGGTCCCGACGGCTATGGCAACGACCTCTACGTCCAACATCACAACCCGTTCGTGTACTTGCCCAGTCTGGCCGGTGAACTGAGTACACACGTCAAGCCCTTGACGAGCATGATCCCCGACCTCGACAGCGCCAATCCTCCGACGTTTGTGTGGGTGTCGCCGAACATGCTCGATGACATGCACGACGGGCCGCTCTCGGTCGGCGACGCCTGGCTTTCCCAGGAGATCCCCGCCATCCAGGGCACCCCGTGGTACCGCAGCGGTGGCACGATCGTCCTCACCTGGGACGAGGGTCAGGACTCCGACACCTCGGGGATCGCCGGGGGGAGCGGCGGACACGTGCCGGGCATCGTCATCAGCCAGGCTCTGTACGGGAGCCCTCCCGACACCACACCGATCGACACGGCCGGGATACTCCGATCGATCGAGACCGCCTTCGGGCTGACCTTGTTGAACGATGCCGCCGACCCGAGCCACGGCGGCATCAGCGGCTTGTAGCAGGCCTCACAAGGTCGTCGGCACCGCAGCCACGATGTCGGTGATGTGGATTCCGAGCGCCGGGAGAGAACCGACGAAGGGTGCGTCGCCGAAGGTGAAGATCCCCCCGTCGGAGCCGATCAACCAGTAGCCCTGCTCATCGGCGGTGGGCACGAGCCCGATCACGGGGCTGGTCGGGCTCACGCCGATGGCAGGCAGAGAGCCGAAGGAGCCGGCGTCCCCGAATCGGGTGACACTGCCGTTCTCCGTGACCGTCCAGTAGCCACCACCGTCGGAGGTTGAGGTGATCCCCGACACCGGCGAGGCCGATGCCGGAGCCGAGCCGAGGTTGGGCGCGTTGCCGAAGGCGTAGACCGTCCCGTTGGCAGCCACAACCCAGTACCCCTGATCGGACGGGGTGGCGGCGATCCCGACCACGTCGGTGATGTGGATACCCTCACCCGGCAACGACCCCAGGAAGGGCGCGTCGCCGAAGGCGAACACCCCGCCATCCCGGCCCACGAGGAAATAGCCCCGGTTGTCCCGGGTCGGGACGATGCCTCTGATGTCATGGACTGCGACGCCCAGGCCCGGCAGTGACCCCAGGAACGGCGCGTCGCCGAAGGCGAACACCCCGCCATCCTGGCCCACGAGGAAGTAGCCCCGGTCATCGGGGGACGGCACCATGCCGGCGATGTCGTGCACGTGGACCCCAAGTCCGGGAAGCGATCCGAAGAACCCCCCGGACTGGCCGGGAGGAAAGGCGAAGACCCCGCCGTCCTGGCCCACGAGGTCATACCCAGAACCGGAGCCCAGAACCGGAGCAGGCGTGGGGAACGTGAACGAGCCGGTGGAGGTGCCGCCGCCCATGACGCTCGTGGCGCTCACCTCCACCGTGCCACCACCGGCCGGGACCACGACCGTGGCCGAGGTCGCGGTGGCACTCACCACCACCGCGGGGCGTCCACCGAAGGAGATGGTCGCCTTTTCAAGGCCGAGGCCGCCGACGGTGACCTCTGACCCGGCTTGTCCCTGTGCGGGTGACACCGATGACACCTCGGGGCACGACCATCCGGCCGCGATCGGAGTGCCGATGCCGGTGACCGGGTCATAGCCGGGGCCGGCCGGGTACTCCGCCGGGCTGTAGGTGCGTGTCAGGTCGTTGTCACCTGTCGTCACGTCAGAGAATGCCGTCCCGTAGGCACCCTGCCCGGCCAAGTCGTACAGTGCCTGACCGATGGCCCCCCGGCGCGCCGGTGCGCATCCGTTGGTCATGTCAGCCACGAGCCCGGCGACCAGCGGCGCCGCGATGCTCGTTCCCACGTACGCATTCCAGGCCCCCTGGACCAAGAACACCTCGGGTGCCCCGGCGTTCGCCGAGACGTCCGGCACGTCTCGACAGTCCGTGCCACAGGCGTTTCCGGCGCTGCTCCACTCGGACTCGCGTGGCTGCCAGCTCGGCGGCGCCCAGATGCGAGAGATCCCACCCCCTCCCGAGCCGCCGTTGTCGTTCGCACAGGTGGGGCCGAGCAGGCCCTCACAGTCGTTCCATGTCGACTGTGTTCCGTCGCCGAGCAGCGTCGTCCCCCCCACCGCCGCCACATAAGGGTCGGAGGCCGGGTAGTCGACCTGCAAGCTGGTGTCGGTGTTGCTCGACGGTACGTAGCAGTCCTCAGAGCCCGAGTCACCGGACGCCGCCAGAATCGTCTGGCCTTGGGCGGCCGCCTGCTGGAACAACACGTCTTCGGACGACACGACGTCGTCCGCCGCGCTGTCCGGCTCGCACAAGCCGAAGCTGGTCGACACCACGCTGGCAACGTCCTGGGTGACGATCGTGTGCCAGGTGTCATAGCTACCCGTGGATGTGTTGGGGCCCTCGTACGAGATGATCGATGTGCCCGGTGCCTGAGTCGCCACCTGCTCGATGTCGGCGTCCGCTTCGGTGGTCCCACCGACACCGGCAGCACCTCCGCCATCCACGGCGACCGTGCTGACCGAGTTGTGCAGCCCAAAACACGTCTCGTACTGGCTGATGTCCGATGCCGAGTGCTGTCCGAGCTCGTAGACGCCTACTCTCTGACCTGCCCCGATCTGGCCCGCACCGGTGAGACTGCCTATCCCGTACGCCGCACCAACCTGGTCCGCGGTGTAGCCACCGATCCCGGCCGCCTCCGAGGCGGCCGCCCCGCACGGGGAAAGTCCTTCTGCCCGGGGAAGAAGGTGCGAGCTCTGCCTTGTCCGGTCCTGGGAGATGTACGGCACGAGCTGAGGAAGATCGTCCAACCCCAGAACAGAGACCACGCTCGCCGACAACGCCGTGGGGAGCAGAGGGGCGCGGTCCGCCACATGCACCTGGCGGCCACCCGCCAGCCGGTACTGGTTGAACGACACACCAAGTCCCGACTCGACGACTCCGGCGGATTCCGAGACCTGCAACACAGAACCTGACCGGTAGCTGGAGTGCAGGCCCACGCTCGAAAGCCAGCGCTGCACCCCAGAGACCTCGGAAGGACTCGGGCCGAACCGAGACGAGAACTCGTCGGGCGTCAGCCAGTCATGGTACTGAGGCGAGGCTCTGTCGTAGAGGGCGTCTACGAGCGATGTGAGCTGGGCCGGGTGGGAGGGGGCCAACACGAACTCGAGGCCGATCGACTCGGTACGGGGGAGACCTCCGATTCGAGTGGCGCCCGGTGGTGGAGACTGCGGCGCCCACCGGCCGAGGCGAACCATCGACGGCGCCGCGCCCGCCGTGTGGGTACTGACCACGGCCGCCGAAAAGCTCCCAAGCCCGATGACGGCGAGGACTCGCACACTGATCGACCGAGAAGTCCCTCGTCGGTCGCCGATGGTCCTCCTCACGAGACCATTTCACTAGAACGGGACCAAGATTCGCCATTCGCCCACCAGGACCCGAGCTCGGTGACAAGATCGTGAACAAATGGAGCGCCAGAGACGACGCACACCTTCTTGCGCCCTGCTCTTCACAGAGTTGTTCGTACGCGATGTCTTGTGGTTTCTCGACTGACTACTCGACCATCCACGCCGACGGTGGGCGTCACATGACCGCCGACCGTGGGCGTCACCGTGACGCCTCGCACTCGACCACGTTCCGTGGTGGTCGATCAAGGCGGTCCCAAGAGCCGCCGATGCCTGAATATGGCATTTGGGCAACAATTGATTCGGCTCTTTGACGGAGTTCGATGACGGCAAACCTTCGAGTTGTGTCACCTTGGTCATACGGAGTCACGATCACGATCGCTGCAGTGATCGTGATCGTGTTCTTGCTGTCCGCCCATGACAATGACCAGCGCGAACGTACCCTCTTGCAGAACCAGACCACGCGGGCCGCGACGGTGGCATCGTCGAGCCTTTCGACGCTCACCTCATCACTCGAACCGCTCGCCTCGACCGTGACGGCCTCCAACGGCTCGACTGCGGCCTTTACCGCGCAGGCACGAGCGGTCATACACAGCCCGAACTCGGTGGCGCTGCTGAAGGTGTACCTCACGCGCTACGTGGTCTTCGCGGCGGTGGGAAATGACTTTCGGATCGATCAAGTCCTCGGCGATGCCCTTGCCGTCGAGCTTCATGCGGGTGGTGCAGGCGTGATCACGGGCCCCGTGGTGAGCCAGGGCGATCAGAGCACCGCTACCTTCGGAGTTGGGTCACCCCTCGTCCCCAATGGGGACGCCATCCTGCTCCATGTCACCGTGAACCCATTCGCGACGAGCTCGTTGCCGGTCGGTCGAGCGTTCTCCGACCTTCACATGGCGTTGTACGGGTCCAGTGAGCCCGCACGCGCCAACCTCGTAGCGTCCACGAGCACGGAGCTTGCCTGGTCCGGGCCGTTAGCGAGCGAGCCCGTTCCCGTGGGCAACGCCAAATGGACCCTCGTCGCGGCAGCCCGCAAGCCTCTCATCGGGACGTGGGCCAATGCTGCCCCGCTCTTGATCCTCGTCCTGGGATTGTTACTGGCGGCGGCGACTGGCCTCACCATCGAGGGCTTCGTGCGACGCCGCCGCACCGCTGTGGCGACCCCCCCGGCAGGGTTGACCGCCTCCGAGACCCCGAAGCCGCCCTCAGACGGCACACGCCCCAAGACCGAGAGCCCGTCGGCATCTCCTCCGACGGACAAGGCCGAGATCGTCCCGGCTCCGCAAGAGACCCCGGCACCGGAGACGACTCCGGAGACTAAAATCACGACGCCCATCACAGAGGACGGACCGGTGGCGAACGACGCAGAGCACCCTCCCATCCCGCCGAGCCAGGACGAGGGTGCTGAGCCCGCGGCCACCACCCACACCGCGGACCAGCTCGACCAGACTCCCGGGCCCGAGCCCTTCTCCTATGCAGATTGGAGGCCCGACCCCTTCGGGCGCTTCGAGCTCAGACGGTTTTTCCTCGGGAGCCCTACCTCGCTCGTCAAGGACGGTTCCGTCGAGCGCTACGACCCTGCCTTCCCCGCCGTTGCATCGGGACCAGCGGACTCTTCCCCACCCTCCGACGCCCGCACGGACGAACAGCCTCCGACTCCGTCGGACGACGCCGAGCCCGACGCTCCCGAGGAAGGCGGACCGGAGCCGGCGTCGACGCAGGGCCGTGAAGAAGCTGGTGTGAGCCCCATGGACGCGCCACAGGCCCTGGAAGCCGTGGTCGCTCAGGTCTCTGAGGCGATCGCCGACGAGCTCGACGCGCTCCGTGCCGTCACCTCGGCACTCAACGCGTACCTGCCCGAGCCCGACGGGATGGAGGCGCCTCCCGAACCACCGTCCCCGGACTTTCCGCCTGCGTCCTCACCTCCAACCGGAGCTCCGACAGGACCGACCATGGCCACTCCCCCGCCCCCACCGCCACCACCGCCCCCACCGCCACCACCGCCACCACCGCCCCCTCCACGGCTGTCCCTACCGAGTACCAAACCCCCACTCGCTAAGGACGGCGACTACGCGCATCCGGGTCGCCCGCGTGAAAACGCCAAGGCCATCGCCGTGGCCGCTGGTGTTCTCGGAGCGGCGTCGTTGATATGGCGACGACTCCGAAAGCCCCACAACCCTTCGTAGATCTCTCCCCTCGATCGGTGCCGAGGAGTTCCTATGGCTCGAAGCGGAACCCCACGCCGCGTACGGTCACCAGGTGCCGGGGCGTGGCAGGGTCGGGCTCCAATTTGATCCGGAGCCTCCTGACATGGGTGTCGAGAGTCCGGGTGTCGGAGAGATCACGGCCGGACCACAGTCTGTCGATCAGCTCCTCGCGGGTTCTCACCTGTCCGGGAGGAGACAACAAGAAGGCCAAGAGGTCGAACTCACGACGAGACAGGTGGACGGACTGGCCCTGGGATATGACCGCACGTCGGGCAAAGTTCACCTGAAATGGACCGACAAAGATGTTGTCGGCGCGCGATGCCGGTGTCTGGCCAGTCGCAGACGCCATCTGCGGCGGTGGTGAGACTCGGCGTAGGACCGAACGGATACGAGCCACCAATTCTCGGAGACGATAGGGCTTGGCGATGTAGTCCTCGGCACCGAGTTCGAGACCGCGCACGATGTCTGTCTCGGTGTCGAGTGCCGAGACGATGATGATCGGCACCGGCGCGACGGCGCGCATCCTTCGACACACCTCAATCCCCGACATACTGGGCAGCAGCAGATCCAGGACGACGAGATCGGGGCGGATCTCGACAAATCGTCGCAGCGCCTCGACACCGTCGGAGGCCAACTCGACGTGATAGCCCTCCCGCGAGAGCCCAGCCATCAACGCCTCTTGGTAGGACTCCTCGTCCTCGACGACGAGGATGGTCGTCCGACCTCCGACCGTAGGGACACGATCAGCCGGCAATGACGTGCCACTGCTTGTTTCCCCCCCAACCATTTCCCTGGGCCCCTCTCTCTCAACAAGCAATGACGGGGAAACCGACTCGTGCCGAAGGGGGGTACCCGGCGTTGGACGTTCCAGTCTCCGCGTTCATGCCACCACCGACAGTATTTGCGCAAAGTAAACGTGGCGCGAACAACACGTCACAGCTCGAGAAACGCTTGGAGAACGGCGGGATATCAGACGCGCAAGCGCGCCGCACAACAGAGGTTCATGTCGGTCGACTACAGCCGCGTCCCACGCCCTTCAGCGAAGAGCGCTCACACCCTCCGACGCGAGAGCTGGAGTGCACCCGCGCACGGCTGCATCTAGGCAGCCATCACCTGGCTCCGGACGCGCCGTTCCCACCCACACCACCAGTTGCGGGTCCTCTCCACGGTGGCGTGGTCCAGCCGCCACCCGGTGACGCAATCAACCCCAAGGTGGGGCTTCGGTCTGACAGCTGAGCTTCGGGCCCCGACCCACGCTCGGTGGGTGACCCCACAGCGATTCCGTCAACCTGAAGCCGGGGTAGTCCCTGGGACGGCAAGGGTTGAGAAACCGCCGGTCGCCTTCGCCCGTGGCTGACCAGCGCTTCTTTGACCGCCGACAACTCTTGGACAAGCGCGCGGTTCATCCGACTGAAGTCCTCGATCGTCGTCTGAAGCGCGATGACAGCCTCCGACGGCAAGGAGCCTGAGTCCCTTCCCTCCTCGATCAGCCGGTGTGCTTCTGCTTTTGCGGCCGTGATGATCTGGACGGCTTCGAACTCGGCGTCAGCGACGATCCGTTGTGCCAGCTCGTGACCCTCGGTCACTGCTCCTTCCACGAATTCCTGTGCCCTGGTGAAAAGCAGTCCGATCTCGATGTCATTGCGCCGTTGTTCCGTGGCCTCCACCACCGAATACTGGAGACGCCCGAGGATGTCCTTCAGCCCGTCAATGGCGCCGGCCGCGTGCTGCACGGTTTGACCGATGGTCTCCAATGCCGCGTCGCCGAGGCCCGCCGGGGTGCTCCAGCCGGCCATCTCGAACCTGGCGTCCTGGCTGGGCTCGTCAGGAGAATCGGACATCGTGGCCTCCCGGGAAGTGGACAACGCATCGCACGTTGGGGGGAGTGCTTGGGTCCCAAATTACCACGACGGATCCCGGGCCTGTCCAGGGCTGTCTTCCTCCACGGCCCGCCACCTCCGCGTGCGACGAATCGTCGGTGCTGTCTTCGGTCGTCACGTCGCCAACGGTTCATCCGAAGTTGCCCGCGTGTTCCCTTCTTCGTCACAAAGAATTCACCGCCGAGCCGTACGCTGGCGACACCAAGGTGGACAAGAAGAGCGTCTACGGAGCACCTCCGGGCTCAGCTTCACACAGGGCGCCGTAGACGCACCGCAACCCCGTGACCAGGCCTTATGGACAAGCCTCCCCAATTCTTGCCGAGTGGAAACCCGGAACGTTGCAATATCACTATTCTCATCGAGTTAGTAGGTGATGATGCCTCTCCAGCTGGAACGCGAGCCAGCCGACGCAGTGATCCCGGCGGGGCTTGACGACAACGCTGGCGCGCAGTCGCTCGAACCGGACCCAGAAGCCGTGCCAACGCATCTAACCGAACTATGAGCGCGGCATGACCCCCCGTCGCGCTACGTCGTGGCGGCGCCGCGCCCGGTGGTCCGTAGCGTTCCTGGTGCTCACCATGGCGGGACTCGGCGCACTCGTCGATACGTCGGTGCCGTACTTTTCGGGGAGCAACGGGGCGTCATCGGTCCCCGCCGGCCTGTTCGTGAGCTCACAGGCCCCCTCCGATGTCCTCGCCCTGGGACAAAGCCTGGGTGTGACCCCAACCATCATGACAGTGTACGCGGACGGATCGTGTTACTGCACCTACTCCAGCCCGCCATCGACCTCGATGACGTTGATGCTCGGCGTCGGTGCTCTGACCACATCCGAAGCCACCAGCATCGGCCAGTCACTGGTCCAAGCCGGACAGAGCGACGCCATCATCCGCGTCATGTGGGAGCAGAACCAGGATCTCTCCGGGTGGTTCCAAGATTGGAATCAACTGAGCCTGACCGCCGCCCAGTACATCTCGACCTTCCAGAACATCGTCACGACGATGCGAGGCGTCCCCGGCCAGGCCTTTCGCTTCATGTGGAACCCGAACGGGGGAACGGGAAACGAAGCCGCTGGTCGGACCTGGAACGACACGTGGCCCGGTGCCTCCTATGTGAACTACGTGGGCGTCGACCAGTACGACTACGCCGGGTACGCGGCCAATATTCAGGCGGTCATCTCCTTCGCCCAGTCCCAGGGGCTCCCGGCCGCCATTCCCGAGTGGGGGCTGAACGGGTCCGACGATCCCTCGTACATCAATGGGGTGGCGAGCCTCGTCAACAACCCTGCCAACAACGTCGCCCTGCAGGCATATTTCAGCTACGACGGCGGATCGGGTGGCATCGATTCCGATATCACCCAGTTCCCGCAGTCCCAGGCCGCATACACCGTCGACTTTGGTGGCTCGAGCGCATCGTTGGCACCCACCACGACGAGCCCGCCAGCATCGACGACAACGACCACAGGGTCTTCAGGTATCTCCACGACGCCGACGTCGCCACCCACCGCACCCCACGTCATGGTGGTCATGATGGAGAACCAAGGCTACAACCAGATCATCGGGAACTCAGCACTTCCCTACATCAACTCCTTGGCCGCCGACTACGGCTCAGCAACAGACTCCTATTCCTATGCCCACCCATCGCTCCCCAATTACTTGGCGATCGTCAGCGGTTCCAACCAGGGGGTGACGGTCGACGAGGCTCCGTCGTCCTCGGGCACCTTCAACGTGCCGACCCTCGGGAGTCAGCTCCTGGCGGCTGGATTCTCGGCCGAGGCGTACGCAGAGAACCTGCCCGCTGACCCGACCAACGATTCCGGTCTCTATGCCGTGCGCCACGTTCCGTGGGAATACTTCGCCAGCAACGACACGCTTCCCGTGATTGATGCTTCGACGCTGACCACGGACCTGAACGGCTCGAATGCTCCCGACTTCGTGTGGTACACCCCCAACCTCACCAATGACATGCACACTGGTCAGCCCACCGACACCGAGTCCACGGAGCTCGCCGGAGGCGAGAGCTTCCTGTCCTCATTCATCCCGAGCGTCCAGTCCACGTCCTGGTACGCCAACGGGGGCCAGATCATCATCGAGTGGGACGAAGCGCTGGACAACGACACCTCGGGCATCAACGGCACCTCCGGGGGCCAGGTGCCGACCATTGTCGTGTCACGCGCCCTCGAAGCGAGCCCGGATCAAGATTCAACGCCCGTGGACACGACCGGGATACTCCACTCCATCGAGGACACCTTCGGACTCACGCACCTCGGCGGCAACGCATCCGACGGCAACATCGACGCCTTGTTGAGCCCCACCACGCCTCCCACCACCACGCCTC
>CAVSWP010000006.1:0-112746 GCA_963731665.1 uncultured Acidimicrobiales bacterium | reverse complement strand
AGTTCGGGCTCGGCGAGCGGCGCGGCTGCTGTCAGCAGCTCATAGGAGAAGTTCGCGCCCGATGGCGGCGGCGACCTGCGCCACATTCTTGGCCGTCGGGCCGAGCCGGTCGAGGCGCCCCAGCAGCGAGGCGTGCAAGGTCGCCGGCGCTGCAGACGACGACGCCGGCACCGCGGATATCGACCCGTAGCCGCGATCGGCGCCGGCCTCGACCACCGCCTTGGTCAATTCCTCGACAAAGAGCGGCACCCCGTCGGTGCGCTCGACGATCTCGTCGACAACATCCGGCGGCAATGCCCCGAGATTGCCGGCGAGCCGATGCACGAGCCTCGCCCCTTCGCTGCGGCCCGGCCCAATTCAGCGCGATCACCGTCACCTGCGATCCTCCGACCCAGGGCGGTTGGAACTCGGGCCGGTCGGTACAACCAGCAGCGCCGGGCAGCTCGTGATCCTCTCGACGGTCGAGCAGCTCGCGCGAGGTTGGATCGATCCAATGCAGGTCCTCGAAGATCATCAATACCGGCTGCCGCCGCGCCAGCGCCTGGAGCTGCCGCAGCAGCGCCGCCAATGTCCGCTCCTTCTTGCGTTGCGGGCTGAGGTCGAGCGGCGGGAAGCGCTCGCCGCCGGAAAGGGACAGCATCTCGCCGATCAGCGAGAGGTCGCCCGGCTCCGCTCCGTCGCCAAGCAGCGCCTCCAGCTTGTCCAGTTTCGTCGCCGCCGTGTCGTTGCGGGCGAACCCCGCGGCGCGCTCCAGCTGGCCAATAAACGGGTACAGCGCGCTGTCCTGATCGTGCGGCGAGCAAAAATATCGCAGTCGGGTATGCGGCTCACTCTCGATGCGTTGCGACAGCGCAGCGGTCAGGCGCGACTTGCCAATCCCCGGCTCACCGGAGACCAGCACCACCCGCCCCTCGCCGGACTTCGCCTGCTGCCAGGCCCGGGATATGAATGTCGAGCTCTTCGTCGCGGCCAACTAGCGGGGTGGTCCCCGAACGCAATGCCTCAAAGCGGCTGACGACCCCGCTCTCGCCGACCACGCGCCAGGCACGCTGTGGCTCGGCAAAACCGGCGAGCGGCTGGGGGCCCGAATTCCTGGATCTAGAACGAGGTGCCGGGGATCATCGACGTCTCCGGCTGTGTCGCGTACGGCGATCACGCAGGTGTCACCTTTTGCCTGCTGAGCGCGGGTGGGCGGGCATGGGTATCCGGCTGCATCGGCTTCGGCGTTTCCCGATGTCGTGCAGCCAGGAATCGTCTGGGTTCCTTCGGTACAAGTGGGGGTGATCCCGTTTGCAGGGGGACCCAGCGTCCCCGACCCAATTGGCTGGACTGCCGACAGGTCGCCCTTGTCCTGACCGGAGATGGGCACGTTGGTGAGCACCAAGGGTGAGCAACTCACTGGCATGTACTGGCTCATGAAGGAGATCACGGGCTGGCCGGGATCGCCGTTGCATTCTGCGATCGAAGCGATGGCTCCCGGAGAGAAGACCGTGCCCGCCACAGCTAGCTCGTCCCCACTGGCGATCCCGAAACAGACGGGGGATCCGGGGTTCGTGTTGTTGCACACTGCGCCTGGTGCCGTCGTTGTCAAGGTGATGCCCGGCGTCGATGAACTCGAACCGAGGTACGTGAACTGGTCGGCAGGATCCAGGGGGCTTGTTCCCAGAGGAGTGGTGACTGTTACATCGACCGCCGTGCCGGCCGAGGGGACCACACCCGCACTGGGAGGAACGGTCACGGTCAGCTCAGAGTCCGATACCACGGTCATATCGGTGGCGGCGACAGCTCCGAACTGCACGCTCTCCACCCCGAACTTGAACCCCGCCCCGGTTACCGACACCGTGGCGCCTCCGAAAATTGGTCCTTGGTTGGGACTGACACCGGTGACCGTCGGCGAAGCCGCCCCGCCGTTCAGGGTGTGGACGATCACGGACCCACTGGAGGTGAAGCCCACGGCCCAACAGCTCGAGGAAGTCACGCAGGCCACGGACTCCAAGTCTGCACCGGCGGGATTGGTGCCCTGGTCCGACCAGATCGCTCCACCATCGGTGGTGGACAAGACAGGCGTCTCGTACTTGTTCGTGTCGAAGACCACACCGGCCGCCACGCAATGAGATGCGTCGGAGCACGAGATCGCATTGATGGCCGGATTGTTGCCTTGCGCCAGCTGAGCGCCGGCGGACAATGTCGAGACCGTCCACGTCGCTCCACCGTCATGGGTCACGATCCTGTACGCGCTGTACGCACTGTCGTGCCCGGCAGTAACTGGGTCCTGTCCGACGGCTACGCAATCGTCAGCGCTCGGACAGGAGATGCCGGTGATGACGTTGGCTGAGATCAGCTGCGTGTGCCAGGTCTGACCTCCGTCGTTGGTGGTCGAGACCACACCCTGGTTCTCGAGCGGAGGAACGAGCGTCGTGTTGTAAGTCGCCTGACCAACCGCCAGACAGTCGCTTGTCGTCGTGCAGTCGATAGAGGTGAGTTGTGAGCTCATGAGGTCGGATTGGCTATCGGGGAGGGGAGGCGCGCTCCAGTTCAGGTCGGTCCACGACGTTCCACCGTCAGTGCTCACGATGACGGTGCTCGTGCCCACGATCCCCACCGCCGAGGTCGCCCAACAGTGCTCGGCGTCGGGGCAGGAAACCGACGTCAGGTAACCGTCCACGGACGGCACGGTTGAAGCCTGCCAGGTCGTCCCACCGTCACTGGTGACAAGGACGGCATTCGACGGACCGATTATCCCCCCGAGGCTCTCGCCGCCGACGGCGACACAGTGGTCAGGATCCGCGCACGATATGGCATCGAGCCCCAATCCGGTGACCCCACTGGTATCGGACACCCATTGGCTGCCGGCATCGGTCGTCTGCTCAACGAGGGCGTTCCCCGAGGAGTTCGATCCCACCGCGAAGCACACCGAGGCACTGGGGCAGGAGATCCCGCCGAGCGACGAGCCGTCCGTGGTCGCAAGCTGCGGGTACCACCCGAGACAGCCGCTGAGGAGCGTCGCTCCCAAGAGGCCGGCGACGGGTATCCCAAATCGCCGCATGAATCTCGCTCGCCACAGCGCTGCCATGGCACCCCCACACGTGTGCTCACCCGAAACTACTACCGTGGCGCCCGTGGCGAGAAGTGCAGCCGGGGAGTCCCGGCCCTCAGGCTGGGCCACCCGCGATGGCCGGCCCGATGTAGTCCTGATCAGGTGGGCGTCCGAGTCGCCTCACCGACTGCAACCTCGGCGACCGGACTACAGACTTGGCAGGATGGCATTGGCGAGCTGCTCCTCGTCAGACAGAGAGGGCGGAGCCCCGGCGGGGGAGACGGCGATCCGGAGATACGAGTTGCCTTTGAGGATGCTCAGAGATGCTCCGCCGTCGAAATAGGCCTGGTGGCCGTAACCGGGAATGGGCTGGGCGCTCACCTTGGACTTGTAGTTGTTGAACCAGACCATTGCGTCCGAGCCCTTGCCCACGACTACCCGGACGGTGTCAGGCTGGCCGACGTTCGGAGTCGTAGGGCTCGGTGCCGAAGGTCCATAAAACACGCAGGCGAGGCCGCCTTCGACGGTGGCGTTGCCGAGAACCCCCGCGGTCACGGGCGACTTGATCGCACTGGACGCCTCGGCCTGCGTGACCACCGACCAGGAGTTGAAGTTGGCGGTGCCGGCAGTGGTGGTGGTCGACGACGCAGTGGTTGGGGAGCTCGAAGCGACGTCGTCGACGCCGGTGCGCTGGTCGTCTGGGTGGTACTTGACGACCGCGGGGATGAAGAGCCGCATGCCACCAGCAGGAGGGCGGCGGGAATGGCGACGGCGATCGCAACGATTCACGAGGGCAGTTTTCGTTGCATATCCATTGGGCTCCCCGATTACGGAGAAGAACGTTGTTCGGTGGCTTCCCTGAAGGCGTGGGGGTCAAGAGGCTCATAGCTCGCTTCGTCGATCTCGGTGTTGCGAACGACCGGGAATCGGTGGTGGGAGACAACGGCCGTGCCCTCGGGTGGCCAGCTCACCTTCACCGCTCGCGTGTAAGGGTTCCAAGCCGTTACGAGAACCTGTCGCACCTTGCCGTCGAGGTGGGCGACCACGACCTGCCCGCTCACAGGTTTCCAAGCCATTTCCCCCACTCTCCACGCTCACGAGGTGGGTCGTCCCGGAAGCAAGTCCCCACGGTCAGCGCTGCAACCATTTGACCACAGGCTGAGTCCCTATGTGCCTTCTCCTCACCTCCTGGCACCGGTCATCGTCGACTCTGCATCTTGGCTGACACCGCCCTTCGTTTGAGCACGGTGGACGGTGACGTCGGTTATGCCGCCGTCGTTGCCGATCTGGAGTGCCTCCAGAGCCAAACGCTCGGCCTCACCGGGATCTCCGGCAATCAACGCTCGCTGACCCCGTGTGATTCGGTGCGCCCAGGTGAAGAACGGCTGGCCGAGCTACTCCGTCAGCACCCCGGCGATCTCGTCGCAACGGGCCATCTCATCGATGTCTGCTTCGACCACGGGGTCCCCGAAGAAGTCGTCTTCCTCTCGACTGACCTCGCCCCCGCTCAGCCCGACTCGCAGCCCCACGGAGTGGTCCTGGTCCCGGTTGTCGCGTTCGACCCCTTGTTGCATGGCCACTCCGCATGCCAGGGCAGCCGAGGCGGAACCGAAGACCACCATGAGCCCGTCACCGAGGTTCTTCACCTCGGTGCCTCCAGCCTCGGCGATGGCCTGGCGCAGGATGGCGAAATGTCTCCGACGCGCCTCGTCGGCGGCCTCGGCCGACAGGCGTTGTGACATCTCTGTCGAGCCCACCACGTCGGTGAAGAGGATCGCTACGTTCTCGGTGCTCAAGGAATCACCCTCCCGCCGGAGGCCACCAGGGTAGGCCACGACAGGAATGCCTCGCCTCCGTGCCAGGGTCCGCAGTGTTGGCGCACGCATCGTGACAAAGTCCCCTCGCCTCGGCGGACGACACGCGGCACCTCGGGGTCGGGCGGCGTACCCTGGCCCGCATGACTGGTCGAGCAAGTCCCGACGGCTCCGGAGCACTCCCGGAAGGCGGCTCATCGTCGTGGGAGGTGCCTGAGATAGCAGCGGTGGCGGTCCTGGTCGCTTTTTTTGTGATCGCCCTCGGTGGTCTCGCCACGGGGATCGACGTGAGCTCCAGCCAGCAGGCGCCCTACCTGGGTGATCCCATGGAGAACATTTGGAACGCAATCCAATTCGGTGCCTCGTGGGCCGAACCACTGCTTGCCATCGTACTTGTCGGGGTCGTGGGGCTCTGTTGGTGGCAGGTGGAGGCATGGTCCGAGGAGATCGAAGAAGCCCGACCGGAAGGCGTGGTTGCTGTGGGCCATGTCCGACGTGCCCGACGGATCTCTCGTTGGGCGGTGGGGGGTCTCATCGTCATGACGATGGGCGCCATCGCTGGCTTCGTGGCGATGATCGGCTTCGACGTTCCCTCTCACCCTGGCCGATTGGCCTGGTCACGCGTTATCGGAGTCGGGGCTGACACCGTTGCAACCGTGGTCGTCGTCCTGATGGGTCTCGTGGTGTTCAATCGGCTCAACCGCCGGGACGCCAGCACCGGCACCTAACAGCCATTATCGACGGCGAGTTCGATTCGGTCGAACGGCCATGTTTTGCCCGGACGTGACCCGCTCTTCGCGGCGTGTTCACCTTGAGTCGTTACGATCGAAAAGCGTGCACCCAGATGTAACCCCGGAGCCCAAACCGAGCCTCCGCCTCGTCGACCCCCCAGCGCAACCGGCCTCTTGCCCCTCGCCCGGGCGGCGTTGGCATCCCTCCTCGAAACGCCGAGGAGAGGGGCCGCTTCTCTACATCTGTGGCGACTCTGAGGGTCGGATCGTCTTCACGCACATCGCCCGCCGTTGGGAGAACATGCGGCTGGTCATTGTCGACGGCGGACGCTCGGGTCTGCAGGCGGCCATCAAGCGCCGACCTCGACTGGTGGTCCTCGATGACCACTTGCCCGACGTCAACGGATTGGCCCTGGTGCAGCACCTCCGCCACCGGGTGCTACCCACTGAATCCCCCGTGATCGTGTTGGCTCACAACGGCGACCCGCGTCAGCGGGCGCGATTCGTCTGGGCAGGAGCAAGCGCGTACTTGACCAAGCCGCTCAACGTAGGCGAGATCGACCGTACGGTGATGGTCCTGTTGGAGGTGGCAGCGCTGCGCTGAGACGGCGATGGCCCGGCCAGGTCCGAGCGCCCCGGCTCGTCACGGCGAAGCGCCCCCGTCCTCGATGGCGCTCGAATCGGAGCGCCTCCGCATGTCAGCGGTAGGTGTATTGGTCCTTCGCCGTCACGGGGCTGGTGCCCAGGGGCGTGGTTACCGTCACGTCGACGGTGCCGGTTCCCGCTGGCGCCGTGGCGAGGATCACCTTGCTCGATACGACCCTGACCCCCGTGGCGGGCGTCGAACCGAAGTCCACCGCCGTCGCCCCGTTGAGGTGCTGACCGGTGATGGCCACGCTGGTCCCACCGGCAGCAGCGCCGCGATGGGGAGCGACATGGGTCACCGTGGGGCCGAACGTCGCATACGTGAACTGGTCGCCCGTGTCCGTCGCGCTCGTGCCGTCGGGGGTGGTCACGGTGACGTCTACGGTGCCGGTGCCCGACGGCGTGGTGGCGCTGATCAGATGGCTCGTGATCACGGTGACGTTGGTGGCGGCATTGGTCCCGAAGTCGACAGCCGTGGCCCCCGTGAGGTTGGAGCCTCGAATCGTCACGGTGGTGCCGCCAGCGGGCACCCCGACGTGGGGGCTGACGTTGGTCACCGTCGGCAGCGTGGTGGTGTAGGTGAACTGGTCGTGGCGATTCACGGCGCTCGTGCCCAGAGGAGTGGTCACGGTGACGTCAACCGTGCCCGATCCCGCCGGGGACTTCACCGAGATCACCGAGTGCGAGAACACCGTGAGGTCGGTGCCCGGATTGTTGCCGAAATCAACGGCCGTGGCCCCGGTGAAGTCGTGGCCGATGATCGTCACCGACGTTCCACCCGCCGGGCGACCGTGACGAGGGAACAGCGTGCTCACCACCGGCATCTTGGCGGCATAGGCGAACTGGTCCTTCGAGCTCGTGGCGCTGGTGCCGGCGGGGGTGGTCACGGTGATGTCCACCGTGCCGGTGCCCGACGGTGAGACGGCGACGATGATCCGACCCGATACCGTCGAGAAGGATCGGGCGGGCTTGGTGCCAAAGTCCACGGCGGTAGCGCCGGCCAGGTCGGCGCCCTCTATGGCGACCGACGTTCCACCGATCGCTGGACCGTGGTGCGGAGCGATGTGCCGGACGATGGGGGGACTACTGGACGCACTCGCAACGCCGGGCACGGCTCCGATAACAACACCGACCGGTAACAAGACGGTGGCGGCGCCAAAAGCGAATTTGCGCAACATGGGTGAAAACCTCCCCCTAGATGTCCACGTTCATCATCACCCCCTGCCGGACGAGTGTCCATAGGCCACCGCGAGATAAACAGATCGGGTCGTGCGCTCATCTCATCGTGCAGTCTTCCGTGTCGAAACGCCGGCGACATCACGCCCCGGTGGCCAACGGTGAACGCGTCCAGCGTTAATCGCAACGCGCAACGTCGATCATTCGAATGCGCCCGACGCGCGGGCGGTCTGGGGTTTCGCTGAGAAGAGAGTGAGAGGTGGCCGGTGGCGGCTCACCCAAGGGTCACCTCGGGGTGATGGAAGTCAGCCGAAGTCCTTCCGGAACTCCGCCAGCGCCTTGGGGAAGGTGCCGTCGAGGAGGTTGTTGCGGTAGGTGTCGGTGGTGTCGTATGACCAGACGCCGGCGAAGACCACTCTGTTGGTGGTGAACCATTCCGCCATGTTGTCGATGAACGAGGGGTCGTCCCCCAGACCGTGCCCGTCGGTGCGGTACTCGTCCGACCACTCGGGAATGGCGACGGGCTTGTGGTGCTCGATGGCGAACGCGGCCAGCCAGTCCAGCCCCCACTGTTGGATCAATTGGTGTGCCCAGGCGGCGGCGGGAGTGAAGGGGGTGCCCCAGAAGTTGTCGTAGACGTCGGTGCCCACGTAGTCCACGTACTCATTGCCCGGATATGCCTGTTCGGGGGAGTAGGTGGTGGGGCTGGGACCGTTGGGGTTCCACAAGAACTTGAACTCGGCGCCGGGCACGGCCCGCATTGTCGTCACGATCTGGCGCCAGTAGGCACCGAAGTTGACGGCGTCGGTGGCGGTGGCCACCGACCACGGGAACCAGTTGCCGTTGAACTCCCATCCCAGGCGCAAGATGGCGTTGGCCTCGTGGTCGCTCACGAGGTTCTCCCCCAAGATGGTGAAGTACTGGTTGTAGGCGCCGGTGGCCCCCTCCGCCAAGGTCCCCACCCCGGGCAGGATGGGGACGCCCAGTACGAGGTGGTAGTGGGTGGGCGTCCAGGCCTTGACGTTGGCGGCCCCGTCCATGGCCGCCCAACCGTCGGTCTTGTCGAGATAGTCGGTGGCGAACGTCGGCTCGGTCCCGGTCTCCAGGCCGAAGGTGGCCACGCCGAACGGATTGGCCTCCCCGGCGTAGTCTCCCAGGGGAACCGCGGAGGCGGGGCCGTGAACGGTCGTCGACGTCGTGGTGGACACGGCGTGGCCGCCCGACAACGGGGTCACAGTGCGGATCACCGTGGTGTCGGTCGAGCCACCGGCAACGGCGTTCGGTGCACTCTCGGACTTGGCGACGAACGTGATCGAGGCGAGCGTCACGACCACTGATCCCAGCACCACCCACGCCCACCACACCCGGTAGATGGGTCGCACCACTGGGGGCACGGGGGAACGTGGGGGTGGCCATTGCCGGATGACCCCCCCGACGCGAATGGTGCGGGAGGCATACATCCAACGCGGCAGGCCCAGGCCATCGACCAGAGAACCGAGACGTCGCCGTCGAGACCGCTCCACCCTGCCTAATCGGCATCTGCGGCGTTGGACATTAGGCTCCCTGACCTGCGACATCGACACGATTTGGGACGTCGAGCGCCTTTTCGTCGTGTGAGCCGAGACGCAGTCGACATCGGGCGCCGGCTGCGGGCTCAGGGTCACGTCCATCGGGGAGGGTCCCGACGGACGTCGGGCGGAGACCGGCCGAGCACCTAGCCTGCGTTCGTGGCCACCACGAGCCCATTTCATTCGCGTGTCGCCGCCCGCGGGATGGTGAGCTCCGCAGATCAGTTGGCGAGCTCCGCCGGCATCTCGATGCTCGAGGGCGGGGGCACCGCCGCGGACGCCATCGTGGCCGCCGCTGCGGTCATGGCGGTTGTCGGTCCGCATCTCTGCGGCCTAGGTGGCGACATGTTGGCCATGGTCAAAGCACCGGGGGCCACCCCCGTGGCTCTTCTCGGCGTGGGCAGAGCGGGGTCCGGAGCCGACCCTGACCGCCTTCGTGCCGACGGGGACGCCGACATGCCGTTGCGGGGGGACATCCGCAGCGTCCCTGTCCCCGGCGCGGTGGACGGCTGGATGGCATTGCACGAGCGCTACGGACGGATGTCCTGGGATGTTGTGCTCGAACCGGCCATCGCCCTTGCCGAGGACGGCTTCTCGGCATCACTGCTCCTCGCGTTTGCAAGTCACCTCGTCGCCCACGTACCGGGCGCGACCGAGTTGTGCCCCGGAGGGCCACTCGAGGTGGGACAGCTCGTGCGCCTGCCGGGCGTGGCCCGAACGCTGGGCGCGTTGGCATCGGGTGGACGAGCGGCCTTCTACGGCGGGGAATTCGGCGCGGCCCTCATCGAGCTGGGCAACGGGGAGTACACGGACGCCGACCTGGCGCGACCGTTGGCGCAGTGGGTCGAACCGTTGACGCTGCGAGCATTCGACCACGACCTGTGGACGGTGCCGCCTCCTTCCCAGGGATATCTCACCCTGGCTGGAGCCCGGATCACAGAGATGGTGGGGATCCCCGCCGACACTTCCGATCCCCTCTGGCCGCACGTCATCGCCGAAGCGATCCGCGCCGCGAGCGTCGATCGTCCCTCGCTTCTCTATGACGGCGCCGACGGCGCTGAGCTCTTGTCACCGGATCGGCTCGGCCCCCGAGCCGCCGCCGTCGACCCGGGGCAGGCGGCATCGCCGAGGCATCACGACGCCACGGGCCCAGCGCGTGCCGGCCCAGCGCGTGCCGACTACGTTTCCGACGGGGACACCACCCATCTCTGTGCCGTCGACGCCCGGGGTCTGGCCATATCGCTCACGCAGTCCAACGCCCTTGACTTCGGTTCTCACTTGGTGGCCGGCCAGACGGGGGTCTTTCTCCACAATCGCGGTGTGGGCTTCAGCCTCGAGCCCGGGCACCGTGCGGAGTACGGCCCGCAACGCCGTCCGACCCACACGCTTTCTCCCGCCCTGGTGACACGGCCCGACGGCTCGGTGGCACAGGTCGTGGGGACGATGGGTGGCGACGCTCAACCGCACATCATCGTGCAGCTCCTGGCCCGTACGTTGCACTCACAGCATGACCCCGCGGCCGCCATTTCGGCGGCTCGTGTCGTCCACGAAGCACGTGGCGCCCCCCCGTTCCGGCTGTGGCAGGCCCCCGTCCAGTCACTGCTCATGGAGTCCCACGCTCCGGATTCCTGGCTCGAAGGCCTCGAGTCTCGTGGTCACCGCGTTCGGGTCGTGGGCGCCTTCAATCCTGTCGACGTCGGATGTTCGCAGATCATCTCCGTCGCCACCGCCGCTGGCCACCTCACCTTGACCGGCGCCTCGGATCCCCGCAGCCCCGACGGCGACGCCGTGGGGCGCTAGGCACCATCCCGCCAACACAGATCTTCGATGGTCGGAGCGAGGTCGTCACGTCCTTCCCGCGTCCTGCTGCAGCTCGATGGTGTTCCCGGCCGGGTCCGAGATCCATATCTGCACTGTGCCCTGGCCCTGGACGGCGCGCTGGTATTCGACACCCAGCGCCTCGAGCTCGGCTATGGCGGCGTCGAGGTCGGCGACGGTGACGCAGTAGTGGTTCCCCGTCGAGTCGATGGGCGTCCCCTGGGGGGCAGCGCCCACGAGGTGCAGCTCCTGATCTCCGACCTGGTGCCAGTGTCCCGGGATTCCGGGAATGTCGGGCCGGGGTTTGTCACCCAGGCCGAGCACGTTGCGGTAGAAGGCCACCATGTCGTCGAGCGCGACGCCATTGGTGTTGACCGAGACATGGTGAAAGCGCGTCACCCTCATCGGTGACCTCCTTCTGGGGGGGACGGACGGGTCGGAGGTGGTTCGAGCTGCTCCATGAACTCGAGCCGAATACCACCGGGGGCGGTCACGAAGGCGATGCGGCGCTTCCCGAAAGTGCCCTCGACGACTGCTGGTCCCCAAATGACGTCGTGGCCCTCGAGCTCGGCATCGAGGTCGTCGGTGAAAAGTGCGGGGTGCAGGAATCCCTCGGCAGGGAGATCCACCGAGCCCTCGTAGATGGCCTGCGTGAAGAGGGTGATCATGACCGGGCCCAGGAACACGTCGGCGCGCTCACCGTTGTTCCAGTGCATGCGATCGCGCACGTCCGCCCCTGCAGCCTCGTAGAAGGCCACCGCGGCATCGAGATCGGCCACCTTCACCGCAAGATTCGCCATTCCCGTGACGGTCACCGTGCCTCGCTTTCCGTTCTCGGGCCACAGCAGCGTACCGATTCGTCACGCATCGTGGGGCCGTCGCACCGTGTCACGAGGGACGAACCGGGCGCCTTTCTTCCGAGCGCGAGATGACGTCGGGCGCCGGGGCTCAACTACCGTCTTCGACGTGCGGACGCCGGGACCCCTGCTGGCATCGGGCCGGGATGCCGACATCTTCGAGTATGGGCCCGGCTTGGTCCTGCGCCGCTCTCGGAAGGGCCGGTCGATGGCCGCCGAGGCGCGGACCATGGAGTACCTGCGCGGCCACGGCTACCCCGTCCCCGCCGTCGAGGAGCTGAGCGATGACGGCACCGACCTCGTCATGGAACGCATTGTGGGCGCATCGATGGTCGACTTCATGAGCAGGCGCCCCTGGGCGATTCGGCGCCAGGGAACGGTTCTGGCGGACCTCCACCGGCGCTTGCACGAGATTCCGGCTCCTGACTTTCTTCCGCTTGCCCCGGTGGGCTCGGGAGGCAGTTTCCTCCATATGGACCTCCATCCCCTCAACGTCATGATCGGGAGGACGGGTCCGGTGGTCATCGATTGGCCGAACGCGGCGCGCGGTGACCCCCACGTCGACCTGGGCCTGGCTTGGGTGTTGATGGCGGCGGGCGAGGTGCCCTCGAATCGGCTGATCGGCGCGGTCTTGGGGCGGGGGAGGGCCATCCTGATCAACGGCTTCTTGACCGGGGTCGGGTCGGACGTGGGGTTGGTAAAGGAGAAACTCCGAGCGGTGGTGGGGTTCAAGGTCGGCGACCGCAACATCAGTGCCACCGAGCAGCGAGCGATGTGGCAGTTGGTCGAGAAGCTCGAAGCGACCCCGAGGTGATGCGAGGGCTGAGATCAGGCGGCGACTGGCCGAGCGAGTATCGATGACCCAGGACCGACGTTCCCACTCGAGCCGGTGAGCGAAGAGCGGCAGAATGCTTAGGCGGCCCGGGCCGCCCAGGTATGGGGTGCCATCTCGTTCCAGATCAAGATCTCTCCGACGACGCTGTCAACGGCGCTCATCGCCTCGCGGCGGGTCTCCCACTCCTCGGGCCTGCTACTGAAGGTGCGCCATATCCCTGCCCACAGCACCGTGCAGGTGCCGTCGGTGCGCTCCACGACCACCGCCGCGATCTCGCCTCGATGCGATTGTGCCTCGGGACGAGCTCGGTCGCCGCGAGGGGAGACGCCGGGCCGGGTCTTCAGCTGAGAATTGGTCATAGAAGAGTTGTCGGCGTATTCGGCCTTTTCCTTGACCTGTGCATGAACATGACCGCGCTCAGTGGTAGGCGTGGCGGGGTGCAACCGGGGCGCGCCCCTGAGGGGTCGCCTCGTCAGGCAGGGGGCGTCACGGCGACGTAGCGATCTCGATCGGGCATTGGGCTCGGCGTCGTCTCGATGTCGATCAGGCCGGCGTGTCGCAACGACTCCTGGTACTGCGTGGCGTCGAAGAGCGTCATTTCGTGGACGTCAACCGCGTGGTCGATGCCATCGTTCGTACCGATTAGGTGGTGCATGTCGAGGAAGCTGGTGTTCCCCCGGCGGTGACTTCGGGTCAGGCGGGCGACGGTCGTCGTGTCATTCGATGCGGTCTGGAGGTGGATCGGGGCATCCTCCATCCAGGCGTCAGGGCGGACCCATCCGTCCATGACGAAGACCCCTCCCGGTCGGAGGTGCGACACCATGGTGGCCACGGCGCGGTCGAGGTCCGGCGCCGACGTCATGTAGCCGATCGAACTGAACAGACACGCCACGGCGTCGAACTTCCGCTCCAGCCGGAAGCTGCGCATGTCGCCCTCCACGAGCTCGACCTCGGGCAGACGTCTCCTCGCCTCGTTGAGCATCCCCGGGTCGAGGTCGACACCCACCACGTCGTACCAATGCCGCAGGTGGACGAGATGGCCTCCTGTCCCGCAGGCCACGTCGAGCAGGGAGGCCGCGCCGGGGTTACGACCCTGGATGAGGAGGTGGAGGGCGGAGGACTCGGCCCCGTAGTCCTTGCCGCTGCCCTCGTAGAGAAGGTCGTAGACCCGTGCGGTGTTGCGGAACATGACCGAGTCTGGCCGACCGGGCGCCGTCCCGGCCACGCGAACGGTGGCGGGCCGTCAGGTTGTTCCGGTCACCCCGTGCCTGGTGTCGTCGGTCGTGGGTTCCGCCGTCACGGTCAAACCCAAGTCGACTAGGGCGGCATCAGGGCTCGGCCATGAACTGTCCTTCGTAGCGCTGGCTGCCCACGTTCCGGCCCACAGGGGTTTGTTCGAGGGGACCTCGGGGTCCGACTCGTTCTCGTCGACGAGTCGTTGGCACTGGCCGCACCGCCTCGGGATCATCGTCTGCGTCCAGGTGCGGCTGGGCTCACGGTTGTACCGGAACCCGCACAACGCCGCCATCGCCGATCCATCGGCGGCCACGGCGTGCCACGCTCGCGGCAGCCGGTATCCCCGCCGGAAAAGGGTCCCGCGTATCCGCCTCGACCCCCGCGGCGGCATCTGCGCTACGGCCAAGTACTCCACGGCCCGCATACTGTCATCGACAGCGGTTTCCCGCACGAGGCGTCCGCCCGCGGCCGTTTGTGCCCACGAGCGGTATCGGCCTCGCTCGGCCCCGGGCCGGCTTTGTCGCTGTTGGGATGGCCTCCTTGGCCCCGCGGACGCTCACGTACCGTGACGGGCAACCACGCAGTGTCCAGAAGGTTGGTCGGGAATACGAGAAACGCCCTTCCCAGGTGTTCGACGGGCCGAGTCGTTCAGCTTTTTGGCTGGGCGGTCGATGCCAATTCCATGTTCACGTCGGACGTCAGTCAGGTCGAGCGGGTCGGCAGCGAGAGCCCGCGCCCGCACAGGATCATCAGGCCCTGGTTCTACGCGCTCGTGATCCCGGCCGTGCTCGTGGTGGCGGTGATCACGCTGGCGCTGCAAGATGGCACCAACGGCGCGGTGGTGACCGCGTTCGTGGTCGTGGCCACAGCCGGCACCGCCGTCGGTCTGTGGGGAACGGCGATGGCGGTGCGAGACACCCATGACTTCGGGCCGCGACCGGAACCTGAGGTGTCGGGGATGGTGTCGGTGCGCGACTCCCCTTCTCCCGGTGACGCGGCCATTTAGGGCACCACCCCGTCGCCGACCGAGCGGAACGTGAACATCCGCTCCGCCTCGATTCGGAGATAGACGGGCCCGGAGTCGACGAACTGCTCCCATCCTTCGCCGTAGCGGGGGGTGTACACGTCGTGAAGGCAGCGGCGCAAGCCCGTCGATTCCTGGTCCCGGAGGTCAACAGGCGCGGCGCGACCGTGGACCGTGACGGCGAAGTCCTCTCCGGGAAGATGGGTGGCGCTCACGTGGGGACGAACTCGGAGATGTCGGTAGCGAACCGAGTTGGGGGCGGTACCGAAGTGGAACGAGGCTCGGTAGAAGATGCCGTCGACCGGCCCGACCAGGGGCCGCCCGTCGGCGGTCACCGTGGCCAGGACCAAAAGGCGCATCCCGTCGAGGCGCCCCACCAGCTCGGTGGCGTCGACCCGGCGATCGGGCGTGATGATGCTGCGCAGGTGGGGACCGGCGGCGGCATCGCTGCGATCGAGCAGATCCTGGAGGGCGGCCAGGTCGGCCGTGGTCTCGTGGATGTCGGAATTCAACCAGGGCACGGCGACGGCGGCAGCGAGGTACCCACAGGTGCCGTGTCCGACGGCGACACCGGTCCGCGGGCCTCGAGGGCCAGAAGGTGTCGCTTGGCGCCCAGTCCTCCGCCGTATCCGGTGAGTTGGCCCGACGAACCGATCACCCGGTGGCACGGGACGATGACGGCGATGGGGTTTCGGGCATTGGCGTGCCCGACGGCCCGCGCCGCGCCCGGCCGCCCCAGACGCGCCGCCAACTGCCCGTAGCTCTGGGTGGTGCCGTACGGAATCCGGCGCAGCTCGGCCCACACCTGCTGTTGGAAGGGGGAGCCCTCGAGCGCCACCGGGACCTCGAAGCACGTTCGCCGCCCGGCGAAGTACTCATCGAGCTGCACGGCCGCATCCCGCAACAGCTGTGTGGCCCCGTCGACCCCATGGCCATCGGTGGGCGTCTTGGCTTCGAGCCTCCCGGCGACACCCCCGATGCACACGCCGGTCAGTCGGCCGGACGTGTCGGCGCTGAGCACGATCGGGCCCAGTGGCGATTCGACCTGGGCATGGAGCGTCGTCACGAGGCCTTCTCCTGTTGGTCGTGGCGGGACCTCCAGAGGTACGCCGTGGCGTAGGAGCGCCATGGTCGCCACCGCAGGGCGAGCTCGTCGACGGCACCCGGCGTCGCCGGCAGGCCCAAGCGATCCAAGGCGTGACGAACGCCCAGGTCGCTCGACAACATCACATCGGGGTGGCCGAGCCCACGGACGGCGATGTAGTCGGCGGTCCATGACCCGATGCCGGGAATGGTGCGCAGGGACCATCTCGTCGCTTCGGCGTCGGCACCGACGTCAAGCACGAGGGTCCCCTCGGTGAGTGCGGCCGCCAACGCCACCAGGGTCCGGGCACGACGACGGGGGAGGGGCATTCGGTCGGGGTCGACTCCGGCCAGTGTCGCCATGTCCGGGAAGCGGTGGGTGAGCGCCCCCGCTTCGAGCCGTTGTGGGGCGGGGAGTGGGGTTCCGTGCTCGGCCACCAGCCGGCCGAGCACGCGGCGGGCGCTCGCCACCGAGACCTGCTGGCCGACGACAGCGCGCACGGCGAGCTCGTGCGGATCGACGGATCCGGGAACGCGCAGCCCCGGCGTGCGGCGGGCGATGGGCCCTACGACCGGGTCGCCTTCCAGGTGGCTCCCGACGGCCACGGGATCGGCGTCGAGGTCGAGCAGGTGCCGGCACCGCTGCACGGCGGGCGTCAGGTCACGGAGGTCGTCGAGCCGGAGTCGGGCCCGCACATGGCCGTCCTCGGGAAAGAGCTCGACGGTTCCGCTGCCGTGGGGCAGCGTGAGGCTTCGAGCGAAACCGGTGGGCGTAGCGGCCTCGACCCCCGGGACCGCCCGATGCGCCAGAAACTCCAACGTGCCACGGGCGTCGAAAGGCAGACGATGCGCCAGGCGGAGGCTCACAGTGTCGGACGACTGAGTGGGCCCACGCCGGTGACGGCGCCGCAACTCGGTGGGTGTGCAGGCGAAGACCTGTCGGATGGTGTCGTTGAACTGCCGAACGCTGGCGAACCCGGCTGCGAAGGCCACCCCGGAGACCGGGAGCTCCGTGGTCTCCGCCAGGACGCGGGCGGTTTGCGCCCGCTGGGCCCGGGCCAACGCCAACGGCCCGGCGCCCACCTCGCGCAGGAGCAGGCGGTTGAGCTGTCTGGAGCTGTACGCCATTCGGCGGGCCAACCCGTCCACCCCATCTCGGTCGACCGCGCCCTCGTTGATCATGCGCATGGCGCGCGCCACCACGTCCTGGCGCACGTTCCACTCGGGCGAGCCCGGCGAGGCGTCGGGGCGACAGCGCTTGCAGGCGCGGAATCCAGCCCGTTGGGCGGCGGCCGCGCTTGGGTAGAAGCGGATGTGGTGACGCGCCGGCGTACGGGCCGGACAACTGGGTCGGCAGTAGACACGGGTCGAGGTCACCGCCGTCACGAACCAACCGTCGAAGCGGGTGTCGCGGGCCGAGACGGCGCCGAAGCAGCGCTCGAAGTCTTCGACCATGACCCCATCTTGCCGGAGGTCGGCGGTACTCGCTAGCGGGTTTCGGACAGGGCGGTGGCAGCCAGCAAGTCGCCTGGGGCCGGGCCAGGCGGGTGGCGGGATCGGCAAGAATCTTGCCGTGATCTCCTGGAGGCGCCGCCCGTGCCCCGCCGTGAAGCCGGCCCGGTGAGCAGCGCGCCCGAGGCCCCGGCGATGCTGCACCTGGGGCGCGCGCCGCGCAGGACCCCGATGCCCCGGCCGTCATCATGGGTGACAGCGGCGAGGTTCTGTCGTATCGCGACCTTGACGAGCGTTCCAATCGACTGGCCAGGCTGTTTCGCCACGAGGGACTGCGCGCCGGCGACCACATCGCCATCCTCATGGAGAACTGCGCCACCTACCTCGAGGTGGCCTGGGCGGCCCAACGATCGGGGTTGTACTACACGGCGCTCAACAGTCATCTGCGCGGCACCGAGGTCCAGTACATCCTCGACGACTGCGGCGCCACCGCGTTGGTGACGACGCCGACCCTGGCCGAGGTCGTCTCGAATCTCGATCTGTCGCGTGTGGCGGTGCGCCTTTCGGTCGGGGGACCGATGGCGGGGTTCGGCGACTACGAGACGACGGTCAGCGCCTTCGCAGTCGAGCCGATCGCCGATGAGTCCGAAGGGCGCGAGATGCTGTACTCGTCGGGCACGACGGGTCGGCCCAAGGGGGTCCGCAAGGAGCTTCCGGGCACCGCCATGGGGGACCCGGCCGCGGCCCCAGTGAGGATCGCCATGGGCCTGGCCCAACGCGGTGCGGGGCCCGACTCGGTGTACCTGTCGCCGGCGCCGCTGTATCACTCGGCTCCGCTCGTGTACTGCATGTCGATGCTCCGTCTCGGGGCCACCGTCGTGGTTATGGAGCACTTCGACCCCGCTCAGTGCCTCGGCCTCATCGAACGGTATGGCGTCACCCACGCCCAGTTCGTCCCCACCATGTTCGTTCGGATGCTCCGTCTGCCCGAGGTCGAGCGCCGGCGCTTCGACCACTCGAGCCTGAAGTCCGTGGTGCACGCCGCCGCGCCGTGCCCTGTCGAGGTAAAGCGCCAAATGCTGGAGTGGTGGGGGCCGATCATCGACGAGTACTACGCCGGCACCGAGGACATCGGTTCGACGTGGATCACCTCGGCGCAGTGGCTTGAACATCCCGGGTCGGTGGGTCGCCCCCTGTCACCGGCCCACGTGGTGGGGCCCGACGGCCAAGAGCTCGGTCCCGGCGAGGAGGGCGTCATCTACTTCGAGGGCGGACGGCCCTTCGAGTACCACAACGACCCCTCGGCCACGGCGTCGATGGTCGACGCCCGAGGATGGCGGACGCTCGGGGACATCGGCGTGCTCGACCAGGACGGCTACCTGTACCTCACCGACCGCCAGGCGCACATGATCATCTCCGGGGGGGTGAACATCTATCCCCAGGAAGCCGAGAACGTCCTGGCCGGCCACGGCGCCGTGGCCGACGTGGCCGTCATCGGCGTTCCCGATCCCGAGATGGGCGAGGCCGTGAAGGCGGTGATCGAGCTCGTCGACCCGTCCACGGCCGGTCCCGAAGTGGCGGCCGAGCTGATCGCCACGTGCCGGGAGCAGCTGGCCGCCTACAAGTGTCCCCGCACCGTCGATTTCGTGGAGGAACTCCCCCGGGACCCCAACGGCAAGCTCTACAAGCGGCTCCTCAAGGAGCGTTATTGGGAGGGCCACGACACGCGGGTCGTGTGAGCAGACGTCAGGGCGTAGGCGCCGACGTCGAGGTCGTCGACGTCGTGTCGGGGCCGGTGGTGGTCGTGGTCGACGTCGGTGGGGACCCGGCGGGTGTGCTCGGCACGGTGAATTCCCATGTTCCCGACGCGCAGTCGCTGGGGAGGGCGGTGGTGATCGAGAAGGCGCCCGGTGTCCCGGGCAGCGTGCTCACCGACAGCCCCGGCTCCGACTCCAAGCACAGGCGCGCCGGGTCATTGGTGGCGAACCCGGTGAGCTGTCCCGAGGCAGGAACCGCCGCCGCCCCGCCCAGTGCGGCGGCGTCGACGGGGGTGAGGCTCACCGCCACCCCGTTCCACGTCCCGGAATACCAGTAGTCGCCCGGAGGGGGGGCGGGTGCGGACGTTGTGGGGGCGGTCGTCGTGGTGGTCGTGACCGCGCTCTTGGCCGGACTCTTGGCCGGTCCGGGTCGAAGACCCTTGACGACAAGGGCACCTCCCCCCAGCGCCGCCTGCATGGCGGGAGCGTCGCCGTCCATCCCCAGGGCCCAGATGCCGAGCCCGGCGATGCGGTACGTGTTCGCCAGCTGGGCCTTGAGGGCCAAGGAGGTCGGGTTGTCGTAGAACGTCTGGTGCCATTGGGACCCCACCTGGTACGACGTCCACGGCGTCTGGGTCGTCGGGTCCCAGTAGCTGTGGCCCCCGATGGCCAGCACCTGGGCGTAGCTCAATGGCGTGGGCGGCCCGGTGGCGGGGTCACCCAGGCCGGGGCCGGCGGTCGGCCAGTCGTAGCCGTAGTACGGGACTCCGAGGATCACCTTCGAGGGCGACACCACCGCCGAGTACTGCTGAACGGCGTCGAGGTCGGTGAAGCCGGCGCCCGTGAGCGGTGACGTGGGGGACGGCGTCGTGGGGTCGTCCATGTCGTAGGCCATCACGAAGAACCCGTCGACGCTGGGGGAGAGCCCCGGGATGTCGTAGAAGCCCGCGGGGTCGCCGGCCGACGACGCGTAGGTGTCCATCGTCACCTGCCAGTGGGGGTTGGCACCGTGCATGGCCTTGGAGACCGCGGCGACCAACGTGTCGAGACCGGCCTGGTCGGCGCTCCCCCTGCCCTCGAAGTCGAGGTTCACACCGTCGAGGTTCTTGGCCGCCACCAGCTGCACCAGTGACGCTCCCAAGCGGGTGCCGGTGGTGGGGTCGGCCGCCATCTTGTCCAGGGCCGACTGGTCGAAGCACGACGCCGTCAACACCACGCGGTCCCCCGCCCCGTGCGCTCGGGTCACGAGGTCGGCGAGCGCTTGGCTCTGGTAGCCGTTCCACCCCGGGCCGTTCTGCACGACGGTGCCGTCGCCGTCCACGTCGACGCTGAAGTACGCCAGCGTGGTGAGCCCGGAGAGATCGAACCCCGGCGAGGAGGGAAGGGTCCAGTAGGGGGCGAACCCGAAGACCTCGTGCGGTCGCAAGGCCGGGGCGCCTTCGAGCGACGGGGGCGCCGGAGCGGGTGGCGCCGTGGCCGCCGGCAATGCGGCGACGCTCGATGAGCTGGCAAAGGCCTTGGCCATCCGGTTCATGATCGACACGTTCTGCCCATGGCCGGCGCCGGGGTCGGTCACGGTTGCCGCCAGGGCCCCTCCGGTGCTCAACGACCCCAGCGCGGCTCCTCCCGCCACCAGTGCCAGAGCCAGCAGGCAGGCCAAGGCGGGGGTGATCCGCAGGCCGACCGGGGCGGCGCGCCGGGCTCGGTGAGCACCGCCCGTCGGGGCGATGACGCCGGGGAGCTCGAGGGTCCCCAGAGCATGGGACCAGCGCCGCCGGACCGGCCCGGAGCGGACGCGGTGCGCCCCCCGGAACGCCCCCACACCGCCGCGGTCGTGGGGGTGTGCTCGCGCTCGTCGGGTCATCGGGTCTCGATCAGCTGGTGTCGCACGGGGGGGCTTCGACGGGTGCCTGCGGGCTCCCGGCCGGGCAAGCGGCCCAGTGTTGTAGCTGTTCCACCAGTTGACAAGGCGACCCCGGACATGTCCGCTCCTGGTTGTCGGCACCGGGGCTCGAGGACTTCAGTGCCAGAGGAGCCAAACATTCCGACCGGCTCGCTGTTTGGGCCCTCGGTTCCCGGCGGTCCTCGTCCCGGCGGCCGGCGAGGGCCAGCGGACCGGCGGTTGCCGGCGATGGGACGAGATCTCGGCCGGTTCAATGCCGGCGGCCGGGATGCCGATGACATGGGTATGCGGACACGGTGGTCCTGGCGCTCCGGGCGGAGGACACCGGTGGCCTCGTCCGCCGCCCTCGCCCTGTGCGTCGCCGCCGCCCTCACCGCCACGGTGACCGTGGACAGTGGACCGGCCCGAGCCGGGACTCCGGTCCCGGGTGCCGCCGGATGCCCGATGTTCCCGTCCGACAACGTTTGCCCCGTATCGGGCGGACTCCCCACAGCCTGGTATCCCCTGCGGGTACCGTCGCCTCCCCGCCGGCCAGCCCACGGGCCCGAACCGAGCGAAATCATCCGGCCCTTGTCAGGGATGGCCTGACGCTGTAAGGTGCACCCTGACACGCTCGGCCAGGAGACCTTATGACGCCAAAAAAGAGTTCGCGTGTGGTGGCTTCTTGTTCGTTCTGTCTGCGACCCAACACCGAGGTCGGCACCCTCGTCGCAGGGCATGGTGTCTACATTTGTGATGAATGTGTCGCCCTCTGCACTGAGGTCATCAAGAAGAAGCCAACGGATGTACCGCAAATCGCGCCTTGGGAACATGACGTCCCGGTTGAACACATCCTGTGGAGTCTCCCCCGAGTGGCAGCAGCCGGGGCACAGGTCGAGGACAACTTGCGTCATTGGGTTCATAAGGCTCGATTCCAGGGTGCAACCTGGGCCACGATCGGCGAGGCACTAGGAATGGCACGACAGTCTGCATGGGAGCGCTTCTCAGGCGAGGAATAGACAGACGAGACCGTCCGGTAATGCCGGGGTCCAGGTCACTCTGGCAGGCCAGCCAGATCATCCTCAGGCCGGTCGGGAGCCCGCTATGGGGCGGTCGGGGCCGACCGGGCAAACGTTGCCTGATGCGGCACTGACTAGCTGACTCTCGCTGGTAGGTGGCCATCTCCGGCCGCCAGCGAGGTCACGTTACCGAAGCAATCTCGACATTCAAGCAACCTCGTCAACCGGCCGATGCCACCAGCATGAAGGTCGCCTGATGGGGCGGGCGGCGATCCTGGCCACCGCCCTGCTGGTCGTGTGCTGCGGCGCCTTGACACCCGTGGGTGCCACACCTGCCCGGACCAGCGCCCTCGCCGGTGTTCCATGTGAAATGTTCCCAGCCGACAACATCTGGAACACCGACATCTCCTCCTTGCCCGTCGACGTGCACAGCGCCCAGTGGCTCGCCAGCATGGACGCCTCGACGACGGACCTGCATCCCGACTTCGGGCCTTCGGACGACCCCTCGAACCCCTACGGCATGCCCTACACCGTGGTGCCGGCCGGCCATCCCTTTGTGAACGTCTCGTTCCAGTACGCCAGCGAGAGCGACCCCGGGCCGTATCCGTTCGGCGCCGACACTCCGATCGAAGGTGGTCAGAACGCCACCGGCGACCGGCACGCCATCATGATCGACCCCGCCACGTGCACGCTGTACGAGCTCTACGACGCCCAGTACAGCGCGGGGGGATCGACGGCGGGCTCGGGGGCCATCTGGAACCTGCGCTCCAACGCCCTGCGTCCCGCCGGGTGGACCTCGGCTGACGCCGCAGGCCTGCCCATCATGCCGGGCCTGCTGCGCTACGACGAGGTGGAATCGGGGCAGATCACCCACGCCATCCGGATGACCGCCGAGACGACGGACACCAGTTACCTGTGGCCCGCCCGTCACGAGGCGGGAGCGCGCTCCGACCCGACGCTTCCTCCCATGGGGGCGCGGTTCCGCCTGAAGGCGAGCTTCAACATCTCCGGGTACTCACCCCAGGCGCAGGTCGTGCTGCGGGCCATGCAGCACTACGGGCTGATCCTCGCCGACAACGGCAGCAACTGGTACTTCGGTGGCACCGCCGACCCGGCGTGGCCGCAAGCGCTGGTCGACGAGTTGAAGACGATCCCCGCCAGCGCGTTCGAAGCCGTCGACGAATCGTCCCTGATGGTGAGCCCGAACTCCGGCCAGGCCGGTGTGCTCGATGCTCCTGGGCCCGGATACCGCCTGGTGGCGTCGGACGGCGGGGTGTTCGCCTTCGGTGACGGCTTCTACGGCTCGGCCGGTGGGTTGGCGCTCAGGGCACCGGTAGTGGGAACCGCCGACACCCCCGATGGCAACGGCTACTGGCTGGTGGCGTCGGACGGCGGGGTGTTCGCCTTCGGCGACGCCCGCTACGCAGGGTCCATGGGCGGCAAGCGCCTGGCCGCCCCCATCGTGGGCATGGCGGCCACCCCCGATGGCAACGGCTACTGGCTGGTGGCGTCGGACGGCGGGGTGTTCGCCTTCGGCGACGCCCGCTACGCAGGGTCCATGGGCGGCAAGCGCCTGGCCGCCCCCATCGTGGGCATGGCGGCCACCCCCGACGGCAACGGCTACTGGCTGGTGGCGTCGGACGGCGGGGTGTTCGCCTTCGGCGACGCCCGCTACGCAGGGTCCATGGGCGCCGTGGCGCTGCACAAGCCGGTGGTGGGCATGGCCGCCAACCCCGGCGGGGGCTACTGGCTGGTGGCGTCGGACGGCGGGGTGTTCTCCTTCGGCGCTCCGTTCTTCGGGTCGAGCGGAGCCCTGGCCCTGTCCAAGCCGGTGGTGGGCATGCGGCCGCTGCCCGGCGGAGGGGGGTACTGGCTGGTGGGCTCCGATGGGGGGGTGTTCACCTACGGAGGCGCCAACTTCCACGGCTCGACCGCCAACGACCTGCTGAACGCGCCCGTGGTCGCCATCGGCTGAGGCGGCGCCACCGAATGCCGCGACCGCGAGGGTCGGGGCGGTTAGCGTCTGCAGGAGTGGTCAGAAAGCTGATTGCCGGGGTGATCATGGCGGGATCGGTCACCCTCGGTCTGTCGCTCCCCGCCGGAGCCGACCCTACGTGTTACACGGGATGTACGCCGACCCCCCCGGGCGTCTTGGGTGCGGGCCCCGCCACCACTCCGGGTGTGCCGGCCTCGCAGGCGACCCCCGCACCGCTGCCCGAGCCGGCCGCCTCGGTGCCGACGTCGGGCGGGCTGCCGGTCACCGGCACCGACGTCGAGCAGAGCCTCGTCCTCGCCTCGGTCCTCGTGGTCGCGGGCGGGGTCATCGTGCGTCGGAGCAGACGCCGAAGCCACCGCGCGCCCTGAGCGCCGGCGCCCTGAGGGCGCCCGCCGCCGTACGTCGGAACCCCCGGTTGCAGAGCAAGCGCCCACCGTCAGCTCGCGCCGGGTGACGTCACCGTGGCACTGTGGTGGGCCTCACGCAGTCAACCGGGAACACGAAGGTCGCCGACGTCGAGGGAGGAAACGATGGGGTCGCCCGCCTCGGTCACGGCCCTGGGGCCGATCGCACAGCTGGGCTACGTCGTCGACGACGTCTCGGCCGCCATGGAGCACTGGACGACGTCGCTCGACGTCGGACCGTTCTTCTACCTCCCCTCACCCCCGCTCAACGACCTCGTGTACCGGGGGGAGCCCACCACCGCCCGCATCGCCGTGGCCATCTCGTACTCCGGGGACCTCCAGATCGAGCTGATCCAGCCCCTCGACGACCATCCCTCGCCCTACCGGGACTTCCGCGCCGGCTTCGGGAGCGGTTTGCACCACGTCGCCCATTTCACCGACGACTACGACGCCGCCCTGGCCGCCTACCTCGCCCTGGGGCGGACGCCGTACTACCAGGGCCGGGGGCTCACCGCCGACCAGCGGTTCTCCTACTTCGACTCCCCCTCGCACGGCGGGACCGTGAACGAGGTCGTCGAGACGAGCGGGTTCGGTGGGTTCTTCGAGCACATGCGGGCCCTGAGCGCCCGGTGGGACGGCACGGACCCGGTTCGCACCATCGAGTTTTGAGATCCCGACACCGGGTGCGTCCCGGTATGGGTGCCCGTTCAATCGGCGGCGATGGCGGCCAGGACGTCGAGGCGCGCCGCCCGGCGTGCCGGCCAGGTGGCCGCCCCCAGGCCCAGAAGGGCCGCGATCACGAGGAACAGCACCAGGCTTGGGAAGGGGATGACGATGTCGGTGATCCCCTGTTGTTTCAGCGAGGCCGCGAACGCCGTTCCCAGGGCGGTGCCGACCACGACGCCGATGATCGCTCCGAACAGCGACAAGATCACCGCTTCAGAGCGGATCATGGCCCGGACCTGCCGGCGCTTCATCCCGACCGCCCGGAGCAGGCCGATCTCATGGGTTCGCTCGAACACCGACAGCATGAGCGTGTTGACGATCCCGATGAGCGCGATGACGACGGCCAGGGCGAGAAGGGCGTACACCAGTCCCAGCAGCTGGTTCACCTGTGCCTGTTGCGACTTCTCGAACTGGGCCCGGGTCTGGATCTTGAGGTTGGGGTAGGCCTTCAGCCCGTCGGTGACGGCCTTGGTGATGTCGGTGGTGCCATTGGCGGTGCTCAAGAGCACCGCCACCGGGAGGGGAGCATTGAAGTGGGACAAGAAGAAGCCGTCACCCACTAAGAAGCTGCCCAAGAGCGCATTGGGTTTGAAGATGCCGCCGATCCGTATAGTCGAGGTCCCGGTCTCGGCGAACTTGACCGGAGCCACCGAGCCCACCGAGAGATGGTCGCTGTTGGCCGTGGTCGTGTCGATCAGGAGCTCGCGGGCCGATAGCGCCGGGGCGCCGGTCCCGGCCTGCATCCGCAAGATGACGGTGTCGGCCAGGTGCTCGGGCGACAGGGCGGTCATGGTCGACAACGAGTGCCGGAATTCGAACTCGCCGCTGTAGATCGTTGACGTGGCCGCCACACCCGGGACACGAGACGCCGCCACCGCCACCGAATTGCTGAAGCCGTTGGCGTTGTTGTCGGTATTGCTGACGATGTAGTCGGCGCTGACGGCGTTGTCGACGCTGCTGGTGGCAGATTTCGACAGGGACGCGCCGAACACCGTGATGGTGGACACCAGCGCCAACCCGACCATGAGCGCCGAGGCCGTCTGGGCCGTGCGGCGAGGACTGCGCATCGAGTTCTCCCGTCCCAACTTGCCCGAGATCCGGAACACACGGGCCAGCGGCCGTCCCAGTGCGCTGGCCATGGGACGGGCGACGGTCGGCGCCAGCATCCCTATCCCGATGAAGACGGCTAGGGCGCCCAGGCCGACAAGCTGGATCGCCGGCTTGGTCAATCCCAGGGCCAGCGCGGCGATGCCGAGGACGGCGATGATGGTGCCGATCACGATGCGTCGTCGCGACGACTCCCCCTGCTCGCCGCGGTAGTCGACGAGCGCCGCCACCGGGGGGATGCGCACGGCGCGCCGCGCCGGGCTGATGGCCGAGATCACGGTCACCCCGAGGCCGACGACGATGGCGGCGAACACCGTGCGCGCCTCGAAGACGAGAGGTCCCGAGGGAAGCGTGATGCCGAACCCCTTGAGCAGTGCCTCGAGGCCCAATGCCGCCAACACGCCCAGTCCTAGGCCGATCAGCGAGGCCACCAGACCGAGAATGGCGGCCTCGACGAGCACGGATCGGAACACCTGTCGGCGGCTGGCGCCCACGATCCGCAGGAGGGCCAGCTCCCGTGTGCGTTGCCCCACGATGATCGAGAACGTGTTGAAGATGGTGAACCCACCCACGAACAGGGAGATGAAGGCGAACACCAGGAGTGCGGTGGAGAAGAACGACAGCGCCTGGTTGATGGTGTCGGCTTGCTCGTTGGCCACCGTCTGACCGGTCACCACCTCGACGCCGGGCGGGAGGGTCCTGGCGATGGCGTGCTCGACGCCGGCCTTGTCGGCCCCGGGGGCGGCCAGGATGTCGATGGCGTCGAAGCGCCCACTCTCGCCGAACAGGCGCTGGGCCGTGGGCAGGTCGAAGGCGGCCAGGGTGGCGCCGGCGAGATTGTCGGCCGTGCCGAACCTGACCAAGCCGGTGATGGTGAAGGTCTGGGTAGGACCCTGGAGGAGGATCCGCACGTGCTCGCCCACGTCGAAGTGGTACTTCCGGGCGGTGCCCTCGTCCATCACGACGTCGCTCGGGGTCGTGGGCGCCTTGCCCTGGGCGAGGTGCAGCGACGAGAGCTGGGGGTTGGGGTCGAAGGAGAGGCCCAGCGTGGGCGCACCCCCGGTGGTGATGGCCTTCCCGTCGGGAGCGATGAACTGCGCGTAGCCGCTGACCGTCCCTTGTGCGTAGAAGACCCCGGGCACCTGGCGCAGCGCGCTCAGGATCGACTCGTCGATGGGCTTGCGGACCGCCCCGCCCCCGCCCCCCGGCGCGTTGTTGGTGAAGGCGGCCTTGCCGCGCACCTCGAAGTCGATGTTCTGGTAGATGTGGCCGAACAGCGTGGTGAAGGTGTTGTGCAAGGTGTCGGTGAGGACGAAGGTCCCCGAGATGAACGTCACCCCGAGCACGATGGCGATGGCGGTGAGCACCAGGCGCAGCTTGTGCGCCAGCAGGCCCTTGATGGTGACCTTCCACATGTCAGGTACCGAGCTGCTTCATGTGCTCGAGGACGGCGTCGGCCGTCGGTGAGGCCAGCTCCCCGACGACCTTCCCGTCAGCCAGGAAGACCACCCGGTCGGCGAAGGCAGCCCCGCGTGGGTCGTGGGTGACCATGACGATCGACTGGTTGAACTCCGTCACCGACCGACGGAGGAATCCCAGCATCTCGGCGGACGAGTTCGAGTCGAGGTTGCCCGTGGGCTCGTCGGCGAAGATCAGGTCCGGCCGTCCGATCAGGGCCCGGGCACAGGCGGCCCGTTGCTGTTGGCCGCCGGACATCTCCTGGGGCCGGTGCGAGAGGCGGTCGCCGATCCCCAGCTGTCCGACGAGAAAGTCGAACCACGCCTGGTCCACCTTCTTGCCGGCGAGGTCGGAGGGGAGGGTGATGTTCTCCCGGGCCGTGAGCGTGGGCACGAGGTTGAACGACTGGAACACGAAGCCGATGCGGTCGCGCCGCAGTTGGGTGAGGCCGGCGTCGTCGAGCAGCCCGATGTCCTGGTCCCCGACATAGGCGTGGCCCGACGTCGGGGTGTCGAGACCGGCCATGCAGTGCATGAGCGTGGACTTCCCCGAGCCCGACGGGCCCATCACCGCCGTGAACTGCCCGCGCCGGAACTCGACGTTCACACCGGCGAGGGCGTGGACGGCGGCGTCGTCCTTGCCGTAGGTCTTGACGAGGTCGATTGCGTGCGCCGCCGTCGGCCCCGGGGACGGGGGTGACGGCGGCGTCGCCTCTTCGGTGATCGTCATGGAAGTGCCGTCCTTCGTGCCCGGGGGGGTCTCCTCCGCTGTCCGGGGGCACTGACCAGGGCGAGCGGGTGCAGAGTCGATCTTCGGAGCCAGTTTTCCCGATTGGGAGCCGGGTCTGGACGTCGCCCGTCACGGCCGGCTCGGGCCGATGGCCGCGGGCCTTGGGTCTGGCGGGCGCCGGTGGCTCACATGAACGCCGTTGCCTTACATGAAGCTGTCGTCGGCGGACAGGCCGAGGGTCTCGTCACCGCCGGTGATGATGGGCTGGCAGTTGCCCCACCCCTCGCCGCCGCCGGCGGGGTCGAGCACGTGCACCACGGTGTCACGGATCTGGTGGAGTCGTCGGGCCGCCTCGGGCTGGGCGCAGTCGGGGACGTGTTCTCCCTCGACCAGAAGGTCACCACGCCATTCACCGTGGTGGTGGCCGTCGAGCCCGAAGTAGAGGCCGGCCCCGAGATGAAAGCCGGTATCGGAGACGGCCTCGAGCTCGAGGGTGCGCACGGCGCCGTCGGCGGTGCGGGCCCGGACCCGCCCGCCGCGCAGCCGGCGGTTGACGGGGTCGAACTCGAGCTCGGGATCGAGGTCGACGAAGCGCTCCACCGTGCCGTCAGGGTGTTCGACGCCACCCATGACGACCTGCTTGTAGGTGAAGCCCGGCCCTTGGACGATCTGGTAGTGCATGAACAACCCGTACCGGCTGCCGTCGGGGCGCTGCATGGCGACAGGGCTCCAGATCATGCGGAACGACAGGCCGGCCAGCGGGTCGCGGGGCTCGAGGTCGCGCGCCGGCAGGCCCACGTCGTAGCGCACGCCCCACGAGTGGTCGCGCGTCGAGACCCAGGTGTCAGGGGAGATGTCGGTGCGCTCCCCGGCCACCTCCACCCACCCCGACGCCACCCCGATCTGGTGGTAGCGCACCAGGTCCGCACCCACCCGGAACCCCTGGCGCATGTGGGTGCGGTCCTCCACCGAGGGTGGCACCAGCGCCTCGAACAACCAGTCGAAGGCGACCGGCTGGGCGTCGTTGGCCTCGAGGACGAAGCGCACCGACCGCAACGGCTCCACCACCTCGTAGCGGATGGGGCCCGCAGTGGTGACAGCCGGCACGGTGTCGAGGCGCCGGCTGGCGCGCACGGTGCGTTGCTCCACGCCCCGACTGGTCCCCGCGTACCCGTCCATGACGTTGCGGTTGGGGTACTTGCCGAGGCCGAACCCCAGCTGCAGGCTCCCGTCCTTGGCCGCCGCCATGGCGCAGATCTTCTCGGTCCACGACAGATCGCTCGTTCCCACCACGGCGAAGGTGTCGGTGATCTGGTGGCACAGGCCCTCGTCGGCGGGGACCAGCGGGCCGATGGCGTTGGTCACGCCGTCCTCCCCGTCATAGCCGGACCCAGTAGGTGCCCTCGAGCATCTGCTCGAGGGTGGGGCGGTGCATGATCATGTCGTCGGGGTCCTCGGGCATGACGATCTCGCCGAAGAGCACCTGGCGACGCGCCACCCTGCTCATCACGATGGCGTGACGCAACGCGGCGTACATCGTGTAGAAGTCGAGGTCACGGGGTCGGTGACCGGAGTGACGCTCGTAGGCCCGGGCCACGTCCTCGAGCCGCATGAAGTCCGGCATCCCCGGCAGTCCGGCTTGGATGGCGATGTCGTCGAGAAACCGGTGCAGGTAGACCATCCAGCCGACGTCGATCTCACGGGGCCCGAGGGCCGCCATCTCCCAATCGAGCACCGCCACCGGTTCGAAGTCACGGAACATCATGTTGCCGATCCGGGAGTCGCCCCAGCTGATCACGGGCGCGCCTTCGTCGGCCGGCCAGTGGTCCTCGAGCCAGGCGAAGGTGCGCTCGATGAGCGGGGAGCGGGCGCCGTCAGCCACGACCCACTCGTAGTAGGAGCGCTGCTCGGCCAGGTGCCGACGCAGGGCGCTGTCACCGGGCCGGTCGAGCTCGAGAAAGGCGATGTCCGGGGCGGTGACCTCCGCGCCGTGCAGGTCGGCCAGCACCCGCACCGATGCGTCCTGCAAACGATCCTGGTCCGCCCGGGGTGCCTCACTCAGCCACGATCCGAAGGGGTACGGCATGATGTCGGGCGGCACCAGCCCGTCGACTCGTTCCATGACGAAGAAGGGCGAGCCGATGGCGCCGGCATCGAGCTCCAACCACAAGGTCCGGGGGACGGGGACGGCGGTGCGCTCGCCCACCAGGCGCATGACCCGGAACTGGCGTTCGAGGTCGTAGACGGGGAAAACCGGGGCGGCCTCGGGATCGGGTACCAGACGGGCCGCGCACGCCTGGGTGACGACAGCCCCCGCCCGGCCCGCACCGTCGAGGTCGTGCCAGGTGGATTCGAAGAGCACGGTCTCGCTCGACATCCCGTTGGACTCCGGGACCACCAGCTCCGAAACCTGGGGGTCGCGCACCTTGGTGGACAACCACGTCACCAGGCGCCGGTGCAGGTCGTTGTGGTCGCGGGTCGAGGTCCGCGGCCGAGCCATCGGCGGCGCGGCCTCGTCGGCGGTGCCCTGCCCCGGGCCCGGGGCGCCGGGGGTCTCTTCGGTACTGGTCACGGAGCGCTCCCGGCCGCCACCGACTCCCATCCGGTGAAGCCCGATGGCTCGTGGCGTCCGAAGGTCCCGTGCTCGAACATGCCCCAGCCCTCGGCGCCGTCACAGGTGGCCCGGGCCACGTGGTCGACCACACCAAAGGGGATACGGCCGGTGATGGCGGGGTCGCGCATGTCCACCACCACCCCCTCGGTCCAACTCCGGCCCCGCCACTGCCCGTGCGACCAGTCCGGGTCGCCGCCGTAGCCGGGCCCGCAGTTGAGCCCCACGAAGCCGAGTGTCTCGATCTCGAGGGTGACGGTGGCGGCGCCCCGGGTGCGCATGTGCAGGGTGGCGGCTTCGGGGTGACGGGTCCCGGGGCGGTACCGGACCTCGACCTCGGGCCAGCCGAGCTGCTCGGGAGGTCGACCGGAGCCCGCCGGGTACACCCGGACCGCCTCGTTGAGCGTGCGGGTGCCGTCCCCGTCCTCCTGGGCGATCACCACCACGGCGAAATCGTCGAAACGCACCGGGACGTAGGTCCACCAGAAGCCGAACCCGTCGTCGGGCTCCGCCGCCGCTCGCCCCGGGGGCTCGGCCTCACCCACGGGCCGGATGCCCCAGGACCGGTCGCGGGTGCCCACCCATCGGTCGTCGCCCACCGTCAGCTCGTCGCCGCCCACCTGCAGCACACCCGACCACGTTCCCACCTGGGCGAAGCGCGAGGCGTCGAGGATGACGCGCCCACCTTGGCGCATGACGTGGGCCGGCTCCTCCACGGTCGGGAACGACCCCGTCCAGATGAGGTCGAAGGCGACGCCGTGCTCGGCGCCCTCGCACACCACGCGCACCCGCTCGAGGGGCTCGATCACCTCGATCCGGTAGGGGCCCACCCGCTGAGCCATGCGGTCGTCCCCGAGGGCGTCGGAGGTCCGCACCGTGTACTGCTGGTCGCCGCGCCGGACCGTGGCGTAGGCGTCGATCACCCCCAGATTGGGGTACACGCCCATGCCCGTCACCAGGAACACCTCCCCGGTCCGGTCGTGGGCGTTGAAGTAGCAACGGTCATAGGCGTTGCGGTCGCTCGTCGCCGGGTACCGCATCGACAGCGGCACCTGGTGCACGGGATATTCGTCGAGCGGCACGGGCATGTGGTCGCCTTCCCCCTGGTCGTGTCGGCACCGGGCGTCGGCCCGCCGCGGCTGCGTCGGGCCGACCGAGGACCTCAACGTAGCCCCGCCTCCGAGACTGCTTCTCGGAGTGGGAGTGTCTCAGACGACCAGGCCCCTCCCGGTGACGAGCGGCAGGTCGAGCGCGGTGAGCAGACCCGGGGCCGCCTCCACCACGGCGGGCACGGCGTTCACCAGCCGCATGGCGGTGGCCTTGAGCCCCCCGGTGTTGTGGTCCCCGTCGGTGCCCATGAGCTGGAGGTCGACGGTGTAGTTGGGCTCGCCGCGCACCACCACCCGATAGCCGCCCTGCCCGGCCGGCTGGGGCCAGTCGGGCCCGATGTCGTCGGCGAGGCGGGTGACATGCTCGAGCACCACCACCGCACGGCCGCCGCGCAGGCCCCGCACCTCGAAGCGCAGTCCCGCCGCGGTGCCCTCCTCGACGGTCCCCGACGCGATCTCGATCTGCCGGGGTGCGGGGAGGCGCTCGTAGTGCTCCTCGACGGCGTCGAGCTCGACGTCGAGCCCGGCTGCGATCTGACGGACGACGCTGCCCCACGCCATGGTGAGCACCCCGGGCATGAGGAGCATGGGAACCTGGTCGAGGGGGCGGCCGAATCCCATGATGTCGAACATCACCATGGGTTGGTCGTAGGTGGCGTAGTTGAGGATCTCGAGACAGCGGACCTCTTCGATGCGCTCGCTGATGCCGGTGATCACCAGCGGGAGCCAGTCGTTGGCGAAACCGGGGTCGATGCCGTTGACCCACAGCGACACGCCGGCGCCCAGCGCCGCCTGGCGCAGGGGGTCGGTCATCTCGGCCGGGACCACGCCCTCGGGGTACTGGAGGAACACCGGTCCACTCGACACCACGTTGGCCCCGGCTCGCAGGATCCTCTCGAGGTCGGCGAGGGCTTCGGGGAGGCGGTGGTCGGCCATGGCGCTGTGCACGACGCAGTCGGGCTCGAGCGCCAACACGGCGGCGGCATCGCCGGAGGCCTGCACCCCGAGCGACCGGCCCAGGCCGGCCAGGTCCCCGGCGTCGCGCCCGACCTTGTCGGGGTTCGACACCCACACCCCCACCAGCTCGAGGTCGGGCCGGGCGTCGATGCCGGCCAGGGCGTGGCGACCCACGTTGCCCGTTCCCCACAGCACGACGCGATAGGCCATGGGACGCTTCTCAGCCCAGGTCGACTTGGGGGCGCTCGGCGCCGCCGTCGATCTCGAAGATCTTGCCGGTCACGAAGCCGCCCGCCGGCGACGACAGGTAGACGACGCACGCCGCGATGTCCTCGGGCTGCCCGATGCGCTTGACCAGGGCCGTCTCCTCGATGAAGGCGAGCATGGCCGCGTCCTGGACCACCACGTCGAGGGCCGAGGTGGCGATGGTGCCCACGGCGATGGCGTTGACCCGGATGCGCGGCGCCAGCTCGGCGGCGGCCAGGCGCGTGTAGTGCGACAACGCTGCCTTGGCCGTGGCGTAGGCGGTGAAGCCCCGTGGTGCCACACGCCCCGCCATCGACGAGATGTTCACCACGGCCCCGCCGTCTCCCGCCGACATGACGGGCACGGCCGCCCGGACCAGGGCGTGGGCGCTACTCACGTTGTAGCGGAAGGCCCGTTCGAGATGGCCGGGCGAGACGTCGAGCAGGGGGCGGGGCATCCAACCCCCGTGGTTGTTGACCACGATGTCGAGCCGGCCGAAGGCGTCGGAGGCCGCCGTGACCAGCTGGGCCATGACGTCGAGGTCGTTGAGGTCGGCCGGGACCACCACCGCCTTGCGCCCCGCCGCCTCGATCTGGGCGGCCACCTCGCTCAGCTGCGTCTCGGTGCGCGCCGCGATCACGACGTCGGAACCGGCCTGGGCGAGGGCGATGGCGGTCGCCGCACCGATCCCGCGTCCCGCCCCGGTCACGATGGCGGCGCGGTCGGTGAGCCGGAAGCGGTCCAGGATCATCGGCGCCGACCCTAGCTCAGCGCTGCCTCGCGGTGAAACGTGTTCCAGCGCGGCGGGAGGGGGGTCGAGGGCCTCAGGTGGGGCGGGTGGAAGGGAGGCCGAGCTTGCGGTGGTCCCATGACACGGTGCGCTCGACCCGCAGGGCGATGACGACGCGCTTGTTGAGCATGGTCTCCACGAAGGGGCGCAGCTCCTCGGTGTAGGTCCCGTAGTAGCGCTCGAAGAGGTTCACACCGAGTTCGAAGATGCGCTCGGGGTCGTCCACGAACTCGGCGGTGCCGACGAGCTCCACCCCGCGCAGCTCCTCGTAGTACTCGCCGTCCTCAGCCATGCACGTCATGCGGGGATTGCGCCGGAGGTTCTGCGCCTTCTGCGACTTGCCCTTGGTCTCGAAGGCGAGCATCCCGTCGTGAAACCCGTACCACATGGCCACGGCGTGGATGGAGCCGTCGTGGTTCATCGAGCACAAGGTGACGGGCCGCCGCTCGTGGAGGAAGGCGTCGATCTCCTCGGGGGTCATCTTGATCTGGGCCCGTTGGTTGACCCCGTGCCCCATCTGGCCTGTCGTCTCGCTCATCTCGTCGCCCTCACCGGGGGCGAGCGTACCGGGCCGCCGCCCGGTGGACCTCAGGCCGCCACTGCGGCGGCGAAGGCCGCCACCAGCCCGCCCCACCCGCCCTCGGAGTCGAGGGCGTTGCGGATCTCGAGCGCACGCGACCTGTAGGTGTCGAGGCCGCGGTGCTCGAGCTCGACACGCGTGGTGTGGGCCCCGAGGGCGACGAAGCGGACCTCGACCTCGGAGGTCATGGTGGCGTCATAGGCCCAGTCGGCGTTCAGCTGCCAGGCGAGCACCAGCCGTTCGGGGGGCTCGAACACCGTGACACGGCCCCAGTCGCACTCCGACCCGTCGACGCCGCGCTCGAAGAAGCGGCCGCCGGCGAAGGGCTCGATGAAGGCGGAAGCGGCCTCTACCGTGCTCAGGTGGTGGGTCTCGAGCGGCCACCACGAGGCGAAGCCGTCGGTGAACACCGAGAAGGCGTGCTCCGGTGTCACCTCGACGGTGACGGTCTTGCGCACGGGGGTGAGATCGGTGGCGGTGCCGGGCGCAGTGTCGCTCATGGTGGTCCTCCTTGTTGGGGATCGGGGGGTTCGTGCCGGTCGTGTTCTTGCTCGGCGGTCGCCTTGAAGGCGGCCAGGGCGTGGTCCCAGAAGCGGTCGAAGTAGTCCCTCAGGCCCCGGACCCCGGCCGGGTCGACGCGATACAGCCGGCGGTTCCCCTCGGGACGGTCGAGAACGAGCCCGGCCGCCTTCAGCACCTTCAAGTGCTGGGACACCGCCGGCCGGCTGACGGTGAGCCCCCGCGCCAAGTCCATGACAGGCAGGGGCCCGTCCACCAGGCGCTCGAAGATCTCGCGCCGGGTGGGGTCTCCCAAGGCGCTCAGCGCTTCGCTGACCCCGGTTGCTAGGTAAGTAGGCACTAACAGTAAGCTACCACTTACCTGCCCGAGGTCAAGGGGATCAATAGGCGCAGGGAAGGTGCTTGATGCCGTTGATGAAGTTCGACCGCAGGCGGTCGGGTTCCCCGGTGGCCCGGATGTCGGGGAGGTGGCGGAAGAGCTCGCGGAACATGACCGTGATCTCGCGCCGGGCCAGGTGGGCGCCGAGGCAGAAGTGTGGTCCCGGCGCGCCGAAGCCGACGTGGGGGTTGGGATGACGCAGCACGTCGAAGCGTTGGGGGTCCTCGAAGACGTCTTCGTCGCGATTGGCGGAGTTGTAGAAGAGGATGACCTTCTCACCCGTGGCGAAGGTGTGACCCGACAGGGTCGTCTCCGCCGTGGTGGTGCGGCGCATGAAGATGACCGGGGAGGCCCAGCGCACGATCTCGTCGACGGCGCTGGGTGCCACGGTGTCGAAGTCCGCCACCCACAGCGCACGCTGGTCGGGGTGCTCGGTGAAGGCCCACAGGGCGTGGCTGATGGCGTTGCGCGTGGTCTCGTTCCCGGCCACCACCAGCAGGATGAAGAACGAGGCCAATTCGACGTCGGAGAGCGACTCGCCGTCCACGTTGGCATTGGCCAAGGCCGAGGTGAGGTCGTCGCTGGGGTGCTCGAGGCGGAACTCGGTCAGTCCCCGCATCAGCTCGGCCAGGTCGGTGCCGGCGTTCATGAACGCCAGCACGGGGTCCTCCCCCTCGGGGACGTACTCGGTGTCGCCGAACGACAGGATGATGTTCGACCGGCTGAAGACGGTGTCGTAGTCGCTCTCGGGCACGCCCATCATGTCGCAGATGATCTTGAGGGGGAGCCGGGCCGCCACCTCGGTGACGAAGTCACATTCACCCTTGGCCCGCACGCTGGCGATGATGTCGTCGGCCACCTGCTCGATGTTGTCCTCCACGGCGCGCACCATGCGGGGGTTGAAGGCGGCGGACACGATCCGGCGTAGCCGGGCGTGGCGGGGGTCGTCCATGTTGATCATCGAGCCGAAGAACTCGAGGAGCTCGGGGGGCATGTCGAGGATGGTGCTGCCCGATTGCCCCGAGCAGTACAGCTCGGGGTGGCGGCTGACCTCCACGACATCGGCGTAGCGCGTGATGGCGTAGTACCCCGGCCCGGGAGGGATGGGAATGATGGTCTCGACCTCGATCTCGGGGTCCGGGAAGTAGGCGATGGGCCGTTCGGCGCGCAAGGTGGCGAACGCCGCTTCGCGCACCGACCATGGCTTCTCCCAGAATTCGAAGTTCGACAGCTCGATGTCGTCCACGCCCAGTGTCTGTGGGATCGTCACGTCCATCCCTTTCGTCGGTGGACCGGTGGCCCGATCGGTCGGCGTCACCTCGTCCTTTCGCTGTCATCCTCGCGCCGTCGTCGGGCTCGAACCCAGCCCGGGGTGCCCGCCGCCCCAGGCGCCGGAAGTTCAGAAGGGCGCCGGCACCCGGCGCCCGACCGGGCGGGTGAGGCCGCCCCGCACGATCTCCCCGAGGGCCTCGGCATCGTCGGCGTCGGTGGGGGTGCAGGGGTCGATCCCGTAGCTGGCCCGGGCGGCGAGGGCGGCGAGCTTGCCGTAGGCGTCCACGGTGGCCCGGACGGCGTCGTCGGGGTCGGGCGTCGATCGGGGACCGGTGACCGGCCGGTAGGCGGTCAACCACGCCCCGCCGGCCAGGGACCGAAGGCGCGCGGCGTGTTCCTCGAGGGTCTCGGTGGGCCGCCGCCCGAGCCGCACCCGCTCGAGCACCGTCTCCGCCTCTCGCCACTGGGCCACCACCTCTGCGCTGGGATCGGCCTCCCGGCGCCGGCGCCGGCGGCGCCGTCGCACGAAGGGGAAGAGGAACGGGGAGCGGCCCCCCGCTGCCAGGCGCCGCAGCCAGACGCCCGACACCACCGCCAGGGCCACCAGCACCGCGCCCAGGGCACCGACGGTGAGCACGCCGCTCCAGGACGTGTGGTGCGCGGACCGGCCCGCCGCCGTGCCCCGCAAGGTCAGCGGGGTGGTCGAGGGGGCGGACACGTTGGTGGTGAAGGGGTGGCGGACCGGCGCCACCGTCGAGGCGGTCGTGGCCGTCGACCGGGGGCGCGCCCCTTGCGCTCCGGGTCGTAGGCCCGAGTTCACGCCGACGCCGGTGGACTGGCCCGCCAAGGACGGGGTGGGCTCGTACGAGGTCCACCCCGTCTGGGGCCCGAGGTACACCTCGGGCCAGACGTGGGCGTCGGCCCCGGTGATCACGTACTGACCGCGACCCGCCGATGCCCCGGTGGTGAAGCCCACCGCCACCCGCGTGGGCAGGCCGACGATGCGCGCCAGCACAGCGTAGGCGGCGGCGAACTGCTGGCAGAACCCGGCCCGGGTGTCGAAGAGGAAAGACTCCAGGGCGTCACCCCCTGTGGGTGGAGGCGGGGTCAGTGTGTAACGGAACCGGCCGTTGTCGAACCACCGGGCCAGCGCGGCGGCCTGGGCGGCGGGCCCTTTGGCGCCGGCCACGATCCGGTGGGCGAGCGTGATGACCGGGGCCGGCTCGGTGGGCAGTTGCAGGTACGGCGCGAGCGCGGTGGCGCCGACCGAGGTCGACGACTCAGCAGGAGCCGGCGCGCCCGCCCGGGTGCTCCCGGTGGTGGTGGGGACCACGGGGATGCGGGCCACCGCCACGTAGCTCAGGCCCGGGGACGACTCGACGGGCTGCACCGCCCCGAACCCCGGCACCACCTCGGCGGTGGCGCCCACCGAGACCGTCGTGGGTGGCAGGGGCAGCAGCGTGCTCTCGAGGTCGGCGATGGTGACCTGGGCGCGGTACGTCTTGGTGGGCGGGGGCTCGGGCAGCGCGGGCAGGTACGGCACCGCCTTGGTCAACGGCGCCAGCGCGATGCTCTGGACGGCGGCTTGGGTGGTCGGGTCCGGGAGCCAGGTGGTGCCGTTGAAGCGGGTGAGCACGGCCAACTGCCAGTACGTCGGCAGGGGGGTCTGGGCGCGGAACATGACCTCGGCGGTCCGGTTGACCAGGACGGCCCGGAGGTTGTCGACGAGGTCGATGGCCCGCACGCCGGTGAGCGCCGCCCCGTTGTCGCCGTTGCTCCCGGTGCCGCCTTGCCCCGCCCCGTTGTTCCCTCCCGGAAAGCTGAGGCCCGGTGGTGCCGCCTTTCCCCCGGGGGCCGAGAACGGCAGGGCGTCCACCTTCAGCGACGTCAGCACGGGGACGGCGGCCAGGGGGACGACCACGGCCAGGGACCCCACCAACACCGCCGGAATGGTGGCGCGCCAGGTCGACGGCGCCCCGCTGGTGGCGTGGTCGGCCACGATCACGAACCCGAGGGCGCATCCGAGATAGGCCACCGCTCCGGGGACCCGGTCGACCTGTGAGCTCAACAGGGCGGTGTAGCTGAACAACCCGAAACTCGGCACCAGAGCCACCAGCCCGCTGGCGCCGTGCCCCTCTCGCCGTGACCAGATGCCGCGACTCGCCACCGCCACCAGACCGGCGCCGGTGGCGATGCACAGCACTACGCCCGTGGTGGCGGGGACGGGGGTGGGATGGGACCGGATGACGGTGCCGGCCGCCTCGAACCTCGAGATCAGGGTGCGCCACGTCCCCGGCGTGGGGACGCCGTAGCGAGTGGCCGACAGCAGCTGGCCCCACACCGTGGTCAGCGCCACCACCACGGTTCCCGCCATCATGGCCACCCCCACCGACCCACCCAGGCGCCTGGTGACCGAAGTGGCCAGGTGGCCGGCCACCACCGTGGCCACGATGGGGCCCACCACGTGCGCCGCCCCGGGGGCCTGGGTCAGGCGGCCCGTGCCCAGCCCGGCCGCCAGCGAGACGGCCAGGAGCAGGACGTCGGGTGCGAACGCCGGCGTCCCCCGCGTCGGGGGCACCGCGTGGGTGTCGACCCGGGGGTGCGCCGGCGTCATGGGACGAGCACCGTCTCGGCGCGCCGGCTCAGCGCCTCGGGCAGGGTCCGTTGGGCGGCGCCGGCCGCGGTGGTCACGAGGACGACGTCGTTGCCCTGCAGGCCGGGTGTGGCCCACACCGCGCCCCCCGGGGACGGTCCCCCCACCGGTGGGTGACGGCGGGGGGCGCCTGGGCCGGACCGAGAAGGGCCAGGGCACGAAGCAGCATCGGGCGGCCGGCGGCGTCGGGCGCGATCACCAACCGGTCGCCCGTGCTGGTGCACAGCTCGACGGTCACGCCCTGCGCCAGCGCGTCCAGGCCGAAGGCGGCGGTGCGCGAGATGGTCGTCTCGATCGACGCCGCGCTGTGGGCCGAGGGCCGGAGGTCCACGAGCAGTGTCAGGGACCCCGACGGGGGCTCGAGGAACTCGCGCACCACCAGCTCGCCCGAACGAGCCAGTGAGGGCCAGTGCAGCCGCGTGAGCCGGTCTCCCGGCGCGTAGGGACGCAACCCGCTGAGCTCGTCTCCCGAGAGGGCATTCGTCGTGCCCGCCGTCGACGAACGCTCGCGCCCGGCGCGCTGTGCCCCGGCGGGGCGCGGCGCGGCCATGACCGGGGCGGCCGGGTACACGATCACGTGCGCGGGGGGCGCCCACGCCACCCGGCTGGCGACCAGGCCGAACGGGTCCTGGCACCACACGCCCAGGTCCGAGAGGGTGAGAAGCCCTCGGTCGCCGGTGGGCACGGGTATCGACACCATGGCCCCGGGTCCCGGTCCGGCGCCGGGTAGCCGACGCGCCCGGGACACCGCCCGTCGGTCGTGGGCGCGCTGGGCTCGGTCGCGTCGCGTCGCCGAGCTGTCCCACCACCCGCCCGAGGGTGCCGGGTTCCGAGGGGTGACGTGGGCGCGGGCGCCGGCAAGGGAGCTCTCGCTCAGGCCGGGGTGCGACACCGCCCAGTGGACCGAGGGGTCCTCGACGAGCACAGGGGGCCGGCGACGGTTACCCGTGTTGGTCACCGTCAGCTCCACCACGGCCGACTGCTGGGCGGTGACCTCGGCGACGGGCACCCGCACCACCAGGCGCAGCGTCCGACGGCTCGCCCGGCGGCGGTACCCCATCGACAGGGCGCCCACGGCGAACAGGACGCCGACCGCCATGGCCAGGAACACGAATTCCTCGACCCCGTAGGCCAGGCCCGCGATGGCCGAACCGACGCTCCCAGCGCCCAGCACGGTTCCACGCGTGGTGAGCACAGGTCGGTCAGGTCGTCCCGGCGGCCCGACGGTGGCGCCGGCTTCGCCCTACCGACTGCCGCCGACGGGCACGAGGATGCGCGACATGATCTCCTCGATCGTCGACGACGCCGTGACCCCCGCCAGTTCGGCCGCGGGGTGCACGACCACGCGATGGCCCAGGGCGGGCTCGGCCACCAGCTTGACGTCATCGGGAGTCACGTAGCCGCGCCCGGTGGACACGGCGACGGCGCCCGCCGCTCGGAGCACCGCCAGGGTGGCGCGCGGCGAGGCCCCCACGGTGAGGTCGGGGTGCGACCTCGTCTCCCCGATGAGGTCGAGGACGTAGCCGCGCACCTCGGGTGCCACATGGGCGTGGCGGGCGGCGGTGGCGAACGCGCTGAGGAACCCCGGTCCGCCCACACCGTTCAGGTGGTCGGGCTCCGGTCGCGTCAGCGTGGTGGCCAGCAGCTCGTCCTCGGCGTCGCGGCCGGGGTAGCCCAGGCTGAGGCGGAGGAGGAACCGGTCGCGCTGGCTGTGGGGGAGCGGGAACGTGCCGGCCGCGTCGTAGGGGTTCTGGGTGGCGATGACCATGAACGGCTTCGGAAGGGGGTGGCTGATCCCGTCCGCGCTGACCTGGTGCTCCTCCATGGACTCCAACAGCGCCGACTGGGCCTTGGGCGATGCCCGGTTCAGCTCGTCGGCCAGCAGGATGTTGGTGAACACCGGGCCGGGTCGGAACGAGATGCGTCCACTGTCGCGATCGAAGACCATGGCCCCGGTGACATCGGAGGGCAGCAGGTCGGCGGTGAACTGCACCCGGCCGAATCCGAGGTCGAGGGACCTCGCCAGCGCCTTGGCCAGCGTCGTCTTGCCCACTCCGGGGTGGTCCTCGACCAGGAGATGGCCCTCGGCCATGAGACAGCACAGCGCCAGGCGAATGGTGTTCTGGTTGCCCACATAGGCGCTGCGGACGTTGGCCACCACGGCATCGAAGGTCCGGGCCAGGACCGAGAATGAGACCTCGGGCGGTTCCTCGGCCTCGACGGGGGCGAGCACGGCGGACATCGTGTCCCCCAGCTGGGGTGCGGTCCCGGCGTCCTCGGCCGACGTTGCCATGGCGCCGAGCCTATGTGCCTGGCTCTGGGACGGCACCGCGGTGACGAAGTCTCAGGGTACGGGCTGCGCCACGGCGTACACGCCGAAACCGTTGTAGGACTTGGAGTCGCTGAGGACGAACGGGCCGTTGATGACCACGGCCAGCGCTCCGGTGGGGGCCGGACCGGCGTCGCCTTCGACGGTGACCACGGCGTCGTCGGGCCACACCTCGACGACGAGCCCGGTGTGCACCGAGGAGGAGGTGCTCTGGGGCCCGGTGCCGTAGAGCACGGCATCCCCCGGTGCCGCCAGGACGTTGGGGGGGAGGAGCCGGCCTTGGGTGGCGGCCCATGCGTAGAGGTTCCCGGTGAAGGGGATCGACGGCACACCGATGCCGGCTTGCTCCCACACCCAGGTCACGAAGAGCGAGCACCACGCCTCGCATGGCCCGTACGGGTTGCAGAAGGCGCCCTGGGCGTTGTCGGGGTCGGGGCCGACCTGGCTGGTTGCCACCGAGGTGACGGCGGCCGACTTGGCCAGCGAGTACGGGGAGGGGGCGGAGAACGAATACGTCCAGTCGTCGGGCTCGAGGAGCCAGTAGCCCTTGCCGTCGGGTGTGGGGGTGATGGCGGCGACGGGAGACAGTGGCGTCGTGGAGGCCGAGGAGCCGAAGCCCTGGGCGTCCCCGTACTTGTAGACGCTCCCGTCGATGCCCACCAGCCAGTACCCCGCACCGTCGGGCGTGGACGCCATCCCCGCGATCGAGTCCACCGGTGGCTTGTTGCCCATCGACCCGTAGAACGCCGCGTCGCCGAAGGCGAACACCCCGCCATCACCGGCCACCATCCAGTACCCGTTGCCGTCGGGGGTGGCGGCCATGCCGGTGACCCCGGCGGCGAGGTGGGTGGCGCCCATGGACCCGTAGAACGCGGCGTCGCCGAAGGCGAACACGCCGCCGTCGGAGGCCACGAGCCAGTACCCCGCCCCGTCGGGGGTGGCGGCCATGGCCACGACCGGTCGGTCGAGGCGGAACCCTCCCATCGACCCGTAGTACAGCGCGTCGCCGAAGGCGAACACGCCGCCATCGAGGGCCACGAGCCAGTAGCCCTTGCCGTCGGGGGTGGCGGCCATGCCCACGACGGGGCCAGTGAGCTTCACCGACCCAAGTGACCCGTAGAATGCGGCGTCGCCGTAGGCGAACACGCCGCCGTCGGCGCCCACCAACCAGTAGCCCTCCCCGTCGGGGGTGGTGGCCATCCCGGTGATCACCGAGGCCAACGGGATGTCGGGCGTGCCGTAGTTGCCGGCGTCGCCGAAGGAGATGACCCCGCCGCCCGCATACGCGTGGGGGGCGGCCGCGGCGGCAGCGGTCTGGGAGAGGGCGGTGACGGTGACGAACGCGCCGAGCGACGTGACGGTGATCACCGACGCGCCGAACAGCGTGGTCAGGACCTCGAGGGCACGCCGTCGTGGACCTCGGTGAGCTCCGGCCTGTGCGTCGCGATGAGAGCGGTTCAGCGAAACAAGCGCGTGAGCATCGTGCTGCTCGGTTCGCGCCACAGTCAAATTGTCGGTTGTCCCAGTCGAGATCTGAAGGTCACCGACGACCTGATCTCGTCATTCGTCCTCGTGGGGGGATTGTCGCTGTGACGAGCCTGTGAAACAACGCGAGAACCGACTCCGAGAGACGGACTCGAGAGGCGGACTCGAGAGACGGACCGGAGTGCGCTCCGACACGCGCCGGTGGCGCGTGTCAGGCGTTCGACGTGGCGATGGTGGTGACGACGAAGGGCCAACCCTCTCGCACGCTGCGGTGCACGGGCGCCCAGCCGGTGGCGTCGACGAAGGTGCGGTTGGAGACCCGCTGCGACCGGGTGAGGACCGACGCCTTGGACCCGCCCAGTCTGGCCAGGCCGGCCGGGGCGATGCGCGGCGGCCGCACCCCCAGCGCGCCGGCCAAGCTCGAGAAAAACTCCCGGCGGGGGAGCGGTTCGTCGTCGCCGACGTTGTAGAGACCCGCCGGTGCCGACAGGGAGGCCACCACGGCGCGGGCGGCGTCGTCGGTGGTGATCGAGGACGTGTACGCATCGGGTGCCGCGCCGAGCGCGATCCGCCGCTTGGCCAGCTTGATCATGTCGAGGGTCGTGCCCGAGTCGGGCCCGTAGAAGGCGGCGAAGCGCAGAACCACGCCGATGGCACCACCCGAGCTGAATCGGGCGGCGTGAGCTTCTGCCACCGTCGCCGAGGCGAGGTTGGCGGCCGGCTGGATCGGCGAGGTCTCGTCGATCCACCGGTCTGCGGCGTCGCAGTAGAGGAAGGTGATGGACTCCTGGACGAAGCGGCCGGCACCGGCGGCCCGCGCCCCGTCGACCAGGTTCCTCGACGCCTCGGTCCGGATCCGGTCGTTCTGCGCCCACGCCCCGGGCATCGCCATGCGCGTCGTGGCGGGGATGTGCGTCGCCAGGTTGCACACCACGTCCGATCCGGCCACGGCGCGGTGAACGGGCCCGGCATCGAACAGGTCCAGGTCCACCGCCCGGGCACCGAGCGTGCGGAGCAGGGCGGACTTCTCCGCCGACCTCGCCGGCGCGCGCACATCGTGTCCGGCTGCCACCAGGAGCGGCACCACCCGCCGTCCGAGGACGCCGGTGGCGCCGGCGACGAAGATCTTCACGGTCCACCGGGGCTGCGTCCGTGCACAACCTGATGGTAGGCCGGCCCGGCCGGGGGAGATATGTGCGTTTGTTGGTTGTCATCACCAGAACGCTGATTTTGACCGGACCAGCTGCGAGAACCCGATTTCTCGCACGCCACGGCGACCCCGGGGGACGGCGATTGCCCACAGAATTCGGGTGTCGGTTGGCTAGCCTGGAATTGCTCGAACTCAGGGGAGAGTGAGGCGAGAGCGCGTGATCTTCGTCGAAGTGTTCAGGCTCCTCCTGGTCATCGCCGGGACGATCGCCGGCCTGACCGTCGGCAACGACGTGGGCCGCAACACCACCGCGCCCGTGGTCGGGATCACCCTGGGCGCGTTGGCGGCGTATCTCATCGGCGGGATAATCGGGCGCCTGATCGACCGGGGTCTGCGGGGGACGGTGTTCCAGCTCCGCTCCATGCCCGCCAGCTCGGTGTTCGCCGGCTCCGTGGTCGGGACCACGGGCCTGCTCCTCGGGATCGTGGCCGGCCTCCCGGTGGTTGCGCTCGTGCACTCGAGCATCGACTACCCCCTCGTGGCCGCGTTCGCCTGGGTGTTGTGCGCCGTGGGGGTGCGCATCGGGGTGGCCAAGGGCCAGGAGATCGTCCGGGCGGCGGGGATCTCGCATCTTCTAGACCGCCCGGCGCAACCGGCGCCGGGCACGGCCCTGCTCGTCGACAGCTCGGCGGTGATGGACCGCCACCTCATGGTCCTGGGCCGGTCCGGGCTTCTCGCCGGAGGCGTGGTGCTCCCGCGCTTCGTGGTCGACGAGGTCCGGACGTTGTCGCACAGTCCGGACCCGGTCACCTCGCGTCGCGCCCACCGGGGCCTCGAAGCGGTCGAGGCCCTCCGGGCCGACGGTGTCGAGTTCTGGATGAACGAGGACGAGGTTCCCGAGCTCGACGACACCGGGGACCGCGCCGTGGCGTTGGCCCACCGACTGCACGTCCGCCTGGCCACCTGCTCGGCGGAGGTGGCCGGTCGGGCCGAGGCGGAGGACATCGACGTCGTCGACCTCCGCCGCCTGGCCGCTGAGCTCTCCCCCGACCACCCCCCGGGGGAGCGCCTCGTCATCGACCTCGTCAAGCAAGGGCGTCAACCCCGACAGGCCGTCGGGTACCTGCCCGAGGGCGACATGGTGGTGGTCAACGACGCCGCCCACCTGGTGGGGCGGGACGAGATCGAAGTGGTGGTCTCCTCGGCCCGCCAGACCAGCCAGGGAATGTTGGTGTTCGCCCAGCTCCACGAGGGCGGCCCGTCGCTGGCGCAGCAGGCCAGCACCGGCTGAGAGGGCCCGGGGCGCGCCTCAGGCGACTTTGACGGCGGCGACCAGTTTCGAGAGCGAGTCCTTGGCATCTCCGAAGAGCATGGTCGTCTTGGGGTCGTACAGCAGCTCGTTGTCGATCCCGGCGAACCCCGGGCGCATGGAGCGCTTGAGGAAGACGATGTTGGTGGCCTGGTCGGCGTGGATGATGGGCATCCCGAAGATGGGGCTGCCGGGGGTGTTCTTGGCGGCGGGGTTCACGGTGTCGTTGGCCCCCACCACCAGGGCGACGTCGGTGGTGGGCATGTCGAGGTTGGCGTCGTCCATCTCCTCGAGCTGGTCGTAAGGGACGTTGGCCTCGGCCAGCAGCACGTTCATGTGCCCCGGCATCCGGCCGGCCACGGGGTGGATGGCGTAGTAGACCTCGACACCGCGCGCCGCCAAGGCGTCGGCGAGCTCACGCGCCGTGTGCTGGGCCTGGGCGACTGCCAACCCGTAGCCCGGGACGATGGCGACCTTGCGGGCGTAGGCCAGGAGCACCCCGATGTCGTCCGCCGTCCCGGTCCGCACCGAGCGGCCCTGGGTGTCGGGGCCCTCGCCCGAGGCGGTGACCACCGACCCGAAGGCGCTGAACAGGATGTTCGAGAGGCTCCGGCCCATGGCCTGGCTCATCATCCTGGTGAGCAGCGTTCCCGACGCGCCCACCAGGGTGCCCGCCACGATGAGCAGCGTGCTGTCGAGGGTGAAGCCCGAGGCGGCGACGGCCAAGCCCGTGAAGGCGTTGAGCAGCGAGATGAGCACCGGGGTGTCGGCCCCGCCGATGGGCAAGACGAATATGGCTCCGAGCACGAGGGAGAGCACCAGCACGATGACGAGCACGGTGGTGCTGGCGGTCACGACGGTGACCACGAGCAGGACCACGATCGCCAGGCCGATGGCGGCGTTGATGGGCTGCTGGGCGGGATAGGTGATGGGCCGGCCCGTCATGAGCTCCTGGAGCTTGGCGAAGGCGACGGCGCTGCCCGCCAGGGACACCGACCCCACCAAGACACCGAAGAGGATCTCGCAGATCTTGTAGATGGCGAGCGACTGGCCGGGCACCGAGATGAACTCGGTGACCGACACCAAGGCGGCGGCCCCGCCGCCGACGCCGTTGAAGATGGCGACCATCTGCGGCATGGCGGTCATCTTCACGAGACGGGCCGCCGGGATGCCGACCACGGCGCCGATGGCGATCGCCACGATGATGAGCACCAGGTTGCGGGTGTGGGAGTAGACCTCGGGCAGCGAGAACGTCCACGCCACCGCCACGAGCATGCCGCCGGCGCCCACGAGGTTCCCGAGGCGGGCGCGCTTGGGGGAGCTCAGGCCCTTGAGGGCCAGGATGAACCCCACGATGGCGACCAGATAGACCAGGTCGGTGGCGGTCGCCCTGCTCACGACGGAGTCCCCGGGGCCGCCCCGTCGGTCCCGGCACCGGGCCCGGGTGGCGCGCCGCCGGCGGCGGTGTCGCCCGGTGGCGCTTTGCGGTCGGTCGGCCGGGGCTTGAACATGTGGAGCATCCGGTCGGTCACCACGAACCCGCCCACGACATTGAGGGTGGCCAGCACGACGGCGAGGAAGCCCAACGTGAGTTGGGCGGGGCCGTGCGCTTCGCCCAACACGATCATGGTGCCCACGAGGATGATGCCGTGGATGGCATTGCTCCCCGACATGAGCGGGGTGTGCAGGATGCTCGGGACCTTGGAGACGACCTCGTAGCCCACGAAGGCGGCGAGGACGAACACGGTGATGAAGGTCATGAGGCCGGGTCCGGTCGAGGCGATCACGACGCCGGCTCCTTGGGCGCCCCCGCCGGCGTGGCGCCCCCCGAGAGAAGCTCGGCGGTCGGTGCGTGGACCACCTGGCCGGCGCGCACGACACAGCTGCCCACCACGATCTCGTCGTCGAAGTCGGGGCGCAGCTCGCCGTCGGTGACGATCAGCGCCAGGAAGTTGGCCACGTTGCGCGAGTACAGGAAGCTGGCGTGGGTGGGCATGGCCGAGGGCGGATTGGAGAGCCCGCACACGACCACGCCGTGGTGCTCGATGTCCTTGCCAGGCTCCGACAGCTCGCAGTTGCCCCCGCTGTCCGCCGCCATGTCGACGATGACCGAACCCTCGACCATGCGCTCCACCATGGGGGTGGTCACCAGGACTGGGGCCTGGCGCCCGGGGACCGCCGCGGTGGTGATCACCACGTCGGACGCCGCCACCTCGTTGCTGATGAGCTCGCGCTCGACGGGCGAGGAACTCCTCGGACTGCACCCGGGCATAGCCGCCCGAGCCCTCCTGGGACTCGAGCTCGAGCTCGACGAAGGCGGCACCGAGCGACTGCACCTCCTCCTTGGCGGCGGCCCGGACGTCGAAGGCGCGCACCTGGGCCCCCAGGCGCCGGGCGGTGGCGATGGCCTGGAGGCCGGCCACCCCGGCACCGAGCACGAGGACCTTGGCGGGGGGGACGGTCCCCGCCGCGGTCATGAACATGGGGAAGAACTTGGGCAGGCGCACCGCTGCGGCCAACGCCGAGAGGTAGCCCGACACGGTGGCCTGCGACGACAGGGCGTCCATCGACTGGGCGCGGCTGATGCGGGGGACCAGGTCGAGGCTGAAGGCGGTGGCCTTGCGGGCCACGAGGGCTCGCACCGTGTCGAGCTGGGCGGCGGGCTGGAGAAAGCTCACCACCGTGACGGCCTCGGGCAGCAGGTCGATCTCCTCGGGGGTGGGCGCCTGGACCTTGGCCACCAGATCCGCCCCCGAAAGCGCGGCTCCAGCCCCGGGGCGCACGGTGGCCCCTTTCTCGGTGTAGGCGGCGTCGGGGAAGTGGGCCAGGACGCCGGCGCCTTCTTGGACGATGACCTCGACACCCGATCCCGAGAGGCGCCCGGCAACGTCGGGGATGAGCGCCACCCGACGTTCGCCGGCACGCGTTTCAGTCGGGACGGCGAGTTTCACGGGGGGCCATCAGAGCACGTCGGGTTGCCGGGGCTCCACTCCGTGGGCCGCCTACGCCGCGCCTGAGGCCCCGTCCCGGGCGCCGTCGCCGGCGGGGTGTCAGGCACCGCGCAGGGCGCTGAGGAAGGCGGGCGCTTCGCCTCCCCCGTGTACCTCGAGGGCAGCCCCCGACACGTACGACGCCAGCGGCGAGGCCAGGAACAGGCAGGCGCCGGCGACGTCCTCGGGGGTTCCCATCCGGCCCAGGGGCACCGTGGCCGCCACCGCGGCCAGGCCGGCCACCCCGCCGTAGTGGTCCTCGGCGGCCTCGGTGGCGATCATCCCGGCCACCACGCAGTTGACGCGGACCTTGGGCGCCCATTCGACGGCCAAGGTACGGGTGAGGCTGACGAGCCCCGCCTTCGCCGCGCCGTAGGCGGCGGTGCCGGGCGAGGGGCGTAGCCCCGAGACGCTGCCGATGTTGATGATCGAGCCCCCCGCCCCCTCCGCCTGCATGACGGCGTTGGCCGCCTGGGCGCAGTACATCGGGGCCAGGAGGTTGAGGGCGACGACCTGAGAGACAAAGCGTGGGGAGGCGTCGGCGGCGGGCACGGCGGGGGAGCCCCCGGCGTTGTTGACGAGCACGTCCACCCGGCCGAAGCGTTCGGCGGTCCACGTGAGCACCCCGGCGGCCTGCTCGGCGTCGCGCACATCGGCGGGGAAGAACTCGGCTCGTCGTCCCGAGACGAGGGGAAGCTCGTCGACGGCGGGTTGGTGGCGCCCGCAGATGGCCACCTCGGCCCCGGCGGCGAGGAAGGCCTCGGTGATGGCGCGCCCCACGCCCCGTGATCCGCCGGTGACCACGACCACACTGCCGGTGAAGTCGATTCCCTCCATGACGAACCAGAAACCTAGCCAAGGACCTGGGCAAAAGGCGCCGGGGTGGCCTTGACGCTGTCGTGAGCCAGCAAGGAGACTCGCGGGCGCAGACGGGGTGAGGACGTCGGGGCGTCCTTCGGGGGGGCTGCCGGAGGTGCGATGAGGCCGAGGACGCCGAGGACGCGTCACGCCTCGTCGATCTCGTTGCGGCACCTGCCCGGGCTCGACGGCATCCGCGCCGTGGCCGTGCTGGCCATCATCACCACCCACACGGTCGGCGCCCTCCCGGGGGGCTTCTTGAGCGTCGACGTGTTCTTTGCCCTGTCGGGATACCTCATCACGTCGCTGCTGGTCTCGGAGTGGCGCCACGACGGCACGATCTCCCTGGCGCGGTTCTGGTCGCGCCGGGCCCGGCGGCTTCTTCCGGCGCTCTTCTTGATGCTGACCGCGGTGGGGGTGGGGGCAGCCCTGTGGCCGGAGATCTTCAGCAGCCCTTCGTTGCGCAGCGACACGCTGGCCACGGTCCTCCAGGTGGCCAACTGGCACTTCATCGCCGATCACACCAACTACTTCGTGACCACGGGCCGAGCCTCGCCCTTGATGCACACGTGGTCGCTGGCCATCGAGGAGCAGTTCTACTTGGTGTGGCCGATCGTGGTCCTGGGCATACTCACCCTTCGCCGGCCCCGGGCATGGGGCGGGGCGCGGCCCGCCGGCGACCCCGGGGCGCCGAGCCAACGGCGCCGGCTGGGGGCGTTGTTCGTCGTGGCCGTGACCGGCGCGCTGGCCTCGGCGACCTGGATGGCGGTGCTGACGCAGTCGGGGTCCGACACCACCCGCAGCTACTACGGCAGTGACACGCGCGCCCAGGCCATCTGCGTCGGCGCCGCCCTGGCCATCGGGGGCGTGCTGTGGGGGCCGGCGTGCTCGCGCCGGGCGCGCCGGGCGCTGGGGGGTGCGGGCATTCTCGGCGTCCTCGGCACCGGCGTGCTGTGGGCCTTGGTCCCCGAGAAGTCCTTGTGGGTATTCCGAGGCGGGTTCTTGGTGGCCGCGCTGTGCACGGCCGGGGTCATCGCGTGCGTCGCCGACGTGGCCGGCAGCCCCGTCGCCACCGTACTGAGCGTCCGACCGTTGCGGTACGTGGGGCGCATCTCCTACGGGATGTACCTCTGGTACTGGCCCCTGGTGCTGGTGCTCTCGGGGCCTCGCATCCATTTGGGCGGCGTGACCCTTTTGGGAGCGCGCCTGGTGTGCATCACCGGCGTGGCCACGGTGTCGGCCTACGCGGTGGAGCTCCCCATCCGCCGGGGAAGGCTCCCGCGCTGGTGGGGGCCCCTGGTCATGCCGATTGCCGCCAGCCTGGCGGTGCTCACCACGTTCCTCGCCACCGTGGGGGTGAGCGCCGCCGCGGAGGCGTCGGTGAGTGCCCACGGCAATGTGCTCGATACCGGGACCACGACGGCGCCCGGGTCGGCTCGCACCACGACCACGACGTACCCGGCCCCCGTCAAGGTGCTCATCGTGGGCGACTCGATGGCTGGGACGCTCGGGGTGGGGCTCGGGCGGGTGATGGCGCAGTACGGGGTGGTGGCCGTGAACGAGGGCAGCCCGGGCTGCTCGGTGTCGATGGACCAAATGGTGCAGGTGCTGTGGTTCACCGACCCACCCGGGGCCCCGTGCGTCAACGGCGACCCGGGTGCCTTGTTCGCCCAGTGGCGAGCCTGGGTGGACCAGTTCAACCCCGACGTCGTCCTCTACCTGGCGAGGAGCGAGGTGCTCGACCAGGAGGTGGGCTCGACCTGGGCGCATCTGGGGGAGCCGGCCTTCGACTCGTACGTGGCCAACCGGTTCCGCCAGGCGATCGCCGTCCTCGGCTCGCGCGGGGCGCACGTGGTGCTGCTGACCTCGCCCTTCTATGACACCGGGGTGCAGCCCGACGGGTTGCCGTGGCCCGAGGACGATCCCAGCCGGGTCACCACCGACAACCAGATCATCGAGTCGATGGCCCTCACCGGATCCGGGCGTTCGCGCCGATCGGGCCTGGGCACAAGCAAGGTGACGGTGATCGACGCCGGCGCGTGGCTGTCGCCGGGAGGGCACTTCAGCGCCACCGTCGACGGCGTGGCGGCCCGGTGCAACGACGGCGTGCACCTCACCGTGGCCGGGGGCGAGTGGCTGGCCGAGCGCATCCTGCCCGTCATCTCCTTGCTGGGCCGGGCGCACCAGGCGGCGTCGGCCACCGGTTCGTGGTCGGGCGATCTCGCCCTGACCCCACCGTCGTGGTACTCGGAGCTGCCCTGCGCGCCGTCGTGAGCCCGCCGGGCTGAGGAGCCCGTTCGCACCCGGCCCAGGTCAGCGAATACCCTGCTCAGGCCGCCGCGATCTGGAGCGTCCATGGGTATCGAGACACACGAGCGTTCGCCGGGCACCGCCGAGGTGGTCATCGATGTCCCGCCCGTGAACGCCCTCGACGTCGCCGCGTGGTTCGCCTTCGCTGACGCCGTGCTGCGGGCGGGGTCCCAGGCGTCGGTCCGGGTGGTGGTCGTGCGGGCCGAGGGGCGGGGCTTCTGCGCGGGCGTGGACATCAAGGAGATCCAGGCCAAGGGGGACGAGGCGCTCGTGGGGGTGAACCGGGGCTGCGCAGCGGCGTTCGCCGCCGTCTACGACTGCGAGGTCCCGGTGATCGCCGCCGTGCACGGCTTCTGCCTCGGCGGAGGGATCGGCATTGCCGGGAACGCCGACATCGTGGTGGCCTCCGACGACGCCACCTTCGGCCTGCCCGAGGTCGACCGCGGCGCGCTGGGGGCGGCCACGCATCTCGCCCGCCTGGTCCCCCAGCACCGGATGCGGTCCATGGTGTACACGGCCCAGCCGGCCACCGCCGCCGAGCTCCACCACTACGGGTCGGTGCTGCGGGTGGTGCCCCGGGACCAACTCGTCGAGGCCGCCTACGAGGTGGCAGAGCTCATCGCGGCCAAGAGCCCGACCATCATCCGGCGCGCCAAGGAATCGCTCAACGGCATCGACCCTGTGGACGTGAAGCGGAGCTACCGCTTCGAACAGGGGTTCACCTACGAGCTTCATGTCTCGGGCGTGGCTGACGAGCAGCGTCAAGCGTTCGTCGACAAGCGCGAGGCGGACACCTCGACATGAGCGCCCCACCCGTGAGCGCCCACCCGTGAGTGCCAGGGACAAGCGCATCACCGTCGAGGAGATGGTCGGCGAGCTGCGCGACGGGATGACCGTCGGGTTCGGGGGATGGGGATCGCGTCGCAAACCCATGGCGGTGGTGCGCGCCATCGTGCGGTCCGGGGTGCGCGACCTCACCGTGGTGTCCTACGGGGGCCCCGACGTGGGCCTGTTGTGCGCGTCGGGGCGCGTCCGCAAGGTCGTGTACGCCTTCGTGACCCTGGACTCCATCGCCCTGGACCCTCATTTTCGCAAAGCCCGGCAGACGGGGAGCATCGAGGCCATGGAGATCGACGAGGGGATGTTCTACCTCGGATTGCTGGCCGCCTCGCAGCGCGTGCCCTTCCTGCCCACGCGCGCCGGGCTGGGCTCCGACGTCTTGCGGGTCAACCCGGGCGTGCGCACGGTGCGCTCGCCCTATGACGACGGCGAGGAACTGGTCGCCGCGCCCGCCCTGGCGCTCGACGCCGCGTTCGTGCACGTCAACCGGGCCGACACCCACGGCAACGGCCAGATCCTCGGCCCCGACCCGTTCTTCGACGAGGTTTTCCTGGGAGCCGCCTCCCGGCGCTTCGTCACCGCCGAGAAGGTGGTCGAGCCCGGTCGGCTGACCGATGAGGGGCCCCTCCAGAGCGTGACCGTCAGCCGGTTGATGACCGACGCCGTGGCCGAGGTTCCCGACGGAGCCCACTTCACGTCGTGTCCTCCCGACTACGACCGCGACGAGCTGTTCCAGAAGGCTTACGCGTCGGCAGCCGCCGACCCCGATGCGTGGGCGGCCTTCGACGCCCGGTACCTCCAGGTCGACGAGGCGGGATATCGCGCCGCCGTGCGCCAGGCGTCGAGCGGCGCCACGGTGCCGTCGTGAGGGCCTCGTGAGCACCGCTCCCGAGGTGACCCGGGCCGAGGTGTGCGTGGTGGCGTGCGCGCAGGCCTGGCGCGGCGACGGCGAGGTGATGGCGAGCCCGTTCGGCACTGTGCCGCAGATCGGGGCTCGGTTGGCCCGGCTCACCTTCGAGCCCGACCTCGTGCTCACCGACGGCGAGGCCGCGCTCATGGCCAACACGCCGTCGATCTCGGCTCGCCGCGACGACCTGGTGCTCGAGGCGTGGATGCCATACCGGCGGGTGTTCGATGTGCTGTGGTCGGGGAGGCGCCACATCATGATGATGGCGTCGCAGGTGGACCGGTTCGGGAACCAGAACCTGAGCGCCATCGGCGACTGGGCCCGGCCCAAGGCCCAGTTGATCGGGGTGCGGGGAGCGCCGGGCAACAGCCTGAACCACGCCACCAGCTACTGGGTCCCGACGCACTCCCCGCGCAGCTTCGTCGAGCACGTCGACATGGTGTGCGGAGTCGGCTACGACCGGGCGGCCGCCGCCGGCCCGTCGGCCACCCGCTTCCACGACGTCCGGCTGGTGGTCTCGAACCTCGGCGTGTTCGACTTCGACACCCCCGACCACGCCATGCGGGTCCGCTCGGTGCATCCCGGTGTGGACATCGAGGAGGTCGTGGAGGCCACGGGCTTCGAGCTCGTGGTGCCCGACGCGGTGCCCCGCACGCCGTTGCCCACCGCCGAGGAGCTGGAGCTGATCCGCGCCGTTCTTGACCCCACGGGCCAACGGGACAAGGAGGTCTCCTCCTGACACCCGCCGACGCTGCTGCTTCACCTGCGCTGCCCGACCCCCACCCGGCGTTGCGCACGTCGTTGTGCGATCTGGTCGGCGTGCGCTACCCCATCGTGCAGACGGGAATGGGCTGGGTGGCCGGGCCCCGACTGGTGGCCGCCACCGCCAACGCCGGGGCGCTCGGGATCCTGGCCTCGGCGACGATGACCGTCGAGCAGTTGCGCGCCGCCGTGGCCGAGGTGAAGTCACGCACCTCGGCCAACTTCGGGGTCAACCTGCGCACCGACGCTCCCGACTCCAACGAGCGCATCGCCGTGCTGCTCGAGGCGGGGGTGAAGGTGGCGAGCTTCGCCCAGGCGCCCCGGCCCGACATGGTGGCGCGCCTGCGCGACGCCGGGGTGATCGTCATCCCCACCGTCGGCGCCCGGCGTCACGCCGAGAAGGTGGCCGAGTGGGGAGTCCACGGTGTCATTGCCCAGGGCGCCGAGGGTGGTGGCCACACCGGTCCGGTGCCCACCACGCTGCTGCTGCCCCAGGTGGTCGAGGCCGTGGGCGAGCGCGTGGCGGTCATCGGCGCCGGGGGCTTCTCCACCGGCCGGGGGCTGGTGGCCGCCCTCGCCTACGGCGCGGCCGGCATCGCCATGGGGACGCGCTTTCTCCTCACCCGGGAGAGCACGGTGCCCGACGAGGTGAAGAAGGTCTACCTGGGGACCACCGTCACCGGGACCGTCGTCACCACGCGCATCGACGGCGCACCCCAACGGGTGATCCGCACCGATGTCGTCGACCATCTCGAGGGGGCGGGCCGGGTGGCCGCCTTGCCGCGGGCGCTTCGCAACGCCCTCGCCTTTCGGCGCCAGACCCACACGTCGTGGCGTGCCCTTCTCACCGAGGGCCGTGCCATGAAGGAAGGCAACGAGCTGTCGTGGGCGCAGGTGGTCATGGCCGCCAACGCGCCCATGATGACCAAGGCCGCGCTGGTCGACGGGCGCACCGACGTCGGTGTCCTGCCCACCGGACAGGTCGTCGGGGTGATCGAGGAGCTGCCCGGTGTCGCCGAGTTGGTGGGTTCGATCGTCACCGAGGCCAATGCCACGTTGGAGCGCCTCGGCCGCTAGCCCAGGCGCTCGATGATCGTGGCGTTGGCCTGACCACCGCCCTCGCACATGGTCTGGAGGCCGTAGCGGCCACCGGTGCGTTCGAGCTCGCTCAACAAGGTGGCCATGAGCCGAGCTCCCGAGCATCCCGTGGGGTGGCCGATGGCGATCGCTCCCCCGTTGGGGTTGACGCGATCCATGTCGGGATGCAGCTCGCGCTCCCAGGCCAGGACGACCGACGCGAAGGCCTCGTTGATCTCCACCACGTCCATGTCGTCGAGTCGCAACTTGGCCTTCTCCAGCACGAGGCGGGTGGCGGGGATGGGTGCGGTCAGCATGATCACCGGGTCGTTGGCGGCCACGGCGAACGTGTGGAAGCGGGCGCGGGCCCGCAGTCCCAGGGACTCGGCGCGCTCCTCGCTCATCACGAGCACGGCGGCGGCACCGTCGGAGATCTGCGATGACGTCCCCGCCGTCACCAGTCCGTGCTCGCTGAAGGCGGGGGCGAGGCCACCGAGCTTCTCGATGCTGGTGTCGCGACGGACACCCTCGTCGGCATCGATGATGGTGTCGCCGTCGGGCCCCGGGGATGACAACGCGATCGTTTCCCGCTCGAAGCGCCCCTCGTCCTGGGCGCGCGCCGCACGCTGGTGGGACCGGAGGGCGAAGGCGTCCATCTCGTCGCGCCCGATGTCCCAGCGCCGGGCGATCTCCTCGGCCGACAGGCCCTGGTGGATGAAATTGAAGCGGGCGTGCACCGTCGGTCCGTAGGCCTCGCCGGGGCCGGGGTCGGTGGTGGACCCGATCGGCACCCGGCTCATCGACTCGACACCGGCGCCGATGACGATGTCCATGGCTCCGGACATGACGGCCTGGGCCGCGAAGTGGATGGCCTGCTGGGCCGAACCGCATTGGCGGTCGACCGTGGTCCCCGGCACGGTGTCGGGAAAGCCCGCGGCCAGCGCGGCGTTGCGCCCGATGTTCATGGCCTGCTCGCCGACGGTCATGGTGCAGCCCATGACGACGTCTTCCACCAGGGCGGGGTCGAGGTGGTTGCGCTCCACCAGCGCCTTGAGCGGCGCGGCGGCCAGGTCCACGGCGTGCCAGCCCGAGAGCTTGCCGTTGCGGCGCCCTACCGGGGTGCGCAGCGCGTCGACGATCACGGCGTTGGGCATGAAAGACCTCCAGTGCCGGGCTTGCTCATCGAGATCCGAGCCTCCCCGCCCTTCGATTGTCCCGCACAATCTGGCCGGGTGTCACATCGGAAACCAGCCTGACCAGGGACTTCCCTGGTCGTGAGCTCGTTCTCGGGGCCAGAGGCCCTGGTTCGCTCGTCGGCCCGCCAGGGCGCACACCTCCGCGCCCTTCGGAGGGACGCAAAGCTCGACCGCGCCGGGGAACCGCAGGTGGAAGGGCTTTTTTCGCCCATTCAGAAGAAATCGCTCAAGTCCCGGGGGCGGGCTGCCGATGGTCCTTCGAGAGACCTCGCGCCGAGCTGTGGGCAGGCGGTTGCGCCTGGGAATGGCCCCTATCCCCTCGTGGCCGCTTTGAACGCGTCGGGGTCGAGCGGCTCATACCGTGCTTCGGCGATCTGGGTCTTTCCCACGTCGGAAAAGGCCCGTCGGGACACCACCGCCGCATTCTGGGGGGGCCAAGCGACCTTCACTGCCCCGCTGTCGGAGTTCCACGCCGTGACGAGGAGCTCTCGCACGTGGCCGTCGAGGCGGGCGATCACGACCTGTCCCGTTACCGGCTTCCAAGGCATTGCCCCCCGCTTCCCACGCCGACGAATTGGACCACGCCCCACCTTGACCGAGCCGACCGTGAGCGCTCGAACCATCTGAGCACAATCCGGATCCGAAAACCACTGGGACCACCCGTCACCATCCGACGCACGCCCACGTGCGGTGAGGTCCGGCTCGGTGTCATTGATGCGACGGCTGCGTGGCCACGACCGCCCGTGTCACGCGACGGCTGGCGACCCTGATGACACGGCACGTTGCTCAATACAATCTGAGCGTGCCCATCATGGCGGGCGGGATGCGCCGTTGCGCTCTCGTGCTGACGATGACCATTTCGGTGATCACCCTCGGTTCTCTGGTCAGTCCCGTCGCAATGCGTCAGAGCGCGGCTGCCGAGGGCTCCAACGGTCTTTCGGGCATCGTCATCTCCGGTACCCTCCCCGGGCTGGTGGCGGCACCGGCGGGACCGACGAACGGTCCCATCAATAGTGCCAACCTGAAGTTCTTCACGGGGACCACTGCTCGTGCGGACCTGGCGCAGCTTCTGGCCGACGGCACTGTGCACGGCTATCTCCGCGTGTGGGCGCCGCGACCACCCAATGGCGACGGCGTCGGCATCGTGGCCCTGCGGTTCCAAGATCGCAGCGAAGTCGGCGCCTTCCTCGCCGGGTTGATCGCCGGCGAAAGACAAGTGGGAGGAGTCAAGTTCCCGGTTCCCGATTTACCCGGAGCGTCGGGGTACTCGAGCACGACGTCGACGCCGGGCGCTCCCACTCCGCAGTACACAGTGGCCTTCGCCAAAGGGAACACCGCCTTCGAGGTGGAGGTCATCGACAAGACCGGGACGCTCACCACGGCGGACGCCGCCACCGTGGCCTTGGAGCAGGCTGCCAATGCCCCGGGACCACCGCGCCTGCCGTCTCCGGCGGTGACGACTTCGTGGGCGCGCCGGACCGGCGAGGTCGTGGGGTACGTCGTCCTCGGGCTCCTGGTGGCCGGTTTGGTGCTGTTCGGCATCCGCCGTGCCCGCAGGAACCGCCGGAGGCGCACGAGACACGCCGCACCCTTCGCTGCTCGGTTTCCTGCTGTCGCGCCTGCGGCTCACGGAGCCCCTCCGGAACCGTCGTCACACCGGGTTGTGCCAGAGCCTGGTGAAGTCGGATGGCACGGGGATTCTGATCACATCAGCGAACAGGCGTACTGGGACGGACGACGGTGGACCGCCCGACGGCGGTGGAGCGGAACGGCGTGGGTGGAGGTACGGCTCCCCCCGAACCGCGACTAGTACCGAGCGCGGGGCTTCACGAAATGGTGATCGACAGCGCCTCGGTAGCCGAGTTGCGCATGTGGTGAATTTTCCGGTCGACGACGGTCACGTTGAAGGTGAACATACCTCCGTCGTTCATTTGGGGAGTACCCGCAATAACCCCCGTGGCCTTGTTGAGATGGAGGCCGACCGGCAAGAACGATACAGACCACTTGTATGGCAGGTTGTCGCCGCTGGCCGCCAATGTGGCTGAGTACCGCATGCCCCGCAATCCGGGAGGCAACGATGTCGTAGTGATCTGAATGCCCGGAGAGGTTGGAGCGGCCACCGGTTCAAAGTCATACGAGAACGTGGCAGCAGTGCCGATTGTGAGCGTGTCGGCCTCACCGGTCATCGCCGACCAGCCGCTGCCCACGTTGATTCCGAAGCCGCCGATGATGGTGGCGTTGGGATACGTTGCGACAAAGTCACTCCAGAAGTCAGCTTCGCACAGCACCAAGCCACGGAGGCGATCGGAGAACTGGTCCACGCCGAATGGCGCCATGCTGTATCGCAGCTTGTCCAGACGTTCCCCGGGAAGTTGACACAAGAGTTCGTACTCGCGCACGGAGAGATAGAGGTTGGTGACGAGGCCCGGATCGCCGTCGGGACCCGGAACCTTCTGGGTCAGCTTGTAGACCGTCGGCTCGATCCCGCTGTGGTCGACGGACCGTCGTAGCCGAAGCCGAGTCCCGAACACATAGTGATCAGTGATGGTCGCCACACAAGTGGGCGGGCGATCGGGGAGCCCTCGGAGCAAGAACCGCCGCTCTCTTTCGCGCCGGGCGTATTTGTCACTCTTCCCGGGTGGCGCCGAGGGGTTGTCGACAAACGAGAGGCTCGCACAGAACGGACTTGAAGAGCGTCCGTGTGTCGAAGGATGAGCTCGTGAACGTTGAGTTGTGGTCTCGCTCGCCGTAGTGACTTCTTTGGCTACCGGGGAATTGCCTGGCGACCAGGCAGGGTAATTGCCGTCGGAGACGGTGGCGGCAGGTCCTCTCCAAATTGACCCACTAGCCGTACGTCCGATCAGTCCCGGACACACCCGGTCTCAAGCGGTGGGGATGGTGATCATGGGCACGGTCGTCTTGGGGACGGTCACGGGCCCGCCTCCACCGCCGGCTGGTGACGAACCCGAGCCGGATGCCGGAGTATTCCCAGCCCCCTTGGTCAGGTTGACCAGCACTTCGAGTGTCCCTGAGCTATTGGTCGTCACGAATCCGCCAACACTCGGATTGGCGATGTCCCAATCGGCGAACACGATGGGCACATCGGCCAGGGCGGAGATTCCATCGGCGGTGCGTTCCGCCGTCAATGCGAAAGTCACCCGTCGGGTAACCCCGTGCATGGTGAGGTCTCCGGTTGCCGTGTAGGTCGCCTTGGATCCCACGGGCGGGATGGTCCCGAGCGCGACAGGCGTCGTGAGCTTCAGCGTGGCCGTCGGGTACTGCGCCACATCCATGATCCGGCCGTCGAACTGGGCATTGCGCTCGCTCTGGTCACTCTCCACACTGGCCATGTCGACGGTGAACGTGCCCGCCGTGACGCTGGATCCGGAGATCGTGACCGATCCCCAGATCTTGGTGGTGCGGCCCACAGCCGTGGAGTTCTGTCCCACGAGGACCTCGGTGACGCGGTACCCAGCCTCTGAACCGGCGCCCACGTGGTATGTCCCTCCCACGCTGGTGATGTCAGACGTGACGCCGGATGCAGTGTCGGTCGACGAGGGGGTAGTCGGCAGGGTGAGCTTCGGTGGAGGGGGCCCCTCGATGAAGTGGATGTAGACGAAGGGGCCGCCGAGCGCCAGCACGACCACGACCGCCGCGGCTCCCACGACCCAACGCCACCGCCTTCGCATGGGTCACATCATGTGTCGACCGGCTGTGCGCCCCCTGTGAGCGATCCAAGTGTCACCCACGAATCACGGAATGTGCCGCGTGAGCGCAGTGGCGGCGACCGCGACTCGGTCTTGACCGCTGGGGGTACCGAGACGAAGACTGAAGTCATGTCACAGGAAGAGATTGACGCCTATTTGGGTGCGCTGGAGGAGCCGAAGCAATCCACGTTGCGTGAGCTCCGCCGAACCATCCTGGGCATCATCCCTGAAGCTGAACAGTGCATCTCCTATGGCATGCCAGCCTTTCGGATACGAGGCAAGGTGATCGCCGGATTCGCAGCCTTCAAGAACCATCTCAGTTACCTTCCTCACAGCGGCTCCGTGCTGGCGGAACTGCAGGACGAGGTTGCCGCCTACACGACGTCGAAAGGCGCGCTCCAATTCCTCGTCGGTTCACCGTTGCCCAAGGCACTCGTGGAGAAGCTCATCGCGGTGCGAATCAGTCAGGCCTTCCAGGATTCGCCGTCCGAGTGATCCTATATCGGCGGCGGCGCGTTCCCAGACGGCTTCGAACGGTCCCCGGGACGATGCGAAGCTAGCGTGGCTCGAACGCCACGAGACGGGAGTGGACCGTGCGGGAACAGGTCGATTTTGGTGCTGACGACGGCGCCTCGGTCATCGAAGCAGTCACCCGAGCTGCGGCGCAAGGACCTCTGGCGACCGAGATCCTGAGCGGTGCTCCGATCGTCCTGCGTTATGCCGACGTGGAATCGCTGGCTCGCGATCCCAGGCTGGCAGGTGTTGGCCTCACGGTTTTTGATCTCATGGGCCTCACCGAGGGGCCACTGCGTGACTGGTATGGCGGCTTGATGTTCACCAACGAAGGGGACGCCCACCACCGGTTGCGGGCCCTGGTGGCCCGGGCATTCACCCCGAGGGCAGTCGAGGCCATGCGGGCCACGACCGCCGAACTGGCGGCGAGCAGCCTCGAACCGTTGGCTACGAGCGGCGGAGGCGACCTCGTCGAGGCCAATGCCTGGCTTGCCATGCGGGTGATGTGCCGCCTTCTCGGAGTTCCCGACGACGACGTTGTCATCTTCGGCAGGTGGGCGGATGCCTTGAGCGTCACCTTTAGCTTCATGGAGCCTGACCAGATTGACGCGGCGACGTCAGCGATCACCGAACTCTTGGAGTATGTCGCCGACCTCGCCGAGGAGCGCCGAGCCACTCCCGGACCCGACCTCATCACGGGGCTGCTCCATGCCGAGACCGACGATGATCGCTTGACGCGCCAGGAGCTCGTGTCGATGGTGACGAACCTGCTCGTCGGAGGGCACGACACCACGACCAGCCAGATCGGCTGCAGCCTCCTGGCCCTGCTCAACGAACCCGAACAGACCGACCACCTGAGAGCCAGGCCCGACCTCGTCCCGAGCGCCGTGTCCGAGACCATCCGCTTGCAGCCCAGCATCCCGGCCATGCCCCGAACCGTCGTTGCTCCGATCACGGTCGCCGAGGAGGAGATTCCGGCAGGCTCGATGGTCTTTCTGTGCACAGCGGCGGCCAATCGCGAACCTTCGGTCTGGAAGAATGCCGACCGCTTCGAGTCGACCAGATTCACCGAACCGAGCACACCGCGCCTGCTCACCTTCGGAGCCGGTCCGCACTACTGCCTCGGGGCCGCTCTGGCTCGCCTCACCCTCGAGGAATGTGTCCGTGCCATGCTCGATCTGGTGAGGCCGGTGCGGCTCGTCGAGGATCCGACATTGATCCCGTGGCGGACAGTGCTCGGGCGGTCTCCCGCCCGCCTGCAGGTCACCGTGGGTTGATCCCACCCGTCGGCGACGTGCGCCGGTGCCGATCCAAGATGCTTCGGCCACGGTTGCGTTCGAACCTGGAGTCGATGTCTTCTCGTTGCCCGACCTCGACTACCGCCCCTGGGCCCCCGAAGCCCCGGCAAACCCGACGCCAGCCAGGAGGGCCCGAGTGAACCCGCTCATCTCGGCGTAGGGCACAGCGTCTGGCTCCCACCACTCCACGGCCAACGTCTCATCGCCGTCAGGCGTCGGCGTACCCCCCACGACGGTGGCATCGAAGACGGTGGACACGTAGGAGGTCTGATCCCCGTTGGGATAGGTGAGGCGAAACTCTGGACCGCCGAGGACGGCCAGGATCGGCCCGAGGCGAAGGGTAACGCCCGCCTCCTCCTCGGCTTCTCGGAGTGCTGCGTGTTCCGGTGGCTCGTCAGGCTCGATAGCCCCGCCGATGACAGCCCATTGCCCGGTGTCGCTGATTCTGACCAAGAGGACTCGGCCATCGTGGTCTCGAGGGAGCACCGCTGCCGACGGAAGCACCAGAAGCTCATGGCCCACCAGTTCGCGTAACCGTCGGATATATGGGGCGATCGCCATGGCGTCACGCTAATCGTCTGTCGGGCCTGGGCTCGCTACCCGACCGTGCTCCGGCAGACGCCGCCTACGGTTGTGCGATGACCGTCCCCGGTCGGACCGTCTGCGGTGTCGTTGCCCAGTCGTGCGCCGTTCTATGTCTCGTTGCCATCCTCGGATCCTGCACTGCCACCCCCGCAACCTCCGGGCCCGGTTCAGTGGGGTACGCCCTGCCCACCGACAAGTCGTGCCAACCCGGACCTCCTACGTCGGGCCCGCCCTACGCGACAGCGTCTCATCCGTCCTTGGGGATAACCGCCGTGACCAAGAAAGGCGTCTTCATCGGTGTGCTCTTGGGGGAGTTCGCGTTCGCCCTCGAATCTCAATACGGGGCGTGTTACGCCAACAGCTTCCCGATCGTCGTGAACACCGACAGGCTGGCGCTCAATCTCATGGTCAGCCCGGCCAATTCCGACGCGCAGATCGCGGCCGTGGCCAGCGCCGTTCGACAGACTGGTCTGTTCGCTCAGGTGGACCGCCGCACCAGGTAGCTGATCACGACACTTGGGGTATCAGGGTGCGGCGACGGCGACCGGGAAGAGCCTCCCCGAAGCCAACAGGGCCTCGAGCCCGTGCGCGGTGGTCGGCCGGGCCAGGAGGAACCCCTGTCCCAGATGGCAGTCCATCGCGCGCAGCAGGGCCAGCTGCTCGGGCTCTTCGATGCCTTCGGCGATGACTTCGAGGGCGAGCTTGTCGGCAAGCCCCATGATGCCTTCCAACATGGGAGCCGAGGGCGAGACCGAGGTCTGTCCGGACACGAAGGAACGGTCGATCTTGAGAATGTCGGCGGGCAGGCTGGCGAGAGTGCTGAGCGAAGAGAAGCCGGTGCCGAAGTCGTCCATGGCGATGCGGGCGCCACAGAGCTTCAGGGCCTCGAGCGCGGCGATGCCGCCTTCGACGTTGACGGCCACCGCCGTCTCGGTGATCTCGAGCACGATCTTGGAGGCGTCCACCGTCGGGTCGGCCAGGATGCTCTGGATGGCGGCCCGGCTGTGGGCGTTGAACAGTTGGAAGGCGGAGAGATTCACCGACACCCACAGATCGGCGCATCCGTCGATCGTCCGGCGCCACACCGCCGCCTGACGGACGGCGGTGTCGAGCACCCAGCAACCCATGGCGTCGATGTCGCCCGTCTCCTCGGCCAGCGGGATGAAGGTCTCGGGGGCGAGGAGACCGAGGGTGGGGTGCTGCCAGCGCACGAGCGCCTCCACGCCGCGGATCGACCCGGTGCCGAGGTCGACGACGGGCTGGTACTCGAGGCGGAGTTGCCCGGCGGTGACGGCCACGGCCAGCTCTTTCTTGAGTGAGGCCCGCCCGACCATGATGTCGTGCATCTCGGGGTTGAAGAGCTGGTAGCGGTCCTTGCCCCCGTCCTTGGCCATGTACATGGCGAAGTCGGCTTGCCGGAGGATCTCATCGGCATCGGCGATGTCCGGGTTGCGATGGGCGATGCCGATGCTGACGGCCACCGCCAGCCGGGTGTCGTGTACCAGGAAGGGGGCCCGGAGCGCGGCCAGGATCCGCTCGGCGATCTCCACCGCGGTCGAGGCGTTGTCGTCCTCGACGACCACGATGGCGAACTCGTCGCCCCCCAGACGGGCGACCAGGTCGCCGGGGCGCACGCAGTCGTTGAGTCGCTGGGCCAGCTGGATCAGAAGATCGTCCCCGGCCTCGTGTCCCAGGGAGTCGTTGACGTCCTTGAAGTCGTCGACGTCGATGAACAGGACGCTCTCCTGGCGGGTCCGGCGCTCACTGCCCGGACGGAACGAGGCCGCCAGGCGTTCCGCCAACGACGCCCGGTTGGGTAGGCCGGTGAGGGTGTCGTGGGTGGCCCGCAGGGTCATCGCTACGTGAGCACGGTGGAGGGCGGTGGACATGGCGTTGAACGCCTCGGCGAGTTCCCCGAGCTCGTCGTGACGGGCCACGTCGATGTGATGGTCGTATTGACCCCCCTGGAGCTTCAGGACGCCCTCGTGCAGTCGGGCCACAGGTCGGAGGAGGTCCTTGGTCATGCGCCGGCGGAAATACACCGTCACGCAAACTGCCAGGCCGAACATGGTGGTCAGCGCGACCCACAACAGCCGCTCCAGGCCGGCGTTGTTGGCGAGATCGGCGCGCATGGCCACTAGGGAGGGTTGTTGGAGATCGGCCAACAGCGCCCGGGCGGCGTCGCCGTCCGCCCCCAGGGTGACCTGGGTCTGCTCGTCGACGGTGGAACTAGCGGGACGGACGAAGGTGATCACGGGGACCCCCCACAGCCCGGCCTTGGTCATCGACAGCTGCCAGGCGGCGCGGGCCCGGGCCAGGATGCGCGCCACGTCGCCGCTCGGGAACACGGTGCGGGCGTCGGTGAAGGCGTCGGAGAGGTCTAGTTGCGCTTCGAGGAAGGTCCCCGGGCTGGGCGCGCCGTTGAGCAGTTGGTGGGCCGCGTACTCGTGGGCGGAGACCGCCGCGTCCAGGGAGGCGATGGTGGTCATCTCCAGATCGAGGTCGTGAGCCGTGTTGCCGTACTGGTCGGCGAGATGGCGGACGCCGGCGAAGATCCCGATGCTGGCGACGAGCAACAAGGCCAGGATGATTGTGAAGGCGCGGCCCCACTCGCGTCGGAGGCTCCAGGTGCGTGCTGGCCCGCCGGGGGCGGCGAGGTTCGTCTCGTCGATCGTCGCAACGACTGGTTCTGGCGCCATGGCTGTCGTTTCCGCTGGGAGAGGTCGCGTCGAGCTCCGTCGACTGGGAGCTCACCTTGGACCCCGGGGGAAACAGCCGGCCGTGCCCTCTCGAGGGCTTTGTCCTTTGTATCGGCATGTCGCGCCCTTTGCCTGAGGCGCAAACCCTGTGTCAGATTCGTCGTTCCATGGATCTCCGTTTCACGCCTGAGCAGGACCGGTTCCGAGCCGAGGCCCGGGGATGGCTCGAGGCCAACGCCCCCTCGGCGTCGAAGGGGACCGGCCCCCTGCCGTCGCTGGACACCGCGGCGGGCTTCGAGGCTCACCGAGCCTGGGAGCGAACCATGTTCGAGGCCGGTTGGTCGGTGGTGTCGTGGCCCGTCGAGTACGGCGGGCGCGGGGCCGGACTGTGGGAGTGGCTCATCTTCGAGGAGGAGTACTACCGCGCCGGGGCTCCCACCCGGGTGGGGCAGAACGGCATCTTCCTCTTGGCACCCACGCTCTTCGAGTTCGGGACCGCCGAGCAGAGGGCGCGCTATCTCCTTCCTATGGCCTCGGGCGAGGAAGTCTGGTGCCAGGGTTGGTCCGAGCCCGACGCCGGGAGCGATCTGGCCGCCATCCGCAGCCGGGCCACCCGGTCGCCGGCACAAAGCGACACCTGGGTGCTCAACGGGCAGAAGACATGGTGCTCGCGCGGTGCCTTCGCCCACTGGATCTTCGGGTTGTTCCGCTCGGACCCCGTGGCCGAGCGCCACCGGGGGCTCACCTATTTCCTGGTGCCGATGAACAGCCCCGGGGTCACGGTCCGGCCCATCGCCCAGCTCGACGGCGAGACCGGGTTTGCCGAGGTGTTCTTCGAGGACGTGGAGGTCCCCGCCGCCCAGGTGCTCGGCCAGGTGGGTGAGGGCTGGCGCGTGGCCATGGCCACGGCGGGGTCCGAGCGGGGCCTGTCGCTGCGCAGCCCGGCGCGCTACACCGAGGCGGCGGCGCGCCTGGTGGAGCTCTACCGCCGCACGGCCCGGGCCGACGGCGACCGGGACCGGGGACGGGCCGTCCGGTGCGCCGACAATGTGGCCCGGGCGGTGATCGATGCCGAGGCCTACCGGCTGCACACCTACTGGACTGCCACGCGCCTGGTGGCCGGCGCCGGGGTGGGCCCCGAGGCGTCGATGAACAAACTGTTCTGGTCGGAGACCGACCTGCTCGTCCACACCACGGCACTGGCGCTGCTGGGCTCCGAGGCGGAGATGCTCGATCAGGAGGGACGGCCGTCCCCGTGGCTCGACGGGTTTCTCTTCGCCCTGGCCGGGCCGATCTATGCCGGGACCAACGAGATCCAGCGCAACGTGGTGGCCGAGCGTGTGCTCGGGCTGCCCCGGGGCTGAGGGCCGGGGCCGTGCAGTTCGGGTTCGACGAACATCAGCTCGAATTCCGCGCCCAGCTGCGGGCCTTCGCCGAGAAGGAGTGCCCCCCGGCGCGCTCCGAGAGGCCTGGGCCTCACCGCTGGGGTGGTCGAGGCCCCGCTACGAGGCGCTGGCCGAGATGGGTGTGGTGGGGCTCACCGTGCCCGAGGAGCACGGCGGGATGGGCCTGGGGCTGGTGGACCTGGTGGGACTGTTGGAGGAGGCCGGCCGGGCCGGGCTGCCCGAGCCCCTGGTCGAGACCACGGCCCTCGGGGTGCCCGTATTGGTGCAGGCGCCCGGCGCCCAGGGCGAGGTCCTGCGGGCGCGCTGGCTCGAGGCCGTGGCCACGGGGGCGGCCGCCATCGCCGTAGGGACGGCATCGATGCCCGCCGTGCCCGGCGCCCAGGGTGCCGACCTCCTGTTGCTCGAGCGCGAGGGCGAGCTGCACGCCGTGCCCGCGGCCGGGGTGGTGCTGACGCCGAGGCCCGTGCTCGACGGGTCGCGGCGATTGGCGAAGGTCGACTGGGAGCCGTCCCCGGCGACACTGGTGGTCTCGGGTTTCGAAGCCGAGGGGTTCGTCACCGCCCTGGAGGACCGCGCCGCCATGGGCACCGGGGCGGTGCTGGTGGGGGTGGCCGACCGGCTGATCTCGATGGCCGCCCTCTACGCCGGACAGCGGTCGCAGTTCGGGAAGCCCATCGGGTCGTTCCAGGCCGTGAAGCACCATCTGGTTAACGCCCTGGTGCGGGTGGAGTTCGCCCGGCCCGTCGTGTACCGCGCTGCTTGGAGCCTTTCGGAAGGTGATCCCGATGCCAGGTTGCACGCCTCGATGGCCAAAGCCATGGCGTCGGAGGCGGCCACGGTGGCGGCGCGCACCGCCCTACAGGTGCACGGCGCCATCGGGTACACGTGGGAGCACGACCTGCACCTCTGGATGAAACGGGCCTGGGCGCTCGCCGCGGCGTGGGGCGACGCCGCCGCCCACCGGGCCCGGGTGCTCGAGATCCTTGTCGGTCGCCGGGCCTGAACTACTTCATCACGCGGTAGCGGAGGTGGGTGACGCCGTCGGACTCGACCACGCGGGTGCACTCGAGGTCCCGCGGGTGGCGCTTGAGGTTGGCGAAGAGACGAACGCCGGCGCCGAGGAGGACGGGGACGAGGTTGAGATGGACCACGTCGAGGAGGCCGGCGTTCAGGTATTGCTGGGCGACTTGGGCGGCTCCCACGGCGATGTCGCGGTCACCGGCCACGGCGCGGGCCTGCTCGAGGGCGCTCTCGATGCCGTCGGTGACGACGGTTCCATCGGTGCCTGGGCCGACGTGGCGCCCGGGGGGGTCGTGGGTCAGCAGGAAGAAGGGGGCGCCCACGGGATGGTGGCCGCCCCAACCGTCGGCGATGTCGAAGGTCCGCCTCCCGGTGATGACGGCCCCGCAGTCGAACATCTCCTCCACCACGGCGCGGCTGCGCGCCGGGGGCCGGAAGCGGTCGTCGGCGCCCAGGGTCTCGGTGCCGGCCGACCACCAGTCGAAGAGCCTGGCGCCACCGTCGCCGAGCGGGTTACCCGGACCGTCGTTGGCTCCGGCGATGAAGCCGTCCAGGGACATCGAGAGCCCGACCACGACGTCGCCCATGTTCCGCCTCCTGTGTCGTTCGCCTCGTGGTTGAAACGGGCCGGTCCACCACCATTCATCGCTAGGGGTCGCGGAGCTGGCCGTAGATCGTCTCGGAGTCGAAGTAGACGCGCTCGCACACGATGCCGTCGCCCCCGGCCTCGAATTCGAAGAGCGCTACCATGGGGCAGCGGAAGGACTTGCCCGTGGGCTCCTCGCCGGTGAGAGAGCCCAGGTGCGTTCCGAGCAGGTCGAACTCCACCACTACGGTGTCGGGCGCGCTGAGCACGGAGCGGACCTCGTTGCGCTGGTCGGGGAACACCGCCCGGGACCGGGCGTAGTACTGCGTCACCTCCTCGGTGCCGTCGTAGACCTGTCCGGTGCCGATGAGCTCGTAGCGGGGATGGGTGAAGGTGGCCAGGGTGTCGTCGAAGCGGTGCTCGTTCTCCGAGGCCATGTGCTCGCGCACCACGGCCTCCCGCCGGCTGCGCAAGTCGGATGGTGCCGAGCTCATCCCGTGCCCTCCCATCGGGTGCCGTTCATCGGAAGCTCGAACAGAAGGTAGTGGGCTCATCGGGCAGGTGACACCGGCGCGCCCGAACTCGTCGTAGGCTGGGCGCATGGCAGAGAAGTCAAGACCGTCCGCTGAATCGAAGAAGCCGGGCCGGAGCCTCAAGGAGAAGAGGGCGGCCAAGCATCAGAAGCAGGCCGAGCAGAAGCAGGCCCGGAAGGGCTGGGACAGCAAGTAGTCCCGGTTCGCCTCTGACAGGCCGTCTCGGGCCCGTTCACCGTGGCCCGTCAGGGCTCGAAGAGGTCCGTGACGTCGACGAAGGGGAACTCGCAGGGGTGCCCGTCGGCCACGAGCACCTGGGGCCGACGGCCTGACGCCGTGGGCACGCGCACCACGGTGGACGACCGCGTGCCGTACTCGTCGGTGTGGACGCAGGCCGCCAGGGTCTCGACCGGCCTGCTCCGGGCGCCGTCGGCCTCGGCCACCGCATCGGTCTGGGTGTCGGCACGATCCTCGGAGTCGGGCACGCTGTGGTCCACGAGCACAGTACGGACCCGCTCGACGAGGGCCTCGCCCCGCAGCGCACCGATGTCCCCGAGCAGGCCCCGTATGTGGTCCGCCTTGACCGAGGGGGCGTGGAGGGCGGTGTTCTCCAGGACGTGGACTCCGGGGCCGAGTCGTTCGACACTCGCCACGGCGTCACCGGACCCGGTCATGTCGAGGGCGAACAGCGAGGTGCGGTCGCCCACGAGGAGCCACGCCGGGTTGTAGTGGGCCGGGCGCAACCGCGCCGTGAAATCAGCCACCGCCGAGGCGGCGTCACGGTGGACGGCCAGCGCCAAGGGGAGCTCACCGCGCGACCGTTTGTCGGGGTCGCGCCCCTGCGGTGACGGACGATTGGTGAGCCCCGCCACCACCCCGTCCTCGTTGACCGCCAGCCATGTCCCACCGCCTTGTTGGTCGCGTCCGCCCAGGACGCGCGGGCTCGAGGCCCGCAACACCGTCATGGCTGAGGCCGGGCGATCCAGGCGTTCGTCGCGGTTGGCTCCGACCACCAGCGGTGCTCCGGGGTCGAGGCGCGACACCACCACGAGCAGGCACATCGCGGTCAGGGTAGTGCTGCCACTGCAAACTGACACGCCGTCAGAACGGTGGCTATGCTCGCTCGCGTGGCCGAGCTGCCGTTGATCATCTCCGTCGACGACCACGTGGTGGAGCCCGCCGACGTATGGAGCGAACGGCTTCCCGCCAAGTACCAGGAGATCGGGCCCCGCATCGTCCGGGCGCCCATGGGCGAGATCACGTTCGTGGGCGGCAAGCTCACGGTGGAGCCCGGCTCCGAAGGGGTGCCGACCGACTGGTGGTACTACGAGGAGTTGCGCCGGCCCCTGCTCCGTCTCGACGCCGCCGTGGGCGTGCCGCGCGACGAGGTGACCATCACCGGGGTGACCTACGACGACATGCGTCCCGGCGCCCACCAGGTGAAGCCCCGGCTCGAGGACATGGACCTCAATCACCTCGAGGCGTCGCTGTGCTTCCCGACGTTCCCCCGGTTCTGCGGGCAGACCTTCACCGAGGCCCAGGACAAGGAGCTCGCCCTGCTGTGCGTGCGGGCCTACAACGACTGGATGGTCGAGGAGTGGTGCGCCGAGTCGTCGGGCCGGCTCATCCCGTTGTGCCTGATCCCGCTGTGGGACGCCGGGCTCGCCGCCGCCGAGGTGCGCCGCAACGCGGCACGCGGGGTGAAGGCGGTGTGCTTCAGCGAGATCCCCCCCTTCCTCGGGCTTCCCTCGGTGCATGACCCCGACCAGTACTGGGACCCCTTCTTCCGGGCCTGCGCGGAGACCGAGACCGTGGTCAACATGCACATCGGCTCGTCGTCGAAGATGCCCTCCACGTCGGCCGACGCCCCCCCGGCGGTGGGGTCGACGCTGACGCACACCAACGCCACGTTCTCGTTGGTGGACTTCTTGTTTTCGGGGGTGCTGGTGCGCTTCCCCACGCTGATGCTGGCCTACTCCGAGGGCCAGATCGGTTGGATCCCATACATCTTGGAGCGGGCCGACAAGGTGTGGGAGGAGAACCGCGGGTGGGGCGGGGTGGCCGACAAGGTTCCCGAGCCCCCCTCGACGTACTTCCGCCGCCAGGTCTACGGCTGTTTCTTCGACGACGCCCACGGGTTGCGCTCGGTCGAGGAGATCGGGGCCGACAACATCACCTACGAGTCCGACTATCCTCACTCGGACTCCACCTGGCCCCACACCAAGGAGATCGCCGAGCGCCAGATGGCGCACCTCGACGACGAGACGCGCCGCAAGATCGTCCGGGGCAACGCCATCCGGCTCTTCGGGCTCGATCACCTGGCGCCCTAGGCCGGCCTCGTGGACCTGCGCTACTCCGAGAGCGAGCAGTCCTTTCGCGCCGGGCTGCGGGCCTGGCTGGCCGAGGTCGTGCCCACACTTCCGCCCAAGCCCTCCAACCTCGACTGGCCGGGACGGCGTGCCTACGACAGCACCTGGCAGAAGATGCTCTACGACGCCGGCTACGCGGGCATCGACTGGCCCGTCGAGGGGGGCGGCCGGGGCGCGAGCCCGGTGGAGCAGCTGATCTACCTCGAGGAGCTCGAGCGCGCCCATGCCCCCTACGTCGGGGTGAACTTCGTGGGGCTGTTGCACGCCGGGCCGACGGTCATCGTCGAGGGCACCCCCGAGCAGCGGGCCCGGTTCCTGCCGCCCATCCTGCGCGGCGAGCAGGTGTGGTGCCAGGGGTTCTCCGAGCCCGGCGCCGGCAGTGATCTCGCCTCGCTGCGCACCCGGGCCGAGCGCGACGGCGACGAGTACGTGGTCACAGGGCAGAAGATCTGGACGTCGCACGCCGAGGTGGCTGACTACTGCGAGCTCCTGGTGCGCACCGGGCCCGAGGGCAGTCGCCACCGCGGCATCACCTGGTTGGCGCTGGAGATGGACCGGCCCGGGATCGACTTCCGCCCGCTGCGCACCATCGCCGGCACCACCGAGTTCGGCGAGTTGTTCCTCGACGGGGTGCGGGTGCCGGTGGCCAACCGGCTGGGCGAGGAGAACGACGGCTGGCGCGTCACCATGACCACGCTGAGCTTCGAACGGGGCACGGCGTTCGTGGGGGAGGCGCTGCAGTCCATGGAGCTGTTGCGGGGGCTGCGCCAGCTGGCCCGGAGCACCGGCGTGTGGGAGGAGGCCGAGGTGCGCCGGAGGGTGGGCCACCTCGGGGCCGAGCTCGACGCGCTGTGGGCCCTGGCGCGGCGCAACGTCTCGCAGGCGGCGCGCACCGGCGTCCCCGGGATCGGGGGCAGTGTGTACAAGCTGGCGCTTTCGGAGCTTCGCCAGCGCATCGCCGAACTGGGCATGGACCTGTCGGGCTCGGCCGGCTTGGTGTGGGACAGCCTGCCTGGCTTCGGAGCCGCCGCACCGTCTTCGGACAACACGGCGTCTTCGGACAACACGGCGTCCTCGGATCACTCCGTCCCCATCGGGAACACCGAGATCGTGAACACGTGGGTGCACAGCTTCTCCCGCACCATCGCGGCGGGGACCTCGCAGATCCAGCGCAACATCATCGCCGAGCGGATCCTCGGCCTGCCCAAGGGTTAGGCGCATGGACTTCGAGCTCTCCGAGGACGAGGTGGCCCTGGCCGAAGGGATGCGCCGGTTGTGCGCCGGTCGGTTCCCCCTCGACAAGGTGCGGGCCGCTGAAGGCGAGCGGGTGGTCATCGACGCAGCGGGCTGGTCCGACCTGGCCGAGGCCGGGGTGTTCTCGCTGCGGCTGGCCGAGGACCACGGCGGCCTGGGCCTGCCCATGGCGGCCGCTGCGGTCGTGTTCGAGGAGCTGGGACGAGCGCTCGTTCCGGGGCCCATCCTGGCCTCGCACCTCGCGGCGGGGATCGTGGAGGGTGCCGCCCAGGGTAAGGCGATGGTGGGTGCGGTGCGCCGACCGGCGCGCCCCGGCGGCCCGGGTCCGGTGGTGATCGAGCACCTGGGTTCGTTGACGGCGCTGGTGGTGGTGGGCGACGACGGTCTGGCGGTGGTCGACCCAACCACCCTCGAGGCCCGACCCGTCCAGCGTGGCCTGGACCCGCTCACCCCACTGTGGCGCGTCGACGCGCTCCCGCCCGGGGAGGAGGTCGGGGGGCCCGGGGAGGCCGAGCGCTGGCGGCGCGACGCCGAGGTGCTCGGGGGCGCCTTGCTCGTGGGCCTGGCGGCGGCCACCCTCGACCTGGCCGTGGAGTACGCCAAAGGACGCGAGCAGTTCGGCAAGCCCATCGGGTCGTTCCAGGCCGTGAAGCACATTTGTGCCGACATGCTGGTGCGGGCGGAGGTGGCGCGCGCCGCCGTGCACGCCGCGGCAGTGACCATCGACCAACCCGACGTGGGTGACGCCGTGCGTGCCGCCGCCGGGGCCGGGCTGCTGGCGGTGGAGGCCGCTCTGGGCAACGGCAGGTCGTGCATCCAGGTGCACGGGGGCATGGGCTTCACGTGGGAGGTGCCGGCGCACCTCTATCTCATGCGGGCCCGGGTCCTCTCCGGCTCGCTCGAGGGGACCGGCGCCCTGGCCGAGCTCGTCGCCCAGCGGTATTGATCGAAGACGGGGGTTGATGGTGACAGAAGGTGCAACAGGGACGCGCCCCGGTGGGGGGGAGACGGTGCAGATCATCCCCGAGGGGAAGGTCGCCTTCGGGATCCAGTTGCCGATCCAGTCACAGTCCACGATCTACGTGGAGGACTGGGAGCGCGGCGCCGGACCGGTCGAGCTGGCCCAGGTGGCCCGCCAGGCCGACGAAAGCGGGTTCTTCTACGTGGCCGTGTGCGACCACACCGCCATCCCGCGCCGACTGGCGGGGGCGATGAGCACCACGTGGTACGACACCATTGCCACGCTCGGGTGGCTGGCGGCGCTCACCACGCGGGTGCGGCTCCTGTCGCACGTCTACATCGCCGCCCAGCGCCATCCCCTGCGGGCCGCCAAGGAGTTCGCCACGCTGGACGCGTTGTCGGCTGGCCGCATGGTGATCGGCGTGGGTGCGGGGCACGTCAACGAGGAGTTCGACCTCTTCGGGCCCCCCTTCGAGGAGCGTGGGGCCGGGCTCGACGAATCCATCGACGCCCTGGCCGCCGCCCTGTGTGACGAGTACCCGACCCTCACGGGGCCTCGGTGGCCGGCCACTGACCTCGGCGCCACGCCGCGCCCGGTGCAGCGACCGCGCCCACCGATCTGGGTGGGCGGATCGTCCCGGGCGGCTCTGCGGCGGGCCGCCCAGCGTGGGGACGGTTGGCTCCCGCAGACGGTGCGCCGCAGCGACATGCGTGAGCAGGTGGCCCTGCTCATGGAACTGCGCCAGGAGCTGCGCGGGGGGGCGCCCATCGAGATCGGCGCGCTGGCCGGGGTGTTCCACATGGGTGAGCCCCACGACGAGCTGCCGCGGGGGACGGTGTCGGGGAGCCCCGACCGCGTCGCCGAGAACCTGGCCGAGCTGATCGACATGGGCGTGTCGCACATCCAGATGCGGTTCCCCAACCGCTCGGTGCAAGAGCTGTGCGACCAGATGGCCTCGTTCGGCGAGGAGGTGGGCCCGCTGCTGACCCGCTGACCCGGGCCCGGCCGGGCCGGGGCGGGAACGTTGTCGGGGTCTGGTGCGTCTGAACCGGTGGTGGTGCCGTGGGCGCGTCTGCCTGACGCTCGGCGCTCGCCGGGGAGGTGCGTCAGATGCACAAGCGGACCGTGACGGTGGCGGGGGTGGTGGCGGTGACGGTGGCGCTGGCCGTCGGGGGGGTGGCCCTCGGGTTGGCGGTGTCGAACCGCTCGTCGTCGGCGGCGGCTCCGGCGTCGTGCTCGAGCTCGGCGCCGAAGTTGACGGTGCAGGGGACCGGGGACGCCTCGGCCACTCCGGACCTGTTGACGGTGTCGGTGGACATCAGCGTCACCGACCCCAGCGCTCAGGCGTCGCTCGTCGACGACAACAAGAGGGCCGACGCCGTCACCGCCGTGCTCGAGCAGGGGGGCGTGGCCGACAAGGACATCCAGACCTCGAACGTCTCCATCGACCCCGACTACAGCTCCACCGGGGCCATCACGGGTTACGTCATGACCAACACGCTCACCGCCAACCTGCACAACTTCTCCACGGCGGGCTCGGTGATCGACGCCCTCACCGCCGCCGCCGGCAACGCCACGCGCCTGGACTCACTCACCTTCTCGCTCCAGGACCCGAGAGCGATCGAGGACCAGGCGCGCACCGATGCCGTGCACCAGGCCGTCAGCCATGCCCGGTCCATGGCACAGGCCGCCGGTGAGCGCTTGGGCCCGGTGTGCTCGCTCAGCGACGACACCCCGTTGCCGGTGTACTACGGCTTCGGGAACGACGTCGCGCACTCCAGCGCGGCGGTCCCCAGCGCCAGCCCGGTGCCGCTGCAGGCCGGGACCCAGCAGGTCACCGCCCAGGTCACCTTGGTGTACGCCCTGGAGCAGGGCCGCGCCCGGGCCTGACCGGGCACGGGCCGCACCCCACGTCGGAGGCGTCAGGATGGGGGTGACTGGAGGATTCGCATAAGCCCCTCGATGCGGGCGTGCTGCTCGCGATACAGGGGCCCGGTGGTGAGCCCACCGTCGACGGCGATCGCTTGGCCGTTGACGAAGCTCGAGGCGTCGCTGGCCAGCCACAGGGCGGCCTCGGCGATGTCGAGGGGTTGGCCCGAGCGCCGGATGGGGGCCATGTCGCCGAGCGCCGTGGTCATGAGCTCGACCGTGGCCTGGGCGGCTTCGCCCTCGAGCCCGGCGGCCCGGGCGAAGATCGACGTGGCGATGCCTCCGGGGCAGATGGCGTTGACGCGGATGCCGTGCTCGCCCAGCTCGTTGGCTGTCGTCCGGGTCAGGTGGGCGATGGCGGCCTTGCAGGCGCTGTAGTCGTGACCGGCGTAGTTGGCCGCCAGCGCGGCCACACTCGAGGTGTTGATGATGCTCCCGTGTCCCTGGGGGCGCATGACCCGCGCCGCGGCCCGAATACCGAGGAACACACCCCGGAGATGGATGGCCACGGTGCGATCGAACACGGCCATGTCGGTGTTCTCGATCTCCGCCACCGATCCCGGGTTCCCGGCGTTGTTGAACAGGAAGTCCAGGCCGCCGAAGCTGTCCACGGCCATCGCCACGGCGGCCTCGACGTCCTGCTCCGCCGACACGTCGGTGTGCACGAAGCGCGCCTTCTGGCCGAGCTCGTCGGCGATGCGCTTGCCCCGGTCGTCATCGATGTCGGCGACGACCACCGAGGCGCCCTGGCGGCAGAAGAGTCGGGTCGTGGCCTCGCCTATGCCGCTGGAGGCCCCGGTGATGACCCCCCGTCGTCCCTCGAGTCGGCCCATCGTTTTCCTCCCTTCGCCGCAGCACCCACCCCGAGGCCGCGCCGCATCCTGGCACCATGGGTGGGAGGGGTCAACGGGAGCCGACTCAGCTCCGGTGGCGGCCCCCGCCTCCGTCTGTGACGCGGCACCGAAAGGCCGTACAGTCTTCGCCCATGCTCTTTCTGCACGAGACTCATCGGGTCAAGGGGGCGGCCGAGCTGGAATTCGAATCGGCGTTCCGCAACGAGTGGATGCCGGCGCTGGCCAAGGGTGACGATGCTCGGCTCCTGTGGTTCTGCCATCACGCTCATGGCAGTGGTCCCGCCTACAACGTGGTGACCATCACCGCCCTGCGAGACGGCGCCGCCTGGGAGGACCTGGCCCGGCGCATCCAACGCGGCGACCTTCAACAGTGGGCCCGCAAGGTGGACGAGTTGCGCCACGGCGTGACCGGGAAGCTGCTCTTCCCCGTGCACTGGTCGCCGATGGGGGAGATCGATCTCTCGACGGTGCCCACCGACGGGGCCACCCACGACCTGTCGCTCTACATGGAGGACACCGGCCACCCCCATGCCCCCATCGACGACTACGTCGAGTTCTGGGGGACCGGGTACTACGGGCCCATGAAGGAGCGGGCCGCCAACCTTCTCGACATCCAGGCCGTGTTCCAGGTGGCCTTCGGCACGGGACTGCGCAAAGAGGCCATCCTCATGCAGAAGATCGTGAACGACCGCGTGCTGCTGCACCTGCTCACCCACGACACCGACCCCGCGCACCGCCAACCGGGCCAGTTCATGCACGACGCCCTGGCCTTCCGTGACCAGTGGGACAGCCGGTTGCTGCGGACAAGCAACTGGTCGCCGCTGTACTGACGGGCGTGGTCGAGCAGCTGTGAACCAGGAGGGGCCACGGGTGCCCGCCCTGGGGGCGGTCCACCCATGGCACCCCGAGGACTACGGAGTGGTCACCACCCCGACGATGTTCGACACGTGGATGCCCAGCCCCGGCAGTGAGCCGAAGTACTTGGCGTCGCCGAAGCTGAAGATCCCGCCGTCGGTTCCCACCAGCCAGTAGCCCATGCCATCGGGATTGGCGGTGATCCCGACGATGTTCGACACGCTGACATGCTTCCCAGGCAGAGAGCCGAAGTACTTGGCGTCGCCGAAGCCGAATATCCCGCCGTCGGTTCCCACCAGCCAGTAGCCGCCTCCGTCGGAGGTGGCCGCGATCCCGACGATGTTCGACACGCTGACCTTGAGCCCCGGCAGGGAGCCGAAGTACTTGGCGTCGCCGAAGCCGAAGACCCCGCCGTCGGAGGCCACCAGCGAGTACCCGCCGCCGTCGGCGGAACCGGCGATGCCCACGACGTCGGACACACTGACGTGCTTCCCAGGCAGCGAGCCGAAGTAGTTGGCGTCGCCGAAGCCGAACACCCCGCCGTCCTTGGCCACCAGCCAGTAGCCGCCGCCGTCGGCCGTGGAGGCGATGCCGACGATGTCGGTCACGCTGACTTTGAGCCCGGGCAGCGAGCCGTAGTAGTTGGCGTCGCCGAAGGCGAAGATCCCGCCGTCTTTGGCCACCAGCCAGTAGCCGCCCCCATCCGGGGTGGGCGCCATGGCCACCACCGGCTGGTCGAGCTTCAAGCCGCCGGTCGACCCTTCGTAGGGGGCCTGGCCGAAGGCGAACACGCCCCCGTCGGACCCCACGGGCCAGTACCCGCCGCCCGGAGCGGGCGCGATGAACACGGCCTTCCCACCCTTGGCGAAGGAGATGATGTTGCCGGTGAGCGTCGTGCTCGACGCGGCCGCCGACATGAAGATGCCGTAGTAATTCCCGCTCACGGTGTTGCCCGAGATGACCGTCCCTGTCACCGGGCCCGCCAGCGCGACCACGTTGATGCCGATGGTCTGGGTGGCGTGGACGGTGTGCTGCCCGTGGCTGTTGCCTCCCGGGCCGTCCAAGATGGAGTTCTCGCCCACGGTGTTCCCCGAGATCGTGTTGCCGTTGAGGTCGGCCCCGGGGAACGTGGAGTCAACTTCGATCCCCGGCTCGCTGTTCCCGGTGGTCGTGTTTCCGGTGATCGTGTTGTTGTAGGCGAAGTTGAACAGCCCGATGCCCGTGGCTCCGTTGCCATCCGAGGTGTTGTTCTCGACCGTCTCGTTGTAGACGCCGCCGGCGGCAGGGTTGGGTTGGCCGGCGTTGGGCCCACTCGTGAAGACGGCGGCCATGTTGTGGCCGGCGAGCGTGATCCCGCACCCGAAGGTCGAATTGTCCGAGATGTTGTTGCCCTCGATGGTGTTGTTGTGGTTGGGGCCGAGCTCGTCGCTGACGAGCAGGCCGCCCCCCAGGCCGCCGGTGAGAGTGCTGTTCTCCAGGGTGGAGCTGGTGACGCTCAGCAGCCATATCGACTCGCCGTAGTCGCCGGCCCCGATGGCCGCCGCGCAGCCAGTGGCCGCCGGTGTCAACGCACACTGGTCGCTGTTCTTGACGACGACATTGGAGATCGTCTCGCCCGTCACGGCGGCAGGCTGCGTCGCCCCCGACGGTGGGGAGACCATGATGCCGGCGGCCCCGGCGTTCTCGACGGTGATGCCGTTGACGGTCACGTTGTTGGCGTTGACCGCCACCCCGTTGATGGCGCCGGCGGCGTTGATGATCGTGTTGGCGGCGGTCCCGCCGTTGGACTCGATGGTGAGGCCGTTGTAGGCCGCTGCCGATGGCACGGTGTTCGACGTCCCGGCCGCCATGATGTAGGTGCCGGGTGCGATCATGATGGTGTCGCCCGTTCCGGTGGCGGCTTGTGTGAGCGCGTAGCCGAGGGTGGCGCACGGTGATCCCGCCGTTTGGCAGATGCCCGCGTCGGTTCCGCCGGTCGCCACGTACAGGGTCGAAGCCAACGCACTGGCGGGCTGGGCCACCAGGGCGACACTGCCCACGATGCTGGCGACGGCCGTGGCGCCGGCGATAGCCAGCCGCCGGGCGTGGCGGCCGCGTCGGAGACCCTGACTCGCTGTGGGGCCGGAGCCGTGGGATCGAACGAAAATCGGGACGCGCATGTTCCTTCTCCTTGAGCGGCTACGGGTGGCACCCTAACCCCCTTCCGAACCCGGCACAACGGGTCCAACCCGGTGATTCCACCCTGGACAGCGGTCGGCGGCCCCGCCGACCTGGGGTTTTTTGGGGCCCAGGGTTCGCGCCGGAGCGCGGTGATGGCAGGCTGTGCGGCGGTGCCCGATGGCCCGACGAGAACGAAACTGTTGCGCCGAGGCTTTGTCCTCGAGGCGGTCACGCTGGCGTGGAACGTGGTCGGTGTCGCGGTCCTCGCCCTCGCCGCGCTGGCGGCGCGCTCGGTGGCCCTGGGTGGCTTCGGCCTCGACTCGCTCATCGAGATCGGGGCGAGCACCGTCGTGGTCTGGGAGCTGTCGGGGAGCGGTGAACGCCGGCGGGCTGTCGCCTTGCGGATCATCGGCGCCGCCTTCCTGGTCCTGGCCGGCTATCTCGCTGTCCAGAGCACCGTGGTCCTGGTGGCCCGCTCCCATCCGCATCACAGCCCGGTCGGGATGGCGTGGACCGCCGCGACGGCGGTGGTTATGTTCGCGCTGGCATCGGGGAAGCGGGCCACCGGACGCCGGCTGGATAACCCCGTGTTGCGCACCGAGGGGCGCGTGACGTTTGTGGACGGACTTTTGGCCACGGCCGTCCTGCTCGGACTGGTCTTCAATGCCGCGCTGCGGTGGTGGTGGGCCGATCCCGTGGCGGGCTATGTGATCCTCGTCTACGGGGCCAAGGAGGGACGGGCCGCTCTACGTCCCCCGACGCTCTCCTGACGAGCGGCTCGGGCGATGCATGACGGCGCGAGTACGATCACGAGGTGACCAGAACGCGCCGGAAGCGGTCACCACGGGGCCTCACGGTCCTGTGCGCACTGGCCGTGTCGCTGGGAGTCTTCGGTACACCCACGGCGGCAAGCGCCCAGACCAACGTCACCGCCTTCATGACACTGTACGGCTGGGCCGACAACTCTCCTCCCGGCGCCGACATCGCCCACCCCTGCCTGCACGGCTCGGCCGGGGGGACGGGAACCTTCAGCGATCCGATCACCTTCGCCACCGACGTGAGCGAACTGGGATGGTGCCAGATCATCTACGTCCCGTACATGAAGCGGTACTTCATCCACGAGGACGAGTGCTCGCAGTGTGACAGCGACTGGAATCAGTACCACCTCTACCGCTTCGACATGTGGGCCGGAGGGGACGCCAACTCCCGCCGGCAGCCGGAGCGGCGAGCCCTGCACCGGTGTGAGAGCACCTGGACGCGCGGCAACTCCATCGCCGACCCGAACAACCCGACGATCATCGTCGACCCCCCTTCGGGCCTTCCCGTGACCACCGCAGCCATCTTCTCGGGGCCCACGACCTGTTGGGAACCCATCACCGTCACCAATCCCGGGAAGCAGTCCGGGGCCGTCGGCACCCTGGTCAACCTGCCCATCATCGCCACCGATGCCTCGCCCAGCGAGACCTTGTCCTACAGCGCCGGCGGCCTACCGGCGGGCCTGGCGATCAACCCAGCCTCGGGGCTGATCTCGGGCACCCCCACGGCGCGGGGCCGCAAACACGTGACCATCACCGTGTCGGACTCCGTGGACTCCGCCACCGTCACCTTCGTCTGGAGCGTCTCCCGGCACTGATGGACGGCCATCACCCAGGCCGTCACCGAGCATGCAGGTTTCACGGATCATCGAGGCCCCCGGCCAGGCGCGGTACCACGCGTGCCCGGACCCCGACGCACTGTCCTCGTGGCGTGGCGTGGCGTGGCGTGGCGTGGCGTGGCGCGTCGCGGTTGGTCAGGACCGGACGTTCATGACGCTGCGCACGTCGAGGTTGTGGAACTTGGGCGGACCGTCCAACAAGGCGCCCATCTGCTCGGAGTACTTGCCGGTGACGGGGTCGTTCGAGTTCCGCATGGCTTCCTCGTAGGAGTCGAACTCGACGATAACGAAGTAGTGCCCGGGCCGGTCCCGGTCCTCGGTGATCGTGGCCTTGGAGGCCAGCAGGGCGTCACCGCGCTCCTCCTGCATCTTGTTGGACAGAGCTTCCACGTCCTCGATGCGCGACGTCTCGAACTCCATGATCTGCACGAACCCGGGCATCGCTGCTCTCCTTCACTGGTGGTCGTGATCACCCTAGCCAACGGTCAACGCCTCGAGCTCGGTCACGAGGTCGGTGGTCAGGCGATCGTCGGCGAGAGCCGCTGCTAGGCGCGTCGCCCCGGCGCGCAGGCGATCCTCTTGCAGCACGCGCTGGACCGTCTTGTGGATCTTGGACGCCGATGCATTGGGCGACAGCCGGACGCCGGCTCCGTGATGGACCACGCGGGCCGCCGTGTCGTTCTGGTCGCGGCCCATGGGGATGCACACCAGGGGCACGCCGGCGGCGAGGGCCTTCATCGTCGTGCCGTGTCCGCAATGCGAAATGGCCAGAGAGGCGCCGATCAGAATCTGGCTGTGGGGGGCCGACGGGACCACCACGACGTTGTCGGTCGAGCTGACCTCGTGGGCGTCGAGCATCTGACCGATCGTCACCACGGCGCGTACCGGCAGGGTCGACAGTGCCTCCACGACCCGGCGCAGGAGCGCTCCCTGGTTCTGGTAGGTGGAGCTGAAGCCGACCAGCACCAGGGGGCGGTCGTCGTCGGCGGGCCACGGAGAGGTCCACGGCTCCGCCCAGTCGGGATCGTCCAGCACGGGGCCGACGTAGCGGACGTTGGCCGGTACCGAGGCGGCGGCGTAGTCGAACGCCGGGCTGCTGAGCACCAGGATCCGATCGGCGCTCAGCGCTTGGTCATAGAACGAAGACAGTGGTGCCAGCCCGTGGGCCGAACGGGCGGCGTTGACCGCAGGCAGGCCGCCTCGAAACAAGCGGTTCACCACCCGCAACATCGCCGCGTCGCGAGTGCGGCCGAGGACGGTCTTGGCGGGCGCGAAGCCAGGACCGACCGAGGGCGTGCCCGGTGTGGGCATGATCCAGATGTTGGGCACGAGCAGCCCGAGCGGGAGGGCGGCGGCTTGCGCGGCGATGATGGAGCCGAACAGGAAAGCGTCGGGCACGACGGCGTGGGGCCTGAACGACTCGATCGCATCTGCGGTGTCGGCGGCAAAGTCACCAGCCGGCCCGGCGATGAAGCGGTCCCGTACTCGTTGCAGCATGACGAGGGGGTTCTTGGTCTCCCAGTCCTTGATGGGGTCTTCGGCGGGGTCCAGTGATGCCCGGTGGGGCCCCCGGCGCCAGGGGGAGAACGTGCACCCGGCCGTCTCGGCCCCCTTCTCGATGGTCGGATCGCCGAGCACGTGCACCTGATGGCCGCGGGCGGTTAGGCGCCGGGCCACCCCGAGCTCCGGTGGGACATTGCCGCCTCCCTCCCACAGCGCCATCAGAAAGCGACGTGAGTGCCGCTGCGTCATGTTCTGTCACCCACCCTTCGTCCTCCGTAGTGTCACGCGATTCGGGGCGGGGGCCAAGGTGGACGACCGTACGGCGGCCAATCACCTGTGTTGCCGGAAGGTGATCGTGAAACCCGGGAACTCCCCCCGGGGGCCAGGCCCGGGGCCAGGGGCGTGATCGATGTCCAGCCCGTTGCGCAGCTCGGCCACGGTGTACTGCTGCACGATGGGCCAGAACCGCTGCGGGGGGATGTTGGCGGCGGTGCACCCGTTGACCGCCAGCTTGGCCAGCTCCTGGCTGACCAGGTGGAGCGACATGGCGAAGCCCACCAGGCCTCCGTGCCCCTGGCGGATCGAGGTGCAGATGTCGGTGTAGGTGTTGTGGCCCTCGCCCGAGATCTCCACGAAATTCGTCGGACCGGGGAATCGGTGGAACTCACGGGTGAGCGTGGCCGGAGACAGAGCGATGTCTTGCTGCTCGCCGATGATCATGACCGGCTTGTGCGACGGCGGGCCCGAGGGCCCGACCGGGGCCCATCCCACCGCCACGGCGACCCGGGGGTCGTCCAAGGCGTCGAACGCCGTTTGACCTCCGGCCGAGTGGCCGACGGCTGCCACCTTCTTGGGGTTGGCCTCGTCGTAGAGAGGTGAGGATCGACGCGCCGAGGCCGACTCCGTGGCCGTGAGCGAGGAGAGCATGGTCCGCAGGTCCTGCGCCGTGGTGTCGGTCACGGTGGCGTGGGTGGCCTCGGCCAGCAGGCCCCGTTCGAGGTAGTCGGCCGAGACGACGACGAATCCCCACGACGCGATACCGGTGAGCAGGTTGGAGTAATACAGCCGCGAGGCGCCGAAACCGTGGCTGAAGAGCACGATAGGGAACGGGCCCTGTCGCGAGCCGGGCGCGTCGACATGGGCGTCGACGGTGATGGTGGGGTTGTACTTGGCGGGGACGATGGCCACCAGCGCCGAGGGCAGGGGAGCGGCCAGCGGGTAGCTGAACAGGGCGTGTCCGGCGGCCTCGGCCCCGTCCGCCGGGTAGAAGACCGTGGCCAGCCGCTCCCCGTAACGCCCGGCGCTGCCCAGGTCGAGTGTCGTCACTCCCACGGCGTGGGGCCCCGGTCGAGCCAGATCGACCCCTGAGGTCGTCGCCGAAGGCGCCGACGAGCACCCGGCGACGGCCAGGGCGACCGCCACCGCCAGGGCACATCGGCACGCTCTGCTCATGCTCTCCCCTCGGGCCCGGTGCCCCGTCTTCGCCGGCGCTCACGTCGATCCACCCTGGCTCTCGCTGGACCAGGCGACATTAGGGCTCGCCACCACCCACGGTGGCCGCCGGCGTAAGCCCTGGCCCGACGAACCACCCGGGGTGACGGCGCGCCCCCGCGGACCCACAAGTGACGCCTGGAGCTGCCCGGAAGGGCTCCAACGGCTGCCTCAAGAGGCCGCCGCAATCGTGCCGATGGACAGGGAGGTACCGAGGAGGCCGTCAGTCGTGAGCGACGCGTGGCAAGGACCAGGCTGGTGGCTGGGGACGGACAAGAGTTGGTATCCACCTGAGCTCCACCCGAGCGCTTCGGCCGCTCCTGCCGAGGCGTGTCCCGACCCGGGCGCAGCCGCCGGCGAAGCCGAGCAAGGTGTTGCCGAGCACCGCTGGCACGGGCGCCCTGTCCTGGCTGGGATGGTGAGGGGGGCCATCTTCGTCGTCCCCATCTGCTTGTCCATCGTGGCGGCGACGATCGCCGCCCACATCCTCCCGAGGCCCCGCACCAATGCCGGGCTCGCCATGTGGTGGCTCACCGTTCTTGGGGTGCCGGCGATCGTCCTGCTGGCCACGGACCGCCTCGCCCGCCGGGCCATGCCGTTGGCGGTGCTTCTGAAGATGACCATGGTGTTCCCCGATCGGGCGCCCAAACGCTTCGCCATGGTCTGGAAGTCGGGCAGCACCCGAGACCTCGCCCGGCGGGTCGAAGAGGCCCGAACACAGGGGATCGGAGATGAGCCCGTGGTGGCCGCCGAGAAGATCCTCGCCCTGGCCGGCGCGCTGAACGCCCACGATCGCCTCACCCGGGGCCACGGCGAACGGGTGCGCGTCTTGACCGACCTCATCGCCGAGGAGCTCGACCTGCCGACGCACGACCGCGACCGACTGCGTTGGTCGGCACTTCTCCATGACATCGGCAAGCTCACCGTGCACCCCGACATCTTGAACAAGCCCGACCAGCTCGACTACGAAGAGTGGGAGGTGATCAAGACCCACCCCCTCGAAGGGGCCCGGCTGACGGCGCCCCTGGCGGGTTGGCTGGGCGAGTGGGCCAACACCATCGCCGAGCACCACGAGAAGTACGACGGCACCGGGTATCCGCGCGGGCTCAAGGGCGACGAGATCTCGCTGGGCGGACGCATCGTGGCGGTGGCCGACTGCTACGACACCATGACGACGGCCCGCAGCTACAAGTCGTCGATGACCCCCAAAGCGGCCCGGGCCGAGCTCGCCGCCTGCGCGGGCTCGCAGTTCGACCCCAAGGTGGTGCGCGCCTTTCTCGACGTGTCCATCGGACGCCTCCGACCGGTGGCCGGGCCATTGGCGTGGCTCGGCTCATTGCCCTTTGTCGGCAGCATCCCCCAGCTCGGCCAGGCCGTGGCCGCGCTGGGACGGGTGGGGGCGGCGTCGCTCGTCGTCACCGGGGCGGTGGCGACGGGAACCGTGAAGGCGGCGGCGCACGCCAGTGTCCAGCCGACCCCGGCGCCGGTCGTCATCCCCGGCGGCGTCACACCGGCCGGTTCGACCGGCATCGGACCGGGCTCGGCGGGGTCGACGACCTCGACGCCGAGCTCCACCGGATCTCCGACGTCGACGGTGGCCGCACCGCCGTCGACGACGTCGACGGTGTCGGACCCCGCGGGTTCGGGCGGCGGTGTCTCCACCACGACGAGCACGTCGACGGCACCGGTGACGGTTCCGGCGGCTCCGACAGATGTGACGGCGATAGCGGGGAACGGCGACGTCAAGGTCTCGTGGTCGGTATCCGACGACGGGGGCAGCCCCATCACGTCGTACACGGTCACCCGGTATGTCGGCACTGTGGCCCAGAATCAGAAGACCGTCACCTCCTCGGCCACGTCGCACGTCGAGAAGGGATTGACCAACGGGACCACGTACAGCTTCACGGTCGCCCTCACCAACGCCATGGGGACCAGCTCCCCGTCGGCTCCCTCTCCCCAGGTGACGCCGCTCGCTCCGTTCTTCGAGATCATCAACGGCGGCTCCGAGGCCGGACGTGCCCAGGCCGGGGACCAGATCATCGTGATGTTCTCCCCGGCGCCATCACCCAGTGCCCTGTGCTCCGCCTGGAGCACCTCGTCGTACCCCGAATTCCATGACGCCGACGTGGTGGTGCATGGAACCGAGCCCTCGTCCGGCGACGACACCGTCACCGTGACTGACGCCACGGATTGCAGCGGGGGGTTGCACTTCGGCAGCATCGACCTGGGTCAACGAGGCTACTTCGACAACACCGTCTCGTTCGGGGGCAACGTGTCGGGGTGCAAGAACGACAACACCGACGGATGTTCCACGATCCAGTGGGACGGGGTGGACACCTTGACCATCACCTTGGGCACCGCCAGCGCCGTCCAACCGACCCAGACGGCACCGAGTTTCGCCGTCTATACCCCCGCTCGGTCCCTGGGCCTGCCGGCGGTGATCAGCTCGGAGGACGAAGAGAACTTCTGATCGTTGGACACCGGTGACACCGAGATTGCAGACTCTGTGCAGACGCGAGGTAGGGATCGAGTCGGCAGAGTCGGACAGGAGTCACTCATGTACAAGGCCATCGTTGTGGGCACAGACGGTTCCGATCGGGCCGCACGAGCAGTGCACGAGGCCCTCACCGTTGCTGAGATGAGTGGAGCGACATTGCATGTCGTGCACGTGGTTCGCCCCGTCTCCAGCTCGATGATGGGCGCAGAGCACGTCGATCCCGTGGCGATCGCCACGGCCGTCTCGGACATGCGTGACGAGGGCGACCACATCTGTGCCCGTGTCGCCGCCGACGCCAAGCGAGCGGGGATAGCGGCAGAGATTCACAATGTCGAGGGCGACCCGGCCGACGTGCTCATCACGGTGGCCGAAGCGGTCGGTGCCGACCTCGTGGTGGTGGGGAACAGGGGCCTGAGCGGGGTCAAGCGCTTTGTGCTCGGGAGTGTCCCCAACAAGGTGGCGCACCACTGCCCCTGCAGCCTGCTCATCGTCAACACCGACGTCACGGCGTCGTAGACCCCGGGAGCTCCGAAGAGCACGGCGGTCAACGCCTCTGTCGGCGGCGCTCCCCCAGGCGTGCCACCCAGGGAGGCAGACGTCCCTCTGCGCTCAGGGTGGCGACGGCAAACCTCGGGATGTCGGTCACCGCCCGGTAGGCGAGGTATCGGGGTACCCAACGAGGCCGGAACTTGTTGGTGAAGGTGAAGAGCGTCGGGGCGCTGGCCGGATTGAGTCGCCTGATGGCTCGGGCGATCAGCGCGTGTCCCGTGGCCACGTCGAGGCGTTGGAGCAGCGATCGAAAGGCGACGAAGTTGAGCGAGATCTCCACGACCTCGTGTTGCCTTGCCCACTCGAGCACTTCGAAGATCATGCGCTCGTTGGTCCCGTTCGGCGCGGTTGGGACGCGTCGCATGGCGTCGGCGGAAAGCTTCTTTCCACCGCCGCACACCGAATACCGCTGGAACCCGATGAGCGTGCCCGTGCGGTCGCGACACAGAGCCACGAGGCAATCCGGGTGGGGGACACTGAACGGCTCTTCGAGGGCGGCGGAAAAGCCCTCCTCCCGCTTCCCGTGCCGAGCGAGCACGGCTATCTGGCGCAGGGAGTCGACCATCGAGGGAGCGATGTCGGCCTCTCGGATCACCTCGGTGGTGACACCGAAATTGGCGGAGCGCTTGACGGCCTGACGAACGTTGCGCATTCTCGGACTGTCCAAGGTGAAGCTGGCGACGTCGAGGATGGCCTCATCGCCCAGGTACAGAGTCCTGAAACCGAGGTGCTCGTACAGATCTCGACGGTCGTGGCGGACGAGCATGACCACAGGTCGAAGACGCCGCTCGGCGGATTGGGCCACAAATCGTCGTAGGCAGTCCTGAAACTGGTCGCGTGCCCCGATGGGGTCGCCCGAGCCGAGGGCCACACCGAAGAGCGACCGGTACGACAGCGCCGCCCCCCGGGCCGGGGCGAAGACGTACTCCTTGTCCTGGCGTATCGCGAACGGGTCAAGGGTGTCACCCTCGCTGAGAGGGTTGTGGATGAGCTCTCGAACGCACTCCCGATCAGCCTGTGACCCCGGGGCTGGCTCGGGATCGACTCGGACGCCTGTCAGAAACCGTCGGATGCTCCGACCCCTTCCGCCGATTGCCGAAAAACACGCGCCCAGCCCTATTGATCGAGACTCGCTGGGATGGGCCAAGGTTAGTCGTCGTCGTGGGGACCGAGCGTCCGATCTGACGCCATGGGTGCCCGGGAAGTTACTCGGCAAGGGCGGTGACCGAGCACTCCTCGAGGTGAGCGGCCGGTGGTGGCATTGGCCGAGAGGACACGACAATCCGCGATGGTGCCCGACGAAGAGGTGCAGCAAGGTGGGGTGGCGAACGCCGGAGCCGGCGGCGGTGCTCGGGTCTGGCGGGCCTGGTGCTGCGCCCGCCGTGGCGTGAGCGATGATGGAGGGTAGTGACCGACGCCGGCCCGGGCTCGACGACCAGTGAGGAAGTGCGGCCAGGGTTGGACCGGCGCCATCCCCGGCTCCGATCCGTCCTCGGATGGGTCGTGTTCGCGGTGGTGGTCGTGCTCATTTCCACCGGGGCTCGCGCCTTCGCCCTGCAGTCGTACTTCGTGCCCACGCCGTCGATGACGCCGACGTTGATCCCTGGTGACCGGATCATCGTGAACAAGCTGTCGTCGACCATCCACCGCGGCGACATCGTGGTGTTCCACGACGTGCCTGCCGACGAGGGCGGTCCCCCTACGCTGGTCAAGCGAGTCATCGGCCTTCCCGGCGAGACGATCTCATCGGTGGGAAACACGGTGCTCATCAACGGCAAGCCCCTGGCCGAACCGTGGTTGGTGCCCCTCACCGGCATCTGCGCCGAACGCAGCGAGCACATCAAGACCACGAAGATCCCCCCGGGGCAGTACTTCATGATGGGTGACTGCCGGGGTGACTCCGGCGACAGCCGGGTCTTCGGAACGGTCCCTGCTTCGTACATCGTCGGCAAGGTCGACCTCATCATCTGGCGCAGCGGGCACCCCTGGATCCACTGGTTCTAGATCAGCCCGTCGGCACGGCGACAGAGCCCGACCGACGCCCCTCAGCGGAACGCCGGCACCAGGAGCAGGGCGAAGGCGATGGCGTTGAAGGTCGAGTGCGCGATCATCCCGGGAGCGAGGCGCCCGTAGCGATGCCGAAGGTATCCGAGGACGAGCGCGGCGGGGAACAGTACCAGAGGGGCGAACAGGCCTTCGTTGAGGACGTGGGCGACACAGAAGATCAAGGCCGTCACGAAGATCGCCGGGGTCGGGCCCAGTCTCCGGGTAAAAGCCCCTTGAATGAGCCCCCGGAAGAACAACTCCTCGACGATCGGCGCCCCGACGACGAGGAACAAGCCCATCACGACCCAGCCGGCGGCTCCTTCCGGGGTCGTCCCGTCGATCTGTCGGCCGGCGGCATTGGGAGCGCTGAACCCCTTGCTGGCCAACACGATCAAGAGAAGTATGAGAGTCGACGGCAGCCGGCCCAGGACGCCCCCGGCGACGCCGGGCGCGAGGTCCCTCCATCTCGGCCACGACAGCCCGTAGTCGCGAGCGAGACTTCGGGTTCCGTTGCGGCGAGAGGCGAACACCACCGCACCGAGGAAGCCTGCCCACAAGGCAAGCTGACTCACCACCATGTACCAGGGATTGCGGGCGTCGAAGTTGCCGGTGCTCACCACTGCGTACCCGATGGCCACGGCGATGGTGCCGAAGAGGCCGACACCGGCGCCCACGGCGGCAATGCCCCCGCCCTTGATGCCCGGCCCCTTGGGCTCGGGCTCCACCGGTGGCGCGGCCAGGGCCGGTCCGTAGTGGCTGGAGAGATACGGCGTCCATCGGTAGCCGTCCCACCATCGCCACGTCGCCCAGCGCCAGGGGTCGACGTACCAGCCCGGTGGGGGCCCGGACGGCGGCCAGCTCTCGACGGGGCGCGGGTCAGAGATCACAGGCGGTGTGCTCGCGACTCGGCGAGTGACGGCGTCAGGGCTTGAGGTCGACGACGACCGACCGGGCCACCTTGTCGTGCCAAGCCTGACGTCGAGCGTCCCACAGGGGGGCCAACGAGTCGAGGAGGTAGGGAATGGAGAACGCGACCTCGAACACGATCGTGATCAGGTTCCTCCACAGCCCGCGCCAAAACCCGATCGGGCCTCCGGTCTGGGCGTCCCTGACGGCGATACCGAGGGCCATCTTCCCCAGGGTCTGACCTCGACGCGACCCGTTCATCATGGCGTAGTACACGGCAGCAGGTATCGAGAGGAGGACCCACAACGCGGCGACAGCGGCGAGTGCCGACGCACCTGATGTCGATGAGCTGCTCGAAACCGAATTCGAGCCCTGCGTCACGGCGGCGGTGACGGCGAGGACGAGGATGACGTAGCCAAAGACCAAAATGACGCTGTCGATGAGGATCGCCACCAGACGCTTCCACCACGGCGCCAACGGTTGGTGCAGGACGGGGTCGAGACGAAAGTTCGACACCGAGACGCCGTACCCGGGTGGAACCCCGTACCCATATGGCGACCCGTACCCGGTCGGAGCCCCGTACCCATATAGCGACCCGTACCCGGGGGCAGCGCCGTAACCGGGAGCCGAGGGGTAGCTCGGTGGGCCGTATCCCGGAAGCGGGTAACCGGCGGGGTACCCGGGGTAACCCGGAGGGCCGAAAGCGGGAGGGCCGAAGGCCGGGGGAGGGTACGGGGGTGCAGCGACAGGACCCGCAGGGCCGGACCCGGAGTAGGTGTCAGCGGGGGAGGAAGCGGAAAGGGGCAGCGTGTCGTGGACGGTCCCAGGCCCGGGAACAGGGAGAGGAGCCGGGCTGTGCGGTGCTGGCCGGGCTTGGGTGACCGAGGGGTGCAGATGTGGTGGGTACCACTTCCCGTCGGATGCCAGCCACCAACCCTCGCCCTGCGAGGTGTCGCTCACTCTCCACAAGCGTAGTCCTGGCCGTCATTCTGGCCGCCTTCTTTGCCGCCGTTTCGTACCTGTTGCGCCTCGGGTCACGGACCAGGGGGGCCGTCGGGGCGCGGATCGTGGGTGCGATCAGGGCCCGAGGAGGGCGGCACCGGTGGGGGCGGGGGCGGGGGAGTCGGCGTGGGCGCCACGCTCCCCGGGACGGGGGGCCATTGACCCGGGGCCATGGGATACCCGAGGTCGGCGAGGCGCCGAGCGTAGTCCTCGGAGCTGATCTCCCCCCGGGCGTAGCGCATCCGCACTTCGGCGACCGCCGGATCTGACGGCGCGGCGGGCACGGACCCCACACCGCGGAACGGGCCCGTCCTGGCGGCGCGCCTCCACAGCAAGATCACGGCCAGGACGCCGAGCGCCACCAGTGCGCCCACCAGCGCCAAGAAGAACCAGGCGAACAGCGCGTGTCCATGATGGAAGGCGAAGGGACCGTAACGGTTCATTGTCGACTCCTGGTGTGGCGGTCAACGGTTGGTGTAGCGCGCCACGCGTCCCTCCCGGTATGCAGCCAGCTGCTCCCGGGCATCCTCGGTTCCCAGGGTCAGGATCTGGGTGCGGGCCTCGAGGTCGATGGCGGCTTCGAGACTCGAGATCTCGAGGTTGGACCACAGCGTGGCCTTCCCCATCCACGTGCCCATGGGCGTGTTGACGACGATCTGCTCGGCGAGGTCGATGGCGGCGTCGACGACCTCGCCGTCGGGCACCGTCTGCAGGACGAGCCCGATCCTGGCTGCCTCGGCACCGTCTACGCGTCGTCCGGTCAGTACCAGCTCGGCGGCGCGTGTGGCGCCCACGATCCGCTGGAGCAACCAGCTCAGCCCCATCTCGGCTCCCGACGCACCGATCTTCACGAAGGCGTCGACGAACACCGCCGATGACGAGGCGACCCGCAGGTCGGCCCCCAGGGCCAGCGCGTAGCCGGCTCCGGCGGCGGGGCCGTTGACAGCGGCGATGACGGGTTGGGGCAGGGCGCGCATCCGAGGGACGAGCTCGGCGACGTACTTCTGCTGGTACATGTTGGAATGGAAGGGGCCGACGTCGGTCGGCACCCACGCCGGGGGGTGGTAGTCACGCAGGTCGTCCCCGGCGCAGAACCCCCGGCCCGCCCCCGTGACGACGATGACCCGGCAGGTCGGGTCACGGCCGAGCCCTTCGAGCACCTGGTAGAGGTGCGCCAGCATCTCGGAGGTGAGGGCGTTCAGCCGGTCGGGGCGGTTGAGGGTGAGGAGCGCCACCTCGGGCCGCGGCCTGTCCACCAACACGTCGTCGGGGCTCGGTGACGTGACTTCGGCCCCGGTCATGATCCTGGCGTCCTCACTGTCGATGCCCCCGATCACGTTCGCCGGTACGCCTCACGCCCGTGTGGACCTCTCGGCGACGAGCCCGCGCGCTCTAGCTTATGCAGGCGACGGGAGGCTAGGAGAGTGAGAGTGAGAGCGTGAACGAGTCGTTACCGGCCTATGACGTGTCCGTGGTGGACCACGACAACGTCCGTGTCCTGGTGCTCGACCGACCGGCCAAGCTCAACGCGTTCACCGCCGAGGGCTATCGAGTGCTCAAGAGCCGACTCGACTCGGCCGCCGCCGACCCCGGTGTGGCGGTGTGTGTGCTCACGGGCCGGGGTCGGGCGTTCTCGGCGGGCGTGGACCTCACGGAGATGAGCCGCCCCGGTGGCAGCGCCGAACTCGGCGTCGACTTCGATCCCCTCCTCGAGTGCCTGGCGAGCTTTCCCAAGCCCCTGGTGGCCGCCGTCAACGGGCTCGCGGTGGGGTTCGGTGCCACCGTGTTGTTGCATTGCGACTTCGTGGTCGTCGACGAGACGGCGGAGATACGCATGCCCTTCGTGGCGTTGGGCACGTGTGCCGAGGCGGGGAGCAGCTGGCTGCTCCCCCTGCGGGTGGGCCACCAACAGGCGGCGTGGATGATGCTGTCGGGCTCGCCCCTGGGCGCCGACGATGCCGTCGCCACCGGCTTCGCCCTGGCCCGGGCGCCGAGCGGCCGGGTCCTGGAGGAGGCGCTGGCCTTCGCCGGACGTCTCGGGGCGCACAGCGTGGACGCCCTGGTGGCCAACAAGAGCCTCCTGCGGGCGGGTTTCGCCGAACAGATCATGGCGGTCTGGCAACGCGAGAAAGCGGCCATGGCGGCGATCGCCGAGAAGCTCGGGCCCATCGGGTGGTCGACCACGCCGCCGACGTGAGTCGGTCACCGTCGCACCGGCCGTGACCGGCGCCGCCACCGCCTTCATTGTCGTGGCCGCCCTGATGGCGTCGGGCGACTGGGTGGCGCGGGTCCGCCGGCACGCCCGGCTCGAATACCTCTGCAAGCCCGCCACGGTGGTGGCGCTGATGGCCACGGCGTTGGCGCTCACCCCGGCGCACGACGCCGGGGTGAGGCGCTGGTGGTTCGTCGCCGCCCTGGTGTGCTCGTTGGCGGGAGACGTGTTGCTCATGGTGCCCACCGACCTGTTCGTCGCCGGCCTGGCCGCCTTCCTCGTCGGCCACCTTTGCTACATCGCCGGCTTCTGGGCGCACGGCCCCGGTGCGGTGGCGGGGGCGGTGGCGGGGGCGGTCGTGGTGGTCGTCGTGGCGCCGCTGGCGGCTCGGATCCTGGGCGCCCTCGGGGCCCGATCCGAGCTGCGGGTTCCGGTGGCGCTCTACATGGTGGTGATCTCGGTCATGCTCGCCACCGCGCTGGCCACCGGGAACGTGCTCGCCGGGGCCGGGGCGGCGCTGTTCGTGGCGTCCGACGCCATGATCGCCTGGAACCGCTTCGTACGGCCGTTTCGGGCCGCGGACGTCGGGATCATGGTGACGTACCACCTCGGGCAGGCCGGACTGGTCCTCTCGCTCCTGCACTGACTGGGTGGATCAGTCCCCTGGCACGGCCGCCTCGGCGTGGTCGGCGGGCATGGGGCAGGCTGTGGGGATGAGCCCCGATGCCGACCCCGTTCCCGGTGTCCACGTCGCCTTCATCTGCGCCATGCCGATGGAGCTCGAGCCCCTGGTGCGCAAGCTCGACCTGCGCGAGTCGCTCGTCGGCGAACTGACGGTGCACACCGGGACGCTGCACGACCGCCCCGTGGTGGCCATCGTCACCGGCATGGGGACCGAGTTGGCGACGTCAGGCGCCAGCCGCCTGCTCGACGGCATGGCTGTGGACCGTGTTCTAGTGGTGGGCATCACCGGCGCGGTGGAGAACGAGACCCCGATCGGGACACTGGTCCTTCCCGAGGTCGTGGTCAACGCGGCCACCGGCGAGGCCTACCGGCCCACCCCGCTGGGGGAGGGCACAACGTCGGGAACCATGTGGACCACCGACGTCTTGATCACCGACCTCGACCACATCGCCGGTCTGCGGGCCCGGGGGGTGGTGTCGCTCGACATGGAGACGGCGGCCATCGCCGCGCTGTGCGAAGCACGAGGGATTCCGTGGTCGGTGTTCCGCGTCATCAGCGACCGGGCCACCGACGGGAGCGTCGACCAAGAGGTGTTCGAGCTCTCGAACATGGACGGGTCGCCCAACACCGAGGCCATCGAGCGGTACTTCGCCGAGCATCCCGAGCGGGTCGAGTCCATGGCTCGGCTGGCCGAAGGGGCGCTGCTCGGCGCCGAGGCCGCCGCCGACGCCGCTATCGCGGCGTGCGCCTGGGCGTGAGGCGACGGCTCAGGCCGAGCGCACCCAGAACGGGAGGGCCTCTTCGCTGCCGTCGGCGCGGTGGAAGTGCTTGAAGACGACATCGACGGGCTCGCCGATGCGGATGGAGTGGGGGTCGACTTCGTTGAGGGCTCCCTCAGGACCACTGACGAGATTGCCCACGAAGCGGATGGTGGGGTGCTCGTCGAGGGCCACCACGATCACGTTGTAGGGGGCCAGGCCGGAATAGGGCTCGAGCAGCGGGGGGTGGGGAACGACGAACGACCAGATGGTCCCTTTGCCGGCCACCGGCTTCCACCCCCGGGCGGTGGAGCGGCACGACGGGCACATGGGCCTCGGCGGGTGGCGGAGTTTGCCGCAGGAGTTGCACACCTGGATACGCAGCTCACCTTGGAGCGCGCCCTCCCAGAAGAAGGAACTCTCCTCGTCGACGGCCGGCATGAGGAACCCCTCCTCGGACGGGCCGAGGTTGGCGGCGTACCCACCGGAGAAGGCGGCAGCGTTGGTCATGGGTCCTCTCCTATCGCCGGAGGAGAAGGGCGCTGGTGGGCACTCCCTCCCCCGAGGTCACCAGGCAGGTCTCGGCTCCCTCCACCTGCGCCGTCGACGTGCCGCGCATCTGGCGCACCCCTTCGTTGATCAGGTTGAAGCCGTGCACGTAGGCCTCCGACAGCCCACCACCGGAGGTGTTCACCGGGAGCGAGCCCGTTCCCCACTCGAGGTTGCCGTTCTCCGTCATACCGGCGGCCTCGCCGCGCTTGCAGAACCCGTAGCCCTCGAGCGAGAGCAGGATCAGCGGTGAAAAGGCGTCGTAGATCTGGGCCACGTTGACGTCGCCGGGCCCGAAGGCGGCGTTCGCCCACAGCCGCCGGGCGCAGGCCCAGGCCGGCCCGGTGAGAGGGTCGTCGTTGAAGAAGTTGACCATGGTCTGGTGCTCGGGAGGAAGCCCCTGAGCGAAGGCGTGGATGTAGGCCGGTGCGTGGCGCAGGTCGCGGGCGCGCTCGGCCGACACGATCACGCACGCCAGCGCGCCGTCGGTCTCGAGGCAGTTGTCGAACAGGCACAGGGGCTCCGACACCCAGCGCGAGGCCATGTAGTCCTCGCGGCTCATGGGCCGGTCGGCCATGAGGGCGGCGGGGTTCATGTTGGCGTGCTTGCGCACCGCCATGGCCACATTGGCCAGGTGATCGCGGGTGGCGCCGTACTCGTGCATGTAGCGCCGGGTGAGCATGGCGATCTCGTCGACGGGCCGCAGCATGCCGAACGGTCGCGTCCAGGCACCGGGGACCCGCAGCTGGACCGAGGTGCTGGTCCAGGGCCGGGGGCCCGACCCGCGCTTGCGGGACCGCCACGCCACGGCCACCTCGGCCTGCCCGCTGGCCACCGCCAGCGCGGCGTGGCCTACCACGCCGCACCCGGCCCCACCGCCGTAGCCGACCTGGCTGAAGAAGGTGATCTCCCCGGAGCCGATGTTGCGGACGATGTCGACTTCCTCGGTGGCCTCCATGGTGTACGAGCACAAGGCGTCGACCTCGGAGGGATCGATGCCGGCGTCGGCACAGGCGTCCACGATCACCGTGCACGCCAGTTCGGCCTCGGTGGGCTCGAGGTGCTTGGCGAACGCCGTCTGGGCGATGCCGGCGATGGCGGTGGCGTCCTGGAAGCCGACTGCCGGGCTCATCGCACGCTCCTTCTCGATGTCCGTTTCTCGATATCCGGGCCCCGCGCTGGGCACGGCGGAGATCTCCCGGTCGTGCGAACGGTAGCAGGCGGACCTGACGGCATGTCAGACAACCGGTACCATCGGCGCCCATGGCTCGGACGCCCGGGAGCGGCTTCACCGACGAGAGCCAGTTGTTCATCGGGGGCAAGTGGGTCGAGGCCTCGGGGGGCACCTACGAGGTGGTCAACCCGGCCACCGAGGAGGTCGTGGGCCGGGCCCCCAACGCCACCGGGGCCGACGCCGAGGCCGCCGCCGCGGCGGCGCGCCAGGCCCTGCCGGCGTGGGCGGCGACACCCCCGGCCGAGCGCGCCGAGCTCATGGCGCGCGCCGCCAAGGCCATCTCGTCCCGGGCCGAGGAACTGCTGCCCCTGGTCATCGCCGAGACGGGGGCCACCGCCGCGGTGGGATCGAGCCTCCAGGTGCCCATCGCCGTGAGCCGGTTCGAGCGCTACTCGCTGGACCTGCGGCCGGTGGCGCAACGGGCCATCCCCCCCCAGGTCGCCGTGGCCACGCCGCTGGCACCGGGCGGGCTCATCAGCGCGCTGGCGGTGCGCCAACCGGTGGGCGTGGTGGCCTGCATCACGTCGTACAACTTCCCGCTGGTCAACATGGCCGGCAAGGTCGCGCCCGCGCTGGCCATGGGCAACACCGTGGTGGTGAAGCCCGCCGCCCAGGACCCGCTGACCGTGGTGGAGATGGTGCGCATCCTCGAAGAGGTCGGCTTCCCCCCCGGTGTCGTCAACCTCGTGAATTCCGCCGACGCCGGTCCGGCGGCGGCGCTGGTCGAGTCCGGCGACGTGGACATGATCAGCTTCACCGGATCGACCGAGGTTGGGACGCGCATCGCCGCCGCCGGGGGGCGGACCATGAAGCGCCTGCTGCTCGAGCTGGGCGGCAAAGGGGCGTGCATCGTGTTCGACGACGCCAACCTCGACGCCGCCGTGGGCTGCATCGGATCCACGTGGAGCTTTCATTCGGGGCAGATCTGCACGGCTCCCACCCGAGCCCTCGTGCAGCGAAGCGTCTTCGACCAGGTTCTCGAGAGGCTGCGGGGGTACGCGGGGGCGCTCAAGGTGGGTGACCCCACCGAGCTCGACACCATCGTGGGCCCGCTCATCTCCGCCGCCCAGCGCGACCGGGTGGAGGGAGCCGTGGCCAACGGGCGCGACGAAGGCGCCCGGCTGGTGGCCGGGGGAGCCCGCCCGGCGCACCTCGAGCGGGGCTTCTACGTCGAGCCCACGTTGTTCATCGCCGACAACGACATGACTGTGGCGCGCCAGGAGATCTTCGGGCCGGTTCTCGTGGTGATCGCCTTCGATGACCAAGCCGAGGCCGTGGCCCTCGCCAACGACAGCGACTTCGGGCTCTACGACTACGTCTTCTCGGGTGACACCGCCCGGGCCTTCGAGGTGGCCAAGCAGCTGCGGGCGGGGCACGTGGGCATCAACACCGCCCAGCGCAACCACGAGGCGCCCTTCGGGGGGTTCAAGATGTCGGGGGTGGGGCGCGACGGTGGTGACTACGGCCTCGAGGCGTACTCGGAGCTGCAGTCGATCGTGTGGACCGGTTAGGAGCCGCCGTGAGCACCTACGACCTCGCCGTCATGGGCGGCATTGTGCTCGACGGCAGTGGCCTGGCCCGCCGGCGCGGGGACATCGCCGTGAAGGACGGCCGCATCGTCAAGATCGGCTTCGTCGACCCCGCGGACGCCGACCAGGTCATCGACGCCGACGGCTTGCACGTGGCGCCGGGGATCATCGACGCCCACACCCACTACGACCCCCAGCTGACGTTCGAACCGCACGCCACGTCCTCGTGCTACCACGGCGTGACCACGGTGCTCGCCGGGAACTGCGGGTTCTCGGTGGCTCCCAACCGCCCCGACCAGCGCGACTACCTGGCCCGCATGTTCGCCAAGGTCGAAGGCATGTCACCGGTGGCGCTGTCGGCGGTGCAGTGGGACTTCGAGTCGTTTCCCGAATTCCTGGCGTCGAGGGTCGGGAAGCTGGGCGTGAACATGGCGTGCTACGTGGGCCACTCGGCGATCCGGCGCAGCGTCATGGGCGAGGCCGGGTCCGAGCGCGAGGCCACCGCGGACGAGGTGGAGCACATGCGCCACGTCGTGGGCGAGGCCATGGAGGCGGGCGCGGCGGGCTTCAGCTCGTCGCACGGACCCACCCAGCTCGACGGGGACGACCGACCGGTTCCCAGCCGGTACGCGTCGCTGGCGGAGCTCGAGGTGTTGTGCGCCGAGGCGGGACGCCACCGCGGGGGGTCGATCAGCTACCTGCACCGCAGCGCCATCGGCGGACTCGACCAGGACGACAAGGAGCTGCTGTTCCGCCTGGGCAGCGCCAGCCGGCTCCCCATCATCTTGCAGGGACTGGGTGGGCGCTCCAAGGTCGACGTCCCGGGGGCGGAGTGGGAGCAGGTCTCGGAGTGGATCGAGGAGGTCGGGCGCCAGGGCGTGGGCATCTTCTCGTTGTTGCGCAACCATCCCTTCGACCGCGACTTCCGCATCGACACCGGCACCAACCTCTACGAGGGGGTGCCCGCCTGGCACCGGGCGCTGGGCCCGGGCGTGGCCCGCCAGGACCGCCTCGCCCTGTTGCGCGACCCGGCGGCGCGCACTGAGATGCGCCATGCCGTGGAGCATCCCAACACCGACGGCGCCCAGGGGTCGACGCTGCCCCCGCCGCGCTGGAGCGTGGTGGAGGTCGACGAGGTGGCCAAGGCGCACAACGAGAAGTTCGTGCGCCGCACGATCGCCGACATCGCCACCGAGCTCGGCAAGGAGCCCGCCGACGCCCTGCTCGACCTGGCCCTCGACGAGGACCTGGCAACGGTCTTCCGATACGTCAACAAGAGCCGGGCGTGGGAGGAGGCGGTGGCCCACGGCCAGAGCCACCCCGCCATGATCATCGGCGTCTCCGACGGCGGCGCCCATCTCGATCGCGACGACGGGTCTGACTGGTCCACGGCCTTCCTGGCCTTCTGGGTCCGGGATCGAAAGCTGTGGAGCCTCGAGGAGGGCATCCGGCAGATGACGCAGGTGCCCGCCGCGCTGCTGGGCTTCGAGGGCCGGGGCATGCTCCTCCCGGGGTACTGGGCCGACGCCTTCGTGTTCGACCCCGACACCGTCGAGCTCGAGTCCAAGAAGCAGGTCAAGGACTTCCCCGGGGGCGAGGCGCGCTACTCGGCGCGGCCCCGGGGCATCTACTGGACCATCGTGAACGGCGTCCCCATCGTGCGCCACGGCGAGGTGCTGCGCGCCAACCTCCCGGGGCGCGTGGTGGCGCCGGGGGTGGCCTGAACCCCACTGGGTCCGGTTCCTCAGCCGCTCACGCCACGAGCTCGGCCACCAGTCCCCGCACCAGGCCGTCGATCTGGTCGCGGATGACGCGCACCTCCTCGACGCTCTTGCCGGCGGGATCGTCGAGGGCCCAGTCCAGGTGGCGCGTGCCCGCATAGACGGGGCAGGTGTCGCCGCAACCCATCGTCACGATGACCGCGGCGCGCCGGGCGTCGTCGTCGGTGAGCGCCCGGGGGCGCTGGGCGGAGAGGTCGATGCCCTACCTCGGCCATGGCCACCACCACGGCGGGGTTGAGGTGCTCGGCGGGATCGGTGCCCGCCGAGCCGACCACGACGCGTCCGGCGCCGTGGCGCGCCATGAGGGCGGCGGCCATCTGCGACCGGCCGGCGTTGTGCACGCACACGAAGAGGACCTCGGGTGGGGGCGGGATCATGCCGCCTCGGGATGGGGGAGCAACACGTCGGCGGCGTCCTCGCGCTCGCGGGGATAGAGCACGGCGATGCAGGCCGCCCCGAGCACCCCCCCGACGAGCTCGAGCCCCACGAACCCCGGCACCGACGACGGGGCGATGCCGGCCAAGGAGTCCGACAACATGCGCGAGAAGGTCACCGCGGGATTGGCGAAGCTCGTCGACGAGGTGAACCAGTAGGCGGCCGCGATGTAGGCGCCCACGGCGAAGGGCACCACCGCGCCCCGCCCGGCGCGCACCACCCCGAAGACCACGAGCACGAGCCCGAAGGTGGCGACCGCCTCGGCGAAGAGGTGCGGTCCCGCGGCCCGGTGATGCGCCGACAGAGACAGCGCCGGCAGGCCGAACATGGTGTTGGCGGCGACGGCGCCGGCGGTGCCGCCGGTGAACTGCGCCAGGACATAGGCCACCGCGGCCCGGGTCCGAAGCCCCCCGAAGAGCCTGTCGACCAGGGTGACCACGGGGTTGAGATGGGCCCCCGACACGGGGCCCACGGCGAAGATGATCGCCACCAAGGCCGCTGCGGTGGCGGCGGTGTTCTCGAGCAACTCGAGCCCCACCTGGTGCGGAGACAGGCGCTGGGCGGCGATCCCGGACCCCACCACGGCGGCCACCAGGAAGGCGGTGCCCACGAACTCGGCCAGCGTCTGACGCGCCAGCGGCCTGTCGATCAGCAGCACGGGGCAGGAGTCTCGGCGTCGGCGAGCACGGTGTAGATCTCCCACGGCGACCCGTCGGGGGAGTGCACCCACACCTTGTCCTGCACGGCGTAGCAGCACGACACCTGGTCCTCGACGGTGGTGGCCAGGCCGCGGGCGGCCAGTCGCCGCTGGGCGGCGGCGACCTCCTCGGCCCCGTCGACCTCCACACCGAGGTGGTTGAGGGTGTCCGGCGCATCGGGGTGCTCGACCAGGACGAGCTTGAGCGGGGGGTCGGCCACGACGAAGTTGGCGTAACCGGGCCGGACCTTGACCGGCGACGTGTCGAAGAGCTTCGAGTAGAAGGCCACCGCCTCGTCGAGGTCGGAGACGTTGAGGGCGAGCTGGACCCGGGACATGACCCCTCCTTCACATTGACCACTGTCGATTCGAGAGTATGATCGTCGCATCGACGCTTGTCAATGAGAGGGAGGACGATGGGCGCCACCATGCGGAGCGCGGTGCCGACGGACCAAACAGACGACCTGTGCTGTGCGCCCATCACCGACGCCGCCCTGTCCGAGCGCGACGCCGCCGAGCTGGCGCCGGTGCTGGCTGCCCTGGGAGATCCGGTGCGGCTCCGGTTGTTGTCGTTGGTGTCGGCCCAGGGCGAGGCGTGCAGCTGCCACCTCGAGGGGCCCCTGGCCAAGAGCCAGCCCACCATCTCCCATCACACCCGGGTGCTGGCCGAGGCCGGCCTCATCGTGGGCGACAAGCGCGGGAAATGGACGTGGTGGCGCGTGGCGCCGGGGCGCCTGGCGATGTTGCGGACGCTGTTGGGAGGTTCCTGACCCGTCCGAAGCGGCCTGATCAGCGGCCGCGCACGTAGACGTAGCTGGGACCGGCGTCGCTGGCGTCCTCGGAGTCGATCATCCCCGCGAACACCCGGCCGAACCCGGCCTTCTCGAGCGCCCGCCAGGACCGGTGGTTCGCCTGCTGCACCGCCACCGCCAACCGGTCGACGCCCGGGTAGCGCTCGAAGGTCAAGGTGGAGAACGAGTCCACGATGACCGGTCCCAGGCCCACGCCGGTCAGCGCCGCCACGCCGATCAGGTAGTCGATCCCGGCGGCGCGCTCGATGCCCAGCGCGGCGCACCACTCCGGATAGTCGTCGAGGAGGTAGCGCTGGACGAACCCCACCGGTCGGCCCTCGAGCTCGACCATGAACGCCTCGGTGGGGTCGACGGCGTTGACCACCGGCCCGTAACTGGCTTCGAGGGCCTCCACGGTGGGCTCGTCGGGCCACCACGGCGCCACGTGGGGCGCCGCCAGCCAGTTGGCCATGAGTGCGAAGTCGGACCGTCGCAGCGGTCGGAACGAGACGGGCACGAGACCAAGCATCCCACCCGGCGCCCGCCTGGCGGCCGGTGCTCAGCGGGCGTTGATGTACTCCACGAGCTCCTTGCGGTCCTTCTCGAGCTCGGCCAGACGGCTCTTCACCACGTCACCGATGCTGATGATCCCGCACAGATACCCGTCGTTCACCACCGGGACGTGGCGGATCCGGCGTTCGGTCATGGCCGCCATGACGGACTCCACGTCGTCTTCGGGCGAGGCCGTGAACACCGTCGACGTCATGATCGACCGGACGGGCTCCTCCAGCAGCGATTCATGGCGGGTGTGCAGGGCGCGCACGATGTCGCGCTCGGACACGATGCCGTCGATGTGCTGCCCGTCGGAGGACACCACCAGGGCCCCGATGCCATGTGCGCGCAGCTGCGCCACGGCGCCTGCCACCGTCTTGTCCCCGGTGATGGTCGCCACCAGGTCTCCCTTACCAGCAAGGAGGGTTGAGATCCGCACTGGCCACCTCCTCGTGCTTCGTGAGACTGCCATCCAGTGTAGGACCGCGCCGACCCGGCGACGAGGGATTTTCCGTGCCTGGGGGGCCTGTCGGAGGGCGCCCGGCGCCGACGTGCGAGCGCCACCGCCACTAGCCTGCGGCCGCGATGGGAGCCTCCGAGCAGTTCACGGCGACGGCCGCCAGGGTCAACAACTGGGGCCGCTGGGGCGCCCAGGACCAGCTGGGCACGCTCAACTTCGTGACCGACGACGTCCGGCTCCGGGCCGTGGCCAGCGTCCGTTCCGGCCGGGCGTTTCCCCTGGGGCTGGCGCTGTCGGAGGCCGAGGGGATCCAGAAAGGCGTGGTGCCCGTCCGCTTCAACCCGGTGCGCACCATGTCGTACGTGAACGTGCCCCTGTCCGACGACCCCGAGTGGATCTGTGCCAACGAGGACGTCGTGGTCATGCCCCTGCAATGCGCCACGCACTGGGACGGCCTGGCCCATGTGAGCTACCGCGGCGTGCTGTACAACGGGTACCCGGCCACGGCGGTCAACTCGGCGGGGGCGAGCCGACTGGGGATCCACCTGGTGGACTCACTGGTCAGCCGGGGGGTGCTCCTCGACGTGGCCCGGGCCAAGGACACCGAGGTGCTCGAGGGCGGCTACGCCATCACCCCCTCGGACCTCGACGCCGCCTGCGCGCTCGCCGGGGTGAGCGTCGAGCCGGGCGACGTGGTGCTGGTGCGCACCGGGCAGATGGCGCACCTCCACATGGCGGAGCGCTTCCCCGCCGGCGGGGCCACCGTCCCGGTCCCCAACATGCTGGGCTTCGGCGACGTCATGCACTACATGGGCCTGGCGTCGGGCCTCTCCATGGCGACGGCGGAGTGGTTCCACGCCCATGACGTCGCCGCCGTCGCCACTGACACCATGGCGCTCGAGGTCATCCCCTGCGAGGACGCCGACGTCTATCTCCCCGTGCACCTGCTGCACATCGTGGAGATGGGGATGACCCAGGGCCAGAACTGGATGCTCGACGCCCTGGCGGCGGACTGTGCCGCCGACGGCCAGTACACCTTCCTCCTCGACGCCACCCCGTTGCCCTTCACCAACGGGTGCGGTTCCCCCTTGAACCCGGTGGCCGTCAAGTAGCGGTCGGTCGCCGGCGCGCTTGTTCCACCCGGGTCTGCGCGGCGCCGCCCCCCACCACCGGGCCGGTGCGCGGCGCCGGGACCGCCCCGGTGCCGACGCTCGGGCCCCCGGGCTTCCCCGTGACGGCCCAGTGCAGCACCCGCGCCTGGGTGTCGACCATGGCGGTGGTGCGGATGCCCCAGAACTCGAACCCGTAGCGATGGGCGGCCACGTGCGCCAGCATCGAGATGAGCGTGGCGGCCACCGCCATGGCGTCGGTGCCCGCCGGGCTGCGGTTGGGGGTGTCCGACGCGATCACCCGGGCCAAGGTCACCGTCACGGCGTTGAGGGCGCGCACCCGCAACCCCTGGAAGCGCAGGTCGCCCTCCTCGGTGGCCAGCTCGACCACCCGGAACACCGCCCGGTTGGCGTCCCAGTAGGCCATGAACCCCTCGACCACCCGCCGGGCCGTCGCCCAGCTGGCCTCGTCGGACCAGTCCCCGTCGACGAGCTCGGCCAGGGTGCCCGCCCCCTGCATGAGCTCCTCGGCCATCACCAGGATGGCCTGCTCCACGTTCTCGAAGTACTGGTAGAAGGTCGCCGGCGACGTCCCCGCCTGCCGGGCGATGTCGATCACCTTGATCGAGCGCCACGCCGTGCTGGCGAGGAGCTCAGCGGTGCACGCGAGCAGCCGTGTCCGGGTGGCCAGGCCCCGGCGCCCCGGGACCCGGCCGTCGGTGGCGGCGATCGCGCCCGGGTCACCGCCGTCGTCGAAGATCGTCTCCAGGGCGGTGTCGCCCACATCGGGGGCCATGCCGCCCGAAGGCTAGCCCCCGGGGCTGACGCCATGTCAGATTCGGGGCCCGGGCGGACGGGCCCACGGGAAGTAGAACCGGTTCCGTTCCAGGCAGGACGGGGAGTAGCGTGACCACCGTGCAGCAACGGGTGCTCCCCCGGTCTCTGACTCGTGCTCAGGAGGCGCGGCGTCAGCGGGTCATCGACGCGGCCATGGAGCTCGGGCTGGAGGGGGGCTACGAGTCCGTCCAGATGCGCGACGTGGCCGCCCGGGCGCACGTCGCCATGGGCACCGTGTACCGCTATTTCTCCTCCAAGGACCACCTCCTGGCCGCCGCCCTGGTGTTCTGGGTGGAGCAGCTCGACGCCCGCCTGGCCCAGGTCCCGGCCCGGGGGTCGGTCGCCTCGGAGCGGGTCCTTGACGTCCTCGAGCGGGCCCTGCGCGCCATGGGCCGCCAGCCCCGGCTGGTGGCGGCGGTCTTCGCCTCCCTGGCGTCACCGGACCTGGCCGCCATCGAGTGCCAGCAGCAGATGGGGGCCGTCATGGACGGCATCATCATCAGGGCCATCGGCGAGCCCCAGCCTCCCGACCACGCCGAGCGCACCCGTATCATCGGGCACGTGTGGTACTCGTCGCTGGTGGGCTGGGTGAACGGCTGGAGCGACATGAACCGCGTGCGCGACGAGCTGGCGGTGGCCGTTCGCCTCCTGCTCCCCAACGGCCTGACCACGCCGACCGGCCCCGGGGCGTAGCGCGTCGGACGAGGGGCGGCCGGTCGGTCACCAGGCTGGGCGGCCCAGGTGTTGCGGCCCCCAGCGGCGCATGGTCGAATGCGCAGGCAGGGTCGACGTCATTCAGGCACGGTCGACACCCAGGGAGGGAGCTCGGATGCGCGCAGCAATTTTCAACGAGGTGGGCAAGGAGTTCGTCGACATCTACGACGACGTCGAGGTCGCCGATCCGGGTCCGGGCGAGGTCCGCCTCAAGCTCCACGCCGCCGGGGTGTGCCACTCCGACCTGTCCGCCATGAATGGGACCCTGCCCCAGCCGGCCCCGGCCGTCCTGGGCCACGAGGGCGCCGGCGAGATCATCGAGGTGGGCCCGGGTGTGGACCAGGTGGCCGTGGGCGACCACGTGATCGTGGCCTGGACCCCCCCGTGCGGGAAGTGCCGGGCCTGTCTGCGCGGCGAGGCCAACCTGTGCGTGGACATCTTCTTCAACATCGCCGGCGCCGCCAAGTTCTCGCGCGGAGGCGAGCCCGTCTTCGGCTTCGCGGGGACGGGGACCTTCGCCGAGGAGATGGTGCTCCCCCAGCAAGGCGTGGTGAAGATCCCCAACGACGTGCCCTATGAGATCGGGGCGCTCATCGGCTGTGGCGTGACGACAGGTGTGGGCGCCGCGCTCAACACTGCCAAGGTGAAGCCGGGATCGAGCGTGGTGGTCTTCGGTGCCGGCGGCGTCGGCATCGCCGCCATTCAGGGGGCGCGCATCGCCGGGGCGGCGGAGATCGTGGCCGTCGACATGGTCGACTCCAAGTTGAAGACCGCTTTGGGTTTCGGGGCGACGCACGGTGTAAAGCCCGACGATCTGAGCGCGGCCAACGCCGAGATCAACGGCGCGGCCGGCGGGTTCGACTACGCCATCGAGTGCATCGGCCTGCCCCAGACCATCCGGGCCGCCTACGACGCCGTGCGCCGGGGCGGCACGGCGGTGATCGTGGGTGCGGGCAGCGCCGAGAAAAACGTCGAGTTCAACTGCTTCGAGCTGTTCTTCATGGAGAAGAAACTGCTGGGCTCGTACTACGGCTCGGCCGACGTGCGCAGCGAGTTCGGCCGGCTCATCCGCCTGTGGAAGGCGGGCCGTCTCGACCTCGAGGGCATGATCTCGTCGCGCATGGACCTGTCCAAGGCCCAGGACGCCTTCGAGGCCATGAAGAAGGGCGAGATCATCCGCCAGATCCTGACCTTCTAGGGCCGTCGCGCCCGCTCCGCCGGCGCCGCCCGGGCCCCGGGGCCTCGGCTGGCACGGAACTGCAATGTGTTCTAGTTTGCGCGGTCGTGCTCCGACCGAGGGGAGGGTGGTGATGGCCGACGAGATCCTGAGGGCCCCCCACGTCCTGGAGTACACCTACGTGCGCTCGGTGGGCCCCGTCATCGGCGCCTTTCTCACCGGCCTGCGCGACGGGCGCATCCTGGGGGCGAGCTCCCGGGCCGCCGACGGCACCGCCACCGTCGTGGTGCCCCCCACGGAGTACGACCCCCTTACCGGAGCCGACGTGGGCGAGTTGGTCGAGGTGGGCCAGTCGGGCGTGGTCACCACGTGGTCGTGGGCGGCGCAGCCCAAGGCCGACCAGCCCCTCGACCGCCCCTTCGCCTGGGCGCTCGTGCACCTCGACGGGGCCGACACCGCCATGCTGCACGCGGTGGACGCCGGCACCCCCGACGCCATGGCCAGCGGCATGCGGGTCACGGCGCGCTGGCGCCCGGCGGGGGAGCGGCACGGCACCATGCACGACATCGAGTGCTTCGTCCCCGAGGCGAGCGCCTCGTGAGCGACGAGGGCACCCTCACCGACGGGGCGGGGACGGGCGAGGGCCCCGTCACCACGCTGGCCACCCCGATCCGGGTCGAGTACCAGTACACCGCCGGGCTGGCCCAGTCCCGCTACCTGCGGGGCATGGCCGAGGGCAAGTTCCTGGGCCAGCGCTGCCCGGCCTGTCACCAGGTCTACGTCCCGCCGCGTGGGTCGTGCCCCACCGACGGGGTCGCCACCACCGACCGCGTCGAGCTGGGCAACACCGGCACCGTCACCACCTACTGCGTCGTCAACGTGCCCTTCCAGGGCCAGTCGATCGAGATCCCCTACATCTGCGCGCAGATCCTCCTCGACGGCGCCAACATCGCCTTCATGGGGCTGATCCAGGAGATGCCCTCCGCCGACGTCCGCATGGGCCTGCGGGTGGAAGCGGTGTGGGTGGACAAGGACCAGCTCGGCCTCACCGCCGCCTCGGTCAAGTACTTCCGGCCCAACGGCGAGCCCGACGCCCCCTACGAGTCCTTCCGGGAATACCTGTGACCACTTCGGCCCCGACCGGCCGGCCCGTGCGCCCCGTGGGGGTGGTGTCGTTCGCCCAGTCGCCCTCGGTGCGGCGCGAGGACCACCGCAACGAGGTCGAGATGCTCATGCCGGTGGTGACCGAGGTGTTCGCCAACATCGGCGTCACCAAGAGCGACATGGGCTTCGTGTGCTCGGGCAGCACCGACTACCTGGTGGGTGCCCCCTTCAGCTTCGTCATGGCCCTCGACGCCGTGGGGGTGTGGCCCCCCATGCGCGAGAGCCACGTCGAGATGGACGGCGCCTGGGCCCTGTACGAGGCGTGGACGCTGCTGCAAGAGGGCGAGATCGACACCGCCCTCGTCTACAGCTTCGGGCGGTCCTCCCCCAGCCAGCTGGGTCGAATCCTGGCCCTGCAGCTCGACCCCTATTACATGGCCCCCCTGTGGCCCGACCCGGTGGCCCTGGCCGCCTTGCAGGCCCGGGCGCTGATCGACGCCGGCAAGGCCACCGAGCGGGACTTCGCGGCGGTGGCCGCCCGCAGCCGGCGCGACGCGCTGGGCAACCCCAACGCCCAGGTGGCCAAGGACCAGTCCCCCGACGACCTCCTGGCCGACGACTACGTGGTGGCCCCCCTGCGGCGCCACGCCCTGCCGCCCATCACCGACGGCGTGGCCGCCATCGTCCTGGCGGCCGAAGACCGGGCCCGGGCCCTGTGCGAGCGCCCGGCCTGGATCACCGGCATGGACCACCGCATCGAGACCCACGCCCTCGGGGCGCGCGACCTGGTGACCTCGCCCTCGACGCACCGGGCGACCCAGGGTGCGGGGCTGTCGGGGCCCGGCGGCGACGAAACCGTCACCGTGGACGTGGCCGAGCTGCACGCCCCCTTCGCCCACCAGGAGCTCATCCTGCGCGACGCCATGGGCCTGGCCGACACCGTGGCCGTCAACCCCTCGGGTGGGGCCCTGGCCGCCAACGCCGTCATGGTGGCCGGGCTCATCCGCATCGGGGAGGCCGCCGCCCGCATCATGGACGGCAGCGCGCAGAGCGCCCTGGCCCATGCCACGTCGGGGCCCTGTCTCCAGCAGAACTTGGTGTGTGCCCTGTCCGCCGAGCCCCCGGGCCGAGAGGGGGCCTGATGGCCGAGCGCTGCGCGGTGATCGGTGTGGGCCAGACCAAGCACGCGGCCAAGCGTGACGACGTCTCGATCGCCGGTCTCGTGCGCGAGGCGGCGGCGCGCGCCCTCGAGGACGCCGGCATGGACTGGGGTGACATCGACGCCGTGGTCATCGGCAAGGCCCCCGACATGTTCGAGGGCGTCATGATGCCCGAGCTGTACCTGGCCCCCGCCCTGGGGGCGGTGGGCAAGCCCATGCTGCGGGTGCACACGGCGGGCTCGGTGGGGGGGTCGACGGCCATCGTGGCCGCCCACCTGGTGGCCTCGGGCCGCCACGAGCGGGTGCTCACCGTGGCCTTCGAGAAGCAGTCGGACTCCGACGCCATGTGGGCCCTGTCGGTGCCCCAACCCTTCTCGGCGCCCCTGCTGGCCGGGGCCGGGGGGTTCTTCGCGCCCATCATCCGTGCCTACATGCGCCGCTCGGGCGCCCCCGACCACATCGGGATCCTGGTGGCCGTGAAAGACCGCCTCCAGGCGCTCAAGAACCCCTATGCCCATCTCCACATCGAGGACATCTCCTTCGACATGGTGAAGGACTCGATCATGTTGTGGGACCCCGTCCGCTACCTCGAGACGTGCCCGTCCTCCGACGGCGCGGCGGCCATGGTGCTGGCCTCGGAGCGCGTGGCCGACGGGGCGGGCTCGGGCCGACCGCCGGCGTGGATCCACGGCATGGCCATGCGCTCGGAGCCCACCATGTTCGCCGGGCGAGATCAGGTGAACCCCCGGGCCAGCCGGGACTGCGCCGAGGACGTCTACCGCCAGGCGGGCATCACCGAGCCCCGGCGCGAGATCGACGTGGCCGAGGTCTACGTGCCCTTCTCGTGGTTCGAGCCCATGTGGCTCGAGAGCCTGGGGTTCTGTCCCGAGGGCGACGGGTGGAAGCTCACCGACGCCGGGGCCACCGCCCTCGACGGGGGCGACATCCCCTGGAACTGTTCGGGGGGCGTCCTGTCGTCGAACCCCATCGGGGCCTCGGGCATGCTCCGGTTCCTCGAGGTCGCCATGCAGGTGCGGGGCCAGGCCGGCGAGCACCAGGTCGACAACGTGCGGCGGGCCCTGGGACATGCCTATGGGGGCGGCTCGCAGTTCTTCGCCATGTGGGTGCTCGGCACCGACAAGCCCTGAGCAGCCCGGAGGCCATGAGGCCCACCACTACACTTCGGACCGGGTCGAGACGGAGGTGGCACCCATGAAGATCGTCGTGGACTACGACGTGTGTGCGTCCAACGCCGTGTGCATGGGGATCGCCCCCGAGGTGTTCGAGGTGCGCGACGACGGCTTTCTCTACGTCCTGGACGAGAACCCCGGCTCCGAGCTCCACGACAAGGTGCGCATGGCCGCCAACAACTGCCCCACGGGGGCCATCACGCTCGTCGAGGACGAGTAGCGCCTGTGGCCGACGGCACCGGCGGGGCCGCTGCGGCCACCGCCCCCGGCGTGGGGACGCGGGTCCGTTTCGCTCCCTCGCCCACCGGGTTCCTCCACATCGGCAGCGCCCGGACGGCCCTGTTCAACTGGCTCTTCGCCCGCCACACCGGGGGCACCTTCATCCTGCGCATCGAAGACACCGACACCGAGCGCAACCGCGAGGAATGGGTCGAGGGCATCGTGTCCTCGCTGTCGTGGCTGGGCATGGAGCCCGACGAAGGGCCCTTCCGTCAGTCGGCGCGCTCTGACGCCCATCTCCGGGCCATTGACCGCCTGTGGGACGCCGGTGCCCTCTACGCCTGCGCATGCACCCGGGACGAGATCGACGCCCGCACCAAGGCCGGCACCGCCCCGGGCTACGACGGCTTCTGTCGCGACCGGGGGCTGGGGCGCGCCGGGCACGCGCTGCGGTTCCGGGTCCCCGACGACGGCGTCACCGTGGTCCACGACCTCATCCGGGGCGACGTCACCTTCGCCCATGACAGCATCGAGGACTTCGTGGTGGTCAAGTCCTCGGGGGCGCCCCTGTTCATCCTGGCCAACGTGGTCGACGACATCGCCATGGCCATCACCCACGTCATCCGGGGCGAGGACCTCCTGCCCTCGACGCCCAAGGGCCTGCTCTTGTGGTCGGCGCTGGAGGGCGACGACGCGGCGTTGCCCGGGTTCGCCCACCTGCCCCTGCTGGTCAACGAGCGTCGCCAGAAGCTCTCCAAGCGGCGCGACGACGTGGCCGTCGAGTCCTACCAGGAGCGGGGGTACCTGGCCGAGGCCATGCGCAACTACCTCGCCCTGCTCGGATGGAGCCCCCCCGACGGCGGCGAGATCCTGGGCGTGGCGGAGATGGTGGAGTCCTTCGAGCTGTCCGACGTGAACCACGCGCCGGCGTTCTTCGACCTCCAGAAGCTCGACTGGATGAACAAGGAGTACCTCCGGGCCATGCCCGTCGACGACTTCGTCGAGGCGGCCCGGCCGTGGACCTCGGCGCCGCGCGCCCCCTGGCCGCCCGAGCGTTTCGACGCCGCCGTGTTCCGCACCATGGCGCCGCTGGTCCAAGAACGCGTCGTGGTCCTCGGTGAGGTGCCCGCCATGGTGGACTTCCTCTTTCTCGATCAGCCCGTCATGGAGGACGCGTCGTGGGCCGCCGTGGCGGCCGACCCCTCGGCCCCGGCCGTGCTCGACGCCGCCCTGGCCGCCTACGGGGAGTGCGAGTGGACCGTCGATGCCCTACACAGCGCCACCCAGGCGCTGGCCGAGGCCCTGGGCCGCAAGCTCAACAAGGCCCAGGCGCCGATCAGGGTGGCCGTCACCGGCCGGCGGGTGGGCCCGCCCCTATTCCAGTCCCTGGAGGTGCTCGGGCGCGAGGCTGTACGGGACCGACTGCGCGTCGCCCGGGCCCGTCTCGGAGACGCCACAGGCTGAGCCGCGGTCCGGCAGGCGCCGGATCGCTGGGATCGGGGGACGGGACGAGTGGCAGTGCTGGGAGACGTCATGGTGCGAGGAGCGCGCGCCATGCGGTGGGTCCTGCAACGCATGGCGTTGCTCGTCCTGCTCTTCGGGGGATACCTGGTCGTCACCGGGGTGCAGGTGTACCTGACGTCGCGCCACCACGACGCCCGTCCCGCGCAGGCCATCGTGGTCATGGGGGCCGCCCAGTACAACGGGGTGCCGTCGCCCGACCTGGTGGCGCGGCTCCAAGACGCCAGCGGCCTGTGGCACCGGCAACTGGCCGGCACGGTGGTGGTCACGGGATCGAGGAAGCCGGGCGACAAGTACACCGAGGCGCAGGCCTCGGAGGTATGGCTCGTCGCCCACGGCGTGCCATCCGCCCACATCGTCGAGGTCGGTGGCGACGACTCGTGGACCAACCTCTCGCTGGCGGCCACGGCCCTCCAACAGAGGGGGCTCACCAAGATCCTCATCGTCACCGACGGCTTTCACGAGGACCGCTGTCTCGCCATCGCCTCCAACCTGGGGCTCCAGGCGTGGCCCGTCCCTGCCAGCCATTCCCCCATCAGAGGATGGGCCGCCATTCCTTACTACGCCAAGGAGACCTTGGGGGTGGGCCTGGGGCGAGTGGTGGGGTACTCGCGTCTGCACCGGCTCGGCTAGCCTGCGAGGTCACCCATTCGGGGGTGGTGTAATCGGCAACACGGCAGGTTCTGGCCCTGTTATTGGGGGTTCGAGTCCTCCCCCCCGAGCCAAATTTCCTCCCCGAGCCCCGCCACGGTGGGGCTCGGGTCCGCTCTGCCGCTCGACGCGCGCACCGAAGCATGGCCGTCGCATTGAGTGCGGCCTCGCGTCCGTGCCGGCCCCGGAGCGCGGGCGAGTCGGGCGTCTCGAGCGATCAGATAGTCTGACTCGGCCCGAAAGGGTTCCCGGCCCCATCGTCTAGTGGCCAAGGACACCACCCTCTCAAGGTGGAGACACGGGTTCGAATCCCGTTGGGGCT
>CAVSWP010000005.1:0-75221 GCA_963731665.1 uncultured Acidimicrobiales bacterium | reverse complement strand
GGTTCAGCACGAATATGGTCCCGCACTGTCAATGGGAGAGCGTCACTCAATTGCGCGCAAACTTTCGTCCCACCCCCATCGAGCCCCGCCGGCCGGTCGGTTTAGAGGGAAGCCCGTGGGACGGTCAGACGTCCAGTAGGGCGGATGCCAGCTCCCGATAGGCCCTGAGAGGAAACGAGTTCATGGTCGAGAGCACCTGGATGCACACATGGTCTGCCCCCGCAGTATGGTGCTCTCGGACACGGGTGGCCACGGCATCGATGTCCCCCCAGGCCACGACGCCATCGACCAGGCGGTCACTTCCCCCCGCGGCGAGGTCGTCGTCCCCGAACCCGAGAGAGCGGAGATTGTTGGCGTAGTTCGGCAGGCTCAGATATCCGGCGGTGAAGGTCCTTGCCAAGTCGCGTGCTCTCGTGGGGTCCCGCTCTAAGACCACGGTGACCTCAGGAGCCAGGAGGGGACCTTCTCCGAGGATCGTTCGCGCCCGGGCCGTGTGCTCGACGGTGACGAAGTACGGATGCGCTCCGGCGGCCCGCTCTGCCGCAAGCTCCAGCATTCTGGGACCAAGGGCGGCGAGCACCCGGCGGTCACTCGCTACCCCAGGACCGCTAGCGTCGAGGTCGTCGAGGTACCCCACCATGTGGGCATAGGGCCGCTGGTAATTCTCGACGATTGCAGCGTGGCTTGCCCCAAGGCCCAGGACGAAGCGACCCGGATACAGGGCATCGAGGTCGGCCACGGCCGTGGCGATGTCAGCCGGCGAGGTTGCCCAGATACTCACGATGCCGCTCGCTACTTTCATGTGAGTCGTGGCCGACAGGAGTCGGCCAAAGCGTGCCGGGAGCCCGGGCTCAAAGCCCCCCGATGACCACAACGCCGAGTAGCCGAGTTCCTCCAGCTCGGCGGCGACGTCGATCGAGGCGTCGCCCTTCATTCGCCACGAGCCACTCCACCACACGCCGAGCGTCCCGAGATCCACTCGAAAAGGATAGTGAGCGAGTCAGAGGGTCTTCGAGGATGAGGTCGACCGGATCAGACTCTCGCTGCTCGGCGAACGTGGAAGTCACCAGCCATCAGGCAGGAGGTAGGCGCCAGGGAGGGTTCTTCCGGTTCCCACCGGCGTGAAAGACGCACAGCCGGTGTCCGTCGGGATCTCTCAGACGGGCCTCCCTCCAAAGCCACGGCATGTCAGTAGGAGGGTGCTCGAACTCGATCCCCGCGCCACGAAGCCGCTCGCAGTCATCGTCGACTCCTTCGGACTCGAAGTACAAGGTGACCTGTTCAGGGTCAGCGACTTCATCGACGAGGTCGACCGAGAAAGTGCTCTCGCCATCGGGACACTCGAAGCGGAGGTAGTGCTCGTTTTTGACGATGAGGTTCAGACCGAGCGTGCGATAGAAAGCCTCTGAACGTTCGAGGTTCGTTGAGCCTACGGTCACCTGATTTAGGCGCATGGAGGCATTCCACCACGATGACAGAGAAAAGCGAAGCCGGGGATGGTCTACGTTGCCCAATGGCCCAGCGCAAGGGGGCTGTCGATGATTGCCGCGAGGAGAGTATCGAGCGCTCTCTCAAAATCCTTCAGATCAGAAGGGGAGCGAGCGGAGCCCGAGGTTCAGGCGCGATCTGTGTTGACAATGAGGAGGCTGCACGGACACTGATGCGACACCTTGTTGGCAACGCTCCCGAGGACAAAGCGCTTCATTCCGGCCATACCCCGGTTCCCAACGACCACGAGGTCGGCATCCACAACCTGAGCGATGTTGAGAAGCGCATCAGCCGGGTCACCTTCGGGATTGTGCACCTCCGCAGTCACCCCCTGTCGTTCGGCCTCGGCAAGCACTTGCATCCCGACACGGTCAGCGTGGTCGCGCAGACCGGCGCTCGTGGCCTGGGCCGCTCCGGGCACGTCAGAGAATCCTGTCGTGGCCGCGGCGTGAATCGCATGAACGGCGTGCACTTTGGCCCCCGTGATCTTGGCCAGGGCAAAGGCTTCGTCCACTGCGATTGCTGCGCGGTCTGACCCGTCGGTGCCAACGACAATCGCCTTGTACATGCTGACTCCTCTCACCACCGATCGCCTATTCAAGCCAACGTCTTGGAAAGCTCACATCTTGGTGGCAATCTATGTGTGTTCATCCACGACATCAACTTCAGTCGTAGTCTCATCCACCGAGAGGCGGCATCCCCACCATCTCGCGGAATTCGGCCGTCGTGTTGGTGACGGGGAACGGCTCGGCGGGAACGGCGACACCAAGGCGCTCGCAGATCGGCTCCCAGCCGTCCCCCAGACTCCATTCGAGCAGACGAGCAGACGGCACTTCGGCCCGCACGGCCTCGTTATGGCGTTGGTAGGCGTCCATCATCGCCGTCGGGTCGTCGAACTGATCGCTGAACCGGTCCTGCATCATTTGCCGAACCGCACTCATCCAGGGTGCGAGCGCAGGGGGCACGCGGTCGAACGACAAGAAGATCGTGTGCGACGCGCTGGCATACCACGACTCGGGGTCACGGACCGACAGCAGCACCAACGCGTGGGGGTTTGCCTTTGAGGTCTCCCGCCAGAAAGAGGCGCCCGGCCAGTCCACGATCGCCCGATAGCGCGCCAGCATGGCCGACCAGTCCACAGGACGGCCTTCGATGGCATCGATCCAGGCGGGAGCCTGGCTCGGGTCCCCCAGGATCTCAAGCATGTGATGACAGGGGGCATCGAGCAGCTGCTCGAGGGCCAGCTTGAGCGAGTGTGTCCCGGTGCGGCCTACGCCTGCCCCGACAACTTCGATCTCCATTTGTCTGCCCCCGTCGATCTGGCGCCAGCGGCCACAGTTCTTCGCCTGCGGTTGCGTGCGGCACGTTGGTCAAGCCGTTGTGGCTGGCAGATCGTGCCACAGATCGACGAATTGGACCGGCGTCTTGGCCGGCTCACAGGCCCGGGAACACCGTCCGCAGGTCGTCGAGGGTGAGTCCGGGTGCGACGAGGCGGGCCGATACGACGAGGCGGGGGCCGAGGCGACCGTAGACCAGTCGGACCAGCTCCTCCGCCGAGAGATGGAGCTCGCCGTCGGTGAGACGCTCGGACCACGGGTCGAGACGGACGCCGTCGGTGGCCAGAGCGAAACTGCGTTCGGGTTCTGTGGTCTCCACCCGCAACGTGGTCGGACGCGCCGTGGGCTTGCCCACCCGGGCTGCCAGGTCCGGCAGGGTGTCGACGAGGACGTCCACGGCCTCGGCCGCCACTCTGGCTGCGGGGTCGAGGGCCACGGCGATGTCCCAGGTGTGCACGGCGTGTTCGGACAGCCGCATCCGAAGGAACCTCGGGGCGTCGATGTCCATGCCGAAGGCGGATAGGGCGAACGAGTCCAGCTGCCCGGCGTCGAGGGCCTCGAGGCGACGGAGAAAGGCCTCGTTGTCGGCGACGCAGTCCGCGGCCTGTTGTTCCGGGGTGCGGGCGTTCCATGAGTCCCAGATCGGCGGGAAGGCTTCCTGGCCGGGCGCGTCGCCACCGCTCAGGCCGGCCTCCAAGAGCAGGCCGAAGACCTCGGCCTGGCTGCCGAGGTGGGAGAACACCTGGGCGATGGTCCAATCTCCACTGTACGACGGAGCCCGCAGGCCGGCGGCGTCGAGACCGGTTGCCAGTGAGGTCAATCGGTCCTGGGAGCGCCGCAGGGCGAGTAACGCTCGAGATGTATCGCTGGACATGACTCCTCCTAGGTACGGGCGGCCGGGCCGCGGGGCCTTCAAGACGCTTCTTGGAGTTTGGCCATGGCGGCGCGAACCCTGAAGCCCCCCGGGGCCAGCTCTCCTGGGCGCGTCCGTGGGCCAGCAGGGCGCCCCACCAGGCCAGGTCGTCGAGCATGACCGTCATGGCGGTCGAGGGGAACCCCGCGGTCGTCGAAGGCCGTGTCCACCTTGGGAATCAGCACGGTGTCGCGCAAGGGCACCATCTCGGACTCGATGGCCACGTCGATCAGGTGCTCGCCGGCACGGACCCCGGCGGCGAGGCCGATGCTGTACCTGACCGATGCCAAAGGCTTGTTGCGCAAGGCGAAGCTCACGAACACGCTGTCGAAGGCGTTCTTGAGCACGCCGGGCATGGAGTGTAGGTACTCGGGAGTGACGACCAAGAGCGCGTCAGTCTCTTTGAGCTTGAGGTTCCACTGGCGCACGATGGGCTGTGAATAGGTCGGGTCACTGAAGTCGCCGATCGTGCCCATGTGCTCTTGGAACATCGGAAGGGGCCAGTCCCGGAGATCGAGGACCTCTACATCGAAGGCGCCGTGGCTCTTGGCCCGCTCCACCACCCAGGGCGCCACGCGGTACGAGGCCCGGGTGGGCCTCGTACTCCCGATGATGATCTTGAGCTTCACGATGAGACTCCTGGTGCGGGGAGGCGAGAAGCCGCCACGGCCGGCTTTGTTTGCGCTCTCGACTATTGACCCCCTCAAGTGTCCTTCAAATACTTGAGGGAGTCAAGCACTTGCTGCCAGACTGGAGAGGTGCCCGAAACGCCACGTCGCCAAGCCGTCGACGAGGTAATCGACGGGCTCCTCGAAATCACCAAGCGGACCCATCAGGTGCTGTCTTCGGTGGCCGCCCGCCACGAGCTGACGGCGCCGCAGGTGGGGTTGCTCCGACTTCTGGACGAACCCGTCTCCATGCGCGCCTTCGCCGAGGAGCTGGCGTGCGACCCGTCCAACGTGACCGGGCTCGTCGACCGGGTCGAGCGCCTGGGGCTCGTCGACCGGATCCCCGATCCGAGCGACCGGCGTATCCGGATGCTGACGCTGACGTCGAAGGGCCGCCGCCTCCGGGACCGGATCAATCGCGAGGTGGCCCAGGACCTCGCCGGTGCTCTCGGCCTGAGGCCCGAAGACCATGGTCGGGTCATGCGCATCGTGGCCGGACTGCCGACGGTCTCATCGCCGTCGAGCGAGCCGGCGGCGCGGCGAGGCACTGTCTAGGTCTTCTGACCTAGACTGCCGGGCCCGTCTGTCGGCGGTTGGACAAGTATTGAGGATCCCTTGGTGAGGAGTTGATCGCCACCGTTCACTCTGAGCCGTCGCGTGAAGTGCTCGAGGTCGGGAAGGCGGAGGCAAGTGGGTATTCGGTCCAAGCGAGGTGCCGGCGGTTCGTCCCGCCCCACCGACGAGGCTGACGACAGCGAGACGTCTTTGGCGATGTCGCTCAGTGGAGACGAGATCTTCGTCTCCGCCAAGCCCAGCCGAAAGGATCGTCGACCGGTGGCGCTACGCCGGGGCCGCCACCAGTCGAAGCGAACGGGACGGGCACGCGCCGGCCCTGCCCCTCGAGGCGAGGCCACCACGATGCATCTGGTCGACGTGGAGGGCGAGGCCGAGACGATGCGCATCGCACTGCGACGCAGCTTCGAGGACGCCGCCGCTGCCGAAGCCTTCGACCTCCAGGAGTCCGCCGCCGGCTGAGCGGACCCCGGTCGAAGGTGGGCCCGGCCCGGGACCGGAGGCTTCAGGGCCGTTCGAATTCCCAGTACTGGAGCTCGCACAGCATCGGCAGCAGATAGCCCACGTAGATGGAATGGATCTTGATCGGCCCGCGGTCGTCGACGGCGAGATCGATCAGGTCCACCCGCGGGTCCTCTTCCCGAAATTCGAGGGCGCGGTCGCGCGCCGCCACCAACTCGTCGAGCGCTCCCACCGCGAAGCCGAAGTGGTCCATGCGCGGGCAGCGCAGGGGGTCCGGTTCGGCGATGAGGAAGATGAACTGGTCCCAGTGCACGCACGACAGGATGAGGCGCTGGCCGTCGAGCGTCATCGTCGGCATCTCGTCGAAACCCAGCACCTTCCCCCAGAAACGGCAGATGTCGGTCCTGTTCGTCTCGTCGAGGAGCTGGGCAGGCACGCTCAGGGCAACGTGGTTGAAGCGGGGGTTTCCCGACGGGTAGTAGGGGTGTGCCATCAGCCGCCCTCCTGTCGGTGTCCGGGGCCGCCGGCCCCGGGGACGACCATGACTTTCCCGGCGATGCGGCCGTCGGCGAGCGCCTCCATGGTCTCTCCCAGAGCCCCGAGCGTGACATCGTCGGGATCGATCAGCACGTCGACGGGCAACCGGCCCGACGCCAGCAGCTCGAGGGCGCGCTCGAACCCGTCGGCGTCGTAGACGAACGACCCACTCACCTGCAGCTCGTTGAGGATCAGGCGGTTGGGGTCGAACCGAGGCGCCTCCATGCCGGCACCGACCAACACCAGATGCCCGCCCCTTCGAAGCTGGTAGAAGCCGCATTCCATGGCCGCCTTCTTGCCCGAGCACTCGAACACCACGTCGACGGCGTGTGGTGATTGCCGTTCGGGCTCCCAGGGGGGATAGGTCTCGAGGTCGCTGGGGGCGAGCACCTGCACCGCGCCCAGCTCGGCGGCCAGACGCCGGCGGCGCTCCCCCGGCTCCACCACGACCACCGACCCCATGTCCTTGGCCACCAGGGCGGCGATGGTGAGCGCGCCGATGGGGCCGGCGCCGAAGACCATGGCCGAGTCGCCGGGGACCATGCCCGACCGGGTGATGCCGTGCAGCGCCACCGCCAGCGGTTCGGCCAGGGCCGCCACCCGCGGTGACATGCCGTCGGGCACGCGCAAGAGCGAGCGGGCGTCGGCGATCACATACCCGGCGAAGGCACCGCCGACGTTGCTGTCGACCGGGGCGGAGCGACGCTCGCATTGCGAGGGCTTGCCTTCCCGGCACCGGCGGCACTCTCCGCAGCGCGGCGACGGTCCGCACACCACGGCATCGCCGGGCGCCCAGCTCACCACGCCGTCGCCGACGGCGATCACGATCCCGCTGTACTCGTGACCTCCCACCGTCCCGGGTTTGCCCCATCCCTCGATCATGATGTGGAGGTCAGATCCACAGATGCCGCAGTAGGCCACCTCGACGAGGACCTCGCCGGGGCCGGGCTCGGGCACGGGCCGCTCTTCGACCCCGACGTCGCCCGGGCCGCGGTACACCGCCGAGAGCATCACGGGAGAACGCCCGCCGGGAGCGCCGGGAACAGAAGGCGTGGCTTTGGACATGACGGCCTCCTAACCGACCACTTCGGGCACGAGGTCGCGGTCGGGGACCGGGACGGGGGGCCGGTAGCCGTCGCGCCGGCGTGAGTAGAAGTCCTTGCGCCGCACGAGCACGGCAAAAGCCGCCCCCACGAGGACGGTGACCGCCCCCACCCCGATGACGTCGTTCATCCCGTTGACGAAGGCGTGGTGCGAGGCGTTGAGCACCGCCGGCCGCACCGAGATCTTCGCCGCCGCCTGGGGACCGCCGGCGGCCACCGCCCGGGCGAGGGCGTGGGCCTGTTCCGAGCCGGCCACCGGGTGCAGAGTCGACTGGATCCGATGCTGGAAGACGGCACCGAGGGCGGCCACACCCGTGGCCACACCGCCGATGCGGAAGGTGTTGTTGATCCCCGACGCCATGCCGGCCCGTTGCGGGGCCACCACCCCCAGGGCGATCTTGGCGATGGCGGGATTGGCGAGGCCGACACCGACACCGCCGACGAGGAGCCCGGGGAGCAGCGCCGTCCACGTCGAGGCGACGGTGAGGCCGGTGAACATCCAGATGCCCACGGCCGAGATCGCCAACCCCACGGTCAGGGCCAGGCCGGCGGGAACCCGCTCGGTCACCGGTCGAGAGGCCAGGGGCACCACGAACGAAAGCGTCGTGAGCGGGAGGAGGCGCTCGCCTCCCTGCAGGGGGGACAGCCCGAGATCGTTCTGGAGGTAGAGCGTGAGATAGGGCAAGAGGGCGAACATGCCGGCGCCCACGCCGAAGGTGGCGATCGACACGCCGGTGAAGGCGGGCTTGCGGAACAGCGACAGGTCGAACATGGGGCGCGTCTGGCGCAGCTCGACGATGACGAAGGTGACCAGCAGGACGGCGGCGGCGCCCAGGGTCAAGACGATCTTGGGGCTCGACCACCCGTCGTCGTTACCCCGGGTGAGGCCCAGGATGAGGAGGAACAGCCCTCCCGAGAACGTCAGCAGGCCGCTCCAGTCCAATTGCTGGGCACCCGGGTCCGCCATGTTGACCATACGCCGGCTCACCAGCAGCGTGACCACGCCTATGGGCACGTTCACGTAGAAGATCCACTGCCAACCGAAGGCGCTGGTGAGGGCGCCCCCCACCAGGGGGCCGATGGCCACCGCCCCGCCCACGGTGGCTCCCCACACGGCGATGGCGGCCGAACGCGCCGAGCCTTGGAAGTCCTGGCCGATGAGCGCCAGCGAGGTGGCGAACATCGCCGCGCCCCCTATCCCCTGCAGGGCCCGGGCCCCGATGAGCGCCGCCGGGCTGCGAGACAGCCCGCAGGCCAAGGAGGCCAACGTGAACACGGCCAGGCCGACCATGAAGATGTGCTTTCGCCCGAAGCGGTCGGCCAGGGCCCCCTGGGTGAGGATCAGCGCCGCCAGGCTGAGAGCGTACGCCGAGATGACCCACTGGAGGTCGCTGAAGCTCGCATGGAGGGACCGCTGCATGGTGGGCAATGCCACCTGCACGATCGTGATGTCCACCAGGAGCATGAAGGTTGCTCCGCACACGGCCACGAGCGTCCACCAGTGGCGGTCCACGGCGCCGTCCCGACCCTGGTCGGAGTTTCGGAGCGATCCCTTCGCGGCCACCTACCCTCCTCCCGCCGGGGGCTCCCCCTCCCGTGGCGCCGGAACGCGTCTCCGAAACGCAGAGTCTCCTTCGTGGTGCGCCCGGTGTCCAGGACCGGGAAGGGTCCCGACCGGGCCCGGACCCGGCTGCCGGCGGCGCCATCCCCGTCGGTAGCCTTGCCACCGTGCGCAGCTCCCGGACATCGCGTCGTGCGATCTCCCTGCACGTGGCGCTGATCGTCTTCGTCCCCGCCTGCGTGGCCCTGACGTGGTGGCAGGTCCTCCGGGCCCTGTCGGGCAACACCTTGAGCTGGGCCTACACCGTCGAGTGGCCGATCTTCGCCGCCTATGCGGTGTTCATGTGGTGGAGGCTCGTGCACGACGACGACGCACCCGCCGAGCGTGCCGGGCCGGCCGCCGGTGCTCTCGACACGAGCCCCGACACGAGCCCCGACACGAGCCCCGACACGGGCCCCGCCCCCAGGGGCGAGGACGACGAGCTGGCCGCGTACAACCGGTACCTGGCGGATCTCCATGCCAGCGGGAAGCAGAAGCGATGGTGACGGGGGGGGCCGCGCCCGGCTCGGTGGCCGCCGTCGCCGGCGCGCTCGCCTAGGACCTGAGGGCGACCTCCGCCGGCGGCCGGTTGGGCCGGCCGGGCCGGGCCGGGGCGCCACGACGGGGTGAGAAACCCGACGGGGTGAGAAAGTCGCCGAGAATTCATCGACAGGGTCTTGCGCAGTGACGCTGCGTTTGCATCTAGTAGGTGCATGGAGTTCGCGGGGGGCACGACACGGGGATACACGTGCCGGTGCACGAGCCGGGGCCGGCGATGAGCGACCGGCGTCCGGCGCGTCCGCCGGTCGAGGTGCGCACCAGCGCGCGGCGTCGCAAGACGGCCAGCGGCTTCTGGCAGGACGGCCGGGTGGTCATCTTGGTGCCGGCCCGGCTCAGCAAGGCCGAGAGGGTGGAGCTCGTCGAGGGCCTCGTCCAGCGGGTCCTGGCCCAGCGGCCTGCCGTCACGACCTCGGACCGGGACCTCGAGCGGCGGGCGGTGGCGCTCGCCGACGAGTACCTGGGCGGGGTCCGGGCCGCCTCGATCCGCTGGGTCTCGAACCAGCAGCACCGGTGGGGCTCGTGCACGTCACGGTCACGGGAGATCCGCGTCTCCGAGCGGCTGCGGTTCGTGCCCGGGTGGGTGCTCGACGCCGTGCTGGTCCACGAGCTCGCCCACCTCATCGAGCCCACCCATTCGGCGCGTTTTCGCCGTCTGGCCAACCGCTATCCCCGCACCGAGGAGGCCGACACCTTCTTGGCCGGCTACACCCTGGGCCTCGAGACCTCCGCCTGAGGGGTCAGTCCCCGCCGTCGAGGACGGCCGAGGCCACCAGCTCCTCGAGGTACCGGGTGTCCCACCACGACATCTGCAGCGCTTTGGCCCGGCGGAAGTACAGCTGGATGTCGAAGTCCACGGTGAAGCCGATGCCCCCGAAGACCTGTTGGGCCATGGCCGTGACGTCGCGGTAGGTGCGGCAGGCGAAGAGCTTGGCCATGGGCGCCAGGGTGTCGACGGGCCGGCCATCGGCGCGTGCCCAAGCGGCCTCGTGGACCAGGGTGGTGCCGCCGTCGACGGCGGTGACGGCGTCGGCGAGGTAGTGGGCGATGGCCTGGAAGGCCCCCAGGGGCTTGTCGAACTGCTCGCGGTCCTTGGCGTACTGGACGGTGATGTCGAGCGCCTGCTGAGCGCCCCCCATGGCCTGGGCGCCCAGGAGGATGCAGCCGTCGTGCATCACGGCGTCCCACGTGGCCCAGCCCGAGCCCGGCGCGCCGATGCGGCCCTCGGCGCCCACGCCCACGGCCTCGAAGGTCGCCTGGAATTGGGTGTCGGACGCCACCGTGAGCTGTTGGCGCAGCGTCACCCCGTCGGTGGCGGGGTCGACGAGGAACAGGTCGATGTCCCGGGGCCCGTCCCCGGTGCGGGCCAGGACCACCAAAGCGGCGGCCGAGCCCGCGAACGGGACGTGACGCTTGGTCCCGGTGAGCCGGTACCCGGCGCCGTCGGGATCCGCCCGCATCTCGATGCCGCCCGGCCCGCAACTGTTCTCGGGCTCGAACCACGCCGGGGTGACGATGGCGTCGCCGCCGGCGATGGGCGCCAGCCACCGCGCCTGCTGCTCGGGGGTCCCCGCCCGGGCCAGCGCCCCGCCGCACAGCACGGCGCTGGCGAAATGGGGGGTGGGTGCGAGGGCCCGACCCAATTCCTCGTAGAGCACGACTCCCTCCAGCGCGCTCATGGCCGACCCGCCGTGGTCCTCGGGCAGGAGGAGCCCGATGAGGTCGAGCTCGGCCATCTGCTTCCACAGCTCAGGCGAGTAGCCCACGGGGTCGTCCTCGAGCTCGCGCACCACGGAGAGGGGGCTGAAGGTGGCGCACACCTTGCGCACCGTCTCGCGCAGCATGTCCTGCTCCGGACTGAATTCGAGGTCCAGCACGTCCCAGCTCCTCTCAGGGCTTCCAGCGATCGTGGCGGCGGTGCCAGGGGTTGTCGGTGTGGTCCACCGGCAGGGCCACCCGGGCGGCGCAGGTGCTCTTCACGTCTCCGTCGACCGCCAAGGTGACGTCGAGGCCGACCCACCCGCACCCGGTGTCGTCGAGGATGACCTCGGACACCGCCCCGTCGAGCACCATGGTGTCGCCGGGGAACACCGAGTCACGCATGCGGAAAGTGACCCGGCCCAGGCGTCCGTGGGGGCCCGTCCAGTCCGTGATGTAGCGCTCGAACCAGGCCGCCTGGTTGGGGGTGTTGAGAAAGATGTCCCTCGTGCCGTTGCGCACGACGGCGAAGTCCTTGTCGTGGTGCATGGGGCGCCAGTCGCGGGTGGCGAGCGCACCGAGGACCACGGTGGTGGCCGTCACGTCGTAGCGGAGCTCGGGCAACAGGTCGCCCTCGGCCACGGCGCCGAACACGAGCACGGGGGCGAGCGGGCTCACGAGGGGCTGCCCGACGCCGCATCGGCACCGCGCCGGTACCCGAAGCCGGTGTAGCTCTCCACCCCGACGGTCTCCCCGTCCTGGTTCGTGTACTCGACGTCGATGACCCAGAAACGACCGGTGCCGAGCTTGGTGGTCTTCTCGTCGCTCACCGAGCGCAGGATCTGGCGCGTGGTCAGCACGTCGCCGGGCCGCACGGGCTCGAAGAACACGATGGTGTTGTCGGTCATCACCGCCTCGGGGAGCCCGAGGCGTTCCTTCAGGTCGAAATGGACCTTCAAGGGGAGGTGTTGCTCGCTGCGCCCCGGTGCCCAGTGATGGGGGCGGAACCACACCGAGAGCATGGTGGGCGGCGCAATGGGCCCGTCGGTGACCTCGGTGGCCACGGCGTCGTCCCAGAACAGAGGGTTGCCGTTCTCCACCGAGGCGCACATAGTCCACACGTAGCTGCGCTCGACCGGGAACTCGCCGGTCTCCTCGTACTGGGCCACACCCACCAGGGACCGGACCTCGTCGATGACGGCGCTCACGCGACCACCTTGCGGGCCCGCAGCTCGGCCACCCGCTCGGCGGGGATGCCCGCCGCCGCCAGGAGCTCGTCGGTGTCGGTGACGTCGGTGTCGGGCGCGCACACCGGCTGGGGCAGCTCCGCCATGCCCGCCAGCACCGGGCCCACCTGACGGAACGTCCCGCGCCCGGGGTGCTTGGCCTCGATCACCGCGCCGCGCCAGGCGTACTGCGGGTCGCCGTCGATCTCCGACACCGTCTGCACCGGGGCCACGCAGGTGTCGGCGCCCGACAGCTCGGCCACCCAGTCGTCGCCGTCGCGCCGGGCGAAGGCCGCCGCGAAGTCACGCCGCACGGCGTCCTGGACGTCGTCGTCGTACTGGTGCTCGACCCACTGCGCACAGCCCAGCGCCCGGCACAGGTTGCCGAAGAACTTGGCTTCGATGGCGGCCACCGCCAACCACCGGCCATCGGCGGCCCGGTAGCTGTCGTAACAGGCATAGCGCCCGGTGAGCACGTCGTGTCCCGGCCCGGGCTCGGCGCCCGTGGCGAGGTGTTCGTCGGCGGCCAGGGACATGAGCCACAGGACGCCGTCGGCCACCGACACGTCGAGGAAGGTGCCCTCGCCGGTGCTGGACCGGCCCGCCAGGGCGGCGCAGATGGACAGCGCGGCGTGCATGCCGCCGGCGGCGCCGTCGGCGATGGTGGCGCCGGGGACGGGGGGCCCGCCATCGGCCCGGGGCCCCGTCGTGGCCAGGTAGCCACCGACGGCCAGGTAATTGAGGTCGTGGCCGGCCCACCCGGCGCGCGGGCCCGACTGGCCGTACCCACTGGTGGAGCAGTACACGACGGCGCTGTTCACGGCGCGCACCGCCTCGTAGCCGATGCCGAGGCGGTCGACCACGCCCGGCCGGAAGCTCTCCACCACCACGTCGGCGCCGGCCGCCAGGGCCAGGAAGACGTCGCGTCCCTCGGGGTCTCGGACGTCCAGGAGGACGCGACGCATGCCACGGTGCGCGCTGTAGGCGAAGAACGGCGGCGCCACCTGGGCGGGGCCCTGGCCGGGTACGGCCGCCACCTTCACCACGGTGGCCCCGTAGTCCGCCAACAGCCGGGTGCAGCGCGCCGCCGGGCCGACGCTCGACAGGTCGAGCACGACGACACCCGCCAGCGGTCCTGGGGCACCGGAGGTCATCAGAAGTTCTTGGGGAGCCCGAGTCGTCGCCTGGCGATGATGTTCTTCTGGATCTCCGAGGTCCCCCCGCCGATGGTGTCGATAACGGTGTAGCGGTAGGTCGACTCGGCCCGGCCCGCCATGGGGGCCTCCGCCGTCTTCACCCGCAGCTGCGAGCCCGGCCCGGCGATGTCCATCGAGGCGTCGGCCAGCCGGCGGGAGAGCTCGGTGGCGTACAGCTTGTACTCCGAGGCGTGCGTGGTGGGCGCCGCGCCGCCCTTCTGGGACTCGTTGACGAAGCGCAGCCCCAGCACCCGGGCCACCTCGGCCTGGGTGGCCAGCTCGGCGATGCGGTGCCGTACCACCGGGTCGTCCTTCAACTTCTTCCCGTCGCGCGTCGCCCCGGCCACGTACTCGCACAACAGGTCGAGGCGCTGCTTGATGGGAGAGAACGTGAACATGGTGAAGCGCTCGAGGTCGAGGGCCTCGGAGATGTACTGGAATCCGTGGTTGAGCTCACCCACGACGTAGTCGTCGGGAACGAACACGTTGTCGAGGTGGACTTCATTGGTGCGCTCGTCGCCCATGGTCCAGATGGCGTTGATCGTGATCCCGGGTTGGTCGAGGGGGACGAGGAACAACGTGATGCCGGCATGCTTGGACGTGGGATCGGTGCGGGCCCCCACCCAGTACCACTCGGCGAAATGGGCCGAGGTCGTCCACGTCTTCTGGCCGTTGAGCCGCCAGCCGTCGCCGTCGCGGGTGGCCTTCAACTGCATCGAGGCGGCGTCGGACCCGGCATTGGGCTCGGAGTAGCCGACGGCGAACTCCACCTCGTTGCGCAGGATCTTGGGCAGGAACTCGGCCTTGAGGCGCTCACTGCCGTGGCGGATGATGGTCTTGCCCACGATCCCCACGCCCTTGCCGATCTGCGGCCCGCCCCGGCGGGCCAGGGACTCGTTGAGGAGGTACTCGTAGACACCGTCGCCCTCCTGGCCCCCGTACTCCTTGGGCCAGGTGATCCCGAGCCAGCCCTGGTCCCCCATCTCGGCCATGAACGCCCGGCGTTTGGGGGTGTCCACGATCTGGGCCATGTTCTCCCGGGTGACGTCGAAGACCTCGGGGTCGTCGTGCTCGTCGAGGAAGCGCTCGACCTCGGCGACGAAGGAGAGCTGCTCAGGCGAGAACTCGAAGTCCATACTGCTGCCTTCCGGGCTGGATTCCTGACTGGTCGTCAGATCGTATCGGCTACCATCGCCGCCGTGCCGGGTGCGCCGGGGGCAGGTGAGGCTGGGGCGTTCGTGTCCGTGCTCGGCACCGAGCGCGGCTGAGCCCGGTCGAAACCGGTGTCGTTCCTCGATGAGCGGGCCGGCCTGGCCGGCAAGGTGGCGCTGGTCGCCGGGGGCGGCGGTGGCCTGGGCCGGGGCAGCGCCCTCGACCTGGCGCGCGCCGGGGTGGCGCTGGCGCTGGCCGACGTCGACGCCGAGGCCCTGCGCGCCACCGCCGACGAGGCCCGTGCGCACGGCGTCGAGGTGCTCGACGCCGTGATCGATGTGCGCGACGGCGACGCCCTGGCGGGGCTGTTCGACTCGTGCGACGAGACCTTCGGCCGGCTCGACGTCCTGGTCAACGTGGTGGGCGGGACGTTCCGCTCGGCGTTCACCGAGGTGAGCGCCAAGGGCCGCGACGCGCTGGTGCGCACCAACTTCACCTGGGTCGTCGACGCCACCCAACAGGCGGCCCGGCGGATGGCGGCCGGGGGCCACGGCGGCAGCATCATCACCATCACCTCCATCGAGGCCCATCGAGCCGCCCCCGGCTACGCCGTGTACGCGGCGATGAAGGCGGCGCTGGCACATCTCACCCGCACCCTGGCGGTCGAGCTCGGGGCGGCCGGCATACGGGTCAACTGCGTGGCCCCGGACTTCGTCCCCACCGCCGGCATGGCCGGCGTGGCGGGACGGGCGGGCTCGGCCGGACAGCGCGCCGCCGCCGCCGGGGACGGGACCGACCCCGGTGACTGGCTCACCATCCCGCTGCGCCGCAAGGGCGAGGTCGCCGATGTGGGCAACTGCGTGCTCTTCCTCGCCTCGGGGCTGTCCTCCTACATCACGGGCACGACCTTGCACCCCGACGGCGGGGCCCTGGCCATGTCGGGGTGGATGGCCTGGCCCGACGACGGGTTCACGGCCCGACCGCCGGCCTGGGTGCTCGATCGGCTCGAGCCGCCCGGGACGTGAGCGCCCCGCCACCGTCACCGGACAGTGACGACGCCCTGTTCCGGCCCGAGGGGGAGCACCTCGTCCCCACCGAGTTCGCTCGGGGGCCGTGGACGCCCGGCGCCCTGCACGGGGGCCCGGTGGCGGCCCTGGCGGCGCGCGCCGTCGAGTCGGTCCCGACCGACGAGCCCATGCACGTCACCCGGCTCACCGTCGAGCTGCTGCGGCCCGTGCCCGTGGCCCCCTTGTCCGTCTCGGTGTCGCTGGCGCGCCCGGGCCGCAAGGTCCAGCTCGTCGACGCCCGCATCTCGAGCGGCGACCGCGACGTGGCGTGGGGCCGGGCGCTGCGCATCCGAACCCGTCCCCGTGACGACGACGGCGGGCTCCCCGACCCTGTCGGGCGCGGCCCGGTGCCCGGCACCGCCCCGGGCGCGCCGCCGGCCATCGACACCGGCTACGAGACGGCCGCGCCGCCCATCGGCTTGTACCGGGCCTTCCACAGCGCGGGAGCGGAGCTGCGCTATGTGGCCGGCGCGTTCGACACCCGGGGACCGGCGACGGTGTGGGTACGCCTGGCCGTGCCGGTGGTGCCCGGCGAAGACCCCACGCCCCTGCAGCGGGTGGTGGCCGCCGCTGATTTCGGCAACGGGGTTAGCTCGGAGCTCGACTTCGACCACTACGTCTTCGTCAACCCCGATCTCACCGTGTACCTGCACCGGCCCGCCGTGGGCGAGTGGGTGTGCCTGGACGCCTCCACGAACATCGGCATCCCCGGGGTGGCCGTGGCGCAGTCCGCCCTGTGGGACGCCTCGGGACCGATCGGGCACGCCCAGCAGAGCCTCGTGGTCGAGCCCCGGGCCTGAGTCGTCGGCGTCGGCGGCGGAGCCGTCGGAGTCGGGAGATCGGCGGCGGCCGCGAGATCAGTCGGAGGAGCCGTGGTCGGCGGCCTGCTGGCGGGGGCGCTTGCCGCGCAGCGACGCCATGAAGGCGCGCACGTCGCTGGCGCCGGTGCACAGAGCCACCAGGTCGGTGGACTGCTGCAGGTGCATGCGCATGCCCATCATCTCCCACGCCCGGGTGAGGCCCTGCTTGGTGGCGAGGATGGTGGTCAGGGGCATCTTGGCGATGGTGGCGGCGATCTCCTCCACCGTCTCCTCGAGATCGGCGCGCGCCACGATGCGGTTCACCATCCCCCACTCGAGGGCCTGGGTGGCGCTGATGGTGGGCGCCAGGAACAGGTACTCGGCGGCGCGCTTGAAGTTCATGAGCACCCAGGGCTCGATCATGGTCTGGGCGCCGGGCAGCCCGAAACCCTGCGGGAGGGGCATCTGGAAGTAGGCGTCCTCGGACACGATGGTGAGGTCGGTGAGCAGCCCGTAGACGGTGCCCCCGCCCACGCAGTAGCCGTGGACCTGGGCGATGGTGGCTTTGGGGAACTCCCACAACCGCAGCGGCGGCCACAGGAACAGGCCCTGGTGATGGCGCCGCCACGTGCGCTCGGGGGTGGGGCCGGTGGTCGGGTACACCTCGGGCATCTCGTCGACGCCGACGATGGCGTGCCCGGCGCAGAAGCCCTCGCCGTTGGCCTTGAGCACGAGCACCTTGACGTCGTCGTCGTCGTCGGCCCGGACCAGGGCCTCGTCCATGTCCCAGACCTGCTGGGCGGTCTGGATGTTGGCCTTGTCGGGAGTGTTCAGGACGATGCGGGCCACGGCCCCGTCCTTCTCGTAGACGATCGTCTCGAACTCCACTCGCTCCACGTCACCCTCCCGTCGGCTCGGCCCTGGCGCCCCGGTCGCGACCGACGCGGGCCCGATGCTACAAACGCCGGGCCCGGAGGCTGAAGCTGAGCGGCACCCGGGGCTTGGTGGCGGGAAGGGAGAAGTGCTGGTCAGCGTCGCGCACGAGCCAGGTAAAGCGGGCGAAGGATGTCCAGTCGTGCTCTTCGAGGCGCTCGAGGACCAGGCCGCGGCCCACGACGGCGCTCACGATCTCACCCAGGCTGTGGTTCCAGGAGTAGGTCCGCTGCACCGACAGCGAGTAGGTGCCGTCGGTGTAGGTCACGTCTGAATCGTCGACGACGGGGTCCTCCTCCTCGAAGTAGGTGTGCTCGACGACGAGCCCGTCGTGGCTGAGCGCGTTCGACAGCGGGTGGACGTCATGAAGGAACAGACGACCCCCGAGGCGGAGCAGCGAGGCCACCACGTGCGCCCACCGGTCGACGCTCGGGAGCCACGACAGCGCTCCCAGGCTCACGTAGACCACGTCGTAGGTGGCGTGCTCGAGCGCCTCGACGGCGTCGTACACGTCGGCGCACACGAAGGTGGCCCGGTCCTGCAGGCCGGCCCGCCGGGCCAGGGCGCGGGCCTGGTCGATGGCGGGCCCGGAGAAGTCGAGGCCGGTGACCCGGGCCCCGACGCGCGCCCACGCCAAGGTGTCGAGCCCGAAGTGGCACTGCAGGTGCACGAGGTCGAGGCCCGACACGTCCCCCAGCGCGGCGGATTCTTCGGGGCGCGGTCCGCGCCCCTCGCGCAGCCACCCCTCGACGTCGTAGAACTCCGACGCCACGTGGATGGGCACCCGCTCGTCCCAGCTGGCCCGGTTCTGGGCGACGGCTTCGTCGTGGCCCTCCCCGCTCCGGTCGTCCACGGGGCGTGACTCTACGGCGCCGTTCAAGGAGCGCGGTTCGAGGCGCGGCGCTGTTCAAGGAGCGGGGGGCGCCCGCCGATACCAGTGATCGCACTTACTGCGCAGGACCCGCCTCAGGCGACACCGGGCGAGTGCGGGCGGGACCGCCGACCCCCGGCGCCCGTCCGCTCCGTCCCGGGTCCCGCCGTGCCGGTCACGGTCGGTGTCGTTAACGTGGGCCCATGCCCGTCACCGACGCCGACACCGTCGCCAGCGACTCCGTCACCATCGACGAGGGCCTCGTGCGCTCCGCCCTCGCCGACCTGCTGGCCGCCCATGACCCGGCGTCCACGCCGACGGTGGAGTTCCTCGGCGCCCGCTTCGATGCCGGCCTGGCCTGGGTGTCGTTCCCCCCGGGGCTCGGGGGCCTCGGCGTGAGCCCCGATCTCCAGGGCGTGGTCGAGCGCGAGCTGCGGGCCGTCGGCGCCCCCAACGAGGCCGACCGCAACGTCATCGGCTACGGCATGGCGGCGCCCACGGTCCTGACGCACGGCACCGACGAACAGAAGGCGCGCTACCTGCGCCCCCTGTTCACCTGCGAGGAGATCTGGTGCCAGCTCTTCAGCGAGCCCGGGGCCGGATCCGACGTGGCCGGGCTCGCCACCCGGGCGGTGCGCGACGGCGACGAGTGGGTGGTCAACGGCCAGAAGGTGTGGACCACCCTGGCCCACACCGCCACCTGGGGCCTGCTCCTCACCCGCACCGACCCCGACGTCCCCAAGCACCGGGGCATGACCTATTTCATCGTCGACATGCACGCTCCGGGCGTCGAGGTCCGTCCCCTGCGCCAAATCACCGGCGACGCCGAGTTCAACGAGGTGTTCTTCACCGACGTGCGCATCCCCGACACCCAGCGCCTCGACGCCGTGGGCGCGGGGTGGCGGGTGGCCACCACTACCTTGATGAACGAGCGCGTGGCCATCGGCGGTGGCGCCGTGCAGCGCGGCGCGGGCCCCATCCACGAGGCCCTGCGGATCTGGAAGGACAAGCCCGACAAGACCGGCGCCCAGCGCGACCGGCTCATGGCGCTGTGGGTCAAGGCCGAGGTGGCCCGGCTCACCAACCTGCGCGCCCGGGCCCTGCGCCGGGCCGGGACGCCGGGGCCCGAGGGGTCGGTGGCCAAGTTGGCGGGCACCGAGCTCAACCAGTCCGTCTACGAATTGTGCGTCGACCTCATGGGCATGACGGGCACGTTGTTCCCCACCCACTACGAGATGCACCGGCCCGACCGGGCCGTGTTCTCCGGGGGGGCCGACGCCCGCAAGACCTTCTTGCGCTCCCGGGCCAACTCCATCGAAGGCGGCACGTCGGAGATCATGCGCAACATCCTGGGCGAGCGCGTCCTCGGGCTTCCCGGGGAGCCCCGCACCGACAAGGACGTGGCGTGGTCGCAGGTGCCCCGCAGTTGACCGGAACCCTCGCCCCCTTGCACTTCGGATCCGACACCGCCGCCAAGGGGGTGCGCGAGCGCAGCTTCGTGGTATCGGGCGCCGAGCGCGCCGTCCCCGGCCTGCTGTGGACCCCGTCGGACGACGACCGCCCCCGGCCCGTGGTCATGCTGGGCCACGGGGCGGCGGGTTCCAAGCGCCAGGACTACATCGTGGCCCTGGCGCGCGGGCTCGTCCGCCACCGGGGGCTCAGCGCGTGCGCCATCGACGGGCCCGTGCACGGCGAGCGCCGCGCCGACGGGGGGACGGTCCCCGGCCTCGACTTCGCCGACTTCGTGGCGCGCTGGTCGTCGGACCCCGACCTCATCGACGACATGGTGGCCGACTGGCGCGCCACCCTCGACGCCGTGCAGGCCCTGCCCGAGATCGCCGGGGGGCCGTGCGGCTACTGGGGCCTGTCGATGGGGACCATCTTCGGGCTTCCCGTGGTGGCCGCCGAGCCCCGGGTGGCCGTGGCCGTGCTGGGCCTCATGGGGATCGCCGGGCCCACCCAGGACCGCTTCGAGGCGGACGCCGCCGTGGTGACCTGCCCGCTGCTGTTCCTGGTGCAGTGGGACGACGAGATCTTCCCCCGCGAGCGGGCCTTCTCGCTCTTCGAGGCGCTGGCCAGCACCGACAAGCGCATGCACGTGAGCCCCGGCATGCACGCCGAGGTGCCGGCCGAGGAATTCGAAGCCAGCGGGCGCCTGCTGGCGTCTCACCTCACCGTCTGAGGGCGGTCGCGTCCCACCATGGCGGCGGCGGCGCGCGCCGCCAGGGCCACCAGGGTGAGCGTGGGCCCGTAGCCGGCCGAGGTGACGAACACCGAGGAGTCGGCCACGACCACGTTGTCGAGCCCGTGCACCCGGCCGTGCGCATCGACCACCGAGGTCCGGGGATCGTCGCCCATGCGGGTGGTGCCCATGACGTGGCGGCTCATGGGGATGGCCGACAGCGGGCCGCGCCGGTCCTCGCCCTCGGCCAGCGGCGAGGTGGAGGTCATGGTCCAGGTGGCGCCCATGTCCTCGAGCACCCGCACCAGCCCGGGGGCGTGGTGGGCGGAGGCCACCAGCTCGTGTCGATGGGGCCGGTAGGTGACGCGGGCCACGGGGAAGCCGCGCACGTCGCGCACACTGGGGTCGAGGTCCACGCGGTTGGTGAGCTGGGGGAGGTCCTCGCCCTGCATGGTGAAGGCCCACATGCGGTCGCGCATGGGCGAGGAGCGCATGAACGTCTTGTGCTTGGGGCCCCAGGGGTACATCTTCGCCTCCATGACCGGGAGGTGGGGCCCTCCGTGCTCGACGAGGCCGCCGCGGATCCACGGCAGGCCGGCTTCCGCCGCCGCCGCCCGGGCGGCGTCGTCCACGATCACGGCGTCGTCGTGCACGTGCGTCACCGCCCGGCCCTTGTGGGCGTGGACACGTTGAGGGAGGATCCCGATGACGAAGGTCTGGAAGTGGACCATGAAGTTGCGGCCTACCAGCGGGTGGTCGATGCCCGACAGCAGCAACAGGCGCGGCGTCTCCACCGCGCCGGCGGCGACGACCACGTGCCGGGCGTCGATGCTGCGGCTCGCACCGTCAGGCCCGATCACGTCCACCCCCGTGGCCCGGTGGCCGTCGGTGCGCACCCGCGCCACGAAGGTCTCGGCCAGCAACTCGGCGTTGCCCGTCGCCATGGCCCGCGTCAACAGGGCCACGGGGTCGCCCTTGGCGTGGATGGGGCAGCCGGAGAAGGCGCAGAAGCCGCAGTTGTTGCACGCCGGGCGCCCGTCGTAGGGCACCGAGTTGGCGGCCGTGGGCGCCGCGTAGGGGTGCAGGCCGATGCCCTCGGCGGCTGCGCTCGAGAGCACCGCCCCGTACATGGGCGCGCCCGGGGGCATGGGGTAGGGGCCCGAGCGCCACGCCGCGAAGGGATTGACCTCGGCGTCGCCGGCTACGCCGATGGCGCGCTCGGCCTCGGCGTAGAACGGCTCGAGGTCGTCGTAGGAGATCGGCCAGTCGGCCACCTCGGCGCCCTCGATGGGCCCGTGGGTGCTCAACAGGGAGAAGTCCTCCTCCCGAAAGCGCGGCACCTTGCCGTCGGCGTGGGTGCCTCCCCCGCCAACGGTCGTGGGGATGGAGTTGACCTCGCCCACGTGGACGTGGTCCCCCTCCTCCTCGCCCCGGCGGAAGGTGCGCGGCTCGATGAGGGGGTCGGGCCCGAGGAAGTGCCGGGACACGAACTTGAGCTCGTCGTTGGAGTAGTCGGCGGCCGGGCGCGTCAGGTCGTCGGGATCGAGCAGGTGGTTGCGGCCCTTCTCGACGATGACCACGCTCCAGCCCGCCCGGGTGAGCACGTCGGCGGCGGTGGCTCCGCCGGGACCGGACCCCACGATGACGGCATCGAGGGTCACGGGCCTGACACCTCGGCGTCGCTGAAACCCCGGGGCTGGACGTCGCCGGGGTACCCGATGGCCTGCCATCCCACGGTGTCGCGGTTGCCCCCGTACTCCGGGGCGCCGTACATGCCCTCGCAGCAGTGCTCGTAGAGCAGCGCCGTGAAAGCCCGAGCGCGGCGCAGCCGTTCGTCCTGCTCGTCGGGGCTCAGGTCACAGAAGTCCTCACCGAGCTCGGCCAGTCCCGTGCGGTAGCGCTCCTGCAGCCCCCGCACCGGTCCGTTGAACTCGCGCTCGGCCATGCCGCGCGAGCCCTCGATACGCGTGCGCCACGCCAACTCGTCGAGCCGGCTCAACCGGTGGAACCGGCCGAAGGCGGCTTCCCCGCCGTGGCGCCCCGATGTGGGGCCCCCGGCCCAGATGCGAGGGGGGTCGGACAGAAAGGCACCGAGCAGCCCGTCGATGTAGTCGGGCACCCCGGCACTCGAGGCCCCGGGCGTGTCATCCTCGGGGATGAGCCGGTCACACGCCGCGCCGAGGACGGCGAACTCGACGTCGGTGAGCCACCGCGGCATCAGGCCGGGCCGGGGGTCGAGGACGAATAGGGCGCTGTCGCCGCCGCCCCCGTCGCTGACATCGGCGTCACCATAACATCGGTCCCCGTGCACGTCGGCGCCCTCGAGATGGAGCTCCACATCGGTGCCAGCGACTCGCTCAAGGCCAAACGCTCGGTGGTCCGCCATCTGGTGGACACCGCCCGGCGGCGTTACGGGGTGTCGGCCTCCGAGGTCGACCACCACGACCTGTGGCAGCGGGCCGGGCTCGGGTTCTCCGTGGTGGCCCCCGACGCCGGCCACGCCGAGGAGGTCCTGGACTCGGTGGAGCGCTTCGTGTGGTCGCATCCCGAGGTGTCGGTGATCTCGAGCATGCGACACTGGCTCGACCTCGAACCATGACCGCAGCGCGCCGTCACGGGACCGGGGGGAAAGAGACGTGCGGCCCATGACGCCTTCGCACCCGGCGGGCTCGCACCCGGCGGGCCGGCGCCTGGCGGTGCCGGCGCTGCTGCTGCACTCGCTGCACGGCTACCGGCGCCAGTGGTTCGGAGCCGACCTGTTGGCCGGGCTGACCCTGCTCGTGATCGCCGTCCCCGAGCAGCTGGCCACCAGCCGGCTGGCGGGGATGCCCCCCATCACCGGCCTGTACGCCTTCGTGGCCGGCACGGTGGCCTTCGCCCTGCTGGGTTCCGCCCCCCAGCTCTCGGTGGGCGCCGACTCCACCGTCGCCCCGCTGTTCGCGGCGGGGATCGCCCGGGTGGCGCCCATCGGGTCGGCCCACTTCATGGCCCTGGTCTCGCTGCTGGCCGTGGTCGTGGGCGTGCTCGTCGCCGTGGTGGGCCTGTTGCGCCTGGGATGGATCGCCGACTTCCTGTCGGCCCCCATCATCACCGGGTTCCTCGGCGGCGTGGGCGTGATCATCATCGTGCACCAGCTCCCCGACCTCCTCGCCCTGGCGCCGGTGTCGGGGTCCACCGTGCACCGCGTGAGCGACGTCGTGCGCCATCTCGGCCAGGCCAACGGGTGGGCGCTGGGCATCGGCGTGGCGGTGTTCGCCGCCGTCGTGGCCGCCGAGCGCATCGACCGCAAGCTGCCCGGGGCGCTGGTGGGCCTGGTGGGATCGACGATCGTGGTGGCCGCCGCCGGGCTGCGCGCCCATGGCGTGCCCGTGCTCGGGACCGTGGCCCACGGTGCGCCCCATGTCGGTCTGAGCGCGCTGACGTGGACGTCGCTGGGCCAGGTGATGCCGGTCGCCGCTGTGGTGGCGCTCGTCGTGCTCAGCCAGACGGCCGCCACCACGCGCGCCTTCGCCGACCAGGGCGGCTACGAGGTCGACGTGAACCGCGACTTCGTGGGGGCCGGCGCCGGGAGCGTGCTGGCCGGCGTGGTGGGGTCCTTTACCACCAACGCCAGCCCGGCCCGCACCGGCGCGGTGGCCTCGGCGGGCGGTCGCACCCAGCTTACGGGCCTGGCCGCCGCCGCGGTGGTGGTGCTGGTGGTGCCCGCCGCGGGACTGCTCACCGACGTGCCGCTGGCCACGCTGGCCGCCATCCTCATCTTCGTGGCCACCCGGCTGTTCCACGTGGGGCAGCTGGTGTCGGTGTACCGCTTCGACCGCTGGGAGTTCGGACTGGCCATCGTCACGCTGCTGACGGTGGCCCTCGTCGGCGTCGAGCAGGGCATCGGCGTGGCCGTGGGGCTCGCCATCCTCGACCGCACCCGGCGCTCGGCCCGCCCCGAGAGCTACGTGCTCGGCAAGATCCCCGACACCACCAGCTGGGCGCCCCTCGACCACCCCCAACAACCCGTCATCGTGCCCGGCGTGGTGGTGGTGCAGTGGCTGGCGCCGGTGTACTACGCCAACGCCGCCGTGTTCCGAGCCGAGATCGGCAAGGCCATCGCCGCCGCGACGACCCCCACCCAGGTCCTGGTGCTCGACGCCGACGCCATCACCGACATCGACTACACCGGCACCCGCACGGTGCGCGCCCTGGTGCAAGAGCTGGCGCGCTCGCACGTGGTGGTGGCCGTGGCCCGGGCCGTGGGCGGGGCGCCGCAGAACCTGGCCCGCAGCGGGCTGCTCGAACTCATCGGCCGCGACAAGATGTTCACCACCGTGGACGAGGCGGTCAGCGCCTTGCAACCGGGGGCGGGGAGCAGCCCGGGGACGGGCCCGTGACGCGCCCCTACCATCGCCGGTCAGAGGAGGCCTGATGCTGCTCGACGGGTTCAACCACGTCGCCGTGCTCACCAACGACACCGAGCGTCTGGTGGCGTTCTACCGCCAGGTGTTCGACGCCGAGGTGGACGGCACCGAGCAGGGCGGCGACGGCGTGCGTCTTACCTTCATCCGCGTCGGGGTGGGAGCCGAGCTGAACGTGTTCGAGGTGGCCGGGAACACCGAGGCGCAGCGCCAGACCCCGATGTTCGGGCGAGGCCGGATCGACCACCTCGGGCTGCAGGCGGCGTCGGTGGAGGCCTTCGAGGAGGTTCGCGACCGCCTCATGGCGCGCGGCGCGGCGGACAGCTTCGTCACCGACTTCGGCCCGATCCTGAGTGTGTTCTTCACCGACCCCGACGGCCTCGAGGGCGAAGTGTGCGTGGCCAACCCCGACGCCGTCCCCGGAGTGACCAACCCCCCGGGGACCCCCGCCGCCCGCTACGCCGCGCGCTGACGCCGCACGTCGCCGCGCCCGCTCAGGAGCCGGCCGGCGCGCCCACGGGGACGACGCGCGTGGTGGGACGCGACGGGGTGCGCTCGGGAAGGAACCACCGGAACCAGATCCGGCCCCGGGAGTGCCCGGCGGTGGAGATCCAATTGGGATGGCCGGGGTCGCGCCGCGCCACCACGAGACGCCACGAGCCGTCGGGCTCGTAGACGACCTGGGTGCCGTTGAGGGTGACGCGCTCGTAGGCGTAGTCGTAGGTGTGGAGGAACTGGTTCCACAGGCAGACGTTCCAGAAGGCGCACGGGGGCGAGCGGCCTTCGATGACGAGGGCGTCGTCCTCACCGAGCTCGTAGGAGCCCATGGCGTAGGCGGCGTCGCCCGCCGCCCACCCGAAGGTCTGGCTGGGGACGCCGTAGGGCTCGTCGACGGTGTTGGGCGTCCCCAGGGGAATGGGCACGATGCGCGCCTGGTCCCGGATCCACGTGAGTGCCCCCCGGAACCGGCGGGCGAGATCGGCGTCGTCCTCGCGCCGGGTGGCGGGCGGGTCCTGGGCGGCGATGTGCCACCGGGCCCGGCGCCCACCCACGGGGTCGGCCAGGTAGTCGCGGGTGATAGCGCACACGGCGTCGGGCTCGAGCGCCAACCACGCGCCGGGATGGGGGCGGGGGCTGAGCACCACCGAGAAGGTGCCGTCGTCGGCGAAGGTGAGCGAGCGGTCGTTGACGGTCCCCACGATGCGCTCGGAGTAGCGGCCGTCCGAGGGCCCGCCGTAGACGGTGAGCGAGAGGTAGTCGGCGTCACCTTTCTGACCGGTGACCACGTAGGTCCGGTCGGGGTCGATGGGGGCGTACTGGTAGAAGGCATCGGCGTTGTCGCCGCCCCACTTGCGGTAGGGGCCGACGATGTCGACGAAGCGGGGACGGGCCGGGTCGGCCCACACCTGGGCGTCGAGGCCCACCGCCAGGATGGAGAAGATCCACTTGTAGCCCTCGAGGACCGACAACTCGTCGAGGGGGACGTCGGGCAGCGACAGACGACCTTCGAGGGCGAGCAGCTCGTCGACGAGCTCGTGGAACACCGCCGCGGTGAGCGGTGCCGAGGTCGGTCCGGGCTGGTCGGTGTCGGGCATGGGCTCAATCTACGGTTCGGTGGTGCGCGGGTCGGGAGACGACGGGCTCGGGGAGCGCGCCTCCGACTCACGGCGATAGAGGACCCAGATCAGTCGCGTCCCGGTCTCACCGGGCGCCTCCGGTGGGTGGGCGACGCGTCCGTTGAGGTGGTACCCCAGCTTGGGGGGCACCGCCGCGCTGGCCCGGTTGGCCTCGTCGCAGTGGATCTCCATGCGCTCGATGCCCCGCAGGGCGAACCCGATACCGGTGAGGGCGCCGACCGACGCGGTGGCGAGGCCCTTGCGGGTGTGGTCGACGTGGACCCAGTAGCCGATCTCGAGGGCGCGGGGCCCGATGCGGCGGTGCAGTCCGCACCCGCCCACCATCGACCCGTCGGGGAGGAACATGCCGTACTCGTACCCGCTCGAGGAGCTCCACAGAGTGGCGGGGCCGAGCAGTCGTTGGCGTTGGGCCTCGAGCGAGGTGCCCTCGGGGGTGGCCCACGGCATCCACGGGGCCAGGTGCTCGAGGCTCTCGGTGGCGGCCCTCGACAAGGCGGGGGCGTCCTCGACGGTCAGGCGGCGCAGGGCCACTCCGTCACCGTCGAGGTGTTCGGGGGGAAGCAGGGCGCGATCGCGCTGGCGGGTGCGTCGGGTGCGTCGTCGCACGGCCGGCGTCCTCAGCGCCGTCCACGCAGCGTCGGGAGCGGCGCTGGGTGCCGCGCCGGCGTCAACCCCTCGAGGGTCAACACCGAGAAGGGCTCGCACTCGACCACGCTCCCCGACACGGGGACCTCGACCCCGTCGGCCACGGCCCGCTCGGGCCACAGCCCATGCAGGACCACGCGGGCCACGGCGGGGGCCGGGTAGTCGCCGGTGCGGTCCCAGGTGACGGTGGCGCTCTCGCCCGGCATGGCCCCCTCGACGCGCAGCCGGTCGTGGCGCCGCGCCCCGTCCCCGTCGCCGGCGTCGTCGATGCAGACGCCCTCGGCCCCGCCGTCGTCGTCGGCCCAGCAGTGCAGGGCGAGGAGCCGGGGGGCGTGGTCGGGGGCCAGGCGCCCCGGCGGCCCCGCCGGTGCCCGGTCACCCTCGAGCGGGCACGGGCCACCGTCCTCGGCCCAGCCGTCGTCGAGGGGCACGATCGACCCGGCCCGGACGAGCACGGGGATCCGCTCCAGAGGGGCGGGGGCGGTCTCGCCCTCGGGGTGCTCGTCTGCCCACAGGCTCCTCCACCGCCCCGGGGGCAGGGCCAGGGCGCGCCGGCGCTCCCCGGGACCGGTGACGACGGCCACCAGTAGGCAGTCCCCGAGCAGGAAGGCGTCGTCGACGTCCACGGGCGCAGCATCGAGGGGCGCGGCTCCGGCCGGCCACCACAGGGGGCGGACGAGGGGGGCGCCGTTCTGCGAGGCCAGATGGGCCAGGGTGTAGAGATAGGGAAGGAGCCGGTAACGGAACCTGATCCATCCCGCCACCATGCGCCGGGTGTCCTCGGCGAAGCACCACGGCTCGCGGGGCGGGACGCCGCGCACCGAGTGGGTCCGGCAGTAGGGCATGAAGACGCTCATCTGCAACCACCGGAGGTACAGCTCGTCGTCGGGGATGCCGCTGAAGCCGCCGATGTCGGACCCCGAGAACGGCACGCCCGACAGGCCCAAGCCGAGCACGGTGGCCACCTGCTGGCGCATCGACTCCCACGTCGAGGCCACGTCCCCGGTCCAGTTCCACGCCCACCGGGCCATGCCCGCCCAGCCCGAGCGCGACACGATGAAGGGCCGGTGCTCGGGGCGGGCCAGGCGCAGGCCCTCGGAGCCGGCGCGGTTCATGAGCAGGCCGTAGAGGTTGTGGCCCTCGGCGTGGTCCCCACCGCGGCCGTCGAAGTTGTGGCGGGTGGACGTGGGCAGCGTGGGGTCGCCGAACAGCGCGATCGAGGTGGGCTCGTTCATGTCGTGCCAGATGCCGGCCACACCGGCGTCGGTGAGCGTGCGGTACTTCGAGGCCCACCAGGCGCGCGTCCCGGCGTCGGTGAAGTCGGGAAAGGCGCTGCGACCGGGCCACACCACTCCCTCGGCGACATGTCCGCGCTCGTCGGTGCAGAAGCGACGCTGGTCCCGGCCTTCACGGAACACGTCGTAGTCGGCGTCGATCTTCACCCCGGCGTCGACGATGGTGACGACCCGGGTGCCGGTGCGGGCCACGTGGGCGGTCAAGCGCCCGAGATCGGGGAAGCGTTCGGCGTCCACGGTGAACACCCGGTAGCCGCGCATGTAGTCGATGTCGAGGTGGACCGCACTGAGGGGGATACCGAGCTCGGCGAAGCCGTCGGTGATGGCACGCACGTCGGCTTCGTTGTCGTACCCCCACCGGCTCTGGTGATATCCGAGGGCCCAACGCGGCGGGAGGGCGGGACGCCCGGTGAGCTCGCTGTAGCGGTCCAGGAGATGCGGCGGCGCTCCCACCACGAGGTAGCGCCGCAGGACGCCGCTGGCGAAGCACACGGTGGCGGTGTCGGGCTCGGTGAAGCAGAACGTGGCCCGGGTCGAGTTCTCGTGGAACGTGAGGATGTCCCCGTCGCGATGGGTCGACATCACCACGGGGATGCCGAGGTACAGCGGACCGTCCCCCGGGCCCCACGAACCCCCGGGGTCGGTGTTCCACAACGTGTAGGCGCCGCCGCGCAGGTCGAGGCCCGACGCCTGTTCACCCAGCCCCGACAGGCGTTCGCCGGCGCGCATCGAGAAGGACTGCTCCCACGTGGTGCCCCGGCGCACCGGGGGTGACTCGTGGCGCAGCAGCGTGCCGTCGGGCCGCGCCGTGCGCAGCGCCCCGTCGGGCGCCACCGTGACCTCGAGCGCCGCACTGCGCAACACCCAGGCGCCCTCGGCCCGCAGGACGTCGATGGGATGCGCCTGGACGGCCGGGACCGGCCCGGCCAGGTCGCCGGCGATGGCGTAGGGCACGGGATCGGGGCCCGGTCCCCACGACGCCCGCACCACGTCGGCGGCCAGGAACGACAGCTCCAGTCGGGCCTCTTCGAAGTGGAACACCACCGTGCCGGGCCCCGGGTTCCACACCTCGACGCGCTGCAGGGGCCCGGGTGCCACCGCGGCGGTGTCTTGGCCGGAGCGGGCATCGGGGCGCGTGTGATGCCACTGCCGGCGCACCGAGTTGGCGAGGATCAGGCCGACGGTGGGCAGGCCGAGGTGGTGCACGGCGTGGGCCGTGACCCGGACCCGGGACGCGGCGCGGCGAAATGTCGTTCGGGGCCCGACCACAAGGGCCGAGGCTAGGTGGCGGGCACGGTGACGCGCCGCGCGTCGGTCCCGGTGCGCGAGCGTGCCGGACGACGGTGCGTGCCCGCGAGATCACGTACCGCGGGTAGGGGCCCGCGCTGAGCTAGGGTCGTCGCGTCACTATGCAAGCGCCCGCGCTCCCCTCGCGTCGTCACACCACGCCCCCTCGAGGCGCGCCGGCCCCCATGCCGGGCCGCGGGCCGGGCACCCGACGGCCGGTGCGCATGATCCCTCACAAGCTCACCGTCGACGGACGGCGCGTGCGCTTCGCCATGTCCGACAACGAGCACGCGCAGGGTCCCGAAGGGCCGGGGAGCGAGCCGGTGTGGGCCGTGAACCTGCACGGGTACTTCGCCGGCGGGGGGATGTACTGGAGAGAGAGCAGCCACCTGGCCCAAGCGCTCGGTTGGCGCGTGCTCAACCCCAGCCTCCCGGGGTTCGCCGGCAGCGACCCCCTGCCGTGGGAGCGCGTGACCATCACCGAGATCTCCGACGTGGTGGGGCACCTGCTCGACCACGTGGGTGCCCAACGGGCCGTGATCCTGGGGCACTCCATGGGAGGTGCGGTGGCGATGCAGTACGCCGATGCCCATCCCGAGAGGGTGTTGGGCATCATCTACCGCGACGGCGCGGCCACGCCGGGATGGAAGCACCGGCGGGGCGTGATCGTGTCGTTGCTGGCCCCGGTGCTGCCCGACATGGCGGGTGTGGCCGACCTCCTGGTGGCGGCCATCATGGACACCCCCGACCTGTTCATCGGGCGACGCCTGGCCTCCACCTTGCGAGGACTGTGGCCCGACGCCCGGCGCAACCTGCGCTCCATGGGCCGCACCTTGCCGGTGGGGTCGATGCTCATGGCCATGGACCTGCGCCCCGAGGTGGAGCGCGTGGTGGCCGGGGGCATCCCCATCCTCCCGGTGTGGGGCTGCTTCGACCGGATCGTGAGCCCCGACACGGCCCGGGAATTCGCCGAGCTGACGGGCATCGACATCGTGTGGGTTCCCGGCGGCCACTCGTGGATGCTGCCCCGTCCGCAGGGTCAGGTCGACATCCTGCGCCACCTGACGCGCGGCCGGGAGTTCGTGGCCGCCGTGATGGACCGCCGCCGGGTCCTGGTCGAAGCGGCCGCGTCCGGCGCCGCGCCCGGCCCGGCCCTCGGTGCCGCCCCGGCGTCGCCCATCCATCTCGTGCGCTGAGGACGCCGGGCAACCGAGGAGACACCGGTCATGCGTTGGACGAACGAGGACACCCCACAGCAGCAGGAGTTCCGGGCCGGGTTTCGCGCCTGGCTGCACGACAACCTGCTGGCGGGGTGGATGGAGGCGGCCGACACCGGCGACGACGACACGCTCGAGAAGCTGAAGGCCGGCGCGGGGTTCAACCCCTTCACCTGGCAGGGGATCATCGGGCGCAGCCCCTACGCCGCGCCGCTGTGGCCCGAGGAGTTCGGGGGGCTGTCGGGCGAGGTGTGGATGCAGCAGGTCATCCGGTCCGAACTGGTGCACTACCGGCTCCCGACGGTGTCGATCAACCTTCTGGGCGTGGGCCTGGCCGGCCCCACGCTCATCGCCCACGGGACCGAGGCGCAGAAGGAGCGGTACCTGCGCAAGATCCTGTCCGCCGAAGAGATCTGGTGCCAGCTCTTCAGCGAGCCGGGCTCGGGCTCCGACCTCGCCTCGCTGTCGACGCGGGCGGTGCGCGACGGCGACGAGTGGGTGGTCAACGGCCAGAAGGTGTGGACCACCATCGCCCAGTTCGCCAAGTTCGGGATGCTGCTGGCCCGCACCGACCCCGACGTGCCCAAGCACGAGGGCCTCACCTACTTCATCCTCGACATGAAGGCCCCCGGGGTGGACGTGCGCCCCCTCAAGCAGATGACGGGCTCGTCGGAGTTCAACGAGGTGTTCCTGTCCGACGTGCGCATCCCCGACGCCAACCGCGTGGGGGACGTGGGCGACGGCTGGCGCTGTGCCCGCACCACGCTCATGAACGAGCGGGTGGCACTGGCGGGCATCTCGCTCGACCCGGTGTCGTTCACCGGGGGTGTGCGGCGCGACCCGTGGCAGTCGTACCTCGAGTCGATCCCCGACCGCAGCGACCCGCGCGTGCGCCAGCGCCTGGCCCAGTTCTACATCGAGTCCGAGGTCAAGGAGATGACCGCCTTCCGCGCCAACTCGGCCAGGCTGCGCGGCCAGCAACCGGGGCCCGAGGGCTCGGTCAACAAGGTCTTCAACGCCGAGTACAACCAGCGGCGATCGAACTTCGCCATGGACGCCAACGGCGTGGCCGCCACGGCGTGGATGGCCGGTGACACCCGGGCCGAGGCGCGCGCCGTGACGTTCCTGCGGGCCCGGGCCAACACCATCGAGGGGGGCACCTCGGAGATCCTGCGCAATCAGATGGCGGAGCGCATCCTGGGCCTGCCCCGCGACGTCGAGGTGGACAAGGACACCGCCTGGGCCGACGTGAAGCGCAGTTGACGACGGTCGGCGAAGCCGGACGAGACGGGCCGGCCTCGGCGTCTCGCATCGACGCCGCCGGCGCCCTGCGGCGTCTGGGTCACGCCGTGGTGGCCCACGAGGTCGACGACGAGGTGCTCGATCGCATCAGCGCGCGGGCCCGGGAGCTGACCGAAGTCGTGGAAGCCACCCCCGAGCGCGTGCGGGCCCCGCTCGACATGGTCCACGCCGTGTTCGTGCGTCCGCCCCCCGACGGTGGGGGGCGCACCAACTTCCCCGACGACATCGTCACCGGGAAGGCCAACCCCCTGGGCATGGCGGCCGACATCACCCGCCAGGACGACGTGGCCGTGTTGCGCATCACGCTCGGGCCCGCCTTCGAGGGCGCGCCGGGGCGGGCCCACGGCGGCGCGGTGGCCGCCCTCATCGACGAGGTCATGGGATTCGTGCTGTCCATCAACGCCACCCCGGCGTACACGGGACGCCTCACCATCACCTACCGGGCGCCCACGCCGCTCGGCGTCGAGATCGAGATGCGCGCCAAGTTGCGCTCGCGCCAGGGCCGCAAGCTCCTGATCGAGGCCGAGGCGCGTCACGGCGACACCCTCCTCGCCCTGGGCGAGGGCCTGTTCATCACCGTCGAACCCGAGAACTTCGCCGCCGGCTGAGGCCCGGCGGGACCGCGGCGTTGTTCAGCCCGGCTCGTCGAGCACGGAACGGTCGCCCGCCCGCAGGCCCTCGATGATCCGCCGATAGGCACCGGCGGCATCCCCGCCCATGGCGTCGGTGGCCGAGACGCGCAGACCCCGGGCGCGGTCCACCCCGTGGATGCCGAAACGGGGTTCGTAGCTGCCCCACTCGTAGTTGTCGGTGAGCGACCAGTGGTAGTACGCGCCTACCGGCACGCCGGCGTCGAGGGCGTCCATCAAGGCGCCCAGCATGGACCGGAGGTACCGGGTGCGGTCCCACCCGTCGAGGCGCCCGAAGCTGCGACCCCGGCGGACCCGGTTGCACAACCCGTTCTCGACCACCCACAGGTCCAGGCCGGGCGAGACGTTGGCGCGGCAGTACTCGACCAGGCCCTCGGCGTCGACGCGGTCGTCCCACAGGGCGTTGCCGGGCTCCCACGTCCGGCCTCCCGCCGTGCGCCGCCCCGGGAGCCCGGCGTGGTGGGCGACCACGGGGTCGTAGTAGTCGATGCCCACCACGTCGAGCGTGCACTCGTGCGGGCTCGCCCACAGCGCGTCGAGGGCGCTCGGGAAGCCGTCGGGGCCACCCAAACGGCGCCGTGAGGTCCGGCGCAGGGCCCGCTCGAGGGGCCCCGGCGGTGACAGCGCCGCATACCACTCGGATCGTCGGTGCTCGGTCCACGTGCCCAGGTCATCTCTGGTCACCCCGGCGCGCCGGGCCACGAGCACGTCGACGAGCATCCGGTCCAGCTCGTAGAGGCTCAGCGACACGTTGTTGGTGGTGACCGTGGCGCCGGGCTGGAGGCGGTGGACGGCGTCGTACCCCTTGATGTGGGCGGCCAGGAGGTGGTCGAGCGCCACGGTGGCGTCGGTGAAGGCGAGGGTGCGACCCGGGGGGAACAGGGCCAGCAGGTACGACCCCAGCGCCACGGCGTTGATCTCGTTCAACGTCACCCAGGTGGCGCACCACGGGTCCAGCCGTCCCACGGCGGTCTCGACCCACGCCGCGTACCGGTCGGGCGAGTCCCCCGACAGCCAGAAGTCCTCCCCCAGCCAGGCGGGGTGGGTGAAGTGGTGCAGGGTGACGAGGGGCTCGAGGCCCCGGGCCCGACACGCCTGGAGGATGGTGGCGTAGTGCTCGAGGGCGCCGTCGTCGATCTGCCCCGGTGCGGGCTCGACCCGGGCCCATTCGACGCTGAGGCGGAAGGCGTCGCACCCCATGGCGGCGGCGAGGTCGAGGTGCTCCTCGTACCGGGTCCAGAAGTCCACGGCGAGCCCCGAGGGCTCGACGAGCCCCGCCTGCTCCCAGCGGACCCAGTTGTTGGCCGGCTCGCCGGGGCCGTTGTACCCGCCTTCGGTCTGGAACCCGGCCGTGGCCACCCCGAAGCGCACGCCCGGCGCCGCCGGGACCGACGGGGTGGGCGCGGCGCGCCCCGTGGCAGCGTCGTGGTCGGGCACGCGGCCAGCATGGCACGCGCCGCGCGCCGAAACGTAGGGTGACCCGGCCGTGGCACTCGACGAGACCAGGACGCCGGTGGTGCTGTCCACCGGCCAGTGCATCGAGCGCGACGCTTCGGCCTCCGCGCTCGAGCTGGCCGCCCGGGCCGCCCACGAGGCGCTGGACGCCGCCCCCGGGCTCCGAGGGCGCGTGCAGCGGGTCTCGGTGGTGAACGTCATGTCCCCGGTGGGCGTCGCGCCGGCGGCGTCGCTGGCCCGGCAGTTGGGACTGGCCCCGACGCGGACCGAGGTCACCACGGTGGGCGGGAACTCGCCGCAGTGGTTGGTCACCCGGGCGGCGGCGGCCATCTCCGCCGGCGAGCTCGACGCCGCCCTCGTGGTGGGGGCCGAGGCGCAACACTTCGCCAAGGTCCACCCTGGGGCCGCTGCGCCGTCGTCGGCGCATGCCCCGCAGGATGGGGCCCTGGCGCCGGACCCGGTGGTGGGCGACGACCGGGCCGGGGTGGGCGGGGCCGAGCTCGCCGTCGGGCTCATCCTCCCCGTGCACGTCTACGCCCTGTTCGAAAGCGTCCTCGCCCACCGAGCGCGTCGGACACCGGCCCAACAACGCGCCGCGCTGGGTGCGCTCATGGCGCCGTTCACCGAGGTGGCGGCGCGCCATCGCATCGCCTGGTTCCCAGAGGCTCGCACGCCCGCCGAAGTGGCCGAGGTGACACCGCACAACCGGTTGGTGGCCGAGCCCTACCCCAAGCGCATGTGCGCCTTCTTGCACGTCGACCAGGGCGCCGCCGTGCTCGTGTGCTCCCTGGCGGCCGCCCGAGCCGCCAGCGTGGCCGACGAGGCGGTGTTCTGTTGGTCGGGAGCCGACGCCACCGACGTCTGGTTCCCGACGGCGCGCCCCGACCTGGGCTCGTCCCCGGGGCTGCACGCCGCGGTGTCGGCCGCCACCACGGCGGCCGGGCTCGGCGTGGACGACATCGGGGCCTTCGACCTGTACTCGTGCTTCCCGTCCGCCGTCGAGATGGCCCTCGAGGCCCTGGCGCTGGCGCCCGACGACCCCCGGGGGCTGACGGTCACCGGGGGACTCCCCTACTTCGGGGGCCCGGGCAACAACTACTCCCTGCACGCCATCGCCACCATGGTCGAGCACCTCCGCCAGCGCGGGGGCACCGCCCTGGTGAGCGCCATGGGGTGGTACGCCACCAAGCACGCCGTCGGCATCTACGGCGCCACGCCGCCGGCCCGGGGCTGGCACCGGGCCGACACGGCAAAGGCCCAGCGCCACGTCGACGAGACCGCGCTGGCGGTGGCGACCGAGGCGCACGGACCGGCCCTCGTGGTGGCGTCGACCGTCGAGGTCGGGCCCGACGGCGTGGTGCGTTCCGCCCCGGTGATCGCCCGGCTCCCCGACGGGCGCCAGATCGCCGCCGCGGCGGCGCCGGGGGAGCTGGCCGCGCTGGCGGGGCGCAGTCTGGTGGGACAACCCATCGAGGTGTCGGGCACACCGCCGCGTTACCGGGTCACCTCCTGAACGGGGCCGCACGTCGGGTGGCGGCACCGGGTGGGGCCCGGTCAGACTCGGGCGCACCCAGGAGAAGGAGCACCCATGGCCGCAGTCGAACGTGAACGCCGGGGTCGGGTCGAGGTCCTCACCATCAACCGGCCCGAAGCCCGCAACGCCATCAACGGCGACGTGAGCCTGTCCATGGCGGCGGCGCTCGACGAGCTCGAGGCGGACGACGCCTGCTCGGTCGTGGTCCTCACCGGCGCCGGCGACAAGGCCTTCTCCTCGGGCATGGACCTCAAGGCCTTCGCCTCGGGTGAAGGGGGGTCCATCATGGGGGGCTCGGGGGGCTTCGGCGGGATCACCCACCGGCAGTTCCCCAAGCCCATCATCGCGGCGGTCAACGGGGCCGCCCTGGCGGGCGGCTGCGAGATCATGCTGTCGTGCGACCTCGTGGTGGCCGCCGACCACGCCACCTTCGGCATCCCCGAGGCCAAGCGAGGGCTGGTGGCCGGGGCGGGCGGGCTCATCCGCCTCCCCAAGCGCCTCCCCATCGCCATCGCCCTCGAGCTGGCGCTCACCGGGGACTCGATCGACGCCGCGCGGGCGTTGCAGCTGGGCCTGGTCAACCGGGTGGTGCCGGCGGCGCGACTCATGGACGAAGCGTTGGCGCTGGCCGACGTGATCGCCGAGAACGCGCCCCTGGCGGTGCGGTGGTCCAAGCACGTCATGGTGCGCGCCGCCGGCGTCTCGGAGGAGGAGGGCTGGAAGCTCAACGCCGAAGCGGTGGCGTCGGTGTTCTCGTCGGCCGACGCCATGGAGGGGCCCGTGGCCTTCGCCGAGAAGAGAAAGCCCAACTGGCAGGGCAAGTGAGCGGCGGCCTTGCACCCGCGCTCGACGCGGTCCGGCTCTCGCTGCACGTGCTGGCAGCCACGGTGTGGGTGGGTGGCCAGTTCACCATGGCCGGGCTGGTGCCCACGGCCCGCTCTCTGGGTGAGGGAGCGGCCAAGGCCCTGGCCCGCGCCTTCGGGCGCATCCAGTGGCCGGCCTACGGCGTGCTCGTGATCACCGGGGTGTGGAACGTCTCGGCCGTGCACGCTGGACAGACCCATGCCTGGCAGGCGGTGCTCGGAGTCAAGATCGTGGTGGTGGCGCTGGCGGGGCTGTCCGCCTTCCTCCACACGCGTGCGACCACCAAGCGGGGGCTGGCGCTGTGGGGGGCGCTCGCCGCGCTGTCGTCGATCGCCGCCCTGGTCATGGGGGTGTTCCTCGCCGGATGACCTCTGCTCCCGGACCGGGCCCGACCAGGCGCGGCTGTCGCGGTCCACGGCACAGGGTCTAACCTTGGGTGGACGACTCCGCTCCTGAGCGGCGGTCCTAGAAACGAGATGCCCATGGTCGGAATTATCGATAGCGAGTGGGGGATCATCATCGTTCTGGTGGTGGTGGTGCTCGTCTTCGGCAGCAGTCAGCTTCCCAAGCTGGCACGGTCACTCGGATCCGCGCAGTCGGAGTTCAAGAAGGGCCTGGCCGAGGGCAAGAAGGACGGCACCGACGCCGACGGCGACAAGTCGGGCACCGACGGCAAGGCGATCGCCAAGGAAGGCGACGGGCCTTCCGCCGCTTCGGGATAGGGCTGCGATCACCGCCGGCGCCCCCGGCCCCGACCTGGGCGGCCGGCGTGGGCCGCACCGGCGGCCGATCGCGTTCGTCGTCCATCAGCTCTTCGAGTACGCCCTGGCGGGATCCCTCGCCGAGTTGTCCGTGCACATCCGCCACAGCGGCCTGCTGCTGGGCGCGGCCGTCGCCTTCGCCCTGCTGGCCCTCACCGCCCGCGCACCGCTGGGCGCGGCCCGTCTGGTCGGGCCCCGGTTGCACGCCGTGCTGGACGTGGTCGTGGCCGTGGCGCTGTCGGCGGCCCCGATCATCCCCGCCCTGCGACCCGACATCACCGGGATCATCGTGGTGGAGGTAGCCGCGGTGGCGTGGGTCCGACTGGCCACGCTGACCCGCTACCGCAAGGCACCGCCACCAACCCACCCACCGGCGCCCGCCCCCGAGCTGGTGGCACAGCACGAGTCACCGGCCGCGCCGTCGACAGGTGCCGTGGTGGCGCGCGGCCTGGGCATGCTCGCCGGCCGCTCGGCGCGCCGTCTGCCCGAAGCCGAGGACACCCTGCGCGATGGGGCGCGCCAAGTGGGACGACACGCGGCCCGGTTGCAGCGCACGTGGCGCAAGCCCTTTGACTGACCCCGACGACGAGGAAGGCGGGAAACCCCATGGCCCGGGACGTACTCGAGCTGGCCGACAGGCTGTGGCGGGGCGAGATCGACACCGCCGAGCTCCACCCCGTGAGCGGCTTCGTGTCCGAGGCCACCGAGGTCGCCACCGGCGTGGCCTTCGTCTCCTCGTTCGCCAACGTGTCGGCCTTCGACAGCGACGACGGGCTGGTCCTGGTCGACACGGGGTCGAGCTTCGTGGCATCGGGGGTGCACGAGACATTGCGCAAGTGGTCCCCGCGTCGCCTGCACACCGCCATCTACTCCCACGGCCACATCGACCACGTGTTCGGCGTGGGGGTGTGGGAAGAGGAATCCTCGGCGCAGGGCTGGCCCGGGCCGGTGGTGGTGGCCCATGACGCCGTGCCGGCCCGCTTCGACCGCTACATCGCGACGGCGGGGTACAACGAGGTCATCAACCAACGGCAATTCGGGGTGCCCGGGCTCCGGTGGCCGACGCAGTACCGCTATCCCGACCGCACCTACGCGCACCACCTCGAGCTGGAGGTGGGGGGCGTGGCGCTCGAGCTGCACCATGCCCGGGGCGAGACCGACGACCACACCTGGACCTGGGTGCCCGGAGCGCGCGTGCTGTGCTGTGGCGACCTGTTCATCTGGGCGTCGCCCAACGCCGGCAACCCCCAGAAGGTGCAGCGCTATCCCCGGGAGTGGGCCATCGCCCTACGGGAGATGACGACGCTCGGGGCCGAGGTGCTGCTCCCCGGGCACGGCTTCCCGGTGGTGGGGTCAGCGCGCGTCCACCAGGCGCTGACCGACACCGCCGATCTGCTCGACTCGCTCGTGGACCAGACCCTCGAGCTCATGAACGCCGGGGCCCGGCTCGACGAGGTGCTGCACAGCGTGGTGGCCCCGGCCCGTCTCATGGACCGCCCTTACCTGCGGCCCGTCTACGACGAGCCCGAGTTCGTGGTGCGCAACGTGTGGCGGCTCTACGGCGGGTGGTGGGACGGCAATCCGGCTTCGCTCAAGCCGGCACCCGAGTCGGTGTTGGCCGGGGAGCTGGCCGCCCTGGCCGGTGGCGCCGGAGCCCTGGCCGATCGCGCCCTGGAGCTGGTGGAGTCGCCCCCCGAGGGCACCGACCCGGCCCTGTCCCTGCGGCTGGCGGGCCACCTGGCGGAGCTGGCGGCGCTGGCGGCGCCCTCGGACCCCGCCATCCACCGGGTGCGCGCCGAGGTGTTCACCCGGCTGTCGCAGACGGCCACCTCGACCATGGCCAAAGGGGTGTTCACCTGGACCGCCGGGGAGTCCCGGGGGCGCGCCGGACACCCCGATTGAGGCGCCGCGCTCCAACTACTACTCGCGGATCGCCGTTGGCTAGTGTCGTCGCCGTGAGCCCCCGCGCCGCCGAAACGAGCAGCACGGTCGCGTCCCGGAGGCGCCGTCGCGCCCTCGGGGTCATCACCGCCGCGGCCCTGCCGATCGTCCTCGGCGGGTGCCAGCTCCCCACCTTCTACGGCTACCGGGGTTCGACCAGACAGGGCCACGACGAGTCGGTGTTGTGGATCGGAACGATGATCGCCGCCCTCTTCGTCATGGCCTTGGTGGGCGGGCTGATCGTGTGGTCCATCATCCGCTACCGCAAGCGCTCCGACGCCATGCCCCGCCAATTCCAGAACCATCTCGGGATCGAGATCACCTACATCGTCACCCCCCTCGTCATGGTGCTCATCCTCTTCGGGTTCACCGTCTACACCGAGAACCAGGTCGACGCCGTGAGCCCGACCCCGGCTCTGAAGGTCCACGTCACGGCTTTCCAGTGGGGGTGGCGCTACCAGTACCCGGGCAACGTCACCGTGACCGGGGTCACCACCGAGGACCCCGACCCCATCGGGCTCAACGGGGGCCAGTGCGCCCCGGCGGTGGACTGCCTGGGCCCGGGCCTGGTCGTGCCCACCGGCCAGACCACCCGGATCACCCTCAACTCCCAGGACGTCATCCACGGCTTCTACGTCCCCGAGTTCAACTTCAGCCGCTACGCCCAGCCGGGGATCACCAACGTCTTCGACCTCACCCCCACGCATGAGGGCATCTACCGGGCCCAGTGCACCCAGTTGTGCGGGCTGTACCACTCGCTGATGTTCTTCCACGTGGTGGCGCTACCCCCCGACCAGTTCCGGGCGTGGCTGAGCTCGCAGCAGCAGGTGGCCAGCGCAGCCGCCGGCCCGTCCACGTCCAACTCGACCACGAAGGCGGCCGCATGACCGTTCTCGCCGAGCGCCCGGTCACCCACGAGCACGAGCACGAGCACCACGAGGGCCCCACGGGGCTCCTCAAGTGGCTCACGAGCACCGACCACAAGCTGATCGGCATGAACTACATGGTGACCTCGCTCGTCATGTTCTTCCTGGCCGGGATCATGGCCTTGTTGATGCGGACGCAGCTGGCCAGCCCCAGCAGTTCCTTCCTCAACTTCCAGCAGTACAACGCGCTGTTCACCATGCACGGCAGTCTGATGCTGTACCTGTTCGCCGGGCCCTTCGCCTTCGGCGGCCTCGCCAACTACATCCTGCCCTTGCAGGTGGGCGCGCCCGACATGGCGTTCCCGCGCCTCAACGCGCTGTCGTACTGGTTGTACCTCGGGGGGTCGATCACAATGCTCCTCGGCTTCCTCGTGGCCGGGGGGGCTGCCGCCTACGGATGGGTGGCCTACGCCCCGCTGTCCACGGTGCAGTTCTCACCGGGCTCCGCCCCCGACCTGTGGATCCTCGGAGTGGGCCTCACCGGCTTCTCGGCCATCTTCACCGGCGTCAACCTGGTGACGACGACGTTCTACCTGCGGGCACCGGGCATGACCATGTTCCGGCTCCCCATCTTCACCTGGAACATGCTGGTCACCGCCATCCTGATCCTGATCGCCTTCCCCATCCTGACCGCAGCCATGGTGTTGCTGTTCGCCGATCGCCACTTCGGGACCCACATCTACTCCACCGCCGGCGGCGGATCGCCGCTTCTGTATCAGAACCTCTTCTGGTTCTTCGGCCATCCCGAGGTCTACATCCTGGCCCTGCCCTACTTCGGCATCGTGACCGACGTCATCCCGGTGTTCTCCAAGAAGCCGCTGTTCGGGTACAAGGGCATGGTCTTCGCCACCATGGGCATCGCCGCGCTGTCCACCGGGGTGTGGGCGCACCACATGTTCACCACCGGCGCGGTGCTCCTCCCCTTCTTCTCCTTGCTGTCCCTGCTCATCGCCGTGCCCACCGGCATCAAGTTCTTCAACTGGATCGGCACCATGTGGAGGGGACAGCTGACCTTCAAAACCCCCATGCTGTTCTGCATCGGGTTCTTGTTCGCCTTCTTGATGGGGGGCCTCACCGGCGTCATGTTGGCGTCCCCACCCATCGACTTCGCCACCCACGACACCTACTTCGTGGTCGCCCACTTCCACCAAGTGCTGGTCGGGACGTCCGTGTACGCCGGGTTCGCGGGGTTCTACTACTGGTACCCGAAGTTCTTCGGCCGGATGTACCGGGAATGGATGGGCAAGACCCACTTCTGGTTGCTCACCATCGGCTTCTGGGTGACCTTCATGCCCCAGTACATCCTCGGCCTGTGGGGCATGCCCCGACGGGTGGCGTCGTACCCGGCCAACCTGGGATGGCAGACGCTGAACGTGGTGTCGACCATCGGCGCGTACGTCATCGGCATCTCCTTCGTCTTCTTCCTCGTGAACCTGTGGGTGTCGTGGCGCAAACCCGTCGTCGCCGGTGACAACCCGTGGGACGCACACACCCTGGAGTGGTTCGCCACGTCGCCGCCCGTGCACCACAACTTCGAGAGGCTGCCCCCGATCCGTTCCGAGCGGCCGGTGTGGGACTACCACCACCCCGACGCCCGGACCATCGAGCACGTCAAGCCCAGCACCAACGGCAAAGGCCACGGCCCTCTGGCGGACGCCGGTGTCGGTGCCGACGGCGGCGACAAGGTATAAGGAGCCCGCGTGCGCGTCGAAGCACTCTTCTTGCTCGGGGTGGCCGCCTTCTTCGGCCTCGTGGGCATCGTCTACTGGTTCTGGTCCTACGACGGGACGACGTCGGGCGGCACCATGATGCTCATCGGCACCACCCTGTTGGGCTTCGTACCCGGGAGCTACTACCTGTGGTGGTCCCGGCGCATGAAGCCGCGCCCCGAGGACCGCCCCGACGCGTCGATAGAAGACGGTGCGGGCGTGATCGGCTCGTTCCCCGGCTCGAGCATCTGGCCCTTCGTGCTCGGCATGGGCCTGTTCCTGATGGTGCTGTCGATCGTGTTCGGTCTGTGGCTCATCGCCCCGGGCATATCCCTGGTGCTCTCCGCCGCCATCGGCGTGACCGTGGAGAGCCGCCGGGGCGGCACGATCTGATCCACCCGGCTGATCCACCCGGCTGATCCACCGGCTGATCTACCGGGCGGGCCGACTCCATGGCATCGACCCGGGCAGGCTCGGCACCGGGTTTCGAAGCCCGGTGCCGAGCCAGGGCCCGCGGATCACGGGTGCGTCGCCCGGATCCTGCCCCCTCGGGCAACCAGGATCAGCGTCCTCCTGCCGGATCAACCGTCCTCCACACCATCCCCAACAGCCGGTCAACTGGGCCCAGACCGTGCCCCGGCCTCAGGCCCGGGGCGGTCCGCCGGACACCGTGCTGGGGGGCTGGGACACCGTGACGGCCGCGCTCTCGCGCACCTCCCGGAGGCGCCGGCGGGCTTCGGCGGCGGCCTCGGGGTGGAGGGGGGGCAGACGAAAGCCCGTGTACATCACCCGCCGCTCGCGCTCGACCGGAGGCTGGGCCATGTGCAGGGTGCAGCTGAGGTGCACGGTCACGTCGCCGGTCTGGGTGGGCAGGTCCAGGACGGGAAGGGGGTTGTCACGGCGGAGAAAGGCCGGCCACACCAGGGCCCGGTGGCTGCCGGCCACCACCCGGAGCTGGCCCGAGGTCTCATCGGCGCCCGTCACCGAGATCCCGACCGTGAGCGAGCAGCACTCGTAGCTGTGGCGCCCCAGTGAGCAGTCCTTGTGCCAGGGGACGTCGGAGATCCCCTCCACCACGCCGATGGGCTTCACGAGCGCCTCGAGCGCGTTGGCGTCCATGGTGCCCCGCTGGTGGCCGTCGCCGGTGAGAGCGCCCAGACGGGCCAGTCGCCCGTCGGTGATGAGGGCGGCGGCGGTGCCCGAGGCACCGTCGAAACTCTGCATGCGCACCAACCGGTCGGTGCCGTCGGCGGTGCGGGCCCACCACGACCGCCCGTCTCCCTGGACGTACGACGGGGCGGCCCGGTCCATGTCGGCGGACACCGCCGCCATCTCGTCCTCGGAGAACACCCCGGCGACATGAAGGAACCCGGCCTGGCCCAGGAACCGGTCCATGTCCTCGTCGCGGTCGTCCCAGTCGAAGCGCCGGTCGAGCTCGAGTGCCCGGCCGGAGGCGTCCTCGAAGGTCATGGCCCCCGCCACATGGGGAGCCACCCCGTCCAGCGCGCCCCGCAGGATCAGCCACCAGTCCAGCAGTCGCTCGAGCCGGCCGTGGAGGTCGAGGGCGCCACTGGAGAACCAGCCCATCGGGGTGACCTGGTCCCCCACCAGGTCCGCCAGCTGTGAGACGTCGAGGCGCAGGCACATGACGTCGACCCCGGCGTCGGTGCCCGGTCGCACCTCGATATGGGAGTCGAGGGCCACCAGCGTCCAGCGGGCCCCGCCCACGTCGAACACCAGCGGGGGAAGCCGGAGCGTGGCACAGGCCTCCGCCAGAAGCGGGCCCGCGGCGTCGAGCGCGGCGGGCAGGGCGCGCCCGAAGAACTCTGCGGGGTCGACCGCCGCCTGCTCCCCGTCGACCCGGGTGCGCACGTCCACGCTCATGTGACATCACCGTAACCCGTCACGCTGGCCCCGTCTCCACACAAAGCGCAGCCCCGACCAGTCCTCGCCCACCGCCGCCACCTTGACGTCCACCAGCCCGGTGGGCAGCACCGCCTGTCGCACGCCGTTGTCGGTGACGTCGCTGGCATGGCCGGCGGCCCGTCGCGGCCACACAATCCACGCCGAGTCCTCGGGGCCGAGGACCGCCGCCACGGTCTCGACCGTCGCCGGGAGGTCGGCCGCCCGGCGGACGAAGGCCATCACCACGTCGGCCCCAGGTCCCAGGCCCCGCCGCAGGCGGGCGCCCTCGGGCAGGTCGGGCACCGCCCAACCCCGAGGCGCGCCGACCAGGGCCACGACGTCGCCCGGTCCGATCCCCAGCTTCCGGGCCAGTGGGGTCCCCGAGTAGCCGCCCGGGCTGGCCGAGGGGCTCACCGCCCCGGGGCCGGGTCCCAGGGCCGGCGGCGCAGGGCGAGCCCCGTGCTCCCCTCCCAGAAGCCCTCGGACCGGTAGAGCGGGGCGCCGTCGGGCGAGGCGTGCAGCTCCACGTTGACCACCCCCTGGGACTCGAACCAGGCGAGCAGGCCGCGCAGGACGGCCCGGCCCAGCCCCCGGCGGCGGAAGGCGGGCTCGGTCGACATCCACTGGACGTAGCCCAAACGGGCGTCGGCGGCCGGGCCGGGCAGGCGCGCCGAGATGGTCCCGGCCCCGCACGCCACCAGGTGCCCGGGCTCGGCGGGGTCCTCGGCGACGACCACGGTGAGGTCGGAGCCCAGGCGGGCCTCGATGGCCCGGGCGGCCGAAGTCCGCCACCTCTCCCAGGCGTCCTCGTCGAGCTGCAGGCCCAGAGACCGGTACATGAGCTCGGCCAGCCGGACAACCTCTCGGGCGTCGGTGGGGCGCGCCGAGCGGACCACAGGGGCCTAGCGGCGCGGGATGCGGCGCACGCCCGAAGTCCCCACCTCGACCGGCTCGAGCTCACCGTTGAGCTCGATGCGGGCCGGCACCGGGGTGGGAGCCAGCTCTTGCTCGCCGTCGCCGGGCCGAGGCGCGCTCGACACGCTCTCGTACTCGCCCGTGGCCGTGCGGGTGATGACCACGGCGCGCTTGCGCCGGCCGATGCCGGGGACCCCCGACATCTCCCGGCACAGGTAGTAGGCGAAGAATCCGGCCACGGTGGGGACGATGAACACCGCGAACCGGAAGAACCACAGGACCTCGTTGAGGGAGATCTTGAAGTAGTTCGCCAGGACGTCGTCCGAGCTCGCCGCGAACAGCGTGAAGAAAAAGGTCAGTGACGCCACTCCGATGGCGGTGCGCCGCGGCTTGTCGCGAGGCCGGTCGAGGAGGTTGTGTTCGGCCCTGTCGCCGGTGAGTTTCTTCTCCACGTACGGCCAGGCGTAGAAGAGGTTGAAGCAGATGCCGGGGAACAGCACCGCCGGGAAGAACACCACGAACGGGATGGTATGGCCGAACGCCGTGAACGACAGGGGCGGCATGATGCGCAGCGCCCCGTCGAGCCAGCCCATGTACCAGTCGGGCTGCACGGCGTAGCTGATCTTGTACGGCTCGTACTGGCCGAACTGCCAGATGGGGTTTACCTGGGCCAGACCCCCGAGCGCCCACAGCACCCCGGTGGTCACGAACAGGAAGCCGGTCGTCTTGGCGATGAAGGTGGGGTACATGGGCGAGCCCACCACGTTCTTCTCGGTGCGGCCGTGCCCGGGGAACTGGGTGTGCTTCTGGCGCACGAGCAGTCCGAGGTGGGCGGCGAGCAGTCCCAGGATGATCAGCGGCACGACCAGGACGTGCACGATGAACAGCCGGGGGATGATCGACCCGTCGCCGGGGAAGTTCCCGCCGAAGAGGAATATAGCCAGGTACGAGCCGACGACCGGGATCGACAGCACGATCGAGAACATGATGCGCAGGCCCGTCCCCGACACGAGGTCGTCGGGGAGCGAGTACCCGATGAACCCGTTCGTCAGGGCCAGGATGAGCAGCGTGATGCCGATCATCCAGTTCAGCTCGCGGGGCTTGCGGAAGGCGCCCGTGAAGAAGATCCGGCACATGTGCACGGCGATGGCGCCCACGAACACATCGGCGGCCCAGTGGTGCATCTGGCGGATGACGAGCCCGCTGCGCACCCCGAAGGACAGGTTCACCGTCGAGGCGAAGGCGGCCGACACCTTCGACCCCCGCAGCGGTGCGTACGCCCCGTGGTAGATGATCTCGGAGGCCGACGGGACGAAGTACAGGCTGAGGAACACCCCCGTCGCCACCAGCACCACGAACGAATAGAGGGCGATCTCCCCCAAGAGGAACGACCAGTGGTCGGGGAAGATCTTGTCGAGCAGGGTCCGCCCGCCCTTGGCCACGCCGAGGCGCTCGTCGAGCCAGCGCACGCCGGCGACGATGGGGTCCTGCTTGGCGCCCTTCTTGCCGCGGCGACCGCGACCGCGGCCCCTCACCTGTGCCCCGGAGGTCGTGGTGGTCATGAGCGCTCCCAGAACCCGGGGCCCACGGGTTGGTCGTATCCGGCCTGGGCCCGGATGAACCCGCCGCTGTCGATCATGAGGGGCAGCTGCGGCAACGGCCGCGGGGCGGGGCCGAAGACGGGGTTGGCCCCCGTCAGGACGTCGAACAGCGACTGGTGGCACGGGCACAACAGCTTCTGCAGCGCCTCCTCGTACAGGCCCACGGGGCACCCGGCGTGGGTGCACAGCTTGGAGTACGCCACATATCCCTTCGGGCCCCACGTCTCGCGTCCGGGCATGGTGACGATGCTCACGTCGACCGGGCCGGGACGCACCAGCATGGTCTGGTTCACCGAGGTGCCCTCGAAGCCCTGGGGGAAGACGGTGAGCGAGCCGCCCACCTCGAGGTCGGCCTGGTGGATCGGCCTGCCGTTGATGTCCACGAGCTGGCTGCCGGGTCGCCAGTTGGTGGTGTCGAGGAGCTTCTTGGGCTGCGGCCCCAGCGACCGGATGAGGGGGAAGGCGAGCACGACGCCCATGACCCCGGCGCCCGCCCCCAGGATGGTCCCCAGGAACCCGCGCCGCCGGAACACCATCTTCCCCCGGTCCTCGATGGCCGCCGCCATGGCCTCGACCTCGGGCTCGGTGGAGGCCAGGATGTGGCGTTCCTCGACGAAGGGGCCCTGGGGCAGCAGGTACTTGCCCCAGGCCGAGAGCCCGAACCCGAAGGCGAAGAACCCCACGCCGCCGAACACGGCTTCCCACTGGGTCTGGCCGCCCACCCAGTACAGGCCCCCGTAGGCGCAGAACCCGGCCAGGCCGAGCAGCAGGAGCAGCCCGATGAACATCTCGGCGCGCCGCGGGTTCTTGGCGTAGGGCTGGAGGTGGGGGTCGTCGAAGCGCGTCATCGGCACCCCGGCCGGAGCGCCGTTGCCGGCGGTGACGTCGTCGGTGTCGTCGCTCATTTTCGGTCTCCGAGCCAGAACGCCACCAGCATGATGCCGCCCACGCCGAACAGGAGCCCGATGAAGCCCTCGGCCACGGGGCCGATGCCCCCGAGCCCGAGACCACCCCGGTTGGTGGGGTGCTGGATGGTGCTCGTCACGTACCGGACGATGTCGGTCACCTGCTGGTTCGAGAGGTTACCCGGCCCGAAATGCGGCATCTGGGTCGGGCCGGTGCGGATGGCCTCGACGATCTGGCGGGGATAGATCTTGTGCAGCGACGGGGCGAAGAACCCGTTGGACAGCGCGTCACCGGCCCCGGTGATGGTATGGCATCCCGCACAGTTGAGGACGAACAGGGAGTTGCCCTCGGCGAGGTTGCCGGCGGACAGGTCGACGCTGGGGATGCCCGAGGGGTAGTCCGGCGCCGCCGGCGCCAGTGAGTTCACGAACGCCACGATCTGCAGGGTCTGGGTGCGGTCGAAGCGCGCCGGCTTCTGGACCGGCTGGGCGGTAGCCACCGCCAGCGGCATGCGACCGGTGGACACCCAGAAGTCGACGGTGGCGGGCCCCAGGCCCTGGAGGTTCGGCGCCCGGGCGGTGCCCGAGGCGTCGACGCCGTGGCAACTCGAGCAATTGAGCTCAAACAGGGTCTGGCCCGGCGCGATGTACGAGCTCGGTGGCAGGTGGAAGGTGATGGGACTGTCCTCGGCGCTGGTGGCCGATTTCAGCGCCGCCGGCGCCGCCGGCGGGGAGGCGGCCTCCGACGCCGTCGCGCCCGACGTGAGGAGCCCGACGACCGCCACCCCTGCCACCAGCAGTCCCGGCAACAAGAAACGCACCCGGAGCTTCGCTCGCATGTCCTCGCAGTCCCGGGAGCTCAACCGGTCTTCAAGAGGAACAGGCAGCTGAAGATGCCGATCCACATGAAGTCGACGAAGTGCCAGTAGTACCCGACAGCCTGGAACACGTTGGTCTCACCGGGGTCGCCACCTCTGCCCCCCATGCGTCCCAGGAGGAAGATCATGGCCACCAGACCGAGCGCCACGTGGAGCCCGTGGATGCCGGTCATGATGAAGAACAACGACCAGTAGGCGTTGAGCCCCGGCCCGTGGTGCGAACCGGCGAAGTCGTGCCATTCGTACAGAGTGTTGCCCAGGAATGACGCCCCCAACAGGAAGCTCACCACGATCCACGTCACGGCCTTGCGCCGCTCGCCGCGCTCCTGCGCCCACACCCCCATCTGGAACGTCGGGCTCGAAACCAGCAGCACGATGCTGAAGATCCCGGCCTGGATGTAGTCGAGATGGGCCCCGTCCAACGGAGGCCAGGTGGCGAAGTGGGCGCGGATGGTGAAGTACGCGGCGAACAGGCCGCTGAAGAACATGAGCTCCGAGCCCAGCCAGATCATGACCCCGACGGCCAGCAACGGGGGCCGCTCGGCGACGTGGCGTGGGGCGCGCGCCGGATGCTCCACCGACAGGGCCTGCGTCACGGGGTCTTTCCTAGCGGACGGCGACCCTTCCGCGCCAACACCGTGGGCACGGGTCCGCCGCCGCTCCGACCGGTGCGGGAGCCGGCGATCGACGACTCGCCGCCGCGCGCCCGTCGTGGCGCGATCAGCCCCGCAGCGCGGCGGGCAGCGGCCTGGTGTGGATGACGGTGAGGCGGCGGGTGGGACGGGTGAGGGCGACGTACAGGGCGCGCAGACCCTGGGGCGACTCTTCGACGATGGCGGCGGGCTCCACCACCACCACGGCATCGAACTCGAGGCCGTTGGCCAGGTCCACGGGCAGCAGGCTCAGCGGCGACCCCAGACCGTCGCGCCGGGGGTCGGTGGCGTGGACGCCGGCACCGTCCAGAGCCACGGCCAGGTCCGCCACCAGCGACGCCGGCGCCAGCACGGCGGCGGTACCGGGCGCCACATCGGCACAGGTCTGGGTGGACAGCGCCGCCACCCGCTCGACGAGCTGCGCCGGGGCCACCTCCTCGAAATACGGCGCCACCCCGGTCCGCCGCACGGGCGTGGGCGGGCGCAACCCCGGCGCCGTCTCGGCCAGCAGGCGCGCCGCCACCTCGACGACTTCGGCGGGCGTGCGGTAGCTCACCGTGAGCTCCACGAGACGGGGTGGGCGCTGGCCGGGCAGATGGGCGGTGACCTCGTCCCAGCTGGCCGGGGCCCACGGCCCGGTGGCCTGGCCGATGTCACCCACCATGGTGATGGACCCCGACAGCGACCGGCGCGACACCGAGCGCAACTGCATGGGGGAGAGGTCCTGGGCCTCGTCGACGACGATGTGGCCGTAGGTACGGGGGCTCTCGTCGTGGTCCGCGCCTCCCCCGGGGCGCGGCCGGCGCGGTCCGAGCAGGACGCGGGCCTCGTCGATCAGGGCCAGGTCGGCGACCGTCCAGGGGATCTCGTTGAGCGCGCCGCTGCGGGGCCGAAAGAGCAACTGCTGCTCGGCCGGGCTGAGCACGCCCTTGGCCGCCAAGGCCAGCAGCGGCGGGGACCCGAACAGGTCGTGGAGCATCTCCTCGGCGCTCAGACGGGGCCACATGCGATCGAGCGCATCGATGACTTCGGGGATGCGCCGGACCTGCCGGGAGAATTCGCCCAGGTCGAAGCCGCTTTCCTCATCACCGGGCTCACCGTTGGGGCCCTGCTGTCCCCCGGCGACACCGGGCCCGGGGCGCAGCCCGAAGCCGTCGTAGGCGCGGGCCGAGCCGGGACCGGGAGGTGGGCCGGCCCGGTGGCCGTTGCCCTGGTGACCACCGAGGTCGGCGATGCCCGGCACCGACCCGGCCGCGGGGTCGAAGGCGGCCCTGTCGTCGCCTTCGGGGCTCGAGGGCCCGACGCCGTAGATCCGCAGTGTCCGGAGGTACTCGTCGGCCAACCGCCGCACCACGAGCTGCTCCAAGAACCGCCGCCTGGCGTTGTGGGAGCCGGGCCGGCGCCGAGTCGCCGAGACGATGACGGCCGACGCCTCGGCGCTGAGGCGCAGGACGGTCGCACCGAAGGGAACCTCGGCGTCGCGCCGCAGGGGGCGCTCGCGGCTGCGCACGGCCCGCCCCACGAGCACCGACAGGCGAGCCTCGCCCTTGAGCCGGGCCACGCCGGGGGGGTCCTCCGCCCTGACCTGGACGGCGTGGACGAGCCCCTCGATCGTGGACAGGGTGACCCCGCTCTCGCCGAGCGACGGGAGGACGTGCTCGATGTAGCGCAGGAACAGGGGGTTGGGACCGATCACCAGGACTCCTTGGCGCTCCAAGGGGAATCGGTGCGTATAGAGAAGGTATGCCGCCCGGTGCAGCGCCACCGCCGTCTTGCCCGTGCCCGGGCCCCCCTGGACCACCATGACGCCCGGGAGCGCGGACCGGATGATCTCGTCCTGCTCCCGCTGGATGGTGGCGACGATGTCACGCATGACCCCGGTCCGGGCTCCCTCGAGCGCGGCCAGCAGGGCGCCCGGGCCCCCGAGCTCGAGCTCGCCGTCCCCGGAGGCGGCGTCGTCCCAGCCGGGCCCGCCGTCGATGGTCGCCGTGCCTGCCCCGTCGGCTCGGGATGCCGAACCATTGGCCTGGGGGGAGACGCCGAAGCGCTCGTCCTCGACCCCCACGATCCGACGGCCCTGGGCGGCGAGATGGCGCCTCAGGACCAGGCCCATGGGGTCGCGGCCCGTCGCCCGGTAGAACGGCTCGGCCACCGGTGCCCGCCAGTCGACAACCAGGGGCTCGAGGTCCTCGCCCGAGATCCCCAGGCGGCCGATGTGGTAGCTCTCGGTCTCCCCCGCTGCAGCGGAGCCAGCCCCGTCGCGCCGGTCGATGCGGCCGAAGCACAGGGCCTGCTCCCCGATGTCGAGCTGGTCGAGGCGGGCCAGGCTGGTGCGGACGATGACGTCGCGCTCCTCGCGGAATTGGTGCGTGCCCCCGCGACCCTGGTCGATGACCGAACGGATGAGCTCCTCGGTGTCCGTACGCAACTGGTCGAGGCGCTTGTAGGCCCGGTCCACGTGGGCCTGTTCCGCCTCGAGCTCAGGATGCGTTGCCACAGGCGCTCCCCCTCCACCCCGGTGCGCGGTGAACCATCGATCATATCGCCCGGGCATGGTCTTCCGACCGGTCCCCGTCACAACTTCTCGACGGTCACCGGACGGGAAGATCGGCCGTCGAGCAGGGCGAATGCGTCTCGCACCGTCAACTAGCGTCCCTTGGGTGCCAGTCGCCGACTCGGCGTTCGTGCGAGCCTGCCGGTGCCAGCCAGTGGACAGGGTCCCGGTCTGGTTCATGCGCCAGGCGGGACGCTCGCTTCCCGAGTACCGCGCGGCGCGAGGCGACGGCAGCATCCTCGACGCCATCCGGCGGCCCGAGCTCGCCGCCGAGCTGACCCTCCAACCCGTGCGGCGCTACGGCGTCGACGCCGCCATCCTCTTCAGCGACATCGTGGTGCCGGTGGCCGCCGTGGGATTCGGCGTGGACGTCGAGCCCGGCCGGGGCCCGGTGGTCGAGCGGCCCTTCCGGGGGGCTTCGGACCTGGCCCGGCTCCGCCCCCTCGAGCCCGAGGCCGACACCGGCTACGTGCTCGACTCCATCCGTCTGGTGACGGCGGAGCTCGACCCGCTCGGGATCCCGCTCATCGGCTTCGCCGGCGGCCCCTTCACCGTGGCGAGCTACCTCATCGAGGGCGGCCCCTCTCGCGTCTACGCCCACACCAAGGCGCTCATGCGCAGTGACCCGGCCCTGTGGGCCACGCTGTTGGACGTGCTGGCCGACATGGCGCTGGCATCACTGCGGGCCCAGGTCTCGGCGGGCGCGTCCGCCGTCCAGCTCTTCGACAGTTGGGTCGGGGCGCTCGATCCCGCCGACTACGAGCGACACGTGCTCCCGGCCACGGCCAAGGTCTTCGCCGGGCTGGGGGCCCTCGGGGTCCCCCGCATCCATTTCGGCGTGGGAACCGGCGAACTGCTGTCGCTCATGGCCGGAGCCGGTGCCGAGGTGCTCGGCGTCGACTGGCGGGTGCCTCTCGACGAGGCCCGCCGGCGCGTGGGCGACGCCGTCGCTCTCCAGGGCAACCTCGACCCCACCGCCTGCCTGGCGCCGTGGAGGGTCGTCGAGGCCCTCACCCGCGACGTGCTCGAGCGTGGGGGTGGGACCGGACACGTGTTCAACCTCGGCCATGGGGTGCTCCCCGAGACCGATCCCGACGTGCTCGCCCGCATCGTGGAGCTCGTGCACCAGACGTCACCGGCCGACACGTCGATACTGGGGGAGCGCGGTGAAGCCCGTCGGCGTGCTGATCATGGCGCACGGCACGCCCCACTCACTCGACGAGCTCGCCGACTTCTATACCGAGATCCGGCACGGCAGCCCACCTCCACCCGAGTTGCTCGCCGACCTCGAGCGCCGCTACCGGGCCATCGGGGGGACCTCGCCGCTCAACGAGCGCACCGCCGCGCAGGTAGAGGGGATCCGAGACGCGCTCGAACGACGCGCGCCGGAGCGCTTTCGCGTCGCCGTGGGCGCCAAATTCGCCCCTCCTCGGATCGCCGACGCCGTGGGCGCGTTGGGGCGGGCCGGCGTCGGCCGTCTGATCGGGCTCGTGCTCGCCCCCCACTTCTCCGTGGCCAGCGTGGGTGACTACGCGCGGCGGGCCCGCGCCGCGGCCGAGGCGCTCGGAGCGGGCGACGGTGGACCGCTCGACGTCGAGATGGTCGACCACTGGCACCTGGCACCGGGCCTGGTGGCGCTGCTGGCCGCCCGGGTGCGTCACGCCATCGACCTGCTTCCCCCGGCGTCGCGCCGCGACGTGGCGGTCGTCTTCACGGCGCACAGCATCCCCGCCCGACTCGTCGATGAGGGTGATCCCTACGCCGCCCAGGTGCTCGAGTCGGCGTCGGCCATCGCCGATTGGGCACAGCTCACCCGGTGGTCGGTGGCGTGGCAGAGCGCGGGGCGCACCGCCGACGCGTGGCTGGAGCCCGACGTCCGCCAGGTGATCGCCGCCTTGCCCGCCACCGGGGCGTCCGCCGTGGTGGTGTGCCCGGTGGGATTCGTGTCGGACCACCTCGAAGTCCTCTACGACGTCGACATCGAGGCCCGTGGCGCCGCCCACGACGCCGGCATCGACTTCGCCCGCACGGCGTCGCTCAACGACGACCCCGAGTTCTGCGCCGTGCTCGCCGACGTCGTGCTCGACGCGGTCGAGGCGACGCACGCCTGACCATGCCCGGCGCCGACACACCTGGCAACGCCGGCGGCACGGCACCGGGCACCACCGTTGCCGTCGTGGGCGGGGGCATCGCCGGGCTGGCGGCGGCGTGGGCGCTCACCTCGGCCGAGCCCGCCGCCCGCGTCGTCGTTCTCGAGGCCGGAGAACGTCTCGGGGGCAAGCTGCAGGAGGGAGTCGTCGGCGGACGAGCCGTGGACCTCGGGCCCGACGCCTTTCTCGCCCGACGCCCCGAGGCCGTGGCCCTGTGCCGCCACCTTGGCCTCGGTGACGAGCTCGTGTCGCCCGCCAGCCGGCGCGCCTTCGTGTGGGCACGGGGCCGGCTGCGCCCGCTGCCCCCCGGGCTGGCCCTGGGGGTGCCGACCCGCCTGGGCCCGCTGGCGCGGTCGGGGATCCTCTCGCCGCGGGGCCTGGGCCGTGTCGCCCTGGACCTCGTGCCGTGGCCGACGCAGCGGCCGGAGCGGGTGGACGCCGTCCCCGACCGGGCGATCGCCGAGATCACCCGACGACGCCTGGGACGAGAGGTAACGGCGTGGTTGGTCGATCCGCTCATCGGGGGGATCCACGCCGGGGACAGCGAGCACATGAGCGCCGCCGCGGTGTTCCCGGCGCTGCTCGAGGCCGACTCGCAAGGCGGCTCTCTCATGCGCGCCCTGCGGGCCGGGGCGGAGTCGGCCACGCCCGCCGCCACCGGACGCGACACCGCCGGCACCGACCCTCCCGTCTTCCACACCGTGCGCGGCGGGTTGTCGCGCCTGGTCGACGCGCTCGCCGACCGGCTCCGTGGCCGAGGTGTCGACGTGCACCTGCACACGCCGGTCGAGCACCTCGAGCGACGCCGCCCCGACGACGGTGAAGCGGGCCGATGGGTTCCGGGACGGGCCGGGCTGGACGCTGCGCACGACCCGGGGAACCTGGGAGGCCGACGCCGTGGTCATCGCCACCCCGGCGACCGCCGCCGCGGTGTTGCTCGAGTCGGTCGACCGCAGTATCTCGACGCAGCTGGGGGCGATCGACTACGCGCCGGTCACGCTGGTGACCATGCAGATCCCCGCCGAGGCCGTGGCGCGCCCTCTCGAGGGAACCGGCTTTCTCGTGCCGGGCGCAACGGGGTGCCTCATCACGGCGTGCACGTGGCTCACGTCGAAGTGGCCGTTCCTGGCGCGACCCGGAGACGTGTTGTTGCGAGTGTCCATGGGTCGGTTCGGTGACGACCGCGCCCAGCGCATGTCCGACGAAGAGATCGTCGCCCAGGTCGTCGACGAGCTCGGGCCCATGCTCGGGCTCAGCGCACGACCGACCGAGGCCATGGTGACCCGCTGGCACGAAGCGTTCCCCCAGTACCCGGTGGGTCACCTCCATCGGGTGGCGGCCATCGAGCACGCCGTGGCGAGGTGGCCGGGGTTGGCTCTGGCGGGGGCCGCCTACCGCGGCGTGGGCATTCCGGCGTGCATCGCCAGCGGTCAGCGGGCCGCCGACGCCGTTCTCGGTCGGCCGGCCGTGGCCGGACACACCACCCGGTGAGAGGCCTCTCGCTCCCCGGCGGCGCCGGGCGGCGTCGGGGCGCCCGCAGAACACCACGACGGGGCTCCGTCGTGCTCCCCGGCCTGGTGGCGGGGATCGGATTGGCGCTGTCGCTACCCCCGTGGGGGTTCTGGGTGCTTGCCTTCCCCGCCGCCGCCCTCGTGTGGTGGCGCCTCGAAGGCCTGCGTCTGCGAGCCCGGTTCCTCGCCGGCTGGGCCACGGGGCTGGGGATGTTCGTCCCGGGACTGTGGTGGGTGACGACGTTCAACACCTACGGGGGCGTCGTGCTCATGGTCCTGGAGTCCCTGGCACCCGCGTTGGCGTGCGCCGCGGTGCCGCGTCGTGGTCGGGGGCGCAGCGCCGCGCTGGCCGGCGCCATGGTGCTCACCGAAGCCCTGCGGTCGACGTGGCCTTTCGGGGGACTTCCCATGGGCGGCGTCGCCCTGGGTCAGGCGTCGAGCCCGTTGGTCGGGGCAGCCCGGCTCGGGGGACCACTCCTGCTCGTGGGCCTCGTGTGGTTCGGGGGGGCGGGGCTGGCCCTGGTGATCGGCACGGTGGTCCAGATCGTGGGCCACGCCCGCACCAACCGGTCGCGGGCCGCCCGGCGCGCCGCGTGGCGTGGGGCGATGGCCGGGACGGCGGTGTTGGCGGTGGTGGTGGGCATCGGCGTATGGGGCGCCACGGCCCCCGACGGGGGTCGGGCCATCCGCACCCTGCGGGTCGCCTCGGTGCAGGGCGGGGGGGTGCGAGGACTGCGCAAATCCCAGGTCGACCCGGCCACCGTCACCGCCGCCCAGTTCGCCGCCACGGCGCTGATCGACACCCAAGACGGAGGCCTGTCCCCGGCGCTGGTGCTGTGGCCCGAGGACGTGGTGTCTCTGGACACCCGCCTCGACGGGACGCCGGAGGAAAGAGCGCTCTCGGCCGAAGCCGTCAAGGTGCACGCCACGCTCCTGGTGGGTGTGACCGAGACGGTGTCCTCCCAGAGCTTCCGCAACGAGATCGTGGCCTTCTCGCCCAGCGGCCGGCTGGTGGCGCGCTTCGAGAAGGTCCATCGCGTGCCCTTCGGCGAGTACATCCCCTACCGCGGTTTCTTCAAGCACCTCGCCAACCTCTCGAGCGTCCCCCTCGACGCCATCCCGGGGCACGGCAACGGCGTCCTGCACACTCCGGTCGGCCCCCTGGGGACGCTCGTGTCCTACGAGGTCTTCTACGCGCAACGGGGACGGGTGACCGCTCGTGCCGGGGCCCAGCTCCTCGTCGACCCCACCAACACGTCGTCCTACCTCACGAGCCAGGTGCCCACCCAGGAAATCGCCGCCGCCCGGATCCAAGCGATCTCCGAAGGTCGCGACCTGGTCCAGGCCGCGCCCACTGGCTACAGCGCCGTCATCGACCACCGCGGCCGGGTCCTGGCGCGCACCGCCCTCGGAGTACGGGCCCTCATCATCCGGGACGTGAGCCTGCGGACGGGGAAGACCATCTACGAACGGGTGGGCGACCTCCCGGTGCTCATCCTGTCGGGGATCCTGGTGGTGGTGGGCTGGCTGGCGTCGGTCGGTACCGACCCCTTTCCCGAAGTCACGGGCGCAGCCCGCCGCGAGCGACAGGCCTTGCTCCAGCGCCGGGCGCTGCGGACCCGACCCTGAGCCGTGTGGGCTGAGATTTCAGCCCGAGAGCAGCTCGCCGTGGCGGGCGGCCACCATCTCCCGCATGCCCTGCTTCCAACCCACCGTGGTCGATCCGGCGATCTCGTGCATGCGGGTGAGGTCGAGTTGCACGCTGTCGATGGTGTGCTCGGTCGGTGCAAAACGAGCCACCAGGCCGGTGAGCTCGGCTAGATAGGTGCACCACTGCTCGATGCTCACGGCGTCATCGCCACCCCAGTTGACGACGGTGGCCGGCACCGAAGCGGCGTGGATGAACGCCGGGAGCATGCCGGCGATGTCGCGCTCGTGCAGGGGGTGGTAGACGCTCGGCGCGTCGACGTGGACGGGGATGGCCGAGCCCCCGATCATCATGTGCAGGTGGACCGCAGGCCAGCCGCCGCCGTCGCCGTAGGGGACCGACAGGCGAACGATGGTGGTGGGCAGCTCGAAGCGCTGAGCTGCCCACCGGGCCGTGGCCTCGGCGGCGATCTTGCAGATGCTGTAGGTGCGCAGGAAGGGCCATACCCCGTGGTTGTCTCCCAGCTGGTCCCTCTCGGCGAACACGTGGTGACCCATGGGCTTGTAGACGGCGGTCGACGAGCAGTGCAGGAAGGCGCGCGCCTGGCGATGGTGCTCCATCAGCCACGCCAGTCCGCCGCAGTTGGCCTCGAGGTCGACGTCCCAGTCGTTGGTCTTGGTGACGGCGAAATTCAGCACGTAGTCGGCGTCGGCCGGCAGCGCGGTGGGCTCTCCCGCCGACAGGTCGACGGCCAGGCACCGCACCCCGGCTGCCTCCAGGCGCCCACGCGCCTGGGCATCGTTGAAACGCGCCGCCCCGTACACCTCGTTGTCGCCCGCCAGCGCGCACGCCAAGGGCGCGGCCACTTGCCCGGTGACGCCGGTGACGACGATCTTGGCCCCTCGCAACGGCGCTCGCTCCATGTGCGGACTCCTCCTCCACGTCTGAAATGCCCGAAACAACCGAGACTACGGCGCACCGATGGGTGAGATGCCAATCACGTCGTCGCGTCCGGCTCCCGACGCCACACGGCGTGGGCGGGGTTGGTAAGTTCGCCTCACGCCGCACAAAGCGCACAGGACGCCGTCCGGGTCGAGTGCCCGGTGGGCACTCGGGGGTCAGTGGCATGGGTGAGACGTCACACCGACGACACCGGCTGGCCGTGTCGCTGCTGGGCGCGGGCCTGCTGGGGACGACCCTGACGGCGTGCAGCTCCGGGCCGGGCTCGGGGCAACCCAGCGGGACGGACGCCTCCCGCACCGGCCAGGTGCTGCTGGTGGGGACCTTTGCCAACCACGCCGGCGGGTACCGGACGATCCAAGGGGCCGTCGATGCGGCGCGCCCCGGCGACTGGATCCTGGTGGCGCCGGGCGACTACCACGAAACCGCCGATGTGGGCAGCGCATCGAGCGGCGCCGACGACGGCGATTTCGGGGGGGTCCTCATCACGAAATCGGACGTCCACCTGCGGGGAATGGACCGCAGCACGGTGATCGTGGACGGCACCAAGGCGGGTCCGCCCACCGCCTGCAGCGGCGCCCCGTCCCAACAGAACTTCGGTGCGGTCGGCCCTGAAGGGAAGGCCGAGGGGCGCAACGGCATCGTCGTCTGGAAGGCCAACGACGTCAGCATCGAGAACCTCACCGTGTGCAACTTCCTCGGCGGGGCCGGCGACAGCGGCAACGAGATCTGGTGGAACGGCGGCGACGGATCCGGGGTCATCGGCCTCCAGGGGTACACGGGCCGCTATCTCACCGCCACGTCGACCTACTACGGCGGGGAGACCACCGCCGCGCAGTACGGGATCTTCTCGTCCAATGCACGCGGTGCCGGCCTGTGGGACCAGGTCTACGCCAGCAATTTCAACGATTCCGGAATGTACGTGGGAGCCTGCCGCCAGCTGTGCGATGCGACCATCGACCACGCCTGGATGGAATACAGCGCACTGGGGTACTCGGGCACCAACTCGGGCGGGGCCATCGTCATCGAGAACTCACAGTTCGACAACAACAAGGACGGGGCCGACACCAACACCCAGATCGACGGCGACCCCCCTGCACCCCAGGACGGCGCCTGCCCGGCCAACGGCACCAGCGCCATCACCCATACCCACTCGTGCTGGGTGTTCATCCACAACTCCGTCCATGACAACAACAACCCTGACGTCCCCCAGGCCGGCAGCGCCAGCGCCGGGCCCACGGGCACCGGCATGACAGTGTCGGGCGGAAACAACGACACCGTGATGGACAACACCTTCTCCAACAACGGTGCCTGGGGGGTTCTCTTCGTTCCCTACCCCGACAGCAACCCACCCGTGCTGGGCCAAACCTGTGGCGGTGCCGGTGGGGTCGAGCTCACCGGGTTCGGGTGTGTCCTCGACCCCAGGGGCGATGCCCTGCTCGACAACACCTTCACCCACAACGCCTTCTTCGCCAACCCGTCCAATGCAGACTTCGGGCAGATCGTCATCAACGGCGGCGGGGCGCGCAACTGCTTTGCCGGCAACACCGCACCCGAGGGGAGCACGCCGGCGGGTCTCGAGCACAGCCAGCCCACCTGTAACGGCTCGGTGGCGGCCGCCAACGCCGGCGGTGCGCTGCTGGGACAGGTGCTGTGCGACACCGGCTTCGGAACCTGCCCACCGGGGTCGCGCTATCCCCAGCTCACGCAGATCGTCATGCACCCGCTGCCCTCCGACCTGCCGTCGATGCCCAACCCCTGTGCCGGGGTCCCCGCAAACCCGTGGTGCCCGGGGGGCAGGCCCGCCTGAGCCCGTCGGGCGCTGGGCCCGCGACCAGGTGGCGGACGCTACCCCAGCCGTTGCTTCGCTTTGCGCAACCGGCGCGTGGCGGCATCGGCGGGAATGGTTTCGGGGGCCTCGGGGCCTGCCCGTCGCGGCCCTCGTCGTCGCAGGCTGTGATGGGGCAGCCGCACCACGAACCTCGTCCCACGCGACGGGTCTCCTTCGAGACGGACCGAGCCCCCATGCGCCTCGACCAGGCGTCGCACGATGGCCAGGCCCAATCCCGTGCCCTCATGTTTCGTGGTGTAAAAGGGCTCGAAGATGCGCTGGGCCAACGATGGCTCGATACCAGGGCCGTCGTCTTCGACGCCGATGACGGCGGCTCGCCCGTCGACCGATGCCGTGATCGACAGAGAGCCCTGTTCACCCATGGCATCACAGGCGTTGATCACCAGGTTGGTGAGCACCTGGGCCAGTTGGCCCCGGTCGGCGAGAACGGTGATTTGGGGGACGTCCACCGCCACCTCGATGCCTTGTCGAAGGGGGGCGACTTCGAGCACCTCGGTGACCAGCGCTCGGAGCTCGACCGGAGCGATTACGGGTTCTTGGGGCCGGACATAGGCCCGAAGATGTTGAAGGATGGCCGTCGCCTTGGCGATCTCTCGCTCAGCCGTCTGGAAAAGACGGTTCTGGTCCTCGACCACGTCATCACCCAAGCTGTGGTGCAAGAGGTACAGCGTGTTAGACACCACGCCCAGGGGGTTGCGCAGCTCGTGTCCGACCACCGAAGCCATCTCACCCACCACAGCCAAGCGCTCGCGCTTCACCAGTGCCTCGGTGAGGAACGAAGTGATGCAGAAGGCCACGACGACCGTGGTCATCGTGATGACCCAATCGGCAACGGCTTCGGCTGAGCCCGCCGCCACCATCACGACGCCGGAAGCCACCACGGTCAACAGGACGTAGGCAATGGCCCGGCGTCTGGGGAACCACAGAGGAGACGCAAAGCCGACCCACACGAAGAACGGGCTCAGCAACCCCGGATGGACGTGCAGTCGGGTGAAGAGGAGCGCGACGTCGATGAGCACCAGGCTGCCCACGACGGCCACGTCCCTCGTGTATCGGGGAAGGTGGTTCCTCCTGCCGTAGATCACGGCGGCGGCCGCGAAGACCAGGACCAACACCGTGGTCATCCCGGCCCGGTTCTCGATGTCACGGGGATCGACGATCCAGGCGATCACCACCGCCCAGCCGCCGAGTGAATACGTGAGGGCCAGGAGCTCACCGGGCCCTTGCAAATCCAGTGTGTGGCCTCCGAGGCCCCGAGCCGCTCGGGCACGGAAAAGGTGGCGCCGGGATGTGCGAAGACTCAACGGTCTCGCCACGACCCTGCCCCCACGCGCACCTCGACCTCCCGTCTCCGGCTTAGGACTCCTGCTCGCGGCGCGGTGCCGACGTGACCCATCCCTGGGTCAGTACATATCGGACCAACTCGGTTCGGGACTCCACGCCCAGCTTGGTGAAGACGTGGTTGAGGTGCCCCTCGACGGTCCGGACACTTACGCCCAGTCGAGTGGCGATGGCCTTGTTGGCCAGCCCCTCCGCCACCAGTTCCACCGTCTCCCGCTCGCGCCAGGTGAGATGGGGGCCACCGCTCGAGCCCCACGAGCCCTGCGCCCCGGCCAATCGGGGCGACAGGACCGGATCGAGCACGGTGGTTCCCTGGGCGGCCGCTCGTACGGCGGCGACAAGCTCGTCACGCGGCATCGTCTTCAGGAGGTACCCCGTCGCTCCGACTTCCAGTGCCGTGCGCACGAGATCGTCGTCGTCGTATGCCGACAGGATCACGACCCGGATGCCGGGATGTGAGACGGTCAACTGACGAGTGACGTCTATCCCGCTTCGATCCGGCAACCGGATGTCCACGAGGACGACGTTGGGTTTCAGATCCCCGATCATGGCCAGGGCGGCGTTGCCGTCATCGGCCTCACCGACGACGACGATGTCACCCGATGTCTCGAGCACCTGACGTGTCCCGGTGCGCAACACCTCGTGATCGTCGACGATCAGCACCCGGATGACTCCGTCGGGGCGGGCGGACTCAACCCCCGGTGGGCCGTCACTCACCTGGGCGATGTTAGCCATCGAGCTGAAGGCCCAAGGGGTCGAAACCCGATGGGAACGCGCCCACCGAGGGCACGCCGAGGGTCATTGTCCTGGCCCCAGGACGGACTCGACGGCCCGCAGCAGCTTCTGAGGTGAGACGGGCTTGTGCAGATAGTCCACGACTCTGGAGCTCAGGCGCTCGCGGTCTGCGGCGTCGAGCGAGTACGCAGAGTGGACGATCACCGGGGGAACCTCATCCATGGCGTCGATGACAGAGACCCCGTCACGCCTCGGCATCCTGAGGTCGAGGAGGACCATTCGGTAGCGCTCGGAGCTCAGCAGACTCAAGGCCACCTCGCCGTCCTCTGCTTCGGCCACGGTGAAGCCGGCCGATCGCAACACTTCAGCGACGGTCCATCGGACATCGGCGTCATCGTCGACCACCAAGACGTCGGCGCTCGTTTGGCGGGTCTGTGCCCGGCTCGTGACCTCGTCGCCCGCATCGAGGCCCTTTTCGTGGTCGGGCCTGCGGAGATCCTCGGGCGAGAGCGACGTTCCGGCTCCCCGAGCATGGTTGGGGCCCGGGCCCCGGCACAGGGTGACGTGTCGTCTCGACGTGTGCGGAGCCCGCAAGGGAGGTTTGAGGTCTAACGCCATGCCAACTCCCGAGACGGCTGGATCGGCAGTCGGACAGTGACGATGGCGCCACCGGTCGGCCCGTTCTCGATGGAGATCACCCCGCCGTGTCCCTCGACCAGGCGCCGCACGATCGCCAGCCCGAGCCCCGTACCCTCGGACCGCGTCGTGAAGAACGGCTCGAAGAAGCGCTCGACCAGGGCGGCGTCGACTCCGTCCCCGGTGTCGGCGACCGTGATCACGACAACGTGGTCTTCGGTGTGGGCCGTAATCCGCAGCGAGCCCCCGTCGGGCATGGCCTGGTAGGCGTTCTCGACGAGGTTGGTGAGGATCTGCGCGACCTGCTTGGCATCGGCGTGCAGTGCGACCGTCCCGATATCCTCGACGACGACGACCTGCGCCGGCTTCGGCGTCACTTCGAGAACATCGCTGAGCACCTCGCTCAGCTCCAAGGGCGCGAGCTCCGGCTCGTTGTCGCGCATGTACGCCGTCAAATCCTGGGCGAGATTGACCGCCCGGGCGATTTGCCGTTCGGCCACGTCCAAATGGGGCTCCGCCGCCGCAGGATCGTTCAGCGACCGGCGCACCATGTAGAGGGCGTTCATGACCGCACCCAAGGGATTGCGCAACTCGTGGCCCACCACCGTGGTCATCTGTCCCACCGCCGACAGGCGCTCACTTCGCACGAGCGCCTCCTGAGAAGCCAGGAGCTCGGCGCTGCGCTGAGCCACTAGCGCGCTGGCGTAGCGCTGACGCCGCACCACGACCTCGATCACACTGCCAACCGCCAGCGCCAACAGCAGGCCGAAGGCGAGGACGATGTAGGGCGCCTCATTCGGGAACCCGCCCGCCAACGGGCTCTTGGCTTCCGCCAGCAGCCACCACGATCCTCCCCCCACGGACACGGGTGCCTCGAAGGTCGCGCCCCTCAGGGGCAGCGCACGGCTGTTGGCCAGAACCAACTGGCTCGTCCGGGGGGTACGCGTGGCGTAGACGGCGGCCTCGAGCACATGGAAGGGGGCTGCTTGGGTGGCCGTGGTGGCGACGAAGGGGTCGAGCGTGACCTGTTCGTAGATGGCCAGGCCGGGAGGTACCAGGGGAGGCCCCACCGCCAACCCGAACGTGGTGACCTTCCCGTTGTAAGCCACGGGACCAGGACGTGCGCTCGACCCGGCCTTGCCGAGCGCAGCGGAGAGATCTGCGGGGAGCGCCTGACCGCGCGTGAATCCCGTTCCCGCTACGGCTACGGCGACGAACCCGGTGCCGGTCTTGCGCGCCAACAGGAACGTGAAGGGCCCACCCGAGAGGGGCTGGGCTTGGGCTTCGAAGGCGAGCTGTGAGCCGTCGGACGATGTCACACCCGGAGCGAGCGCGTTCAGGGTCGAGCTGAGCGTGGACGTCAACGACGACACGTACCCGGCGGCCTGGGTGGTGTCCTCTTTCAGCAGTGCCTGGTTCTGGCTCTCGACACTATGTCTGGCCAGGAGAAAGCCAAGGATCGCCGCGGCGGCGACAACCAGTGCGATGACCACGGCGAGCGGCGACGCCCGCCAGGTGCCGTGCTTCATCCGCCCCTCCCCCGCTGGGACTCAAGGGTGCTCCAACCCCTCCTGGATTGTACCCGTCTACCAGGGCATTTGCCCAGCGAGCTCCGCCGACCTGGTCGGACCTCGATCGGTCGACCGCCGGCACCGGGGACCCGGGCGGGATCTCCAAGCTGCGACCGCAGGTGGAATCACCTGGACAGACCGGGTGATCCCCCGCTTCTCGCGGTCCGTGCGTCCGGTCAACACTGAGACACGTTCCACCTTGGCGCAACGCTGCTGGGGCGTGGCGCCGACACAGAACCGGGGGTTGGGGAGATGGTGCGAGGTCGAGGTATTCGGGTTGTCGCAGGTCTACTCGCCGTCTCAATCGTCGGTGGGATGGTAACGCTTGGGGCCGAAGCTGCGAACGCTTCGGGATCGCTCGGGTTGCCCATACTCGACTCCATCACGGTGTCGCCCTCGGTGGCCTCCATTGTGCAGGGCCAGACCCAGCAGTTCACCGCCACCGGTCTGTTCTCTGATGGGACCCTGCAGACCATTACCAACGACCTCATGTGGTCGGGATCGTCGTCATCTGGATCGGTGGCTTCGGTCGACCCGACAGGTCTTGTAAACGGGTTGTCGGCGGGTGAGGAGTCCATCACGGCCACGGCGCCTGCGGGACTTCTCGGGCTCCTCTCGCCCCTGACCGGTACAGCCATACTCACAGTGCTGCCGGTGCTCGACTCGATCACCATGTCTCCCTCATTCGCCTCCCTCACCGAAGGCCAGACCCAGCAGTTCAGTGCGACGGGCCTTTTCTCGAACGGGACGACCCAAATCATCACGAACGACCTCACCTGGTCGTCTGCATCTGGAGCGCTGGCGTCGGTCACGAACACCGGCCTCGCGACCGGTCTCGCGCCCGGTCTCGACACCATCACCGCAACCGCCCCTGCCGGGCTCCCCACCGGGCCTTTGGCCGGGCTCCTTACTCCCCTGACCAGCGCAGCCAATCTCACGGTGCTTGGGGGGTCTTCGGGGTCACCTTCCCCACTGTTCACGATGACACCGACGACGGGAAAGAAGCGGGCGGTTGTGGCGGCCCAGGGCTCCAACTTCTCACCCGGGGGGACCGTGGTCGTCACCTACCTGAGCGGGCTGCACGCTAAAAAGCGCGCCACCACCGTGCTGTGTCAGGCCACGGTCGCCACCGACGGGACCTTCAGCTGTGGCGGCACCATCCCCCGCGCCAGCCGGTCGGGGAAGAAGGGCAGTCACACCATCGTGGCCACCGAGTCCTCGGCGGCCCAGGGCACGACGATCTTCACGCTCCTGCGGTGAGGCTCACCGCCGGAGCAGCTCGAAAGGAGCAGACCATGGACGCACCGGGTACCAGTGCCAGCGGGCCTCGGACCTCTCTCGGAACGCCGCCACGGGTGCGCAGCCGACGACGGATGACACTGCGCGTGCTCGTCGCCTCGTGTGTGGCCTTCGGTACGTGTGCCGTGGCCGTGGCGGGGGGTGCGGGCGTAGGGATGCCCGCGGCCGCGGCTGCCCCCGCTCCGAAGTGTACGTTCAGCGACGCCATTCTCGGCGTGCTGGTGAAGGGGGTCTCGCCCGGCGATTCCATCAACATCGCGTGCAAGAACTTCCCGGCCGACCATCCCTACCTGCTGATAGAGACCAGTCTCCTGGTGGCCGTCGACCCGGCCGCCGCCCCACTGCTGCAGGGCGATGCCACATCGCTGCCCGGGCTTCTGGCTATCATCGACGCTCTCCCGGAGATGAACGCTCTCTCGACGGCGTACCCGATCTCGAACTCGAGCGGGGTCATCAACTACAACTACACGTTGCCGACCACCCAGCCCCTCGACCCCAATGCCACGTGCCCACCGACGACAGAGGAAGATAACTCGGGGCTAATCGGCTGCGCGGTGGCCATGATCGACCTCGAGACCTTCAAGCCGGTCACTGTGGGGACCTTCGTGGTCGAGTACAAAGGGCAACCGCTGCTGCCTCCCGATCCCACGATGGCGCTCTCGGCGACGACGGCCAACGAAGGTCAGTGGCTTCAGGTGCGCGACGCCCCGGGCGCCAAGACGTTCTGGTGGGTAGCGACGCTGGTATCGCTGTATGCGGACCTCGCGGGCGGAAGTGGCGGCGGAGGCCCGATCCCGGTCGTTGTGAAGGTCAAAGGGCACAAGACCACTACCAACGCCGCCGTTACCCCCGCCACCTACAACGGCACCACCTTCACTCCGCCAGTGTTGTCAGGGTCGTTCGTTGCCTCGAGCCATGGCCGTGTGTACGTCAAGGTCTCTCTCAAGGCAAACCTGCTCGGGTTTCCCATGTCCATCGGCGCCCAGGAGAGGATCAAGCTGATCGGGTAACCCATCTCGACGGGGGTCCCCGCAGCGCGGGACCCCCGGGGTCAGGTGCCGGCGAGGCGCGCCACCACCGGAGCCATGGTGTCCCAGCAGTCGGCCTCGATGGAGAAGTAGGAGATGCCGTACTCCTGGCGCCGCCACTGCAGCTCGTCCACCATTTGCTCGATCGTGCCGATGAGCACGACCGGGACGTGCACGGCGTCGGAAGCATCGACGCCGAAGGTGGGCGCCATGGCGTCGAGGATCTTCTGGCGGTCATCGGTGATGAGGGCGAATCCGATCAGGCAGTTGAGCTCGATGTCCTCGAATCTCTCGCCGGCGGCCTCTTTGACCCACGCCACCTTTTCGAGCGTGGACTGCGGCGAGGCGTTGGGGGCCGTCTCGACGCCACCGGTCCCGGCCCGCAGGTCGACGTTGATGCTCACGATGTCGGCGCAGCGCCCCGCGATCGTCAGGACGCGCCGGCCCCCACCGCCCACGATCAGCGGGGGTCGGGGGCGCTGCACGGGCCGGGGAAGCAAGGTGTGGTCGGTGACGGTGTAGTGCGTGCCGGAGAAGGAGAACGGCTCGTCGGACTCGAGAAGCCCCGCCACGACGGCCAACCCCTCGGTGAAGCGGTCCACCCGCACCGCCGGCGGGTCATAGGCGATGCCCGACTCCTCGTAGTCCGTGCGCATCCAGCCCGCGCCGATCCCCAGTTCGAGCCGACCGCCCGACAGCAGGTCGAGCGTGGCCGCCTCCTTGGCCAGCACCACCGGGTGCCGATAGTCGTTGTCGAAGACAAGCGTGCCGACGCGCAACGTCGACGTGGCATCGGCGGCGGCCATGAGGGCGGGCACCGGGGCCAACTGGTCCCCGAAGTGGTCGGGCACGAGCACGGCCGAGTACCCGAGGTCCTCGGCCTTCTTGGCCTGCTCCGCCCAGGACCGGGCCGTGCCATCGGGCGCCTTGGAGAGCTGAGCGGCGAAGCGGAATTTCCGGGGGTGGGGCATCACACTTCAGTCGTAGTAGCCGGAGTGAATGTAGATGCACGGGATGCCTTCGCTGTGGAACATGTCCCGGTTCCGGGGATCGTCCTCGAAGGCCAGCATGGGTTCGAAACCGAACGCCCGGAGCTCGGCGACAGCCGCTCTCTTGAACCTCGACGCCTGGGCGTAGTCCCCACGGTCGCGCATCACGAGCACGTCCCATCGCAGCCGGTTGTGGGCCAGCCACGCCAAGGTCTGGGGCTGCACCCGCAAGGGGCGCCCCGTGAGAAGCACGATCCGCAAGGTGGAGTCCAGCAGCTCGAGAAGGCGGGCCACCTCTCCCACCAGGGGGTCTTCGCCACAGGCGTCGAAGAAGGCATCCCAGTCACGACGCCCCCATTCGAGGAAGTGTTGGCGTCCCGCCGCGTCCGAGAGCACCCCGTCGATGTCGAAGATCACCGCTGGGCCCGGCTCCGTGGCGGCCACGCGCCAGCACCAGTTGGGGGGGACCGAAGATGGCGACACCGAGGCGCCCTCTGTCACGTGCGCACGCTCGGTCGTCCCGGCTCAATCCTCGGTGGGCTGTACCGTCGACAGGCGCCGGATCTCGTCGACGACTCGGGGATCGGCCAACGTGGTGGTGTCGCCGAGGTCCCGGCCCTCGGCGACGTCGCGCAGCAGCCGGCGCATGATCTTCCCCGATCGCGTCTTGGGCAGCTCGTCGGTGAAGATCACGGTCTTGGGGCGGGCGATGGGCCCGATGTGGCGGGCCACGTGACCCCGCAGCTCCTCACCCCGTTCGCTCGTCTCGTCCTGGCCCGCCCTGAGCGTGACAAAGGCGATGATGGCCTGTCCGGTGGTGTCGTCCTTGGCTCCCACCACCGCCGCCTCGGCCACCGACGGGTGGTTGACCAACGATGATTCCACCTCGGCGGTCGAGATCCGGTGGCCCGACACATTCATGACGTCGTCGACACGGCCGAGGAGCCAGAAATACCCCTCGTCGTCGATCTTGGCCCCGTCCCCGGCGAAGTAGCGTCCTTCGAAGCGGCTCCAGTAGGTCTCTTTGTAGCGCTCGGGATCCCCGTACAGGCCCCGCAGCATGGAAGGCCAGGGCCGGGTCAACGTGAGGTACCCTCCGCCGCGCTCCACGGCGGTCCCGGAGTCGTCGACGATCTCGGCCCCGATGCCGGGGAGGGCGAAGGTGGCCGAGCCCGGTTTGCACGTGGTCACCCCGGGAAGGGGCGAAATCATGATGGCGCCCGTCTCGGTCTGCCACCACGTGTCGACCACAGGACAGCGCCCTCCTCCGATGTGGGTCCAGTACCACACCCACGCCTCGGGATTGATCGGCTCTCCCACCGAGCCGAGCACGCGCAGGGTCGACATGTCGTGGCGCTCGGGAAACTCCGTGCCCCACTTCATGAACGTCCGGATGGCCGTCGGCGCGCAGTACAGGATCGTCACCCCGTAGCGCTCGATGATGTCCCACCACCGGTCCTTGTCGGGAAAGTCGGGGGTGCCCTCGTACATGACGCTCGTCGCCGCGTTGGCCAGAGGCCCGTAGACGATGTAGCTGTGACCGGTCACCCAGCCGATGTCCGCCGCGCACCAGTAGACGTCGCGCTCGGCGTGCAGGTCGAAGACGGCCCTGTGGGTGAAGGCGACCTGGGTGAGATACCCACCCGTGGTGTGCATGATGCCCTTGGGCTTGGCGGTGGTTCCCGACGTGTAGAGCAGATAGAGCAGGTCCTCGGCGTCCATGTGCTCGGCGGGGCACGAGTCCCCAACACCGGCCATCAAATCGTCCCACCACCGGTCCCGGCCCTCGGTCATGGGCGTGGGACCACCGGCTTCGCCCGTGCGGCGCGCCACCACGACGTGCTCGATCGAGGCGGTCTCGGCCAACGCCACATCGGCGTTCTCCTTGAGCGCCACCACCGCACCTCGTCTCCACCCCCCGTCGGCGGTCACGAGGACTTTCGCCTGGGCGTCGTTGATCCGGTCGCGCAGCGCGTCGGGCGAGAACCCCCCGAACACCACCGAGTGTGGGGCCCCGATGCGCGTGCACGCCAGCATGGCCACGGGGAGCTCGGGGATCATCGGCATGTAGATGGCCACGCGATCCCCGCGTCGCACCCCGAGGTCCTTGAGCACGTTGGCGAACCGCTCGACGTCGGCCAGCAGCTCTCCATAGGTGATGGTCCGGGTGTCGCCGGGCTCTCCCTCCCAGTGGATGGCCACCCGCCCACCGAGGCCGGCGGCGACGTGCCGGTCGAGACAGTTGTGCGACACGTTCAGCGTCCCGCCGACGAACCACCGGGAGAACGGAAGCTCCCACTCGAGCACGGTGTGCCACGGGTCGAACCACTCCAGGGTGCGGGCCTGCTCGGCCCAGAACCCCTCCACGTCGCCCGCCGCCCGGGCCGCGATATCCGGGTCCGACACCACCGCCTGGTCGACGAAGCCCTCGGGGGGAGGGAACCGACGTTCCTCGAGGTAGTAGTCCTCGATGGCGGCGCCACCGGCGTCCGACATGGCTGGTGATCCCTCCTGACGCGCTGTGGCGGCGCCTGCCGGAGCCGCCGGGGCGAGCCTATCCAAGGCGCCTACCAGCACACCGTCCCGCGGCGGCCGCCACCGAGGTGCCGGGGAGTCAACAAGGCTCCGGCGCCTGTCAAGATGGAGCGGCCATGGCCGACGGCGCCTCCGAGGCCCCCACCCCCCTGCCCGGCACCCCTCCCGGTCCCGAGCCCGACATCCTCACCGTCGATGTCGAGGTGGGCCGACGAGCAATGATCATCGCCAATCTCGGGCTGGGGCCGACGCCCACCACCGCCTCGACGTGGGCGGCGTCAGGACTGGCCCGCACCCTCGACACCTGGGACGGCCCCGGGCTCGTCGTGATCGCTGGCAACCTGCTCGACCTCACCACGGGAGGGGACGCGGCGACGGCGCTGGGATCGCATCCCCGTTTGGCCACCGCCCTCGAGACCTTCACCGCGATCGACAACCGCCGGGTCATCGCCCTCCCCGGCGCCCACGACTCAGCCGCCGGTGACTCAGCCGCCGATGCCGACCACGCCGGCACCCTGATGGCCCTGGGGGTCGAGGTCGCCCCCGCGGTCGAGCTCCACATGTCGACGGCGGCGGGGACCCGCGTCGTCCGGGTCGACGCCGGCGTGCCCCCGGTGGCGACCACGCCGGCACCGTTGACCGGGCCGACGTCGAACGGCGACAGCGCGCCTCCTCGACCGGTGACCACGGCGGTCACGCTCTCGGGCACCCACCTCGGCGCGGGCCCCGACACCCGACGGCCCACCGGCACCCGGCGGGCCACCTTCACCTTGACCCCCGACCCCGGCGCCGAGTGGCAGGACGGGCTCGAGCGGCTGGCGGACCCCGCCAGCACGCCCCGGTTCTTGACGTCGCGCCTGCTGTACCGGCGCTTCGCCCGCTTCGCCTGGTGGCTGCTGGTCCCCTTCGCCATCGCCGTGGCCCTGCGGTTCCCGTTCGTCTCCTCGGGCCTCGACCATCTCGTCTTCGGGCACCCCGCCCCGTCGCGCGCCATCCAGCGCGCCCACATGGCTCCCTGGGGCGAGCGCTTCCTGTTCGCCGCCGGGGTGTGCCTGGCCGAGATCGTCATCCTGGCGGTGGTGCTGGGGTTCGTGGCCCGCAAGGCGTGGCGCACCCTCGGGGGAGGCGACCTCGACGGGCTTTTCGACGACTCGCTGGGCGGGGGCGGCGCCACCGCCAACGACGACCTGCGCGACTCGGCGCGAGCCCTGTGCGATCACGGGTACGCCGGGCTCGTCAGCGGGGCCACGCTGCAGTCCGAGTTGACCCATCTCGGTCCCGGCTTCCTGGCCTGCCCAGGGGCGGCGGGCGAGGTGGTCGAGGAGCACCACGGCCGGATGGGCCTGCTCCCGGTCTTCCTGGCCTGCCAGCAACTGGCCTGGGTCGAGCTCGAGACCGGCGCCGAGCTGCACGCCCGCCTCCTGCTCACCAGGTCGGAGCTCCCCGGGGCCACCTTCCTCGAGCGCCGGGCGGCCCGGGACCGCAAGGTGCACGACACCCACCCCCAGGTGGTGGCGGCCTACCCCCACGGCGCGTCGTGGCCCCCGGCACCCGACCTCAGCGCGGTGCGCAACCGGTCGCGCCGTGTCCGGAGATGGGCGGCGGCGGCCATCGCCGCGGCGGGGGTCATCGACGTGCTCACGGCGGTCACCCAACCCCTGCGGGGACGCCTGCACCTGGTCCTGGAACTGCTTCCCTTCGTCGCCAGCCAGACCGCCGGTGCCCTGGTGGCCCTGGTGGGCATCGGGTTGCTGGCCCTCGCCCGGGGGGTCCGACGGGGCCAACGCCGCGCCTTCGTCATCGCCGTGTGGGCCCTGGCCATCAGCGTGGTGCTGCACCTCGCCCGGGGGGGCGAGGTGGGTGAGTCGCTGTTGTCTCTCGGCATCCTGGGGTTCCTGGTCATGAACCGCAAGGAGTTCCCCGCCGCCTCGGACCGACCCGCGTTGCGCTCGGCGCTCATCGCGCTCGTGGCCGGCACCGTCGGCATCACCGTCATCACCAGCGGCGTGGTCGAGCTGACGCTGCACTTCGACCACGACAGCCGGCGCGTGCCGTTGTGGCGGGCCGGTCAGGCGGTCCTCGAACGGCTCGTCGGGCTTCGGGGCGTGCCCCTGCCCGACCGGCTCGACGACTTCCTCGCCCCCAGCCTCCTGGCCATCGGCGTGACCCTGGCCGCGGTGGCGGTGTTGTTGGCCACGCGCCCGCTCGTGGACCGTCGCCGCTCGGGGGGGCGGGCGGCCGAAGCGCGTGCTCGGGACATCGTCCGGCGCCACGGCCAAGGCACCCTGGACTACTTCGCCCTGCGCAGCGACAAGCAGTGGTTCTTCCACCGCGACTCGCTGGTGGCCTACGCCATCTACAGCGGCATCTGCCTCGTCTCACCCGATCCCATCGGGCCCCTCGCCGAACAGGAGCAGGTATGGGCGGCCTTCCGGCGCTTTGCCGACGACCGGGGCTGGGTCGTCACCGTGATGGGCGCCGGCGAGCACTGGCTGCCCATCTACCGCACCACCGGCATGCACGACATCTACATCGGCAATGACACCCCATGGGGCAACATCCAGCCCGGCAGCCTTACGTTCAGTGGAGTGTATACGGCCAAGTGCACCCTCGGCCACCACGTCGGCTACGCGGATTTCCTGCTCGGCGACTTGCAATCTATCTTCCACTACCAGACCGATCACGGGACCGCGAAACGCAGCCCCAATTCTTCGTTCAGGACGATTTTAAGCTCCGGCCGAACCTCACGATTAACATTGGCCTGCGGTATCAAATCATGACGGGCTGGCGCGAGAAACATAACCAATTAGGCGATTTCGACCCTACCCTCAACAACCCCGTGTCCAATACCCTGGGCGCAATGTGGTTCGCAGGCAACGACGGACGGAATCAACTCCAGGCTAACGTCTACGATATCCTCCTTCCGCGAGTGGGCTTTGCCTGGTCCGCCTCCATAAAATGGTGATCCGCGGAGGCATCGGCATGTTTATCCAGCCTTGGAGCGAGGATTATTATGCTGCCAATGCAGAGGGTCTGGGCGCTTCCACCATTTGCGGTGTGAACGACACCACTAAGCTCAATCCTGTCTTAACATTCTCGGAGAACATCATGCCGAACAGCCCCATCCTCAATTGCGTCAAGGCTTCCAGGGCGCCCAGCGCTTACAACGGCCAAAACGTGAACTATTACCCGTACAACACTCCCGTGGCGCACACCTACCAGTGGTCGTTGAGTGTCGAGCGGGAACTCACTCCAGGGATGGTGGCGGAGGTTGCCTACGTCGGCAATCACGCGGCGAATCTCCCATTCCCGGTCGGCGATATCAATCAAGTACCCGCCAGCGAGCTCATGCAATCCTTCCTGGATTCTGGCGCGCAGCAACAACAGCTGCGGCCGTTTCCGCAATTCCTTAGCATCAGTGCCGGCGGCGGCGGCTACCTTTACAACGCGATTAGCAACTACGACTCGTTACAAGTGTCGCTCACGAAACGCTTTGCTCGCGGGCTGTCGTTCGATGCCAACTATACGTGGTCGAAGATGCTGTCGGACGCGGACTCCTCGGGTTGGTCCGGGAACGGTAACGGGAACAATAGCGGCTTTACTTACCAGAACGCGAATAACCCCGCGGCCAACTACGGTCTTTCCAACCTGGATCGCCAGTTCCTCGCCAAGGCCGACGCAGTTTACGACCTTCCCTTTGGCAAAGGGAGGACTTTCCTTACGCACGGCGGACCGCTCGACTACATCGTCGGCGGGTGGCAAGCCTCCGGCATCCTCACCTACGAATCCGGCGAGCCGTATACGGTGACCATGAGCGGCCCCAACAACAGCGGCGCTCTTAGTGGAAACTGGTATCCAAACCTGGTCGGCAACCCGAACACGGGCACTTGCCCGAATGGGATTCTCCGTGGGGACGATAGATTGCTGGTTCAACCCCGCTGCCTTCGCTACGCCCACCTCGGGTACTTGGGGCAATAACGGCAGGAATACCCTCATCGGACCCGATCTCTTCGATGTGGATTTCTCCATGGCCAAGGCCTTCGCCATCCCCAAGCTCGAAAATGGCAGTTTCCAGATTCGGCTGGACGCCACAAACATTTTTAACCACCCGAGCTTCCAAAACCCGAACGGCAGTATCGGGGGCGGCTCTGTAGCCAGAATTACCAATACCTCCAACGGCGGCCGAGTGCTGCAACTGGGCGCCAGATTTTCGTTCTGATCGCCTTGCCGAAAATGCCAGGGCGGGCCTCGATGAGGCCCGCCCTGTTTTTTTCTCGAAAGCTGGGAAGCCGGCGCGCATAATGCGGTGTCCCGGCGCCCTTCATGTCATAATTTGATTTATGAACCTCACGACCGTCAACCCACTTGTCATCTGTTTACTGCTGGCTGGTTCCGCTCTGGCGCAATCCGCCCCTGGCCGCCGGCAGCAAATCGAATCGTACGCTCGTCAGGCGGCGGAATACCTGAAGGAGAACGAAGCCCGATCGGGCCGCCACGGAATTCAGAGCCATTGTGGCGCTCGATCCGAATAACGTGGACGCCCGCGGCAACCTCGGGCGTGCTGCTGTTCTTCCAGGGGAACGTATGCGGATGCGATTCCGCAACTCCGCGCCGCACTCAAACTTCGGCCCACCCTTTGGAAGATTCAGGCTCTTCTGGGCATCGCCGAAAAACGGACGGGCGACATCGGCAGGCTCGCACCGATTTGGAGACAGCCTTCCCAAAGGTGCAGGAGGAGAAGATTCGCATTGAAACTGGCATGGAACTGATCGACCTCTACTCCCAAACGGACGATCTCGATAAAGCCGCGGCCACCGTCAGCGTTCTTCGGGGCATGGAACCTACGGATCGCGCTATTCTCTACAGCGCTTACCGAATCTATTCGGATCTTACCGACGAGTCCGTGCTCAGCTTGGCCATGGTCGCTCCGAAATCTGCCCAAATGCGCCAATTGATGGCGCACGAGCTGGCCAAGGGTGGGCACACTGCTGAAGCGATCGAAAATTACCGGGCGGCTCTCAAGATCGACCCTCAGCTTCCCGGACTCCATTTTGAGCTTGCCGAGATGCTGAACACTTCGTCACCCGGCCACCAAGAAGAGGCCGAGAGCGAATACAAAAAGGCCTTGGCGCTCAATCCCTTCGATGAAGCGTCCGAATGCAGGCTTGGCGATATCGCTGCTCAGAGAAACAATCTAAAGGAAGCTTACGAGCGCTACATGCGGGCCGTGCAACTGCGGCCGGATGACGCGGACGCCAGCATCGGCCTGGCGAAGGTTCTGATGTCGATGGACCAGCTGCAAAAAGCCGGGCAGCTTCTGGAGCATGCCATCCAGCTTGACCCCACGAGTGCTCTGGCCCACTTCCGTCTGAGCACGGTATATCGGCGGCCGGGACGCGCCGCGGATGCCCAACACGAACTCGCGGAATACCAAAAATACAAAGAAATGAAGGAGAAGCTTAGGAATCTTTACCACACGATGCGTGTGGAACCAGCCAAGAAAGAGGCCGACGATACGGATCCGCGCCAATAACCGCGTCGGAGCCCACAGGAATCCAATCGCGA
>CAVSWP010000004.1:0-78672 GCA_963731665.1 uncultured Acidimicrobiales bacterium | reverse complement strand
ACTTATGCGATATGTGTCCGATGACACACCCAAACGCCTGAGGGAGCACCGGGCGTAGGGTCAACCGGCATGACCGACGAAAGCATCACTACCGGAGCCGAGTTTGTAGACAGGCAGGTCAATGTCCGCCATTGCCCCTTCTGTGGGGCTGAGCATTGGGTCCTCATGCCCGATGTCGGGGCTTTCACCGGGGGTTCTCCGGCCCTTGGGGCCGGCACCGATCCCCCTCCGCAAGAGCGCACCAAACCGCCAATCACCTACTACCCAGCCGTCTCCTACTACTGCCGACAGTGCGGATTCGTCAGGACTCATATTCTGCCCGATAGTCATTGACCCCTCCTGAGACGTAGAACCGGGTGACAGGCCCAGGCCCTGACCCGATTCGCTTACCCAGGCCAATAGAATCTGGGTGGAGGTTATGGAACAGTGTCCAGTCTCGTTCCCATATTGGTTCTGGCGGGTCTTGGTCTGATCATCTGGGCCATTGTCGATGTGGCAAGGAAGCCACCCGGTGTGTTGTCTTCCCGCGCCAAGACCGGATGGATTGCCGGGCTTATTTTGGGAAGCCTTCTGTTTGGCATCTTCGGCGTGATTGTGGCAGTCGTCTACCTGGTTGCCGTCCGACCTCGATTGACGAGATTCACTTAGACCCCACTGGACCTGGACCCACCGAGCCCCCACTCTTTTTCGTCACTCCCGAGGGACGAGCGCCCGAGGCAACACCCCCGACGCCCTCTACGCCACTCGGGTGCGAATGGGTTGGGCGACTAAAGGGGCCGCGAACCAAACCCGTGAGATATGAGTTCGATGACGAAGCAACCCCTCCTCCTTCGGTGCCTACCGAGCTAGAGGTCGCCATGCAGCCTCTTGATCACGCCGATGAGTTTGTGGATGGCGAGGGCGAGTTCGTTGAGGTCGTGGGAAGCGTATGTCCCCCACCGCAGAGCCCCTCCCGGTAGCCCGGGACCCGTGGCCGGAGCCGTCGAGGATCAGTGTGTGCGTAGACAAAGCATCGGGCCTGAGGGGTCTACGCTCCCTTGCGGTGGATTGCAGTCGAGTTGCCCAGCGATGACCGAGGGTCCTGATCGCAGAAATCGTCAGGGTGGTGCCTTCGTCGGCGGCGTGTGGTTCAGCGCCGACGCCTTGCGTGCCGGTGCCGGGCGCCGAGCCAGCGATGGGCGGGACCGAGGCGACGTCGGGATCTGTCCGAGCTGCGAGCACCCGAGGGCGGGCGCCACCGACGGCCCCGGCGGCTCCATGTTCCTCGAAGGCTCGGAATGCCCCACCTGCGGGCACGTCGCCGAGGAAGGCGCCTAGCTCGTCGAAGCCGTGCACCCGAGGTGGGGCGAGGTGCCTCCTCTAGAATCCGCGGCTATGGACTGGCCCTTGCGCTTCGGCATGTTCCTCGCCCCCTTTCACCCCGTGGGTCAGAATCCCACGCTGGCACTCGAGCGCGACCTCGAACTCGTGGTGCGTCTCGACCAGTTGGGGTTCGACGAGGCGTGGTTTGGAGAACACCATTCCGCCGGCTACGAGATCATCGCCTCGCCCGAGGTGTTCATCGCGGTGGCGTCGCAACGGACCACCAACATCCGCCTGGGAACAGGGGTGAGCTCTCTTCCCTACCACCATCCCTTCATCCTCGCCGACCGCATGGTGCTGCTCGACCACCTGACGCGCGGCCGTGTGATGTTCGGTGTGGGCCCCGGCGCCCTGCCCTCGGATGCCTTCATGCTCGGCATCGACCCCATGAACCAGCGCGACATGATGGAGGAGTCCCTCGAGGCCATTCTGGCGCTGCTCGACGGCGACGAGCCCGTGACGCGAGAAGCGTCCTGGTTCACGTTGCGCAACGCCCGACTGCAGCTGCGGCCCTATACGCACCCTCGCTTCGAGGTGGCGGTGGCGGCGCAGATCTCCCCCGCCGGGCCCCGCGCCGCCGGGCGCTTCGGCCTGTCGCTGTTGTCGATCGGCGCCACCTCGGCCGGGGGGTTCGACGTCCTCGGTTCGCACTGGCAGGTGATGGAGGAGCGCGCCCAGGAATTCGGGGCCACGGTTGATCGCCGAAAGTGGCGGCTGGTCGGGCCCATGCACATCGCCGAGACCGAGGAGCAGGCGCGGGCCGAGGTGAAGTTCGGTCTGGCCCAGTGGGTGGACTACTTCGAGCGGGTCGCCGCCCTGCCGCTGGCGCCGGGCACCCTGGACCCCGACAAGATGGTCGACGCACTCATGGAGACGGGCTTCGCCGTGGTGGGGACACCGGCGATGGCCATTGCCCAGATCGAACGGCTCGTCGAGCAGTCCGAGGGATTCGGCACCTATCTGCTCATGGCGCACGAATGGGCCGACCGCCAGGCCACGCTGCGCTCCTACGAGCTCTTCGGGCGTGAGGTGGTCCCCCACTTCAAGGGGACCCTGGGCTCGCTCCAGAGCTCACGGGACTGGGCGGCGGAGAATCGCCCCGAGTTCATCGGCGCGGTGGGTGGCGCCATCATGCAGGCCATCAGCGACCATCACGCCGAGCGCGAGGCCAAGCAGGAGCAGGTGCCGGCGGCCGACTCCTGAGCCGCCGGCTAGGACGAGCGGGCGTCGAACGTCGGCACTAGGTGGCGCGCGGCGTGCGCCTCGTCGACGCGCCGGACCGGAGTCAGATGGGGAGCCTCGGTGGCGGCTCGTGCCCCCTCGGGCGTCGACGCCTCGGCCACGATGCGCTCAAAGGCGCTCGCCAGCGCTTCGAGGGTCTGGAGACTCTCGGTCTCGGTCGGCTCGATCATGAGCGCTTCGTCGACGATGAGCGGAAAGTAGACGGTCGGAGAGTGGAAGCCCTCCTCGAGAAGTCGCTTGGCGACATCGAGGGCTTTCACGCCCGTGGCCCGTTTCAGCGATGTGGCGGACAGGACGCACTCGTGCATACACGGGCGGTCGTAGGGGGCGTCGAAGGTGCCCGTCAGCCGTTTGCGCAACCAATTGGCGTTGAGCACGGCCAGCCGGGCCACGTCACGGAGCCCGTCACTTCCGTGGACGAGTACGTAGGTGAGGGCCCGGGCCAGCACGAGGGCGTTGCCGTGCCACGAGTGCAGACGCCCGATGGAGCGTTCGGGCGCGGCCCAGCCGTAGTGGGGGGACGACGGCTGCCCGAGGCGGACAGGTCGGGGGCCGGGGAGGAACGGAGCCAGGCGCTCTGACACCGCCACCGGCCCCGCTCCGGGGCCTCCGCCGCCGTGCGGGGTGGCGAACGTCTTGTGCAGGTTCAGGTGGACGATGTCGAAGCCCATATCCCCCGGCCGCACCACTCCCAAGATGGCGTTCAGATTGGCTCCGTCGTAGTACAGGAGCCCGCCCACCCCGTGAACGGCGTCGGCGATCGACCGGATGTCCTCTTCGAACAGTCCCAGGGTGTTGGGATTGGTGAGCATGATCCCGGCGACGTCCTCGTCGAGCACCGCCCGCAGCGCCTCGACGTCCACGCATCCCCGCGCGTCGCTGGGCACGGTGACCACCTCGAAGCCCCCCAGGGTCACCGACGCTGGATTGGTGCCGTGCGCCGAGTCGGGGATGACGACTTTGTGGCGGGTATCGCCCCTCGCCTCGTGCCACGCCCGCATGAGCAGGAGGCCGGTCAGCTCGCCCGCCGCCCCGGCGGCTGGTTGCAGTGTGGCGGCGGCCATCCCGGTGATCTCGCACAACGAGGCTTCCAGCTCGACCAGAAGCTCGAGCCAACCCTGGATGCAGTTGGTGGGCGCGGCGGGGTGGACGTCGGCCAGGCCGGGCAACGCGGCCACGGCGTCGCAGATCTTCGGGTTGTACTTCATGGTGCACGAGCCCAGGGGGTAGGCGCCCAGATCGACGGAGAATTGGCGGTGGCTGAGACGGGTGAAATGTCCGACCAGGTCCCGTTCGGATACCTCGGCGAGCACCACGGGGGCGGCCCGGCGGTGCGCCTCGGGGACGAGCTCGTCGAGAGGAAGCTCGGGGACATTTGTGGTGCGCAGCTGCCACGCCTTTCGCCCCGGCTCGGACAACTCGAAGAGCGTGGGCTCGGTGTCACGGCCGAGCAGAGGAGCGCTCGCAGCCCGTCCGCCTGCCGCTGGTGCTGGGACGAGGTCGTCCACCATCACCGCACCGCCTTCTCGAATGTCGCCACGAAGGCGTCGATCTCGGCCCGCGTGCGGCGTTCGGTCACCGCCACCAGGAGCCCGTCTTGTCGCCCTCCCGCGTAGCTGGGGTCGAGGGCCACGCCGGCGAGAAACCCCTCGTCCGCCATGCGCTCCACCGCCATCTCGGAGTCCAGCGGCAGCCGCAATGAGAACTCGCGCAGCACGGGGGCGGTGGTCAACGGCTCCACTCCTGACACCGCCAACAGTCCCTCACGGCAGTAGCGTGCCCCTCGCGCCGAGCGCAGGGCGACTTCGGCCATGCCCGAGGTCCCCAGCCAGCCCATCTGGATAGCAGCGGTCACGGCCATGAGCGTTTGGTTGGTGCACACGTTCGAGGTGGCCTTCTCGCGCCTGATGTCCTGCTCGCGGGCCCGCAGCGTCGTGACGTAGGCGCGGCGCCCCTCGGCGTCGACGGTCTCGCCCACCAGACGTCCGGGCAGCCGCCGGACATGGTCCAACTTGCAGGCGAACAGCCCCAGGTAGGGCCCGCCGAAGCTCAGGGGCATGCCCAGGGCCTGGCCCTCCCCTACCACCACGTCGGCCCCCCAATCGCCGGGCGAACGCAGGAGCCCGGCACAGATGGGGTCGAAGGCCACGATCATCAAAGCGCCGGTGCGATCGCACACGGCACGAGCCTCGGCCAGGTCCTCGAGACACCCCAGGTAGTTGGGATAGCCCACCACCACGGCGCCGGGATCGGCGAGGTCGTCGAACACCCCCGCCGCCCAGTCCGTGAGCCCGTTGGCGAGGGGCACGTCATGGACCCGGTGCCCCGTGCCGGCGGCGAAGGTCACCAGGACCTCACGCCAAGAAGGATTGATTCCGTGGGAGACCCACACGTCCGAACGCCCGGTGGCCCCCACGGCGAGGTTGACCGCCTCGACGAGCGAGGCGGCGCCGTCGTAGAGCGAGGCGTTGGAGACCTCCAGTCCCGACAAGCGGGCCACAAGGGTCTGGAACTCGAACACCGCTTGGAGCACGCCCTGGGCGACCTCGGGCTGATACGGCGTGTACGAGGTGACGAATTCCGAGCGCGAGGCCAGCGCTCGGGTGACGGGGGGAACCTCGTGATCGTAGGCGCCCGCACCGGCGAAGCACACCAGGTCGCGCCCGCACGGCCGGTTGGCGGCCGCCAGCTCCTCCATGTGGGCGAAGACGTCGGGCTCGGGGACACCCACGGGCAGGTCGAGCCCGCCCGCCAGGCGCAGTGCCTCGGGCACCACGGCGAACAGATCGTCGAGCGACGAGAGCCCCAGGAAGCCGAGCATCGAGGCCACGTCGGCCTCGGTGTGCGGGGTGTAGCCGCTCACGGTGTCGCTCCGCCGGGCTCCATGCCCTGCCCGGCGCGCACGAACGGGAGTTGGGACACCTGAGCCGCGAGGTGCCGGCCCCGCACGTCGATGGTCAGTGGCGCGCCCACCGCGGCGTCGCGATCGGAGTCGAGAAAGGCCATGGCGATTCCGCGACCGAGCACGGGGGAGAAATTTCCGCTGGTGACGGCGCCGATGGTGGTGTCCCCGTCGAGGACGGTGGCCCCGTCGCGCGGTGGCTGGCGCCCGTCGGCGACCAGTCCCCGCAGGAACCGGCGAGGGCCGCGTGCTCGCTCGCGCTCGAGGGCGACGCGCCCCCGGAAAGCGCCTTTGTCCCAGCCGACCACCCAGGCCAAGCCGGCCTGCAGGGGCGTGATCCCGGGGCCGAGCTCGTGGCCGTACAACGGGAACCCGGCTTCGAGACGGAGTGTGTCACGAGCGCCGAGGCCGGCCGGGACGACACCGGTGTCGAGCACGGCTTGCCAGAAGTCGGGTGCCGTCTCGCCAGGAACGGCGCACTCGACCCCGTCCTCACCGGTATAGCCCGTCCCCGCGACGACACAGTCGGCGCCGCGCCAGGAAAAGCGCGTGACGTGGAACCGGCCCACAGCAGCGGCCTCGGGTGCGACCGCCGACAACCGCCGGCGCGCCGTGGGGCCTTGGACGGCGATGATCGCACGATTGGCGGTGGTGTCGTCGCCGCCGACGGCGTCGCGCACGCGAGAGGTGTTCGACGCATTGGGCATCACGTCGAACACGTCGTCGGCCAGCCACCACACGATGATGTCGTCGACAACTGATCCGTCGGCGTCATCGAGGAGGTGGGTGTACTGGGCGCGGCCGGGGCTCACCTTGCGCAGGTCGTTGCTCAGCTCGCTCTGGAGCCGCTCCCCCGCCCCGGCGCCCTCGACCCGGACGGTGCCGAGATGGCTGACGTCGAAGGCGACGGCGTCGGTACGACACGCCACGTGCTCGGCGAGGGTGCCAGACCGGTAGGCCAGAGGCATGAGCCAACCCCCGAAGGCCACCAGCTTGGCTCCCTGGGCCCGGTGGGCGGCTTCCAGAGGAGAATGGTGGAGGTCGGGCTCCGTCGACCGGGTGGGGCTACGGGGCGCGTCGGTCGAGTTCGCAGCCGATTCGGGGGGCGCCACGCTGCCAGGTTAGGCGGCGGGCGATGAAGGCCGAGTGAAGCCGTACTTCGCCAGGAGGGCCTGGTAGTCGCGTTGGTAGAGGAGTTTCACCTCGATGCTCGGGTGCAGCTCCCGCATGCGCCTGACCTTGGCGTTCTTGCGGGTCACGAGCTTCTGACTGAGGGTCGTGAGCTCGATGAAGCAGCCATGGTCGGGAAGATAGAAGTCCGGGCGGAAGGCGGTGCGGGCCGACCCGTCGGGGTGCCATTCCAGGACGAACTCGACCGGCTCGTACTCCCAGCGCACGCCGTAGAAGTCGAGAAGCTCCGCAAAGTGCCGCTCCGAGTCGTGGGCGAAGGACACCTTCGCCGACGCACGGAGGACCTCGGGAGCGTCCACGTTCAGCCCCGAGCCTCCCGGACGGCACTGCCGACAACCGCCGGCGGTTGTTCCCCGGGCTCATCGTGGCGAACGGTGGTGGTGGCGATCTCCAAGATGGCGGCATCGAGCTCTTCGAGGACACCCGAGAGGGGGACGATGTTCAACACCCCTTGGCCGCCCTTCAGCAGGTCCACCACCTCACCGTGGGTATGGGCGAGCACGGAGCTGGTCCCGACCAGCACGAGGTTAGAAGAGGCCAGGTCCCCACCGAGCCCGTCGCGCAAGCACTCGACGGCGCGCCGGGCGCGCTGCAGCGAGATGCCGGCGTCGAGCAGTTGCTTGATGACCTTGAGCTCCACCACGTCGGTATACGAGTACAGGCGCTGGGTGCCGCTACCGCGCGCATCCGCGATCGACGGTCGCAACAAGCCGGTGCGCGCCCAGTAGTCGAGCTGGCGATAGGTGATGCCGATGAGTGCGCAGACCTGCGGCCCGCGAAAGCCATCGGTTCGTGTCGCCGGGTCGGACATGCCCGGCAACTGCGCGGTATTCGACAGACGATCGACCATCGGGGTCCTCCTCCACCTCAGGTGCAGGTTCATCCTACCCCGCGGTGTCACAACAGGGTAGTTACGGATCTGTTACCGATGGTGGACCGGAGTGCGCACTCGGCTCGCTGGGGCGAATGGCACCTGAGATGTCCGACCCCGAGAGATCGCTGATGTCACAAGGGAAATTCGACGCAGCGGATTCGACGCGTCGAAAGAGTTCGGTCGCCCGGTCCCGATGGACGCCCCCTGGGGGCCCTGGCCTGCGAGAAGCCGAGGGTCTCGACGTCTACTAGAGGGTTACCCAAGTTTCAGTCGAGGGGCCGCAGCTCGGCGCGGTAGCGGTGGCCGTTCTTCACGTACTCGGCGCCGGCGATCCTGATGGCGTCGATCCGCGATGCGCCCACCCTCACCACCGCCGGTATCCCCAGGGCGAGCGCTCCCGAGGGGACGTGCAGCTGCCGGGGGACCACGGCGCCGGCTCCCACGGTCGCCCCCGACCCGATCAGAGCGTGATGGAGCACGACGGCACCGGAGCCCACCAGACACTCGTCCTCGAGCGTGCAGCCTTCCAGGTGCACCAGGTGGCCCACCACGCACCCGCTGCCCACCACGGTGGGGAAGCCGGGTCCGGCATGGATGACCGTGCCGTCCTGAATGGACGTCCGAGCTCCCACCACGATGGCGCCGTAGTCACCGCGTAACACCGCGCTGGGCCACAGCGTCGCCTCGGCCCCGACGGTGACGTCGCCGATGACGACGGCGGCGGGATGGACGTAGGCGAGGGGGTCGATCTTGGGTACCACGTCGCCCAGCGCATAGATCGCCATGACGGCGACGCTACAGGCACGGTGCCCTACCCCCACGGCTTGGGGCGCAACAAGACCACCGATCGACGCCGGCCTACTGGTGCAGCCCGCACTCCGTCTTGTCGGTGCCGGGCCAACGCCCGGCTCGCCGATCCTCGAGCACCGACACCGGCCGGGTGGTGGGGCTGCAGCCGATGGAGAGGTAGCCCTTGCGGAACAAGGGGTGGATCGGGAGCTTGCGGTCTGCCTCGTAGCGGGCGACGTCTTCGTGGCTCCACAGCGCCATGGGATTGATCTTCACCATGGCTTTGGCGTCGTCCCAATCGACGACCGGCGTGGCGCTTCTCTGCGGACCGTCGGCCCGCTTGATCCCACTCAGCCAGGCTTCTTGCCCGGCGAGTGCCCGCGTGAGAGGAGCGAGCTTGCGCAGCTCACAACAACGCTGCGACCCGCACGGCCAGGCGTCGGCGTCGGCCTCGGGCGTCATGACCCGCAGTTTCAGCTGAAACTGCGTCTCGACCCTCTCGACGTAGGTGAGGGTCTCGGGGAAATGGGCGCCGGTATCGAGGAACACGACGTCCACCTTCGGGTCGACGCGCGTGACGAGGTCGATCAGGACGCAATTCTGGAACGAGGACACCAACGAGAGGCGACGCCCGAAACGCTCCACGGCCCACGCCACGATCTCGGCGGCCGGCGCCCGTTCGAAGCGCGCTGCCAGCTGGGCACACTCGGTGGCGGCATCGCCGTCCCGGACCATTGCCAGTTGCGTACGGATCTGCCTCACCGGTTCGACCACGTGCCCCCCGCATCAGCCGCGTCCCGAACGCGCTCCCCGCCCACATGCGGCGACACGCAGCGCGCGCTTTCGGCCCCGAGAAGCGACATTACGCACATCGACGGCTACCGGCATCGTCAAAAGTAACGAATGCCGTGTCCCGGGCCTGGTCAGGGACCTACGGCCCTGCCGCCCCGGGGCGGACGTTCGGGCAGGTGGACGCTCGGGTGCGGGCGCGGTTCAATGGGATCGAGTCTCGCCCACCAGCCAACGCCAGGGGTGCCCTATGACAATGACCGATCTTCCGCCGACCGCTATCCACCGGGGAGAGAAGGAGCTGCCCTTCGTCGACATCGGGGACGGGGCGACGCTCCAGCTGCTCCAGGTGGACCTGGCCAACGGGGTCTGGATCGTTCGGAACCACTTCCCGCCCGACACCACCATCCAGACCCACAAGCACACCGGGCACGTCCTGGCGTTCACCCAGAGGGGCTCATGGTTCTACAAGGAGTACCCCGACGTCGTGAACACCGCCGGCTCCTACCTCTACGAACCGGCCGGCTCGGTCCACACCTTGCACGTGCCGGCCACCAACAAGGGCGTGACCGACGTGTGGTTCGCCATTCACGGCGCCAACCTGAACCTGGCGCCCGACGGCTCCGTCGAGCTCGTGATCGACGCCCATGCCATCCTGCCCTTCTACCTGGCGGCCTGCGCCGAGCAGCACGGCATGAGCGACCCCCCCGTCGTGGTGATCGGAGGCTGACCGGCGTTGCGAGCCGCCGTCCTGGCCGCGGACAGACCCCGGCTCGAGCTTGCCGAAGTACCGACCCCGGCCCCGGCGGCCGGGGAGGCACTGCTGCGGGTCACCGGATGCGGCATCTGCGGGAGTGATCTCCACCTCGCCAGCCAACTCGCCGAGACCGGCGCCGTGCTCGGCCACGAGATCGCCGGCGCCGTGGCCGGCGTGGGAGAAGGGGTCGACCCGGCTCGCTGGCCCGAAGGCAAGGCCGTGGTGGCCCGCCCGTTCTCGGGGTGCGGCCGTTGCGCCTTTTGCGTCGGCGGTCGAGCTGATCACTGCCCCCAGTTTCAGCTGATCGGACTGGAACGCTCCGGGGGGTTTGCCGAGTTCGTCACCGTGCGTGCCGACGAGCTCTTTGAGCTCCCGGCATCGGTCAGCCCCGACGAGCAGCCGCTGGTGGAGCCTCTGGCCATCATGCGGCGCGCTTTCCGGCGCGGCGAGGTGACCTCTGCGGACCGGGTGGCGGTGCTCGGCGCGGGCCCCATCGGCCTGGCCGCCGTGGCCTGGGCGGTGGCGTCCGGGGTCCGCTGCGTGGCCGTGAGCGAGCCCTCGGCGCTGCGCCGGCAGCTGGCGTCGCGCCTGGGGGCCACAGCCACGTTCGACCCCAACGTGGGCCCGGTGGCCCCGGGGGTGTTCGAGGCGACCGGAGGTGGCCCCACCGTCGTGATCGAGTGCAGCGGTCGGCCCGGCCTCATCGAGCAGGCCATGGAGATGACTGCGGTGGACGGGCGGGTGGTGGTGGTGGGCATCTGTCTTGCCGACGACGCCATCTTCCCCTTCTGGGGGATCTCGAAGGAGCTCGACCTCCGCTTTTCGATCTACTACGAGCGCCGGGACTTCGTCGATACCATCGAGGCCCTGGACGCCCATCGGCTCGAGGCCGTGCCCATGGTCACCGAGACCATCGGGCTCGGGCAGCTTCCCGAGCGCTTCGCCCGGCTGGAGCGTGATCCCGACGCCGGGAAGGTCATCGTCCGCCCGTAACGTCGCCGTGCCCTCGACCGCCCGTGGCCGGGTGTTGGCCGTCTTCGTCGTGCTCGTCGCCTTGTTCGTGGCGGGAACCGCCCGGCTCTTCGTGTGGTCGCCAACCGACGCACCCACTCGCGTCGATGCCGTGGTGGCGTTGGGAGGGGACCCCGGACAGCGGCGTGCCCACCAGGCGATCGCATTGGTCACAGCCGGCTTTGCGCCCGTGGCGGTGATCTCCCTTGGCGGGCATCCCCCGGCGCCCTGTCCGCGGTCCCCGGCGCACGTCAAGGTGATCTGCTTTCGGGCCAACCCCTTGGACACCAGAGGTGAGGCCGAGTACGTGGCCGCCTTGGCCCGTCGACGGCACTGGACCCAGCTCATCGTGGTCTCCGAGCGCACCCAGACGACGCGGGCCCGTGTGCTGTTCAAACGGTGCACGTCCGCCCATCTCCACATGGTGCCGGTCAACGACCCCTGGACACACCTTCCCTACGACATCGCCTACGAGTGGGGGGCGCTGGCCAAGGCGCTGATTCTCCAGCGGTCGTGTTGAGCGGTCTGGGGGTGCACAACCAGGGTTACCAAACCAGCGTTAACAAGGTCGTCATCATGACGACGCACCCCGTTCACCGCGGGCTCGTACGCTCGCGGGGTACCGCCCACAACGAACCACGCGAGGAGGAGGCCGCACGTCGACATGTTGTCCTCCTATCAACCGGGCCCCGGCTACGACGAGCTGGTCGAGCCCGGCGGTCCCGCTCGGCCGATGGCGCAGGGCCTGTGGCGTCATCTGACCACCTTGGGCCTCGGGGGGCTCGTCGAGCGCCAAGAAGCCGCCGATCGGGAGATCCGCAGCATCGGCGTGACGTTCCAGACCTACGAGGGCGACGCCGTACTCGACCGCCCGTGGCCCTTCGACGTGATCCCCAGGGTGCTCTCCACCGCGGAATGGGCCCGGGTGCGCGAAGGGCTGATCCAACGACTTCGGGCGCTCAACCTCTTCATCGACGATGTGTACCACGACCAACGGGCCGTGCAGGCCGGGGTCGTGCCCTCTGACCTCGTCACGGGCTCGCCCAATTTCCGGCCCGAGTGCATGGGCGTGGACCCACCCGGTGGCATGTGGGCGCAGATATGCGGGAGCGATCTCGTGCGGGGCGAGGACGGGACGTTCTACGTCCTCGAGGACAACCTGCGGGTGCCTTCGGGGGTGTCGTACCTGCTCGAGAACCGGATGGTGGCCAAGCGCGTGTTTCCCGAGATGTTCCGCTCCTACAGCATCGAGCCCGTCGACTCCTACATCGGACGGCTCAACGCTTTGCTCTCGTCGCTTTGCCCGCTACGCGCCGAGCCGACGATGGCGGTTCTGACCCCAGGAGTCCACAACTCGGCGTACTTCGAGCACGCCTTTCTGGCCCAACAGCTCGGCATCGAGTTGGTCGAGGGCAGTGACCTGGTCGTCCCCGAGGACGACGTCCTGTACATGCGCACGGTCGGAGGACTGGAGCGAGTGGACGTCCTGTACCGCAGGGTCGACGAGCTGTTTCTCGATCCCGAGGTGTTCAGGCGGGACTCAGTCGTCGGTGTGCCTGGGCTCATGCGCGCCTGGCGGGCGGGAAACCTCGCTCTGGTGAGCGCCCCCGGGGCCGGGATCGCCGACGACAAGGCGGTCTACTCCTTCGTACCCGAGATCATCCGCTACTTCCTCGCCGAGGAACCCATCTTGCCCAATGTGCCCACGTGGCGCTGCGGCGACCCCGATGACTGCCATTTCGTGTTGGGGCATCTCGACGCCCTCGTTGTGAAGCCCGCCAACGAGTCCGGTGGCTACGGCGTGGTCATCGGTCCCACCGCGGGTGCCGAGGCCCTTGCCCTGGTGGCGCAGCGGATCGAGCAGTTCCCACCCAACTGGGTGGCGCAACCGGTGCTGTCACTGTCGACCATGCCGACCCTGTGCGACGGGAGGGTGGTGTCTCGCCACGTGGACCTTCGACCCTTCGCCCTGCTCGGACCAGCCGGGGCGTACGTCACGTCCGGTGGACTCACCCGGGTGGCCCGCAAGGCGGGCTCACTCATCGTGAACTCCTCCCAAGGTGGTGGCAGTAAGGACACGTGGGTGGTCGACGCCACGCTCACCGATCTCGACGATCCCGGTTGCTTCTCCGACCACGACAACGCCGGCGTGGAGCGAGCCGAATGGCGGCGACTCGTCGAGGGACGGGAGATGGCCCAATAGGGCCCGGGAACGGAAGAGTTCTGCCGCCCGGAGAAGAGGAGCGTGTGATGTTGTTGGCACGGATGGCCGAGGCTGTCTATTGGGCCGGTCGGTATCTCGAGCGCGCCGAGGACAATGCCAGGATCGTCCAGGTTCACGGTGAGACCCATATCGACCTTCCCGTGGGCGAGGACGTCGGCTGGGCGCCGCTCGTCAACATCGCCGGTTCCCTGGCCGCATTCGAGGAGCGCGCTGGCGGCCTGGGCGCACGCCTCGTCGGCGATCCGGGCACGAAGAGGTCGGTGGAGGCTCGGGTCGCCGCGTACGTCCTGACCGACCGTGACAACCCGTCGTCGATCCTGGCGTCCATCGCCGGTGCTCGGGAGAATCTCCGCCGAGCCCGTCCCGTCGTCCCCCGGGAGGTGTGGGAGCTCTGCAACGAGCTGTGGCTCGCCTTGAGCCCCGAAGCCAACAGTGTGGCGGCGCGTGACAAGCGGTTCCGGTGGCTGCAGCGGGTGGTCGACGAGGTCCAACGGATCAACGGGGTCATGCAGGGAACGATGCGGCGCGATGAGGCACTCGCTTTCTTCCGGATGGGCCAACATCTCGAGCGAGCAGAGATCACGTGCCGGGTGCTCCAGGTCCGAGCTGACAGTGCGGTGACGAACCCGGGTCGTGACCTTTACACCGAGGTGCACCAGATGGCCCTGCTCCGGTCGCTGGCCTCGTATCAGCCCTTCCGGCGCGCCATGCCGGCCCGGCCCGACGCCGCGTCCACCCTGCGGTTCCTGCTTCAGGACGAGGCGTTCCCCCGCGCCGTGTCGGCGTGTGTGGGCGAGTTGCGGGACCTCGTCAAGACCCTTCCCCACAACGAGCGCATTCTCGCCGCCTGCACCGACACGGCGGTCCTGGTGGCCGATGCACCTGTCGCCGTGCCGACGCCCGCGAGCCTGCGGGCGTTCCTGGCCGAGCTGCTGCCCGCGATAGGGAATCTCCACGACCACATCGAGGCGTCGTTCTTCTCGGTGACGGTCACGCCGGCTCGTGCCGTGACCAGGCGCCCCGCCCCCGAGCCGTTCACGCTGGTGCGCAGCGGCGCCGGTGGATCCCCCGGTGGTCACGGGAGCCGGGGCAAGATTTGGGACGTGGCCGAAGAGAGGGTCTACTGCGTGACCCACACCACGAGCTACGAGTACGACGCTCCCGTCGAGCAGTCCTATAACGAGGCCCACCTGCGACCGCGCCGCACCGACCACCAGGTCTGTACAGCACACCATCTCGAGGTCGAACCCTCACCGAACACCTGGTTCGAGTCCGTCGACCCCTTCGGCAACGCGGTGGCCACATTCGTCGTCCAAGGTGGGTTCGACCACATGTCGGTGACCGCCACCAGTGAGGTGACCGTCTCGCCCGCTCCCGCCCCGCCGGTGGGCCCGCCCTGGGAGTCCGTTCGGACCCTGTTGGAGATCGACCGGCAGCCTGCGGCGCGCGACGCCAGGCGGTGCCGGGCGCCGTCACGGCTCATCCCCACGTCGAGCGCCCTGGCCGAGTACGCCCAGGAGTCGTTCGTGGCGGGCCGACCGCTGGTGGAGGCGGTAGAGGACCTCACGGGTCGGGTGCACCGGGACTTCGTCTACGAGCCCGGGTTCACCTCGATCTCCACCCCGCTGGCCGTCGTGTTGGAGCAGCGGCGCGGCGTCTGTCAGGACTTCGCACACCTCATGATCGGTTGCATCCGTTCGCTCGGGCTCTCGGCGCGCTATGTGAGCGGCTACATCGAGACCCTGCCACCACCCGGGCAACAGCGCCTGGTGGGGGCGGACGCGTCCCACGCCTGGGCGTCGGTCTATCTGCCGGGGTGGGGATGGGTCGACGTCGACCCGACCAACGACCAGTTCGTGGCGGAGTCCTACGTCACCACTGCGTGGGGACGCGACTACTGGGACGTGTCCCCCCTGCGGGGCTCGGTAGAAGGAGGAGGGGGGTCACACCGGCTCGACGTCGCCGTCGACGTGAGCCGTGTCATCACGGCGTCGGCGGACGTGTGACGTGGTTGGACCCCTCTCCGCCGCTGACCGCCGCTGACCGGGCTCGGCTCGGCCGGTGCCACGGTGCGACGTGGCGGGGTCGGTACGTGCTCTGCTGGCGGTATCTCGCCAGCTTCCTGAGCGCTGCGTCTATCTCGAGACCTGCCCGGTCAGCTCGTTCGCTGAGCTCACCTGCCGTTGTCGCCCGGCTGAGCTCAGCCGATCGCGGGAGGAAGTCGACGAGCCCGACGAGGGCCCGGCTCAAGGCGTGGCACTGCATCTTGGCTCTCTCCGAGAGCCCGTCGGTGCTGACCTCCGACGACGAGGCAGCGACGATCTGCTGGACCAATTCGCCGACTCGTTCCAGGCGCCGACGCAATTGGGCACGGTGAGCAGCTTGACGCGAAACCTCGGCCAGCCTCACCGTCCGTTCGGCGGCTGCGACGGCATCACGCGCCGCTCGGGCCGAGGCACGGGAATACAACACCGCGGCTGCGGCCGCTACGGCGGCAACAGATGCCGCACCTTCGACGAACGAGTCAGATTGCATCCCCCGGCCCCCCCCAGTCGAGCGATCGAACCCCGTCTTGCCCCAACGGCTGTTGGCTCGCCGCGCACCTGTCAGTTTAGGGGCCCGGAGCTTCTCGCGACTTACCTGGAGTTGCGCGAGCACTGTGCGTAGTCATCGGTCCTGGCTCCCCGGTTGGGAAGGGTCGCGCAGTCACAATGCCGCAGGTATTGGCGGCTCGACGAGCGCATACATGCCGCCGTGACTGGCGACGAGGAGCTCCTCGAGCTCGTCCAAAGGCGTGAATCCACTGGCGGTCCCCGGACCCTCAGGGCTCTCTCATGGCGGATTGATAGCCATCTCCCAGCTGGGGTACAGGTTCACACCCGAAGGTGGGTGGGACAGGTACAGCGTGAGCGACCGATATGGTCGACAGAGTCAGAGAAGGAGCACTGTGAGCATGGACCCCGGTAACGGCGAGCACCCCGGCGGGCCTGGGATTCCCGCGCCATCGGAGGGCGAGCCCACCGCGCCCACGCCCGTGGCGGACGCTCCCACCAGCCAGTTCCCGGTCACCGCACCCGGCACCGAGGGTCCGAGTGACGTGTTCACCACGGCGGGCGCTGGCGCGCCACCGCAGACGCCTCCTCCTGTGCCGCCCTGGGCGCCCGGTCCTCCCGCAGGGCCGGGCCCGGGTGGGTACTGGGCCCCGGGCCCCGTCCCCCCGGGGGCTGCGCCCCAATACCCCTTCGGTGCCCCGCAATACCCCTACGGCCCCCCTCCCGCCCACTTCGGCGCGCCGGCCATGCGCCGGCCAATGGGCAGCCGAGGGATCATCGCCATCCTGGCTGTCGCCGTCGTGGCCATCTCCGGTGTCGTGGGGGCCGCCGTCGAGCGCGCCGTCGACCACAACGCCACGAGCGGCCTGCCTTCCTTCGGCAGCGGACCGACCAACGGATCATCGGGGTCGGGGACGGGTTCAGGGTCGGGTTCTGGCAACTCCCCCGCAGGCGTCAACTCGTCGGCGATCGCCTCGCAGGTCGATCCGGCCCTCGTCTTCATCGACACCACCTTGGACCAGGGTGGGGCGGCGGCGGGCACGGGCATGGTGCTCACCTCGTCGGGCCTGGTGCTCACGAACAACCATGTGATCGAGAACTCCACCTCCATCAATGCGCAGATCGTCGGGAGTAACCGGACCTACAGCGCCACCGTGCTCGGTTACTCGGTGACCGACGACGTTGCCCTGCTGCAGCTCAAGGACGCCTCGGGCCTCAAGACGATCAGTACGGGCAACTCCTCGACCCTGAGTGTGGGCCAGCCCGTGGTGGCCATCGGCAACGCCGGCGGCTCGGGCGGCACCCCCACCGCGGTGGGAGGAACGATCACCGCTCTCAACCAGACCATCACCGCCGGAGATGCCGGCACGCTGTCGGAGACGCTCAACGGGCTGATCGAGACCGATGCCGACATCCAACCCGGGGACTCGGGCGGAGCACTCGTCGATACCTCCGGAAAAGTCATCGGTATGAACACCGCGGCGGCCGAGAGCAACGGCGGCACCAACCAGGGCTATGCCATTGGTATCGACCAAGCCATCTCGCTCGCCAACCAGATCAAGGCCGGCAAGGCCAGCTCTGCCATCGAGATCGGGCCGCGGGCGTTGCTCGGCGTCGACGTCACTGACGGATCACAGTCCGGTGGGAACGGTTTCTTCGGTGGATCGCAAGGCGGCACCGGCGTGGCCGGCGCCTACGTGGCGGGTGTGGCCTCGGGGAGCGCGGCCGACAATGCCGGGATCGGGACCGGTGACACGATCGTGTCGATCAACTCCACCACGATCTCGACAGCCACGGACCTGACCAATGCGTTGCTCAAATTCAAACCCGGCGACACGGTGACCGTAGGGTGGGTGGACGCCCAGGGTGCCAGTCACAGCGCCTCTGTCCAGCTCACGGCCGGCCCGCCCGCCTAACCCCTACGAGCGGGACCTGGGGCGCAACCAATGCAGGTGCGCACCGCGGGCCGGGCCGCCAGGCGTTCGGGGGCGATGTGCGCACCGCAGCCGTCGCACAGCCAGTAGGTTCCGTCGTCCACCCTGGACAGCGCCCGGTCCAGATCGTCGAGGTAGGCCTGGGACGAGCTGAGCAGCGCGGCCACCTGGGCTCGCTCGAAGGCGAGTGTCGCCCCCTCGGGTCGTGCTCGTCGTCGATGTTGGCATCAGAAGAAGAGACGATCCCGTCGAGGTCGGCGGCCAGGTCATGAATGCGCGCCAACGTGGTACGGCGGTGGGCGGCCAGAAGCTCATGAGCAGTCGACACGTGCGTCTCCGACTCGTCGTCGCCGTCGTCGTGACGCTCCTGGGAGTGGAGTCCGATCACGGGATTTCGCAGGGTTAGCCTAGGTGGCGCCGATGCCGTCTGATGGGGCCGCCGTCGGTGCCGTTCCCGGGGATGGCGCAACGTCATGATCTCGGGGCACCGCGCTCTAGGCTTCGAGGCATGGACGGGCACGATGCCAGCTGACCCCAACCTGTTCATGGTGGGGGCTCCCAAGTCCGGCACGACCGCCTTCGCCAGCTATCTGAACGAGCACCCCGACGTCTTCGTGGCCGGCAAGGAGCTCAACTACTTCAGTTTCGACCTCGACTTCTCCACCATGAAGGGCGAGAAGTGGCGCATCACTCGAGAAGCCTATCTGGCCTGGTTCTCGGACAACGCCGACAAGCGCTACCGGGGGGACCACTCCGTCTTCTACCTGTACTCCCAGCGCGCCGCCAGGGAGATCCGTGACTTCGCCCCGGAAAGTCGGATCATCATCATGCTGCGCAACCCCGTCGACCAAATGTACTCACAGCACAGCGAGATGCTCTTCCAGGGAGACGAGAACCTGCGCGACTTCACCGAGGCGCTCGCCGCCGAGGACGACCGCAAGCACGGCACGCGCATCCCACCGCGCTGCCGCAAGCCTTTTGGGCTGTTCTACCGGGACCTGGCGCGCTACGCCGAACAGGTGGAGCGGTACGTCTCCGTGTTCGGCCGTGATCGGGTGTGTGTCATCCTCTACGACGACATGGTGGCCGAGACGGCGCGCACGTACCGAGACACCTTGCAATTCCTGGGCATCGATCCCGACTTCACGCCCGACTTTGACGTCGTCAACGCCAACAAAGTCGTGCGCAGCACCCTCACCAGGGAGTTCCTCCGCCGTACGCCGACCCCTGCCCGCCGGCTCGGTCGACTCCTGGTTCGAGACGAGCACCGGCGCGCCGGCATGCGACGGCGCTTGCACGCCTTGAACACCCAGCAGCGCACCCGCCCCGCGCTGGGGTCCGGTCTCCGACGCCAGCTCGAAGCAGAGTTCGCGCCCGAGGTCCGCAGGCTCGAGGAGCTCCTGGGGCGCGACCTGGGCCGGTGGCGGAGCGCTCCCCCCGGCATCGGTGCATGACAGGACAGACCACCGCGGCGGTGTGGGCCTACTGGGAGAACCTTCCCGGCACGTCGCGCTCGTCTTACCTCGACCTGTGCCTGGAGACCATTGGTCGCCACAGTGCTCCCCTGGAGCTGCGCGTGCTCGATCGCCACACGGCGACGGAGTGGCTTCCCGATCTCGACGTCGAACGCTGGGAGCGGCTTCCGGCGCCGAACTACCGCTCGGACTACGTGCGGTCACGCCTGTTGCAACGCCACGGAGGGGTCTGGATCGATCTCGACACCGTGGCGCTCTCGCCCTTGCCCGAGTTGATGTCCGAGATCGACGGCACCGGCATCGTGTGCTGGGGGAACGAGCTCGGCCGGTTCTTCGGTAACATGTGTGCCGCCGTCCCGGGGTCCGCTTTCGTCGACGCCTGGGTCGAGGGCCAGGACGCTGCACTGTCTCGGCGCTCGGACTGGACCGACCTCCCCTACTCGGCGCTGGCGCAGGACGTGTGCTGGCCCATCGCCCGCCGTGTGCCGTGGAAGTCACTCCCGATGCAGCGGATCGCGCCCGTCCCGTGGTACCAGTGGCGTCGGTTCCTGTCGCGTGTCGACACTCCCCGCCGCATCCTCGCCGGCAATCCGATCACCGTGGTGCTGTGGAACGCCGTCATGGCGCCCTTGCTGCGACCCCTGTCCCGCCAGCAGGTTCTGAGCAGCCGCATGCTCCTCAGCCGGCTGTTGCGGATCGGCCTCGGGAGCTCCACCGGGGACGACGAGGAAGACGCCTGGACACGCCTCCACGCACTCTCCGACCTCCGCTTCTCCTTGAATGGTCAACGGGTGGAGACGACCGCCCGGCGGGTGCTCGGCGGCGGCCGGCATTCGTGATGGCGCCGGCTCGGAGGTGCACCCACGCCCCGGTGGAGATCACGCCGGCTCCATGCCGTGTCGTCGCATGAGGGCCAGCTCCTCCTCGCGCTCCGGGGCCTGAGGCGAAGCCCAAAGGCGCTCCAGGTCCGCGAAATAGCCGTCCAGGGCGGGCGCGTGGAAAACCAGGAGTCGGGCCGGCTTCTCCGTCGTGTTCCCGAAGGTGTGGGGCTCGCCGGCGGGCACCAGCACGAACGTGCCCGTGGACCCCTCGAACACGTGGCCGTCGACGCGAAACTCCACCAGCCCCTCCAACACGAAGTACGCCTCGTCGTTCCCGACGTGGCTGTGCGCCGGGGGCATCCGCCCACCCGGGGGCAGCGTGCGCTCCATCAGGGAGAACCGGTTCTGGGTGGTCGCCGCCGTCGCCTTGAACCACATCTCGCTCCCCCGCGCTTCCCGGCGCAGGCCTTCACCGCTCTCCCAGCGCAGCACGGGCACCTCCGAGTCGTGGCGATCATGGTCGAGCGAGGCTGATCAGTCTCGACGGTCTGTGGCTGTCAGGTTGACGCTAGTCCCACTCGCCACGCGGGGACACGCCGTGCGAGCCCGAAACAAGAACCGAACGGGACGGGCGTCACCGGTCATACTGGGCGCCGGTGCGATCGCCATTCTGCTGCTGATCGGAGCGCTCGTGGTGACCGTGGTCCACCAGGTCCATATGCGCCGAACCTGGCTCATGTTGACGTCAGGTGCGTGCCGGGCCGGAGACCCGCCGGTGGGTGGGCTTGGTCGCCGGCGCGGCGGTGCTCGTGGTCGGGGCGTGAGCCCCGAGGACCAGGCCCAGCTCGTCGGTGATGGCCGGGGAGAGGTAGGAGGCATAGGTCGCGGTGATGTGGTTGTCGTCGCGATAGACGAGGAGGTTGTCCACCATGACGGCGCACGTGGTCGCCGTGCAGAACCACGGGTCGGGATCGAGGTAGCTCCCGCCCGCCGCCGCGACGACCTGCTCCTCGGCCAGCTTTCCGGGCCGGTCGATGCCCTGGGCCAACGGGACCGTGCAGGCATTGGCCGAGGTCAAGTGGATCGAGAGGCAACCCGGGACGTCGAAAGGCGGCTTGGGGACGGGCCCGATGACCAGCACCTTGGGGCCGAGCTGACGGATGGCCGTGACCATGGCCGACAGCCCTTGGAGCCATTGGGGGCTGAAGGGGGTGAATCCGTAGATGTCGGTGTAGTGGCGAGCCACGCCCAAGATGACCAGGGCCGGGTGGACCTGGGCGATCCGGGCCAGGACGTTTTGTCGCCATTGGTCACACTCGGTGTAGTTGCGCCCGAGCACCGGGCTGAAGATGGTGATCATGAGGGGCGGGCAGGTGCTCTTGGTCCAGGTGAAGAGGTTGAGCCCGAAGTGGTCGGCGGCACCTTCCACCGCCGGGAACCACATGGCGGCGTGGGAGTCGCCGAACAAGACGATGGACGTGGACGACGTCGTGTCACCGAAGTCGCAGGGCCCCACGTCGGTGGGCAGATAGGAGTCCAAACAACCGTCGACGAAGACCGGCGGTTCGTCTCCGGCGGCGTCGGGCAGCGAAGGGGTCAGGTTGGCCGGGACGTCCTTCACGGGCAACGACTGGGACACCGCCCCCTGTACCTGGGCCGTGGCGCTGACCAGCGCGGCGCTGTAGGGACTGAGGCCCGAACCAGGCGTGGTCGGCGGCAGGGATTGACGCTTCACTGCTGGGGCCGTGGAGAGTTTGGCTACCCGGGCGATGCCGTGGCCGCGCAGCGACGGCAGGGTCACGATCGACACCAGGCACACGGCGACGGCGACCGCCGTCAGGGCACCACCCAGACGCAGGAGGCGGCGCGGCTGCACCTGCAGCCAGGAGGCACGCCGCAGGGGGTTCTCGATGAGCACGAAGGAGATCACCGCCAGCACGAAGCTGCCGAACGCGAGGGTCAGATTGCCGACGAGTGACAGGGCGTGCCCGATCAGCGCGGGCGCCAGGATGAGCACGGGCCAATGCCACAGGTACCACGAATACGACACCCGACCGACGACCTGGGTACCGATCCGGCCGAGGACGAGTATCGGCCCGCTGCGAGGTTGGGCACACCCCGACGCGATGACGGCACCAGTCCCCAGCACGGGAGCCAGGGCCGCCGTGCCGGGGTACGGCACCGAGCCTGACACGATCACAGCGGAACCGATCACGGCGGCCAATCCGGCCCACCCGATCACTGCCGCCAGCCGTTCGGGCAGGGCGCGCAGCCACGGCGCGGCGAAGGCCACCAGTCCGCCTGCGGCCAACTCCCACGCCCGGGTAGGCAGCGAGAAGAAGGCCCACGGCTGTGAGACCTTCGTCAGCCACACTCCGAGGGCAAAGGAGGCCACGCCGAGGCCCCCGAGCACAGCTGCCGCCCCGAGGCGCGACGGCAGTTGGCGGCGGCGCCGGCGCAGCATGGAGCCACCCAGCAAGAGCACCGGCCAGATCAGGTAGAACTGCTCTTCGAGGCTCAGCGACCAGTACTGCTGAAACGGTGAGGGCAGTGCGGTGGAGGTCAGGTAGTTGGTCTGCAGGGCGGCGAATCGGTAGTTGGAGACATACAGGGCGCTCGAGATCCCGTCCTTCAGCACGGCATGGGTCTGCAACGGTGGGAGCAGGTAGACCGAGGCCACGGCGGTGCTCACCAGCACTACGAACGACATGGGGAGGAGGCGACGGATGCGCCGGCCGTAGAATGACCGGAAGGACAGTCCGCCCTCCCCCTCCAGTTGCCGCCACAGCAGGCCGGTGATCAGGAATCCGGAGATGACGTAAAAGTCGTCAACCCCGGTGAAGCCCCCTCGCAAGAGGCCCACGTGGGCGTGGTAGAGGACCACGGCCAGGATGGCAACGGCCCGCATGCCCTCGATGTCGCGGCGCAGGCGATGGCCCGGTCGTCTGCCGTGGTGCACCGACCAACGCTACGTCCTCGCCCGCCCCCGGGCAGTGACCGACCGACGGCGCATCGAGAGCAACGGCACGATCGCGTCTCCGTCCCGGCGGGAGCGCGGTCCGAGTCAGCCAGCCAACAGGTGGTCAGCCCCGGTGAACAACGCGGTGCGGCCTGCTGTTCAACCCGTCCCGGAGGACGGCTGCGCCGCCCAAGGCCGTTGTCTCCTCGGCTGAGTAGATCATCGACACCGTGCTGCGGTTCGGCGCCGCGCTGCCCCAGCTGGTCACGATACGGTTCGGGCCGAGGGTCGAGAGTCCGAAGGTGTCCCCGGGCCACACAGCCCGGTTGCCGTACAGGTTCGAAACCCGTCGTGGTCTCGTGCGCCACCCGTTGGTGATCGAGAACTGGCGCAGGTAGAGGGCGTAGCCGCGGGGACTGCTGTCCGTGAGGCAGCCGACGAAAGCCTGCCCGGCGGCGCCACCGGTCACCTCCATGATGTGCGTGGCATTGATCCGGTCCGTTGGGGCTTGGACCGGTGTATTCCTCATCCAGCCCACACTCTCCGTCTTCCTCGCCCCTCCCTCTTCGGCGATGGCACGTACTTGAGCCTTCCCCTCCTCCTCTTGCTCCTCCTTCCGGTCATCATGCCGTCCACCCTCGCCGCGTACTCAGTCGTCGGGGAGCGTGAGCAGGGGACTCTCGAGCCGTTGCTCACCACTCCGATTCGCAGACAGGAGTTCATCCTGGGCAAAGCGGCGGCCGTCATGCTCCCCACTTTGGTCCTCTCCTACGCGGTGTCCGGACTCTTCCTCGCCCTCGTGAAGCTGTTCGTCAACCCGATCATCGCCTCAGACGTGTTCCACCAGAGGCCCGTACTCCTGGCCCTCGTCCTGTTCACTCCGCTGTTGGCCGGCTGGGCGGTCTTGGTCGGAATGGCGGTGTCGGTCAGGGCCAGTGACGTCCGTGTCGCCCAGCGGTTGGGAACGCTCGCGAGCTTTCCGGCTCTTGGCGTGGTCGTGCTGTTCGGGGTCGGTGTGATCCACCCCACATTCAAGGTCGCAGTGGCATTCGCGGTCGGCATGCTGCTGATCGACATACGGGCACTGCGAATCGTCTCCCGGATGTTCGATAGGGAGCGACTCGTGACGGGGGCCAAGGCCGCCAGAGCACGATGACTCTCGGGCGGGGGCTTCTCGTTCAGCGCCGACCGGCGCGCGACCTGTTCGTGCGGGAGGACTTCCTCGTGCTCTTTCCTCTCGGTGGTGTGCCGGCGCGTCGCTGCGTTCTGGTCGACGTTGGCGCCCTCCCGGGGGCGGCACCCACCGCTACCGCCACAGGTGGTCCGGGCTTGGCCGCCACCACCAGCAGGGCCGTCAAACCGCCGATCACCAGACCCCACCACAGGAACACTCCGAGGCGCCACTGGGCCACCACCGTGACGGCGACGGCCAAGGCGACGGCAATGGCGAATCGCCGGGCGCCCCCCCGGGCCGCGACCACCAGCGCGACGGCGAGCGCCGGCCACATGTAATAGGGAGTCATCACCAACTCGGTGTACGACCGCAGCGAAAGGGCGAGGGCCGCGGCCCAGACGATCATCTCCGGTCTGTCCCGCCAGCGCCGAACCAAGAACCACAGGGCGACCGCCAAGCCCACGGTGGGGACACGACGCAGTGGGCCACCCGCGATCGTGACGTTGGTCCCTGAGCCTCCGACCTTGGGGGCCAACGCCGTAAAGGGAGTCTGGCGGGTGCCGGAGACGTCTGGGTAGGCAGGGGGGGTGACGAGGTCATGCCCAGCGGCATGCAGGTTGGCGGCGAGCGGGGGCACGGTCAGGGCCAATCCGGGAATCAAGGTCCGCAGCACGAGGCCGAGGGCGCGCTGTTTGCCTCCCATCGCCAGGAAGATCGGGAACATCACCACCACCAGTGGCTGGACGGCGACGGCGGCGCCGAAGAGCCACCCGGCGCTGGTCCACCTCTGTTCCATGGCGAAGAGGAGGGCGTAGACCCCCAGCGCCACGGCGAAGGCGTCCTCAGGGTGTCCCCACAACACGGGGACAGGCCACAGGATCGTCGCCTCGGCCAGGATCAACACGCCCCGTCGTGCCCGCGAGACCTGAAGACGTTCGGCCAGTGCGTCGAGTGCGAAGAGGGCTGTACACGACAGCACCGAGACGTAAGGAGCGAGGAACACGAACCACTGCGGCTGCACCGAGTACTCGATGGACCGGTGCGCTCCTGAGAAGACGGTGCCGCTATCCCACACCGTCGTGGTGTTCGATATCAGATAGGTGGGTCGGGTCACCAGGTGATGGTTTCTGGCAATCTCGACGAACGTGGTGTGAAAGGCGTGGCCGAACACGCTGATCGGCGCCAGTGCGAGCAGAATGCCCGGGAATTCCCGCAGCGTCGGCCGGTTCTGGTAGATCGCAGCCAAGTGACCGTGAGCCAGCGAGATCGACGCGCCGTAGATCGTCGAGAGGTCCCCGGGTGAGATCCACAGCGACGGGATATGGCGGACAACCGACCCCCACCGGAAGTCGTAGGCGAGTCCCAGAGCGATGAAGACCACCGAGACCACGATCGGCACCACCCGACGGCCCAGCCGATCGACCATCCGTTCGCCAAACGTTCTGTTGTCAACCGTGCCCTTGGACATAGCCCTCGTATGGTGCCATAGGATTTATCGCGGAGCATCCGTGTGCGAGCCGAGAGTCAACGCCGACCGCTACCGGAGTGACCGCGGCGCGATGGTTTCCCCCTCTTCTTTTTGGAAACTGCCTTTTTGGAAGCTGCCGTTCCAGCCCGCCGCTGAGTCCCGACAGGCGCCCGCGCCTGCTCACGTATGACGTTCGGCTTGGCGACGGCGAGTGCTTCGGGCCGCGCCGCGGCGACCAGCAATGCCGTGAGGCCGGCCACCTCAAGGACCCACCAGGGATACACGCCGAGGTGCCATTCACCCACAATTGTGGTGGCGACTGCCATGGCCACGGCGACGGCGAATCGACGACGGCTGGCACGCGCCGCCACGACCATTCCCACGGCCAACGCCGGCCAGATGTAGTACGCGGTCATCACCGACTCCGTATAGGTCCGCAATGCCAGGGCCACGGCTGCCGCCCAGGCGAGCATCTCCGGCTTTGTGCGCCAACGCCGTGCCCACCATCCCACTCCGGCGGCCAGGGCAAGCGTGGCGACACGGACTGGTCCACCCCCGACGGTCTCGTTCACCCCCCTTCCGCTGAGCCTGGGCGCCAAGAAGGTCCACGGCGTCTGGTGCGTATCACTGATATCGGAGTAGGCCGGTTGGGTCACGAGATTGTGGATGGTTTGGTGGAAATTGGATGCCAACGGTCCGATGGTCACCGCGGCGGCAGGAAGCACGCTCTGCGCCACCAGGCGCGACGCCCGACTCTTGCCCGCCATGACCAGTAACAGCGGGAGCATCACCACCACGAGGGGTTGCACCGCCAAGGCCGCACCGAAGAGCCAACCGGCCCACGTGAAGCGGTCGTCGAAGGCGAGGACAAGGGCATACACGGCCAGCGCCACGGCGACGGCATCCTCGGGATGGCCAAAGATCACGATCACGGGCCACAGGACTATCGCTTGGACCACGTTGAGGATCGCCCGTCGGAAGCGTGGAACCTGGAGTCGCTCGGCCAGCGCGTCACAGGCGAACAATGCCGAGCAGGACAGCACCATCACATACGGTTCGAGAAAAGCGAACCACTGAGGTTGTATCGCATATTCGACATGCGTTGAGGAAATGCGCGGTCCAGCGACCAAGACTTGCGACGTGTGCGACACGATGTAGTCGGGTTGGGTGACCAGGTGATGGTTCTTAATGATGACCACAAAGATCGTGTCGAAGTGATTGCTGAGTGCCCCGAAGGGCGCCAAGAGGATCAGGATTCCGGGAAAGGTCAGAACCGACGAATTGGAGTAGATGGCGCTCAAGTGTCCGTGGGCAAGGGCGCTCGAGGCGCGATAGATGGCAGAGAGATCTCCGGGAGAGATCCACACCGACGGGATGTGACGGACCACCGACCCCCATCGAAAGACGTAGGCCAGTCCCAGGCCGATGTAGACGGCGGAGACGAGCAGTGGTCCGACCCGACGACCGAGACGAGCAACCATCCGTTGAATCGGGGTTCTGGTGTCGATAGCACCTTTGGGCATGGCACGCCATGGTGCCATAGCGACGTTCTGGCGCGCCGGAAAGTCGGTTCCGCTCGAGATGCGTCGGGCCGGCGAGATTCGAGGCCCGACCAGCACACCATGGCTGGGAATGACTCATTGGTTTCCAAGGGCTGGTAGCTGAAATTCGGGGTCTCGGGGGGAAGGGTGTCATGCGACGGTTGTGGCGGCTGGCCGTCTTGCTGGTGACAGCATCCCTACTGGCGTCAGCGTGGGCGGCCTCCAGCGTGGCAGCCAGGCCCAAGCACCAAGGTCATCCTGCGCTCGCGGCACCTGCTGCGACCAGCGCCACCAATACCGGAAACACCGGGAACACCGGTCCGGGGGCGACGAGCACGACCACGCCCCACGGAGCGCCGATCACCGAATCAAGCCTGACGACGACATCACCGTCGACAGCCATCCTTGCCCTTGCACAGCCGGACACGGCTACGTCAACAACACAGACGACCGAGCCGATAAACCCAGCAGCTGTCACTTCGTCGAAGGAGGGGCACCATCACGGGGACCACCTTCGTTCTCATTTTGACAACCATCGCGGGCGCCATTTTAAGAAGTAGTGCCGGGAGATCGGGGACGCCGGCTCAGCAGCCATTGGGCTAGGCGTGCAGGCGATCCGATGGGGTGCCAGCACCACCAGAACGGGCAGGTAAGCGCCCTTGTCGGACCCGGCGAGACGTGGGTCAATGAGACGAGGGAAGAGTCTGGAGGTTCGTATGACAGGAACCGACGCGTCGATGGCCAGCAAGTTCACGCAGCAGGCCGGTAGGGGACGAAGTCTGATCATCGTCGCTCTCGCGGAAGTGGTGCTCTTCGTCGTCGCCAACGTTACTTACGGGAGTGGCACCGACAAACACGGCGCTATGCGTACGGTTTCCAATGTGCTGTGGGTCTTCTTCTTGGTCGGATTCGTGGTTCTGGCCGTGTTTGCGATCGCGAACCTGATCCGAGTGGTGGCAAGACGAGGTGGCCGGGGTCACGAATCCATCTGATGGGTCAAGGCGCCAGAGATGCCACAACAAGACAACCCCGCCCCCCGTGCCTACAGATGACAACTCCAGGCACCTCAACGTTTGGGGTCAACGTCGACTTACCAGAAGCTGGGCAAAGATGAACCGGACTACCGCGGTCGGACTGAAAGAATGAGTCTGTGGCTTTTATCTGCTTCTGTGGACGACCCCTCCTCGTTGATCCGAACTTTCACCACGGAATCGACTCGAATGGCCGGTTCCTCAAGGCGGGCCACTGCTCCGAGGACGGGTGGGTTGGATCCGACGGGAAGACCCCGGTGGTACTCGTGACGCCACTGCGCGACGACTGAGCCATTAGTCCCGGGTAGTCGGTCAGCTTGGAATGGAGTCGACTCCCCGGCTATTCAACCGGCGGGGGCGCGGAGGATGCGGATCGAACAGATCGCCCATAGGGCTATGAGGGCCAGCCACACAACCACTCGGAACCAACCCGGAGGCCCGGATTGTATGAGGTTGAGTTGGGACGACGAGGTGAACGGGTACGTTTCCAAGGGGACGAAATACGAGCAGAAGGCTTCCAGAGCCACTCCAAGTGCGACAATAAGCACGACTCGCTCGCCACGCCCAAGCCCGCGAATCCAGCCCATGAACAATCGTCTCACGCCGACCGCCTCTACATCGAGGTGGTTCCGCCGAGATGGTTCCGTGAGTCGAGAAGACCAGCGACCGACTGAATCACGTTGCCGGTATGGCCGAGCGTGCCTCATGACGTACTGAACGCAACATCACCTGGGATCAGCCTGGTGATATGACTTTCTGTCCGGGGTGTGATCGATCTGCTCTTCGTCGACGACCGTCGCCTCGCGCTAGTCCCCGGATACCCGAGGAGGCGCTGTGCCGCATCACGCATGTCGATGATCATCTTGCGCCCCTGGCGACGTATCCCTGGGGCCAGGTCGAGTCGTCACAATTAACGGCATCGATCTCGCGCCATAACGGAGCCCAAGGCCGCGGACTGGAGATCCCTGGAGAGTCGCTGCCGTCTCGCCCGGGCAGAGGCTCCAGGTGAAAACACGGGGTTGGTGTAGGTGGAACCACACTGTCCACCGCATGGTGACCTGCGTATGGTGCGTTATAGGCGGAGGAGCCGGCGTGATGACTGTTGCGGATAGCCCAGCGGTCAATGGTTCCACAAAACAAACGAAAGGAGCATCTCCATGCGTCGTAAACTTCTTATGGGCGTTCTCGCACTCGCCCTCCCAGTCGGAACCATGGTCGGCCTGCAGTCCGCTGCGGTCGCCAAGCCGACGCCCAACCCGGTCAGCTGTACCGGCCTTAGCGGTACCGTCGTCTTCCCGGCAACGGAGACCAACGAGGGCACCGTGACCACGGCCAAGAAGGGCGGCGCCACGAGCGTTACCGGCGGTGCTTTGGCCTCCTGCACCGACGTCGGAACAGGCGCGCCCGTGAGCGTGTCGCTGTCAGCGCTCTCCATCGCCGGAGGCAAGAACACCAAGAACCCGACCAAGACCACCCCGAAGACGTACCTCGAGGGCCAGTGGGGTTCGTTCATCTCGGCCGGATTGAGCCTGAAGAAGACGCTCAAGACCGTCACCTTCAACATTGGGACGTTCAAGACGTCGGGCTCAGCAGTCGACAACTCGTGCCCCAGCACTGACGTCGGGTTCACGATCAACGGAACGGTCAAAGGCACGTACGACACTGCCAAGAAGGCGGCTGTCATCAACGCCTGCCTCGGTGAGGACACGGAAGCGAACGGTGACCACGGTGAGTTCGGGTCCGACATCGACACCGACAACGGTGGGGGTGTCGTTTCGGCACAGATCGACGCATCTGCGAGCAGCGCCACGCTGTAGGTAGGCGATAAGGGAAGCCAGTACCGCACGTTTGGGACGCAGGTCTGGCAAGACATCGGAGGTGGGGCCGAACGGCCCCACCTCCGATGGTCGCATCTTCCAAGATCGCCGTCGCGAGAGGGGCCCGAGCACTGCGACGCTGTTTGGACCGAATGCTCGCGACGCGAGGAGGTGGCGACCTCCGGAATCGGGCGGGGCCGTTGTGGCCCCGCCCGATTCCACATGGAGCGGCGGGGGCCACGAACCGATCCCGAGATCGCTATACAGTGGCTGTTGCCCCGTTCGAACTAACGGTGGCCCTGCGGAGGTCTTGAGAGGCCGGAGTCGAATCGGGGGCTCACGGGAGCTCTCGTAGAGGTCGGGATGCGAGAGGGGTCGTCTCTTGGCGAGACGTCGGAGTCGTCGCCCACGCCGGCGTTCTCGGCGCGCGGCGCGGAGCCTCGGTAAGCCCGTTGTCGACATCCAGGGGGCCCGGTGAGCTTCTGGCTCTCAGTCGGGCTGGCGAGATTTGAACTCGCGACCTCTTGACCCCCAGTCAAGCGCGCTAACCAAGCTGCGCCACAGCCCGTTGATTCAATGCGGCAGTCTAGGCGAGCCCAGTCAGGCGTGATGAACGAGCCAGCCGATGCCCTGGTACGCCCGCCAGGCCAGGTACACGGCGGTGGCCGCGATCATGAACTTGAAATGCCACGGGACCTTGCGGCGCTCCAGTTGTTCCCCGCACTCGGGGCACTCACCGTCTTCGGTGACCGAATCGTCCTCGACCATCTGGTCGCAGGTGTCACACCACGGCACGGTCGGCCTCCACGGGCCACCACGTCGACGGGCGAGCCGGTGACATCCTCGGCGCCTCGCTCAGGACCCGATCCGTACCCGGAACTTCACCGGCGTGGGCCCGATCCCGAACTGCTCGCGCAGCTTTCGCTCGACGTAACGCAGGTACGGCGCGGGCAGACGGCGCGTGGCGAACAGGGTGAACGTCGGCGGGTCGATGGCCCCTTGCACCGCGTAGCGGATCCGAGCTCCGGGCGCGGCGTGCGCGCTCTGGATGGACCGGATGGCCCGGTTGAGCTCGCCGGTGGGGATGCGGTGGTGGTATGCCTCCACAGCGCGGCCCAGCGCCGGCAGGATCTTGTGCACGCCCATGCCGCTTTGGGCGCTCACCTTCACCACCGGTGACTCCCCCAGGAAGGCCAGGCGGTCCTCGACGTCCTCCACCAGGTCGCGCCGATTCTCGGCCCCGAGCAGTTCCCACTTGTTGAGGACGACCACGACCGGGCTCCCCGATGCGCCGATCCGCTCGGCCAGACGCTGGTCCTGGTGGGTCACCCCGTCGGTGGCGTCGATCACCAGGAGCACGACATCGGCGTGGTCGAGGGCTTGCAACGCCCGCACCATGGCGTAGTACTCGGTGCCCTCCTCGGTGCGCGATCGCCGCCTCATGCCGGCGGTGTCGATGAAGCGGATGGGTCCCTCGGCCGTTTCGATCTGGGTGTCGATGGCGTCTCGCGTCGTCCCCGGCAGGTCGTGGACGACCGAGCGTTCCTCCCCCAGCAAGCGGTTGAACAGCGTCGACTTGCCCACGTTGGGCCGACCGACGATGGCGACCCGTACGGCCGCTGCATCTGGGACGGCACCGCCCGCCCCGGATCCGTCGGCGGTGGCGGGTTCCCCGCTGCTGGTCTCGGGGGTTTCGTCCGGCAGCAGCCGCACCACCTCGTCGAGGAGGTCTCCGGTTCCCCGGCCGTGCAAGGCGCTCACCATCCAAGGGTCACCCAGGCCGAGGGAGACGAGCTCCCAGGCGTCGGCCTCTCGCCGGTCGTTGTCGACTTTGTTGGCCACCAGGAGGACGGGTCGACCCCAGCGCGACAGGAGCCGGGCCACGTGCTCGTCCTCGGTGGTGATCCCCACCGCGGCGTCCACCACCAGCAGGACGAGGTCGGCGGCGGCCACGGCTCGCTCGGCTTGGTCGGTCACCTTGGCGTCGAGGGTGTCGCCCTTACCCAGCCATCCTCCGGTGTCGACCACCACGAAGGGCCGGCCGTTCCACTCGGCCTCGAGCTCGAGCCGGTCGCGGGTGACGCCGGGCTTCTCCTGGACCACCGCCGCCCGGCGTCCCACGAATCGGTTGACGAGTGTCGACTTCCCGACGTTGGGACGGCCGGCGATCACCACTACCGGACGTCCACCAGGTCGGTGGGCTGCGACCGCCTCGCGCCGGGGGGCTCGCGCCGAGGTGTTGGCGCTCACCGCGCCGCCCCCAGGGCCACCGCCACCGGGGCAGACCCCGAACCCGCTGAACACGCCGGTTCGGGCCCCGCCGCGCCGCCGTGCAGGGCCAGGCGCAGCGAGTGTCCGTCGCTCGGGATCACTTCCACGGGCAGGGGGAGCTCGGACACGGTCATGCCGTCGAGGAACCGACCTTCGGAAAGGCAGACGTCGGGGAGGAGGTAGCGCGAACCGGTCGGCTGGTCTCGCAGGACTCGGGCGATGTCGGCCCCCGTCAGCAGGCCGGTCACGGCGATGTTGCCACCGAAGAAGGCGTTGTGGACCGGGACCACGCGCACGTGTCCCGGCCAATCGGCCAATATCGACTCGAGGACCACGGCGCCGTACTCGCCGGTGAGGATGATGACCGGGGTGCTCGGCTCGGACGGCGTTGGCGCGCCGGCCGAGGCGCCGGGGTCTGTCCGGTGAGCCCGGTAGCCGGCGGCGGGGGCGCCGTCCACCCACGAGAAGAATCCCGGCGCCACCCCGAGGGCGGCCGAGAGGTCTCCGTGGTACGCGGCCTCGAAGGCGCGGGCCATGCCGATGCCGTTCTCGTGTTGGGGGAACCCGTCATAAGCCTCGGCCGGCGGGAAGGGCCTTCGCGCTAGGAGGTAGTACTCGTCGGCGGCGTACACCAGGCGCCGGCCGAGAGAGCTCAGACACAACTGCTGCCACTGTTCGACGACGTCGAGGACGGCGCCGGCCTCGGCGGCGGTGTGGGGCCGCATGGAGGGTTCCGTCGTGTAGTCACTGACCCCCAGGGGCACGAAGGCCACGGTGGCCAGGTCGTGGTACTCGTCGACGATGCCCGCCAGCGTCGTCTCCAGGGCGGCACCGTCGTTGACCCCCGGACACACCACCACCTGTCCGTGCACCTCGACGTGGCCGTCGAGCAGGGCCCGCAGCCACCGCAGGCTGGTGGCGCCCCGGGGGTTGCGCAGCATGCGCGATCGCAGCTCGGGGTCGGTGCTGTGGATGGACACGAACAGCGGCGACAGCCGTTCGGTCAGAACGCGTTCGAGGTCGAGCTCGGTGAAGCGGGTCAGGGTGGTGAAGTTCCCGTAGAGGAAGGACAGGCGGTAGTCGTCGTCCTTCAGATAGAGGCTGCGCCGCATCCCCTTGGGTAGCTGGTAGATGAAGCAGAACTCGCAGTGGTTGTCGCACGTGCGGACCCGGTCGAACACCGCCGAGGACACCTCGATCCCCGGGACTGCGCCGGCGTCCTTGCGAAGCCGCAAGGTGAGCTCCTGGTGCCCACGGCGGATCTCGAGCTCGGGGTCGGCTTCGTCGACCAGGAGCCGGTACTCGATCACGTCGCGCGGCACGCGGCCGTCGACGGCGAGGAGCTCGTCGTTCACTTGGAGGCCGGCCCGCTGGGCCGGGGAGGCGGCCGCCACCGAGACCACCCGGGGCGCGGACATGCACGCAAGGCTACCTGCTCGTCCCGGCTCCCCCACCCCGGCCAGGGCGGGGACAGGTGGCGGGTAGCCTGGCGGCGTGGCCGTCGAGCGCGTGTTACTGGCCTCGCCCCGTGGTTTTTGCGCCGGCGTCGAGAAGGCCATCAAAGCCCTGGCGTGGATGGTCCGGGTCTTCGAGCCGCCGGTCTACTGCTATCACGAGATCGTCCACAACCGGCACGTGGTCGATCAGTTCCGGGCCCGAGGGGTGGTCTTTGTCGACGATGTGGACCTCGTTCCCGACGGCGCCCCTCTCATGCTCTCGGCGCACGGCTCGGCACCCGAGGTCGTCACCTCGGCCCGGGGTCGGGGCCGGGTCGTGGTCGATGCCGTGTGCCCCCTGGTCACCAAGGTCCACCACGAGCTGAAGGTTCGGGCCGGGAAGGGCTACACCGTGCTCTATGTCGGGCACGAGGGCCACGAGGAGGCCGTCGGGACGATGGCGGTCGCCCCGGCTTCGGTCCGCCTGGTGCGCGACGAGCAGGACGTGGACGTCGCCGCCTCGGAGATCGACCCCCACGCGCCGGTGGCGCTGCTGGCCCAGACCACGCTCAGCCACGACGAGTGGTCCGACATCATGAACCGGGCCCGGGAGCGCTTCCCCGACCTGTGGATGCCCAACCGCTCGGACCTGTGCTTCGCCACCACCAACCGACAGGCGGCGCTCAAGGTCATTGCCGAGCGCTCGGACGCGGTGGTGGTGATCGGATCGGTGAACTCGTCGAACACTCGGGCCCTCGAGAAGGTGGCACGGGCGTCGGGGTGTCCCCGGGTGCTACGGGTGAACGAGGCCGCCGAGCTTCCCGACGACCTCTCGGGCACGGTGGGCGTCACCGCCGGGGCCTCGGCGCCCGACGAATTGGTGGAGGCCGTCGTGGCCCGTCTGGCTCCGACCCACGGTGTGGAGGAGGTGCACGTCACCGACGAGGACGAGTACTTCCCCCCGCCTCCCGAACTGCGTGACCTGTTGCGAGGCCTGGCGGCGGCACTGGCCGTGGGCCTGGCCGCGCCGGCCCCCGCCGAGTCGGCACCTCCGGGCACGGTCGTGTCCGACGTGGCGGGGGTGACCGGGGACCGCCAGGTCTCCGCCGCCGACGTCCTGGCGAGACTGGCGGGGTGAGCTCGACCACCGGCCCGGTGGCGCTCCGGCTCTCGAGCGCACCGGGGCGCTGGGTCCTGGCGGCCACCGTGCTCGGCTCCGCCGTGACCGCCATCGACTCCACCGTGGTGGGGATCGCCCTGCCGGCCATCGGGCGCAACTTCTCGCTGACGGTGTCCAGCCTGCAATGGGTCGTGACCGCCTATCTCATCTCCCTTGCGGGCCTGCTCTTGGTGGGTGGCGCGCTGGGTGACCGCTACGGCCGCCGGCGGATCTTCATCATCGGGGTGGTGTGGTTCGCGCTGGCCTCCCTGGCGTGTGCGATCGCCCCTGATGCCGGCGTGCTCATCGCCGGCCGTACCCTGCAGGGCGTGGGGGGCGCCCTGCTCACACCGGGGTCGCTCGCCATCCTCCAGGCTTCGTTCGCCAAGGACGACCGGGCCCGTGCCATCGGGGCGTGGTCGGGCCTCGGCGGTGTCGCCACCGCCATCGGCCCCTTCGCCGGCGGCTTCCTCATCAGCGCGGTGTCGTGGAGGCTCATCTTCCTCATCAACCTCCCCCTGGCGCTGGTGGTCGTGCTCGTCGCCACCCGGCACGTCCCCGAGACGCGTGACCCGGACGCCGCCGGCCCGGTGGACGTCTTGGGCGCGGCGCTCGTCACCATCGGCCTCGTGGGCCTGGCGGGGGGGCTCATCGAGGCCCCAACCTACGGCTGGTCCTCGTCCCTGGTCCTCGGGCTCCTGGCCGGTTCCGCCGTGGCGTTCGTGGCCTTCGTGGTGACCGAGGGGCGCGAGCGCTACCCCATGCTCCCCCTGGGCATCTTCCGGTCGATGCAGTTCAGCGCCACCAACGCCGTGACCTTCGTGGTCTACGCGGCCTTGGGGGGTGCGCTGTTCCTCCTGCCCGTCCAGCTCGAGCAGGTGTCGCACTACACGCCGCTCGAGGCGGGAAGCTCCCTCCTCCCCCTCACCGCCGTCATGCTCGCCTTTTCGGCGCGCTCGGGCGCGCTGGCGGTTCGCCTCGGGCCCCGCTTGCAGATGGCGGTGGGGCCCGTCGTGGTGGGCGGGGGGATGGTGTTGTTGCGGATGATCGGCCCGTCCGGTGACTACCTGACCGAGGTGCTTCCCGGCGTCCTCGTGCTCGCCGCCGGCCTCGCCATTACGGTGGCTCCGCTCACCGCGACGGCGCTGTCGTCGGCCCCCGTCGAGCATGCCGGAGTGGCCTCGGCGGTCAACAACGACGTGGCCCGCGCCGGTGGGCTCATCGCCGTGGCCCTCCTGCCGGCGTTGTCGGGCCTTTCCGGGCACAGCTATGTGCATCCTGACCAATTCTCGGCGGGTTTCCGCCATGCCGTGGTCCTGGCCGGAGGGGCCGCCGCGCTGGGGGGACTGCTCGCCGCCGCCCTGGTGCGCAACCCCGGGGTCACCCACCGGGTGCGGGCCCATCGCCCCACCATGAGCTGCGCGCTCGAGGCCACCTGTCTCGGGCCCACCGTCCCCGAGCCCGTGGGCACGAACCTTGGAAGGACCTGAGCGAAAGGGCGACAGGCTCTCGCGCTCACGGCGCCCGACGGTCCGGGATGCGAGAATGGCACCATGACCACGACGGGGACCAGTACCAGCGCTAGTACCACTACCACCAGCAACGGCAGCTTTCGCCGGATGGACGAGTCCACCGCCGAGCAATGGGCCGAGATCGGCGCCCTGACGGCGCAGCGCCAGGCCCGGGTTGCCGATCGCGTGCTGGCCATGCTCGAGGCCCTGGGCGAGATCACCGACGGGTTCGCCGTCGACCAGCTCCGCCACTGCCTACAGACCGCCACCCGGGCCGAGGAGTCCGGGGCAGAGCGCGAGATGGTGGTGGCGGCGTTGTGCCACGACATCGGGAAGTACGTGTCGGTGCCCAACCACCCCCGCATCGCGGCGGAGATCCTGCGCCCATATGTCGGCGACGAGGTGTTCCACGTCATCGCTACCCACCAGGACTTCCAGGGCCGGCACTACTACCACCACTTCGGCGGAGACCCCGAGGCCCGCCAGCGCTACCGCGACGAGACGTGGTTCGCCTTGGGCGAGCGTTTTGCCGACGAGTGGGACCAGGCGAGTTTCGACCCCGACTACCCCACCCAGCCGCTCTCGCATTTCGAGCCGCTCGTGCGCGAGGTCTTCTCCCGACCGCACTCGTTGTGATGCCGTCGTCGTTGATTCAGGCGCGCTCGCGCGCCCGCCGGCGCGAGCTGCGACGACTCGACGCCATCCGGCGTCTGGTCATGGGCTTGGGTCAGCAGGACTTCCGTCGCCGCCACGGCACCGCCACGTTCGGCCCCGTGCTGGTGCTCATCGCGTCGTACCTCGAAGCCGACAACATCGGCGACGTTCTCAAGGCGATCCCCGCCGAGGTCGACGGGCTGCAGGTGTCCACCCTGGTGGTGGTGGACGGCGGGGACGACGGCACCGAGGACATCGTGGCCGCCCACGGCGCCTACTGCGCCGCCCTGCCGGTCAACATGGGCCAGGGCGTGGCCTTGCGCCTGGGGTACGAGCTCGCCGCCGCCCACGGAGCGAAGTACGTCGTCACGCTCGATGCCGACGGCCAGAACGATCCCACCGAGATCCCCGACTTCCTCGCCCCGCTGCTCAACGGGACCGCCGATTTCGTAGTCGGCAGCCGGCGCCTCGGCACCGACCAGACCACGGACAAGTTCCGCATGGCCGGCGTGGTGTTCTTCGCCTCGATCATCAACGCCCTCACCAGGCAGCACATCAGCGATACGTCGAACGGGTTCCGGGCACTGAAGATCGAGGTGCTCAACGACGTCACGCTCGAGCAGGACCAGTACCAGACCGCAGAGCTCATCATCAGCGCGGCGACGCGCGGATGGCGGATCACCAATTGCCCCGTCGTATGGCACCTCCGGGCGTCGGGCGAGTCCAAGAAGGGCCACAACGTCTTCTTCGGCCTGCAGTATGCCCGTGTGATCGTGCGCACCTGGCTGCGCGATCACCGCTGACCTGACGCGCCCGGGTCGGGGTCCCGGTGCCGGTGTTGGCTCACGTCACCCGCCTGCTGCGCCGTCCGGGCGGCTGGATGGTGGCCGCCTTCGTCGCCTTGCCCAGCTTCTTGTTCGGGCTCCCCGCCGCGCTCGGGGTGCCGTGGTTGGTGAGCGACAACCTCATCCAGAACTTCCCCCTGCGCGTCTTGGTCGGCGTCGACCTTCGCCACGGGCACGCCCCGGTGTGGGACCCCTATCTGTGGAGTGGGTCGCCCCTGCTGTCGGGGTTCAATGCCGGGGCCGCCTATCCCGCCACCTGGGTGTTCACCGTGCTGCCCGGCGCACTGGCCTGGGTCGTCAACCAGGCGCTGGTGGAGGTGGTGGCGGCGGTGGGCATGGTCGTGCTGCTGCGGTGCCTCGGCCGGTCCTGGACGGCGTCGGGGCTGGGGGCGATCGCCTTTTCCTACGGCGGCTTCATGGTGGCCCAGAGCGTGCACATCGACGTCGTGGAGGCCGGCGCCTGGCTGCCGTGGGCGTTCGCGGCCCTCGATCGCCTGGCCCACCGGCCGGCGGGACACTCGGCGACGCCGTGGGTGGCCATGCTGGGGGCGTCCCTCGGGTTGATGGGGCTGTCGGGGGCGGCCGAGCCCATCATCGACGGTGGGGTCGTGCTCGGGGTCTATGCGCTGTGGCTGGTGTGGCGGACCCCGGCGCGACGCCTGTCGCTGGCGCTCGGGGTGGTGGCCGGGGTCGTGCTGGGCCTGGCGCTCGCCAGCGCCCAGCTCGTTCCGGGCGCGTTCATCCAGGAGCAGTCACAGCGCGCCGTGCACGCCTACACGTTCTTCACGTCGGGGTCGATGAACAAGTCGCTGACCCTGCTGGGGCTCGATCCTCTGCTGCTGGGCACCAGCGGTCAATTCCCGATCCATTTCTACGCCACCTACAGCCTTCCCGAGGTGTCGAGCTATATCGGCATCATGCCCGTCATGGGACTGCTCGGCCTGCTAGCGCGACGCCATCGCCGCCACTCCGAGGCCCCCAAGTGGTGGATCTGGTACGTCATCGCGGCGTTGGGGATGATCTTCGCCTGGGGGGGCTTCACCCCCCTGGGTCACGTCCTGTTCTACCTGCCCCTGTTCAACCGCCAGCGCCTCCTGGCCCGCAACCTCCTCGAGGTCGACCTGGCCGTGGCCGTGCTGTTCGCCACGTGGCTCGACCACATGTTGCTGTCGACCTCCTCGCACACCGACGGGGCGGGTGGCGGTCCGCTCCCCGCCGACCCCGAGGGGGTCGGCCCCGGATGGTGGCGGCGGCTCCCGGGCCCCGAGGGGTGGCGCTCGGACATCGTGCTCCCGCTCTTGGCCCCGGTAGCGATCATTGGGTTGCAGATCGTGATGCTGGCCGGGGGGACCTGGTTCCCCCATTTCCTGCACGTGCCCGGCCCCGTGACCCGGTCGTCGCTGTGGCCCCTGGTGGCCTTCCTCACGATCCCCAGCGCCATCGCGGTGTGGGCCGGATGGCTGGTGGTGCGACGCCGACAGCTCGCCCGGGTGATGACCCCGATGCTCACCGTCCTGTTGTTGCTGGACCTGGGCCTGTTCAACACCTTCATCCAGGGGGCGCCTGACCCCCAGGGGGCCACCACTGCCAACCCCACCGCTGTCGCGCTGGCCGCCGCGGTGGCGGCCCAGGGGGTGGGGCCGGCGGGCCAGGCCCACCGCATGGGGATGTTCGATCCCGATCGCTATTACTCGGACCAGATCGAACGCCTGGGGGAGCCCGACCTGAACATCGTGCGCGGCCTGAGCAGCGTCCAGGGCTACGGGGCCGTCGTGGCGGCTGCCTACGACCGCGCCACGGGCACCCATCTCCAGCTCAACATGACTCCGTCGGCGTTGGCCGACGGCACCTTCGCCACCCTCGACCTCGGCGTGCTCGTCACCGTGCCCCAGTACTTCGTGCACCTGGTGACCGCCGCCCCAGGGGTCCCCAACAGCATCATCAACGGGGCCACCCCCATTCCGCCCGTGGGCCCCGCACCGCGGGCCCCGGCCGACACCACCACCGCGCCGACCACGCCCGCCTCCGACTACCAGGACGTCGGACCGCCGGCCGCCACCCTGAGCTTGGTGCCGGGGAGCCCCCGCACCCAGTATCTGGGCACGGTCCTGGCGGTCACCTCGGTGAGCGTCCCGGTGCGGGCGGCGGCCGCGGGCCCGGGGTCGAGTGTGCGGGTGGGACTGCTGTCCGCCGACGGGCGTGACACGACGTGGATCGGCTCGGCCGCGACGGGTCCGGGGTCGCCCGGAACGGCCGTGGTGCGCGCCCGGAGGCCCACCGCCGCCAGCGCGGTGGTGCTCGAGGCGGCGGGGACCGGGTCCTCGGGGACGGTGGAGGTGGGCGCGTCGGTGCTGCGCACCGCGGGCCAGGGCACCTACCGCGTCGACGGCTCCCTGCGTGACATGGTGACCATGCCGAGGTGGCGTTTTGACGGTCTGATCGGTCGCTTCGCCATCTTCACCCAGGCGTCGGCGGAGGGACGGGCCTGGGTGCAGGGGGGACCGAGACGAGCCGCCCGGGTGGTGTCGAGCACGCCGTGGGGCGACGAGACCATCCGGGTCACCACGCCACGGCCCGCCACCTTGATCCGGTCAGAGCAGTTCGCCACCGGTTGGCAGGCGACGGTCAGCACTAGGGCCCCCCATGGTGGTGGCACAAGCCGCCACGCCGCCGTGGTGCGTCGTCAGGGCCTGATCCAGGCGGTGACGATCCCCGCCGGGACCTCGCTCGTCCATTTCACCTATCGCCCCCACCGGGTGCTCGAGGGGTTCGTCATCTCTGCCCTCGGTTTCATCGTGCTGGTCGGTCTGGTGGCTTGGCCCTTCGTTCAGCGTCGTCGTAGAGGCGTTGGAGCTCCGAGCACAGTTCCTCGGTGAGGGCGTGGACCTGGGCGCGTGGCACGCGCCCCCGGGCCGAGCGTTCGGGGGCGGCCAAGGCAGGGCCCACCACGATGTGAACCTTGACGGGGCGGACGAACTTGGACCCCTTGGGCATGGCCTCGGCGGTCCCGCCGATGCCGATGGGCACGACGGCCGCACCCGTGCGAGCCGCCAGGAAGGCGGCTCCTTCGTGGAGGTCCTCCACGACGGGCCCGGCTCGCCTGGTCCCCTCGGGGAACAAGATGAGCACGTCCCCGCGCTCGAGCACGTCCTGCGCCCGCTCCAGGGCCAGTCGGTCGGCGCCGTCGCGGTGGACGGGAAAGGCGCCGACCGAATCGAGCACCGCCCCCAGAAGCGGCGACTTCCACATCTCTTCCTTGGTCATGTAGAAGATCTTGCGCTTGGTCACCTCCGACACGACCAGGAAGTCCATGAAGCTGCGGTGCACGGGGGCCAGGATGACCGGGCCCGTGGGCGGCACGTGCTCGTCCCCGTCGACCTCGACGCGCCAGTAGGCCCGGCTGACCACGTGCACGAGCAACCGCAGCAGTCGGTAGAACCAAGACGGGACGCGCACGCCGGCGCGCCGCCGGGTGGTCCCGGTGTCGTCGGCAACGTCCAGGCGAGGCGTCACAGGCATGTCAGTACCTCCTCCAGTACGGCCCGGCTCGACTTCCCGGTGGAGTCGATCACCTTGGCATCGGCGGCCACGTCCTCCGGTGACAGCAACGGAGAGGCGAGGCGGCTCGAGTCGAGGTGGTCCCGGCGCACCAGGTCGTCGTGGACCGCTTCCACGCTGCGCCCGTCGGCGCGCTGGCGGGCCCGGCGTTGGGCCCGGGTCTCGGTGGCGGCTGTCAGGTAGATCTTGAGGTCGGCGTCGGGAAGCACGACGGTCCCGATGTCGCGTCCCTCTACGACGCCGCGGCCTCTCTCGGCCACCCAGGCGCGTTGACGCGTCACCAGCTCGGCGCGCACCGCCGGGTTGGCGGCGACAGCGGAGACGGCGCCGTCCACCTCCGGCGACCGGATGGCGTCGGTCACGTCCACCCCGTCGACGAACACGCGCTCGCCCACCTCGATCACGGTGCCACGCGCCAGGGCGGCCACGGCGTCGGCATCGTTGAGGTCGAGGCGGTGGTGCAGGGCGGACCACGCCACGGCGCGGTACATGGCACCGGTGTCGAGCCTCTCCACTCCGAGGTGGGCCGCCACGGCCTCGGCCAGGGTCGACTTCCCGGCTCCCGCCGGGCCGTCGATCGCCACCACGTGCACGGCTGGGTGACTCACGGCGACCCCCGACCGGCGCGGCTGAGTCGCCCCAGATCGGCGGCGAAGCGCGGGTAGCTGGTGGCGACCGCCGCCCAACCCGCGATGCGGGTGGGCTCGGGCCCCGCCGCCAGCCCGGCCACGGCGGCGGCCATGGCCATGCGGTGGTCACCCCGGGCGTCCACGGCCCCCGCCGTCAGGCGCCCGGCCCCCTGCACGAGCAGGTCGTCGCCGTCGACCTCGGCTCGGGCTCCGAACACCCGCACCAGGTCGACCACCCCGGCCAGGCGGTCCGACTCCTTGAGCCGGAGCTCCCCCACCGACCGGAAAACGGTGTCGCCCGAGGCGCAGGCCGCCGCCACGGCCAGGACCGGGACCTCGTCGAGCCCGGTGATCTCCGAGGCCATGACGTCGGTCCCCTGCAACGGCCCGAAACGGGCCACGACATCGGCGGTGGCGGCCAGGTCGGCGGGTCCGGTGGAGGGCACCTCGTCGATGTCGGCCCCCATGCGGGTCAGCGCGTCGAGGTAGCCGCGTCGTCCCCGACCGACGTAGACGCGTTCCAAGGTGACCTCGCTGCCCGGCACCACGCAGGCGGCGACGACCCAGAACGCCGCCTGGGACGGGTCGCCGGGGACGTCGAGCTCGAACCCGTGGAGCTCGGTGGGGGTCAGGCGCACCACGTGGACGCCGTCTTCGTCCTGCTCGCTCAGCAGCGCGCCGCAGCGGGCCAGGATCTCCTCGGTGTGCCTACGGGTGAGCACGGGCTCGCGGACCACGGTGTCGCCCTCGGCCCCCAGTGCGGCCAGGAGTACGCACGACTTCACCTGGGCGCTCGCCATGGGGGTGGTGTAGTCGATGCCCCGCAACGGCCCCCCTCGGATGGTGAGGGGAGGCAGGCACGACGCGCCGCGGCCCTCCACGGCGGCGCCCATCAGGCGCAGGGGCACCGCCACGCGGTCCATGGGACGCGTCGACAGGGAGGCGTCGCCGGTGAGCCGGGAGGTGAACGAGCAGCCCGCCACCACCCCGGCCAGGAGTCGCATGGTGGTGCCCGAATTGCCCATGTCCAGGGGCTCCCGCGCGGCTCGCAGCGAGTCGGGTCCCCCGAAGAGCACCGTCTCCCCCGGACTGATGTCACCGAGACGGGCACCGAGGGCGCGCAGGGCCGCCCCGGTGTGGGCCACGTCGTCGCCGTCGGACAGCCCCCGCACCCGCGACTCCCCCCGGGCGAGCGCACCGAGGAGAAGGGCGCGGTGCGACAACGACTTGTCGCCGGGGACGCGCAAGCGACCCACCAGGGGCCGGCCCCCCTCCACGGTGAACACGGCGTCGCCGGGGGTCACGCGCCGCGCACCGACGGGACAGTCATCCGAGCGGCCGGAACGTCGACCGGTATCCGAGCCCGGTGAGTGCGTCGTGCAAGCGCCCGGCGGCGTCGCCGTCGACCACCAGGACGAGCACGCCGCGATCGCCCTCGGCGCTGTGGGCCAGCTCGAGGTCGTCGATGTTGACCCCGAGGTCGCCGGCCAGGGTGGTGATCTCGGCCAGGACCCCGGGGCGGTCGGGCACCGGCACCCGCAGTTCGGCCAGGCGCTCGGGTCGCACGGCGCGCGCCGGCAAGGAACGGCGCGCCGCGGCGGCGTTCTCGAGTACCGCCAGCAGCCCGGCACCGTCGGCGCTCGCCACGCGGTCCCGCATGGCCGAGAGGTCCGCCAACAACGTGTCGAGGGCGGCCACGATGGCCGGGCTGTTGGCCACGCACAAGTCGGGCCAGATGTCGGGTTGGCCCGCCGCGATGCGGGTCATGTCGCGAAAGCCCCCGGCGGCCAGCCTCAGCAGCGCGGCGTGCTGCTCGGCGGCCCGGTCGGCCAGGTTCATGAGCGTGGCCGCGGTCAGGTGGGGTACGTGAGAGACCATGGCCACCAGGGTGTCGTGTTGTTCGGGGGACAGGGCCACCACCTCGGCCCCCAAGCTGGTCACCACGGCCTGCAGGCGGGCGTAGGCCTCGGGGTCGGTGGTGCGGGTCGGGGTCAGCACCCAGGTGGCGCCCACGAAGAGTTCGGGGTCGGCGGCGTCGATGCCCACCTGCTCCGATCCCGCCATGGGGTGGCCGCCGATGAAGTGGGGATGCGGCAGCTGTGCCACCAGGGGGGCCTTCACCCCGGCCACGTCGGTGACCAGGGCGCCCGGTCGCCGCGCCCGGGCTAGGGTGCGCCCGACCTCGGCCACCACGGCCACCACCGGGGTGGCAATGAAGGTGACCTCGGCGTCGGGGTCGTCGCCCACCTCGTCGAGGGCGCCGAGGGCCTTGGCCCGATCGGCGGCGGCGGGGTCGACATCGGTGCCGGTGACCCGCCACCCCCGCGCCCGCAGGGCCAGGCCGATGGACCCCCCGATCAGCCCGGTGCCGACGAGGGCGGCCCGACCGGGTTCACTCGGGGAGGTCATCGCGCAGCCCCCGGGCCCCGTGCAGGTAGACGTGGTGGAGCTCGGCGCGGGCCCGGTCCGTCGTGACGTGCAGCAGCACCCGCACGCAGCGCGACGCGGAGCCCACCACGTCGAGCTCCCGGGCGCACAGCAGGGGGACGTCGCCCAGGCCCATCTCCCGGGCGGCGGCGGCGGGGAACATCGACACCAGGTCCCCCGTGGCGGTGAAGACGATGCTGATGAGGTCGTCGTGTTCGAGCTCGTTGCGCTCCAGGATGTCGGTCAACAGCTCGCGGGTGCGCGCCGAGACCTCGTCGGGGGTGTCGGCGTCGACGGTGGTCGCGCCGCGCACGGCGCGCACGGTGGGCATGGGCCCGATGCTACCCAGGCCGGCTCCGGGCACCGGGCGGTGGAGGGTGCCTTCCCGGGTCGTCGCGTCCCGTCCGCCCCCTGCGGGGTGCGGGAGCGGCTGTGGCGGCCCGGGCCAGGGCGCGTACCTCGGCGGGGTCCAGCGCTCTGAAGCGCCCCGGTTTCAGCTGCGCATCGGAGAGGGGCCCGATCCGGGTCCGCACCAGACGCCGCACCGGGTGGCCCACGGCGTCGCACATGCGGCGGACCTGACGGTTACGCCCTTCGTGGATCACGACCCGGATCACGCCCGGCGCCACCACGCCCACCGTGGCGGGGGCCGTCAACCCGTCGTCGAGCTCGACTCCTTGTCGCAGGCGTCGCAGCGTCCCCGCCGAGGGGGAGCCTTCGACCTCGACGAGGTACTCCTTCTCGACCCCGAACGACGGGTGGGTGAGGCGCTGTGCCAACTCGCCGTCGTTGGTCAGCACCAAGAGCCCCTCGCTGTCGGCGTCGAGCCTCCCCACCGGGAACACGCGAGGCTCGGAGGGGACGAGCCCCAGCACCGTGGGTCGTCCGTAGGGGTCATGGGCGGTGGTGACGACGCCGGCCGGCTTGTGCAGCAGGTAGTGGACGAGACCGGGGAGCACCGACAGCGCCACGCCGTCGAGCGCCACGACGTCACCCCCCACGTCCACCCGTCGGCCGAGAACGGCGGGCTCGCCGTTGACGGTCACCCGTCCGTCCACGATGAGCTGTTCACAGGCCCGCCGGGAACCGAGCCCCAGGCGGGCGAGCACCTTCTGAAGGCGCTCGCCCGGGGGCGGGTCGACGTCGTGTGGGGCGTGGGCGGGTTGTGCGGGGCGCCGTTCAGGCATCGGCGCCGGGGCGCAGGCGCTCCTCGAGCTGCTCGACGACCTCGGGGCCCGGCAGGAGCTCCTCGACCGGGGGGAGCTCCTCGAGGTTGAAGAGCCCGAGTCTTTCCAGGAATGCGGGGGTGGTGCCGTAGAGGACGGGCTGGCCCGGCCCCGGGGCGTGGCCGACGGCGACGATGTAGCCGCGCTGCTCGAGAAGGCGCACCACCCCGTCCACGTTCACGCCGCGCAACGCCGCGATCTGGGCGCGCGACACGGGCTGGCGGTACGCCACGATGGCCAGGGTCTCGAGGGCCGCCGACGACAGCCGTGACGACACGCCCTCCATGGCGAAGCGCTCGACGAACGGGGCCAGGTCGGGGTGCGTCTGGTAGCGGTACCCACCGGCCACGCGGGCCAGCACGAAGCCGCGCTCCTGGTTTTCGTATTCAGCGGCCAGCTCGGCACAGGCGGCCTCCACGCGCTCGACGGAGATCTCGAGCAGCTCGGCCAGCATGTTCGGAGAGACGGGCTCGAGCGCCGACAACAAGATGGCCTCGATGGCCCGGTACTCCTCGGGAAGACCCATCGCCCGGGCCCGTCAGCCGTCGTACTCCTCGACCGCGTCGCCACCGCCGACGGTGGAGAGCGCGGACGAGTCTCGGCACCACACCACGACGAGGTCGCCGAAGGTCTCGCCCTGGTCGAGGGTGACCCAGCCCCGCTTGCACAGCTCGAGCAGGGCGAGGAAGCGCACGATGATCTGCATGCGGGTGGTGCAGCTCGCCGTCAGCTCGCGAAACGACAGCCGGCCCTCGGCCGGGAGGCGTTGCTCGAGCTCGGAGACCGCTTCGGACACGGTCACGGCCTCCACGGTGACGTGGGAGAGGTCCAAGGTGAACTCGGGTCGGGGGACCGTTCCCACCATGAAGGCGGCGGCCAGACGCTCGGGGGTGACCCCCGCCAGCAGGTCCGGGGCCAGGTCGCGGAAGGACTCGTCCAGTCCGGCGAGGCGCGGCAGGCTGTGGCGGGCTTGGTCGATCAGCCCCGCGAAGGCATCGGCGGCCGCCGAGTACGCCTGGAGCTCGAGCAGGCGGGCCAGGAGGCGGTCGCGCTCTTCGAAACACCCGAGCTCCTCGTCGTCCTCGACGTCGTCGGGGCCGGGCAGGAGCTTGCGGGACTTGAGCTCGACCAGGATGGCCGCGATCACCAGGAACTCGCTGGCGGTCTGCACGTCGAAGGGCTGGCGGGCCATCATCTCGGCGACGAAGGCGTCGACCAGGTCCGACACCCGGATGTCGTAGATGTCGACCTTGTGGTCCGACACCAGCTGCAACAACACGTCGAAGGGCCCTTCGTACACGGGCGTCGAGACGTGCGCCACCACGCAATCGACCCTACCGGCTCCCCCGTCCTACCCTGTGCATGGCCCGTGAGCAGGAAGGACGCCGCTCGCCGGGGCCCCTGGGAGGCCCGTCGGTAGCACCGCGCCGCGTGACGTGTCCCGTACCATGGCACGCCATGGCCAGGGTGTTCTCCGGGGTGCAACCGAGTGGCGACCTCCATCTGGGCAACTATCTGGGGGCCTTCAGGAATTGGGTCGCCGACCAGCACGAACACGACGCGCTGTTCTGTGTGGTCGACCTGCACGCCCTGACCTTGGACCACGACCCCACCCTGCTCGCTGCGCGCACCCTGGAGACGGCCGCCAACCTCCTGGCCGTGGGGCTCGACCCCTCGGTGTGCACCCTGTTCGTCCAGAGCCACGTCCCCGAGCACCCCCGGCTTACGTGGCTGCTCGAGTGCACAGCCACCTTCGGCGAGCTGCGCCGGATGACCCAGTTCAAGGAAAAGGGCGGGGAGCACGAGACGGTGCGGGCCGGCTTGCTCACCTACCCCGTGCTCATGGCGGCCGACATCTTGTTGTACGACGCCGAGCGCGTCCCCGTGGGCGACGACCAGCGCCAGCACCTGGAGCTCACCCGGGACGTGGCCGCTCGCTTCAACAACCGCTACGGCAAGACCTTCGTGGTGCCCGACGCGGCCGTGCCCAAGGTGGCGGCGCGGGTGATGGACCTCCAGGATCCGCTGCGCAAGATGTCGAAGTCGACGAGCTCGCCCCTGGGCACCGTGCTCGTCCTCGACTCGCCCGAGGAGATCGACCGCAAGGTGCGCAAGGCGGTCACCGACACCGAGACCGAGGTCCGCTACGACCCCGTGGCCAAGCCCGGGGTGTCCAACCTCCTGGAGCTGCTGGCGGCGGCCACGGGCGCCACCCCGGCCGAGCTCGCCCCGCGCTACGGCAACTACGGGCAGTTGAAGGCGGACGTGGCGGAGGCCCTGGCGGAGTTGCTGCGTCCGGTGCGTGAGCGCCTGGAGCGGCTGCAGTCCGAGCGCGGCTACGTGGAGTCGGTGCTGGCCCAGGGAGCGGCCAAGGCCCGGGCCATCGCCGGGCCGACCCTCGACCGGGCCATGCGAGCCGTCGGCCTGCTCGCTCCCCCGGACGGCTTCAGCGCCTGACGGCGCTCATAGCACGGCGTTGGCGTAGTGGTTGAAGGCCCAATTGAAAAGGCCGCCGAGCGCTCTCGGGTCCAGCACGATGAGCGCGAGGGGGATGAACATCGTGAAGGGCCGGATCCGGTAGTAGCCCGGGAGCAGACTCCTCGGCATGAAACGCTCCAGGACTACCGAGCCGTCGAGGGGCGGGAGCGGGATGAGGTTGAACACCGCCAGGATCACGTTCACGTAGCCGGCCAGGAACAGCAGCTGCGCCCACGTCGGTTGCTGCGAGAAGGCGGGTAGTGCCTTGATCGACAGCGACACGAAGTTCTTGTAGGCGAAGCCGAAGACAACGGCAAGCACGATGTTCACGGCCGGGCCTACCAGGGAGACCACCACGCCTTCGTTGCGGGGATGGCGCAGGCGCGACACGTTCACCGGCACGGGCTTGGCGTACCCGAACATGCCGAAGCCGCTCAAGACCAACAGGATTGGGAGGATGATCGTCCCGAAAGGGTCGATGTGGCGGAGCGGGTTGAGCGTCAGGCGACCCGCACGCTTGGCCGTGTCGTCACCGAATGCCAGGGCGGCGGCCCCGTGGGACACCTCGTGCAGGATCACCGAGGGGACGAGCGCCACGAAGAGGAGGATTTGGGCTGTGCTCACCTTGTGACTGCGGATGAGCACTGCGGCCACAGCCACCCCGGCGATGATCCAGATGGTGGCGCGGGGACTGAGACCCTGTCGGCGCGGCGGCCCTGTTGCTGATGGGGGACCCCAGCCGCCGCTCACCGTGTCGACCGGATCAGTGCTTGGCGGCGCAGTTGATGCAGTAGCGCGCTGCCGGTTTCGCCTCCAGGCGCAGGGGGTCGATGGGCTGCCCGCAGTCCTCGCACACGCCGTAGCTGCCGTCGGTCAGCTTGGCCAGCGCCCGTTCGACCTCGGCCAGGGTCTCCCGCAGGGTTGCTCCCAGAGCCTCGGCTTCGCCACGCTCAGCGGTCACCTGGCTCGAGTCGGCGAAGTTGGAGTCGTAGGTGAGACCGGCGCCTCCCAGGCCGAGCTCCTCGAGCTTGGCGAGCAGGTCCACGCGCTCTTCCTCAAGCAGGGCGCGGTGATCGACGGTAGAGGCCTCGGGGGGCACGGCTACGAGATTACTGCCCCCTACCCCGTCCGGCGCGCGGATGCGCCTGCTCGTAGGCCTCCCGGAGGTGCTCCAAGGACACCTTGGTGTAGAGCTGGGTGGTGGCGATCGACGCATGGCCGAGCAGCTCCTGCACCACGCGGATGTCGGCGCCGTGCGCCAGCATGTGGGTCGCGCACGAATGGCGCAGGACGTGCGGGTGCACCCGGTCCTCCAGGCCGGCGGCGCGAGCTCGCTTCTTGAGGACTCCCCACACCCCCTGGCGCGTGAGCCGTCCGCCCCGGGCGTTCAAGAACACGGCCTCGGCATCGCCGCGCCGGGCCCAGCGCCGGGGCTCGAACTCGGGCCGTCCCCGGGGGCCGAGCCAGGCGTCGAGCGCCCGGCGGGCGAAGCGGCCCATGGGGACGAGGCGCTCTTTGTCCCCCTTTCCCAGCACGCGCACCAGGCCGGTGTCGGACCCCAGGTCCGACAGGCTCAGCCCGGCGAGCTCCGACACCCGCATCCCCGTGCCGTAGAGGACTTCGAGGATGGCCCGGTCCCGCACCGACGGCCCGTCCCGGCCGGTGGTGGTGGCGAGCAGGCGGCCGATGTCGTCCTCGTCGATGGCCTTGGGCAGACGGCGCGGCGAGCGGACGGGTCGGACATCGGCGGTGGGGTCGGCGCTGACGTCGCCCTCTTCGAGGAGGAACCGGTGCAGGCCCCGGAGCGCGGCCAGGGCCCGCGATACCGAGGCCGGCCCCAGCCCGGCGGCCCTGCGCTCGGCCAGGTGCTCTTCGACGGTGGCGACATCGGCGTCATCCACGGTGTGCCCCCGAGCGGCGAGGAACGCCTCGTAGTTCAGGAGGTCGCGCCGGTACGACAGGATCGTGTTGCGGGCCCGTCCCTGCTCGACGGCCAGCCACGTGAGGTACTCCTCACCGTGGCGGCTGAGCGCCGGCCCCCTCTCGGGCATGTCGATCATGACCGGGGTCACGTCGGTGTCCGCCTCAGGTCGTCGGTCGGGCTCGGGTCGCGGGCCCAGTGCCCGGCGTGGCCCCCAGCACGTGGCGCGCCAGCAGCAACCCCAGCACGGTCTGGGCGTCGACGAGATCGCCCGACGCGATCATCGGGTCGACGTCTCGCAGGGGCACCTCGACGACCTCGATGAAGCGCTCCTCCTCTCCGTGACGGGCGTGGTCGACGGTCTCGAGCTCGCCGGCGAGGTAGATGAGCGTCTCCTCGTCGCAGAAGCCGGGGGTGTTGAAGACGGTGCCGAGGTGCTGAAGGGTCCCCGCCCGTACGCCGACCTCCTCCTCGAGCTCGCGTCGTGCTGTGGTCTCGGGCGCCTCGCCTTCGACGTCGCGGGTGCCGGCGGGGATCTCCAGGAGCTCCCGGTCGACGGGGCCCCGGTACTGGCGCACCAGCAGCACGGTGCCGTGGTCGCTCACGGGCACGACGGCGACCGCCCCGGGATGGCGCACGATGTCACGGGTGAAGGGCGTCCCGTCCGGAGCCGTGAACTCCCCCCGCACCAGCGAGATCCTCCACCCTTCGAATCGCAACTCGTCGGAGAGGTGACGGAACCCCTGGGACCGGCGCTGTGTCTGGGGGCGGGGAGCGTCCAGGTGTCCAGCGTGGCCCGCGTCGGACGCGTCGTCAGGAGGCGGCACCGACGTCGGTGTCGATGGCGATGAGACGGGGGAGGCGGCCTTCGGCCCGGCGCAGGGCGGCGGCCAGCAACTCCCGGAACAGGGGGTGGGGGCGGTCGGGCCGGCTCTTGAACTCGGGATGGGCCTGGGTCCCCACCCAGTACGGGTGGCCGGGAAGCTCGACGAACTCGACCAGCACGCCGTCGGCCGACGATCCCGAGCACCGCAGCCCGGCGTCCTCGAGCTTGGAGCGGTAGCGGGGATTGACCTCGTAGCGGTGACGGTGGCGCTCGGACACCACGAGGGTCCCGTAGGCGTCGGCCACGATGGAGTCGGGCTCGAGCTGCGCCACATACGAGCCCAGGCGCATGGTGCCGCCCATGTCGACCACCTTGTGCTGGTCGTCCATGAGGTCGATCACGGGATGGGGCGTCATGGTGTCGAACTCGCGCGAGTTGGCCCCCTCGAGATCGGCGAGATGGCGCGCCACCTCGATCACCATGACCTGGAGGCCGAGGCACAGCCCCAGGCAGGGGATCTCGCGTTGGCGGGCGAATTCCACGGCGTCGATCTTGCCCTCGATGCCCCGCTCGCCGAAGCCCCCGGGGATGACCATCCCGTCGAGCTGCAGCATCCGGTCGGTGCCGAGGAGGTCGGGGACCTTCTCGGCCTGGATCCAGTCCACCTCGACTTTGGCCCCGTGGTGGAACCCGGCGTGGCGAAGCGCCTCACCCACCGAGAGATAGGCGTCGGGAAGGTTGACGTACTTGCCGACCACGCCGATACGCACCGGTCGCTCGGACGCCGAGACCTGGGAGACCACCTTCTCCCACCCCGACAGGTCCACCGGGTGCAGGTCGCCGTCGATGGCGAGCATGTGGCACACCACGCGGTCGAGCCCCTCCTCGTGCAGCACGAGCGGGATCTCGTAGATGCTGGGTGCGTCCACGGCCGAGATGACGCCCTCGACGGGAACGTCGCACAGCAGCGAGATCTTGCGCTTGAGGCCGTCGGAGATGGGTTGATCGGAACGGCACACGATGACGTCGGGTTGGATTCCCCGGCTGCGCAGCTCGGTCACCGAGTGCTGGGTGGGCTTGGTCTTCTGCTCGCCCGAGGGGGCCAGATAGGGCACCAGGGTGAGGTGGACGTAACAGACGTTGTCGCGCCCCACGTCGTGGCGGAACTGGCGAATGGCTTCGAGGAAGGGGACGATCTCGATGTCACCCACGGTCCCGCCGACCTCGACGATGACGACGTCGATCTCCTCGGAGGCCAGGTGTCGGATGCGCGCCTTGATCTCGTCGGTGATGTGGGGGATGACCTGGACGGTCTTGCCCAGGTACTCACCGTGGCGCTCCTTGCGGATCACCTCCGAGTAGATCGATCCCGTGGTGGCGTTGGAGGTGGTCTTGAGCTCGACGTCGATGAAGCGCTCATAATGCCCGAGGTCGAGGTCGGTCTCGCCCCCGTCGTGGGTCACGAACACCTCGCCGTGCTCGAACGGGTTCATGGTGCCCGGGTCGACGTTGATGTAGGGGTCGAGCTTGATCATCGTCACGCGCAGGCCCCGGCATTTGAGCAAGCGACCGAGAGAGGAGGCGGTGAGGCCCTTGCCGAGCGACGAAGACACCCCGCCGGTGACGAAGACGTACTTGGTCAAGCTCGGCCCTTCCCCGGCATCGGTCCACCGTAGACCACGGGGGCAATCTACCGGTGGAAGGCCGGGAGCCAGACCGGTGGCGCTAGGGCGGGGGCGGCGGCGTTCGGCGGGGGCGGGTGCCGGGCTTGGTTCCGAGGAGCTCTTGGGCGTGGCTGCGCGCCGTCGTCGAACGGGGACGTCCCGACAGCATGCGGGCGAGCTCGACGACCCGGTCGTCGTCCTCGAGCACGGCGGCGTGGGCCACCGTCCTGTCCTGGGCGACTTCCTTGCGCACCCCGAGCTGGTGTTGGGCCGCCGCCGCCACCTGGGCCAGGTGCGTGACCACCAGGACCTGGTGCTGTTGGGCCACCTCTGCCAAGGCCTCGCCGACCGCTTGGGCCGCCTCACCGCCCACCCCGGCGTCCACCTCGTCGAAGACCATGGTGGGCGGCGCCTCGGTGAGCACGAGGCGCAGGGCCAGCATGGTTCGGGCGAGCTCACCTCCCGACGCCACCTTGGCCAGCGGGAGGACCGACTCCCCCGGGTTCGCCCCCAGGAGGAACGTGACGTCGTCGCCCGGGTCGGGGTCGCCCACGGTCACCTCGACCCGGGCGTGGGGCATGGCCAGTCCCCGCAGGCGCTCCTCCACGGCGCGCGCCAGCGCCGGCGCTGCTCGGCGGCGTTGTGTACCCACGGCGGCTTCGGCCGCGCTCACCTCGGAGTCGGCCCTCTCGAGCTCGGCCACGAGCACGCCGGCGCGTTCCTCGGCGGCTTCCAGGTCGCGCAGAAGGCGGCGGGCCTCGTCGGCGAAGGCCAGGACCCCTCCGGGGCCTTCGCCGTACTTGCGCGAGAGCTCTCGCAACAGTTGGCGGCGCGCCCGCACCTCCTCGAGGCGCACGGGGTCGTCGTCCCAGGTCTCCACGACGCGGCGGAGCTCGGAGGCGGCATCCGACGCGTCGACCTGCAGTGACCCCAGACGCCCGGCGACCTCGGACAACGGCGCCCTCCCGTCAAGGGCGGCGCTCGCCGAGCCCAGGAGGTCGATGACCCCTCGGGCGCGGTCGTCGCCGCTGTCGAGCGCCGCCAATGCGACTGCGGCCGCTTGGCGGTGGGCCGACGCCTCGGCCAGCCGGTCCTCTTCGTCGCGCAGAACGTCATCCTCGTCGGGGTCGTGGAGGGCGGCGCCGTCGATCTCGGCCAACTGGTAGCGCAGGAGGTCGCTCTGGCGAGCCCGGGCCCGGTCGTCGCCCCCCAGGGACTGCAGCTCCACCTGGAGTGCTCGCCGCCCGGCTCGCGCCGTGGCCAGCGGAGTCAGGTCGATCCCGGCGAAGCCGTCCAGCGCCCGCCGTTGGGCGGCGGCGTCGAGGAGCGACTGCTGGGAGTGCTGACCGTGGAGCTCGAGGAGTCGGGCCCCGGACTCGACCAAGGCCGACACCGGCGCCATGCGTCCATCGATCCAGGCGCGCGAACGACCGTGGGCGGGAACGGCACGCGCCAGGATGATCTCGTCGTCGTCGACGAGGAACCGCCCTTCGACCAGTGCCTCACTGGCTCCCGGACGAACCAGGCTGGCGTCGGCGCGCCCACCCACCAGGAGCCCGAGCGCCTCGACCAGCAACGTCTTGCCGGCTCCGGTCTCTCCCGTGAGCGCGGTCATGCCCGGGCCGAGGTCCAGTGTCACCGACTCGATGACACCGAGGTCTCGCACCCGCAGCTCTACCAGCACGGCATCGTGGGCTCCGTCAGCGGCCCGCCAGGTGGAACCTGGCGCGCAGGATCGAGAAGAAGTCGCGAGGCCCGAAGGTGACCAGGCAGGCGGGTGAGGGGCCCACTCGGCACACCACGGCGTCACCGGGTCGCAGGGAGTCCGAGCTCTGCCCGTCGAGGACGAGCACCGCCGGACCGGGCCCGATCAGCTCCAGCCGGACCCACTGTTCGGGATCGAGGACAAGAGGACGGTCGAAGAGCATGTGCGGCGACACCGGTGTCAGCACCACCGCCCGGAGCCCCGGGCTGAGAATCGGGCCGCGGGCGGAGAGGTTGTAGGCCGTCGAGCCTGTCGGCGTGGCCACCAGAAGCCCGTCGGCCGCATAGGTGACGAACGGCCGTCCCGCGATGGAGGCTGCCACCCGGATGGTGTGGCCGGGCACCGTCTTCTCCACCACCGCTTCGTTGAGCACGACCACCCGTCGGCCGTGCCCGGGGTCGTCGGTGCCGGCGCGTTCCACCGTGACCTCGAGCGTGATGCGCTCCTCGACGCTGTAGTCGCCGGCGAGGAAACGTTGCAGCGCTTGTTCGAGCCCGGCGGGCTCGATCTCGGTGAGGTAGCCGAGACGCCCCAGGTTGACGCCCAGGACGGGAACGCCGTGCGCACACGCCAGCGCCACGGTCCGGAGCATGGTGCCGTCTCCCCCGAGGCTCACCGCCAGGTCGATGGCGCCGCCGAGTCCCGGTCCCGCCGGGCCGTCGTCGGCGTCGCCGGGGGGCGGCGGATCGTTCACCTGCACGGCGCGGTGGCCGCGCGCTTCGAGCCACGCCGTGGCCTGTCGGGCGATCTCGTGGGCTTCGGGTCGTTCGGGGTGGACGACGAAGGCGATCGTCGACACCGTGTCTACCGGGCCTCGGGGACGTGGCGTGTATCCGGGGCTTCGTCCAGCGCGGCGTCGAGCATTGCCGCCAAGGTGTCGGGCTCTCGGGGGGCGCCGTCCTCGGGCACTCTGTCCTCGGGCACTCCGTCCTCGGGTGCCGCGTGGGCCCGGGCATGCACGAAGAATTCTGCGTTGCCGGCCGGGCCGAGGAGGGGTGACGCCATGGCCCCCATGATGGTGGCTCGTTGCGACGCGAAGGCGGAGGCCACGCGCTCGAGCGCGGCCCGGCGGACCTCGGGGCGGCGGATGACTCCCTTGCCCCGACCCACCTCGGCCCGGCCGGCCTCGAACTGGGGCTTCACCAGCACCACGATGTCGGCGCCGGGGTCGGCCAGGTCGCCGGCCAGGACCGGCGCCACCGTGACCAGGGAGATGAACGACAGGTCGGCCACCACGACCTCGAACCGCAGCCCGTCGAGCTCGCGGAGTTCCAGGCCTCGGATGTTGGTCCTTTCCCGGACCTCCACCCGGGGGTCCTGGCGCAACGAGGCGTCGAGCTGCCCGTGTCCGACGTCCACGGCGACCACTTGGGATGCCCCCCGACGCAGCAGGCAGTCGGTGAACCCCCCCGTGGAAGCACCGGCGTCGAGGCACCGACGGCCCGAGACGGCAATGACGAATCGGCTGAGGGCGGCATCGAGCTTCTCGCCGCCGCGCGACACGAATCGTCGAGCGGCGGGGTCGACGACCACCACGGGCTCGGATTCCGCCACCAGGCGCGCCGGCTTGTCGGCGAGCGAGCCCCCCACCAACACCGCCCCTTGTTCCACCAGGGCCCGCGCGCCTTCGCGTGAGACGGCCAGCCCTCGCCGCACGAGCTCGGTGTCGAGCCTGCGACGCACCCGTGCGGGAGTCAGGCGCCCGCCTTCTTCGCCCCGGCCTTCTTCGCCCCGGCCTTCTTCGCTCCCGAGGCCTTGCCCGTCGTGCCCTTGGCGGAGCCGGCCTTCTTGGGTGCTGTCTTCTTCGGTCCCGCCTTCTTGGCACCCTTGGCGCCCTTGCCGGATCGGTGGGTGGCGTTGCGCCCCGCCGCCTGCGTGCGGGCCAGGACTTCGGCCACCTTCTTGGCGAGTTCGTCGACGTTGGTGAGCCCGAGCTCCTTGAGCTGCTGTCGCACCTCGCCTCGTACGGTGGAGACGAGCGCTTCCGAACGCTCGCGGCTGGCCTTCACGAGGTCCTCGACCCAGTCCTGCGCCCGGTGGCGCTCGAGCTCGCCCGCCTTGATCAGGTCACGCACCAGCTCCTCGGCTCGCGAACGCGTGATCTGCGTGAGTGTGGTGGCGGCTTCGACGTAGCGCCGCAGTCCATCGTTCTCAGTCATGGGGCCACGCTACGGCCCTCTCAAGGGAGCGGCAAGGGCGCCATGTCCTTTTGAGAGCGTCACTCGGTGCCGTCGAGGTGGCGCGCCACGAGGGCCGCCAGGTCGGCTTCTTCCTCGTCGGGCTGGACGACGATCGGCTCGCGGCCATCGGACGTCACCCCTGTCCGCACCAGTGCGAACGGGACCCCGAGGCGGCGCGCCAGGGCGCCGTCGGTGGCCGGCCGGTCGCCCACCACGAGCACCACGTCGGGGGCCCGGGCCCGCAGGAGCGCCACCATGGCGTCGTGCGGCTTGCCGGCGACCTCGGGGTTGGCCTGCGCGGCGGTGGCCACCGCTGCCAGGATCGCTCCCGATCCCGGCAGCAACCCACGGGGTGTGGGGTGGGTGGCGTCCTCATTGGTGCCGATGAACCGGGCTCCCTGCCGCACGGCGGTGGCCGCGGTGGCGAGGAGATCGAAGTCGAAAAGCCGTGTCCACCCCACGACGACGGCGTCGGCGGGACCTTCGGCCACGACGGTCACCCCCCGGGTGGCGAGAGCCTCGAGCACCCCTCCGTCGGCGCACACCACCGCGGTGGAACCCGGCTCGAGCATGGAGGCGGCGGCCTGGGCCGAAGTGACGATCTCCTCGGGGGTGGCGGCGATGCCGGCAGCGGCCAGGCGACGACGCAGCTCGGCCACGGTGGGCGAGGCGTTGTTGGTGGCGAACACCACGCCGTGTCCCGCCTGGCGCAGTCGCGCCACGGCGTTCGCCGACCCCGCGATGGGCTCCTCGGCGAGCCACACCACCCCGTCGAGGTCGATCACCCATGTACCCCCACTGCTGCGGCGCGCGCCCATCGGGTCATGTTGGCAGGTCCCCGTCCGCCCTCGCCCCGCTCATCCAGGCTCGAGAGTGTCCGGCGTCAGGAGTGGGAGTTGCTCGGCGCCAGGGGTCACCTCTCGTCCGGCGGTGTGGGAGGCGTCGGAGGTCGGGGGCGCAGGATGCCCGAAGGTGTCGGCGCGGCTGCGACGACGTCGTGGCGGGGCGACCACGGCGTGGACGCGTTCCACGATGGCCTGTTGCTCACCCGGGGAGAGGTAGGGCGAGCGGGCGTAGCGGCGCGCCAGATCGGCGTGCAGCTCGGGACGGCGCTGGGCCATGAATGACAGGAAGTGCTCCTTGACCCCTTTTCGCAGGTGGAGGGCGATCGGCGTCACGAAGACGGCTCCCGCCTCCACGCAGGCGGTGGCCACCTCCTCGAGCTGTTCGGGCGAATCGGACCAGCCGGGGATGATCGGAGCCATGAGCACGCCCGTGGGGATGCCGGCGTCATTGAGCCGACGCACGGCCTCGACCCGACGACGGGGGTGGGGCGTGCCCGGTTCGGTCGCCTTCCACACCTGTTCGTCGAGGGTGCCGATGGACAGGTTGCACTGCACGTCGGTACGCGCCGCGGCGGCCACGAGAAGGTCGAGGTCGCGCAGGATGAGCGTGGACTTGGTAAGGATGGAGAAGGGGTTGCGCGCCTCACCGAGGGCCTCGACGATCCCCCGGGTGAGGTGGTAGCGGCCTTCGGCGCGTTGGTAGGGATCGGTGTTGGTGCCCATGGCGATGTGCTCGCCGTGCCAGCGCGCCGAGCGCAGCTCGGCCCGCACCCGCTCCACGGCGTTCACCTTCACCACCAGTTTCCGATCGAAGTCCTGGCCGAGACCGAGGCCGAGGTACTCGTGGGTCGGGCGGGCGAAGCAGTACACGCACGCGTGACTGCACCCCCGATAGGCGTTGATGGTGTAGCGAAACGGCATGCGGGACGAGGCCGGGACCTCGTTGATCACGCGCCGCGCGTTGACGTGGAGGAACTCGAGGCCCCGGTACTCGCCGATCCCGATGTGGCGGTCGACGAGCTCCTCCTCGGCGAACAGCATGGGCTGACCGCCATCGTCGTCGCTCCTTCTCCACCGGAAGGCCACGGGCTCGGGCACGGAGCCATGGTATCGAACATGTGTTCGTAACGTCGGGGGCTTAGTCTTTTGGCCATCGGATCCCCGGAGACAGCTCCTCCTGACCGCTCGGATGATGTCGAGGGTTCGGGCAGGCACCGTGAGACGGCCCTCACCAGACGGGGGTTCCTGCGGGCCGCGGGCGCCGGGATGGGCCTGGCGGCGGTCGGAGCCGGTGCCTGGGACCTGGGCGAGCAATTCGGCCCCCACGCCGTCGCCCGTCGGAGCGCGACGAGGGACACCGATCGGAGCGTGGCGACCTCGGCGGCGCCGCCACGCGACCCCGTGCACGAGGCGGACTCGGTGCACACGGTGACCCTGGACAGCGGCGTGGAGGTGCCGTCGGCGGACTGGGTCGTCGAGGAGAACCAGCTCCCGGGGACGCTGGCGTGGATCATGAGCGCCACGACTCGCATCTACGGCTACGCCGACCGGGTGAGCGCGCTGCGCGGCGACCAGGTGACGCTCTTCGTCGACCCGCCACCGGTGCCGTACCACGTCGAGCTGTACCGGATGGGGTACTACGCGGGGTTGGGGGGCCGTCTGGTGTGGCGCTCGGACACGTTGGCGGGCGGTACGAGCCAGCCGCCGTTCACGGTGGCGCCGGGCACGAACATGGTCGAGTGCCAGTGGCAACCCACCGTGCAGGTGGAGATCGACGCCTCGTGGCCTCCGGGCGCGTACCTCTTCAAGCTCACCAACGCCAACGGGTCGACGGCGGGGTACATCCCGCTGTGTGTGCGCGACGACGACAGCACCTCGGCCTTCGCCATCATGCATTCGGTGACCACATGGCAGGCCTACAACGCCTACGGAAACCGGAGCCTGTACGTCGGGCCGGGAACGGTGCGCATCGGCGAGACCGGCGCGGTCAACCGGTCCCGGGTGGTCTCCTTCGACCGCCCCTACGACCAGAGGGGGTGGGGGGCTCCCGACTTCACGGGGAACGAGTTCCCGCTGATCTTCCTGGCCGAACGCCTGGGTCTCGACGTCACCTACTTCACCGACATCGACCTGCATCAGGTCCCCGAGCGCCTGGCCCGCCACCACTGCCTGTTCAGTCTCGGTCATGACGAGTACTGGTCGAGCGCCATGCGCGACGGCGCGGCCGAGGCCGTGACCCAGGGCGTGAACCTGGCCTTCCTGGGGGCCAACGCCGTGTACCGCCATATCCGCCTCGAGCCTTCGCCCCTCGGCCTCGATCGCCACCAGGTGTGCTACAAGACCGACCTCGCCAAGGAGGACCCGCTGTGGGGGATCGACCCCGCCGAGGTCACCTCCAACTGGCCCGACGGGCCCGTGCCGCGACCCGAGCAGCAGCTCGTGGGATCGCAGTACTCCGACGTCGATGCCAAGGCGGACATGGTGGTCGTCGACCCCGGCTCGTGGGTCTTCCAGGGCACGGGACTGGTCGCCGGCCAACACCTGTCCCAGGTGGTCGAGGGAGAGTACGACTGCTACGAGCCGGCGCTCGGTCCACCCGGCAACGTCAGCATCCTGGCGCACTCGCCGGTGGCCAACCGCGGGCGCGGCCGGGTGTCCGACATGACCTACTACAGCGCGGCGGGGGGCGGTGGGGTGCTCGCCACCGGGTCGGCGATGTTCGTGTGCCGGCTCTCGAACGCCCCGCGCATCGACCCCAACATCGTGTTCCCCGCCATCCCCGGGGTCACACCGGTGCTGTGGCGCATGATGGAGAACGTCTTTTCGCTCTTCGGCGCCGGCCCAGCGTCGTCCACCGAGCCCTCGGTCGCCAACTGGCGTCAGTTCGACTGACGCCGTCGCCGGTCGACGCCCCGCGTCAGCCCTCGGGCTCGACGGCGGCGGGCACGGTCTCCATCACCGGCGGCGCTTCGGGAGTCGGCGGCGCGCCCCCACCGGAGGGCGGCTTCGCCTGGCGCGGCACGAACAGCCCCGCCACCACGCCGCACGCCGCGATGAGCGCGGCCACGGTGAAGCCCCGTGAGTATCCCGCCGTCAGGGCGGAGTCGAGGTGGCGGCGCGACACCGCCACCGCCTGTCCGCCCGAAGAGGCGAGCAACGCGTGGGTCCGGTCGGCGGCGATGGTGGCCAGGGCGGCCAGGGCCGTCGACGCGCCGATCTGACGGCTGGTGTTGAGGACGCCCGAGGCCAGTCCGGCTTGGGTGGGTGCCACCCCGGCGGTGGCGGCGAAGGCGAGCGGGGTGATGGCGAGCCCCATGCCGAAGGTGGCCAGGGTGGCTCCCCCGAACACCGATCCCCAGTACGAGCCGGTGGGCCCGGCCCGCGACAGCCACTCGAGGCCCGAGGAGCTGAGGAGGATCCCCGTCAACAGGGGCAGGCGGGCACCGTAGCGAGGAACGAGCCGCCCGCTGACCTGGGCGCCGATGGCGATGGCCGCCGTCTGGGGTAGGAAGCCCACACCCGTCACGAGCGGCGAGAACCGCAGCACGTCCTGCAGGTACAGCGAGATGAAGAACCACATGGAGAACATGGCGCCGCCCGCGAAGAACATGGCGAGGTTGGCCGCACTGAGTCCTCGGGAGCGAAACAGGGCGAAGGGCATGAGCGGCGCCCGGGCGATCTTGGCCTCGATCACCACGAAGGCCGCCAGGCACGCGCCCGAGACGAGCAGGGGCACCACGGTGGCAGCCGAGGACCAGGCGTGCGTGCTCGTGCCGGCGACCGCGTACACCAGGGCGACGAGCCCCCCGGTCACGGCGATCGCCCCGGGAACGTCGAGCGGCGGGCGCTCCCCCTCGGCCCGGGTCTCGGTCAGCACGATACGGGCCGCCACCAGAGCGGCGGCGGCGATGGGGATGTTGATGTAGAAGATCCACCGCCACGACAGCAGGTCGGTGAGGATCCCTCCCAGCAGCGCCCCCGACGCGCCGCCCACGGCGGCCATGGCGCTCCAGATCCCCAGGGCACGGGATCGTTCGGCCGGCGCCCGGAACGTCATGGTGAGGATGGTCAGCGTGGCCGGGGACAGCACGGCGGCACCCAGGCCCTGCAGGGCACGCGCCCCCACCAGCATGAACTGGTTCTGGGCCACGGCGCACACCAGGCTGGCGCCGGCGAACAGCACGAGGCCGAGCATGAAGATGCGGCGGCGTCCGAAGAGATCGGCGGCGCGACCCCCAAGGAGCAAGAAGCCTCCGAAGGCGAGCGCGTAGGCATTGACCACCCATTGCAACCCGGGTGTGCTGAAGCTCAGGTCGCGCTGCATCGACGGGAGCGCGACGTTGACGATGGAGAGGTCGAGCACCACCATGAACTGCCCGACGCACACCAGAGCCAGCACCATGCCCGACGACACGTAGCGCGTCGGACGGGACCCGGAGTGGGGCTCGGTGGGAGACGGGGGCAAACCTGTCATCCACCGATGATGCCATGGGCCGATCTCATCCCGTGACGGCGGCGCGCGTTGTCCGTACCATTTGGCCGTGCGTCACGACGCCGAGGACGGCAGGCACCTGCTCGTCGTGTTCCATTCCCGTACCGGGACCACCCAGGTGTTGTGCGACCGCGCCGTGCAGGGCGCCACCATGGCCGCCGAGCAGGACGTGACGGTGCGCGTCCTGGAAGCATTCGCGGCGGGCCCAGACGACGTGTTGTGGGCGCACGGGGTCTTGCTGGTGACCCCGGCGAACTTCGGCTACATGTCGGGGGCGCTCAAGGACTTCTTCGAGCGCATCTTTCACCCCTGCCTGGACCGAACCGTGGGACTCCCCTACGCCCTGGTGGTCAAGGGCGACACCGACGTCGACGGGGCCGTGGCCAGCGTCGAACGGATCGCCACCGGCCTTCGCTGGCGGCGCGCCTTGCCACCGGTGGCCGTGGTCGGAACCATCGACCCGGCGGACGAGGAGCGTGCCGCCGAGCTCGGGGCCACCCTGGCGGCCGGACTCGGGGCGGGGATCTTCTGAGCCGGTCCGGTTGTGCTCAGGTTGTCGGCTGGCGCGGCGCCAGGCCCGCACTGCGGTACACGGCGTCGATCACCTCCATGTTGGCGATGGCGTCGGCCACGCCGGTGATGGGAGGGGCCCCGCCGCCCAGCGCGTCGCGGAACGCCTCGAGCTGGAACTCGTAGGTGGGGCGCCGGCTCAGGTGCTCCACGGTGCGCCTGCCGGCGCGGCGCACGCTGAGGCGGTGGTAGACGTTGGGGCCCGCCGGGTTGAACACCCGCAACTGGCCGCCGTCGCCGGTGACTCGGAAGGCCACGTGCAGGAGTCGCCTCGACCACATGGAGCACGTGACCCGTCCGGTGACGCCGCCGTCGAAACGCAAATCGGCGTGCATGGCCCGGTCCACTCCCGGTGACCTGAGGGCGGCGCGCGCCGACACGACATCGGGCTCGGAGCCGGCCAGGTGCCGGGCCATGTGGATGGCGTAACACCCGGCGTCCATGGTGGCCCCGCCGGCCAGGTCCAGCTGGTAGCGGATGTCCTTGAACAACGGCAGGGGGAAGCACATCCAGGTCTCGATCCGCTGCACGGCACCCACCGCCCCCTCCCCGATGAGCTCGAGCGCTCGCCTGAACACGGGGTGGTACCGGTAGTGGAAGGCCTCCATCACGACCACGCCGGCGGGCACCGCGCCCGCCACCGAGCGGGCCTCGTCGGCGTTGGCCGTGAAGGGCTTCTCGCACAGCACGTGCTTGCCAGCGACCAGGGCGGCCAGGGTCCACCGGCCGTGGAGCCCGTTGGGAAGGGGGTTGTAGACGGCGTCGACACCGGGGTCGGAGACGAGATCCTCGTAGGACTTCACCACCCGGGGGACACCGTGCTTGGCGGCGAAGGCGGCCGCCCGGTCCTCGTCGCGCGCCGCCACCGCCACGACTTCGACGCCGGCCACGTTGCGGGCCGGACGGATGAGCGCCGAGGGCGTGATCCTCGCCGCGCCCAGGACACCGATGCGTATGGACGGCATCGGCGCAGGCTACAGCGACTCGCCGGGCCCGTTCCCGGTCACGCCGGCAGGTGGACCTCGGCCTGCCAGTCGCCGGTGAGCCGGACCACGCTCAAGATGGCGCCCGCCTCGAGGAGCCAGTCCAGGACCGCCTCGTTGCCGGCATCGGACGCCGGGGTGACCACCAGGCCGCGTCGGGGGTGGTCCTGGACCAGCGCCCAACCATCGGGCAGGGCCAACCCGGCCGACACCAGCCGGGCCAGCACCCGGGCCCCGGCGGCGTGTTGCACGCCGATCGAGACCGGTTGCGGCCCTTGCCGTGTCAGCTTTCCCGCCACCCAAGTGCACACCGGGATGTCGTGGACCGGTCCGGCCAACAACAGCGTCGTGAGCCCCGACCTCGGCGGGGGCTCGTCTTCGGGGCGCACCTGGGGATGGAGGTTGATCCAGCCGTCGTGGGCGGCGGTGAGCTCGGCCATGACGTCGAGGACCTTCGAGCTGTCCTCCACGCGAAACTCGAGGAGCCTGGTCGGGCGGCGCGGCACCAGGGCCCGTGGTCGCTGCGCCCGGGGTCAGCCCGGGCCGGACAGGGCCGGCCCGTCGAGGCGGTCGAGGGTGGTGAACTCTTCGACGGCTTGGCGCCTGAGCCTGCTCGGCGTGCGCACGGGATGGCCGAGGGCCACGAGGGCCGCCACCGTCATGTGATCGGGGATGGCGAATTCGGATCGGACCTCGGCCTCGCGGCGGACCACCATGGTGGTCATGACCCCGGCCAGGCCCTCGGCCCGGGCCGCCAGCAGCAGGCTCCATACGAAGGGGTACACCGACGCCCCGCCCACGATGGTGTAATGGTCGAAGCCCCGGTCGACCGTGGCCAGCTTGCGCAGGTCGGCGAGGACCAGGATGAGCACGGGCACCTGGTCCAGGTGCTCGGCGAACCCGCCGGGACCGGCGGCCGCCCCCGCCGCCACGGCGTCGGCACCCTCGAGAGCCCGTCGCTCGGCGTCGCCGTCGGTGATCGGGGCCCACGGCACCAGGCCGGCCGCGCCCTGGGCCAGGTACTCGTACCAGCCGGGGAGATACAGGTCGCGCAGCGTGCGTTTGCGGGCGGGGTCTCGGACGACGATGGCCCTCCACGCCTGTCGGTTGCCACCGTTGGGCGCGAAGCGCGCCGTGTCCAGCAGTCGGTAGACGACCTCGTCGTCCACTCCGTCGGGCAGGAAGTCGCGCACGGCTCCCGTCGTGCGCAGGGCGCGCAGCAACTCCACCACGCCGACGGTAGCCGGGCGAGCCCCTACGCGACGTCGGGCCAGAGATCCTCGGGCTCGCGGCCCTTGGTCTCGGGGAGCAAGGCGAAGAGCCCCGTGGCCAGGACGACGGGGAGGAAGGTGATGGCTCCGCCCAGGGCGAAGCGGTTCCCGACATCGGCGATGGCGCCGAAGGACACCAGGCCGACCGTGGCCCCGGCCACGCTGGCACCGACGAGCCACCCCGCCACCGACGCCCGGACCGAGGTGGGGAAGAGCTCGTTGGCGAGCGCACCGGCGGCCGGGGCCAAGGTGGCGGCGGCCAACACCCCGAGCTCGTACCCGACGAGCAGCCCGTCTCGAGACCCGCTGTAGGCGAGGGTGCCGGTGAGCGCCATCGCCGTCATCGCCAGCGCGCCCGTGGGCCGACGGCCGACGCGGTCGGCCAGGACCCGGCCCAGGAGCAGGCCCGAGAGCCCGAACACCGACGCCACGCTCACCATGGCGGCGGTCTCGTCGCCCGACATCTTGAGCACGTTCTGGGCGTAGACGAAGACAAAGCTGTTGGCGGGGCCCGTGACCACCGCCACCGCGAAGGCGATGCCACACACCGTCAGCAGACGCCACCGGTAGGCGTGGCCGACGGCGCCGAGCACGGGCACCGGGTGCTCGGTGGACTGCGCCGCCAGCGCGAACCGGGTGGACTCCACCAGCCACCGTTTGATGAAGAAGATGGCCGCCAGGGGCACGGCGGCCAGGAGGAACAGCCCTCGGAACCCGAGCGTGGACTTCGCTAGCCCGTGGATCACGGCGGTCAGCCCCGAGCCTACGCCGTAGCCCGCCGCGATGAGCGCCACCGCCTTGGCCCGTTGGGCGGAGTCGGTCTCCTCGGCCGCACTGACCTGCGCGATGGCGTTGGTGGCACTGAGATGAGGGCGGCCCAGGGCGAAGATGACCACGAACCACCAGTAGCCGGGACTGGCGGCGGCCAGGACCGTGAACACCAGGCCCACCGCACACGTCAGCAGCAGCATGGTGCGCCGGCCGAAACGGTCGGCCAAGCCGGCCAGGGGCAGCCCACCCAGAGAGGCCAGTCGCAAGACGGCGAGCCCGACACCGAGCACGGTCCCCGACAGCCCGGCCTGGTCGGCGATGGTCGTGCCGTGGACCATGTGACCGAAGTGCTTGGCCACGTCACCCAGGGCCGCCACGGCCCCGCCCTGGCCGAAACCCGAGGCGAACGCCATCAGCGCCAGAGCCACCACGGCCTTGTCGGACCACGAGCGCAGTTTCAGGTCGCCTGTTCGGTGCCTGTCGCCCATGTGCCCGCTCGCTCTCCGGCCGCTCGACCCGGCGCCGTCCGTTCTACACGCCGGACACCGCGGCGGCAGGGACGCCCCGAGGCGGGGGGCTCGGGGCTGGCAGGGAAATGGGGGCGCGCACCTCGTAGGCTGCGCCCGCCACCCGGAGGCTCGTACCGCTCGCGCCGCGGGTGCTGAAGGCCAACGCCGCACCGTGACCTCGACCCGTCCGCTCACAGACCAGCAGCCGCCACCATCCCGTCGTCGCGCGGCGGCCGCCTGGTGCGCGCACCTCTTTCTGGCGGCGGTGGCGTACATCCCCCTGCTGCGCACCGCGCCAGGCATGGTGGAAGACGACTCGAAGCAGTACCTCTACACCGACCCCGCCCGCTTCATGTCGCAGGTGGTCTCGATGTGGAACCCCGACGTGTCCATGGGGACGGTGACGCACCAGTACATCGGGTACCTGCTCCCCATGGGGCCGTACTACGCCGCCATGCAGGCCGTCGGAGTCCCCACGTGGGTGGCGCAGCGGCTGTGGACCGGCAGTCTGCTCTTCTTGGCGGGCGCCGGTGTCCTGTTCCTCCTGCGGACCCTGTCCCCCGCCACGCCCCGAGCGGGTGCGGGGTCGCTCGACACGGCGACCATCGGCGGTGTCGGTGCCGTGGTGGCGGCCCTGGCCTACATGTTGTCCCCCTATGTGTTGCAGAACGAGGCGCGCCAGTCCGCCCTGCTGCTGCCGTGGGTCGGGCTGCCGTGGATGATCGGGTTGACGGCGCGGGCGCTGCGCCACGGCGGATGGCGCCACTGCGCCCTCTTCGCCATCGTGGTGGCGCTGGTGGGCAGCACCAACGCCGTGGCGTTGATCCTCGTGGGCGTGGGTCCGGTGCTGTGGGTGCTGTGGGAGCTCGCCGCCGGTCGCGTGCCGTGGCGCCGGGCGCTTTCGACCGTGGTGAAGGTCGGCGTGCTCAGTGCCGGGGTGTCGCTGTGGTGGGCGGCCGGGCTCGCCGTCGAGGGCGGCTACGGCATGGACATCTTGCGCTACACCGAGTCGATCCCGACCGTGGCCCGCACCAGCCTGGCGTCAGAGACCCTGCGGGGGCTCGGCTACTGGTTCTTCTACGGAGTGGACAAGCTGGGCCTGTACCTGCCCATGGCCGGACCCTACATGACGTCGCTGTGGCTCCTGGCAGTGAGCTTCGCCGTCCCGGCGGTCGCCTTTCTGGCCGCCTTCGTGCTGCGCTGGCGCGAGCGGGCCTACTTCATCGTCCTGGTGGTGGTGGGCACCATCCTTTCGGTCGGCGCCCACCCGTTGGCGAACCCGTCACCGCTGGGGAGCCTGGTGAAGTCGGCCGGCACGGGCTCGACGGTCGGCCTGGCTCTGCGCAGCACCAATCGGGCAACCCCGCTGGTCGTGCTGGGCACGGCGGTGCTCCTCGGCGCCGGCGTCGCCGCGCTGACGCGACGGTGGAAAATGGTGGGATCGATCGCGGCGCTGTCCGCCGCCGGACTGGTGGCAGCCGACCTCCCCTCGCTGTGGACGGGGCAGTTCGTGGCCGTCAACCTGTCACGGCCGGAGCAGATCCCGTCGTACTGGGACCAGGCGGCGAAGTACCTCGACACCCAAGCCGGTGCCGACCAGACCCGCGTGCTCCTCGAGCCGGGGATCGACTTCTCCACCTACCGGTGGGGCACCACGCTCGAGCCGGTGCTGCCCGGCCTCATGACGCGCCCCGAGGTCGATCGTGGGCTCGTCCCCTACGGCTCCCCGGGGTCGGCGAACCTGCTCGAGACGTTCGACGACGACGTCCAGGACGACACGTTCAACCCCGCCGCCGTGGCACCGCTGCTGCGCATCATGAGCGCCGGTGACCTCGTCGTGCAGTCGGACCTGGCCTACGAGCACTACGACACCCCTCGTCCCCGCGCCCTGTGGCAGAAGCTCGACCCTCCCCCGCCGGGGCTGTCGGCACCCGTGGGCTTCGGCAGCCCGGCGGTGACCGCCGAGGCGCCGGCCAAGTACCCCTTGATCGACGAGACCGAGCTCGGCCTTCCCCACGACGCGCCCTACCCGCAACCGGTGGCGGTGTTCGCCGTGCCCGGGGCGAGGCCCATCCTCCGCACCGAGGGGGCCGGCCGTCCCATGCTCATCGACGGCGACGGCGCCGGGTTGATCGCCGCCGCCGGCGCCGGTCTGCTCGACGGTCAGGCCACCGTGTTCTACTCTCCCTCGTTCACGTCGCAGCCCGCCGCCCTGCAACGGGAGCTGGCGGCCGGCGCCGACCTGGTGGTGACCGACACCAACCGCGACCAGGCCGAGCAGTTCGGAACCGTGGGCGACAACTTCGGGTACACCCAGACCGTCGGCGAGAAGCCCCTGACCCCCGACTCCCGCGACACCCGGCTCCCGCTGTTCCCCGCCACCCCCGGTGACGTGAGCGAGACCGTGGCCGAGCAGGTGGGCGTGCAGAGCGTGCAGGCCAGCAACTACGGCAACTCCATCACCTACGTGCCCGAGGACCGCCCCGACCAGGCCATGGACGGCAACCTGCGCACCACATGGACGGTGGCCGCTTTCGGCAACCCCGTGGGCCAGTACCTGCGCATCGCCCTCGACAACACCATCACCACCGACCACGTGAACCTGGTCCAACCCCTGTACGGGCCGCGCAACCGTTGGATCACGCGCGTCACGCTCCACTTCAACGGCGCCCATCCCCTGACGGTGGACCTGGGTCCCTCGTCGCGTACGGCCGCCGGGCAGACGGTGACGTTCCCCCCGCGGAGCTTCAAGACCTTGCGGATCACGATCGACGCCACCAACACCGGGACCGAGAAGTCCTACGACGGGAAGTCCGGTGTCGGCTTCGCCGAGGTCCGGCTGGCCGGACAGCAGGTCCACGAGATCCTGCGCATGCCCGAGGATCTCCTCACCGCCGCGGGCGCGTCGTCGGCCTCGCACCGGCTCACCATCGTCATGACCCGGGAGACCGGTGCCCCGGTGCCCCCGTCCACCGACCCCGAGATCGACCTCGCCCGCACCTTCACGCTTCCCACGGCGCGCACGTTCTCGGTGAGCGGCACCGCCACGCTGTCCGCCCTGGTGCCCGACGACGTCCTCGACAACGCTGCTGGGGACGACGGTGCCGGGGATCACCGCCGCGTACTCCTCGGGCCGGCTCCCCGGCGACGTGCAGGACCGGGCCTCGGCCACCCTGGACGGCAACCCGGCGACGGTGTGGAGCCCGGGCATCGGGCCCCAGGCCGGCAATTGGCTCGAGTACAACCTGGTCCACCCGATCACCTTCGACCATCTGTCCATGGCCCTGGTGACCGACGGCCGGCACTCGGTGCCCACCTCGGTCACCGTCAGCGCCGGGGGACAGAGCCGTACCGTGTCGGTTCCCCCGCTGGCCGACAAGGCCCAGCCCTGGGCCACCCAGACGGTGACGGTGTCGTTCCCCGCCCTCACCGGCACCAACGTCCGGGTGACCTTCGACGCCGTGCGCCCCGTCACCGACTTGGACTACTACGCCGACAGCCAGGTGGAGCTGCCCATCGGCGTGGCCGAGATGGACGTCCCCGGGATGCCCCGGGCGGTGCCCGGTCCGGCGCAGCTACCCGCCCCCTGTCGGTCCGACCTTCTCACCGTGGACGGCAAGCCGGTCCCGGTCACCGTCACCGGCACCACGGCCACGGCCGAGGCCCTGGGAGCACTGGTGGTGCGGGGATGCGGCTCGGCCGCCAACGGGATCTCGCTGGGCGCCGGCCCCCACATCGTGCAGACCCAGCCGGGCTTCCCCCCCGGGGTCGACCTCGACATCGACAGCCTCGTCCTCGACTCGGCCCCCGGGGGGGCTGCGCTGGCGCCCACGGCGTCGGGCCGGGCGGAGCCCACCGAGTCGACCCCGGCGCCGACGATGAAGGTCATGAGCTCCTCCACCACGTCGGCCAAGGTCGTGGTGCACGACCCCACGGGCCCGTTCTGGATGGTGCTCGGCCAGAGCACCAACGCCGGGTGGCACGCCACCACCGGCACCGGGGAGGACCTCGGTCCTCCGCAGCTGATCGACGGCTACGCCAACGGGTGGCTGGTGGTGCCGACGCATCCCGGGCACGACATGGTGATCACGCTGAACTGGACCCCGCAGCGACTGGTGTGGGTGGCCCTGGCCGCTTCGGCGGTGACCCTCGTCGTGTGCCTGGCCCTGGCGTGCTGGCCACGGCGCCGACGCCGGCGGGCCGGCTCACCGCCCGTCACGGTCCCGGCCGGCCCGACCGGGAGGTACCGCGCCCGCCGGCCCCTGGCCACGGCGGCGCCGGCAGGGCCGGCACCGGCGGAGGCTGTCGTGGCCTCCACCCGAGGCCCCGACGCGCCTTCCGTCCCCGACGACGGCGCACCGGTGTTGGGGTCGCTCCTGCGTTCACCGGGCGTCCGGCCGAGCTGGCCCGCCGTCGTGGCGACGTCGGCCGGCGTGGGCGTGGTCAGCTCGGCGGTCATCTCCCCCGGAGCCGGGGTTCCTGTCGCCATCGCCACCTTCCTGGCCCTCACACTCGGGTACGGCCGAGCCGTGTTGGCGCTGGGCTCGGTGGGACTGCTCGTCGCCGTGGCCGAGATGGTTACCACCGGCCAGGCCACGTTCCGGTATCTCGCCGAGTTCGGCTGGCCGAACCACTTCGAGACCGCCGGCACCCTGGCGTGGTTCGCGGTGGCCGCCCTCGGTGCCGACGCCGTGGTGCAGGAGGTGCGCGACCGTCGCGCCCGAGGCGCGACAGACGACGGTGCACGGCCCCCCCGACCTCCCACCGTCGACAACAACAACGACGACGGCGCGCCGCGGCGGCGCACGCGGCGGCGGGGCAAGCACGTGCGCAGCGTCTGACCCCTTTTCGAGGCAGGCTGCTACGGTCGAACGGTTGATGGTCGACGTCGCGCCTCGCCCCGCGCCCGAAGCCGTCGATGAAGTCTCGGCCCCTGCGGTCCCGGCCACGCGCCCCCGGCACTTCCCCTGCTTCGACGGGTTGCGGGCCATGGCGGCCATCCTCGTGGTCATGGTGCACACCTCGTTCGCCTCGGGGTTCACGCTGCGCTCGTCGCTGGGCATCTACATGGCCCGGTTGGAGATCGGCGTGGCCGTGTTCTTCTTGATCTCGGGGTTCTTGCTCTACCGGCCGTTCGTGGCGTCGCACCTCGCCGGGGGGCCTGCCCCCGCCGTGGGGAAGTTCTGGGTCCGCCGGTTCCTGCGCATCGTGCCGGCGTACTGGCTGGCCTTCGTCGTCACCAACTACCTCATGCACATCGACCGCAATGTCCATCCCGGATGGCATTCGCTGGTGATCTACCTCGGCCTGCTCCAGGTGTACTTCCCGTCGCACGCGCTGACCGGGATCACCCAGGCCTGGTCGTTGTGCACCGAAGTGGCCTTCTACCTGTTCCTCCCGCTCTACGCCCTGGTGCTGGCGCGGGGAGGGCGCACCGACGGGCACCAGCTCCGTCGCGAGCTGTCGGGGGTGGCCGGCCTCTTCGTCACCGGCCTGGGGATGCGCGTGTGGCTGCTGCACGTGCACTCGAACCTGGCCTCGGTGGCGCTCGAATGGCTCCCGGCGTGCCTCGACTTGTTCGCCCTGGGGATGTTGCTGGCCGTGCTCAGCAGCTGGCTGGCGCACCGCAACCGCACCCCGGCGTGGCTATGGCACCCCGCCATGCCGTGGCTCAGCTGGCTGGCCGCCCTCGCCATGCTGGTGGCGGTGTCGCACCTCGGGGTGTCGCGTTCTCCCCTCGAGCACAACACGCCGGGCCGTGGGGTGGCCATGGAGGTGCTGTACGGACTGTTCGCCTTCTTCTTGCTCGTGCCGGCGGTCTTCGGCCCTCAGCACAACGGGGCCATCCGCCGGGCCCTGCGGTGCAAGCCCGTGGTGGGCCTGGGGATCGTCTCCTACGGCGTCTACCTATGGCACCAGGCGTGGGTCGACATGTACCTGCGATGGACGGGGGCGCTGTTCCGGGTGCCCTTCCCCGAATTGTTCGGGATCGTGCTCGCCCTGTCCCTGGCGTGCGCCGCCGCCAGCTACCTCGTGGTCGAGCGGCCCATCCTCGGCCTCAAGGACCGGCTGGGGTGGTGGCGGACCGGCTGAGACCGCTCAGGCGGGCGGCGGTGTTCCCCGCACGACGTCGACGGGCGGCCCCGTTCCCCGCAGCCGGCCCCACAGCGCGTCGAGCTGCACGGCGCTCAACAGGGCCAGGGTCACCTCGAAGGGGGTTCGGTACCGGGTGTTGCCGAAGCTGACGAGCACGGTGGCCACCACGACGAAGCCCAGGGCCCACAGGGGGAACGTCGGCACCCGGCGGCGACGCAGCACGACGGTGCCCCCCACCGCCAGCGCCACCAGCGCGTAGTACATGCCCAGCCCGACCAGCGCCCAGCGATAGGGACGGGTCTCGATGTAGGCGTCGAGGCGGATCTGGGACACGGGATGGAAGAGCCCGAAGGCCCGCCCCAGGCGGGCCAGCTCCACGTTCGGCAGGCGGCCCTCGTGCTCGTGGATGTAGTGGAGCGCGTAGGCCTGGGCCTCGGCCGACTGCACCGACCTGTCGGCGTGATGGTCCAGGGGGGCCCGCAGCGCGCACTGGCTCGACCAGTACCCCTCGAGGAACCCCGACCACGTCTGGTCGCAGTTGGCCGAGGCCAGGGTGATGCCGAGCCCCGAGCTGATGAAGGTGGGCTTCTCGAACCGGCTCATGTTGTAGCCGACCCAGGGGGCGATGACGGTGAGGGCGGCCAAGGTGCCCACCGCCGCCAGAGCCACCCGGGTGCGCCCCCGCAACCGGGCGCCCAACGCCAGGGGGAGCAAGATGAACGGGACGAGCAGCGCCAGCTCGTCGCGCCCCAGCATGGCGAGGCCGCACAGCGCTCCCAACAGGAGCATGCGGCGGATGGTGGGTCGCTTCCAGAAGCGGTAGGCGCCCAGCAGGACGAGCGCCACGAGCAGCGGGGTGAGCGTCTCCGACAGCACGAGCTCGTCGCTCATCCAGATGTTGGGGTACACGGCCACGATGAACGCCGCCAGCAGACCGGCGCGCCGGCCGGCCACCTCGCGGCCGGTGATGCCGCACACGGTCACCGCGGCGGCCCCGATGACACAGCACCACACGCGATGGGCAAAGAACGACTTGAGCCCGACGACCGACGTGGCGGCCAGCACGAAGACGAACAACGGGGGCCAGTCGGCGATCTGCACGACCACGTGGGGATGGCGGGCGTACTGCCACGGGTCGATGAAGCCGTGACCCTCCGCCAAGAGGTTGGCGGCGTTGTGGAAGTAGTAGCCGTCCCCGCCCGGCTTGCGGTTGGGTCGTCCCAGGACGCTGGCGATCCTGATGGCGAACCCCATGAGGGTGACGGCCCCGAGCCCCACCCGGAAACGCCGGGTGCGGCGGGCCGAGAGCGCCTCGCCGGCCCCGGGAGGCGTCGAGGACTCGTGTCCCGACGGTGCCCAGGTACCGGAGCGCGCGGCCACGCGCCCCGGTGCGCTCACGCCATGGCCCCCCGCCGACGCAGCACCAGGAGGAGGTTCCACGTGGCCAGCTCGCGCACGGCGGGGACCTCGACCAACCACCGCATCCAATCGGGGTAGTACCGGGGCAACGCGGCCACCACCTCCACGCCGCCGTGGGCGCGCGCCATGCGCAGGGTGGGGCCCACGTGACAGGCGAAGAGCGACGACCCGTAGCGATTGCCCGGCGGTCGGCCGTGGCGGCGCTCGTAGCGCCGGGCGGCGCGCCGGCCACCGAGGTAGTGCCACGGAGCCGTCTCGTGGCCCCCCCACGGCGAGTACCACGCCGTGAACGACAGGTAGATGATCCCTCCCGGGCGCGTCACCCGGACCGCCTCGTCGAGAAAGCGGGCCGGGTCGGGGACGTGCTCGAGCACGTTCGAGGAGAAGGCCACGTCCACGGCACCGTCGGCCAGCGAGAGCCGGTTGCCGTCGCCGGCCACGGTCCGCCCCGGAGCGAGGCGCCCCGGGGCCACCGCCAGGCGGTGACGCTCGCGCCGGGCCCGTTCCTCGGCCGTCTCGGCCGGCGCGCCCGCCACGACGGGGACTTCGTGGTCCCCGAGGTGGGCGGCGCCCGGCTCGACCAGGATGCAGCGCGCCCCGGCGGCCACGAAGGCCTGGGTGAAGTAGCCCGCTCCCCCGCCCACGTCCACCACCAGCTGACCCTCCACCGGGGCCCACCGGCGCAGCTGGTCCACGGCGTCGGCGGCCTGGATCCGGTAGAAGTGGTCGGGGTCGGTCTGCTCGACGCGAAAGGCGCGGAACAGCGCCACCGAGCGGCGCAGTCCCCCGCTCTCCGAGCCAGCGAGCGACGTCACCGCAACCCGACCAGCGCGGCGCGCCGCGCCAGGCGCCGCCAGGCGACGAGGGCGAGCACGTAGGCCGCCAGCCCGAGCTCCAGGACGAAGTGGAAGCCGAAGATCATGGACAGCAGGGTGGCCAGGACGGCGCCCACCACCGAGGAGAACCCGTTCACGGCCCAACCCCACGCCACGTACTCCCGTCCGTCGGCGCTCATCTTCGACACGGCCCGCACCCCCAGGGGCATGAACGTGCCCAGGCAGATCCCCAAGGGCGCCAGCAGGCAGAAGGCGATGGGCACCCGGGCGGCGATGGGCAGCCCGAGCAGGGCGGCGGTGAGCGGCGTGAGCCCGAGCACGTAGAAGACGGTGAGCCCGGTGATGAACAGCAAGAGGGCGCCCACGGCGTGGGGCCGGTCTCCCAGCTTGCGGCTGGTGAGGGCGCCCACGCCGGTGAACACCAGCAGCGACATCAAGGTCACGGTCAAGGCGTAGGTGGGATAGCCCAGGAAGAGGTTGAGAAGCTGCATCAAGGTGATCTCGAAGAACATGAAGCCGAACCCGATGGCAGAGAAGAACAGTGCCGAGAGCCATTTGGCCGGCAGTCGTCGCCAGGTCGACCGGATGGCCACGAACGGCAGCAGGAGAAACAGCGCCGAGATCACCGCCGACAACGCCAACAGGAGCACCAGGACCCGCTCTCCCACCTCGTACTCGCGGTCTTGGCTGGTGACGGGATGGAAGAAGTCGCCCAGCACGGTGCCGTAGCGGGCGAAGTGCCAGAAGTAGGGGTCGTTGTCCGTGGTGGGCACCACGTTGTATTGGTACGAGCCGTAGAACGACTGGAGCTGGGCCGGCGTGCTCGTCACCACGGTGTCGACGGGGCTCGGGGCCACGGCGTGCCCCGGGGCGTAGCCCAGGGTGGTCCCGGGGATGCCCGACAGTGACGCCACGAAGTTGCGCACCTCGGTCGTGGTGAAGGGGGCTCGCTTGACCACGATGGTCGACAGCGTGAACGTCCCGAAGAAGCGGGCCGGGGAGCTGGCAACCAAAATGTGGTCCTTGGGGTCGGTCACCCCCAGCTGGGCCAGAGCCTGGCGGGCCGTGGCCACGAAGCGCGTCGTGCGGTAGGGGGCGTTCTGATAGTCGATCTCGCCGAACTGGGCCACGAAGATGCCGTTGGGCGTCAGGTGTTGCAGGCAAGCGACGATGGCGTTGGTGGTGTAGAGGTAGCTCTCGGACAGGACGAAGGCGCTGGCGCTGGCGGCGTTGGTGGCGGCATAGCTGTCGGGGGCCGGGTACCAGATCAGGTTGTAGGCCCGATGGATGCGGGCGATGAACGACCTCCCGTCGGCGTTCACGTAGTTGACAGCGGGATACTGGGCGAGGTGGCCGTCGAAATTGGCGAACGTCGTCTTCACCAGTGAGTACGTGACCGGGTTGAGCTCCACGGCGTCGATGTGCTTGGCCCCGAACCACAGCGACGCCAGGACCTCGTGGCCGCCGGCCGCCCCGATGACGGCCTCGTTGCGGGGCGGGGTCTTGGTGAGGTCGAAGGGGATGGCGCGCGGATCGGCACCGAAGTCGTAGTGGGCCAGTGAGGCCACGTGGCCGTTCCATTTGTAGATCGCCGACCCGATGGTCCCGTCGTGGTACAGGGCGCGCACGTCCGGCGATATCTGCACGGCGTCGACGCGGAAGATCGAGCTCCACGCCGAGAACAGCGTCTGGCCCGTGTTGAAGCTCACCTTGGAGGTGTCCAGGCGTTGGGCGGGCAGCAGGTTGGGGTCCACCGTCAGCACCACGGTGCCCACCACGAGCACCAGGAGCAGGGGCAGGGCCACCGGTCGGGTGCGTCCCAGGACGATGGCGGCCGCCAGGAACAGGACCCCGGCCGCCAGCATGATGGCCGCCGGGGGGCCGATCGTGCCGGTGAGGTAGATCACCAGCGCACAGGCCAGGCCGGCGCCCAGCAGGTCGGCGAAGTACAGACTGCCCACGGCCTCGGGCCGGCGGCCGAACAAGGTCGTGATGATCACTCCCGGCGCCACGAAGGGCACGAAGATGAACACGCAGATGGCCAGGAGCTCCCCCATGCTCTTGGCCGACGCCGAGGTGCCGTAGTCCCAGATGGCCAGGGAGTCGAGCGTGGTGTAGGCCACCACCACGTAGCTGACGACCACGGCCACGCCGCCCAGGAGAAATCCCCACAGCAAGACGGTGTCGGTGCGCGCCCGGCGCAGCCGCGGTGACAGCGCCACCAGGACCCCGCCCGCCCCCAGCCCGAGCAGAGCCAACCCGATGATGAGGTAGGTGTAGTAGTAGAACAGCTTGAACGAGATGACCCGCGTGTAACAGACCTCGACCAGCAGGACGGCAAAGCTCACCAGCAGGATCTCGGCGTGGTAACCCTGGCGGCGCGCCCGGGCGTGCACCGGCGCGGCGACGAGCGTGGCCGGCCGGGTCTGGAGCAGGGTCACGGCGGCCTGTCTACCACGCGACCAGGCGAGATCCGTGCCTAGAGCAGGGTCAACGAGGGTCTCCCGAGCGCACGATTCGTGGTCGTGTGGCGCTCATCGACTCGGGCTCACGTAGCGAGCGGTGGCCACCTCGCCCTTGCGAAAGTCGAGGATCCACACGCACCCTTTGAGGCCGGGAGGCCGGCGGCTGAGGCGCACGCCGTCGTGCTGCGCGAGCACTCCCAACACGTCGCCGATCACTTCACCGTGGGTGCACAGCACCACCCGGCCCGACGCGTCGCCCGAGCCCAGTTCCCTGATGAGCTCGACCGCCTGGGGCCCGGCGTTGGGTGTGAGGGCCGCTTCCTCGCCCACCGCCAACCCCGTCTTGGCCGCGATGAGCTCCATCGTCTGCAGACACCGGGTATAGGGGCTCGACAGCAGCCGGGTCGGTTCCAGGGGGACGATCACCCCCACGAGGTGCTTGGCCTGTCGCCGGCCGCGGGCATCGAGGGGGCGGAGTCGGTCGTCACCGGTCCAACCCTCCTTCGTCCCGGCGTGACCGTGACGCACCAGCAGCAATCGCACACCGGACATGATGCCCGCTGCGCGCCGCCAGGGATATTCTCGGGCGGGGCCGATCCTGGGAGGCACAGCGCGTTGCCGTGGGAGCCGATAGCGATCACGAGCAAGAATGCCGTCGACGTCGAGGGAGACGGGGTCCGGGTGGTGTGGTCCCTCAACCGACGGCCGACCAGTGACTGGGCTCGCGAATTCCGGGCCGCGGCGGTGGCCCGGACGGGCTCACCGGATTTCATAGCCATGCCCTCACCGGACATCCGTACCGGCGGCACCGTGCACTGGACGGTGCCGGCCGCCGATCTGCGGGGGGCGGTGCTCTACGTCAAGGCGTGCGTGGAAGCCGCCAACGAGGGCTACCGCCAACTCCTGGCGCGCCGCGACGAGGAGCGTCGCCGGCGCGAGGAGGAAGAGCGGGCCAAGGCGCTGCGCCTGCAAGAGGCCCAGCAGGCCCTCAACGCCCTCGACTGACCGAGCGCGGACGGGCTCAGCCGCCGGCGAGGATCCGGCGCAGATCGTCATCCACCGCCTGGAGCAGGCCGCGCAGCAGGGCCACGCGCTCGTCGGGGCCGGGGGCCTCGAGCAGTCGCTGCCGGTCGAAGGCGCCGATGGGCGCCCGGGCGCACAGGTGCCAGGCGACCACCTCGGGCGCGTCGCCCGGCGATGGCGCCTCCGGCCACGTCGGTGCCTGGCCGAGCTCGCCGAGAAGGGCCCCGACCCTCCCGAGCTCCACCGCCGCCATGACCAGGGCCCCGGTGTCCTCGACGGGCCCCTCGGCGCGCTCGTCGACCACGGCCCGGGGGTAGGGGTCGTCGTCGAGCCAGCGCCGCACCCCCAGGAGGCCGACCCCGCGCGCCACCAGACGCCAACGTCCATCCCCGAGGGGCTCGGCCGCCTCGATCGACGCCACCGTCCCGGCGACGAAGCGCTCGTCCCCGCCTCCCACCTCCGAGCCCCGGGCGATGAGGACCACCCCGAATCGGCCCTCCCCGGCGAGGCAGTCGGTGACCAGGGCCTGGTACCGGGGCTCGAAGACGTGCAGGGCCATGGCGGCGTGGGGGAAGAGCACTGCCGACAGCGGGAACATGCCGAGGTGCCCGGAGGCCATCCCCCCAGGATGCCCTCCCCCGCCCCGCCACGCTTCCCCCATGGACCCGACGCTCCGTGGCCGAACGAGCCGGAATTGGATCAACGTTGTGAGTAAATTGGGACCTCTGTGGGCCGCATGGAACACAATCAGTGAGATCCGGGGGACTAGTAGTGGCAAGCCATCCCCTCGACCGGCGGGCACCCGCCGGGATGGGCGAAGAGCGTCTGCGTCACTTCGTCTGACAACGGCCTGAGAGAGGCAATGGCGACCGACGAAGGCGACCCACGGGCCGAGCACGAAGATCCCGACCTCCGACAAGAGGTCAGGG
>CAVSWP010000003.1:0-390820 GCA_963731665.1 uncultured Acidimicrobiales bacterium | reverse complement strand
CACACATGTTCGGTGTCGCTCCACACACTGGCGTGCTGTCGGCGGGCTCGCCGAACAGATAGTTGTCGGGTAGCGCGTACACGGGGTAGCTGAAGAAGCTCATGCTTCCGTCCGAGTTGGCACTCGGAATCGAGGCGACCGTGTCGGGCTGGCACTCGCTTGCCACCGTGGGCAGATTGGCGGGGAGGCCGTCCGGGTCCGCACACTCGAGGGCCTTGATGGCCACCGCCCCGCTGGGGAATCCGAAGGAGGCCAAGTTGGCGTTGCTCATCGTCGAGTTCGCCCCGACCGAGATGTCGACCGTCTGCCCGCTGGAATACGCCCCCGGTGCGACGCTGCCCGCGGTGGTGCTCAGGGTCACGGTCCCGTCGCTACTGGTAATCGTCGTTGCACTGGCCGAACCAGCCAGAGCGAGCGTCGCGGGGAGACTGATGCAGGAGATCGCCGCGACATAGGTCAAAGCACGTCTCATCGACTTGCGCATGGAATGTCCATCCTTTGGTGGGGTCTTTGGATTTTGTGTCGGGGTGGAGTGGTCCGGTTGCGTGAAGCTCGGTTTTCCGCCGTTCCCCAGGTATATGAGCAGAGACAAAGCCCCACTACAAGCTGCCATTCCGGTTGACGCAAACAGTTCATTTCGGGTTTCCCTTGCTGTCACGCGGTCGTCCCACAACCGTTGCTCGAAGCGACAGCCTTTCCGTCCGACACCCAGCTGCCAACACGATCGCATCAGAACAAGAGTCGGAGACCGACAACAAGACAAAAATGGCGCGTTCCAAAGAGTTCATTCCAAGTTCGCGACTGGATTACCTCTGCGTCACGGATCCGTCACAGAACCCGACGGGCACCCGACGGTGACTACTCGCCGTGGTCGAATCTCACCTTTGGGAGGCGGGTCGCCCCGGGCGCGTCCCCGGGTCGGCACAGGAGGTCGATGATCGCCTACAGCGTGGAGGGCACGAAGCTCGAGAGCAGGCCGAAAAGGAGGTACACCGACGCCACCCAGATGGGCACAAGGATGAACCACCGGCCCCGTCTGCCGTAATAGACGGCGGCGCGACGGTTGACGAGGCTGAGCAGCACGATGAACAGCAGTACGGCGAGCACGGCGGGGAGGTACGACAGGTTCCAACCCACAGATCCCCCGCCGGCCACGACTGGCGGCTTGCTCCGGCTCGCGACGGTCTTGGTGGAGCTCGTCACCAGGTTCGGCCCGACCGGTGATCTGAGCAAGGCCACGACGACGAGTCGCTGAGAGGCCGAATACCTGGGGTTGCACGTGGTCAGGGTGAGTCGGTTGTCGCCGAAGTAGTTGAGAATCTTGACGTCCGACGGCGCCACCGCAACCGGAGGCTGGGTCACGATGTAGTCAAGGGTCATGCCGGAATCCGTCGTGAGGTCGATCTCGTCGCCCGGGACCATGCTGTTGAGGTTGTTGAACGGTGCCCCATAGGTGGTTCGGTGCCCGGCGATGGCGACGTTGCCGGCCTGACCGGGCATGGCGGTGCCGATGTAGTGCCCGGGCCCCTTCTGGAGGTCGCCTTCGGCGGTGCCTTCGACCACGTACTGGTCGACCCCGATCGCCGGAATCCGAAGCCGGGCCACCACAGACCCCTCGGCCGGTTCAGGCAGCCCGGCATCGGCGGACACGAGCGAGGGGGCGGCCGGGGTTGTCGGGGCCTGGCGCACTCGCGCCGTGAACTGCTGCTTCAGTGATTGCTGAGCCTGGTGTTGGGCCAGACTGGTACCCCAGAGCTGCCACCCGGCGAAGAGGATCAAGGCCAGTCCCACATTGCGAACCCAGCCGAACGCCGTAGCCAGGTGCTCACGGCGCAGGGCTCGAACGCTGGGTCTAAGAGTCGACTGATCGGGAAAGGTGGCTGGTGTTGGCTTGGGCGGAAAGACAGCCAAAGGTGGGAGCGGAACGTCGACGCGGTCAATCGCCGAGCCGGAACTCGCCGTGACCGACGGCCGCTCACGTGCCAAGGCGCTCAGCGCAGGAGTGCCGACGATCAGTGGCATCCGCTGGGTCTGAGAAATCTTGTCAAGCGTTGGCGGCGACTGAGGCGAGCTCTTCCCGGCGGCAATGTGCTTGGCGAGGGCGTCGGCCGCAACCACCATTTGACCGACGCCCTGCTCCATGGATGTCGACCCAGTACCGATGGCCCACAAGGCCGCCCAATCCACGACAGGATCGGGCTCAGAAGGGTGACGCGTGCGGCGGGTTTCGAGCGCGCCCTCGATGAGCTGCTCAACGAAACGGGCGACTAAGTCGAGCTCTCGTGGTGGTGCCGCCACACCCTGAGGTGGGTCCGACGCGTTGTCGTCGAGGTCTGGTCCGGGCGCCGGGGCCTGGTCAGCTTCGACCACCTCGGCCCACCGTAGCTCGTCCACGGTGGACATCAGCGGCTCCCGTGGCGGGTGCTGACATTGGACGGCACGGCTCCTCGCATGGCGACGCTCAAGAGCGTGAGGACGCCGCCACGGCCAGGTCCGTGGTTCCCGGGGTGCCTCGAGAAGGTGAGAGCCACGTCCCCACCGCCGCCGTCGGGCTGGACGTCGTCTGTCGGGAATGACTGCTTTCCACGGTGATCATCTGCCGGGCGAATGCCACCAGGAATGCCCGGTTCTCCAGCAGCTGCACGTCCGAGGGGCTCAACGATCCAGCCACGTTGTGAATTCCAGACACTCTCGCGGTGGCCGGCACGACCACTCCGTGCCCGTCGTTCTGGACGTACAACACCGTGCGTTGGTAGGTGGTGGTCGTCCCCAACTTGACGGGGATGATCCAGTACACGATGGACCAGCTCCCGTTGCGTTGGGAGGTATAGGACATGGCCTGACCGGTGATCCCTCCGCCGATGTCGACCTGGGCAACGTCGCGCAGGGAGTAGCCGTGAAACTGGTAGCACGCTTCGACGCCATAGGCGGAGAAGGTCTCGAGCTCAGGCGTCGTGATGACGTCGGCGATGACTGGGATGGACGTATGCAGGGCCCCGCCGCCCGTGGAATGCAGCACGTACCGGTTCCAGATCGAGGTGTCCCCGAAGAGGGGCTTTGCCCAGTTGTACGTGGCGATGCGGTGTGTCTCCCAGTCCGCCGGGGCGGTGGGAGCGGCGATGTAGGCCTCGAGCTTGGGCTGGCCCGACGCATCGGCTACCAGGTTGTAGGTCTTCAATCCCACGTTGGCGATCCCGAGCACGACGGCTGCCACGGTGACGATGGCGATCGCGGCGTACACCTTGGGGACCGCCAAGTTGGCTTTGGCCCGCGCCGGTCGGGTTTCGATCTCGGAAGCCTGTGGTTTGGACGGGCGGGGCTCGATCCCGACGTGCATACCGAGCGGACGGATCATCAGCATCATGACAACCACGCCCAGGCTGAACGTCACCAGCCCGACGAACGGGTGCAGGACCCCAACGGCAATGTGTTCGCCCCAAGTCTGTCCCGCCCAGAAGATGAAGGTGATGCGCGCCAGGTTGATCGCCCAGAGGAGCAGCATGCCGCCGGTGAGCCACAAGAGCTTGCGGACCAATGGCCCTCGCACCACGGCTCCGAAGGCCGAGCCGATGAGCAAGAAACCCACCACGCTGTTGACTCCCGAGCAGGCCGAGACGATGCTCAGCGGAAACGACTGACCGTGATGGGTCACCACGAACAAGGTGCCGTCAGGCGACAACACCGACTTCGCCACCGGGAAGACTCTGATGATCTCCCGAATGGCGAAGAGCGTCGCTGCCGTGAAGGCGTCGAGCACACGTAGCAGCACCGATGAGTACGGGTAAGGCCACCCGAGGAACAGGTAGCCGATCGCCAGTTTCTGACGCCAGAGCACCCTGACTCCGAAGATGATGGCCACAGCACCGGCGACGAAGACAGGGAGGGTGAGGAGGTCGATCCTCCAGACCCAGAACATCGCCGACATCCGGCTGGGCAAAAGGAGGTTCGCGGCCAAGGCGCCGCCGACGAGTGGGAGCCCAACGATGTAGTCCACCTGGCGGTCGTGGATGGCCGGTTCAGGTCGCAACGGTCGTGCCCGCAAGGCCGCCAATGCGAGGGCGATGGCCGGCACCAGGCTGACATAGGCGAGCGGTGTCTCCAGACCGGCATTCTGGACAAGCGTCGAGAGCGAATAGTTGTAGGCGAACAAGACCACACCGAGCAGAACCATCACTTGAACGGTCGTTCGAGTGCGGGGCGTGGCCTGGTGCCAGCGTGACTGGGCCCCGTCACGGCTCTTGCGTGCCAACGAACGCCAAGGAGCCGGCTGCGGGGCTTCGAACCTGACGACTTGGGTCATTAGGGTCTCAGCGACACTGTGGTCGAACTGCCCGGCCCGATAAGCGATCTGGCGACATTCTTGGGGGTCATCCGAACCGCCCGTACACATAGTCCGCAGTCCGAGGGTCGCGAGGATCGCTGAATACCTCTTCAGTCGGTCCGGCCTCGACAATGTGGCCAGGCTCGCCTTCGCCGTCGAGTAGGAACAGCGCGCAATTGTGCGAGACTCGCTGAGCCTGCTGCATGTTGTGGGTGACGATGACGATCGTGACCTCTTGGCACAGTTCCTTTATCGTTTCCTCGATGACACCCGTGGAGATGGGGTCGAGGGCCGAACACGGTTCGTCCATGAGCAGGACCCGGGGGCGAACCGCCAACGCTCGGGCTATGCAGAGGCGCTGCTGTTGACCACCAGAGAGCGAGGCGCCTGCTTCGTTCAACCTATTACGGGCTTCGCGCCAGAGCCCAGCTCTCTCCAGACACTCCTGCACGAGTGCGTCACGATTGCTGACCTTGAGGCCGGACAGACGTAGGCCCGAGAGCACGTTCTGGGCGATCGTCATCGATGGGAACGGGTTGGGCCTCTGGAAGACCATGCCTACCTTGAGGCGCGTATCGGTGACCTTCTGGGTAGTTCCGTAGACGTCGATACCGTCGAGCTCCACCGAACCCGACAGCGATGCGCTCGGGACGAGCTCGTGCATCCTGTTCAGGATGCGAAGAAACGTGGACTTGCCGCACCCCGACGGTCCGATGAGCGCAGTCACCCGACCGGGCTCCATGGTGAGCGAGACGCGCTCGAGCACCTTCTGAGTCCCGAACCACGCCGACACATTGGTGGTCGTCAACCTTGCCTGTTGGGGTGCCGGGGACGCAGAGACCGAGGCGGGCGCGTCGGACGGGGTGGGGTATAGGGCCGGTGAGGCTGACTCCGTGGGCGCCGGGGGCGCCTGAGTAGGCGGGGCTAGGGGCATGCCTGCCGGCGGCGCCCACTGGTCCGTCGTCGGGGCTGCGGCGGTCGGGGCCCCTGCGTGTGCGAACTCGTGAGGTGGTGCCACTGCGCTCGGCGCTTGCGGTGCCGGTTGCCCGGCAAAGGGCGGTTGTCCGGCGGGTCCAGGTGGCGCGGACGGTTGGAGAGGTCCAGTGGACGATGGTGCGTGCGTCTCGGGACCCCACCCAGTCTCGGGACTCCACCCCGGCTCGCGACCCCACCCATTGGAGGGCGGGTTCGCAGTGTTCGGTGCCCATGGGTAGGCGGGTACCGCATCATTGGATGGGGCGTATCCGGGAACGGGTGGTGGTTGGACCTGCCTCTGGAAGGGAGGCAGGGGTGGTGAAGGTGGCGGCGCCGTCTCGACCTCGGCCCACCAGCCCGGTGGTGCCGGTGGTGGCGGAGGAGGCGGGGCATAGGCGGGACCCGTTGGCGGAGGCGGAGGCGGCTGGACCTGGAAGGGAGGCAGGGGTGGTGAAGGTGGCGGCGCCGTCTCGACCTCGGCCCACCAGCCCGGTGGTGCCGGTGGCGGCGGAGGCGGCGGGGCATAGGCGGGACCCGTTGGCGGAGGAACCTGCGCTTCGTATCCCGGAGGAGGAGGAGGAGGAGGAGGAGGAGGAGGAGGAGCCTCTTCAGTCCAGTTCTGGGGGGGATCGTCCGGCATTCTCATCCCCCCCCTTCCCACGGAGTCACCGCTGCTTCACGGAACGAAGTCGGCGTGGTCCTCATGGACGTCAGGGTCCGGCGCGCCAGCCGGCATCGGCGCAAGTCGCAGGTCACGAACCGGATCGTCCAGAATCTGCTCCCGAAGTCGACACGACTCCTGGCATCATCCAGACCGGGAATGACAGCGGCCGGATTGTTCCTTCCGACGGGACCGTTTCCTCCAGCACGTGAACATCAGAACAAGCCCCCGAACCCAGCACAAGGCCTCCTTCCTGGTGTTTCGAAGAGTTCACCTCGAGTTCACGGCTCGATTACCTCTCCTTTCCGGGTGTGTAATGCAGATCACATAAACCGATGACGTGACCACAGAGCGTGGGAGATATACAAGCAGTGGCAGCAGTCTCGGGATTCGACACTCCGACCCGGATTCCCCGCGACTCGGATTGACACGAGGCGACGGTACGTGACTCTCACTGCGGTCGAGCCCGCGCAGTCGGCCACACGCGCCCGCCAAGAGACCCTCGACGACGAAGTTACCCCGCCGACCCCGACCAGCCCGGTAAGGCGGCGGTTCCGGCGCCTCTACACCGAGAACGGGCTCGCGTTCACCATCGCGCTGGCGGCCTATCTCACCACCATGGCCCTTCTCGACTTCGTGTTCGACATCTTCCCGCTCGATGCCGTCTCCCGCATGGCGAACGGCTTCTACGTCCTGTATTCCCGTGATCCCCACCTGGCCGCCATTGGATTCGTGTGGAATCCCCTCCAGTCCTTTGCCGTCATTCCGGTGCTCTTGTTCAAGGACCTGTGGCCGGCACTGGCCTCGCACGACGTGGCGGGCGGCTTGGTCAGTGCGTTCGCATCGGCGGGTGCCGTCTACCAACTCCATGCCGCGCTTCGCGAGTGGGGTGTTCGAAGGGTGCCGCGTCTTCTGCTGACGGTCGGCTTTGGCCTCAATCCGATGATCATCTACTACGCCGGCAACGGGATGAGCGACGCGCTGTACATCTTCTGCCTGGTAGCGACGACTCGATACCTCATGCGCTGGATCCGGAAGGAGGACCTGCGGTCGTTGGTCTACGCGGCGACCGCCCTCGGCGTGGCGTACCTGGATCGCAACGAGGCGGTCGGTTCGGCCATCCTCGCCGGCACAGTCGTGCTCGTCGTGAGTTTCTCCCGGGGGGCAGGTGCTCCCCGACGTCGCGTGATGGCCGCCCTCACCGACAGCGCCCTGTTGCTATTGCCCGTGGTGACCACCTTCACAGGTTGGGCGGTTGCCAGCTACGTGATCACCGGACAGCCATTCCCCCAATTCACGTCGCAGTACGGCAACTCCGCCCAATCCGCCGCCAGTGGGTCTCACTACGACCTGACCGTGCGCTTCCTTCATGACGTGCGGTCCATCGAGTACCTGGCCCCGTTGCTCCCCATAGTCCTGTTCTGCGCCGTAACGATGTCGTTCCGGCGACGAGACGCCCGCGTCTTCGGACCCCTCGCCGTCCTGGGAGGCAGTCTGGGCTTCGATGCGCTGGGAGTGATCGCCAACAGCCTTCAACCTTGGTACCGGTACTTTCTGACCACGGTTCCCCTCGACGCATTTCTCATCGGGTGTGTAGTGGTGGGAGCACCGGCCGCCGCCCAGTCGCTCAAGACGGCACAACAACACATCGCTACCAGGCGTCGGGTCCCGATGAGAACGATCGCAGCATCACTCTTCGTCGTCCTCGCCGTGGGACCCTCGCTTCCGGGGTCAGTAATAGGCCTGTTCTCCAAGAACATCCAGAGCTCCGAATCGCAGGAGCTCGGTGCTCTTCTTCTCGCCCACCCCACCGTCCAGGACAGGCAATATCAACATCACTATGCCTATATCCAGTCAGTGGATAGGTACATCGGTGGGATGCACCTTCCCGACGGGTCGATCGTCGTTGACACATTTGGATCGTGTACTCCCCAGATCGTGACAACCGTGCCCAACCCCAAGGTCTTCGTGATAACCAACGATCGGGACTTCAAGCAAGTGCTCGCCGACCCCCTGACCTTCCACGCGCATTACCTCCTGGACCCGGCGCCGACCGGCGTCGACACCAGCGACGCAATAAACGTGGCGTATCCTTCCCTCTTTGCCACCGGGGCGGGCTTCGCCACACTGGCGCACACGTTCCGGTCCGACGGCATATGCGCGATCTACCGGCTTTACCGAGTAACCGGGCACCCCGGCGACTAGCGCACCCCGACTACGTGGTGACGATCGGACCCGCCACGACTGCGGGTCGGATTGATGCGTCCTGAGGTCTCAGGCGGATTCGGCGACGTAGGCCGATATCTCCTTTACCTCCACCGGTGGACGGGACGAACCGAGGCCGTACCTACGGTGGACTCGCAGACGCCAGAATATTGCCGCCGTATCGCCGATCATGGACGCTACCGCCCTAACTGAAATCGTGCTTCCCTCTCGGGCACGGATTCGAACCGCTGCCTCTCGGACATCGACGTACCCGAGTTGCCGAGCGAGCAGCAGCATCTCAAGGTCGAAGGCGTAGCGATCTTCGACCATCATGGGCAGGACGTCCATGGCGACGTCACGCCGGATCAGCTTGATCCCGACCTGAGTGTCTTGCACCTTCAATTTGAACAACAGCCGCACGAGGCGCTGGTACGACCACGAGTAGAACCATCGCATCCGAGGATAGGAAACGTGCGACTCCGGGTGCCGCTTGCTGCCGACGACAAACGACGACTCGTGCTCTCGTGCGATGTTCAGAAATTCGACGAGGTGATCCGGGGAGATGTCTCCGTCCCCATCGATGAACCCCAGGTACCTCCCTCGACCCCGGGTGAGGCCTACCTTGACGGCGTGGCCCTTCCCCCGGTTCTGCGCCAGGGTGATCACACGCACCGAGTCCGACAACAAGGGCTCCAACGCCGATGCACTTCCATCGGTCGAACCGTCCGATACCGCCAGAACCTCGAAACTGATCCCCGCGCCAGACAGGGCCGCCACCGTGCCCGCCACCGTGTCGTGAACTGCCGGACCACCCGGGTTGTAGAAAGGCACCACCACAGTCAGTTCGATGGCTTCGGAACCGGGTGTTCGAGGGGCGCGGGCCGAGTTGTGGCGCTGATGGCCCGGTGGCGCGAGCCGCGCCAGTGGTCTCGGGGACAATCGGGGCGCCCTGACTCCTGCCATCGGTCTAGTTGTGACACAGCAATTCCCGCTTCACAAGGGATCGCGCTGCCGACACGGAGAAATAACCTCTCGTTCGCGAATCGTTTGCCATCCATTCGCGTGGGCCACTGCACTTTCCCCTCATCGGGGTGTGTGCCGGCCGAGGCGTCCCCTGCGGAGGTCGCGGTCTTACCCGTTCGGGGCAGGGTCGCTCAGGCCGCGGACCTCTCAGCGGTCTCGTGGCGGGCTGGGTACAGCCCGTGCATGGTCTTCTCCCAAAACGCCGGTCGCCCCACCAGCTGCCAGATCGCTTTCACCGCCGCCATCGACATCATGACCCAGTACACCGGCACGATCAGCGCCGCCCACAGGAACTCGCTGCGCCGGGTGATGCGACAACTGAGCAGCGTCAGGTAGCCGAGCATGAAGTTTCCGAGCGCCCAACAGGCGATCCCGAGGTAGTACACCGGGGCCGGGAAGATGTGCTGGATGAAGGCCGGATGGGCGATGAACCACAATGCCGTCATCAACCAGAAGACGGGGTTCAGGATGGCGAGGACGGGCGTACCCAGAACAAAGATCCAGAAGTGCGCCACACCGCCCCAGCCCATTTCCCGGACCAGTTCCCGCGGTGACCGCATGTGCACGAAGAAGGTCTGGAGGTACCCCTTGTACCACCGAGAGCGTTGCTTCACCCAGTTCACGAAGTCGCTGTTCGCCTCTTCGAGCGTCACCGACTCGAGCACCCTGACCTTGTAGCCCTCGCGGAACATTCGCATCCCGAGATCAGCATCCTCGGTCACGTTGTACGGGTCCCAGCCACCCAAGGACCGTAGGGCCATTCTCCGGAAGTGATTCGACGTACCGCCCAGGGGGATGGGCGCCCGTAGGGACGCCAGGCCAGGCAGGAAGAAGGAGAACCACATCGCATATTCGATGGTGAACCACCTAGTAATGAGGTTCTGATCCGGATTGTTGTAGGACAGCTTGGCTTGGACACATCCCACGTCGGGCCCCAGCCTGCCCAGGGCGACGGCGGCCCGCCGCAATTGGAGCGGGTCCGGTTCGTCCTCGGCGTCGTAGATCGCTACCAGCTCACCGCGCGCCAATGTCAGACCGAAGTTGAGGGCTTTGGGCTTCGTACGCGGCTCAGCCGGCGGGACGAGTACCAACGTGAACTGAGGTCCCGGATCCTGATCCCAGATCGCATCGATGGTCTCGTGGTCGTCGGCTTCGACGAGGACGAGAACTTGGAGGCGCTCTACCGGGTACTCCGTCCGGGCGATGCTGGCCACGAGGTTGTTGATCACTTCCGGCTCGTGGTAAGCGGGGATCATCACTGTGTAGGTGGGGAGCTCCGAATCCGGAACAGCCCGCGCCTCGTCATCAGTGACGAACTCCGACACATCTGTCCGAGTCGATCTCACGAACAGGTAGACCCGGTAGACGATGCAGGTCAGGTAGACGATGGTCACAATCCCGACAATGGCCGTGACCGTGTCCACCCAAGAGATGAGGAGCCCGAGGACCACGAGGGCGGCGAGGGCGATCATGACCCGGCGCTGGCTGCGGTTGAGCAGCCGGCGGACCGACACGGTCGGAGCTTTGACGGCCAGCCCGGAGATGCTCGCCTGCAACCGCAGTTGCGCTTCTTCGTCACGCATCACGAGTCGGCGCACGCCACGAGATTAGCAGTGCCCTCGCTGGTTTAGCCTGGCCGCACCCAGGTACTATTCCCTCCACATGGCTATGTATGACCCGACCGAAGGAACGCTCGTCCTCGAGCTCGTCGACGTCGTCACAGAACTGACACGTCGCCAAAGGGAACTGCTCGGGTGCCTGAAGGACTTCCGGGCGGACTTCCTCGAGGGGCCCTTGGCCCTCGAGGCATACCAGCCTCCGCCCCCCCGCTTTCTCCAGCCGCCGGCGCCACGGTCGGTCGCACCTCCACGCCCGGAGGTGACACCTCGCCCGGTCGTCGCACATCCCCCCGTCGTCGCACCGGTTCCGCCGGCTCCTCCGGCGACCGCCGACCCGGCTGTCCGGGTGCACAGGACGAAGCGCGACTACGACTACTTCGCGGAGCTCGACGACCTACTCGCCCACCTGCCGGTCGATCCCGAACCTCAAGCGCCTGACTCACCCCCCGGCCTTTAAGCACACCCGGTACCGCCGCCGCAGTGGGGTTCAGGCGACCCCGGTGACCTTCACGATCCAGATGCAGCTGGCGGGCGCCTCCACCTGCAGTTCTTGACTCCCGGCGCTCGTCTGCGTCGTGACCGATTGGCCCGAGGCCCCCGTTCCGCTGACGGCCGGAGCCGTCCCCGCCTTTCCTCCCGTGGGCACCACGAAAACCTGGAACGACGGGCCTGACGCGGGTGCGGGCGTGCATTGGAATGCCCATCCGATGCTCCACGTCCCGCTCCCGACCGTGAAAGGCGTGCTCGTCCAATTGCCGTGTGACTGCGGCGTGGGCCCGAGGAGGACCTGGGGAGCACCGGCAGTGGTCGCGGTGGTGGCCCCCGGCGACGTAGAAGTCTGCGTGGGAGATGTCGTGCCCGACGTAGCCGGAGCCACCGTGGTCGAGCTAGACGCGCTGGCACCGGGCACCGTCGTCGAGGACGCCCCTTCGGCAGGAAGCGCACCGCCCCCACTCGTGGACGCCTTCGGCGCGGCCTGGGTCCCCCCGCCCGACCACGTGATGAGCATGCCGAGCAATAAGCACACCACCCCGAACACCAGGAGCTGCCACGTGTGCCACGAGCGGCGCTCCTTGATCCCCAGCTCGCCCGGTGCCGGCTCGCCGGTGCCGTTCTCCGGGGGCCGATTCCCCGGAGACGGGTAGCCACCCGCCACGGGACGCGGTGTCGCGTGGGGAGGAACCGGTGGGGCATCGACCATGTACGAAGCGTTAGCCAGGGCGCCCTCCTACGTCAAGCCTTCGCGACCAGGGGTTCAGATAACACGCGCGCATCCCGTCGTTCACCACGACCCGAAGCGATGACTCGCCACCGGTCGTCACGTATCCGTCACGAGCCGTTTACTGAGACATGACCCGAGGGAGAGCTCGGCGCGCTCGGTTACAGTGCCATGGACATGTCCCCCGGGCGTCCGCCAGTGCCGGAGCACACCACGACCGGACGCACCTGGATGGTGGGTGTCGTAGCCCTGATCGTCGTCGCGGTGGTAGCCGGCATCGTCGTTTGGCGGGTTCAGGCGGCTCCCCCGGCCTTCGACAACCTCGCGCCGGGCACCATCCTGGCGCGAGCGCAGGCCGCCGCCCATCGGACGGGTTCGGCCACCGTGCTGGTGCAGGTCACTCAGGCCTCACAAACCGAGACGCTGGCCAGCTTGACCAACCGCACGGAAGGGTTCCAGGTCATCACCGCCGGAAACGAGTCTGCTCAGGTCGCGCTGGTCGACGGCACGGCCTATATCCGCGGGAACGAGGCCGCTCTCACCAACTACTTCGGCTTCCCTTCATCCGACGCCTCCCAGTTCGCGCAGCGGTGGGTGTCGATTCGGTCATCCGACAGCGGTTACGACGATGTCACCGGCGGCGTCACCCTCGACTCGGTGTTGCGCGCCCTCGACCCCACGGGCGCGTTGCAAACCGGACCGCCGACGAGCGTCGGTGGCATTTCGGTCGTAGGCGTCACCGGCACATCGAAGACCTCCAACGCCACCGTGTTCGTCGAGACCGAGGGTGCGCACCTGCCCGTCCGAGCCGTGGTGACGTCGGGGAGCGGAAGCAGCCGCGACACAGTGGTGATCCAGTTCACTCACTGGGGCAAGCCACTGGACATCAAGGCCCCCGGCAATGCCATCCCGATCTCCTCGTTCTTTTCGTCGACGTCCCCGTCGACGACTCCGACCCCCACTCCCTAGACAGACACGCCGGACAACGCCAGCGCGACCCCGATGGCTCCGGCCACGAGCAAGGCGCTCACCACGCCGCGACGAGCGGCCAACAACCACAGTGCGGCTCCGGCGAGCACGGGGATCTGCCACAGGTGGTGAATGGCGAGGCCCAGCGACACCGCTGATCCGGCTATGGCACCGATCACGGCCGGACCCGCTCCCTTGAGAAACGACCGGACGGAGCGGTTGGCCCGGAACTGATCGAAACGCGGGCCACCGAGGAGCACGAAGGCGAATGAAGGGGCGAAGGCCACCACCGCCGCCAGCAGCCCGCCCCCGATCCCTCGAGCGGCGTACCCGACGACGGCGACGGTCTGCACCACGGGGCCCGGGGTCACCTGCCCGAGCGCGACGGCGGCCAGGAACTGTCCCCCCGACATCCAGTGGTAGGTGGTCACGGCATCGTGCTGCATGAGCGGCACGATGACGAACCCACCCCCGTAGGACAAGGCGCCCACCTTCAGCGCCACCCAAGCGAGGGCTCCCAACCCACCGACCGTCGCCATATGCGACGCCACCAGGGGAACGCTCGCCCACGCAGGCCCTCGTCCGACGGGCTCGCTCCGCGTGCCGATGACGACCTCGGCCACCCCGCACAGCACGAGCGCGACCACGAGGTACGGGCCCACGAGGACGGTGGCGCCCGCCCCCAACGCGCCATACCCGACCCATCGCACCCGGCCGGGTGTCTTGGTCCCGGCCCGCCTCCAACTGGCGGGGGCCAACCCGGCGGCGGCATGCAGCGCCACCGCCGGCACCGCCGCGCCGGCCCCGGCGGCCGCGCCCAGGATCCACTCAGGCGGATTGGGACCGAGCACGACAGCGGCCAGCGCCAGGATGAGCACCAGCCCCGGGACGATGAAGCACAGCCCCCCGAGGACGGCACCCGCGGGACCCCGCAATCGCCAGGCGCACAGGATGGCGAGTTGCGTGGAGGCGGGGCCCGGCAGGAGGTTCGTGGCGGCAACACCGTCCTCGAACTCCTGGGCCGCAATCCACTCCCGCCGGTTGACACACAGATCGCGCAGCAGGGCGATATGCGTCGGGGGTCCCCCGAACCCGATGCACCCGATGCGGGTCCACTCGCGGGCGATCGTGGCCAGCGACACCTCCGGACGGGACCCCACGACCAGAGTCTCTCACCGCGTAATGTCCTCGCTGGTGCCCACCATGACGAGCCCCAGGGTCATCTGCAGCGCCCTCGTGGTGGGCGCCGCTCTCGCCGTCACCGTCCCGGCCGGCGCGGCTGCATCGGGGCCGCACTCCAAGGCGACGGGGGCCCCGGCGCCAGGGGCACCGGTGGCCGCACCCATGCGGGCGATGCCCGACCCGCTCTACGGCGTCACCGTGGACGACATCACCAACCTGAGCGACATCGTGGCGGGCTCACGCGCCCTGGACGAGATGCCCGTGACCCGCGTCTACTTCAACGTGAGGAAGCGGGCGATCTACTACGCAGCGGCGGTGAGAGCGCTCCAACCCATCACCTACGTGATGGGGGAACTGCTCGACTCGTCGGACTCCCGTCGCATCGGGACAGCGGCCTACAACCGGCGGGTCCAGTCCTACCTTTCCGTCCTGGGTAGTTCCGTGGACGTGTGGGAGATCGGCAACGAGGTCAACGGCAACTGGACGGGCCGGTACTCCAAGGTGGAGGCCAAGCTCACTACCGCCTACGACGACGTGGCCGCGGCCGGAAAGCGCAGCGCCCTGACCCTCTACTACAACATCGGCTGCGGCGACGGTCCCGCCGAGCTCGACCCCGTGGCCTTCTCCCAGAAGTACGTCCCCGTGGCGGTTCGGGACGGGCTCGACTACGTCCTGCTCTCGTACTACGAAGACAACTGCAACGGCATCCGACCCAGCGCGGCCACCTGGTCGGCATACTTCTCCGAGCTCCACGGCCTCTACCCCAATGCCTTGCTCGGGTTCGGAGAGATCGGCATGAACAACCCCGTCACGAGCTCCTCGCTCGGCGCAGCCCAGTCGCTCATGAGTTACTACTACGGGCTCGACATCACCCTCCCGTACTACGTGGGCGGCTATTTCTGGTGGTACTACGACGAAGACTGCCTGCCGTTCACGACCAAGCCGCTGTGGTCGACTCTGCAAGCGGCCTTTGCGTCCGAGGCCGGCGCGCTCAGCCCCTGACACCGGGCACTAACCTCAGGGCTGTGGCCGAGGCCCTCGCGCAACCGCATCGCAAGCTCACGCTGACAGGCTGTGTCAACTTTCGCGATCTCGGCGGGTACCCGGGCGCCGGTGGGCGCAAGATCCGGTGGCGGCGCCTGTTCCGCGCCGATGGCCTCACCCGTCTCGACGAGGACGACTGCGCCCAGTTGGCCGAGCTCGGCCTGGCCACCGTCATCGATCTCCGCACCAAGGGTGAGGTCGACGAGCGCGGCCGCTTTCCCGACGTCACCTTCGAGGTCGAGTACCATCATCTCCCTCTCACCGACGTGCTGCCACCAACCGAGGACCTCAGTCGCTACGACGAGCCCGCCTTCGTCACGACGCGCTATCAGCAGTTGTTCTCCGAGGGTTCGAGCTCGCTGGCACGCGCCGTGCAGGTGCTGGCCGAGCCCGACGCCCTGCCGGCGGTGTTCCACTGCAGCGCCGGCAAGGACCGCACCGGCATTCTCGCCGCCCTCGTGCTCGGGTTCCTGGGCGTGCCCCGTGAGGTCATCGTCGAGGACTATGCGCTGAGCGCCGAGGCCATGGTCGCCCTCCTCGAGCGCCTCAAGCAGGAGTACGCCGAGGCCGTCGCCGAGGTGGAGCGGTACGCGCCGGCGGTCATCTCGGTAGCCCCGGAGACCATGGCGGCGTTCCTGGCCGCCCTCGAAACCGAGCACGGAACCTTCGACGACCTGGCCCGATCACTGGGGGTCACCGACGCCGTGTCCCGCCTGCGGACGTCTCTGCTCGAAGGCCCGTCGTGACGGAGCAGCGCGTCAGTCGGCGAGCCGCCTGAACACGAGGAGGTCGGACCCGTCGCGTTCGGTGACGGCGTTGACGAGCTCCCAACCGCTCTCGGAGCGGGCGCGCAGCACCTCGTCGACCTTGCCCTCGTCGCGCTCGTCGTCAGGTCTCGAAGCCCCCGGCAACAGCGTCAGCCCGTACCGCCACGGCCCCACGGGAGCAGACCCTATACAAAGTCAGGGCGGCGTTCCACGGCCGCCAGCGGCCCTCCGGGGACGGCCTCGGCTGGGTGCGATATTTCCCCCACTGGATGAACCCCAGGCAAAATCGAGGTAAACGATCCGCGAACTGCAGGCACGAATCCCCGAGGTAGGCCGACGTACGCACTAGGAGGCGGCGGCCACCTCGATGGTGGTCTCGACCCGCACGGCGCCGGCGATGGTGGCCAGCACCGGACAGTTCTTCTCGGCCAGCTCGAGGGCACGCCGGGCGGCCGCGGGGTCGACGTCGCCTCCCACTTCGAACCGCACCGCGATGTGCACGAACCGCCGCGGCGCCTCGTCCTCCTGCTCCGACGCCAGGACCACCTCCAGGCTGCGTAGCTCTTGGCGCTTCTTGCGGAGCACGACCACGACGTCGTAGGCGAGGCAGGCCGCCAACGACAGCGGGAGCAGATCCGATGCCTTGGCCCCATCCTCGGCGCGGTCGCCGCTCACGGCCACGCGATGTCCCCAGGAGTCCTCTCCCTCGAACGACAGGCCGCCCCGCCACACCAGCCGCTGGGTGGACGCCGCGCCGGGCATCAGTTGCGGTCGGCCTGTGGGATACGGCCTTCGATGCACGCCGCCTCGAGCACCGTGAGCAAGAAGATGGCGGGGTAGCCGTACGTCAGGATGAAGCGCTGCACACACCTGTTTCTAGTCGGCCCTGTGGCCCGAGAAGAACTGTCCCCAGCGCGCCCCGACGATCGTGAGCCCCGGGGCGCTCGTCACGGTCCTGGGTGGTGCCCGGTAGCGTCGACGCGATGCCCGAGTCCGGCGCTCCCGTGCTTCACGAAGAGCCCCTGCGACCGACGATGCCCACGGGCCGGGTGACCACTCCCGACAAGGTGGGCATCGCCTACTACGACCTCGGCGGGGACGGGGCCCCTCTGCTGCTCGTTCACGCCACGGGCTTCTGCGGGCCCGTCCTTGGGCCGCTGGCCACACACCTGCAAGGGCAATTCCATTGCATCGCCCTCGACCAGCGCGCCCACGGGGCCTCGGACCCGCCACCGGGCGATGACTTCGACTGGCACGGATTCGCCACCGACGTCACCGCTGTCGTCAACCACCTCGGCCTGCGACGCCCCGTCGCCTTCGGGCACTCGTGCGGGGGCGCCGCCCTCCTCCTGGCCGAGGAGGCCCGCCCGGGAACCTTCGCCGCTTTGTACTGCTTCGAGCCCGTCGTCTACCCCAGCGACGATCCCCTCCCCCCCATCGAGGACAACCCCATGTCGGTGGGGGCCCGGCGCCGCCGAGAGGAGTTCGGCTCCCGCCGCGAGGCCTTGGCCAATTTCGTCGGCAAATCGCCGTTCGACCGCCTCCAGCCCGACGCGCTGGCCGCCTACGTGGACAACGGCTTCGCCCCGGTCAGCGGGGGCGGCATCGGGCTCCGTTGTCGGCGGGAGCACGAAGCCGAGATCTACGCCCACGGAGCCTCCCACGACGCCTTCGGCCATCTGGCCGAGGTGCCATGCCCGGTCACCCTGGCGTGCGGTGCCGACACCGACGCGTCGGGCCCCGCCCTGCTGGAGGCCGTCGCCCGGCGTCTGGCTCGGTCGACCACGGTCGTGTTCCCCGGCTTGGGCCACTTCGGGCCTCTCGAGGACCCCGCCACGGTGGCGGCCTCCGTGCGGATCTCCCTGGTCCCCGAGACCGGTACACCCGGGGCGTAGCCTTCGCTTCGATGGCCCTGGTCCTTCCCCGCTCCCTCTCTCCTTCCAAGCTCAGTGCCTTCAAGGACTGCCCGCTCGCCTTCCGCTTCGCCGCCATCGATCGGCTGCCCGAGGCACCGGCGCCGCACCTGGTCAAGGGCACGCTCGTGCACAGCGCCCTCGAACGCCTCTTCTGGGACCACCCCCGCGGTGAGCGCACCCCCGAGGCGGCGCGCCGGGCGCTCGATCTGGCGTGGCAAGCCCTGCAGGACCAACCCGACGTGGCCGCCCTCGAGTTCACAGACGCCCAGCGCGACGCCTTCGTGTCCGATGCCGCCTCACTCGTCGAGGGCTACTTCCGGCTCGAGGACCCCGACGCGGTCGACGCCGTGGGCGTGGAGCTCACCCTCGAGGCCGACGTGGCCGGACTGCGCCTGCGGGGGATCATCGACCGCCTTGACGTCACGCCCGCCGGTGAGCTCGAAGTCGTGGACTACAAGACCGGCCGGGTGCCGTCGGTCAACCAGGAACAGCAGCGACTCGGTGGAGTCCAGTTCTACGCCCTGCTGTGCGAGCAGGTCCTCGGCCGGCGTCCGAGCCGCGTCCGGCTCATGTACCTGCGCGAGCCCCTGGTCATCGAGGCCGAGCCCTCCGACCAGGCCGTGCGGGGCACCCGGCAGCGGACGGCGGCAGTGTGGTCGGCCATCGAGCGGGCGTGCGAGAACGAGGACTTCCGCCCTCGGCCCTCGGCGCTGTGCCATTGGTGCAGCTTCCAGTCCCTGTGCCCGATCTACGGCGGCGACCCCGCCCGCGCGATCGGCGTTCACGGGGGCGCCGCTGCCCGCACCGGTGGCCCGGGCGGGCTGACACCGCCGTCCGGCGCGACCTCGCCGGACGGCACCGATAACCTGCGGCGGTGTTGGGAGACCGCGTCGACACCTTCGACGGCTTCGTCGACCGAATGGTGGCGCCGCTGCGCGGACGTCGCCTCGCCGACACCACGGCCTACGTCGCGTCGGCCCTCGGCGACCACGGCCTGGTGTGGTTCCTCATCGGGGTGGCCCGAGGCCGTCGACCCGGCCCCCGGCGCGCCGGCGCGCTGCGCGCCGTGGTGTTCACCGGCATCGTGGCCCCTGCGGTGAACGCCGAGCTCAAGCGCGCCGTGGGGCGGCGCCGACCCCAGGGCACCGCCGCCCATCCTCTGCCGGTGCGGATCCCCCGCACCACCAGCTTTCCCTCGGGCCACAGCCTGGCTGCCTGGTGCGCGGCCACGCTGCTGGCCGAGGGCGACCCCCTGGCCCCCGCCTACTACGCCATGGCGGGGGCCATTTCCCTGAGCCGGGTGCACGTCCGGCTCCATCACGCCAGCGACGTCGTCGGGGGGGCGCTCTTGGGGGTGGGGCTGGGCCGGCTCGGCCGGGCACTGGTGCCGGTGGGCGGGGCCGTCATGCGCCGGTTGGAATGCGCCCGGTCCGCACGGGGTTGACCACCCGTGAGCAAACCTATGTTCTCCGTTACCTATGACTACCGCTGCCCCTTCGCCCGCAACGCCCACGAACACCTGGTGGTGGGGCTGCGCGCCGGGGCCGACTGGGACGTGGTCTTCAGCCCGTTCTCGCTGAACCAGGCGCACGTGGAGGACGGAGGGCTCCCCGTCTGGGACGACCCGTCCAAGGCCGGCGACCTGCTCGCCACCGAGGCCAGCTTGGTGGTCCGGGACAACTTCCCCGACCGCTTCTTCGACGTCCACCTGGCCCTGTTCGCCGCCCGGCACGACCGGGGGCTCGACCTGCGCGAAGAGTCGGTCATCCGCGCCGTGCTCGACGGCGCCGACCTCGACAGCGACAAGGTATTCGCCATCGTCGCCGACGGCGGACCCCGGGCCACCTTCCGCCAGGCCCACGAGGCCTCGGTGACGGATCATCGCGTCTTCGGCGTGCCCACCTTCGTGCTGGACGACAACGCCGTGTTCGTGCGGATCATGACGCGCCCCGCAGACGACGGCTCTGTGGCCCGGTCGACGATCGACGGCGTGCTCGCGCTGCTCGAGCATCACCCCGAGATCAACGAGTTCAAGCACACATCCATCAAGCGCTGAGAGGTCGGGGAGGTCGACGCAGCCCCCCGGGCGCAGCTCAGCTCGTCGCCGCGTGGGCCAACGCCCCCAACAGCGCCCGCGACCTCTCCACCTCGTCGGGCGCCCCATAGACCGCTCCGGAGAACTCGGTGGCGCCGACCTCGGCGAAGCGGCGGATCTGGGCGGTGACCTCTTCCTCGCTCCCCACGACGGCGACGTCGGCGGGTCCGGCCACGCCCTCGCGGTCCAGCATGGCTCGGTAGGAGGGGAGCTGGCCGTACACGGCGAAGATGCGGTCGGCTCGCGCCCGGGCGGGTGCGGGGTCGCTGGTCACGCACACCGGCAGGGTCACCACCACCTGGGGCGCGCCCCGACCGGCGTCGGTCGCCGCCGCCGTGATGGTGGGCACGACGTGGTCCTCGATCGTCGAGGGGCCCACCATCCAGGTGACCGTGCCGTCGGCCTGGGTGGCGGCCTGGCGCAACATGGTCGGGCCGAGGGCGGCCACCAACACGGGCGGAGGCGTGGTGGGCTCGACGTCGAGTGGCCCGAAGGTGTTCGTCCGCACCACCTCGCCGTTGAACGACACCTGCTCGCCGCGCAACAGGGGAACGAGCACCGACAGGTACTCGCGCATGTACCGGGCGGGCCGTTCGAAGGAGTAGCCCCACACCCCCTCCACCACCACCTGGTGCGACAACCCCACGCCGAGCACCAGGCGCCCCCCGCTGGCGGCCTGGACCGTGAGGGCCTGCTCGGCCAGCATCATGGGGTGCCGGGGGTGGACGGGGATCACCGCCGTCCCGAGGGCGACGCCAGGGACTTCGCGACCGACCACGGCCAGGATCGTCAGGGTGTCCCACCCGAAGATCTGCGACGACCACAACGAGGCCACCCCGGTCGAGGCGAGCACCCGGGCTCGTGCCACGATGTCGTCCACCGTCCCGTTCAGCTCGAGCCCAAGTCCGATGCGCATGCCCCTCCTCGTCGTCCGTGCCGCTGCTGTCGGACCCCAATGGTGGCAGTACCTTTCTCGGCGTGCCTCTTCGCGGTGACGACTACGACGCCCGCTTCGCCCGTTTGGCGGCCGAGGGCAATTACCTCCACGGGGAGGCCGACCTCGTGGCCGGGCTCCTCGGTGACCCTCCCGCCACCGTCCTCGACGCCGGCTGCGGCACGGGCCGGGTGGCCATCGAGCTGGCCCGACGGGGATACCGGACCGTCGGCATCGACGTGGAACGGTCCATGCTCGACGCCGCCCGGGCCAAGGCGCCCGAGCTCGAATGGGTCCTCGGGGACCTCTCGAGCAACGAGCTTCCCGACAGCCATTTCGACCTCGCGGTGGCGGCCGGGAACGTGATGATCTTCGTCGAGCTCGGCACCGAGGTGGCGGTGATCTCCACCCTGGCCCGCACCGTCGAGCCCGGGGGCCTGGTCGTGGCCGGGTTCCAGGTGGGGCGCCAGCTCACCCTGGAGCGCTACGACACCCTGGGCGCGTCGACCGGGCTCGAGCTGCTGGAGCGCTGGGCCACCTGGGAGCGCGCCCCCTACACCGGTGGCGACTACGCCGTATCGGTGCACCGTCGGACGTGAGCCCCCGCCGGCTCACGGGGCAGAATGTCCGCTGACGCCGGACTCGGCGCCCGACCGACGACGACGGGAGTCCCATGAAGACGGTTGGCGTGGTGATGGGAAGCGCGTCCGACGCGCCCGTGATGGACGGTGCCGTCGAGGCGTTGGGCGAGTTCGGCGTTCCCGTCGAGGTCCGAGTGCTCTCCGCCCACCGCACTCCCGACGACGCCCTGGAATTCGCCCGTGATGCCGCCGGCCGGGGCATGGGCGTCATCATCGCCGGAGCGGGCAAGGCGGCCCACCTCGCCGGTGTCCTGGCCGCGGCCACCTCGCTGCCGGTGATCGGCGTGCCCATCACCTCGGGCAGCCTCGGCGGGCTCGACGCCCTGCTGGCCATGGTGCAGATGCCCCCGGGGGTCCCCGTGGCCACGGTGGCGGTGGACGGCGCCCGCAACGCCGGCCTGCTGGCCGTGCGTATCCTCGCCCTCGCCGACGATGACCTGACGGCCGGATTGGAGAAGTCCCGCCACGCCATGGCAGCCAAGGTGCGCGCCGACGACGGGGAGATCAGAGCGCGCTACGGGGGGGGCGGCGGCTCCTGAGCACCCAACACTTCCTCGTCGGCTGAGAAACGACATGCGGGTTGTGGTCTCGGGCTCGACCGGGCTCATCGGTCGATCGGTCGTCGCCGCGCTGGGCGCCCGGGGCGACGCGGTGACGCCCCTGGTCCGTCGCCCCCCCACCGAGGACGAGGCGAGGTGGGACCCCCTTGCCGGGACGATCGACGCCGGGGCCCTCGAGGGAGCCGACGCCGTGGTGCACCTGGCCGGGGCGGGCATCGGCGACAAGCGCTGGTCGGCCGCCCGCCGGCGCGAGATCGTGTCGAGCCGGGTGCAGTCCACGGCACTCCTGGCCCGGACGCTGGTCGGCCTCCACCGACCCCCGACCGTGATGGTGAGCGCCTCGGCCGTCGGCTTCTACGGGGACCGCGGCGACGAGGAGCTGACCGAGGCCAGCCCCGCCGGCACCGGGTTCCTGGCCGATGTGTGTCGCGCCTGGGAGGACGCCACCGAACCGGCCGCGCACGGCGGCCTCAGAGTCGTCCGGCTCCGATCGGGTGTCGTGGTGGCCGCCCACGGGGGCGCCCTGGCCCGTCAACTCCCCCTCTTCCGGCTGGGGGTCGGAGGGAGGCTCGGAAGCGGCCGCCAGTGGTTGAGCTGGATCTCCCTGTCCGACGAGGTGGGCGCCGTGCTCCACGCGCTGGACGAGCCCGCCCTGCAGGGCCCCGTCAATGCCACCGCCCCGGCCCCGGTGACCAACCGGGACTTCACGTCGGCACTCGGCCGTGCGCTTCACCGCCCCGCCGTCATGGCCGTCCCGGGCTTCGCCCTGCGGGTCGCACTCGGGTCGGAGCTCGCCTCGGAGATGGTGCTCGGCGGTCAGCGGGCCCTGCCGACGAGGCTCACGGCGACGGGCTACGTCTTCGAGCACCCCGACATCGACTCCGCCCTGCTGGCCGTGCTGCCGCCACGCCTCTAGCGTTCCGGGGCCGAGCGCGCCGTGCTCAGCCCGGGGCGAGGCTCTCCACCGTCTTGGCGAGGTCGTCCCCACCCGGGAGCACCGCCAGGACCGGAACGGTGACGCCGTTGTCGACGTAGCGCTGCACCTGGGCGCGGCACTCCTCGGGCGAACCGTGGACGACCAAGGCGTCGACGACCTCGTCGGGGATGGCATTCAAGGCGGCCTTGCGGTCCCCCGCTCGCCACGCCTTCCACATGGGCTCGAGCAGTGGGCCTCTCCCCAGCCACTGGTGGAAAGCGGCGTACACCGCCACGTTGAGATAGGCGGCCACCGCCACGCGGCCCACGAAACGGGCCCGCTCGGCGTCCTCGGTGGCGCACACGAAGATGCGAGTCACGATGGCTTTGCCCGCCCCGACCTCGGGGACCACGGTGGACACGTCGTCTGCCGACAACCAGTTGAGGATGGCACCGTCGGCCTCGCGCCCCGCCAGTCGTAGCATGCCCGGGCGCAGGGCGGCGACGTAGATCGGGGGAGGTTGGTCAAGGCGCCGTCCCAGGCGGAAGCCGTGCACCGCGAACGTCTCGTACTCGGCGTCGACCTTCTCGCCCGTGAGCGCCTGGCGCAGGAACCGCACGGTGTCGCGCACCCGCTTGTAGGGCTCGACGAACGGCGTGGCGTTCCAACGCTCGACGATGACGTCCGACGACGACCCCACCCCCAGGGCGAAGCGCCCCGGCGCCAGCTCGGCCAGGGTGGCGGCCTGCATGGCGAGCAGGCCTGGGCCGCGCGTGTACACCGGGACCACGGCTGTCCCCAGACGAAGGCGGTCGCTCGACAGCGCGGCCAGGGCCAGCGGGGTGAAACCGTCGGCACTGTTCGCCTCGCCGGTCCACACGTCGGTGTAGCCCAGCTCGTCCAGCCTCTCGTACCAGGCCCGGTGCTCGGCCAGGGGTACGTCGTCGAAGGGGACGGTGATGCCGTATCGGTCCACGGCGTCGAAACCTACCGGATCGGCGCCCGGTGGCCCGGCGGCACCGGCTGGGACTCGAAAGCGGCGGCTACTGCTGGGCCGTGAGTCGGCGCCGCCGGCGCATGAACGCCAGTGTTCCGCCCCCGAAAACCACGCCGACCAACGGCAGCAGGAGCGTGCTCGAGACCTCGGGCGCGTCGGGGGGCGGGATGACGGTCTTGAACGAGGGAACGCACAGCTGGTCGGCGAACCGGACACCAACGGGGACGGCCGTGGGCACGGCGGATGCCGCCGTGGCGGAGAATTGGTTCCCCACCAAGACATTGCGGGGGTGGTACACGAACACGGCGTAGCACAGGAGATGCGCCCCGGTTAGGCCGTCGCTGTTGATCGTCGACGCCGCACCCACGGGCGCACCGGCCGCGTTGACCAGCTGCTTGATGACCGGTGCACACAGCTCCCGGGGGGGCCCGACGGCGACGGTGTAGGTCCCGAACTCGTCGCCGAGCTGCACGAAGTGAGGCTTGAACGAGAAGTCGCCTCTTTGCGCGTCCTTCACGGCGTAGCACTGGAAGTGGTTGAGGTTCAGGTTGTTCGGGTCGGTCCAACTGGTGGGAGCGGTCGAACCGGCGGCCAGGGGGTCCGAGGGATTCTGATTGGGGTCGAACTTCCACGAGGGAAGGCACAAGCGGGTGGATCGCCGTACCTCCAGGACCGCCGTTCCGAATTGGTTCTGCACACTCACATCAACGGCGGGCTGGGCGCCGGTGTTGTCGGTGAAACAGTAGAGGTGCGCTGCAGGATTGCTCACGCCGTAGGTGGGCCCGGTCACCGCTCCGGGTGTGACGCCCAGGGTCTTGGTCACGGGATTGCACAGCTGGTTGTCCCACGCCCGATGGCTGGACGCCGACAACGGCTGAACCCCGTCGTGCACCCCGAACTGGTCGGTCAGGTCGACCACGGGAGGAGTGAATTGGTCGCTCGACACCTGGTAACAGAGGAAGTGGTCGAGGCCGCCGGGCTGGGTGGGAGTGCTCGGGCACGAGTGGGTGGAATTCGGCGGCGTCGTGCAGTTCACCGGCGTCGACGCGTTCGGTTGGGCGGCACCGGCGGGGAGGCTCGACAACGCGAACGACGCGGCGACGGTGAACGCGGCCACCGCGACAACATTGGCGACCGGGGGCGATGTCCGCCGTGACCGAGCCCAGTGCACCAAGTGTGGCAACCTCGCAGCCTCCGTGTTGTGCGTCAAGAGGAGAGCGCGTGGTGCACCATTCCACGGTCACCGTCACCGACCAGGCTCACGTTCCCGCCGGTGGGAGCGTGGGCCCCTCCTGAACGGGCCAAGCATGGGGCTGTCGCGACATTGAAGTCAACAAGAGCTGCGGCCCAATGATCGAGCCGTCACCAAGTGTTCATCTTCCGGTCGCGTGGCGGTCATTTTGGGGCCTCCGTGCGGCGCCGTCCCGCCGCATTCGGTAGTTCGAATGCACCCTTCGACGTGGCAGCTCACCGACCGTGCTTGTTCGCAGTGGTGTCCCCAACAGTTCATCGTCCGTTTCCTTGTATCGGGCTACCGCAGGACTCAGGATGAAGTCGGCTGGGACCGCGCCTCCCGGCCGCACGGCACCGGCGTCTGGTGTCGGGGGGCAGACGCTCCATGCGTCGCGCTCCGGACCCTCCTCTCCCTCGGGTTCGGGCGCGTCCGTGCTTCAGCCCGGGAGGCGTCGGACCCCTCCCTTCGGCGGACGGGAAGTAACCGTCCTGGATGAGGCAATCTATGTGGATGGCCGATCAGTCCCGTGACGCCGAAGGCCAGGTCGTCAAGGCAGCGGACGGCGCCCTTCCTGTGACGGGGAATCCGATCGTCGACGGGGTCTCGAGGCTCTTGCTCTTTCTCGGGAGCCTGCTGGACCCGCAGCTGGCGCCGCGGACGAAATGCCCCGCCCAGCTCAACGACGAGGAGCTCCGTGAAGCGGCATGCAGAGTCGCCATCGCTCTCGTCGACGAACTGGGCCTCATCGTGCAGGAAGGTTCCGACGGGACCCCGGCCGAGGATCCCTCGTGGCACCGCCCGTGGCCGACCACAGTCGAGGCCTTCATCCGATCCACGTTCATGTCGGGGTTCGACGCCTTTGGCACCGTGGCGCTCTCGCTGGGGATGAACACCTCGGTGGCGTCCACGAGCAACGTCCGCGCCGCGGCCCAGTGCCACGTCCTGATGCGTTGGGTACTGGACGCAGACACCGACGCCGAACAGCGAAGCCGGGTCCTGGCGATGACCCGGGCGTCGATCGACAAGGCACGTTCCTCCCTGGCCAACTGGGAACACGCCACCCCCCCCACACAGGGGTCGGGCATGATCGCCTATGTTCGCCAAGCGCTCGACGCGGCGGAGTCGGACGTCGACGCACTGATCAGCGAGCACGGTCTGAACGTCCCGCCACCGCCGGACCGCGAGTCACTGTTCGACCGCTATCTCCCCCGGGGATACGCCACGTTCGCGATGACCTCCGACGTCGGGTCGCCTTCGGGACCGTCACCGTTCTTCTTCTACGGCGACTCGGACTTCTCCGGGGAGTCGGAAACCGGTACCCCGAATTGGGACTACTTGGGCCTGCACGTGGAGCGGGCGTTCTGGATCGCCCAGGCATGCCGGATCCAGCTGGACAACTACCAGCTGGCGGCGCCGGTGTGCGGATGGGTGAACCACGAGCATGTCCTCAAACTGATCGCCGACGAGCTCGCCCTGGTCGACGCCGAGGCGGAGAAGCGCTTCACCACGAGGAGAGATCCCGGTCGCATCTGGATGTGACCCCGGGCGCCACCGTCCGGCTAGGTCGCCTCGACCGGGTGTTACACCTCGGCGCGAACCTGGGTGACGTGGACAACCAACCGCAACTACCCCTGGTGGGCGACACGGCCGGGCGCCTCGTTCGCCCCCCGGGCGACGCTGACTGGCGGATCGATGAAATGACCCGCCGCGCCGGGCGGCGAGGCCTGGTCGCGGCCCGCGCCGCTCTGGCCCGGCACCGCGCCCTCGAGGGCGACCAGGCCGACGCCGCCTGAGCGGTGCACGGGGAGGGACCGGTCCCGGTGCTGGGACCGATGTGCCCGGCCCGGGCGCTACCGTCGCGTGCGTGCCAACGCTCGCCGAGAGACTCGGTCACCCCGAGGACGCCAAGCTCCTGATCCTGTCCTGCGACGACCTCGGCTTCTGCCACTCCGCCAACGTGGGTGTCTATCAGGCGCTGCGTGACGGCCTGGGGACCAGCGCCAGCCTGATGGTCCCCTGTCCGTGGGCCCGGGGTGCGGCGGCGGCGTATCGCGGTGACGACGTCGGGGTGCACCTGACGGTCAACGCCGAGTTCGACCTGTACCGCTGGGGCCCCATCACCCACGCGCCGTCGCTTCTCGACGGCGACGGGGGTTTCCCCCGCACGGTCGAGGACGTGTGGGACCATGCCGATCTCGACGAGGTGCGCCGCGAATGCCGGGCCCAGATCGAGCGGGCCATCCTGTGGGGCTTCGACGTGAGCCACCTCGACGCCCACATGGGCACCATGCAGATCAAGTCCGAGTTCTTCGACGCCTACCTGGACCTGGCGGTGGAGTTCAAGCTGCCCCTGCGGCTCTCGGGCCCCGACACCGAGAGCCTCATCGGGTTCCCTTTCCGAGCCCTCGCCGCCGAGGAGGGGGTGGTCTTCCCCGACGACTTCGTCTACGTCCCGGGGGTGGGAAGCCGCCAGATCCTCCTCGACGCCATCCCCGGGTTGAAGCCGGGCGTCACCGAGGCCTACCTCCACCCCGCCGTGGACAGTCCCGAGCTCGAAGCCATGGCCACCGACTGGGAGGCCCGGGTCGACGACCACCGCTTGCTCGTGTACGACCGGGACCTGCGCCAGGCCCTCGAGGACAACGGGGTCACCTTGATCGGCTACCGGCCGTTGCGCGCCCTCATGCGCGCCGCATCCTGAGCGTCACCGCACCCGGCGTCCCCCCGGCCTCCGAGGTCGAGGTCCAGGACGTGGGGAGGATCAGAACTCGGTGATCGCCGCGATCTCGGCCTGCAGTTGCTTGTACTCCGGCGAGTTGGTGATGGGCAGGAGGGACATGACCTTGGCCATGTTGCCGGTCACCTTGACCTTGCCCTGCATGAACGCCGCATTGGCGTCGAGCTCGCCCTTCTGGATCTTGAGAGCGTCGCCGTGACCGGTCGTCAGGGTCACCTCGGCGTCGGCCAGCCGACCCAGCTGGCTCTCGGTGATCTTCCCGTTCTCGAGGATCCAGTAGTAGTCGATGTCGCCGTCGGGACCGCCGGTGACCACGTACTGCATGCGGGCGGATGCCCCGGGCCGCTCAGGCTGTCCCTCGGCCATCTTCCTGGTCTCGTCGAGCCACTCCTGACTGAGCCACTTCGACATGTCGTCCTCCCTGGGTCGTCGGCAACGGTCATGGGCGGGCCCTCGGGCCCCCGCATCGTCGGCGCATGTTACCGAGCGGCGAGGTCCCGCACACCAGCGAAGAGGTCGTCTTCGGTCACGCCCGGCCCGGTCGGACCCACCAGGCTGCAGGCGAGGATGTACTCGTCGACGGGATGGATGGTCCGGGCCACCTCCCGAGGCAGCCCGAACCAGAAGGGCGACGTCGGGTCGACCTGGGTGGCGTGGGCCAGGAGGGCCTGGCGTCGAATGTCGGCGAAGTCCGAGATGTCCACCGCCGTGGAGTAGGTGCGCACCATCTTGCTGGCCCGCTCGCGCCAGGCGTCGTCGAAGGGTGACTCCAGCCCGAGCTCGACGAACTTCTGGTGCATCGCCATGACCCGGGCCGCCGACCATCCGACGTAGTAGAGCTTGAGGGGCGCGAAGGCCTCGCCCGCCTCGGGGAAGGCCGAGCCGTCGCCGGCGGCCTCGAAGGCCGCCACCGAGATCTCGTGATCGCGCAGGTGGTCGGGGTGGGGATAGCCCTGTTGGTCGTCCTCGTAGGTCACCATCACCTGCGGTCGGACCCTCCGGATCACCGCTACCAGCCTCCCCACGGCTTCGTCCCGGGGGGCCTGGGCGAAGGAGTCGGGGTGGGCGTTGGCCGGGGCGTCCTTCATGCCCGAGTCGCGGTACCCGAGCATCACCACCTCGTCGTACCCGATGATCGAGGCGGCGCGCTCGAGCTCGCGGCGGCGGACGCCGGCCAGGTCGGCGCGCACCTCGGGCGTGTCCAGGGCCGGATTGAGGATGTCGCCCTCCTCGCCGCCGGTGCAACACACGAGCACGGTGTGGATGCCCTCGGCGTGATAGCGCGCCACGGTCGCCGGCCCCTTCGACGCCTCGTCGTCAGGGTGGGCGTGCACGGTCAACAGACACAGGCGGGTGCTCATCTTCCTCACGGTACCCGGAGGTCGTGGGACCCCGGACCGGCCCTCGGGGCGGACCCGCCCCCAGGCGGCAGCGAGGGCCCCGGGTCGTGCGCCGCCGGCTCCAGCAGGCCCTCGGCGCGGCGATCGGACGATGGCCCTCCCCTATGCTCGGAGGTGACATGGGCGTCTTCCAGCGGTTTCTGAACATCTTCCGGGCCAAGACCAACAAGCTGCTCGACCGGGTCGAGGACCCCCGCGACACCCTGGACCTGTCCTACGAGAAGCAGCTCGAGAACATCCAGAAGATGCGGCGCAGCATCGCCGAGGTGGCCACGGCCCGAAAGCGCATCGAGATCCAGGCCAACCAGCTCCAGGCCCAGGGGTCCAAGCTCCAGGAGCAAGCCCGTCTGGCCCTGGGCCAGGGTCGCGAGGACCTCGCCCGCGAGGCGCTCACCCGGCGGGCCACCATCGCCGAGCAGCTCACCGAGCTCGAGTCCCAGCACTCCCAGATCGTGGCCCAGCAGGACAAGCTGGTCGAGACCTCCCAGCGGCTGCAGACCCAGGTGGCCGCCTTCCGCACCCGCAAGGAGTCCTTGAAGGCGACCTACACCGCGGCCGAGGCCCAGACCCGCATCGGCGAGGCCGTGGCCGGCATCTCCTCGTCGATGGGTGACGCCGGAGCCACCATGCAGCGCGCCGAGGACAAGATCTCCCAGATGCAGGCGCGCGCCGGCGCCATCGACGAGCTCCTGGCCTCGGGCGCGCTGACCGACCTCAGCTCGAGCACCGACGACATCCAGGCCAAGCTCAACAAGGTCACCGCCACCTCACAGGTCGAGCGCGAGCTCGCCGCCCTGAAGACCGAGATGGCCGTCGCGCCGGCCGCCATCCCCCCGGCGGCGGGAGCGACGGGCGCCGACGCCGCGCGCGCCGCACCCGGAGATCTCAGCCCGTCCCCGACAAAGCACCCAGACAACCAACCAGAGGTGAATTCCTGATGGCGATAAACCGCCGCATCCCGGCCGACCGTGGCCTCACGATCCGGATGTTCATCACCGGACTGCTCATGGTCGTGCTCTACGCAGTCTTCGTGGGCATCCTCTTCGCCGTCGGCCTGTCGATCGGGCTGATCGTCGTCATCGCCGGCGGACTGCTGTTCTGTCAGTACTGGTTCTCCGACAAGATCGCCCTCTTCGGCATGCACGGCCGCATCGTCACCCCCGAGGAGGAGCCCGAGCTCCATGGCATTATCGACCGGCTGTGCGCCCTGGCCGACATGAAGAAGCCACGCGTGGCCATCGCCGATGTCGACATGCCCAACGCCTTCGCCACCGGCCGCAACCCCTCGAACGCCGTGGTCTGTGCCACCAGGGGCATCATGCGCCGGCTCGACGAGCCCGAGCTCGAGGCGGTGCTGGCCCACGAGCTGTCGCATGTGGCCCACCGTGACGTGGCCATCATGACCCTGGCGAGCTTCCTCGGGATGGTGGCCGGGCTCATCACCCGCTTCACGATCTACGCCGGGATCTTCGGCGGCTTCGGTGGCGGCAACGACCGCGGGGGCGCCGGGCAGGCGGCCATGGTCGAGCTGGCCGTTATCGTGGTGTCGGCCCTCATCTACGCCATCAGCTTCCTGCTCACCATGGCCCTGTCGCGCTATCGGGAGCTGGCCGCCGATCGCTCCGGGGCCATCCTGATCGGACGGCCCTCACTGCTCGCTTCGGCTCTGGTGAAGGTGACCGGGGTGATGGCGACCATCCCCACCCGCGACCTTCGCTCCGCCGAGCACTTCAACGCCTTTTTCTTCACCCCCGCCCTGGCCAAGGGCACGAGCCTGTCCACCTTGTTCTCCACCCACCCGCCGCTCCAGAAGCGCCTCGACCAGCTGGCCAAGCTTGAAGCCGAGATGAACCAGCCCGGATGACGCTGCTCATGGGCAACCCCGCCATGAGCGACCGGGCCCGACGCTCGCCCGCCGCCACCCCCTGAACCGATGGGGCTGCTCGACACCCTCCTGGGCCGGACCAAGCCGGTCAAGGCCAACCTCGACGCACTGTTCTCTCTGCCGTCGGCGGCCATCACCTTGCAGGTGACCGCCGGCCTGGTGCCGACGGGGCGCGCCGGAGTGTGCTTCAAGCCCCCCGCCGGTCAGCCCTTCGCCCAGATGCAGGCCGAGCTCGAGCAGCTCCTGGCGACGCCCGACGACCCCGGCCCCACCTCCCCCGACCCGGGGACCACTCCGGTTCCCGACCCCGCCGCCCCCACCCCCACCCCTGCCACCAACGCCCCCGCCGCGCCAGGCGCCCCGGGCAAACCGATCGTGCGGCACGTGGGCGACAAATTCGGGTACCGGTGGATCATCGTCGAGGCCAGTGCCGTCGACGACCTCGTCACCCGCGTGCACATGGTGCACTCGTCGCTCCAGGACGCGGGATGGAGCACGCAGCTGCTGTGCTCGGTCTTCGGCTTCTGCCCGGGGACCGATCAGCAGAATGACGCCAGCGCGGACACGGGTGCCCCCGATGCCAGCGGGTCGAGTGCCGACACCATCACCCGGCCCTTGTACCTGGTGTATCTGGCCAAGCAGGGAACCTTCTACCCCTTTGCCCCCACGGGTCCCGAGCAACGCGACAGCGAGCTCGAGCTCCGGCTCAAGGGCATGCTGGCCCAGGACCTCCCCATCGAGCCCGACCTGTCGCGGTGGTTCCCGATGTGGGACCTCCCCATCGCCTAGCCCTGGCGCGCCCGGCCGGTGCCGGCGTAGGGGTCCCAGGCGGCGGGGCCTTCGTCCAGGACTTCGAGCTGCGCGCACACCCGCTCCACGACGTCCTCGGGATCGAGGGTGCTCGGCGCCTGACCGGCCAGGTGCAGGGCGCCGGTGATGGCGCCGGCGCCGTCGAAGGCCCAGTGCGCCCCGGCCGTCTCGGCCCCGGTGAGCTCGGAGGCCACCGCGCTGAGGTCCACGCGGGGCCGGGGCCGACGGCTCATCAGGCGGACCCAGGACTCGTAGCGGTAGCGGACCTCGACCCGGCCCCCGGCGATGGTGGCTACTCGCAGCCGCGCCGTGGCCGAGTGCACCGCCCCGGGGTGCAGGGGCGCGCCCTGCCAGGCCGCGGCGGCGGCGTGGGGGTGGGTGACGTCGACCCGCACGATGGCCAGGTCGTTCTCCGGGCGTTCCTCGAGCGTGGCCCATCGCTCCTCAAGGGCGCGCGATGACGCCTCGAAAGCGTCCGCCTCGGCGCCCCACAACTCCCGGTGACGCTCGGGGTCCTCGACGAGGTCGGGCAGGATGCGCAGCGCCTCGGTGGTGGCCCACGCCGTGCGGTCCATGACGTCGGCGTCGCCCAGGGCGGCGAGGGCGAAGGCCACCAGTGCCGCCTGGCGGTCACGCACCACACCGAAGTCGCCCACCCGGGCCGCCTCGACCACGAGGGGACCGTGCCGGGTGGCCAGGCCGTCGACGCACAACAGCCCCAGCGCCAGCACGCCGTCGGCGTCGTAGTGGTCGACGGTGGCCACGTCGACGTGGCGGGGTAGCAGCTCGGGGCGGTCCAGGGCGCCGAGCACGATGCCGGCCGACAGGTCGTGCCACAAGGCTTCGGGGGTGGGCGTCCCCGGCCAGTGAGACAAGGTGCGCGCCGTGCCCGGGCGGGGCGCACCGTCCACCATGACGTGGTCCTGGCCGGCGAGGAGCGCGGTGGGGACGTAGTGGAAGCGGTCGCGCCGGCGCGAGCGGTGTTCAGGCACCCGGGGCGGACAGGGCGTCGATCTGGCGGGCCAAGTCGAGATCGAGGCGGGTGAGGCCACCCGCCGAGTGCGTGGTCAGGCGCAGGGTGACGGTGTTCCACCGGATGTCAATGTCGGGGTGGTGGTCCATGGCCTCGGCGAGGGCCCCCACGGCGTTGACATAGGCCAGGGCGGCGGCGAAGTTCTTTCCCCGACGCGTCTTCACCAGCTCGTCGCCCTGGCGTTCCCACTCGAGGCCGCCGGCCAGTTCGGCGTCCACGATGGCGGGGTCGAGGAGCTCCACGGGCCCCAGCCTACGAGCGGGCGGGCGGGCTCACGGATGCGTCATGTCCTCGGGGCGCACGGCACCGTCGAACTCCTCGGCGGTGAGGTGCCCCAGCGCCAGGGCGGAGTCGCGCAGGGTGGTGCCCTCGGCGTGTGCCTTTTTGGCCACCTCGGCGGCCTTGTCGTATCCGATCAGGGGGCTCAGCGCGGTGACCAGCATGAGGGAGTCCTCGAGATGCCTGCGGATCTGGGCCCGGTCGGGCTCGAGACCCTCCACCGCGAACCGGCGGAAGGCGGCGCAGCAGTCCGACAGCAAGGTGATCGAATGCAAGACGTTGCGGATGATGACGGGCTTGCACACGTTGAGCTCGAGGTTGCCGCGGCTGCCGGCCACGGCCACGGCGGTGTCGTTGCCCATCACCTGGATGCACACCATGATCAGGGCTTCGCACTGGGTGGGGTTGACCTTGCCCGGCATGATCGACGAGCCGGGCTCGTTGGGCGGCAGGACCAGCTCGCCGAGCCCGCTGCGGGGACCGGACCCGAGCCAGCGGATGTCGTCGGCGATCTTGGTGAGCGACACCGCCAACGTGCGCAGCGTGGCGCTCGCCTGCACCAGCGCGTCGTGGGCGGCCAGGGCGGCGAACTTGTTGGGGGCCGAGACGAACGCCATCCCGGTGGCCTCGGCGATGCGGGCGGCCACCAGGGATCCGAACTCGGCGGGGGCGTTGAGGCCGGTGCCCACGGCGGTGGCCCCCAGGGCCAGCTCGCAGAGGTCACCGAGGCACCCTTCGATGCGGGCCACGTCGGCGTCGAGCTGCGCCACGTAGCCCGAGAACTCCTGGCCCAGGGTCAGAGGGACGGCGTCCATGAGATGGGTCCGGCCGATCTTCACGATGTCGGCGAACTCCTCGACCTTGACCGCCAGCGCGTCGCGCAGCGCCCGCACCGAGGGCAACAGGGCGTGGGTGAGCTGTTCGACGGTGGCGATGTGCATGGCCGTCGGGAACGTGTCGTTGGACGACTGCGACATGTTGACGTGGTCGTTGGGGTGCACCGGGGTCTTCGACCCCAGCACCCCCCCGGCGAGCTCGATGGCCCGGTTGGCGATGACCTCGTTGGCGTTCATGTTGGTCTGGGTGCCGCTGCCGGTCTGCCACACGCGCAGGGGGAAATTGTCGTCGAGCGTCCCGGCCGTGACCTCGGCGGCCGCCACCGAGATCAGCTCGGCCAGTTCCGGCTCCAAGAGGCCGAGGTCGAGGTTGGTGCGGGCCGAGGCGTCCTTGAGGATGCCGAAGGCCCGGATGACCGGGCGCGGCATGATGTCGTCGCCGATGGCGAAGTGGACGAGAGAGCGCTCTGTCTGGGCACCCCAGTACCGGTCGGCGGGAACCTCGATGGGCCCCATCGAGTCGGTCTCGGTCCTCGTGGCCGTCACGCGCTCACCATCAACGCGAAACTACCCCCACTCCACGTGCGCCCGGATCGACGTGCCGTCCTCACTCAGCCAGCCCTTGGACCGGGCGTAGTCGACCATGGCCGCGAAGTCGGCCTCCCAGCCGTCGTCGACCGCCCCCGCCACCAGGCGCCGCACGGCGTCGACGCGCACCATGGCCTCGCCGTCGCCGTCGACCACTCCCACGTGGTTCGAGCGCAGGGCCTCGTCCAGGGTGCCGGCATCACCGTGGCCCCGCACGCTCACGTGGAACCGCCCGCAGTCCGACGGTTCCTCGACGGCCACGGTGGCCGGCTCAGCCTCGAAGTCCACGACGAGCTGCATGGTCGCTCCTCTCTCGGTCGTGCCCCTCGGCGGCGGCGGGCGCCGCGTCTGTCCCCGCGCTCACCATGGCATCGCCACTCCCCCGTTGGGGCGCAGGATCTGCCCGGTCACGAAACGAGACGCCTCCGACGACAGATAGAGCACGGCGTGAGCGACGTCTTCGGGCCGGCCGGTGGTGCGCAGCGGGGTGGTGCGGGCCACCGCCCCCAGGACGGCCTGGCGATGGGCCTCGTCGACGGTGCCGTCGGCGGCGGTGAAGTGCCGGCTGGTCATGGCGGTCTCCACGAACCCCGGCGCCACCGCGTTGACCCGGACTCCCACGGGGCCCATCTCGGTGGCCAACACCCGGGTGAGCTGGACCACGGCGGCCTTGGCCATGCCGTAGCCGGCCAGTCCCGGCGAGGGGGCGTCGATGGCCGCCGACGCCATGTTCACGATCGAGCCCGAGCCCTGGGCGCTCATGGCCCGGGCCGCGGCGCGACATCCCCGGAACACGCCCATGAGGTTGACGCCCAGGATGCGGGCCAGGGCGTCGTCGTCGAGGTCGACCACCGGCGACTGGGTGATGATGCCGGCCACGTTGGCCATGACGTCGAGGCGGCCGAGCACCGACACGGCCTCGTCCACGGCGGCGTCGACCTCACCGGCCACCGTGACGTCGACCCGGCGGGCCAGGGCGCGTCCGCCGGCCTCCTCCAGGGCGCCGGCGGTCTGCTGGGCGCCGGCGCTGTCGACATCGGCGCACAGCACCGCCGCTCCCGCCGCGCCGAGCAACACGGCCGTCGCCCGGCCGATGCCCGAGGCCGCCCCGGTCACCACCGCCACGCGACCCCCGAGGTCGAAGGCGGCCAGCGCGTCGGGCCTCACGGCGGAGGGCGGCCGTGGATGGAGGCGCTCAGACGCCGGGTGGCGGCCACCAGGGCGTTGCCGTAGCGGGGGATCTCCTCCCCCGTCAGCTTCTCGGGCAGGCCCACGACGGTGAGGGCCAGGGCCACGGCGCCGTCGGAGCCGAAGACGGGCGCGGACACCTGGCTGAGGCGGTAGGTGGCCCCCTCTTCGAGCTCCTGGAGGAGGTACTCCTCGTGCGCCAGGTCCTCGACGGCCACCGCCAACGCCCGCCGGCGGCTGTCGCGTCCGGTCAGGGCCCGGCTCAACTTGAGGTTGGCCACCGCTTCGAGGTTGAGCGCGTAGCCCCGGCCGCGGATGACGCCCAGGGCCGAGCGAAGCCGCTGCTTGTCGGCCTCGGTGGCGTCCGGTCCCAGGCGGTCCAGCCACGCTTCGACGGGGTCGGGGCCGGCCCACGCCAGGAACACGGTCCCCAGGGGCGGGGCCAGCGGCACGCGCTGGCCCACCGTGAAGGCGAGCCACATGGGCCCGGGGCGACCGGCGGTGGCCAGCAACACCATCTCGTCGCCCACCGTGCCCGACGCCACCACCTGGGCAGCGAGGGCGGCGGCGAGCTCCTCCATCACCGGACGGGCGTGGTCGACGAGGTCGAGCTGCCGTGCTCCTGCGGCGTGCCCGGCGGCGATGAGAGCCGGCCCCAACGTGTAGGTCTTGTCGGCGGGATGGCGCAGCAGCCAGCCCGACTCGGTCAGCGTGGCGCACAGCCCGTGGGCGGTGGCCTTGGGCAGGCCGAGGGCCCGGGCCAGGTCGGAGAGGCCGAAGGACTCGCCCGGGCGCGACGCCAGGAAGTCGATGACGCTCACCACGCGCTCCGCCGACGCCGACCCGGTCACCGGGCCGCCGCCGCGCCCAGGGCCCGGGACACCGCCGAGCCGAAGACCTCGGCCAGCCGTGCCTGCCCGGCGTCGCCGGGATGGATGCCGTCGGCCAGCTGCTCGGGGGTGATGACGTCGGCGCCGGGGACGAGCACGAGGTTGTGGTCGCCGCCGTCGAGGCGGGCCGCCACGGCCTGCTCCATCGCGGCGCGCAGGTCGCCAAGGGTGGCCCCGAGCCGGTTGGGGGTGGCCTCGGCGTCGGGGCGCACCACGGGGCTCGCCACCACCACCGGGGTCTCGGGGTGTCCCTGGCGGACGATGTCGAGGAAGGCCCGCGTGGTCTCGAGCATCATCGCCGCGCTGTGGGGGGTGCGGGTCCAGCAGTTGGTGCCGTGCGAGATCGAGATGACGTCGGCCTCCAAGGCGGACAGCGCCTCGGCGCAGGGGATCTCGCCCCGGGCGGAGCCGGCATACCCCATGTTCACGAGGTCCAGACCGTGGCGGCGCGCCGCCACCGCTCCCCAGGCGAGCGCCGGGGCGCTCGCCACCCATCCCTCGAGGAGCGAGTCCCCGTAGGCGACCCAGCGGGGTCCCGTCGGAGCCGGCTCGATGGTCCCGCCCACGGCCCGCAGGCTCCGGACCTCAGGGCGCATGCCCTCGGGGAGATAGACCACGGCGGGCTCGGCGCCCGAGGCCCCCAGGGCCAGGGTCACCCTGCCCGCGCCGAGCTCGGCCGGCTGCTCGTCGACCTGCTCCTCGCCGCGCCACAGGGCGAACGTGGTGCCCGCCCCGGGGCCCCGGTAGCCGAGGTCGCCGGTGGCCGTGGTGTAGTCGAGGACCACGTGCGAGGCGTCGCCGACGAGCTCCAGGCGCACCCCGGCGGGGATCTGGGCGCACAGCCAGGTGTCGCCGGGGATGCGCGCCGCGTCTCGGGGATCGAAGCGCGGGTAGGGCACACCGGCCACGGCCCGGTAGGCGCAGCCCCGCAGGAACGGCTCCACCTCGGGGGAGCGCCCCGGGGCCACGTCGGTGAGGACGCCGGTCACAGGTCGTCGGGCACGGGGTAGGGGAACTTCACCCCCACGCCGCCGTCGACCGAGAGCACCTGCCCGTTGACATAGGCCGACAGGTCCGAGGCAAGAAAGACGATGGCCGCCGCGATGTCCTGGGGCAACGCCACGCGGTCCAGGGGCGAGTTCGCGGCGTTGACGGCCTTGCCCTTGTCACCCAAGTAGCCCGACACACGCGGGGTCCACACGATGCCCGGGGCCACGGCGTTGACGCGGATGTGCAGGGGGCCGAGCTCCACCGCGGCCGAGCGCACCAGCGCCATGAGCCCCGCTTTGGCCGCGCCGTAGGCGGCGTGGCGGGGGGCGGCGGTGAGCCCGGAGGCCGAGGCCACGAACACCATGACGCCCCCGCCGGCGTCGCGCAACGCCCGGCCCCCGACCGACACGGCCAGATAGGCGTGGCGCAGCACGATGTCGTGGTGCCAGTCCCACAACTCGTCGTCGAGCTCCAGCAGGCCGCGGTACTGGGCCATGCCCACGATGTCCACGATGCCGGCGAGACCGCTGGCACCCTTCTCGGCCAGCAGTCCCGGCGCCTCGGCGAAGAGCCGCTCGGCGTCGGCCCGGACGGTGGCGTTGCCCACCCAGGCCACCCCGCCCACCTCGACGGCGATGTCGGCGGCGAGGTCCTTGTCGAGGTCGACGCACAGCACCGTGGCCCCGGCCTGGGCCAGGGCGTGGCAGGCCTGGCGCCCGATCCCCTGTCCGGCGCCGATCACGACCACACCCCGCCCGTCCATGCGCAGCATGGCGGGGTAGTCAGGGACCTCGCTGTCGTCCGAACGCGTCATCGGTCCTCCGCCGCACGGTCGGCCCCGCTCGTCACGTGTCGGGCCGTTCCCTGGGGTGCCGGGTGCCTCGGGGTCAGCCGGTGACGGTGACCGAGGCCTGGATGTCGCGGCGCTCGAGCTCGGGGATGACCTTGGTGCCGAGCAGCTCGATGGTGCGCATGACCGACTCGTGCGAGAGGTAGCCGAACTGCACGTAGCAGATGAGCTGGTCCACGCCGAGCTCGGCGTACTTCACCATCTTCTCGACGCAGGTCTCGGGGTCGCCGACGATGATCATGTCGGCCTCGGAGAACCACTTGGGGTCGAACTTGCCCTCGATCTGCCGCTTGAGCAAGGGGAACATCTTCTCCTTCTCCTCGTCGGAGAGATGCGGCACCTCCCACTCCAAGATGAACTCGGCCAGGTTCTTGTACCACCACCACACCGAGTCCCAGATGCCGTTGGCCTCGGCCTGCTCCATGGAGTCGGCGCAGTGCACCAGGGTGTAGGCGGCCACCTTGTTGGTGGTGACCTCGGTGAGCGGGGTGGGATTCTTGGCACCCTCGCGGTACTGGCGGATGTGCTCGGCCATCTTGGTGATGGGCTGCATGATCGAGAACGACAGCAACCCCATGCCCAACTTGCCGGCCACCGCCGCCGACCCGTCGGAGGTGGCCGCCATCCACGCCGGCGGGTGGGGAACCTGCACGGGCTTGGGCGTGACCATGCGCCGGGGGAAGTCGAGGTACTTGCCGTGGAACTCGAAGTACTCCTCGCGCCACGCCTGCACGGTGGCCTCGATGGCCTCTTGCCACTCGGCTCGGCTCTCCTCCACCGGCACGTGGAAGGCCGTCTGCTCCATGGGGGTGGAGCGGCCCGTCCCCCACTCCACGCGCCCGCCCGACAGGACGTCGGCGGTGGCGACCTTCTCGGCCACGCGCACGGGGTGGCAGAACTGATGCGGCATGAGGACGACGCCGAACCCCAGGCGGAGGTTCTTGGTGGCTTGTGACAGCGCCCCGATGATGACCTCGGGGGCCGGCGAGTGCGAGCGGCCCTCGCGGAAGTGGTGCTCGACGTGCCACACGGTGTGGAACCCCAGGGTGTCGGCCAGCTTGATCTGCTCGAGCGCCTCGGCGTAGGCCTCGGTCTCGGCCTTGCGCTGGCCCCAGGGGTGCTCCCCGGGCCACGGCTTCGGGACGTCGATCTCGTAGAGCAGGTCAAGCTTCACATCTACCCCCATGTCGCCGGTGGTGTTCGATATATCGAACACCAGATCCGAATACTGAACGGCTGCCCCAGAAGATAGGGACGGAGGCCTCGCTCGTCAAGGGACAGTCGGTGAGGTGCCCGACAGAACGTGGGATCGACAGATGGGGACGGTAGCGTCGAATTCGTGATCGTCGGGGTCCCCAAGGAGCGCAAGCCCGGGGAGAACCGCGTGGCGCTCACCCCCGACGGGGCGCGCGAGCTAGTTACCCACGGGCACCGGGTCCTGGTCGAGGTGGGGGCGGGAGCCGGCTCGGCCATCGGCGACAACGACTTCGCCGCCGCGGGCGCCGACCTGGTGAGCGGCACCGAGGCCTGGGGCGCCGATCTGGTGCTCAAGGTGAAAGAGCCCCAGCGCGACGAGTACGACCTGCTGCGCCGGGACCAGGTGCTGTTCACCTTCCTCCACCTGGCCGCCTACCCCGGGCTGGCCGAGGTGCTCCTGGCCCGGGGCACGACGGCCCTGGGCTACGAGACGGTGCGCAGCGCGTCGGGGATGCTGCCGCTGCTGGCGCCCATGAGCGAGGTGGCGGGGCGCCTCGCCCCCCAGATCGGCGCCCACTTCCTCGAACGCGGCAACGGCGGGCGAGGGGTGTTGCTGGGCGGGGCGCCGGGCGTGCGGCCGGGCCGGGTGGTGGTGATCGGGGCGGGGACGGTGGGGACCAACGCCGCCTGGATCGCCCAGGGGATGGAGGCCGAGGTCATCCTCATCGACCGAGACCTCGACCGCCTGCGGGTGGTCGACCAGATCCATCGGGGCCGCATCATGACCCTGGCGTCGAGCCACGCCGTGGTGGAGCGCTCCATGCGCGACGCCGATCTCGTGATCGGGGCGGTGCTCGTGCCCGGAGGGCGGGCCCCGGTGGTGGCCACCGAGGACATGGTGCGGGGCATGGCGCCGGGGTCGGTGATCGTCGACGTCGCCGTCGACCAGGGTGGGTGCATCGAGACGACGATGGAGACCACCCACGAGCACCCGGTGGTCGAGCGCCACGGGGTGCTGCACTACGGCGTGGGGAACATTCCGGCCGCCGTCCCCCACACCTCGACCTACGCCCTCACCAACGCCACCTTCCCCTATGCGCTGGAGATCGCCGATCTCGGCGTGCGCGCCGCGGTGGAATGCGACGCGGCCCTCGCCGGCGGGGTGTTGTGCGCGTCGGGCGAGCTCACCAACGAGGCAGTGGCCGACGCCCTGGGGCGAAGCGCGCTGCGCCCGCTCGATGCCTTGGCCCCGGACTGATCACCGAGGGCCCGGTTCGCGGGGAGGGGGAGGATCGGGAAGGCGCCGCCGGAAGGCGCTGACTCCTTCCACGGCCACCCCGGCGCGTCGCACCGCGTCCACCAGGGCGGCGTCGGAGGTCACCACGGTGACCGCCTCGGGGTTCCCCACGGCGCCCACCAGGTCCACGATGGCGCGGTCAGCGGCGTTGGGCCCTCCCGGGGCAAAGCGCGCCGTCACGCCCAGGCCGGCGGCCGCTTCGATCTCGTCGTCGCTGGGACACCCGTCGAAGACCACGGTGACCTCGGCATCGGACCCGGCCAACTCCGCCAGCGCGCCGACCAGCCGGCGCCGGGCGCCGGCCCGGTCGCGCCACCATCCGTCGGGGCGAGAGCCGATGAGGTTCATGCCGTCGACCACCCAGTGCACCACGAAAAACCTCCACTCCTCGTCGCAGAGCGGGCTCCCGGGCGACAATACGGGGTATGAGCACAGAACCGGTCGGGCCGGGAGGCCCGCAGGAGATGAAGCCCGGAGACATCGGGTACGTGTCGCTGTGGGTCCCGGACGTGGCTCGCGCCCAGGCCTTCTTCGGGGCGGTGCTCGGGTGGTCCTTCTCCCCCGGCAGCGGCGCCCAGGGCCGCCAGGTGGCCGGGACCTCCCCCCATCACGGGCTGTGGGGTGCGCAGGAACGCCCCACACTGTTTCTCTGTTACCTCGTCGACGATATCGAGCGGGCCGTGACCCGGGTGCGCGCCGCCGGAGGCGAGACCGAGGAACCCACCGGGGCGCCCTTCGGTCGGGTGGCCGAGTGCGTCGACGACCAGGGCACCGCCTTCGCCGTGTTCCGTCCCCTCTCGGGGGGGCCCGGACCGCGCCTGGCCCCGCACGGGACGTGCCAAGGTGATGTGGCCTACATCACGCTCGAGGTGGGCGATGCCGGGCGGACGCGCGCCTTCTACGGCGACGTGCTCGGGTGGCGCTTCATCCCTGGTCGGGTCGAAGACGGCTGGCAGGTCGACGACGTCCGCCCCGGGTGTGGCGTCCACGGTGGCCATGACAGGTCCACGACGGTGCCGATGTACCTCGTCGACGACGTCGCGTCCGCCGTCGAGCGGGTCCGGGTCTCGGGGGGCACCGCCACCGAGCCTGAGCGCCAGCCCTACGGGGTGACGTCGTCGTGCGTCGACGATCAGGGCACCCGCTTCGCCTTGGGGGAGCTCTGAGGGAAAAGGACTCCGGGCCTCAGGGGTTGGACAGCGCGCCGGTGGCGGCCACGGCGGCGGCGGCCCGGCTCGTCTCGGACGCCTCGAGGAGGAAGGCCTCGATGGCCTCGGGCTCGAGGGGCTTGGAGAACAAGAAGCCCTGGCCCCGGTCGCACTGCTCCTCTTGGAGCTTGTGGAGCTGGTCGTTGTCCTCGATCCCCTCGGCCAGGGTCTCGAGCCCGAGGGTCCGCCCCAGCTCGACCAGGGTGTGGATGAGGGCGCCGGACTCCGGGGAGTCGGCCATGGCCGCGATGAACGAGCGGTCGATCTTCAGGGCGTCCACGGGGAACTGGCGAAGATAAGCGAGCGACGAGTAACCGGTGCCGAAGTCGTCGATGGCGACGTGGACGCCGAGGTCCTTGATCTCGCGCAACCGGCGGATGGTGGCGTCGGCATCACGCATCAAGGTGCTCTCGGTGATCTCGACGACCAGGGTGGTCGGGTCGAGTGCGTTGGCCTCGAGCGCCTCTTTGACGTGGTCCACGAAGGCGTGCACCTCGAGCTGGCGCATCGACACGTTGACCGACATCGACAGCCGGTGGCCGCGCCGGTGCCACTGGGCGGCTTGGCGGCAGGCTTCCATGAGGACCCAGCGCCCCACGTCGACGATGAGCCCCGAGTCCTCGAGCATGGGGATGAAGTGATCGGGGGGGACCACGCCGCGGCTCGGGTGCCGCCAGCGCAGGAGGGCTTCGACTCCCGAGACGTCCACGTGGGCGAGGTCGAGGACCGGTTGGTAGAGGAGGAAGAACTGGTCCTCGGCCAGGGCGCCGCGCAGGTCGGCGTCGAGCTCGATGCGGTCGAGCACGGCGGTCTGCATCTCGGGCTGGAACAACGCCGAGCGGTTCTTGCCCAACGCCTTGGCCCGGTACAGGGCGATGTCGGCGTCACGCAACAGCTCGGAGGCCGAGTTGCGCTGGCCACCGGCGATCCCGATGCTGGCCGTCACCGTCAGGGGGATCGAGTCATAGCCCTCGATCTGGAACGGCTCGCGCAAGGTGTCGTGCAGTCGTTCGGCCACCATCTCCGGCCCGGCCCCCAACGACGCCCCTTCGGCGAGGACGACGAACTCGTCACCCCCCAGCCTTCCCACGGTGTCGCTGGCCCGCAGGATGCCGACGAAGCGGTGCGCCACCGCTTGGAGCACCTTGTCACCGGCGTCGTGGCCCAGTGAGTCGTTGATGTCCTTGAAGTTGTCGAGGTCGACGAACATGGCCGCCACCGGGCGGTACTCGCGCCGGGAGCGCACCAACATCTGGTCGGCCCGGTCCAGGATCAAGGTGCGGTTGGGCAGCCCGGTCAACGGGTCGTGGAGCGCGGCGTGCGCCAGGCGGTTCTCGGCCTCCTGGCGCTCGGTGATGTCGCGCAGGTTGGCGACGTAGCCGGCCACCGAGGGGTTGTCGCGCAGGTTGCTGACCACGCCCTCGGCGTAGCGGTAGGTGCCGTCGGCGTGCTCCATGCGGAACTGAATGGGTGCGGTGACGATCACCGTCTGCAGGAGCTCGGCCAGCTGCACCTCGATGCGGGTGCGGTCCTCGGGATGCACGAGGTCGGTGGCCCGCATGCCGAGCACCTCCTCGGGGGTGCGGCCCAGCAGCGACATCGTGGCCGGGCTGGCGTACATGATCTTGGCCTCGGCCCCCATGACGAAGATGGTGTCGGTGGAGTTCTGGACGAGCGAGCGGAAACGCTCCTCGCTGGCGCGCATCGACGTCTCGGCCTCCTCCTTCTGCTCGATGGTGGCGCCGGCCATGCGGATCACGAAGACGAGCACGAAGGCCCCCATGACCCCGAGGGTCTCGCTCTTGCCGACGGACAGGAACGACGGCGCCCACCGTTGCCAGATGGCCACCTGGCCCACGACGATGCCGAGCAGGCTCCACAGCGCGGTGCGGCGCCAGCTGCGCGATCCGTCGTGGGACACGTTCTCGAGGGCCACGAAGGCGAAGGCCCCGGTGAGCACGGGCCCCCAGCCACTGAGGTAGATGACGGTGGTGACGGCGGCCGCGTGGCACGCCACCCGGGCATGGAGCCGGACGATCGTCTGCTTGCGACGGTAGAGGATCTCGAACGATGCGCTCGTCAGGGGGATGGCGGCGAAGACGACAAACCACAGCCAGACGGGCTCCTTGGCCACCACGCCGAAGTGCCGCAGGAACAACAGGGCCACCAAGGCGGCCGGGCCCATGGCGTAGCCGAGTATGTAGGGGTTCAACCGGCGGCGGGCAGGCGGGACGACCTGGAGCGACGCGCCGTTCCAGAAGGTGTCGCTCGTCTCGAGCCCGGCCGATTCGCCAGCCACCATCCCTCACCCCCCAGAGCTATGAGCAGCCAGTTCGCGCCTTTTCGTATCGACGGGCCCGGCCGACTCCTTGAGGTCTCGGGCCCACCCCGGAAGCCGCTCAGCCCCGAGGTCGGGACCACCAGCCCTGCTCGCCGACGGCCAGACCGGCTTCGGCCAGTTGCTCCAGGGCGAGCGAGACCTCTCCCAGGGAGAGCCCGCTGCGCCGGACGACGACCTCGAGGGTGGCGGGGTCCTGGTCCAGGGCCCGCCGTACCCGGCTCGGGGCCGGCCCGAGGGGACGAGCCCCCCGACCCGGTGCCACCGGTCGGTCAGCGCCCGGAAGGCGGCCCGGCGCCGCGATCTCGGGTCGGGCGGCGATGGCGAGCTCGACGGCCGTCAGGACGTCCTGGGCGTCGCGCACCGGCACGGCCCCGTCGACCAAGAGCCGATTGGTGCCCGCCGAGGCCGGGCTGCGCACCGATCCCGGCACGGCGCACACCGTGACCCCGCGCGCCAGGGCCTCACTGACGGTGTCCAGCGACCCACCCCGGTGGTGGCACTCCACCACCACCACGACGTGGGCCAGCGCGGCCATGACCCGGTTGCGCACCGAGAACCACCAGCGAGCGCTGTGGGCACCGGGCGCGATCTCCGACAACACCGCCCCGCGGGCGCTGGCGGCCTGGCGCAGTGCCGTCAGCGAACGGTTGGCGGTGGCGTCGAGGGAGGTCCCAAGCACGCCGACCACGGGCGCACCGCTGTCGATCCCGAGGGCGCCGCCGTGGGCGGCGGCGTCGACGCCAGGGGCAAGTCCCGAGACCACGACCACGCCGGTCCGGGCCAGGTCGCGGCCGAGCTGGGCGGCGATGCCCACGCCGTAGGGGGTCGCCGAACGGGTCCCCACCACCGCCACCCGGGGCTTGCCCTCGTGGGCGGTGACGTCCCCGATCGAGAACAGCACGGCGGGCGCCTGGCGATCGCTGGCCAGCACAGGCGGATAACCGCGACCTCCGAGGACCGCCACCGACACCCCGGCGCGCTCGCAGGCGGCGGCGACCCGTTCGAGGGTCTCGGGGACGGCCCTGCGGCGGTAGCGACCGCCCGGATCGGCGCCATGGCGACCCCGGGCGACCGCCTGCCAAGCTTCGACGGGACCGTACCCGTCGAGCAGGCGCCGCAGCACCCCCGGGGCTGCTCCCAACGCGGCGAGCGCGGCGGCGTGGCGCTGCTCGTCGTCGAGTGTCGGTGGCGGGGTCACCGGCCTTCCCCCGAGACCAGGGCGGAGCGGGCGGCGCGCAATTGCAACGCCTCGGCCACCTGCCGCTCGTCCACGCCCGGTGATCCATCGAGATCGGCGATGGTCTGTGCCACTCGGCGCACCCGGTGCATCCCCCGGGCCGAGAGGCCACCAGACCGGAGCCTGCGCTCGAGCAGCGCGGCGGCATCCGCGGAGAGGATCGATGCGTGGTCGAGGGCCTCGACCGCCAGCTCGGCGTTGCATCGCACTCCCCTGTGCCTCGCCAGCTCCCTCACCCGACGAACCCGGGTCGCCACCACCGCCGACGCTTCGCCGGACGGCCCACCGAGGAGATCCTCCACGTCGGGGCGACCCAACGCGATGGCGAGATCGAAGCGGTCGAGCAAGGGCGCCGAGAGACGGCGCAGGTAACGCCGGCGCGCCGCGTCGGTGCATCGGCATGCGCCAGGAAGCCCTCCCTCCCCACACGGACACGGGTTCATCGCCCCCACCAGCAGGAAACGGGCCGGGAAGTCCGTCGCCCCCCGTGCCCGCCGGACCCGGATGACGTGCTCCTCGAGAGGTTGGCGCAGGGCGTCGAGGACGGTTGCCGGAAACTCACCCAGCTCGTCGAGGAACAGGACCCCGGCGTGGGCGAGGGAGATCTCGCCCGGGCGCAGCCCCGAGCTCCCGCCCCCCACGACGGCCACTTCGGTGGCTCCGTGATGCGGCGCCCGGAACGGCGGCCGCGAGGTGAACGTGGTGCCGGCGCGGTGGCCGGCGGCGGAGTGGATACGCAGCACCTCGAGTGCCTCGGTGCGGGTGAGATCGGGAAGGATCCCGGGAAGCCGGGAGCCGAGCATGGTCTTGCCCGACCCCGGAGCCCCCACCAACAAAATGTGATGGCCGCCGGCCGCGGCGATCTCCAAGGCCCGGCGCGCCACCAGCTGGCCGCGGACGTCGAGCAGGTCCGGCTCGCGAACGCCGGCCGACGACGGCCCCACCAGGCGCGAGACGGCGGGCCATGGGGTGTGGCCCTGCAACGCGGCGACGAGGTCGGCCACGGTGGACGCCGGCCGCACCCGGTCACCCGCCACCAACGCCGCCTCGGCCGACGCCTCCGCCGGTACCACGATCTGCTCGGCTCCGATGGCGGCCACCAACGAGGCAACCCCCGGGACAGGACGCACCGACCCGTCGAGGCCGAGCTCGCCGACGAAGCCGGTGCCCGCCACGCACTGCGACGGCAACACCTCGGCCGCCACGAGCAGCCCGATGGCGATGGGGAGGTCGAGGCCGGCTCCTGTCTTGCGCACCCCGGACGGGGCCAAATTGACCGTCACCCGTCGAGACGGCCATGACAGGTGGCTCGAAAGCAGCGCCGCCCGCACGCGATCGCGCGACTCGCGCACGGCGGCGTCAGGAAGTCCGACGACGGTGAAACCGGGGAGTCCCGCCGAGACGTGGACCTCCACGGCGACCGGACGGCCGTCGACCCCGTGAAGTGTGGCGGACGCAATGGAGGCGAGCATGACCGCTCCCCTTTGGGCTCGGCCCGGGCACAAGGGCACGGGCTGCTTCGGTGGGAGGACCAGTTCTACAAAACGCCGGTCGCACGAGACGCGGGGGGGAACCTACGGCAAGGCTGTATCAGCGGCTGAAGTTCGGCCCGAGACCAGGTGATCCTGGACTCGGGTGGGCGTTCCCAGCAACAGTGGAACGTGCGGTCAGGCGACGCCGGTACGCACCGCAGTGACAACCTTCCCGCGTAACCCATCGTGAACCTGCCTCCCATCGTCGATGGCAACCCCGATGCCGGCCACCGAGGAAGCCAACTCCGGAGACAGCACGCACCGACCCGTCGAGGCCGAGCTCGCCCACGAAGCCGGTGCCCGCCACGCACCGCGACAGCAACACCTCGGCCGCCACGAGCGGCCCCATGGCGATGGGAGGGCGAATGGTAGTTAGTCACGCTCCCTTGCCTTCCCGCAGGTCAACGAGGCCAACTCAACCGAGACTCAGCCGACCCCAAATCGATACCCGGGCAATGCGCCTCAATCGGACTGCCGCGGGCCATTTGTGCGGTAGCGGGTGATCTGGCTCGGTCCGTTAGTGGGCCCCAGGCCACCGTGGGGGCGACCCAGACCCGGCATTGTGGCCAATGATGGATCGTCGGATGTGAACCCTTACGCCGCGCGCTGTCTTACGTAAGCGTTCCACATGCTCGTGGTTCCGGTCGGTCGATAGTCCTACAACAGGCCAGCGAACAAGGCGCCCTGTCACAAATGGCGGCGCGCATCATGTCGATCTAGAAAGGCGTCAATCGCAGACCAGTCGTTTGCCCTACCTGTGGCGGCGGACTCGAACAAGACGATCTGCGCACACTCATGTTCGACGATCGCCTGACCCCAAAGCGGATTCGTCCGCCGGCAGCACGTCCGCAAGCTTCGTGTACATCCTCAAAGTGTCGGGCGTATATGCCAAGGCGTTCTCCAGGACCTCCCGCCAGCTGTTGCCCAACTTTGCCACTTCAATGCCGATGCGTTGGGCCGCGCCCTGGTCAATCGACACCTCGTATTTTCGAGCAACAGCCTGGATGAGGTCTCTTGTCGTCCTCTCCACTAACGCGAGAACATCGAACTCCTGACGCTGATCGGGGAACCGTTCACCGAGAGCCTCGTAGTAACTAGCGCCCGAGACCTCTGCCGCCCAACACTGGCTCAGAGCACTCTCAAGGACATCCACTTCCACCATGCCGATGCTCCCTTCGCCTGGCAGCCCGTAGTGTACGAGCCCGTCCGATGCCAGAGAGAGCCGAGGCGTACGTGGGCGGCCGACTGCGGTCAGCCAGCGTCACTGTCCCAAAGTGACGTCGAGAAACTTTGGTCTATAGAGCTTCGAATTCTTGACCAGCGGAAGGTTGATGGGATTCACGTCATACGTCACGAGCAGGGTGTTCGAATTCAGCGCATATTGAATCGTAGCCCCGTACGTGATTATACCGTCCTGAGCAGGATATTGCTGCTGCTCAGGAGTTGTATAGATCAGCTGCTCGTTTGAGAATGGCCCTGTTGCGCCGCATGAGTAGGAGGCATCGATTTTGCCATCAGGTGCCATGGTCACGGCCACGAACGTGTTGTGCAGTTCATAGACGTCTGAACTTGTCGAGGCTGTAGAGGGAACGACGCTCAGAAGCTGGAAATCAGGCAGCGAAAAGGAGGCAACGACGGTCTTTAGATATGTGAAGTGGAATGGGCCTCGAGTAAATCTTTCTTCCGTGTAAACCACGTTCAGAGTGTTTCCTGATACAGATTCTGAAACCGGCCAATACCCAAAGTTGAGGGCGGTCAGTGCATTCAACTTGGGGGATGGATTGATAAAGGCTAGCGGCTTCTTTCCGTGATTGGCATAGTACAAGGTTTGAGTCAGCGTATTGCCATCTTGTATGACTATCGAGTTATGTACGAAGTCGGTCGGCTTCTTGACGATATGACCGGTCGGTGCCACTTTCCCCAAATAGGTGTCTGCAAAGAACCAAGCCGTATTGCCATCTGGCAATGCAACGGAGGATATCCCGTCCCCCGCCGCCCAATGTAGCCCGGCGACATCATTGCCGGTATTTCCATAGTTCGCAAAGAGGTTGTTCATCGTAGTATCGGGAGACACTGAGACAGACGAGGGAGCACAGTCCGGAGGATCTGCGCTGACGCCAGGGGCCGACGACAATAGCGTGATACCCGCGCTGCTCAGACCTATTGCTCCGGCAACTGCGGCGCGCTTTATCCCTTTAGGAATCGCCTTATTTCGATGTAGTCGTCGAATTCGTGTCATGGACTCGATCGCCCCCCGTCGCCCATCAGGGTAACTGATGGCGGCGTATTCCGCTGCGTGGGATCCCGGTGGGATCCGGTCAGCCGGGAGCGACCTCGTGGCGGGACGCACATCCTCGCTGATCTGCTCTTTTTGCGCCTGTGGAGGAGCAGCGAAGTCGTCCGTCGAGGTCGGTGGCGAGGTCGGAACGCGACGGTGCGGCTATCCCGTGATGAGCACCTTGAGGAGGGATGTGGTCAACTGAGGGCCAGACAGGGACGAGCGGATCACCACCTCGCTGAAGCATCATCTGGCCATGGGTCCCGACTCCGGCCACAGCAACGAGTGCCACCGATGCCCCAAGAGTACGTCGAACAGATCCGTAGGTGGCACGAGCGGGCCTATGCCGAGGGCGTGGCCGATGCCGCCACCGACCATGTGTTCGAGTACCTGGGCATCACTTTGACGGTCCCACCCGATGTCATGCCGATCACGCCGATGTCACATCACTTGGGTGAGGCGGTTCTCACAGAGTGAACGAGGGCGAGCGCGTGCTGGACATGGGCACCGGTAGCGGCGTCAACGCCATCCTCGCCGCCACGAAGGGGGCGCAAGTCCTCGCCGTGGACATCAACCCACGGGCTGTGGAAGCCGCTCGGGCGAATGCACAGGGAAACGGCGTCGCCCACAAAGTCGAGTACGAGCGAGCAACGTGTTCTCCGCGGTCGAAGGGCGCTTCGACGTCATCGTGTTCGATCCGCCATTTCGGTGGTTTCGTCCCCGTAGCCTCCTCGAGGCGGCGATGACGGACGAAAGCTATCGGGCGATGACCATCTTCTTCCGAGATGCTCGGCAGTATCTCGCGGACGGCGGGAGGATGTTGATCTTCTACTGCCACCCGACGGGTTTCCGATGAAGAGGAACGCCACACCCACGACGAGTAGGGCAATCGCCGTCTCCTAGCTCACCAATCGCCAGTTCGAAAACACGTCCGCAATCTAACACCGGGTCCAAGAAGTCGACTCCTTTTGAACTTGCGCGCGGAGGCTTCGACAGATTGTGTCATCGGTGACTGCCGGGGTTGGCAGACTCCGTGACATACGAAACGGGTCAAATGGGAGTGCGCAGTTTGAAGTGGGCGCCGGCGGGGTCGGTCACGGTGGCCAGGCGACCGTAAGGGGTGTTGGTGTCTTCCACCACCACCGAGCCGCCCAGGGCCTTGACCTTGGCGACGGTGTCGCCCATGTCCTCGACCTCCCAGTACGTGGACCAGTGGGCGGGAACGCCTTCGGGGAGAAAGGCCGAGGCGTCCATGATCCCCGCCAGCTCCCCTTCGCCGCTGGGGTCGCGCATGGTCGTGTAGCGGAACTCGTCGCTGTCGCCCTCGATCTTGACGTCCCAGTGGAACACCGAACGGTAGAAGGCGACGGCCCCGGCGTGGTCCCGCGTGTGCAGCTCGAACCAGCTCGGGGATCCCGGCTCGTTCAACACCGTGAACCCGGGGAACGTCCCGGGCTGCCAGGCGCCGAGATGGGCACCGGTCGGATCGGTGAGCACGGCCTGGACGCCGAGGTCGGCCACGGGCATCGACGGGCTCAGGATCTGGGCACCCGCCGCCTCGGCCGCCTCGATGGTCTTGGCGATGTCGTCGGTGGTCAGGTAGATGCTCCAGCTGTTATTGGCGGTCATGTCGCCCATGTCCCCCATGCCACCGGCCACGGGGACCCCGTCGCGGGTGAACATGAAGTAGCCGCCGAACTCCGCGCTGGGCTCCAGGGCCTCCCAGCCGAAGAGCTCGCTGTAGAACCTCCGGCTGCCCTCGACGTCGGAGGTCCACAGGTCGGTCCAGCAAGGCGATCCGATGGGGGCGCTGTCTCGGATGGTCATGGCGTGTCTCCTTTGTCGGTTGATCCGTCGCGGTGGCGGCGATCGCGGGCTGTCGGGGTCATCGGCTCAAGTGTCGAGGTGGAGGGGCAGGCCGAACTGGGGGAAGAGTCGAACGGGGTCCAAGAAGTCCAAGAAGAGGCTCATCCCCGTGATCTTCCCGCCGGAGATCTCGAGCACCTGCAGCGCCCACGGGGCGTACCCGCCGGCCGGATCGGGCCGGTACTGCCCGAAGGCCGGGCAGCCGTTGGCCGACGTGGGCACGAGCCGGGACCCTCGGCATGCGCTCGGCCCGGGCTGGACCATCCACACGCCGATGTCGGCTGCCCCCCGGATCCACATGGCGAACGGCGGCATCGACTGGACGGCGTCTTCGTGGAGCAGCATCACCAACGCCTCGACGTCGTAGCGCTCAAAAGCGTCGACATAGCGCTCGAGCAGCTTGGCGTCGGTGTCGTCCAGGACCTCGGGGTGCCCATCGTGCGACACCGTCCCCAGAGTGGCGCGCGCCCGTTGCAACGCGCTGTTGACGGCCGCCACGCTCGCGTCGAGCAGCTCGGCCACCTCGGCCGCCTGCCAGCGCAGGACCTCGCACAGGATGAGGGCGGCGCGTTGGCGGGCGGGCAGGTGCTGCAGGGCGGTGACGAAGGCGAGACGGATCGACTCGCGGTACTGGGCGATCTCGGCCGGGTCGGCGCCCTGGGGGGCGACGCCGCTGTCGGGGACGGGGGTCACCCACGTCGCCTCGGGGAGCACCGACCCGAGATAGGCCTCGTCGGGGGGCGAGGACGGGCCCATCTCCATGGGCCGGGCCCGCCGCTGGACCTGGCGGTGCATGTCGATGCACACATTGGTGGCAATGCGGTAGAGCCACGAGCGCACGCTCGAGCGACCTTCGAAACCCTCGGCGTTGCGCCACGCCCGCAGCATGGTCTCCTGCACGGCGTCCTCGGCCTCGAAGCCCGAGCCCAGCATCCGGTAGCAGTACCCGGTCAGCTCCCGTCGGAACGGCTCCAGGTCGGAAGGGGCCGGAGACACCTCACGAACGGCCACGGCCGTCGATGCTACCGGCTGCAATGCAACAACGACGTCTGTCATCGATGCTCCGACGGGGCCCGTTCCCCCAACTCATCGGTGCCCACCCGGGCTCGCCCCCGGAGATGACCGGGAGGTTGCCGTGTCAGTGCTTGGAGGACGGCACCACCGGTGACGCCGCCCCGGGCGGTGAGCCGGTGCGGTCCCGATCGAGCTCGCAGTCGAGCTCGGCTCCCACCATGACCGCCACCGCCGTCAGGAAGAGCCACAACATCAGGGCGGCCACTCCGGCGAAGGCGCCGTAGGAGCGCGACTCGTGGCCGAAATTGTCGAGGTAGAAGGAGAACGCCGCCGAGGCCGCCAACCAGACCGCCGCCGCCACCACCGCGCCCGGGCTCACCCCCCGGAGGCGGCTCCTCTCCCGATTGGGGGCGATGGCGTAGTACGCCGAGAGGAGCACGACCACCAGTGCCAGGGCTCCCGCCCAGCGGACGGCCACCCAGGCGGCGTCGAAGGTGGACCGGGCCAGGGCGAACGACGACGGGAGCAAGGCGCGGATGGGGTCGCCCAACACCAACAGACCCGAGGCGGCGCCGCCCAGGACCACGGTGAGCACCAGAAGCGGGATCGACACCAGCCGCCGCTGGAGAAAGCCGCGATCGACGTCGACCTCGAAGGCCACGTCCAACCCCACCTGGAGCGCGGCCATGGCTTCCACCCCGCTCCACAAGGCCACGGCCAGGCCCACCGCCACCTCCACCCCACCCCCGGCGCCCTTGACGGGGTTGCGAAGCGCCTCATTGATCGTCTGTGACATCTGCACGGGGAGGAGCACGTCCACGCCGTGGACCAGGCTGCGCAACTGCGACGCCGACAACCCCACGATCCCGATGATGCCGACGGCGGCGATGATGGCGGGAAAGATGGCCAGGAACCAGTGAAAGGCCAGGCTGGCGGCGCTCGTCGTGATGCGGTCTTCCACCGCTTCGGCCAGGGTCTGGCGGGCCAGCTTGGGCCCGGCCCGGCGCACGAGCGCCGCCCAGGCACGCACGTCGACCGCGCTCGGCCGAGCACGCCGGGCGCCCGCGCCGGCGCTCAATGGACGGGCTGGCCGGCGGCGTCGACGGCGTACCACAGACCTCCGGAGTTCCGCAGGCCCTCGCCCGTCGCCTGTCCGGAGGCGGTGTCCCCGATCCACCGGTACAGAGGCCACCCGTCGTAGGTGACCTGGAGGGCGGTGCCGCGCCGGGTGGTCCCGACCAGGGCCCGGTCGACGCTGCCGCCGATCACCGGCGTGGTCACCCCCGACGGCAGGGTGACCGGTGGCCACTGGGTGGCGCAGTACCCGCTGCACGTCGAGCGCCCGGCATGGTGGTCGGGGACGAAGAGATACAGCGTCAGCCCGTAGCCGTCGACGAGCACGGTGCCGAGGCTCCCGACGGTGTGCGACTGCACCATGTAGCCCGGGCCGCCCGGGCCCGTGGTGGGCGCCCCGTTGGTGCCGACCCCCACCACCTGTCCGCTGCCCTGCCCGCAGGCGCTCGCCGGAACCGCGAGCAGCACGACCCACAGGACACGCGTCGCCCTCAACGACCCTTGAACCTCGGATCCCGCTTCTCGGCGAAGGCCCGCATGGCTTCGGCGGTGTCCTCGCTGTAGAAGTTGATCGTCTGGCAGCGGGCCTCGTCCTCGAGGGCCTGCGTCATCGTCACCGACATGGAGTTGTCGAGAAGAGTCTTGGTCATCGCCAACGCCAGGGGCGGGCCCTGGGCCAGACGTCGGGCCCAGTCGTCCACGAAGGCGTCGAGCTCGCCGTCGGGCACCACGCGGTTGAGCAGGCCATAGGCGGCGGCCTCCTCGGCGGACAAAATGTCGGCGAAGTAGGCCAGCTCCTTCGCTTTGTGCAGTCCCACCAGCCGGGGCAACAACCACGAGGAGCCGCCGTCGACCGAGAGCCCCCGTTTGGCGAAGATCTCCGAGAACCGGGCGTTGTCGGACGCCACCGTGAGGTCGCATCCGAGGGCGAAGCTCATACCCGCCCCGGCGGCGATGCCCCGGATCTTGGCGATGGTGGGCTTGGGCAGCTGGTGCAGCGCCAGCATCACCTGCCCGAAGAACCGCATGCGCACGATGTGGGGGTCCGCGGGATCCCCGCTCACCCCCCGGGGGTCGGAGATGTCGGCTCCGGAGCAGAACGCCCCGCCGGCGCCGGTCACGACCACGACGCGGTCCTCGCGCCGGCGACCGACTTCGGAGAAGGTGTCGAGCAGCTCCTGCCACATGAGGCCGTTCCCGGCGTTCTTGCGCTCCGGGCGGTTCAAGGTGACGGTCACGACGCCGTCGTCACGGTCCACGATGATTGTCTCGGTGCTCACGGCGCCACCCTAGCGAGCCTCGCCGCGGGCCCCCAGGCCGGCCGGCGTCAGAAGGCGTCTTCGAGCACCTCGACCTCCAGGTCCCCGCCGGGCCCGGGCGTGACGGCGGCCACGTCGAACCGGACGTGCTCGTAGCGGGCCCCCGCTCTCCGGGCGGTGCGCAACCACCGGGCAGCCAGCGTGCGCACCCGGCGCTGCTTTGCCGGGGTGACGGCTTCGAAGGGCGAGCCGAACGACGCCGAGCTTCGGGTCTTCACCTCGCAGAACACGACCACGTCGCCGGCAGCGCTTCGTGCCACCACGTCGATCTCGCCCTCGGCGCACCGCCAGTTGCGGTCCAGGACCTCGTAGGAGCCACCCACGTACCAGGCCACGGCGGCATCCTCACCGCGCGCCCCCAGGCCGGCGGGCGCGGCGTCGACCATCTCAGCCGTCGCGCTCGGGGAGCCGCTCCACGTTCACGTCCCGGAAAGTGAGCACCCGGACGTGGGGCACGAAGCGTGCCGGGCGGTACATGTCCCACACCCAGGCGTCGTCCAGCTCGATTTCGATGCACGTGGGCGACGTGGCGTCGCGCACCGTGACTTTCACCTCGTTGGCCAGATAGAAGCGCCGCTCGGACTCGACCACGTAATTGAACAGGGGCAGGACGGTCCGGTACTCCTGCACGAGGGCCAGTTCGATCTCGGCCTCGTATCGTTCGAGGTCTTCTTCGCTCATCGTCGCTGGGCTACTTCCGCCTCGATCCGAGTGCAAAGCGGCGCACTAGGTGCGCGCAGCCCGCTTCTCCTTGATCTTCGCCGCTTTCCCCACCCGGCCGCGCAGGTAGTAGAGCTTGGCCCGTCGCACGTCGCCACGCGTCACCACCTCGATCTTGGCCAGGATGGGCGAGTGCACGGGGAAGGTGCGCTCCACCCCGACACCGAAGCTGAGCTTGCGCACGGTGAAGGTCTCTCGTGCCCCGGTGCCCTGGCGACGGATCACGGCCCCTTGGAACACCTGGGTGCGCTCGCGGTTTCCCTCCACCACGCGCACGTGCACCTTCAAGGTGTCACCGGGGCGGAAATCGGGGATGTCGTCTCTCAGGTTCTCGCGATCGATGATGTCGGTGGGGTTCATGACGCGCGTCCCTTCAAAAGTCCAGCTCCGAGCGGCTCGGGCAGCTCCTGCGGGGCCACCGGGCAACGGGGCGGCCGAGCCATGCCGAGCCTGCCCGAGCACGCCACGATAGCCGCCCCCCGCCCGGGCCCGCACTACCCGGGGTCGACCCCCGGGCTCGACGCCGGCTCACCGGAGTGCTCCTCGAGCAGGCGCACGTCGTCTTCGATCAGGCCGCCGGCCGCCTCGACCAGGTCCGGGCGCCGTTCCAGCGTCCGGCGCAGGGCCGTGGCCCGCCTCCACCGGGCGATGCGGCCGTGGTCCCCGCTCAACAACACCTCGGGCACCGCCCAACCCCTGAACACCGCCGGGCGCGTGTACTGGGGGTGCTCGAGCAGTCCCGAGCTGAAGCTCTCGTCGAGGCCCGAGGCCTCGTTCCCCATGACGCCCGGCACCAGCCGGGCCACGGCTTCGATGACCACCAGGGCGGCCACCTCACCCCCGGCCAACACGTAGTCGCCGATCGACAGCTCCCCGTCGACCAGGTGATCGGTGACCCGCTGGTCCACTCCTTCGTAGCGACCGCACAGCAGGGAGAACCCTCCTGACGCCGAGTCCCCGATGGCCAAAAGTTCCTCCACCACGCGCTGGTCCAGTCGCCGTCCCGCCGGCCCCAGCAGCAACAGCGGTCGGGGTGGGCCCACCGCCTCGACGGCGGCGAACACCGGGCCCGGGGCGAGCACCATCCCTGCGCCACCTCCGAAGGGTGCGTCGTCGACGCTGCGCCGGGCGTCGTCGGCCCCCGCCCGCAGGTCGTGCACTCGGAGGTCGAGCACTCCCTGGCGCCGGGCCCGCCCGAGCAGCGAGCCCTCGCCGTAGTGCTCGAGCAGGTCGGGGAAGATCGTGAAGACGTCGACGCGCACCGCCGGCCTCGGCTCCCTATGTCGAGGGCAGGTCGAGGAGCCCGGCAGGCACCTCGAGCACCACCCGGCCCGCGCTGCGCTCGACCACGAACCGCAATGGCACGAGCGCTCCCCCGTCGAGCTCCAGGAGGTCGCTGGCCGGGTTGGCCACGACGGCCCGGATCGTCCCGAGGTGCTCGCCGGCGGTGTCGAGGACTTCGGAGCCGATGAGCTCGTGCACCCACCAGGCGTCGTCGTCGTCGAGGGGCAGACCCCGCAACACGGTGGCCCGCAGACTCTCGGCCTGCTCCCGGGTGTCGATGCCGGCGAACCGCATGAGCCAGTGGCCCGAAAAGGGGCGCACGGCGACCAGGCGCAGCTCGCCGTGCTCGGTGAAGAACACGGTGCCGACGGCCACGCGCTCGGGTCGGTTGCTGACCAAGGTGACGACCACTTCGCCGGTCAGCCCGTGGGCCTTGCCGACCCGGCCGACCTCGAGCAACCTGGCGGCGTCCGCCGCTGAGCCGGCGTCGCCCCCGGGATCGTCAGTCGTCGACGAAGTCGACGTTGGTGTCCACCCCTTCGCGTGACCCCGCCAGCCGCACGACGGTGCGGATGGCCTGGGCCACCCGGCCGCGCCGTCCGATCATGCGGCCCATGTCACCGGGGGCGACGTGGATGCGGAAGCGCACCCCGCGGCTCGATTCCTCGGTCTCCACCACCACGGCGTCGGGCTCGCCGGCGAGCGATCGGGCGATGTAGTCGAGCACGGCCCGAGCGCTGCCGCCTTCCACCCGGTTCCCCGCCATGTCGTCGACGTCGTCACCGTCCACGTCGTCGTCGTCGAGACCGGCGTCGCTCACTTCGAACCCGGTCGGAACTCGTCCCAAGCACCCGAGGTGCGTAGGAGCTTCTCCACCCGGTCGGTGGGCTGGGCGCCTTGGCGCAGCCACCGCAGGGCCTTCTCGTTGTCTATGTCCACCAGGGCATCGGGCTCGGCCGTGGAACGTCCCCGGGGGGCGTAGGTCCCGACGATCTCGATGAACCGGCCGTTGCGCGGCGAGCGGCTGTCGGCCGCCACCACGCGATACGTCGGCTGCTTCTTCTTGCCCATCCGCATGAGGCGGAGCTTCACTGCCACGGTCTGACTCCCTGCCTTCCTCGTCATGTCGGCCTCGGACCCGAGGGACACGGACCTCCTATTGTGGCCCGCCGCCAGCACGGGGGTCGAAACCCGCCCCGCGCCGCCCGGCCCAGGCGCCTGGTCACCGGGTCGAAGGCGGCTACCGGCCTCGACCCCCCTCGCCCTTGGGGGTGACCCGGCCGCCTTTCTTCTTCTTCCCCGGGCGCCCTTTGGCCCCGGCGCCCGCCAACCCCAGTCCCGTCGCTGTACGCGCCATACCCCCCGGTCCCCCCGGCGCCAGGCCCGGGTCCCCGCTCATCAGAGACTCCAGCCCCCCTGTCCCCGGCGGGCCACCGTCGCCCATGCGTTCGGCCAGGGCCTGGGCCATCTTGGCGCGCCCTCCCCCGCCGAGCATCCCGCCCAACAAGCCCGGGGACCGCATGAGCTGCTGGGCCTCTTTGAACTGGCGCAGCAGCTGGTTGACGTCCTGGGTGGTGGTGCCGCTCCCCCGGGCGATCCGAGCCCGCCGTGCGCCGTCGATGACGCCCGGCTCCCCCCTCTCGCGCGGCGTCATGGAGCGGATGATCGCCTCCACCTGGGCCACCTGGCCGTCATCGATGGCGGCGTTGTTCTTGAGCTCCTTGGGGACGCCGGGCATCAGCGACAACAGCCCGCCCAGCGACCCGAGCTTCTTGACCTGCTGCAGCTGCGACAGGAAGTCCTCCAACGTGAAGCGCCCCTCGAGCAGCGCGGTAGCACCCTGCTCGGCCACGTCGTGGTCGAACTCGCGCTCGGCGCTCTCGATGAGCGTGAGCACGTCGCCCATGCCCAGGATGCGGCTCGCCATGCGGTCGGGGTGAAAGAGGTCGAAGTCGGCGAGTCGCTCGCCGGTCGACGCGAAGGCAATGGGCCGCCCCACGACGTCCTTCACGCTCAGCGCGGCACCGCCGCGCGCATCGCCGTCGAGCTTGGTGAGGATCACCCCGTCGAGCGCCAGCGCGTCGTGAAAGGCGCGCGCCGTGGCCACGGCGTCCTGGCCCGTCATGGCGTCGATCACCAAGAAGGTGTAGTGCGGTGCCACGGACTGCGACACCCGTCGGACCTCGTCCATGAGCGCCTCGTCGACGGCCAGGCGCCCGGCGGTGTCGACGATGAGCACGTCGCGCCCCAGTCGCTGGGCCTCGCGCAGGCCACCGGCGGCCACCGCCACCGGATCGCTGGGCTCGCTGAACACCGGGACCCCGGCCTGTTCCCCCAGGATCCGCAACTGCTCGACGGCCGCCGGTCGTTGCAGGTCCGCTCCCACCAGCAGGGGGTTGCGCCCTTGCTGACGGAACCACCGGGCGAGCTTGGCCGAGGTCGTGGTCTTGCCCGAGCCCTGCAGCCCGGCCAGGAGCACGACCGTCGGTGGCGACGAGGCGTAACTGAGGCGCAGTGTCTCGCCCCCCAGCACCTCGATGAGCTGTTCGTGGACCGCCTTGACCACCTGCTGGCCTGGGCTCAGGCTCTTGGACAGGTCCTGGCCGACGAGCCGGGCGCGGATCCCCGCCACCAGTGACCGGGCCACCCCCACGTCGACGTCGGCCTCGAGCAGGGCGGTGCGGATCTCGCGCAGAGCCTCGTCGACATCGGCGTCGCTCAGTCGCCCCCGGCTGCGAATGCGGCCGAAGATCCCTTCGAGGCGGTCGGACAGGGCGTCGAACATGCGGAGGTTCAGGCTACCGGCCCGGGAGCGCCGGCCGGTGTCCGTCGCTCAGTCGAAAAGGGCGTCGACGAACTCGTCGGGGTCGAAGGTCACCAGGTCGTCGGGACCCTCGCCCAGCCCCACCAGCTTCACGGGGAGGCCCAGCTCGCGTTGGATGGCGATCACGATCCCGCCCTTGGCCGAGCCGTCCAACTTGGTGAGCACGACACCGGTGACCCCGACCGCATCGAGGAACTGGCGGGCCTGGGTCAACCCGTTCTGCCCGGTGGTGGCGTCGAGCACGAGCAGCACCTCGGTCACGAGCCCCGGTGGGCGGTCCGCCACCCGCCGGATCTTCTTGAGCTCCTCCACCAGGTTGACCTTGGTGTGCAGCCGGCCGGCGGTGTCGGCCAGCACCAGGTCGTTGCCGCGCGCCGAGGCCCGTTGCACGGCATCGAACACCACCGCGCTGGGATCACCTCCTTCGGCGCCCCGCACGATCTCCACCCCGGTGCGCTGGGCCCACTGCTCGAGCTGCTCGACGGCCGCCGCCCGGAAGGTGTCCCCCGCCGCCAGCAGCACCGAGCGCCCCGCGGTCGTCTCCCGGCGGGCGACCTTGCCGATGGTCGTGGTCTTGCCCACGCCGTTCACTCCCACGAACAACCACACACTGGTGCGCTCGGGGTCGAGAGCCAGTGCGGTGCCTTTGTCGGTGTCGAGCGACCGGCGAAGGTCCTCGCGCAAGGCAGCCACGACCTCGTCGGCGCCCCGGAGCTCACCGGCGCGCAAGCGCCCGCGGAGGTCGGCCAGAAGGGCCGTGGTCGTGACCACGCCGACGTCGGCGCGCAGCAGGGCCTCTTCGAGGTCCTCCCAGGCCTCTTCGTCGACGGAGGAGCGGCTCCGCAACGACCGCACGTAGCCCGAGATGAGGCCGCGCGTCTTGCCCATGCGCTCCCGGAGCTCGGGGGCCGCCTTCTCGACCGGGGCCTCGACCGGCGGGGAGACGAGGTCGGGCGTCGCCACGGCCGGTGCCGGCGCGGCGGTGGGCTTCTCGATCGTCGTCGCCCCGGCGCCACCGGTATCGGAGGCCCGTCGAGCCCGCGCCCGGCGCGGCACGGCGACGACCAGGCCGACGACGGCCGTCGCCAGGACGACGGCCAGGATGATCCACAGGGCGAGCATGGCGTCGGCAGCCTAACGGGGCCGGTGCCCGGCAACCGCTGCAGCGCGATTCGGGGACGCGCCGGGCGGTGACCTCAGACGCTCACACCGGTGTGGTGGCCGGCTCGGAGTCCGAGGGCTCGCGCCGCACCTTCTGGCTGACCACTTTGGACGAGCCCCCGGGCGTCATGGTCACCCCGTACAGGGCGTCGGCGGCTTCCATGGTCCTCTTCTGGTGGCTCACGATGATGAGCTGGGCCTCGCCCCGGAATTCGTGGAGGAGGTCGAGGAAGCGGTGCAGGTTGACGTCGTCGAGGGCGGCCTCGACCTCGTCGAGCAGATAGAACGGCGAGGGCCGACTACGGAACACGGCGAAGAGGAACGCCAGGGCCACGAGCGACCGTTCCCCGCCCGACAGCAGCGACAGCTTGCGCACGTTCTTGCCCGCCGGGCGCGCTTCGACCTCGACGCCGGTGTCGAGGAGGTCGGTGGGATCGTTGAGGGTAAGGCGGCCCGTGCCACCCGGGAACAACGTGGACACCAGCACCTGGAAGTGCTCGTTCACATCGGCGAAGGCCTGGGCGAACACCCGCATGATCTCGTCGTCGACGGCGCGGATCACCTGATGCAGCTCCCGCCGGGCCCGGCGCACGTCCTCGACCTGCTCCTCGAGGAAGCGGTGGCGCTCCTCCAGGACCCCGAGCTCCTCGAGGGCCAGCGGGTTCACGGGACCGAGCGAGGCGAGCTCGCGCTCCACCACCGCGGCGCGCCGAGCCGGGTCGTCGCCCTCGGCCAGCTCGGGGCACGGCGCGCCGATGGCCTCGTCGGGCTCGCACCCGAGCTCGCGTCGCAGCGCCTCCGCCGCGCTCTCCCGCCGCACCGTGGTCTCGGCCATCTCGAGCTCGAGGCGCTGCGAGTGCTGGCGAATCTCGCTCAGCCGGCCGTCGGCTTCGGCCCGCTGCTTGCGCAGCGACTCCAGACGGGCACCACCGGCCCGCACGTCGTCGAGCTGCTGGCTGCGCCGCACCCGGAGCCCCTCGAGCCACTGCCCGAGAACGGCGGCGTGCGCCTGCACCGCCGTCCCCAGCCGTTCGGTGGCGAGCCCGTCAGCCTCGAGTCGGCGGCGCCGCTCCCCCGCTCGCTCGCGCGCCTCGACGTTGCCCGCCAACCGGCGCTCGGTGTCCTCGAGCCGCGCACTGAGCACGGCGCGGCGCTCGACCAACCCGGCCACCTTGACCTCGAGGTCCCGGCGCAGGACCGCCACGTGGCTCCGGCGTTCCTCGAGGCGCCGGCGGGCCTCGTCGGCGGCCGCCAACCGACCCGCGGCGGCGGCCGCCGTGGCCTCCAATTCGGGGAGGCGCTCTCGCAAACTCTCGAGCTGGGCGCCGTCTCGCTCGAGCCGCTCGGTGAGCGCGGCCCGGTGTCGGTCGGCCTCGGCCCGTTCCTGGCCCACGAGCTCCAGCTCGGACAGCACCCGGGTCCGTGTCACCTCCAGGCCCCGACGCTGGTCGTCGGCTCGCTCGGCCTGGCGCGAGACGTCGGTGGCCTCGGCCCCGGCCGACAGTGCCCGCTGGCGCGCCTCGTCGGCGAAGCTCCCCGCCCGCTCGGCGGCCTCGACGGCCATCTCGGCCTCGACGGCGGCCTGGGCGGCCAGCGTCGCCAGTGCCTGCGTCCCGGCCCGGACCACCCAGCCCGCCGGTGAGAAGCGGTCGCCGTCGGTGCTCACCACGGTCGCCTCGGGCCGCTCGAGAGCCACCTCCACGGCCTGGGCCCAGTCACCGCGCACCCCCACCACACCGTGCAGCAGCCGGTCGAGCACGCCCGCCACCGCCGGCAGCCGGGGGTGCACGTGGCGGCGCAGGAGATCGGCACCGGCTCCCGGCGAGTCGGCCTCCGACGACAGTGCCCTCACCGACGTGGCGGCGAGCACGGTGCCCACCACCTCGTGCTCGTGCAACGCGGCGAGCACGGCGCGCGCCGCGTCGGGGCCCTCGACCACGATGGCGCTCCACGCCGCGCCCACCGCCGCTTCGAAGGCGCCCGCCCATCCGTCGTCGACGTCGACGAGGTCCTTCAGGACCCCGAGCACGCCCCGGGCTTGGCCCAGCACCGCCGCGCTGGGCCCGGCACCCTCGTCCTCGACCTGTCGGGCCAACGCCTCGGCGCGCGCCTCGAGCCGGTGACGCTGGCGCTCGGCGGCCCGCAGCGCCTCCTCGGCGCCCCGCAGGCCCTGCTCGGCCTCATCGGCGTTGCGACGACACTGGGCGGCGCGCCGTCCCAGTCCGGCGTGGTCGGCCGACAACCGCTCGAGCTGCTGGTCGAGGTCGGACGCCTCGGCCTGCAACGCGGCGCGCCGCCCGTCGATGGCCTGGAGCCGTTCGTCGGCACGGGTCAGGGCGCCCTGCTCGCGCTCGAGCGCGCTGCGCAGGGGCTCGAGCCGACCGCGGGCCATGGCGTAGGCCTCCTCGGCGGCGCGCTGACCGGCGAGGTCGGCGAACGACGCCTCGTGGGCGGCGACGTCACTGGCGAGGTCGTGCTCGGCGCGACGGACCTCCTCGGCCTGCGGCGCCAGCGCCTCGTCCTCGTGGGTGGTGGCCTCGAGCTCGACCGAGAGGCGCGCCGCATCGGCTTCGAGCGTGGACACCACGTCGGTGTCGGCGGACACCTCCAGGGCCCGTGCGATGGAGCGGCGGCGCTCGGCCACCACGCCCAGGAGCCCGCGACAGCGCTCGGACAGACCCTGCACGCGCGTCAGGGCCACCACCAGGTCCTCTTCGCGCTGGGTGGCGAGCTCGGCCGCGGTGGCCTCGGCGGCGGCGTCGAGCTCGGTGATCGACCCCACCAACTCGCTCTCGCTCTGCCCCAGGCGACCCCGCTCCTCGGTGGCCGCCTCCCGGCGGGCGTCGAGCGTGGCCAGGTCGCGGCCCACGAGGTGCAGGCGCAGGGCCCGGAGCTCCTCGGCCAGCGACGCGTGGGAGCGGGCCGAGGCGGCCTGGCGCTCGAGCGGACGGATCTGGCGGCGCACCTCCCGCAGCAGGTCGCCGAGCCGATCGAGGTTCTCCTCGGTGGCCGCCAGCCGACGCTCGGCGCGCTCACGGCGCCGGCGGTGCTTGAGGACCCCGGCCGCCTCCTCGATGACAGCCCGACGGTCCTCGGGACGCGAGTCGAGGATGGCCCCCAGCTGGCCCTGGCTCACGATTACGTGCTGCTGGCGCCCCACCCCCGAGTCCGACAGCAGCTCCTGGATGTCGAGGAGCCGGCACGGCTGGCCGTTGATGGCGTACTCGCTCTCACCGGAGCGAAACAGCGTCCGGGTGATAGTGATCTCCGCCAGCCCGCCCGGCAGTCGCCCGGTGCGGTTGTCGATGGTCAGCGACACCTCGGCCCGCCCCAGGGCGGGACGGTCCGCCGAGCCCGCGAAGATGACGTCCTCCATCTTCGAGGACCGCACCGTGCGCGGCCCCTGGGCGCCGAGCACCCACGCCACGGCGTCGACCACGTTGGACTTCCCGCTGCCGTTGGGCCCCACCACCACCGTGACCCCGGGCTCCAACAACAAGGTGCACGGATCCGCGAAGGACTTGAAGCCTTTGAGGGTGAGCGACTTCAGGAACACCGGTCGCCACCCTACCCGTCGGCTTCCGCGAAACGGTGATACCCGGCCCCGGTCCGGGCGCCTCCCGTCACGGCCGGAATCCGCAGGTCACAGGGGACAGGACCCTCAGATCTGGCAGTGCTCGCACAAGAACGCCGAGCGACCGTTGACCTTGACCCGGACCACCGAATTGCGGCACCGGCGACACGCCTGGCCTTCGCGGTCGTAGACCTGGTGCTGACCCTGGTAGTCCCCGATCTCGCCGTAGAGATCGCGGTACTGCTCGTCGGCCAGCGACGACCCCCGGTGCTTGACCGCCTCGGACAACGTCTCGACCATGGCCCGGTACAGCCGGCGGATCTCCTGGGCGCTCAAGGAGTTCGACAGGCGGTCATATCGCAGCCCGGCGGCGAAGAGGATCTCGTCGGAGTAGATGTTGCCGATCCCGGCCACGAACTTCTGGTCCATGAGCAGCGTCTTGAGCGCCGTGGGCCGCTCCGCCAGCAACTGCCCGAAGCGCGACCAGCTCATCACGTCCTCGAGGGGGTCGAACCCCAGATGGGCGAGCTCGGGCACCTGGGCCGTGAGCTCGTCGCTGTTGGTCACGAACATCTCGCCGAAGGTCCGGGGGTCCACGAAGCGCAGCTGCCCGCCCTGGGTGAAGGTGATGATCACGTGGGTGTGGCGGTCCAGGGGATCCTTGGGCCCCTTGGCCCTCAGCAGCTGGCCGCTCATGCCCAGGTGCACCACCAGAACGTCGTCGCCGTCCAGGCCGATCAGCAGGTACTTGCCCGCCCGGCGCACCGACGCCACCCGCTTGCCCTCGAGCCGGGACCGGAACTCGGGACCGCTCTTGTGGCGGCGGATCGAGCGCTTCCCCTTCACCTCGACCGCCTTGATCCGCCGGCTCACGACCTCCTTGTCGAGGTCCCGGCGGATGGTCTCCACCTCGGGGAGCTCAGGCACCGTCTCGCGCCCCCTGGTCGGCAAGCACCCCCCAGGCCAGTCGGGCGGCGGCCTGCTCGGCGTCTTTCTTCGACCGCCCCTCGCCCACCCCGCGCTCGGCCCCGGCCACGAACACCCGGGCCCGATACCGGCGGGCGTGGTCGGGGCCCGTGCCCACGACCTCGTAGCGGGGCAGCTCGCCGATGCGGTGCAGCACGGCCTCTTGCAAGCGGGTCTTGAAGTCCTCGGCTCCCGGCCCGGCCGCCGCCAACGCGATGCGGTCGTCGAGGATGTCGAGGACCACGCCCGACGCCACCTCCCAACCCCCGTCGAGGTACACCGCCCCGATCACCGCCTCCACGGCGTTGGCGAGGATCGACGCCTTGCGCCGACCCCCCGACACGTCCTCGCCCCGGCCCAACAACAGCGCCGCACCGAGATCGAGCTCGGCGGCGATCTCGGCCAGCACCACGGTGTTCACCACGGCGGCCCGCACCTTGGCCAGGGCCCCCTCGGCCATGTCGGGATAGGCCCGGTAGCCGTGCTCGGCCACCACCAGCCCCAGCACGGCGTCGCCCAGGAACTCGAGGCGCTCGTTCGAGGGCACCGCCCCGGCCTCGGCGCACCACGAACGGTGCGACAGGGCCTGGACCAGCAGGCCCTCGTCGGCGAACTCCCACCCCAGTCGGGCGCTCAGGGCCTTGACGGCCGCCGTCGTCGAAGCCGGCGTCCCGGCCCGGCCCCCGGCGTCGCCCACGCCCGGCGCGCCACCCCCGGCGGGTTCGTCGCCCGTCTCAGGCCGTCCCCAACTTGGCGACCACGTAGTCGACGGCGTCACGGACGGTGCGGAGGTCCTCGAGGTCCTCGTCCTCGATGCGAAATCCCACCGTGCGCTCGCCGAGCTCCTCCTCGAGCCCCTCCACGAGCTCGATCAGGGCGAGCGAGTCGGCGTCGAGATCCTCGGCGAACGACGAGGACTCGCTGATGGCCCCGGGCTCGATCTCCAAGATGTCGGCGAGCTGGTCCCGGATCAGCTCGAACACCTCGGGGCGGCCCAGGGGGCCCTTCTCCACGTGGGTTTCTGCGGGCACGGCGTCTCCCGGGGTCGGATTCCGCCCACAGCTTATCTGGTCGGCCCCCCGGGGCCATTAAAGACGCAGCTCAGAGGCAGTGTTTCGCCCGTCGTCGCCCGCCCCCGGTGCGAAACGTCAGGCCGGGGACACCGCCCGGGCCAGCCGGTCGACGAGCCCGGCCACGGCGACGTCGTGGGCCACCCCCACCGCCGAGACGATGGCCGTGGCCGAGGAAGAGCCGTGGCTGATCACGCACACCCCGTCCACCCCCAGCAACATCGCCCCGCCGATGCCGTCGGGGTCGAACTGCGCCGCCAGGGGGGCCAGACGGGGCAACATCACCTCGGCCGCGCCCTTGGCCTCCTCGTCGGCGGCAAACACCTCCAGCAGCGTGTCCATGAAGAATCGCAGCGAACCCTCGAGCGTCTTGAGCGCCACGTTCCCGGTGAAGCCGTCGGTCACGAACACGTCGGCCGGGGCGTGCAGCAGGTCGCGCCCCTCGACGTTGCCGACGAAGCGGATGTCCGGTGCCTGGTCCAGCAGCTCGTGGGTCTCTTTCACCAACGGCGTGCCCTTGGACTTCTCCTCGCCGATCGACAGCAGCGCCACGGTGGGCGACTCCACCGCGTACCGGGCCGACACGTAGGCCGCGCCCATCTGGGCGAACTGCACGAGCATGGCCGGGGTGCACTCGGCGTTGGCGCCGGCGTCGAGCAGCACCGCCGGGTGCGACCCCAGCTGGGGGATGGGCGTGGCGATGGCCGGGCGCACCACACCCTTGAGCCGTCCCATGCGCAGCAGGGCGCTGGCCATGGCCGCACCGGTGTTGCCCGCGCTCACCATGGCCAGGGCCTTTCCGTCGCGCACCGCCTCGGCCGCCCGCACCAGTGACGAGTCCTTCTGGCGCCGTACCGACGTCCCGGGGTCGTCGTCCATGGCGATGACCTCCGAGGCGGCGATGACCTCGAGCCCACCGGTGTCACCAATGTCCTCGGGCCGCCCCACCAGCACCACCGCGATTCCGAGCTCCTCGGCGGCGCGCCGCGCCCCGGCCACGATCTCGCCCGGTGCGTTGTCCCCGCCCATGGCGTCCACCGCGACCGGGAGCCCGCCGGCGGACGACGCCTCGGGCCGGGGCCGAGGCGGGGCCACTAGTCGATCTCGATGGCCTGCCGGCCCTTGTACCACCCGCACGTGGGGCACACCCGGTGAGGGACCTTGGCGTGGCGGCACTGGGGACACTCGCTGCGCGCCGGAGCGCCCAGGACCCAGTTCGAGGCCCGACGGCTCCGGCTCTTGGCCTTGGAGGTCTTCTTCTTGGGGACGGCCATCGACGCTCACCTCGGGGTCCGAAACGGTTAACGATAGCCGCTGGGTCCCCGGCGCCGTCCAAGGCGGACAGGTCCCGGGTACAGCCCCGTGAAGGGTCAGCCCGAGCCCGGCGAGGACGACGACTCGGTCTGGACCTTGCCCTCGGGCACCCGCAACACGTCCAGCGCGCCCCATCGGGGATCCCGGGGGGCCTCGCATCGGCACGACTCGCTGTTGCGGTTGACGCCGCACGTCGGGCACAAACCGGCGCAGTCGGGGCGGCACAACGGGGCCAGTGGCAGCTCGAGCAGCACGGCGTCGCGCACCAGCGGCTCGAGGTCCACCTCGTCGTGGACCAGGGGGTAGGTCTCGTCACCGTCGCCGTCCTCGGTGTACAGCTCGCGCACCGCCAGGGTGAGCACGCCCGACGCCGGGGTCAGGCAACGCCGGCAGGCTCCGGTCCACGGCGCCCGCACCGTGCCGGCGACCGACACCCCCCCGAGCACCGACTCGAGTACCACGTCGGCCACCGGCATGGCCCCCTCGGGCACGCCGCTGCCGGAGCAGTCGAGGTCGGGCAGCGGTCCGTGGCGCACCTCGTGCCAGCGCGTCCCCACGGCACGGCGGAGCTTGGCCACGTGGACCACGAAGGGATGGCGACGTTCCACGGCTCAGGAGTCGTCCTGGTCGAAGAACCCCGCCTGGGCGATGTCGGACACCCCGTCGACCCCCACCCGCACGGGGTCGCCGTCGCGCTGGCGCGCCGGCGGGACCGCCTGCAGCTTCTCGCGACCGGCCTGGACAGTCTTCAAGGTGCGCTCGAGCACGATCTCGAACGACGCCAGCCGCTGGTCGCAGTAATCCTCGGCTTCGTGGCGGAGCCGGCGCGCTTCCTCGCGGGCGTCGTCGAGGATGCGCTGGGCGACCTGGTTGGCCTGGCGGACGATCTCGGTGCGCTGCACCATGCGCTCGGCTTGGGCCCGCACGTCCTCGAGGAGCATGTCGGCCTCCCGTTGACGCGCCGCCATGAACTCGTCGCCCTCACGCAGCAACCACCGGGCTTGTCGCAGCTCGTCGGGGAGGCGGTCGAGGGCACTCTGCAGGAGCTCGAGCAGGTCCTGCCGGTCGACCAGCACCGACGCCGACAGGGGCATGGTGCGCGCCGTGGACACGGCGTCGATGGCCCGCTGCAGGCACCCCTCGGCGTCGTCGCCGGACTCGGGCGGCTCGTCCTCGAGCGCGTCATCGAAGGCGTCGTCGCTCACGCGCCGAACTTCTTCTCGAGTCGGACCGCCACCGCCTTCGGGACGAAGGCGGAGACGTCCCCGCCGTAGCGGGCGACCTCGCGCAGCAGCCGCGACGCCACGAACGACGTGGTGGAGCTGGTCGGGATGAACAGGGTGTCGATCCCCGACAGCTGGCGGTTCATCTGCGCCATCTGCAGCTCGTTCTCGAAGTCCGACACGGCCCGCAAGCCCCGGATGATCGCCGTGGCCCCGATGTCGCGTGCCACGTTCACGACGAGGGTGGACACCGACACCATGCGGACGTTGTCGAGATGCCCCAGCGAGTCACGCAGCATCTCTTCCCGCTCCTCCAGGTTGAACAGCGGCTCCGCCTTCTGGGGGTTGCGCAGGATGGCCACCACCACCTCGTCGAAGAGCTGCCCCGCTCGTTCCACCACCTCGAGGTGGCCGTTGTGGAACGGGTCGAACGAGCCGGGGAACAGGGCGATGGTCACCGAGTGCCTTTCTGATGGGCTCCGAGGGATCGGACCACGGTCACGAGCGTACCGCCGTACCGCTTGTTCCTGACGACCTCCCAGCCCACCGACACCTTGACCGGACGGCGGGACTCGAGGACCGCCAACCCGGCGTGGAGGCGAGTGAGCAGGCCCTCCCACGCTGCGAACTCGTAGGGCGGGTCGCACAGCGCAAGGTCGAAGTCATGGGCCCGGTCGAGCACCCGCATCACGTCCTGGCGCAGGACCCGGGCCCGGTCCTCCATGCCCAGCGCGGCCAGGTTGCCCCGGATGACCTCGACCGCGGCCGCCGAGGACTCGACGAACAGCGCCGACGGCGCGCCCCGCGACAGCGCCTCGATCCCCATGGCCCCGCTGCCGGCGAACAGGTCCGCCACCGACATCGCCTCGAGGTCGACGAGGCTCCCCAGGACGTCGAAGATCGACTCTCGCACCCGGTCGGAGGTGGGGCGGGTGGCCGTGCCCGCCGGCGCCCGCAGGAGCCGGCCCCGGCAGCTGCCGGCGATCACACGCACGCCGGGATGGTAGGTCAGCTCTTGAGCAGGAAGGCGGCTTCGGCCTCGCCCACGAACAGCCGGACTTCGTCAGCCAGGTGCGGTGCCCGCTCCAGGGTGCGGTCCTCGGCCAGCAGCGACTCCGCCACGCGGCGCGCCGCCTCCACCAGGGGACGGTCGCCTCGCCGCAACGACGCCAGCTTCAAGTCGCTGCGGCCCTTCTGGCGCGTCCCCAAGATGGTGCCCTCGCCCCGCAGCTCGAGGTCGACCTCGGCCAGCTCGAACCCGTCGTTGGTGCGCTCGAGGGCCTCGAGTCGCATGGCGGCGTCAGGCGACGAAGCCTCGCCGAACAGGTAGCACCACGACGGTCGATCCGATCGCCCCACCCGGCCCCGCAACTGGTGGAGCTGGGCGATCCCGAACCGATCCGCGTCCTGGACCACCATGACGGTGGCCTCGGGCACGTCCACCCCGACCTCGATCACCGTCGTCGCCACCAGGACCTGGATCTCGCCGCGGCGGAAGCTGTCCATGACACCCTCTTTGTCCGCCGCCTTCAACTGCCCGTGGAGCAACCCGATGCGCAGTCCCGACAGCACGGTCGACTCGAGGCGCGCCCGCTCTTGGGTCGCCGAGGTCGCCTGCACGCGTTCGGAGCCCTCCACCAGCGGGCACACCACGTAGGCGCGATGACCGGAGGCCACCTCGTCGCGCACGCGCGACCACGCCGCCGCCTCGTCGTCCTGGGTTCGGGCCCACTGCGTGCGCACCGGCGTCCGTCCGGCGGGAAGCTCGTCGAGCTCGGTGACGTCGAGGTCGCCGAAGAAGACCATGGCGGCGGTGCGGGGGATGGGGGTGGCCGTCATCACGAGCAGGTCGGGATCGGCACCATCTCCGTCCGAGGCCTGGCGGCCCTTGGCCCGCAGCGTGTTGCGCTGCTCGACGCCGAAGCGGTGCTGCTCGTCGATCACCACGACCCCCAAACTGGCGAACACCACCTCGTCGGTGAGCAGCGCGTGCGTGCCCACCACCACATCGACCGTGCCGGCCCGTAAGCCTTCGTGCAGCTTGGCCCGCTCCCCTGCCGATGTGCGGTTGGTCAGCAGCCCCACGGCCAGGGGCCGGGCACCGTCCAGGCGCTCGGGGTCGGGCACGGTCAGATCGGCGAGGAGCTCCCGCACGCTCAGGAAGTGCTGTTCGGCCAGCACCTCGGTGGGGGCCATGAAGGCACCCTGGTGGCCCCCTTGCACCGCCACCAGCAGGGTGCACAGCGCCACCACGGTCTTGCCCGACCCCACGTCGCCCTGCAACAGGCGGTGCATGGGCAACGCCCCGGCCAGATCGCCCCCGATCTCCGCCACGGCGCCCCGCTGGGCGGCGGTCAGCGGGAAGGGCAGCTGGCCGACGAACGCCTCGACCAGGGCGGGGCCGGCGGGGCCCGGCGTCACGACGTGGCGGATGGCGCGCGAGTCGCGCTCCAGCGCGTGCCGGCGCATGACGACCTCGAGCTGCAGCCGGAGGAGCTCGTCGAACGCCAGCCGACGCCGGGCCCGCTCCTGCTCGGCGAAGGACTCCGGAGCGTGGATGGCGCCGAACGCGGCCGTGCGGTCCATGAGCTCGAGCTCGGCGCGCCACCGCGTCGGCAGGGGGTCGTAGAGCACGCCCGCCCGGTGCAGGGCCTCCTCCACCCATTCGCCGAACTCCCAGCCGGCGATGCCGGTCTTCTCCGAGGTCGGATAGATGGGCACGATCCGCCCCGTCCGGTTCCCCACCAGGTCGACCACGGGGTTGGTGAATTGCCGCTTACCCCGGTAGGCGTCGAGCTTGCCGAAGAACAGCACCTCGGTGCCCACCGGCAGCTGGCGCGCCCGCCACGCCTGGTTGAAGAACGTCACCCGCAAGGCGCCGGTGCCGTCGTCGACCTCCAGCTCGACCAGGGCCCGGCCCTGGCGCGTGCGGCGCGTACGCACCGATTGCACCCGGGCCAGCACGAGGGACTCCTCTCCCATGCGCATGCCGGCGACGTCCGCTTGTCGGGTCCGGTCGATGTAGCGGCGCGGGTAGTGCGTGATCAGGTCGAGCACGCTGAAGATCTCGATCGCGGCCAGGGCCTCGGCTCGCTTGTCACCGACCTTGCGCACCTCGCGCACCGGGATCTCGGCCAGCCGGCTGAGCATGCGGCCCTCGGGAGACCCCGGGGGCGGCGCCCCCGACAGCTGGGGCTCGGGGCCGGCGACGGTCGGGGGGGCCACCGGGCGCGCTCGGGGTCGGGGCGGTGGCGGGCTCACTCGATGCTGATCAGATACGGGTACAGGGGCTGCCCGCCGTGGTGCACCTCGACGGCCACGTCCGGTCGGTGCTCGGCCAGCCACTCCGTGACCCGGCGGGTCTCTCCGGCCCCGGCGCCGTCGCCCTCGATCAAGGTCACGAGCTCGTGGTCGTCGGACAGGAGCTTGCCGAGCAGTCCACAGGTGGCTTCGGCCACCGACTCACCCACGACCTCGACCCCGTCACGGGAAAGTCCCATCCAGTCCCCGGTGTGGATCGGGCCCGCCGGTCCGGCCGCGTCGCGCACCGCCCGGGTCACCTCTCCGGCGACCACCCGGCGGGCGGACTCCGCCATCGTCCTGGCATTGTCGATGGCGCCCGCCTCGGGGTCGTACTCCAACAGCGCCGCGAAACCCTCGACGATCCCACTCGTCGGCACCACGCGCACCGTCTTGGTGGCCAGCTCGCACACCTGCATGGCCACGGGGCGGATGTTGTCGTTGTTGGGGAGCAGGACCACCTCGTCGGAGGGCACCGACTCCACCACCTCCAGGATCTGCGCTGTCGACGGGTTCATCGACTGGCCGCCGGGGACGAAATAGTGCACGCCCAACGACCGGAAGATCCGGCCGATGCCTTCGCCGTTGGCCACGGCCACCACGGCGGTGCGCGGTGCCGGCGCGGTGTCGGCCACCACGGGCACCACACCCGCTCCCTCTCGCACCCAACGCTCCTCGTCGACCTGGTCGGCGAGGTCGGTGACCCTGATCTCTCGGGGACGGCCGGCGTCGAGGGCGGCCTCGATGGACCCGCCCACGTCGTTGGTGTGGATGTGACAGTTCCACAACCCCTCGCCTCCGACCACCACGATGGAGTCCCCGAGCCCGGCCCACACCTCCTTGAAGGCCCCCATGGTGTGGTCGGGGGCTTCGAGGAAGTACATGACCTCGTAGCGCAGGTCGCTGCCCGCCCCGGGCTCGTCGCCGCCGGCGTCGGGCTGCGGGAGGGCGTCGGCGATGGCCGAGTACGCCGGTGCCACGACGTCGGGGACCGGCGGCAGGGCACGGCCGTCCACCACGGCCAGGGCCGCGTCGAGCAGCAGCACGTACCCCGACCCGCCGGCGTCGACCACCCCCGCCTGGGCGAGGACGGGGAGCTGCTCGGGGGTGCGGGCCAGGGCCTCCGCCGCGGCGCGACGCGACGCCTCGAGCACGTCGACGAGCAAGGCGCCGCCCGCCGCGCACTGCTCGGCGCCCTCGGCCGCCGCTCGGGCCACCGTCAGGATCGTGCCCTCCACGGGTCGCAACACCGCTTGGCGCGCCGCGTCACTGGCGGCGGCCAGGCCGCGGGCGAGATCGGGCCCGTCGGCGTCCTCGGTGCCCTCGGCGAGCACCCCGGTGAGGCCCCGCAGCAATTGCGACAGGATCACCCCCGAGTTCCCCCGGGCCCCCATGAGCGACCCGTGGGCGATGGCCTTGCACACCGCCGCCATCGTTGGCGACACCCCCGTGGCGGGCGATGACGTCGGCTCCGGAGGCTGGGACGGGACGAGGTGCTCGAGCCCCTTGAGGCGGGCGAGCTCCTCGACGACCGATTCCAGCGTGAGCGCCATGTTGGTGCCGGTGTCGCCGTCGGGCACCGGGTAGACGTTGAGGGCGTTCAAGACCTCCTGGTGGAGTCGCAGCGCATGCCCATAGGTCGCCATCGTCGCCGCCAGGTGGCCGGCCCCGAGCCTGCTGACTGCCTCCATGGCTGTCGATGCTAACCTTTGCCCCCGTCCGAATTACCGCCCCAGGAGCGTCCGCGTCGTGGCTGCCGTCTGCGAAGTGTGTGGCAAGCACCCGTCTTTCGGGATGAACCTCAGCCACTCACATCGCCGCACCAAGCGGCGCTGGGACCCCAACATCCAGCGGGTCCGGGCCCTCGTCAACGGCAGTCCCCGCCGCTTGCACGTGTGCACGTCGTGCATCCGCGCCGGCAAGGTCACCAAGCCGCCGCGTCGTCCCAGCACCCTGACCCCCTGACGCCCCCGCCCGGTCCTGCGCCGGTCCCCGACAGCGCGCACCTCGGTCGCTAGCCTTTTCGTCGACCTCCGCAATTAGGGCCATTTGACCCTAGGGCGAGCTGGAGTCGGTGATTGATGCTGAGCCTCATGCTGGGTGCTCTCGTGAACCTGTCCCATCCCGGCCACTACCTGCACTGGGGTTTCGTGCAGATGAGCGTGGCCAACTTCGTGGTGATCGTGCTCATGGTCGTGGTGTTCGCGGCCGCGCTCGTCATCCCGTTCCGAGCCGGCCGGCGCCACCGGTGAGCGCCGTCACCGACGCCGGTCAGGGTGCGGCCCCCCCGTCCCCGGTGGGCCCGGGCGACGGGGTCAGCCCCGCTCCCGGGGACGAGCGCATGTGGAGCGCCCGCCTGCGGGGCGCGGCCATGCGAGCCCTGCCCCCCGGCAAGCTGCTGCCCGACCGCCAGCCCAGCTACGTGGCCTCGTGGGTCTACGTCTTCGGGGTCCTGTCCCTGGCCTCTTTCGTCGTGATCCTGATCTCGGGAGTCGTGCTCGTCCTCAAGGGCCCGTCGTGGTGGCACCTGTCGAAGACGGGGCTGTTCTTCAACAGCATCCACCTGTGGAGCGTCGAGCTCTTCTTCTTCTTCATGGTCCTGCACCTGTGGGGCAAGTTCTTCATGGCGGCGTGGCGTGGCAACCGGGCTCTGACGTGGATGACCGGCGTGGTGTGTTTCGTGCTCTCCATCGCCACCGCCTTCACCGGCTACCTGTCCCAGCAGAACTTCGACTCCCAGTGGATCTCGACCCAGGCCAAGGACGGCATCAACTCCACCGGGGCGGGCGCCTTCTTCAACGTGTTGAACTTCGGCCAGATGCTCCTGTGGCACGTGCTGCTGCTGCCCATCGCCGTGGGTGCTCTCATCGGCCTCCATCTGCTCATGGTCCGCCACCGCGGCGTGGTGCGCCCCCTCCCCGCCCGTGCCGGGCGTCACAGCCGCTCGGGCCCGGCCCGCGCCCCCGCCGCCTCGCAGAGCTCTCCGGGGGCCGACCGATGAGCGAGCTCCCCCCCCAGACACCGGGCACCACCACCTTGACCGAGGCCATGCGCCAGCCCGACCACAGCGCCTGGAACGGGCCCAAGATCCGCTACGACCTGGTCAAGGAATTCGTCATCGCCCTGGTGGTGATGGCGCTGCTGGCCGTGGCGCTGGCCGTGGTGTTCTCCTCGCCCGACGACCACCCCGTCACCATCCGGCAATGGGCCCAGGCCGACCCCGCCGACTTCCTGGCCACGGCGGTCACCGAGCTGGACGGGACGAGCCCGACGGCCACCTACGGCCCGCCCTACAACTCCTGGGCCCCGGGCGAAGGCCAGAAGCTCGGTCCCATCGGCCTCGAGCGCTGGGCCGGGGTCCACATCCCGGTCAACAGCGCGGAGGACTTCGTCCTGTCCCCGTTGCGCCTGGCCGCCACCAGCGACGCCCGCCTGCGCGCCGCCCTGACCACCTACGGCGCCGCCACCGCGGCGCGTCAACAGGCGTGGACGGCCGCCTACACCAACGGCGTGGCCCACGTGAAGTTCCCCGGCGACGCCGTCGTGCTGCCCCCGGGGCGCTACGGCCCGGTGGCGCCCATGATGACGGGCCTGCTGACCATGGCCCAGACCGGAGGCCTCGACGCCGACCTGCTGGCGTCGCCGCAGTTCTACGGGACCGACTACACCAAGCCCCTGTTGTTCATCGCCGACGGCTCGTTCCTGGCCTCGGAGGCCTCCGCCCAGCACCTCCAGGGCGACCAGTGGGGGATGATGAACGAGACCGGGAACTACCCCGGCCAGGCGTGGTTGTGGCTCTACACCATGTGGTACCAGGTGGCGCCGTTCAACACCTCCTCCAACGGGGACGTGCTCGTGTGGGCCCTCATGATGGTGCTCACCCTGGGCCTGTTGCTCGTGCCCTTCATCCCCGGGGTGCGGTCCATCCCCCGCCTGGTCCCGGTGTACAAGCTGATCTGGCGCGACCACTACCGCCGTCTCGCCGCCGAGGGTCGGGCGCCGCCGGCGGGCGCGCACGGTGGCGGGTCGACCTCCGGAGGGACCTCGGGCCAGGTCCTGACCGACACCAGCCGCCGTTGAACGCCGACCCCGGCGCGGGGGCCGAGGTCGTGCTCCCCGACTCCACGCTGGTGCGCGTGCGCGCCATAGGCGCCGGTGACGCCGACGCCTTACGTGCCTTTCACTCCCGTCTCTCGCCCGAGAGCATCGTGTTGCGTTTTTTCGGCCCCCACCCGCGCTTGTCCGACGCCGAGGTCGAGCGCTTCACCAACGTGGACGGTGTGGACCGCATGGCCCTGGTCGCCGAACAGGCGTCGCAGATCGTGGCCGTGGCCCGCTACGACCGCCCCCCGGGGAGCGACGAGGCCGAGGTGGCCTTCGTGGTCGAAGACGCCTTTCAGGGCCACGGGCTCGCCACGGCGCTGCTCCAGCACCTGGCCGACGCGGCCCGGTCCCAGGGGATCCGGCGCTTGGCGGCGGACACGCTGTCGGAGAACTACCGGATGCTCAACGTCTTTCGCGACGCCGGCTTCCCCCGGAGCTTCACCCGGGCCTCCGAGGTCATGCACGTCGTCATGGACATCTCGCCCCCGGCGTAAGGGGCCCGACCTGGGACTTTCGGGTCCCACCAAAGGACTTTCGGCTCTGCCGGGCACGACCCTCCGTGCGTCATTGTGAAAGAAAGAACAATCGCACAAGGAGAAGGCCATGCAACGAAAGTCCCTCGACATGCTCCTGACGGCCGGAGGCGCCGTCCTCATCGTCGTGCTGTTGGTGGCGGGAGGCCTGGGCCTCTGGGGTTACAACTTCGCCAACTCCAACGTCCACAACCAGCTGGCCCAGCAGCAGATCACCTTCCCCGCCAAGGCGGCCTTCGCCCATCCCGTGGCCGGCACCGAGATCACCCCCTCGATGATCGGGACCGTGAGCAAGTACGCGGGCCAGCCCCTGGTCACCGGCCAGCAGGCCGAGGTCTACGCCAACGACTTCATCGCCGTGCACCTCCAGGAGATCGGCGGGGGCCTGACGTATGCCCAACTGTCGGCCAAGGCCATGGCGCTGCCCAAGGGCTCTCCCGCCTACACCGTGGCCGAGGGCAAGGTCCAGACGGTGTTCCAGGGCACGACCCTGCGGGGGCTGTTGCTCGAGGCCTACGCCTTCGGGACCTTCGGCCAGATCGCCCTGGTGGCGTCGGTGGTGTCCTTCGTGCTGGCGGGCGTGATGTTCATCATCACGTTGCTCGGACTGCTCCACATCCGTCGGGTGCCCGATGACGCCGTGTTCCCCGCGGTGCACCAGCCCGAGAAGGTGCTCGAGACCGTGTGACGCGGGGGCGCAGGCCCGCAAGGGCTCTCGCCTGTCTGACCGGCGGGGTGTCGCGTGAGCGGCGCCCCGCCGGTTGCTGTTCCCCTCTGGTCCCTTCTGGTCTCTGGTCTCTGGTCTCTTTGTGCTTCGAAGAGATCGTCAGGACTTGTGCTTGCGCTCGGCCAGGACCGCGGCGTAGACGGCCGCCTCGGTACGGCGGTTGAAGCCCATCTTCGACAGCAGGTTGGACACGTAGTTCTTGACGGTCTTCTCGGCCAGGTACAACTCGTCGGCGATCTGCCGATTCGTCTTGCCGTCGGCGATGAGGTCGAGGATGTTGCGTTCCTGGGTGGTGAGCCGGGCCAGGCGTTCGTCCTCGACGCTCTCGCCCCGCAGGCGCTCCATGACCTGGCGGGTGAGCGCAGGGTCGAGCAGTGACTCGCCCGCCGCCACCCGGCGCACGGCCGAGACGAGATCGCTCCCTTTGATCTGCTTGAGCACATACCCGCTGGCGCCCGCCAGGATGGCGGAGAACAGCGCCTCGTCATCGGCGTAGGACGTGAGCATGAGACATTTGAGCTCGGGCATGGCCGAGCGCAGGTCCCGGCACACCTCCACGCCGTCACCGTCGGGCAGGCGGACATCGAGCACGGCCACGTCAGGCTTGCTCGCCGGCACCCGGGCCAGCGCCTCGGCCGCGGTGGCCGCCTCCCCCACCACGCTCAAGCCCTCCTCGGACTCGAACAGCTCGCGCAGACCCCGGCGGACCACCTCGTGGTCGTCGAGAAGAAACACCTTCGTGCTCATGCCAACCTCCACGACGCCGGTGACCATCGACCGCTTCCGCCCGACACCCCTGAGTGCCGGCGAGCGATCATTTCCTCGGAGGGCGACGCCACCCGCGCCAGCCTACGCCCGGTGCACTCCTGAGCCCGTGGCGGCCGCGGCGGCCGGGCAGCGCGACGGGGGGCTCGTCACCACGTGTGCTCCCATCCGAGCGCCGGCACCGGCTCACCGGCCAAGGTGCGCTCGGCGACGTCACCGGTGCACGTCCCGATCTCGATGGGGGGCCGCAGACCGGCGTCCGAGAAAGCCGCGGCCAGGCCGGCGGCGTCGGGCGTGGCCAGCACGAGCTCGTAGTCCTCCCCGCCCCCCAGGGCGTCTTCGACGGTGGCTCCGGCCGCCACCGGCACATCGTCGAGACGAAACCCCACCCCCGAGGCGTCGGCCAGGTGCCCAAGGTCGGCGAGGAGCCCGTCGGAGACGTCGATCATCGCCGATGCTCCCGCCAAACGCGCCGTCTCCCCTTCGGCGAGGCGCGCCCAGGGGCGCCGGTGAGCCAGCTCCAGGGCGCCGAACTCGCCCGGTCCCGGCTCGGGGGCGCCGGCTCGCCGCGTCTGCAGCGCCCGCAACCCGGCGGCGGCGCCCCCGAGCACACCGGTGACCACGAGACGGTCGCCGGCCCGGGCACCGCTGCGCAGGACGGGCCCCGGGTCGCCGTCCACGTGCCCGGTCACCGCCACCGCGATGACCAGCTCGTTGGCGTTGGAGAGATCACCGCCCACCACGGGACACCCGTGGGCCTCGGACGCCGCCGCGATGCCGTCGTAGAGCAGGTCCAGGTCGGTCCCGGCCGGGCCGGCCACGGCCACCACGGCGGCGTCGGGCCGGGCCCCCATGGCCGCCAGGTCGCTGACGGACGCCGCCAGCGCCCGCCAGCCCAGGTCGTCGAGGCCGATGAGCTCCAGATCGCCGTGGACGCCGGCGACGACCAGGTCGGTGCTCAGGACGACCCGGCCCCGGACCGGTCCCAGGACAGCGGCGTCGTCGCCGATCCACACCTCGCCGGGCGGGGGGCCCGGGAGCCGGCGCCGCAAACGGTCGATGGCGGCGAACTCCCCACCTTTTCCGCCGCCCGTCCCCGCCCCACCACGAGGGGTGGCACGAGACTTGGGAGAGCGCATCGCCAATGCCTAGCATTAGAGGTACTCGAACAACCGCGGGGCCCATGCTCGCCGCGCCCGGAGGCCACCAGGGCCCGGAGGCAGGCGAGCCCGGCCCAGGCTCGCTCACCGAGAGAGGACACCTCCCGACCATGGCGCCCATCACCAACCGCAAGCTCCTCGCCTGGGTCGAGGAAGTGGCCGCGCTGACCGGGCCCGACCGGGTCGAGTGGTGCGACGGCAGCGACGCTGAGTACGAACGGCTGTGCCAGCTGCTCGTCGACAACGGCACCTTCACCCGGCTCTCGTCGTCCAAGCGGCCCGACAGCTACTGGGCCCGCTCGGACCCCGGTGACGTCGCCCGGGTCGAGGACCGCACCTTCATCTGTTGCAAGAACGAGGACGACGCCGGCCCCACCAACAACTGGCGTGACCCCGACGAGATGCGGGCCACGCTCACCGACCTGTTCCAGGGCTCGATGCGGGGGCGCACCATGTACGTCGTGCCGTTCTCCATGGGCCCCCTGGGCTCGCCCATCGCCCACATCGGGGTCGAGATCACCGACTCCCCGTACGTGGCGGTGTCCATGCGCACCATGACCCGCATGGGCGACGGTGCCCTCGAGGTCCTCGGTGACGACGGCGAGTTCGTGCCGTGTCTGCATTCGGTGGGCTATCCGCTCGAGCCCGGCCGGCCCGACGTGCCCTGGCCCTGCGACGCCGAGCGCAAGTACATCGTGCACTTCCCCGAGACCCGCGAGATCTGGTCCTACGGATCGGGCTACGGAGGCAACGCCTTGCTCGGGAAGAAGTGCTTCGCCCTGCGCATCGCCTCGGTCATGGCCCGCGACGACCTGTGGCTGGCCGAGCACATGCTCATCCTGAAGCTCACCTCGCCCCAGGGCGATGTGCGCTACGTGACCGGCGCCTTCCCTTCGGCCTGCGGCAAGACCAACCTGGCCATGCTGGTCCCCACCATCCCGGGCTGGAAGGTCGAGACCATCGGCGACGACATCTGCTGGATGAAGTTCGGCGACGACGGCCGCCTGTACGCCATCAACCCCGAGGCCGGGTTCTTCGGGGTGGCCCCGGGCACGAGCACCCAGACCAACCCCAACGCCCTCGAAACCATGCGCCGCCACGTCATCTTCACCAACACCGCGCTGACCGACGACGGCGATGTGTGGTGGGAGGGCATGACCGACACGCCCCCCGCGCACCTGACCGACTGGCGTGGCCAGGACTGGACCCCGCAGTCCAAGACGCCGGCCGCCCACCCCAACGCCCGCTTCACCGTCCCCGCCCGACAGAACCCCGCCTGCGCCCCAGAATGGGAGGACCCCCGGGGCGTGCCCATCTCGGCCATCCTCTTCGGGGGCCGGCGCGCCTCGGCGGTACCGCTGGTGACGGAGTCCTTCGACTGGGCGCACGGGGTGTTCCTCGGCTCCATCCTTTCGTCGGAGACCACGGCGGCGGCGGCCGGCGCCGTGGGCAACCTCCGCCGGGACCCCTTCGCCATGCTGCCGTTCTGCGGGTACAACATGGCCGACTACTTCGCCCACTGGCTTCGCATCGGCAAGTCCACCGACGCCGCCAAGCTGCCTCGCATCTACTACGTGAACTGGTTCCGCAAGGACGCCTCGGGCCACTTCTTGTGGCCCGGCTTCGGCGAGAACTCCCGGGTGCTGGCCTGGATCGTGCAGCGCACCGCCGGCGTGGCCGACGCCACCGCCACCCCCATCGGCAACGTCCCGTCCCCCCAGGCACTGGACACCGACGAGCTGGGGCTGTCGGAGTCCGACGTGGCCGAGCTCCTCAAGGTGGACGGCGAGGAGTGGCGCCGCGAGGCACCGCTCATCCGCGAGTTCTACGAGCGCTTCGCCGACAGGCTCCCGGTGGAGCTCGGCGAGCAGCTCGACGCCCTGGAGCACCGGCTGCACTGATGATTCGTCAGGGTGTCATTCGTCAGGGCGTCACCCAGCGGTGGCGCAGGGCCCGTCGGCTCGTCAGGTAGGACAGCCCCGTCACGGCCGCCACCGCGGTGATGACGGCGTCTCCGGCGGGAAGCGGGAGCTTGATCACCACCGGCATCACAGCGCCGAGCACCCACACCAGCTGCAACCTGGTCTCGAAGCGGGCGAAGGCCCGGCCCTGGGCGGCGGTGGGGACGTAGCGCTGCACCAAGGCGTCGAAGGCGGGCTTGCTGGCCGCGCTGGCCACGCCGATCACGAAGGCCAGGAGGGCCTGGATGGCGATGCCCCCCACGAAGGCCACCAGGGCGCCGGCGAGGGCGACGGTCCAGATCGACACCGCCAGCATGGCGGGCTCGCTCAGCACCTTGCGAACCCGGGGGACGAGCAATACCCCGACGAGCGCACCGCCCACCGAGCTCGCCAGCATGAAGCCGTACCAACCGGGGGCGTTGCCGTTGCGGTGCAGGGCGAAGGCGAGAAAGAAGGTCAAGAACCCCACCAGGCCGCGCAGGATCGACATCGCCGACAGCGCCAGGAGGACCTCGGGATGCGTGTTGGCCCGGGGCCCCAGGGCTCCGATGGGCGTCTCCTCGTCCCAGGCTCCCTCCGAGGTGCCTGGGCGTGCATCGGGTTGCGCCGGAGCCGGCGCGTCCCACGCCACGCCCGACGACCGGGGCGCCGGCAACCGGAGGGCCACCACGGTGCCCACGGCGAACACCACCATGTCCAGGCGCAGGACCCAGGCCCCTCCCAGAAGCTCGTACACGCCCACCGCCGGGATCGACGCCACCAGGCTGGCCAGCGACGACAGCAAGCCCAGCCGGGCGTTGGCCGAGGCCAGCTCGTCGCCGCCGGGCCGCTCCGAGGCCGCCACCACCAAGGGCACGAGCGAGCCCTTGGTGACCAGGTACACCTTCGACAGCACCAGCATGATGAAGGCCAGCGGGTACAACAACGGACCGCCGAGATGACCCGCCAGGACGAGGGCCACCACGGCCCGGGCGGCCGAGGAGGCCACCACCGTGGCCCGTCGGGCCCCGCGGCTGCGGTCGATGATCGGCCCCAGCAGCGGGGCCACCACCGCGAAGGGCGCCATGGTGAGCAGCAGGTAAAGGATCACCTTGCCCTGGGCCTCGCTGGTCGAGACCTTGAAGAACAGCGACCCGGCCAGTGACACCGTGAGCAGGGCGTCCCCGGCGGTCAGCACCACCTGCGTCAGGGCGAGGCGCCCGAACGGGGTCTTCTGGTCGAGGAGGGCGGCGAGGGCATCGCGCACCTGGCGCGCGATACGGGTCGACGCCTCACGACCTCGACGTGGCACGAGGCCAGACTACGACCACGTGGGCGGCCTCCGGTCACCACTACCATGACCACAGGCCCGGAGCTCCCCGCGGGTCGGCTCGAGGGAGGGACGACGATGGCGGTAACTGCATACGTGCTGATCCAGACCGAGGTCGGCAAGGCCGCGTATGTCGCGCAGCAGGTGCGTGGCATCGACGGCGTGGTCTCGGCCGAAGACGTCACCGGCCCCTACGACGTGATCGTGCGGACCCAGGCAGCCTCGGTTGACGACCTCGGTCGGATGGTGGTCAGCCACATCCAGCTCATCGAGGGCATCACGCGCACCGTGACGTGCCCGGTCGTGAACCTCTGATCAGTCCACGGCTCCGCTCCGGCGCAGGGCGGCGATTCGGCCGGCGTCGATCCCCCACGACGCCAGGGCCTCCTCGACGTCGGCCCCGGCGACCGACGGTGGCTTGTGCACGGCGGCGGGGGTCCGGCTGAAGCGTGGCACCGGGCCGGGCTGCACCACACCGTCGATCTCGACGAACGTCGAGCGCTGCGCGTTGTGGGGATGGGTGTGGGCCTCCCACGGCGATAGCACCGGCGCGCCACAGGCGTCGGTGCCCGCAAAGGCCTCGGCCCACTCGTCACGCGTCCTGGTACGGAAAATCGCCGCGAAGCGCTCCTTCATGGCGGGCCAGTGGTCCCGGTCGTTCTGGGCGGGGAGGTCCTCGTGTTCGAGCCCGAGGACCTTGAGCAGCTCGGCATAGAACTGCGCCTCGATGGCGCCCACGCAGAACCACCGGCCGTCGGCGGTGTCGTACACCTCGTAGAACGGTGCGCCCGTGTCGAGGACGTTCACGCCGCGGCCTTCGGTCCACAGGCCCAGCTGGCGGAAGGCGAAGGTCATCGTCATGAGCGACGCCGCCCCGTCCACCATGGCGGCGTCGACCACCTGGCCGCGACCGGTTCGCTTGGCCTCGAGCAGGGCCGCGCACATGCCGAAGGCGAGCACCATCCCGCCCCCGCCGAAGTCCCCCACCAAATTCAGCGGCGGGACGGGTCGCTCACCGACGCGACCGATAGGCCACAGCGCGCCGGCCAGGGCGATGTAGTTGATGTCGTGCCCGGCGGCGGAGGACAGCGGCCCGTCCTGGCCCCATCCCGTCATGCGCCCGTACACGAGCCGGGGATTGCGCGTCTCGCACTGCTCGGGCCCGACGCCGAGCCGCTCGGCCACTCCCGGGCGCCATCCCTCGACCAGGCCGTCGGCCTCGGCGACGAGATCGAGCACGAGGCGCACTCCCTCGGCGTCTTTGAGGTTCACGGCCACCGACGGCCGGCTCCGGTTGAGCAGGTCCCAGTGCGGTCCCGCCCCCGGGGACGGGGGCTGTCCGGTGGCCCGGTCGACGCGCAGCACGTCGGCCCCGGCGTCGGCCAGGAGCATGCACGTGTACGGTCCCGGCCCGATCCCGGCCAGCTCGACGATGCGGATGCCCTCGAGGGGGCCGCTCACCGGGGCTTCCCGGTGCCGACGTCGACCGCGCCCGCCGGGGAGCGCTCGCGCGTTGGCGACGATGGCGCCGACCACGCCCCCCTGGGCGGCCGGGGGGATCTCGTGGCCCATGTCGGGGATCACGAGCAGCTCGGCGCCGGGCACGGCCCGGGCCGTGGCCTCGCCCCCGTCCAGGGGGACCAGGGTGTCGACGTCGCCGTGGACCACGAGGGTGGGGACGCGCACTCCCGCCAGCGCCGCGCTCCGGTCGCCCGAGGCCACCATGGCCATGATCTGGCGCGCCATCCCCGCCGGGTCGATGCCACGGTCGTAGAACCGCTCGAAGCGGGTGCGCCGCCAGTCCTCGTCCACCAGCGCGCCGCGTGACCCGGTGACCCGGGCGTTGGCGAGCTCGGTGGCGACGTTGGACTCGCGGTCGAGGGCGGGGCGCACCATGACGACGGCCAGCGCTTCGGGCGTCGGCTGGCCGACGTCGTCGGCACCGGTCGTCGACATGATGGAGCACAGGCTGGCCACACGCCCCGGGTGCTCGATGGCGAGGGTCTGGGCGATCATGCCGCCCATGGAGGTCCCCACGACGTGGGCGCGCTCGATGTCGAGCCGGTCGAGCAGGGTGGCGGTGTCCTGCGCCATGTCGGAGAGGGTGTAGGCCACCGCGCTCGGTCCGCCCCGACGGGCGGCGGCGAGGTCGAAGGGGGGACCGCCGTCGAGGTGGGTCGACAACCCGACGTCGCGATTGTCGAAGCGCAGCACGCGAAACCCGTGGGCGACGAGTTGGTCGCAGAAGGCGTCGTCCCAGCCGATGAGCTGGCGTCCGAGGCCGGCGATCAGGACCACGACGGGGTCATCGGGCGCCCCGCGCAGCTCGGAGCACAGCTCGATGCCCCTGCCCACGTCGACGCGCTCCACGCCCGGATGCTGACCGCACGGGCCCGTGGGGGTCAAGCCCGTCGTGCCATGCTGTGACCACGATGACCGGCCCCGCCCCGTCGTGGCCCTCCGCCGGGGTGCGCGCCCAGAGCCCGGGGAGGGTCAACCTCATCGGTGACCACACGGACTACAACGAGGGCCTCGCCCTGCCCATGGCCGTCGACCTCGGCACCACGGTGACCTTCGTGCCCGACGCCGGCGAGCGCGTCGTGCTGCGCTCCAGCCACGATCCCGAGCCCGCCGACGTCGACCTGCACGCCGTGCTCGATCCCCAGCGCCTCGACACCCTCGAGCCCCGCTGGGCCCGGTACGTCGCCGCCATCGTGGCGACCGTGCGCCCGCCGGCGGGCGGGACCGGGTCGGTGCACACCACGCTTCCCGTGGGAGCGGGACTGTCTTCGAGTGCGGCCCTCGAAGTGGCCACCGCCCTGGTGCTCGGGTGCTCGCCCGAGCCGGTGACCCTGGCCCGCACCTGCCAGCACGCCGAGCAGGCCGCCACCGGGGTGCCGACGGGGATCATGGACCAGCTCGTGGTGAGCGCGGCGCGGGAGAGGTGCGCGCTGCTCATCGACTTCACCGACCTCTCCATGCTCGACGTGGAGATGCCCGTGGGCGCGGAGGTCGTCGTGGTGCATTCGGGCGAGACGCGCTATCTGGGCCACACCGCCTACGGCGAGCGTCGGGCCGAGTGCGAGGCCGCCGCCTTGCGGTTGGGCCCCCTCGGACACCTCGACGCCCACTCGGCGGGGGCCATTCCCGACGCCCGCTTGCGCCGCCGGGTCCGTCACGTCGTTAGCGAGTGTGCCCGCGTGCGGGGGTTCGTGGCCGCGCTGGAGACCGGCGACCTCGCCGAGGCGGGGCGCCTCATGTCCGAGAGCCACCGGAGCCTGGCCGACGACTTCGAGGTGTCCACGCCCGGCCTCGACTCGCTGGCGGCAGGGCTCTCGGGTCGCCCCGGAGTGTTCGGGGCGCGCCTCACCGGTGCCGGGTTCGGGGGATGCGTGGTGGCGCTCACCGAGCCCGGGGCGCTCGATGTCGGCGGTCTCGGCACCCCCGCCTGGCGGGTGCACCCCGCCCGGGGCGCACACCTCGTCGCCCCCCGATGACCGGAGCTACAGCCGGTCGAGGAGCTCGGCTTTCTTGGAGGCGAACTCGGCGTCGGTGACGATGCCCCGGCGCCTGAGCTCGTCGAGCTGGACGAGCCGGTCGGCCACGGACTCCTCCCCCACCGGCTGACGTTCCACCCGGGCGATGCCCGAGGGCGGGGTGTCCAAGATGACGGCCGGGCGCGCCGCCGACCCCGGGTCGGGGGTGGCGGCAGTCACCCGCCCCGCCCCGAGGGTCCCCGCCGATCGGTGGTGCATGGCGTCGATCTGCTCGGTGATGACGCTCTGCACGGCGGCGGGGCGAGGGACGTGGTCGAAGACCACCTCGCCGGTCTCGCCGCCCATCTCCACGTGGAGCTGGCCGGTGCGAAAGATCCGGTCGGGGATGGACTGGTGGTACGACAGCTGGTTGACGCGCTCGAGCCGGAGCTCGAGCCCGCTGCGGGAGAACACGCCCGACCGTTGCACGATGCGAGAGGTGGTGACCACGAGGCTCGTGGCGAACCATCGCACCAACCTGCCCGCCAACCACAGGGCCGAGCCCGCCACGAGCGCGAGCAAGAGGTAAAGCACGCCCACGGGCGCGCTCGGGAAGACCGCCACCACCGCCACGGCGAGGGCCACCGCCGCCACGGCCACGACGAGCGGCCTGCCCAGGAACGCCCAGTGCGGCCGGAGCTCGACGACGACGTCCTCGTCCTCGGTGAGCAGGCGGCGGGGAAACGGCATGCCCAGCCAGCGTATCGCCGCCCCTTCGGTATCCGGGGCACCCGCCGCCGTGGCCGGCGGCGCCGGCTCAGGCCAGCTTGCCGGCGATGCCCCCGGCGCGCCGCAGCACGGTGCCGTCGGCGCCGGCCACGCTGAAGCGCGCCGCCGGGCCCGACAGCGCCTCGCCGATCATGGCGTCGAGGAGGTCGATGAACGGGATGGGCGGGTCCACCCACAGGTAACGGGCCAGTGACCCCGGGACGGTGTTGACCTCGTTCACGAACAGCGACTCTCCGTCGGAGAGGAAGTCGATGCGCGCCACGCCGCGGACGTCGGCCAGTCGCAGCACGGTGCGCGCCGCGTCGTGGAGCGCGGCGGTCAACGCCGGCGGGATCTGGGCGGGGAGCTGGCGCGGTGCGCTCGCCATCCCCTCGCCCCCGACGTACTTGTCGGCGTATCCCAGGATCTCGGCCGCGCTGGTGGTGCGCAAGGGGCGCTCCACCGCCGAGAGCTCGGGCCGGGGCCACGACCGCGCCGCCACGTTCAGGTCGAAGAGGTCCTCGCGGTAGGGCTCGACCACGGCGCCCGCCCGCAGATGCGGGTTGGCATCGAGCCGGCCCAGCGCGGTGTCGGAGTCGGCCACCACCTCGACACCGATCGACGAGCCCCCGAAGCGGGGCTTGAGGATGTAGGGGCCCGCGAAGCCCAGGGCGGGCGCGTCGCCGCCGGGGGCCAGCAGCACGCGGGGCAGCACCGGCAGGCCCGCCGCCCGGGCCACCCCGGCGAAGGCGAGCTTGTCCATGCCCAAGGCGGCGGCGGCCACCGAGGGCCCCGTGTAGGCGATGGCCGGCCAGGTCGAGGGCGGCCTGCAGCGTGCCGTCCTCTCCCGGACCGCCGTGACAGCAATTGACCACGGCGTCCACCGGCAGGGGCCGGGTGCGACCCAGGCGACCGGCGCCCGCCACGAAGCCCGCACCGTCGCCCCCCGTGACCAGCTGGAGCGACTGGGCGCCGCGGGGGACGCCGTCGATGAAGTCGGCGGCCTCCAGCGCGGCCTCCACCCGGTACCAGTCGCCGGTCTTGGACCAGTACAGGCCGGTGACGTCGCGTCGGGCGCCGTCCAGCTCGCGCAGCGCCTGCAGTCCGGTGAGGATGCTGACGTCGTGCTCCGGCGACGGGCCCCCGAAGGCGACGGCGACCTTGGCGGTGCTGACGTTCAACGGTCGTGCTCCCCGGATCGGCGATGTGGCGGGAACCGCCGGGCCCGGCGGTCCGGCGGCGATCAAGGGTAGTGGTCGGGCAGGTCGTTCTCGTACAGCACGACATCGCCGGTCCCGAGGTGGCCGCGGACCCACTCGGTCGCCTGGTGGCGGGTGCGCACTACCACGAGGCGGAGCGATCCCCCGGCCGGCGCTGCCCCTCGGGCGCCGCGCACCAGGGCGCGGCGGTTGGTGCGGCCCACCACCACCAAGTCGGTGGCCACGGCGGCGGCGGCGGCCGCGAAGCGGGCGTTCTCCTCGGCCTGGCGCGGGCCCAGCTCGACCATGCCCGGCGTGACCACCACGCGGCGCGCCGCGCCGTCACCTCGGCGCGCCAAGGCGGCCAGCGCCGCCCGGGTGCCGGCCGGGTTGGCGTTGTAGGTGTCGTCGAGCACCGTCACACCACCCGGGCCGGTCGACTGTTCCAGGCGATGGGGGGTGGTCGGCAACGTGGCAAGGCGCGCCAACACGGCGTCGATGGGCACGCCGAGCTCCAGGGCCACGGCGATGGCGGCGGCGACGTTGCCCGGGCGGGCGTCGACGGGTACCGCCGGCGCCACCAACTCCCCCTTGACCCACACCGCCACGACGCCGTCGCCTTCCACCGCGGCGACGTCGGCCGACGGGTCGAGCCCCGAAACCCGCCACACCCGGGTGCCCCGGTCCGCACAGGTGTCGGCCAGCACCGCCAGGCGTTCGTCGTCGATCACGAGCACGGCGCACGGGGCGCCCTCGAGGATCTCGGCCTTGGCCTGCAGGACACGGTCCTCGGAGCCGAAGCGCTCGAGGTGGACGGGGCCGACGGCGGTGATCACGGCCACGTCGGGGCGCACCCAAGAGCACAGCTGGGCGATCTCCCCCCGGTCGTAGGCCCCCATCTCGGCCACGAAGACCTCGGTGCCGTCGGCCAGGTGCTCGTTGACGGCGCGGGCCAGCCCGGCGCGGTTGTTGAAGCTGGCCGGACTGGCCACCACCGAACGCCACGCCCCCACCAGGTGGGTGACATAGCCCTTGGTGCTCGTCTTTCCGAACGAGCCCGTGATGGCAACCACGGTGGGTGCTACTCGCCGCAACCGGGCCGTCGCCCGCGTCACGTACTTGGCGCCGAGGAGGCGCTCGATGGGCGCGGTGAGCGCGCACGCCAGGTCCACGAGTGCCGGCACCGCCAGGGCCGCTCCGGCCGCGGCCACCGGCCCCTCCCCGGCCACGGTCCCACCCGCCACGGCGGCCGCCTCGAGGCCTGCCCACACCAGCGCCAGGGTGCGCAGCCGTCGCGTCCAGGCCAGCGGCGAGGTCCGGCCCCGCCACGACAGCCCGACGGGCCCCGCCGCCACCACCACGGCGGTGGCCAGCGCCCCGGCGGGCCACCGGGCCGAGAGCATCAGGCCGACGACGGCCACGGCGAGACCGGCGCCATTGACGGGGACCCGCGTCCACCACCGCAACGCGAAGCGCGACACCGCGTCGACCTGGTAGTGCTCGCGCTGGGCCACCCGCAGCCACCGGGGTCCGGCCAGGGCCACAGACGCCACGCCCAGTGCCACCACCGCGAACCGCAGGGCGTGGCTCACGAACAGCGGGCCAGCGCTCGTTGCACCCCGGCTCGCAGTTCGGCGGGTGCCGTGACGGGCAGGAGGTGGCCGGCCCCCCGGGACAGCGTCAGGCGGGCGCCGGGGATGGCGGTGGCGAGGACGCGGGCGCCCACGACGGGGGCCTCGGTGTCGTCGTCGCCCCAGACGAGCTCGACCGGACAGCGCACCGCCGCCAAGGCGTCTTCGTAGCGTTCGTTGACCAGGCGCACCAGGACGTCGCGCATCACGCCCTGGGCGGCGCGGTAGTCGGCCGAGCCGTGACGTCGTCGCGCCCGTTCCATGCGGGCCTCGCCCACCACGTGGACGCGGTGCAGGGCGCGCGCCGCCCGAAAGCCCAGGGGCGGGCGCCTGGGCCTCCCGGTGGGCGGCACCAGGGGCGCCCCCGTGAGCACGAGGGCACCGACGAGGTCGGGACGGGCCGCCGCCAGGCGCAGCGCGATCCGGCCCCCCAGCGAGTGCCCGACGACGACCGGCCCGGGGCCCGGCCCGTCGGCGGCGTCGAGCATGGCCGCCACCGCCGCGGCGTACTCGTGCGATCCCCAGGCGACGGTCGGGGGCGGGGTGGCACCGAACCCGGGGAGGTCGGGGGCCACGGTGGACAGGGGCCCGTCGGGGGCGCCCGGCCCGAGCGAGGGGGCGAAGTCGCCGTGGGTGCGTCCCCACCCGTGCAGCGCCACCACCACGACGGGGCCATCTCCCCACGTCTCGCCGTACAACGTCCCACCGGCGAGCGACCGCAGCACCCCGGGGAGGCTAGCCCCGGGGCCTGGGGGCCCCGCCCATCCCCCGCCGCGATACACCCCGCCGATACGGTCGCCCCGGTGTCCAGCTCCTCGTCGCGCGTCACCGCCTCGTCGGAGCTCGTGCACGGACTGACCGAGAGCCAGCGCCACGCCGTGATGTCCCCGGACACGCCCCTGTGCGTGCTGGCGGCGGCAGGCTCGGGCAAGACCACGGTGCTGGCTCGGCGCGTCGCCCGCCGCATCCTCGACGGGTCGATGAGAGCCGAGCACACCCTGGCGGTCACCTTCACCCGCAAGGCCTCGGCGGAGCTGCGCCAGCGACTGGCCCGACTCGGGGTGTCGGGCCGGGTCTCGGCGGGGACCTTCCACGCCGTGGCCCTGGGGCAGCTGCGCCGGCACTGGGCCGACCGCGCCCTGCGCCCGCCGGTCCTGGTGGACGATCCCATCCGCCTGGTGCGGGCCGCGCTCGGGGTCACGGGGCCCGACCGGCTCGACCCATGCCGCCGCCGTGCTGGGCGAGATCCACTGGGCGCAGGTGAGCATGCTCGGGCCCGCCGAGTACGAGGACGGCGCCCGGGGTTCGGGCCGCGACATCGGAGGGGGGACCACACGCCGGGCCGTGGCCGAGGTCTACGCCATGTATGTGGCCGAGAAGAAGCAGCGCGGCCTCATCGACCTCGACGACCTCGTGACCCGGTGCGCATCGCTCCTCGAGGACGACGAGACGGCCGCCGCCGCCCAGCGCTGGCGGGTGCGTCACCTGTTCGTCGACGAGTTCCAAGACGTCAACCCCGCCCAGTGGCGCCTGCTGCGGGCGTGGCTCGGGGACGGGCGCGACCTGTTCGTGGTGGGCGACCCCCGGCAAGCCATCTACGCCTGGAACGGCGCCGACCCCTCGCTCCTCGACCGCCTCCCCGAGCTCCTACCGGGCACCTCCGTGGTGCGCCTCGACGAGAACCACCGCTCCACGCCGCAGGTGCTGTGCGCCGCCGGGGCCGCCCTCGGCACCGGTCCCGGCCCGACGTCGCGTCCCGACGGGTCGTGGCCCGAGGTGCGCGCCTTCGACGACGACGACGACGAGGCCACCGCCCTCGCCCGCTGGCTCCGGGCCATGCACCGGCCTGGGCGTCCCTGGTCACACCTGGCCGTGCTGGCCCGCACCAACAGCCGACTCGATCCCGTGGCTCGGGCGCTGACGCGGGCGGGGATCCCCCATCGGGTGTCGGGAGGAGCCCGGGAGGCCGCCGAGGGGCGCGCCGCGTTGGCCGAACTGCGCCGGGTGCCCCGGACGCGGCGGCTGCGCAGCGCCCTGGCCGAGCTGGTCGTGGCCCGCCACGCCGCGGGGTACGACCAGACCCGCCCCGGCGACGACGAGGCCCCGACCCCCCCGGCCGGGTTACCCGCCGCGCTGGCCCGCCTGGCCGACGAGCACGCCCTCGAGGACCCCGACGCCACCGTGGGCGAGTTCCTCGACTGGGTCTTCGCCAGCGGGGACGGCGCGTTGGAGCTCGACACCGCCGACGGCGTGGAGCTGTCCTCCTTCCACCGGGCCAAAGGGCTCGAGTGGCCCGCCGTCGCCGTGATCGGACTCGAGGACGGCATGGTGCCCATCGCCTACGCCACCACGCCGGCGGCGCGGGCCGAGGAACGCCGGTTGCTGTACGTGGCGCTCAGCCGCGCCGAGGACGAGTTGTGGTGCTCGTGGGCCCGCACCCGCCGGGCCGGGGACCGGACGTGGCGCTGCGACCCGTCTCCCCTCCTGGCCGCGGTGGCCGACGCCAGCCGCGACGGCGGGGCGAGACCTGACGCCGGTCAACTGTCGTCCCGCATCGCCTCACTGCGGGCCATGCTTGCCTCGCACGCCGACCGCGCCGGCTGAGCGCTCACGCCCCTTCGATGTCGACGAAGACCGGGGCGTGGTCCGACGGCTGCTTTCCCTTGCGGGCGTTGCGGTCCACCAGCGCATAGCACACCCGCTCGGCCAGGGACCGGCTGAGCATGACGAGGTCGATGCGCAGGCCCATGTGCTTGTGGAAGTTCCCGGCCCGGTAGTCCCACCACGTGAACAGCTGACCCTCGTCGTGACACAGGCGGAAGGAGTCCACGAGGCCCCACCCCTCGAGGTCCCGCACCGCTTGGCGCTCGGCCTCGGTCACATGGGTGGCCCCCACGAAGGCGGCCGGGTCGTACACGTCGCGGTCTTCGGGCGCCACGTTGAAGTCTCCGCACACGGCCACGTCGTCGGTCGGCTTGACGGTGCGCTCGAGATAGGCCAGGAGCTCGGCCAACCAGGCCAGCTTGGCCTCGTAGTGCTCGCTGGGCACCTCGCGACCGTTGGGGACGTAGACGCTGTGGACCCGCACCCCACCACAGGTGGCCGCCACCAGGCGCGGGCCCTGGTCGTCGGCGGGACCTCCGAAACCGCGCACCACGTCCTCGAGGCCCACCCGGCTGAGCACGGCCACGCCGTTCCACCGCCCGTCGCCATGGGAGGCCGACTCGTAGCCGAGCGCCGAGAACGCCATGGACGGGAAGGCGGCGTCGGCCAGCTTGGTCTCCTGCATGCACAACACGTCGGGCCGGGCGTAGTCGATCCACTCTTCGACGCGGGCCAGGCGGGCATTCAGCGAGTTGACGTTCCAGGTGGCGATGCGCACGGCGACGGCCTCAGGCGTCCACGATGACGAACAACAGCTCCGCCTCGCAGGCCAGCTCGCCGCCCACCGTGGCCCGGCCCCGGCCCGTGCCGGCCCGGGCCGAGATCCGCCCGAGGGTCACCTCGAGGTCGAGGACCTCGCCCGGGACCACCTGGCGGCGAAAGCGCGCCCGGTCGATCCCCCCGAACAGCGGCAGGCGCCCGCGGAAGCGCTCGTCGCTGAGCACAGCGATGCCCCCCAGCTGGGCCAGGGACTCCACCATGAGCACCCCAGGCAGGGTGGGCCGGCCCGGGAAGTGCCCGGAGAAGAAGGCCTCGTCCCCCCGCAGGCTCCAGCGACCGCGGGCCCGCTGTCCGGGTTCGAGCTCGGTGACCTCGTCGACGAACAGAAACGGCGGTCGGTGTGGGAGCACGTCCTGGGGTCGCACCACGTCCTCGGGTCGCACCACGGCCGGTGAGGTTACCGGTCGCCGGGGCCGTGCGAGAACGGAGGCGAATTAGGGGTACGCGGTGCAGTCCGCCGAGTTGGGCGATCCGGCGGCGAGCTTGCAGGTGCCGGCGGACACGGTGAAGGCCTTGAAGCCCCACTGCGCAGTGCCGGGGTTCAGGTAGTACGGAGGCGACAGGTACACCAGGCGCGGGTCGTAGACGTAGTTCTTGGCGTACCCGGTCGTGATAGTACTGTTCGCCTGGGTTCCCGTTGCGTAGGCGGCATTGGCGGTGAAGCTGTTCACCGACAGCGTGGTGGCAAACTTGGCCGCAGCAGCCGACAGGCAAACGGTCTGTGTCGTTGCCCCCGTCCCGATGGTGAACGAAGCGCCCGCACTCACAGGCTGAGAGAGGGACCCGACGCTCAGCGACGTGTAGGTACTCCCACTCGCGAGCGCAGAGGTGAGCGTCGTTGCAATACCACTTCCGTTAAAAGTCCCCACCGCGCCTCGCCAGTACTGGTCGATGGTGCCGTTCAGGTTGATGGTGCACAGGGCGTTCCCGGTGTTGTAGTTGTTGACCAGGAAGGAGTGGTTCAGCGCCAGGACGGCGGCGTCGATGGTGGGGTTCGACAGGTCGCAGGTCACCGCGCCCGCCCCCAGCGTGGAGGAGCACGTGCTCACGTTGTTGCCGCTGCCGTCGACGGGATGGTTGATCTCCACGTAGTTGTAGGCCACCAGGCCGAGCACGTCGGTGGACGGCGCCGCCGGGGCGGCGGTACACGCCCCACCGGACACGGCGTCCTGGTAGCAGATGTTGCCGTCGATCACGATGTTGTTGGCGGAGCCGATGGTCATGGGCGAGGCGACCGTGCCCTGGACGATGGCGTCACCGTAGGTGTCGCCCGAGATGCCGGTCACTCCTGCCGACGACAGCGGGTTATAGGTCTGGCCGTTGCACTTGGTCACCCCGCCCGAGTTTGTGACGTAGTTGACGGGCGCCGACTGGCAGTCGTCCACGTAGATGACGCCGTTGGCGGGAACCGGGACCGATCCCGTGGCCGGCCAGTTCGAGGGCAGGCAGGTGTTGGCCGCATTGGTGTTAGCCGGGTCGTTGAGGGCGTCGTTGGAGGGGGACGACCCCGGCGCGCCGGCGGGCTGCCCGTCGGGCGTGGCCGGGCTGGTGACGGTCATGGTGGAGCCGGTCACCACGATGGTGGTCGGACCCTGGTAGAGGCAGCCGTCGAGCGACGCCTGGGTGGCCAGCGCGGCGTTTCCCTGCGGGACCTGTTGAACACCCACGTTGTCGGCCGACGTCCCGGTGATGGTCGGCGTCCCGCTGCATCCGTTGCCCTCGACGTAGACCTCGCTCGGATCGGCGGTCTCCACGTTCTGGAAGGTCGGGCTGCCGCACACGAAGATCGAGTCGTTGACGAAGAGGTTTCCGGTGAGCGAGTCAGCCGTGATGAAGTCGAGGGTCTCGCAGTTGTTCCCGAGCGAGTTCGGAGGCGGGGGGTTCCAGTAATACGGGCACGACGGCGCCGCGATGTTGTTGTACTGCGCCACCACCGCCGGGTCGATCTGGTCGAAGTTGATCCACAGCACGTTGAGGAGGAAGCCGTTGAGCGGCTGGAGGGTGACCACCGCCGTCTGGTAGTTGTAGTCGTTGGGGTAGCCTGCCACCCCCACGATGTGGATGCTGAGGGTTCCCGTCGAGATGTTCACGATGGGGTTGTCGAGCAAGAACCACCCCGGCGGGCCGTTGGCCGCGCCGCTCCCGGGCACCGGCGTCCACGACCCGATGGTGAGACCGGTGCACACGCTCGACGCCGCCGTCAGCGCCGAGGTGCCCACCGTGGTGCCCGCACCGTTGACGAAGGTGGCGCTGCACGCCGCGTAGTCGGCGTTGGCGTTCACGGCGTACTGGTACTCGTCGAGGCCGGACACCATGGCGCGATAGGCCTCGTGCTGGACCACGTCCTTGGCCACGATGGGGAACTGCTCGAAGGTGTTCTGGACGAGCACGATCGTGCCCAGCGACACCACCAGGATGATGCCCAGGACCAGAGGCATCGTCTGCCCGTGCTCGGCGCGGCGTGCCCGGAGGCGGAGAGAGGTGGTCATCCGACCGTGGCGCTGTAGTCGGGCGAGAACATGTAGGCCAACGACTGGTAGCCGGTGGGCTGGCCGCCGGGGTTCTTGGTGGCCTGCAGGCTCAGCGCCACCCCGGTGATCTCCGACAGCTCCGTCGTCGAGCACGTGCTGTCGTAGAACGAGGTACCCGCCGACGCCGCGTTGGGGAGCGCGGTCACCGAGATGCTCACCTGCGAGCCGCTCTGGGCGTAGGAGTTCTGGGCGGTCACCGTCTGGGCGGTGGCCCCGGTACCCACCACGATGGTGTCGCCCGAGGTCACCGGGCTCGGCAACGACGGCACCACCAGGGTGGTGGCATTGGCCGACGCCGCGTTCTTCAGCGTGATGGCCTGGGTGCCCGGCACGTTGGTCTGGGCGCTGTCGTAGACGGCGGTGCCCGATGACGCTGAGCTGGTGAGCGCGGTCACCGGGATCGTCGTGGACGACCCGCTGGCGGCGACCGCCGCGGTGGCGGTCACGGTCTGGGCGGTGGGCCCGGCTCCCAGGAAGATGGAGTCACCGACCGACACCGGCTTGGGCAACGACGGCACCTGGAGCGTGGTGGCCCCGCTGTTCGCCGTCGAACTCAGCGTGGTGGTGGGGCCGCTCGGGGGAGGCCCGGCGCACACCTCGCCGCCTTCCAGGGTGTAGGTGAACACCGGGCTGCCGGCGGTGCCGTTGGTGAGGTAGTTGATGAGCAGGAACGACTGGGTGGACCCCGCGTAGGTACAGGCGCTGCCGCCACTGATCCCCGGGCACGTGGTCGGCGAGATGGCGGGGTACAGGTTCAGCTGGAACGTGCGGGCCGATCCCACCGTGGTCACCTGCATCACCGCTTTCTCGGGCCCCGTCGCTTTGCCGGTGTTGGCGTAGAACGTGGCCGAGTTGGCGTTGGCGGTCAGGACGGGGTTCGTGGTCGAGCTGGGCGACACCGCCTCGTGGACGTAGCGCGTGACCACCTCGGACGCCAATACCAGCTGGTCGACCGAGCTGTAGGTGTTCTGGACGATGTTGCTCTCCCGGAAGAACACGGGGAGCACCGGGAAGGCGGCCGCCAGGACGATGGCGATCACCAGACAGGTGATGAGCGTCTCCACCAGCGTGTAGCCGCCCTGGCGCGGCGCGGGGGTCGGGGTCATGGCACGACCACCGGCACCGAGCCGGTGTAGTTGGTGCCGCCGTAGGTGGTCCCGGTCGGCGCCACGATCATCGAGAACGTGGTGTTGGAGCTGTTGGTGGGGTCGTGGACCACCACGCTGTAGGTCTGGCTCATGATGCCGGTCTGGGTGGTGTAGCTGGTGGTCGACCCCGTGGTGGTGGGGGCGAAGCCGGCCAGGTTGAAGACCTCGGGGCTCGAGGCCCCGGGCTCGTCGGCCGCCGGACACCCGTCCCCGGGCGCGGCCGCGTCGGCCACCGTGGCGGTGGCGGTGGGCGCGGCGGAGAAGGCGGCACCGCCGGTGCGGGTGGCCACGATGGCCAGGGTGTCGAGCCCGGTGATCGACGCCGTGGCGCTCCCCTTGGGCGTGAGCGTGAAGGTCGTGGGGGCGGCGGGCTGTTCCTTGGTGGTTCCCGACACCGTCGTGCAGTCGCCGTACCACACCGAGTACGGGGTGGTGGCGTAGGGGAAGAGCGGGGCCGACGTGGCGCCGTTTTTGTAGGGCACCGCGGTGTACGTGTACGAGGGTTGCAGGTTGCTGCCGTTGCTCACCGTGACGGGCAGGCCCGACGCCACCGGGGCCGACGCCGAGGGGTTCAAGGTGACCGTGCCGGCCTCGTCGTAACGGAAGGCGGCTCCCACCGCGATCCCCGGGACGCTGACCGACAGATAGTTCTGGGCGGCCGGGGGCACGGGCGCGGCGGGTTGGCTGGGGGTGGGGTTCTCCTGCCAGTCGATGAAGCTGGGGCCGCCGGTGGGGCTGGCCAGGGTGACGAGGTACTTGCCCAACGGCTCTTGGAGGTAGACGCAGCCGTTCTGGTCGGGGTTGTAGGTGACCGTGGTCCCCCCCTGGGGTGTGACGTTGACGAGGACGTTGATCAGGTTGGGTGTGTCGGCCGGGGGCTTGTTGGTGACGGCGCCGGTGATCTGGATCGACAGGAAGCCGTCACCGGGGATGACGGTGCCGTAGGGCGGGTCGATGATCGAGGTCTCGCCCAGGGACTGGCCTTGGCCCCACTTGACGGTGATGGTGGCCCGGATCACCTCGGGCGGGTTCCCCGACGAGCACAGGCTCGGCTGGTTGCCGGTTCCCGCCCACTCGAGGTGCGACCACACGGAGTAATTGATCGAACCCACGCTGATCGGCGTCGGGGTGAGCAGCGTGTCCTTGGAGATGTCGGCCTGCAGCGACGACAACGTGGCGTTGGAGGTGGTCTCCAGATACTGCTCGGCGAGCTCGGTGGCGGCCACCTTCTGACGGTTGACGGCGGCCTGCGAGACGATGTTGTCGACGAGGTAGGTGCTCGCCACCAGGACGATGAGCAGCACCGAGAGCGACAGCATGACCTCGACGAGCCCGAAGCCGTCGTCGTCACGTCGGGGCCGTCGCCCTTGCCTTGCCATCCCTCGTCCTCCTGTCCCCTTCACCTCGGCTCGGGGGTGTCGCACCTTCGAACGCCCGACCGCGGCGCATGGAGTCGCGGCCGGTGACCCCGGGGTCGTGCCCGCCGCCACGGCGGTGTCGGGCAGGCCACGAGCGGCGCCTGGCCCTGGGCTTCGGGGACCGGTTTGTCGTGGCCTTCTCTCGCCACCGTCCCAAGATCGACACGTAGGGCGCCGATCTTGATGAGACGTTGCGAAAAGTGCCCGGACCTCCGTACCCAGGGACCTGGGCGCGCTCGGTGCCTAGGCCCGGGTGGGCCAGGGGTCGTCGTAGCCGGCGTTGCTCCAGCGCGCCTGGGACGTCTTCCAGGACTCGCCGCCGCCCGTACGAGGCGCCTCCATGATCAGGACGCCTTTGGCGTTGTGCTTGGGCAGGTGGAGGCCGATGCGGCCCAGTGTTTGCTTCAGTTGCATGGCGGGTTCCTCGTGTCCTCTTTCGAACCCTCCGGAGCTGGCAATGGCCTGGTCGGCCCTTTCCCGGCTGGAGGCTCCTCGTCCGCTGCTTTTCCCGTCCCCAACGTCGGCACTGTGCGTGACGGGATTGAGACTGACGGCCACGTATTGTGGCAACAGAGGGAGAGCCGAGGTCAGCGGTCCAGACGGGCGGCGGCGACCTCCGGCAGGGCGAGCTCGGCACCCCGGCGGGCGGGGTCGAGCGCCACGAGGACGAATTGTCTCTGCTCGCCGCGCTCGAGGACTTCGCGCGCCCGGCGGGGGGCGATGCTGGCGAGACCGGCGAGGGGGACGTAGCACTGCATGCCCCCGACGTCGACCATGGCACCGTGGGACACGAAGGACGACACCGTCCCCTCCAGGGTCGAGCCGATGGGGTACTCCGACACGAAGGTGAGGAACGTCAGGGGGTCGTTGACCGCCGGCGGAGGGCCCGTTCGCCGGCGGGGCGAAGGCTCCCGGGCATGGCGATCGGCATCGTCGTTCGGTGCCACCGCCTCCACCGTGGCCACGTCGATGGCGGCGCGCACGTCGGGTGCGGTGGCCCGCCGGCCCCGACCCCGCCGGCCGTCGGCCTTCGCCTGCGCCGTGGTGGACTTGTCGGACGTGTCGGGCTCGACGATCTTCTTCGCCTTCTTGGCGGCCTTGGTGGCCTTGGGTGCACCGTCTGCCTTGTCCGCCTTCTGTGTCTGCGCCGCCTTCTGTGTCTGCGCCGCCTTCTGGGCCTTGGCCGCCTTCTTCGTCTTCTTGGCCCCCGCCGCCGGTGGGCTCTTCGCCAAGACGTCCACGCCGGCCGCGGCCACGGCCTCGTCGAGCATGGAGGGCGCAGCGCCATCGGCGGTGCCCGCCTTGGTGGTCTTGGCCGTCTTGGTGGCCTTCAGCGCCTTGGTGGCCTTGGCGGCCTTGGCCGCTTTGGTCGCTTTGGCCGTCCCCCCGGCCAGCGCCGCCCGACTGCGCACCCCTCGCACCGGGCTTCGGGGAGTGAAGATCCAACCCACCCCGGGCACCGGCTTTCCCCCGATGAGTCGACCCTCGTCGAAGAGCCAGGGGTGCTCGGCGTGGAATTCCTGGAACGAGTCGTTCGACAGCACCTGGGCACCGACCCGTTCGGCCACCCGCAGCAGGAAGGCGTCGCCCCGGCCCACGGCGCCCGCCGGAGGAGACACGAGCTCGGCGTGGGCCACCGCCTCGTCGAAGGCCGAGCGCTCCGAGGGGTCGATGCGGTGCCCGAAGGTGGCGTCGACCACCACGATGACCTCGGTCCCGGGAAACTCGGCCTGGAACTGCCGGACGGCGTCATCGAGCTGCGCCAGGCTCGGAACGGAGCGACCCTCGGTGGCGATGTTCGACCCGTCGACGACGGCGTAAGAGGGGGCCATGCTGGTCCCAGTCAACCATCCGGCGGGCTGGATCTGTCCGACCCTCGCCCTCGGGCACCCCGGCGTGCCCGGCCCTCACCGTAGGATGCCGTCATGGCCGGCACGCGGGGTGGAGAGGTCGCCGAGCTCCTCCAGGCGATGATCCGCAACGCCTGTGTCAACGACGGGACGCCCGAGTCGGGACACGAGAAGCGCAATGCCGAGCTCCTGCGCGACACGCTGGAGGGGCGCGGGCTCGACATGGAGGTCTATGAGCCCCTCCCGGGGCGCAGCTCCCTGGTGGCCCGCATCGAAGGACGAGACCGTGACGCTCCGGCCCTGGCGCTGCTCGGCCACACCGATGTCGTCCCCGCCAACGGCGACGACTGGCGTCACGACCCCTTCGGGGGGGAGATCATCGACGGCGAGGTGTGGGGCCGGGGCGCGGTGGACATGCTCAACCTCACCTCCTCCATGGCGGTGGCCATAGGCCATCTGGCCGACGAGGGATTCCGCCCCGAGGGGGACCTCCTGTTCATCGGCGTCGCCGACGAGGAGGCGCTCGGCCGGCACGGCGCGCAGTGGCTCACCGAGCACCTCGGCGACGAGGTGCGCTGCGACTACCTCATCACCGAGGCGGGCGGCTTCCCCATGGCGAGCCCCGACGGGATCCGCCTGCCCGTCATCACCGGCGAGAAGGGGGCGTTCTGGTGCACCCTGACGGTGCGGGGCACTCCCGGTCACGCCTCGCAACCGCTGCGCACCGACAACGCGCTGGTGAAAGCGGCCGAGGTCGTCCGCCGGCTGGCCGAGTACGACAGCCCCGCCGACATCCACGAGGCGTGGCGTCGGTTCGTGGAGGGGATCGGTCTCCCCGAGGAGTTCACCGGCCCCCTTCTCGACCCCGACCGCATCGGCGAGTTCTGCGAGGCCCTGCCCTTGCTCGGCCTGGCCCGCCAGGCGCACGCCTGCACCCACACCACCATGGCGCCCACCGTCATGACGGCGGGGACCAAGGTCAACGTGATCCCCGACCGGGTGGAGCTGCAGGTCGACATCCGGACGCTGCCGGGCTGGGACCTCGCGGCGGTGCAGGCCATGCTGGCCGATGCCCTCGGCGATCTGGCCGGCGACGTCGAGGTGAGGTGGGAATCGGTGGACGTCGCCAGCACCTCCCCCACCGACACCCCCCTGTGGGACGCGCTCGAGCGCGTGGCCCGAGTCTCGTACCCCGACGCCCGGTGCGTGCCGTTTCTCACCGTGGGAGCCACCGACGCCCGCTTCTTCCGCTGGGCGGGCACCGTGGCCTACGGCTTCGGGCTCTTCAGCGAGCGACTTTCCTTCGAGCAGTACGCGGCGATGTTCCACGGCGTGGACGAGCGCGTGGACGTGGCGTCTCTCGGGCTGTCCGCCGAGCTCTGGGACGGGTTGGCCAGGCAGTCACTGCGGTGAGCACCCCGGGGGTGCCCGGGTCGCCGCGCATCTCGGCGGTGCTCTTCGACTTCGGCGGGGTCATCACCGACAGTCCCTTCGAGGCATTCGAGCGTTACGAGCGGGACCACGGGTTGCCGAGCGGGTTCATCCGCACCGTGAACGTCACCAACCATCTCGACAACGCCTGGGCCCGCCTGGAACGCAACGAGCTGGGGTTCGAGGCGTTCTGCGACGCCTTCGAAGCCGAGGCGCACGCCGCCGGCGGCCGGGTCGACGCCCGAGACCTGTTCGCCATGTTCAGCGGTGAGCTCCGCCCCGAGATGGTCGAGGCCGTGCGCCGCTGCAAGGAGCATTTCAAGACCGGCCTCCTGACCAACAACTTCGTGACGCCGCTGGCGCAGTCACGCGTGTCGGTCCTCGGCGAGGTCCTCGCCCTGTTCGACGCCGTGGTCGAGTCCTCGGTCGTCGGCGTGCGCAAGCCCGATGCGCGCTTCTATCTCCTGGCGTGCGAGGCGCTCGCCGTCACCCCGGAAGAGGCCGTGTTCCTCGACGACCTGGGGGTCAACCTCAAGCCGGCGCGCGCCCTGGGCATGCACACCATCAAGGTCACCGACACCTCGCAGGCGCTCACCGAGCTCGGCGAGCTGTTGGGCATCGCCCTGCGCTGATCCCGCACCGAGACGACAGGTTCAGGCGAAGGCCCGGCGCAACAAGTCCTCCTGCTCGAGCACATGCAGCGCGGTGCTCCCCGTGGCCGGGCTGGCCGACTCGGCCCGGCTGACGTGGACGAGCACGAACCGGTCCCGCAGGAGTCGATGGAGGCGTCCGTGGACGAAGGACCATGCCCCCATGTTCTCGGGCTCCTCTTGCACCCACACCACCTGGTCGGCCTGGGGGTAGTGGCCGAGCACGGCGGCCAGGGCCTCCTCGGGCCAGGGATAGAGCTGCTCCACCCGCACCACCACCACGCCGGCGAGGTCGGTGCCGGGGACGGGCAGCCCCTCCTCGCCGGCGACGAGGGCGTCACGGCGGGTCATGGCGTCGAAGGCCACCTTGCCCGAGCACAGCAGTATCCGGCGCACGGCGCCGGCGTCGATGGCGGGCTGCCCGTCGACGCCGTGTGCGCCCGGGTAGGTGGCGGGGTCGTCCACCACCTCGGCGAACGACCCCACGGTGAGGTCGTCGAGCGCCGAGCGAGAGTGGCGCGCCCGCAGCAGGGACTTGGGGGTGAACACCACCAGGGGGCGCCGTCCCATGCCGCGCACCTGCGAGCGCAGGAGGTGGAAGTACTGCGCCGCGGTGGTGGGCTGCGCCAGGCGCATGTTGTCGCGGGCGCACAGGGTCAGGAAGCGCTCGATGCGCGCCGAGGAGTGCTCGGGACCCTGGCCTTCGTAGCCGTGCGGGAGCAATAGCACGAGGCCTGATCGCTGGCCCCATTTGTCGTCGGCGGACACGAAGAAGTTGTCGATGACGATCTGGGCGCCGTTGGCGAAGTCACCGAACTGGGCCTCCCACGCCACCAGGGCGTCGGGAGCCTCCACCGAATAGCCGTACTCGAAGCCCACCGCCGCGTACTCCGACAACAGCGAGTCGTGCACGCCGAAGCGCCCCCGGCCCTCCCCCTGGAGATGGGCGAGGGGGACCCACTCCGCCCCTGTGCGGTAGTCGACCAGCACGGCGTGACGCTGGCTGAAGGTCCCCCGCCGGGTGTCCTGGCCCGTGAGCCGGACGTCGGTGCCCTCGAGCACCACCGACCCCAGCGCCAGGGCCTCGGCCAGAGCCCAGTCCACCTCGCCACTCGCCACCATCTGGGCGCGCTGCTCGAACTGGCGCAGCAGTTTGGGGTGCAGCGTGAACCCCTCGGGCACCGCCGTCGCCTCGACCGCCAGGCGCTCGAGCTCGGGGCGGGCCACGCCCGTGGGCGGCGCCGGGCGCGACGGCGACGTGGGAGGCGCGTCGGGCAACGCCGAGGGGCGCGGCGGCGCGCTCTGGCGGGTCTCGTCCAGCGCCACCTGCAGCCGGGCCTGGAAGTCCTCGAGGGCCCGCTCGGCGTCCTCGACGGTGATGTCACCCCTGCGCACCAACGACTCGGTGTAGAGCTTTCTCACCGAACGCTTGGAGTCGATGATGGCGTACATCCGGGGCTGGGTGTAGCTCGGGTCGTCGCCCTCGTTGTGGCCGTGGCGTCGGTAGCACACCAGGTCGATGACCACGTCCTTGTGGAACTCCTGGCGGAAGCCGAACGCGAGCTGGGCGGCGCGCAGGCACGCTTCAGGGTCGTCACCGTTGACGTGGAAGACCGGGGCCTGGACCATCTTGGCGACGTCGGTCGGGTACAAAGACGAGCGGGCCGACTCGGGCGCGGTGGTGAACCCCAACTGGTTGTTCACCACCACGTGCAGGGTTCCCCCGGTGCGGTAGCCGGTGAGCTGTGACAGCTCGAGGGTCTCGGCCACCACGCCCTGGCCGGCGAAGGCGGCGTCCCCGTGCACGAGGAGCGACAGCACGTCGAAGCAGTGGTCCCCGCCGAGCATGTCCTGCTTGGCCCGGACCATGCCCTCGACGACAGGGTCCACGGCCTCGAGGTGCGAGGGGTTCGACGCCAGGGTCACCGACAGCTCCGCACCGGAACGCCCGACGAACTTGCCCGTGGCCCCCTTGTGGTACTTGACGTCACCCGAGCCCTGGACCGAGTCGGGGTCGAGGTCACCTTCGAATTCCCGGAAGATCTCGCCGTAGGACTTGCCCACGATGTTGGCCAGGACGTTCAGCCGGCCGCGGTGCGCCATGCCGAGGACCGCTTCGCTCGTCCCCACCCGGGAGCCTTCTTCGAGGATGGCGTCGAGGATCACGATGGCGGACTCGGCGCCTTCCAGGCCGAAGCGCTTCTGTCCCACGTACCTGGTGTGCAAGAACCGCTCGAAGGCCTCCGCCGCGTTGAGGCGCTCGAGGATGTGGCGCTGCTCGACGGGGTCGAGCGTGCTGCGCACGCCCTCGGTGTGCTGCTGGATCCACCGTTTCTGGGCGGGGTCCTGGATGTGCATGTACTCGATGCCCATGGTCCGGCAGTAGGCGTCGCGCAGGATGTCGAGCGCCTTGCCCAGCGTGAGCGTGTCCCGACCGGCCAGGCCGTCGACCACGAACTCCCGGTCGAGGTCCCACAACGTGAGCCCGTAGGTGGTGGGGTCGAGCTCGGGGTGAAGCGGCCGGGGCTCGGCCGACAGGGGGTCGAGATCGGCGATCAGGTGCCCCCGCACCCGGTACATGTTGATGAGGCTCTGCACGTGCGACTGTTTGACCAGGCGCCCGTGCTCGCTCTCTCCGGCGTTGACGTCGGGCTGCCAGCGAACCGGCTCGTAGGGCACGTCCATCGCCGCGTACACCGACTCGTAGAAGCCGTGTTGCCCCGTGAGGCACTCGGTCACGTAGGTGAGGAACATCCCGGACTCGGCGCCCTGGATGATGCGGTGGTCGTAGGTCGACGTCAGGGTGACCACCGGGCCGACGCCGATCCCCGCCAGGCTGCGACGGTCGGCGGCCTGGAACTCGGCGGGGTACCCGAGGGCCCCCACGCCCACGATGGCCCCTTGGCCCGGCATCAGCCTGGGCACCGACTGCATGGTGCCGAGCGTGCCCGGGTTGGTGAGCGTGACGGTGGCCCCGGCGAAGTCGTCGGGGGTGGCCTTGGCGGTGTGGACCTTGCGCACCAGGTCCTCGTAGGCGATCACGAAGCCCCGGAAGTCCAGGCTCTCGGCCTCCTTGATCACCGGGACCAATAGGGTGCGCGTGCCGTCGGACTTCTCGAGGTCCACGGCCAGGCCCAGGCCCACGTGGTCGTGGTGGATCACGCCGGGCTTTCCCGGCCCGGTCGCGTCGGGCACGAAGCTGGAGTTGAGCGCGGGGACCGCCTGCAGGCCCCGCACGACGGCGAAGCCGATCAGGTGGGTGAAGCTCACCTTCCCACCCGAGGTACGGGCCAGGTGCTGGTTGAGGATGGCCCGGTTCACCTCGAGGAGCTTGGCCGGCACCGAGCGAACGCTGGTGGCGGTGGGAACCGACAGCGACGCTTCCATGTTCTGGGCGATGCGCGCCGCCGCCCCCCGCAGTGACGTCACCGTGGGCCCGCTGCTGTCCTCGACCTCGGGGATGACCGTCGGGACCGCCGGGGTCGGACCATTGCCGGCCGGAGCGGCCGTGGTGGCCTCGACGGGGACGGGCGCCGGGGTCGCTGGGGGGGGCGTCACGGCCGGTGTCGACGCGCCGGGCACCGCCGGCGGGACGTAGTCGGCGAAGAACTCCCGCCAGCTCTCGCTGACCGAGGTCGGGTCGCTGCGGTACTGCTCGAACATGTCGTCGACCAGCCAGGCGTTGGGGCCGAACGCACCGCCGGCGGGCGGGCTCGTCACCGTGACCTGGTCCTCGGACATCACCCATCGAGCCTACCGGGGGGCTCCGGGCCGCAGCCCGATGCGCACTATCGTGCCCAGCGTGCGCGTGACCGTCGCGGTGGCCGGGCCGGACCGGACGCCGGGGAGCGGCCCGTGACCACCCTTGCCTCCGGGCTGCACGTCGTCGAGCATCGAGGTGACCCGCTCGCGGCGCGTGCGCCGACGGTGGTGCTGGTCCACGGATCACTCGACCGGGGATCGTCCTTCGCGCGCGTCGTGCGCCGGCTGGGGGACCTCCACGTCGTCACCTACGACCGGCGCGGCTATCACCACTCACGCGCCATGCCCGTGGCCCGCTCGCTGGAGGTCCATGTCGCCGACCTGGTGTCGCTGGTGGGCGCCGGGCCCGCCGTGGTGGTGGGCCATTCCTACGGAGGAGACGTCGCCCTCGGGGCCGCCCTCGAGGCCCCCGGGGCCGTGCGGGCCGTGGGCGCCTACGAGCCCCCGCTTCCGTGGGCCTCGTGGTGGCCGCGCCGCAGCGCCTCGAGCATCGCCGACGAGGACCCGGCCACCTTCGCCGAGGGGTTCTTCCGCCGTGTGGTGGGTGACGCCGGATGGGACCGGTTGTCCGACCAGGCGCGCGCCGACCGGCAGGCCGACGGCCCCGCCCTGGTGGCCGAGCTGGCCGACCTGCGACGCGCCCGGGCGCCCTTCGACGTATCGGCGCTGGCCGTGCCCCTGGTGCTCGGACGCGGGGGCGCCTCGGTCCCGCACCACCGGCGCGCCATCGACGCGCTGGTCGAGCTCGTCCCGGGGTCCGAGGTCATCGAGATCCCCGGATCGGCCCACGGCGCCCCGCTCAGCCATCCCGACGCCTTCGCCGGCTTCGTCCGGCGCGTCGTGGAACGTGCCATGGAGGCGCCGGGCACCACGGGGCCGAGCACCGCGACGCCGAGCACCGCGACGCCGAGTAGAACTCAGCGCTGAAGGGCCCCTCGGGCCTGCGCCCAGGTGCGGCCGGCTTCGGCGTCGAGGTCATGGGGAAGCCCGAGCACGCGCTCGGCGATGATGTTGCGCTGCACCTCGGCGGTGCCCCCGCCGATGGTGAGCGCCGGCGAGAACAGATAGCCCTTGGCCCACACCGATGCCGGCCACACGGCGTCGTCACGGGCACGGCCGCCCCCCGCCCGGGCGTGAGCCAGGCCCTCGGCCGGCCCGCTGTCGGCCAGCATGCCGTAGGCCCCCGACAGTTGCTTGGCCAGCGCCATGACCCGCTGCCCGTGGTCATCGGCGAGGGCTTTGCGCACCGAGGCCTCGGGCCCCGGCGCCCGACCGGACAGCGCCGCGCTGACGGTACGCAGGCGGATCAGGCGCAGGACCTCACCCTCGACCCAAACCCGGGCCAGCTGCTGGCGCAGGGGCGCGTGGCGCGTGCCGCCGCCGCGACGCACGACGTCCACGAGGTCGCCGATGGTGGGGCCTTGGCCCCACAGGGCCCCCTCTCCCGACAACGACACCCGCTCGTTGCCGAGGGTGACCTTGGCCAGCGCCCAGCCGCCGTTGACCTCTCCCACGAGGTTGTCCGCCGGCAGGCGCACGTCGTCGAGGAACACCTCGTTGAAGGCGTGATCCGCGGTCATGTCGACGATGGGCCGGACGCTGACACCGGGCGCGTCCATGGGGCACACGAAGTACGAGATCCCCCGGTGCTTCTCGACGTCGGGGTCCGTGCGGGCCAGGAGGATCCCCAGCGACGCCACGTGGGCGAAGCTCGTCCACACCTTCTGGCCCGTCACGACCCACTCGTCGCCGTCGCGCACGGCCCGGGTGGACAGACCGGCGAGGTCCGAGCCTGCACCGGGTTCGGAGAACAACTGGCACCAGATCTCCTCCCCGGCCAGCAGCGGCACGAGGTAGCGCTGCTTCTGGGCCTCGGTCCCGGCGTGCACGAGGGTGGGCCCCGCCCAGCCGATGCCGATCTGGTTCGACGGACGGCGTACGCCGGCCCGTCGCATCTCATCGTCGATGACGAGCTGGGCGATGGGATCGGCGTCGAGGCCCCACGGACGCGGCCAGTGGGGCGCCACGTAGCCGGCGACGGCCAGCTGACGCGGCGTGGGATCGGCGTGGGCCGCCAGCCAGGCCCGAAACTCGGCGCGAGCCGGATGGTCTTCTCCGGGCAGGGCCAGGTCCACGAAGAAGCAGCGTAGGCTGCCGCCGTGACCGACTGGAACTTCGCCGAGGTATGGGAGACCGTCGCCGACACCATCCCCGACTCGCCCTCCGCCATCCACGGCGAGCGCCGCCTCACGTGGTCCGACACCGAGCGGCGCGCCAACGGCATCGCCCACTACCTCCTGGGCCTCGGCGTCGCCCACCAGGACAAGGTGGCGCACCACCTCTACAACGTCCCCGAGTACATGGAGTCGACCTTCGGGATCCTCAAAGCGGGCCTAGTGCCGGTGAACACCAACTACCGCTACTCCGACGACGAGCTCGTCTACCTGTGGGACAACGCCGATGCCGTGGCCGTGATCTTCCACGGGGTGTTCTCCGAGCGCATCGCCGGCCTCCGGTCGCGGGTGCCGGGCGTGCGGGCGTGGCTGTGGGTGGACGACGGCACCGACCAGTGCCCCCCGTGGGCGACCCCGTACGAGGCCGCCGCCGAGAGTGAGCCAGGTCGGGTCACGCCACCGTGGGCGCGCACCGGCGACGACCTCTACTTCCTCTACACCGGGGGCACCACGGGGATGCCCAAGGGCGTGATGTGGCGCCAGGACGACCTCTTCGCCAAGCTCAATTCGGGGAACCTCTTGCGGGTCCCCGAGGACGGCGGCACCGAGGGCGTCCGCAAGACCATCGTGGGGACCGGGCCCTTTCACCTGCCCGCCTGTCCGCTCATGCACGGCACGGGCGGGTTCACCGCCATGGCCGCCATGAGCGTGGGCGGGTGCGTGGTGACGCTCACCGGTCGGCGCTTCGATCCCGTCGAACTCCTCGACACCGTCGACGGCGACAACGTGAACACCGTGGCCATCGTGGGCGACGCCTTCGCCAAGCCGATCCTGCACGCCCTCGACGCCCACCCGGGCCGGTGGCGGCTGTCCACCTTGCTCGCCTTCGTGTCCTCCGGGGTGATGTGGAGCGAGGAGACCAAGCGGGGCCTGCTGCGCCATCACCCCAACCTGATGCTCATCGACGCCTTCTCGTCGTCGGAGGCGATCGGCATGGGGACGTCGGTGTCGAGCGGGCAGGCCGCCGAACACACGGCCCACTTCACCTTGAGCCCCGACGTGCGGGTCCTCGACCCCGAGTCGAACAAGGACGTGGCGCCCGGATCGGGCGAGGTCGGTGTCCTGGCCCTCGGGGGGCGCAACCCCGTGGGCTACTACAAGGACCCCGAGAAGTCGGCGAGCACCTTCAAGGAGATCGACGGCGTGCGCTACTCGGTCCCCGGCGACTACGCCACGGTGGACACCGAGGGGACCATCACGCTCCTGGGGCGCGGCTCGGTGGTGATCAACACCGGGGGTGAGAAGGTGTTCCCCGAAGAGGTCGAGGAGGTCTTGAAGCTGCACCCCGCGGTGGCCGACGCCGTGGCGGTGGCCATCCCCGACGAGCGCTTCGGACAGGTGGTGGCGGCCGCCGTCGAGCTGCGTCCGGGGGCGTCGGCCACCGAAGCCGAGCTCGTGGCGCACGTGCGGGGACGCCTGGCCGCCTTCAAGGCGCCCAAGCGCATCCACTTCGTGAAGACCATCGGACGCTCGCCGGCGGGCAAGTTGGACTACGCCCGCCACCGGGCCGAGACCACCGAATGGGCGGCGGAGGCGACCTGAGCGACGCCGGCTCGCGCCCTGGCCATCCCCTCCACGCCGTGGCGCACTGGCCGGTGGGTTCCGCCGCCGTCGCCGTGGCCCGCCGGACCCCGACCGGGGGCGTCGAGGTCGCCGCGCACACCGGGGACCTCGACGCCGGCTTCGCCTGGGCGTCGGTGACCAAACTGCTCGTGGCCATGGCGGTGCTGGTGGCCACCGAAGAGGGCACCCTGGCACTCGATGACGCCGCGGGGCCGACGGGGTCGACGGTGGCGCACCTCCTGGCCCACGCCTCGGGGCTCGGGCCCGACGACCCGGCGCCGCTCACGGCTCCGGGCCGGCGCCGCATCTACTCCAACATCGGGTACGAGGTGCTGGCCGACACCGTGGCCCACCGCTCGGGCATGGCCTTCACCGACTATGTGCACCAGGGCGTGGTGCTGCCTCTCGAGATGACCGGGACCGCGCTCGCCCCCGGGGCGTCCCCGGCCTCGGGGGCACGGGGCCCGCTGCGGGACCTGCTCCGGTTGGCCGGCGAGCTCCTGGCCCCGCGCCTGGTCTCGATCACGACGTTGGCCACGGCCACGGCCGTGGCCTTCCCCGGCCTCGCCGGCGTGCTCCCCGGCTTCGGCCGCTTCGACCCCTGTGACTGGGGTCTGGGCTTCGAGGTGCGCGACGCCAAGACGCCGCACTGGACCGGCACGCGCAACTCGCCCGCCACCTTCGGCCACTTCGGCCAGTCGGGCAGCTTCGTCTGGGTCGACCCCGAGGCCCAGATGGCGTGCACCGCGCTGTGCGATCGGGCGTTCGGCGGATGGGCGCGCCGCGCCTGGCCCGCGCTCGCCGACGCCGTGTTGGCGCGCTGGTCGGCCAACGGGGACGGGCCCCGGGAGGGCGGCGCGCGCCGCCCCGGCCCCGGCGGGGACCTCGTCTAGGCTCGCTCGGCGTGAAGGGTGTGATCCTGGCGGGAGGCAGCGGCACCCGGCTGCACCCCCTCACGCGCATCACCAACAAGCACCTCCTGCCGATCTACGACCGTCCCATGATCAGCTACGCCATCGAGGCGCTCGTGCTGGCCGGGATCAACGAGATGATGGTGGTGACCGGCGGCACCCACGCCGGGGAGTTCCTGCGGCTGCTGGGCAACGGCCACGAGCACGGCATCGACCGGCTCAGCTACGCCTATCAGGACCGCCCCGGGGGCATCGCCGAGGCGCTGGGCCTGGCCGAGCGCTTCGTGGGGGGCGACTCGGTGCTCGTGATGCTCGGGGACAACATCGTCGAGCGCACCTTCCGGCCCACGGTGGAGCATTTCGCCCAGCAAGGGGGCGGGGCCCGCATCGTGCTGACCGAGGCCGACGACCCCGCCCACCTGCGCCACCTCGGGGTCCCCCAATTCGACACCGAGCAGCGCATCACCCACATCGTCGAGAAGCCCGAGGACCCGCCGAGCAACTACGCCGTCACCGGCATCTACTGCTACGACCCCACCGTGTTCGAGGTCATCGGCACCTTGGAGCCCTCGGGTCGCGGTGAGCTCGAGATCACCGACGTCAACAACTACTTCGTCGGGCAGCGCACCATGGCCTACGACATCCTCGACGGGTTCTGGGGTGACGCCGGGGAGTCCATCGACGCCTACTACGCCGTCAACGACTTCGTCCGTCAGAACGGCGCCAACAAGGGCTGAGGCACGCCGTCAGGCGTCGAGGAACCTTCTGATCCCCAGGTAGGAGCCGAAGGACCCGATCACCACGCCGATGAGCAGGACCACGAGGCTGGTGACGACCACCTCGCTGGTGGGCATGCGCATCTGGTACCAGATGTTCCCCACCTTGTTGTTGGAGAAGCCGTCGAGCACGAAGTGCAGCGAGAACACCGTCAACGACGCGAACAGGGCGCCGAACAGTCCCTGGGCCACACCCTCGAACATGAAGGGCACCCGGATGAACCAGTTGGTGGCGCCCACCAGCTTCATGACCGACACCTCGCGCCGGCGGGCGAAGATGGCCAGGCGGATGGTGTTGATGATGAGCACCGACGCCGAGAGCAACAAGATGACGGCGAGCACGAAGAACACCAACTGCAATATCCGGCTCACCTCCTGGATGTTGTGGATGGTCTTGGTGGGGACGGCCACGCTCTTGACGCCCGGGTACTTGCCGAACTGGCGGGCGATGGCCAGGGCCTCGTTCGGGTTGTCGAGCTGGACCCGCAACGACCCGGGGGTGGTGGCCACGGTGAGCACCTGGTACTCCGGCGGGGTGAGCAGGTGCTTGGCCTCGTTGAGGTCGTAGGCCTGGGACCGGTAGGTGATGGACCGAACGTAGGGCAGTTGGTGTACCTGCTGTTCCACCGACGCCCGCTGGGCATTGGCGATGCCCGGGTTCAGCCACACGATGGCGTCGACCCCGTGCGCCCACTGGGTGGTGGCGTGGGCCACGCCCTGGCGCAGCAACAACGACGCCCCCACCAACGACAGCGACACCCCCACGGTGAGCACGGCGGCGATGGTCATGAGGCGGTTGCGCCACAGGTTCGAGGCCGTCTCGCGGGCCACGTAGTCGAGCGACACCGGCACGTCAGTGCACCCCCCGCGACAGGCCGTCGGGAGCCATGCCGTACACGCCCCGGGCCTGGTCGCGCACGAGGGTCCCGTGGTCGAGCTCGATGACGCGCCGGCGCATCTGGTCGACGATGCTGGCGTCGTGGGTGGCCACCACGACGGTGGTGCCGGTGCGGTTGATGCGGTCGAGCAGGCGCATGATCCCCTGACTGGTGGCGGGGTCGAGGTTCCCGGTGGGCTCGTCGGCCAGGACCACCAAGGGCCGGTTGACGAAGGCGCGTGCCACCGCCACCCGTTGCTGTTCGCCCCCGGAGAGCTCGCCGGGCAGGCTGTCGTGCTTCTTCGACAACCCGACCAGGTCGAGCACCTGGGGCACCTGGAGCGAGATCACGTGCTTGGGTCGCCCGATCACCTCGAGGGCGAAGGCCACGTTCTCGAACACGGTCTTGTTGGGGAGCAATCGGAAGTCCTGGAACACACACCCGATGTTGCGCCGGAGATAGGGGATCCGCCACTGGCTGAGATGGCAGATGTCACGGCCCGCCACCCAGATGCGGCCTTCACCGGGGTCCTCCTCGCGCAGCAGCAAGCGGATGAACGTGGTCTTGCCCGAGCCCGACGGGCCCACCAGGAACACGAACTCGCCCTTGTCGATGTCGATCGACACGTCGCGCAGCGCGACCGAGCCGCTCTTGTATGACTTGGTGACGTTCTCGAATCGGATCATCGAGCAGGTCCTCGGCGGTATGCCCCAGCCACCATCGGCCGTTCCGGCGCACGAGGTCGCCGCGACCCTACCAGCCCCGGTCCCCCCCACACCGGACGGTCCACGGCCGCCTCAGCTGCCCTGGGGCCGACGGCGCCGCAGCTCGGCCTCGATGAAGCCGTCGATGTCGCCGTCGAGCACGGCGTCGACGTTGCCGGTCTCGTAGTCGGTGCGGTGGTCCTTGACCATCTGGTACGGCGCCATCACGTAGGAGCGGATCTGGCTGCCCCAGGCCACGTCGGCCTTGGGCCCGGACAATGAGTCGAGCTCCGAACGCCGCTCGGCGCGCTGGAGGTCGACGAGCTTGGCGGCCAGGATCTGCATGGCGCGCGCCTTGTTCTGGTGTTGGCTGCGCTCGTTCTGGCACGACACCACGATGCCCGTGGGCAGGTGGGTGATGCGCACCGCCGAGTCGGTCTTGTTGACGTGCTGGCCCCCCGCCCCCGACGACCGGTAGGTGTCGATGCGCAGATCCTTGTCGTCGATGGCGACCACCGTGGCGGCGTCGTCGAGGAAGGGGATCACGTCGACCGAGGCGAAGCTGGTCTGGCGACGGTGCTGGCTGTCGAAGGGCGACATCCGCACCAGCCGGTGCACGCCGCGCTCGGCCGACAAGAGCCCGTAGGCGAACCTGCCCTTGACGATGAACGTGGCCGACAACAGCCCGGCCTCCTGGCCTTCGGTGACCTCGTCGACCTCGAAGGCGAACCCCCGGCGCTCGGCCCACCGCAGGTACATCCGCAACAACATCTCGCACCAGTCCTGGGCGTCGGTGCCCCCCGTCCCGGCGTGCACCTCGGCGATGGCGTCGCGCTCGTCGTACTCGCCCGCGAACAACGAGCGCAGCTCGAGGTCCGACAGTCGTCTTGGTGAGGTCGTCGACGGCGTCGGTGAGCTCACCGGTGAGCGAGTCGTCGGATTCCTCGACCATGAGGTCGAGCAGGTCCTCGGCGTCGGACACTTTGGCGCTCAGGTCCTCGAGCATGTCGATGTCGGCGCTCACCGAGCTGAACTCCGACATCACCCGCCGGGCCTGGTCGGGGTCGTCCCACAGGTCGGGGCGCGACACCTCGGTCTCGAGCTCGGCCCGCCGGGCCCGCAGGCGGTCCAGGCCCAGGTAGCCCTCGGCCTCCTCCAGGCGCTTGCGCAGCGAGGCCAGCTCGGCGCGCAGGTCACGCTGCTCGCCGCCGCCGCCGGGCGGCTCAGGCCGCGCCATGACAGAGCTTGAACTTCTTGCCGCTCCCGCACCAACAGGGCTCGTTGCGTCCGATCTTCTCGCTGGGCGCCTTCACCAGGGGTGCCTGGGTGTCCCCGTCGGCCTGGTGGCGGGGAGAGACCTGGCCCCCGGGGTTCAACACCCCTCCCACGTCCAGTCCCTCGGGCACCCCGGCCCCGGCGGCGGCGACGTCGGGCGGCGGCGCCGAGGCCCGCATGGCCTCGAGGAGGCTGGCTCCCTGCACCGGGTCGTCGGCGGCCTGGTAGCTGGCGTGGCTGAGGTCGGGCTCCGGGGCCGGCTCGGCCACCACCTGGACGTGCATGACGTAGCGCAGGTAGTCGTCGTCGATGGCCTCCATCATCTGCCCGAAGATGGAGAACCCCTCCTTCTGCCACGCCACCAGTGGGTCCTGCTGGCCCATGGCGCGCAGGTTGATCCCCTCGCGCAGGTAGTCCATCTCGGCCAGGTGGTCGCGCCAGCGCTGGTCGATGATCTGCAACATCACCTCGCGCTCGACGGCGCGGGCCTCGTCCTCGCCCCCGGGGAACACGGCGTCGCGCTCGTGGTAGGCGTCGAGGGCCTCGGCCAGCACGCTCTCGGAGATCTGGGCGGCGGTGGTCGCCTCGGCCAGGTCCTCGACGGTGAACCCCGTGGGGTAGTACTGCGTCACCTCGGCCAGGAAGTGGTCGAGCTCCCACGCCTCGGGGAACTCCCCCGGGCACGCCGAGCGCACCAGCTCGTCGATGGTCTGCTCCAGCAGGTCCTCGGTGTGCTCGCGCAGGTCCTCGCCGTCGATGACCTGCAGCCGCCGGGCGTAGATGACCTTGCGCTGTTCGTTGAGCACCTCGTCGTACTTGAGGACGTCCTTGCGGATCTCGGCGTTGCGACCCTCCACGGTGTGCTGGGCGCGCTCGATGGCCTTGGTCACCATCTTGGCCTCGATGGGCACGTCGTCGGGGAGGGTCCGGCCCATGACCCACTGCATGGCGCCCGTGGCGAACAGGCGCATGAGCTCGTCCTCGAGGGACAAGAAGAAGCGGCTCTCGCCGGGGTCGCCCTGGCGACCCGACCGGCCCCGGAGCTGGTTGTCGATGCGCCGGGACTCGTGGCGCTCGCTGCCCAGCACGTACACCCCGCCGAGCTCGCGGATGTGGTCGCCCTCCTCGGCGCACTCCTTCTCGAACCGGGCCAGGAGCTTGTCGTACTCGGCCGTCCCCTCCTCGGTGTCGAGGTCGCAACCCTGTCCGATGGCCTCGTGGCGGGCCAGGCCCTCGGGGTTCCCCCCCAGGAGGATGTCGACGCCTCGGCCGGCCATGTTGGTGGCCACCGTGACCCCGTGCAGCCGCCCCGCCTGGGCCACCACCTCGGCTTCCCGGGTGTGCTGCTTGGCGTTGAGCACCTGGTGGGGGATGCCCCGGCGCTCGAGCAGCTGCGACAGCTGTTCGGACTTGGCCACCGAGGCGGTGCCCACGAGCACCGGTTGACCCGTCTCGTAGCGCTCCACGATGTCGTCGACCACCGCCGCGAACTTGGCCGCCTCGGACTTGTAGATGAGGTCGGGCTGGTCGCTGCGGACCATGGGCACGTTGGTGGGGATGGGGACCACGGGGATGTTGTAGGTGGTGGCGAACTCCGCCGCCTCGGTCTCCGCCGTCCCGGTCATGCCCGACAACTTCTCGTAGAGCCGGAAGTAGTTCTGCAGCGTCACCGTGGCCCAGGTGTGGTTCTCCTCTTTGATCCGGACCCGCTCTTTGGCCTCGACCGCCTGGTGCAGGCCGTCGGACCACCGCCGCCCCTCGAGGGTGCGGCCCGTGAACTCGTCGACGATCTTCACCTCTCCCCCCGAGACCAGGTAGTCCTTGTCCCGGTGGAAGAGCTCCTTGGCCCGCAGGGCCTGCGTCAGGTGATGCACGTAGTTGACCGACACCAGGTCGTACATGTTGTCCACGCCGACCTGGCTCTCCACCTTGGCCACGCCCGCCTCGGTGGGATAGGCGATGCGCTTCTCCTCGTCGACCTCGTAGTCCTCGTCGCGTTTGAGCGTGCGGGCCAGTCCGGCGAATTGGTAGTAGAGCTTGGCCGACTCCGACGCCGGGCCGGAGATGATCAGCGGCGTGCGGGCCTCGTCGATGAGGATGGAGTCGACCTCGTCGACGATGGCGTACACATGGCCGCGCTGCACCATGTGCTCGCGCGAGCGTGCCATGTTGTCGCGCAGGTAGTCGAAACCGAATTCGGTGTTGGTCCCGTAGGTGACGTCACAGGCGTAGGCGTCGCGCTTGTCGGCGAAGTCGGGGAGCTCGGGGCTCACGCGGCCGACCGTCAGCCCCAGGAACCGGTGGACCTGTCCCATCCAGTCGGCGTCGCGGCCCGCCAGGTAGTCGTTGACGGTGATGACGTGCATGCCCCGCCCCGACAGGGCGTTGAGGTACACCGGAAGGGTCGAGACCAGGGTCTTGCCCTCCCCGGTCTTCATCTCGGCGATCCATCCGAAGTGCAGGGCCATGCCCCCCATCAGCTGGACGTCGAAGTGCCGCTGGCCGAGCACCCGCCAGGCGGCCTCCCGCACGGTGGCAAAGGCCTCGATGAGCAGGTCGTCGAGGGTCTCGCCGTTGTCGAGGCGCTCCCGGAAGGCGACGGTGCGGTGCGCCAGGTCGTCGTCGGAGAGCGCCTCCATGTCGGGCTCTATCTCGTTGATGAGGGGGACGAGCTCGGCCAGCCGGCGAACCTTCTTGCCCTCGCCGGCCCGCAGGACGCGCGTGAAGACACTCATGAAGCCAGGAGTCTACCGCCGGACCCTGCCGCCTCAGCGGCCACCGGGGCGCCCGGGGTGCGGTCAGGGGGTGGACAGGGTGCGGGCCCGTCGGGGGTGCGAACGGCCCACCAACTTGCCCTTCAACCGCTCGACCTGGTGCTCGAGCTTGTCGACGACCTTGTCCACCGCCACCAGCATGTCGCGCGCCGCGGCTCGGGCCCGCAGGGTGTGGCCGTGTCCGGTGATGGTGACCTCGCACACCCGGCGCCCCGATCCCGGGGCGTCGCGGTCCTCGGACAGGCGCACCTCCGCTCGCTCGAGCACGGGGGTCAACCTCCCGAGCTTGGCCACCTTCGCCTGTGCCAGCACCCGAACGTCGTCGGGCACCGCGTCCTTGCGTCCCAGAACGGCCACGTCCACCTCGGCACCTCCCTCAGGCCGGGGGTGAGGTTGTCCCCTCTCCCCGGGCTGCCATGTCCGATGCGTATGGATCGCGTCCGGCTGACCTGGTCTTTGGCCCCACACTCGCCTGCCGAGGATGTGGCGGCCCGGCTGCCGGCGGCCACGCGGGTATCCCGCGCCGCCCGACGACATCCACGACGACCTGCTTCGATCCTTCTCCGCCGAACACCGAGGGTCGGTGTCCCGGCGGGCAGGGCTTACTTCTAAGTCGCACCATGCTCAGCAACCATGAGTTGCCTTACGTGGGTCGTTTCGCCTGCGACTGGCTTCGACTTGCAACCACAGACCCGGACGCGACCCACTCCCATAGCGTACGCCTGATGGGCCCTCGATGTCTCGGGTGCGCGGCGGTGTTGGGCGGACGCAGGGCCGCCCGGCGAGGACGGTTACGTCCCGGTCTGCCACGAGCCCAGGTACTCCTCCTGGGCCGGGGTCAGGCGGTCGATGGTCACGCCCATCGTCTCGAGCTTGAGGCGGGCGATCTCGGCATCGATCGTGCGGGGCACGTCATAGACGCGCGTCTCGAGCACCGCGGCGTTGGCCATGACCCATTCCGCCGCCAGCGCCTGGTTGGCGAAGCTCATGTCCATGACCGCCGCGGGATGGCCCTCGGCCGCGCTCAGGTTGACCAGGCGGCCCTCGGCGATGACGAGCACACGCTTGCCGCGCACCAGGAACTCCTCGACCATGGGGCGGACCTGGCGGCGCCGTCCTTCGGACATGTCCCCCAGGGCGACGAGGTCGATCTCGATGTCGAAGTGCCCCGAGTTGGCCACGATGGCGCCGTCCTGCATGCGCTCGAAGTGCTCGGATCGCAGCACGTCGCGGTTCCCGGTGACGGTGATGAAGATGTCGCCCTCGGCGGCGGCGTCGTCCATGGACTCCACCCGAAATCCGTCCATGACGGCCTCGAGCGCCCGCAGCGGGTTGACCTCGGTCACGATGACCTGGGCGCCATGGCCACGCGCCCGGCTGGCCACGCCCTTGCCGCAGTAGCCGTACCCGGCCACCACCACGCGCTTGCCGGCCAGCAGGACGTTGGTGGCCCGGATGACGCCGTCGAGCGTGGACTGCCCGGTGCCGTAGCGGTTGTCGAACATGTGCTTGGTGTCGGCGTCGTTGACGGCCACGATGGGGTACTTGAGCGCACCCTCGGCCTCCATGGCGCGCAACCGGATGACCCCGGTGGTGGTCTCCTCGGTGCCGGCCGTGATCTCGGCCACCTGGGCCGGTCGCTGCTGGTGGATGCGCGACACGAGGTCGCAGCCGTCGTCCATGGTCATGGTGGGATGGCGGTCGAGGACGGCATCGATGTGCGAGAAGTAGGTGTCGGTGTCCTCGCCCTTGACGGCGTAGGTGGGAATGCCCTCGTCCACGACCAGAGACGCCGCCACGTCGTCCTGGGTCGACAGGGGGTTCGACGCGCAGATGAGGACCTCGGCGCCTCCCGCCTTGAGCGTCCGCAGGAGGTTGGCGGTCTCGGTGGTGACGTGCAGGCAGGCGGCGGCCACCGCGCCGGCCAGGGGCCGCTCCTTGGCGAAGCGTTCGCGGATCGAGGTCAGCACCGGCATGTTGGCGTCGGCCCACGCGATGCGCTGGCGCCCGAGCTCGGCCAGGGCGAGATCGGCGACGTCGTGATCAGGGGTGGACGTGGACATGGTGTGCTCCTCGTTTCTGGCAGGTGGTCTTGGGGTGTCTCAGGCCTCGAGCAGGCGGCGCTTCAAATCGTCGAGGACCGGCACCGGCCCCGGGTCGATGCCCTCGCGGGCGGCGAGATGCAGCGAGACGAAGTCGCCGACGAGCACAAGGTCGAGGAGCTGGGCCAGGTCCCCCTCACCCTGGGCGCGCACCTCGATGATGTCAGCTACGACCTCCCGCAGCACATCCGCCACGAAGGCGAAGCGCCGGGCTAGCTGGGGGTGCTCGGCGTCGTGGCGCAAATTGACCAGGGTGATGACCTGGCGGGTGACGTCGCCGTGCTGGCCCCAGCCGGCGATCTCGTTGTGGCACAACTCGGGGTACACCGCCGCGAAGGCGGGGGCTTTGGCGTTCTCGTTGACCTGCGTCTTCCAGCGCAGGGCGGCGGCCGCCCCCACGGCCTGGGCCCCGTGGACCAGGGGGATGGTCCGGCCGATGCGCCGGGCCACCTCCTCGGCCGAACTGCCGGGCTGCACCAGGCGGTCGCGGCGGTACTTGAGCTGGTCCACGGCCAGGGCCACCCACTGCGACGCCCCGGGGAAGAGCCCGATGTCCTCCAGCACCACCAGGGGCGGGACGGCCATGGCCCCGATGCCCGCCCGGGGCTGGGGGATGGTGGCGGCGGGCACGGGCACGACCGGCGCCCCCCACTCCTCGGCCAGGCGACCGAGCTCCCCCCCGCTGGTCACCGCCACCAGGCTGGCCCCGGCGTTGACGGCCTCGCCGGCCGCCTCCACGGTCTCCTCGGTGTTGCCCGAGAACGAGATGGCGAAGACGAGCGAGCCGCGGCCCACGAAGTCGGGGAGGTCGTAGGACTTCACCACGGTGATGGGCACAGGCACGAAGGGGCCCGCCACCGCCACCATGACGTCGCCGGCCAGGCCGCTGCCGCCCATGCCCAGCACGACCACGTTCTCCACGTACTCGCTCTCGGGGAGCCCGTCGAGACCGTGGGCGGCGCCCACGGCGGTGGCCACCTGTTCGGGCAGGGCCGCGGTGGCCTCGAACATGTCCAGCGTGTCGAGCACGCCGTCGGCGACGGGAACGTCGGTCATGACCCGGTGCCGTGCAGGGTGCTGCGCACGGCGTCGGTCTTGGCCTTGGTCATGAGCCGCTCGTGCTCGGCGTCGTCGGCGGTGGTGGCCTCCTCCACGAGCATGACCGGTATGCCGTCTCGCACCTCGTAGCTGCGGCGGAGCCGGGGGTTGTAGAGCTTGTCCTCGTCCTCGAAGTACAGCAGCGGCCCTTTGTCCTCGGGACAGGCCAGCACCTCAAGTAGCAAGGGGTCGAGTGGCATCGGTGGTCGCGCTCCGGTTCTGGTCGGTGGGTCGGTGTCGGTCGTGGGCGTCAGTGGCCGCCGGTGGGCACGCTGCGGTCCACCTCGGCCACGAGCTCGAGGAGCTCGGCGACGTGGCGGTCGCACTCCGTGGGTGTGAGCGCCTCGACGTTGAGGCGCAGCAGGGGCTCGGTGTTCGACGTCCGGACGTTGAACCACCAGTCGTCGAAGTCCACGCTCAACCCGTCGGTGCGGTCGCCGGCGATCCCCTCCGCCGCGAAGTGGGCGGCCAGAGCCTCCACGGTGGCCGCCGGGTCCTGGACCACGGTGTTGATCTCACCCGAGTCGGCGTACTTGCGATACGGGGCGAGCAGCTCCGACAGCGTCACGCCGGCCCGGGACAGCTCCTCGAGGACGATCATGGCCGCGATGAGCCCGGAGTCGGCGCGGTAGTTGTCCCTGAAGTAGTAATGCCCCGAGTGCTCGCCCCCGAACACCGCACCGGTGTCGACCATCACCTGCTTGATGAACGAATGCCCGACTCGGGTGCGCACGGCGGTGCCGCCGTAGCGCTCGATGGTCTCGGGGACCACCTTGGAGCAGATCAGGTTGTAGAGCACGGTGGCCCCGGGATGCTTCTCGAGCATGGCCCGTGCCACCAGGGCGGTGGTGAGCGAGCCCGACACCGGGCGGGCTTGCTCGTCGACGAGGAAGACCCGGTCGGCGTCGCCGTCGAAGGCGAGCCCGACGTCGGCGCCCGAGGCGAGGACGGCGTTTTTCAGGTCCAGGAGGTTCTCGTCCTGGATGGGGTCGGCGGGGTGGTTGGGAAAGGTGCCGTCGAGCTCGCCGAAGAGGATCTCGAGCTCGACGGGGAGACCCTCGAAGGCGGCGGGAACCACCAGTCCCCCCATGCCGTTGGCGGTGTCGGCCACCACCTTGAGGCGGCGCAGGGCCGAGGGGTCGATGAAGGAGCGGACGTGCTCGGCGTACTCGTCGAGCAGCTGGAGCTGCTCGTAGCCGCCGGTCTCGGGCCCGCCGTCGGCCCCCGAGGCGAGCGCTTCGGAGGCTTCGTCGCGCACCACGGCCAGTCCGGTGTCCTGGCCCACGGGCTTGGCCCCCGACAGGCACATCTTGATCCCGTTGTAGGCGGCCGGGTTGTGCGAGGCGGTGAACATGGCGCCGGGGGCGTCGAGCCGACCCGAGGCGAAGTACATCATGTCGGTGGACGCCAGCCCCAGGTCCACCACGGTGGCCCCGGCACTGCGGGCGCCCCCAGCGAAGGCGGCCGCCAGCTCCTCGCCCGACGCCCGCATGTCCCGGGCCACCAGGATGCGGTCGGTCCCCGCGAAACGGGCGAAGGCCCAACCGATGGCCCGACAGCGGCGGCCGTCGAGCTGCTCGGGCACCGTCCCGCGCACGTCGTAGGCCTTGAACACGGCATCGAGTGCGGTCATGGCGCCCTGCAGCCTACCTGCTCCCCTCCCCGCAGCCCGGCCCGAGGCGGGCTCCTACTGCAGGTCGGTCTTGATCTTCTGGAGGTCCGCGTAGGCGGCGCGCAGGTCGCTGTGCGCGTTGGTGGCGTTGGTGCGGGCACCCAGGAAGACCGGCCAGTTGCCGGGGTATCCCTGCGGCGTCTGGGCGAGCAGCGAGGCGGACTGGCCGGTGGTGTCGCCCTGCGCCGAGGTCACCTGGCTCTTGAGATCGGCGAAGGCAGCCTGGGCGGCCGTGACGTCCTTGCCGGCGCTCTGGGCGTTGGCGATGGCCGTGGCGATCTGGGGCTCGAGGTTGACGAAGACACCCTCGACGTAGGTCTCGTCGTCGATGACGATCGTCAGATGCGTCTGCGGGGTCATGACGAGGTAGACCCGGTAGTTGTAGACCATCGAGTGCGCCACGACGCGCAGCCCCGCACAGGTCGAGGCCTGTTGCGCCTGGGTCTGCAGGGTCTGGATGCCGGGCAGCTCGACGGTGGTGATGTCGTTCTGCAGCGTCTGGCGGTCACCGGTCGTCAGGTGGTTGGCGGTGTTGCCCGCCGCGCCCGCCAGGGCGTTGAGTTGCGTGACCCGCGCCGTGAGGTCGGCCTCGACCAACTGCTGGGCCGAGCTGAACCCGCTGGGCGTGCAGAACGGGTTCGACACCGGCGAGGACGGCGTGGTCCCTGCGGCCGTGGTGGCCCCCGGCGTGGTGGCCCCGGGCGTGCTGGCGGCGAAGGCCGCGCCGGGGCCCATGGTGACGACGCCGGCGACGGTGCCGACCGACAGCGCCCCCACGGCGATGCGACGTGCGAGGTTGTGCTTCATCTCAAGAGTCTCCTTGCGGGTGATCCAGGTCGGAGTTCGCCGTGCTGAGGCTGGTGTCCAGCGACGACAGATCGGCGGCGACCTGATCGAGGGTCTGCGGGCTGAGCGCGGCGGAGGGAGCGGTCGTCGGCGTACCGGCGACCGGAGACGACACCGGAACCGAACCGGTGCTCGCCACGGTGGTGGACGTGGACGCCACCGACGTGGTGGTCGTGACCCGTTGCACCACGTGCGACGAGCTGCCCGCGGCGCAGGCCGCCAGGGTCAGTGCCCCGGTGGCCAACAGCGTGGCGGCGGTGAGCTTCCGTGTGGTCATCTCCATCCCTCCTCGTACCCAGCGGTCCCGTGAGAGCTCCCCGTCTCATCGGTCGCCGTGAGCGCCCTCTGAAGCGGCTCCCCCTCTCGGGGCCCAGGTGCATGGTCGACCTTGGGCATGTGGGAGCCGTGTGGGCGGAGTTAGGGAATCGTGATCCTCGCCGGCCGCCAGGCACGTCGGTGAGGGTGCCTCGTCGGTGACGGTCGCCTCAGGGGTAGGCGAAGCGCCGCCAGACGAGCACGCCCAGGACGACGAGGCCGATCACGCTCAGCACCAGCCCGAGCTTGTCCGGGCCGCTGGCCCCGTAGGACAGGGTCACGTCGTGGGCGGTGGGGACGACCACCATGAGGTTGGGCTCGGCCCGCCACGGGCCGCTGGCCCCGCTGGCGTGCCACGAGGGGAAGTACGACACCCGCACCACCACGGGCACCCCGATGCGACTGACGTGGAAGCTCACCTGATCGGCGGTGGAGCGTATGGCCGAGACGGTCACCGGGGGGAGCTGGTGGTGGGTGGGGGGAGCCACCCCTTCGGGGGCCCGGGCCCATGACGCCATGCCTCCCGCCACCAGTTGCTGGGGCCACGCCCCGGGATCCCCGTACCAGCGCTGGGCCACGGGGAGCCAGGTCTTTTGCGCCGCGCCCACCCCGGTGAGCACGTCGGGGGTCTGGGTCAGGGGGGCCACCAGGGCGGAGTCGTGGATTTTGTAGATCTTCCACGTGGTGACGATCATCGCCCCCTGGTACAGGGTGTGCCACGGCCCGGTCGTGTCGACCAGGGTCAGTGCCGGGTCGGCGTCCGCCTGGTCCTGGACCACCGGTGACGACGCCAGGAAGTACTTGACCCCGAGAAGTTGGAGGTGCTCGATCCCCAAGGTGACGTTGACGGGGCCGTAGACGATCCCGGTGGTGGACGGCACCATGGCTTCGGAGGGGGACACCGACAGCTCCGCCTGGTTGATGAAGTGGTACGGCGTGGTGGTGGCCGACTCGAACAGCAGTCCCTCCATGGAATCGACGCACCCGCCGGTGTAGTTGGGAAGCAGCATGAGTGCCATGGGCGTGCCGAACCGGTTGAGGTTGCTGTTGTACTCCCACATGGCGCGGCCGCACCCGTAGCGGGCCGTCACCTTGTCCATGGCCGCCACGATGCCGTCATGGAGCTCGGGCCACCCCGGCTTGCGCTCGACGCCGGAGTAGTTCCACTGGGCCCACGCCGACACGTTGCTGGCCCGCACGGCGACGGGGCCGAGCTTGTAGACGGTGCCCGGCGTCACCAGCAGGGGCGGGAGCACGACCAGGGCCGAGACGGCCAGGGCCACCAGTGGCACCACCACCGCGCCGGGCGCCCACGACCGCCGTCTCGGCGGCGGGGGCCAGGACGGTGCCGGCGCGCCCGGAGCCGGCTGCCACCACGTCCGGGCCCCGTCACCGGCACCGGGGTGGCCGGGCCGGGGAAGGGTCCCGGTGCCCGGGCCGCCCGAGACGTCGGTGGTGGCCGACACCACGTGGGGGGCGAACACCGACACGGGGCCGCCCGAGGCGAAGGCCGGGGTGGGCCCAGCGGCGGCGGCCCCCACGGGCACGGGCGGGGCCCACCGCAGGACGTCGCGCAGGTTGTGCCACCCCCGCGCCGCCATGGTCAGGATCTCGGCTGTGCCGTAGGCGGCGGCCAGGTAGACACACAGCCACCAGATGGGAAGGACGCGGGTGTTGTAGAGCGCCGTCTGCGGTGCGTAGCGCACGTACAGGGCGGCGGCGCCCCCCGACACGACGAGGGCCAGGATGGCCCGGTTGAAGCGGATGGCCGCGATCACCGTGCCCACGGCCCCGACGATCAGCGCCCAGCGGTCCGCGGCGGGATTCAGCAACAGCCCGTAGGTGGTCACGTTCTGCCAACCCATGGTGGTGCTGTAGGCCTGCTCCATGACGAAGGGCACGGCCCACCACGCCACCAGGAGGAAGGTGCTGCCCACGACGGACACGAACCACCACAGGTGGCGGCGGGTGGGGCCGAACATGACGAGCAATGCCAGCGCGCCCACGAAGCAGAACAGCGTCGGGACGAGATGGGACAAGACGCACGCCGAGAGCAGGAGCACGGCCGGTATGCGCGAGCGCCCGGTGCGCATGCCCCGGACCACGACCCCCAGGAACACGAGCGCGAAGGACAGCCCGAGCGAGAAGGCGTACTCGCCGGCCATGGTCGAGTAGAGGTTCCCGCCGTAGATGGTGAAGGTCTGGTCGAAGAGGAACGGCAACGTGAAGGCGGCCAGCACCGCCGGCCGGGGCCGCTCCATGCCCGCCAGGCGCCCGAAGGCCCACGCCGCGATGGGCAGGGTGATCGATCCCAGGATGGTGACGAGCTTGAAGGCGATGTCGAAGGGGATGACGAAGCCCAAGACGGCCGCCAAGGTGTCGGGGAGCGGGAAGTAGAAGGTGTTGAGGGGCAGGCCGTCGTACGCGCCCGGGAACCAGCCCGTGACGTGGCCGTGCGGGAGCAGGTTCGTCTTGAGGAATTGCGCCAGGCCGAAGTGGGCCCCGGTGTCACCGCCGGTCGTCATGGTGTTGGCCAGCAGGAGCTTGGGATCGCACTGCCAGATGACGATGGCGATCACGGCGCCCACCACGGCCAGGGTGGCGAGCGCAGGAGGAGACGGCCGTCGCATCAGATCCATGGTGCCCGAAACCGGTGGCCAACAAGCAGCACCGGGCCCGGGAGCGTCCGAGACCGGAGCCCGAGGCCCCGATTCAGTGCACGACGCCGGCCACCGACAGCACCGCCAGCAGGTTGAAGGCGCCGTGGGCGAAGATCCCCGGGCCCAGGCGGCCCAGGCGGTAGGCCATGAGCGACAACACCACGCCGAAGGCGGCCAACCCGAGCAGCTGCAGCAGCTCGAAGTGCGCCAGGCCGAAGATGACCCCGTCGGCCACCACCGCCAGGGTCACGCCCAGCACCGGGCCAGCCGGCGCGCACACCCGGAGCAGGGCGCGCAGCACCAGGCCCCGGAAGAACAGCTCCTCCACCACGGGCACCACCACCACCGTCAGCACGCCGATGACGGCCAGGTCCGAGCCGGGGAAGCCGCCGGTGAGGTGCTTGGCCGGCGCCTGCAGCCGATCGTCGAGGTGCGGGATGACGTGCTCCAAGGGGAGATACAGCACCGGCAGGAGCAGGATCTGTCCGGCGAGGCCGACGGCGGGCCCGATGAGGACGTCCCAGGGGCGCACCTCCAGGCCCAGGTCGCGTCGCACGCTCCCCGTCCCACGCGTGCGCACCGCCAAGACCGCCGCGCCGATGAAGCCGGCCCACAGCCCGACGAGCTCGCTCACCACCACCCAGGCGGGCGGCTCGGGCCTGGCCGCCAACTGCGCCACGTCCGACGAGTGCCCGGTGGCGGCGGCCGCCGCGAACAGGAGAAGGGTGCTCGCCACCTGGCCCACGATGAACCCGAGACCGGCGTACAACAGCCACGCCCCGGCGTCGGAGGTGGTGCGGGGCGGGGGTTCCTCGGTCGTGCCGTGGGGCCAAGCGCCCCCCGGACCTGCGCCCCCCGGCTCGCCGTCGCTCGCGCCGGGCGCGCTGCTCGCCATCAGGCGCAGGTTAGGGTAGTGGGTCAGTTCGCACTGTTACAGCCCACACGTAGCCTCCATTCAGTCGGTTCCCCGGTAGGGGGAGGCGTGAAACTGCTCTTCGGAGCTGCCGACATGAAGCAGAATGTACGCACAGGGTCGAAACTGACCCACTACCCAGGTTAGTGAGCAGCGCCGTGACCACCATCCCGCCCATGCGTGCATGGTCGGGCGCGTGGGCGCGTACCATGGAGAAATGAGTCCCCCCTCTCTTCCCGACCGCCGTTCGGGACGTCCCACCCCAGGTGGGACGGGCGGTCCCGCCTCGGGCGGGCCGGGTGGGCCGGGGCAGTCGGGGAGTGACCAGAGCTGGCGTTGGGTCTTCGCGCTGCTGATCCTGGCGGTCATCGCGGTGTTGATCATCCCGCCCCTGCTGTCGAAGCAGTCGGTGAAAAAGATCCAGTACAAGCCGTTCCTCCAGAGTTACGTCGAGGCCCACCTGGTCCAGTCGGCCACCATCGACAACACCACGGGGATCATCACCGGGAAGCTCAAGGACGGCCAGATGTACACCGTGCCGGGCCCCGACCCCTCCTTCGAGAACGACGTGGCGGTGATGAAGAAGGACATCTCCACTGTGAAGTTCACCACGCCCCAGCAGAGCGCCCTGGGCCAGTGGCTGCCCACCATCCTGATCTTGGTGGCGTTCGTGGGCATCTTCTTCTGGATCAGCAGACGGGCCCAGGGCCAGATGTCGGGGATCATGTCGATCGGACGGTCGCGGGCGCGCCTGTACACGACCGAGCGACCCCGGACCACGTTCGCCGATGTCGCCGGCTACCAGGGTGTGAAGATCGAGATCAGCGAAGTGGTCGACTTCCTCAAGTCCCCGCATCGATTCCGCGACATCGGGGCCAAGATCCCCAAGGGCATCCTGCTCGTGGGCCCGCCCGGCACGGGCAAGACGCTGCTCGCCCGGGCCGTCGCCGGTGAGGCCGGCGTGCCGTTCCTCTCGGTGAGCGGGTCGGACTTCATGGAGATGTTCGTGGGCGTCGGGGCCAGCCGGGTACGCGACCTCTTCCAGACCGCTCGCAAACAGGCGCCGGCCATCATCTTCGTGGACGAGATCGACTCCATCGGCCGCAAGCGGGGTGCGGGGCTCGGGGGCGGCCACGACGAGCGCGAGCAGACCCTCAACCAGATGCTGTCGGAGATGGACGGGTTCGACCCGGCCGAGGGCGTGGTCATCATGGCGGCCACCAACCGGCCCGACATCCTCGACCCCGCCCTGTTGCGCCCGGGGCGCTTCGACCGCCAGATCGTGGTGCCTCTCCCCGACCTCGAAGAGCGCCTGCCCATCTTGCGGGTGCACTGCAAGGACAAGCGCATCGGAGACGACGTCGACCTCGAGCTGGTGGCGCGCGGCACCCCGGGGATGAGCGGTGCCGACCTGGCCAACTTGGTCAACGAGGCTGCCCTGCACGCCGTGCGTCGGGGCTCGCACCAGGTGGACCAGGTGGACTTCGAAGCGGCCCGTGACCGCGTCCTCATGGGCCAACGACGCGAGAGCCTGGTGCTGTCGGAGCCCGAGAAAGAGCGGGTGGCCTTCCACGAGGGCGGCCACGCCGTGCTGGCCTACGTGCTCGAGCACGCCGACCCCGTCCACAAGGTGACCATCCTGCCCACCGGGCTGGCGTTGGGGGTGACCCAGCAACTGCCCATCGAGGAGCGGCACATCTACCCCCGCGACGTGATCGAGGACTCGCTGGCCGTGCGCATGGGCGGCCGCGCCGCCGAGCTGCTGGTGTACGGCGACCTGTCCACGGGGGCGAGCAACGACCTCGTGGGCAACACCGAACTGGCCCGCAAGATGGTGCGCGAGTGGGGCATGAGCGAGGAGCTCGGGCCCATGGCGTGGGGATCGCAGGGCATGGTGTTCCTGGGCGAGGACCTCCTGCACTCACGCGACTACTCCGAGGACACCGCCCGGGTGGTGGACGCCGAGATCGCCCGCATTCTGCGCCAACAAGAAGAGCGCGCCATCGAGCTGTTGAGCCGTCATCGCGCCGGCCTCGACGCCGTGGCCCGCGCCCTGCTCGAGCGCGAGACGCTGGACGGGAGCGAGGTGGGCAAGCTGGTCGACACCGCCTACGGCAAGCCCGTCCACGACGCCGACACCCTCAAGGCCCATTTCACGACGGCCAACGGCTCGGGCGCCAAGGCCGACTCCGGTGCCTCGGGCAACGGGGCCGAGACCGACGCCGCCCCGTCGGAGGCCCCCGTCCCCGTGGCCGAGCCCACGGGCTCGACGGCCAAGCCCACCGACTGAGCGCGGAAAACCGAGAGCGCCGGCCCCCCCGAGCGGGGCCGGAACCGTTAGGACGGCGCCACGAACGAGGGGACCACGACCACCCCGGGCTGGGCTACGGGCAGGGCGTCGAGCTCCACCGCCACCGGCTGGTCGGCACGCACCTCGAATGAAGTGGTCCCGAAGGGCGCTCCCGGATGGGGCCCGATCACCAGGGGCGACCCCGGCGTGACCCGGCGGGGGGACTGCCCGGCGATGGCCTTCCCGCTGGGGGTGGTGATCCTCACCGTGGCCGCGCGGGCCCCCAGATCGACGACCGCCAGGGACCAGGCACCGCTGCCCGGCGCCACCACGGCGGGCAGGAGCCAGCGCCGGCTCCCCCCGGGCACGCCCGATACGTCGCCGGCTTCGGGGACCGCAGCCGGGCTGCCCGCCGGGGCGCGCACCTGCCGGCTCACCACGATCCCCGTCCCCGGGCTCGAGAAGGTGAGCGCATAGGGCACACCGGTGGGGATGCGGGTCTGGCTCCCGGCGTTCAAGGTGACCAGGGACTGCGGCGCCACCCGCAAGGTCAGGGGCTCGGCGCCGGCCCCCAGGGACAGCCCGACGGCCACCGACACCACCGCCGGGCTCGTGGACGGGTTCAGGACGTGGAAGGCCACCGCCCCCCCGGGGATCTCCGTGCTCTGGGGGAAGACCCATAGCGACGCCGGGGCCGGTGCGCCCAGGGTGAGCGAGATCCCGCCGTTGCCCGGGGTCCCGACCGACTGCAGCTCCGTGGCCACCAGGGATCCCGACAGGGCGGCCACCACGGTGGCCACCGCGGCGTCCTGGGGGTCGTGGTCACCGATGTTCTCGGTCACCACCGACCCGGGGCCGACGTCGATGCCCTGGTAGGCGGCGGGAACCAGGTAGCCGGCGGTGGTCGACACCAGGGAGATGTTCACCACCGCATCGGTGGCGGTGGGGTTGAACAACGACAGGATGAGGCCCCCGCCCTCGGTGGTGGCGCCGTGGGCGAAGTACCAGTCGGCCGCCGTCGACGGCGAGCACGGCGCCATGCTCCATCCCAGGGGGCTCTGCACCGCCTCGGACACCGCCACGCCACCGCCGTCGAGAACCACGGCCGCCGCCACCAGGCCCGTCGACCCCAGCTGGGCGGCACCCACCGTGACCTGGCCGTCGGTGGGCACGGTCAGCGCCATGGTGCGCGCCCCCGCCCACGGGGCCGGCTGGGCCGCCCCCTCCGGGGCGGAGATGGCGCTCACCGTGCCGTGCACCGGATGGCGGCCCACGTTGGTGAGCACGATGGTGGCGGGGGCGCCCCCCTGGGCGCCGCTGCCCCCGGCGCAGAACCAGGCGGACGACTCGGTGCCCGGGGTGGGCGCCACCTCCAACGACGACAGCGCCCGCACGCCCGGGGCGGTCGGGGGCGCCGGGCGGGCGATGACCCGGTCGAGGACCCCGGTGCCCACCAGGACGGCGACGAGGGCGGTGATGGCCAGGACGCGCCGCAGCGGACCGGTCATGGCACCGCCTGCTTCCTCGGGTCGGGGGTGTCGTGCGATGGCGCCCCCACCGTGTCGGGCACCACGGTGACCGGGGCCGTCCTCCCCCGCCGCCGGCGTCGTCGGGCGCCGCGCCGGCCCAACGGCCCCCACCACCAGTCGAGCCACCGGCGCCGCCCGGCCAGCGCGCCGGCCACGACCACCCAGGCGGCGATCTCCACCCCGATCTCGAGCCCATGCGCCCACGACCCCGCGTACCCCAGCGACACCCGGCCCGGCCGCGCCAGGTGGAACGTGGCCGCGTAGCCGAACGCCGTCGAGCCCGGTTGCGGCCGCCCCCGGCCCGAGCTGAGCTGCCAGGCGCCCGCCGGGGCCACGGCGGCCAGCACCGTTCCCGCTCCCACCCGCCCCGTCGCCCCGCTGTCCCCGGGCGCGCCCACCAGGACGGGCCGCCACCCCGACAGCGCCGGGTCGGCGCCGGTGACCGCGGCGGCCGGCGACACCGGCCCGGCCGCGCCGGCGCGCACCGCCCGCAGGGGCAGGGCGTCGGCGTCCTCGAAGACGTCGAACCCCCCTTGGGAGATGACCTCGCGCAGGTCGACCTGGGCGGCCAAGGCGCTCACCAGGTCGGCGGGGGCCGGATACGAGATCGGGGTCTGCAGCCCCGGGATGGAGGGCGCCAGCGTGTCCACCACCACCACGTAGCGCACCGCGTAGGGCGCCAGGATCCGACCCAGGCGGACGGTGCCGTGGCGGCGTGCCAGGCGGACGGCGTCGGCGACGGCGTCAGCCTTCCCCGGCGACGAGCCCGGCCACAGTCCCGTCAGGTCGGGCAGCCCGTCCTCGCTCAGGGCATAGGCGAGGCCGGGCGCCAGCGCCCAGCCGTTGCCCGGCAGGACACGGGGGTCCCCCAGCCACAGCACCCGGAAGTCGCCCACCGCCTTCGAAGGGGCCATCCACGTGGTGGCCTCGGCGTAGCCCGACGGCACCAGACCCCAGCGCCCGCCCAGGCTGCCCACCAGCACGGGCAGCATGCCGATCACGGCGGCGGCCGCTGCGGTCACGGCGGCCGCCTGGCGCCACCCGAAGCGGTAGCCGGGCAGGTCGAGCTGGAAGGCAGCCACCCCCAGGCCCACGGCCAGGGCGATCCCCATCCCCGCCGGCACCAGCAGCACCTGGGGGGCGATGTCCAGGGGGCCGAGGCCGCCCCGTCCCGCCAGCCAGGCCACGGCCCACGACACCACGGCGATGGACCACGCCCGGCTGGCCCAGGCGAGGCGCGACCGGGCCCCGATCACCAGGGGCAGCGCGGCGGCGGCCAGGAAGGCCCACGCCAGGGCGGCGTCCCCGATGGGCCCCGCCGCCAACCGCAGGAGCTCGCCCCACCCCGCCCCCGTCGACGACGGCACCGGCACCCCCGCCAAGGTCTGCCACCGGTCGGGGCCCCCGAGCACCGAGAAGGACCACGGGGCCAGGAGCACCACGGCCACGGCCGAGGCCCCCACCGCCGTCAGCGCCACCCTGCGGGCGGGCCCCAACCCGGCCGAGCCCTGGGCCACCACGTGTCCGAGCGCCAGCCCGATCGCCACCACCAGGGTCACCAGGGCCGCCGGCGGCGCCATCGAGGTGACGAAGGCGTCCAGGAGGCCGAGCGCCAGGCTCCACCCCAGCAGCGAGCGCCGCCACGCCCGGGCCGGCGCGGGACCGCCCCCGTGGGGCTCGACACGAGACGCCTGGCCCAACAGGTGGAAGATCCACGGACAGGCGCCGTACACCACCAAGGCGTCCCAGTGGGCGGTGGCCAAGGCGTCGTAGGGGACGGGGATGGCGAGGTACACGACGGTGGCGGTCACCCGCGCCCAGGCGGTGCCCAGGGGCCGGGTGAGTCGAGCCATCCCCATGGCCCCCACCGGGATGCACCCGAGCACCACGATCTTCTCGAGCAGACCCATGCTCCCGAACAGCACCATGCCGGCGACCCCCAGGATCCCCGTCGCCGGTGAGGTCGGGGCGGTGGTGCCCACGCCGGTGGGCTGCCATCCCGACACGAAGCGGTGCACGAGCGTCGTCCACGACGGCATCGGCAGCAGCTGGCCCACCACCGGGAAGCCCGGACCGAACAATTGCCGCGTCCCGAACACCACCACCACGGCCGCCGCCAGCCACACCATCCAACGCGTCAGGGTGGCCGGGCCTTCCCCGGTCCCCGCCGTCACCTCCGACGACGACGTCGGGCCCGGCTCGCGGCCCGCAGCGCCGTCCGATGCCGCCGTCGACGCTGGCTCGTCGAGGGCGGGCGGGGCGCCGCCGAGGTTGGCGGCCTGCAGGCCATGGGTCACCGCCCGCCGCACATAGGCGTTGAGACGGGCGCTCCCGTGCAGCTGCAGTCGCCGGACGGTGGTGTCGTCGAGTCGGCGATGGGCGCGCACCGCCGCCCGGTCGGCGCGCAGGGTCCGTCGTCGGGCGAAGTTCCACTGCCAGGCCTGCGCCACCGCCGTGGCGCGCTCGCGGTGGCGGGCCACCACCGCCACCAACGCCTCGGCCACCGCCAGCAGAGCAATCTGCGGAAGGACGCGCACGAGATGGAACGGCCCGTAGGCCTTCAACGCGGCGTGCAACTCGTGACGGCGTTGCAACGACTGCAGCGTCACCTTCGCCCCGCGTCCGTGGGCGGCGCGCTCGGCTCGGCGCCGGGCCGGGGGCTTCGGCGCCAGGGCCTCACCGACGGCCATCCCCCCCGCGCTGGACACGCCGGCCAGGCTCGGGGGGAGAGCGCGTTGCCCGCTGGCGAGCATCTCGAGGTGCCGCACGCGCGCCCCCGGTGCCACCACCACCCGGGCGCCGAAGACCTGGGCGCGCCAGCACAGGTCGAGGTCCTCCCCCATGGCGAAGACCTCGGGGTCGAACCCGCCGAGCTCGGTGAACAGGTCGAAGCGGACCAAGGTGCACCCGCCCGGGGCCAGGAACACGTCGCGCACGGCATCGTGCTGGCCGTGGTCGATCTCACCGGGGGCGATCCGGTCGACGACGGCACCGCCTTTGTCCACGGCCATGCCCACGTGCAACAGCCGGGTGGGGTCGTCCCAACTGACCAGCTTGGGCGCCACCACGCCGGCGTTGGACCGGAACGACTCCTCCACCAGGATGTGGACGGCGTCGGGGTCGGGCGCTACGTCGTCATGGCACAACAGCAACAACGACGCCCCCTGCACCATCGACAGCACCTCGTTGGCGGTGGCGCCGAAACCCCGGTTGGTCGGCAGGCGACGGACGAAGGCCTGGGGAAGCACCGCCGCCACCCGGGGGGTGGGGTCCACCTCGCTGGCGGCGTCGAGGACCAGGATCGACAGTTCCGGGTAGTCCTGCGAGGCGAAGGCCCGCAGGGTCTCTTCGAACCACTCCCCGGGATCGCACGTGACGATCACTGCCACGACCGGCGGGGCGATGGTCTCCATCAGGGGCCAAAGGCTACCCGGCACTCTCCCGGAGCCCTTGGGCGTCCGCCTGCCCCCCGAGCCGGGGGGCGCACGCCAAAGTGCTTGCAACTGTTAGCATGATTCTGTACAATAGTTAGCAGAAGCCCCCCCGGCTTTCCGACACGGAAGGACACCGCAGATGCCCGAATTCAAGGACGTGACCGACGAGATCACGAAGACCGCCCGAGACGCCGCCTATGTGGTGGTCGGCCTGGGGGTCCTCGGCTTCCAGCGCGCCCAGGTCCGGCGCCAGGAGCTCCAGAAGCGCCTCACCGACCGCACCCAGGTCCAAGGACACCTCGGGGACGTGCGGGGCGAGGTCACCAAGCGGGTCAAGGACGTCGACGAGGTGGTGGAGCAGGTCATCGGCCGCATCGAGGCGACCCTGGTCCCCATCGAGGACCGGCTCCCGGTCCCGGCGCGCGACCTGGTCAAGCAGGCTCACGCCCAGGCTCGCGAGGTACGCCAGCAGATCCGCAAGCGGATCCTGCAGGCAGCCTGACCCACGCAGACGCAGCACACCCGTGAACGGGCGTCCCGCACAGCCGGGGCGCCCGTTGCGCGTGGGGCCCGCGTTCAGTCCAGGCGACTGCCCCACTGCTCGAGCACGTCTCCCAGGGTGCGTTCGAGGCTGATGGCCGGCTCCCACCCTGTCGCCTCGTGGAGCTTGGCGAAGTCACCGCGCACCACGGGCACGTCGATGGGCCGGGACAGCGCGGGGTCGAGCTCGAAACGCAGCTCGGTGCCCGCCAGCCTCTGCAACTCGGCGGCCACGTCGGCGATGGCGATGTCGCGTCCGCTGCACACGTTGTAGACCTCCCCCGCCATGCCCTGTTGCGCCAGGAGGCGATAGGCCCGCACCACGTCGCGCACGTCGGTGAGGTCGCGTCGGGCCGTCAGGTTCCCCACCACCATGCTGTCGGCGCCGCGCCGGCGGGCCTCGACGATGCGCTGCGCCAGAGCCGACACCACGAAGGCGGCGGACTGGCCGGGGCCCACGTGGTTGAAGGGGCGCATGCGCAGGACCGGCAACCCGTAGGCCAGATAGGCCTGGACCCCGAGGAACTCGGCGGCGACCTTGGAGGCCGCATAGGGAGTGACCGGGGCGAGGGGCGCATCCTCGGTCACCGGCAGCAACTCCGCCGGGACGGCCCCGTAGACCTCGGCCGAGCTGGTCACCAGGACCCGGGGGGGATGCGGGCACGAACGGGCCGCCTCGAGCACGCACAGGGTCCCGGTGGCGTTGACCCGGAGCACCTCGGCGGGGTCCGTCCACGACCGGCCCACACTGGTGAGCGCGGCCAGGTGGTACACGACGTCGGGGGCGGCCTCGACCATGGCGCCACGCACCGCCTCGCCGTCGGTGATCTCCACCTCGTGATCGATGGACCGCACCTCGTCGCCGCTCTCGAGGAGATGGGCCGTCAGCCACGAACCGACGAAGCCTTTCCCGCCGGTCACCAGGGCGCGCACGCGCCGAACCTTACCGGGGACCGGTGCGCCGACCCCGGGCCATCGACACCCGCTGGGCGGCCGCCCACCGGTAGGCCGACACGTGCCCGGCGGCGCTCGCCTCCCAGGTGTGACCGGCGGCCACCTCCAGGCCCAGGCGTCGTCGGCGGTCACCGGCTTCGCCCCCCTCGAGCACCTCATCGAGTGCCTCGGCCAGCTCGGCGACCGACCCCGGCGCCACCAGGACGGCCGCGCCCTGCGACAGCTCGGCCATGGCGGTCCCCGCCGTGGTGACCAGCGGTGTCCCACAGGCCAGGGCCTCGAGGGCGGGCAGCCCGAAGCCCTCCTCCATGGCGGGGTAGGCGGCCGCCGCCGCCCCCCGGAGCAACGCCGGCAGGGCGTCGTCGGGGACGTACCCCGGTCGCACGATGCGGTGCCCCGAGCGCGCCCGCCCGATGGCCCGGTCCACGGCCTCGACCCCCCACCCGGGCGCGCCCACCAGCACCAGCGACAGGTCGGTGTGCGACTGCGCCACCCGGTCGAACGCGTCCACCAGGTCGGGGACCGCCTTGCGGGGCTCGAGGGTCCCCACGAACACGACGTAGGGGGCGCGCACCCCGAGCCGGTGCAGGACGACGTCGTCGCTCTCGTCGTCGGTCTCGGCGTCGCCTCGGCGCAAGGTCACCGCCGAGGCCGGTCCGGGCGCGAAGCGTCCGTGGTCGACGCCGTGGGGCACCACGAACACCCGACCCACGGGGTCACACAGCTCGGCCAGTCGCTCGGAGGTGGACCGGCTCACGCACACGATGGCGTCGGCGAGTCGCGCCGCCACGCGGATGGCCCGACGGAACACCACGACCTTGCTCTTCTCGTGCCATTCGGGGTGGTCGAAGAAGGTGAGGTCGTGGATGGTGACCACGCGCGGCACGCGGGCGCGCTCGGGCATGGTGTAGTGCGGCGAATGGTGGACGTCGATCGGCTCCGCCGCCAACAGGCCCGGGAACCGGACCTGTTCCCACACCAGACGCGCCGGGCGCGACACCGGGGCCTTGGCCCGGACCTCGGCCGGCGCGTCCGCGCCCGTCCCGGCCGCGAGCCTTTGCCAGCGCGCCGCGTCGGCGCGCCGGCACCACGCCGTCAACCGCACGTCGTCGCGAGCCACCAGCGCGGTGGCCAGGTCGATGGTGTAGCGCCCCGCGCCCACCGGGTGGGCGGGGACGGCGCTCACGTCGAGCGACAGCGCCAGAGGCTCTCCCCCGCCCGGCGGGGGCCCGGGCGTGCTCACGCCAGCGAGCTCCACAACGCCACGTGGGCCCGGGCGGCCCGCTCCCACGTCAACGTGCCGGCACGCTGCACCCCGGCCGCCGCCAGCCGCGCCCGCAACGCCTCGTCGCCGGCCACCTGGACGAGGCCCTGGGCGATGTCGTGCACCTGGGTGGGATCCACCTCCAAGCTTGCCCCCCCGGTGGTCGGCAACGGGCTCGCCACCACCGGGGTGCCGTACCGCATGGCCTCCACCGGCGGCAACCCGAACCCCTCTTCGAAGGGCACGTAGGCGAGCAGCCGGGCCCGGGCGTACAACGACGCCAACGTGGCGTCGCCGACGCGGCCGGCGAACACGATGCCCTCGCCGCGCCCGGGCTCAGGGCCCCATCCGGTCGGTCCGACGACCACGAGCGGCCACGGCTCGGGCAGCGAGTCCCTCGCCAGGCCGTAAGCGCTGAACAAACGGGCCAGGTTCTTGCGCGGCTCGAGGGTGCCGACCGACAGCAGGAACTCGCCGCCGACCCCGAGGTGCTCGAGAAGTCGCGTGGCGCCGGCATCGTCGGGGTCGGGCAGGAGGTCCGAGCCGAGAGGGATGACCGAGACCCGGCCCTCGGGCGCGCCCGCCGTCGTGAGGTCACGGGCCACGGTCTCGTCGGGCACCACGAAGTGCGAAGCGTGACGCAGGGCGCGCCGCAACGACGCCTCGTGCCACCTCCGGCCCCGGCGCGGGTAGTCCTCGGGACGATGTCGCCAGGCCACGTCGTGGATGGCCACGACCTCGACCGACCGCCGCACCGGTGGAACGGCCAGCGACACCGCGTGCACCAGGTCGAAGCCACCCGGGGCGTGCACGAGAGAGCGGTCCCACAGTCGCGTGAGCACCGGGCCGGGCAGGTGCGAGGCGATGAGGGGGTGGCCGTAGGACGCCAGCGGGTCGTCGCCCCCACCAGCGGCGCGACTGGCGTACAACGTGACGGCGGGCACGTCGTGGTGGGCGGCTTGCAACGTCGCCAAGCCGCTCAACAGACCGCGCACGTAGGTGCCGATCCCCCCGGGCACGCGGCGCCGCAGTTGCTCGGCCAACAGCAGTACCCGGGCGGACCGGCCCGACCCGCCGTCCACGCCCATGGTCAGCGCGCGCCGGCGGCGTCGGAGTAAAGCGCCGCCAAACCGTCCCCGCACGCCGTCCAGGTGAAGCGCGCCGCCCGGCACCGTCCCCGGGCCACGAGATCGGCCCGGACCTCGGCGTGGTCCAACACCGACGCCAGCGCGCCCGCCAGCGCATCGGCGTCGCCCGGCGCCACCAGCAGGGCCCCGTCGCCCACGACCTCGGGCACCGCCCCGGCCGCGGTGGCCACCACGGGGACGCCGACGGCCATCGCTTCGAGCGCTGGGAAGCCGAACCCCTCGTACACCGAGGCCGACACCACCGCTTCGGCTCCCCCCCGCCAGCGCGCCAGGGCGTCGTCGCTCACGTACCCGAGCTGCACGACGCGCTCCGCGCAGCGCGCCGCCGCCACCGCGTGGTGGAAGGCCTGCGCGCCCCAACCATCGGCCCCGGCGATGACCAGGGCCACGTCGCCGTGCGCCTCGGCGAGGAGGTCGAAGGCGCGCACCAGCCCGGGGTAGTCCTTGCGAGGCTCGACCGTCCCCACGGCCAGGACGTAGCGCGCCGTTCCCGGCGGCAGCTCCTCTTCTGGCGCCGTGGCGTCGGGCGCGGGCGCCGCCGTGGCGGTCACGCCGTGGTACACGACGCGCACGCGCCGGGCATCGGCACCGAACATGGCCACCACCTCGTCGGCCACGAATTGCGAGGGCGTGTGCACCCAGGCCCCCTCCGCGATGGCCCGGCGGACCATGCGGGGGAACTCGAGCGAGGCACCGTCGCACAGCTCGGGGAAGCGCACGATGGTGAGATCGTGCACGGTGACGACCCGGGCGGCGCGCCGGCTCGGAGGGACGACGAAGTTGGTGCCGTGCACCACGTCGGCGGGCCCCACGAACCATTCGACAGAGGGGCCGCCGAGATGTGACCACGCGGCGTGCAACGGTCGCGCCGGCATGGCCCGCTGGCGGACCCTGACGCCGGGGGGCACGACGGGGGGCAACCATCGCCGCCGGCGCCACGTCACCGCGAAGGCGTCCACGTCGAGCTCGGGGTGCCCCGCCAGCGCCGCCAGGGCACCCTCGCAGAATCGACCGACGCCCGTTCTGGTGCCCAGCAGGGGCGTGGCGTCGATGGCCACCCGGAGGCGCTCGCTGTCGGGTCGCGCACTCGCCGGCACCGGCCGAGCCTTGCACACAGGGACCGGGGGGCCGTGCCCCGACCGTTAGCCTGGCGCCGTGATCACGGCTCTCGCCGGAGGAGTAGGCGCCGCCCGGCTCCTGCGCGGGCTGGTGCGCGTGGTGGCGCCCACCGACGTCACCGCCGTGGTCAACACGGCCGATGACACCGAGCTCCACGGCCTGCACATCTCGCCCGACCTCGACACCGTGACCTACACCCTGGCGGGGATGAACGACGACGAACGGGGCTGGGGCCTGGCCGGGGAGACCTGGACGGTCATGGAGAACCTGGAGCGGCTCGGAGGCGAAACCTGGTTCCGTCTCGGCGACCGGGACCTCGCCACCCATCTCTACCGCACCCAACGCCTGGCTGAGGGGGCGACGCTGTCGCAGGTGACGTCGGAGATCACCGGGGCCCTCGGCGTGTCCGTCGGTCTGTTGCCCATGTCCGACGACCCCGTGCGCACCCGCCTCACCCTGCTCGACGGGCCCGAGGTGTCGTTCCAGGAGTACTTCGTGGGCCGTCGCCACGCCGTGGCCGTGAAGTCGGTCCGCTTCGCCGGGGCCGAGAGCGCCACGGCCGCCCCGGGGGTTCTCACCGCCATCGCCGACGCCGAGGTCGTGGTGGTGTGCCCCTCCAACCCCATCGTGTCGATCGGCCCGGTGTTGGCGGTGCCCGGCGTCACCGAGGCCCTGGCGGGGCGGCGCCCGGAGGTGGTGGCGGTGTCCCCCATCATCGCCGGGGCCGCGCTGAAGGGGCCCGCTGATCGTCTGTTGGCCGAGCTCGGCCACGAGGCCACGGTGGTGGGTGTGGCCCGGCTCTACAGCGACATCGTCGGGACGCTGGTGATCGACGAAGCCGACTCGGCGTTGGCCGGTGCCGTGGAGGCCTGCGGGGTGCGCTGTGTCGTCGCTCCCACCGTCATGCACACCCCCGACCACGCCGCCGCGCTGGCCTCGGTGCTCCTCGACGCCGGTCGACCCTCGGGGGCGGCCCGGAGCCTGGCCCGTTGAGCACCACCGCGCTGTCCGTGATCCCGGTCACGGGCATGGGGGAGATCCGGCGGGGCGACGACCTGGCCACGCTCATCGCCGGCCTGGTCGACCTTGTCGACGGCGACGTGGTCGTCGTCACCCAGAAGATCGTGTCCAAGTCCGAAGGCGCCATGGTGCGGGTCGACCCCGACGACCCCGCCGACCGGCTGCGCGTCATCGAGTCGGAGTCGGTGCGCGTGCTGCGGCGCCGCGGCGACCTCGTCATCTCCGAGACGCGCCACGGGTTCGTGTGTGCCAATGCCGGCGTCGACCTGTCCAACGTGGAGCAGGGCTGGGCGGCGCTGCTCCCCGAGGACTCCGATCGCTCGGCGCGCCGGATTCGCGACGGCCTGCGCGCCGCCACGGGACGCGAGGTGGCCGTGGTGGTGTCCGACACCTTCGGCCGGCCCTGGCGCAAGGGCGTCGTCGACGTGGCCATCGGCTGCGCCGGGCTGGCGGCGGTGGTGGACCTGCGGGGCACCGCCGACGCCATGGGACGCTCCCTGGTGGCCACCGAGGTGTGCGTGGCCGACGAGGTGGCGTCCGCCGCCGAGCTCGTCATGGGAAAGGCCGCCTCGGTCCCGGTGGCCGTGGTGCGTGGCCTCGACCCCTCGTGGTTGCGACGGGGCTCGGTCGCCGAGGAGATCCTCCGGCCGCCGGCCGAGGACCTCTTTCGCTGAACCCTGCCGGCCGAAGGTGGCGCGCCCCCCTCAGGAGCGGGCGTGGCGCCGGGTGTGCTCGAGGACGCCGTCGACCCCCGTCTCGAGCGGGGTCCACGCCCGCCACCCCAGATGGATGGAGGCGCGCTCGGGGTCGAGGGCGCTGCGCTGGATCTCGCCCGCCCGGGGCGGGGCGTGCACCGGCGTGATCGTGGCCCCGGCGCGCTCCCCCATGACCCGGGCCAGCTCGTTCACCGACACCTCGATCCCCGTCCCGACGTTGAGCACCAGACCGCCCCCGCGCTCGCCGGCGCGGACGAAGGCGTCGACCACGTCGTCGACGTAGACGAAGTCGCGCGTCTGCTCGCCGTCGCCGAAGATCGTCACCGGAACGCCGCGCAGCAACCGGTCCGAGAAGATCGCCACCACGCCGGCCTCGCCGTGGGGGTCCTGGCGGGGTCCGTACACGTTGGCCAGCGCCAACGCGCAGAACTCGATGTCGTGCAACTCCCGGTAGGCCACCAGGTAGTCGATGGCCGCCATCTTCGACACGCCGTAGGGCGAGAGAGGACGGCGGGGGTGCGACTCCTTCACCGGCAGCTCCGAGGGATCACATTCCCCGTAGAGGGTGCCCCCGCTGGCGGCGAAGGCCACCCGCGCCGTTCCCGCCGCTCGGGCGCCTTCGAGGACGCGCAGGGTGCCCAGGATGTTGACATCGGCGTCGAACACCGGACGCTCGACCGATACCCGGACGTCGGCCTGGGCGGCGAGATGGAACACCACTTCGGGGCGCCGTCTCGCCATGACCTCGACCAGCTCGTCGGAGCGGATGTCGAGGTGATGGAAGGTGAGCCCGTGCGACCCCGACGCCCGGGCGTCGGCCAGGTTGGCCAGTGATCCGCTCGAGAGATCGTCCACCACGTCCACGGCGTGCCCCTCAGCCAGGAGGCGGTCCACGAGGTTGGACCCGATGAAGCCGGCGCCTCCGGTGACCATCACCTGCATGTCGACCCCCTCTGTCTGTGTGTGCCGGGCGCTCTCACGAGGCCATCTCGGCGGGCATCCGGGCGTCGGCCAAGTGCGCCCCGGCGGGCACCACGAAGTCATCGCCCACCACCGTCACCGGGAGCAGCTCGCATCCCTCGTCCACCACGCAGTCCCGGCCCAGGATCGAGCCCACCACCCGGGCCCCCTCCCCCACCCGGGCGCCCGGCAGCAGGACCGATCCCTCGACCCGCGCCCCGCGCGCCACCACACTGCGCGCTCCCAGCACGCTGGCGCGCACCTTGGCGTCGCTGGCGACCTGTGCCCCCGTGCCGAGCAGGGTGGCGGGGAGCACCTCGCCTCGCACGCTCGGCGCGCCCAGCGTCCACACCCCGGCGGCCACCTGACGGGCCCCGGGGGCCGGAGGACCGGGCCTCACCCCGTCGAGGAGGTCGGCGTTCGCTCGGAGGAAGGCCTCCGGAGTCCCGGTGTCGAGCCAGTAGGCGTCGCTCGCCATGGCGAACACCGCGCCGCGCGCCGCCAGCTCCGGGAACGTCTCGCGCTCGACCGAGACGCGACGGCCGACGGGGATGCTCATCAGCACCTCGGGCTCGAGCACGTATGTCCCCGCATTGATCAGATTGGTGGGCACCCGGTCGGCCGGTGGCTTCTCGACGAACTCGATCACCCGGCCGTCGTCGTCGGTGGGGACCACCCCGAACCTCGACGGGTCGTCCACCGCCTTGAGGTGGATGGTGGCGGCCGCCCCGTGGGCGCGATGAAAGGCGATCAGCGCCGTGGTGTCGAGGTCGGTGAGCACGTCGCCGTTCACCACCAGGAAGGTGTCGCGGATGCCGGCGTGGCGAGCGGCGAAGGCGATGGCCCCCGCCGTGTCGAGGGGCTCGGGCTCCACCGCGTAGTCGAGGTGGACGCCAGCCGCCTCGTGGCCGGGATAGGCGGCGAAGAAGGCGTCGGGGCGGTACCCGAGCGACAGCACGGCCTCGTCGACACCATGGGCCCGCAGGTGGGCGAGGACCCGCTCGAGCATGGGCACCTCCACCACGGGCAGGAGCTGCTTGGGAGTCGTGTAGGTGAGGGGACGGAGTCTCGTCCCCTGGCCACCTAGCAGGACAATGGCCTTCACTACCCGGCTTTGGTCGTCGCCGTGGTACGGGTGGGCGAGGGCAAGGTGCTCGACGTGGTGGTCGTCTTCGGCGCCGTCGTCGTCGTCTTCGGTGCCGTGGTGGTCGTCTTCGGCGCCGTGGTCGGGGACGTGGGGGCCGCCGTCGTCGGAGCCGTGGGGGCCACCGTGGACGGGGTAGAGGAGGCCGAGCCGGCCCGATCGGTCAGCATGGCCGTGATCGAGCTCGGCTTGGGGACCGAAGCCCCCGACGGCACGAAGGCCACCGTGATCAGCTGGCCGTCAGCGAGCTTGATAGCGCCCGGGTCGTGGAACACCTGCGGATGGTTCGAGCCCGGGGGCGTGAAGCTCGGCCACATCTTGATCTGCAGCGTGGCCACCTTGCCCGCGTCCGGGGTCGTGGTCGGGCACTTTTCGCCGTTGTGCAGCTCCGCCTTGCCGGGGATCTGCAGGGTGCTCGACGTCAGCTTGAGCTTGGGATACAGCGTCACGAACCGGGCGAAGGTGGCGTTGTTCCCGGCGTCCTTACTGGTGGTGGGAGACACCTGGATCACGCCGTCGCCGTCGGTGCGGATTCCCGGGATGGGCGCGATCGAGGCGTTGGGGTTGGAAGGCAGGTTGGGCTGCACGGCCCCGCACACGTCGAAGCCCAGCGCCTGGAACCAGTGCGCGCCGATCGCCGGTTGGACCGCCGGGGCCGGGTGTTGGCGTTCGTAGCGGCTGTAGACGATCAGCGCCACGCCCAGCAGACAGATCAGGGCCAGGCTGGAATACCACTTCATGGGCCTCTGCCCGCGGTAGCTCCGCCCTCCTCCGGTGGCGCCGGCGCGCGCCACCCACTTTCCTGTATCGCCCCTGGCCATGGTCGGCCGCCAACCCTACTCGGCCGGGCGCGCGCCGCTGCGCAGCGCGGCGAGGGCCTGCCTGGCGCACATCACGCCGAGGCGGAGCGCCAAGAACACGGCCGTGGCCGGCAGCGCCAGCCGGCGCCACCCCTGCTGCGTCCGGGCGGCGAAGTGGAACACCGAGCGGTGGTGGGCGACGAGCATCCGGTACGGGCGCCGGGCGGTGGAGACCCCCTGGCGATGGGTGACGACGGCCTCGGGCACGTATGCCACCCCCCAGCCGGCACGTCGCGCCCGCCAGCACAGGTCGGTGTCCTCGGCGTACATGAAGTACGACTCGTCGAACCCCCCCAGCTCCTCGAGGGCCCGTCGGCGGGCCAGGAAGCAGGCGCCGGACACCCAGTCGACCTCGGCCCGCTGGTCGACGTCGCAGTCCCCCATCCGGTACCGCCGAGTGAACCCGTTGTCCGGGGCGATGTCGCCGAGAAGGGCGTGGCCCGCGGCGTCGACGAGGGACGGGAACCGACGCGCCGACGGGTAGCGCCTGCCGTCGGACTCGAGGATCAGGGGCCCGACGATGGCCAGCGCGGGGTCCGCCCCCAAGGCGTCTGCCAGCACGGCGAGGGCTCCCCGGTGCACGGCCACGTCGGGGTTCGAGACGAGCACGAGCTCGGACCTGCTCACCGCGATCCCGCGGTTGGCGGCCGCCCCGTATCCGAGATTGCTCCCGGTCTGCACCAGGCGGACGTCGCCGTCCGCGCCCAGCAGGGCTTCGGTGGACCGGTCCGACGACGCGTTGTCGACCACCGTCACCTCGGCGACCCCCTCGGCCCGCAGTGAAGCCACACACGTGATCAGGGCCTCGCCCGCCTCGTGGTTCACCACCACCGCCGACACCCGGTCGGCCATCGGCGCCGGCTCGATCTTCGGTTGCGCCACGGCGCGTCAGATCTGGCGGACGAAGCGGTACCGGACAAGGGCGGCGAGGGCGCGCATCCAGTCCCGCCACTCGAACTTGGTCCCCTCCGACACCTCGCGCCCGGTGTAGGAGACGGGCACCTCGTAGATCCGGTACCCCCGCCGCAGGACCTTGGCCGTGATCTCGGGCTCGAAGTCGAACCCGTTGGACTCGATGGTGATGTCGTCGAGGACGGCACGGTCGAAGAGCTTGTAGCACGTCTCCATGTCCGACAGCGTCGAGCGGTACAGCACGTTGGCGGTCAGCGTCAGCAGCCGGTTCCCCAGCCACTGCGTGGGCCGCAGGACGCGCCGCTCACCGGTGAACCGGCTGCCGTAGACGACCTTGGCCTTGCCCTTGATCACCGGCTCGAGCAGTCTCGGCCAGTCGTCGGGGTCGTACTCGAGGTCGCCGTCCTGGATGAGCACCAGGTCCCCCCGGGCGGTGTGCACCCCGGTGCGCACCGCCGCCCCCTTGCCTTGGTTGGAACGGTGCGTCACGACCCGCACGGTGGAGTCCTGCAAGGCGGACAGGACCTTGTCGGTGCCATCGGTCGACCCGTCGTCGATGACGATGACCTCCAGTGCCAGCGGCAGCTCGACACCGCGGATGCGGCGCAGGATCTCGGCCACGGTGTTGCGCTCGTTGAAAACAGGGACGATCACCGACAACATCCCGTACTCGGCCGCCGCGGTGCCCACGTCATCCATCATGGCCGACCCCCGAGCCCTTTCGGGATGCCCCGAAGAACTCCGCCGTCTTGCGCAGGCCCTCCTCCAGGGCCACCACGGGCTCCCACGCCGAGCTCGCGACGCGCCACGGTGATGTCGGGACGACGACGGGTGGGGTCGTCGGTGGGCAGCGGCTCGAAGGCGATGGCCGAGGACGACGCGGTCAAGGCCAGGACGGCGTGCGCGAGCTCGAGCACCGTGAGCTCGTTGGGGTTGCCGATGTTCACCGGGCCGACGAGCCCCGAGTCGAGCAGGGCGAGGATGCCGGCTACCTCGTCGTCCACGAAGCACAGGCTCCGGGTCTGCGACCCGTCGCCGTACACGGTGAGCGGGCGTCCTTCGATGGCCTGCACCAGGAAGTTGGACACCACCCGTCCGTCACCGGGGCGAAGGCGTGGCCCGTAGGTGTTGAAGATGCGGACAATGCCGACGTCGACGCCCTGGGCGCGTCGGGTCGCCATAGTCAGCGCCTCGGCGAAACGCTTGGCCTCGTCGTACACGCTGCGCGGCCCCACGGGGTTGACGTTGCCCCAGTACGTCTCGGGCTGGGGGTGCACGAGGGGGTCGCCGTAGACCTCGCTGGTCGACGCCAGCACGAAGCGGGCCCCGGATGCGGCCGCCAGGTCCAGGGCGTGGCGCGTCCCTTCGCTTCCCACCGCCAGCGTTTCGAGCGGCCGGGCCAGGTAGTCGGGAGGCGAAGCCGGGCTGGCGAAGTGCAGGACGGCGTCGACCGGGCCCTCGACGGGGACTCCTTGGCTCACGTCGGCCACGACGAGCTCGAACGACGCGTGGGCGCGCAGCGACGCCACGTTGTCGGCCACGCCGGTGGAGAGGTCGTCCACGGCGACCACCCGATCGCCCCGGGCCACCAGGGCCTCGCACAGGTGCGAGCCCAGGAACCCCGCACCGCCGGTGACGACCACCCGGCGCCCCCCCGGCGCCGCCGTCACGGACGGCCCATGGCCACGTAGAAGAAGTTCATGCGCCGCATGGCGGCCGGGTCGAGGAGGTTGCGGGCGTCCACCACGTTGGGTTCGGCCAGCAGGTCGTGGACCTTGGAGAAGTCCAGCCAGCGCAGTTCCTCCCACTCGGTGAGCACGACGACGCAGGCGGCGCCCTCGCACGCCGCGTAGGCGTCGGGAAGGACGTCGACGCCGGTGGGGAATTCGGCGATGGGCCCGTGCACGGTCGGGTCGAAGGCCCGCACCGTGGCGCCCTCGGCCACCATCCGCCGCACGATCTCTACAGCGGGCGAATCGCGGCGGTCGTCGGTGAGAGCCTTGAAGGTGAGGCCCCACGCCGCCACGCAGCGGCCCTGGAGCGACCCCCCGACCGCCTTGCGCACCTTGGTCGTGACCGAGGCCAGCTGGGCCTCGTTGGTATCGATGGCGCCGCGCAGCAACGAGAAGTCGTACCCCGACTGCTCTCCGATGTAGATCAGGGCCCGGGTGTCCTTGGGAAGACAGGAACCTCCCCACCCGGGGCCCGGACGCAGGTAGTCGAATCCGATGCGATGGTCGTAGGCCATGCCGAGAAGGACATCACGCACATCGGCCCCGACCGCCTCACACAGGTTGGACACGGCGTTCACGAAGCTCAGCTTGGTGGCGAGGAAGGCGTTGGACGCGTACTTGATGGTCTCTGCGGTCGCCGCGTCGGTGACGATCAGAGGCGCCTGGGTCGAGGCGAACAGCGCCCCCACGCGCGCCGCCGCGGCCCGGTCGTCGGCACCGACCACGATCCGGTCGGGGTGCAAGGCGTCGTGGATGGCCGTGCCTTCACGCAGGAACTCGGGGTTGGACACCACGGCCACGTCGGGACGGTCGAGGAGCTTCTCCACCAGCAAGGTGGAGCCCACCGGGACGGTCGACTTGTTCACCACGACTGCCCCGCGCTCGAGGTGCGGGGCGATCTCCGCTGCCACCGCTTCGAGAAAGCTCACATCCGCCGCGCCGTCAGCGCCCTGAGGTGTGGGCACACACAGGAACACGAACTCCGCACCTCGCACCGCGTCGGTGGCCCCGAGCACGAACCGCAGCCGGCCCGAGTCGAGCCCGCCGCGCAGGATCTCACCGAGGCCCTCTTCGACGATGGTGGGCTCTCCACTCGACAGCTTGGCCACCTTGGCGGGGTCCGACTCTCCACAGGCGACCTGGTACCCGAGGTCGGTCAGGACCACGGCGGTGGTGAGGCCCACGTACCCGGCCCCGATGACGGCCGTGGTCACCTCGTGGGGGTCCCTGGCGCTGAGGCTCACCGCGCCTCCGGCGTCGAGATCGGTTCGGTCGCGCCCACGAGGCGTTCCAGGGCGTGGCGCCAGTCGGGAAGCGCGGGCCTTCCCATGAGCCGCAGGGCGGCGTTGTCGAGGACCGAGTTGGCGGGGCGGGGGGCGGGCCGGGGCGGGTCGAGCTCGGCCGTGGCGATGGGCTCGACGCGTTCGGGATCGTGGCCGGCGGCCTCGAGTACTCCCCGGGCGAAGCCGTACCACGAGGTCACCCCGGCGTTGGTCACGTGGAAGGTGCCGGGAAGCCGGTCCATGGCCAGCACCGCCAGCACCCCGGCCAGATCGGCGGTGAAGGTGGGGCTTCCCCACTGGTCGTCGACGAATCGCAGGGGGCCGGGCTCGCGGGCCAGGCGCAACACGGTGCGCACCATGTTGGCCCCGTGGGCGCCGCACACCCACGATGTGCGCACCACGGTGGACCCGGGGTCGAGCTCGCGCTCACCCGCCAGCTTGCTGCGTCCGTACACCGACGTGGGGCTGGGTGGGTCCCACTCGACATAGGGGCGCGGCGAGGTGCCGTCGAAGACATAGTCGGTCGACACATAGGCCACGTGCGCCCCCACGCGCCGAGCCCCCTCGGCGACGTGGCGGGTCCCCAGGGCGTTCACGGCAAAGGCCCGGTCGGGGTCGCCTTCACAGGCGTCCACCGCCGTCCACGCGCCGGCGTGGACCACAACGTCGGGTCGCAACCCTTCGAACATCGTCAGCACCGCCCCCCGGTCGGCGACGTCGAGGAGGGCATGGTCGGCGGCCACCACGTCACACGGCGCCCTGAGGCCCAATCGGCCGGTGGCGGAGTCGTTGACCAGCCCCCCGGTCGGGACCCGCCCCGACAGGGCGTCGACCAGGTCGGTGCCGAGCTGTCCGCCCGCGCCGGTGACGAGCACCCTCATGGTCTGCAACCCCTCACGCGCTCTAGTGCGAGGCAGGGGTAGCCGTCGCGGCCTCGCCCCACGAGGACTCGACCACGGGGGCACGGTCCATGAGCGGCTCCCACCAGCTGCGATGGTCCGCGTACCACCGCACCGTGTCGGCCAGGCCCTCTTCGAAGCCGATGGTGGGTGTCCAACCGAGCTCGGTGGTGATCTTGGTGCAGTCCAGGAGGTAGCGCCGGTCGTGTCCGGGGCGGTCGGGGACGATCTTCTTGAGCGAGGACGGCTTGTCGAGCGTCTGCAGCACGGTGTCGGCGATCTCCTGGATGCTGGCCTCGACGCCGCTGCCGACGTGATAGGTCTCGCCGACCCGACCGCGTTCGAGGACGGCCTCGATGGCGCGGCAGTGGTCGATCACGTGCAGCCACTCCCGCCGGTTTCCCGTCGACTCGTACAGCGGGAGGGGCCGGTCGTCGAGGGCGTGGGCAGCGAACAGCGGGATGACCTTCTCGGGGAACTGGAACGGCCCGTAGTTGTTGGAGCAGTTGGTGATGGTGGCCGCCAGGCCGTATGTCTCGACGTACGCCCGCACGGCATGGTCGGCGCCCGCCTTCGACGCGTTGTACGGGGTCCGGGGGCGATAGGGGTGCTCCTCGGTGAAGGCGTCGTCGGACTCCAAGGAGAGGTCGCCGTAGACCTCGCACGTCGAGATGTGGTGGAACCGTGTCACCTTGGCGTGGCGGGCGGCCTCCAGCATGGCCTGGGTCCCGAGCACGTTGGTCCGGAAGAACCGGCCCGGGTCGAGCACCGCCAGGCTGTTGTGGGACTCCGCCGCGAAGTGGACCACCGTGTCGATCTCGTGCTCCCGCAGGGTGTCGAGGGCCAGGTCACCGTCGCACACGTCGCCGTGGACGAAGCTGATCCGCTCCTCGACGTCGACCAGGTTGGGCCGGTTCCCGGCGTACGTGAGGGCGTCGTAGGCCACCACGGCGTCCCCGGGGTGCTCCTGCACCCAGTACCGGACGAAATTGGAGCCGATGAAGCCTGCACCCCCGGTGACGAGCACGTTCATGGTGCCTCAATCGTAGACCGGGCAACGCAGGACGCCCGTGAAGAGGACGAAGACGGCCTCAAAGACGTTGGAATTCCGTGAATGCGTCCCCGGCAGCCCGAGATGTGCTCAGCCGGGAGCGCGCACGTGCACCACGTCGCCGGCGGCCACCGTCCTCATGCACGCCCCCACGTCCACGATGAGGTGGCCCTCGACGGTGATGTCGGTGGCCGTGCCCGTGAACTGCTCCCCGGGCAGCGACACCCGCACCGTCCTGCCCACCGTGGCGCACCGCCGGCGATACTCACCGGCCAACCGGCGCCGCCCGTCCCGGTCGCCGAGGCCCGCCACGCGCCCCTCGAGCTCCTCGAGCACCAGCCCCAGGACGAAGAGCGGCTCCACCTCCCGGCCCGTCTCGCGCCGGACCGACGTCGCCTCGAACTCGGGGGCATCGACGTCGGAGGGCGGCCACCCGACATTGAGCCCCAGACCGACCACGACCGCCGAGCCGCTCCCCCCGGGGGTCGTCGGGGCCGGCACCACCTCGGCCAGGATGCCCCCGAGCTTGCGCCCCCCCACCATGAGGTCGTTGGGCCACTTGAGCTCGGGCACCAGGCCGGCGCCACGCTCGCACGCGTCGGCGCACGCCAACGCCACGGCCACCGTGCACAGGTGGAGCTCCTCCATGTCGAGGTCGGGGCGCAACAGCACCGAGGCCAGAAGGTTCGCGGCCGGCGGCGCCTCCCAACGGCGCCCCAGCCGGCCCCGGCCGGCGCTCTGATAGTCGGCCACCACCACCGCACCCTCGGGGGCACCAGCGCGCGCCTCGTCGAGGAGGAGACGGTTGGTGGAATCGATCACGGCGAAGCGCCGGACGGGCCCGAACCGGGTGCGGGCGGGACCGGGAACGGCGGCGTACGGCGCGGCGTTCGTCCCGACCGGGCTGTCGGCGCACATGGCACCCACCCTACGGCCCGTGCCAGTGTGGTGGTTCCACATCGGAAAGGGATGGCGTGCTCCAGAAGGTCCTGATCGCCAACCGTGCGGAGATCGCCGTGCGGGTCATCCGCACCTGCCGCGAGCTGGGCATCGCCACGGTGGCGGTGTACTCCGAGCTCGATCGCGACGCGCTGCACGTCCGTCTGGCCGACGAGGCCTACCCCCTCGGCGGCCAGAGCGCGGCCGAGAGCTACCTCAACACCGAGGCCATCCTCGACGCCATCAAGCGCAGCGGCGCCGACGGGGTGCACCCCGGGTACGGATTCTTCTCCGAGAACGCCGACTTCGCCCGAGCCATCTCCGACACCGGCGTGGTCTTCATCGGGCCGCCGCCGCAAGCCATCGAGATCATGGGCGACAAGATCAGCTCCCGTCGGGCCGCCGAAGCGGTCGGTGTGTCGGGGGTTCCGGGGAGGACCGAGCCCATCACCGACCCGTCGCAGGTCGTCGAGTTCGGCGAGGCGTTCGGGTGGCCCGTCGCCATCAAGGCGGCCTACGGCGGTGGCGGCCGGGGCATGAAGGTGGTGTCGTCGCCCCCCGAGGTGGCCGACGCCGTGGAGTCCTCCCAACGCGAGGCGCAGTCCTATTTCGGCCGGCCCGAGATCTACGTCGAGCGGTATCTCGAGTGGCCGCGCCACATCGAGATGCAGGTGCTCGCCGACGCCCAGGGAAACACGTTGTGGCTCGGCGAGCGTGACTGCTCCCCCCAGCGGCGGCACCAGAAGCTCATCGAGGAGAGCCCCGCGGCGCTGTTCCCCGACGAGATTCGCCGGTCGATGGGCGAGGCCGCCGTGACGGTGGCCAAAGCGTGCGGCTACGTCAACGCCGGCACGGTGGAGTTCCTGTACGAGGGCGGGGAGTTCTACTTCCTCGAGATGAACACCCGCCTGCAGGTGGAGCACCCCGTGACCGAGCTGGTCACCGGGCTCGACCTGGTCGAGTGGCAGCTGCGCGTGGCCTCGGGCGAGCCCATCGGGTTCACCCAGGACGAGGTCCAACGCAACGGCCACGCCATCGAGGTCCGCATCAACGCCGAGGACCCCGCCGGGGGCCGCTTCGTCCCGTCGCCGGGCACGATCGCCGTCTTCCAGGCGCCGGGAGGTCCCGGGGTCCGTCTCGACGCCGGGTACGACGCCGGCGACACCGTCAGCCAGTACTACGACAACCTGGTGGCCAAGCTGATCGTGTGGGGCCCCAACCGGGAGGCCGCCCGCCGGCGCATGCTGCGGGCCCTCGACGAGACGGTCATCACCGGCATCGCCACCACCATCCCCGCCGACGTCGCCATCTTGTCGCACCCCGACTTCATCGAGGCCCGCCACTCGACGCGCTGGGTCGAGGACCGCCTCGACCTCTCGACCCTGGCGCCCACGGCGCCGCTCGAGGCCCCGGCCGCAGGGGACGGCGACGGGCCCCGGGTGCTGCGCGAGGTGACCGCCGAGGTCGACGGCCGGCGCTACGAGGTGCGCTTGTGGGTACCCGAGGTCCCCGCCGCCGGGGGGGCGCGCGGAGGCACTCGGCCGCACAAGCCCCGGGCGGCGGTGGCCGGGTCGGGGTCGGGGACCGTCACCGTCCCCATGCAGGGCACCATCGTCAAGGTCCTCGTCGCCCCGGGCGACACCGTCGAGGTCGGCCAGACGGTGTGCGTGCTCGAGGCCATGAAGATGGAGAACGCCATCACCGCCGAGAAAGCCGGCACGGTGAAAGAGATCAAGGTGTCCGCGGGCGACTCGGTCGGCCCCGGCGACGTGATCGCCGTCATCGAGTGACCGACGCCACCGCGGCCAAGCGCGCCGCCCGGGCGGCCACCGAGGGCTTCCAGCCCGAGCTGGTGGGGCTCAGCCGCGCCATCCACCACGAGCCCGAGCTGTGCTTCGAGGAGGTCCGCGCCGCACAGCGCGTGGCCGACATGCTCGACGGCGCCGGCTTCGAGGTCGAGCGTGGCCCCTACGAGCTTCCCACCGCGGTGCGGGGCCGCCGGGGGTCGGGGCCGCTGTCGATCATCATCTGCGCCGAGTACGACGCGCTGCCCGCCGTCGGGCACGCCTGCGGGCACAACCTCATCGCCGCCTCCGCCCTGGGCGCCGGGATGGCCCTGGCGGGCCTGGCCGACGACCTCGGCCTCACGGTGACCGTTCTCGGCACTCCGGCCGAAGAGGGCGGCGGCGGCAAGGTCCTGCTCCTGGAGCGGGGCGCCTTCGACGACGCCCACGCCGCGATGATGGTCCACCCCTGGCCCGAGGACCGCCTCGTGGCCACCTGCCTGGCCGTCGACCATCTCGAGGTCCACTACCGGGGTCGGGCCGCCCATGCCTCGGCGTCTCCCGAGCAGGGAATCAACGCCGCCGACGCCATGGTGACGGCGCAAGTGGCCATCGGGCTGCTGCGCCAGCACCTGCGGCGCGGGGACCAAGTCCACGGCATCGTGACCAAAGGAGGAGACGCCCCCAACATCGTCCCCGAGGAGACCCTCGGGCGGTTCATGGTACGGGCCCGCACCCTCGAGGACCTCGCCGTGCTCCGGCCCCGCATCGAGCGGTGCTTCGAAGCGGGCAGCCTGGCATCGGGATGTTCGCTCGAGATCCGCGACCTGGCCCCGACCTACTCGCATTTCGTCCCCGACGACAGCCTGCTGGCCGCCTGGCGCGCCAACGCCGAGGAGCTCGGCCGCCGTTACCCGGCCGACGACCGCCAGGAGTCGCGACCCACGATCTCGACCGACATGGCCAACATCTCGCTGGCGGTGCCGTCGATCCACCCCATGATCGGCATCGAGACCCGCGGTGCCGTCAACCACCAGGCCGAGTTCGCGGCGGCCTGCCTGGGCCCCTCGGCCGAGCAGGCGGTGTTCGACGGTGCACTCGGGATGGCGTGGACGGCCATCGACGCCGCCACCGACGAGCAGCTGCGCGCCCACCTGCTGGCACCGTCGGCCTGAGCCGACCCCGGGGCGTTCAACCGGGCTGGTAGACCCCGAAGACCTCGCGCAGGACGTCGGACACCTCGCCCAACGTGGCCATGGCGCCCAGCGCGGCGCGCATGGGGACGAGGACGTTCTGGGTACCGGTGGCGGCCGCCTTCACGTCGGCCAGCGCGGACTGTACCGCCGCCTTGTCGCGCTCGGCCCGCACCCGCTGGGTGCGTTCGATCTGCGCCCGCTGCTGCGCCGGGTCGATCGGGAACACCTCGGTGGGCTCGGGCGTGTCGTCGGTGAAACGGTTCACACCCACCACGATCTTCTCGCCGTCGTCGACCGCCTTGGCGAATTCATAGGCGGCCATCTCGATCTCACCTTGCATGAAGCGGGCCTCGATGGCAGCCACGGCGCCGCCCATGGCGTCGATCTGCTCGAGGTATGCCCACGCCGCCTTCTCGACCTCGTCGGTGAGCCGCTCCACGAAGTATGACCCCGCCAAGGGGTCGACGGTGTCGGGGACGCCTGACTCGTACCCGATGACCTGCTGGGTGCGCAGAGCGATCTTCGCCGCGTTGGTGGTGGGCAGCCCGAGCGCCTCGTCGAATCCGTTGGTGTGCAGGCTCTGGGTCCCGCCCAACACCGCCGCCAGCGCCTGGAGGGTGACCCGCACGATGTTGTTCTCAGGCTGCTGGGCCGTCAGTGTGGACCCGCCGGTCTGGGTATGGAACCGCAACAACTTGGACCGCTCGTCCCGGGCACCGAAGCGCTCGGTCATGATCTTCGCCCACATCCGCCGGGCGGCCCGGTACTTGGCCACCTCCTCGAAGAGGTTGTTGTGCGCGTTCCAGAAGAACGACAAGCGTGGCGCGAAGGCGTCGACGTCGAGCCCGGCCGCCAGCGCCGCCTCGACATAGGCGATGCCGTCGGACAGCGTGAAGGCGATCTCCTGCACCGCCGTGGAGCCCGCTTCGCGGATGTGGTACCCGGAGATGGAGATGCTGTTCCAATTGGGCAGGCGCTGCGCGCAGTAGGCGAAGGTGTCGGTGATGAGGCGCATCGACGCCCGGGGCGGGTAGATGTAGGTGCCCCGGGCCACGTACTCCTTGAGGATGTCGTTCTGGATGGTGCCGCCCAGCGCGTCGGGCGCCACCCCGTGCTCCTCGGCCACCAACTCGTACAACAACAGCAGGATGGCGGCGGTGGCGTTGATGGTCATCGACGTCGTGACCTTGTCGAGGGGCAGATCCGCCAGCAGCAGCCGCATGTCGGCCAGCGAGTCGATGGCCACCCCCACCTTGCCCACCTCGCCCTCGGCGCGCACGTGGTCGGAGTCGAGCCCCATCTGCGTGGGGAGGTCGAAGGCGCACGACAACCCCGTCTGGCCCGCTCCCAGGAGGAACTTGAACCGTTCGTTGGTGTCCTCGGCGGTCCCGAACCCCGCGTACTGCCGCATGGTCCACAACCGGCCCCGGTACATGTTGGGGTAGATGCCCCGCGTGTAGGGCGGCTGTCCGGGCTCTCCCAGCCTGCGCTGGGGGTCCCAGCCCTCGAGGTCGGCGGGCGTGTACAGGGGCTGGACCTCGATCCCCGAGTCGGTCAGCCGTCTCTCGTCACCGCCACGCTTGTCGCCGCGACCCTGGTCGCTCCCGCCGTCTTTGGGGCTCACCACCACGTGTCCCAGGTTACGGACTGGCGACGGGCAACGCCCAGTCTCATAGGCGATGGTGCCGCCCGATCAGCCCTCCGAGGCCGGGGTGGCGTGCGGCATGCACAGGTCGTCGTACTCGGCGATGACGATAGGTGCGGCGTTCTCACCGCACGCCGGGCACTGTGGGTCCCGCCGGACCTTGAAGGTCCGGAACGACTCCTCGAGGGCGTCATAGGCGAGCAGGCGCCCGACGAGCGGGTCACCGATCCCGAGCAGCATCTTGATGGCCTCGACGGCCTGGATCGACCCGATGATGCCGGGCAGCACACCGAGCACGCCCGCCTCGGCGCACGACGGAGCCAGCTCGGCGGGCGGCGGCTCGGGGATCATGCACCGGTAGCACGGCCCGTTGTAGGGGTCGAACACCGTCGCCTGTCCTTCGAACCGGAAGATCGACCCGTGGACGACCGGGATCCGCTTCAACAGGGCGGCGTCGTTCACCAGGTACCGCGTCGGGAAGTTGTCGGTCCCGTCCACGATGATGTCGTAGCCGTCGATGACGTCGAGGATGTTGTCGGCGCCGAGCCTCACGTCGTAGGTCACGACGTCGACGTCGGGGTTGAGAGCGGTGAGCGTCTTCTTGGCGGAGTCGACCTTGCGCTCGCCGATGCGGTCCATCGAATGCAGGATCTGGCGCTGGAGGTTCGAGGCGTCGACCACGTCCATGTCGATGATGCCGATGGTACCCACGCCCGCCGCCGCCAGGTACAGCGCGGCGGGAGAGCCCAGACCGCCCGCTCCGAGCAGCAGCACCCGGGAGTCGAGCAGCTTGAGCTGGCCCTCTTCGCCCACCTCCGACACCAGCAGATGACGTTGGTAGCGGTTGCGCTGATCGGGCGTGAGCGTACGGGGGGTCTTCCACGGACGACCCTCGTCCTTCCAGCGGTTGAACCCGCCGACGAGCGATACCACGTCGTTGTACCCGAGATCGGTGAGCGTCTTGGCCGCGAAGGCAGAGCGCACCCCGGCCGCGCAGTACACGACCACGGGCACCGACTTGTCGGGGATCCGACCCTCGACCTGGAACTCGAGCTGCCCACGCGGCAGGTGCAGCGCGCCGGGGATGGCGCCTTGCTCGTACTCGTCGGCCTCCCGCACGTCCAGCCACACGGCGTCTTCGAGGTGCGGCTGGACCTCGTCGGCCCTGGCTTCGCGGATGGACGACTTGGCCTGGGTCAACAGCTCTCTGGCACTGGCCACCACCATCACGACCTTCCGGCCCCAGCGGGCGACGCGCATCGCCGCCCGGGGTCTCTCGTCCCCGGGGCTCGTTGCGTTAAACCCTACCAGTGGGGTCAACATTCCCGGGGGCCGGCGGGCCGGTTCCCGGCGTATCGAACCCCTCCCACGGGGCGAAGAGAGGCACAGCCCGAGTCGGTAGCTTTCTCCGGCATGGAGCTGCCTGACGTCGTGCGTCGGCGGAGGATGGTGCGCAGCTTCTCGAGCGCCCCCGTCCCCGCCGAGGTTGTCGACTGGGTGCTCGACCTGGCGTGCCGGGCGCCCTCGGCGGGCAACACCGGTGGCTGGGACGCCGTCGTCCTCACCGGCTCCGAACAGACGGCGCCGTTCTGGGAGGCGACCACGACCGCCGCCTGGCGCGCCCGCTCGCGGCGCTGGCCCGGGCTGGGCGCCGCCCCCGTGGTGGTGGCGCTGTTCGTGGACCCCGACGCCTACCGCGCCCGCTACCGAGAACCCGACAAGCAGTCAAGCGGGCTCGGATGCCACGACCCCGACGGTGCCGACCAATGGCCGGTGCCCTACTGGTTCGTCGACGGAGGCTTCGCCGCCATGGTCATGCTGCTGGCCGCCACCGACGCCGGGCTCGGAGCCTGTTTCCTCGGGAACTTCCGGGGCGAAGACGCCCTGCACGGCGCACTCGGAGTTCCCGGCGACCGCCGCTACGTCGGGGCAGTGCTCATGGGCGAGCCGGCCGAGGCGGACCCTCCCTCGCCGTCGCTCGCCCGCGGCCGGCGCCAACCCTCCGAGGTGGTGCACCGGGGACGGTGGTGAAGGGGCCGGGGTCCTAGGCTGACATCGTGGCCCGAATAGCGGTTCCGCCCGGCGAGGGCGGCGACGCCGTGCAGGTCTGGAGCCTCCGTCCCGAGATGGGCCGGGCCGTGAACCGCCTCGTCGACGCGGCCTACAACCGCAGCATCCTGCCGGTGCGCGTGCGTGAGGGTGCGCGCATGCGCATCGCCCAGCTCAACGACTGCGCGGTGTGCCTGGCGTTTCGAGCCGCGTCGGTGAAGGAGCAGGGAGTCACCGAGGACTTCTACCGGCACGTGGCGGACCACGACACCGCGGACAACTACAGCGCCCAGGAACGGCTCGCCATCGAGTACGCCGAGCGCTTCGCCCTGGACCACCTGAGCATCGACGACGCCTTCTTCGCTCGACTGGCCGAGAGTTTCACCGACGCCGAGATCCTGGACCTGACGATCTGCCTGGCCACGTTTCTCGGGCTGGGCCGGATGCTGCGCAGCCTCGGGATCGACGAGACCTCACTGCTCGACGTCTAACTCCCCCGCCATGGTGACGGCGGCGGGCGCTCGGCGCCACCGGGGACCGAGCCGCCCGGCCACGAGTGCCACCTCCACCAGGGCGATGATGACGATGTACAGGGGAAAGGCGACCTCGGCCGCCGTGACCCGCGTCACCGTCAGGAGCGTGATCGCCGCGCTGGCGAAGGCACCCACGTACACACTGGCGCTCTCGGACTCCGGCCGGCGCCATGACTTGACCAGGGTGGGCACGCCCGCCAGGGCGTCGGCCAACAGGGCAGCCGCCAAGGCGACCAACCCCTGGCGAGTCACGAGCCAGCCGATGGTCCCGCCCAGCGACACGGCTCCGCACGTGTAGTCGAGGGGGCCGAGCTTCCACACCGACTTCGGGTTGACGAACGACGCCCCGAACACCAGCAGAGGGCCGAAACCGAACATGAACGTCGCCAGGGATCGCAGGCCCACCCCGTCGTTGACCTCCACCGCGAAGGCCAACAAGGGGGCGATGGCCCACAGCAGCCAAGTGACCCGATTGGGCTGTGTCCGTCCCTGGATGGTGTCGCGCACGTAGAGCAACTGGCCCACCGCCGCGATGGCCACGCCGAGGAAGACGAAGTTGACGTTCAGCACGGGCCTCACTCTGCCCCAGCGCCATGGCGCCCGGGGCCAGCCGACTCAGGGACCGGTCGTCGTCGTCCCCGTGGCCCACAGTGCCTCGGGCTCCGGTTCGATCGGTGATGGGTCGGGAGGAGGCCGCGACTGGATCCTCGGGGGGACGCCGGATGCAGGCGAGACCACACCGAGGAACGGGCCTTGGGCGTACTCACATCCGACGGCGCGCAGCGCCTCCACCTGAGCTTCGCCCTCTACGCCCTGGGCGACCACGGTGAGCCCGAGCGCCCGGCCGAGCTCGACCAGGCCGCGCACCAGCGCCGTGGGGTCCGCACCGATGGCCTCGTCGCGCTCATCGGGGGGAACCCACTGCGCCGCCGGTGGCGGGGCGGCGGGGGGGAGGGTGCCGGTGGAGTGGACGGTGGCCGAAGGATGTTCGGCCACGGCAGCCTCCTCGCCCACCCGGGCGATCAGCTCGGGGGCCAGCTTGAGCCCGGTGACGGGCAGCTGCTGGAGCATCGCCAGGTTCGACGGCCCGGCTCCGAAATCGTCGAGCACCATGGCGAGGTCACGCACCTGCAGGGCGCGCAGCGCGGACACCGTCGATGGCACCATGGCGGCGGAGGGCTCTTTGATGTCGAGCCCCAGCATCGACGCCGGGACTTCGTGCTTGGCCAGGAGCTCGTCGACGGTCTCGACCAGCGACATGTCGGCCACGAACGACGGCGCCACTCTCACCCAGACCCGGAAATGCTTCGGTAGGCTTGAACGGTCGCTGCGGGCGTTCAGATCCGCCAGGGCCCGGTCGAGCATCCACCGCCCGAGCACCCCGGCCAGACCGGCCTCGTCGGCGAGGTCGAGAAGCTCCCTCGACGAGTCGACCTCGGCTCCGGGTTGGCGCCAGCCCAGCAACGCCGACTCACCGATGGCGTCCCCGGTCTCGAGGTCGACGATGGGCTCGTACTCAAGGACGAGGCCACCGTCGTCGAGCGCGCTGCGCAGGTCCTGGCGACTTTGGGACCGCAGGGCGACGTTCTCGCGCAAGGTGGGATCGAAGAGCCACCACGACCCGCCCCCCTCGTCCTTGGCCCGGCGCATGGCGAGCGAGGCGTCGCCGAGAAGGGTCTCGAGCGACTGCTCATCGTCCGACGCCTCTCCCGGTGCCGTGATCACCACGCCGATGCTGGCCGACAAGTGGTGCTCGACCCCGTCCACTGTCGTCGGGCGGCTCAGGTCCTCGAGCATCCTCGCCGCCAACTGGCAGGCGAAGTCCGACGAGGCCACATAGGGGCACACCACGGCGAACTCGTCGCCCGCGAAACGCGCCACGGTGTCGGACCTCCGGCGAGCTGCGGACAGGCGCTCGGCGGCTTCGTGGAGCAGGTCGTCACCAACACGGTGACCGAACGACTCGTTGATGTCGCTGAACCCGTCGAGGGCCACCACCAGCACGGCCAGTGACGCCCGGTCTATGCGACAACGCTCGAACGCCTCTTCGAACCTCTCGTCGAGTACCGAACGGTTCGGCAAGCCGGTGAGCTGATCATGGCGGGCGCGCGGGGTGCTGTCGCCCGGGGACGGGAGGATGGCGCCGAGACCCTTTCCGAGCCCTCGCCGACGAGACGCGACGGGCCGCCTCGGCTCGTCTTCGCCCCCCGTGACGTCGTCGATCAACTCAAGCTCCGTTCCCTGCGAGGTCACATCGAACCCGGCTGCACCCCGGAGGCCGACGCCCTCGTCCCGAGCACAACGCCCACGTCCCGACGTGCAACTTTCCCCGCAGGCTGACTTGCAACACACACGATGCGCGGTGCCCGCTCATCGAATCCGCAGGCACACGTCTGCCGATCCTAGGCGTGCCCGGATGCCTAGTCGGAAGCGGCCCCGCTGCGATCTCGACTTGCACATTCGGCCTGGGTGTGCCCGACGAGCTCCGGTTCCCATCGCACCCAGTGCACCGGCGCACCTCACTCTTGGTGGCCTGGCTCCGAGAGCGATCTTCAGGGGCGGGCGGCCGATGCCGACAACCAAGGTGTGCCGAGCCCCGAGACGCGACCACGCGTCGTGCTTCGCCGGTTGCCCGTCGCGGGTACATCCACCCTGGTGGGGGCCGTCACCCTGATGGCCCTGACTCTGGTGGTCCTTACCGCGCTGGAGCCCACCGCGGCCCGAACCACGGCTCGCGCCGCGCCGAGCCCCGCCGAGTCGCGGGCTCCGGTGTTCCTCCTCCACCCACTACCGGTGGCTGCGCCCACCACGCTGGCTCCCCCGGTCACCGAGACCACGGCGGTGCCCTCGACCACCGTCGTCACCTCCGTCGTCGCGCCCCGACCAACCGCGGTTCCCGCCACCACGCGCCCGCCGGCGCCCACACCGCAACCCCCGCCGTCGTCGCATCCGATCGTGCCTCCCGACAACCCGACCGCCAACATCGCGCCCTCGCCGGACTTCACGACCACCTGTCGGCAGGCCGGCTTCGGCTCGGCGCCGTGCCAGGCCGCCGCGACCCAGGCCACGGCGGCCGCTCGCGCCCACGAGGGGCTCGGCGCCATGGCGCTGCCCTCGAACTTCGCCGGACTCACTCCGGGCGAACAGCTCTTCGTGCTCACCGACGTCGAGCGCGTCGACCGCGGCCTGCCCCCCGTGGTCGGCATGGTCCAGGAGCTCAACCAGGACGCCCAGAACGCGGCGGCCAACAACGCCGACCCCACCCCGGTGTCGGTGCCTCCGGGGACGACGGTCATGGCGTGGGGGTCGAACTGGTCCGAGGGCGCCGGACCTCTGGGGGCCAACTACGGCTGGATGTACGACGACGGCCCGGGCTCGGGGAACAACGGGTGTAGCGCCGGCAACCCCGGGTCGTGCTGGGGACACCGCGACAACGAGCTCGGCTTCAACGGCGCTCAGGTGGCGTCGTCGCACGGGACGCTCATCATGGGGGCCGCCGAGGCGACGCTGTCCGGAGACAGCCCGTGGTCGAGCGACGCCGAGCTCATCGCGCTGGTCAAGGGAAGCCCGGTCTACACCTACACCTGGGCCCAGGCCGAGGCCAGCGGAGCACGCTGAACCGACGCAGGGCGCGACACGCGGGACGTCGGCTCCTGGGCAAGAACCTCGGGAGCTCTCCGGCAAGGTCGACGGCGAGGTCGGCCCGCCAAGGTTGGCCTGCCCCGTCGCCGGCGTCCCCGTTGGCTGTCGGCGACACCCACCAACGTCAGCTGGAGCCGATATGTCCGTCGCACCCGTCCCTCACGCACCTCTCGTTTCCTTGCGCCCGGTGGCGACGCCACCCACCGACGGCGACCCGGACACGCCCGCCCACGACCGCCCGGAGCCTCCGGCGCCGGACGTCGAGGTCATCCGCATCGTGCGGTGGCCCGACCCGGTCATCGACCGCCTGGGCTACGACCCCCGGTCGCTGTACGTCGAGACGTTCTGGCTTGGGATCCTCGGGCCGACGTGCACGTGGCTCCTGCGTCGGGTCGCAGCCGGTCTGGACGACGATCCCGCCGGCTTCGACCTCGACCTGGCCGAGACGGCCCGCGCCCTGGGGCTCGGCACCCGGTCAGGTCGCCAGTCACCGATGCGGCGCGCCCTGGCCCGTTGCGTCACCTTCCGGATGGCCAGGCGCGGCGGGCCCGCGTCGTTGGCAGTGCGGTGTCGGATACCGCCGATGCCCCAGCGTCACCTCATCCGGCTCTCGCCCGCGCTCCAGGAGCGACACGCCCGGTGGTTGGTCCCCGTCCGATCCTCAGCGGTGCTCGAGGACGCCCGCCGCAACGCCCGGCGCCTGGCCCTCGCCCTTCTGGCTGGCGACCAGGAAAGGCCCGAGGTCGAGCTCCAGCTGGTCCGTTGGCAGGTGCACCCCGCCATCGCCCACGAAGCCACCCAGTGGGCGTGGGAGTTCCGGGCGCAGGACTCCGACGCCGCCCACCGGGAGCGGGCAGGCCGTCACGCCTGACAGACGGACCAGGAAGCGGCCTCGGGCGATTCACGCCGGCGACGCACGTCGGAAATGGAGCGTTCACGCGGCGGCCGTAATCTGTGAGCGTGGCAACCTTCTTGCTCCGGGTGGAGTTGCCCGACAGGCCGGGCGCCCTGGGAGCCGTCGCCAGCCGGATCGGGGCCGTGCGCGGCGACCTGGTGGCGGTGGAGGTGGTCGAGCACCGAGAGGGCAGGGCCGTCGACGAGTTCGTCATCGAGCTTGCCGACGAGGACCACTTGTCGCTGCTACTCAGCGAGGTCGGCGAGGTCGACGGCGTGTCGGTGCAAGACGTCCGGCCCGTCACGGGACGGCGTCACGATCGGCGTCTCGAGGCCTACACCACGGCCCTGCTCATCTTGAGAGAACGCACGCCGCATGGCGTCCTCAGCGTGTTGGCGGCCCGGGTCTGCGCCGAGCTCGACGCCACGTGGTGCGCGGTGCTCGACGTCGAAGGTCTGTCCGTCGTCGCCTCGCAGGGCCGCCCGCCCGCCCTGTCGGGAATCGCCGCCCGTCTGACCGAGACACGCGCGCCGCGCCCGGGCCCCGACGCCGGGGAGGCCGACGCGGCGTCTCGACCCGAGGACTGGACCCCCAGCGACGTGGGGTTCGTGGACCTCTCGGCGTGGGACCTCGTGCTCGCCGCCGGACGCCCCGGTTGGCACTTCGGCACCCGCGAGCGGGCCCATCTGGCGGCATTGGCCGATCTCGCCGACGCCCGTTGGGCCGACATGGCCGAGCGCGACCCTCCCGTGTCGCACCCGAGCCGAGCCGGCTAACCGTACGCCTCGAGCAACTCCAACAGGGTCCGCACGCCGAACCCGGTGCCACCCTTGGTGAGGAACCCGCTGTCCTCGTCCGAGCGCGCCGGACCGGCGATGTCGAGGTGTACCCACGGGACCCCATCGATGAAGCGGGCCAGGAGCAGAGCAGCCGCGATGGCGCCGGCCTGCCCGGCCTTGCCGACGTTCTTCATGTCGGCGACCTCCGAGTCGATGTGCCCCCGGTACTCGTCGGGCAGGGGCAACGGCCACGTGCCCTCACCGGCGCGCTCCGACGCGGCGCGCACCTGAGCGATCAGCGCGTCGTCGGAGCCGAACACCCCGGCGATGGACATGCCGAGCGCCACCACGCACGCCCCGGTGAGCGTGGCCAGGTCGATGATGGCGTCAGGCTGCAGCTCCGACGCCAGCGACAACCCGTCGGCGAGGACGAGGCGACCCTCGGCGTCGGTGTTGAGCACCTCGATGGTGCGGCCGTTGCGGGCGGTGAGGACGTCACCGGGCTTGATGGCCCGGCCACCGGGCATGTTCTCGGTCGTGGGCGCGATCGCCGTCACCCGCACACGCACCCCCAGCTCGCCGCAGGCCGACACCGCGGCCAACACCGCGGCGGCGCCACTCATGTCGGTCTTCATGGTGACCATGCCGTCAGCCGTCTTGAGCGACAGCCCACCCGAGTCGAACGTGATCCCCTTGCCCACGAGGACCACGTGCGGGACGCGGCCGTCGATGAAGACGGGATCGGCGGGCTCGTAGGCGATCTTCAACAACCGGGGGGGCTCGGCCGATCCCCGGGCCACTCCCAGGAGCCCGCCCAGGCGCTCATCGGCGATGCGCTGCTCGTCCCACACCTCCACGGTCATCCCCGGCCGGCCCGAGGCATGGTCCTGCGCCGCCTCGGCGAAGCGCGTCGGCGTCAAGGAGCTGGGCGGTTCGTTCACCAGATCACGCGCCAGGCACACGGCATCGGCCACGGCGACAGCCGCGCCGCGTCCCCTCGGCCAGCGCGGCGGTGTCGAGCCCGACCCCGGCCACGACGAAGCGCTCGAGGGCGCCGCCCTCGACCTCGCTCTTGTGCGCCACGAACCGGTAGGCGGACAGGACGGCGCCCTCCACCACCGCCTGCACCGCGGCGCGCTGCGAACCCACGGCGTCGGCGAGGTGGGCGGGGACCACCATGACCGCCGCTCCCGACCGCCCCGCCCCACGGACCAGGGCGGCGGCGGCGCGGCGAAGGGCGTCGCCGGTCTCGATCCGGCCGCACCCCACGAACACCACCGCGGGCGGCTCACTCCCGAGCGTTCCCTGCCCGTCCGGGGCGCGCAGTTCGGTCATGATCTGGCCGACCTTGCCGGTGAACCCCCGCTGGGCGGCCCGAACCCGGTCGAGGGCGGTGCTCAGCGCCGGCCCGCCCGCACCCACCACGACGTCGGTGGGGATACCCGTCGCCACCGACGGCCCCTCCGGTGTCTCGAGCACGGGAACGCCCACCACCGCGACCGCCACGCCGGCGGCGTCGGCCAGCGCCCCGGGGTCGTCCAAGGGGGCCCACGCCACCTCGAGCAAAGCAGAGCGATTCATGGCCACGCCCTCACGACCCGTCCGAGGTGCTCGGGGCGGGCCCGAGCGAGCGCGAGACGAGGTGCTCACCCTCCTGCCACCGCGCCATGGTCCACAACAGGTCCGACAGCCGGTTCAGGTACGGCCCCACGTGAGATCCCGAGCCGGTGGCGCCGGCCATGGCGCCGGTGAACCCGCGCTCGGCGCGCCGCACCACGGTGCGAGCGACGTCCAAGGCGGCGGACACCCGGTTCTGCCCAGGCACCACGAACTCGGTCGGCATATCGAAACGTTCGTTGAGCGCGTCGATGCGGGACTCCAAGGCACTCACCATCTCGGGGGTCACGAGCGTCGCTCCCGGCGTGAGCTTGGAACGGTTCTTCGCCGCGGTGGCCACCTCGGCCATGAGCACCCACAGGTCGCGCTCCAAGGCAAGCAGGATGTCGTCGAGCTCCGACCCCGGATCGGCCTCAGCCCGGGCCAGGCCCAGTACGGCCTGGGCTTCGTCGACGGCGCCGTTGACTTCGATGGCGGCCGAGCTCTTGGCCACCCGACCTCCGTAGAGCAGGCCCGTGGTGCCGTCGTCGCCCTTGCGCGTGTAGATCTTGGCCACCGCGGCGCATGCTATCGGCCGACCTCGAACCTCCCGCTCCCCCGACGAGGAGCCCGGGAGGGGAAAGGGAAGCCGACGACCCGCCGTAGACTGGGGGATCGTGGCCCCGACCGTGCGCAACCCGACCGTGGACCTCCACCGAGACCCGCCTCCCGTGCTCGCGCACGGCACCCTGGCGATGGACCAGCGGGGCCTCGCCTATCTCGAGGCCGCCCGCACCCGGGTGGTGATCTTCGACGGCGCCATGGGCACGAGCCTGCAACTCGCCGACCTGAGCGCCGAGGACTACGGCGGACCGGCCCTCGAAGGGTGCAGCGAGGCGGTCGTGCTCACCCGTCCCGACGTGGTCAGTCAGATCCACCGGTCCTACCTCGAGGCCGGCTGTGACGTGGTCGAGACCAACGCCTTCGGGGCCTTCAGCGTCGTCCTCGCCGAGTACGGGCTCGAGGGTCGCGTCGAAGAGATCAACCTGAGCGCGGCGCGCCTGGCCCGCGAGGCGGCGGACGCCGCTGCTGCTGCCGACGGCAGGGTGTGCTGGGTGGCGGGCAACCTCGGGCCCGGGACCCGGTTCCCCACCCTCGGCCAGATCCCCTACCTCGACTTGCGCAACGCCTATCAGGAACAGGTGGCCGCCTTGCTCGCCGGTGGAGTGGACCTCCTGCTCGTCGAGACCGTCTACGACCTGCTCCAGGCCAAGGCCGCCATCAACGCCGCCAAGCGCGCCATGGTGGACGCCGGCCGGCGCGTGCCCATCCAGGTCCAGGTGACCATCGAGCTCACCGGCCGCATGCTCCCGGGCACCGAGATCGGCGCGGCGCTCACCGCGCTCGACCCCATGCGTCCCGACGTCATCGGGCTCAACTGCGCCACGGGCCCGGCCGAGATGGGCGAGGCCATCCGCTATCTCTCCCAGCATTCCCGGCTGCCGGTCTCCGCCCAGCCCAACGCCGGGCTGCCCTCGGTGGTCGACGGCAAGATGCACTACGACCTGACCCCGGACCAGCTGGCCGACCATCTCGAGCGGTTCATCACCGAGCTCGGCGTCAGCATCGTGGGCGGCTGCTGCGGCACCACCCCCGACCACCTTCGGGCCGTGGTCGAGCGCTGCCGAGACCTGGTGCCCGCGCCCCGCACCGTCGAACACGAGCCCGGGGCGTCCTCGATCTACAGCAACGTGGGCTTCCACCAGGACACGTCGTTCCTGGTCGTGGGCGAGCGGACCAACGCCAACGGATCGAAGAAGTTCCGCGACGCCATGTTGGCCGCCGACTGGGACACCACCATCGCCATCGGGCGCGACCAGATCAAAGAGGGCGCGCATGTCCTCGACGTGTGCGTGGACTACACCGGCGCCGACGGTGTCACCGACATGACCGAGGTCGCCAGCCGTCTGGCCACCCAGGCGAGCGTCCCGCTCATGGTGGACTCGACCGAGGCACCCGTGGTCGAGGCGGCCCTCATGTGGATCGGCGGCCGGCCTGTCCTCAACTCCGTCAACCTCGAGGAAGGTGACGAACCGGGAACACGGCTCGACAAGTTCCTCACCCTGGCGCGCGAGTACGGCGCGGCGGTGGTGTGCACCTGCATCGACACCGAGGGCCAGGCCCGGACGGCCGATTGGAAGGTACGGGCCGCCACTGCCATTCGCGACATCGCCGTGGACCGCTACGGGCTGGAGGCTTCGGACCTCATCTTCGACCCCCTCGTCCTGCCGTTGTCCACGGGGATGGAAGAGAGCCGCCGCGACGGGATCGAGACCCTGGAGGGCACCCGCCGGATCAAGGCCGAGCTTCCCGGGGTGTTCACCATCGTGGGCCTGTCCAACGTGTCGTTCGGTCTCAACCCGGCGGCGCGCCACGTCCTGAATTCGATGTTCCTCCACGAGCTGGTCGACGCCGGGCTGGACGCGGCGATCGTGCACGCGGCCCGGATCATCCCGTTGTCCAAGATCGACGAGCGCGCCCGCCAGGTGTGCCTGGACCTCATCTACGACCGACGCCACGAGGGATACGACCCGCTGCAGGAGCTCCTGGGGATCTTCGAAGGCGTGGCCGCCACGGCGGTGGCCGTCGAGGACCGCACCGGGTGGACGGTCGAGCGCCGCCTCGAGCAACGGATCATCGACGGCGACCGCAACGGCCTGGAAGACGACCTCGCCGAGGCGCTCGGGAGCGGGCACGAAGCCCTCACCATCGTCAACGACTTCCTGTTGGCCGGGATGAAGACCGTCGGCGACCTGTTCGCCTCGGGCGAGATGCAACTGCCCTTCGTTCTCCAGTCGGCGGAGACCATGAAGGCGGCGGTGTCCTATCTCGAGCCCCACATGGAGAAGGCCGACCAGGGCGGCAAGGGGACCGTGGTGCTCGCCACCGTCAAGGGTGACGTGCACGACATCGGCAAGAACCTCGTCGACATCATCCTCACCAACAACGGCTACGAGATCGTCAACCTCGGCATCAAGGTGAACATCAACGAGCTGCTCCAGGCGGCCGAGGACCATCACGCCGATGCCATCGGCATGAGCGGCCTGCTCGTGAAGTCGACCCTCATCATGCGGGAGAACCTCGAGGAGATGAACGCCCGCCATCTCTCGCACATCCCCGTGCTCCTGGGCGGTGCCGCCCTGACGCGCGAATTACGTCGAGCGCGACCTCCGCAGCGTCTACCAGGGGCGTCTGTTCTACGGCAAAGACGCCTTCGAGGGCCTGCGCACCATGGACCGCCTGGTCGAGATGAAGAAGAGCGGCGAGGAGGACCCCGACTTCGGTCGGGCCCTGGGGGGCCGCAAGCTCCCGCCCCGCAAGTCCCAGATGGTGATCGAGGAGGCCGTGGCGCCGCCGCGCGCCCCGACGGTCCAGGCCGACAACCCGGTGTTCACCCCCCCCTTCCTCGGTTCCCGGTTGGCCAAGGGCATCCCGCTCGACGACATCGCCGCCTATCTCAACCTCACGGCTCTGTTCCGCAACCAGTGGGGGTACCGGCCGGACCGCGACCACCAGGGGGTGGCCGAGTCCGACGCCGACTTCAAAGAGCGCGTCAGTGCCGTGCTGCGCGAGGAGCTCGACAAGGCCAAGGCCAAGGACCTGTTGGTGCCCCAGGTGGCCTGGGGGTACTACGCGGCGAACGCCGAGGGCGACGACGTCGTGCTGTGGACCGACGAGACCCGCCGCCACGAGCTGGTGCGCTTCAGCTTCCCGCGCCAGAAGAAAGAGCCGTGGCTGTGCATCGCCGACTTCTTCCGGTCAGCGGAGACTGGAGAGCCCGACTACGCCGCCTTCCAACTGGTGACCATGGGATCCGAGGTCTCCAAGGAGGCGGCGCGCCTGCACGCCGAGAACGAGTACGGCGACTACCTCAAGCTCCATGGCCTCGGGGTGGAGATGGCCGAGGCCCTGGCCGAGTACTGGCACCGGCGCATCCGCGAGGAGTGGGGATTCGCCCAGGAGGACGGCGCCACCCTCACCGGGCTGTTCCGACAGCAGTACCGGGGCGGACGGTATTCCTGGGGATACCCGGCGTGCCCCGACCTCGAGGACAACGCCAAGGTGGTCGACCTCCTCGGCGGGGACGGTATCGGCGTGGTCGTGAGCGACGGGTTCCAGATGCACCCCGAGCAGACCACCGACGCCATCATCTGCCACCATCCCCAGGCGAAGTACTTCGTCGCGTAAGAGTCGAGCCGGCTTTCGGTCCTGCAGTCCACGATTCACGGCGCGACCCGGGAGTACAGTCCTGGGTAGTGGGTCATTTTGACGAGAACCCTGCACAGGCCGGAGCCCGTCGGGCTCTACCGGCCCGCAAGATGTTCATTGCCGCGTTGACGTCAGCGTGGGCCTGGTGGCCACACGCCTGACATCGGAACTCGGCCTGGGTGAGCCGGTTGCCTCCAGCCACGTGCCCGCAGGACGAGCACCGCTGGGAGCTGTGGCGGGGGTCCACGGCAATGACCTGGCGACCGGCTTCCTCGGCCTTGTACGCCAAGAACTGCAGGAGTTGTCCCCACCCGGCATCGGCGATGGAGCGGTTGAGGCCGGCTTTGGCCGCCGCCCCGTTGGGTTCGTAGGTGCCGTCGTCGGCCTTTTTCGGCTTGGGACGACGCACCATGGAGGTGATGTTGAGGTCCTCGTGGACGATGAGGTCATAGGCGTTCACGAGCTCCCGAGACAGCTTGTGGGCCAGGTCCTTTCTCTGGTTGCGGACTTTTCGATGGGCGGCGGCCACCTGCTCGACGGCCCGGGCCCGGTGTCCCGAGCCTCTGGTCTTGGAGGCCAGATTGCGCTGGGCCGCCTCCAGGCGGGCCCTGGAGCGCTGTCCGTAACGCCCTTCGAGAACCAGCTGCCCGTCACTGGTGGCCACCTGGGCACACACACCGAGGTCGATCCCCACCTGTCGTCCCGTGGCGGCCAAGGGGCTCGACGGCACGTCCACACAGCGCACGCTGACCCAGAAGCGCCGTCCTTCTCGGGCCACGGTGATGGCCTTGGGCGTGCCCTGGACTCTTCGGTGCAGACGGACCTTGACCTCTCCGATGCCGAGCAGGCGCAGTCGGCGGCGCTCGGTGTCAAGACGCCAGCCATCTCTGTCCTCCCACTGCGCCGAGTCCCAGCGACAGGAGGACTTGAACCGCGGGAAGCCCGGGGCCTGCCCGGCCCGGCACCTGCGGTAAAAGGCAGCGAAGGCCCGGTCCAGTCGCTTGAGGGTCCCCCGACACACCGTCACCCCGTGGGCGAGAATCTCAGGGCGCAGTTCTCGCAGTGACGTCAGGGTCCGACACTGGTCGATGTGGGACACCGAGCGTCGTTCCCAGCGCCACGCCCCGCGGCGTTCCTCTAAGGCGGCGTTGTAGAGCTCGCACTGATTGCGAAGCAGCCGCTCGAGACGCGCGCGCTGGGAGGCCGTGGGCTGAAGGAGGTAGCGATAGGTACGGCACCGACGCATCGCCTTCGACGGTAGGACCAGGCTGTAATGGCGGGCGGGGAAGAGTTCAACTGACCCACTACGGAGTCCTGCGGCGGGGACAGCCGGAGGACGAATTGGTCGCATCGCACCACGCCGGTGACTAGCGACGAGCCCGGGCTCGTCGTGGACGACGTCTCGGTCACCTTCGGAGGCCTCGCCGCCCTCGACGACGTCTCGATGACGGTCGGGGCGGGCGAGGTCGTGGGCGTCATCGGGCCCAACGGCGCCGGCAAGACCACGCTGTTCAACGTGGTGTGCGGGTTCGTGCGGCCGGTGGCGGGCACCATCACCTACAAGGGGCGCCGGCTGCATCGGCACCATCCGCACGACCTGGCCTCCCTGGGCGTGGCCCGCACCCTCCAGGGCGTCGGGTTGTGGCGCGGGCTCAGCATCCTCGAGAACGTGATGGCCGGTGCCCAGGCGAGCCTGCGCGCCGACTTCGTCTCGGCACTGTTCGGGCTGTGGCGCTCGAGCCAGGAGGAGACGGCGCTGCGCCGACGGTCCATGGACCTCCTCGAGGAACTGCGCATCGCCGACTACGCCACCTGGCACCCCGAGGCGTTGCCCTACGCCATCCAGAAGCGCGTGGCCCTGGCGCGTGCCCTGGTCGGCGAGCCCACGCTCCTCCTGCTCGACGAGCCCGCCAGCGGGCTGTCGGCGGCGGAGATGGACGAGCTGCGCGACCTCATCCGGGGGCTGCGGGGTCGCATGGGCGTGCTCCTGGTCGAGCACCACATGGACCTGGTCATGTCGACCTGCGACCGCTTGGTGGTCCTGAACTTTGGGCGCGTCATCGCGGCGGGCACCCCCGAAGAGGTGCAAGCCGACCCCGAGGTCACCACGGCCTATCTCGGGCAGAACATCGAGGTGGGCCCGGGAGGGGGCGACCGTGCTGGCCATTGAGGGGGTGTCGGTCTCCTACGGCGCCGTCCGGGCGCTCGACGGGGTGGCCCTCGAAGCGGACACCGGCATGATCACCGCCGTGCTCGGTGCCAACGGGGCGGGCAAGACCACGTTGTTGCGGGCCATCTCGGGGCTGGTGAAGCCCTCAGCGGGGACCATCGTCTTCGACGGCGTCACCCTCACCGGCATGCCCGTCGAGGACATCGTCCGGCGCGGCGTGGCCCATGTCCCTGAGGGCCGGGGCGTGATCCAGGAGCTCACGGTGGAGGAGAACCTTCGCCTCGGGGCCCTGTGGAGCATGGGCCGCCGCCAACGACGCGCCGCCATCGACCAGGTGTACGAGCTGTTCCCCCTGTTGGCCACCAGGCGCCAGCGCCACGCCTCGACCCTCTCGGGCGGCGAACGCCAGATGCTGGCCATCGGCCGGGCGCTGGTGGCGGCGCCCAAGGTGCTGCTGCTCGACGAGCCCTCGCTCGGGCTGGCCCCCATCGTCACCGCGCAACTCATGACCGTGCTCCGGGACCTGACCGAGGCCTCGGAGCTGACGGTGGTGCTGGTGGAACAGAACGCCCGCAGCGCGTTGTCGGTGGCGCAGCGGGCGGTGGTGATCAACCTCGGCAAGGTCGTCGTGTCCGACAGCGCCGCCGCCGTGGCCGCCGACACCGACCTGCGACATCACTATCTCGGGTTCTGAGCCCAGGAGAACGACCATGAGCTTCTTTGTCGACGTCACGCTCAACGGGGTGTCCAACGGGATGATCTTCGCCGCCATGGCCCTGGCGCTGGTCTTCATCTACCGTGCCACCAACATCATCAACTTCGCCCAGGGCGCCATGGGCATGCTCACCACCTTCATCGCCTTCAGCCTGCTCAACCGCGGTCTCGGCTACTGGGAGGCCTTCGCCGTCACCCTGGCCATCGGGTTCGTGCTCGGCGCCCTGGTCGAACGGGTCCTGATGCGCCCGCTGCAGGGGAAGCCCGAGCTCAACCCCGTCATCGTGACCATCGGCCTGCTCATCGTCCTGGAGGGGATCGCCGGGAGCGTCTGGGGCAACAACGCCCGGGGGTTCCCCCCCGCCTTCTCCCAGACGGGCCTGAAGGTCGGGCACACCAAGATCGCCTTCTCGCACTTCGACGTCTTCATCGTCGGCGCCGTGCTGGTGCTCATGGTGGCCACCTTGGCGTTGTTCCGGGGGACGAACCTGGGACTGCGCATGCGGGCTTCGGCCTTCGCCCCCGAGGTGGCCCGGTTGCTGGGCGTGCGAGTGGGGCGCATCCTCACCCTGGGATGGGCCCTGGCCGCGGTGGCGGGCTCTCTCGCCGCGCTGCTCGTCGCCCCCACCACCTCCTTCAGCCCCTACTTCATGGACCTCAACCTGGTCTTCGGCTTCACCGCCGCGGTCATCGGCGGCCTCGACAGCCCGGTGGGCGCCTTGGTGGGCGGGCTCATCACCGGCCTCGGCGTGTCCTACGTGGGCGGCTACCTCGGTTCGAGCCTGCAACCGTTGGGCGCCTTGGCGCTGCTCATGGTGGTGTTGATGGCCCGCCCCCAGGGCATCTTCGCCCGACCCGAGGCCCGGCGTGTCTGACACCGAGGTCACCCGACGCGCCCGCGGCGCGCACCGGGCCCGGCCGACGACGGGCTGGATCGCCCGGGTGCGACGCCTGCGCCTTCCCACCCAGCCCATGCTGCGTCACCTGGTGTTGGCCGGGGCCGCCGCCGTCGGCTTCTACGTGCTCACGTCGGTGCTCAGCGAGTACAACAACTTCCAACTGGGGGAGATCGCCCTCTACGCGGTGGCGCTCGCCGGGCTCACCGTGCTGACGGGCACCAACGGCCAGATCTCGCTCGGTCACGGCGCCCTCATGGCGGTGGGCGCCTACACCGTGGCGTTGTTGATGACCCACACCCACATGAACCTCGTGGTCGAGATCCTTGCGGCCATCGCGGTGACCACCGCCGTCGGCGTGGTGGTGGGCGTTCCCGCCACCCGCCTCAGAGGCCCCTACCTGGCCGGCATGACCTTGATCCTGGCCCTGGGCCTTCCGCTGCTGGCCGACCAGTACAGCTCGGTGTTCGGCGGCGACCAGGGCCTCACCGTCACCGTGCCCAGCCCCCCGGGCACCATCGATCCCGAGAAGTGGCTGGCGTGGATCGAGATCCTCGGGGCCGTGGTGTGCCTGGTGCTGTTGGCCAACGTGATGCGCAGCCGCTTCGGGCGCGCCTTCGCGCCGGTGCGCGACGACGAGATCGCGGCCTCCCTGGCCGGCGTGCACGTGGCCCGGACCAAGGTCATCGCCTTCGCCGTGAGCGCCGGCTGCGCCGGGCTGGCCGGGGCCTTCCTGGCCTTGTCGACCGGCGTGGTGAACACCGGCGAGTTCCCTCTGAGCCTGTCCATCGGCATCCTCGCCGGCATGGTCCTGGGCGGGGCCGGAAGCCTGATGGGGGTGTGGTGGGGCGCCATCGCGCTCGTGTACCTGCCCCAGTGGTCCACCTCGTTCTCCAAGACCTTCAACCTCGGCAGCAGCGTCAGCGCCTATTTCGCCATCATCGTCTACGGGGTGGTGCTCATCGTCGTCATGCTGTTGGCCCCGTCGGGCATCCAGGGCGGCTTGCGCCGCGTCGGGCTCGTCATCAGAAACCGCGTTCGCAGCGCGCCGGAGTATTAGTGTTGCCAAGCGGTTCCAAATCCATGAAGGACACGCCACAACGAGAGCCGGCGTGGGCTGTCCCGGGGGCGACACACGGGAACGCCGGGCCGGCACCTGAGAGGACTGAGCCATGACCGGGACTCGGAAGCTTCTCCCCCCCACATCGTCAGGCAGCCCGGAGGGCTCGCGCCGTCGTCACGGCAAGGCGCTGGCCACGGTGGGGTCGGCCATGGCCCTGGCACTTCTCGCCGCCGCCTGCTCGAGCAGCCCGAGCCCGTCGGCGACGGTGTCCACGCCCGGAGTGACCAACACCAGCATCACCATCGGGGCCACCGTGCCCCTGACGGGCCCGGCGGCACCGGGCTACAGCGAGATCGCCCCGGCCGTGCAGGCCGTGTTCGCGTGGGCCAACGCCCACGGCGGCGTGAACGGGCGCAAGATCGACTACACCTACCTCGACGACGCCTACAACGCGGCCAAGACGGCCCCGCTCACCCGACAGCTGGTCCTGCAGAACAAGATCTTCGCCGACGTCGGGTCGCTGGGGACACCGACCCAGCTGGCCGTGCAGAGCTACCTCAACTCGCAGAAGGTCCCCCAGCTGTTCATCGAGTCGGGTTGCAACTGCTGGAGCGAGCCCCAGTATCCCTACAGCCTGGGCTGGCAGCCGCCCTACACCGTGGAGGGAAAGATCCTGGGCTACTACATCGCCCAGCACTTCGCCGGCAAGAAGATCGGCTATCTCTACCAAGGCGACGAGTTCGGCCAGGACGTCGTGAAGGGCCTGGACATGGAGATCCCGGCCTCGGCCGTGGTGTCGCGCCAGACCTATGACGCCGCCACGCTGGCGGGACCGCTCAGTAACCAGATGGCCGCCCTCAAGAGCGCCGGGGCCCAGGTCGTGGTGCTGGCCACCGTGCCCGCGGCCACCGCCCTGGCCATGCTCCCCGCCGCCGCCGTCGGCTACATCCCGCAGTACGTGGTGGACTCCGTGGGCGCCGACGCCCCCACCGTCGGACCGCTGCTGTCGTCGTTCACCACCCAGGCGACGCACAGCGCGGCCGAGGCCCAGGCGGCCACGGGCCTTCTGGCCAACGTGATCACCGACTCGTACCTGCCCACCGAGAACGACACCTCGAACGCCTGGATCAAGGTCACCGCCAAGCTGCTCCAGGACTACGCCCCGAGCCTGTGGGCCGCCCACGGCCTCGACGGCAACGACGAGTACGGGGTGGCCCTGGGCTACACGTTCGTCCAGGCCCTGCAGGCCGCGGGCAAGAATCTCACCCGCACCGGGCTGATCGACGCCATCGACCGGTCGGGAGCGAGCTTCGTCACCCCGGGCCTGGTCCCGCTGTCGTACTCATCGGGCGTGCACTTCGGCTTCGAGGGGGCCCAGGTCGTGCAGTACAAGGCGTCGGCCCCGCCGGCGGTCACACCCACCGGCAGCTGGATCGGGGCCACGCCGGTGTCGCCGGTGTACACCACCAGCCCCGGCAGCGGTCCCATCCGGACCTACACCGGCGCCACCAAGACACCGCCCACCAGCTTGTCGAACACCGACTAACCGGTCACCGACGCGGGCCCTGGGCCTGTCACAGGGCCAGGGTGACGCCCCCGTCCACGACGATGGTGGCGCCGTTCACGAAAGCGGCGTGGGTCGAGCACACGAAGGCGACCACGCGGCCGAAGTCGGCGGGGGCGCCCATGGGGCCGCTGCCACCCAACTCGCGCATGCGATCGGTGGCGTGGGGGCCCGGGCACACCAGGTTGAGCGTGATGCCGGTCCCCTCGCCGGCTAGATCGGCGGCGGCCGTCTTGGCCCACGCCCGCAGGCCCGATCGCGCCGTGTTGGACAACGCCAGCGCGGGGATGGCCTGGGTCACCGTATACGACGAGATGCAACACAGCCGCCCCCACCCCCCCGCCCGCAGATGGGGGAGCGCGGCGCGCACCAGCCGGACCGAGGACAGCAGGCTGAGCTCCACCGCGCCCCGGATGGCGTCGTCGTCGACCTCGAGCGACCCGCCCAACGGTGGCCCCCCGGCGTTGGCCACCACGATGTCGACGCGCCCGAACCGCTCCATCGCCGCCGCCACCAGGCGCTGCGGTACCGCCGGGTCGGCGATGTCCGCCGGCAGCGCCAACACGTCCACCCCGTAGGCGGCGACGGACTGCTCGGCCTGGCGCAACGACTCCGCGCCACGCGCGCACAACACCACACGGGCCCCCTCGGCGGCCAACGCCTCGGCGCTGGCCCGGCCCAAGCCCCGCGAGGCGGCCGTGACGATGGCCACCCGCCCGTCGATGCCCAGGTCCACCGGCTACCCGAGCACCACGAGGGACCGGTCGACGGTGTTGAGGGAGATGGCGCCGTCCTCCCCCACCACCACGATGTCCTCGAGGCGCATGCCGAAGCGCCCCGGCAGGTAGATGCCGGGCTCGATGGAAAAGGCGTGCCCCACGGCCAGGGGCGTGTCGTTGCCCGCCACCAGATAGGGGTCCTCGTGCTCCTCGATGCCGATCCCGTGCCCGGTGCGATGGATGAAGTACTCGCCCAACCCGGCGGCGCCGATGACGGAGCGGGCCGCGGCGTCGACGTGCTCGGCGGTGACCCCGGGGCGCACCGCCGACACGGCCGCCTGGTGGGCGGCGAAGAGGACTTCGTAGCACTCGCGCACCTCGGCCCCGGGCTCCCCCACGGTGACCGTGCGCGTGATGTCGGAGCAGTAGCCCACGTCGTCGTGCAGCGCGTACTCCCCGCCGAAGTCGCACACCACGGTGTCGCCGGCGCCGACGACCCGTTCCCCGGCATCGTGATGGGGGCTCGCGGCGTTGGGCCCGCTGCCCACGATGACGAAGTTCACGCGCCGGTGTCCCGCCGCCAGAAGGCCGGCGCCGATGGCCTCCGACACCTGCAACTCGCGGCGCCCCTCGAGGGGGATCTCGCCCGCCTGGAGCACGGCGGCCACGCGGTCGGCGGCGGCCGCGGCTGCTTGCAGGACGGCGATCTCGCCGGCGTCCTTCACGGCCCGCAGCGGTGCGGTGACGATGGACGCCGCCCGCCACTGCGCACCGGGGAGCGATGCCTGGAGCCCCAGCAACGAGTGCGCCCAGGCGCGGTCACTGATGGCGTAGACGGCCCCCCGGGCCGGGGCGAGCAGCGCGCTGGCCAGGGCCACGGGGTCCTCGGTCTCGGCCCAGGGGCGGACCGTGACCGCCGTGTCGCCGTCGGGCTCGGGCACCCGGGCCGCCTCCAAGGCGGGCACCAACAACACCGCCTCACCCTCGCGGGGCAGCACCAGCAGGGTGAGGCGCTCCAGGGGCATGGCCCGGTACCCGGTGAGCCAGGGCAGGTCGGCGCCGTGCGAGAGCAGCAGCGCGTCGACCCCCACCTCGGCCATGCGGGCCCGCACCCGGCGGACCCGCTCCCCGCGGCCGGGCTCCCGTCCCGCCCCGGTCGTGCTCACGCCGGGGCTTCCTGGTGCAGCGCGGCCGCCGCCGCGCCGCGGGCGTGATAGCTCGAGCGCGTCAGGGGCGACGCCTCGACGTGGGAGAAACCCATCTCCTGCCCCGCGGCGCGCAACGACGCGAACTCCTCGGGCGTCCACCATCTCGCCACCGGCAGGTGGGCCGCCGTGGGACGCAGGTACTGGCCGAGCGTGACGATGTCCACGCCCACCGCCCGGAGGTCGGCCAGGGCGCCCACCACCTCGTCCCGGCGCTCCCCCATCCCGAGGATCATCCCCGACTTGGTGACCAGGCCGGCCTCCTTGGCCCGGGCGAGCACGCCGAGACTGCGCCCGTAGCCCGCCGAGGGCCGCACGGCGCGCTGCAGGCGCGCCACGGTCTCGAGGTTGTGGTTGAGCACGTCGGGGCTCGCCGCGAAGATCGTGTCCAGCGAGCGCGCCTCGCCTTTGCAGTCCGGGATGAGCACCTCCACCGCCGTCGCCGGGCACCGACGCCTGATGGCCTCGATGGTGCGCGCGAACCCCGTCGCCCCCCCGTCGGGGAGGTCGTCGCGGGCCACCGCCGTCACCACGGCGTGGGCCAGGCCCAATCGGGCCACGGCGGTGGCCACTCGCTCGGGCTCGCCGGCGTCGAGGGGCCCGGGATGGCGGGTGTCGACCAGGCAGAACCCGCAGGCGCGCGTGCACCGGTCGCCGTTGATCATGAACGTGGCCGTCCCGTCGGCCCAGCACTCGAAGATGTTGGGGCAGCCGGCCTCTTCGCACACCGTGACCAACCCCAGGTCGCGCACCGTCCTGCGCAGACCGAGGAACTCGTCGCCCATGCGCGCCGGGACCCGCAACCACGGCGGCTTGCGGGCGTCGGTGGGCAGTCCCGAGCCGACGTCGACTCCGGCCTGGCGCAGGCGGATGCGCAGGCGCTCCCCCGGGGCCCGGTGTCCCTGGTCTCCACGCGACCCAACCGGCCACGCCACGTCCTGGCGCTCCACCAACCCGTCGGGAGCCCAGCGGCGCGCCGCGTGGCCCACCAGCGCGTCGACCACGTCGGCCATGGCCACGTCCACCCCCAGGTCGGCCAGCGACGTGACCGCCTTGTCGCTGATGCCGCAGGGCACGATGTGGTCGAACCACGCCAGGTCGGGGTGCACGTTCAGCGCCAGCCCGTGCATCGACCGGCCCCGGGTGACGCGCACGCCGATGGCGCAGATCTTGCGGGGATCGGGCCCCTCGGCGTCGACCCACACCCCGGGATACCCCGCCAGCCTCCCGGCGGCCACGCCCAGATCGGCCAGCGTGTCGATGACGACCTGTTCGATGCCGTGGACATGCGAGGGCACCGAGCCCGGCGCCATGGGGACGTTGACCACCGGGTACCCGACGAGCTGTCCGGGCCCGTGGTAGGTGACGTCGCCGCCGCGGTCGGTGCGCACCAGGTCGGCGCCCACCTCGGCCGGGTCGACCAGCACATGGGCAGCGTCGCCCCGCACCCCCAGGGTGAACACGTGAGGGTGCTCGAGGAGCAGCAGATGGTCGTCGGTCCCCCGGTCGTGCAGGGCGCGCTGCAGGGCGTGCGCCTCGCGGTAGGGGACCCGGCCGAGCCAGCGAACCCGGAACACGGCCCTTACCGGCTCAAAGCTCGGCGGCCCAGTCGCGGGTGGCCAGCAGCTGGGTCACGCGCGCCACGAAGGCGGCGGCGTAGGCCCCGTCCACGGCCCGGTGGTCCCATGCCAGGCACAACAGCCCAATGGAGTGGATGGCGATGGCCTCGGTGCCGTCGTCACCCACCACCACCGTCGGCCGGCGCTTCACCCCGTCGGTCGACAAGATGGCCACCTGGGGCTGGTTGATGATGGGCGACGTGAGGAACGTGCCGAACGGCCCGGCATTGGTGATCGAGAACGTCCCCCCCGAGATGTCGTCGGCGCTCAGCTTCTTGGTGCGGGCCCGATCGGCCACCTCGCGGATGCGACGCGCCATGCCCCGAAGCGTGAGCTCCTCGGCGTGCTTGACCACCGGCACGATCAACCCGTTGTGGTCGAGGTCCACGGCCACGCCCAGGTTGAACTGGTGGTGGACGATGAGCGAGTCGTCCCCCACCGACGCGTTGAGATGCGGCCATTCGTGCAGGGCCTCGACCGTCGCCCGGGCCACGAAGGGGAGATAGGAGAGCGCGAACCCCTCCTCGGCCCGGAACTGGGCGCCGTGGGCGCGCCGGACCCGCTCCACCTGTTCGTAGTCCGCTTCGAGGACGACCAGGGTGTGCGGGCTCGTGGCCTTCGAGCGGACCATGTGCTCGGCCGTGCGTCGCCGGATGTTGGTGAACGGGATGATCTCGTCGGTGCCGGCCCGGGCAGACGGCGCCGACGACGCCGACGCCACGGCGGCGTCGGACACACTCGTGCTCGACGACGGGGCCGGGGCAGGCGCAGCCGCCGGTGCCGGCGCGCTCGGGCCCGATGCCGGGGCACCCCCGGCGCGCCGCGCGTCGATGAACGAGAGCACGTCCCCGCGCGTGATCCGGGCGCCTAGACCGGTCCCCGTGATCTCCGCCGGGTCGATCCCGTTGTCGTCGAGCAAGCGCCGCACCACCGGCGACAAGATCCGGTCACCCCATTTCCCCGGGCCCTCGGCCGCCACCGCCGGAGCCGTGACCACCGCCGGAGTAGCTGCCGGTGCCGGCGCAGCTGCCGGTGCCGGCGCAGCCGCGGGTGCGGGCGCCGGTGGTGGAGGTGGAGGGGCGGGTGCAGGCGCAGCCACGGGTGCGGGAGCCGGTGGTGGAGGTGGAGGGGCGGGTGCCGGCGCAGCCGCGGCTGCGGGTGCCTCGGCCGCCGCCGCGCCCGATCCGGCCCCGGCGCCATCGGCGCTCACCACGGCGAGCACCGTGCCCACGTCGACGGTCTCGCCTTCTTGGACCCGGATCTCGGCCAGCGTGCCCGCCGCCGGTGACGGCACCTCGGAGTCGACCTTGTCGGTCGACACCTCGAAGAGCGCTTCGTCGCGCGCCACCGGCTCCCCCACCGCCTTCAACCACTTCGTGACCGTGCCCTCGGTGACCGTCTCGCCGAGTTGCGGCATCACCACGTCAGCCAACGTGCAACCCCCTCCCGGTGAGGGCGAGCACCGTCTCGCCGAACGCCTCCGACAGCGAGGGGTGGGGCTGGATGAACTGCCCGACCTCCTCGGGTGTGGCCTCCCAATTCACCGCCAGGTATCCCTGTCCCAACTGCTCGGTCACCCACGGGCCCACCATGTGCACGCCCAGGATCCGCCCGGCCCGGCCGTCGGGAAGCCGCTCGGCCACCACCTTCACCAGGCCATCGGTCTCCCCGAGGATCCGCGCCCGGCTGTTGCCGCCGTAGGGGTCCTTCTTCACGACCACATCGATCCCGGCCTCGGTGGCCTGGGCTTCGGTGAGGCCGGCGAAGGCCACCTCGGGATGGCAGTAGATGGCCCACGGCACGCGCGAGTACTCGACGGGGATGGCCGACTCCCCCAACATGGCCTTGATGGCGAGGATCCCTTCGGCGAAACCCACATGCGCCAGCTGGGGAGTGTTCACCACGTCTCCCACCGCCCACACCCCGGGGGCGCTGGTGCGCTGGTACTCGTCGACCACGACGAACCCGCGCTCGTCCACGCCCACACCGGTCCCATCGGCCAGCAACCCTTCGGTGAGGGGCCGGCGCCCCACCGACAACACCACGGCGTCGACGGTCACGGACTCCCCGCCGCCGAAATCGACGGTGGTCCCCGCCCCGTTGGGCGTGTGCCCCGACACCGTCACGTCGGTGTGGACGTTGATCCCCCGCTTGCGAAACGAGCGCGCCACCACGCTGACCACGTCGCGGTCGCATCCCGACAGCAACGACGGCAGCGCCTCGAGCACCGTGACCTGGCTGCCGAGGTCAGAGAACATCGAGGCGAACTCACACCCGATGGCGCCGCCCCCGATCACCGCCAGCGACGCCGGCAAGGCCTCGAGCGCCAGCACCTCGTCCGACGTCAGCACCAGGCGACCGTCGATCTCGAAGCCCGGGATGGTGCGCGGCTCGGACCCCGGGGCCAGGACCACGTTGTCTCCCGTGATCTCGATCGCCGGGCCCCCACCCACGGGATCGACACGGACGCGGTGATCGGGCAAAAGCGTGCCCGTCCCGTCGAAGGTGACGATGCCCCGTCCCTTCATGAGGCCGGCCAGGCCCTTGAAGAGCTGGTCCACCACCTTCTGCTTGCGGCCCTGGCTCACGGCGAAGTCCACCACCGGTTGGCCGGCCTGGACCCCGAACTCCTTGGCGCCGGCCACGGTGCGCACCACGCTGGCCGTCTCCAGGAATTCCTTGGCCGGGACGCATCCCCGGTGCAGGCACGTCCCGCCCACCTTGTCGCGCTCCACCACGGCGATCCTGAGGCCGGCGGCGGCGCCGTACAGCGCGGTGGCATACCCACCGGGACCGCCGCCGATCACGACGACATCGAACGCCGTGGGCTGGTCCGTCGTGATCACCTCCGTGAGGACAGGGGAATAGCGGGAGCGGTTGCCTGTTCCAGCCTAACGGGGAGCACCCCCCGCCCGGAGCCTGGCGGCGGGAGCCGAGGCGCCGGAGAAGGCCTCAGAGCTCCCCGGGCAACGGCAGCGGTCGCCGTCCGGCGAAACCCTCTTCGGGAAAGTGCCACCACCCCAGGTCGTCATCGCCGAGTTGCCAGCACAGCAGCACGTCGCGCCCGCCATGGCGCGCCGGGAAGTCGATGAGGCCACGCCCGGGGTCGCGCAGCACGATCCCCTTGTCCTGCAGTTCGGCCAGAGCTTTTTTCACGTCAAAGGCCACCGGCGACTCGGCCTCGGGCGACGCGTGCTCGGCGACAGGTTCCGAGCCCGGTTCGCCCGCCTCCGGTCCCGTCGGCGAGGGCGCACCCGGGAGCGTGGCGTGGCCGTTGCCGCGCGCCGACACCGCCAGACGAGAAGCGCGCCGGATCACGCCCAGCAGAAGGCGCAGCCGAGGGAGATAGGCCCGGGCCTCGTCGACGGTCCAGTACCTCACCGGGGACGGTGAGGACCGATCACGTGGTGTCGCCGCCCCCGGAACCGCTCCCGTGCCCGGCGGCACCGGTGACGCGATCGAAGAAGCCTGTCAACCGCTCCCGGATCAAGTCGGGCAGCAGCGCGCCCGCTCCCACGGGACGAAAGGCGTCCGACGCCGCCACCAAGGCGGCGTCCTCGTCGTCGGTGAGCTCGATGTCGGCGGCGGCCGCGTTCACCTCGACCTGGGCGGCCGAGCTCGCCCCGGGGATGACCACCACGTTCGGGCGCCGGATCAACCAGGCCAGCGCGATCTGCGAGGGCGTGGCGTGATGGGCCTCGGCCACCTCCCGAAGCACGTCCAACAACGGGACGGCCAGGCGCAGATTGTCGGGATGAAAGGCGGGCGACGCCGTCCGCACGATCCCCCCTGGCCGGTGCCCGGGGCCGTAGCGGGCCGACAGCAGCCCCTGGGCCAACGGGCTGTAGGCGATGACCACCCGGTCGTGCGCCTGGGCCCAAGGCAGCAGCTCGTGCTCGGGACGGCGGTCGACGAGGTTGTAGCGCACTTGGTTCGACAGCACCGGCCGCCCGAGGGCGTCCTCGGCCGCCTCCCAGCGCGCCAGCGAGTAGTTCGAGACACCGGCGTGACGCACCACCCCCTCGTCGAGCAGCTGCGCGAAGGCGGGCATGGTGGCGCTCAAGGGCACCACCGGGTTCGGCTGGTGGAGTTGGTAGAGGTCGAGATGATCGGTCCCCAGGCGCCGGAGGCTGCCCCGGGCCCGTTGCAGCACCACCGGCCCCACCGGCAGGACGGGCAAGATCTTCGAGGCCAGGAAGGCCTCGTCGCGCCGGCCCTCGAGCGCCTTGCCCAGGATGCGCTCGGAACGACCGAAGCCGTAGATCTCGGCGGTGTCAAACAACGTGATGCCGACGTCGAGCGCCCTCTGCACGATGGCCCCCGCCTCGCGCTCGGAGTAGTCCGACCCGTATCCCCACTCCGTCGATCCGAACTGCCACGTCCCCAGGCCGATGGCCGACATCCTGGCCCCGGCGGCTTCGACGTACTTCATGGCGTGGGCTCCTTTACTTGGGCGGCATTCTGATCCCCCCGTCGAGGCGGATCACTTCCCCGTTGAGGTAGCTGTTCTGCGCGATGTGGGCCACCAGCTCGCCGTATTGGACGGGCTGGCCAAGCTTCTTGGGGAACAGCACCGACTGGCCCAGGGCGTTGCGCTGTTCTTCGGGGAGCATCCCCAGCAGCGGGGTGTCGAACAGGCCCGGGGCGATGGTGAGCACCCGGATCCCCACCGACGCCAGGTCGCGCGCCGCGGGAAGGGTCATCCCCACCACCGCGCCCTTCGAGGCCGAGTACGCCAGCTGGCCGATCTGGCCGTCGAAGGCGGCCACCGACGCCGTGTTCACAATCACGCCCCGCTCGCCCTCGGCCAGGGCCTCGTTGCCGGCCATGACCGAGGCGGCGCGCGTCATCACATTGAAGGTCCCCACGACGTTGAGGTCCAGGATGAACTTGAAGGCGCTCAGGTCGTGCGGCGAGTTGTCGCGGTTGATGACGCGGCCCACCCAGCCCGTGCCGGCGCAATTGACGGCGATCCGCAGGTTTCCGCCCTCGGCTGCCTGGTCGACGGCGCGCTGGCAGTCCTCGGGGTTGGTCACGTCGCCGGCGACATAGTTGGCGCCGAGCTCGCCGGCCACCTTCTTGGCCCCGTCCTCGTTGCGGTCGAAGATCGTGCACCGCACGCCGAGGGCCGTGAGCGTGCGGGCCGTGCCTTCGCCCAACCCCGACGCGCCACCCGTGATGATTGCGGAGACGCCGTTCAGGTCCATACGGCGCATGCTACGGGGGCATCCCCGGCGCCCGCCAAGGCGGGGGCGTCGCCCCTACAGCGAGAAGCCCAATGCGCCTACAGCGAGAAGACGTCGCCCGCGGTACCGCGCTGGGCGGCGGCGGCCTCCACCGCCAGCAGGTCCACCCGGTCGTTCATCTCGTCGCCGGAATGGCCCTTCACCCACGAGAACCTGACCTTGCGGTCGGGATCGAGCGCCAGCGCCAGCAGCACCTCCCACAGGTCGCGATTCGCCACCGGCTTGCCCGCGCTGTTGCGCCAGCCCCGGCGCTTCCACCCCTCCCACCAGCGGTCCCGGAAGCAATTGACCACGTACGTCGAGTCGCTTCTGACGAGCACCGGGCCCGGGATCGCCTCCAGGGCCCGGATCACGGCGGTGATCTCCATGCGCTGGTTGGTGGTGTGCGACTCGGCCCCGCTGGCGAAGCGGCCCCCGGGGACGGCCCAGGCCCAGCCGCCCCGTCCGGGATTCCCCAGGCACGACCCGTCGGTGTAGACGACCGTCTCGGCGTTCCCTCCAGGTCCCATGGGGGTCCCAGCATGCCCACTGCGCCCGGGGACGTGGGTGGACGATCGGTGAGTCCCGACCTCATCACTCGGGTCGCCGGGTTATCTAAAAGTGAACGAAAGGTGAACTTCAGGTAAACTGGGGCCATGACGACGCTCACGGCCACCACGTGGGGCTGGTTCGTGGACCCCTACGAGGTCCACGAGTACCGGTACTTCTCCGAGGGCCTCCCGACCAAGCTGGTCCGGGACTCCGGGCAGGAGTCGTTCGACCCACCCCCCGACCTCCCCGTGCCCCACGCCGCCGTGGCGGCCGACGGGCACGCCCACGCGCAAGCCGACGGCGCTGACATGCGCCGGGCCGACGACGCCGAGCGGGCCGCCCCCTACTCCCGGCGCGCCGCTCGGGACAAGGCGACCGCCGCCATCTTCCACTTCGGATCGGCGGGCTGAAGCTGGCGCCGGCGAGACATCGGCAGGGTCGGCCCCAGCGATGCGCTCAGGCGCAGTGGCCCGTGAGTGGCGGGACCGATCTCAGGGACCGGACTGAATGGTGATTGTCCAGGTGGAGGAATAGATGCCGGATCTGCTGTTGGCTGGAACGTTGACCTGAAAGGGGAAGTTCAGAGTCTGGGACCCTGTGCCCGTGTCGTCACTAAACAAGGTCGCCGCCGCCGGTGGAGGCGACCCGGCCGGGATGGTGAACGGATACCCAGGTGGGTCGCCAGCAACAGGAGCAACCTGCGTACAGGCGGAGAACCATGCATCGCAACTTGCAATCGGTGGGCCGACCGAGGTTGCAGAGGTCGGTAGCGACGCCGACCCGGCGGTAAAGGTCGTGGACGTCGTGGTGAGCGACCACTGAGCGCCAGCCACCGAGTACGTCGATGGCACGACATCGGCGGTAAGAACACTCTGAATGGCCACGTTTCTCCCATTGAGTGTTCCGCTGAAGGCGATCGATGAGTTCAGCTGGAGCAACGTCGGAGTGGAGATCAACTCACGGATGCGGCGATCGGTCTTGTCGGCGATGTACATACTGCTGCCCGATGCCACTACGGATATGCCTGACGGGGCACTCAGCGTCGCAGATCCCGGCACTCCCGTATCTCCGCATGCTCCCGTGGCACTCGCACACGCGGTTCCCGTCCCGGCGATGGTGTAGATGTCTCCGTCGATGGTGGACGTGAGGCCGAACGGACACGCCGTGGAGCATGAGGTGGCTGCCACCATGGCCACCATGTTGTCCGAGGTGTCGGCAATATAGAGGTTGCCCGATGAGTCCGTGGCGACCCCGCCGGGGAGATCGAGGAGGGCCGTGGTGGCTAACTGGGGAACACCCCCCGACGTGTAGCCACAGCCGGCGGGGGTGTGGGTCGAACAGGCCGTTCCGGTCCCGGCCACGGTATAGATGTCGGCCCGAGTCATGGCCTGACCGAAGAACGTGCCCGACGACGCCGGCACCATCCGCACCCGGTTATTGGTCGTGTCGGCGATGAACACATCGCCCGACGAGTCCACCGCCACTGCGGCCGGAGCGTTCAACGCAGTGGTGGCGGCACCACCACCGTCCCCCGTGTAGGAGGCCGTCCCGGTGCCCGCCACCGCGTAGATGTCTCCCGTTGCGGTGGAGGCAAGACCCAAGGGGCACGACAAGGAACACGCCGACGAGGCCACCATGGCCACCATCTGGTCGGTGGTGTCGGCGATGTAGAGGTTGCCCGAGGAATCGACGGCCACCCCCCCCGGGGCGTCGAGGTTGGCCGACGTGGCCGCCTGAGCCACCCCCCCGGAGCTGTAGCCACAGCCGGCGGGGGTGTGCGTCGAACACGCTGTGCCCGTCCCCGCCACCGCGTAGATGTCTCCCGTTGCGGTGGAGGCAAGACCCAAGGGGCACGACGAGGAACACGCCGATCTGGCCACCATGGCCACCATCTGGTCGGTGGTGTCGGCGATGTAGAGGTTGCCCGAGGAATCGACGGCCACCCCCCCCGGGGCGTCGAGGTTGGCCGACGTGGCCGCCTGGCCACCCCGCCGAGGTGTAGCCACAGCCGGCAGGGGTGTGCGTCGAACACGCTGTGCCCGTCCCCGCCACCGCGTAGATGTCTCCCACCACCGTCGAGGCCAACCCGAACGGGCACGACGAGGAACACGCCGATCTGGCCACCATGGCCACCATCTGGTTGGTGGTGTCGGCGATGAAGAGGTTCCCCGAGGAATCGACGGCCACCCCCCCCGGGGCGTCGAGCTTGGCCGACGTGGCCAGCGCGTTGTACAAACACCCGGCAGGGGTGTGCGTCGAACACGCTGCGCCCGTCCCCGCCACCGCGTAGATGTCTCCCACCACCGTCGAGGCCAACCCGAACGGGCACGACGAGGAACACGCCGATCTGGCCACCATGGCCACCATCTGGTTGGTGGTGTCGGCGACGAAGAGGTTCCCCGAGGAATCGACGGCCACCCCCCCCGGGGCGTCGAGCTTGGCCGACGTGGCCAGCGCGTTGTACAAACATCCGGCAGGGGTGTGCGTCGAACACGCTGTGCCCGTCCCCGCCACCGCGTAGATGTCTCCCACCACCGTCGAGGCCAACCCGAACGGGCACGACGAGGAACACGCCGATCTGGCCACCATGGCCACCATGTTGTTCGTCTTGTCGGCGATGTAGAGGTTGCCCGACGCGTCAACAGCCACACCGGAGGGAACGTCAAGGTTGGCGGCCGTGGCCGCCTGAGCCACCCCCCCGGAGCTGTAGCCACAGCCGGCGGGGGTGTGCGTCGAACACGCTGTTCCCGTCCCCGCCACCGTGTAGATGTCACCGGCCGTCATCACCTGACCGAAGAACGTGCCCGACGACGCCGGCACCATCCGCACCCGGTTATTGGTTGTGTCGGCGATGAACACGTCACCCGCCGAATCGACAGCCACATCTCTTGGCGCGTCCACTGTGGTGGTCGAAGCTGAGCCACCATCACCCCAAAAGGCCGCCGTCCCCGTACCGGCAACGGTGTAGATGTCTCCCAGTGTCGTGGAAGAGAGTCCCAGCACACACGATGAGGCGCAGTTCTTGTCCGCCACCAAAGCCACCATATTGTTCGTCTTGTCGGCGATGTAGAGGTTCCCCGAGGAATCGACGGCCACCCCCCCGGGGGCGTCGAGGTTGGCCGACGTGGCTGCCTGAGCTATGCCGCTCGAGGTATAGCCACATCCTGCTGGGGTGTGTGTTCCACACGCGGTTCCCGTCCCGGCGATGGTGTAGATGTCTCCGTCGATGGTGGACGTGAGGCCGAACGGACACGCCGTGGAGCATGAGGTGGCTGCCACCATGGCCACCATGTTGTCCGAGGTGTCGGCAATATAGAGGTTGCCCGATGAGTCCGTGGCGACCCCGCCGGGGAGATCGAGGAGGGCCGTGGTGGCTAACTGGGGAACACCCCCCGACGTGTAGTCACAGCCGGCGGGGTTGTGGGTCGAACAGGCCGTTCCGGTCCCGGCCACGGTATAGATGTCGGCCCGAGTCATGGCCTGACCGAAGAACGTGCCCGACGACGCCGGCACCATCCGCACCCGGTTATTGGTCGTGTCGGCGATGAACACATCGCCCGACGAGTCCACCGCCACTGCGGCCGGAGCGTTCAACGCAGTGGTGGCGGCACCACCACCGTCCCCCGTGTAGGAGGCCGTCCCGGTGCCCGCCACCGCGTAGATGTCTCCCGTTGCGGTGGAGGCAAGACCCAAGGGGCACGACAAGGAACACGCCGACGAGGCCACCATGGCCACCATCTGGTCGGTGGTGTCGGCGATGTAGAGGTTGCCCGAGGAATCGACGGCCACCCCCCCCGGGGCGTCGAGGTTGGCCGACGTGGCCGCCTGAGCCACCCCCCCGGAGCTGTAGCCACAGCCGGCGGGGGTGTGCGTCGAACACACTGTGCCCGTCCCCGCCACCGCGTAGATGTCTCCCGTTGCGGTGGAGGCAAGACCCAAGGGGCACGACGAGGAACACGCCGATCTGGCCACCATGGCCACCATCTGGTCGGTGGTGTCGGCGATGTAGAGGTTGCCCGAGGAATCGACGGCCACCCCCCCCGGGGCGTCGAGGTTGGCCGACGTGGCCAGCGCGGTTGTACAAACATCCGGCAGGGGTGTGCGTCGAACACACTGTGCCCGTCCCCGCCACCGCGTAGATGTCTCCCACCACCGTCGAGGCCAACCCGAACGGGCACGACGAGGAACACGCCGATCTGGCCACCATGGCCACCATCTGGTTGGTGGTGTCGGCGACGAAGAGGTTCCCCGAGGAATCGACGGCCACCCCCCCCGGGGCGTCGAGCTTGGCCGACGTGGCCAGCGCGTTGTACAAACACCCGGCAGGGGTGTGCGTCGAACACACTGCGCCCGTCCCCGCCACCGCGTAGATGTCTCCCACCACCGTCGAGGCCAACCCGAACGGGCACGACGAGGAACACGCCGATCTGGCCACCATGGCCACCATCTGGTTGGTGGTGTCGGCGACGAAGAGGTTCCCCGAGGAATCGACGGCCACCCCCCCCGGGGCGTCGAGCTTGGCCGACGTGGCCAGCGCGTTGTACAAACATCCGGCAGGGGTGTGCGTCGAACACACTGCGCCCGTCCCCGCCACCGCGTAGATGTCTCCCACCACCGTCGAGGCCAACCCGAACGGGCACGACGAGGAACATGCCGATCTGGCCACCATGGCCACCATGTTGTTCGTCTTGTCGGCGATGTAGAGGTTGCCCGACGCGTCAACAGCCACACCGGAGGGAACGTCAAGGTTGGCGGCCGTGGCCGCCTGAGCCACCCCCCCGGAGCTGTAGCCACAGCCGGCGGGGGTGTGCGTCGAACACGCTGTGCCCGTCCCCGCCACCGTGTAGATGTCACCGGCCGTCATCACCTGACCGAAGAACGTGCCCGACGACGCCGGCACCATCCGCACCCGGTTATTGGTTGTGTCGGCGATGAACACGTCACCCGCCGAATCGACAGCCACATCTCTTGGCGCGTCCACTGTGGTGGTCGAAGCTGAGCCACCATCACCCCAAAAGGCCGCCGTCCCCGTACCGGCAACGGTGATCATGACGATCGAGGCCCCGGCGGGCGAGGCCAGCAACAAGCTCGAGATCACCGTTCCGGTGAACACGACGAGCCACCGGTGACTTGTCGCTTGCTGACTCTCGAGCTTGAGCGAACTCACCTCGTCCCAGGTCCAGAGACGCTATCGGCTTTCGTAGGCGCGGGGATCCTCGATTCCGGATCGATCCCAAACTTGGGATCGGATCCAGCGCGACGCCGACGTCGGCGTGCAGAGTGGACAGGTGTAGGCCGACGTAGCTTGAGGACCACTCCCATCACAACTGCGCCACCACACGCCGAGATAAGGACCACTACCCAACTCGGAAGGTTATGCCGAACGCTCTTGGCGTGGAGATCCTTCACCGTTTTGGTTGTGTCGTTCACCGCCACCGTCGCAGAGCGGCACCTCGGTTTGGCCGATCCAGGCCAGGAGACACACGACTTGATCCTGTACGTACCGTGCAAGGAATCAGGCCAGTAGACCGGAAAACGAGCGGTTCCACCGGGAAGCAAGGTGTCGACCTGACTCGTGACGCTGCTCTTGTAGCCGCCAGGACCCGAGAGTGAGACATCGATGGTTGGCTTACCGATCAGCCGACCGGAATCTGTGAGTGGTGTGACAACCTCGCCCACGCCATCAGGGCCGCGGCCGACGGTGGGTGCCCCCACCCCTACCGAGAACGTCGCCGGACCCGGGACCCGCACCAGGACACCCACGACGGCTCGAGCTACGACAGTGACGCGGAGATGGCCTGATCCCGAAGTCGACGGTGACGCGCTCTGGGCGACGATGCCCGCCAAGTGGTCCCCGGGGCTCGCCGACCGCGGCACCGAGACCGAAAAGCGCACCGTTGCCTGCCCTTCGGGAGGGATGGTGACGGTCCGGGACTTCGGTGATACCCACATGCCGGTCGCCCTGAGGGGCTGCCCAAAGTTGCTATAGACGGCACCGGAGGCACCGGCGGTGAGACCGTCAGCCCCGTAGATCTCGATGGGAGCGGTGGTGGCGCTGTCGTTGGCCACCAAGAGCTCGGACGTCCACGTCGATCCCGGTGCGACAGTGGGGGCGAAGTAGCCACCCCCGGCCAATACCCCGGGGGCTCCTGGAGCAGGCCCTGCTCCCACACCGCCAGTGCCGGCAGCTTCTGCCGGCGCCGCCCATCCAAGAAACGCGAGAGGCCCGGCCCAGATGGCAACCAACGCAAGGCGCTTAGCCCGCGTCGACACGATGTGTCCTAAGACCTCTCCGGGTGTTTGATCACTCGGTGCCAACCGGCGCCGGGTGATCATCGCCTGAACCCTACGGGCCGCTTACGACGCTCAAGGTCCAGGTAGACGCGTACGCGGCCGGCACGACGTTGGCCGGCACCGCCAGGGCGAACGTTGGAGTAACCGTTTGATCCGCAAGCCCCGTGGAGGCGGCGGCGTTGAAGATCTTGGTGGCCGTGGGCGGACCCGAACCCGCGGGAAGCCCGTAGGGATACGCCACGCTGTTCGTAGCCAACGTGCACGTGGCGCCGCTGTCGCAGGTGTCTGTGGGAGCGCCGCCCACGGTGACCGAGTTGGTCGACAGAGTGTTGCTGCCGGAAGTGAACTGGGTCGAGGTAGCTGTGACGTTCCAGCCCGCTCCTGACCCGGTGGCGTCTTGGACGTCGATAGCCAACCCCGCCGTGGTGCTCTGGTTTAACCCGTTCAAGGTGTCGGAGAAGCTGATCGTGGAGGGAACCACGATGTTCAGGGTCCCGGCACTGATCGTGGCGGTAGCCGTGGTCGACGCCGAGGCCACCGATGAGGCCACCGGCAGGACTACAGCGGCACCCACCATGAGGGCGCCGACCAGCAAGCGACTGAACCGGATCTTGAATAGCCCTCTCCCCGCCACAGAGCGCGCGCCAACTTGCTTAGTCATCCCCGAGTTATCGGCCCAATGTCACCCGACTTGAGGACTCGACCTCAGGGTTGATTCGCAGCCAATGATGGCACCCTCGAAAAAAGGAGGGGGGGATCCCACAAGGTCAATCGGCACTATTTCCGATAGAGCAATCGCCACCACGAAACGCGGCCACATGGCAGTCTGGACTGACATGTGGGCAGTTCAAACTGCCGTACGCCCATGACCCTGAGGTCCCGCCGACCCTTGTCACCGTGAGTGAGTGACGAACGACTTCGCCCGAGAAACGCGCCCTCTGCATCTTCGTCACTGAGTCGCAGACCTATCACCTGCGAAGTGCTACGGGCAGATGTGCGGGGGGACCAGGACGATGGCGGGGACGGCCAACACGGCCTTCTCCCACACCCAGGCCTGATGCGGCGTCATGCACGTCGTCATGGCCGCCAGGCCCTTGGTCGTCACCGGCGTCTTGGAAGCCGCCGGGGCGGTCATGCCAAGGGCGACCGTGGCCGCCACGGCCACGAGGGCCACCGCGAGCTTCTTCACGACGCCTGCCCCGGTGACCCCAAGACCGCGCCAGAGAGGCCCCCATACCCCTTGATCTCTCTGCGCGTCATGTACATCACTGTGCGCCACCAATGTCCACGGGCCGGCAACGACCGGTCAACGCACCCCCAATGCCGGAGCCGGTGAACGAGCCACCTGGTCAGCGCAGCGGGCCTTTCCCCGAGCGTGGGGACGGTCGGCCCTGGGAGAGGGGACCGCCCGTAGCATGGAGCAGTGCTCTTCGACGGCATGTCGCATCAACTCCCCGACATCGACCCCGAGGAGACCGCGGAGTGGATCGACTCGTTCGACGCCGTCGTCGACGCCCAGGGGCGCACCCGGGCCCGGTTCCTGCTCATGAAGCTCCTCGAGCGCGCCCGGACCAAGCAGGTCGAATTCCCGGCCACGGTCTCCACGCCCTACGTCAACACCATCCCGCGTGACCAGGAGCCGTGGTTCCCCGGCGACGAGTACGTCGAGCGCCGCATCCGTGCCTACATCCGTTGGAACGCGGCGGCCATGGTGAGCCGGGCCAACTACCGCAGTGAAGGCATCGGGGGACACCTGGCCACCTATGCCAGCTCGGCCTCGCTCTACGAGGTGGGCTTCAACCACTTCTTCCGGGGGAAGTCCGACGGAGGCTTCGGGGACCTCGTCTACTTCCAGGGCCACGGGTCGCCGGGCATCTACGCCCGGGCCTACGTCGAAGGACGGCTCACCGAGGACCAGCTCGACCACTTCCGCCAGGAGGTCTCGGGCCAGGGCCTGCCCAGCTACCCCCACCCCCGCCTGCTCCCCGGCTTCTGGGAGTACCCCACCGTCTCCATGGGCCTCGGCCCCCTGTGCGCCATCTACCAGGCCCACGCCAGCCGCTACCTCCTCCAACGCGAGCTGGTCGACACGAGGGCCAGCCGCATCTGGGCCTTCCTCGGCGACGGCGAGCTCGACGAGGTCGAGTCCATCGGCGCCCTCGGCGTAGCCGGGCGCGAGCATCTCGACAACCTCATCTTCGTCGTCAACTGCAACCTCCAGCGCCTCGACGGCCCCGTGCGGGGCAACGGCAAGATCATCCAGGAAGCCGAGGCCACCTTTCGCGGCGCGGGCTGGAACGTCATCAAGGTCATCTGGGGATCGAAGTGGGACGAGCTCCTGGCCCGCGACATCGACGGTGTGCTCCTCGACAAGATGAACACCACCCCCGACGGAGAGTTCCAGAAGTACGCCACGGAGTCCGGCGCCTACATCCGGGAGCACTTCTTCGGACCCGATCCCCGGCTGCGGCGCCTCGTCGAGCACCTCTCCGACGAGGACCTCCAAGCCCTGCCCCGCGGCGGCCACGACTACCGCAAGCTGTACGCCGCCTACAAGCTCGCCACCGAACAGGTGGGCCAGCCCACCGTCATCCTCGCCAAGACGGTCAAGGGTTGGACCCTGGGCCCCGAGATCGAGGCGCGCAACGCCACCCACCAGATCAAGAAGATGTCCAAGGCTCAGCTCCTGGCGCTGCGCGACCGTCTGTATCTCCAGGAGGAGATCCCCGACGAGGCCCTCGACGCCGAACAGCCGCCCTACTACCGCCCGCCCGAGGGCTCCCCCGCGCACGAGTACCTCACGGGACGTCGCAAGGTCCTGGCGGGCCCCCTGCCGACGCGTGTGGTGCGGCCCGTCACGCCGTACGGCGTGCCCGACCCCAAGGCCTTCGCCGACATGTTCGCCGGCTCGGGAACCCAGTCGGCCTCCACGACCATGGCCTTCGCCCGGCTCCTGCGCAACCTGGTGCGCGACCCCAGCCTGGGGCGGTACGTGGCCCCCATCGTCCCCGACGAGGCCCGGACCTTCGGGCTGGAGCCTCTCATCGCCGAGACCAAGATCTACGCGCCCGAGGGTCAGCGCTACACCCCCGTCGACGCCGACCTCATCCTGCGCTATGCCGAGGACCGCAAGGGCCAGGTCCTGCAGGAGGGCATCACCGAGGCCGGCGCCATGGCGTCGTTCATCGCCCTGGCCACCGCCTACGCCACCTGGGGCCGGCCCCTGTTGCCGATCTACCTCTTCTATTCCATGTTCGGGTTCCAGCGCGTCGGCGACCTGGCCTGGCTGCTGGGCGACATCCGGGGCCGCGGCATCCTCGCCGGGTGCACGGCGGGACGCACCACCTTGCAGGGCGAGGGCCTTCAGCACGACGACGGCCACTCCCCCTTGCTCGCCTCGGTGAACCCGGCGGCGCACATCTACGACCCCGCCTTCGCCTACGAGATCGGCATCATCATGCAGGACGCCATCACCAAGATCATGGGCCCCGAGCCCGAGGACCGCTTCTGGTACCTCACCCTCTACAACGAGAACTACCCCATGCCCCCGCTTCCCACCGGCGCCGCCGGCGACACCGTTCGGGCCGGGGCCCTGCGGGGCATGTACCGCTTCGCCGAGCCCGCCGAGCCGGCGGCGAAAGGAAATGGGTCGGCCCGACGGGCCACCGTGTTGTTCTCGGGCCCGATGTGGCAGGCGGCCGTGGAGGCCCGCGAGCTGCTGGCCGCGGACTGGGGGGTGTCGGCCGACGCCTGGTCGGTGACCTCCTACTCCGAGCTGCGCAACGACGCCCTGTCCGTCGAGCGGGCCAACCGCCTGCACCCCCACGGCGGGCGGGCGGTCCCCTACGTCACCGAAGCCCTCGACGACGCCGGGGCGGGGCCGGTGGTGGCGGTGACCGACTACCTGCGCGCCGTCCCGGACCAGGTGGCGCGCTGGGTGCCCCGGCGCTTCGTGTCGCTCGGGACCGACGGGTTCGGCCGGTCCGACACCCGGGCCGCCTTGCGCCGGTTCTTCGAGGTCGACGCCGCCCACGTCGTGGTGGCCGTGCTCGGCGCCCTGGCGGAGACCGGTGACGCCAAGAGCGACGAGGTGGCCGACGCCATCGCCCGATACGGGATCGACCCGGACTCCGCCGACCCCTGGTCCGACTGACCCCGCCCTTACGCTGGCGAGCCGTGGACGAGGTCGTCGAGGTGCTGGCCGCCCAGCAGTCCGAGCTCGCCGGCGTGCTGGAGGGCCTGGGAGACGCCGGATGGCGGGCGCCCACCGGGTGCGAGGGCTGGGACGTCGCCGACGTCGTGCTGCACCTGGCCCAGACCGACGAGTTGGCGATCGCCAGCGCCACGGGTCGCTTCGCCGAGGCGGCGGCGGCACTGACGGCGGGCCTGGCCCCGGTGGGCTCGGTCGACGCCGGGGCGGCGCTCATGGTGCAACGCCAACGGGGCCTGGCGCCGGCGGAGCTGCGGGCACGCTGGTCGTCGAACGCCGCCGCCCTGGTGGAGGTGCTCGACGCCATGGACCTCTCCACCCGGGTCACGTGGGTGGCCGGGGAGCTCTCGGCCCGCACCTTGACGACCACCCGGCTGGCCGAGACCTGGATCCACACCGGCGACGTGGCCGGGGCCCTCGGGGTGGACCTGGCGCCCACCGACCGTCTCCGTCTGATCGCCCGCCTGGCGTGGCGGACCCTGCCCTATGCCTTCTCCTCGGCGCAGCGCACCCTGACGGGGCCGGTTGCGTTCCGACTGGTGTCGCCGGGCGGCGAGGCGTGGAACTTCGTGCCCGACGAGCCGCCCACCACGATCATCAGCGGACCGGCGGCCGAGCTGTGCGCGGTGGCTGCCCGGCGCCTCGAGGCGTCGGCCACGACCCTGCGCGCCGTAGGGCCCGACGGCGACGCCGTCCTCGCCCTCGTGCGCACCTACGCCTGACCCGGGGCGTCAGCCCGGCTCGCGCCACATGGCCCACACCACCGGCCCGCGCGGCACCTGGATCTCCTGGGTGACCTTGAAACCGTGGCGCTCGTAGAAGGGGATATTGCGCTCCTTCGAGGACTCCAGGTAGACCCGCTCTGCCTCACGGTCACAGCGCTCGAGGATCGGGGCCAGGACGGCCGAACCCAGGCCGCGGCTCTGGGACTGCGGCTCGGTCCCGAGCATCTGGAGATACCAGTGGCGCTCTTTGGGGTGATGGCTGGCGAAGTACAAGAGGCCCCGGGCGCACAGCGTGATGCGCACCCCGACCAGTCGCGTCGTCGTGAGCCCGAGCCGGGTGTCGGTGTACCAGCCCATGGGGAAGGTCCCCGGCGGGTTCCAGATCGCCGCGCACCGGGAGTCGTCGGTCGTGTACACCTCACCTAAGGGAAGTGACGCCCCGAGCAACGAGCGGAAGAAGGTGGGGAGCTTGCGGCGTCGAGCATCGGCACGGGGAAACAGCCACGTCGTGAGCGGGTCGTCGTCGAAGGCACGGCTCAAGGTAATGGCCAGGGCGCCGACGTCGGCCATGTGCGCGTGGCGGACGGTGTGCGGGAGCACCTCGCCACCCTACCGGTGGGCGCCGGTTCCTACCCTCGGGGGTTGCTCCGGGACGGCGCGGTGGCGCGCAGGACCCCGTCGGCGTAGATCCACACGCCCGTCGTTCGGACCGAGGGACAGCAGGTGGCGTCCTCGGGCCCGTACGACAGCTCGGTGGCGGTGATCTTCCCGGGCGCCATCGTGATGCCGCCGGGGCCGGTGTCGAAGTACGACACGTGCACACCGGCCGCGGCGGCCGGCGCCGGCGTCAACGTCCCGAGGACCCGCAGCGATCCCGAGTCGGCGTTGTAGATGACCCACGAGTCCGCCAACTGCCCGTCGGCGGTGCCGGTGGTGTCGTCACACCACACGTTCACGGCGGCCTCGTCCTGACCGGCGCCGGTGAGGTTGCCGTAGACCGGGTGCGACGCCGACACCGTCACCCGAGGCGTGCCGGCGTGAAGCGCCGGCGGGGCGTCGACGGTCGCCCGACCGGCGCGGAGCTGGATCGGCTCCGAGCCGTCGCACACCGAACCGGGAACCGCCACATCGCCCCAGTCGACGGAGTGGATGCGCACGGCGTGGGTGGCGGTGGGGCGCGCCGCGGCGCCTCCGCACGCCGGGACCACGGCCACGACCGACACGGCGCCGACGACCCGGACCCATCGGCGCCACCGGCGCGCTCGACACACAGGCGAAAGCTACCCCCGGCCAACCCTCGCGGCGGGCGTCCCGGCCGTCAGCGCCGGGACAGGACCTCGGACACGACGCTCTCGAACACGCGCCGGTCGCCCCGGTAAGGCTCCTCCGGGCGCGGCCAGTGGACCACGAAGTCGGTGACGCCGACTGCGGCGTAGCGCCCGATGGTGTCGTCGAAGGCGTCGAGCGACGACAACCCGTCATCGAGACGGGGACCGCTCAACACCAACCGGGCCAGCGACGACGGGTCGCGGCCCACCGCGGCGCACGCCTCTTCCAGGAGCAACACCTGGTCGCCCACGACGCGCGCCCCTTCGACGGCCGCCCGCCGTCGCCCGTCCTCGACGAGGTCGCCGGTGGTGACCCAGGTCTCGCCGTAGGTGGCGGCGAGCTGCATGCCCCGACGGCCGGTGGCGGCCACCGCGAAGGGGATGCGGGGCTGTTGCACGCACCCCGGGTAGGTCCGGGCCCCCACAGCGCGGTAGTAGCGGCCCTCGTACGACGTCTCGGGACTGCTCAGGAGTTGGTCGAGCAGGTCCAGGAACTCGGCGAAGCGCTCGGCCCGTTTCGCCGCCGTCCACGGGTCCTGCCCGAGCATCACGGCGTCCCACCCCTGGGCACCGGCGCCGATGCCCAGGGTGAATCGGCCACCCGAGAGGTCGTCAAGCGTCACCAGCTCGCGGGCGAAGGGAACGGGATGGCGGAAGTTGGGTGAGGCCACCAGCGTGCCCAGCCGGATACGTCGGGTCACCACCGCCGCCGCCGCCAGGAACGGGACGGCACCGAACCACGGGCCGTCGCGCAGCGAGCGCCAGGCGAGGTGGTCATAGGTCCAGGCGTGGTCGAAACCGAGCTCCTCCACCCGACGCCACAACTCCCGGGCGGTGGGCCAGCGAGATTCCGGCAGAAGTAGGACTCCGATGCGCATCGGACGAACGCTATTCACCGTGAGCACGCCTCGCGAGCGCTTGAGCCGATGCGCAGCGGCTGCCATGCTGCGGGCCTGCTCCAAGACCCGCCGCGGTGCGGGTGGGAAGCGAGGGTCGTGGTGGACTGGGAAGACTGGACCAAGAGGTTGAAGCTGGCCCTGGGAGCCGATGCGACGGTGCGGCTGCGCGAGTTGTTCGCATCCGGCGGCGTGTTCAGCGATCCCGTCACCGCCCAGACCACCGACATCGCCTCGGTCGAGGACATCACCGACGCATCGTTCCCCGACTGGCGCCAGGAGGTCACGGCGTCACACGGGGATCGCACCGGTGGGGCCTTCGAGTGGATCGGCAGTGGCACCCTCGGGGGTGGCATGCGCATCGAGATGCACGGGTGCACCATGGTCGAGCTCGATGCCGACGGCCTCGTCACCCGCTGGCGCGACTACTTCGACCTCAAGGAGATCGAGAAGCAGATGGGCTCCACCATCGAGGACTTCAGCGCCGACGCCGGGGCGTGACCACTCGTCGACGCGGGATCGGATCGGTCAGCGCGCTGTCCGCCAGTCGGGATGCAGGCCTCGCTCCCGGGCGAACCGTTGCGCCGAGACGGTGGTGCCGTTGAACACCGTGCGCTCGTCTGCCGTGATGGCCCCGGGGCCCCCGGCCAACCACGCCACGACGGCTCCGGGGACCGACGGGGGCGCCCCGGGGTAGTGGCCGGCCAGTCCCAACCGCTGTTGCGCCGACACCATCCGCTCGGTCAGCACGTACCCGGGCTCGACGTTGACGACGAAGATCCCCCGGGGTCCGAGCTCGACGGCCAGGATTCCCGCCACCCGGTGAAAGGCCCCCTTGGTCACCGCATACCCGAGGCCCCACCCCCCTTCGCCGGTCGGCGCCGGGGGATCACTGGTGGCCACCGCCGAGGTGATGTCGATGATGGTGCCCTCGCCCCGCTCGAGCATGCCCGGAAGCACCGCCTTGATCATCACCAGCTGGGCCACGACGTTGGCCTCGAGCTTGGCCTCGACCATGGCGATGTCGAGGTCGAGAAAGCGCTCCATGCTCCCTGGGCCGGTGTGCACGGCGTTGTTCACCAGCACGTTCACCTGCCCCCACTCATCCAGGACGCGCTCCACCGCTCCCAGGAGCGAGGCTCGTTCCAGGAGGTCGGCGCGAATGAGAAGGGCGCGACCGCCGGCGGACTCGATCTCGCGGGCCGTGGTCTCGAGACTCCCGGTGATGCGGGCGCCGTCCCCCGAAACCGACTCGTCGACGCCGTCGCCTTCCCGCACCGTCCGAGCCGTGATGGCGACGTCCAGACCGCGCTGCGCCAGGGCGATGGCCGCCGCCCGGCCGATGCCGCGGCTGGCCCCGGTCACGAGCGCCACGCGCCGTTCGACGGACATGAGCAGTGACAGTACCCATCGCGTCACCAACACGTGACGGGGACCGGCCCGGTCGTGACCGGTCGGTGCCGACCGGACGTCCGAAGCGTCAGAGCAGAGTCAGGCGCTCGCCTTCTGGCGGCGACTCAGCGCCCGCAGGCGACGGCGCTCGCGCTCGTTGGTTCCCGCCCAGTACCCCACCAGATCGGGGACGGCCAGCGCGTACCTCAGACACTCCGTGCGCACCGTGCAGCGCGCGCACAGCTGCTTGGCACGAGCCGTCGGGCCGCCGCGGTCGGGGATGAACATCTCGACGCGCTCGCCCACACACGCACCGAGCGTCTGCCACCTCGGACGCCGCAGCAGCTGCACGACCACCGACGAGACGTCGGCGGCTTCGTCCTTGGACTCACAGCCGGACTCCGCGGACATGGCGAGGCTGGTCATGTCCAGGCTTTCGGCAGTCCCGCTCGGCGTCTTTAGCAGGCACGACCGGTCGGCCACCCTACGTGGGGACAGCTGGGCACCCGAGAAGGGTCGACCACGTTCAGCGGTTGCCCTCCGACCGTGCCTGGGCCCAGGTCCCGGGGCGGAAATACGCGGGGTCGCCGTTGGCGGCGGTTAGCCTCGAAGCATGCGAACCGAGTCCGACGAATGGGTGACCCTCGTCGCGAACGGGATCCTGGCCTCGATCGTGAAGGAGGCGAACGCCTCGGGGGTCTCGGGCCCGTTCTCGCTCGACGCCATTCTCCGGGCCTGGCTCGAACATGACGCCCCCACCGTCGCCAAGCTGCCCGACCCCCCGGGAAAAGTGAACTCCTCGATCAGCCAACGCCGGACGTACTGGTTCTACGAGGGGTGCCAGGCCCTCGAGGAGGGGGCCCGGATCGCCGAAGTCGGCGAGGGCAAGTTCGCCATCGCTTCGTTCAAGGTGCTCATGGGCCAGTCGGGACGCTCGCCGGGCTCGAGCACCGACTGAGCCGATCCCCCGGGGAGCGTCTCTAGCCCGCCTCGGCCTGGCGAAACGCTCGGCGGTACGAAGACGGCGATGTGCGCACCAGTCGTTGGAAACACGAGCGCAGGTTGGCCGCGCTTCCCAGGCCACAGCGCAGCGCCACGACGTCCACCGACAGGTCCGTGGTCTCGAGCAGTTGCTGCGACAACAACACCCGCTGGCGCAGGAGCCACTGACGAGGGGTGGTGCCGGTGCGGGTCACGAAATGCCGGGCGAACGTGCGCGGGCTCATCGCCGAGCGACGCGCCAGGTCTTCCACGGTGAGCGACCGGTCCAGGTGCGCCTGGGCCCACTCCAGCACCTCGGTGAACGGGTCTCCGTCACCCACCGCGTCGCGCACCGGCAGCTCGATGAACTGTGCCTGGCCACCGTCGCGATGCGGCGGGACCACCATTTGCCGTGCCACCTGCGAGGCGATCTCCGCCCCGAAGTCGAGGCGCACGATGTGCAGACACAGGTCGATCCCGGCGGCTGATCCCGCCGAGGTCAGGATGTCGCCGTCATCGACGTAGAGGACGTTGGGGTCGAGCTGTACGTCGGGATAGCGGCTCGACAACTCCTCGGTATGCATCCAGTGCGTGGTGGCGCGACGTCCGTCGAGCAGGCCCGTGGCGGCCAGCGTGAACGCGCCGGTGCACATGGACACGATGCGCGCCCCGCGCCGATGCGCTCGCCGCAGCACCTCCAGCAGCTCGGGTCGGGGCTCGATGATCCGACCCGGGGGAGGGACGATGATGGTGTCGGCCCGTCCCAGCGCCTCGAGTCCCCAAGGCGTCTCCACCGTGAACCCCGTGGCGGCCTTGATCGGTGTCGGTTCCACGGCACACACCTTGAACCGGTACCAAGGCACGCCGAGATCGGACCGGTCGACGCCGAACACCTCGCACGCCACCGCGAACTCGAACGGGGAGAAGCCGTGGGCGAGGGCCACCGCCACCGTCGTCGACTTCCGACCGCTCCCGGCCTTGGCAGTCTTTTCGCGCACAAGGGCAATCCTGCCACTTCTCGGCGAGTCCGGCAAGGCGCACCATGGAGAGATGACACTCGCCTTCCCCCGTGGGCACGCACCGACCAGGAGCGCCCCATGAACCCCGAACTGATGCGCTTGCTGGCCGCCGACCGCCTGGCGTCGCGGCGGCGCCAGAGCGCCCGCCCCCGGCCCCCGCGCCACGTGGTGGGACACGCCCTTGCCTGGATTGCGGGCGTACGGGCCCGAATCCTGTCCCCGCGGGCGGCCGACGCGGACCACGCCGATCGCCTCGGCATCGCCGGCCAACAGAACCCGATCGACTCCTGCCGCCTGGGCGCTGAGCAATGAAGACACCGGCGCGCCGGCTCGAACTCGAGGCCTCCAAGAAGAGCAGGCGAGGACAGCAGGACGGGGACAACCTCGTCGCCGATGAGGCGACGGCGCTGTTGCGAGGAGAGTCCGATCTGGTCATGGCGGCCATGGGTCGGCGAGTTCCTCTCACGGTGCAACTCGGGGTCCTTGCCCATGGCGAGCTCACCCGGCTGGTCAACTTGGGTCGTTACCACCGGAGGGGTTCCGTCCGCCGGGCGTGGGGGGCCGACATGGCACAACTCGCCGGTGACCTGGCGCGGCACTGTCGATCACCCGAAGGGCTCAGACAGCTCCAGGCCGACTTCCTCATCCCGCTCGAGCTCGACGTCCTCGGCCGCCGCCGCCGGTTCAGCTGCGCCTCGGAATTGATCGGTCACGTGCGCGCCCACGTCCCATTTCGGTGACGAGACACGGTGCCGGGCCCCCAGGGTCCCGATCGAACCACCGGCGTCGCGGCGTCGCGTTGCCTCGATGCCACCGGCCCGTCGGCAGCTACCATCGGCCTCGTGGACCTGCATCTCAGCCAGAACGCCGAGGCGGACGGCCTGCTGTCGAAGAGCCCCTTCGCCCTCCTCGTGGGAATGGTCCTCGATCAACAGGTTCCCTTGGAATGGGCGTTCGCCAGTCCGCTCGAGCTCCAGCGACGGTTGAACCAACCCCTCGACGCCCGGCGCATCGCCGCCATGAACCCCGACGCGTTGGCCGGCGCCTTCTCGGCCAAGCCGGCGCTGCACCGCTATCCGGGCTCCATGGCCGCCCGCGTCCAGGAGCTGGCCAAGCTCGTTGTCGACCGCTACCAGGGCCGGGCCGACCGGATCTGGGCCGACACCACCACCGGTGCCGAACTGCTCCAGCGCGTCAAGGAGCTCCCCGGTTTCGGCGAGCAGAAGGCCAAGATCTTCGTCGCCCTGCTGGGAAAGCAACTCGGCGTCCGGCCCGACGGCTGGGACACCGTGAGCGCACCCTACGGCGAGGCCGGGAGCTTCCGTTCGGTGGCCGACATCACCGGTGCCGACACCCTCGACAAGGTGCGGGCCTTCAAACAAGCCCTCAAGGCAGCCAACAAGGCCACCAAGAACGAGCCCACCCGTCGCCGGGCGTCCGCCCCGGCGCGCAAGCGTTGACGGCCGACGAGTCGGGCCGCCTGGCGCGGCGACACCTCTATCTCTGCACCGCCGATCGCCCGGACCTCGAAACGTTCCTGGACGCGTGCATCACCGGCGGGGTGGACGTCGTGCAGCTGCGCGACAAGCACCTCGAGGCGCGCCACCTCGTGGAACGGGGCAGGCTGGCCGCCCGGGTGTGCGCCCATCACGGCGTTCCGTTCATCCTCAACGACCGGCCCGACCTCGCCCTCGAGATCGAAGCCGACGGGGTCCACGTCGGCCAGCACGACGCCTCCCCCACCCTGGCGCGCCGCATCCTCGGCCCCGGCGCCATCATCGGGCTGTCCACCCACGAGGTCGACGAGCTCGAGTCCTCTCGCCACGAACCCGTCGACTACGTCTCCGCCGGACCGGTGACGCCTACCCCGACGAAACCCGGAAGGCCGGGGACGGGCCCCGGGTACATCGCCTTCGCCGTGTCCCGCTCGCCCCGACCGGTCTTCGTGACCGGGGGTGTCACTCCCGAGACGGTCCCCGCCCTCGTCGCGCTGGGGGCGCGTCACTTCGTCGTCGTCCGCTACCTGACCGACTGCGATGACCCCGGCCACGCTGCCACCGCGCTCCGAGCCTCGATCGAGCAGCACCTCCCGGCCGCCCACGCCTCGTGAGCCCGGTCTCCCCCCGGCGTCACGGCCCCTGACGCTCGAGCCACCCCGCCAGCAGGGCCATGGCGCGCGGGTCGGCCCGCAGTCGGTGGCCCGCTCCGGGCAGGATCCGCAGCTCGGCGCCAGGGCCGGCGAACTCGGCCAGACGGCGGCCGTCGGCGATGGGCACCTCCTCGTCGTCGGCGCCGTGGACGACCAGCAGCGGCCGGGGAGGCATCTTGCGCGCCGCGTCATCGGGCCGCAGCGCGGAGAACGCTTCGCCCCACGCCCGCCGGTCCGACGGGAAGCCCGCCGTGCGGATGGCACCGACGCGCCGCGCGTACTCGATCATCCCGGCGCCGTCGTTCTCCCAGTCGGCGAACGTGGCCGGCGACCCGAAGCACGCCACCCCCCGCACGCGCGAGTCGTCGGCCGCCACGCACAGACCGAGGGCGCCCCCCGTCCCGAACCCGACGACCCATACCCCGCCCCCGTGCCCGATGCCGGCGGCGTGGTCCACGACGGCTTGGAGGTCCTCGTACCACCCGGCGAGCGAGAAGTCACCGGCCGACCCGCCCACGCCGCGCAGACATCCCACCACCACCGGCCACCCGGTGTCGGTGGCGATGCGGTCCGCCAACATGGGAAGGGTGTCGGCCAGGCGCGGCGCCGAGTCACGCTCGACCGGGAAGCCGTGACACACCACGAGCACGTTGGCCTGGTCACCTCGGGTGGACACCCCGGGGGCGACGTGCAGCGCCAGGACCCCTGACGGCCCGTTCATCTCCTTCCACGTCGCCGGCACCGTCTCCCCAACTCCCCGACCGGGCCCGACGGCGCGATCTCAGGGCTGCCAGAAACGCCAGGCGCGGCGCTTCTGGCCCGGCGCGGGGCGCGGGACGTCGACGGCGGGAGGATCGGGGAGGTCCGAGCTCAGGGCGTACAGCTCCACCAAAGTGCGGGCCCGCAGGACCCGGTCCATGCGCTCGGAGAGCTCGTCCTCGCTCAGGCGCCCTTCCACGTAGTGACGCTCGAGCATGGCGGCAAACCGGTCGCGATCGGCGTCGGAGGCTCGCGGCCCACCCGGGGTGGGAGCCTCGGTGCCGGCTCCGACGTCGGCCGTCGGCTCGGGGGATGGGGCGTCGGGTCCCGTGTCCGGCCTGTCCTGCACGACGTCAGTATCTCGCAGCCACAGGACACCGCACGGGCTCCGGGCCGGGGGCGGCGCGCCGCGGCGCGACGCCCCGGGGAGTCAGATGCCGATCCGCTGGGCGAGGAGCTCGCGGTGGTAGCTGGGGTCCCCCAGCATGAGCTCGGAGGACTTGGCCCGCTTGAAGTAGAGGTGGGCGTCGTGCTCCCAGGTGAAGCCGATGCCGCCGTGGATCTGGATGTTCTCGGCGGCGGCGTGGAAAAACGCTTCCGAGCAGTACGACTTGGCCAGACTGGCGACCACGGGGAGCTCCTCGGAATCCTCGGCCGCCGCCCATCCCGCGTAGTAGGCCGCCGACTTGGCCGACTCGACCTCGAGGAGCATGTCGGCGCACTTGTGCTTGATGGCCTGGAACGAACCGATGGGCCGGCCGAACTGGATCCGGGTCTTGGCGTACTCCACGGCCATGTCCAGACAGCGCTGCGCGCCACCCACCTGCTCCGCCGCCAGGGCCACGGCGGCGAGGTCGAGGGTCCGCGACAGCACCGGGGCGGCGGCGCCCTCCTCGCCCACGAGGCGGGCGGGAGTGGAGGCGAATTCGATCCTCGCCTGCTTGCGGGTCTGGTCCATGGTGGCCAGGGGCGTGGCCGTCATCCCGGTGGCGCCACGTTCCACGGCGAACAGGCTCACCCCCCTGTCCGTTCTCCCGGCGGCGAGGACGAGATCGGCGTTGTGTCCGTCGACGACGAACATCTTGTGGCCGTCGAGCTTCCACTCGTCACCGTTGCGTCTGGCCGCCAGGGTGACGGCGTCGGTGTCCCAACTGCCGCTGTCCTCGGTGAAAGCCAGCGTGGCGATGGACTCGCCCGAGGCGATCCCTGGCAGCAGGTCCTTCTTGGCCGCCTCGTCCCCGCTCGACAACAGCGCGTTGGCGGCGAGGGCGACGGTGGCGAAATACGGGGCGCACAACAGCGCCGCGCCCATCTCCTCGAACACCACCGTCAGCTCGACGTACCCGAACCCGGCCCCTCCGTACTCCTCGGGGATGGCCAGCGCCTGCAACCCGAGCTGGTTGGCCATCTGCTCCCACACGGCCCGATCGAAGCCCTCGGTGGTCTCCATGAGGCGTCGGACCTCGGTGACGGGCGACTTGTCCTCGAGGAAGCGGCGCACCGACCGTCGCAGCTCCTCCTGCTCCTCGCTGAAGGCGAAGTTCATGACCGTGGGTCCCCCTCGTCGGGTCCTTCGAAGCTCTCGTGACGTGTCCCAGCTGACCGGTCGGGCCACGCCGGGCCCGCAGGTACCCGACCTCGGGCCGATGGGGCCACGGCGCCCGTGCTCGCCGGCCGCTGACTTGGTTTGTCTACCAGACGCCGAGCGTTGTTGACCAGCGAGTCAAGAAGCCCGATCGGCGGGCGCGTCACCGACTCCCGGCGCCGAGAACACCGGCCGCACCGGCGCCGGCAAGCCCGACCTACAGTACGGAACATGCCCCACTACCAGGACAGCCTGCTCGAGGTCCATCGGGTCGTGGTCGGCCCCATGGACAACAACGTCTACGTGATCCGCAGCAAGGGGACCGGGGACGCCGTGCTCATCGACGCCGCCAACGAGCACGAGCTCCTGCTGCAGATGTGCCGCGACCTCGGGGTCCGGAAGGTGCTCGAGACGCACGGCCATTGGGACCACATCCAAGCCGTCCCCGCCGTGCGCGAGGCGGGCTTCGAGGTCTCGGTCACCGCCGAGGACGCCGACATGCTCCCCTCCTACGATCTCCTCCTCGAGGACGACACCGTGATCGAGGTCGGCGACCTGCGACTGCGTACCATCGCCACCCCCGGACACACCCGGGGGTCGATGTGCTTCGCGGTGGAGGGCACGCCCCTGCTCTTCAGCGGCGACACCCTCTTCCCCGGTGGCCCCGGTGCCACCAAGTTCCCCGGGGGGGACTTCCCCACCATCATCCGGTCCATCGAGGACCGGCTGTTCTCGCGCTTCGGGCCCGACACCGTCGTACTCCCGGGCCACGGCGTGGACACGTCGATCGGCGCCGAGGCACCCCATCTGCAGGAGTGGGTCGACCGGGGCTGGTGAGCGGCGCAGGCGACGACCGCCGCGCCCCACCACAGGACAGCCCGACGATCAGGGAAACAGGCCCCTGGCCTTGATGGCCCCGGCCAGTCGCTCCACGGCCACCACCCCGGCGGCCCGGCGCATGGTCACCCCGAGGTCCTGGGCGCGCGCCCAGACATCGGCGAAGGCGTCGTCGATCGTCCTGGCCAGCCGGGCGGCGACGAGCTCCTCGTCCCACGCGTAGCCCTGACGCGACTGCGCCCACTCGAAGTACGAGGCCGTCACCCCTCCGGCGTTGGCGAGGATGTCGGGGACGACGACGATCCCCCGCTCGGCGAGGATGCGGTCGCCCTGCGGCGTGGTCGGGCCGTTGGCCGCCTCCACCACGACCCGAGCGCTCATCTGCCGGGCGCTGGACTCGTCGATGGCGCCCTCGAGGGCGGCGGGGACGGCCAAGTCGGCCTCCACCGCCCACAGTTCCGACGACCGGATCTCCTGCCCGCCTTCGAATCCCGCCACCGAGCCCACGGCCGACACGTGGTCCGACAGCAGGCTCAGGTCGAGGCCCCCGGGGTTGTACACGGCGCCACCGACGTCGCCGACGGCCACCACGCGCATTCCCGCCGACGACAGGAGGAAGGCGAGGGGCCCGCCCACCTTCCCGAAACCCTGCACCACGGCCCGCGCCCCGGCGACCGGGATGTCGAGTGCGGAGAACACGGCCCGCACGCAGCGCACCACCCCGGAGGCGGTCGCCCCGGTGTGCAGGCGCATCCCCCCCACCGCCAGCGGCTTGCCCGTCACCACCCCGGGGAGCGAGCGCCCCTGGAGCATGTCGAGGGTGTCGAGAAGCCAGGCCATGACCCTTTCATCGGTGTTCACGTCGGGCGCGGGGATGTCGCGGTCCGGGCCCAGCAAAGGCGCGATCTCGAACGTGTAGCGGCGGGTGAGGCGCTCGAGCTCGCCGATCGACAGCTGCCGGGGATCGCAGCGCACACCACCCTTGCCTCCGCCGAAGGGGATGTCGACGACGGCGGTCTTGAGCGTCATGTCGGCGGCCAGGGCCGCCACCTCGGCCGCTTGCAGGTCCGGGTGGAAGCGGATGCCCCCCTTGGCGGGGCCCCGAGCGGTGTTGTGGTGGATCCGCCATCCCAGGAACACCTCCACATGACCGGCGTCCATGCGGATGGGCACGGCCACCTCGAGCACCCGGTCCGGTAACTGCAAGAGGCGATGGACGTCAGGGTCCAGGCCCGCCAGGGCGGCGGCGTCGTCGATGCGCTCGAGGACCGTCGTCCACGGGTCGTAGTGGCCGGCCGGCGCGGCGGCGATCGGCGCGCTGCGGGCCACCGCCGCCTCGGGCGGCGTCGGGCCCGACGGGCTCTTGTCCCGGCGCCGGGCACCCCGGGGCGCCCGCGGCGCGGACTCCGTGCTCACCCGGACTCCAGCGCCGTGTCCGACCCGCGCCGGCGTGGGCTGCGGAGGAGCTCGGCGTCGCCCCCGTCCTCGGTCTTCACGTGGACCACCAGCGGGGACCGTGAGAGCGAGAGCACCCCCAACGACAACACCCCCATGGCCAGGACCTCGCCCACCAGACGGCCCCCACCCGTCTGCACGTGGTCCCCGAACAGCCCGATGCCGATGGCGATGGACGCCAGGGGGTCCACGATCACCAGGGCGGACTGCGAGGCGGTCACCGGACCGGCATGAAAGGCGTTCTGGGCCAGGAACGTGCCCACCAGGCCCGCTGCCGCCATGGCGTACGGCGGCCAGCTCAGAAAGACGTGGCCCCATCCGTGGGTGATCTCGTCGTTCATGGTCTTGATGAACGCGGCGGTGAAGGCGAAGGCGATGGCGCCCGCCACGCCGAACCATGCGGCCCGCCACACCGGTGAGCCGAATCGTGTCATCAGGATCGCCACCGATCCCCCGGCGATCACCGCGAACGACACCAGCCCCCAGTTCTCGAGGTCGGGTGTCTCGTTGCCCCCGCTGGGCGAGGACAGGGCCAGGAAGGCGGCCAACCCCCCGGTGGCGGCGGTGGCGCCGACCCACTCCTTCCAGGTCAGCTGCTGACGGAACCAGATCCCCAGGATGGCGACGAGAAACGGCAGCTCCAGGGTCAAGATGGGCTGCACCGTGGTGAGGTGCCCGAAGTGCAGGGCCAGGAACTGCAACAGGAACGCGGCGATCATCACCAGGAACCCGGCGATCCACACCGTCCGGCGCAGCGCGTAGGAGATGAGGCTCAATTTGAGGTTGGTCTCCGCCGGGGCAGTCTCCACCCCCATCCGTTGCAGGACGCTGGACAATGCGTTGGCAAACGCTGCCATCACGGCGAGCACGTAGGCCATCAGGGTCTTTCTACCGCACCGACCACCCCATCGGTCCTGTTTGGCGGCGATTCCGGGCGCCTCGGTACGCTGAGAGGCCCACCCTGGGGTGGCCTCGGAGCACGAAGACCGGGCCCGAGGGCGAGGAAACCGACGCGAAAGAGAGCTCGATGGTCGACGTGATCCCCGAAGACGAGTTCGAGCGGGCCGCCCGGGCGTTCCTCGAGGCCCACGCCGAGCCCCGGGTGGAGGTGGAGCAGGCCTGGGGCGAGGGCTCCGACCAGGTGTCGCTGCTCCCCGAGCGCACCCTGGAACAGGAGCTGGCCGAGCTCGATGCGTCCCGGGCGTGGGCCCAGCAGCGCTTCGACGCCGGTTTCGGGTGGATCAGCGGGCCGGTGCAATACGGAGGCCGGGGCCAGACCCGCGACCACCAGCGGCTGTACGACGCCATCGAAGCCGGCTTCGACACCCCTCCCATGACCGCCTATGGCATCGGCCTGGGCATGGTGGCTCCCACCATCCTGGCGCACGCCACCGACGAGGTGAAGGAGCGGTACCTGCGGTCGATGTGGCGGGGCGACATCGTGGCCTGCCAGCTGTTCAGCGAGCCCGGTGCCGGGAGCGACCTGGCCGGCGTGCAGACCAAGGCCGTGCGCGACGGCGACGAGTGGTTGGTGACCGGGCAGAAGGTGTGGACCTCGGGAGCCCATCTGTCGGACATCGGCGAGATCATCTGCCGGTCGGATCCCGACGCCCCCAAGCACAAGGGCCTGACCGGCTTCATCGTGGACATGCGGGCCCCGGGGGTGGAGATCCGGCCCCTGCGGCAGATGACGGGGGGCGCCTCGTTCAACGAGGTCTTCTTCACCGAGGTCCGGGTGCCCGACAGCCATCGCCTCGGAGACGTCAACGGAGGCTGGTCGGTGGCCCTCACGACCCTGATGAACGAACGGGCCGCCATCGGCGGGGGGAGCATGTCGTCGGGGAGCGGCAACCTGAGCACCCCCCGCCTGATCGAGCTGGTCAGGCACCAGGGCAAAGCAGGCGACCCCATGGTGCGCCAGCAGATCGCCGACATCTTCATCCACGGCCGGGTGGCCAACTACACCAATCTGCGCGCCATGGCCCGGGTGGCCAGCGGCCAGGTCCCGGGGCCCGAGATGTCGATCGCCAAGCTGTCGCTGACCATGAACATGCGACGCATGACGGACCTGGTGTCGTCGGTCCTGGGCCCCAAACTCATCGCCGACTCAGGCGAGTGGGGCACCTTCGCGTGGTCGCAGTTCCTGCTGGGGCTGCCCGGCATGCGCATCGCCGGCGGGACCGACGAGGTCCTGCACAACATCATCGGCGAGCGCGTGCTGGGCTTGCCCAAGGAGCCCGCCGTCAAGGCGTGAGTTGCGAGCCCGGTAGTCCCCGGGCCAGGTCGTGAGCTCCCAGGGCAGGTAGTCGACGAACGCCCAGGAACGCCGGTGCACGGCGCTTAACCCGTACCCGCACAGGGCCCGCTGGTGTGCCGGTGAGGGGTACCCCTTGTTGCGCTCGAACTCGAACGGAGGATAGGAGTCGGCGGCCGCCCGCATGATCCGGTCGCGCGTCACCTTGGCGAGCACCGAGGCGGCGGCCACCGACGCGCAGCGGGCGTCGCCTCCCACCACCGTCTCCACCGGCGGCGCCCAAGTGGAGCCGCGTCTGTCCCCCGAAGGGCCGTAGGCGGCATCGGGCTCGACGCCCCCGTCGGCGCCGAAGAGCTGGGGCGCCTCGGGCGGGCTCACGAAGTCGAAGGTGCCGTCGAGGACGACGGCGTCGGGGACGAGATCGGGAGGCAGCTGGTCGACGGCGCGGCGCGTGGCCAGGCGCAGCGCGGCGGTCATGCCCAGGCGGTCGCACTCCTCGGGCCCGGCGTGGCCCACCGCCCAGCCGGCACACCACCCCGCCACCCGGTCGAAGATGGACTCCCTCACGTCCTCGGTGAGCTGCTTGGAGTCGCGCAGGCCCCTCGGGATGCGCCGAGAGGACTCGCACAGCACCACCACTCCCACACTGAGCGGCCCGGCCCAGGCACCCCGCCCGACCTCGTCGATTCCCGCCACCAGACGGTGGCCAGCACCCCACAGGCTGCGCTCGCGGGACAGGCCCGGCCTGGCCGGGCCGGCGCGGCGCGCCGCCCTGGCCGGCACCGTCCGTGGTGGAGATGTCATCGAGCGATTCCCCGGGCGGACACGTTGCGCGCAAGTTGTCGGGGGACCCCTTGTGGTGAGGGGTCCCAGCGCCCATCATGGGAGGCGTTCGGGGCATGACAGGAGGTCACCCGCATGACCAACGGCCTGATGGACGTTGCCACCGAAATGCCCGACACCCAACTTCCCCCGGGCACGCCCGTCGATGTCCGCAACCGCTTCGTGGGCTCATGGAGCCACGGCTTCGAAGTGGCCGAGCGTGTCCAAGGTGGGTACCGCGTGCGGCGCCTTTCCGACAACAGTGTCCTTCCCGACATCTTTCCGAGCGAGGACATCCGGTCCGAGCGTCGCAAGCAGGGCCTGTGGTGGTACTGAGCCGGGGGCGTTGCACCCGGTCGTGAACGACCGGGTGCCGACCGGCGCCCCCATGATCTATTTGGTGCCGACCGTCTCGATGAACTCGTCGATCGGGACGGCGATGAGCGTCTTGGTCTTGAGGGTGCCGCGCGCCCCAGGGCCACGGCCACCCGGGTGACGACCTTCTCGTCGGGAGCCTCCAGGACGGTGGCGAAGTCGTACTGACCGAGCAGTGCCCATTGGGCCACGACGTGCGCGCCCATCGCCTCGACCTCGGTGTTGACCTCCTTCAGCCGTTGCGGGTTCTGCCGCAGCGTCGCCATGCCTTCGGGCCCGAGCGTCGACAGCATGAGAAATGTCGTCATGGGGGCACGCTACCGCATGGGTCTTGCCCCCAGCCGGTCTCGTCGGTGACCCACGCCAGGTAGCCGGGATCGCCGGCGTCGATGGCGGTGGCGATGATCTCCGGCGTCTCGTAGCTGTGTGTCGTCTTCAGGATCTCGATGAGCGGATCGAGCGACACCGCCGTGGTCTTGAGCACGCACACCCACTCCTGGGCCGACACCACCTCGTCCCGCCACCGGTAGGTCGAGGTCATCGGCCCCGAGACCTGGGCGCACGCCGCCAATCGGTGCTCGACCGCCATGCGCCCCAAACGGCTCGCCTCGTCGGCGGTGGCGGCGGTGAAGCACACCTGGTAGTGGCCGGCCATGACGTCGTCAACCTACTGCCCCCTCGTGCGGGGCGCGCTCAGCCGGCGACCCCGCGACGGCGTCGGGGACGTCAGAAGGTCCCTATCGCCGGCGCGAGCCCACCGGGATCCGGGCGTCCCCCGTTGGCGGGGGCGCCTTTCCCCAGCGCGTATTTTTGAGCTTGCGCTTCCTCTTGGCTTCGCTGTACTCCCACGGGTACATCGGCGGCTGTCCACGGGGCGACACCGGGACGGCCAGTAAGACGAGGAGCAACGGCAGGAGCAGCACCCGCTCGCGGTCGATGAGGCCGAGATTGTTGAGCGCCGCGAATGCATACGGGAACGCCACGGTGTAGAGCCCGCACATGAGCACGTAGGGCCGGACGAACGCGGCACGCGGCAGACGGCGTATCCGGCGCAACGACGTCAGGATGAGGCCGATGATGATGAAGTTCTCGACGGCAGCCAGTTTCTGGGCCGAACCGTGGGCATTGATCGTCGGGTCGAACAGGACCACGTAGATGTCCCGGGGATAACCCGACGGACCGGGATGGTAATGCAGGCTGCTGGCCTCTCCGGCGTTGTTGTGGGCCAGCACGGACAGGTTGAACACCGGTGCGTGCTTGGCCAACTGTTGCGAGAGCGACACCGCCGCCAGGAGCAGGGCTGCTTGGAGCCCCATCACGAGGATCCGACGCAGTCCCCGCAGCGACTTTTGGGCGTTTCGGCGGCGAAACAAGCCGGCTACAGCGAAGGCCACCATCAACAGCAGCAACTCCTGGGGCCTGACGTAGATCCCGATGATCGTCCCGATGACCAGCAGCGCAGCGCCGCCTCGTTTGTGGGCCAGGACGCTGGCGGCGCCATAGGAGACCAGGCCGAGTGACAGGTACATCATCGTCTCTTTGCTGGCGTCCGCCGTCCAGTACACCAAGGACGGCAAGAAGAAGACCATGTAGGCGTAGCGGCGCCGCTTGCCCTCGGGGAAGGTGACGGAGAACGCCCGGTAGAAGGCGACGGTGGCGAGGAAGGCGAGCCAACTGAACACCACGTAGAGGCCCAGCTTGTTGATGCCGATGACGGCCATGATGACGCCGCAGGCGATGCTGACCGAGCCCTGGTTGAGCACGTTGACCGGTGGCCGCACCCCTGATATCGAGAAGTCGAAGTGTTGGAAGCGCCGGGCGAGGATCGCTCCTTGGTTGACGTACTTCGTGCTGTCGGTGACGCCGTGGTAGATGTGGTTGACGATGTAGAGGTTCACCTCACTGAAGGCCAGGTGGGTGACCACGGCGATCATGAGCAACCGGAACAGCCCCGGGTCGCGCTCTTGGCGTGCTACCCGGCGGGCGATGGGCACCGTGAAGAGGATCAGGAACACGGCGATCATGAGCGCCACGGTCTTGTTCGAGTGGACGCCCAAGCCGACCGCGAACATCAGGGGGTCCTCGCCGAACGCGGGGCCACGGCCCGCCCCGGCGGGCCGGCCGGAGATCTCGTGGCGACGAACAAGCCCCGGCTCTCACCGGGCCCTGGTCGAGAACGCGCCACAGGCGTCGAGGCTCCAGGAGCCGACCAGGACCCCCAGAACTCAGTAATCGCCCCCCCCACGGCGTTCTCCTTGTTCTGGACCGATCAAAACAGCTTACTTACTGTCGGCGCGTTGTTGCCACGGAGAGCGAGGGGTTTTGACGAGCCGGGCACGTCGAGTATCGGACGGTCACTGCAGCTCCGAGCGACGAACCTTCCCCATGGAGTTCCGGGGCAAGGAGTCGACGATCCGGACCCGTCGGGGGCGCTTGTAGGGGGCGAGGCGCTGCGCCGCATAGGAAAGGACGTCCTCGACGTCAGGCGGCGTGAAACCGTCGGGAACGATCCAGGCGCACACGGTCTCGCCCCATTCGTCGGAGGCCACACCGCTCACCGCCACCTCGGCCACCGCCGGGTGGCCGAGGAGCACGTCCTCGACCTCGGCGGGGTAGACGTTGTACCCACCGGAGATGATCACCTCGGTCGAACGGCCGAGCAGCCGCACGTAGCCATCCTCCACCACACCGAGGTCGCCGGTACCGAACCATCCGTCCACGAGGCTCTTAGCCGTCGCCGCCGGGCGTTCCCAGTACCCGGCGAACACCGCCGGGCCGCGCACCTGGACCTCCCCGTCGGGCGCGACGCGGGCGTCGACACCGGGGAAGGGGAAGCCCACCGTCCCCGGACGGCGTTCCCCGTCGTAAGGGTTGGAGAGCGTCATGAGCGTCTCGGTCATCCCGTACCGTTCGAGCACTGCCGTTCCCGACGATGCCGCGATCTGGTGGTGCAGATCGGCGCTCAGGGCGGCCGAGCCGGACACGGCCAGGCGCAGGCGCGCCAGCTCCCCGGCGCGACCCGACCCGGCCAGACGGTGGTACATGGTGGGCACCCCGAAGAACATGGTCGCCAGGTGCTCGGCACCGGCGTCGAGCACGGCGTCGACGTCGAAGCGCGGCACCAGGACCACAGAACCACCCACGAGCAGCGACGTGTACAACGCCACGCACAGCCCGTGGCCGTGGAAGATGGGCAGGGCGTGGACCAGCCTGTCCTGGGCACCCCACCGCCAGGTGACGGCGATCGACTCGCTGTTGGCGAGCAGGTTCGCATGGGTTAGCACGGCCCCCTTGGGGGACCCGGTGGTCCCCGACGTGTAGGTGACGAGGGCGGGGGCGTCGGGTTGGGAAATATCGAGTACGGCCGCACCGGCCTCTCCACCCGAACGAGGCGCCCCTGCGATCACGTCGAGTTCGGGCGTGATCACGACCATGGCGCTGTCGGCGCGGGTGAGCAGCTCAGCTCGGTCGGGGTCGTCCACCATGGCAGCCGCCGGCCGAACGTCGCCGACGACGTGGGCCAGCTCCCGCTCGGTGTACGCAGGGTTCACCGGGACCACCACGACGCGTCCGGTACGCATCGCCCCGACCACGGCCACGACGGCGTCAAGGGACGATCCCATGCTCCACAGCACCCGGTCCCCATGTCCGAGGCCGAGCCCCAACAGGCGTTCGGCTACCAGGCGGGTGCGCTCTTCGAACTCGGATGCTGTGACCCAGCGGGCATCGGCACCAGCACCGGCGTCATAGACGATCGGAGCCGATGGGTTCGCCGCCCACACCGCCTCCCATGCCGCGGGGAGACTCCCCCGAGCCGTCAGGTCACCGGGGCCGAGTGTGATACCGGGCGGGAGATGGTCGCTCCAGGGCCGAGCCGCCGACACGGTCCGCACGGTACCTGACCGACGGTGTGCACTACTGACAATCTGACTGCGCTGACAAGCGCTGCATCCGCTGCCACCCGCGACTCCCGCGGATCTTGAAGGCCCGAATGTCGACGAACGTGACGACTTGGTACGGAGGTGGTCCCGCCTTCGGTGACATCTCGAGAATGATGCACTGCGTCGGCTCGTAAGACGAGCTCAGAGAGGCGGCCAGTCCCTGCGGGCTTCCGGCGTAGTCGATGAAGATGACCCCACCACTGGTGGCCTCGACCGGTGCGCCGATCGGGACGATGCGCCCGACGTCGTACACCTTGGCTGACGAGTGCCGGTGCGCAAACGCGTCGCTGGACGTCAATGCCAGCAAGGACCCGACACACAGCAATGCGATCAAGGCCTTCAGTCTCACGACGCCACCCGCCTAGCGATGGCTTGGGCCTGGTGAACAGAGCCGCTCATCGCTACCCCCCCGCCGTCGACGGTGTTGAACCCTAACCGAGGGTGAAAGCTTTGATCTAGGGCCGGCCGGGATCGTCCTCGACCCTCAGGGGGATCGGACGGGCGGGTGCGCCTAGCCACGGCCTAGTCGTGTCGGCGGGACCGGAAGGCGTCGCAGCGGAACGCCACGTCGATGGTCACGTCACCCTCGACGCCCAGGAACTCCCCCAGCATTCGTCGAGCTTGTGCCACCACACGCTGGCGCGTCTGCTCCGGCATGGTGATGATCCAGCTGAAGGTGCCCAGCAGACCGATGAGATCGTCGGCATTGAGCGCCACGTCCCAGGTGAACGTCTCGTGTTCGGGCTGGTCGAAAGGAACCCCGACAGGGATCTCCAGGCCGAACTGGGGCCGTTGCGCTTCGCCCATGATGACGCTCGCCAACTCGCTCCCATCCGACTCGCTCCCACCCGACCCGCCGCTGCCGTCGGTGCCGGCGACCAACGCGCCGGCGCTCGACTGGGCCGCCAGCGCGGCCTGGGCCTGGCGGAGGAACGGCCCCTCGGGGTCAGGCCCCGACCACAGCACGCCCAGGACCCCGCCGGGCACCAGGACGCGTCCCACCTCGTGCAGGGTGAGCAGGGGGTCCATCCAATGCCACGACGAGGAGGCCAACACGGCGTCGGAGCAGCCGTCGGGGAGGGCCATCGACTCGCCCTTGCCAGCCACGGCCCGGATGCCGGGGATCTCCTCGGTGAGCACGCCGCGCATGCGGTCGTCGGGCTCGACGGCGACGACCTCTTGGGCCCTGTCCATCAGGAGCCTGCTCAATGCGCCGGTTCCGGCTCCGAGGTCGACGGCCCGCTCGACGCGCGCCGGAAGGAACCAGTCCACCGCCGCCACCGGTGGCCCGGGACGATAACGCTGATAGTCCGAAGCCACTCCACCAAAGCTCTTGGCGCGCTCGGACTTCTCCTGCGAGCTGAGAGGGGATGCGTGCGTGACGACGTCGACTCTCTCGGGATCTGGCACACACGGACCTTACCGGCACGCCCCGCACCGTTCCCCGCGCCCGGAGACTCCTTCGGGCACCCGGGGTGGAAGATAGATAGCCTTCTGGCCCGAGGTGGGGCATGGTGGCCAGCAGGATCTCCGTTCGCGCCTTGGTGGGCGGCATCGTCATGGTCTCGGTCTGCGTCGCGGTCGCGCCCGGCCTGCAGAGTCCCGCCTCGGCGCTGACCCCGAGCGTGCAGAACGCCTATACCTTCCTCGACCAGATGATGGACCTGTACGGGTCGGGCTCGACGCCCCGGCTGGTGCAGAGCTTCACCGGGGGCGTACTCGGCCAACAGGGGTTCACCGATTCCGAGACCTACGACGACGCCCTCATGATCGACGCCTATCTCGCCGAGGGCACCCCGGACGGCCTGTCCCGGGCGCAGACCATCGGCAACGCCCTCCTGCTGGTCCAGGCGCATGACCCCGCGCATGACGGCCGCATCCGGGTGGCCTACGGCCCCGCCCCCCTGGTGATAGCCAAGAGACACGGCCGACAGGTCGTCAAGATACGGATCAGGGATCGGACCAGTGACGTCGGCAACATGGCCTGGGTGGGCATGGCCCTGACCCGGCTCTACGAGGCAACGGGCAACCTGTCCTATCTGTCCGGGGCGCAAGACATCGGGGCGTGGGTGGTGAAGAACTCCTACGACCGACGCGGGGCGGGGGGGTACACCGGGGGCCGGACGGCGGGCGGTGGCCGGATCAAGTGGAAGTCCACCGAGCACAATCTCGACCTCTACGGGCTGTACACCATGCTGGCCACCGAGACCGAGAACGCGGCGTGGTCCGCTGACGCCCAGTGGGCCAGAGGGTTCGTCACGGCGATGTGGGACGCCCAGAGCGGCTCGTTCTACGTGGGGACGACCACCAACGGCGTCACGCCCAACACGACCGAACAACCCGAGGACGTCAACAGCTGGTCGTATCTGGCCCTCCAGGACCCCACATTCCAGTCCTCGGTGGACTGGGACGTGCAGAACCTCTCGGTGTCGGCCAACGGCTTCAGTGGGGTGAGCTTCTGCCAAGGCGACAAGACGGGGGTGTGGTTCGAAGGGACGGCCCACCTCGCCGAAGCCCTCGAAGTCCGCCAGGCCCCCGGGGACGCCGCGCTGGCCCAGCAGTATCTCTCCGACATCCAGTTCGCCCAGACCAACGGCCCGAACAACGACGGGCTGGGCATCATCGCCGCGTCCAAGGACTCGTTGAGCGACTGCGACGGCGACTTCTATTACGCCTCCCTGCATACCGGGGCCACGGCGTGGTACGTCCTGGCGTCCCAGGACGTGAACCCGTTCGTCCTCTGAGACGGCCCACCCCGGCGTCCGCCGTCTCGTCGCGTCCGGCGAGCACTGGGGAGAGTCCCCAACGACGTGGCCCACGGCGCGCCGTGCTCGGTGCTCATCGTGGACACCACCGGCTAGCGCCAGCCACACGTTGTGGCCTTCGGCCCCGACGGCGCGATACTGGGCGCAGTCTCCATTTGGAGCTCACGGCTTGGAGGTCGTGATGGCCGTCGGAGTGCTAGTTGACTACCCGGACGTGACGCTCGAGCAGTACGACGAGGTCGTGGAGATCATGGGCCTCCTCCCGGGCGGACCCCCACCGTCGGGTGTGCTCTTCCACTGTGTGACCAAGACCGACACCGGGATTCGCATCATCGACGTGTGGGACTCGCGCCAGGCCTTGGTGGAATTCCAGGAGGAGACGATCGTGCCCCTCTTCCGCAAGATCGGCGTGATGCACCCGCCGCAAACCACGTTCTTCGAGGTGCACAACTACTTCGTCACCAGAATGAAGGGCCGCTGACCGCAGGCCGCGCCCGCGTGCTGCTCAGGGTGTCCGAAAGGGAGCCAATACGTCGCTCACGACGTCGGCGGTTCCCCACGCATTGCCCACATGGGCGATGACACACAGCAACTCTCGAAGATGCAGGATGGGCATTCTGGCTTCCCAACCAGGAGCCAACGGCTGGAGCTCCTGGTAGCGCTGGAAGAACCGGTTCGAACCCGCAGGACGACGCTCGCACCACATCATGGAGACGTCGACCTCGGCCCATCCGAAGGACACCGCGGGGTCGATGAGGACCGGCCGGCCGTCGGGTGCGGCCAAGAGGTTGCCGCTCCACAGGTCCCCGTGGGTCAGCACGGCCGGCATGTCGGGAATGAGCGACGGCAGCCGGTCACAGAGCCGCTCGAGCGCACGTTGATCCTGATGGGTGAGGGCCCGTTGTGTCATCGGCTCCCTGAGGTATCGAAGAAGCCGATGTTCACAGAAGAACTGATGGCCCCCGGTGGTCCACTGGTTGTGCTGCGCCAGTCGACCGAGGTACCCGTCCTCGTGCCAGCCGAATCGGCTGTGAACCGTGCTGGCGTGCAGAGCGGCGAGATCAGCGGCGAGATGCTCCCAGTAGCGAGGGGAGTCTTCGAGAGGTTGTAGGTGTTCGAGCACGAGGAGGCTCTCGAAGCCGGCGAGAACCTCGGGGGTTCGCACGCACCCGGTGGCACCAAGGGCGGCCAGGCCCGAAGCTTCCAAGCCGAACAGGCCTGGTGGTACGTCGGTCATGGTCTTGGCCACCAGGTGTGAGCCGTCGGCGTAGGTCAACAGCCACGTCTGTGCCACGGCGCCGCCGGTGAGAGCGACGATCTCGACGAGCCCCGCCGCTCGGCCGATCGAGGTCAGACCACTCTCGATGGCAAGACGTGTGCTGCGGTCCGGGCGTCGTGACGAACCGTCCACGGGGCCCGACGGCGACGAGCCATCGCCCACGCCACCTGCCACCGTCTCACGCACGACGGCATTGTACGATGCAAGCAGTCCCGCGTCGCGAGCCGACGGAGTACCGTCAATCGCCGTGACGACACCGTGGCTGGACGATGCCTGCAGTCTGGTCGAGGCCTTTCGGACACGAACGCTCTCGCCCTTGGAGGCGCTCGACGCCTGCATCGACGCCATCGAAGGCTCGCCGTTGAACCCCTTGTCCTATACCGACTTCGACCGCGCCCGGGACGCGGCGAGAAGCGCCGACGTCTCCCTTGCCTTCGGCGGTGTCCCCTTCGGCGTGAAGGAGCTCGAGCACGTCAAGACGTGGCCCTTTACCGAGGCCTCGATGATCTTCCAGGACCGGGTGTCCGGATACGACCAGACCTCGATCGCCCGGCTCCGGGCGAGCGGAGCGGTGTTCGCCGGACAGACCACGGCCAGCGAGTTCGGTGGCATCAACTGCACGTCGACCAGGCTGCACGGCACGACCCGCAATCCCTGGGACCCCTCTCGCACGCCCGGCGGCTCATCAGGAGGGGCGGCGGCGGTCGTGGCAGGCGGCTTGCTACCCATCGCCACCGCCAGCGACGGGGGCGGGTCCATCCGGGGCCCGGCCGGTTTCTCGGGGCTCTTCGGGCTGAAAGCCACCTTCGGTCGTATCCCGATGGGGCCGAACGCCGGCGTCGAGCCGCTCACCAGCGTGCTGGGGTGCCTGAGCCGGTCGGTGCGGGACACGGCGCGCTTCTTCGACGCCTGCAACGGTTTCGACCAGCGCGACCCCTTGAGCCTTCCCCGGGTGGGTGGCTGGGAAGAGGGCCTCGGGACCCACGACCTCGCCGGCCGCACCGTTGCCATCGTGCCCGACCTCGGAACGGCACACGTCCGGGGTGAGGTGGCCGACGTCGTCGTGGGCGTGGCCGAGACGCTGGCCCGGGCGGCGGGGTTGAAGGTCGTCGACGTGACACCGTCGCTCCCGCCCTTGCGGGGTCAGTGGGCCATGGCCGGTCAGGTCGCCTTCGTCGCCGATCTCGGCGACGCCTATCCGGACAGGATCGGGGAGCTGTCGGCGGAGATGCGCATGGGCCTCAACGCCGCGAGGGACCGATTCGATCTGGACCGGGCCGCGTCCATCGAGTCGTACCGTCGGCAATTGAACGAGGCCATGGCCGACCTCTTCGATGCCGCCGACTTCGTGATGGCCTCGTCGAACCCCGACGTGGCCTTCGCCGCCGAGGGTCCGCCCCCCTCGACGATCCCCGGCGCGGACTTGATCCACGAGATCGGGTTCTCCCGGGCGATCATGAACAACGCCGCGCTCACGGTGCCGTCGAACCTCAACGGCAGTCCGGCCATGAGCCTCCCCGCCGGCCTGGTCGACGGGTTGCCCGTGGGGCTCCAGGTCCTCGCCGGCCATCACCGCGAGCAGTTGCTCCTCGACCTGGCGCTGATCGCCGAGCGGGTCCTGTCCTGGCCCAAGGTGGCTCCGGGATCACCGCGCCAAGGTCCGTCGCCGTCCTTTCCCGCCCCGGATCGGACCCTATAGAGTTGCCCGAGGGGGGAACAGGGTGGCAAAGGCAAAGCGTGACCTGACGTCCGGGGTGCTGGCGGCGCTCATCGCCTTCCCCATCGTCGCGTTCTGTCTGGTCACCGGCGCGCCGGCTGCCCGTGCCGAGCCCGGGGGTGTCGACCAGACGCCGGTCATGGGATGGAGCACCTGGAGCTTCCTCCGCTATGGCGTGAACGCGACCAACGTCGAGGCCGAGGCCCACGCCCTGGTGACCAGCGGCCTGGCCCGGGTGGGCTACGAGTACGTCAACATCGACGACAACTGGTACCAGTGCCCCGGGTCCCAGGGCCCCGACGTCGACCAGTACGGCCGGTGGGTCGTCAACAGCGACGAATTCCCCAGTGCGGGCGCGGAGAACGGGATCCAAGTCGTCGCCGCCTACGTACACAGCCTCGGGCTGAAGTTCGGCATCTACGAAACGGCCGGGATCTCGGAGCAGGCCGTGTCCGAGAACACCTCGGTGTTGGGCACGTCCTATACAGCCGATGACATCGCCACCTCCACGTCACAGGCCAACTACAACTGCGGTGGCATGGTGGAGCTGAACTACAACTCGCCCGGCGCCCAGGCCTACGTCAACTCCACCGTCGACGAGCTGGCCTCCTGGGGCGTGGACTACATCAAGCTCGACGGCATCACCGACAGCAACGTCCGAGACATCGAGGCCTGGTCGGCGGCGATCAAGCAGTCCGGTCGACCCATAGTCCTGAACACCACTCAGGGCGGCTTCGGCCTCAGCATCGCCCCGGACTTGGACCAGTACGCCAACCAATGGGAGTTCGCCCCGGACATCGAGGTCAATGGCCCCGGCTACGGCAGCTCGCACGTGTTCCCCCTGACCAGTTACGCACATTGGAGCGATCGCTTCGACGACGTTGCCGCCTGGCAACCCTATGGCGGCCCGGGTGGGTTCAACGACTACGACTCCATCGAGGTGGGCGACGGCCCTGCCAACAGCGGGATGTCGCTGGCCGCCGAGAAGAGCCAGCTGAGCCTGTGGGCACTGGGCTCGGCGCCGTTGATCCTCGGCAGCGACCTCACCGCCGCGGTGACCAACGCCGATGGGTCCAGCAGCGGCCTCAGCCGGACCGACCTCAAGCTCTTGAAGAACAAGAAGGTCATCGGCGTCGACCAAGACTCCATCGATGCCTCACGGATCTCTGACAACGGCACCGCCCAAGTGTTCGCCAAGGTAGAGCTCGGTGGCGATGGGATCGTGGGCCTGTTCGACACCGACACGAACTCGGCACCCGACGACGTCATCTCCACCACGCCGGCTGCCATGGGGATGCCCGCCGACAGCCGGGGCTACAAGGTGCAGGAGCTCTGGAGCGGCAAACGCAGCCGGGTGTCAGCGAACGGGACGATCAGCGCCAGCGTGTCGTCCGAGGGCGTCGCGCTGTACCGGGTCACGCCGCTACCTTCCCGGCGATCCGGGGGGCACGCCCGACCCAAGGCTCACGCCGTCCACTAACACGCCGGCGCCGACGGACCGTCGTCAGCCCGAGGCACCGAACCCGAAGCCGCCGGCGGGAAGCACGATCACGCGGGTGGCGGTCACCGTGTTCCCACTGCGTGTGCCTTGCACGGCGACCCTGGCCCCGGTCACCACCGCGCTCGACGAGGCACTCGTCGCCCCGCTGGTGTAGGTGGTCGAGGACTGCTCGTCGACGGTGACGGTTTGCCCGGCGCGGTCGGTCACCGTGAAGCTGCCCTTGTTGACGGTGCCGACGGTACCCACCACGCCCAGACTCCCGCCGCTCCCCCCGAAGAAGCCGGAGCCTCCCAATCCCCGGCCCGTGCTCGGGGCCAGGCGCCCCGAAGGTGGGGCGATGGGTGCGGCGCTGGTGCGCTGAGAGGCCAGCGACAGCGACAACCCGGCGACGGTGAGCGCGAGCACTCCGGCCACGATCCAGGCCACGGTGGCGCTTCGCCAGAACCCGGCGCTGCGCCCCGAGGGCGAGTCCGCCGCCATCGACGGGGGCCAACTGTGGCCTCCGTAGCCCGGGGGCGTCGGGTAGCCGGGAGGAGGTCCGTATCCCGGAGGCGGCGCGTAGCCGGGAGGAGGTTCGTAGCCCGGGGGCGGGTAGGGCGACGCCGCCGGAACGTCAGCCGTGGGGACGGCGGCACCCGCCTCCGGCGGTCCCCCTGCGGGGCTCTGCGAGAACCCGGCGGGATCTGAAGGGCCAATCTCGTTGTCCATGACGCCAGAGTGCCCCGTGATGCTGTGAAGAACCTGTTTGAGTCTGTGAAGTTCCTGTCGACGGCCCGGCGGGCCCGGCGCGCCCCGCCGGGCTAACCCCTGGGCTTGGCCGCCGGTGCACCACCCGGGCACCACAGGTTCGTGGGCACTCCGTCGCACGGGTTGGGCATCGACGGCAGGCTCGGCAGCGGCTCCATGGTCACCGCGCTCGCCTGGGGATAGACGGCCGAAGCGCACGCCCCACCGGTCAGGACTCCGGCATCGCACTCCGCCTGCACGAGCAACGTCTGGTCGGTGTTGGGCCCCAGCAGCGTCGGAGTGGACTTGGCGGTGCGCGACCCGCAGGTCGATGACGCCAGCCCGGAGACGCCGTCGAGGACATTGGCGTCGGTGGCCGGGCCGGTCTCGGTGGTGAAGCTCGAGTCCCACTCGGTGTTGCCGGAAAAGCAGTTCTCGGGCTTGTGCCCGCCGGCGAGCAGGTTGCCGAAGTCAGCGTTGCTCGGGTTGCCCAACGTCCCGTTGCCGGAGAACTCGTTGTTCAGCAGAGCGTCGCCCTCGGGGTCGTAGAGGCAGTTGACCCCGCTGATCCCGTCCGAGGACACGTCCAGCCCGCCCGTCTTCAGACAGGTCTTGCCGTCCGAGCTGAGGTTGGAGTCGGGATAGGGGACAAAGAGGATGCCCCAAGCGCCGTTGTCGAGGAACTCGTTGCCCACCACGCTGTCGTCGCGACCGCCGGAGATCGTCATGCCGGTCCCGGTCGGACCGAGCCCGGCGGTGCCCTCCACCGGGACGTTCGGGTTGTTGTTGTCCTCGACCAGGTTGCCGGTGAACACCCAGCACGAGTTGACGCTGCCGGGGATCTGGACCGACGTCGAGACCGCCTTGTTGCCGGGGCACTCTCCGTCCTGGGGTGGAGGCGGGTCCCCGGTGAGGGCCGTGTTGGTGTCGACCCCTTCCTTGTTGTTGTCGAACTTCGAGTTCTCGATCAGGATCTGGCCGCCCGAATTCGTCCCGGAATAGCCCAGGGCGTTGTCTTCCATCCAGGCATTGTCGACGGTGGTGGCGCACACGCGATGACAGGCCCCCACGTACATCCCGGAATCGGCGAAGTTGTTGGCGTAGATCTGACCCCACGAGCCGTCTCTGGAGTTCGAAGCAAAGATCCCGTAGAGGGCGCACGTCGCACAGATGTCGGCGTCGCTCGGGTCACTGTTGTCGAAGTAGGTGGAGGTCGCCGTGAGGTAGCTCCCCGAGTACCCCTTCAGCCCCACCTTGCCCGAACCGTCCCCGCCGTTCCACCAGATCTCGTTGCCCGAGGACCCCGAGCCCGCGATGAAGTTGCACACGGTGAGGTTGTCGATGCTGACCCCGTTCGCCTTCCACACGACGATCCCGTTTCGGCCCATGCCGTCCAACGAGTTCTGGTCGCCGGGGGCCGAACTGCACGTGGGCGCCCCGGCGTTGGTTCCGTCCACGATGACCGAGTTGCGGTCCATGCCGCGCAGGTGGAGGTCGGGGGTGGCCACCACGACCCCCCCGTAGTACCCCTCCGAGACATCCGTGGCGCTCGGGGCGCCGTATCCGGAGTCACCCGTCTCGTGGTAATCGCCCGGGGCGATCAGGATCCAGTCGCCCTTCGTGGCCGCGCTCACCGCACCCTGGATCGTCGAGAACGTCTGGGCCCCAGGCGTGGTGATCCCGTCGAAGGTGCCGACGTAGAGCACCTCGGGTGGCGCCTTTGTTCTCGCCGAGGCGCTCGGGGCACTGGCCACGGTGACCACACCGCACAACAGGGCCACCGTGCCCAGGAGGACGCCCACACGCCGAGTGTTGACGAAGCGGATGCTCTGGCGATGCATTGGACCTCCCCCACCGTGGCCCTGCGCCTCGGCCCGGAACCCTACACACCATTGACGTCGCGCGCTCCGGTCAGCCTCACCGTGCGGTGCAGTTCGTCCTCGCCGGTGCAGTTCGTCCTCGCCACGGGAGCCGGCGGCGGTGCTTTCCGCAGCACACGACCGCCCGTGATGCTAAACCGTGGGCCAGCGGGCGAGGTCTAGGCGGGTGGTTCTGGCCTCGTCGGCTGAGGGGCTCCGGGATCTGAGAATGGCGACACCGGCGGGGGGCGGGGGGCAGTCGTGAAGAACTTGTCGAGTCAATCAGTGGTTGCCAGCGTGATTGACCACGTGCGCCCGGCTCGGGCCCGGTGGCTCATGCTGGTGGCTTCGCTCCCGGTCGTGGCCGGCGCCGTCGTCGTGGGCACGACGACCTCCTCGTTCGCGGCCGGCACCAGCACCACCACGCTCACCCAGGTGAGCGCGTCCTCCATCACGTTGGGCCCCTCGGGGACGGTGAGCGACACCGCCACGGTGCAGGGCACGTCGACGAACGGCAGTCCCTCCGGGGGTGTGAGCTTCTACATCTGCCAGACGGCGACGTCCCAGACCCTGACGAGAGGTCCCTGCGCGGCGACGGCCGACGAGCACCTGGCCACGACCGGGCTGAGCGCCGGGGCTCACGACACCTCGAGCGCGTCCTCGGGCGCTTTCACGCCCACGGCCGCCGGCACGTGGTGCTTCTCCGCCGTCTATGGCGGCTCCTCGCTCTACGCCACGTCCACCGACAACACGACGGTCTCCAACCTCGACGCCAACGAGTGCGTGCTGGTGACCCTGGCCCCCACCACCACGGGCAGCTCCATCTCTTCGAGCCGGATCACCTTGGGACCCGGGGGCTCGGTCTCGGACGCGGCGACCGTCGTGGGGAACGTGGTGGGAGGCTCTCCCACCGGTGGCGTTGCCTTCTACGTGTGTCACACGAGCATCACCGCCACCCTGACGGGAGGCCCGTGCCCCGCCAGCGGCACCCCTGAGGACGCCGGGGTAGCCCTGGCACCCGGGGCGGGCGCCACCGCGTCGGTCTCGTCGACCGGCTTCGTCCCGACATCGGTGGGCACGTGGTGCTTCTCGGCGGTGTACGGCGGGAGCTCGACCTACGCAACGTCGGGCGACAACACAGGCTCGTCCAACCTCGACGCCAACGAGTGCGTGCTGGTCGCTCCTCCGTCCGCAGACGCCATCACCAGCGACCCCAACGTCCCTGCCGTCGCCGGCCGGGCCTTCACGTTCTTGGTCACGACGTCGGGGAGCCCCGTCCCCACCCTCAGGAAGCGACACCCCCTGCCGAAGGGCGTGAGCTTCGTCAACAATCACAACGGCACGGGGACGCTCTCGGGTACGCCCAACATCAGGAGAGGCATCGGCGTGTACCACGTGACCATCACGGCGACCTTCGGACACGGCAAGTCCAAGCACGTGGTGACGCAGGCGCTCATCTTGACCGTGCCCTGACCGGGGAGCAGGCGCACCCGGCGACTGCGCCGGTGCCCGGCGCCACGACGGCCTCATCAATGCCACACTCGTGGGGAGGAACCGAGGGGCTCCGGTGAGGAACGAGGCACGGTGATGAGCACGGCTGGGGAAGGTGTTACCGCAGGCCACAGGGCACAACGCCAGGTCGCCATCGTCCCCCATACCCACTGGGACCGGGAGTGGTACGAGCCCTTCCAGAGCTTCCGGCTGCGCCTGGTGCGGATGCTCGATGGCCTCATTGCCCTCCTCGAGCGCGACCCCTCGTACGCGCGCTTCCTCCTCGACGGGCAGATGGCCGTGGTGGACGACTATCTCGAGGTCAGGCCGGAGAACGAGGCGCGCATCCGGGCTCTGGCGGCGGCCGGGCGGTTGTCGATGGGCCCGTGGTACATCCTCATGGACGAGTTCCTGGTCTCGGGCGAGACCATCGTCCGGAACCTCCAATCCGGGCTCCTGCGGGGCGCCGCCTTCGGTGGGGCCATGGAGGTGGGCTACCTGCCCGACATGTTCGGGCACATCGCCCAGATGCCCCAGATCCTGCGCCAGGCCGGGTTCGAGCACGCCGTGGTGTGGCGGGGCGTGCCGTCGGTCGTGGACCGCACTGCCTTTGTGTGGGAGGCGCCCGATGGGTCGTCGGTGCGCGCCGAGTACCTGGTGACCGGGTACGGCAACGGCGCCGCCATCCCTGACGACGCCAAGGCCCTGGTGCGCAGGATCGCCGATCACGAGAAGGAGATCGGCGAGTTCCTCCTCGACGGCATGCTGTTCATGAACGGCACCGACCACCAGGAGCCCCAGCCGTGGCTCGGACGGGTGGTGGCCGAGGCCAACGAGCTCCAGGACGAGTACGCCCTCGAGGTGACGACGCTCCCCGCCTATCTGGCCGGGGCCCCCACCGACGGTCTGACGCGCTGGAAGGGTGAGCTGCGCTCGGGGGCGAGGGCCAATGTCCTCATGGGCGTGGCCTCGAACCGCGTCGACGTGAAGCGGGCGGCGGCGCGCGCCGAGCGGGCCCTGGAACGCGTGGCCGAGCCGCTGTGCGCCCTGTTCTTGGCGCCCGAGCAATGGCCGGACCGCCTGCTGGACCTGGCGTGGCGGGAGATGGTGCGCAACGCCGCCCACGACTCGGTGTGCGCCTGCTCGGTCGACGAGGTCGTCGACGCCGTGCTGGTGCGCTACGCCGAGGCCTACCGCATCGCCGACGGGTTGGCCCACCAGGCGCTGGGGGCGCTCACGCGCTCGCTGGCCGAGCCCGGCCCGAGCGTCGTGAACGTGTCGGCCCGCCGTCGCGGGGGGATGGTCGAGTTCGTGGTGGCCGGCGAGGAGCTGCCCGCCGGCGCCCAGACGCTGCCCGAGGAGCCCGGCGCCTTCGGGATCCCCCGGGGCCTGGGCGCCCTCACCCTCGACGCCCCCACGGTGCGCACCATCCTGGGCATGATGCCCAACGGCAGCCAGATCGACGCCCACACCTGGATCCAGGACGTGCACGTCGAGGAGGACGAGTCGGGGATCGACATCACCATCGCCTTCGGGAGCGAAGAGCGCTTCGACGTGCCCATCGCCTCGATCAAACAGGACCTCTACACCCGGCTAGGGGCGCGGCCCGACTCGATGGTGCGCGTCCGCATCGACCAGCCGCCCGTGCGACGGGTCCTGGTCCGGGTGGCCGAGGTGCCCGGGATGGGGTGGACGGCGCTCGAGCCCGTCGTGCCCGCCCACCCCGTGACCGTCGACGACCCCGCCGAGCAGGGCGCCGACGCGCCCTCCGCCGGCGCCGGGCCGGTGGTGATGGACAACGGGCTCGTCTCGGTAGCGGTCGACCGCCGGGACGGGACCTTCGCCGTCGACGGCCTGGACGGGTTCGGACGCCTCGTCGACGGCGGGGACCACGGCGACTCCTACAACTTCTCGCCTCCGGTCGGCGACCGCATCGTGGACGCGCCCGACAGCGTGGCGGTGCGCGTGACGGAGCGGGGGCCGGTGCGGGCCATCACCACGGTGACGGCCCGCTACACGTGGCCGGACCACGTCGACGGGACCACGCGCACGCGCACCGGCGAGGTCACGGCCGAGGTGACCACCGACATCGAGGTGCGCGCCGACGAGCGCCTCGTCCGGGTGACCACCCGTTTCGTCAATCCGGCCTCGGACCACCGGGTCCGGGTGCACCTGCCGTTGCCCGAGCCGGCCGAGGGGTCCGAGGCGGAATGCGCCTACGCGGTGGTGCGGCGGGGGCTCGACACCGAAGGGCGCGCCGACGAGCTCGGCCTTCCCACCTTCCCCTCCCGGCGGTTCGTGACCGCCGGAGGCCTCACCGTCGCCCACGAGGGCCTGCTCGAGTACGAGCTGGTCGACATCGAGACCGAGCCGCCCGGGCGCCGGGCCCGGACCCTGGCACTGACGCTGCTGCGCTCCACGGGGATGCTGTCGCGCCTGGGCATGGCCTATCGGCCGCTGCCCGCCGGTCCGATCACCCCGGTGGAGGGCTTGCAGCTGCGGGGGCGCACCATCGAGGCGCGCTACGCGCTGTGCACCGGGTGCGACGACCCCTACGCCATGGTCGACGACGTCTTCGTGCCCCTCGAGGTCGTGTACGCCACCGGGGGCGGGGGGCGGCCGCGCTCCGGCAGCGCCCTCGAGGTCGAGGGCGCCGAGGTCTCGGCCGTGCGTCGGGCGGCCGGGATGCTCGAGGTCCGGGTGTTCAACCCGACCGACCGTCTCGCCACGGTGCGGATAGGGGCCCGCTCGGGCTGGCTGGTCGACCTGCGGGGTCGCACCCTCGACCCCGTCGACGGGTCATTCGAGCTTCGGCCCTTCGGCATCGCCACCTTCCGGTCCCCTGCCTGAGCGCACCCGGGTGTCGGCCCCGGCGATGAGGCGCTCGCCCTTGTCGCGCAGCTCGTCGAGGTCGTTCAGCACCTCGGCCAGCCGCTCCCAGCGCCCGCCGAGCCGGCGGTCGAGGGCCACGGGCTCGGTGCCCGGGCGGTGCAACACCCACAGTTGGATCCGACCGAGGTCCTTGACGCGACGGGGCCGCAGCAACCCGAACTCGAACTCGGCGTCGGGCCCGGCCCCCGGGGCGAGCGCCTCGACGGCGCGGTGGAACTCGTCGGTGACGATCACCGCGCCGGGGGCCGCCATGTTCACCACCCGGCTGGCCAGGTTGACGACGGGGCCGTAGAAGTCGCCGTCCTGGACGAGCACGGGCCCCACCGCCAGCGCCACCCGGACGTCGGACAGCAGCTCGTCGCCGGCGTAGGCCTCGGCCAGGGCGAGCCCGATGCGCGCCGCGTCGAGCGCCGAGTCCGCCACGAACATGGCCTCGTCGCCGATCATCTTCACCACCCGCCCCCCACCGCCGGTGACGGTGTCGTGGGCGAGCTCCTCGAAGCGGGCCACCACCGCGGCGAGCTCCTGTTCGGACAGCTGTTGGCTGAGAGTGGTGAAGCCCACCATGTCGGCGAAGCCCACCGCCAGGACGGGGAGCGCGCCGGCGGCGCCCCGGCTGCGCAGCAGCATGGCCCGGCGCACCGCCGCCTGGACGTGGCGGCGCCACACGAACTCGAGCAGCCGCGCCATGGCGGGCAGCGAGTGGTCGGCCACCCGTGCGAAACCGTCGGCCGCCTCCACGGTGTCACCGGACCCCGTGGCGATGCCCAGTCCCCGCAACGCCGGTGACACCTCGGCCTCGGCGATACGCGCCATGGAGGACCCGATCACCCGGGCGAACTGCAGGCTGGTGTCCACGTCGGCCACGCCCAGGTCCATCATCGACTGCAGGGTCACGAGGGCTTCGATGTCGAGGTCGGTGAACATCCGCTCCTCGAGCTCGACGTCGGGGAACCCCAGGGCGCGCCAGAAGCGCCGGGCGAGGGCTAGGTCCATCCCCGTGATGGCCGAGACCTCGGACTGGGTGTAGCGGCGCTCGGCGGGGACCAGGAGGCGGTCGGCGACGAGGAGGTCGAGCACGTTGCGCTGCTCGGCTTCGGTGATCTCGTCCTCGGACGCGCCCCGTGCCCGCAGGAAGGCGCGCACCCGCTCCAGGGCCTCGGAGTCGGTCGACGGCATCACGGCCTCTCTCCCGGCGACGCCGGGCCGTCGAACTCCGGCTTGGCAGAACGCGACATGAGGGTGCTGATGGCATCCGACGGCGCCGTGGTCCCCTCGAGGACGGCGGCCACCTGTTCGCCGATGGGCATCTCCACCCCGTGGGCGGCGGCCAGCTCCAGCAGTGGTCGTGCCGTCTTGACCCCCTCGGCCACCATGTGCATGTCCGCCATGATCTGGTCGAGCGAGCGGCCCCGACCCAGCTGCTCACCCACCATCCGGTTCCGGCTGAGCGAGCTGGTGCAGGTGGCCACCAGGTCGCCCACCCCGGCCAGTCCGGCGATGGTGATGCGCTCGCCCCCCATGGCCACGCCCAGGCGCCCCAGTTCCGCCAGCCCCCGCGTGATGAGGGCGGCCAGTGACGAGTCGCCCAGCCCGAGGCCCTGCAGAATGCCGGCCGCGATGGCGAGGACGTTCTTGGTGGCGCCCGCCATCTCGCACCCCACCACGTCGGGGTTGGTGTACACCCGGAACGTCCGGGTGCGCAGCAGCTCCTGGATCGACCGGCAGGTGGCGTCGTCGACCATGGCCACCACGGTGGCCGCCGGCTGGCCCGCGGCGATCTCGCGGGCCAGGTTCGGTCCGGTGAGCACGCCGGCGCCGTGGCCCGGGACCACCTGGGCGATGACCTCGGTCATGCGGAGCTGGGTGCCCTGCTCGAGGCCCTTGGCCAGCGACAGCACGGGAGTGCCGGCCGGGATGTAGGGCGCCAGCTCGCTGAGCACGGCGCGAAACCCGTGCGACGGCACGGCCATGATCACCAGCGCGCTGTCGGTCACGGCGTGTTCCAGCGACGCCGTGGCCCGCAGGGTGTCGGGGAGGACGACCCCGGGAAGGTAGTCGGGGTTCTCGTGGGCACGGTCGAGCGTCTCGGCCAGCGACGGGCGGCGCGCCCACAACACCGTGGGCGCCGAGCAGGCGGCGATGGTGGCGACGGTGGTGCCCCACGAACCCGCGCCGATGACCGCCACCTTGTCGAGCACGTGCTCCACCCTACGGCCCGGGTGTCGCCGACGAGGAGGGCTCCTACACTGGGCGCGTGACCGCAGCGCCGGTGCGCCTGCCCCCGTTGACAGGCTGCGTGGTGCTCGTCCCCGTGAAGGCCTTCGCGCAGGCCAAGGAGCGCCTGTCGCCCACCCTGGACGGCCCCGGGCGCGACGCCCTGGCCCGGGCCATGGCCCAAGGCGTCCTCGCCGCCGGCGCCCCGCTCCCCGTGGCGGTGGTGTGCGACGACGACGAGGTTGCCCGGTGGGCGGCGGACCACGGGGCGATGGTGCTCCCCGAACCGGGACGGGGGCTCAACGGGGCCGTGGAAGCCGGCGTCGATCGGCTGGGAGCCGCCGGCGCGTCCGAGGTGCTGGTGGTGCACGCCGATCTGCCCTTCGCCCACGACGTGGCCCGGCTGGCCGGGTTCGACGGCGTGACCCTCGTTCCCGATCGACGCGACGACGGGTCCAACGTGGTCGGCGTCCCCACCGGGGCGGGGTTCCGTTTCCACTACGGCACCGGGTCCTTCGCCCGCCACCGGGCCGAGGCCCGACGCCTGGGGCTGCCCTGGCGGGTGGTGCGCGATCCCGAGCTCACCTGGGACGTCGACGTGCCCGCCGACATCCCCGCCGGCCTGGGGCCGCCGCTTTCGGGATAGGCCCCGGGCGCACGCACGCGTCGGCGAGGCGAGACGCAGACGAGGGACCCCGCAGGGCCCCTCGTCTGTCTTACTCCTTGCTTCCTACTTGTCCTGCCCCCGACCCGGGCTTGCAGCAGCCCGAGGGGGACCGCCCGACCGCCGGGAAGACCCGGCCGGACGGGTGTGGTCTACCTGGCGGTCCGCCGGCGCACCGGGGCCCGACGCGTGACCCGACGGGAAGCGGTCCGCTTGGGAGACGCCGCCGCCTTCTTGGCGGGACGACGCTTGGCTGCCTTGCGCGCCGGAGCGCGCTTTTTGGCGGCCTTGCGTGCCGGAGCGCGCTTCTTGGCTGCCTTGCGTGCCGGTGCCCGCTTCTTGGCCGCCTTCTTGACGGTCCGCTTCTTGGTGGTCCGCTTGGCCGCCTTGCGTGCCGGAGCCCGCTTGGTGGTCTTCTTGGCGGCCGCCTTCTTGGCAGGAGCCCGACGCTTGGCGACCTTACGGGTCCGCTTCGCTACTTTGCGTGCTGGAGCCCGCTTGGCGGTTGCCCGCTTCTTGGTCGTCCGCTTGGCGGCCTTCCGTGCCGGAGCCCGCTTCACGGCCTTCCGAGCCGTGGTGCGCTTCACGGCCTTGCGTGCCGTGGTGCGCTTGGCGGCCTTCCGTGCCGGCGCCCGCTTTGCGGTCTTTCTTGCCCGCTTGACTGCCATGCTCTACGCCCTCCTAACGGCCTTCTTGGCCGATCGCTTTATTGCTTTCCTCGCCGGGGCTCGCCCGGCGGCCTTTCTGGCCGATTTCCTTGCTGCTTTCCTCGCCGGAGCGCGCGTCGTCTTCCTGACCGGAGCGCGCCCGACGACCTTTTTCGATGCCCGTCCGGCGGTCGTGGTGACCGCCTTCTTGGTCGAGATCTTGGTGGCCTTGGTGGCGACTGTCTTCGTGGTCCTCTTGGTAGCCGTGCCGGCCGACTTCCTCGCCACCGGCTTGGCCGTCTTGTTCGCCGGTGACGCCGCCCTGAGCGGTGGTGGTGCCGCCTTGCCGTTGAGGATGTCCTTGAGCATCCCACTGGCCGCAAAGCGCACTCCGCGGGATGCGGAGATGCTCACCGTGGCGCCCGTCCGGGGATTGCGACCCATGCGAGCACCACGGTGCGTGGGATTAAAGCTGCCGAAACCGGCAACCACGACACGACGACCTGACCGAACCTCTTTCGAGACCACATGGACGAGCGCATTGACCGCTTCCTCGGCATCGCGCTTCGCCAACGACGTCGTCTTGCTGACCGCGTCGATCAGTCCCGACTTGTTCACCGCACCTCCTCCGGGAAATGCAATCTCACTAATCAAAGAAGGTTTTCGCGGCAAAAGCAAGCATTTGCGTGATCGCGCGCCACGCGGAGCGCGCGCCGTTGCGAGGACACGTGCGAGGACAGCGGCAAGGAAACACCGTTCGGCGCGTGGCGCCGCGCATGACAGCGACGCCGTGTCGGCGGGGCGAAGGGGATCCGGTATGGATTGCCTATGGACGGGAAACGCCGTATTTGCAAGGATTTTCCGGCATGTCACAGCTGCCTGACGGGACGTACGACGTGGTCGTGGTGGACAGCGAGTTCGATGACGACGGGGACTTGCGCATCGAGGCGGCGGTCACGCTGGGCCCTCATATCGGGCGGATCGTGCGGCTCAGAAAGATGCACGTGGAAACCCCCCCGAGGGTGCTTGACAGCGCCGATCCCTACGCGCTGCTCGGAATTCCCGGCACTTTGCGGGTGCGAGACGGCGTGCCCAGCTTCCGTCCGGAGACGGTGTGAGCTCGAGCACGCCTACCAACGTTTCGCGACGCGAAGCGTCTTTATCCACACCCGAGACGACCCCCGACGCGCCCCGACGCGTCGGCCACGACAGCGCCCACGCGGCGCCCGACACCGCCGCGTTGGCGACGATCCGTGACATTGTGGCGGCCGGCGGCGCCGGCGTGTACCTGGGCGCGGGATGGGCCGGACCGGCGTGGGCGGGGACCGAGCAGGCCGTGCTCGTGCTCGGGCCGCCGCGCTCGGGCAAGACGTCGTCGATCGTGGTCCCCACGGTGCTCGGTGCGCCCGGCGCGGTCGTGTCGACGTCGACCAAGCCCGACGTGCTGCAGGCCAGCGCGGCGGCGCGGGGAACGGTCGGACCGTGCCTGCTCTACGACCCGAGCGGGACCATCGAGACGCCTCGGGGTGTGCAGCGGGTGCGGTGGTCGCCGGTGGAGAGTTGTCGAACGTGGGACGACGCGTTGCTCGTGGCCCGCGGACTCGTGGGCGCGGCACGACCGGGAGCCGCGGGGCGCGAGACAACCCCCGTCGGCGCGGACCACTGGACGGAGCGGGCCGAGGCGCTTCTCGCCCCTACATTGCACGCCGCCGCGCTCGATGGGGGGGACCTCGCCACGGTGCTGTCGTGGGTGGACCGGCGCAACGCCGCCCCGGCCCTGGCGATCCTCGACGGCGCCCACGCCACCCGCCCGGGCGACCTGCTGGCGGGGATCGCCGCCACCGACCCCCGCGAGCAGAGCGGGATCTGGTCCACGGCGTCGGGCGTCCTGGCCGCCTACCGGAGCGAGGCGGCGCTGGCCACGACGGTGGCGCCCGACTTCGACGCCCGGGCCTTCTGCGATTCGTCGGCGACGCTCTATATCTGTGCCACCGGCCGGCACCAGGCCCTGGCCGCCCCGCTGGTGGTGGGGTTGCTCACCGATGTCCGCACCGCCGCCTACGCACGCTGGCCCACCCCCGGCGGCGGGGCCCCGCGGCGGGCGGCGCCCGTCGTGCTGGCCCTGGACGAGGTGGCCAACATCGCCCCCATCCCCGATCTCCCCGGCATGGTGAGCGAGGGCGGTGGCCAGGGACTTCTTACCCTGGCGTGTCTCCAGGACCTCTCCCAGGCCCGAAGCCGGTGGGGCCCGGCGGCCGACGGCTTCCTGTCGCTGTTCGGCACCACCGTGGTCCTCCCCGGCATCGGGGACGTGCGCACCCTCGAGGCGCTGTCGGCGCTCGCCGGTGAGGAGGAGGTCCCGACCCGCTCGGTGAGCGCCCCGGTCCCGCGCCCCGGGGGGCTGGGGGCGGCGCTGTCCCGGGTGGTGCTCGGGTCCCGGGCCCGGGGGGCGCCGCCGGAGCCGACGGTGACGACGTCGACGGTCATGCGGCGCCGGCTACCCGTGGACGTGGTGGCCCGGGGCCAGACGGGAATGGGGCTGGTGGTCGACGAGCGCAACCACATGGGATGGGTGCGGCTCACGCCGTGGTTCAGCACCGAGCCCTGGAGGTCCGCCGCTCTCGGGCCCGGTCTCGGGCCCGACGTCGGCGCCGAGCTCGACCGGGGCCCTCGGTCCGGTCCCCGCCCCCGGGCCCGAGTGCGAGAGACGGGGCGCGACGTAGGCCTGGGGGGTCTCTGACCGGGGACGGTCTCTCGGGCGTACCGGAGCGGGGAACCGGATGAATTCTGGGAATTCTCCGGGGAACCGCCTACGATTCTGGGGTCTCGGAAGTGTCGGGCTGCCCCCAGCATCTCCGAGGCCAGCAGAGGGGCGACGGCGGTGACGGGGTGGTTGTTGAACCCCCTTAAGTGACGCAGGCACCCGTCCCGCCACCCCTCTTCCTCGGGTGCGGTGGCCCCGTGGAAGGGGGATTGGTCACCTGATGGACCAGGGCGAACGGTCATGGGAGGCTCCCCAAATATGGAGAACGAACTTCCGCCGCCCCTGACCGTCACCGAGGTGCTTGACCGCCATTTCCGCCAAGTGGACGAACAGACGCCCCTTGCGGGGTATTTGCGGGAGGCGAGGGTGGAAGGGGAGGTCGTAACAGTCCCCCTGACCATTACTTTCACCGCCGAGGCGTTCGCTGAGTTTGTCCAGTATTCCCTGACTCAAATCACCACTCTGCGAACGGTGTGCTACGAGTTGGCGACCGTAGTGGACGGTCTGGTCTTGAACGAGATTGACCCGGAAGGCGGGGACCTGGGGATTGACTGACCCACCACCGAGTCTGAACGCCTCCAAGACAGGCATGGCTGGGTCCTTCCTCTGTCAGGCCGTGGTCTTGACCCGCTTGTAGGTGAGGCGTCGTCCACCCGTCTGGCCCACCAGGCGCCGCATCCGGTCAGAGTCCGAGAGGTGACAGGTCGAGTACCGGAAATCGTGCTCAGTCAGGTACCGGGGCAGGTGTTCCACGCTGACGTGGTGGTGGGTGCCGTCGAGGCTCCGCTTGAGTTGCGAGAAGTAGTTTTCGGCCTTGTTCGTGGACTGTCCGAAAGCGCCCACGAACTGGTGGGCGTTGTGGTCGACGGTGACGTGGCTGGTGAACTCCCGACCAATCTGGCCGTACCAGGCGCCTTCGTCGGTCCAGAGGACCGAACCGGCCATATCGACCTGCTCGGACATCACTTTGCGGAGGTTGGCGCCGTCCACCCTGGCCACCACCCTGGACCGAACTTCACCCGATTGGGCGTCGATGAGCGACAAGACCGGCGTCTTGGCCGTCATGCCACTGGTCCTGTCCGAATGCGGGGTGTTCTTGCGAGCCTCCCAGCGGGCGCGGGTCGCCTTGTTCATCCGGCTCGGGTTCCCGCCCACGTAGGTTTCGTCGGCCACCACGGTCCCGCGCAGCATGTCGGCCAGAGCGCCTTCCTTCATGGCCTCGCGGATGCGGTGGAACATGAACCACGCTGTCTTGTTCGTCACTCCCAGGGTGCGGTGTAGCTCGTAGGCGGCCACGCCGTTCTTGGAGGCGGTGAGCAGGTAAAAGGCCATGAGCCACTTGGAGACAGGGACCTTGGAGTCCTCAAAAATGCTCCCCACCAGGACGCTGAACTTGCGACGGCAGGTCTTGTTCCGGCACTTCCACGTCCGGCGGTACGACACCTTGCCGGTGGAGGTCGTGGCCTGGCCGTTCCGGGGCTTGAGGAGGGCCGCGTTGCCCACCTCGCCGCAGTGAGGACACTCGGGGCTCCCGGTGGGCCAGCGGAGGCTTTCGAGCAGTTCCCAGGCCGCCGCCTCGTCGGTGAAGTAGGGGGCCAGGGAGCAAATGTTGAGCGTTTCCATGACCCCATTGTGGACCCAGGGTGTAACAGTGAAAGTCCTGGTGGAGGCTGTAATACGGGCCTTCTAGAGACGAAAATCCACCCCTTCTGGCGGATAGCGCCCTAGGTGCAAGATACGGGGCGCCTCGTCGGCGTCTAGGGCGTAGACCACGAAAGCGTCGGCATCAAATAGCCATGCACCCCGCAGTTCATCTTGAAGGTGGGGGTGCTCCCTGGCTACCCAGCGTGAAGGCTCGCGTCGGGGCATTTCGACCAGCCCATTGAGCCACGCCTCCATATAGGTGACCTGGCTCGCGTCGGGGCCATCCTCCCGCTTCCAGCGCTCAAAATGAGGGTCCGCGTCAGCCAGCGCCACCCGCAGGATGCTAGTTAGTGCCTCACCCGAAGAGGCGCTCAACTACTCCCTGGCTTTGAGCCAACCGCTCGGCAAAATGGTCTGAGGCGACCTTCTCAAGCACTGACCGATAGGCGCCCTTGTTCGCAAGGGTCTTATCCACAACTAGCCAAAGGGTGTCGTAGTCCCCTGATTCCCAAATCCGATGGGGAGTTCTCTGTAAATCTTGGTCCTTGAGGAGTTGCCACCACGCCGTGATAGCCGTTTCGGGGAAACCAGCCTTACGTAGTTGAACGTTGACCTCGTCAGCGACCTTGGCGCCCTGGTTACGAGGATTCGCCATCGCTGGAACCATCCTCGTCCGAATCGGTCTTGGGGAGCTTCGTTGCCAGGGCACCCTTGACGGCTTGCTCAAAGGTCAGGGGGGCTAGGGTCAGCCGCTCGGCGTCGTCCTTCGTCCGCTTGTGGGCGCGCTTGCGCAATCGCTTCAGCGATGCCACGGGACCTTCGCCTCCCAGCTAGGAATAATCTTTTTTATTACCGCGGTAAGAGCGTAGTTCACTGTCGCGACAGTCTGTAGGGCAATACCCTAGAGTCTTGGCCCTCTGACCTGGGCATTTGCACCGTTGGCAAGTCCGAGTTCGGACTTGACCTGGCGGAACCCCGTTTGGCCCCGCAGTCAGACCTCACCTGCCCCACCTGACACTCTCCTCGCAAAAGGGGTCGCCCTGGTCCATCAGGTGACCAATCCCCCGTGGAAGATCGAACATATGTTCGGTAGTGTCCGGGCATGGGCCTCGGCATCTCTGGCACCCCGGCCCCGATCCTGGCGTGGCAACAGGGAAAACGCCCGGTGGGGTCGGGGCACATCAGCACCACGGTGGCCGCCCGGGCCCGCGCCATCTCTTCGAGCCGGGACCAGCTCCTGCCGGTGCTCCCCGCCCTCGCCCCCCTGTTTCCCCGAAGGGGCCTGCAGCGAGGTGGCGTCGTGACCGTCGGCACCGGTGAGGGCACCCCCGGCGCCGGGGGCGGCACCACGCTGGGGTTCGCGCTCCTCGCCGCCGCCTCGGCCGCCTCGTGGTGCGCGGCCGTGGGCACGGCCGGACCGGGGATCGTGGCCTTCGCCGAGCTCGGGGTGGACCTCGGGCACCTCGTCCTCGTCCCCCGTCCCGGGCCGGTGTGGGCCCAGGTGGCCGCCACCCTCCTCGACGGCATGGACGTCGTGCTCGTGCACCCCCCCGGGCCCGTGCGCCCGGGGGTGGCCCGGCGGCTGGTGGCCCGGGCCCGGGAGCGCCGGGGTGTGCTGGTGGTGCTGGGGTCCCCAGGGTGGCCCGAGGGGGCCGACGTCCAGCTGACCGTGAAGACGGGGGCGTGGCAGGGGGTCGAGGAGGGCCACGGCCACCTGCAGGGCCGTCACCTGGAGGTGGCCTCCTTCGGTCGACGGGCCGCCACCCGGGCGGTCCGGGTGGGCCTGTGGCTCCCCGACCCCTGGGGACGGGTGGCGGTGGGCGCCGGGAGCCCGGCCGTATAGAAGAGGTGGGGCCAGGAGATGCAACGGCTGCTCGCCGTGTGGTGCCCGGGGATCCTCGAGGAACAGGAGCACGGGCGCGAGGCCCGGGTGTTCGGCGCCGTGGTGGCGGCCCTGGCGGCGCTGGCCACGCACGTCGACCCGGTGCGTCCCGGGGTGTGCGCCGTGCGCACCCGGGGGCCGTCGCGCTACTTCGGGGGAGACGAGGCGCTGGCCCGCCTGGCCGCCGAGGCGCTGTCCGGGGCCCTGGCGGGAGGCCATCCCGGCGGGGTGGGGGTGGCCGACGGCCTGTTCGCCGCGGTGCTGGCGGCCCGCCGCGCCTTGGGGGCCGGGCCGGTGATCGTGGCCCCCGGCGAGACCCCCGCCTTCCTGGCCCCGTGGCCGGTGGCCGTCCTGGACCGGCCCGAGCTCGCCGACCTGCTCGTCCGGCTGGGGGTGCGCACCCTGGGTGGGTTCGCTGCGCTGCCGGGCCCCAAGGTGCTCTCCCGTTTCGGGGAGGAAGGTGCCCTCTGCCAGCGGGTAGCCCGGGGCGTCGAGGGGGAGTTGCCCGGCGTGCGGCTGTTCTTCCCCCCCGTCTTCCCCCCCGCCGGTCCCGGCCCGGGACCGGCCTCCCCGGCGCCCACGCGCCAGGTGGGGTTCTGGGGGGACTCGGCCGACGCCGATGGCCGGGCCGCCCGGGCGGTGGCCGGCGTCTGTGAGCTGCTCGGCCCCGAAGCCGTGGTCAGGGGCCGGCTCCAGGGCGGGCGGGGGCCGGCCCAGCGCGCCCGGCTCGTGCCCTGGACCGGTCCCGGCCGGACCGGTCCAGATCCGGACGGGACCACCGGGGAGGGCCCCTGGCCGGGCCAGGTCCCCTCCCCGGCACCGGCCGTGGTGCTCGACCCCCCTGTGCCCGCCCAGCTCGTCGACGACGCCGGCCGGACCGTGGGGGTCACCGGGGGCGGGATGGCCACCACCGCCCCCACCCGCCTGTCGGTAGCCGGCGGGGTGTGGATGGAGGTCACCGGATGGGCGGGGCCCTGGCCGTCCGACGAGCGGTGGTGGTCCGTCCGGGGGCGGCGGCGCCAGGCCCGCATGCAGGTCGTCACGGCCCACACCGCCCACTTGCTCACGCGGGAGCGGGGGGGCTGGTGGCTCGAAGCCACCTACGACTGATCCGGCGCCGCCATGACCACCCCCTACGCCGAGCTCCACTGCCACTCCAACTTCAGCTTCCTCGACGGGGCGTCGCACCCCGAGGAGCTGGTCTCCGAGGCGGACCGGCTGGGGCTCGAGGCCCTGGCCCTCACCGACCACGACGGCCTGTACGGGGTGGTCCGCTTCGCCGAGACGGCCCGGGCCCTGGGCCTCCCGTCGGTCTTCGGGGCCGAGCTCACCCTGGTGGACGGGGGCCGGTCCCCGGGGCGCACCGGCGCCCCCGACCCGCTCGGCGCCCACCTGGTGGTCCTAGCCCGCGATCCCGAGGGGTACGGCCGCCTGAGCAGGGCCATCACCGAGGCCCACCTCGCCGGCGGGGAGAAGGGCCGGCCCACCTGCACCCTCGAGGACCTGGCCGGCCACCACCGCCGGGGTGGCTCCGGGGGCCACTGGGTGGTCCTGACCGGCTGCCGCAAGGGGGCGGTGCCCAGCGCGCTCACCTCCGCGGGCCCCGCCGCCGCCGCCCGCCAGCTCGACCGGCTGATCGAGGCCTTCGGCCCCGAGGACGTGGCGGTGGAGCTGTGGAACCACGGCGACCCCCTCGACACCGCTCGCAACGACGCCCTGGCCCATCTCGCCGTCACCCGGGACGTGGACCTGGTGGCCACCAACAACGTCCACTACGCCAGCCCGGCGCGCCGCCCCCTGGCCACCACCCTGGCCGCCGTCCGGGCCCGGCGGCCGCTGGCCGAGCTCGAGGGCTGGCTCCCCAGCGCCGCCACCGCCCATCTCCGCTCGGGCGCCGAGCAGGAGCGCCGCTTCGCCCGGTGGCCGGGGGCGGTGGCGAAGGCCGCCGAGATCGGGAGGGCGTGCGCCTTCGACCTCCACCTGGTGGCCCCAGGCCTCCCCGACTGCCAGGTGCCCGCCGGGCACACCGAGCACAGCTGGCTGGTGGAGCTGGTGGGCCGGGGGGCCAACGACCGCTACGGCCCCCGGGCGACGGAGCGGGTGCCCGGGGCGTGGGCCCAGGTCGACCACGAGCTCGAGGTGATCGGCACCCTCGGCTACGGCGGCTACTTCCTCATCGTCTGGGACATCGTGGAGTTCTGCCGGCGCCAGGACATCTACTGCCAGGGTCGGGGCTCGGCCGCCAACTCCGCGGTGTGCTTCGCCCTGGGCATCACCCGTGCCGATCCCGTGGCCCTGGGGCTGTTGTTCGAGCGGTTCCTGTCCCCCGAGCGCGACGGGCCGCCCGACATCGACGTCGACATCGAGTCGGGCCGGCGCGAGGAGGTCATCACCTACGTCTACGAGCGCTACGGCCGGCACTGCGCGGCCCAGGTCGCCAACGTCATCACCTATCGCGCCCGCTCGGCCATCCGCGACGTGGGCAAGGCCCTGGGGCACACCCCCGAGGAGGTCGACGCGTGGGCGAAAGCCGTCGACCGGGGTGAGCCGCTCGACCGCGGTGGTCCCCTGCCGCCGCTCGTGGGGCAGCTGGCGGGCGACGTCCTCGACTTCCCCCGCCACCTCGGCCTGCATTCGGGGGGGATGGTCCTCTGCGACCGGCCCGTCATCGAGGTGTGCCCGGTGGAATGGGCCCGTCACCCGGGGCGCAGTGTCCTGCAATGGGACAAGGACGACTGCGCGGCGGCCGGTCTGGTCAAGTTCGACCTGCTCGGGCTGGGGATGCTCGACGCCGTGCACCGCACCGTCGACTTGATCCGCGACACGCATCACGTCCATGTCGACCTGGCCCTGCTGGAACAGGAGGACGCCGTCTACGACATGTTGTGCCGGGCCGACACCGTGGGGGTGTTCCAGGTGGAGAGCCGGGCTCAGATGGCCACGCTCCCCCGCATCCGGCCGCGGTGTTTCTCGGACCTCGTGATCGAGGTGGCCATCATCCGGCCGGGCCCCATCCAAGGAGGGTCGGTGCACCCCTACATCCGCCGGCGTCAGGGCCTCGAAGCCCCCGAGCCCCCGCACCCCCTGCTGAGGCGGGCGCTGGCCAAGACGCTCGGGGTGCCGCTGTTCCAGGAGCAGCTCATGCACATCGCCATCGACGCCGCGGGGTTCACCCCCGCCGAGGCCGACGAGCTGCGTCAGGCCATGAGCGCCAAGCGCTCGGGGGCCCGCATGGCGCGCCTGTCCGAGCGGCTCTTCACCGGCATGGCCGAGCGGGGCATCACCGGCGACGTGGCCCAGGAGATCGTGGGCAAGTTGGCCGCCTTCGCCAACTTCGGGTTTCCCGAGAGCCACGCCGTGTCTTTCGCGTACCTCGTGTACTCGAGTGCGTGGTTGAAGCTGCACTACCCCGCGGCGTTCTGCGCCGGGCTGCTCAACGCCCAGCCCATGGGGTTCTGGTCACCGCAATCGCTGGTGGCCGACGCCCGGCGCCATGGCGTGACGGTGCACCGGCCGCACGTCGAGGTGTCGGCGGTCGGGGCCACCTTGGAGTGGGGCCTGCAGGAGCAGCCCGCCGTGCGGATGGGGCTCACCTCGGTGCGCGGGATCGGTGAGGCCGTGGCCCAACGCATCGGCGAGAACGGTCCCTACTCGTCGGTGGAGGACCTGGTGCGGCGGACCGGGACGGGCCGACCCCAGCTCGAGGCGCTCGCCACCGCCGGCGCGCTGGAGGGACTTGCGCCCCGTGACGGCGCCCCCGAGATGCGCGGCCGTCGACGGGCGCTGTGGGCGGCCGGCGCCCTGGCGCACGGCACCGTCGACCGGCTGCCCGGGCTGGTGTCGGGGGAGGAGGCGCCCCCACTCGCCGATCTGACGTCGCTCGAGGAGGTGGAAGCCGACATGTGGGCCACCGGCCTCACCGTGGGAGCGACCGCGGTGGAGCTGGCCCGGCCCCGCCTCGACGTCATGGGGGTGATCCCCGCCGGCCGGCTGGTGGGCGCCGAGACCGACGGCCGGGTGCTGGTGGGCGGGGTGGTCACCCACCGCCAGCGTCCCGAGAGCGCCAAGGGCACGGTGTTCCTCAACCTCGAGGACGAGACCGGCATGGTCAACGTGATCTGCTCCCCGGGCGCCTGGCAGCGGTGGCGCCCCGTGGCCCGGGGGTCACCGGCCCTGTTGGTACGGGGGCGTATCGAGCGGGTGGACGGGGTGGTGAGCATCGTGGCCGAGAAGATCGTCCCCCTCGACCTCGGGCCTGCCCCCGTCCAGGGGTCGCGGGACTTCCGCTAGCACCGGGCGGGCCCGAGTTGGGGAAGCGTTGCGAAACCCTCAAGACCCCCCCGCACGGCGCCGATATCCACAGGAGGAGACCCCGCCGAGCGTGGTGCCCGAGTTGAGGAGGTCGCCAAGGACCGATGCCGTCCGAGCGACCACGAGGAGACGTAGGCCTATGAACAGTTGTCCCGGTCAGCTGGTGGTGCACCGCGACGGGACGGTGGCGTACTGCACCGAGGAGACCGCCGGGCGCCAATGCGCGGGAGAAGACCGCCCGCATCGGGGAGGCTTCTTCGCCTGTCGCGTCGTGGACGGCGACAACTGCCCGTACTGCGCCGTCGACCCCGCCCCCATGACCCCCGCCACCCTGGCGCAACGCTGAGCGCACCACCCGGTGCCGGGCGCCGTCGCGCCGCGCCGGTTGACACCACCCGCCGTGGGAATCCGTTGTGCATCACTTGTTCGACCCGGAGCGCGCGTCGGCCGATTCCTTAGTCGACACACGGCCTTTGGGTACCAGGGGCTCGCAGGCGGACCCGGCGGACAGGTCCGGGCACGAGCGAACGAGAAGGCGAAGCGAGGTGGGGGCGAGGTGTTGATCTGCGACGGTTGCCTCGTGCTGCACCGCGACGGCGAGATCGCCTACTGCTCGGAGGAGCTCGACGGCAAGTCGTGCGCCGGGTACGACATGCCGCATCTCGCCGGCGTGATGGCCTGTCGCATCACGCCGCGCGGCACCCGCTGCCGGCACTGCGACGAGGTCATGCGCGTCAGGCTGATGATGGCTCCGAACTTCGTCCCCGACGGCCAGCACACCACCATCAACTGAGAGCACCGCCACGTCCCCGTGGGGAGGCGTCCTCAGGTGACGTACAGCTGCCCGTTGGGGCCCTCTTTCAACCGGATGCGTCCGAGCCCCCGGGGTGCGGGCCCCGACTCCACCGCCCCGGTCAGGCCGTTGAACTGAGACCCGTGGCACGGGCACACAAACCGTTGCTCTGAGCTCGCGTAGGCCACGATGCACCCCTCGTGCGGGCACACGGCGTCGAAGGCCACGAACGTTCCCGCTGTGGGTTGCACCACCAGAGAGGGGTCACCGGTCGACGGGTCCTGGAACGACGCCGATCCCCCCACCGGCACGGCACTGGCGGGGCCGATGCGGGTGCCCGAGGGCTCGGTGCCCCCCGAGGACGAGCCGGTGGTCCCCGAGCCGGCCCCGGTGTTCGCCGTGGTGGCGCTGGAGCCGGTGCTGCCCGTGGGCAACGTCGCCGCCACCGACCCGCCCGCCTGGCGCGACTTCCCGCCGGCGAGGCGGCCGACGCCCGCCGCCAGCCCCGCGCCCGCCAGGGCGGCACCCGCCAGCGCGGCGGCGAAGGCGCCCTGCAAGGTGAAGGTCCTGCGGTCGATGTCGCCCCGGACCTGCGGGCGCGTGACGGCGGAGACGTGGTGGAGATAGGGACACGGCGCCGGCGCGCACGGCGCGCCCCCCATGGCCCGACACGTCCCGGCGTCGAAGGAGCCGCACACCGTCCGCACCACCTCGAAGGAGATGGGGACCATGGTGGCGGGCCCCGCGCCGCTGCGGGCCCGGGCGACGTCGCGCAACACGGCGTCGGCCGACAGCACCCCACCGGCCCCGGCCAGCAGCAGCGCTGTCCACGCGAACACGAACACGATGTCGGACCCCGTGTAGTACGGGCTGGCGTGGAAGCTCACGGTGAGGAACAGCCCGAACGACAGCAGCATGCCCCCGCCGGCGGCCACCCTCGACCACAGCCCGACGAGTGTGGCCGATCCGATGGCGAGCTCGCTGAGGGCGATCACCACGCCGAGCGGGATCGCCACGCCCTGCAGATGCGACACCAACCCGTGGATGGGGCTGACGCGCGCCGCCGACGCCAGCTGGGACTGGATCGACGTGGGGTTCGCCTTGTCGAAGAAGCCCGGATTGGCGAGCTTCTGCAGCCCGGCGAAGACGAAGGTGCCCCCGAGGAAGAGCCGCAACGGCAGCAGGGCCCACCCCGCCATGGTGGTGGCCTGGGGCGGCGCCCCGCGCCGCGCCCAGGCGGCGCGCCACCCACCGGCACCGGCGGGGGACGGGGTAGGGGCGGTCGGACTCTGGTTGTCGCGGGTCGAGGACAGAGCCTTCATCCTGTCGCGGCCAGACGCTGGCGCGGTGTCGCCCCGCCCGGGCCCCGGGCTCAGTTGGTGAAGGGCTTCAATTGATCGAGAGCGTCGGTGGTGGTCATCTCGCCCTGCGAGAGCCGTTTCGGCTGCTTCATGATGACGAGGGCCGAGTCCGTCGCGGGGATCACGCCCACCCACTCGAACCCGTCGTCGGCGGCGCTCTGCAATTTCGCCTGGGCCCCTTCGGTGTCGCTCAGGGGATGGAACCGCAGCACCAGGTACTCGTCCGCCATTGCCATACCCTACGGCGCCCCGACCGCTCGGTCATCTGGGCCCTCCGGTGGCCCGGCACGGTCACCCGGGTTCAGGGGCTTGGCTGGCGGGGGAGGGCTCGAACCTCCAACATCCGGCTCCAAAGGCCGGCGTTCTGCCGATTGAACTACCCGCCACATGGTGCGGCGCCGGGTCCACCGTAGGGCTTCACGCCTCGATCAACTCGATCCGGTTGCCGAAGGGATCGTCGACGTAACACCGGCGCACCCCGGGCACCTCGGCGTCGAAGCGCACGCCGTGGCCGGCGGCCTCGAGCGAGGCACACAACGAGTCGAGGTCCTCGACCACCACGGCGGGGTGAGCCTTGCGGGCCGGGCGGAAGTCGTCGTCCACTCCGAGGTGCAGGGTCACCTGGTCGTTCGAGAACCAGCATCCGCCCCGGGCCGCCAGCGCCGGCGGTTTGGGCCGCTCGGGCAGTCCCAGCACCGCCTGGTAGAAGCCCCGGGCCGCGCCTTCCCCGCCCCGGGGCATCGCCAATTGCACGTGGTCCACCCCAACCAGCCGGTACCCCACCATGCACCTCCGACGAGCCACGGCCCCTACCGGGGCGAGAGGTTACTTGGCGGCCGTCGCCAAAAGGCCGCTAACCTGCAATTACACATGGGATCGCTGATCAAGAAGCGCCGCAAGCGGATGCGCAAGAAGAAGCACAAGAAGATGCTCAAGGCCACTCGCTGGCAACGGCGCGCCGCCGGCAAGTAGCCGGCCCGCAGAGCCGCCCCCCATCCTTCTCAGCGACCGGATTGAGGTCGCACCGTCCGCACCACCACCATCGGGGCTCGCTCCTCGCCCGCCACGAGGAAGTCCACTGCCCTGTCACCGAGCTCGCCGGGGTCCCCTTCGACGAACCAGGCCGAGCCGCTGCCGGCCAGCCGCGGCCGTCGTCCGGTCACCTCGGCGAACCGGTCCCGCCACGGCGCCAGAGCCGGGGCCACGTCCAGGGCGGCCGGCTCGAGGTCGTTGTCCCGGGCGTCGGGGCCGGCGCGTCGGCGTGGCGGCCGAGCTTGTCGCTCGTCCCACCGCCGGTAGACGGCCGCGGTGTCGACCGACAACGGGGGCAGCAGCACCACGAAGCACAGGTCCTCGAAGTCCAGCGGCTCGACGACCTCTCCCACACCGGTGACGCGGGCGCGCCCGCCCACGACGCAGAACGGGACATCGGCCCCCAGATCGGCGGCGACACCGAGATCGCTGACCTCGGCCCATCGCAACACGGCGGCGGCGTCGGACGACCCACCCCCGAGCCCGGCTCCCGCCGGGATGCGTTTCACCAGGCGCAGCGAGGCCTGGCGCCCCACGGCCTGCAGGGCGCGGGCGGCCAGGTTGGCGGGCCCGGTGGGCACCGCCTGCACCCCGAGGCCCCCCGCGACCTCGTCCACCACGGAGATCCCCGTCCCGGTCCCGAAGGTGAGCGTGTCGGCGAGGTCCACCGACACCATCTCGGCCTCGAGGAGATGGAACCCGTCGTCTCGCACCCCGGTGACGTGCAACCCCAGCGTGAGCTTGGCGGGCGCCGTGACCGAACTCACCGGCGGTCTCCCCCGATCTCCCTCCCGCCGCTGCCGACTCTCACGATTCTCGAGGCCCGGGGGCGCACGCCGCCAGTCTCCCCCAATCCTCGACACCGAGGTTCTCGGCGCGCGCCCGGGGATCGATCCCCGCGGCGGTGAAGGCCTCGGCGTCGACCACGCCGGCTAGTGATTGACGGAGCATCTTGCGCCGATGGGCAAAGCCCGCCCGCACCAACTCGAAGAGCCGGGCGGGGGCCACGGCGGCGGGGTCCACCGCCACCACCGGGCGGCGATCGATGCGCACCAGCACCGACTCCACCGACGGACGGGGGACGAACACCGACGCCGGGACCCGTCCCACCACGCGTGCGGTGGCGTGGTAGGCCACCTTCACCGACACCGCCCCGTAGGCCTTATGGCCCGGCGACGCCGCCAGGCGCTCGCCGACCTCGCGCTGGACCATCACGAGCATCGACCGCACCCTGGGGGCTTCGTCCAGGGCCCGCAACACCACCGCCACGGCCACGTTGTAGGGGAGGTTCGCCACCAGCGTCCATGACGACGCGTCGTCCTCGGGCGGGTCGTGAGCCAACAGCTCGTGCCAATCGAGCGTCAAGGCGTCGGCCTCGACCACGCGCACACCCATCGGCTCCACGTGCGATCGGAGCAGCGGCACCAGGCCTCGGTCGACCTCGACGGCGGTGACGTGCGCCCCGGTCTCGGCCAACGCCACGGTGAGGGCGCCGAGGCCGGCGCCGATCTCGAGCACGGCCATCCCCGGCCCGACGCCGGACAGGCGGGCGATGCGGCGCACCGTGTTCTCATCGACGACGAAGTTCTGGCCCAGAGCCCGGCTGGGCGCCAGGCCGTGGGCCTCGAGGACCTCCCGGACCCGGCGGCGTGACCACGTCACGCCCGGCATGGTGCCGCCTCCCGGGGGTGGCGGACCCTCACCAGCCGAGGCGCACCTCGATCACCCCGACCGACAGGCTCGCCAGCTGCGAGAACAGCGTCGGGGCGAGGTCGACGACCCGACCCGGGGTGTACGCCTGGCGGTCGTCGACCGTGCAGCGCACCGACGCCCCGGTGGAGACGTCGGTGACGGTCACCACGGTGCCGAACGACAGGGTCGGGCTGGCGCACGTGCCCGCCGGCGCGCCGTACCACGATGCCTCGCCCACCGTGGTGTTGGGAGGAACCGGCGGAGGTGCCGGCACCACCGGCTTGGGGGCGGCGACCAGCGGCTCGGGTGCGGGCGGCGCCGTCTTCGCAACAACCTGGGCGGCCGGCGCCGGTGCCGGGGGCGCCGCCGCGGTGGTCGTGGTGGTGGTTGTTGTCGTCGTCGTAGTGGTGGGCAACTCCACCCGGAACGACACGTTCTCGACCCGGGTCTGCGGTCGCGTGTCGAGCGCCGGCGCGGGCGCGCCGACGCGGCCGCGACCGGCACCGGAGTGGTGCCGCAGACCTTGCAACGTCGCGCGTTGCGGTGTGGCCAGCAGGAGGAGCGGCACCACCACCAGGGCCAGACAACACCCCAGTTGCACAACGTGCCGCAACCCCCCGGCGCTGCGGGTCCTCAGATCTCCACCCTTCCTCTGCGGACTCGAATTCAACTGCGTCGGGATCAGACACGACGCTAGGCGAGGTGGCGCGCATCATCAAACTCGATGCGTGGGTGATTGATCGGCCGTGCATCGGGGACCGAGCCCTCACCCTCATCTCGCTCGTTGACAAGCGACAGAGCGTGGCACGCTCACTACCTTTGAGGATCAACCGGGATCAGTTCTGTGGAAAACCCCCAAAATTGGCGCAAATTCCGTCACCGAGCGCAACGTGGTGGCCACATCGCTCGTCGTTGTGTGGTCAACGTGGCGGGCGTGATCACGTGAGGGCGAAGGCAGCGCGCGTGGCAGACGTGGTGGTTTCGGCGAGCTCCGCCGCCGTCACGCCCTTGAGCAGTGCCATCGCTTCGCCGACGGCCACCACCCATGCCGGACGATTCTGCTTCCCCCGGTGCGGGACAGGCGCCAGGAACGGCGCGTCGGTCTCCACCAGAAGACGGTCCAACGGACACAATGCCGCCGCGTCGCGCACGTCCTGCGCGCCTTTGAACGTCACGATGCCGCTGAACGACAAGAAGGCGCCGAGGTCGAGACATCGACGCGCTTCTTGGGGCCCTCCGGTGAAGCAGTGCAGCACCGTGCGCTCGGGTGGGCCCGCACCGTGCAGGACGTCGAGCGTGTCATCCCACGCGTCGCGCGAGTGCACCACCAAGGTCAGGTCGTGTCGACGAGCCAGGGCCACCTGAGCCGCGAACACCTCTCGCTGAGCATCCCGGGGCGAGTGCTCGTAGTGGTAGTCGAACCCGCACTCCCCCACCGCCACCACCAGGGCGCCGTCGACAGCGAGGGTGGCTTCGAGCTCTCGCGCCAGCTCGTCGACCCCGTGGGTCGCCTCGTGGGGATGAAGCCCCATGGTGGCCCACGCGCCGAAATCGACCGGCACAGGACCGTGGCCGCCTTCGGCCTCGGTCCGCACCGTACGGACCAGCTCGACCGCCTGTCGGGAGGTCGCCGCGTCGGTGCCCACGCACACCACGCCGCTCACTCCGGCCGCGACCGCGTCGGACAGCACCGTGGCCAGCTCGTCCCCGTCGGGCCGGTACCGGTCCTGGAGATGGCAGTGCGAGTCGATCCAGCCGCCGACCACCGGCATCAGTCCTTGCGTCGGGGGAACAGCGGCGGCCCCTTCTGCACCGGGAGCCCGCCCGGGTAGCCGCCCCAGGTGGCGTCCTCGGGCAACCGGCGCTGCTCTGGTCGGCCGTCGAGCCCCAGTCGTCGCCAGATCTCGGCGCTGGCGTCGGGCATGGCCGGTGAGGCCAGCAAGGCCACGATCCGCAACGCCTCCAGCGCGCTGCCCAGGACCTTGGCCACGGCGGGACCGGGGTCGGCCTTCCAGGGCTCGGTCGCCTCGAGCTCGGCATTGGTCTCGCGAATCAGGCGCCAGGTGGCCTCGAGGGCGAGATGCGGTTGCGCCTCCGCCCAGGCCGCGGTGGCGTCCTCGACGACGGCCGCACTCACGGCCCGCAGCGGGCTGTCGGGATCGGGCGCGGGGCCGATCCCCTCGCACTTCGACCCCACCACCGTGGCCACCCGGGCCAGGAGATTGCCGAGGTTGTTGGCCAGATCGGCGTTGTAGCGGGCGGTGATCCCTTCGTAGGAGAAGTCTCCGTCGGGCCCGAACGGGGTGTCGCGCAGCAGGCTGTAGCGCACGGCGTCGACCCCGAAGTCATCGGTGAGCTGGCGGGGCGTGATCTGGTTGGCCTTGGACTTCGACATCTTCTCGCCCGAAACCAACAGCCACCCGTGCACCAGCACGTGGGCGGGCGGGTCGATGCCGGCCGCCATGCACATGGCCGGCCACCACACGCAGTGGAACCTGATGATCTCCTTGCCGATGAGATGGTGCACCGCCGGCCACCACGCCTCGAAGCGGGCCGAGTCGTCGCCGTAGCCGATGGCCGTCAGGTAGTTGACCAACGCGTCGTACCACACGTAGAAGACGTGGCGCGAGTCCCACGGCACCTCGACCCCCCAACGCGTCGACGTGCGCGTGATCGAGATGTCCTCGAGCCCTCCCTTGATGATGCCGAGCGCCTCGTTGCGCTTCGACGCCGGGCGCACGGCATCGGGGTTGGACTCGTACCACTCGAGGAGCCGACCTTCGAAGGCGCTCAGCTTGAAGAAGTAGTTCTCCTCTTCGAGCAGCTCCACCGGCGTGCCGTGGATGGCGCATTTGCCGTCGACGAGCTCGGACTCCTTCTTGTAGTCCTCGCAGGACACGCAGTACAACCCTCGGTACACGTCGAGCTCGGTGAAGCCGTTGTCGTGGATCTTCCCCAGGAACTGCGCCACCGCCCGGTGGTGTCGGGGCTCGGTGGTCCGGATGAAGTCGTCGTTGGAGATCCTGAGCCCCTGCCAGGCCTCGACGAAGCGACCCGCCATGGAGTCGACCCATTCCGTGGGCGCCACCCCGTGGGCCTCGGCCGCCCGGGCGATCTTGTCGCCGTGCTCGTCGGTGCCGGTGAGGAAGAAGACGTCGTCACCGAGCAGCCGGTGCCAACGAGCCAGGGCGTCGGCGATCACCGTGGTGTAGGCGTGCCCGATGTGCGGCGCGTCGTTCACGTAGTAGATCGGTGTCGTCACGTAGAAGCGGGCCACCGACGTAGCGTACCGAGCGCGCCCCGAGGCTCGGGCCGGCGCGCGCCGGCCCGGGGCGCGCCGTTACCAGTTGGCCACGTGGCAGGCCCCGTGCCCGGTTCGCTCCACGTAGCGCTGGTGATACACCTCCGCCGGCCAGAAGGTCGTCGCTGGAGTCACCTCGGTGACGATCGGGCGCCGGAACCGGGCCTGATACTGCTCGAGCGACTCCTTGGCGAGGCGTTCCTGCTCGCTGTCGTGGACGAAGACCGCCGAGCGGTACTGGGTCCCGACGTCGGGCCCCTGGCGGTTGGGGGTGGTGGGGTCATGATGACGCCAGAACTCCTCCAGCAGGTGTTCGTAGGACACCTTCGCCGGGTCGAAGGTCACGAGCACGGCCTCGGCGTGCCCCGTCGCCCCCGAGCACACCTGCTCGTAGGTCGGCTGCGGTCGGGCACCCCCGGTGTAGCCGGAGACGACGTCGACCACGCCCGGTATGGCGAGGAAGAACTCCTCGACCCCCCAGAAACAGCCGGCGGCAAACGTCGCCAACGCCAGGCCCTCCGGTGCGTCACCAGGCTCCACCGGCGGAGCCTGGGTCTTGTCCATTCCGAATCTCGCCACCTTCTCTTCCTCTCACTCGTTTCACCCCTGCGCCGCCCCCCGGTGCCCGCCACGCGCCCGCCATACTCCCAACCGCCGGTCAGGTCGCCGCATTCCGGCGCAGCTCCAGCGCCAGGTTGTAGACGCGCCGACGGGGAACCCCGAGCTCCCGGGCCACCCCCCCGACGGCGTCGCGCAGGGTGTCACCCGACTCGAGGCGCCCCCGTACGGCATCGGCCAGCGCGTCGTCGTCGGGATCTCGGCCGGCGTCGGGGGCGCCGGCCAGGACCAGCACGACCTCGCCGCGCACCTCACGCCCCGCAAAGTGCGCCGACGCCTCGAGCAGCGTCCCTCGCCACACCTCCTCGTGCACCTTGGTGAGCTCGCGGGCGACCACCACGCGGCGTTCGGGGCCACACGCCTCGAGCAGACCGCCGAGGGTCGCGGCCACCCGGCCGGGTGCCTCGAAGAGGACCACCGTGCGCTCCTCCCCCGCCACCGCCTCGATGCGCCGGCGGCGCTCCGCGCCGCGTCGGGGGAGGAAGCCCTCGAAGCAGAACCGGTCGGTGGCGAGCCCGCTCACCACCAACCCCGCCAGCGCGGCGCTGGGGCCGGGCACCGTGGTCACCACGGCGCCGGCCGCGATCGCGGCTGACACCAGGCGGCCACCGGGGTCCGACAACGCCGGGGTGCCAGCGTCGCTCACCACGGCCACGGTACGGCCCTCGGCCAGATGGCCCAGCACGACCTCGACACGCGCCATCTCGTTGTGCCCGTGCACCGAGAGCAAGCGGACACCTCTGACCCCGGCGGAGCTGAGCAACCCGCGGGTGCGGCGCGTGTCCTCGCAACACACCACGTCCGCCTGGGCCAGGGCTTCGACGGCCCGGGCCGACAAGTCCCCCAGGTTGCCGATGGGCGTTGCCACCAGCACCAGCGTGCCGGCGCCGCGCTCACCCCCCACGAGGATCGTGCAGCTCGAGCTTGTCGCCGACGCGCAGGCCCCAGCGTTCGAAGGCGCCCGCCTCGGCTTCGAGCACCATCCGGGCCCGCCAGCGCGGCAGAGACATGCGCCACGGCGCCAGGCTGATCACGTCGACCACGCACAGTTGGCGGTCGAGGAAGGCCACGTCGATGGCGAAGCGCATGCCCATGCTGTGCACCGATCGGGTACGCGGCAACACGAAGGCCCCTTCGTACCCGGTGTGCCCGAGCAGCCCCCGGAACCGTTCGGTGGAGGTGACAGCCACCTCGGCATTGGCCAAGACGGCCCCGTCACGCAACAACCACGCGGTCGAGGTCACGGTGGTCCGACCGCTCACACGTTAAAGCGGATCTCGAGCACGTCGCCGTCGACGACCTCGTAGTCCTTGCCCTCGAGGCGAATGCGGCCCGCCGACTTGGCCGCCGCCCACGACCCCAGCTCGATGAGCTCGTCCCAGTGGATCACCTCGGCGCGGATGAAGCCACGCTGGAGGTCCGAGTGGATCACCCCCGCGCACTCCGCCGCGTTGGCCCCGGCCCGGAAGCTCCAGGCTCGCGACTCCTTGTCGCCGGTGGTGAGAAAGACCCGTCGCCCGAGCAGCAGGTAGGCGCTCTGCGCCACTCGGGCCAGCGCCCCGGCGCCGAGCCCGAGGCCTTCGAGGAGCTCGGCCCGCTCCCCCACCGCCAGGCGGGCCGCCTCGGCCTCGAGCTGGAGGCACACGCCCAGCGCCTCACCGCGTCCCTCGAGGGCGGCGGCCACGGCGCCGGCGAGCTCGTCGGCCCGATCGAGCTGGTCCTCACCCAGGTTGACCACGGCCAGCACGGGCTTGTCGGTGAGCAGGAACAGGCTCTTGAGCGCCCCCGGTCGTCGCCATCGAGCCCGGCCCGGTACAGCGGGACCCCGTCCGACAACACCTTGGCGGCGCGCTCTGTGGCCGCCACCTCGGCCGCCAGGCTCTTGTCCGACTTGGCCGCCCGGCGCCGCTTGTCGAGCTGGGTCTCGACCGTGGCCAGGTCGGCCAGGACCAGTTCGAGCTCGAGCGTGGCCAGGGCGTCGACGGGATCGTTGTCGCCGGGAACCTCGGGATCCTCGAAGGCCCGCAGCACCACGCACAACGCGTCGACCTCGCGGATGCCCGCCAGGAAGCGGTTCCCCAGTCCCTCTCCCGTGGACGAGCCCGAGACCAGTCCGGCGATGTCGACGACCTCCATGCCGGCCCGCACCACCTTGCGGCTGGCGCTCATCCGGGCCAGGGCGTCGAGGCGGGCATCGGGGAGCGGCGCCACCGCTACCGCCGTCTCGGTGGTGGTGAAGGGATGCGACGCCACCGGGGCCTCGGCTCCCGTGAGGGCGTTGAACAACGACGTCTTGCCGGAATTGGGCAGCCCGACCAGACCCAGTCGTTCCATGGCTCGCGACGCTATCGGGTGGCCGATGTCGCGTCGGCGGGTCGCCCGTCGCCGGGCCGCTAGCGTGGGCCGCCATGTCCAAACGCACCGTCAAGCGCAAGATCCGCAGTAAGAAGAAGGCCAACCACGGCAAACGGCCCAACGCCGGTCGGGGCTGAGCCCGTCGCCCTCAGATCTGCGGGATGTAGGCCAGCCCCCGCGACCCGACCAGCGACACCAGGGGCGTGGGCAGGTCCGAGATGATGCCGTCGACGCCCAGGTCGAGCAGGCGGGCCATCTCGTCCTCGTCGTTGATGGTCCACACGTGCACCGCCATGCCCCGTTCGTGCGCCGCGCCCACGAAGAGCTCGTCGACGACCACGAGCTCTCCCTGGGTGGCGGGGACCTGCAGGGCCACGTGCGCGCTGGCAGGGGGCTCCTCGCCCTGGTGCACGGCGCGCCAGAACATGGCGGTGGCCAGCGTCCCCGCCGAGGTGGCCACGTCGGGGGCGTAGGTGGCGAACGACTCGGTGGCCACATCGAGGAACGAGGCCACGATGACCCGATCGGTCCCCCGGCGCCCGGCCAGCTCGCGGGCCAGGAGCTCCTCGTAGGGCTCGACGGCGGGAGCGGTCTGCTTGATGTCCAGATTGAGCGCCACGTGGGGGTGATCGTCGAGGACGTCGAGGACTTCGGCCAGCGTGGCCACGCCGAAGTCCGGCGAGGACGGGGCCCGGCCCCGGTACGGGTACGCCTCGGGTGCCAGGCCCTGGGTCTCGTCTCCTCCGGGGGTGAACCAGAAGGCGTTGTCCAAGGCGCGCACCTGCGCCAGCGTCATGGCGTGGATCGGGCCGTGCCCGTTCGTGGTCCGGTCGACGGTCCCGTCGTGACACACCACCAAATGCCGATCGGACGTGGCGTGGACGTCGAGCTCGATGCCCGTCACGCCGAGGTCGAGAGCGCGCCGCAGGGCGAACAACGTCGATGAGGGCGCCTCCCAGGCGCCGCATTGGTGCGCGTAGGTGAGCACGCGGCGATCGAGCCAAGGATTCGCCGCGGCGGGAGCCACGGCGCCAACGGTAGCCTCTCCCCCGCCATGCTCGACCACATCCTCATCGACCTCATCACCCAGACACGCGCCGCGCTGGAGGACGCCCTCCTGCAACGACAGGCCGTGGAGGAACGCTTTCAGGTGGACGTGTTCCTCGGTGACGTGTCCTGGGAGACGTCGTACTCGCTCCCCGGAGAGGAGAAGCCCCCGCGCGTCCGCGCCGACCTGTCCCTCGACTGGCCCACATGGAGCCAGAGTGCCTACCGGTCGTGGTCGATCGGCGAGCCGCCCGACGACCTTCCCGAGGTGGTCCTCGAGATCACGCTGCGCGTGCAACGCCTGGCGGCCATGCCCGACCTCGACGTCGTGGTGGCGTGCCTCCCCGAGGAGAGCCCCGCCATCGGCGCCGACACCCTGGTGCGGGGCGCTCCCGTGGTCGAGCAGGTCCACGAGCCCGGTGGCGAGCCACGCTTCGCGGTGGAGACCACCTACCAAGGGACCTTCCGCCTGGACGAGGCGGCCATGAACGACGCCTCGACGCTCGCCGGGCCGGTGGGGGCGCTCGGTCGTTGGGTCGCCTCGGTGCTCGTCCGACTGGGCGATCTCGAGCTCGCCTACCTCCCACCCGAGGCACTCGGCAGCGACGACAGCCACTGAGGGGCTCCGGCGCCCGCGGGGGCGGGCCCGGTGTTCACAGCAGGCCGGCCGCCGAGGCCAGACGACGCAGGTCGGCTTGGGGGCGGGCGCCGATGTGCGAGATGACCTCCGCCGCGCACAGGCCACCGAGACGGGCACAGGCCTCGGGGTCCATGGCGTGGGTGAGCCCGTAGAGAAAACCGGCGGCGAAGAGGTCACCGGCGCCGGTGGTGTCGACGACCCGTTCCAGCGCGTCGGCGGCCACCGGCACGGGGCCCGACGCGGCCACCACCACCGACCCTGCCGCGCCCCGGGTGAGCGCGGCCAGTATGCCCGTCTCCCCCACGGCGGCGAGCGCATCGTCGAAGGAGGACGCGCCGAACAGCAAGGTGATCTCGTCCTCGTTGGCGAACAGCACGTCGACCTCGCCGTGCAGCAGTTCGAGGAACTCGCGCTGGTGCCGTTGCACACAGAACGGGTCGGAGAGCGAGAAGGCCACCAGCGAGTCCGACGCGTGGGCCACCTCCATGGCGCGGCGCATGGCGGCCTTGGCCGACCCCAGGTCCCACAGATAGCCCTCCAGGTAGACGACCTGAGCCCGAGCCACGAATTCCTCGTCGAGGTCCTCCGGGCCCATGGTCGAGGCCACCCCGAGATGCGTCGCCATGGTTCGCTCGCCGTCGTCGGTGACGAGCACCAGGCATCGCCCCGTGGCCCGGTCGTCGGCCGGGTCGTCGGAGGGCTCGACGCGCCCGGTGCGGCCCAACGAGACCCCGGCGGCGGCGATGTCGTGGAGAAAGACCTCCCCGAGCTCGTCGGCCGCCACCTTGCCCAAGTACCCGGCCCGCCCGCCGAGCTCGGCCACGCCCACGGCCGTGTTCGCCGCCGATCCTCCCGAGACCTCGATCGCCGGCCCCATGGCCTCGTAGAGCGCGGCCGCCCGCGCCAGGTCGACCAAGGTCATGGACCCCTTGGACATGTCGAACCGACGCAGGTCTTCGCTGGTGGCGTTGGCGAGGACGTCGACCAGGGCCGAGCCGATGGCCACGACATCGAACGACTGGGTGCTCTGGTCGGAGCCGGGCGGGGCGACATTCACAGCCCGGGAAGCTACTCGCACACCACGGGCCCGGGGAACGAGGTGGACGAGCAAGCCCGGGTAGCCTGCGCCCAATGACCGAGACGACCGTGAGCCGACGCGACGACCCGTCGGCGCGCCACAGGCTGCCCTACACTGTCGAGCCCCGCCGCTACGCGCTGCGACTGGCTCCCGATCTCGGCCAGGCCACCTTCACGGGCGAGGTCCACATCGAGGTGCAGGTCCACGAGGCCGTGCGCGACATCGTCCTGCACGCCGCCGAGCTCACCATCCACGGCGCCAGCCTGGAACCGGGGGGCGCCGAGCGACAGGCGTTGGCGGTGCGCATCGACGAAGGCGCCGAGCGCCTGATCCTCACCGCCGACGCCCCGCTGTCGCCCGGTCCGGCGGTGATCTCTCTCGAATTCGCCGGCATTCTCAATGACCAGTTGCACGGCTTCTACCGCGCCACCTTCACCGACGACGACGGGGTGGACCACACCATCGCCACCACGCAGTTCGAGGCCACCGATGCCCGGCGCGCCTTCCCCTGCTTCGACGAGCCCGACCGCAAGGCGGTGTTCTCCGTCACCCTCGACGTGCCCGAGGGGCTGGCGGCCTACTCCAACGGCCCCGAGGTGGACGACTCCCCCCTACCCCAGGGTGGTCACCGCGTCCGCTTCGGCGACACCATCACCATGTCCACGTACCTCGTGGCCTTCGTGGTCGGCCCGCTCGTGGCCACAGGTCCCGTCGTCGTGGGGGGCACCCCGGTGCGCGTCGTGCACGTCCCGGGCAAGGCGGACCTCACGGCGTATGCGCTCGAGGCCGCCGCGCACGCCCTGGAGTTCTTCTCCGACTGGTTCGGCATCGACTACCCGGCCGAGAAGCTCGACCTCCTCGCCATCCCCGACTTCGCCTTCGGGGCCATGGAGAACCTGGGCTGCGTCACCTTCCGTGAAGCTCTCTTACTGGTCGACCCCCTCAGGGCCTCCCGACTGGAGCTCGAACGGGTCGCCGACGTCATCTCGCACGAGATCGCCCACATGTGGTTCGGGGACCTCGTGACCATGCGGTGGTGGAACGGCATCTGGCTCAACGAGGCCTTCGCAACCTTGATGGAGTTGCTGTGCGTCGACCACTTCCGACCCGAGTGGCAGCGATGGGTCTCCTTCGGTCTCGAGCGCGACGCCGCCATGGCGACCGACGGCTTGCACACCACCCGGCCCGTCGAATACCCGGTGGGGCCACCGGAAGAGGCGCAAGGGATGTTCGACGTCCTCACGTACCAAAAAGGCGCGGGGGTGCTCCGCATGCTCGAGCGGTACCTGGGCGCCGAGCGTTTCCGCCAAGGGGTGCGCGGCTACCTCGACGCCCACCGATTCGGCAACACCGAGACCGCCGACCTGTGGGACGCCATCGAGCACGCCAGCGGTGAGCCCGTACGCGACATCATGGACAGCTGGATCCTCCAGGGTGGCTTCCCGCTCGTCACCGTGGCCGGCTCCGAGGGCCCCGGCCCTTGGACGCGCGGCGCGCCCACGGTGACACTGGGCCAGGAGGCGTTCCGGTATTCGAGGGCCGACGGGCCCAGCGCCATCGGCTCGGCGTGGACGATCCCGCTCATCGCCCGGACGGTGGGCGGCGACGAAGCCCGGGTGCTGCTGGGGCCCGACCCCGCGCCCCTCGACGTCGGGGGGGCGGCGGACGACGCCGCCGTGGTCGTGAACGCCGGCGGCGCCGGCTACTACCGGGTCCGCTACAGCCCCGAGCTGCATCGCCAGCTGGCGGGCGGTCTCGACGCCCTCGACCTGTTGGAGCGCTTCAACCTGCTCGGGGACACCTGGGCCGTGGTTGTGGCCCAGCAAGCCGGGCTCGAGGACTTCCTCCTCCTGGCCGAGGCCCTGGGATCGGAGGACGACCCCGACGTCTGGGCCCAGGTCACCGCGGCGCTGAGCCTCCTCGACCGGGTCACCGACGAGGAGGCTCGGCCCCTGGTGGCGTCCTACACCGGCGCCCTGCTGGACCCGGTGCTCACCCGCCTGTCGTGGGAGCGCCGACCGGGTGAGGACCCCCGCACCTCGACCCTGCGGGCCAATGCCGTCGCCGCGCTCGGGACGTTCGGTCGGAGCACCGAGGTCCAGGCCGAGGCGCACCGACGAAACGACGACGCCCAAGGCGGGGAGCTCGCCCTCGAGCCCGACATGGCCTCGGCCATCCTCAGCGCCGTGGCGGCGTCGGGCGGGCCCGACGACTACGAGGTCTTCCTGGAGCACTACCGACGGCCGGCCACGCCCCAAGAGGAGATGCGCTACCTCTACGCCCTGGCCGGCTTCCCCGACCCCGCCCTGGCCGCCCGGACCTTCGAATTCGCCCGCACCGAGGTGCGGTCGCAGAACGCCCCCTTCGTCGTCCACCTCCTGTTGGCCAACCGCGATACCGGACCCTCGACGTGGGCCCGTGTCCGGGACGACTGGCCCGAGCTCGTCGAGCGCATCCCGGCCAACCTCCTCTCCCGCATGCTGGGCGGGGTGGCGTCGTTGTGCCGCGACCCCGAACTGGCCGCCGAGATCACCACGTTCGTGCGCGCCCACCCCCTCGCCGTCGGCCAACGAACCGTGGACCAGACCCTGGAGCGCCTGGCCATCAACCTCTCGTTGTCCACCGCCCTGCGCCCCACGGCCGGCGCCACCTTGCGCGCCGCACTCCACCGCGTGGACACGCGCTGAAGCCCCGACCTGGGGCCCATCCGGACCGGGCACGCTCGGGGGCCGGGAGGCGGGTGCCTGAACGGTGAACCTGTCGGTCCTCGCCATCGCCTTCGGGCTCATCTTCGTGGCCGAGCTGCCCGACAAGACGATGATCGCCACCATCGTCCTGTCGAGCCGGTACCGCCCCTTCCCGGTGTGGTGCGGCGCGGCGCTGGCCATGGTGTTCAACTCGGCGGTGGCGGTCCTGGCCGGACGGCTCCTCGAGCTGCTCCCCCACCGGTGGGTGGAAACCGTGGTGGCGACGCTCTTCGCCGCCGGCGCCCTCTACCTCCTGCTGGTCAAGGAGTCGACCGAGACCCGGGAAGGCGAGGAGGAGGCCGACAAGGTCCGCTCGGGACGGCGCGTCGCCCTCGGGGCCTTCACCGTCATCGTCGTGGCCGAGCTCGGAGACCTCACCCAGATCCTCACCGCCAACCTCGTGGCCCGCTACCACAACCCCTGGTCGGTCTTCGTCGGATCGGCCACCGCCCTCGTCACCGTGATGGGAATCGGCGTGATCGGGGGTCGGGTCCTGCTGCGCGTCCTCCCCCTCGCCACCATCCGCCGGGTGGCAGGCGTCGTCCTGGTGGGCTTCGCTATCTTCACCGCCGTGCAGGCGGCCACGTGAGCGCCCGGGAGAAAAGAGGAGCGATGGACGCCCGGACACAACGGCTCTTCGCCCTGGCCCGCGCCGCCAAGGGCTTCATGCCCGACGACGAGGGGGAGGCCCTGTTCCGTGCCGCCCAGCGCGCCGGGAACGTGACGCCGTCGTCCGCCACGTTCGTCGAGGTGGGCGCCTGGTGCGGGAAGTCCACGGTGTATCTCGGTGCGGCCGCCGAAGCCACCGGGGCGGCCCTGTTCAGCATCGACCATCACCACGGCTCCGAGGAGAACCAGCCCGGATGGGAGCACCACGACGACGAGGTCGTCGATCCGCGCACCGGTCGCATCGACACCCTTCCGTTCTGGCGCCGCACCATCGACGGGGCCGAGCTCGGAGGACCTGTGATCGGCGTGGTGGGCAACTCGAGCGTGATCGCCCGGCACTGGAGGACACCGCTGGACCTGTGCTTCATCGACGGCGGCCACGGGGCCGAGCCGGCGTGGGCCGACTTCCGGGGCTGGGCACCACACGTGGCCATGGGGCGGTGGCTGGCGATCCACGACGTCTTCCCCGACCCCGCCGACGGCGGCCGGCCCCCCTACGAGCTGTGGTGCGCGGCGCTGCAGTCCGGCGAATTCGTCGAGGAGGACGAGTGCGGGTCCTTGCGCGTCCTCAGGCGGGTGGCGTCTCCCAGCGAGGCTCGGTGAGGTCCAACCCGTAGGGAAGCGACTCCCCGCGAAACAGCCCGGACGCCGGTGTGGCGTTGGAGAGAGCGTCGGCGGCTAGGACGATGGCACCGGCGGTGTACGTCGTGCGTTCCGAGAACGGGAACGTCTCCTTTTCTGGATACACGATCCCGGTCCAGTACGAGCCGTCGTCGCAGCGATGCGCCCCCGTCCACGCCAGCAGGGCCAGCGCGTCGCGGCGGCGTCCCATGGCATCGAGGGCGAGGGCGCATTCGGCGGTCTCCGCGGCGGTGACCCACGGCCCGGTCGAGACGCAGCGCACGCCGCGCCCGTCGATCACGAACGTGTCCCACCACGAGTCGATCCGCGCCGCGGCGGCGTCGTCGGCCAGGGCCCCGCACAGCACCGGGTAGTACCAGTCCATGGCGAACTCGTGCTTGGGCTCGAACGCCTGCGGGGTGTGGGCGATGGCATGGGCCAGGCGACCGGCGGCCAGCTCCCAGTCGGGGCGCTCGTCACCGAGCATCTCGGCACAGGCCACGCCACAGCGCAGGGCGTGGTAGATCGACGACGAACCGGTGAGCAGGGGGTAGCGCCCGGGGTGCCCGTCGGGGTCGACCGACCACAAGATAGCCCCGTCGTCGCGTTGGAACCGGAGCACGAAGGCGAGCGCCTTGTCGAGCACCGGCCACATCGAACGGAGCACCGACAGGTCCCCGGTGACGCGGAAGTTGTGCCACGCTCCGGTGGCCACGTAGGCACACACGTTGGTGTCGAGGCGGGGGTCCTTCACGCCGCTGGCGGCCAGGTAGTAGTTGAACCACGACCCGTCGGGCAGCTGGGCGTCGGCCAACCACTGGTAGGCCAGCGTGGCCTCCTTGTGCAGTCCGGCCACACTGAGCGCCATGGCGGACTCCACGTGGTTCCACGGGTCGCAGTGGCCCCCTTCGAACCACGGGATCATCCCGTCGTGGCGTTGCACCGCGGCGATCGACGCGGCGGTGGCCACCACATCCTGGGCGCTGAGCACTCCCGGCACCTCGGGCACGGCCGCCACCACCTGCCGACCGACGAGCACCGAGTCCTCCTCGGTCACGGGGCCCCCGAACGGGACCATTCCTTCGGTCCGGGTCATGCGGGCTTCTCCAGGTAGACGACGAGGCTCTTTCCGAGCAACGGGTTGAGCACGCGCTCGGTCACGCGTGTGAGGCGCGGCGCCCGCATGATGTCCCACACCAGGACCCGGTGATAGGCGCGCACGGCGGGGTGGTCGTCACGACGCGGTCCCACCCAGCACCGCAACCACCAATAGGGCGAGTGCAGGGCATGGGCGTGATGACTGTCGACAAGACGGAGCCCGGCTCCCCGCAGCCGTTGCACGAGGGTGGACCGGCGGTAGATGCGGACGTGGCCGCCGGGGATGTCGTGGTAGTCGTTCGACAGTGCCCAATTCACCGCTTCGGGCCCGAACCGGGGCACGGTGACCGCCATCGTCCCTCCGGGCCGAAGGACCCGCGACAACTCGGCCATGGCCGAGTCGTCCTCGGGGATGTGCTCGAGCACCTCCGAGGCGATGACCCGGTCGAAGCTGGCGTCGGCGAACGGCAGGCGCAGGGCGTCACCTTGGACCACGCCGGCCTCGTCGTCGGCGTGCACCTCGCCGGCGTCGAGCATGGCCCCGATGGTGTCTCGCACCTGGGCCACCTCGGTCGCCTGGGCGTCGAGCGCCACGACCCGCGCCCCAGCCGGACGGCCTGGAAGGCATGGCGCCCACCCCCGCACCCCAGATCGAGCAGGCGCTCCCCGCGACCCACTCCGAGGCGGTCGTAGTCGACGGTCAGCATGCTGACCCTGTCGCCCCGGCCTGCGCCATGCGCCGGTGGTCCTCCAGCACGACGCGGTACTGCTCGGCGGTCCCGCGCGCCGTGGCCTCCCAGGTGAAGCGCCCGAGGACGCGTCGACGACCGCCCTCGCCCAGGCGGGCCGCCAAGGCCTCGTCGTCGAGGATGCGCCCGATGCCGGCGGCCAGTGCCCCGGGGTCGTCCGGCGTGACCAGCAACCCCGTCTCGCCGTCGTCACCGACCACCTCGGGCAGCGCCCCGCCGGTGGTGGCCACCAGCGGGACCCCGCACGCCATGGCCTCGATGGCCGGCAAGGAGAAGCCTTCGTACAGCGACGGCACCACGGCCACTTCGGCCTCGGCGTACAGGCCGGCGAGCTCGTCGTCGGAGATCCCGCTCACGCAGCGCACCGCGTGCGACAGCCCGAGCCGGTCGATGGCGCGCGCCACCCGCCCGCCCTCGGTGGGGCGGCCGATCACCACCAGCTCGACGTCGCGTTCGGTGCGCAGCTTGGCCAGGGCCTCGAGCAGCGGCACCAGGCCCTTCATGGGGACGTCGCTCGAGGAGGTCACCATGATCCGCCCGGGCACCCGGGGCCGGTCGGGCCGGGGCCGGAACACGGTGTGGTCCACGCCCACGGGCACCACGGTCATGCGGGCGCGCTCCACCCCCATCTGGGCCGTGATGTCGTTCTTGGAGGACTCCGACACCGTCACGATGCGCGGCAGCTGCCCGGCCACCCGCATCTGCATGCCCAGGAAGCCGAACCACCGACGCTGGGTGAGGCGGCGGTAGGTGTTCTCGGCGTGCGAGAGCGCCAGCACCCGGTCGACGGTGATGGGGTGGTGCAGCGTCGTCAGCAGCGGCCACCCGTCCGCCATCATCCCCAAGAGCCCCGATCCCAGGCACTGATTGTCATGGACGATGTCGAAATCGCCTCGCCGTGACGCCAGCAGTCGCCGGACCCGCAGCGAGAAGGTCCTGGGCTCGGGGAAGCCGGCCGTGCACATGACCCCGAACTCGAGCAGGTCGATCGTCGAGTGGAACTCGCGGGGGTGCGGCACCCGGAAGGGGTCGGGGTCCCGGTACAGGTCGAGCCCCGGCACCGGCGTGAATCCCACGCCCTCGTCGAGCACGGGCCAGGGTTGACCCGAGAAGACCTCCACCGAGTGGCCCAGGCCGACGAGCTCGCGCGCCAGGTGGCGGGTGTAGACGCCCTGGCCGCCGCAGCGGGGGTTGCCCCGGTACACGAGGTAGGCGATGCGCAGGCCCCCGCGCTGGGGCGGGGCCGCGGGGCGGGCCGAGGGCACTTCGAGCCGGGTGCTGCGCTGCCAAGAAGCCCGCATCTCCGCCCAGCGCTGCCAGGGGCTTTTAGGCACGCGCGTCGCCCCCGGGGGAGATCATGGCCGACCAGCCTCCCCCGGATGCCTCCCCGGGCGCAAACGACGGTACTGGGTCAGTTCGCCTGTTACAGCCCGCACGTAGCCTCCATTCAGTCGGTTCCCCGGTAGGGGGAGGCGTGAAACTGCTCTTCGGAGCTGCCGACACGAAGCAGAATGTACGCAGAGGGTCGAAACTGACCCACCACCCGGCCAGCCCGAACGCGTCGGCGCACAGGCCCATCCACTAGGTTTACGAGGGCTACACGCACCGCGTTGCTCGAGGAGCGCCGAGGAATGGCCGTCGAGATCCTGCACCTGTCGAGCGTGGTGAGGGGTGCGCTCGTGGACCGCGACGGGGACCGCCTCGGCCGTGTGGAGGACCTCATCGCCCACCTGGGTGTCTCGCCGCACCCACCGGTGACCGGCGTCGTGGTGCGCATTGCCCGGCGCCAGCTCTTCGTCCCCATCTCCCGCATCCCCGACCTGCAACCCGGTCGGGTGCAGTTCGTGGGCGACACCGTGAGCCTCAAGCGCTTCGAGCGCCGACCGGGAGAGGTGCTGCTGTCCAAGGACCTCCGGGCCCGTCACCTCATCAATCTCCAAGGTGCCCGCCTGATCCGCGCCAACGAGATCGAGCTGGCCCGCGTCGACGGCCGGTGGGAGGTCGTGGCCGTCGATCCCAGTCCCCGGGTCGCGCTGCGACACCTCTTGCCGCGCTCGCTGGGGCGGCGCATCCCGACCGGCAAGGTGGTGGACTGGGCGAGCATCGAACCCTTCGTGGCGCACGTCCCCACGGCGCGCCTGCGCATCCCCTACCGCAAGCTGGCCCGGCTCCATCCCGCCCAGATCGCCGACCTGGTGGAGGCGGCCTCGCACGAAGAGGGCGAGGAGATCATCGAGGCCGTGGGCCAGGACCTCGAGCTCGAAGCCGACGTGTTCGAAGAGCTCGATGCCGAACACCAGATCGAGTTCGTCCGGAGCCGCACCGACGCCGAGGCGGCCCGCCTGCTCGGCACCATGGCCCCCGACGACGCCGCCGATCTCATCGTGGAGCTCGACCAGGACCACCGTCTCCCGGTGCTCGGGCTCCTCCCCTTGGCCCAGCAGCGCAAGATCCGGGCGCTGTTGAACTACAACCCCGAAACGGCCGGGGGGCTCATGAGCCCCGACTTCCTGTGCATGGCGGAGTCCACGTTGGTGCCCGAGGTGCTCGAGGCGGTGCGCACCAGCAAAGCGCCCCCCGAGGCCCTCGCCGTGGTCTTCGCCCGCGGCAACGACGGACGCGTCACCGGCTTCGCCTCGGTGGTGATCCTCGTTCAGGCTCCGGCCACGGCGACGCTGGGCTCGGTGGTCAAACCCAACCCGGCCCACGTCCACCCCGACTGGGACCTCCACGCCGTCACCCGCAAGATGTCGGACTTCAACCTGACCGTGGCCCCGGTCATGGACGAGGAGCACCGCATGGTGGGCGTCATCACCGTGGACGACGTGCTCGAGATGCTCCTCCCCACGGGGTGGCGGCGCGACTTCGGCATGAGCGCCCCCGAGGAGTGACCCGGGTCACCAATCGCACGGCCATGCCGTGGTGGGGGCGGACCAGGTAGGATCGCTCCGGAAGAAGCCGCACCTCAGCCGGGCTCCCCGGCGGGTCGAGGTGCACCGTGAGCAGTTGTCGCGGCGAGTCCGGCGCCCTACCGGATGTCACCGTCTTCTCGGGTGCGGCTCCGAGGGCCACATGAAGGAGCAGCGCTGCACGCTGACCCGTCACCTAGACGATTCACGCGCGCACGCCGCCAGGCAGGGTTGACGCCGCTGGGCTGACCGGAGGCCGACCGACGCCTTGGCGTGCGCGCGATCCCTGCACGCCCACGACGCCGGCACCGTCGGGAGGTCCGTCATGGCCCGAAAGGCCCTGCACACCGAGAACGCCCATGCCTTCTGACGAGGGCATCCACGGCGCGCTCGGGAGCATCGGCGTCCACGACGACTCCCCTCGACGCTCCTGGCGGGGCCGGGCGCTGACCTTGTTGGCCATCGTCGGTCCGGGCCTCATCGTCATGGTGGGCGACAACGACGCCGGCGGGGTGGCCACCTACGCCCAGGCCGGACAGAACTTCGGTCTCAGCCTCCTGTGGACCCTGCCGCTGCTCATCCCGGTGCTCATCGTCAACCAGGAGATGGTCGTCCGCCTGGGCGCGGTGTGCGGTGTGGGCCACGCCCGGCTGATCAACGAGCGCTTCGGGAGGTTCTGGGGGGCGTTCTCGGTGGGGGATCTCTTCGTCTTGAACTTCCTCACCATCGTCACCGAGTTCATCGGCGTCAGCCTGGCGCTGGGCTTCTTCGGGGTGAGCCCCTACATCTCGGTCCCGCTGGCCGCGCTGGGCCTGGTGGCCATGACTGCCACCGGCAGCTTCCGGCGCTGGGAGCGGTTCATGCTCGTGTTCATCGTGGCCAACTTCCTCGTGATCCCGTTGGCGGTGTACGCCCATCCCCAGGCCGGGCCCGTGTTCAAGCACTTCGTCACCCCGGGGGTGGCTGGTGGCTTCAACTCCACCTCCGTCCTGCTCATCATCGCCATCGTGGGGACCACGGTGGCTCCGTGGCAGCTGTTCTTCCAGCAGTCCAACATCGTGGACAAGCGCATCACCCCCCGCTGGATCAACTACGAGCGGGTCGACACCGTCCTGGGCTCGTTGATCACGGTCCTCGCCGCCAGCCTCATCATCATCACGGTGGCCTTCGCCTTCGCCCATACCCCGCTGGCGGGAAAGTTCAGCAACGCCGCCGGCGTGGCCCACGGGCTCGACCGCTATCTGGGCAACGCCACTGGGACGCTGTTCGCCATCATCCTGCTGAACGCGTCGATCATCGGGGCCGCCGCGGTGACCCTGTCGACGTCGTACGCCTTCGGCGACATCTTCGGCACCCGGCACTCGCTCAACCGCCGGGTGCGCGACGCCAAGTTCTTCTACGCCACCTTTACCGGCATCGTCGCCTGCGCCGGCGCCATCGTGCTCATCCCCGGCGCCCCCCTCGGAGTCATCACCGTCGCGGTGCAGGCGCTGGCCGGGATCCTGCTCCCGAGTGCCACCGTCTTCCTCCTCCTGCTGTGCAACGACAAGGCCGTGCTCGGGCCGTGGGTCAACCGGCCCTGGCTCAACGTGGTGGCGACGTTCATCGTGTCGGTCCTGTTCGTCTTGTCGCTCATCTTGATGACCACCACGGTGTTCTCCCACCTGGACGTCCCCGCCCTCCTGGCCGGCCTGACGGCAGCCCTGGCCGTGGTCCTGATCGTGGCGGGGACGTTGTACGTGCGCGCCCTGGGCCGGCGCCCCCCTCTTGACCGCCTCGAGCGCGAGCGGCGCGAGACCTGGCGCATGCCGCCCCTGGCCCTGATCGAGCGGCCCAAGTGGACCCGGGGTCGCACGACGACGATGTACATGATGTACGGGTACCTCTTCGTGGCGGTGGCCTTACTGCTCGTGAAAGCGATCCAGATCGGCTGACGACCCGCCTGGCCCAGGCCCGGTCCCGGCGATACGTTCGACCCTGTGGACCTGACCTACCCGCCCGAAGCCGAGGCCATGCGCAAGGAGGTCAGGGGCTGGCTGGAGGACAACCTCCCCGAGGAATGGTTCGATCCCGGGTTCCGGCTCTCGGGGCCCGAGCGTGAGGCCTTCAACGCCGACTGGATCCGCACACTGCGCCAGGGGGGATGGATATGCGCCTCGTGGCCCACGGAGTACGGGGGCAAGGGCCTGTCACTGATCGAGCAGGTCGTGCTCAACGAGGAATTCGCCCGGGCCGGCGCCCCCATGCGCGCCGACTTCTTCGGCGACACCCTGGTGGGCCCGACCATCTTGCAGTGGGGAACCGAGGAGCAGAAGCGAGCGTTCATCCCCAAGATCCTCGACGGCTCCATCGCCTGGTGCCAGGGGTTCTCCGAGCCCGACGCCGGCAGTGACCTGGCATCGCTCAAGACGCGGGCCGAGCTCGACGGGGACGAATGGGTGGTGCACGGCCAGAAGGTGTGGACGACCCAGGCGCAATTCGCCGACTACATCTTCCTGCTCGCCCGGACCGATCCCGAGGCGCCCAAGCACGCCGGCATCTCCTATCTGCTCGTCCCCATGAAGCAGCCCGGGGTCGAGGTGCGGCCCATACGACAGATCGACGGCTCCTCGGAGTTCAACGAGGTGTTCTTCACCGGCGCCCGCTGCCCGAAGGACAACGTGGTGGGAGGCGTGAACAACGGCTGGAAGGTGGCCATGACCACCCTGGGCTTCGAACGGGGCGCCTCCTCGACGACCGGGCACCGGCGCTTCGCCCGGGAGCTCGACCACATCATCGCCGAGGCCCGGCGCACCGACCGCAGCGGCGACCCCGAGGTCCGCCAGGGGCTGGCGCGGGCCTGGTCCAAGGTCAAGATCATGCAGATCAACGGGTACCGGTCGCTCACCGACGCACTGAACGGGACCAATCATGCGGGCGCGCTGGGCGCCACCCACAAGATCTTCTGGTCCGAGTACCACCGCGACGTCATGAACCTCGCCATCGACATCCTCGGCCTCGAGGGACAGGTCCTCACCGGCCCCGGAGTCGACGGGGACGAGCTCATGCGCCCCCGACGCGGCAACGCCGACTACCCCGTCAGCGACCTGCAGGCGTCGTTCTTCTTCAGCCGCTCGGAGACCATCTGGGGCGGCACCGCCGAGATCCAGCGCAACATCGTGGGAGAGCGCGTCCTCGGCCTCCCCAAGGAGCCCAAGCCCTCGTAACCCGGCGGCGCGTGGGGTCAGGCCACGCCGAGCTCGGTGCCGGGCTCGGCCTCGTCCACCGCTACGGGCATGGACTCGGGCATCGTGTCGATCTCGGCGCGGCGGTGCTCGTGGCGGTGGCGCACCAGCGTCAGCGCGGACGCCACCACCGTGGCCAGCGCGCCCACCCCGAGCGCCACCCGGGGGCTCGAGGCCTGCGAGATCCAGCCCACCAGGGGGGCGCCGATGGGGGTGGTGCCCAAGAAGCCCATGGCGAACAGCGCCATCACCCGACCCCGCATGGTGGGCTCCACCCGGAGCTGGATGGTGGAGTTGGCGGTGGCGACGAAGGCGATCGACAGCCCACCCATGAACACGATCGCCACGCACGCCACTACGAGGGTCGGCGACAACGCCACCGTCGCGATGAGCACGCCGAAGGCGATGCCGACACCGGTCAGGCGGTGGATGTCGGGCCGGCCCCGATGGGCCGTGACGAGACCCCCGATGACGGCGCCGCCCGCCATGAGCGAGGTGAGGAGGGCGAAGGTCCCGGCTCCTCCGTGGAACGTGTCCTGGGCCAGCAGGGGGAGGACCACCGTGAAGTTGTAGGCCAGCAGGCCGACCACGAAGATCAGCAGGAGCGGGCCCCGGAGGTTGGGGGTCCGCCACGCGTAGCGCACGCCCTCGCGCAGCTGGCCCTTGGCGCGCGCCACGCGCTGGGCCGGTTGGAGCTCCGAACGCCGCATGAGCATCAGGGCCACGATCACCGCCATGTAGCTCGCCGCGTTGACCAGGAAGCACTCGCCCAGGCCCACGGTGGCGATGAGCACGCCACCGATGGCGGGACCGATGACCCGGGCGCCGTTCATGATGGTGCTGTTGAGGCTGACGGCATTGGGCAGGTCGCCCTGGCCGACCATCTCGATGACGAAGGTCTGGCGGGCGGGGTTGTCGAACAGGGTCACGACCCCGAGCAGCAGGGACAGGAGATAGACCTCCCACAGATGGGCGTCACCCGCCGGACCGTGGCCCACGAGCACCAGGAGCCCCAGGACGAGAGCCAGCACCCCGGCGCAACTCTGCGTCGTGACCAACAGGCGCCGCTTGTCCACGCGGTCGGCCACGAGCCCACCCCAGGCCCCGAAGACCAGCAGGGGCAGGAACTGCAGGGCCAACGTGAACCCCAGGTCGACGCCCCGTTGACTGCGCGGCGCCAGGTAGTGCACCACCAGCCACGCCAAGGCGACGCTCTGCATCCACGTGCCGCTCACCGAGATGAGCTGGCCGGTGAAGTACAGCCGGTAGTTGCGCACGTGCAGCGACTGGAACGTCGTGCCGGCCACCCTGCGCAGGCGCGTCACGGCTGCTCCACGAGATGTTCGAGCAGAGCCACCGCCGCCGCCAGCGCATCCCGGTCGTCACCGGACAGCCCCCGCAATCGACGCACGAGATAGGCGGTGCGCAGCGACCGGCTCCGTTGCAAGGTCCGACGACCATCGCCGGTGAGCCCCACGCGCACGATGCGGCCGTCGGCATGGTCCTCGTGGCGGGCGACCAGCCCGGCCGCTTCGAGGCTCATCACGATCTTGGTCATGCTCGGTGGCTGGACCTGTTCCGAGGACGCGAGCTCGCCCAACGTGGGGGTGCCCAGCCGCTCGATGGTGGCCAGGGCGGACACCTGCGACGAGGTCACCCCACCGGCGACCTGTTGGCGGAGCCGGCGACTGAGGCGCAAAACGGCCAGCCTCAGGCGGGCCGCCATCTCGGCATCAGATCCGGGTGCGCCGGCGGCCTCGACCGGGGTCGGCGTCGGGGTTTGGGGGGCGGGGGGGTTGGGGGGCGGGGGGTCCGGGGTCATCGTGGTCATCATTCACCATTCTAATTAGTTTTGCTAAGGGAATGCCCGGGCCCGTCGACCTGACGGCCAGGAAGCCCCGGGAGCCGTAGCATCGGGGGATGCTTCCCGACTACGCGGAGTTCGAGCAGGCCGCCGGGCTCGACTGGTACCGCCTGGACCCCAACCTGGGCGCCCTCTTGGACCGGCACCTCCCCGACCCCGACGAGCGCGCCCTGGCCGAGGAGCACGTGGGTCGCTTCGGGGCGCTCGTGGGGCAGGTCATCGCCCCCCGGGCCGAGGTCACCGACAAGCACGGGCCGGTCCTGCGCCGCTACGACCGCTGGGGGCAGGAAGTCGACGAGGTCGTCCATCACCCCACTTGGACCCAGAACAAGGCGGACCTGGTGCGCAACGGGTTCGTCAGCCTGGAGTCCCTGGCCGGGCGGCCCGTGCCCGGCGTGGTGACGGCATCGGTGTCGTACCTGGTGTCGCAGGCCGAGACGGCGGTCTACTGCGGGCTGGGCATGACGTCGGGGGCCGCCGACATCGTGGAGCGCTACGCCCCCGCAGTCGTCGCGCGACGACCTGCTGCGCCGGCTGCGCAGCCTGGACCCCGACGACGCCTGGGAGGGCGGCATGTTCCTCACCGAGCGCCAGGGGGGAAGCGACGTGGGGGCCAATACCACCCGCGCCGTCCAGGACGGCGACGAGTGGCTGCTGTCGGGCGAGAAGCACTTCTGTTCCAACGTCGACGCCGAGGTGTTCATCGTGCTCGCCCGGCCCGACGGGGCCCCGGACGGGAGCCGGGGACTGGCCACCTACATCGTGCCCCGCATCCTGCCCGACGGGTCCCCCAACGGCTTCCGCATCAAGCGCCTCAAGCCCAAGCTCGGCACGGTCGGCGTTCCCACCGGCGAGGTGTCGCTCGACGGTGCCCGGGCGTGGCTGGCCGGAGGCTCGGGCGCCACCGACGCCGACGTCGCCGACGCGGCACGCGACGGCCGGGGCATCAACCGGATGATGGAGATGGTGAACGGGAGCCGCTTCGGCGTGGCCCTGATGGGGCTGGGCATCCACCGCCGTTCGTTTCTCGAGGCCGCCATCTACGGCGCCCGACGCGCCCAGTTCGGGAACCGCATCGACAGCTACCCGCTGGTGCGCGAGACCCTGGTGGACCTGCTCGTCGACCTCGAGGCCGGCATGGCCGCCACCTACGAGTGCGCGGCGGCCACCCGGGGGGCGCAAGACGCCGAGACGGGCCGCCTGGTCCGTCGCATCCTGGTCCCCCTGGCCAAGATGCGCTGCACCCGCCGGGCGCTGTGGGCGGCCTCGACCGGGCTCGAGGTCCTCGGTGGCAACGGGTACATGGAGGACTGGCCGATGGCCCGCCAGCTTCGAGACGCCCAGTGCCACACCATCTGGGAGGGCACCGAGAACATCTTGTGCATCGACGTCCGACGGGCCATGCGGGGCGAGCACGCCCACCTCGCCCTGCTGGCGCGCGTCGAACAGGCCCTGGAGACGGGCTCGGGCCACAAGGTCCTGGCCGGGGCGCTCGACACCGTGGCCGAGTCGCTGCGCGACACCAGGACGGCGATCTCCTACCTCGAAGCCGCACCCGACGACATGGCACTGCTCCAGAGCCGCAGGTTCGCCCTGTTGCTGGCCGACACGGTGGAGGGAGCCCTGCTCGTCGAAGAGGCGGCGTGGTCGCTCGATCGCGACGGCGACGCCCGCAAAGCCGCCGTGGCCAGGCACTTCGCCTCCCGCCGGCTGGCGTCGGCGCCCCTGCGGGGGATCACCGACCCCGATCGCACGGTCCTCGACCTCTTCGAGCCGCTGGTGCGCTACGGCACCATCGACGAGTCCGACCTGGCCGCCTGAGGGCTCAGGACCGGGGGACGTACCCTCCGCGTCCGAGGGCAGCGCTGTCGAAGGGATCGGCGCTCTCGTCGACGCCACCGACCACCTCGGTGACCCAGTCCAGGCGGCTGCGCAGGATGCGGTCCACCCCGCCTTGGAGGGTGGCCGACGAGATGGCGCACGAACTGCACGCCCCCTGGAGCTGCACCTCCACCACGCCCGAGACCACGTCGAAGGACACGAGCTCGAGGTCCCCGCCGTCGGCCTGCACGGCCGGGCGCATCAACTCGATCAGCCCCCGGAGCTCGGCCTCACGCACCACGCGGAGCTCCTCGCTCACCCCGGGCTCGGCCGGCGCGGGCTCGGCCGGTCCGGATTCACCCTGGCCGGAGAGGTGCACGACGGCTTCGTGGGGTTGGGGCACCTCTCCATTGTGCCGTGACCCCACGTCTACCGTGTCACCCCCTCGCCCCCGGGCGACTCCCGGCCTGCTCACGGCGCCGCCATGGCGAGGTCCGAGCACGGATCTGACGGACCGTCACAAACAGCCACAGTTAACATGAGGCGTGCCCTCCGACACGTTGGCCGCTGGACCACGCCACGTGCCGGCCCCCGATCCGGGGGGGCTCGGTCTCATTCTCCCCACCTTCCCCCAGCAGCGGGCCGAGCTCCCGAGCGCCTCGGCGCTGGCGGATCTGTGCCGCCGGGCCGAGGCGGGAGGGGCCGAGGCCTTGTGGGTCTGTGACCACATCTTCTGGCACGGGCCTGCCCTCGAGGCGCTGAGCTCGCTCGGGGTAGCCGTCGCGGCCACGCAGCGCGCCACCATCGGCACGTGCATCTTGCAGCTGCCCTTGCGCCACGCTCCCACCGTGGCCAAAGAGGCCGCCGCCCTCGCCCACCTGTCGGGGGGCCGGCTGGTGCTGGGCGTGGGCGTGGGCGCCCACCCCGGCGAGTACGCCGCCGCCGGTGTCCCCTTCGCCGGCCGGGGCCGAGCGCTCGACCAGGGCATCGACACGCTGCGCCGGGCATGGTCGGCCTCCCCCGACCAGCGCTACGTGCAGCTTCCCTCCCCCCATCGGGTTCCGGTGTGGGTGGGTGGGTCCAGCGAGGCCGCCCTGCGGCGCGCCGGGCGCCGGGGGGACGGGTGGATACCCCTGTTCGTGTCGCCCGGGGAGTACGGCCCGGCCATGGGCCGCCTCGACAAAGAAGCCGAGCGCGCCGGTCGCGACCCGCGGGTCGTGGCGCGCGCCGCGGTGGTCTTCGTGTCGGTGGGGGGCTCGGATGCCGAGGACCGGGGCCTGGCGTGGATGGCGTCGCTCTACGGCCTGGCGGCGCGTTCGTTCGTCCGTCACCTGGTGGCGGGGAGCGCCCGGAGCTGCGCGGACAGCATCGCCCGGTTCACCGAGGCCGGGGCCCGACACGTGGCGGTGTTCGTCACCTCGGATGACCCGCTGGTACAGTTCGAGGACCTGGCCGGCGAATACGCCGGCCTCGTCGCGTCCTCGGCTTCCCCCCGACGGCGCCGTCCGGGGTCCATCGAGCCCGTGTGGCTCACCGCCCACCACGGCTCGCCCGACACGACGCGCCGTGCGGTTCGGGTCGGCCAAGGTGCGTCGACCCCCGGCACCACACCAGTGCAAGACCAGGTTTGGAGGTGAGGTCGTCATGAGACAGGACGTGAGCATCGTCGGGATCGGGATGACGCCGATGGACCGGCGCGACCTGACTCCGGAGGCGATGGCGGGCCAAGCCGTGCGAGCGGCCCTCGACGACGCCGGCCTGTCACCAGCGGACGTGGGCCTCGTGATCTCGGCCAACGCCCTGGGCGGTCGTCTGTGTGACCAGGGTTGCATCCGCGGCCAGAGCTGGCTCCGCCACGTCGACCTGGGCACCACCGGCGTCGTCAACGTGGACAACTCCTGTGCGGGTGGGTCCTCGGCCATGCACCTCGGGGTGCTGGCGGCCCAGGCGGGGCAGTCACCGGTGCTCGTCCTGGGCGTCGAGAAGATGTGGACCGGGCACCGGGGCGAGACCATCGCCGGCATCGAGGACGGGTTGCCGTCCGACGAACGCCAGGAGTTGCGCGTGCGCCTCGACAACGACGCCGGCAGCGTGCTCATGGCGCTCAACGCCACCTGGGTCCGCCATCAGATCGAGGCCAGGGGCACCACCGAGCAGCAGATCGCGGCGGCGGCCGCCAAGGCCCGGCGCTGCGGGTCACGCAACCCCCTGGCGCAGTTCCAGACCCCGGTCACCGTGGCGGAGGTCCTCGCCTCCCCGGTCGTGGTGGCCCCGTTGACGCGCCTCATGTGCTCGTCGTTCACCGACGGGGCGGCCGCGGCCGTGCTGTCGGCCGGCACGGCGCCGGGGGCCCCCCGGGTGCGCGCCAGCGTGCTGCGGTCGGGAAATGGTGAGCTCGACTACCACGACCGCCTCAGCGAAACCGCCGAGGAGGCCTGGAAGGCGGCGGGGGTGGGCCCCCAGGACATCGACGTCGTCGAGCTGCACGACGCCACCAGCGCCGAGGAGCTGTACGCCCTGGAGTCCCTGGGCTTCTTCCCCCCGGGCGAGGCCGGAGTGGCCACCGTGGCGGGCGACACCGACGTCGGGGGTCGTGGGGTGTGCGTGAACCCCAGCGGTGGCCTCGTCGCCCGCGGCCATCCCCTCGGAGCCACCGGCATCTGCCAGATCGCCGAGCTCGTGGCCCAGTTGCGGGGCACGGCCACCGGTCGCCAGGTCCACGAGCCGCGCCTGGCCGCCGCCATCAACACCGGCGGGATCATGTCCGGCAAGGACACCGCCTTGGTGGCGGTCCACGTCCTCGAGCGCACCTGACACCCCGTGGCCGGAGCAGTCGTCACCGGGTGGGGCATCGCCGTCCCCGACAAGGTCGTCACCAACGAGGACCTCTCGGCCCGCCTCGACACCAGCGACGCCTGGATCGTGGAGCGCACGGGGATCCGGGAGCGGCGCATCGGGGGCACGACGGCCGAGCTCGCCATCGCCGCCGGTGCCCGAGCACTGGCACGCGCCGGGCGCACCGGCGAGGACGTCGACGTGCTCGTGCTCGCCACCTCCACGCCCGACGCCATCGTGCCCGGGACGTCGGCCACCGTCCAGGAGGGCCTCGCCGTCGCCGGAGGTGCCTTCGACGTCAACGCGGCGTGCTCGGGCTTCGTGTACGCCCTGGTGGCGGGGCACGGTCTGGTCCTCGCCGGCGCCCGCCGGGTGCTGGTCATCGGGAGCGAGACGCTGTCACAGATCACGGACTGGGACGACCGCTCCGTCGCCGTGCTGGTCGGCGACGGGGCCGGCGCCGTGCTGCTCGAGGCCACCGACGGGCCCGGCCAGCTGCTGGCCTGGGACCTCGGTGCCGACGGGTCCCTGCGCCACCTCCTCAAGTGCGACCACGGCGGCTTCCTCTACATGAACGGGAAGGAGATCTTCCGCCACGCCGTGCGCGTCATCGTCGAGTCGTCGCTGAAGACCCTGGGCAGCGCCGGGTTCGCGCCCGACGACGTCGACCTGTTCGTCCCCCACCAGGCCAACGCCCGCATCATCACCGCCGCCAGCCAGCGGTTGGGCATACCCGCCGAACGCTGCGTGGTGACCATAGACCGCTACGGCAACACCTCCTCGGCATCGATCCCCCTGGCCCTGGCGGACGCGCTCGAGACGGACCGCCTGCAGCCCGGCTCGCTGGTGCTGCTGTCGGGCTTCGGGGGCGGGATGACATGGGCGAGCGCCCTCCTACGATGGGGAGGGTGACGGCGAGCAGCTCCACCGACCGGCCGGCGCTCGTGGTGTTGGCCGCCGGGATGGCCAAGCGCTACGGAGGGTGCAAGCCCTTGGCGCCCTTGGGCCTGCACGGTGAGGCCGTCATCGACCTGATCGCCGGCGACGCCGTGTCGGGCGGGTTCGGTGACCTCGTCCTCGTCCTCGGGCCCCAGACGGGGTCCGCCATCCGCTACCACGTGCGCCAGTGCTTCCCGTCGCAGCTCACCGTGTCCTTCGCCGAGCAGCGCGTGGCCCTCGGCACCGCTCACGCGGTGTTGTGCGCCCGCAAGCACGTCGGCGACGGCCCGTTCTCCGTGGTGAACGCCGACGACGTCTACGGCGCGCCGGCTATGGCCCTGCTCGCCCGTCAGCTCGCCCAGGGTGACGAACACGCCATCGTGTCGTACCGGCTGCGCGACACCATCGTGGCCGACGCCCCCGTGACCCGGGGGACGTGCGAGGTGGGACCCGACGGACAGCTGGTGCGCCTGGTGGAACGGCGCGCCGTGGCGCGGCGCCCCGACGGGGACTTCGACGCCGGGGACGGCCTCGAACCCGGCGTCCTCCCAGGCGACACCCCGGTGTCGATGAACCTGTGGGGATTCCAACCCTCGATCTGGCCGGTGCTCGAGAACGCCGTGCTCGGCGCGCACCCCTCGGTGTCACCCGACGGCGCCGTCCCCGATCCCTCGGCGCTTCGCAACGACGCCGAGGTCCTGCTGCCCGAGGTGGTGGGCGACATGATCACGGGCCGGGGCGCCGAGGCCCGACGGGCGGTGGTGCGCGTGCTCAGCGGTCCGGGCCGGTGCATCGGCGTGACCCACGGCGACGATCTCCCTGTGGTGCGCAACGAGCTGGCTCTCATGGTGGCCCAAGGCCTGCGTCCCGAGGGGCCCTGGGACTCCGCCGCCTGAGGCCGCAGCGCCCCCGGCTCCGAAGCGACCACCCGTGGCCCCCGTGCCGACGCTGCTCCCCCGCCCCCGGCGTTACGAGGCGCCCCCCGACGGCCGCCGCGTCCGGTGGCGCCCACCCGTCGAGCACGTCGACGCCACGCTGGCGCCCCAGGGCTATCGCCTGGAGGTCGACGACGACGCCGTGCGGGTGGTGGGCGCCGACGAAGCTGGCCTCCGCCACGCTCTGGCCACTTTGGCCCAGCTGCGCCACCCCGCCAATGCGGCCCAGGACGGGGACGGGGGCACCATCGCGGCGTGTCGCATCGAGGACTGGCCCGACTTCGCGGTACGCGGCGTCATGCTCGACATCTCGCGCGACCGCGTGCCCCGCATGCAGAGCGTGGTCGCCCTGGTGGACCGGCTGGCGGCCTGGAAGGTCAACCAGCTACAGCTGTACATGGAGCACACCTTCGCCTACGCCGGCCACGAGGACGTCTGGCGTCTCGCCGATCCCTTCACCGCCGAGGAGATCCGCTCCCTCGACGCCCACTGCCGGTCGCGAGGGGTCGAGCTCGTCGCCAACCAGAACACGCTGGGACACTTCGAACGATGGCTCCGGCTGGAGCGCTACCGCCCGCTCGCCATCGCCCCCGACGGCTTCGAGTGGCTCTTCGGCATGCACCGCCCCGCCCTCACGCTCGACCCGGCCAAGCCCGAGGCCTTCGCGCTGGTCTCGGACCTCCTGGGTCAGCTGGTGCCGCACTTGACGAGCCGGCGCGTCCACGTCGGGCTGGACGAGCCGTGGGAACTCCCCGCCGAGCGACGCGGCGAGTGGGTGCAGTGGCTGCGCGCCCTGCGGGGGTTGCCCGCCGTGGCTGGGCACGAGTTGCTGGTTTGGGGCGACGTGCCCGCCGCCCACCACGACCTGCTCACCGAGCTCCCCGACGGGGTCACGGTGTGCGAGTGGGGCTACGAGGCGGACCATCCCTTCGACGAGCGCAGCGCCCGGCTGGCCGACGCCGGGGTGCCGTTCTGGGTCTGTCCGGGCACCTCGAGCTGGATGTCGATCTCGGGTCGCGTCGACAACATGATCGACAACGTGCGGGGGGCCGCCCTCGCCGGCGCCGCCCACGGTGCCCTCGGGCTCCTCGTCACCGACTGGGGCGACATGGGGCACCACCAACAACCGCCGGTGAGCGATCCCGGGTTCGCCGCCGCGGCGGCGTTCGGGTGGTGTGCACAGTCCCACGCCGAGCTCGGACCCGACGACCTGGCCGAGATGCTCGACGTCCACTGCTACGACGACCCCACGCACACCACGGGACGGGCGGTGGTGGCCCTGGGCCAGGCCTACCGCATGGTGGCGCCGCAACCGTGGAACATGTCGACGTTGGCCCTGCCCATCCTGCTCCCCCAGTGGAAGATGGGCAGGGCGCTCACCGAGGGCCTCACCCCGGGCGACCTGCAGACGGTGGCGGCCCTGGTCGACGACACCACCGCCGCCCTGGGACGGGCCCGCCCCCGACGTCCCGACGGCGATCTCGTGGTCAGTGAGATCCGCGCCGGGGCGGCCCTCCTGGCACTGGCCTGTCGCGACGCCTCTTTGCGCCTGGAGGGGGACGGCAGCCTGTCGTCGATCCCCCCGCGCCGCGGGAGTCGCTGGCCGTCGAGCTCGTCGGCTACACCGAGGAATACCGCCGGCTGTGGCTCGAGCGCTACCGGCCCGGGGGCCTCCCCGACAGCACGGCGTGGTTCGACCACCTGCTGGGCTGCTACCGCACCGGCACCACCGAGCGGTCGTGGTTCGGCCCCTTCGGGTAGGGGGTTTGCGAAGAAGCCCCCGGTAGGCTGGGCAGACCGACACCGATCGAGGAGCCCCCGTCGATGGACCGTACGGCCTTTCGCACTCGACGACTCGTGGTCACCTTGGCCATCAACGTCGCCCTGGCCGGGACCCAGGTGGTGGGGGGCGTGGTGGCCCATTCCCTGGGTCTGCTCTCCGACGCTGGGCACAACGTCACCGACGTGGCGGGAGTCGCCATGTCCCTGCTCGCGGTGCGGTGGGCGGCCCGGCCCCGGAGCCCGTCGCACTCCTTCGGCTACCACCGGGGACCCATCCTGGCCGCCCTGGCCAACACGGCGGTGATCGCCGTGGTCACCGTGGCCATCGTGGTCGAGAGCGTGGTCAGGCTGGTCCATCCCCATCCCGTGCGGGGGGGCCTGGTGGTGATCGTGGCCGCCGTGGCCGTGGTGGCCAACGGCCTGGCCGCGCTCATGCTGCGCGAACGGGGCGGCGACCTCAACATGCGCGCGGCGGCGCTGCACATGGCTGGAGACGCCCTGGGATCACTGGCCGTGCTGAGTGCCGGTGCCGTGCTCCTCGCCGACCGGTCGGTGCAGTGGGTGGACCCCACCGCGTCGCTGGTGGTGGCCGCCATCATCGTTTTCGAGGCCTACCGCCTGTTGCGAGCCAACCTCGACGTGTTGTTGGAGTCGTCTCCCGCCGACCTCGACCTCGGCGCGCTGACGACGGCCATGGGGCAGGTGCCCGGGGTCGCCGAGGTGCACGACCTCCACGTCTGGAGCCTGTCGAGCGACGTGCGAGCCCTCTCCGCCCACGTCGTGTTGTCGGGGCACCCCACCCTCGAGCAGGCCCAGGTCATCGGGGACCGGGTGAAATCCGCCATCGGCGCTCCGTTCACCATCGCCCACAGCACTTTGGAGCTCGAGTGCGAGCGGTGCATCGACGGCGAGGTCGACCCCTGCCTGATGGACAGCGTCGGGGACGCCAGAGGCGCCTCCTCGAGGTGACACCGGCAGGCGGGGAGTCGAGCACCGTCCGGCGCCGGGTGGTGATCCACGGGCACGTGCAGGCGGTGGGCTTCCGGGCATCGTGCTCCCGCCGGGCCTCGGAGGCGGGCGTGGCCGGGTGGGTGCGCAACACCCGCCACGGCGACGTGGAGGCCGTGTTCGAGGGCCCGCTCAGCTCCGTCGACGCCCTGGTGGCCTGGTGCCGCCAGGGCCCGGCCTGGGCGCGCGTGGAGCGCGTGGAGGTCACCGACGACGAACCCCGGGGCGAGACCACGTTCGAGATCCGCTGAGCGAGAGGAGCATCAGGGCCCAGACGCGGCGAGACCCCGAGTAGCCGGTTCGACCGAAGTCGCCCGCACTCCTCGGGGCCGTCGCCCTCGGCTGACAGCTCGCCCTTTCCATGGGTCGGACGACCCCCGGTCCGGGCGTTGTAGCGGTCGATCCCAGGGAACCTCGCGCTACTTCACCATCCGCCTCACCGGTGAACTCGTCGCCCCTCTTCTTTCCGGGGATCTCGCCTTGCGGCGCTCTCTCCGGCCCTCCGAAGGGTCGTTGTTCATCCAGCTGCCCCCACTGTGCGCCTGCCCTCGACGAAGGTCAAGAGCGCGACACGAAATCCCGATGTTCTCCCGAGAATTTTTCGGTTTGTCCCCAATTCCCCGAGGATTTCCCCAAGAGCGCGTGGCGTCGTCCCCAGGACATCCCCAATGGGTAATGGGTCATTTTGACTAGGACCCTGCACAGGCCGGAGCCTGTCGGGCCTTACCGGCCCGCAAGATGTTGATGGCCGCGTTGACGTCAGCGTGGGCCTGGTGCCCACACGCCTGACATCGGAACTCGGCCTGGGTGAGCCGGTTGCCTCCAGCCATGTGCCCGCAGGACGAGCACCGCTGGGAGCTGTGGCGGGGGTCCACGGCAATGACCTGGCGACCAGCGTCCTCCGCTTTGTACGTCAGGAACTGCAGGAGTTGTCCCCACCCGGCATCGGAGATGGAGCGGTTGAGGCCGGCTTTGGCCGCCGCCCCGTTGGGTTCGTAGGTGCCGTCCGTCGGCCTTTTTCGGCTTGGGACGACGCACCATGGAGGTGATGTTGAGGTCCTCGTGGACGATGAGGTCATAGGCGTTCACGAGCTCCCGAGACAGCTTGTGGGCCAGGTCCTTTCTCTGGTTGCGGACTTTTCGATGGGCGGCGGCCACTTGCTCGACGGCCCGGGCCCGGTGTCCCGAGCCTCTGGTCTTGGAGGCCAGATTGCGCTGGGCCGCCTCCAGGCGGGCCCGGGAGCGCTGTCCGTAACGCCCTTCGAGAACCAGCTGCCCGTCACTGGTGGCCACCTGGGCACACACACCGAGGTCGATCCCCACCTGTCGTCCCGTGGCGGCCAAGGGGCTCGACGGCACGTCCACACAGCGCACACTGACCCAGAAGCGCCGTCCTTCTCGGGCCACGGTGATGGCCTTGGGGGTGCCGTGAATCGCTCGGTGCAGACGGACCTTGACCTCTCCGATGCCGAGCAGGCGCAGTCGGCGCTGCTCGGTGTCTAGTCGCCAGCCACTGCTGTCCTCCCACTGCACCGAGTCCCAGCGACGTGAGGACTTGAACCGCGGGAAGCCTGGGGTCTGTCCGGCCCGGCACCGCCGGTAGAAGGCAGCGAAGGCCCGGTCCAGGCGCTTGAGGGTCCCCCGAGACACCGTCACCCCGTGCTCCAAGACCTCAGGGCGCAGTTCTCGCAGTGTGGTGAGGGTCCGGCACTGGTCGATGTAGGAGACCGAGCGCCGTTCCCAGCTCCACGCCCCGCGGCGTTCCTCTAAGGCGGCGTTGTAGAGTTCGCACTGATTGCGAAGCAGCTGCTCGAGACGCCCGCGCTGGGAGACGGTGGGCTGAAGGAGGTAGCGATAGGTACGGCACCGACGCATCGCCTTCGAAGGTAGGACCAGGCTGTAATGGCGGACGGGGGCAGAGTTCGAAGAGCCCGCCGATGTCGGCGGTTTCGGTGTGGGACTGGCCGTCGAGGACTGGACGGGAGACGCCCGCTTCTACGAGTACAGCGTCGCCGTCGACCCCATCGGATCGGGGGCCACCCCGAAGGTCCCGGTGCGCCAGTTCCCGGCCCGGTGCCACGACACCGCCACCACCAGGACGGTGGCCCTGGACCTGTCCAACGTGCTCGGTACCCACGCCCCCGCCACCGGCCCCTCGGTGCTGGCCCGCTTCGTGTGCATCGCCGAGGGTGAGGCCGTCGACCTCTCCCCCAACGCCACCAGCGCGCTCTTCTACTGTCTGGAGGGACGGGGCCCGACCGAGCTCCAGGGACCGGGGGGCCGCGGGGACCATCCAGTGGCGGGCGGGGGACGTGGTCACCTTGCCGGGTCCGGTACGCGCCCGTCACTGCGCCCACCAGGGCGCGGTGCTCTACCACGTGGATGACTCCCCGCTGCTCGCCTATCTCGGCGTGGAGGCCGCCGAGCCCCGCTTCGCCCCCACCCGGTTCGACGGTGAGCTCGCCCGCCGACAACTCGCCGAGGTGGCGGCCGACCCCGACGCCGCCACCCGCAGTCGGGTGGCGGTGCTCCTCGGCAACGCCCGCAACACCCAGACCCTGACGGCCACCCATACCCTGTGGGCGATGCTGGGCGTCCTCCCCGCAGGCCACGTCCAGCGCCCCCATCGTCACCAGAGCATCGCCTTGGACTTGATCGTGGACTGCGACCCGGGGTGCTACTCGCTGGTGGGCACCGAGATCGGGCCGGACGGTGCCATTGCCGATCCGACGCGAGTGGACTGGGAGCCCGGAGGCGCCTTCGTGACCCCACCGGGGTTGTGGCACAGCCACCACAACGAGTCGGGATCTCCCGCCAACCTGCTACCGGTCCAGGACGCCGGCCTCCACACCTACCTGCGCACTCTCGACATCCGGTTCACCGCTCGCTGACGGGACGCCGATCACTCTGAGCACGTCGCTCACGCCGAGGTCGGGCTCTCGGGCCCCCGGCCGCGCTCTCCGGATTCGAGCAGGCGGGCGATCTCCGCAACCTCGTGGGCCACCGAGCGGGCGAACCACGAACGCGCCACGGCGTCATGGAGCATGCCCAGTGGCCCGTGGCCCAGGTCGAGCTCCTCGACATGGCGCACCCGCGTGCCCCCCTCGACGGCATCGATCTCGAACCACGCGTGCAGGGCGCGCGGCACCCCGTGTTCGAGGGTGACGTCGATGCTCGTGGGTCGCGTCCAGCGATACCGGGTCACGACCGAGCCCTTGAACACGCCGAGGAACTTGCCGTCCTCGCGCGCCAACATCCCCCCGGGGACGTCGGCGAGCTTCGTCACCCACACCATCTTGGTGTCGGCCTTGGTGTACTGCGCCGGGTCGAGCACGAAATCGAAGACCTCGTCGGGAGTGACACCCTTCACGACGGCGGTCCCTTCACCACGGATCACGGCGTTCCCCCCGAGGTCGCCCGGCTCCCGTGCCGGGCCCGGCCGACACTACCCAAGTACCCGAGGTCCCGACCGGTTCCCGCTCCGGACAACCGGCCTCCGGGTCACGGCGGACCCGGCCGCCCCCCACCGCCGCCCCCCCACCGCCGGCTCGGACTGGACCTCCCGGTCGGAGTTGGGCGATTGTTGGGAAGCGCGAGGGCCGGCGGTGAGGCTCGAGGATCACGGTGGGCCCAGACAGGCAGTGCGGTTCCGCCCGGCGGGGACGTGGGGCGAGGACGGTCGTCAGGGGGGGACGGGTATGGCTCACCGGTGCCACGACTACTGCTTCCGTTGCGACCTGCTCCAGTTCCTGCGCGACGTGCTGGCGCACACCGCCCGCAAGCCACCGTCACCCGCCTGAGCCACTTCCCCGTGCCGGCAGGCGCCGGCAGTGACCAAAGTCCCAATCTTGGGTCTGAAGACGATGTCTTCTCACCCGCCGGCGTGCCCCGGTCGATGAATGCACCAGAGGCCGTCACAGAGGTGCTGTCGCGACCTGTCGGCATCACCGACATCGCAACCCTTGGGGGGCACCATGGCGTTCACCAAACAGATGTGCGACGAGTCGGGCGTGTGGGCCGGCCGCTGCGGGCACGCCCAGGTCGTGGTCACCAAGGGCGACCGCTTCCCCGAGTGCTCGGGCTGCCACCGGGGAATCGACTGGCATCGCGTCGGCAGCGTGGGCGAAGCCCTGCGACTCGACCCCCGGCACAAGTTCGCCGACTCCGCCGACGAGGGGTGGTGGCCCGGCAAGGCCGCGTCGGCGTCCGCCTCCAACCACTGACGGCGGTGTCCCCCGTGAAGAGCACGCCGCTGGTGTGCGAGAACGCGATGGACAAGGTCCTCGTCGGGACGTCGTCAGAGCGTTGCCAGCGCCGCCTCGAGCGCCAGCCCGGCCGCCAGGAGCATCTCCTCGCTGTGGACCGGTCCGATGAGCTGGAGGCTCGCCGGTAGCGCGCCGGTACTCGGCACGGGCAGGGCGAGCGCGGGCACCCCGGCCAGGTTGACCGGGAGGGTGCAACGCGCCATGAGGAGCTCCTCGCCACCGTCGAGGGGCGGGGGAAAGACCGTCAGCGTGGGGGTGGCGATGACGTCGAAGCGTTGGAAGATCTCTTCCAGACTGGCGCCCCACTGCCGTTTGACGGCGTGCGCCGATTCCACCCCCCGGGCGTCGATGGCCGAGCCCAGGCGCAGGCGCCCGACGACATCGGCGCCGATCTCGTCGGGACGGCGCTCCACCAGGTCCCGGTCCGTCTCCCACGCCTCCACCACCAGCAGCACGCCGGCGGCGGCGGTGGCGTCGTGCCAGCGCGGTAGCTCGACGTCGGCGACCTCCCACCCCGACAGCGCCAGGGCCCGGTCGATGGCGGCGTCGATCAGCGGGTCGGCCTCCAGCCGCAGCCGCGCCACCCGCAGGGCGGCACCGTCGCCCACGACGAAGCCCGGTTCGAGCAGCTCCATGCCGACCACCAGTCCCGCCACGTCGCGGGCCATGGGGCCCACGGTGTCGAAGCTCGGGGAGAGCGGCCACACCCCGGCGAGCGGTATGCGGCCCCACGTGGTCTTGAGCCCGGCCGTGCCGCAGCACGCTGAGGGGATCCGCACCGAGCCACCGGTGTCACTGCCCAGCGCGACATCGGCTTCGAAGGTGGCCACCGCCACCGCCGACCCGCTCGACGACCCGCCGGGGACGAGTCGGGGATCGAGGGGGTTGACCGGTGTGCCGTACCACGGGTTCACACCCGTCACCCCGAGTGCCAACTCGTGGAGATTGGTGCGGCCCACGATCCGAGCACCGGCCGATCTCGCACCGGCCAGGCACTGGGCGTCGGCGGTGGCCGGGGTCGCCTCGTTGGCCACGGCCCGGCACCCGGCGGTGGTGGGTACCCCTTCCATGTCGATCAGATCCTTCACCGCCAGCCGGACACCGGTGCCCGCAGTGTCGAAGCGCGTGATGAAGGTCGACATCGCCAGTCCTCCTGCCGCCGGGCTCGTGCTGTAGGCGCTCTTACTGTTGCACGCCCCCCGGGGGCCGCCGCGGTTGAAGGCGCGGAAAGGCTATAAACGGTGGGCCAGCCATCGGGGGGAAGGTGGATCTCTCCGGCATGCGTGGCGGACCATCGCCGAGGAGAGCACACACATGGCCATCTTGAGCGCGCTGGAGATCTCGAGACGGGCCACGCTCGAGCCCATCGCCAAGATCGCCGCCGAGGCTGGCATCCCCGAGGGACTGCTCGAGCCCTACGGCGAGCACGTGGCCAAGGTGAGCCTGGACGCCATCGAAGCCCTCGCCGATCGACCGCGCGCCCGGTACGTCGTCGTCACGGCCATCACCCCCACCCCGCTGGGCGAGGGCAAGACCACGACCACCCTCGGGCTCGGCCAGGCCATGCGCCACATCTCCAAGCGGGCCACCATCGCCATCCGCCAGGCTTCGATGGGCCCCACGTTCGGGATCAAGGGAGGGGCCGCCGGCGGCGGGTACAGCCAGGCCGTGCCCTTCGAAGCCCTCAACCTCCATCTCACCGGCGACATGCACGCCGTGACCGCCGCCCACAACATCTTGTCGTCGATGCTCGACAACCACCTTCATCACGGCAACGAGCTCGGGATCGACATCCACAACGTGACGTGGCGTCGTGTCCTCGACGTGAACGACCGGGCCCTGCGCAATCTCGTGATCGGCCTGGGTACGGCCGAGGACGGGATCCCCCGGCAGTCGGGGTTCGACATCACCGCCGCCTCCGAGGTCATGGCGGTGCTGGCGTTGTCCCGATCGCTGCGGGACATGCGCACCCGGCTGGGTCGGATCGTGGTCGGGTACACCCGAGCCGGTGCGCCCGTCACCGCCGAGGAGCTGCGCGCCGCCGGAGCCATGACGGTGATGATGCGCGACGCCATCAAGCCGAACCTGCTGCAGACGCTCGAGAACACCCCCGTGTTGGTGCACGCCGGGCCCTTCGGCAACATCGCCCACGGGAACTCGTCGGTGATCGCCGATCTCATCGGGATCCACACCGGGGACTTCCTGATCACCGAGGCGGGATTCGGCGCCGACATGGGAGCCGAGCGATTCTTCAACATCAAGTGCCGCACCTCGGGCCTGGCGCCCGATGTCGCCGTCGTGGTGGTCACGGTCAGGGCCTTGAAGGCGCACGCCGGCGTCCATCACGTGGTGGCCGGGAAGGCCCTACCCCCGAACATGCTCGAGGAGCGGCCCGACGAGGTGGTGGTCGGGGGCGCGAACCTTCGCAAACAGCTCGAGAACGTGCGCTTGCACGGGGTGACTCCCGTGGTGGCCATCAACGCCTTCCCCGAGGACTTCGCCTCCGAGCACGCCGCCATCCGCGAGATCGCCGAGGAGGTGGGAGTGCGCTCGGCGGTGTGCACCCACTTCACCGACGGCGGCCGAGGTGCCGTGGAGCTCGCCGAAGCCGTGGTCCACGCGGCCGAGGAGCCGTCGGAATTCCGGCTCCTGTACCCCAGCGAGGCTCCGCTGCGCACCAAGATCGAGACCATCGCCACCAGGGTCTACGGCGCCGACGGGGTGGACTACTCGCCCACCGCGGCCCGCCAGCTCGACACCTACGAGGACAACGGGTTCGGAGGCCTGCCCATCTGCATCGCCAAGACCCATCTGTCCATCTCCTCGGACCCCAACCTCAAAGGAGCGCCCACGGGCTGGCGGCTCCCGGTCCGTGAGGTGCGGGCCTCGGTGGGAGCGGGATTCGTCTACCCCATCTGCGGCGACATGCGGACCATGCCCGGCCTCCCGTCCCACCCGGCGGCCGAGCGCATCGACATCGACGAGAACGGCGACGTGGTCGGACTGATCTGAGCCGGTCCGAGCGGGGCCCGAGACCCGCCGGCCACGGGCGGCCTCTAACGCGCCACGAAGCGCCCGGCGTCGATCACGGTCTCGCCACGCTGGTTGACGGTGCGGAACCGCACCTCGTCCCCGTCGTCCCAGATCGCCACCGTCAGGGTGTCGCCGGGATAGGTGGGTCGCGAGAACCGCCCGGCCATGGTGCCGAAACGGGCCGGGTCCGAGCCGCACACGGCGTGGAGCAAGGCCCGGCCCGTGAACCCGTAGGTGCACAGGCCGTGCAGGATGGGCCGGTCGAACCCGGCCCGCTTGGCGAACACCGGATCGGAGTGCAAGGGATTGCGGTCACCCGACAACCGGTACAGCAGGGCCTGGTCGGTCCGCGTCGGGTAGGTCACCACCTCGTCGGGCTCACGCTCGGGCATCGGGACCGTCGACGACGGGCCCCGCTCGCCTCCGAACCCACCCTCGCCCCGGATGAACAGCGATGTCGTGGTGGAGAAGCACGGCTGGCCGCTGCCGGCATCGACAGAGGTGGACTCGCTCACCACCACGGCGCCCGAGCCCTTGTCGTAGATCCCGGTCACCACGCTTGTCGTGCGCACCGTGGCCTCGGTGGGCATCGGCCCGGCCAGCTCGATCGACTGCTCCCCGTGGACCAACATGGCCAGGTCGAACGAGCCCAGGCTGGACCTCGGCGGGCCGCCCCCGCCCACCACCGCCGCGAACGTGGGGAGGACCTTCTGGGGGCGGTCGGTGGAGTTCTCGGTGGTGTACTCGAGCTCGAAGTCCCCGTCGTCCACCGACCCCGCACCGACGCCGAGCGCATAGAGCAGGCAGTCCGACGACGACCACGATCGTTCGACGGGGGCCGAGGTGGCTCCGACGGCGTCCGGGTTGATCGGCATGGCGGTCCTCCTCCCGAGCCCGTCAGGGCGTGCCCGGCCCTCTGATATGTAACATCAAATTATGTTACGATCAAGGGGTGCCTTCCCGACGGGCCCCGAAAACCTCTCCGGCTGACCGCCGGCCCGGGGGCCTGACCGTCGACGAGCTGGCCCGGGCGGCGGGGACCACCACGCGCCAGGTGCGGGCCCTGCAGACCCGCGGGCTGCTCCCCGGTCCCGCCCTGGTCGGTCGCACCGGCTACTACGACGCCGCCCACCTCGACCGGCTCCGGGCCATCGTGCGCCTGCAGGATGAGGGCTTCTCGTTGGCCGCGCTGGCGACGCTGCTCGGGGCGTGGGAGGCGAACCGAAGCCTCGGCGACGTGCTCGGCCTGCGCCCCCCGGCAGATCCCGTGGGGCAAGACGAGCCCGACGTCTTCGGCGACGCCGCACTGGCTCTGGTCTCGTTGTCGCCCCGGCGCGGACGGCTCCTGTCGTTGGTGCCCTCGACGATCCTCGAACAGCCCGCCGCGTCGTAACCTCGGACGAGCGGCCCGACCTGCAAGCATGACGTCGTGCACACCCGCGACGTGTTCGGACAGGTCGGCCTGCCTGCTCCGATCTCGGAGCTGGCGGCGCGCCTCTGGGACGTGGTGGTGGTCGGTGGCGGCCACAACGGCCTGACGGCGGCGGCCTATCTGGCGCGCGCCGGGCACAGCGTGCTCGTCCTCGAACGCCGCAGCCGCCTCGGCGGGGCGTGCACCCTCGAGCAACCGTTCCCCGACCCGCGCTGGCTCGTGAGCCCGTGTGCCTACTCGGTCGGCCTCTTGCACCCCGTGGTGGTGGACGAGCTCGGCCTGCGCGACCGCGGCTATCGGGTCCAACTCGTGGACCCCCACATGTGGTGCCCGTTCGAGGACGGCACCTCCATCGCGCTGTGGGACGACATCGATCGCAGCGCCGCCGCGGTGGCCAAGCTCTCCCCCGGCGACGTCGAGGGGTACCTGGCCTACGACGAGCTGTTCGAGCGGATCCGCCGGGCCCTGCGCCACGGTCCACGCGACACCTGGGTCGGCGACGCCCCCGACCGAGCCGAGATCGAGGACCTCCTGGCCGGCGACGGCGAGGCCGTGGAAACCGTGTTCGAGGCGTCCATCGCCGATGTCGTGGAGCGCCACGTCCACGACGAGCGCCTGCGCACCGCCCTGCACGGCCAGGGGATCATCGGCACCTCCGCCGGTCCCCGCGACCCCGGGACGGCGGGAGTCCACCTCATGCACGCGTCGGGCACCATCGAAGGCCGCCCCGGTGCCTGGGGCTACGTCGACGGGGGCATGGGGCAGGTGTCGTTCGCCCTGGCCGACGCGGCCACCGACGCGGGGGCGGCGCTGGCCGCCGGGGTCCCGGTGGCGTCGGTGCTCCCCGGTGAGGGCGTGCGCCTGGCGGGCGGCGAGATGATCAGGGCCCGAGCCGTCGTCTCCAATGCCGACCCCAAGCGCACCGTCGCCCTGTGCGAGCACGGGGTCCCCGAGCCCTTCCGTGCCCGGGTGGCGTCGTGGCGCAGCGAGAGCCCGGTCCTGAAGATCAACTGTGGCCTGAGCCGGCTCCCGAAGTTTCCCTCGGCCCGTGCCGACGTGGACCCCCACCGGGCCATGGTGACCATAAGCACCGGCATCGACGACACCCAGGCGGCCTTCGTGTCGAGCAAACGAGGCGAAGCGGCCCCGGCCTGGTGCGAGCTCTACTTCCAGAGCGCCTACGACCCGTCCGTCGTCCCCGAGGGCGGCCACGTCATGAGCGTGTTCGCCCAGTACGTCCCCTACGCCCTGGCGCGCGGGTCGTGGGCGGACCGACGCGACGAGATCGGTGACCTCGCCATCGCGGCGATCGGCCGCTTCGCCCCCGATGTGGCCGACGTGGTCGTGCACCGCGAGGTCCTCGGACCCCCCGACGTCGAAGAACGCATCGGGCTCACCGGCGGCCACATCTTTCAAGGCGAATGCCTCCCCGACCAGATGTGGCACAACCGGTTCGGGCCCCGGACCCCCATCGCCGGCGTCTACCTGTGCGGGGCGTCCACCCATCCGGGAGGAAGTGTCATGGCCATCAACGGGCGCAACGCGGCGATGGCCGTGGACCGCGACCTCGTGGCCGGGGCGTGACGGCCGGCAACCGGCGCCGGGACCCTACAATTGGTGTCCACGTGACCCCTGCCGGCGGCGGGGGGCGTCCGGAAGGGGGGCTCCGGCAGTGACACGGCTGTGGCTGGAACCCGACTCGGGGCACGCCCAGGTCATCACGTCGTCGACGTCGTCGACGCCACCCTCCGGCCCCGGGGCGCGTCGCATCCCGGCACTGACCATGGTGGTGCTGTACGTCGGCGCCCTGGGCGCGTTCGTGGGGATCGTGGCCCTGCGGGGTGGTCCGTCGCTGGGAGACGCCTACGCCGTGACCCAGCCCGCCACCGCCGTCGCCGACGGCCAGCTCACCGAAGCCGCCCAGAAGTCGGTGCTGCCCCAACCCCCGGGCTACGCCCTGCTCAGCTCGCCCTTCGTCCTCGCCCTTCGTCCTCTGATCGGCTCCCCCACGTGGTGTGATGGCCGCGTCGGCCCCGTCACCCGCGTGTTCCTGAAGCAGTGCGCGCCCGATCAGCTGGCCACCCACCGGTGGTACCGGTCCCAAGCGGTGCTCGGGATCCTGGCGTGGGTGGTCCTGGCCTTCGGCGCCGTCCGGCTCCTGCGGGCGGCCGGGGCCGGGGGTGGAGCAGCCGAGATCCTGCTGGTGACGGTGCTCGTCGCCATGCCCGCCGCCAGCGACGGCCTCGTCGAGACCTTCCACCCCCAGGACCTGGTGTGCGTGGGGCTCGCCTGCGCGGGGCTCGCCGAGGCGCTGCACCGACGATGGGCGCTCACCGGTGTGGCCTTCGCCGTGGCCTTCCTGTGCAAGCAGTTCGCCCTCCTCCCGCTCGTGGCGGTGCTGGTCGCCGTGCCCGGGTGGCGAGAGCGGGCCCGGGTCGTGGTCCCCTTCGCCGTGGTGGTGGGCTGCGCCGTCCTCCCCTTCGCGGTGGTGGACCCGACGGGGACGTGGAGGACGCTCAGCGCCACCAACTCCGGCGGGGTGACGAAGCTCACCACCGGCACGCTGCTGGGCATGACCAGCCTGGCCGAGTCGACCAAGCTCCTGGTCGCCCGGGACGGCCCCGTCGTCCTGGCCCTGGCCATGGCCCTGTGGGCCCGGTGGCGGGCCGGAGACCGCTTGCTGTCACCGGTTCCCCTGGTCGGGCTCGCCACCGCCTGTTGCGCCGGACGGCTGGTGGCCGAGGTGTGGTTCGCGAGCTACTACCTGTTGGCCGTGAGCGTGGGGCTCGTGCTCCTCGACCTGGCCGCCAAGCGCCTGCCGGTGCTCTCGTTCGCCTGGATCGCGCTGACCGGGGTGATGGTCGAGCAGGCCGGAGGACTGCCCACCACCGAGCTCGCCGCCCTCCTGGCCTTCGTCGCGGCCGTCGGCGCCGTGGTCATCGGACTGCGCGCCGTCCCGGCCCGGGGCGGCGCGCTCCCGGCCGCCGTGATGGCCGCGTAGGCGACGGGGAACCACCGTTTTCGCCCCCCGCATCACTAGCGTGACGCCCGGAGTTGTGGCGAGCGAGGCGGAGCCTGGGGGTATGGCCGAAGATCGGTATTGGCCGTCGCTCGACGGCGTCCGCGGCGTCGCCATCGCGGCGGTGGTCGCCTTCCATCTCGGGTTCCTCGGCGGAGGCTGGCTCGGCGTCGACGTCTTCTTCGTCCTCTCGGGGTTCCTCATCACCAATCTGTTGTTCAGCGAACAGGCCCGGTGCGGCGAGATCCGGGTGGGCGCCTTCTGGGCGCGCCGGGCCCGACGGCTCGTGCCGGGACTGCTCCTGCTCCTCGTGGCGCTGGCCGTCTACACGTTGGCCGGAGGGCCCGCCGTGGTGCCCGCCCAGCTGCGCAGTCCCGCCATGGCGACGCTGCTGTACTTCGCCAACTGGCAGCAGATCGCCGCCGGACACAGTTATTTCGCCCAGTTCCAGGCGGTCAACCCCCTGCAGCACACCTGGTCCCTGGCCATCGAGGAGCAGTACTACCTGGTGTGGCCGCTGCTGTGCATGGGATTGCTGGCGCTCGGGCGCCGTCGGTCGCTGCGGACGCTCGTGATCAGCACCGCCGTGTTGGCAACGAGCTCGGCGCTGTGGATGGGGATCGCGGCGCACATCTTGGGGCCCAACCGCGCCTACCTCGGGACCGACACTCGCATGTGGGAGCTGCTGCTGGGGGGCCTCGGCGCCATGGCTCTGCGCGCCGCGGGGCCGTTGCGTCGACCCGGGCTGTGGCGGTGGGCCACGGTGGTGGGCGCCTTCGGTGTCGCCGTGGGCACGGCACTGGGCACCGGTCCCCCCGGTTGGATGTGGGACGGAGGTCTCGTCGTCATTGCCATGGGCGTCGTGGTCGTGGTGGTGGGGTCGGTGCGCGACCCCGGCGGTCCGGTGGCCCGGCTGCTCGCTCTCGGCCCGCTGCGGTGGCTCGGCCGCATCAGCTATTCGCTCTATCTCTGGCACTGGCCCGTCATCGTGCTGCTCAACACCAAGAGCACGGGATGGTCGGGTTCCTCCCTCCTGATCGGCCGATTGGCGACCATGCTCGGCGCCGCCTGCGTGAGCTACTACGCCGTGGAACGACCGTTGCGCCGGGCCGATTGGAACAGGATGTGGCGGCGCGCCCTCATCCCCGCCGCCATCATCGGGGTGGTGGGTGTCGTGCTGGGGGCGACGGTCCCACCCGTCGAGGCCTCGACAGGGAGGCTGAGCCTGCCCCCGGCGACCCGCCCGGCACAAAGCGCGGCGGCGATCGCGCTGCCACCCGGCAGGGTGGTGAGCCCCGCCGACCCCCTACGGGCCTGGATCGTGGGTGACAGTGTCATGGACGACAGCGCACCCGGGGTCACCGCCGCCCTCGAGTCCACCGGCGATGTCGACGTCGTGGCCAACAGCGCCTTCGGAGGATGGGGACTGAGCACCGACCACACCTGGCCGACCGACGTGTCACGCATCATCAGCCAGTACCACCCCGAAATCGTCCTGGGGACGTGGTCGTGGGACGACCAGCTCGCTCAGCAGCACCCGCACGCCTATCTGGTGGAAATGCTCCAGGCCCTGCGCACCATCCTGGCCCCCGGCGACGGCGTCGACCTGGTGGTGCTCTTGCAGTTCCCCCAGGTGGGCCCGATCCCCTACATCTTCGACCCCCTGACCCAAGCCGCCGAGTGGACCGCCGCCAACGCCCGCCAGATCGCCTGGAACGACATCGCCAGCGAGGCCGTGCAGTTCTTCCCCGGTCGAGCGCTGTACCTGAGCACCGCCCAGCTCTTTGCCCCCGGTGACCGCTTCTTCGCCTGGGACCGGACCCCCTCGGGGACCTGGATCCGGGCCCGAAAGATCGACGACACCCACATGTGCCCCTACGGCGCTGCCGAGCTGGGGGCCCTTGTGGTCAACGACCTGACCCCCGTGCTCGGCCTGTCCCCGATGGCGCCGGGGTGGCAGCTCGGGAGCTGGGTGCAGGACCCGAATTTCAACGACCCCCCGGGGGCGTGTCCCGCCGATCAACCACCGCCGCACTACGACGGCGTGCCCGTCCCGGGCCCAGCGTCGTAGAAACGGCGCGTCGCCACGTGCACATCGACATGGAACCCCTGGGCACCGTGGTGGGCGGTCGACGCCGACCGGAAGACGACCATTGGGGCGCCGTGGAGGCGACGATCACCCTCGACCCCGAGCGCGTCGGGCCCGAGGCCACGGTCGGCCTGGACGAGTTCTCGCATCTCGAGGTGGTGTTCGTGTTCCACCAGGTGCGGGCCGACGACGTCACGTGGGGCACCCGGCACCCGCGCGGCCGGGCCGACTGGCCGGCCGTCGGGATCCTCGCCCAACGGGCCAAGAGCCGTCCCAATCGCATCGGCGTGACGGTGTGCGAGCTCCTCGCCGTGGACGGTCTCGTGTTGCGAGTCCGGGGGCTCGACGCCGTCGAGGGGACACCCGTGCTCGACGTCAAGCCCTACATGCCGGCCTTCGGGCCCCGCGGCGAGGTTCGCCAGCCGCCGTGGGCCGAGGAGCTCATGCGCGACTACTGGTGAGCAGCGACAGCTCTAGGCGCACACCGGAGGCCGGCGATCGCCCCACGGGACGGCCTCCTCGAGCTGGGCGGCCACCCGCAGGAGCACGTCCTCGCGGCCGTAGGGCGCCACCAACTGCACGCCGATGGGAAGGCCGTCGCCGTTCCAGTGCAACGGAAGGGAGAGCGCCGGCTGCCCCGACACGTTGAACGGCGGGGTGAAGGGAACGAGGGCGGCGGCCCGCAACAGGCCGTGCAGCGGGTTGTCGGGCGGTGAGTCGAATTCCCCGAGCAACGGCGGTGGCTCGGCCAGTGTCGGTGTGAGCAGGAGGTCGAACCCGCCCTCGTACCACTCGGCCACGCGTCGCGATATCGCCTGCAGCTTCTCCCGGGCGTCGAGGAACTCCGACGCACTGGCGGCTCGTGCCGTCTCCACCAGCGCCCACGTGAGGGGCTCGACCTCGTCCTGTCGGATCGCCCGGCCGAGCTGGCCGGACCAGAAGTGGTCGACGTCGTAGCCGATGCCCGCCGACCACACCAGGACGAAGGCGTCCACGAATTCGGGGGCATCGAGAGCGGCGAGGTGGGCCGGCTCGACGGCGTGGCCCAGCGACCCCAGCACCGCCGCCGCCTCTTCGGCGGCGGTCACGCAATCGGGGTGCGTCGTCACGGTCCCCCCGAAGGCGACGCTCTGCACCCCGATGCGCAGACGCCCGGGGTCGGCGCCGACCTCGTCGAGAAACGGGCGGGCCGGCGTCGGCGCCGCGTAGGGGTCTCCGGGGGCGGGCCCCGCCACGGCGTCGAGCACCGCGGCGGTGTCGCGCACGGTGCGGGTCAGGGCCAGTTCGCACACCAGGCCGGCGAACACGTCGCCCCATTGGGGCCCGCTCGACACACGACCCCGCGACGGCTTGAGCCCCACCAGCCCGCACTCACTGGCGGGGATGCGGATCGATCCACCCCCGTCGCCGCCGTGGCCCAGGGGCACCATGCCCGACGCCACCGCCGCGGCCGAGCCTCCACTGGACCCGCCCGTGGAGCGGGTGGTGTCCCACGGGTTGCGCGTGGGCCCGTAGGCGAGGGGCTCGGTCGTGGGGACGATGCCGAGCTCGGGGGTATTGGTCCGCCCCACCACGACGAACCCCGCAGCGCGGAACCGTCGAGCCAGCTCCTGGTCGCGCGGCGCGACGTAGCGCGCCTCTTTGAGGGCGCGCATGCCCTCGTGGATCTCCTCGCCGGCCACGAAACACATCAGGTCCTTGAGGACGATGGGCACCCCTCGGAACGGTCCGTCGGGGAGCTCGGCGTCCGCTTCGTCCCGTGCCTCGGTGAAGCGCTCACGGATGACGGCATTGAGCTCGGGATTGAGCTTCTGGATCCGCTCGATGGCGTCGTCGACGAGCTCGCGCGGCGAGGCGTCGCCGTCGCGGACGAGCGTGGCCAGGGCACAGGCATCGAGGAAAGGCTGGGGCATGGCGCCAACCTAGTGGTCGCCACCGCGGCCCGGTCCAGTCTTGCCCTCGCGCCCGCGGACGTAAAGTGGCGCCGTGTCGCTCGACCTCCGATCTCTGCCGTGGAGGGCGGCGCCGGGCGCAGCACCGCCGTTGCCCGCGGTGCCGGCGGACTCCATGAGCCTCTGAATCCGACGAGGAGCCGGCGCTGAGGCACACGAGATGGGCGGGCGCCGGTGTCGGCGGATGGGCGTTGGCGGCGGTGGGTGCCCTCGGGGCCACGGTGGCGAGCGCGCTCGACGGAGGTGACGCCCGCTCGGCGGCGACGCAGGACTGGCCCCCGTTCGTGCTCGTGTCCGGCCTTCTCCTCGTGGGCCTGGTGGCCCACGACACCGGCCTGTTCGCCCTGGCCGGCCGAGGGCTGGCCCGAATGCCGGGTGGCGCCGGAGTCCTGTTCGGGGGGGCGGTCGTGCTCGTGGCGAGCGTCACGAGCATCCTCAATCTCGACACGTCGGTGGCGTTCGTGACACCGGTGCTCGTGTACGCCGCTCGCAGTCGGGGCGGGGGTGAGGCACCGCTGCTCTACGGTTGCCTGCTTCTTTCGAACGCCGCCTCGCTGCTTCTTCCCGGCTCCAACCTGACGAACCTCATCGTCCTCGGTCATCTCCATCTGTCGGGAGGCCGGTTCCTGGGCCGAGTCGCGCCCGCATGGGTGGCATCGGTCGTCATCACCGCCGCGGTCGTCGCCGTGGTGGAGCGCCGTTCGATGACGAAGAACACCGACGCCGTCGCGTCCCAAACGACCGCGCCTGGCGGAGACCGGCCAGGAATGGCCATCGCCGCGGCGGCGGTGACGGCGGTGACCGTGTGCGTGCTGATCCTCCCGACGCCGGCCCTGGCGGTCGCCGCGGTGGGACTCGTCGCCACCGGAGCCCGGGTTGTGCGCGGACACGCCTCGTCGGACAGGGTCCTCGAGGTTCTCGGGCTCCCCCTGCTCGTCGGCTTGTTCGGAGTCGCCGTGGCTCTGGGGACGCTCGGCCGCGCCTGGTCGGCTCCGGCCACGGCGCTCGCCCACCTCGACTCGTGGGCCACCGCCGCCGTGGCTGCCGCGGCCAGTGTGCTCGTCAACAACCTCCCGGCGGCGTCCTTGCTCGCCGCCCGGGTCCCCCACCGGCCCGTCGCGCTCCTCGTGGGGCTCGACATCGGGCCGAACCTGTTCGTGACCGGGTCACTGGCCTGGATCCTGTGGGTGCGGGCAGCCGCCAGCGCCGGGGCCGCACCCTCGATCGCCAAGGCCACCCGGCTGGGCCTGATGGCGGCGCCCCTGGCCATGGTGGGCGCCCTGGGCGTGCTCACCCTGGCCGGCACTCGCTGACCGGGCCCGCTCGCCGGTATCCGCCTCGCGCCGCTCGTCGGCCCGAGGCGCTGGTTCCTGAGAATCCCCAAGTTTTCCGCTTGTTCTCCCCAGGCCGGACCAGCGAAGGTGGTGGCGGTGGGGGATCGCCTGGTCTCCAGTGCGTGTGCGTTCGAGCACCCCACTGCAGAGCTGGGTGTGGCGACCGTACGGCGGTGGTGTGTGGCCCGGGCTTGGCCCGGTGCCGTTCGCACCGGCGGGCATCGTCGGGTCCGGCTCGGTGGGTTGCCGCTCCGTGTGGCCTTCGGCCCCCCCGGGGTCACGTGGGCGGCGCCCTCCATCGCCTCGAGGACCTGGCACCTTGGCGGACGCACACTGCGGGGCGCGCGCCGGTGCTCAGTACCATCGAGATGTGCTCGACCACTTGTCGATCCAGTGCGCCGACGTGGCGTCGAGCTCGGAATTCTACGACGCCGTGCTGGCGTGCCTGGGGGGTGGGCGAGTCCTGGACTTCGGCCCGGTCATCGGGTACGGCGTGGCCGGGCAGGCCTCGTTCTGGCTGAGCCCGGTGGCCGACGGCTCGACCAACCGTGAGCTCCACATCGCCTTTCAGGCCACGAGCCGAGCGGTGGTGCGGGAGTTCTTCGACGCCGCGCTGAGGGCGGGCGCCGTCGTTCTGCACGAACCGCGGCTGTGGCCCCAGTACGACCCCGACTACTACGCGGCGTTCGTGCGGGATCCCGACGGGAACAACGTCGAGGCCGTCTGCCGCCTCGCTCCGTAGCCACGGGCCCGACGCCGGAGGAGTCCGCTCCAGCCGAGGCCGGGTACCGTGAACACGTGGACCTGTGTCCGACCTGCGCCGCTCCCAACCCCGCCGGGTACCTCTTCTGCGGCCAGTGCGGAGCCACCCTGCCCGTGGGTGGGTGCCCTGCGTGCGGAGCCACCGTCACCGACGGACAGCGATTCTGCGGCCAGTGCGGGGCGACCCTGCACGGGATGGCGGCCAGGGCGCCGGCGATCCCCGTGGAAGAGCGCAAGCTGGCGACGGTCCTCTTCGCCGACGTCGTGGGCTTCACCTCCCTCGCCGAGCGGACCGACCCCGAGGTGGTGGCCCGGTTGGTCGACACCGCCTTTCGCGAGCTGGGCGACATCGTCGCCGAGCACGGTGGCACCGTGGACAAGTACATGGGGGACTCGGTGATGGCGGTGTTCGGAGTCCCGCTGTCGCACGACGACGACGCCGAGAGGGCGGTGGCGGCGGCCATGGCCATGCGGCACCTCGGCGGCGACCTGGTCTTCTCCATCGGGGTGAACTCGGGCGAGGTGATGGCGACGGCCATGGGCGGTGGCGGGGGCATCACCGTCATCGGCGACACCGTCAACGTGGCGGCCCGTCTGGAGAAGGCCGCCGGACCGGGAGAGGTGTTGTGTGGCCGTCTCACCACCGAGTTGGCCGGAGGGCGGATCGCGTTCCGGTCCCGCCAGCCCATCCTCCTCAAAGGCAAGCAGGAGCCGGTCGAGGTGTTCGAGGCCGTCTCGCTGCAGCCCCTCGGCCTCGAGCCCAACGGGGCCGCACCGCCGCTGGTCGGCCGCGACGACGAGCTGGCCTTCCTCGAGGCCCAGTGGCGCCGGGTCCGGCGCGACGGGCAAGCCCACGTCGTGTTGGTGTGCGGTGACGCCGGGTCGGGCAAGACCAGGCTGATCGCCGAGCTGGGCCGGGTGGCCGAACACGACGGAGCCGTCATCCGCTCCACCTACCCCGCCTACGGGGCCATGGGCGGGGCCCGGGTGGCCGCCGAGGTGATCCGACAGCTCGGTCCCGTGGCCGACGACGAGGTCACGGCACGGGTGCGGTCGCTCGCAGGCGAACTGGACCAATCGCTGCAGTCCATCGACCCCGCCGGGATGCACCAGGAACAGCTGTGGGCACTGGGACGATTGCTGCAGGAGAAGGGCTCGGACCAACCGCTGTTGATCATGATCGACGACATGCACCGCAGCGGGGACCAGATGCTGAAGGTCCTCGGCGAGCTGTCCGGGCGCGTCAACAACGTGGCCCTGCTCACGGTGTTGGCCGGGCGTACCGACCCCGGCGAATGGCTCAGCTCGTTCCCGGCCGCCACCACCGTTCGACTGGGACCGCTCAGCCGGCCCGACGCCATCACGCTGGCCGGCGGGTTCGCATGCGACAAGCCCCTCGCCCGGGAGGCGGCCGACTTCCTCGTCGAGCGAGCCGGAGGCAACCCCCTGTACCTGCGGGAGCTGGTGTCCATGGCGCGCGCCCAGGGCCTGCTGATCGACGACGGCGACCGGTACCAGCTGGCCGCCCACCGGGCCATCCCCGCCACCTTGCAGGCACTGCTCGCCGCCCGACTCGACTCGCTGGAGCCCGAGCAGAAGGTCGTGCTCCAACACGCGGCCGTCATGGGCGGGGCCACGGCCGATCATCTCGTGGCCCTGGGATCGCCCCACGCGTCGACCGCATTGCGGGCCCTCGTCGAGAACGGGCTCATGCGTGAGACCTCCGACAGCCGCTACGACACCGTGGACCCCCTCTTGCGAGAGGTGGCGTACGAGACGCTGCCGCGCAACGTCCGGGGTGAGCTGCACCGCCGGGCCGCCACTTTCGTGGACGCCCCCGAGGAGCGGGCCCGACACCTCGATCGCGCCGCCGGGTACCTCCTCGACGACCAGGCCGTCGTGGACGAGGCCGCCGAAGCCCTCGCCCGCATCGGGCACGATCTCTTCCTGGCGGCGCGCCACCTCGACGCGCTCCGCCTGCTCGAGCGGGCGGTGGCGCTGGGATGTCGGAGCTCCTCGGCACTCCTCGACCTCGCCAAGGTCCAGTCCCTGTGCCGCAAGCCGGAGGACGTGTTCCACACGCTCGCCATGGTCGAGGACGACCCCGACGACCCGACCGTCGCCGTGGAGCGGGACCATACGGCGGCCAACGCCAGCGCGTTCAGCGACCCCGCCCTGGCCGTGGCGCAACTGGAGGCGGTGACGGCGCGCTGGCACCAGCTCGGGGTCATCGACAAAGAGGCGTGGGGACACGCCAACCTGGGCGTCGCCTACTTCAACCTGACCCGGATGGACGAAGCCGGGTCCGAACTGGAGCTGAGCCTCGAGCAGTTCGAGCAGATCGGGGACCGGGCCGGTGCGGTGGCCGCCTCGTCGTTTTTGTGCCTGGCCCGACCGATCGACCGGCGCGTCCCGGACTGGCTGGCAGCGGCGCTCGAGTTCGCCGACGCCGCCGGGGACCGCTCCCGGCAACTGGGAACGCTCATCACGGTGGCCTGGCACCACTTCGTGCGGTCGCTGTGGGGGAACGCCGGTGACACCGCCCAGGCCGAAGGCTTCGCCCTCCGGTTGGCGGAGCTGGGCGAAGAGCTCGGCGCCATCGACATGGCGGTGCACGGCCGGAGCCTGTTGGCCATCATGGCGCGCTTCGGTGGGCGCCTCGACGAGGCCGCCCTCCACGCCGAGGCCCTCCTGCGTCTGAGCGCCGGGGCCGACGACGACAGTTACCCCTGGCTCGGGTGGGCCGCCACCTTCGTGGTGAGCTCCGCTCGAGGTGCGACCGGCGAAGCACCGCCGGCTCCTCCCGAAGGCTCTTCCGATCCGGTCGTGGGGATGGCGCTGTTGATCATCGAAGCGGAGCTAACTCTGGCCGGCCGGATCGAAGAGGTGACAGCCCGCATCGAGATGGGCGACCGGCCCGGCCTCGGTCCTTTCGGCGACCTTGCCGGCGTGCTCGACGGGCTGGCGCTGGTGCTGGCCGACCGGGGAACCGAAGCCCTGTCCTGGGTGCAACGCGCCGCCGAGTCGGCCCGGGCGCTGGACGCACCCCCCACCGCCGGCGTGGCGGCTGCTCTGCAGGCCGAGATCGCCGGCCTCGACAGCGGCCTGGCGCCGGCACCGACCTCGGCGACCAGCGTCAGCGAAGCGATCCTGCTGCGCGCCTACGCCCGGCGCGGTGACACCACCGCCGCCGACGCCCTGCGCCGCGGCGCCCGGGAGCTCGCCATGCCCGGCCTCCTGCTCGGGCTGTAGAACCCACCAGCCTGGAGGTCGTGGCGGGAGCTTTCAGCCGGCGGTCGTCACCTCGGGTCCGAGGAAAGAGTCCATGTCACTGTGGCGGATGGGGAACGAGCCCCCGCAGTGCGGACAGCGAACGTACACGTGCTGTTGCGTCACCTCGACGTCCCCGGGCGCGAGGTCGATGGACCTCCAGCACAGTCGGCATTCGGGCCGCAGGCGCGGTGGCCCTGTCCGGAACCGTCGCTCACGCAGCCTGGCGTCGGTCATGAGCCCCCCTCATTCCACCTGGCCAGTGTTAGTGCAACTCCTTCAATGATGCTCCTCCCCAGAGTCCTGGGCATCGTCAAAATTTGGGAGCAGCGACCGTAAGCTTGGCCGGTGGTATGGGGGAAGCCGTTGCCCGACGCCCCAGCCCGGGAGTGGGCTGCGGAGGCGGGGCCCGTGCCCGTTTCCCGGACCCGGGTCCTGGCCGGCTTGGCCCTGGTGGCCGTAGTGAGCTGGGTGCTGGTGGCGGCGGCCGGCCTCGGGCCGAGTTGGGAAGTGGCCCTGGTGGCGGGGCTCGGTTCGGCCGGGGCCGTCCGTTTCGCCCGTGGCGCCCGGCGTGTAGCCGCCATCACCTTCGTGGTGGTGGCGGTGGCTGGCTTCGGATGGATCGAGATGGTCAACACCGTGCAGTACGGCACGCTCTCGTTGTCCGGCGCTCCGCCTCTGGTCCGTTGGTGCGGCGCCACCTACAAGCCTGACGGGGTCATCACGGCCAGCACGTCGACGGGCGCGGGACCTTCGTACTCGAAGATCCTCCGCACGCCGTCGGGAGACGATGTGTTCGGCGTGGCCTTGCGCGGCCGGGGCTCGTGTGGAACGAGCGGACCCCTCTTCGTGGGTGTCGGGCCCGGGCGGTACGCGGCCTACGACCCGTGAGCGCCGTCGCGGCGCGCCCGGCTCCGTTGGCGGCCCCGGACGGACTGATCGAGGATGACCTTGCGCAACCGGACCGAGTGGGGCGAGACCTCGACGCATTCGTCCTCGCCGATGAATTCCAAGGCTTGTTCCAATGAGAGCTGGAGATGCGGGGTCAGGCGCTCGAGCTCATCGGCGGTCGAGGACCGCACGTTGGTCAGCTTCTTCTCCTTGGCCGGATTGACGTCCATTTCGTCGGCCCTGGAGTTCTCGCCCACGATCATCCCTTCGTAGACCTCGACCCCGGGGCCCACCAGCATGGTGCCGCGCTGTTCCAACGCCATGAGGGCGTACGTGGTGGTGATGCCCCGGCGATCGGCCACCATCGACCCGTTGCGCTTGACCCCCAACTCGCCGTGCCACGGCTCCCAGCCGTCGAAGACGTGGTGGAGGATCCCCGTGCCCCGGGTCTCGATGACGAACTCGGTCCGAAAGCCCACCAGCCCACGCGCCGGGACCCGGTAGTCCATGCGCACCCAGCCCGTCCCGTGGTTCACCATCTCCTCGAGGCGACCGAAACGAAGGGCCAGCAACTGGGTGACCACACCCAGGTAGTCCGAGGGGACGTCGACGGCGAGACGCTCCATGGGCTCATGGAGCTTCCCATCGATGATGCGGGTCACCACCTGGGGCTTACCCACCGTGAGCTCGAAGCCCTCGCGCCGCATCGTCTCGACCAACACCGCCAGCTGGAGCTCACCCCGGCCTTGGACCTCCCAGGCGTCGGGTCGGTCCGTGGGCAGCACGCGCAGCGACACGTTGCCCACCAGCTCGGCGTCGAGCCGGCTCTTGATGAGCCGGGCAGTGACCTTGGTCCCGTCTGAGCCCGCCAGCGGCGACGTGTTGATCCCGATGGTCATGGCCAGGCTCGGCTCGTCCACCAAGATGGCGGGGAGCGGGCGGGGGTCGTCGGGGTCGGCCAGAGTCTCGCCGATGGTGACATCGGCGAACCCGGCCACCGCCACGATCTCGCCCGGGCCGGCTTCGTCGGTGTCGACCCGTTCGAGGGCCTTGGAGGAGTACAGCTCGGTCACCTTGCCGCGCTGGACCGATCCGTCGATCCGGCACCACGCCACCGTCTCCCCACGCCGCAACGTCCCGTTGTAGACACGGCAGATGGCCAGACGCCCCACGTACGGAGACGCGTCGAGGTTGGTGACCAACGCTTGCAACGGGAAGTCGGGGTCGTACTGGGGCGGGGGCACGCTGTGGACGATGGCTTCGAACAAGGGGACGAGGTCAGGCCCGATGGCATCGGGCGAGGTGCCGGCCTGCCCGGCGCGGGCGTTGGCGTACAACACGGGGAACCCCACTTGGTCCTCGTCGGCGTCGAGATCGAGGAACAGCTCCTCGATCTCGTGGACGACCTCGGTGACCCGGGCGTCGGCTCTGTCCACCTTGTTCACGACGACCACGACCGGCAGACGCGCTTCGAGCGTCTTGCGCAGGACGAACCGGGTCTGGGGCAGGGGGCCCTCGGACGCGTCCACCAAAAGGAGCACGCCGTCCACCATGGCCAGGGCCCGCTCCACCTCGCCCCCGAAGTCGGCGTGCCCGGGAGTATCGACGATCGTGATCTTGACCCCGCCGTAGGGCACCGCCGTGTGCTTGGCCAGAATGGTGATGCCTTTTTCGCGCTCGAGGTCACCCGAGTCGAGCACCCGATCGGCGACCTCCTGATTGTCCCGGAAAGCTCCGGTCTGGCGCAGCATGGCGTCGACCAACGTCGTCTTGCCGTGATCGACGTGCGCCACGATGGCCACATTGCGAAGGTCGTCACGGGCAGACATGGGCGGACCAGGTTACTTGCCGGGTGGACGCCCCAAGTCCGCAGCGGCTAGAATGCCATGGATTGGGTTTGCCGCTCGCGCCGACCCTGATCCTCGGTTTCCGATTCCGGCACATTCGGACTCCTGAAGTCATGTGCGCGACGCTCCAGGAGAACCGGACATGCCATCTTCTCGCAAACAACGGTCCCGGCCGCGACCGACTGACGCCAAGAGCCGGATCCGGCGCGGCCGGCCCAAGGTCTGCATGCTGTGCAAGGACCGGGTCACCCACGTCGACTACAAGGACACCGGCCTCCTGCGCCGATTCATGAGCGAGCGCGGCAAGATCAAGTCGCGCAGCAGCACCGGCACCTGCACCCAACATCAAGCGGCGGTGGCGCTCGCCATCAAGAACTCCCGAGAGATGGCACTGCTCCCCTATGTCGTGCGCACCTTGGCCGGGGACAAGGGAGGACGGCGCCGAGGTGGGCCCGGTGGCGGGCGGCCCGATTCTCGTCCCGACGGGCCCCGGCCGGATCGAGCGGCACCGGTGGCCGAGCCCGCCGACAGTGCGTCCGCACCGGTGGACGGCTCCTCCCTCGAGGAGGCCGTCTCTCTGGACGATGAGAGCTTCACCGTCGACGCCGACGACGTCGACGCCGACGCCGTCGCCGAACCGGCGACCTGAGCGATGGCTGCGCAACGGAGTAGCGCGTCCAAGCGCCAGCGCGACATCGACAAGCGCTCTCGAGCGGCCGAGAAACGCGACCGCCGGCAACGCAAGAGCGAGACCTCAGCCGACGATCCCTCGACCGTCGACTCCGCCGTCGAGGACGCTGACGCGGTTCAGAACGACAGTGGCGCCATCCTCGAGCGCATAGAACAACTGCAGCGTGAATTCGACGCCGACATCATCGACTTCGAGACCTACGACGCCCGCAAGGCGGAGCTGCTCAGCCACATCCAGATCTGACGAGTCAGATCCCGGCCGGCCTACAGGGCCGCCAGCACCGCCTCGGCCGAACTGACGTTCAACCCGCGTTCGGGCTCGACGAACAGGGCGGTCACGATGCCGTTCTCGATCACCGCCGCGTAGCGCTGAGAACGAGTCCCCAGCCCGGCGACACTCATATCGGCCTCGAGGCCCATGGCCCGGGTGAACTCCCCGTTGCCGTCGGCCAGCATGAGCACCTTGTCCCCCACCTTCTGATCGCGTCCCCACGCCCCCATGACAAAGGGGTCGTTGACCGAGATGCAGGCGATGGCGTCGACGCCCTTGGCCGTCAACTCGTCGGCCCGCAGCACGAAGCCGGGGAGGTGGTAGTCCGAGCACGTCGGTGTGAAGGCTCCGGGCACGGCGAAGAGCACGACCTTGCCCTTGCCGAGGACGTCGCCACTACGAACCGCCTCGGGGGTCTTGCCGACCATTCTCCGCAACTCGACATCGGGGATGCTGTCACCAATCGCCACGGTCATGGGCTTCCTCTCGAACTGATTTGCCTGGGGTCGCCGTGACTCTACAACCGGGTGGGCCCGAACCAACCCCGGAGCTAGAGCCGGGAGCGAAGCACGTCCACCCCGTCACCGGTAAGAGCGTCCCAACCTACGGCGGGCCCCGGGGTCGATGCCAAGATGGTGGTCGTGGCGGAGACGACCGGGCGAGACGACGATCTGGACAGTGTGCGGCGGCGTCTCGACGACGTCGATGGCCGGCTGGCGCAGCTCCTGGTCGAGCGTGGGCGGCTTATCGGGGAGGTGATCGCGTTCAAGCGTCGCCACCGGATGGGGGTGGTGGACCGCCGGCGAGAGGACGAGATGCTGGCGCGCATCGAGGCCACGGTCACCGAGGGCGGCCTCGACCCTCGGATCGGCCGACAGGTTCTGCGGGCGGTGATCGATGCCTTCACGCTCATGGAGGTCGAGCAACTGGAAGGCGAGTGAGTCCGAAGGTGCTACTCGAGGGCGTCCCGGCGCGACGCCCAGCGTTGCCGGTAGGGACCGAGCCACTCGTCCACCGCCCGCAGGGGGTCGGCGGTGACCCGGTAGATGCGTCGCTGCGCATCGGTCCGGCACTCCACCAGCCCGGCCTGGCGCAACACCCGCAAGTGCTTGGAGACCGCTGGCTGGCTCATCGCCGTGGTCTCGACCAGCTCGCTCACGGGCCGTTCCGACGTCAACAGCAGGTCCAGGATCAGGCGTCGGTTCGGTTCTGCCAATACCTCGAAGGCCGTGCGCACGCCCTGAATATGCCTCTCAACGTATATACCTGTCAAGCAATACGTGGGCGCGACAAGGCCGCGCGTGACTCGACCTTTTCTCGGCGATATGGTCAGGTCGAAGCCCAACGTCTGGGGCCATGGGGGGCAAGTGAGGCGCGACGCACCTCGGCCTAGTCCCCGCCGAGGACGTCCATCGAACCCGCCCCGGGGACCGCGGGCACAGCACCGGCGAGCCGCGACCACCGGTGGCGACCTCCTGGTGGGTAGCCGGCGCCGAGGCCCGAGTGCGCGACCGCCCAATTACGCTGGTTGTATGGAAGACAGTGCCTCCACCACGGCCGAGTTGCTCGTGGGGGGCATGCACTGCCAGTCGTGCGCGGCGCTCATCGAGGAGATACTGGGCCGGGAACCGGCGGTGCGCCGGGCCACCGTTGACTTCGACACCGCTCGGGCGTCGGTGACCTACGACCGGGCGGTCCTGTCGATCGACGACGTGTGCGCGGCGATCACCAACGCCGGCTACCGCGCCACCCCGCTGGTCTCCACCGACCCGGGCGTGTAGTGCTCACCGCCCCCTCCGACCCCGCCGCTCCGCCGACCGAGGACGCCGAACACGGCGTCACCACGGTGGAGCTCACCCTGGTGGGCATGCACTGCAACGCCTGCGCCACGCGCATCGAGCGGGCGCTCGCCGATCACGGTGCGGTGCTCAGCGCGTCGGTCAACCTGGCCACCAACCGGGCCTTCGTCACCTACGACGCCACCCGGACCACGGTGGTCGACCTGTGCGCCACGGTGGGCACCGTCGGCTACACGGCCACGGCGTTCGACGCCCAACAGACATCCGGGCCGAATGGCGACCCCGACCACTGGGGGCTGCGAGCAGCCATCTCCTGGCCCACCGCCCTCCTGGCCCTGGGGATCGCCCTGGGTGCCCCCGAGAACGCCCTTTCCGGTTGGATCGTCTTGGCGCTGGCCGTCCTCGTCGAGGTGGCCGGTGGCTGGCCCTTCCTGCGCACCAGTGCCCGCCTGCTTCGTCACGGCGCCACCAGCATGGACACCCTCATCGCCGTGGGCACGCTGGCCGCCCTCGCCGTCAGCGCGGTGGAAGCCATCGCGCTCGGAGGCCGACACGTGCACATCGGCGGCGGTGGGGCGTTCGCGGCCCGCCTCCACGGCGTCATGGGCCCGCTCATCGTCGCCATCGTCGTCACGGGACGAGCCGTCGAGGCCCGGGCCCGCGCCCGTGCCGCTCGGGCGATGCACTCGTTGCTGGCGCTGCGCCCGCCCACGGCGCGGGTCGTGACCGGCCCCGATGACGTCGAAGGACATCTGGTCCCTCCGGAGAGCGTCCCCGTCGGGGCGCTGGTGCGGGTCCGCCCCACCGAGGCCATTCCCCTGGACGGGGTGGTCGTGAGCGGCTGGTCAGCCGTGGACGAATCGATGCTCACCGGTGAGCCGCTGCCCGTCGACCACGGACCGGGCGCGCCGGTGACCGGCGGTACCCGCAACGGCGCCGGTGCCCTGGTGGTCAGGGTGGGGACCATCGCGGCGGAGTCGGTCCTGTCCCGGATGCAACGGCTGGTGGAGGACGCCCAACGGGACAAGCCGCCGCTCCAGAAGATCGCCGATCGGATCAGCGGTGTCTTCGTCCCTGTCGTGCTGGTGGGCGCGGCGCTCACGTTCTTGGCCTGGTGGCGGCTGGACGGGAACTTCGGCACCGCGGTGCTCGCCGGGGTGGCGGTCCTCCTGGTGGCGTGCCCGTGTGCCATGGGCCTGGCCACGCCGGTGGCCATGATGGTGGGAACGGGCCGGGCATCGGCGCTGGGCATCCTGGTGCGCAGCGGGGACGCCCTCGAGAGACTGGCCCGGGCCGACACCGTGGTCTTCGACAAGACCGGGACCCTGACCGAGCGCTTCGCCAGCGTCACCGGTGTGGCCTCGGCCCCGGGCGTGTCCGACGACAGGGTGCTCGGGTTGGCGGCCGCCGTCGAGGCCGAGAGCGAGCACCCCATCGCGGTGGCGATCTGCCGCGCCAGTCGACCTCTGGCGCCGGCGTCGGACGTCGAGGTGCTCCCCGGCTCTGGGGTCGTGGGAACCGTGCAGGGCCACACGATCATGGTGAGCCGCCTCGACGCGACCGCCTCTCCCCCTTCCTTGCACAGCTCCATCTCGTGCTTCGAGGATCGCGGTGACACGGTGGTCGCGCTCACCTGCGACGGCGCCGTGGTGGGCGTCATCGCCGTGGCCACGCCCCTGCGGAGCGACGCCGCCCCGGCGATCGCGACCTTGCACCGGATGGGGCTGCGGACGGCGATCTTGAGCGGTGACGCCGCGCCCGCCGTCACCACCGTGGCCAAGACGCTCGACATCGACACGGTGCAAAGCGGATTGAGCCCGGCCGAGAAGTTGGACGCCCTCCGAGCCCTCCAGGACAACCACCACCGGGTCATGATGGTCGGCGACGGTGTCAACGACGCGCCGGCGCTGGCGGCCGCCGACGTGGGGTGTGCCGTGGGCAGCGGTTCCGAGGCGGCCCTCGCCAACAGTGACGTCGCGTTGCTCGGCAGCGACCTCGAAGGGGTCCCGGCCGCTCTCGGTATCGCCGGCTCGACATCAGCGGTCATCATGCAGAACTTCGGCTGGGCCATGGGGTACAACCTCTCGGCCCTGCCCCTGGCGGCGGCCGGGCTCCTCGACCCGCTGGTCGCCGCCGTCGCCATGGGCCTGTCCAGTCTGATCGTGGTGCTCAACAGCCTGCGCCTGGCCCGGTTGGGGCGCACCGGGATCGACCGGATCCGACCCCCCGCCGTCCTGCGCGGGTTGCGGGGTTTCGTGCTCTCAGTGGCGGTGCCGGTGGTGCTCTTTGCCGGCGCCACCGTGGCGGCCCAAGCCGTGTCTCCGAGCCGCGGACAGCCGCTGCTGCCGAGCCTGCCGAGCATCTCTGAGGTCTCGCTCTCCCACGGGCTCTCCGCTGAGACGTACCTCCAGTCGTCTCGTGCCGGCGTGAACCAGTTCCACCTGATCTTCACCGGCGCCGGTGCCACCTCGAGCACCACGGGGAGGTCCCTGCACGTCGTGGCGCGCCGCGGCACCACCACCATGCCCTTACGGTTGGTCAAGGTGAGTGCCGGGCACTACATCGCCTACGCCGTCTTCGACGCGGGTACCTGGCGCTTCACCGGCGTCGTGACGGTCGACGGTCGAGCGCAGTCGTTCTCCGTCGAGCGCGTGCTGTCCTGATCCTCCTGTCGGGGCGACGCAAGTCACCCCGACCCCGTCCGTTACCCTTGCGGGGTGCGCAGTCGTAGCTCACGGGTCACGGCGCTCTTCACCACGCTGGTGTCCGTGATGGCCCTGGCGGCCGCCGGCTGCGGCTCGACACCGCCGGGATCGAACCAGCAGGCGGGGTCGGGCCCAGGCACCACCACGTCGCAGGTGCCCCGACCGGCGGGGAAGCTCCCGTCGACGATCTCCAAGATGGTGTGTCGGCCCGAAGCCCAAGGCGAGATCGCCGAGGCCGTGGGTGTGAAGACGGTGAAGGTCTCCACGCCGACCTGGGTCGATCACCTGTACTCGTGCCACTACCAGTACGCCGACGGCGTCATCACCCTGTCGGTCAAGGAGCTGTCGAGCTGGGCCGAGACCCTCGCCTACTTCCGCGGCCTCGGGAGCCAGTTCGGCAACGCCCGCTCGTTGGCGAACCTGGGACAGGGTGCCTTCAGTGAGCGGGACGGCTCGGTGGTGGTGCGCAAGGACTGGAAGGTGCTGACCGTCGACATCACCGGGCTCCCCGACCAATTCGGCGTGCCGCCCACCAGTTCGGGGGACATCGCCGTCACGGTGGCAGATGTCATCTTGGGCTGCTGGGCCGGAGACTGACCGCCCCGCCACGGGCTCACCATCCGACGTCCCACTCCGGGGGCCTGGTTGTATGGTGACGTGTGTGCGTCCGGCGATGACCTGGCGCCGACCCTGGCCCATCCCGTGACGATCGACCTCGAGCACTCGCCCGTGCGGGTTCCACGTGCCCTCCACATCAGGCCGAGGCGACGGTGGCGTCCGATGACGATGGCGGTGATCGCGGCGTTGGCGGGATTCGTCGGGCTTGTCGCCTTGTTGTACGTGGCGTCGCTCCACGCCGTGGTGGGGAACTCCGACGGCGCCACCGTGGTCCTCGAAGGTCAGTCGATGAGCACGGGAAACGTCCTGCTCCACCAGTGGTCGTTGTCCTTCGATTCCTTCTGGAGCGTCGACGCCATCTTCTACACGGTGGCGGTGCTCGTGACCGGGGTTCGGCCGCTGCTGTTGCACCTGGTTCCGGCGGTGATTGCCGCCCTGGTGGTCGTCACCGGGGCGCTCATGGCCCGCATCGGGCATCGCGGCGTCTCCGGCCTGGCCGCGGCGGCCACCGTCTTCGCCCTCCTGGCCCTGCCCGGCCACGTGCTGGCCACGTTCTTCCTCCAGGGACCGCTCCATGTGGACACCGTCCTGTACTGCCTCCTGGCCTTCGTGGGACTGCGCCGCGGCCGCCTGGGGTGGGGATGGGCCATGGCGGTGGTCCTGCTGGCGGCGGGGATCCTCGGAGACTTCCAGACCGTCTTCCTCGGCCTGGTCCCCGCTTTCGTGGGTGGCGTCGTGGCCATGGCCCGCACCCGGGACTGGCGCCGCGGCGTCACCACGGCGACGGCACCCTTGGTGGCCGTCGTCATCGCCGGTGCGCTGCGAGTGGCCACGAACATCCTCGGCACCTTCACCGTTGGCAGCGCCAACCCGACGGCCCCGCCCGCGCGCATCGCCGAGAACCTCCGCCTCGTCGGCACCTGGGGCGGGCACATGCTCGGCGTCGGCGGCGGTGACCTCGGGACGGGGGGGATGCCGGGAGCCCTCGGGGCCGTCCATGTCGTGGGCGTGGTGGCGGTGCTGGCGGGAGTGGTCGCCGCCGCGCTGGGCCTACTCCGAGGAGTGGTCCTCCGACCTCGGGTGACCGACGAGGCCACCGAGAACTGGCGCCTCGACGACCTTCTGGTCCTGGCCTTCGTGGCCGACCTCGCCGTCTTCGTGGCCTTCACCACCAGTGGCGACCAGACCTTCTCGCGCTATTTGACCGGCGCCGTCGTCTTCGGTTCCATCCTGGCCGGCCGGGCCGTCGGCCGGCTCGTCGCGACGGCCCAGCCCCATTGGGTGCGACGGGGTGGTGCCCTCTTCGGGGTGGGCGTCCTGGCCGCCTTCGGGGCCGGCTTGGGCTCCAACGTGGCGGCGGCCGCACCGGGGCGCCCCTACCAACAACTCGAGGCGTTCCTGGCGGGCCATCACCTCGACCGCGGGATCGGTGACTACTGGAGCGCCTCGGTCACCACCGTGGCCGGAGACGGGTCGCTGCCCGTGCGTCCCGTCATCGCCGATCCGACCGGTCGCATCGTGCGGTACCTGCGCCAGTCCACGAGCGACTGGTACTCGGGCAGGACGTTCCAGTTCCTGGTCTATGACACCGGCCATCTGTGGGGAAACGTCAACGCTCAAACCGCGGCGGCGACGTTCGGGCCGATCCTGCGCACCTACGACGTCGGCACCTATCGCGTCCTGGTGTGGAACCACCCGCTGTCGGTGACGGGCGCCTCGGGCTAAGGCTTCGGCTTTCTCTCTCCCGCACACCGGGGCCGGGGACGCCTCGACAGGAAGCCGCCGGCTCCGGCGTGGCACTGCTTCGGCATGGCACTGTGGAGTCCACAATGACTGAGAGGGAGCACCCATGGCTGTCATCGGCGTCCACGCACTGATCTACACGTCCGAGGCCGACGCAGTGCGTGAATCGTTCGCCCAGGCCTTCGGCTGGTCGCACGTCGACGCCGGCAACGGCTGGCCCATCTTCGCACTGCCACCGGCCGAGGTCGGTGTCCATCCCGGCGACGAGCCCCGCCACGAGTTGTCGCTCATGTGTGACGACATCACCGCCGACATGGCAGAGCTGCGCTCCAAGGGCGTGACGTTCCGGGGTGAGCCCGAACCACAGGCGTGGGGCCTGGCCGTCACGATGATCCTGCCCGGGGGGGTCGAGATGCTGCTGTACCAGCCCCGCCATCCCACTGCCCACTGAGTCACGGTGGCCCCCGGGTAGCCCGGTGAGGGCCGGGCGCCCTCGGCAGGTGGGGGCACCAAGGCGGGGTACCCGGTAGCCCCCCGGAACGGGGCACCCCAGCCTTAGTGCACCTCCAACCCCTGTCGTCTGCGCTGGGTGCGTCGGCCCTGCGCCAGGCGATAGAGCAACGGTAACGACGCAGGGTCGGTGACTCAATGAGGCGGGTGACCTATTTGTGACGCGTCACCGGACGCCAGCCATCAACGAAGCTGGGCGAGGGCTTCGTTCAACTGCAAGACGTCGATGTAGCTGCTGCCCAGGAAACCCAGCTCTTCGCCGTTGTTCTCCTTGGCGATGAGTGCCCGCAGAGCCGACGGGGCGATGCCGGTTGCCTTTGACACCATGGGGATCTGGACCAGGGCGTCCTGGGCCGTGATGTCGGGGTCGTAGCCGCTACCCGAGGTGGTGACCAGGTCCGGGGTGGGGTCCACGCCCTCGCTGTGCCAGTAGGCGACCAGTTGTCGCGTGTCGGCCAGCAAGACCTTTGACCTCGGTCCGAGGCTCGTTCCCCCGGATTCGCCGTTGTTGCCGTTGGCGACAAGAGGGTTGTCTCCACCGGGCACCGGCGGTGTTGCTTTGGAGTTCGCCGCGTATGGACCGGTGTCGTCGGGGCGCCCGTGGAACCACTTCGGGCTGGACCAGTTCTGACCGATGAGGACCGAGCCGTTGGGCGTGATCGACCCGTCGGCCTGATACTTGAAGAAGAGCTGAGAGATCCCGGTACCCAGGAAGGCGTAGGCGAAGGTCAAGACCAGGGCAACGAGGCCGAGGATGAGCGAGCGACGGATGTAGGTGAGGATCATTGGGCGTCCATCAGTAGGCGTGGAGGGCGACGAGGATGAGGTCGATGAGCTTGATGAAGATAAAGGGGACGATGATCCCGCCCAGGCCGTAGATGTACACGTTGCGACGCAGGATGGCCGCCGATCCGGCGGCACGGAACTTCACCCCGCGCAGCGCCAGAGGAATCAGCGCCACGATCACCAGGGCGTTGAAGATCACAGCCGAGAGCACGGCACTCTGCGGGCTGTGCAGCTTCATGATGTTGAGCGTGTTGAGCTGCGGATAGGTGGCCACGAACAGGGCGGGGATGATGGCGAAGTACTTGGCGATGTCGTTGGCGATGGAGAAGGTGGTGAGCGAGCCCCGGGTGATGAGCAGTTGCTTGCCGATCTCGACGACGTCGATGAGCTTGGTGGGGTTGGAGTCCAGGTCCACCATGTTCCCGGCCTCTTTGGCCGCCGTCGTCCCGGTGTTCATGGCCACGCCCACGTCGGCCTGGGCCAGGGCCGGGGCGTCGTTGGTCCCGTCGCCGGTCATGGCGATGAGCTTGCCGCCCTCTTGCTCGGAGCGGATGAGCGCCATCTTGGCCTCGGGGGTCGCTTCGGCCAGGAAGTCGTCGACACCGGCCTCCTGAGCGATGGCCGCCGCCGTCAGGGGATTGTCGCCGGTGATCATGACCGTGCGAATGCCCATCTGGCGCATCTCGTCGAACTTCTCCCGGATACCCTGCTTCACGACGTCCTTGAGCTCGATGACGCCGAGGATCCGTGTGCCGTCCGCCACCACCAGCGGCGTGGACCCGGCCCGCGACAACCGCTCGACGATTTCAGCGAGCCCTTCGGGGCTCGTGCCGCCCTGCTCCTCGACCCACCTCCTCACCGAGTCGGCCGCTCCCTTGCGGATGTGGCGACCGTCGAGGTCGAGCCCCGACATGCGGGTGGTGGCCGAGAAGGGCACGAAGGTGTGCTCCTCGCCCAGGTCACGCTCGCGGATGGCGAAGCGCTCCTTGGCCAGCACCACGATGGAACGGCCTTCCGGAGTCTCATCGGCCAGTGAGGCCAACTGGGCGGCGTCGGCCAGCTCCTCTTCGCTGTGGCCGCCGGCGGGATAGAACGCCGAGGCCATGCGGTTGCCGAGCGTGATGGTGCCGGTCTTGTCGAGCAGCAGCGTCTGGACGTCGCCGGCCGCCTCCACGGCGCGACCGCTCATGGCCAGCACGTTGCGCTGCACGAGACGGTCCATGCCGGCGATCCCGATGGCCGACAGCAGAGCCCCGATGGTGGTCGGGATCAGGCAGACCAGAAGCGACACGAGGATGACCACCGACACGGTTGCTCCCGCAAAGTGGCCGAAGGGCTGCAACGCCACGACGACAGGGAGGAACACGATGGTGAGGACGGCCAAGAGGATGGTCAGGGCGATCTCGTTGGGGGTCTTCTGCCGATTGGCTCCCTCCACCAGGGTGATCATGCGGTCGAGGAAGGTGTGGCCACGCTCGGCGGTGATGCGAACCACGATGCGATCTGACAGCACCTTGGTCCCCCCGGTGACCGCTGAGCGGTCACCTCCGGACTCGCGGATGACCGGGGCGGACTCCCCCGTGATGGCCGACTCGTCGACCGAGGCGATGCCCTCGACGATCTCGCCGTCGGAGGGGATGAGGTCACCGGCCTCGCAGACCACGAGGTCCCCCTTGGCCAGATCGGCGGCCGCCACGCGCTCCTCTTTGCCGTCCTGGCCGAGCCGGCGGGCCTCGGTCTCGGACCGCATCCGGCGCAAGGTGTCGGCCTGGGCCTTCCCCCGTCCTTCGGCCATGGCCTCGGCGAAATTGGCGAAGATGACGGTGAGGAACAGCCAGATCGTGATGGACCAGTCGAAGATGCCGGGATGGGCGATCGACTCGATGAAGGTGACGACCGTCCCCACCAGCACCACGAACATCACGGGGTTCTTGATCTGCACCCTGGGGTCGAGCTTCTTGAAGGCGTCGACCAGGGCCCGGCTTAGGATCTGGCGGTCGAAGAGGCTGCGGGCCTCGGCCACGCCGTGCGGGGTGCTCGGATCCGGTTGGGGCTGCGGCTGTGTGGTCAGAATCGTCATCAGAAGAACTTTCCGTGGCTGAGCTGCTCGACGATGGGGCCGAGAGCGACGGCCGGGAAGAACGTGAGGCCACCGATGATGATGATCACGCCGATGGTGAGGCCCACGAACATCCCGTTGTCGGTGCGGAAGGTCCCGAGCGACTCCGGCACCACGTTCTTGGCCGCCAGCGCACCGCCCAGGGCCAGGGCCGGGATCATGATGCCGACCCGGCCGATGAGCATGTCGATGGCCCCGATGACGTTGTAGAAGGCGGTGTTGCCCGTCAGGCCGTCGAAGGCCGAGCCGTTGTTGTTGCCTTGGGAGGTGAGCCCGTAGAGGATCTCGGTGAAGCCGTGCGGGCCGCTGTTGAGCGGGCCCGCCCGCCCGGCATGGATCGACACCGCAATGGCGGTGAGGACGAGCACGATGATGGGCATGACGAGCGCGCCCAAGCCCGCCAGCTTCACCTCCTTGGCCTGGATCTTTTTGCCTAAGTACTCCGGCGTTCGTCCGATCATGAGTCCGCCGATGAACACGGCGATGATGGCGTAGATGAGGATCGTGTAAAGCCCACTCCCGCTACCGCCGGGGGTCACCTCGCCCAGCATCATGCCGCTGAGCAACCCAAACCCTCCGATGGGGTTGAACTGGTCGTAGGAGGCGTCCGCCGATCCGGTAGAGGTATTGGTCGACGCCACACCGAACAATGCCGAGGTGGTGTCGCCGAAGCGGACCTCCCCGCCTTCGGTATTCCCGACGGTGGAATGAACACCGGCGGCGACAACGGCGGGGTTGTTCTGATGCTCGGCGTAGCTGGTGAAAGTGACCCAGCTCCCGAAGATGATCACCATGGCCGCCAGCAGGGCGGCGCCGTGGCGAATGCTCCCCACCATCTTCCCGAAGGTGTAGGTGAGGGAGAAGGGGATCGCCAGCAGCAGGTAGATCGACAGCCAGTTGGTGAGCCCCGTCGGATTCTCGAAGGTCGTCGCCGAGTTGGCGTTCAGGAATCCCCCGCCGTTGTTGCCCAGCTGCTTGATCGATTCCATGAACCCGATCGGGCCTCGGGCGATGGTCTGGGTGACCCCGTTGAGCGAGTCGCGGATGCTCACCGTCCCGGCCAGGGTCTGCACCGCCCCTTGGCCCACGAAGATGATTCCGGCCACGAAGGCGATGGGAATCACGATGTAGAGCAGGCCGCGGGTCATGTCGACCCAGAAGTTCCCGATCGTCGGGGAGTTGCGCCTCGAGAACCCCCGTACCATGGCGATGGCCACGGCGATACCGATGACCGGGCTCAGGAGCTGTTCCAGGGTGAGGGCGCCGATCTGGGAGAAGTACGACATGGTGGTCTCGCCGCCGTAGTTCTGCCAGTTGGTGTTGGTCATGAACGAGGCGGCGGTGTTGAAGCTGAGCGCCGGGTGCACCTGGTCGAGGTGCTGGGGATTGAGCGGCAGCGATCCCTGGATGCGGATGATGAGGTACGTGATCCCCATGGCGATGGCGGAGAAGATCACCATCGAGCCGGCGTAGCGCTTCCAGTTCTGCTCGTGGTCGGGGCTGGTTCCCAGCAGGCGGTAGATGGGACGCTCGGCCCACCCCAGGAAGTGCACCCGGCCCTCGAAGACCGCCGCCATGTACGAACCCAAGTACCGCCACGTGATCCCGAGGGCGATGACGAGGGTGACGATGGTCCAGAAGTAGCCCACCTAGAACCACTCGGGCTTGAAGAGCGCCACCCCTAGGTAGATGAACACGATGATGGAGACGGCGAGGAGGATGCCCTGGACCACGGTCATACGTGGTCGAGTCCCCAGATGAGCCCGAGCATCACCACCACGAAGGCGATGATGCCGAGCACTGCCATGAAGTCACCCATGCCGCCACTATCCGCCTCAGCGCCGTAAACGGGTCGTGAACAGAGTGCCCAGAGGGATAAAAAAAACGTGAACAGGCCCCGGCGCCTCGACGCGGCGACGATCGGTCGGGCTGAGGGGGCTCACGTGGAACGAGAATCGACGATCGCTGGTGACACCAGCCCGACATACACTCGTGACAGGAGTCGGGGCCCATCGGCCGGCCACCGGAACTGTCTATGGCATCGAGTTGGCGCGAACTGACGAGACGGGTAGTCCTCGCCTCAGCGGCCCGGAGGGGGGCGATCGCCAATACCGGCGGCGTCATCGCACCACTGGTGGTGAGCGCTTCGTTGGTCCCGGCGCGGGCCACTCTCGCCGGGACCGCCGCCGCACTCATCCTGGTGGCGGTCATCGCGGCCGTCGCCATCTCGGGGAACCGTTTTGCGGGCTTCTTGGCGTCGGCCTCGGCGGGAATCTGGTTCGACTTCTTCCTCACGCGGCCTTATGAGCGGTTCACCATCAGCCATCGTGGCGCCCTGGAGACCACCATCAGCCTGTTCGTGGTGGGGCTCATCGTGACCGAACTGGCGGCCCGGGGGCGCCGTCACCGGGAGGCTGCCCACGAGGAAGCCGACTACGTGGCCCTCATCCACGACCTGGGGGAAATGGTGGCCCTGGGAGAACCGGCCGCCCAGGTGGTCGAACGCGCCTCCAACGAGCTGGTCCACCTGCTGCACCTGCGACTGTGCATCTATCACCCCGGCCAACCCGAGTCCAACCACGCCACGGTCCTTTCCGACGGTCAGGTCGTGAACGGAGGACTGCGCTGGGGGATCTCGACCATGGGTCTTCCCGGTCCCGAGGTCGACCTGGTCGTCCACTACGGGGGACGAACGTTGGGCCGATTCGTGATGGGCCCGACTCCGGGATGGCCCGTCACACACGAGCGGATGATCGTGGCCGTGGCCATCGCCAGTCAGGTCGGAGCCTCCCTGGCGGCCCGGGCCCGCATCGCCTGACCGGGCCACTTTGGGTGGTCCCGAGGCGCTATTTCACCAGGTCGGCCATCCCGACGGGAGCGCCCCGGTGGGAGGGTCGTTCTGGGGAATCCCCGGAGGCGCACCCAACGACGCCAGAAGTTCCGAGAAGTTCGCCCCAAAGGCGGTGGAGTTGGCCCCCGAAAACTGTCCAGCGTCGCTGGCCATGCTGGTGCCATCGCCCGACGGATCGGCCCAGCCGGTTTCGATCCCCTCCGGACCTTCGTACATGGCACCGAGAACCGTCCCCGCCGTCACCGACTGGCCCACATCGACGAGGGGCTCGATGTCCTCGGCGGCGTACACGACCAGCCCATTGGCGGGCCCGTCGCTCAGGCGATAGGCGATGAAGGTGCCTCCGGGCCAACCGGAGTTGACCGTGGACAGCACCACGCCGTCGCCGATGGCGTAGATGGACCCGTAGCCGCTGTAGTCGACTCCCTGGTCGATCCTCTCGGGCGTGAGGGCGTTGATAGCTCTGAGAGGGTCGGCATAGGAGCCCGGTGAGGGACTGACCGTCACGGCCACCGGAGGCGTGGCCGCCGCCGCCTGGGCGGCCGCCGCCTGAGCCGCCGCCGCCTGGGCGGCCATGGCCTCCTCTTCGGCTTCTTCGGCCGCGGCGCGCTGGCGAGCCTGAGCCGCAAGCAGACTCTGCAGGTTGCCTTGGGCACTGCTCAGCAGCGCGTTGTCCCGTACCAGGGCGGCCTGGGCCGACTGGCGTGCACCGGCCAGCTGCTGCACGCTGGCTTCGGCCTGGGACTGGGCCGAACGCAACTCCCCCTCCGCGCTCTGGGCATGCTGGGCGGCGACCGCGACGGCGTCGATGGCGTTATTGAGCCCTGCCGTGGCGTCCTTGGTGTACTGCTGCTCGGCCGCCATCGCCGTCATGTTCCCTGTCGCGAACAATGACAACGCCGAGTTGTCACCGGCACCGGTCATGTAACTGTTGAGAGCGAGCTGGCGCAGCACGCCGCTCGCCCGGGCCTGGGCGCGTCGGTCAGCTGCCAGTTGGGCGCGGGCCGCGTCGAGCTGAGCCGCCACCGCCGTCTCGTGAGACTGAGCTTGGTCGTAGCTGACGACCAGCTTTTGAACCAACGCACCGTCCTGGGATATGCGTGTTCCCAACTGCGCCACTTGTGCTTGGTCTGACTTCACGTCGGCCGATGCTGTGGAGGGGAGCAACGCCATCATTGCGATCAGCGCCGCGCCGCCGACCTCCACGACGCGAACAAGACTCCGACCCAGCCCGGGGCTTCGTTGCCTCAGACGGGCCTTGGCAACCCGAGTCCCGCCACCTCTGGACATAACGAAATACAACGATATTCCGTCGGAGGGCCCCAAGTCCAAGTATTCGGAGTTGGCTCACGACTGGTCGCCGTCCGAGAACCACGTCATGGAGGCGTCAACGGGTGCTTTCAGCGGTGCTGTTGCACGCTCACCAGCACCAACAAGACCGACACACAGCGTGCCCATCGACTCAGCTCGGGTGTCTCGCGTCGATCATGTGAGAGATCGGGGTCAAAGGCGTCTGGAGGACGTGGCGCGAAAGTGGCGACGCGTTGTGCACGTCAGCTGGCGGTGATCGTCACCACCTCGAAGGTGCTATCTCTGCGCGTGATGACATCAGGCGCGTGGGCATGTCCCAGCGGTGACCGCGATTGTCGACACGGGGTCATGGCGATACGATCCCCGAGCGACGGGAGGAGACTGGCAACGTGGTCAACCGACGTGATGCGGCCTGAGGTGCGGCCGTTCTGGACTGCGCCAATGACGTCGTCTTCACGCATTCGCCACGCCACCGGCTCCGCTCGCCCGGGCCCGTCACAGGACCGGCCCCCCGCCCCCGCACCACCACCGCCGCCGCGATGGCGGGGCTGGCTCTTGGCGCTGGGACTTCTCGCCACGATCCTTCTGCTCTTCACGCCGAGCACGTCGAGCACGCCCACCCACAGCTACAGCTACACCAAGTTCCTGTCCCAGGTGCAGTCCAACAAGGTCCGCACCGCGTCGATCAACCCCACCGGCGCCATCACGGGAGCCTTGAAGAAGGGCGGCAACTACACCAGCCAGATCCCGGTGGCCATCAACGACACCCAACTGGCACCCACCCTCAAAGCGCACGGGGTGGCCGTGACCGGGGTGGGATCGTCGTCGAGCGTCCTCGACACCCTGCTGTCGTTCCTGCCGCTGCTGTTCCTGGTCGGGGTGTTCGTGTGGTTGGGGCGCAGCACCCGGAGACAGCTGGCGGGCGGGATCATGGGCATCGGAGGGTCCAAGGCCAAGGTCTACGACGAATCTCGGCCCACCACCCGGTTCTCCGACGTGGCCGGCTACGACGGGGCCAAGCGAGAGGTCGTGGAGGTGGTCGACTTCTTGAAGAACCCCGAACGCTATGCCCGGGCCGGAGCCGTCGGGCCCCGGGGCGTCCTCATGGTGGGCCCGCCCGGCACCGGGAAGACCCTCATGGCCAGGGCGGTGGCCGGGGAGGCCGAGGTCCCGTTCTTGGCGCTCACCGGCTCGAGCTTCGTGGAATTGTTCGTGGGGGTGGGGGCCAGCCGGGTCCGGGACCTCTTCGCCGACGCCCGCAAGCGGGCCCCGTCGATCGTCTTCATCGACGAGATCGACGCCATCGGCCAACGACGGGGCGGGTCCATCGTGTCCAACGACGAAAGAGAGCAGACTCTCAACCAGCTCCTGGCCGAGATGGACGGCTTCGACCCCCAGACCGGCGTCGTCGTCATCGCCGCCACCAACCGCCCCGAGGTCTTGGACCCCGCTCTTCTGCGGCCCGGGCGCTTCGACCGGGAGGTGGAGATCCCCCTCCCCAACCAGGCCGAGCGCAGCGCCATCCTGGCAGTCCATGCCCGACACAAGCACCTGGGCAAAGACCTCGACTTGGACGCCGTGGCCCGGGCCACACCGGGGTTCTCGGGTGCGGACCTCGCCAATCTGGTCAACGAGGCCGCCATCGTGGCGGTCCGACACGACCGGGACGTGATCTCCGCCCACGATATCGACGAGGCCCGGGACCGGATCATCTTGGGCCGGCGCGACGGGTCCAATGCGCTGCTACCCGAGGAGAAGCACGCCGTGGCGGTCCACGAGTCGGGGCATGCCCTGGTGGCCCTGCTCTCCACGCACGCAGACCCCGTGGCCAAGGTCACGATCCTCCCCGCGGGCCGGGCGCTCGGGGTGACCGAGCAGCTTCCCGTGGACGAGCGCCACCTCTACGCCGAGGGCTATCTCCACGACTCGCTCGCCATCCGCCTGGGAGGCCGGGCCGCCGAAGTCCTCGTGCTCGGCGAGGCCTCCACGGGCGCCGCCAACGACCTGGCCGGAGCGACGGACCTCGCCGTGAGGATGGTGCGCGAGTGGGGGCTCTCGGCCCGCCTCGGCCCTATCGGCTACGGATCGGACGGTCCTCAGTACCTCGGGGGCTCACCGTTCGGCCCGTCCCGTCCCTACGCCGAGGCCACGCAGCGAGCCATCGACGAGGAGGTGAGCCGACTGCTGCGTGAGGCGGAGCAGCGGGCGACGATGGTGTTGACCGAGAACCGGGTGGCTCTCGACGCCGTCGTGGGGGTCCTGCTCGAGAAGGAGACCATCAGCGGGCAAGAGCTCACCGACGTCGTCCGCGCCGCACGGGCGCCCACGCCCGACGTGGCCCCCAAGCCGGCCTGAGCGAATCTCGGCGACCGCTCGGCCAGGGGCGCGCAGCGCTCCTCTCCGCTCAGCAGCTACCGGCGGTGACGGTGACGGTGACGTCGCCGGCCGATTCTCCGTTGACGACGTCCAGGTACGTGGCGTCGGGCGCGGAGGTGACCCGGGCACCGGTGACCGTGGCGCAGTACCCATGCGGGTAGTGCGTGGACAGCGGCACGAAGATCACGGTGGGATCGGCGATGGCAGGGTTGGCGCGGTACCCCAGGGTGAAACGGCCGGAGACCGGATCGAACGACGTGGAAGTGGGCGTGCCGGCGATTGCCGACGGGTAGGTGCGGGACAGTACCTCGAGCATTGCTGGGGTCGGTGGGCTCGGCGGCCACAGCCCCGACGTATGGGAACCGGTGGGGTCGTCGTAGTTGATCCACTGCCAATAGATCCATCCCGCCAGGTGAGAGTCGGCATCAGCGGTGATCCGCCCCAGGTCGGCGGCATCCGTCGTCGCTCCGAATTCCGTCAGGAGCCAGGCGGGACCGCCCGGTTGTTCAGAGGTCGAGTCCCGCGCACGTTCCGAGGAGTGCTCGTTGAAGACCAGGTTCTCGCTGGGAGCGCACACGGTCGCATAGTTGGGGCCCTCGGGGCCGTTCGGGACGTGCAAGAAGCAGTAGTCATGGAAGTTCAGGACGAGGCGTGGGAACGGCATGGGCCCGATGTGGTTGACGGGGCCCGAGTCCGTTGTGTAGTTCCCTTCGTAGAACACGAGGTGATTCGGGTCGGCCGCCTCCAGACGGGGGATCAGTCCGACACTGGGGTCGTCGGGCGGGCAGGTGATGGGCTTGCCCGACTGGCTCAGTCCCGGATCGGACCGCCCGGCGTAGAAACACTGCAGCTCGGCGTCGAACGACGCCCCGGTGCCATAGGGGGGAAGTCCCTGACCGTAAGGCTCGTTGAAGGGGTCGTAGCCGATCACCCACGGGTTCTGACGGAAGTGGGCCGCCACCCTGGTCCAGATCGAGTCGAACTCACCTTGGAGGTTTCCCACCACGTCGTTGCTCCAGAAGTGGCCGTAGGCGGCCGCCACCCCGGGGCCGCGCAGGTTCACGCTCCAGTCCGGGACGTTCAACCTCGGTTTGGGCTTCGCGCCGTCCGTGCACACCGCCCAATCGGGAGCGCCCTCACCACCGAATTCGTCGTTGTACACGTCCTGGTGCATGTCGACGAGCGAGTAGATCCCGTAACGACCCAAAAGGGCGATGGTGGCATCGAGTCTCGTCAGATAGGCATTGAACACCGACGAGTCGAACTGGCGGGGTCCCGACGCCCGAGGTGTTCCCGGCGCGCAGATGGCCGGATCGTTGAGGGGAGCGTGGCCGGGCTCGATGCCCTTCCAGATGATCCCGAGGCGCACCACGTCGAACCCCAGTGAAGCCATGCGTTGGACCTCGGGCACGGTGAGCACGCTGGGTCCCGTGCCGCTCACCTCGACCTCATACGGCGGCACCTTGTACACGAGGTCGACCCCGTGCATCAGGACCACCCGACCGTCGCGGTCCTCCAGAAAAGGGCCGCCCGGAGCGCGCAACGGTCCAACCGGCCCCGTGGCGGGGTCGCCCATGGCTGGGATCGGCGGCGCCGGGCGGCTGGTGGGAGGTGTCGCTGTGCGCGGGGTGCCGGTGCATCCCGATGCGGCCACGGCCAGGGTCATCACAAGCACCATCGCCGTCGTCGCGTTCCTGCGCACTCGACCGACTTTCGAGCCGGTTTCCCCCGCCACGGCAACTGAGTCTGTCGTAGTCCGCCCACCTCGTCGAGCTGCCTTCCCAGTCCGGCTGGGGTGGGCCGAACTCGGACGGGCGTCTCCGTGGTGTTGTCTCGAGGCGGCCGCTAGAAGGCTTTGTTGTGGGCACGCGGTTGCATCGGAATGCCATACATCTCGTCCCGGTCCGTGGTCGCGTGAGCAAGCGGTCTGGCGGTGGACGGTGCGTGGTCACGAACGGCCGTGCTCACCGACCATCGTGACAGCCCGCCCACGATGAGGAGGGCGCTCGCAAGCCATGCAACCCAGAGGCCAGGCTCGGGCCACACCGAGATGGCGGCCCAGATTCGAAAATACGGGTCGGCATTGTGGACGTTGGCCAGTCGCGCCCCGACGAACAATCCGACCATGTTGAGAGCGAAAGCTGAGCCACCCACGAACGGTGCGATTCGCTTGATCCAGACCAACCGGATCATGGCCACGACGACTCCACCGGCGGCGATCACGATCTCCCCGACGGGAAGCACCTTCCAATGGTCCACCCCAAAGAATGTGTACTTGTAGCCCCAGATCCTGCACCACGGAAGGAACACGGAGATACACAGGGCCGCGGAGCTCAGGGCGACGACGACCCGAAACCTTCTGGCCGTCCGGGTGGGCTCGGTTGGACCTGCCATACCTCCTGTATCGTCACCGTTTCGGCCCCGGTTGAGCACCATCCGGCGGCGTCATCGAGACCGAGCAGACCGGGGCTCAACACCCGTCCCGGCGGGCGGGCCCGACCCCGGCCCCGCGACGAGGGTCACGATCCCGTGACGGCGCCCTGGAAGTGGTAGGTCCCGGCACCGACCAGCAACACGGCGGCGCCGGCGGCCGAGGGTGCGACCCGCACGCCGGCGACCTTGTCCACAGGTGTGCCGCTCTCGGTGAGGGTGTCCGGGTGCAGGCCGGCCAGGGAGACGGTGGCCGTGGCGTTGGGCGGGACGACCAGGTCGACGCTGGTGACGGGCTGATCCTTGGCGGCCCGACGCCACCCCACGGCCACCGGTCCACGCGGAGTGGGCACGGTGCCCAGCGCCGACTCCGGGCCCGACGGCGGGGGGGCCACGTCGAACGTCTCGAAACCGGCGCTCGAGGGCCGGACCCCGAGGAGCCACTGCTGGATCTCGACCAGGACGTTCGAGCCCCAGCCGTGCGACATGCTGTCGCCGTTGGCGTCGGAGGGCTGCCACACCTCCCAGCAGAACGTGGCTCCCCGGGAGAGGATGTTCGCCCACCCGTTGATGGAAGCGTCCGTGAGGCGCGCCACGAGCTGGTCGTAGTCGCCGACGATGGCCAGGGTCCGGATGACCTCAGCCGCCGTCTGCGGTTCGGCGTGCATGCCGAGCCCTGCGACGTACGAACCCACGGCCTTCAGGTGACGGGCGGGCACCACGTCGTAGACCACGGCGCACGCGTTCACCTCCTGAGAAGCCCGGGACGCCAGGGCGCCGCCCGCCAGTCCATCGACGTAGATGCCGTCTGACCGGGTCAGGTGCTGGTTGAGAGCGGCGGTGAGCGCCGCTTGGCGGCCGCGCTGGCGGTTGACCTCAGCGGCGGGGCGCCCGAGTGCTTCGGCCACGTCAGCCGTGCGCCGGAACACGTTGGCTCCGAGGATGTTCAGCCTCGTGGCGACTCGGTACGGGTACGAAGACTCCGACGTCTGGAGCCCGGTGACAAGGCCGGTGGACCCGTCGACGGCGCCGTGGACATAGCCCGACAGCTTCACCAGCACCGGGTACACCTCGTGGAGCAACGGCCGGTCACCGGTGTGCAACCAGTACTGCCAAGCCCATTCCGCGTAGATCTCGCTGAACTCGTCGATGTCCTCGGCGCCGAGCCCGGTCGGATAGATCTTGTTGATGGCACCGCTCGGCCAGTAGCGGGCCTGGGATGCCCCGAATTCCTGGAGGGACTTGCGCGACAGGTTCTGGTCGGCGAGCGCTGACATCGCGGTCTGGGACTCGTTGAACCCGTCCCACAACCAGGGCCCTTTCTCACGGGTCGGCGTGTCGAGGTACTGCTCCTGGGCGCAGTACAACGCGGAGTGGCGACTGAGCTCGAAGACGGCGTCCACCGCGGGCTCTGACGATACGAAGGTGCCCGCGTTCTCGTCGGGAACGGCGGTGTGGCGGGTCAGCGCCGTGATGTCGGTGGGGCCCAGTACCTCGCCGGGGTTGTCGATCTGGAAGTAGCGGAAGCCCAGGAAGTCGAAAGGATGGAACTCCTCAGTCCCCCCCCGCTGGACGTAGGAGTAGCGCATGTTCGTGTGCTGGGTCCCGTGCACGGTGGACACCTGACCGGGGAGCCCGGGAAAGGGCACGCCGTCGCCGGGCTCGTCGAGCACGTAGCCGGCCCGCATGGTGACGACGCGCCCGGCCACCCCCTCGTGGAACGTGACCGTCGGAACCGCCGCGTAGACCTTTCCGAAGTCGGCCACCACCGCCCCCGAGGAGAGCGTGGTCAGCGACACCGGCGCCACCGGCTCCTCCACGATCCGGGTGCGAACCGATACCAGGTGCGTCCACGGCTTCACTCCGGCCGGTCCGAGCACGGATGCCGCCGACCACGCGCTGTCGTCGAAGCCCGGGCTCTCCCAACCCACGGGAACGGCGGGCCCGTCGATGTTCTCGGTGTAGTCGACCTTGTCGCCCTCGAGGTCGCGCTCGGTCCCCGGCAGCCACGCCCCGGCGCGCACCCGCCAGGTCCCGTCGGTGACGATCAACTCTTTCGAGCCGTCGCTGTGGAGGATCGACACCTGCACGATGCAACCGGGATGCCCGGCGGGGTGGCCCTTGGTCGCCCCCTGCCAGCCGTAGAGCACACCCACGGCGTTGGGGCCACCGGCGGTGAGGAGCGCGGTGACGTCCAAGGTCTCGTAGTACTGGGAGTCGGGGAAGCAGTAGGCCTGGCCCTTGCCCGCCCGGGTGCCGTTGACGTACAGCTCGTACTGCTGGTCTCCCGAGACATAGGCCCGCGCCCGGGCGATGGGGGCGACACCGAGCGTGACCTCTTTGCGGGCGTACGAGTACTGGTCGGGTTGCAGGCTGGTGGCCCGCCAGATCCACTGGGCCTTCCAATCGGCGTCCCGCAGGCCCGTGTCGAACGTGGCCATCGGAGCGAAGGGCCCGGGTCCGCCCGACGGCGCCCACGTCTGGACGGTCCAGCCGTAGGTCGCGTCGGAGGCCAGGGCGGGTCCCCCGTAGGCGACGAACGCCTGTTCCGTGCTGCGCACCTGTCCGCTGTCCCACACCGTGGTCGACGTACCGGCACCAGCGCCGGCGACAGACAGACGCGACACGACCAGCCGGTAGGCGCTCTGCACCGCGCCTCGGCGAGTGTCTCCCACCTGCCACGCGAACTGGACGTCGGTGGGGTCGAGACCGATAGGTGAGATGAGCCCGTCGACGGTGAGCGCCCCGGGGTTTGCGGGAGAACCGGGCGCCTCGTGATACGGCGGAGTTGCGCGTACCACCGGTGTTGTCCTCTTGGCCGGCGCCGAGCATCCCGCCAGACCGGACGTCGCCAGCCCTGCCGCGCCGACGAGGCCACCCGTGAGCACCTGGCGGCGGCTGAGGGTCCCGCGGTGGTCGTTGCTCACGGGCTCAGCATGGTGGGGGCCGAAACCCCACCGTCGAAGTACACCGAGATCATCGGCGGCGTGACGCTGGCCAGGACGGGCCCGTAGCTGAGCGTGATCTGGGCGGTGGACCCGGGCGAGAGCACCACGGCGGAGCGATCGTCGTGATCGGCAGAGTCACTGTCGACGGTCAGGCCCTGCCCGAAGCTGATCGGGCACAAAGAGCCGGGGTAGGCGGAGTCGACTGCACAGTCCGAGGAGTACCCCAACGACGCCGCATCGGAGGCGCTCATCGCAAAGGCGACGTCATCGGCCAGACCACTGGTCAAGTCGTCGAAGTCCGACAGGGTCTCGACCCCGGCCGTCGGATTCTTGACGGTCAGGTTGTCCACCAAGAAGTCCTGACCGGGAGCCGCACTCCACAGGAAGGAATTCACGGTGACGGCGATCGACACCTCGACCGGCGACGCGTTCACCACGAACCTCGCCCCGGCGCCGTCCGACACGGTCACGGCGCCACCCGTGGCCGAGGATGTCAGTCCGCCTGTCACTGAGGGGTTCGTCGATGCCCTCGGGGCCCGCGCCGAAAGAGAGGGTTGGGCGGATCCACCGCCGCACGCCGCCAGCGCCATCGCACCCGCCAGCAGGAGGCCGGCGAGCGCGATCGTTACGGGCGCTCGGACAAGGTTCGTCTCGTCGACCCGACGCATGGACACGACCACAAGATAGACAATCGAGAGCGCCGCGACTCGGGGACCACCGAGCCCCGGTCAGCCCGCGTCCCGCGTACAGCTCACGAACCGATCGCCTCGGCGCCTTCCTGTGGGAGCGTGAAACGGCGATCGGGAACGAACCACATGACGGCGACGGCGCCATACATGACGTAGGACACAACCGGAGCGACGAACGCCAAGCCCGCGCCGAATGCGTACAGCACCAGCGAGAGGTTTCCCTTGATGTCGGACCCGATGGCGCGGGCCACCGTCGAATCGGCCCCGTTGGCTCGGATGATCGCCCGCACCAAAATCCAGAACGCGATCGCCGACCCGAGACCGACGAGCCCGTAGGCCGCCGCCGGCAGGGCGTGGCTGGGGAACTTGCCGACCCATGCGGTGACGACAGGCAGGAGGGACAGCCAAAACAGAAGGAACAGGTTCGCCCACATGACCGCCCCGTTCATCCGCTCGGTGGCCCGAAGGAGGTGGTGATGGTTGTTCCAGTAGGTTCCGACGATGGCAAAACTCAAGACGTAGACCAGGAGATCGGGCACAACGCCGTGAACAGCGTGCAGCGAAGCACCCAGAGGTGGCTTTACGTTGAACGCCATGATCGTGATGATGACCGCCATCACACCATCGCTGAAAGCCTCCAACCTGTCAGTTTCGCTCAGCCGCATTGCTCCCCAACGGCCCTTCCCCGCACCACGCCAGAACGGCAGCCACTTCGCGCCCGAATGTTAGGGATTGGTCGGCCCGAAAAGGGGTGATGGGGGCCCAGGTCGCCCCTATGCGGTGCGGTTGATCCTGCCCCGCAGAGCCAGCAACGCCAACGACATGCTCACGACCCCGATGCCCGCCACGGCCGCGAGCCCTTCCATCAAGATCCGGACCTGCCATCCCGAGGTGATGAGAGATCGCAGCGCCCCCAGGAGGTACGTGACCGGGTTGTAGGTGGCGATGGCCGAGAACCAACCGGTGAGAACCTGCTTGGGCACGACGGCATCGCTCAGGAAGAACAGCGGGAAGAAGATGACGAAAGAGGCACTCACCGCGGCCGGACTTCCTGTCTTCAGGGCCACGGCGTAGGGAAGTCCAGTGAAGACCAGGCCCCACAGGGCTGAGAACCCAATGAAGGCGAGGACCCCGGGGGCACCGGTGGCAAACCGCACCCCCACACCGAAGCCAATCGCCAACACGGGCACGCACAGAGCGACGATCACGACCATGTCGGCCACCATGAGGCCGAAGAGCAAGGCCACACGGCGGATCGGAGTCATACACAGACGGTCGAAGTACCCACCCTGGATGTCGGTGACCAGGGTGGGGGCTCTTGACATCCCGGTTACCGCAAAAGCGATGGCCATGGGAATGAGAAAAGCCTTGTAGCTGAACCCCGGCGCCCCGCGGGCAAGATTCTCCAGGGCTCCCAGGTTCACCGTGTAGAAGAAGGCCGGGACGAGAACAGCGGGGACCACTGAAGCGGGCTCACGCGGGATCTGGCGCAAGGCCCGTCCGGCCACGGCTCGTACGTCGCGAAGAAAGCCGCCCTCTCGGGCGTTGATGGGCGCCACTTCGACCGTCGTCATCGTCCGACGTCTCCCGCTTCGATGTGCAAGCCGGTCAGCTCGCTGAACACGTCGTCCAGAGTCGGGGTTCGCAGGGTGAGGCTCTTGACCTGCAGTCTGGTGTTGCTCAGGGCCATGACCACCGAGTTGAGAGCCACGGAGCTGTCGGACGTGCTGATCGTGATCCATCCATCATTGGCCCACGCCCCGTCAACGATGTCCATGTGGCGGAGGGTGTCAACGGCGCTGGGGTCATTGCCTTCGGTCTCCACGACGATCATGTCCTGGCCAATGGAGCGCTTGAGTACTTCCGGTGGGCCTTCCGCCACCAAGCGACCACGGGAGATGATCCCGACTCGGTGGGCCAGCTCGTCGGCCTCTTCGAGGTACTGCGTCGTGAGGAAGATCGTCATCCCCAGCTCGGAGTTGAGCCGGCGGACCTCCGACCACACGCTGGCGCGGCTGGTCGGATCCAGTCCGGTGGTCGGTTCGTCGAGGAAGAGGACCTTCGGATTGTGTATCAGCGCCGCGGCCAGGTCGAGCCGGCGCTTCATCCCCCCGGAATACGTCCCGATGCGCCGGTCGATCGCCGAGCCGATGTCGACGAGGTCGAGCACCTCGCTGAGTCGAGTCCGAATCTCCGCCGTCCTCAGCCCGTAGAGCCGGCCTTGGAGCGTGAGCAGCTCACGACCGCTTTGACGGTCGTCCAACGCCGCTTCTTGGAGCGCCGCACCGATGCGGAACCTCACCTCTTGGGGCTCCTTCACGACGTCGTGCCCCGCCACCACGGCGTGGCCGGCACTGGGGCGAAGCAGGGTGCACAGCACCCGGAGAAGAGTGGACTTCCCCGCCCCGTTGGGACCCAGGAAGCCGTAGATCTCCCCTCTCGCCACGTTCAGGTCCACCCCGTCGACGGCGGCCACTCCCCCGAACCGTCGAACCAGTCCGGCGGTCAGAATGGCGGCCTGTGCTGGACTTGGGCCACCTGTGGGGGGGCTTGCTGCCGACCCTGCATACTCCACCACATCTGTCATACTTATGAGTATCTTCTATACTGGTCGGTAAGGCAAGCCCCTGATGACATTCGAACCCCTCACCCCGGAACGCCGGCGCCAGCAAACCCGCGACTACCTGTTGCAGGCGGCGGCCCAGGTCTTCGCGGCACGTGGGTTCTATGGCGCTTCCCTCGACGAGGTCGCCGCGCTGGCCGGATTCACCAAGGGAGCCGTGTACTCGAACTTCAAGAACAAAGAAGAGCTGTTTCTGGCGTTGCTCGAGTCGGTTCAGCAACGCGAGATGGAGGACCTGCACACGACCATCGAGGCATCGGACATCCCTCCCGAGGCCCGCCTGTCGGACTTCGTGAGCCTCGTCCGGGACCAGACTCAAGAGCTGGGAGCGAACTGGAACATCTTGTACTACGAGTTCACCCTCTACGCGCTTCGCAATCCAGAGGCACGGGAAAAGCTCGCCGACTTCGACACGGCCACGATCCAAAGAGTGGCTGAGCTCATCGAAACCGAACGATCGAGGCAGGGCATCGACACGCTGGAGAGCCCGGAGCACATCGCCAGGATCATCGTGGCGCTCTTCCACGGCATCGGGCTCATGCGGGCTCTCAACTCCGAAGCCGTTGACGATTCTTTCCTCGAGACCGCTATGGCGTTCGTGGCCCGGGGCCTGATGACGGCCAACACACCCTCACCCTCGTAGTCCCCGACGCGATCTCGCTGCCATCCTCCGAGATCGCAGGCAGGGCCCCAGGGACTGCCGCCGCAATTCACGATCCCGACAGCCGTCCGATCCTGGCGTCGAGGCGCTTCGGGGTGAAACGGACGACCGCTCCCCCACCACACATGTGTGTCGCGCCGTCCGCTGTAGTCACGAAGGGTGGTGAAAAGGACCCTTCTGGTCCTGTGATTCGGGACTTAAGTCCCGAATCACTCCACATCGCAAAGTACCTCGCCGATGAGGTCGGGACCGAAGAAAGGACGCGGCAACATGACCGCAACTGCTCCCCAAGACCCCGCTCTCGGATCTGCGCTTGCCACCCTGTGGCAACGTCATCGGCAGACCAACCTCGCTCGCATCTCGCTCCTCGAGTTGACCGCTGCCAACGTCCTGCGGGCGGTGGCCGACCACGGAGCTATCGCCGAAGGCGCCAGCGCAGCACACAAACTCGCGGGGTCGCTCGGCACGTTCGGATTCGACGCTGGGAGTCGGGCTGCTCTCGAGACGGAGTGTTTGCTTCGGGAGCCCGTCATCGACGGTCGGCTCCTCGCCGAAGCGGTCACCGCGTTGCGCGCCTCGGTTGAGGAGGTCGGCGACGCGTCATCGACCGCCCCCGACCAAGCAGAGGCTCACGACGCATTCCCGTCCTGCGCACCGGCTGCACACCTCATATCGCTCGACGCCGAGCTCATCTCCCGTTTCACTGTGGAGGCGGCCGCCATCGGCCTGGCTGTCACCTCGGCACCCGAACTGGCCTCCCTCGACCTCGCCGATTCGAGCCCGCCGTCTTCGATCATCGTCGACTACGAGGACACCCGGTCTTGGGCGCGCTCGGACCTGTTGACCTCGGTCTCCGAACTCGCCGGTCAGGCCCAGGTCATCGTCCTGACAGACAAAGACGGCTTCGCCGATCGCCTGGCCCTGGCCAGGGCCGGCGCCGCCGGCGTGTTCCCCCGATCGCAGGGTGCTCCGCAGCTGATCTCGTTCCTCGCAGAGTCGCTCGCCCAGCGGGTGCCCATGCAATCCACCGCATTGGCGATCACCACCCACGTCGGACTGGTTGCAACCCTCAGTGAAGCCCTCTCAGGGCCAGGTTGCGGTCTCGAGATTCGGGATGACCCGCTCGACTTCTGGGAGGCTCTCGAGGAGCGTGGTGCCGATGTCGTGATCGTCGGGTTCAACGAACCACAGGCCAGCGGGCCCGACATCTGCCACATGATCCGAGGGCACCCGCGCTGGCACCGGCTACCGGTCCTGGCCATCGGCGAACACGATCCGAGGTATCTCCGTGACGCCATGAGCGCCGGGGCTGACGACTACGTGCACACAAACGTGTCGCCGCATGATCTCGGTATTCGGGTGCGACATCTTCTGGAGAGGGCACGCCTGGCGCGGGCTCGATCTGATACCGATCCGCTCACCAGCACGCAAAGGCGTGAAGCGGCGGAACGTTCTCTGGACCAGCTCCTTCACCGTGCCACCCGTCACCACAATCCGCTCTCGCTCGCCCTCATTGCCGTCAATGAGCTGGACGTTATTGGTGAAGCCGAGGGCAAGGCCATGGTCAATGTCATCTTGCGTCGACTCGGTGATCGGCTCCTCGACGCATTCCCCGGTGACAACCTGGTGGGACGATGGACTCACGAAGGGTTCGTCGTCGGCGTCTACGGCGTGGGGAGCGAAGGCGCCTGTGCGCGCATCGACAGTGTTCTGCGCGCCTTTGCCGCCGAGGAGTTCCCGGCCACTTCGGGCAAGCTGACCCGGTGCAGCTTCAACGCTGGGGTCGCGTCCTATCCCGCCGACGGCTCGAGCCTCTCGTCGCTCCAGCGGCTCAGTGAAACAGCGCTGCGCCGGGCCAAGGCCGGTCACAACAGCATTGTGACCACCGGCGAGCGGCCGGTCGCCGGGCCATCGAGCATCTTCGACGTCGTGCTCGTCGAAGACGACGACACGGTGGCCGACGTGATCGAGTACGCACTCGGGCTGCGCCACTACTCATCCACGCGGTTCAGCGACGGTGCCGAGGCGGCCAGAGCGTTGGGAGAAGGGCACGTGAAGGGGCAGGTTGTGCTCCTCGACGTCGGGCTCCCCAGCCTCGACGGATTCGGAGTTCTTCAGACGCTGCGCAGCCAGGGCATTCTCGACGACACCCGTGTCATCATGCTGACGGCGCGTTCCAGCGAGGCTGAGACGCTGCGCGCCCTCGGCCTCGGGGCGACAGAGCACATCACCAAGCCTTTCAGCATTCCGGTTCTGTTAGGTCGGCTCGACCAGGCACGGGTTCGGGTGTCCGCATGAGCACCTTGGTTCTGGTCGTCGTGCTGCTGGTTGTGATCACATCGGGGATCGTCGCCGTCCTGATCACCGTCGCAGTAAGCAGCCTCGTCCAGATGCACCGTGTCCGGATCGAACCGTTGCTGGATGATGCCCGCCAGGCGATCATCACCGCCCTGTCCGGAGACCGGTCGCAGGCCGAACGTGCTCTCACCAGTCTCAGCCGCGTCTCCGAGCGCTACATCGTCGGTGTGATGTTGGACTTGGCGCCCTCGGTCACCGGAACGTCTCGTTCGGTCCTGATCTCGCTGGCGGAGCAGATCGGTGTGCTCGAGCGCGCCCGCAAGGGAGTACGGAGCCGACGGTGGTCGACCCGTTTGTATTCGGGCCGCGTGCTCACGGCGTTCGGAGTGCAGTCCGACGATCTCGCCACCCTCGTCGCCGACCGATCCCCAGAGGTCCGTGCCCAGGCCGCGGCGTGGTGCGTGACGACCCCGACCTCCTTGGCGGTCGAGCATCTGATCGGCCTGCTCAGCGATGCCGACGGCCGATGCCGCTTTGCCGCCCAGGACGCCCTCATCCGGGTTGGCCTCTTAGGCTCAGGAGCGCTCCTCCAGGCACTCGAGACTTCGGCGGACGAGGTGACCGGGCGAATCTTGAAGGTCGCCGCCGCCATGGGTGACGAGCGCTTCTACGCGCCGGCACGCGCACTCAGGGCGCATCCCTCCCCGGATATCAGAGCACTGGCCATCGCAGTATTGGCCCGTACAGGGAATCCGGGCGCGGGGCCCACGCTTGTCACACTTCTCGATGACGAGTCGACTGCTGTTGCCCACGCGGCGGCCGCTGGTCTTGCCAAGCTCGCATACTGGCCTGCTGCAGCCGACGTCGAGGTATTGCTCAGCCATCCGTCCTGGGATCTCCGCCGACAGGCCGGCATGACGCTTCTCGCCCTGGGCGCCCCCGGGACGGTGTTGTTGCGGGCAACCGCCCCCGGTGAGGGCCCAGCGGCCGAGATGGCGATCCAGGCGCTCCAGCTCCGGGCCCTATCGATCGAGGTGACAGCAGCATGACCCACTTCTACAGGACATATCTCATGCCCGTCGGATATGTCGTGCTGGCGTATTTCGTCGCTCTCGGGGTGTTCTATCTCGCCCTGTACATCTCGGCGGTCCTGGAAATGCGCCAATACCTTCGCCAGGTGCGGGCCGAGAAATACCGCGAGATCCTCTCTTCCGAGATTGCTCCGTCGATATCGATGCTGGTGCCGGCGCACAACGAAGAGCTGAGCATCCAAGAGAGCATCCGGGCGTTACTCACATTGGCCTATCCCCAGTTGGAGATCGTGGTCGTCGACGATGGGTCCACAGACAAGACCGTTTCGGTGTTGGCCTCCACCTTCGACCTCGTCCCGATGCAGCCCATCTATGAGGAGCGAATCGCCACAAAGCCGGTGCATGCCATCTACCGCTCGCAACAGTTCCCCAACCTGGTGGTTGTATCCAAGGGGAAAGGTGGCAAGGCGGATTCACTCAATGCCGGACTCAATATCGCCAGTAGCGAGCTGGTCTGCGCCATAGACGCCGACACGATTCTGGATCCCGACGGACTGCGTCGTCTTGTCCGACCCTTCATCCGCTCCGAAGAAGTGGTCGCCGCCGGCGCCACCATCCGAGTGGCCAATGGCTGCACCGTGCTACAAGGCCGGCTGGCGTCTGAACGGGGTCCCCACCGCGCTCTCGCCGGCATCCAAGCGGTCGAGTACCTGCGCGCCTTTCTGTTCGGTCGTCCAGGTTGGAATCGACTCGGTGGCAACCTCTTGATCTCGGGAGCGTTTGGCCTCTTCCGGCGCCAGAGCCTGCTCGACACGAATGGTTACGTGAAGACCGTGGGCGAGGACATGGAGCTCGTGGTGCGCCTGCGACGCCACGCCTATGAGACCGGCCGACCGGCAAGAATTGAGTTTGTCCCCGACCCTGTGGCGTGGACAGAGACCCCTACGTCGTTCAAGGAGCTGGGCCACCAGCGCGAACGGTGGCAGCGGGGGTTCACCGACGCGTTGTGGCGACACCGACGGGTTCTCCTCAATCCCCGCTATGGCGTGCTCGGCATGGTGGTGTTCCCGGCGTTCGTCCTCTTCGAGTGGATGGCTCCCATCATCGAGGCCGTCGGGCTGATCTTCGTCACCGTCGGGTTGATTCTTGGCCAAGTCTCGGCCCTCTTCGCCATCTTGTTCTTCTCCCTGGCTTGCGGGCTCGGAATCTTGCTGTCGATGCTCGCGCTCATGCTCGAGGAGCTCTCGTTTCGCCGCTATGGCCGAGCCCGTGATCGGGCGCTGCTCGTGGTGTGGGCCGTGCTCGAGAACCTGGGCTACCGCCAGTTGACGGTCTGGTGGCGCCTCCGAGGAGTGGCCAGCTACCTCCGCCGGAAGAAGTCGTGGGGAAAGATGACTCGCAAAGGCTTCAACCCGGCCGAGGAGGCCGACGCCTCGTTCGGCGAAGCCCACTCCCCGATCGTTCGGGCCCAGAGCAAGCCGGCGATCCCAACGGAGTTCGGTCCCGACGCGGGCGCGCACCGTGCCCTCAGGGCGCCGATGACAGCGGGTTCGACGTCACGAGGGGCACGTCCCCTTGAGAAGGTTCGTTGACCTACCCGGACTCAGGCGGCGCAGGCGGCCCAGGCGTGGTGGAATGCGTGAGGCCGCTCGTCGCCCTCTCGGAGCTGGGCAGAACGGGCTCGCTCTCCTCGATGAGCCGCTGGCTGCCTCTCGCGCCGGTCACGGGGATCAGGGAACTTGCCGGGACACCGGCGCGCCCTGGTAGCTCGGACCTGGCGCCGGTGTCGTCACGCTTGCGGATCCTGCTGGCCGAAGACGACGAGACGAACCGAGACGTCGTCCTTCTGTTGCTTGACCGACTCGATCGGCAAGCTGATGTCGCCGGCAATGGAGTCGAAGTGCTGGCGGCAGTGCGTGCGGCCCAGTACGACGTCGTTCTCATGGACATTCAAATGCCCGAGATGGACGGACTGGAGGCGACCCGTCGGATCCGCTCCGAGGTGTCCGACAGTTCGCAGCCGGCGATCATTGCCATGACCGTCACCGTCTCGCCCGAAGCCCAGGCGCTCTTCCTGCAAACAGGAATGGACCAGGTCCTGCCCAAACCGGTCAACATCAAAGAACTGGCCGCCGTCTTGGGCAACTGCACCCCAAACCACGGGTCTCGTTGATCTCGCCACGATCGAAGTAGGCCCACCAACCCCGCACTCCAACAGGGCGATTCCCGTTGTCGAGGTGTTGGCCTCCCATTGGGCGGGAAATGATCCTGTCCGGGCACCCTTTGTCTGAAGGACAACTCTCGGAAGCTGTGGCCCGGGCATCGCGGCTCCTGGGGGCGTCGTTCATTGAACCGATAGTCGAGGTCCGCGCCGATGGTGGCGCGGGTAGGGGCAAGGGTGTCCATGATCGATCCAAGGTTGCGAGAGCGGCGCTCCAAGGCATCGGGTGTCGCCCTGCGGCCGGGGGCGAGGCACTGCCGGCTCTGCTTCAACATCACGCCTCTCGAACCTGAGTACATCGAGAAGACGGCGATGTATGTGTACCTCCGCTGTCGGCACTGCGGGGGTTCCTTCCCGATCCGTCACACCGACACCGAAACTCCAGCTCTCGCTCTTCAGCCCGCCACGCACCCAGGGGAGGACACCGTGCGGCTCTTCAGGCAGGACAAATCCAAAGGCCTCGTCCACGACAACGGCAAAGCGAGCCCCGAGAGCGCCGCCGATGAGACCGCTCCCACGTCGCCTGTCGATGAACCACCGAGCTCGGCAGCCGATGAGGTCGTCACCTCCGCCAATCCCGATACCAGCACCACAGCCGAGGCGTCTCCCGACGACAGCAAAGCCGAGAAAGCCGAGAGCACCGCCGAGACCAGCCCGGCCCATGATGCTGCCGCCGATCATTGGATCAAAGAGACCGAGAAAGCAGTCGCCACGGCGCGGGAGGTCGGTACGCCAGCAGCCTGGCGAAACGCGGCTCGAGCCGCCGTCGTGGTGGCCGAAATGGCGCAGACCATGCGGGTGACGACCCACGCTCATGGCATCGCTGAGCAACTACTCCAGGCTGCCGAAGCTGCCGTGCAACAGGCTCAGCTGGCGTCGCAGGCGGCCGCTGACGCCATGCGGACGGCTGAACAGACTTCGCATGCTGCCGAAGGAGCAGCCCGAGAGGCTCACGTGGCGGCACAGATGGCCACCAGCACCAGGCAGAGAGCTGAGCAGATGGCTCAAGCCGCCCCCAAGGCAGTGGAATCGGCCCGGATCGCCGCCCAGGCAGCGGCGGACGCCAAAGCTCGGGCAGATGAGCTCGACCAAATTGTCCTACGGGCGCGCGACGTCAATACCCCCGAGGCGTGGAATGAAGCCATGCAAATCGCCGCCACAACGTGTGCGATCGAGGTAGACACTCCCTGAACGGGCGCCCGCGGGTGCCTCGCAGGAAGGCGCCGGCCGATGCCGTGCGCCGGTGAGGCTCAGCCGCCGCCCGCCACCGCCCGTAGCCCCGCCATGGAGTCCCGCATGACGTCGGCGAGCTCCCGGCCGTCGTCCCCGCTCGACCACCGTTCGATGGCGACGCGCAATACCGTCATGCCAACCTCGGCCGCCAAACTGGCTTGGGGCTCGCCCACTCCTCTGAGGTGCAGGGCCTTGGCCACCGCGGCGGCATAGTCGGCCAATTTCGCCAACTCCCGCTCACGCAGCTCGGGGTTGGCGGCGAGGACGTCGTGTCGCTGACGGGAAAGGTCCCGGCGGAACTCGCCCAGCATGGCGGCGGCCGCGGCGAGCCCGGCGGCAACCGCCTCGAGGGCCCCGTCCTCGGGGGGCGCCCCGGCTACGCCGGCCACGATGCGCTCCTGGAGGAGCGCCGACCCGCCGAACAGCACTTCTCGCTTGTCGGCAAAATGCCGGAAGAAGGTGCGCTCGGTCAGCCCGGCCCGGGCGGCGATCTGCGCCGCCGTGGTCTGGTCGAATCCCCGCTCCGAGTACAGCGCCAGGGCCGCTTCCTGCAACCGCCCCCGACTGTCCGGCTGCCATCGACCCATGTCCGCGATCCTAACGTTGACAGTCACTGACATCGAATCTATGGTGATAGCAGTTACTGACATCAGCGAATCTCCGGAGGTCCCGCCATGAGAATCTTTGTCACCGGCGCATCGGGCTGGATCGGGTCGGCCGTCGTGCCCGAGCTGCTCGGTGCCGGCCACGAGGTGGTCGGCCTGGCCCGCTCCGAGGCATCGGCTCGACGGCTGGAGGCGGCCGGCGCCATCGTGCAGCAGGGCGACGTCGATGACCCTGATGGCCTGGCCAAGGCGGCGGCCGACTCCGACGGCGTAGTCCACCTGGCGTTCCAGCACGAAGTCGCCTTCAGCGGCAACTTCGCGGCCGCGGCGGCGGCCGACCGGCGGGCCGTGGAGGCCATGGGCGCAGCCCTGGCCGACTCCGACCGGCCCCTCGTGCTCGCCTCGGGCATGCTCGGCCTGAAGACCGGTCGGGTGGCGACCGAGGACGACGGGCTGGTACCCAGCGCCGAGGTTCGGGCCAACCCCGCCGGACGCCGGGCGGCCACCGCGCTGCTCACCCTGTCCCTGGCCGGCACGGGCGTCCGCTCGTCGGTGCTGCGCCTCCCCCCGACGGTCCACGGCGACGGCGACCACGGGTTCGTGGCCACCCTCGTCGACATCGCCCGTCAGCGGGGCGTGGCCGGGTACGTGGGCGAGGGGACCAACCGCTGGCCCGCCGTGCATCGCTCCGACGCCGCCCGCCTGACCCGCCTCGCCGTCGAGGCCGCCCCCGCCGGCTCGGTGCTCCACGCCGTCGGGGACGAGGGTGTCGCCTTCCGTGAGATCGCCGGGGCCATGGGCCGCCACCTCGGCATCCCCACTGCGTCGGTCGCTCCCGGCGATGCCAGCGAGCACTTCGGCCACCTGGGCCACTTCGTGGCCCTGGACAGCCCCGCCTCGTCGGCCATCACCGAGAAGCTGCTCGGGTGGGAGCCGAGCGGACCCGGCCTGCTCGAGGATCTCGAGCAGAACCACTACTACCGCTGAGAGCCCACGACGCCGGCACGGGCGCCTGCGGCAAGTCCGAGGCCCAGGACCTGGGTCACACTTGTCCCGTGCGAAAGCAGTACCACCTCTGGCCCGCAGAAGAAGGGCTCGACGCGTGGGACGTCGACCGACTCATCCGCTTGAGCGCCGATCTCCCCGTCCGCGAGGTTCCGCTCGAGACCATCAAGGAGACGGACACTGCCTATTGGTTCGACGGCAGTGCCGAGGTCGCCACCGTCCGCAGAGTCGTGGAGCACGTTCGGCTCATACAGGAAGTCGACCCTTCGTATCCGATCATCCTGGGCGTCGATGGTCGAGTGATGGACGGCATGCACAGGGTCGCTCGTGCGCTTCTGGAAGGTGCCACCACTATCCGCGCAGTGCAGTTCGAGGTTCATCCAGAACCGGACTTCCGAGACTGCCGACCCGAAGACCTCCCCTACGACAACCCGGATGGTGGTCCTGATCGTCGGGTGCTCCTATGAAGCGCGGCGCGGATCGACGCCGAGCACCGCCAACTTGTGCCATGACCGCTCGACGATGAGAGGGTAGGAGTCCAGGTAGTACGGGAGAGCACCACAGGCCTGGTATATCGCCGCACCTCGGCTGCGGGCGAGGGTGGCGTCATCCACACCAAGGTCGTCGAGAAACGCCCGACGGGACCTCTCGGTGAACAGCGGCGACCACACAACCTGAATGTCGACAGCGGGGTCACCAGCGCACGCCGAACCCCAGTCCACGATCCCGGACAGCTGGCCCCTCCTCAACAGGCAGTTGCCCTCGATGTCCCCGTGAACCCAGACCGGAGCACCTCCATGCACGGGGGCTTCCAGGGCTTCTTCCCACACCGCCCTGGCTCGCTCCGCGTCGATCAGGGCGCCGGCCCATTCGATGGCTCCCAGAGCCGCGTCGTTGTACTCCTGCAATGGCCGGGCCCGGTTGCTCGCTCTCGGGGCGCCGTCAGTAGGCACACTGCGGAGCGCCTGGATGACCTCCGCCAGGGCGAGTGCGAAGTGGACCGGATCCTCCATCTGGGAGAGGGTGGCTCCATCGCCCGGAAGCCACCGATGCACTGCCCACCGATAGGGGTAGCCGGCGCCTGGTTCCCCGATGGCGATCGGCTCTGGCACGGCGACGGGGAGAAACGGGGCAAGGCGGGGTAACCACGTTGCTTCCCGCTCGACTTGCTCCGTCGCCCAGTGAATGCGGGGAAGGCGGACCACGAGATCGGCCCCCAGACGCCAGATGGCGTTGTCGGTGCCCCACGGCTCGACCCTCGTGAGCTGCCCACCGGCGAGCCCGGGGAATTGGGCCGTCACGAGGGAGCGGACGAGGGCTTCGTCTATCTCAATCTCCTGGGCATGCATGCGCGCTGCCATGACGAGCAGTCTTCATGGCCTCTGGCACCAAGTCGAGCGAGTTCGGTACCCCTCAGCTCGAAGCGAAACTATCGGTGGTCCCTGGAGACCACCGATAGCACAGGGCCTCGGGGTCAGAACCGCAATGGCCTGGTCAATACGCACAAATGGCGCCAGAAAATAGGCTGGCGCTGAAAGGTCAGGCCCCCTCACCGCGGCACGAAATCCCCCGTGAAACTAGCCTAACTGGCATGGCCCTGTTCCTTGATCGACACAAAGCGCCGGGCGCAAAGGCTGCCGACATCGCCGCCGCCCACGAGCTCGATCTCGCCGTTCAGGACAAGTACCAAGTCCGCTACGTCACGTATTGGTTCGATGACAAAGAGGGCATGGTCTTCTGTCTCGCCGAGGGACCTGACCGAGAGTCTTTGGAAACGGTACACCGGGAGGCGCACGGTCTGGTCGCCGACAACATCATCGAGGTGGGCAACGGGCCCATCAACGCATTTCTCGGTGAGATTCCCCGACACCCGGCGGGAGAAGCGTACGTCGAGTCTGCTGTTCGAGTCATTCTCTTCACTGACCTGTGTGACTCTACGCAACAGACTCAAGAATTGGGTGACGAAGGCTTTATGGTGCTCATTCGCGAGCACAACGAGATCGTTCGCGCCGCGCTGCACACGAAGGGTGGGCGCGAGGTGAAACACACAGGCGATGGCATCATGGCCTCCTTCACATCCGTATCGGCCGCGGTGGAGTCCGGGATCGACATTCAACGCTCGTTGCGCCACCGCAACGCAAGTGCCGAGCGGCCCCTCCACCTTCGCGTCGGCATCAGCGTCGGAGAGCCGGTTACCGACGACGGTGATCTTTTCGGAGCCGCGGTTCAATTGTCGGCACGACTTTGCGGTGTTGCTCCTCGTGGAGGCATCGCCGTGTCCACCGCCGTGCGCGAGCTCTGTGTCGGAAAGGGCTTTGGCTTCGATTCGAAGGGCGCGCTCGATCTCAAAGGGTTCGATGAGCCCGTGCCGGTTTTCGAGGTACGCCTTCCCACTGATTAGACACGTGCCCACTGATTAGACACGTGATGCCAGAGCGTTGGCCGGTCTGACCACTCATGGCACCGATCCTTCTGCACAGACGTTGTGAGCGCCGATGTCGAGCATGCGGATACGTTTGGGAAGTATCGCGGGACCAAGCGGCGCAAGGCCGCCGTCGATCAACCGTTGGAACTCCTTAGGTTCGACGGGCCGAGGCGGCGGCGTCGTTCCCAGCTCCACGCCCCCCGACGCTCCTCCAGTGCGGCGTTGTAGAGCTCGCACTGATTGCGAAGCAGCTGCTCGAGACGCCCGCGCTGGGAGACAGTAGGCTGAAGGCGGTAGCGATAGATACGGCACCGACGCATCGCCTTCGAAGGTAGGCCCAGGCTGTAATGGTGAGCGGGGGGAGATTTCAACTTGACCCACTACCCACCCGTGCTCTCTTTGATCGGCGCCTTAAATGGGCCGACGCGGTGCCAGGAGGGTCGGTATCGCACGCGATGGGGACCTCAGAGCGGCGCTTCACGACGTCGACGAATCGGAGGGTTCTATCCGCCTAGGACTGAGGGCGGCTACTTCATCACTTCACGCGGTATTTGGCTTTTGACCACGCTCTTCCCTCCGCAATAATGGGTCCTGGGTCAGTTCGCCTGTTACAGCCCGCACGTAGCCTCCTTTAAGTCGGTTCCCCGGTAGGGGGAGGCGTGAAACTGCTCTTCGGAGCTGCCGACGTGAAGCAGAATGTACGCAGAGGGTCGAAACTGACCCACTACCCAATATTGGGGTTGCCGCGCCATCGTCGCCGTGATTCGATTGCGAAACAGGGGCAAGATGAGCACCTTGATGGCTCCAGAAAGGAGCTGTGGTGAAGCGCCCTCGTGCTGTTGTCTCCCGACTTGGAATGGCGGGTGCCATTGCCCTCGCCACCGGCATCGCCATGCTCGGGGGCGTCGCCGTACAGACCCTGACGTCACCGGCCTTCGCCGACACGGCCCCGTTTGAGACCTTCTGTTCCGGTACCCCGCTGGGAAACATCGTCCTCAACGATGTCGTGGAGACGGGCAGCCTCTCCCCCGCCAGCCCGACTCCCGGTCAGCAGTTCAACGTCACCGGCGTTCAGACCACCGAACAACTCCCCGCCACGGTCGTGCAGGACGCCGCCGCCACGGGCCTCACCTCTCTGACCGGCACATTCGAGACCACCATCGAGGTCACCGGAGCGACGCCCCCCTCGATCTCGACCGGGACCATGGCCTTCGACGTGGCGATCCCGAACCCCGTTCCGGCTTCGGGCGTGACGATCGAAGCCCCTTCTGTGCCCGCCACCGTCGGCCCCTTCACGGCCACGAGCGACAACATCACCGCCAGTTCGGACGCGGTGGCGAACACCACCGTCATCGACGGCGACGGGATCGGTCAGATCTCCCTGCAGTGTTCTTCGTACCCGAACGACTCGCTCCCGTCGGGCTTCACGAACCAAACTCCCCCCGGTCTCCCGATCTCCCCCGTGATCGCCACCGCCGGGCAGGTCACCACGCCACCGCCTTCATCGTTGACCGGCGCCTACGAGCTCTATTGCCCGCACACTCCCGTGGGTGACCTCGTCTTCAATGACGTCACCACATCGGCCACCATCTCGCCCGCCACGCTCTCGGCCGGCGCGCAGTTCCAGGTCACGGGTTACCAGACCGACATCCCCATCCCGGCGGGTGCCGTGACCGCCGCCGTGGGGCTCGGCAACGGCGGCTTCAACGGCCTTGCCACCAGCTATGTGGACGCCTATGGGGCTACCACGTCGCAAGCGGGCACGGGATCGATGGGATTCGACGTGCCCATCCCCAACCCGGTGTCATCGTCCCCCCTGGCGCTCGACATCCCGTCGTCGCCCACCACCGTCGGCCCCTTCACCGCCAGCGGAGGGCCGATCACCATCGCACAGGACCAGAGCATCCTCGTCGTGGCGGAATTGTCGAACAAAGCGTTCAAGATGTCGTGCACCGCCTACCCCAACGACAGCATCACCACGTCGGGATCCACGGGTAGCCCGCCTGCTGCCACGCCGATCCGGCCCATCATCGCCACCGCCAGCGCCTCGGGGACACCCCTCCCCCCGACCACGGCGCCGCCGATCCAGCCGGGCGGTCCCGGCACCGGGAACCAGACACCGGGCGCCCCCTACGAGCTGTACTGCCCAGGCACACCGGTGGGCGACATCGCGCTCAACGACATCAGCACCACGGCGTCGATCGCGCCGACCTCGCTCAACGAGGGCGACCAGTTCCAGGTCACCAACCTCCAGACGCAGTTCACGATCCCCCAGGCTGTGGCCCAACAGGCCGAGAACCTGGGACTGACGACCCTGAGCGGGAACCTGTCGCTGTTCCTCAACGTCACGGGCACCGAGGGCGGCGGCATCCTCCCGGGCACCGTGGTGGGCACGTCGTCAGGTACCTCGCCGCTGACCACGTCGGCAACGGTGACGCCCACCACGGTCATCGTGGTCGGGCCCAGCCGGTCCCCGTATCCCTTCCCCGGCCAGGACGACCTGGCCTTCAGTGTCACCCTGCCCTCGCCGGTGCCCTCGACCGGCGTCCAGTTCACCGCCACCCCGGCTCCGGGGTCCCAGGCCGAGACGTTCGTGGCCGGGGGCGGCCCCATCGACGTGTTCGTAACGGGCGCCAACCTCGACGTGAGTGCGTTCGGTGACCAGTTCGGGCTGTTCTGCAACCCCCTGGCCAACGACAGCGTGCCCACGGGTCTGTCGATCCACCAGCCGAACAACGGGTTCACCGAGCCGCTCGTCACCACCGGCAGCGCCACCATCCTCCCGCCTCCGCCGACTCCTCCCGGTTCCCCCGGTGCCTATGAGCTGTATTGCCCGGGCACACCCGTCGGGAACATCGCCCTCAACAACGTCAACACCACCGGGACCATCACTCCGGCAGACCCTGCGACTGGTGAACAGTTCAACGTCACCGGGTACCAGAACACGCTCACCATCCCGTCGAGCATCGCCTCGGCGGCAGCCGCGCTGGGTAACAGCACCATCATGGGGACCGCCATCGCCACGGTGGACGCCAGCGGCGCCACGCCCGCACAGATCTCAACGGGCACCATGAGCTTCGACGCGCCCTTGCCGTCTCCCATACCCCCCGGCGGCGTCACGCTCACGCTGCCGACACCAGCCCAGACCATCGGCCCCTTCACCGCCTCGGCCAGCGGCATCACCATCGCCCAGGACGCCAGCGTCCGGCTGGACCTCATGGTGTCAGGGAGCGATCTCACCCTGCGGTGCTCCGCCTTCCCCAACGACACCGAACCCACGGGCATCGTGTCGACGCCGCCGTCGGGCTCACCGAGGTCGCCGGTCATCGCCACCGCCGGAGGGGGCGCCACAGCTCCTTCGGGCCCGACCTTGACGGTGAGCCCCGACACCGCCCTCACCGGCGGGCAGAGCGTGTCGGTGACCGGGGGCGGCTACAGCGAGAGTAACGCCGGCAACGTCCTCGAGTGCAACACCGCCCCGAGCCAACCGACAGTGGCGCTCGGTTCCCCCGTCAACACCGCGGTGCGAGTGGGCTGCACGGCGCCCACGTACAAGCTGGTGGCCACCTCCTCGAGCGGAACCCTGTCGACCACCTACGACGTCATCGACGGGACGGTGGGGCCGCCGTGCGGCGCCCCGACCGATATCGTCACCACCTGTCCCGACACCGACAGCTCGGGACAGAGCCCGGCGTCGGACGCGGCAGACTATCCGTGCCCCCCCACTCCCGCCCAACAAGCCGCCGGTGTGACCTGCACCCTCACCTACGGCGACGCTGCCGGTGACAGCGCCACGGCGCCGATCACCTTCGCCGGTGAGACGCCACCGCCTCCCACCGTGCCCACCTCGACGACGACCACCACCACGACCACGGTCGGAGGCTCGACGGCGTCGGCCGAGATCACCCAGGCCTACCAAACGCTGTTCGACTTCGCCGACCCCTCGGTCGCCGACAAGGTGGCGGTGGTCCAGAACGGCGCCTCCATCCAAACCGCCCTCGCTCAGGCGCTCTCGTCCTCGTTGGGCTCGACGGCCACCGGGGCGAACGTCGACGACATCTCGTTCCTCGACAGCGCCACCTGCACCCAGCAGAACCTCCCGAGCCCCTGCGCCCAGGTGACCTACGACATCCTCGGCCAGGGGGGCATGGTGATCCTGGCCAACAACCGGGGCTATGCGGTGTCGGTCAACGGCACCTGGCTCGTGGCCACCAACACCGTGTGTGGGCTGCTCGACCTCTTCTACGAAGCCGAGGGCAAGACGGGCACGCCGCCCGGCTGCCCCGCGCCGGGGACGTCGCCGTCCCCGCCCGTGCCGCTGCCCACGACGGTCGTGGGTGACACCGATCCGACCGCCTCCAGCCCGGCCTCGACGGGCGACGCGTCTTCCACGAGCGACGTCCCGACCACGGCGGGAGGATTGACCACGACCGCCCCCAGCGTGACCCCGACGACGGTGGGCGCCGCCACCAAGGCGAACACGGGATCGTCTGGCTCGAGCACCTCAGATCCCGTGGTCGAGGCCAGCTCCGGGTCTCTGGCCTTCACCGGCCTGGGAGGGATGACCCGATGGCTGGGCCTGGTAGGCGGGGCCCTCGTCATCCTGGGCCTGGCGCTGTTGGTTCTGGTCGACGCCCCTCGACGACTCCTCTATCGGCTCGCCCACCTCGGTGGGGGCCACAAGCAACCCGCACAACCCGATGGACCTCGTCATATGGTCCTCGGGGCCCCGACCGAAGCACTGTGGATCCAAAGGCGCTGACAGCCTCAGCGAGGAATCACGTGGTCGACAGCGGTCCATCGCCCGTCATTCGAGCCGGCACCCTGTACCTGGGCTGCGGGCACGCTGCCCGATCGTTGGATGACGCCCACGTCGCCGCCGAGATACGAGGCCACGACTCGGGCATCGGACAGGACGGCGGACGGCGACCCCCGCGTGATGACCCGACCGAGGTCCAGAGCGATGATCTCGTCGGACACGGCACTGATGAGCGGCATGTCGTGCTCGATGATCACGATCGAGCACTGCGTGGCACGCTGCATGTCCTTCAGCAGGGGGCCCAGGGCCTCGGTCTCTCGCTGGGCGACGCCCGATGAGGGCTCGTCGAGAAGCAGCACCGTCGGGTTGTGGGCGATGGCCATGGTCAGGTCGACGATGCGCCGCACACCGGTGGAGAGCTCGGAGACGAACTTGTCTTTATAGGACTGGAGGTTCATCAGCTCGATGAGCTCCACCACCCGCCCGGCGACCTCACGCTCGGAGTGCTGGATCGCCGGCAGGTCGAGAAGGGCCGCCAGATGGTCCCGGGTGGCGATGTGCCGTTCGAGACCCATGGCGATGTTCTCCCAGACGGTGAGGGACGGGAAGATGCGCGCGTCCTGGAAGGACCGCCCCAGGCCGGCCACCGACCGGCGGCTCGCCGACCACGTGCCGATGTCGACGCCACCCAGCTCGATGCGACCGAGGTCAACGGGGAACACCCCGGAGATGAGGTCCAAGACAGTTGTCTTGCCCGCCCCGTTGGGGCCGATCAACCCCAGCGTCTCGCCACGACGCAGGTCGAGCGTGACATCGTCGACGGCGACGATCCCGCCGAAGTGTTTGGTGAGGCCGTGGGTGGCGAGGACGATCGGCTGCGACGCCAGTGGACCCGCTTCGCCGCCCCGAGACACCGTGCCGCTGACCCGCGCCGCGGGGGCGGTGGCGCCGTTGCTGAACGCTCCTTCGAGGAAGACCGATCGCAGAAGGTCACCCCGGGCCACGAGCTCGGCGGCGGCCCCCTCGAACCGGACTTCGCCCTTCTCCATGAAATAGGCGCGGTGTGCGATGGTCAGCGCCACGTTGACCGACTGCTCCACCAGAAGGACCGGGCATCCCTCGGCGTGGATGGCCCGGACGATCTCCAGGAGCTGCTCGACGACGGCCGGGGCCAGGCCAAGGGACAGCTCGTCGATGATCAGCAGGCGGGGCTTGGCCACGAATGCCATGCCCAGGCCGAGCTGCTGCTGCTCCCCGCCCGAGAGGTTCCCCGCCATCTGGTGCCAGCGGTCCTTGAGACGTGGGAACAACTCCAGGACCCGTTGCGTGCGGGCGTGGACCTCGGCGGCGTCTTCCTTGGCGTACAGCCACGCCGCCGCTTTGAAGTGCTCGGCGACGGTCAGCGTGGGGAACACCGCTCGCCCCCCGGGCACCTGCACGATCCCCAACCTGGCACGGGCGACCGGATCGGCGTGGGTGATGTCTCGACCGTCGAAGACGATCGAGCCTTCGATCGGATCGACCAGGCCGGAGACCGCCTTCAACAGCGTGGACTTCCCGGCCCCGTTCGTGCCCAAGAGGGCCACGATCTCGCCCTGGCGGATCTCCATGTCGACGCCGAACAGCACCCGCACCTTGTCGTAGGCGACGTGCACGCCCCGGCACACGAGGAGCGCAGGTCCTCCCGGCGGCGGCCCCGCCGCCGGCTTGCGGGCCGCCACAGGGGCCGCCAGCGGCGCCCCGCTGGGGACGAACAGCGCCGACGAGGCGACATCGGTGGGTGCCGGAGCCGGGGACGGCCTTCCGACGACCGCCGGGGCCGCGGCGGCGAGGACCGGCCCCGGGTCGGAGGTGGCGGGGACCGGGGGTTGGTCGGGCGGGGCGGGCTCCACTGGCCACTGGGCCGGCGCCTGGGCGGGGGCGTATCCCGTGGCCGAGTGGTCGCCTCTCGAGGCGAGCCAGTGGCGGACGTCGAACACGAGCCCGAACACCGCCACCACCACGCCGAGCACGACCACGAGGGTCATCACGGCAGAGCCGCACCGTGAGGAGCAGGCGGATTCGGGCCCGGGGCGGCGGTGGCCGCCACGCCGGCGAGGGCGGTGTCGGCCACGGGCGCCGGGGCCGGGGTGGAGGGCACGGGGATGGGCTCGGCGCCCGTAGCGGGATCTGAGGTGAGCGCCGGAACCACGATCCCCCGGCGCTTCGCCACCCACCGCAGCAGGTCGTCGCGCTTCGCCATACCCAGCTCGGCGGACCCGCCCGGGTTGAAGTAGGCGTTGATGAGCAGGATCGGCCCCGTCAGCAGGAGCGGCAGCGTGGTCTCGATCGTGGTGGAGTGGAAGAGGTCGTAGACCCGGGGGCCGAACACCACAGCCACCTCGATGGCCATGGCACCCACCACGGCCCAGGGAACCGAGCTGACGCCGGCAATGGCCACGGCGAGGAAGATGGTGAGGCTGGCCTCGGGCTCGTAGGTCCCGGGCACGACGTTCTGCTGGGCGTAGGCGAAGAGCACCCCGGCCAGGCCGGCGATCCCACCCGAGATGGCGAACGCCGCCAGCCGGGTGCGCGCCGGGTTGACGGCGAAGGCCGCCGCGGCGCGCTCGTTGTCGCGCAGGGCGATCAACACCCGACCGGACCGGTTCCGGCGAAAGGCGAGGGCGGCCACCATGATCAGGGCCAGGAACGCCAGGCAGACGTAGTAGAAGGCCCGATCACTCGACAGATCGATCCGGCCGTACAGCACGGGCCGGCTGAGGTGCGCCGACAGGCCAGACGGCAGGATGTGCGCCCCGATCCAGTAGTGCCCGTTGAGGAGGTAGTTCGGCACGGCATAGCCAAAGGCAAGGGTCGTGACGGCGAGATAGAGACCCTGGATGCGCAGTGACGGCAAGCCGACGATCACCGCCGCGACGACTCCCGTGAGGATGCCGATGCCCAAGGCGGCGAAGAAGTCGATGTCGTGGTTGGCGACGAGGCCCCCGGCGACGCCCGCCGACGCACCCACGAGGCCGAACTGACCGAGGCTGATCTGCCCGGCCCAACCCGTCAGCACGACCAGGGACACGGCCACGATCCCGTAGACGGGGAGTAGGACCAAGTACGAGACGTTGTCGACGCCCAGGATGTAGGGCAGGGCGACCATCAGGCCGGCACCGGCGACGACCATGCCCCATCGGGCCCCCGCGACCTCGGGGAGCTTGCGCAGCTCAGCGGGGATCGATCGATACTGCTTGACCGTCTGCCACCGGCCCTCGCCGGCGTCCAGGGCGCGTGCCGTCCGGCGGGGTTGGGTGAGCAGAGCCCCCAAGATGACGAGCACCATGATCGACGAGGAGATGCTGTTGTCCCCGGAGCTGATGATGGTGGCGGTGATGAGCACGCCGATCCCCATGCCGGCCGCCAGGGCAACCCCGAAGCGCTCCATGCGGGACACCACGGCGGCGGCCAGGGCATAGAGCAGGGTGTCGAGGCCCAACGTGGCGTCGTTGGGTGTCCCGATCAGCGGCGCCTGCACGTAGATCGCCAGCGACGCCAGCAGGCCCGCCAGCGCCCAGGCGGCTGCACTGACCCGGCGGACCGGGATGCCCAGGAGCAGCGCCCGGTCGGCGTTCTCGGCCGAGGCGCGCAGCGCGATGCCGAGGCGCGTCAGCCGCAGGAACGCGGCGAGGCCTACGGTCACCACGGCGACGGTGAGAAATGCGGCGATCTCGTTTCCGGTGAGCAGCGGCTGACCGCGGCTCGTGTGCCACACCAAGTGCTGCCATGGCGTCGTGACCGTCGTCCCCTGGTTGGTGGCCTTCTGGCCGAGCCATACGGGGATGAAGAACCCGAGGACAGCCAAGCTCTGGGCCACTGCGATGGTCATCACCGTGGCGATGAGCCGGGGCACGGCGTCGAACCGGCGCATGACCAGATCGGTGAGCAGGCCCAGGACCGGCCCTCCCACCAGCACGATGGGAAGGACCTCCAGGTAGCTGACGCCGTACTCCAGCACGAGCACCAGCGCGATCACCGCGGGCACGGCGCCCACGGCGCCGGCCGCGAAATTGATGACGCGCGTCGTCCGGTAGATAAGGACGATCCCGACGCCGATGATGCCGTACAGCGATCCCAGTGCCAGCCCGGAGATGAAGTCGGGAGCCGACAGCCCGAAAATGAGCTCGATGACGGCGACGAACACGGCGATGGCTGTCAGCCAGCGGCCGGCCCGGGCCGGCCAGCTCGGACCTCGAGCCGCCTCGACCACGGGGGTGAGCGACCGGGGTAGCAGTGAGGAACTCACGAGGATCTCAGCTTGGGCACCGGTGGTTCGGACAGTTTGGGGAAATTCTGAGGCAAGAACCTCGAGCCCTCGATGCTCACGAAGGTCCCCGGCTGGTTGTTGTAGGGCGAGTCAGTGCTCTTGGCCCAGTAGACCACGGCGGAGTCGATCGTCCAGTTGTAGCTCCCCTTGGAGAACCCGACTTCGAAGTGGCCCGTCGAGCCTCCGCCGATGGTCCCCATCGAGGGTGCGGCCGCCGCCATTCTCGCCGGGGTGAGATCAGGTCCGGTGTTCTCGATGAGGCTGGCCAGCATGTTCCACAGCTCCCAGTCCCCAGAGGCCACATACGCCTTCATCGGGAGGTTCGTCCCACCCCCGAGCTTGAACGCGATCGCACCGGGCTCCTTGGAGGGAGGGGGAAGCGTGGCGGCGGAGGTGATGCCGAAGGCGTCGTCGAACTCACAGCCCGCCTGAAATTGTGGGCAGGCGAGCGATTCCTGGGTTGCCGTGGACTCGTAGTTCTGCGCCACGGGGTCGACGCCCATGCCCTGCACGTCAGCCAGGACGTTCTCCGGGTAGTAGTTGTGCTGCTGCTCGCCGGAGTACAGGAGCTCGGGGGCGACCGGGTCACAGAGGCAGACCACGTCGGTGGCAGGATCCGTCGGCGTGTCCATGGCGGAGACCCCGGCGTTGATCTGCTGCGCCGCCGTGCTGATGTCCTGAGAATAGAAGTAGTGGTGTTGTGCGACACTGCCCCCGTCACCACAGTCGCGGTTGAGCGCAGGGACCAGCACGTTGGTGACGGTGTCCTCGTTGTCGGGGTCGTTGGTGGAGATCACCCCCAGGACGCGCTTCTGCCCGTTGAAGTTCTGGGCGGCGTTCTTGTCCTCGGCGAAGCTCACCACCCGGTCCGTGTTCTTGCTCGTCAGCTGATTGCACCAGAACCTGGCAAAGCCCTTTTCGATGTTGGTCGAGCTCTCGCCCGATGACCAGAAGTACGGGGCGTTGGCCTGGGCGAAGGCATCACTGAAGCCGACTCCGCCGAGGGCGATCGTATGGTCCTGGGCAAGCCGAGCGAAGCACACCGAGCACAGCGTGGTACCCCAGGCCACGGCATAGGGATGGTAGGTCTGGACCACGGAGTCCATCTCAGCCAATAAGCAGCCCGTGTCCGGCGGCACCGTCTGGCAGGTGCTGTTGTAGGTCACGATCTTGAGCTTGCGCCCCCACAGCACGTAGTGGGAGTTGACGAAGTTCTGGAATGCCCGATTCACCTGCTGCGTCTGGGCATAATCGACGTACAGCCCCTCGCCGCGCAGGATGGTGTCGACGACACCGCCCGCGTCTGCGTAGTAGTCGACCACGGTGATGGTCTTGTCCGTCACTCCCTGGGAGGTGCTGCCCCCGTTGTCGTAGCTCCCGCCGATCGTCCCCGGCGTGCACAGAGGGGCGTAGTAGTCGATCGACGTCGAGAACTCCCGGCCACCGACGCAGTGGGTCCGGCTACCCGATCCTCCAGCCGGTCCCGAGAACCCAACCACAGGGCTGGTCCCGGCGGAACTCGACGCCGAGGACCCTTGACCTGGGGCGGTCGAGGGGAAGAACACGATGATGAGCACCTGCGCGGCGATGAGAACGGCCAAGGGCAGGTAGCCTCGGGCCAGGCGCCTGACCTTCATCGGCCTCGTCTTTGGTGTGCACCGTGCCGAGGCGGGCGCGGAGGGTCGACCCATCCCCGTGACCCGGTCACGACGGCGTGGTCGACTAGCCGGCCAACCCCCATAGCTCCCCCACTCCCCTTGGGTCGAATGTACAACCGTCAGCGTGTGGAGGGCCCTCGGACCTGCGTCTCCCGCAATCCTTGCGGGCGCAAGGACTGGACTCAGGCCGGCGCGGTTTCCCTAGACCGCATTGCGCTGCGGAATGCCCTGCGACGTCCGAATGGAAGGGGACGGCACCCGAAGGCACCGTCCCCTTCTTGATCGATTCAGAGTGGTCCGAACCCAGCGACCGTCGTCCTAGGCAACACCCAAATCTTCGGCGGACGCCTGTGTTCGAAACGTGGTTGTCAAGTGATATTGAAAGTGCCGGTCAGTGTGGCGCTCGTGATCGGCACGGAAGTGCAGTTCTGACCGGCTCCGAGGTCATAGCTCAACGTTGCCGCGATCTTGCCCTTCTTGAAGTCGCCCCCCGTGATCTTACCCTTGACAGTTGCAGAGCCCAGCAAGAGGGTCGTCTTGTAGGTGTCGGAGGACGTATCGCCGTTGTTCCAACTGATCGCGCTGTTTGGCGTCTTCGTTACGCTCTTCTTTCCTAGGGCGGAACAGCTCTCTGGTTTCTTGGAAGTACTTGATGTTGAACTCGGAGAGCTGGAGCTGATTCCCGGGACGGTGCTACCCGAGCACGACGACAAACTGGTGATGACCGTAATCGTTTGAATGGCGGGAGTTGAACTGAGTCCGGGCGAAATGATTGCAGCACCCGTGAGCTCGCACGACAGGTTGGGTTTTGTCTTTGTTTTTGCTACGGCCGGACTCACTGCCACGACCGCGCTGACGGCAATAGCCGCGGCGATAACCGAGAACGTCACTCTGAATCGCATCTTCATCCAAAGCCCCCTTTCGAGTATGCACACTTCCCCCATCCCCGTTTTTCGACCTCCTTCGTCCAAACAGGGATGGCCGACCCCCAGCATCTTTCCATGCAGCCCAAAACCACTCCCCCCCCGGCGCAAGTCTCGCAATACACAGAAACGAAGTCAATGAAGAATCGCCTATCACGGACGGGTCGATGCTTCCGTCATCGCCTCCACCTGACCAGCCGGCGGGAGTTCAGACATGGATCCCGCCCGGCGTGGATCAGCTGCCTGCGGTTGGTACGACTGAGCCGATCGCCTCTCTCCGACCCGGCGACAACGCCGCGGCTACATGCGGGCTTCGAGGGTTTGCATTCCTTCGCCCGACAGGTCCTCGAGCGGCGCTTTGCGGCCCGCCATGACGAAGACGAGCGCTGCCAGCGGTCCCTCGACGGAAGGTCCATCCCCGGCCGACCAGTCGGAGTCCGTTGCGGAAAAGCGCAGACCGGCAATGCGCTTCTTGGAGTGGAGCGGAAAACCTATGCCCTTCACCGTGTTGGCCACCGTCAACAAGGTGGCCTCCGGCACCCTCCGGGTCATGCCCGTCGGTCGGCGAATGTCCCCGCTGTGGCACACCAGGTCGATGAGCATGATCTCGGGCTTCGCCCCTGGCGGGGTGCGACGCATTCCGATCGTCTTTCTGAACAGCTCGAGCAGCTCGTCGGGGGGCGCCGCTCCGAGTGCCAGCCCTTCACCGGCAATGAAGCGGTTGAAGCTCATGCCGTTCTTGAGCATTCCCGCAAGGAACGGGCCGGTCTTCACGTCCGCTCCGCCGACCAGGTGGCCGACGACATGCCGCACCCTCCACTGACTGCACAACGACTGAACGTCCCACTGGCTTTGGTCGAGCGTAGCCAGGTCGTCGGCCAGCGCCGACCGCTCCTCGTCGATCGCCTGCCACGTGTCCATGATCACCTCCGGGTCCGCATCCGCGAGGCGTCGGATGCCCGCAGACCTGGCACAAGGGTAGCGAGACCCGGGCTGGCGTGCCGCGCCTGGCAGATCGGCTCACGAACTCGGTGACCGCTCAGAAAGGCTCGGTTGATGCCATCGAAGGGACCAGACGACAGGCAGCTCGGCTGCGCCCGCCCACGGCGACGACACACCCGCCCCAGAAGCCGGCAAGCGGCATTCATGAAGAGGTTGGCTGAACAGATCTCCTCAGATGGGGCGCTCACGCTTCACGCGTGCCAGCTCGCGCTCTGCTGCGTCAAGCTCACCACGCAGGTCCCTGATGCGCTCCCTCTCCTCCGTCTCGCGTGACTCGGGGGGGGAGGCCCGTTTCAGCGCGGCTTCGTAGGCAGCACGGGTGATACGAACAGCGTTCAGGGCCCTGGCAATCTCAGCGTCTTCGCCGGCCAGTCGGAGATCATCCGCCCGGTTCAAAGCATCGGAGGCGCGACGACCCGACTCCCGAAGCTCGTCAGCGGTCCTCCAACGACCGCCAACGAAGGCTCCACCCCGCTCGCCGTTCCTACGTTCGATGTCGTTCAAGGGGCGACCCTCGCGGATGTCTTCTCATCAAGGGCGACAAGGGCACGATTCTGACCCCAAACTCAACTTGACGGCCACAGGTGGGAAGGCCCCGTGGGCGTACCGTCAACCTGGACCGGGATGGGTCTGCGGGTGTACTCAATTGAGTGTCAGGGTCAGGCTCTGGGTGGCCGTCACCTTGGGGTCGCCCTTGGACTTATGGGTCGTCGCCTCGGCCGTGAAGGTGAAGGTGCCGGGGACGTCCTTGGCTTTCGGGGTTCCCGACAGAGTGCCGTTCGAATGCAGCTTCAGGCCCTTGGGCAGCGAGCCACTGCTCCTCTTCCACTTGTACGGCGTCGCCCCTCCTGTCGCCTGGAGCAGGTCGCTGTAGGTCTCACCCACCGTGGCGTCGGGCACTGACGTGGTGGTGATCTTGAAGGTGCTCGGAGGAGGCGTGCTCGGAGGCGACTCGCCGGCAAAGAGAATCGCGGCGTCAGCGGAGTTGTTTGCCTGGTCGCCGTACGTCAACTGGCAGGTGTCACCGGCCGCTTGTTGCGCCGCCGTAGGTGGACATGGGTAGTTGGCCGCGTCGGCAGAGGGGCTGTTCCCCGCGCTGTCGGCTGCCGGACACGACACCGCAGCGGGAGACGGGCCGCACGGAGGACCGGTGGTTCCCTGCACGATGGTGTACGTCGTGGATATCGTCCCCGTCGAGCTCGTCGTGACGAGCTTCGAGTACGACGGAGCGGTACAGCTCACGGGGATGGAGGAGTTGATTGGGGACCCGTCCATGACCGTCGGCTGGTCCGGGTCGCTGCTGCACTCGAGCACGTTGCCGATGGAGTTCTTGGCGAACCCGCTTCCGGTGACCGACACGACCGACCCACCGGACAGGCCAGTATCTGGACTCACCGTTATGGTGGCGGTCGCGGCAGACGCGGCGCTCACCGTGACAAGGCCAACGAGCAGGACCGCTCCGCCTATGACGGCCAAAATGGCTGGCCTCGCCGTACCGTGACGGCCGATGAATCTATGAACGGTACCCCCGGCACGTCGCACGATCCGCACCTGCCTTTCATGCAGAGATGAGCGCCTCACACCAACAACCCCTAGACGTCACCGGACCGGCGTGCTGCACCGGAGGTGACATTGGTGTCAGTATTCGCCACCGAAAGGACTGGTGGAACCGTGTAATCACCTGTTTGCGACCAGGTAATTGCCCCGGGAGCGCTCGCCGGGCAGCCAATGAACGCCCACTATCCGCCACTTGCACTACCCGTGACGTCTGTGGCCACTCGCAACATCGACGTCGACGGGACGGTGCAAGTCGTTTGCCACGACTGGCAGTCCTTAGTGCTAGAGAGGATCCCTTGAGGGAACCCGCCCCACCGTGTTGCCTCAAGGAGTGAGTTCCGTCACGTCACTGGCAACCTGCTCGCGAGCTATTCCCCGCATCAAAGTTGGCTGTGAATCCGACAGGCCGCAACTGGGCGGCAGTGATCGGTCATACCCCCGACGATCACCGCCATCTCGATCGCAGGGAGGACGTCGAAGAAGAATCCCGTTCAAATCCGGGTTATACGTCTCCCGGTTGCACGTAGAGTCTCAAACACGCGTCGCTTTAACACAAGGAGCTTTTGCTCACGCTCGCTGATTTCCATGGTGATGCCGGCTGTTTGTCCCTGGATTTGATCGGCGACGGTCGATCCCGGTGCAGCGGGTGGATCATGATCGAGTTGGCTCAAGAAATCGAGACGCTCGACGATTCCCTGTTGCGGCCTGCCCCTGTCCAGGGTGACGTGAAATTCGTGACCGGTCGTGCCGAACTCCTTCTTTAGGCGCAGGTTCGTGAGTCCGAGTCTCTGCAGATCTTGCATTATGAGGCGAAAGCTCTCCGGGACAAACCGCCAGATGTGTGCGTCCATGTAGTCGTCACTGTGGCGCGCACGGTCCCAGTGACTGCGAGCTCTCTCAAATCCAAAGAGAGGGGAGAACTCCCCTGAATCATGGGCCGACCATGCGATGCGCCCATCCCGAGCCACCGTGTCGACGGTGTAATCGAAGACACTGCCCGGAGTCGGGCGTGTCCGCTTCTGCTCGAAGGCATCGAGCAGCTCCCCAGTTGTGCTGAGCGGCCGGAAATGGTCGAAGCAGTAGCGCTTGTCGGGGACAATCAGCGACACCACACCGTCAGGGCGCAGGACTCGCTCGCAGCCGATGAGGAATGAGACAGGATCCGGAATGTGCTCGATGACATGGCTGGCGATTAGCCAGTCGTAGCGGTGCTCTCCGCCGACTAGCTCGGGCAGCGGTTTCCCATGCCCGATGAAGTCCACCTCCTCGATCCTGTCGAGGTCGGCGTCTTCATCCTTGAACTTCTCGCGCAGCTCACCAGCGCTCAAGTAGTCCAGGACGTGCACGTTGAACCCTTGACTCTTCGGTGCGATGGGGTTGTGCGACGGGCCGATCTCAAGGCCGAGGCCGTCTCGGTTCACAAGCGCCAGCGCCTTTTCGATTCGATCGAGCGCAACCTCCGATTCCCATGACCGTCTCACGGAGCTCTCGAGGGTTGAGCTATCGCGCTTCGGGTTCACAGTCCTCCTAGGTCCTTCGGGGCTCCCCGCCGGGCCGCGGATTCATTCGCACCTTGCCATTGCTCGACAAACGAGCCTAATGCCGCTGCAGCGTGACGTCGTGCATCGATCCCTCATCGATTCCGGCCGACCCGCCTTGTGTCGCTGGCGCGACCACCCAAGCGCCTCAACCCCGACGCGCGCCAGACGACTCAAGAAGCTGTACAGCCCGAATTGCGGGTGCACCCTGGACATCTCGAGCACCTTGGCATCGATCTGCGGCGGCATCTGATGCGGGCAGGAATCGGGCTTGGAGCTCTTGTCGACCAGTCCCGCCAGCCCTGATGTCGTGGAGGGATGCAGCCACTTGCGTGTACGGTCGGGCGACCGACACCACAGCGCCGTGCGACGTCGGTCAAGCTGGCCGGGCCTTCGAGAACCTGGAGTACGACCTGACAAGCTGTTCCACGAACCCCAGCTCCAGCACCACGAGGGGTCCCCTCCTCGGTCGTGGACGTGATCGTCCACAGCCAAGAACAGTCGAGCTCGCCCGGCGTGGATGACGCCCAAGTACCGGAACTTCACAATCTCCCAACTGGGGTCAGTGGCTGTGAGCGGACAACTCTCGAACCAAACCACCAGGAAGGAGATCTCTGCCTCCTGGTCCTTGACCACGCCCTTTGAGTGACAGCCAGTGATGGCTTCCAGCTCTCGGGCTCCCTGGTGTACGAGGAGAAGGATCTGGGAGGCCTCCCCGCCGCACTGGTTCCTCCCAGTTCTGCCGACGGACCACCAGCATCATCGCTCCCAAGTATTTCCGAGCACCTCGATCCCGCACGCGGCTAACTCCAACCAGAGCGAAAACCACCTTCTACTAGTGGGGAGAGCGATCGCACCGAGCCCGACTCCTCGCAGACCCGAAAAGTCTCACCGCGAGAACGGCAGATAGATCTGTTATTCGCGTGCCACTATCGGGCTGAGATTATCGCGACGCGCTCTTGCGACGCCGGCGCTATTGAAGACCGAGATCGTGAGCAAGGACGACCCTCAGGTACCGCGCATATGTCTCAGTGACGTGGTGAATGTCAAAATAGACCACATATCTTCCTACGATGGGAACGCAAGTTGTCGAGCAAAACCAAGGCGTCGTATAAACGTAGCGGGCTCCGGATTCCTGGGCGGCAGCCATTTCTGCGCCAATGTACGGAGACACGGCCCTCACGATAGGGGTGGAACACGCTTGAACGTCATGGGGATTGGCCGAAAGACACACCGGTACGTTTTGAGACATCAACGGGATATTGCCTAGGACCACCTTCTCGATATCGGGCACGGTGATCGATCGAAGCAATGCCGCTAGCCCTTCTTGCCACTGACCTGTTGAGAAAGAATGGGGCGGCATACCGTCTGCGGAAGGTTCTCGATAGAACCCTCCATCCTCTTGGGTAACGATCAGCATGTTCGGTTTGTGCGTATTGATCCAATCGACCGCCCATTTGTGCCACGGATTGCAAATCGTGTTGGTGCGTTGATACCCGGGAGGGATAACCGTCACAAATTCCGCAGGACAACCTAGCTTCGAAAGCACCACCAGTCTCCAATGGGATCTATTCGCGATGATGCTCAAGGCCGAATCCCACATCTGGGCATTGGAATCGCCGTAGACGACCATTAGGCCCTTTCCTCGGCGATCTCCTCGGACACAGATGCGCGTCAACGTCGAGGGAACGAACGATTGGCAAAACGGGTCCAGAAAATGAGCGGTGAAGACTGTGTCATTGGCTGCCTGTGAAGGCGAGATCGATCTGGGAACTGAGGTGATCCGGGTCGCGGCCGCCACTTGCTTGAGAACGACCTGATTGCTGGCAGCGGGCTCGACACGAGGCCGGGCCGCCACTGGGGGTTGGCTCTTGCTGGTAATGAGCAGCGACAGCACGACGATCGTAATGGCGACCAGTGTTACTCCGGCGATGACGCTCTCGCTCGACGGCAGCCGCCAGTGGCGAACCGGGTTCTCGACAATTCTGTACGTGATCATGGAGAAGCCCACGGCCACCAGGACCAGAAGCAGGTTCTGGCCGACGGGGAGGCTGGTCTTTCGTACGCGCTCCGCCGCGATGATCAGGATCGGCCAGTGCCAGAGGTACAGCGAGTACGAGCGCCTACCCAGCCACTGGAAGGGCGGGAGCCTCAGGAGGGACTCCACCCCGAATCCTGGCGTGGCCACGCCCCCGGCGATGATCAACGCGGCACCGATAACTGGAACCGCCACCAGCGATCCCGGATAGGCGGTGGCGGAGTCGAAGGTAGATGCTGCCACAGCGATAGCACCTAGCCCAACCCAGGTGAGTACGACGGCGATATTCCGCGGAAGAGCCCTTCAACCACGATGTACTTACAGCTACCAACGCGCCGAGCGCTAGCTCCCACGCGCGGGTGAATGGCGAGAAATATGCAGCTGTTGGTGTCGACGCAGTCATCGTGATCGACAACCAGTAAGAAGCGACGATGACCAAACCGAGAACGACCGCCATACGCGTCCTCAGTGAGAGACGGCCTCGCGCCCCAGCGACAAAAAGAAACACAGTCGGGTAAACGACATAGAATTGTTCCTCAACAGATAAGGACCAGTAGTTTTGCAAGGGCGAGGGAGGCCGAGAGGCAAGGAAGTAGTTTGTCCCTAAGCTCTCAAAATGGAAGTTGGACAAAAACGCTGCCGCCCAACGGCCATCGTCAGCCGTGTTATTGCCCGTTACGGTTCCGAGCACGAGATAGCTGAACAGAACAGAAGCAAGAATTACCAATGTCGCCGCCGGTAAAATACGTCTGCACCGTCGGGCATAGAAGTCAAGGATCGACGTGTGACTCGTTCCTTTGCGTTCCCTGAGCAAGAGGCCGGTGATCACGAACCCGGAGATCACGAAGAAGACGTCGACTCCGATATAGCCACCAGTGAGGTGGGGAACGCCCGCATGGTAGAGAACGACGAGGAGGACTGCCACCGCTCGGAGACCCTCGACATCAGGGCGAAAGCGCCGATCGTCAGGAGCGGTTCCTGCTTCCTCGCCTGAGTCCAGAAAGCGTTGACCAAGTACCTGCGCTTCCTGACGTGGCATCTTCCCCCCTTCTACCTCGCACTGTATAGGTGCGGGCATCTGCTACATCGACGATATCGGCCTGGGCTCAAACGGCTGTACGCCCGGCACTCGTGGCCCAGCCCACATCGACCAACGACCAAGTGAACGCGGAAGTGGAAGAGGCACAACACGCGGAAGGCTTATCGCGGAACCTCCCGAGGTTGTCTACGATCTCGGCGGCCGAGACCGATTTGGGTAGGCGCTCAGTGTTCCACGAGCCCCAGCTCCACCAGTTCGCAGATCCCTCCACGGTCGCGGACGTGATCGTCCACAGCCAAGAACCATCGAGCTCGTCCGGCGCGGATGGGGTGTCGCCCATCTACCGGAGCCAGTGTCGCCCAGAGCCGGAGCCGCGTCCGGAAGTGTCGCTAAGGAGCCGAAGCCACTGTGTCGCCCAGGTACCGGAACTTCACAAGTGACCTCGGAAGATCGAGTGGAGGTGAGCGGACAACTCTCGAACCAAGACATCAGGGAGGAGATTGAAAGCCTCTGGACCTTCACCAGGCATTTTGATTGAGACCCGACGGTGGGCTCAGGGCTTGGACTTCCCCTTGGTGGGCCCGGAGACGATTCGGGGCCTTCCCCCACCGCCACCTACAGCTTGGTCCCCAGGATGCCAGTAGACCGCCGCTGTATCGCCGAGTCAGAACATTTGCGTGTGGTCCGCCTGATACTGACCTCCGGGGCTGGCCGCCCAATCCGAGCAGGGCCCGACTGGATCAACTTTGTCAAGGTGAGCAGTATTGCACCGTGATTATGCGCTCCGCGACGCTCAGACAGCGCTTCGGCGGACCAGCCAGACGGTCACGGCGATGAGCAGCACCGACACCGCGAGCAGCGAGCCGCCCTCGATCCATTGGAACAGCCATAACCGGCTGGCCGGCTGGTGCGTCGCCAACGCCGTAAAGCCGTGGTGGAGGAGATACTGCGAAGGGCTCATGTTTCCGAGCGTCGAGCCTGGCGTGTGAGCGGATTGGCCGGGCGCGACGGGCCGGTGCCCGCGTCAGGCGAGCATCACCCGAGGTCGTCGTCGACAATGGCCTCTTCGAGCTCGCGCCATTCCGGCTCCTCCTCGGGACGGTATTCCGGAACCAAATGGTGGCGCACGAATAGTGCGACCACTGCTGTGCTCTTCTGGGTGTCGGCATCCTTGGCCGCCTCTGTGAGCAGGCATGATGCCTGGATGACGCGGGTTAGGTGGTCGAGGTGGCGCCGGAAATGGGCAGCAGCGTGCTCGGGGTCCGCAAGGGAGCGTCGCAGGCGGGGCTCGAGATCACTCAGCGCGGCGGCGACGACGACACCGTCATCGCTCTCGCCGGCCGTGGCCAGCTCGCCCCGGACCCATGCCAACACGTGGTCGAGAAGGCCGTGGCGGGTGCAGTCTCGGTGCACCTGGGCACACAGCACGTTGTGGGTGCCCTCCCAGCTCTCGAACACGACAGCATCGCGATAGAGGCGCGGAAGCGGAGAGAAGTCCTCGATCGTGCCGTTGCCGCCGAGCACCTCGATCCCACGGTGCACGACATCGGTGGAAGTGATCGAGGTGAGGTACTTGTTGGCGTTGACGAGGAACCGGTAAACGGCGATCTCTGCTTCGGAGGCCTGGCCATTATTTAAGTGGTCGAGCAGCCCGGTGAGCGCCATCGTCGAGGCCAGCGCGGCTTGCTCTTCAACCTTCATCATCGCCAACTGCCCACGCACAGCTGGAAACGACCCGATGGCCTGTCCGAAAGCCTCGCGGTGGCGAGCGAAGGTTGAGGCCTCCAAATACGCGCGGCGCATGAGTCCGGCCGAGCCCACGGCGTTCAGCCAACGGGAGGTGTTGAGCAGTTCCTCCACAGCGACATGGAACCCCTCCTCGACCTCACCGATGGGCCAGCCCAGGGCGTTGTCGAAATCGATCTCTGCCGAAGCGAGACAACGAGTCCCGAGCTTGTTCTTCAACCGCCGGATGCGAAAGCCGTTGGGAGTGATGGCGCCGAGGCTCCGGGGCACGAGAAAGCACCCCAGACCGCGGGTGCCCTTGCCGGCACCGTCGGGGCGGGCGGTCACGGCGAAGAGGTCGGCATCGGCCACCGAGCAGAACCACTTCTCGCCCGTGATCCGCCAGGCGCCGGGCTCGGTCGAGTCGGGCACGGCACGCGCCACGTTGGCGCCCACGTCCGAACCCCCCTGTACCTCGGTGAGGAATTGCGATCCCCGCAGGCACCGGTTGTAGTCGACCTCGAAGAGCCCAGAGGAGTAGCGGGCGTTGAGTTCGGGTGAGCCCCGGCGCTCGACCGCCCGCGCCAGACCGGCGGTGCATACGACCGGGCAGCTGTGGCCGCCTTCGCCCGCATGTGCGAGCAGGTAGAACAATGCGGCTTGCTCGAAGGCGCCGCGGCCGCCCTGGTTCACCGCCAAGATCCCCGACGCCCACACCGCCTCGCCGGCGCGTCGGTAGTCGGGGTGGAACTCGATCTGGTCGACCTGCCGGCCAACGCTGTCGTAGGGGACGTGGGCGGGCAGCTCGCGGTGGCGCTCAAGGGTCTCGACTGCGGGATCGATGACCTCGGCGACCACACGGCCGAAGTCCTTAAGGCCGGGTTCCATGGCGGCCATACGCGTGGTGCCCGCCCGGACTTCGAGCACCGATCGCAGATTGGGTGTCGCCTCGTAGTAGTTGGCCGGACGCGACTCCATCCAACGAGCGAGATCCTCGCGTCCCGGCTGCTCGGTCACGGACCCATTCTGCTCCCACGCAACCCACGAACAGCAATTCACGCGTGCGAAAGGGTCCGGGACGACTTTCCCCACACATAGGGGGCCAAACGGCCATTCCCGAGGACCAGGCTCGGACGGTCGACGACTTGCTGGAGCCGAGAATGGCCATTCAGCGACCTGCCGTCACCTACGACATCGCCGGGGCCAATCGGAGGGCACGGCGGCAAGTGCCCTCCCTAGGTGTGCGCCGCATGATGCCCGAACGGGGGCTATAGGGGAGAGTCTCGTGGTGATAAGAAACCGCCGTGGTTAGTCCCTGCCCGGAACATCGTCGCCTCCCTGCGAGTGTCTACCCGACTCGATAAGTGCGAGTTCGACTGAGTCGAGCAATAAGTCGCTCGTAACGGGCGCACGCATATTCCAAGAACCCCCCTCGAAAAGTGGTTCCCACCTTGCGAACAGAGGTTGAGGAGCTTGTACGATCATCGGTGTTTCAGGATGCAGGTGCCTGAGTGCCGCGATGACGTCCCGTGAAGACCCTCGGTGCAGTCGGAGCGACGAAACCACCACGTCGGCGCACTGCACGAGATCGCAGTGGCCGAGGGCAACGAGTGGACACTGCCGTGCTGGTGGACCCGTGGGCCCCGGGCACCACGACACCTGATACCCGTGGTCTGTCAGGAGTCGCCAGTACGCATAGGCCTCGGCCGCGTCGGGTTCTTCGATGAGCACCCTTGGCCGGGGATGTCCAACACCGGCGTATCCACGCCGATGGTTCCAGCGCCGAGCGAAATCCCTCCCGAGTAGCTTGCGCCCCTTCCACATGGGACCTCCTCGGTTGCGACAGCAACCGACCTCCATCAGATAGCGTCCACTTTCGATCGCTCAATGGGTAGAGGCCTTTGTCCCAGGTCCCCTGGTCCGGAGCAACGCCGACGCTCCACATGTGTGGGCGAGGTCACTATTCGTGCGCTCTGGGTCACCCCAAGCGATCGCGTAACCGCCGGTCGTCACGCTGGACTCAGCTGTGGGTGGATCTAGCAGGCTCGCCGGGACTCGACGGGCGGCGAGGGTTCACCGGCCCCACACCGCGCTCGAGATGACGGGTCTTGGGGCACGACACCCGCATCCCAAGACCACACCGAGAGCAGACCCACGACCCGTCCGGGGTCTGCCACAGCGTCGAACCGCACTGCGAGCATCGCTGCTGCCAATAGGCACACGTAAACTCCGAGAGCCGCACCGAGGTGAGTGGGCAGCCCTTGCCCTCGCAAACAGGCCATGACGGGTCGGGCACGATGGCGGCGACCGGACACTTTTCCACGCAGCGCCCACAGTCGTCACAGGTGTAAGGGTCAATTGCGAACAGGCCCAAGAACGAGTCGGTCTTGGCTAACGCGCCAGTCGGGCATGAGAAATCACAGGCACCGCACCCGATGCAGATGTCCTCGAGGACCTCAAGGCTCACGACGGGCCACCGGGTGTCACGAGCCGATCATCCGGGGTCAACTCTTTAAGTGCCATGGCTCACCCGCGGGCTGGGTTGGCCGAAGTCGTGGGGGTGAAAGTCACGGAGCTCGCCCATGCAGTCCCAGTGGACCCAGGGCGCCACGTCGACACGCCGAGACGCAGTCGTCAGCTGGTAACCGTCTTCGCGCCACTCCCACCAACCGTAGGGGAGGTCCAGTGCCCGCAGGACCGGTTTGCCACAATGCGGACAACTAGGTGCATCCATCGTCGCCCCCTCAGCCGGCGCCGACCGCCAGGTGGCGCACGCCGTCGAAAAACTCCTGCAATGTCTGGTTGAACCGCGAGAACTTGTCCAGGCCCATGGGATCGTCGCCCTCACAGCGGATGCGATCGCCCATCAGGGCCAGACTGTTGATCGTGTAGAGGCCCGTGGCACGGCCGTTGGCGGCGACGTCGTCGAACATCGCCTGCCACGCCTCGAGTGGCCCCTCGAGGCGGAAATCGGCCCCGCGTGTCTTTGCGTCGTCCGCCTCAACTACGCCGGTGCACTTGAGACTCTCGAAATCCAGGCGTACGCGGAAGTCCTCACCTGAGCGGCCCATGACCAGTACGACGGTCATCTCGGCCTCCCCCAGCGGCGTAAAACGCTCGGCGTGGGTGTTCATCTCATCGGCCAGCAGCGTCGAAAAAGGCGACCGTGTCGACGGCGGCGCTCATCGAGCCGCCCCGCTCGCTGCTCGGATGGGCTCAGGGTCGATGCCCAGCATGTCGAGCGGGATCGTCGTCCGGTCCAGCCGGCCCACCCCGGCACGCTCGCAGCGGGCCAGATAGGAGGTGAGCTGCTTCTTGGTCAGCTCCATCGACAGTGGGAAGCCCTTGTCCTCGACGTGCTCGACGCCGCCGGCCAGCAGCACGGCCAGGGCGGTGGAGACATCGGGGGCCGTGCCGAAGTCGATTAGCACCTGCTCGCCGTGGTCGAGTGCTTCGTGGATCTCCTCGGCAACATCGGGATCGTGGTCGATGGCGTAGCGCAGGTGCATCGTGCCGTAGGCGACATGGCGAGCTTCGTCCTGCATACACATGCGGAAGATCCGTTTCTCGACGTCGGACGGGGCGATCAGCTCACCCATGCGGAAGATGTCGAGCACAAACCCTTCGCCGAGCAGATGCAAGAGGGCACTCGCCTGGGTGTAGGTCTTCGCCTCGATGATAGTGCGCAACAGGCTCGTCGGCCCGGCACGTGACACCAACAGACCGCCGCCGTTGGCCAGAGCGCGCTTGCGGAAGACCTCGGCGTGGCGGGCCTCGTCCATGATCTGCGTGCACAGGAACATCTTGGCTTCGATGAAATCGTGGTTCATCCGCCACATCCACTTGGCCGGCAGGTCGGCGGCAATCATTTCCACCTCGGTGAGCAATGTACACAGCTGGCACATGGCATGTTCGAGGTCTGGCGGGAGCTCACGCAGCTCGCCCCAGGGGATGTCCCGGGTGGCAGACCACTGGCGGGCGACCGCTTCCTCGTAGAGCTCTGTCACGTTGTCCGACCACATGTCGGTCTTCCAGTTGAGGATGTAGCCCATGTCGGCTGTGTCGTCACCCACATCCGCGCCTCGCGGGGCCATCGAGCGGTGCCCTGGATGATCGGCCACCTCGCCGTACGACCCCGCGGCGATGTCCAGCATGGTCAAGCCGCGGGAGCTGGGTTTGGGATGGACCCCCCACTCGCTCTTCGCCCCACGGAGCCACGCCCAGTCGAGCGGGGCGCCCATTGGGGACTCGGTGGGGAGGCTGTCATAGGCGATGGCCTGCGAGTTCTCAGCTGGGTTCACGATCGAATCGTAAGATTCTGGATGTTCGCTCGTTAGGGTCCAAAGTCCTTTCGGCTGCCCTTACCGTGACAACCGCTTGACCGTCTTGGAAGTGATGATCTGCTAGCGCCGCTCGGGGCGTCCCACCCGGGCATCGGCGGGCGCCAGAGGATTACCGGTCGGGTGGGCCTGACGGGACCTCAGTCTGGCCCGTACTCACACGCCATTCTTGATCGGCCTCGTGGCCCAGTCGGGAGGGCTTTCCGGTCACGCCGGACGTCAGCAAGCATCCCGGGGCTTCGACGGTAGTGTTGCAATATGCCTGGGTTCCGTCCGACGGCAGGAGCTGGCGGAGCTGCGAGCTACGACCCCAAGGCCGTCCGGGCCAAATACCGCGCCGAACGCGACAAGCGGCTTGTCCCCGGTCGCACCGACATCGTCGACCTGCAGACCGACGAGGACTTTGTCCACTACCGGGACGACCCTTTCACGCCATTCATCGAGCGCGACTCGATGGTCGACGACGTCGACGTCGTGATCGTGGGCGGCGGGATCGCCGGCATCCTCGCTGGCGTGAACCTCCGCAAGGCGGGCATCGAGCGCATTCGCATCATCGACCAGGCGGGCGGCATCGGGGGGACCTGGTATTGGAACCGCTACCCGGGCGTGATGTGCGACATCGAGTCGTACATCTACCTCCCCATGCTCGAGGAGCTCGACTACATCCCCACGCAGCGGTATGCCTTTGGCGAGGAGATCCTGGCCCACCTGCAGACCATCGCCGATCGCTACGACTTGGAGGCCGATGCCCTCTTCCATACCGACGTGACCCGAGCTGAGTGGGACGACGGCGCGACCCGTTGGCACATCTCCACGGACCGTGGCGACAAGGTCAGCTGCCGCTGGTATGTCCTGGCGGTGGGGATCCTCAACCTGCTCAAGCTGCCCGCCATCCCAGGGATCGAGAACTTCGCCGGCCAGTCGTTCCATGCGTCACGCTGGGACTATGAGTACACGGGGGGAGGCCCCCATGAGCCCCTCGATCGCCTGGTGGACAAGGTGGTGGCCTTGGTGGGCACGGGGGCAACGGGGATCCAGTGCTTGGCGCCGCTGGCCGAGTCGGCGAAGCACGTCTACATCTTCCAGCGCACGCCCTCGGCCATCGGCAAGCGGGGAAACCGGCCCACCGATCCTGCCTTCGCCCAGCAGCTCGAGCCTGGTTGGCAGCAGGCCCGCTGGGACAACTTCCAGTCGATCATCCTCGGCCGGCCCGTGGACGTCGACCTGGTGGACGACGGCTGGACGCATGACTACGCCGCCGTCCAACACCCGCCGCGACGGGAGGGGATGACGACTGCCGAGTACCTGCGCAGCGCCGAGGAGCTCGACTACCAGATCATGGAGGTGCATCGGCACCGGGTCGAAGAGCTGGTTGCCGACCCAGCCACGGCCGAGATCCTCAAGCCGTACTACCGGTACCTGTGCAAACGGCCGTGCTTCCACGACGAGTACCTGCAGGCGTTCAACAACCGAAACGTCACGCTGATCGGCTGCCCCGCCGGGATCGAGCGAATCACCGAGCAGGGTCCCCGCGTCGAGGGACACCAATACGAGGTCGACTGCATCGTCTACGGCACCGGCTTCGAGCCCGAGCTCACCCCCCTGACCCGGCGCGCCGGCCACGAGATCGTCGGCCGTGGCGGGATCACCCTGGCTGAGAAGTGGGGCGACGGCGCCGCCAGCCTGTTCGGGATGATGAGCCGTGGGTTCCCGAACATGTTCATCATGCCGGCGCCGGGGCAGCAGGCGGTGGTGACCGTCAACTACACCCAGCTGGCCGTGCTCGGGGCTGAGTTCATCGCCGGCGCCGTCGGGCTGCTCGAGAGCCGGGGGGTGCAGGTGTTCGACGTGAGCACCGAAGGCGAGAAAGCGTGGACGCAGAAGATCGTCGACTCCTTCGTCGACACCACCGCCGTCATGTCTGCCTGTACACCGTCGCGCATCAACAACGAGGGCCACCCCGAAGCGATGAACCCGCGCAACGGCAACTACGGCCGCGGCATGGGCGACTGGTTCGCCTACCGCGAGCTGCTCGAGCAGTGGCTCGTGGTCGGCACGTTCGAGGGCCTGGAGCTCGAGGTGCCGTCGACGGTGTCGTTGGCGCGCGTCAGAGAGTCGCCGTCGTCACCGGCGGCGGGAACGGGATCGGAGCGGCGATCGCCGAGGAGTTCGGCCCTGGCGGCTGATTCGTCGTCACTGTCGCGCCCCTCGTGACCCGCCACAGTCACCCGATATCTGGGTGATCCCGGACGAATCGGAGGCTGTCGCAGGAATCTTGACTATCCAGCCCACGTTTCGCGCCGCGCGACACGATGCGATATGCCTGTCAACGTGCGAGACGGTGATCGTGACCAGCTCTGGCTGATGCCGCCGTCGGTAGCCGACTGGCTACCTGAGGGACATCTGGCGTGGTTCGTACTCGAGGTGGTGAAGGAGCTCGATCTCTCGGAGTTCTTCGCCACCTACCGCACAGACGGTCGCGGTGGCGCCACTTACAGTCCCGAATCGATGCTCGCCGTGCTTCTCTATGCCTATTGCACTGGAGAGCGATCTTCGCGACGTATAGAACGCCGGTGTCACGAAGACGTCGCCTATCGGGTCCTCGCGGCGAACCAGCACCCGGACCATGCCACCTTGGCCAGGTTCCGCCAGCGTCACGAGGGCGCAATCTGCGATCTGTTCGGGCAGATCCTGGGCCTCTGTGCGAAGGCGGGGTTGGTTGACACGGGCCTCGTGGCGATAGACGGCACCAAGATGGCCGCCGATGTCTCACCTCGTGCCAATCGCACAAAGAAGCAGCTCGCTGAAGAGATCTTAAAAGAGGCAGAGCGGATAGACGCCGAAGAAGACGAGCGCTTCGGAGACAAAAGGGGAGACGAGCTCCCCGAACCCTGGGCCCGTCCCCATGGCCGGCGCGAGCGCATCCGAGAGGCCCTTCGCCAGATCAACGAAGAGGCTCCCCGAGACTACGAGTCGAAGAGAGAAGTGCGGGTCGAGAAGGAGGCCGAACTCGGCCACAAGCTTCCAGGACGGGCACCTGGTCCCACCTCCAGACGCTCGAAACGCCCCTTGGCTATCAACGTCACCGACCCCGATTCACGAGAGATGTGGACCACCGACAAGAGAACCGTCCAGGGATACAACGCCCAGGCGGCTGCCACCGCCGAGCAGATCTTGGTGGCAGCCGAGGTCACCAAGGCCGCATCGGACTCGGTGAACTTCCTCCCCATTGCCCAGGCGACCAAGGACATGCTGGCCCAAGTGGGCACAGGGCCGGCGGAAAACATCGTGGCCGACGCAGGCTACTGGTCGACCGCCAACACGACCGCCGACCTAGGGCCGAACCTCCTGATCAAGGTCAACAAGAGGGGCACCTTCAACCAAAGGCGTCCGATCTCCGAGGAGCGCCGCCTCGTGTTCGAAGAGATCCGGGCTGGAAAGCTCACTCGTCGCCAAGGCGCCGAGAAGCTGGGCATCTCCTCCAAGTACTTAGGCTACACGTTCGCCAATTACCTGAACGATCCGGAGCCTGAGGTCATCACTGACCCGCACCAGCGCCACGCCGTGATCGAACGAGTCGACCGAGGCGAGATCTCGATTCGTGAAGGGGCGCGGGAACTGGGCCTCTCATATCACAAGGCCCACGAACTCCTTCAGCGACATCGCCGTGGCCTGCCCGACCCCACACTTGCTCTGCTCGAGATGGAGGCCAAGCTGGAGAAGCCCGAAAACGATGCCCTCATGCGCAAGAGACAGACAGCCATCGAACCTGTCTTCGGCAACATCAAGTCCAATCGCGGGTATCGAAGGTTCACGCGGCGCGGCCTGACAGCCGTCCAGAGCGAGTGGCGACTCATCTGCGCAACCCACAACGTGCTCAAGCTCTGGAGGGTGTCGATCCCCTGATAGGTCCGGTGGATCGATCCCTTTCCTCAAAGTCTCGAACACCCGTGACCTGCCCGTCCCGGGTTCCTGCGACAGCCTCAATCGTGTATTTCGCTAGACCGTGGTGTACGTGGCGCCGATGCCGGTAAGCCGACTCTAAGGGCCGGTAGCGCAGTAGCCGCGGCTCTGCGTCATACCGCGCAGGTCGAGGTCCGAGCGACAGCGCCTAGGAGTTACGCAACCTGAATGGTGGTAGCGCGCGGGTCTGCCTCCCTCCTCTCGGACCTCGCTTCCCTGCTCGTCAACTATGCGGACATAGCTTTTGCGTCCGCCCGCGCCTGGTTCCCCCTGATTTCGGCGTCGGCAATGATGCCGGCGAGGAGGCCGGGGAAGACAAAGCGGTGGAAGGGCGCCACGCCGAGCCAGTAGACGCGACCCAGGAGCCCCTGGGGTCGAAACTCGGCGGTCTGAGTGATGCGAGTGATGCCACCATCCCCTGGGGAGAGTTCCCAGGTGAGCCACGCATCGCCGGGTAAGCGCATCTCGGCATGGAGGCGTAGGCATCGCTCGGGAATGACGGCCTCGACCCGCCAGCAGTCGACCGGATCTCCGACACTGAGGCTCGCCGGGTCGCGCCGTCCGCGGTGCAGGCCGGGGCCGCCCACCAACTGATCGAGAACCCCACGGATCTTCCAGAGACGCCGGCCGGCATACCAGCCCTTGGGGCCGCCGATTGCCAGCAGGGTGGCGAACACTCGGGCGGGGTCGGCGCAACTGGTCGCAGATCGGGTGTCAGAGAGCACCGTTCCCCCTAACCAGGCCGCCACTCCGACGACGGCCCGAGACGGCCACCGCTCACCTCGAGAAACCCGCACGGGCAGACCTCGACGCACTTGCCGCATTCCAAGCAGAAATCGAGCGAAAGGGAGAAGTAGGTCCCCGGGGCCGGATCGGCGAGCCGGGCGAACGACTGCATGGTGCAGAACATCCAGCATTGTTCGCAGCCAAAGCAAGAACCGCACGACAAACAGCGACTCGCTTCAGTGATGAACTGGTCCTCGTCTATACCGAGGCTGACCTCAGCGTCGGGTACGGAGACGGCCAGGTCTGGGGCGAGGTGCTCGGCCTGGGCACGGGCGGCTGGCGCGTAGGAGTCGAGCCGCAAGCCGGCGGAGCCGATCGCGCGCCGGTTCTCTGGAGCGGGATCGGGAAGTCCGCGAAATCGGGCGTGGAGGACTTCGGCTGCGCGACGACCATGGGCGATGGCCGTCCCGCAGATACCGGGCTCGACGGCATCGCCGCCGCCCCAGACACCGTCTGTTACGGCGCCCGTTGGATCAGGGGCCAGCCAGCCGTCCCGTTGGATCTCCTCGAGGCCTGACCAGGCCGGCTCCTGAGAAACAGCAGCGATGATGCTGTCCACGGACAGCTCCGATTCCGAGTGCGGCACGGCGATCGGCCGACGTCGTCCGGATGCGTCCGGTTCGCCGAGCTCCATGCGGATCACGAAGAGGACAAGCGAACCACCGCGCTTCTCGACCCGCACCGGCGCGCTCAACAACAGCATCTCCACGCCTTCTGCGACTGCCTCCTCGATCTCTGCCGCCAACGCCGGCATCTCCGCCCGGGAGCGGCGGTAGATGATCGTGGCCTGGGCACCGAGCGCGCCGTGCGGTGCGTGCAGCATCGACCGCAGTGTTGCCACCACCGATGACGGCCACCTTTTTACCGACCTCAACGTGCTCACCCCGGTTGACGCGCCGGAGGTACTCGGCACCGTTCATGACCGCCGCGTCAGCCTCGACGGCGATGCCGAGCTCACGGCTCGACTGTGCCCCGATGGCGACGTAAAGCGCGGCATGGCGGGCACGCAGCTCGCCAAGCGAGATTTCGCTCCCGACGGTCGTATTGAGCCGGATATCGACGCCGAGGCGAGCTATTCGGTCGATCTCCGCGTCGAGCACGTCGCGTGGGAGTCGGTAGTCCGGGATCCCGTAACGGAGCATCCCACCCGCCTGGGGATGCTGCTCGTAGATCGTCACGCAGTAGCCACGGCGGGCCATCTGATAGGCAAACGAGAGGCCCGACGGGCCCGAGCCGATAACGCCGATCGACTCGGGCTTCTCGTCCTCTTCGAGCCGGGTCAGCGGCAGCCCCTCGGAGATGGCCCAGTCGCCGAGAAAGCGCTCCATCGAATGGATCGCTACGCCTTCATCGAGCCCCGAACGGTTGCAGTTCGTCTCACACGGGTGGGGGCAGACGCGGCCGAGCGTGCTCGGCAGCGGGTTGCGCTCGACGATGACCCCCCACGCGCGTGCGTAGGCCTCGGCTGGCGCGAGACCCAACTTGTCTCGTTGGGCCACGATTCCGACCCACCTGCGGATGTCGCCGGAGATCGGGCAGCCCTCTTGGCAGGGTGCGAGCTTCTCCACCTGGCCGGGACGGAACAAGGGCGTCAGGGATGGAAGCTCTTTGCCGGCGCGACGCGATGCCCTGCTCATCGAGTCTCCCCTTGCTCGCGGCGAGCCTCGCGTAGGCGCGCCGACAGGGTCTTGAGCAGATTCAGCGCGAGCAGAGGGTCCTCGGTGATTCGCCGGAGGAGCATCTTCTTGTCGATCTTGAGCACCCGAGCATCGCCCAGTGCTCGCACTGTCGCCGAGCGCGTCTCGGTCTCGAAAATCGCCATCTCCCCAAAGAAGCCTCCCTCGGAGATCACACCAAACCGTCGCTCATGGCCACCCTCCTCATGGATGACCTCGACCTGGCCTGCCTGGACGACGTACATGCAGTCACCGGGTTCCCCTTCGCGCACGATCACCACACCGTCGGGGTAGACCGTGCCGAGCGCACCGTCAGACACCGTCAGGCCACCTTCGTCACTTCCCGCCGCGGAATCGCGCCGCGAACGAGGTTCCACGCCATGCCCGCCAGGAACGCGGGGTGGAGGGTGTCGTTTAGGATTTCCCGATACGGAGCACTGCCGGTGAACATGTTCCAGAGCACCGAGCTGAGCCGGGGCGCGGAGGCCGGATGGGTCTGCTCCATCGTGCTCATCCGCGCGATGGCGCGGCGCGAGAACCGCGCGTACTTGAAGGCTCGTGTGACCGAAAACATGAATTTGCCGATGGCGTTGTCCGTGGCAATGGCGCGACAAATCGGCGCGTAATAACGGCCGAAGTCTTCTGCTGAGATCCCCTGAAACACCGCGGTCTCGGCCGCCGCCTTGGCAGTGCGAAGGGCTGCGCCGATGCCGTCCTTGTAGAGCCGGGTGACTCCGCTGTCGCCCACGAGAACGAGACGATCTGCATAGGGTCGTCGCGGGCCGCGCATGTTGATCAACGGTGCGCACGTGCACACGCACGGAGCCGAGTCGACCGGGAAACAGCGTGTCACCTCGGGAGCCCTCAGAAAAGTATTCACGAGGTCCTGATCGACATCCTCACCGAGCAGGCACATGGTCACAAATTCACCCTTGGGGATGAGGGCGGCGAACTCGAGACGTGGGATGTCGAGAAGAAAGACGTGCATCGAGTTGCCGAGCACCCGTTCGATCGTCTCGGGGTCAGAGCGGAACTCGCAGATGTATGTGCGCATCGTCTCGGGTGGATCCAGCTCGATTCCCGCCTGCTCGAGCAGGCTGGCAAAATTGCTGTTCACGCCCGAAGCCACACACACGAGCTCATAGGGTGACGCTGCACCTCCGGCCTGGAGCAGATGCGGAAGGCCACCGCGCCATTCGATCCCCGTCACCAGGGAGCGAACGACGCGGGCGCCGTCATTGACTGCCATTTTCTGAAGGAATCCGTCGAAACTCTCCCAAGGTGACGCCTCTCCTGTCCGAGGCCCGTTGCCACGGTAAAGGGCGGCGATCCGTCGTTCCCCTGCTGGGCACGCGATGCGGACGCTGCCAACATCCATGTGGATGACGTAAGACTCGATCCCGCGCTGGGCGACATCGAGTGGCAGATTGATGCCCTCGGTAGCGAGCATCTGGACGAGCGATTCGGACACGATGCCGCCGCAGTGATTGCAGCCCCCGGGGCCGCTGCGGGTGAACGAGCGGGGTTCCCAGATGTCGACGGAAACGTCGAGGCCGACCTCGGCCGCCATCCTCAGCAGGAAGTGTGCGAAGAACGAACCGGCCGGGCCGCCGCCAACGACCGCCACCCTGGCCCCGTCCTCGAGCGAGAGCACGGGCTGCGCCGATGGGCCGACAACGGAGAGGCTGCCGGCGGGAGAAAGACCACGACGAACCTTTCCCAACGGCATGACAACCTCCCCCGTTGGCAGAAGCTAAGTCCAGGCCTACAACGGGGCGGCGGGCATTTCCAGGGACCTTCGGCCCGTTCGTCGCCGAAGGTCGCTCTAGGCATCGGGCGTCGGCACCGCCGGCGGGACTCCCGTCGACCAGGGCCGACTGGGACGTGCCGCGCGAGCGGTCAGGGCTCGGGTCGACCTGGCCGGTATGGTCGGCCAGGAGGCGATCCAGGGTGGTAGGGCTGGCCAGCACCTCGGCCGGCCGCGATCCATCACATCAGCGCAGGAAGTGTCTCGGGCGGGCGCCGCCGTGACAGAGTGGCGTGCCAAGATGAGCACGCCCTCACTGAAATCTCTGGACTCGTGTGACGACGGTGAGTGGACCCGCTCGCAACGACCGCCCTGATTGATCCTCAGCGCTTCGGATTAGTGGCACCTCGATCTGCCCCGCACGCACACTGATGGCAATACCGTCCGTAACACTGCGAACGACGGGGCCGGGACAGTGCGCATGGGCTCCCACTAGCCAGAAGTGACGAGAACCTGCTTGAGAATGTTGAACTCCTCCAGACACTGTCCGGCTCCAATGGCGACGCAGCTCAACGGGTCGCGCGCCAAGACGATCAGCATTCCTGTTTCCTCCTGCAGGCGGGCGCCGAGTCCTTGAAGTAGCGCCCCACCGCCGGTGAGCACGATCCCCTGCTCCATGATGTCGGCGGCGAGCTCGGGCGGCGTCTTGTCGAGCGTCACCTTCACGGCGTCGACGATGGCCGAGACAGGCTCAGCGATCGCCTTGCGGATCTCCTGGGTGGACACCACGAGGACCTTGGGCAGACCGCTCACGAGGTCGCGGCCCCGAATCTCCGCATGCAGCTCTTCCTGAAGGGGATAGGCCGAGCCGAGGGCGATCTTGATCTCCTCGGCGGTCCGCTCGCCCAGAGCGAGGCTGTGTTCCTTCTTGATGTAGGAGATGATGGCCTCGTCGAGCTCGTCTCCCCCGACGCGCACCGATTGGCTGCTCACGATTCCGCCCAACGAGATGACGGCGACCTCGGTTGTTCCGCCGCCGATGTCGACCACCATGTTGCCTGTGGGCTCATGGACTGGCAGCCCCGCCCCGATGGCCGCTGCCATGGGCTCCTCGATGATGTAGGCCTTTCGCGCGCCGGCGCTCATGGCAGCTTCCATGACGGCGCGCTGCTCGACACTCGTGATGCCTGAGGGCACGCAGATGACAATGCGAGGCTTGGCGAAGCGGCGCTGCTGGGCGCGCTGGATGAAGTACCGGAGCATCTTCTCGCAGATATCGAAGTCGGCGATGACCCCGTCCTTCAGAGGGCGGACGGCCTGGATGTGACTGGGTGTGCGGCCGATCATGCGCTTGGCTTCGGCGCCCACGGCCAAAGGACGACCATCCTTGACGTTCACTGCCACGACCGAGGGCTCGTTCAGGATGATGCCCCGGCCACGCACGTATACGAGCGTGTTTGCCGTGCCGAGGTCGACCGCCATGTCGCGGCCAAGCAGGAAGAACCGGTTATCCGCCATGGGCGTCAATCCACCTCAGGATCAGCCCGGATGCGGTCGCCGAAGGCGGGCTACAACTATCAGACTACCTTGCCCATCAAGTACCTGTTCCACGTCGAGTGCGTGCTTGCAGGGATGTCCCGAGAACCATGACGCCACGCGACCTGGCTCTTCCAGTGGGGGGGTCCCCGAGAGCCTCGGAGCCCCGAAACGTGTCGCAACCGAGTACACTGACTATAGCGAACAGACCGGATTTCACGCGAGCTGTGCGTCGTTTGCCGGTTGCCACAAGGTTTCCCGCAAGTGTCCCTAAGCGTGGAGAAACGAGGCAACATCATGGCCACTGGCACGGTGAAGTGGTTCAACGCTAGCAAGGGATATGGCTTCATCACCCCTGACGACAGCACTGCCAACGTCGTCGCACACTTCTCGTCCATCGAAGGCTCGGGCTAGCGAGACCTGATCGAGGGGCAAAGGTCGAGTTCCAGACCGAGCAGGGACAAAAGGGTCCCAGGCCAAGAACGTCCGACCGATCTAACGGGGGTCGGGTCCGGTCCAGCTAGGAAAGGCTCAGGACACAAGTGCCTAACGACGTCGATCGTGACGAGCAGGCCTTGTTGCTTCGTGAACAGGGCCGCTCCTTCGGCGGGATCGCCCAGGTCCTCGAGTTCGCCGACGCCATCGAGGCGAATGCCGCTTTCAACCGAGCATTGCGGCGGCACAGCGCCGGTTACCAGGTGACGCTTCGCAGCCGCGAAATGGCGAGGCTCGATACCCTCACTGAGCGTCTGCGCGAGCGAGAGGACGTGAGCGAAGAGGAGCTCGCCCGCCTGCTGCCTGGGATCCAGCGCCTGCGCAAGACGTTGTTCGTCGCGTGAACTACTAAGTGCACTCGGAGGGTTCGGCGTTAGGATCAGCGAAGCTCGGCCCAAAAGCCTGTCGGTGGTCGTCGGCAAGCTGCTCAGCTAGCTCCCGGACGGCGAGACGACCGGCCGACCGGCCGCATGTTGCGCAGGAATATCCCCATGACCCGTCTGGTCGAAGCGCACGAGGCCCTTACCGGGCCCGAAGCGCCCGTGGTAACCACCACAATGGCGGCGATGAGCCACATCGTCATCGCCTCGGCGATCCACTCCTGGGTGATCACCAGCCGGTTGTCACGCGAGGTGTCGCTGTAGCCCGCGACGACCTTTGTCGTCGGCAGGACGTGGGCGACGCCCCATAGCGCCACGACCCCGGCTGCCACATAGGCAAGTACGCCACTCATATTGACAGCATCCAGCGCCAAAGAAGCTCTGACCAGGGCCGAAGGGCTCCCCCGCGGGCAGTGCGCCCCGACGCTATCCCGGATGGATCTCCAAACGATCGAGCAGGTCGTTCACCCGACGGCCGATCTCGTCTCGGATGGGGCGGATTTCGGCGATTGACTTGCCCATCGGGTCGTCGAACTCCCAGTCCTCGTAGTGCTTGCCGGGCACGAGTGGACAGGCGTCGCCACACCCCATTGTCACCACGACGTCGGCCGCCCCCACGAACTCGTCGGTCCACGGCTTGGGGAACTCCCGCGAGATGTCAATGCCGATCTCGGCCATGGCGGCTACCACGTTCGTGTTGATCTGGGAACCAGGCTCAGATCCACCGGACCAAGCGATCGCACGGTCCCCCGCGAAGTGGGTAAACCAACCGAGGGCCATCTGCGATCGCCCTGCGTTGTGAACACAAAGGAACAAGACCGCAGGGAGTTTGTTTGGTGAATGATCCTCGGCTTGGATCAGAGCCTCCAGCCGTACTCGGGCAAACCGTTCCGCTCCGATGACCAACCAGCGGGTAACTGTCGCTTTCGCGGCCAGTTTGTTGTAGCTATCCACGACAAGCGCTTCGATTGTTTCCAGTCCGAAGACGCCCTGGAATCTGGTGTGGAGATCGCGTGCCGCGCTTGCAAGTCCCCGTCTTTGCATCGGTGTCAGCAAGTCCAACTCACTCATAGTCTCTCCCCCTTTTCAAACGATCCACACATACCTCAGATCACTTCATCCGCTTGGACACCTCCCAACGCGTCGCTCCGATTCCGCACGCACCCAGGCTTGGGCTCCCATCTGGACGGCGTCCCACGGGCTCCCGAGCGGTGGTGTGTAGGAAAGGTCAAGCTCACTCATGGCGTCCACGGTCATCTCGTGGAAGATGGCAGCGGCACCGATGTCGACGCGTTTGGCCACCTCGGCGTGCTTGTGTCCGAAGAGCTGGACACCGAGGAGACGGCCGGTGGCGGCGTCGCCGGTGAAGCGCATGGCGATGCGGTGGCTCCCGGGGTAGTACGCCTTGTGGTCGTCGGCCTCGGCACCCACGGTCACCGGATCGAACCCGCCCGATATGGCTTCGTGGTCCCGCAGTCCGGTGCGGGCCACGGCGTGATCGAAGATCTTGACCACCTGGGTGCCGAGACTTCCGGCGAAGGCACGGTCGCCGCCGAGGGCATTTTCTCCGGCTACCCGTCCCTGCTTGTGGGCGGTGGTCCCGAGCGGCAGGTAGGTCTCGCCCAGTAGTCGGTGATGGGTGACCACGCAGTCGCCGGCGGCGAAGACATGCGGAAGGTTGGTCCGCATGTGGCGGTCGACGGCGATGGCGCCGCGTTGGCCGAGGGCGGCGCCGGCCGAGGCGGCCAGCTCGGTGTCGGGTCGCACCCCCACGACCACGAGCACCATGTCCACGTGGCGGACCACGTCCTGGCCGTCGGTGGTCGTGGCTTCGACGCGTAGTCGAACGGACTCGCCGGGCTCCGCCCGGGTCACGGAGCGGACGGTGGTCCCGGTGAGCACATCGACGCCGTGGTCGGTGAGCTGTCTGTGGACGAGGGCGCCGATCTCGGGATCGACGGTGGGGAGCACCTCGGGGAGCTGCTCCATCTGGGTCACCGACAACCCCCGCGCCACCAGGGCCTCGGCCATCTCCAGCCCGATGTAGCCGGCCCCCACGATGACGGCGCTGGCGGGCACAGCCTCCTCGAGGGTGCGCATGACGGCGAAGGTGTCCCCCATGGAGTGCAGAAGATGGACCCCGTCGTCGACCCCCAGGGCGTCGGGTTCATTGAGTCCTTCGATGGGCGGACGAACCGACACAGCCCCGGTGCCGACGACCAACTCGTCGTAGGGAAGAAGCTCCTCGTTGCCGTCGGTGTCGGTGATGAGGAGCTTGCGACCTTCGACGTCGATGCGGCGAGCCACGCTGTCGAGACGGAGTCCCATGCCGGTCGCCTGGAGATCGGCGATGGTCCGGTGCGCCAGGTTGCGCCAGTGGTTGACCTCACCCGAGACGTAGTAGGGGATTCCGCAGATGGAGAAGTTGGGGTAGGCGTCCGCCACGACCACGGTGACCTCGGTATCGGGGTCGAGTTCACGGGCCCGGAGGGCGGCGCTGATGCCGGCGTCGCTTCCTCCGATGGCAATGAGGTGCATGAGGTCTCCTGTCGGGTCGATTCGTCACGCCACAGGTGGCGAGGATTGGTCCTGGTGCAAAAGATGCGAGGAGGCGCCATCGGTGCTCGCCGATTCAAGGCAAGCGCCCGGAACGGCATTGACAACCGCGGGCTCTACGGCACTCTCCAAGTGGTGGGGAAAGATGATGTCGGAGGCTTCGGCCGGGGTGACGCCGGGGTAGAGGGCCTTGATGACGACGAAGGCGAGGACACCCCCGACAATCTGCGCGCCGACAAAGCTCGGCGCCGAGGTGGGAGCGATGCCGGCGAAGGTGTTGGAGAACATCCGCCCCACGGTGATGGCGGGGTTGGCGAAGCTGGTCGAACTGGTGAAGAAATAGGCCGCTCCGATGTAGGCCCCGACGGCGGCTGGGGCGGCGCGGCTCCGGCCGCTGCGGGCCAGGGCGAAGATGACCAGGATGAGCCCAAGGGTGGCCACGATCTCGGAGAGGAAATGGGCGGGCGTGGCCCGGTGGTGCGTCGAGATCGACACGGCCGCCTTGGAGAACATCAGGTTGGCAATGACCGCTCCTCCGACGCAGCCCGCCACCTGGGCGGGCACATAGGCACAGGCGTCGCGCCAGCTCAGCCCACCGAAGCCAGCGTCGACGAACGAGACCACCGGGTTGAAGTGGCCCCCCGAAACCGGCCCGAACATCAAGATAATGGCGAAGAGTCCGGCTGCGGTCACGGCCGCGTTCTCGAACAGCTCGAGTCCGATGTTGCCCGGCGAGAGCTGTTGGGCGGCGATGCCCGAGCCGATGACGATGGCCGCCAGGAAGGCGCTGCCGAGCAGCTCGGCGAGCAATCGGCGCCACAGCGCAGCGTCGTTCATCACTACCCGGTCGAGGGAGGTCCGGAAACCGACGCCTAGCAGCAGGCGCTGGAGGCCGACGCGACGGCTGGGGCGCCGACGGGGATCGCCTGCTCCCCCTCGGGCGCGCAGGTCTCGGTCGAGCATCCCAGATCGGTTTCCTGTGGCGCGTCGGCAAGCACGGTGTAGATCTCCCAGGGCGCCCCGTCAGGATCGTTGACCCACGCCTTGTCCTGGAGGGCGTAGCAACAGGTTGTCGACTCCTGGACGTCGGGTTCGAGCCCCTCGGCCGAGAGCCGTCTGGTGGCCGCCTGGACCTCTTGAGGCGATTCCACCTCCACGCCCAGGTGATTGAGGGCACCGGCCACCCCAGCCCCGCGTCCGGCACCACCCTCGATGAGCACAAGCTTGAGGGGCGGCTCGGCGATGGCGAAGTTGGCATAACCCGGGCGACGCTTGGCTGGCTCCGCTCCGAACAGCTTGGAGTAGAAGTCGACCGCCGCGTCGATGTCGGTGACGTTCAAGGCGAGCTGGACTCTGGACATGTCGGACCTCCGGTCCCATGGACATCTGTCGATACATGGACTATGATCGATGCATCGACCTCTGTCAATAGGGACTATCCACGAGGAGTGACCATGGCCAAGCGGGTCGCAACTGTCGAACCGACCGACCAGTGCTGCCCCTCGGTGCTGGCCTCTCCGCTCGACGCTGCCCAAGCCGCCGAGCTGGCCCTCGGCTTCACGGCCCTGGCCGACCCAGTCCGGCTGCGGGTGCTCAGCATCCTCGCCGCCACTCCCGAGGGCGAGGTCTGCGTGTGCGACTTCGTCGAACCGCTGGGCAAGAGCCAGCCCACTGTGTCCCACCACCTGAAGATCCTTAGCGACGCCGGCCTCGTCCATGGTGACCGGCGGGGCAAGTGGGTGTGGTACTCGCTCGACCGCGCACGCCTGGCGGATCTCCGTTCCGCGCTCCAACCGGTCGGGTGATGCCGTGAGCTCGCGCCAACCCGCTCTCTCACCTGCGGTCTGGCGGGCCACCGATGTCGCAGACTCCTCGCAGTGGTGCACCCACCTCACGCCCGCCGAGCGCGCTGCCGTCGTCGACGCCGCCAACCGGGCCGTCGAGATCGGGACGCACCCCGGCAACCGTCGAGCGCGCCGACTTCGACCTCCCCGTGCTTGCGCCCGCACTGTCCCGGTGGGTGGAGGCCTTGCACGAGGGACGAGGGTTCGTCCTGCTGCGCGGGTTCCCGGTCGACGAGCTCTCCCCCGAGGCGACGGAGTTGGCCTACGTCGGACTCGGATGGCAACTCGGCACCCCGGTCGGCCAGGACGCCGATGCCACCCTCCTCGGCCACGTGCGCGACGAGGGCGTGGTCCGCACCGACCCGAGCGTGCGCCTGTATCGGACCAGGTCACGCCAGGACTTCCACACCGACGGCTCGGACATCGTCGGGCTGCTGTGTCTCCAGGGGGCCAGGTCCGGTGGCGAGAGCCGCATCGCCAGCTCGCTCGCCGTCTACAACGAGATTCTCCGCCGCCGTCCTGACCTACTCGATGTGCTCTACGAGCCCATGTACTGGGACCGCAACAACGAGCAGTCGCCGGGCGAGGACCCCTACTTCGCCCTGCCCGTGTTCAACGACGTGGAGGACGCTCCCCGGATGTTCTACATCGGGTGGTATATCAGAGATGCCCAGCGCCACTCCCAGGTTCCGCGGCTCACCGACCCCCAACGAGAGGCGTTGGACCTGATCGAGTCGATCGCCAACGATCCCGCCTTCCACCTCGAGATGGACTTCGAGCCCGGCGACGTCCAACTCCTGGCCAACGCCAAGATCCTGCACTGTCGCGAGGCCTACGAAGACCACGACGACAAGGGTCGCCGGCGCCACCTGTTACGTCTGTGGCTCACAGCCCACGCCTTCACGAGCGTTGACGAGATCCTGCGCGGCGGCATCCCCAAGCGGGAGCAGTATCCCGAGCCAGCAACCCAGCGGGGGCAACATGAGCACGAGTGAGTCCGACCAGATCCATTCTGCGGTGCGCGATCGCTATGCCGACGCGGCCCGGGCCGCGACCGATGCTTCAAGCGGTGGGCCGAGCGGCACCGCATCAGGCCTCTTCGGCCGCACCCTCTACGACGACAGCGACACCGAGGTACTGCCCACCGACGCCCTGGCGGCGTCGCTCGGGTGTGGCAATCCGACCATGTTGGCCGACCTTCAACCCGGCGACGTGGTCCTCGACCTCGGCTCGGGCGGCGGCATCGACGTTCTGTTATCGGCTCGACGGGTGGGACCGAGCGGCAAAGCCTACGGGCTGGACATGACGCCCGAGATGCTCGATCTGGCCCGGAAGAACCAAGTCGAAGCCGGGGTGACCAACGCCGAGTTCCTGCGGGGCACCATCGAGGACATCCCCCTGCCCGATGCCACCGTCGACGTGGTGATATCCAACTGCGTCGTCAACCTGTCCCCGGACAAAGACGCGGTGGTCCGGGAGGCGTTTCGGGTGCTCAAGCCCGGGGGGCGACTGGCCATCTCCGACATCGTGTTGCTGCGACCCCTGTCCGAATCGACTCGAGCGCTCATCGGGTTATGGACGGGTTGCGTCGCCGGCGCGCTAGTCGACGAGGACTACCGGACGAAGCTACGGGCTGCCGGCTTCGAGAACGTCTCTGTCACGCCAACGAAGGTCTACGAGGATGAGGACATCGCCGCCTTGGCCGCCGAACTATCGTTACAACTCGAGCTTCCCGAGGACATCGACCGCGACGAGATCATGGCGGACTTGGCCGGCTCGATCATGAGCGCATTCGTTCGAGGCGAAAAGCTTGAGTAGTCCGTCCATAGAACGCAGCAGACACAATTCGCAACGTATATCTGTATGACCCGACGGCACAGCCGTTAACTCGCGCCTCGGATTCCCGTCCCCGAGAGCGTATTACCGCCGAATATCGCTCCGGTCCATGGTTCGAGAGTCAACACTCTCTTATTAGGTCAGTGGAGGTGAGCGGACAACTCTCGAACCAAGATATCAGGGAGAAGATTGAAACCCTCTGGGCCTTGACCAGGCATTTGAGTGACATCCGGCGGTCGGCTCAGGGCTTGGACTTCCCCTTGGTCGGCCCGGAGAACGATTGAATGGTCCCGCCGTGGTTCTCCAGTTTCGCGGCCGACCACCCCCCTGTGTCTCTGCCTTCGGGTATTTCCGAAGTACCTCGGCCCCAGGCGTGTCTCGCTCTAACCCGAGCAGAACCGGCAGGTGCAGTGAGGATGACGGGCAAACATCGCAGCACAGCGGGATGAATGCCGCGAATATGCGCTCGCCACTTCCAGCTCGCTGCTCAGTCCTAGCGTCATGGATCCAGAGGTCGTTGGGTGGGCCGAATCGGATCTGACGATGGGCAATGAGGTCAGCGACCGCTGCTTCCCCGCTTCGATCCAGAGGTGGGAATGGGATAGGCGGCCACGAGGAGTTTCATCAGCTTCGGGAATGTGGAAGTGAATCGACCCTGTCCCCATTCGAGTTCGGGCTCGTTCGCCATGGCCTGGCTGAGCACCCCAACGATGAGAGTCGAGACGAGGTACACGGCCTCATCGGAGTTGGCTCCGGGACCGAGCTGTCCGGCGGCGACAGCGTCAGCCATGGCGGCGCGCTGGAGGGCGACCATCTCGACGCTGGGGGCGAACGCCCCGGCGGAGGGCTCGAAGCTCGGAACAGGGCGCCAAAACATGAGCTGTGCCGTCGCCCGGTGAGCGAGCGCCCAGCGCCCGCTCGCCTCCAGCCCGGCGGTCAAGGCGGGCAGTCCGGGTTCTGAATCGGTCATGGCTTTACGCATGACCTCGAGGTGCTCAAGTTGACCGCGGAGAAAGATCGCGTCATAGACGGCCATCAGGGAAGGGAAGTACTTGTAGAGCGAGGGGGGCTGCACCCCGAGGCGCCGTGCCACCTCTGCCAGACTGAGGCCGTTGACCCCCTCCTCGGCCATCACGTCCTCGGCAATGTCGAGGATCTCCTCGATGGTCTCCCGGCGACGTCGGGCCCGCCGGTCGAGCGGTCGCAGCGTCTGGCTCTCTGCTGTGGCACCATCGCTCTTCACATGCAAGATCTTAGCAGATCCTTGGCTTGACAGCTAGAGCTAATGATCGTAGCTTGTGTCCCAGCGGATGCTGTCAACGACGAGGGAGGACCCGATGGCCCCGAGGAACCAACGGTGGTGGCTGACCCAGGACAACGAGCAGATCGTCATCAACGCCACCCCCGAGCGCCTGTATCCGATGGTCGCCGACCTGTGCCGAATGGGCGAGTGGAGCCCCGAGTGCCAGCACGTCCAGTGGGAGGACGGTGCCACCGGGCCAGCCGAAGGCGCCAGGTTCGTCGGCCACAACCGGGGCGGGCCGCGGGGCCTCATGCGCTGGTCTCGTCGCGGCCGCGTCCTCACCGCCGACGCCGGACGCGAGTTCGCCTTCGCCACCGAAGAGGGCGGCCACGAGTCCACCGTGTGGCGCTACCGTTTCGAGCCCGCCGCCGGTGGTACACGGGTCACCGAATCCTACGAGGTCAAGCGGATCCCCGTCTGGGCTCGGATACTCGACGTCCCGACCAACCGGCACCGCGAACTCCTTGAAGGCATGCGGCACACACTCCAGCAACTGAAGACCGCCGCCGAGGACATGAGTCCCGCGAGCGACCAGCCGTGACCCTGAACGTTGCACCCGGCGGCTATCTACTCGATGCCGAATCGGGGGAGGCACTCTGGTTCTCCGGAGGCCTCCTCACCTACAAGACGACCGGTGCCCAGACGTCCGGAAACCTGGCGGTGGCCGAGGTGCGCGCACCAATGGGCTCGGGCTCGCCCAGCCACCGACACCACCATGAAGACGAAGCGTGGTTCATCCTCGACGGCAATCTCACCTTCTGGCTCGGCGACGAGCAACGCACCGCTTCCGCCGGTGCCTTCGTGTTCGGTCCCCGCATGGTTGAGCACCGCTTCCGCGTCGACTCGACCGAGGCTCGTTTCCTCTTGTTGCTCACCCCCGCCGGATTCGAGGATTTCACCCGAACCTGTGGATCGCCGGCGACCAGGTTGACCCTGCCACCGGCAGATCTTCCCCAGCGAGACGCCCAACTTCTCGCCGCCGCTGCACGAACCTACGGGCTCGACATCCTCGAACCCTGAATAACCACCAATCACCAAGGAGAAGGACCATGGTCACCACCTACAAAGCCGCAACCGACATCGACGTTCTGACCTCGAGCTTCCCGATCCCGGGCTTCGGCCTCATTCCCATCAACGCCTTCGTCCTCCACGGTCCCGAGCCGGTGCTGGTCGATACCGGAGCAGTGGTGGAGAGCGACCAGTTCATGTCGGCCCTTCACTCGGTCATCGACCCGGCCGACCTCAAGTGGATCTGGCTCACTCACACGGACTTCGATCACATCGGAACGCTGCATCAGTTGCTCACCGAGAATCCGGGGCTCCGTGTGATCACCACGTTCCTCGGCGTGGGCATCATGACGACTTCAGCCCCGTTGCCGATGGACAGGGTCCACCTGTTGAACCCAGGACAGGCGATCACCGTGGGCGACCGCACGCTCACCGCCGTCAAGCCACCGGTGTTCGACAACCCGTCTACGACCGGCTTCCGCGACGACAAGTCGGGAGCGTTCTTCAGCTCAGACTGCTTTGGGGCACTGCTCCAGGCGGTTCCTGAGCGGGCTGATGACCTCTCGGACGACGAGCTGCGGCAGGGACAGGTCCTCTGGGCGACGATCGACTCGCCATGGGTCCACAAAACCGACCCTGCCGCGCTCGCGAAGGAGTTGAACCAGATCCGCGAGATGAACCCCACGATGGTGCTGAGCAGCCATCTGCCGGCCGCCTCGGGCGCCATGACCGAACGACTGCTGGGCTCGCTCGCAGCCACACCCACTGCGCAACCGTTCATCGGTCCAGATCAGGCGGCGCTGGAACAGATGTTGGCCCAGATGACAGCAGGAGCGCCTCAGTAGCTCTGGTGGGTGAGCCACCCGCAGAGTGTGCTCAGAAGGGCTGTGTCCTCGCACCTATCGCCTCATGGCGCCCATAACCGCAGATCCCGGCGCGAGGTGTATTCGTCTGGCCCGGGCGGAAGGTGCCGTCAGATCGCCCCTCGGATTCCTCCCTTAAAGCGCAGAACCCGCCCGATATCGCTCAAAGCGCAGGACCCGCCCGATATGGCTCAGGTCAATGGTTCGAGAGTCAACACTCTCTTATGAGGTCAGTGGAGGTGAGCGGACTCGAACCGCCGACTTCTACGTTGCGAAGGTCTTTGCAAGTCCAGCTCTTCGATTTGATCCGAGGTAACGGTTCATTAGTACTCTCCCCGTTCCCCCTTGAAACCGCTTCCCGACCGCTGCTTGGGTCACGTTCGGGTCACGAGTCCGTCGCTCGGCCTTGGCTCTCGGGTGCTACTGCCCTCGGCAACTACTCACTCCAACAATGTCGCTTGGCATGGGACCCAAATCGATTCAAATCCTTGATGATGGGTGCCATGTCAGCGTTTTCCTGCAGCGGCAGGCCAAGCCCGAGGAGCCGAGCCTTTTGCACTTGTGCGGAACATCTCCCTTCGTACGCCTGAGTAGTCGTTCAGAGCGTTGTGCATGGTGCACCGGTTGTCCCAAATCGCAAGGGTGTGCCGAGCCCAACGGAGTCGGCACGTGAAGTTCTCGTTTGTGGCATGACGGTAGATGTGGACCAGCAACGCTTGCGACTCAGCCGGGCTCCAGCCCTCGAATCTGGTCGTATACACGGGGTTCACGTACAGCGCCGCCCTGTTGGTGACCGGATGCTCGACGACGGCGGGATGGGTGTGCTCCTCATATGCGTCAGGTGACGGAGCGATGGCCATGGACGTGAGGTCCTTCACTTGGTCGAGAAACCCCCCGGTCCCGTAGGCCATGCCAGCTGAGTGCACGGCCCGAAGTTCGACGAGGGTTTCCTTCAGTCCCCGGGACAGGGTCTCGTAGGCCATGTACTGATTGGACCAGAGCGTGTCGCCTCCGAACTCTGGGACCTCCGATGCATGGAGCAGCGTGTACGACGGTGGTTCAGCTAGGTAGCTCAGGTCGCTGTGCCAGGCGTTAGCGAAGTTGAGCTGATCCTCCGGCTCCTTGATGACCCGGATGACATAAGGACGGTCCTGGAGCGGCGTCACGAAGGGGGTGGATCTCTGCCGCCGAGCAGGTCGGTGACCCGTTCGAGGTCGTCGAGGTCCATGTGCTGGTCGGGAAGGAAGACCACGAGGTGATCGGCCAACGCCCTTCGCAGCCCGTCAAGCTCATCACTTTCCGTCACCTTGGTTAGGTTGATACCGGTCACCATGGCACCGAGCGCACCAGCGGAGGGACGGTACTTCGAGTGAAATCATTTGCACATCATCGCATTGTCTACGGCGTCGGTCACCATGCAGAACGGAGGTAGGTAGGGGTTTTCAAATCACCAGCCGATCGCCCCGTCAGCTGGGCTGGCGAACTGCACTGAGTCCGTGGTTCCTGATGACGGCGTAGTGCCATCAATGCGCTGAACTCCGACACCGCCTCCTCGGACCAGTCACACGAACAGGAGACGACCCAGAGATCACGACGACGACGCACCTTGGTCCGATGTTGTTGAGCAGCCACGGCGATTAATGATGGCAGAACTGATGCCGAGACGTATTTTCGAGTAGGCTTTATTCGCCGTCGTCGCTCAGGGCTCATGACGTCTCTCGTCTGGCTGATTTCCAGCAGGTGGCCGTCCGGGTCACGAAAGAAGCACCTGATCTCCCAGTCGTGCTCCACCGGAGGCGAGAGGAACTCTGCCCCTCGCCCTACCAGTACCTGATATGCCAGCCAACAGTCCGGCACCTTGATCGTCAGTTCGTGGCTGACCGTGTTCGTATCAGGGGGAGGTCGGAACGTGATCGTGGGCTTGTCCGGCGTCGGCCCGCCACCAGTCGCGAGCACCAGCCACGTACCCTCAAACTGCATCACGGCAGACGTGCCACCATACTGGCGAATTCCGTAGCCCCGAGCACGTCCCGGTAGAAGGCCCGAGCACGATCCAGGTCCCCAACGACGAGGAGCACGGACATCTCGACGCCCTGGACCGGGAAGTCCTGGTTCATCATCCTTGGCCTCTTTTCGTCACCAACCTCATCATTGCTGCTTTGAGTGCCGGGTGTCGGACGGGCCGATTGACCACGGACTAACGAGAGGAGCCCGCCCCGGCATGGGGGCGTCTCTGTCATACAGTGGCAACCAACATTCCATATATCGGGATTGAGTCCCGCTTCGAGAAGGACGAGCATTGCTTTTCATCGAGTACGACGTGAACAAAGACGGCGAGATTGAACTTGTCGCCCTCATCAACGCCATCGAGGAAGATGACCAAGATCCCGATGGGGAGGCGTGGCTGGCGTGGCGGGCAACACACGAGGATGAGGGCATGGGTTGTGTCGGTATTTCACGGGAGCAACCTGGCGGCCATGGAGTCAACCGAGGACTCAGAGGAACTTCGAGCAATCATTGAGGGCGTCATCCTCAAC
>CAVSWP010000002.1:0-137694 GCA_963731665.1 uncultured Acidimicrobiales bacterium | reverse complement strand
CTACGCTGGGTCCGTGACCCGGAGAAGCCCATGGGCGATCTGATCAAGACGGCCGAGCACCACACCCGTCTGGCCTCTCGCTACCGGGACGTGCGGGACTTGACCGAGACACTCGCAGCCCCGCTCTCGGCGGAGGACCAGACGGTCCAGTCCATGCCCGACGTGAGCCCCACCAAATGGCACCGGGCCCACACGTCCTGGTTCTTCGAGACGTTTCTCCTCCAATCGGGGCTGCAGGGCTACCGACCGTTCCATCCCGCCTATGCGTATCTCTTCAACTCCTACTACGAGGGCGTCGGTGCCCGGTACCCGAGGCCACGACGGGGTGTCGTCTCACGACCTGGCGTCGCCGAGGTGGCCGAATATCGCCGGCACGTCGACGAGTCCATGACGCGGCTGCTGGCCGGCTCCCTCACCTCCGAGGTGGCCGGACCTCGTCGAGCTGGGCCTGCACCACGAGCAGCAACACCAGGAGCTCCTGCTCATGGACATCAAGCACGTGCTGTCGTGCAACCCCCTGCAGCCGGCCTACACGACGGTGAAGGTCGACGAGCCCCGCGCCGCACGGACGGCGACATGGATCGAGCACGACGGCGGACTGGTCGACATCGGCCACGGCGACGACGACTTCGGCTTCGACAACGAGTTCCCCCGTCACACCACCCATTTGGAGCCCTTCGCCCTGGCCGACCGTCCCGTCACCTGCGGGGAGTGGCTGGCAGTTCATGGACGACGACGGCTACGGACGTCCGGACCTGTGGCTGTCCGACGGCTGGGCCACGGCTCAGGCCGAGGCCTGGGAGGCGCCGCTGTACTGGTTCAAGGTGGTCGACGACTGGTGGCTGTTCACTCTGGGAGGGCCCCAGCTCGTCGACCCCGCCGAGCCCGTGTGCCACATCAGCTATTACGAGGCCGACGCCTATGCCCGCTGGGCGCAGGCGCGCATGCCGACGGAGGCCGAGTGGGAGGCGGTCGCCGCCGACCACGTCCCCGAGGGCAATTTCCTCGACCTCTCCACCTTGCACCCGAGGCCCACGGGCGAGGACGTCTCCCTGTTCGGCAACGTCTGGCAGTGGACGTCGAGCTCGTACAGCCCCTATCCGGGCTTTCACCCCGCACCGGGGGCGGTGGGCGAGTACAACGGCAAGTTCATGGTGAACCAGTACGTGTTGCGGGGCGGCAGCTGCGTCACCTCCGCTGACCACATCCGAGCGACCTATCGCAACTTCTTCCCGCCCTCGGCGCGCTGGCCGTTCACCGGCGTGCGCCTGGCACGCGACTGCTGAGGCCCCTTGTCCCCCACCACCCCGACCATGGACGTCCACCTGAGCGCCGGAGACCTCCGGGGTGCCCTGGAGAACGACGTGCGCACCGGGCTGACCGCCGAGCACAAGTGGTTGCCCCCGGTGTGGTTCTACGACGACCGCGGCAGCGAGCTGTTCGACGAGATCACCCGGCTCCCCGAGTACTACCTGACCCGGGCCGAGCGGGGACTGCTCGAGGACCATGCACCCGACATCGCCACCGCAGCCCGCGCCGACACGCTCGTCGAGCTGGGAGCGGGGACGTGCGACAAGTCGCGGGTCCTGCTCGACGCCATGGAGGCCACCGGCGATCTGCGCCGCTACATACCCCTCGACGTCAGCGACGGCACCCTGTGGGCGGCGGCCACCGCCCTCGCCGATGAGTACCCGGGGCTGCTCGTCCACGCCGTGGTGGGCGACTTCCACCTCCACATCGACCGGGTGCCGAGCGAAGGGAGACGGCTCATCGCCTTCCTGGGGAGCACCATCGGGAACCTGACCCCGGAGCAGCGTCGGCGCTTCCTCTTCGACCTCGACTGCCTGATGGCCCACGGGGACCGGCTCCTGCTCGGCACCGACCTGGTCAAGGACCGGGCCCGGCTGCTCGCCGCCTACGACGATGCCAGAGGGATCACCGCCGAGTTCAACCGGAACGTGCTGCACGTGCTCAACCGCGAGCTGCGCGCCGAGTTCCGCCCCGAGCGCTTCGAGCACGTGGCGGTGTGGAACGAGGAGGAGCTCCGCATCGAGATGCGCCTGCGTTCGCTCTCGGACCAGGTGGTCCCCATCGCCGACCTTGCCATCGACGTCACCTTCGCGGCGGGCGAGGACCTCTTGACCGAGATCAGCTCGAAGTTCACCCGCCAAGGCGTGGAGGACGAGCTGTACGCAGCCGGCTTCCTGGTCGACTCGATGTGGGAGGCGCCCGGTGGCGACTTCCTGTTGACCCTCGCCCGGCCCTACTGCTGAGGCTCGGGCCCGAGGCCCGCGGTCACCACCCCCGCAGGTCGACGGGCCAACTCTCGAGCACGGCCTCTCCGTCCACGACGTGCATGGTGTCGTGATAGGCCACGGTGGGGTCCACGTGCGACGGGATCACCCGGACCCGGTCTCCGACGGCAACGGCACCTGCTGGGGCGAAGGTCAGGTGTTCGTCCGAGCAGAACCACACCTCGGCGCCCTCGATGGTCGGGTTGCCGTGGTCCATGCCAAGGGCTTTGACCCCGCAGTCGGCCACCGCCCAGCCGGCTGAGACCGACACCACGGTGGCCAGGACGGTCAGGGCCTGGCCGAAAGGGAGCGAGAGCTTCCCGTAGGCGCTGTCCATGAGGGCGTAGGAGCCGGCCTGGATCTCGGTGGCCGTGGTGTTGATGTCGTAGGTCCCGGTCCCCCCGGCGGAGACGAGCGTCGCCTCCCACGTGGTCGTGGGCGGCCCGCAGCAGCCCCATGGCGACCTCGACCATCTCGACGCGTCGGGCCCGGTCCTCGAGGCCCACCACGTGGCCCTCGTAGCCCATCACGCCCCGCACCACGAGTCCCCGGGCCCGGGCGGCCTCGGCCACGGGCCCGGCCGCCTCGGGCGCACACCCGCAGCGCGGGAGCCCGACGTTCACGTCCACGACGACCTCGCCCACTCCCGCCGCCGCCGCGGCGGCGACGGTCTGCATCGAGTCGACGGCCACGGTCACCCGGGCCCCCGAGCTCGCCAGTCGTCGCAGTCGGGCCACGTCGACGACCTCGTTGGCCAGCAACAGGTCGCCACCGAGCCCGGCCCGGGCCAGTCCTTCGGCCTCCACGGGTGGTGGCGCAGGTGAACCCGGCGTGCCCGTGGGCCGCCTGTCGGGCGGCCAGGGCGGTGCACTTGTGGGCCTTGACATGCGGCCGCAGGCGCTCGCCCGGCAGGGCGGCGGCCATGGTGGCCAGGTTGTGCTCGAGGAGCGCTCCGTCGACGAGCAGCGCCGGGGTGGTCAGGTCCCCGACTCTCACCGTTCGGAGCTGCCGAACGGGCCCAGATGGCCCTCCAGGGCCCGTTGCAGGGTGCTCTGGAGCACCGTGGTGGTCACGTCGGCGCGGCTGCGCTCGACCACGGCCCGCAGGGCGTCGGTGGCCCGTCGCAACCCGCCCGTGATGGCGTCGGGGTACTCGATGGTGACGAGCATGTCGTAGACGTCCTCCATGGCCCGCAACAGCTCCTCGCCCCGGTCGGTCTCGCCCGCTCGCAGGCGGTCGAGCAGGTGCCGACGGAGCTCGGACGCCGCCTCGGCCAGGCCGTTGAGCCACGCCGCCAGGCTGACGTTGAGCTCGGCGGGCCCCGGGAGCGGCGACCCGTCCACGAGGGCGGCGGTCAGGCGGGCCTCGGCGAGCTCCTTCTCGGCGTCATGGAGGAACCCGGCGGCGGCCAGCCTGGGGTAGGGAGCCAACGCCTCCTGGGCGCGGCGCAGGCTTTGGTCGGCCTCCTGCACCCGGGCTTCGAAGTCACCGCGCTGCAGCCGGTGCACGGCCCGGATGGCGAGCCCGCATGACCGGATGGTCTCACGGCACGCCGCCAGGGCCGTCTCACGCCCCCGGTGCGACGTTTCGAGCTGGCGGCGGGCATCGTCACCGAGCCCGGCAAGATCGGCGGCGAGCGCCTCAGGGGGCACCGGGGAACAGGGTCAGCGCGCCACGCGGCGGATGACGATGGTGGGTTCGTCCTGCGCCGGCGGGGGCAGGTACCGCAACTTGACCGAGCGCTCCTTGGCCCGGCCGCCGAGGCGAACCACCATCACGACGTACAGCGCGGAGACCACCACGGCCACGGCGGTCAGGATCAGCAGGGGACGAAGCACGGGGATGGCCCCGAGCACCCCCGTGCCGAAGATCACGCACGCCATGGTGGCCAGCACGTCGCGGCGCCGCTTGCAGGCCTCGGGACGGAAGAACCGGTCGGTCCGTTGAGTCGCATTCGAAGCGGTTACCGGCCGAGACGGCGCGGCGTCGGGTCGGATGAGGATCAGGTCGCGCCCCGACGGTGCCTGTCGGCGCCCGTCATGTGCGGACGGGCCCTCGGGCAACGAGGTCGAGAGCCGGAAGGCCGCCGGAACCAACGCCGGCCCGGTGCGCCTCAGGACGCGCAGGTGCTGATGGAACTCTCCGATGGAGTCGTCCGAACGGTGCTGGTATCTCCGCCTGAGAAGGCTTGGTGCCAGCACCGCCGCCCAGACCACGCCGAGTATCAACAGGACCACGATCGTGATTACCCCTCGATCTACCTTCCGACGTCCGTACAACGCTACTGACCCCAGCGCCACGAAGGGTGGATGGTCGTGAACTGTCCGTGTCCACCACGCGACGCTCAGAGAGGCCCACAACTTTCCGAGGCGGCGCGTGCGGTCCACCGGCCCCCCGAGCGCTGCACCGTCACGGGCACGTCGAAACACGCGGAGACGGCCCCCGACGTCAGCACCGACGCCGTCGGCCCGGCGCTCGTCATCCGGCCGGCGCGCAGCAGCGCCACGTGGGTCGTCCCCGGGGGTATCTCCTCGACGTGATGCGTCACGAGCACCAGGGGCACGGTGTCGGGTGCGGCCGCCAACGCCGCCATACGGGCCACGAGCCGCTCCCGGGCGCCGAGGTCGAGACCGGCGGCGGGCTCGTCGAGGAGGATGAGCTCGGGCTCGGCCATGAGGGCCCGGGCGAGGAGGACCTGTTGGCGTTCACCCTCGGACAGCACCCCGAACTCCTTCGACGAGACGTGCGCCAGCCCGGCGTCGGCCAGGAGCTGTTCGGCTCGGGAGTGGTCGCCCGGGCCGTAGCGGTGCCACCACGGCTCCAGCGCGGCGAAGCGTCCGGTGAGCACGACGTCATGGGCGGGCAGGGTGGGTCTCAGGCTCCGCAGGATCGCCTGGCTGACAAAGCTCACCCGGGTCCGCAGCGCTCGGGCGTCGCTCCGCCCGTAGCGCGCCCCGAGCACCTCGACCGACCCCCGGGTGGGCAGCAGCCGCATGCCGGCCACCTGGAGCAGGGTGGTCTTGCCCGACCCGTTGGGCCCGAGCACGGCCCAGCGCTGCCCCGGTGCCACCTCCCAGTCGATGTCGTCGAGGATCGGCCGACCCTCTCTGACCACGGCCACGCCGCGCAGGGAGACGGCCGGTGGTGTCGTCAGGGGCCGGGGAGGCGCCTCGCCACCCGGCCCGCCAGGCCGGAGATGCACTGGTCCCACATCCTCTCCCCCATCAGCCACAACCACAGCTCACGGCGATAGGAGATGATGACGTCCACGAAGGCCTCGCGGCCCATGCCGACCGGCTCCAGAGCCGGACGCCACCGCTCCCACAGCCACAGGCCCACGCAGACATCGTCGCTGAAGCCCTCGCGCCAGTCGGCCCCGGCGAGCAGGGCGTCGCGCAGGGCGTCGCGCATCTCGACGGGCTCGTCGGGGCGATCGAGGCGAAGGCCCTCGGCCGGCTCCACCACGCTCACGAGGTCGTGCTCACCCTCGAGGTCTCAGCGTTCCTTGACGACCGGGGCTCGGTCGGTGCCGCGATAGCTGTCGAGATGCTCGGCGAAGTCGATGAACAGGGGCCCGTCGGGCTCGAGCTTGCGTTGCAACGACCGCTCGGCGACCCGCTTGTCCAGGTTGTCGAGCCGCACCAGCGCTTCGCGGTTGTCGAGGTCCCGGACATCGAGGCGGCCGCGGGCCCGGTCGAACGCCAGGCGGCCTGCTTCGGTCCGCACGAGAACACTCGACCATCCGGCCAGCGACCCCACGCTGCCCACCGAGATGTCGGCGCTGCGGCCGAGGAAGTCGGCGCACTCGTCACAACCCTTCAGCGCGGCGCCGTGGAAGTCCTTCACCGGTTCGTCGACGGCCACCGAGCCGTCGCGGTACTCGACGATCATCCGCCCGTGGATCACGTCGACCTTGCTCACCCGATCGAGGTCGAGGCCCCGCTTGTCGCGCAGTTCGCGCAGCATCAACGCCTCGTAGTCGAAGCTCTTGGTGCACAGCAAAGCGATCGTCAGCGTCACGGCGTCGATCCGGTGCGCCCCCGTCGGCCACCGACGCGCCTGCATGGCCCGGATGCCCTGGATCTCGCACGGGGTGCCCACCACCGCCAGCCGGGGCTTGGGGGGCAGGTCGTAGCGGCTGAGGTCGAGCTCGGCCAGGGCCATGGTCTGGTTGTAGAAGCTCCCGGCGGCGGCGATGATCTCCTTGGCCGTGGTGGCGACGGTGGCGATCCCCTTCCAGGGCTCGTCGGGATCGTCGCTGGGACGCGACACCAGCGCCCCGTCGATGTCCCCACCGGCGAGCAGCGCCAGGAGCATGGCCGTCACCACACCGCCGTCCTGGACGTCGTCGGCGGGGACTCCGGCCCGGACCGCGTACTCCCCGATCACGGCGCCCAGGCCGTCGCCGGGGGGCCCGCCGGTGAGCTTCCAGTACGTGTCCGCCGAGTCGGACTTGACCACCACGGGGACCTCGCCGGCCTCCGAGGTCGCCGTCGACGGTGGCCACAGGGCCTCGTAGCGGAGCCCGCCGCGCGGGCAGAAATCCCAGCACAACGAGCATCCGGTGCACATCTTGACGAGCTCGGGCAGACCCGTGTCGGCGCTGACCCCGATCGAATTCGACGGGCACACCGCCACACAGGTGCCGCACTCGATGCAGCGGTCGGCGAAGATGACCCCGGCCTCGAGCTCCCAGAACCAGGTCTTGCCGGGCGGCTCGACGATGCCGTTCATCTCGTCGCGGATGCGAAAGCCCTTCATGGCTGGCTCACCGGCGCGTGGTCGGAGTCCAGCCCGGCCAGCGTGGCCGCCAGCTCCTCGTTGGGCACCCGACGGGCCCAGTTGTAGAACGGCTCCCCGTCGCGTCGCTCGGTCTGGTAGCGGCGCACGGTCCGCAACAACGCCTGGGGTACGTCATCGACGGGACGGGCGTTCTCGATCCAGTCGATGAACGCCGCGTCGGCGCCGAGCGAGCCCCCCATCCCGATGTCGACGGCCTCGACGATGCGCTCCCCCACATGCGCCACATCCCCCCGGAAGCCGATGTCGGCAATCTGGGGCTGGGCGCACGACGCCGAGCACCCCGAGAAGTGCATGCGGATGACGCCGGCGTCCTCACGCGGCGCCGAGGGCCCCCCGAGCACCGGGCGCGCCCCGGTGGGCTCGCCAGCCAACTGGGCGTCGAGGAAACGGGCCCACGTCACGGCGCGCTCTTTGGTCTCGACGACGGCGAAGCGGCAGAACTCGCTGCCGGTGCAGGCCACCACACCCCGCTCGAAGGGGCCCGGGAAGGGCGAGTACTTGGCGAGCAGTTCCTCGCCGAGCAGGTCGTCGACCTTCTCCTCGGGGACCCCGGTGAGCACGAAGTTCTGATCGGACCCCAGGCGGATGGTGCCGTCGCCGTAGGTCCTGGCCAGACGAGCGGCCTCGACGAGCTCGATGCCCGCCATCCGCCCGACCGGCACCGAGCACCCCACGTAGCGCAAGCCCGGCTCTCGCTGGGCATGCACGCCCACGTGGTCACCCCGGTAGCGGGTGGTGAGCTCCTCGCCCGCCGGCTCGAGGTCGAAGCGGGCCCGGGCGGCGAGCTCGGCCCGGAACTGCTCGGGCCCGAGCTCCTGGACCAGGTAGCGCATGCGGGCCAGGCCGCGGCTCTCGCGGTTGCCGAGCTCGCCGAAGACCTGGGCGATGGCCCGGGTGAGCTCGACGGCCTGCTCGGGCCGCACGAACACGTCGATGTCCGAGGCCATGCGCTCGCCGTCGGAGAGGCCGCCGCCCGCCAGCACGTTGAACCCGATCGTGCCCGCAGCCGTTCTCGCCGGCCACAGGCCGATGTCGTTGATCTCGGCCTGGGCGCAGTCCTGCAGGCACCCGGTCACGCTCATCTTGAACTTGCGGGGGAGGTTGGCGTACTCGCGGTTGCCGGTGAAGAAGTCCGAGATCGTCCTGGCGATCGGAAGGGCGTCGAAGACCTCGTCGGCGTCCACGCCCGAGACCGGGCAGCACAGGACGTTTCTGGCCGAGTCACCGCACGCCTGGACGGTGGTCAGCCCGACGTCGGCAAAGCGTTCCCAGATGCGGGGCACGTCGCCGATGCGGATCCAGTGGATCTGGATGGTCTGGCGCGTGGTGATGTCGGCATAGCGGTTGCCGAACACGGCGCTGTCCTCGGGGCCCTCGCCGAAGGCATCGGCGACCACGCCGATCTCGCGGGCCTGATCGGCGCTCAGCACCCCGCCGGGGACCTTGACGCGCATCATGAAGGCGTCGCCCCCCTGGCGCTGCGGATACAGGCCCACCCACTTGAGGCGCTCCTGCTCGCCGGCGACCTCGGCGATGGCGTCGGGGCCCTCCTTGGCGTAGCGGGAGATGACGGCGTCGGCCACCTCGAGGGGGTGTCGTTCGAGCTTCCACCGCTCGACCTGGTTCAGCTCGCCCACCCGGCGGTAGGGGTGGACGAAATGCATGGACCGCTCGTTCCCGCGGATCTGGACGCCCAGGGGATTGTCCCGGTCATGGGCCATCAGACGTGAAGGCCGCACTCGGTCTTGCCCATGCCCGACCAACGCCCGGCGCGGGGGTCCTCGCCGGGGGTGACGGGGCGGGTGGTCGGAGCGCAGCCGATCGACAGGTATCCCTGGGTCATGAGGGGGTGGACCGGCAGGCGATGGTCGGACTCGTAGTTGGCGATGTCGGCGTCGGTCCAGGTGGCGACGGGGTTCACCTTGACGAGGTTGCGAACCTCGTCCCACGACACGATCGGCGCGTCGGACCGGGTGGGGGCGTCGCAGCGCTTCAAGCCCGTCATCCACGCGGCGCGGGCTGCGAGGGCGCGATGCAAGGGCTCCACCTTGCGCAGCTCGCAGCACCGTTCGGTCCCGCACGGCCAGGCGTCGGCCTCGGGTCCGGGGGTGAGCACGCGCAGGTTCAGGTCGTAGCGGGCCCGCACCTCCTCCACGTAGGCCAGGGTCTCGGGGAAATGGAAGCCGGTGTCCAAGAAGAGCACTTCGATGCCCGGGTCGACCTCGACGGCGAGGTCGATGATGACGCAGTCCTGGAACGAGCACGCCAGGCTGAGGTTGCCCCCGAAGCGCTCGACGGCCCAGCCCATGACCTTGCCCGCCGGTGCGGTCTCGAATTCGACGGCCCGCGTGGCCAGCTCCTCGAGATCGATCCTGGTCTCGACGCCTGCACCCACGGTCAACCTCCCTGTCCGAGACTCACCGCGCCGCTGCGCCCAGCACGGCCCTCGAGGCCGCACCGGGCCGGCGACGACGTATGACTTGTCCGGCCGGCTCGCCACTACTATATATGACTAATCAGATCAGGTTTTATCCCTTTCCAGATCGGTTTTATCGCTTTCACATGGCAACGACCGTCACCACCTGGGATTTTGGAGTTTCGCACATGACCACGATCATCGACGCCCCACCCGGACCGGGCCCCCAGGACACCGGTAGGCCCCGTCGGCGGGGGCGGCCCGATCACCTGGACCTGCTCGAGGCGCACGCCGTCTTCGTCCTGCGAGAGGTGGCGGCCGAGTGTGAGCGGCCCGTGTTGTTGTTCAGCGGGGGCAAGGACTCCGCCGTCCTGCTGCGGTTGGCGGAGAAGGCCTTCCGTCCCGGCCGCTTCCCCTTCCCCCTCTTGCACGTGGACACCGGGCACAACTTCGACGAGGTCCTGGAGTTCCGGGACAAGACGGTGGCCAACCTCGGCGAGGAGATGATCGTCGCCTCGGTGCAGGACTCCATCGACCGTGGGCGAGTGGCGGACCCCGGATCGGGAGGGTCGCGCAACCGCTTGCAGAGCATCACGCTGCTCGATGCCATCAGCGCCCACAACTTCGACGCCTGCATCGGCGGTGCCCGACGTGACGAGGACAAGGCCCGCGCCAAGGAGCGGGTCCTGTCCTTTCGCGACGCCTTCGGCCAATGGGACCCGCGCAATCAACGCCCCGAGCTCTGGCACCTCTACCACGGCCGCGTCCGCACCGGCGAGCACCTACGCGCCTTCCCGCTGTCGGATTGGACCGAGCTCGACGTGTGGCAGTACATCCGACGCGAGGCCATCGCCCTTCCCTCGATCTATTTCGCTCACCGCCGCCCGGTCGTCCGGCGCCAGGAGATGCTGCTGGCGGTGTCGGAGTGGGTCGTCCCCGCTCCCGGCGAGGTCGTCCAGGAGACGACCGTCCGATTCCGCACGGTCGGAGACGCCACGTGCACCGGCGCGCTGCGTTCACACGCCCGCACCGTCGAGGACGTGATCGCCGAGATCGCCACGGCACGCGTCAGCGAGAGAGGGGCCACGCGAGCCGACGACCGATTCTCGGACACGGCCATGGAGGACCGCAAGCGCGAGGGGTACTTCTGAGATGACCCGCACGCCCGGCGCCGAGCCGGCGCCGGGCTCCGCCCTCTTGCGGTTGGCGACGATCGGGTCGGTCGACGACGGAAAGTCGACGCTCATCGGCCGGCTCCTCCACGACACCAAGCAGCTCTTCGACGACCAGCTCGACGCGCTGGCGTCGGCGAGCCGACGGGGCGGGGTCGACGGCGTCGACCTCGCCTTCGTCACCGACGGCCTGCGAGCCGAGCGCGAGCAGGGCATCACCATCGACGTGGCCTACCGGTACGCCTCGACACCGCGTCGGAAATTCGTCATCGCCGACTGCCCCGGGCATGTGCAGTACACCCGCAACATGGCCACCGGGGCCTCCACCGCCGACCTGGCGGTGGTCGTGGTCGATGCCACCGTCGGCCTGCGCGAGCAGACCCGTCGTCACGTGTGCATCGCCGCGCTCCTCGGGGTCCGCCACCTCGTGGTGGCCGCCAACAAGATGGACCTGGCCGGCTGGGACGAGGGGGTCTGTCGGGCCGTGGAACAGGAGATGGACTCGCTGGCTGGTCGCCTGGGCCTGAGCACCGTCACCACCGTCCCCGTCTCCGCCCTGCACGGGGACAACGTGGTCGAGGCCTCCACCCACATGCCGTGGTACTCGGGGCCGACGTTGCTCGACGCCCTCGAGCAGGCCCCGGCCGGGGCGTGGGCCCACGAAGGCGGCGACGGCGGGCGTCTACCCGTGCAGTGGGTGGTGCGCCATCCCGGCGGGGGACGGAGCTACGCGGGCATGGTGAGTGGTGGCACGTTCCGTCCTGGCGACGAGATCGTGGTGCTCCCCGGGGGCCGGCGAAGCCGGCTCACGTCGGTGGAGACCTTCGACGGCCCGCTGGAGGAGGCTCCGTCGTCGATGTCGGTCACGGTCCGCCTCGACGACGACCTCGACGTGTCTCGCGGGGATCTCATCGCCGCGGCGGAGACCCCTCCCGACGTGCGGCGCGAATTCGAGGCCACCTTGTGCTGGTTCGCCGAGACACCGCTGGACACCGGGCGGCGCTTCCGGCTGAAGCACACCACGCGCGTCACACCGGCGCACATCGTCTCGATGGACTCGCGCCTGGACGTGGAGTCGCTGGAGCTCGAACCGACCGGTGCCCTCGGGCCCAACGACATCGGTGTGGTCACCGTGGCCGTGGGCACCCCCCTGGCCGTCGACCCCTACCGGACCAACCGGGTGACGGGGAGCTTCGTGGTGATCGACGAACAGACCAATGCCACCGTGGCCGCCGGCATGGTCGGCACCCCGATCCTGGCCGCCCTGCGGGGGTGAGGGTGGGCGTCGGCGCACCCATCTACCCCGTCGGCCTGGTGGTACAGGGGCGGCGATGCCTGGTGGTGGGGGGTGGCCGGGTGGCCGCCCGCAAGATCGGTGGACTGCTGTCGTGCGGTGCGGCCGTGACCGTGGTGGCCCCCGAGGTGCACGTGGCCATCGGCGAGCTGGCCGAGTCGGGCGTCATCGCCGCCATCGACGAGTCACCCCTCGAGGTTCACATCCGTCCCTACCGCTCCGGCGAAGCGGCCGACTACCTGCTGGTGGTGGCGGCCACCGGCGAAGCAGCCGTGGACGACGAGGTGCACCGCGATGCCGTGGGCGCCGGGATCTGGGTGAACGTCGCCGACGACCCGTCTCGCTGCACCTTCGTGCTGCCGGCGGTGGCACGCGACGGGGTGGTCTCTGTCGCCGTGTCGACGGCCGGCGCCAGTCCCGCATCTGGCGCGGTGGCTGCGTGATCGCGTCGTGGAGGCACTGGGGCCCGGCGTCGGGCAGCTGGCGGACCTGCTCGAAGGGGGACGCCGGCGCGTCCACGATCGTGGCGCCAGCACGGAGTCGATCGACTGGCGGAGCCTGCTCGACGGACCGCTACCCGAGATGGTGCGCCAGGGACGCATCGATGAAGCGCGCGCCGTGCTCGACGCGTTCCTCGGCGACCCGAGCGCGTCACCGTGACGGTGCCGGCCCCGACAACGGTCGCCCGGGCGAGAGACGGCGCCATCGGCAATACTCTGCCCGTGGGTCCCACCGACACCGCTGCGGCCGCCCGGCCGAGGAAACGAGCCGTTCCCGAGGTGCCGAGTGCCGGGGCGCCACCGTCGGAGGTCCCCAACGACGAAGAGGTGATCGGGGCCATCATCCTCGCCAGCCGGGTCATGGTCGGGATCGCCGTGCGGACGCTCGCCGGAAACCCCGACGACGTCACCCTCCCCCAGTACCGGACATTGGTGGTCCTCACCTTCGGCGGGCCCCGACGTCTGGCCGACCTGGCCGAGGCCCTGAGCGTGAGCCCGTCGACGGCGACCCGCATGTGCGACCGCCTGGTGCGCAAGAACCTGGTGTCACGGACGCGCGACGAGCTCGACCGTCGCGAGGTGAAGCTGGCCATCACGCCCTTGGGCCGCAAGGTGGTGTCCGATGTGATCGACCGCCGCCGCGCCGAGGTCGGCGACCTCCTCCGGGCCATCCCCGTCCCCCTTCGACGCCAGCTGGTGAGCTCGCTCACCCTCCTGGCCAGCGCGGCGGGAGAAGCCCCCGAGCTTCACTGGGGACCGGGCTGGTACTAACCCGGATGTTTCATGAAGCCGGCGTGGTGACTACCTGAAAGACGCGGAAAAGCCCTTCTACTCTGGGAAACTTGGTGTTGCGAAGCACACAAGATCCCCGAGAGAAGGGCACTTCCAAGGTGAAGCGTAACAACACCCGCCCCCTGTTGTCTGTGACCGCGGATGGCAAGGGAATTGCCGCTCACGCCGGCACTCGGCTTCTGGCGGAGATGGCCGATGCCACTGGTTTGACTGATGCTCTGAGCGACGCTCTGGCGTCGACGGTGCTCCGGAGCCGGCGTCATGACCCGGGTCACGTGTTGCTCGACCTGGCGCTGATGCTGGCCGACGGTGGGGACTGCTTGTCCGATCTGGCGGTGCTGCGCGATCAACCAGGGCTGTTCGGCTCGGTGGCCTCGACACCGACGGCCAGCCGAGTCGTCGACTCGGTCGATGCGAAGTGTCTTTCGAATATCCGCGCCGCTCGAGCCAAGGCCCGGTCGAGAGCCTGGGAGGTGGGACTGTGCCCGGTCAGCGAGCACGGGCCGCTCATCTTGGACTTCGATGCCACCTTGGTCGAGGCGCATGCAGAGAAGGACGGAGCCGGGCCCACCTACAAAGGTGGCTATGGCTTTCATCCCTTGGCCTGCTTCTGCGACGCCACCCACGAGGCACTGGCCATGGTGCTGCGCCCGGGCAACGCCTCGCCCCATAACGGGGCGGATCACGTTGAGGTCCTCGAGCTCGCCCTGGCCCAGCTGCCCGTGGCGCCGCTGGGCACCGACCCGGTCGGTGGGGTGGAGATGTTGGCGCGGACCGACTCGGCCGGGGCCAGCCACAGCTTCGTCGACGCCCTGGTGGAGCGCGGCATCGAGTTCTCCATCGGCATGGAGATGCGCGAGCCCGTGCGCCTGGCCGTATTGGCCCTTTCCCCCTCGGCATGGACAGAGGCCATCACGTCTGACGGCGAGATCCGCGAAGGGGCAGAGGTGGCCGAGCTCACGCCGCATCTCGATCTCTCTTATTGGCCCAAAGGCACGAGAGCCATCGTCCGACGCGAGGAACCGCACCCCGGGGCCCAGTTCAACCTCTTCGACCCCGGTGGCTGGCGGCACCAGGTCTTCATCACCAACTCGACCGATCCCGACATCACCTATCTCGAAGCCCGTCATCGGGGTCATGCCCGCATCGAAGACCGCATCCGCTGTGCCAAAGACACCGGACTACGGAACCTGCCCTTTCCCGACTTCGCCAACAACGCGTGTTGGGTCGAGCTCGTCTGCATGGCCCAGGACCTCTTCGCCTTCACTCAGGGCCTGCTCCTCACGGGAGCTCTGGCCAGCGCCGAACCCAAGCGCCTTCGCTACGCGCTCCTGCACTGTGCCGGCCGACTAACCACGTCAGCAAGAACGACGACACTGAGGCTCCAGCGCGAATGGCCGTGGGCCCGCGCCCTCGCAGACGCCTTTGGCACCCTCAAGTTGTTTCCCCTGACCACCTGACGACCATTGGTCTCAGCGAGGTCGAAACGACCACCCCCTCTGCGCTCGAACACGTCCCCAGACATGGTCCATTGGTCACTTTGATCCCAACGACTGCCACCGGCGACGAAGCAACCGACTCACGGAAACCACCTGGCGACCAAACCACCAACGATGACCACCATGCCCGGATCAGGAGCACTTTCAGGCTCCTAATGAAACATCCGGGCTAAGCCACCCAGACCGTCTTGGCCTCGCAGAATTCCTTGATCCCCAACGCCGAGAGCTCGCGTCCGTAGCCTGACCGCTTCATCCCGCCGAAGGGCAGCTCGACGGTCGAGGCCACCATGGCGTTCACGAACACCATCCCCGCCTCGAGGCCCTCGATGAACTGCCGGCGCTCGTCGGCGTCGTTCGTCCACACGCTGGCCCCCAGACCGAACCGGGAGTCGTTGGCCACGCGCAGCGCCTCGGCGGCGTCGTGGGCCCGGTACAGCAGGGCGACCGGTGCGAACACCTCCTCGGTGTCCACCCGCATCGACGGAGTGATGCCGGCCAGCACCGTCGGGGAGTAGAAGAAGCCGGGGCCCTCTCCGGCCCTGCCACCGCACAGCACCGCCGCGCCACGGGCCCGGGCGTCCTCGACCTGCTGGTGGACATCGTCGCGACCCTGAGCGGTGGCCAGAGGACCGACGTCGGTACCGGGCTCCATGGGGTCCCCGACGACCAGCTCCGCCATCGTCTTGGTGAACGACTCCTCGAAGGCGTCGTAGACGGCCTCGTGCACGATGAAGCGCTTGGCGGCGATGCAGCTCTGGCCGTTGTTCTGCACCCGGGCCTGAACGCCCACGGCCACGGCGCGATCGAGATCGGCCGAGGGCAGGACGATGAAGGGGTCACTTCCTCCCAGCTCGAGCACGGACTTCTTGATGGCTCGACCCGCCACCTCGCCCACCGAGCGGCCCGCGCCCTCGGATCCCGTGAGGGTGACGCCGTGGACGCGGTCGTCCTCGATCAGACCCGCCACTCGTTGCGAGGGGACCAGAAGAGTCTGGAACACCCCGGGTGGAAACCCGGCCCGGCGAAAGACATCCTCGATCAGCACGGCCGTCTGGGGAACGTTCGAGGCGTGCTTGAGCAGGCCGACGTTGCCGGCCATGAGGCCCGGCGCCGCGAATCGCATCACCTGCCACATCGGGAAATTCCAGGGCATCACCGCCAGCACGGGCCCCATGGGCTCGTAGCGCACCCTGCTCTCGCGAGCGGAGGTGTCGACGGGCTCATCGGCCAGCAGCCCCTCGGCGTGCTCGGCGAACCAGCGCAGGGCGGCCGCACACTTGGCCACCTCCCCCTTGGCCGACGCGAAGGTCTTGCCCATCTCGGTGGTGAGCACCGCCGCGATGTCGGGAAGCTCGCCCTCGAGGAGCTCGGCGGCCGAGACGGCCAGATGGGCCCGCTCCTCGAACGATGTTGTCCGGTAGTGGGCAAAGGCGGCCTCAGCGGCGGCCAGCTTGGCCTCCACCTGTTCGTCGGAATCGGGCTCGAAGACCTTCTCGGTCTCACCCGTGGTGGGATTGACGGTGGCGATGGACATGGCAAGATCATCGCCCACCCGACGGCCAGTGGCACGCCGGCGGCGGCCGATGCCCCTGTCGTAGCGCAGGCAGATTCCGGGGCGCGTCCAGGCCCCGGGAAGATCGCGCCGGCGGAGCTCCCCGACGTCGTGAAGGCCGCGGTTGTGGTGAGCCAGCGCCGATGGTCGAGCCGATCGGCGAGCGCCCCGCCCACCGGCGACAGGACCCCGATGGGGATGAATGCGGTGCGACCACCACGCCCGTCCACAGGAGCGCAGCGGCCGGAGTGAGGTCAGCCCTGCTCGCAGAAGCTACTAAGCGGTACTCGCCGACGCGAGTGCTGACCCTCCCGCCGGCGGCAGCGGTCCCCACGCAGGCGCGAAACTCATCGCATGGACCCCGCAGTCGAAGCGGCCCGCCGGCTGGTGGCGGCGAGCACCCGCCTAGTGGTGCTCACCGGCGCGGGCATCTCCACCGACTCGGGCATTCCGGACTTTCGCGGCCCCAACGGGATCTGGACCAAGAATCCCGAGGCGGAGAAGATGGCGACGCTGCAGACGTACTTGGCCGACGGGGACGTGCGGCGACGGACGTGGCGCCACCGCCTGGAGTCACCGACGTGGGAGGCGCGGCCGAACGCCGGGCACCGAGCCCTGGTGGCGCTCGAGCAGCGCGGTGTGCTGCACACCCTGGTGACCCAGAACATCGATGGCCTTCACCAGGCGGCGGGCAGCGATCCCGAGCGGGTCGTGGAGATCCACGGCACCATGCGGGAAGTGCTGTGCATGTCGTGCGGGGCCCGTTCGCCCATGCCGGCCGTGCTCGAGCGGGTGCGGGCCGGCGAGGACGACCCCGCCTGCACCGTCACCGTGGACGGAGAGACGTGCGCCGGGATCCTGAAATCCGCCACCATCAGCTTTGGCCAGAACCTGGTGGTCGAAGACCTGGTGCGCGCCGAACAGGCCGCCCGGGCCTGCGACCTGTTGTTGGCCGTCGGGTCGACCTTGTCGGTCTACCCCGCCGCCGGCCTCGTCCCCGCCGCGCACCTCTCCGGCGCGCCGGTCGTCATCGTCAACGCCGAGCCCACCGACTACGACGCCATCGCCGAAGTCGTGGTCCGAGGCCCCATCAGCGAGGTCCTGCCGGCCCTGGTCGGTGTCTGAGGAGCTGGCTGGTCCTTCGGGCGCCGTCGGCGCAGAGGCCGTCAGATGGAGGGCGCGTCGGAGGTGGAGACGTAGTTGACCAGGGCGAGGCACATCTCGTCGGAGGAGCCGTCCCCCCAGACGACGTACCGGGGTGGGAGCTTGCGCAATTGCGGGAGCTCCTGGCGCAACACCGGGTTGTAGGTGCAGGTGACGGTGATGGTGTCACCGGCCTTGGAGGCCACCGGCGTGGCCAGGACGTAGGACCGCTGATAGTCGAAGTTGTAGTTGGGCACGTCCAGCAAGGTCTTGGCGTTGGGCGTGCCGGCGTCCAGCACGACCTGCATGCCCGTGCCGAGCAGGTGCATGTGGGCGGTCAGCCGCACGATCGTCCCCGAGGGGGCGGGCCATGTGCACGACGTGGTATCGCCGCCCGGTGGGTCGACCGGATTGCGCCCGCAGAACTGCTCGAGGAAATTGTCGAACTGCACGGCGCTCTGGCCGAAGCGTTGGCCCACGTCCGCCAGCGAGGCGGCCCGGTTGCACAACGGGCCGGTGATACCCGCCGGGCACGGGATGTCGGGCGGTGCGGGCAGCAGGTCGAGGCGCAGCGGGGTGAGGTCGGTCGACGCCGGCACGGTGTGCAGGACCAGGCTGACGCGCTCGGGGTTGTCCCCTTCGAGCAGGTTGTAGTGGACCTGCATGATGACCAGGCTGCCGGCCGGGAAGGGCACACCGGTCCCCTTGGGGGCGGTGTCCACTCCGTGCCCCGGGGCCCACGCCGTGAGCCATGGCGTGTTCGAGACCTGGGCGAACGACGTGCCCGGCAGGGGGGACTCCCCGAAGCACGTCCAGCCCTTGTCGCCGTCATCGGCGGCGAGGGCGGCCTTGGCCAGGTTGGGTGGGACCAGGAAGAGGATGGCGTGATGGACCTCGAAGCTCTTGCCGTCGTTGGGGAAGAACTCGCTCCCGACGATGTAGGAGTCGGTGGTCACGTGCGGGTCGACCAACGTGCAGTGGTAGTCGTCGGTCCCGCCCACCGAGGCATGCGGCGTGTAGGAGATCGGCGATTGCAACGTGATGGTCTTCACCGGCGGCCCCGACGAGCTGGCCGTGGTGGCCGCCTTGGCCGTCGGGTTGGAGCTGGACCCGCACGCCGCCAGTCCCATGGCAATCGTTGCGGAGACAAAGATCACCCGGGCGGCGGCCGGCAGGGGGATCCGGGGACGTTTCACTGTGCAAACGGTAGCCCACGCGCGTCGCCGGGCATCGGCGCCCGGTGGCGAGGGAGGCTCACTGCGGTGTGGGGGGCTCCGAAGAACGCTGCCCGGCGCGTTTGCGACGGGGCTTGAGGGCGAACCACCAGACACTGGCGATGGTGCCGGCCAGACCCAAGGCCGCCACCAACGGCTTCACGAACTTTCGGCCACTGCTCACGAATCAGACGTTACCGGGCCAACCGGACACCGGCCCGTTGACCCGGGCGTGCGGCTCGGGGCGATCAGCCTTGGGTGGAGAGAAAGACGTTCTTGACGTCGGAGAACGACGCCAGTGCCTCCATGCCCAACTCCCGACCGAACCCGGACTGCTTCATGCCACCGAACGGGGTGTTCACGCGCACCGAGGTGTTGGAGTTCACCGAGAGCACCCCGGCCTGCACGGCCTTGGCCATGCGCAGGGCGCGCGCCGAGTCACGGGTCCAGATCGAGCCCGACAGCCCGTAGGGCGTGTCGTTGGCCAGGGCCACGGCATGGGCTTCGTCCTCGAAGGGCGTCACCGCCACCACGGGGCCGAAGATCTCCTCGCGCCACACCCGCAACGAGGGATCGACCGGGGCGAGGACGGTGGCGGGGAACCACCATCCGGGCCCCGCTGGCGTCGGGCTCCGACCCGCCACGGCGAGGCCGGGCTCGGCGGGGTCGACGAAACCGGTGACCCGGGCCCGGTGCTCGGCGGAGACCAGCGGGCCCATCTGGGTGGCGTCGTCCTCGGGGTCCCCCACCACCAGGGCGTGCGTGGCGGCGACGAGGAGCTCGACGAAGCGGTCGAAGGCACCCCGCTCGACCAGGATGCGGCTGCGTGCGCAGCAGTCCTGCCCGGCGTTGCCGAAGACGGCCGACGGTGCGCTGGCCGCGGCCAGCTCGAGGTCGGCGTCGGCGAAGACGATGTTGGCGGACTTCCCCCCGAGCTCCAAGGTGACGCGCTTGATGGTCCCCGCCGCTCGCGCCATGACGTCGCGTCCGGCTTCGGTCGAGCCGGTGAAGGCCACCTTGGCCACGTCGGGATGCTCGACGAGCACCGACCCGACGGTGGTGCCCCGGCCCACCACCACCTGCAGCACGCCTTCGGGGATGCCGGCGTCGAGGGCCAGCTCGGCCAGGCGCAGGGCCGTCAGGGGCGTGAGGTCGGCGGGCTTCACCACCACCGTGTTCCCGCATGCCAGGGCGGGGGCGACCTTCCACGACGTGATGGCGAGCGGGAAGTTCCACGGCACGATGGCGGCCACCACACCGAGGGGCTCGGGCCAGGTGAGGTCGACGCCTCCCGCCACCGGAATGGTGGCTCCCCGGTGCTTCTCGACCGCTCCGGAGTAGAAGTGCAGGACGTCGGCGACCATGGCCACCTCGCCCCGGCTGTCGGCGATGGGCTTTCCGACGTTGCGGGTCTCGAGCAGGGCGAGCTCCTCGACGTGGGCCTCCACCTGTTCGGCGAAGCGTCGCAGCAGGCGGGTCCGGTCGCCCGGGGTGACGTCACGCCAGGCGGGAAAGGCCGCCGCGGCGCGCCCCACCGCCGCGTCGGCGGCCTCCTTGTCCTGACGGGTCACCTCGGCGACGGTCAGCTCGGTGGCCGGGTTCACGACGCGAACGGTGCCGGCCGACGGCGCCGCGGTCGTGGTGTCGGGAGTCACGTGACGGCGTCCAGCAAAGCGGCGAACGGGCGGCGATCAGCGTCTTCTTCGGGATGCCATTGCACGCCCACGACGAAGCGGGCCGACGGGAGCTCGACCGCCTCGGCCAGCCCGTCAGCCGAGCGCGCCGTGACGACCAGCCCGGCACCCAACCGGTCGAGGGCCTGGTGGTGCGAGCAGCGGACGGTGGCCGTCTCGCCCAGGAACTTCGCCACCAGCGAGCCCGCCTCGGTGGTGACCTCGACGTCTCCGAAGCAGCCCCGGGCGGGCTGGTGGGTGTCGTGACCGACGACGTCGGGCACGTGCTGGACGAGGGTGCCACCGAGGAACACGTTGAGCAGCTGCATCCCCCGGCAGATGGCCAGGACGGGGAGGTCGGCGTCGAGCGCGGCCGCCAGCAACGCCAGCTCGCTGGCGTCGCGCCCGGGGTCGACCCCGACCGTGGCGGGGGCGGGCGCCTGTCCGTAGAGGGCGGGATCGATGTCCCCGCCTCCGACCAGTACCAAGGCGTCGAGCGCCGCCACCACCACGACGGCGGCGTCATCGTCGACGGCGCCCGTGGTGGGGGGAAGCAGCACCGGGCGACCCCCGGCGGTCGCCACGGTGTCGGTGTACGACGCCGGCAGGACGGTCGCCAACCTGTCCCACGGGCCCCACGAGGCCTGCTGGTGGTAGGTGGTGACCCCCACGATGGGCACGGCACGCGTGGTCATGCGTCCAGTATCACACCGACGCCCGCGCTCTCGGTCCACGGCCGCGGTCCGAAGGCGCGTCGTGGGCGCGCTCGAGGGCTCGGGCCCGGCGGGCGGTGCCGGGTATGGTCGTGGCGTGGCGGGCCGGCTCACGGGAAAGGTGGCGGTGATCACCGGAGCCGGCAGCGGCATCGGCCGGGTTGCCGCCACCCTGTTCGCCTCCGAAGGCGCCGCCGTGGTGGTCGCCGACGTGGTGGGTCAGGCGGCCCGCGACACCGTCGAGCACATCATCGACGCCGGCGGGCGCGCCGTGGCGGTCGCCGCCGACGTCTCGGACGAGTCCCAGGTCGACGAGGTGGTGGCGGCCACGCAGCAGCTCGGCGGTCTCCACGTGCTGTTCAACAACGCCGGGATCTTTCCCGGAGACGACGGCGGGGTCCTCGACACTCCCCCGTCCACCTGGGACCACGTCATGCACGTGAACTTGAAAGGCGTGTGGTTGTGCTGTCGCGGCGCCATCCCCACCATGATCGAGAGCGGTGGCGGGTCGATCGTGAACGTGGCCTCTTTCGTGGCGCTCATGGGGGCCGCCACCGCGCAGGTGGCCTACACGGCGTCGAAGGGCGGGGTCCTCGCCTTCACCCGCGAGCTGGCGGTGGAGTACGCCCGCCAGGGAATCCGGGCGAACTCCCTGTGTCCGGGACCGATCGAGACCCCGCTTCTCGCCGAGCTGCTCTCTGATCCCGTGCGCCGCAACCGGCGGATCGTGCACATCCCCATGGGTCGTCTCGGGCGGCCCGAGGAGGTCGCCCGGGCCGCGCTGTTCCTGGCGTCGGACGAGTCCTCGTTCATGACGGGATCCGCCCTCGTGGTCGACGGAGGCATCACCGCCGCCTACGTCACGCCTGAATAGTCGGGACTCGCGCTCTTCCACGATCCGGCAAGACGTGCTGGACGCAGCGGCGGCGCCGTGCCATGGTGCGGGCATGCTGGCGCTCGACGAGCTGAAGAAGCGGATCACCGAGGGGACCATCGACACGGTGGTCGTGGCCTTCCCCGACATGCAAGGACGTCCGGTGGGAAAGCGCGTCACCGGGAGCTTCTTCCTCGACCACGTCCTCGAGCACGGCATCGAGGCGTGTGACTATCTCCTCGCCGTCGACGTGGACATGGAGCCGCTGCCCGGGTACCGGTTCACGAACTGGGAGACCGGGTACGGAGACGTCGTCGCCCTCCCCGACCCGGCCACCTTGCGGCTGCTTCCCTGGCTCGAAGGATCGGCCATGGTGGTGTGCGACGTCGTGGACACCCAGGGCTCCCCCGTCGAGGTCTCGCCGAGACGGATCCTCGGACGCCAGGTCGAGCGGGCCCGAGCGCTCGGCCTCGAGGTCCGGTGCGCCACAGAGCTCGAGTTCTATCTGTTCCGCGAGACCTTCGAAGAGGCCGCCGCCCAGGGATGGCGCGGTCTGCACCCCCACGTGTCGAGCATCGAGGACTATCAGTTGCTCCAGACCTCTCGCGAGGAATATGTCCTGCGACGGATCCGAAACGAGATGGTGGACGCCGGCATTCCCGTCGAATTCTCCAAGGGTGAGGCGGGTCGGGGTCAGCACGAGGTCAACGTCACCTACGGGAAAGCGATCGAGGTGGCCGACAGGCATCTCGTGTTCAAGAACGGCGTGAAGGAGATCGCCGACCAGTGCGGTCGCTCGGCGTCGTTCATGGCCAAGTGGTCGATCGCCGAGGTGGGCTCGTCCTGCCACATCCACGCCAGCCTGTGGGACGCCGACTCCGGGGCACCTCGCATGGCGGGCGAGGATGCGCCGTCGCAGCTGTCGGAGGTGGGACGGCAATTCGTCGCCGGGCTCATTCACGGCGCCCGTCAGATGACATGGCTGTGGGCGCCGTACGTCAACTCGTACAAGCGCTATGTCCCCGGTTCGTGGGCACCCACCGCCGCAGTATGGGGTGTCGACAACCGCACCTGCGGTTTCCGCCTGGTGGGCCACGGAGAGGGCCGGAGAGTGGAGTGCCGCGTCCCCGGGGCCGACGTCAATCCCTACCTCGCCCTGGCCGGCATCTTCGCCGCCGGCCTGTGGGGGGTGGAGCACGGCCTGGAGCTCCCCCCGCCGTTCGAAGGCAATGCCTACAACGCCACCGACGTGCCCCGGGTGCCCACGACCCTGGTGGAGGCCATCGAAGAGCTGGGGTCGTCGGAGATCGCCGCCGGGGCCTTCGGTGACGACGTGCACTACCACCTGCTGAACACCGCCCGACAGGAGTGGGCCCGCGCCAACCAGACCGTGACGGACTGGGAGCTGGCCCGGAACTTCGAACGCATCTGACCGTCCGCCCGACAGCCGACAGTCCGCCGGTCCCTCAGTGGCCGTTGAGCCGTCGGTGGATCTGCTTGGTCTTCTTGTAGAGGTCGACGAACTCCCGGTACCGCTCCCCGTACACGGTGGCGGTGGCGGTGTCCGGTTCGAACGTCGCCCCCACCTCGACCATGGCGGGGATGTCCTCGACACGGATGCGGCCGAGGGCGAGCAACGTCAGGAACCCGGCGCCACGCACGTTGGCGAGGACCGGCTCGGCCACCTGCCTGACGCGGCGGCCCATGACGTCGGCATGGATCTGGGACCAGACGGCGGAGTTGGCGCCACCGCCGATGAAGGCCAGCGACTCGAATCGCCGCCCCACGAATCGCTCCACGGCCCCGAGCAGCCAACGGCTGTTGAGCGCCACCCCTTCGTACACGGCACGGACCAGGTCGGGGCGAGTGGTAGAGAGCGACAGGTTGTGGAACCCGGCGCGAATGGTGTGGTCGTCGACCGGGGACCGCTCCCCGTTGAGCCAGGGCGTGAACATCGCCCCGTGTGCCCCGGGTGGCACCCCGGCGGCGACGTCGTCGAAGTACCGGTAGACGTTGTCGTGCCCGCCGGGGAGATGCGGAGACTTGTCCTCGAACAGCACGTTCTCGGCGAGAAACGTCAGGCACGCACCCGCCGTCTCGTGCTCGTCGGCAACGAGGTATCGACCGGGAAGCGCCGCGGGGATCGAGGCGACGTTTCGCAGGACGTCTGTCTTCTTGAACGGCACGTGGCACGAGATCCACGACGACGTCCCGATGTAGAGGTGGCCTTCGAAGTCGGCGACGGCCCCGGACCCCACGGCGGCAGAGTGCACGTCCCCGGTGCCGGTCACGACGGGGAGCCCCACCGCCAGGCCCAGGTCGTCGGCCGCCCGCGCCTGCAACGATCCCATGATCGTGGCCGACGGGACGATGTCGGGCAGCTTGGAGCGCTCGAGGCCCGACATGCGGAGCAAGGTCTCGTCGTAGTCGACGGAGTCGATGTGGCGGTTGTCGGTCACCCAATGCGCGGCGATCGAATCGTACGAAGCAGCAAAGCGCCCCGTCAGTCGCTGGTTGAGCCAGTCCACCGGCTCGAGGAATTTGTAGGTGGCTCGGTAGACGTCGGGCTCGGCATGGCGAATCCACAGGATGTGGGCGGTGGGGTCCTTCCCCGAGTGCCCGGGCGCCCCCCCGGTCAGGCGGATCCAGCGTTGGAGCTTGCGGACGTCGTACCCGAGCACGCTGACCGGCCCCCGCATCTGGCGCCGCATGGCCGTACTCCCCCGGGAGTCCATCCAGATCACCGCGGGCCGCAACGGCGTGCCGTCCCCGGCGGCGGCCACGGTGCCCGACCACTGCGCCGTGCACCCCACACCGACGATGTTCGCGGCGGGCACCGAGGACCCCGCCAGCGTTCGCCGGCAGGCCGCCACGATGGCCAGCCACCAGGCCTCGGGGTCCTGCTCGGCCCCTCCTCCCGGCAACAGGTGCAGCGCCACGGGCTCGGACGCGCTGGCCGCCATCGTTCCGGTGCAGGACACGAGAGCCACCTTGGGCCCTCCCGTCCCGAGGTCGATGGCAAGGACGAAGACTTCTTCGGAGGGCGGGCGTCCGGAGGTGCCGCGGTCGTTCCCGGCGGGCGGCATTGACGCAGCCTAACGCCGCCCTGCGGGCAGACTGGGGCCCGTGCCCCGTCTCCCGAGCCTGCTTCGCCCCGCGCTCGTGGTGGTGGGGGCGGGACTTCTCGGTTCGTGCGCGGTGATGACCACGCCCAAGAGCGCACCGGTGTCGGAACTGCCGTCGTACTCGTCGGTGGTGGCCGGGCGCTTCGTGTCCCGGGTCGAGCTCGACGGCGGCGCGCTGACGGTGGACCCTGCGGGGAAGAGCAAGCCGCGCCTTTCGGAGAAGGTGGCCGAGGCCATGTTCCGCGCCGCCCAGGTCGTCGCCGGCTCCTACCGGTTCTCCATCTTCGGCCTGGGAGTCGTGACGCTGTCGCCCCAGGTTGCGCAGGCGACCACCACCACCGGTCCGGCCACCGGCTCGTCCACACCGGGCACGACCCCCGCCACCACGAGCCAGAGCACGACCACGACCACGACCACGACCTCGACCACGACCACGACCACGACGAGCGCCACCCCGTCGTCCACGTCCACGACGCTCACCACCGCGCCGACGGCCGCGCCTCCCCGTTACGACATGCGCCTGGCGTGGGTGGGCATCGCCTGGGGCGCCGACTGCCCGCCCGGGCTGGGGACCACGCGACTTCCCACCCGCTACGTAGCGGTCGTGCTCGACGCCGACACCGGACACAGCGTGATCGCCTACACCAGCCGCAGTGCCATCGCCTGTGGCGGACCCGTCCAGCCGCCGAGTGTGAGCCAACCGACCGAGCTCGTCTCGGCCCCCTGGCAACCTGTCGGACCCACCAGCACGGCGGTGCAGGTCACCATGCCGCCGTGCAGCACCTACTACGGGTGGACCGACGTGGCGGGCACGAGCGCCGCCGTCGTCGAAGTGGTGGTACAGACGCCGTTCGACCCGGGTTGCGGGTCCAAGGCCCCCCTGGTGGTCGCCGTGGACGATGTCGTCCCCCTGGGGGGTGCCCAGACCCTGATCTCCCACGCCGCTGTGGGCCCCATCGACGCCCTACGCACGCTGGCGGCCGGCTGACCCGGCGCGCTCACACCGAGGTGGCGGGATGACGGGGCTCGCTGATGAGCGCCACCTCGGGGGGGAGCCCGGTCACCTCGACGTCGTCGCCGTCCACCTCGACGGTGACGCGCGACCCGGCCAGAGGGATGCCCGCCACCTTGAGGTGTTTCATGCCCTCGGGCAACATCGGCGACAACCACGTCTTGCCGTAGGGGACCCAGGGATCGAGCCGCAGCATCGTCCGAAGGCACAACAGCGGCGACGCCGCCGCCCATGCCTGGGGTGAGCACGACGTCGGGTAGCCCACCGGAGACGAGAACTCGGCGCGGTCGAGCCCACAGTAGAGCTCGGGAAGACGCCCTCCCAGGCTCACGGCGGCGTCGAGGAGCGAGCAGATGAGCCGCAGGGACTGGTCCATGAACCCGTAGCGCGCCAGGCCGGCGGCCACGATCGCCGTGTCGTGGGGCCACACCGACCCGCAGTGATAGCTCATGGGGTTGTACCCGCCGGTCGAGGTCGCCAAGGTCCGGACTCCCCAACCGCTGTTGAGCTCGGGTGACATCAACTTGTCGGCGACGGCACGGGCCTTGTCCTGGTCCACGATGCCGGTCCACAGGCAATGCCCGATGTTCGACGTGAGCGAGTCGATGGGTCGTTTGTCGGCATCGAGCCCGACGGCGAACCAACCACGCTCTTCCAGCCAGAAGTCCCGGTTGAACTCGCTCTTGAGCCTGGTCGCCTTGGATCGGAAACGCTCGAAGGTCGTTTCGTCCCCGGCCTCGCGGGCGAAGTGGGCGCGCGCCAGGTATGCGCTGTAGACGTAGGCCTGAACCTCGCACAGTGCGATGGGGGCGTGGGCGATCGACCCATCGCGATAGCGGATGCCGTCGGCCGAGTCCTTCCATCCTTGGTTGGCGAGCCCCCGGTCGGTCATCCGCTGGTACTCGACGTAGCCGTCCCCGTCGAGGTCGCCGTGATTCTCGATCCATTCCAGAGCCCGTTCCGCGTTGGGCAGCAGCTCGTCCACCACTTCGCGGGCCAGGCCCCAGCGCCGCAGCTCACCGAGCAGCATGACGAACAGCGGAGTGGCATCGGCGGTCCCGTAGTAGATGCTCCCCCCACCCAACGACAGAGACGGGGCGTCGCCGAAGCGCATCTCGTGGAGTATGCGACCAGGCTGCTCGTCGCTTCGGGGGTCGATGTTCTTGCCCTGGAACCGGGCCAGGGTCTGCAGGACCCCGAGGGCGAGGTCGGGGTCGACCAGCAACGCCATCCACGAGGTGATCAGCGAGTCACGGCCGAACACCGTCATGAACCAGGGCGCGCCGGCAGCCAACACGACGCGCTCGGGGTAGTCGGGGTCGAAGATGCGCAGCGCCCCCAGGTCCTCGGCGCTGGAGGCGATCACCGTCCGCAACCCGTCGTGATCGGTCTCGACCTGGGGCACCTGGCGCCGCCACTTGGCCAGGCGCTCGGCGGGGGCGGCGCGGTCGACAGGCTGGCCGCACAGGTAGCGGGGGTCGACAGCCTTGCCCTCGATGACGGGGTGGAACTCGAGGCATCCCGTCCACTGCCCGTGCGCGGGGACGATGGCCTCGAAGCTGACGAGGTCGTCGCCGACCATCGCCGGTGCCGGGAACAGGTGGATGACCAGTCCCCGGTTGATCGTTCCCCGGCGATAGGACAACTCGAGCTGGCCGTCGCGGTGGTCCCGGGTGATGTCCCCGTCGGCGTTGCCGAATCGACCCTCTTTCACGGCGAACAGATCGGCGAAGTCGGAGTCGATGAACAGCTCCACCGAACAGAACGTGGGCTCGTCGCCGAAGTTCCGGATGACGATGTCCTCACGCATCCCCTGGCCCACGTATCGGCGCCGGAACACCATGAGGGTGGAGTCGGCCAGGCCGGCCCGGGGCGGGCACCGGGACACGAAGACCGCCGAGAACGGGTCGTCGGAGACGACGGCCAATGCCTCGGGCTTCGTCCCGTTCACCCGCAGCTCGAAGCGGGACAGGATCCGGGTGTCCCGGACGAACAGGCCTTCGGCCGAGGGGGTGACCACATCGCCCGCCCGACCGCTGATGGTGAAGGTGGACTCGTCGACCAGGGTCACCGCTCCGGACTGGCCCAGGCTGGACACCTTGCCGCTGAACGTCCACGGATCGCTCACCCGGGGGACGCTACTGGACCCGCACTCCTGGCCGAATCACCTGGTCGGGGCTTTCCGGGGGCAACCGCTCCCCTCTTTTCGGGGGGCCCGGTGGCGGCGGCCGAATTGCCACTACGGCCGTAGTGGAAATCTCCCGGGAACGGTAGACTGCCAGCGTGACCCCGCTTCTGGAGATCGAGGGCCTCCACGTGGCCGTCGACGGCACCGAGATCCTGCGCGGGGTGGACCTGGCGCTCGCCGAGGGAGAGCTCCATGCCCTCATGGGCCCGAACGGCTCGGGCAAGTCGACCCTGGCCAGCACCGTGCTCGGGAACCCCTCCTACCGGGTCACGGCGGGCGCCATCCGCTTCCGGGGCGAGGACGTCACGGCGTGGCCGACCGACGTGCGCGCCAAGGCCGGGATGTTCCTGGCCTTCCAGTACCCCGAGGAGATCCCCGGCGTCCCCGTCATCCAATTCCTGCGCCAGGCCGTCTCGGCGCGCATCGGCGAGGACCGCTCGGTGCTCGAGGTTCGGCTGTCGATGCTCGACTGGATGAAGCGTCTGGGTATGGACCCCGCCTTCGGTGAGCGCCACCTGAACGAAGGCTTCTCCGGTGGCGAGAAGAAGCGCAACGAGATCTTGCAGATGGCCATGCTCGATCCGGAGCTGGCCGTGCTCGACGAGACCGACTCCGGTCTCGACATCGACGCCTTGCGGATCGTGGCCGACGGCGTCCAGGCGGTGCGCGGCGAGCGGACCCAGCTGGGGGTGCTCCTCGTCACCCACTACACGCGCATCCTCGAGCTCTTGCATCCCGACGTCGTCCACGTGCTCGTGGACGGCCGCATCGTCGAGAGCGGCGGCCCGGCACTGGCTGGGCGCCTCGAGGTCGAGGGCTACGAGCCGTGGCGGAGGTGACCGTGACCAACTCTCGGGTCGGCCCGGCCCACACCGCGGACCGAGCCGGCATCGGCGGGTGCCCTCCCGGGGTGGACTTCTCCAAGATCAAGGCCGACTTCCCGGTGCTGAACCGCACCGTGCACGGGCACAGGATCGTCTACCTCGACTCGGCGTCGTCCGCCCAGCGCCCCCAGATCGTGCTCGATGCCATGGACGGCTACTACCAGACCACGCACGCCAACGTGCATCGTGGCGTGTACACCATCGCCGAGGAGGCCGACCGGCTCTACGAAGGGGCCCGCGTGGCGGTGGGTCGGCTCATCGGTGCGCCCGACCCCGAGCACGAGGTGATCTTCACCAAGAACGGCACCGAGGCCATCAACCTGGTGGCCGGCACCTGGGCCCGGGCGAACCTCGGTCCCGGTGACGTGGTGCTGCTCACGGAGATGGAGCACCACGCCAACATCGTCCCGTGGCTCATGCTGGCGGACGAGCGCGGCATCGAACTGCGTTGGATCGGCATCGACGAGGAGTACCGCCTGGACCTCTCGGACCTCGACCGCCTCCTCGACGGGGTCAAGCTCGTGGCCTGCACCACCATGTCGAACGTGCTCGGGACCATCACCCCCTTTGCCCACATCGCCGAGGCCGCCCACCGCGCCGGCGCGCTGGTGCTGGCCGACGGTGCCCAGTCGGTTCCCCATCTTCCGACCGATGTGGGCGGCCTGGGCTGCGATTTCCTGGCCTTCAGCGCCCACAAGATGCTCGGCCCCACCGGGATCGGCGTGTTGTGGGGGCGACGTGAGCTGCTCGAGGCCATGCCGCCGTTCCTCGGTGGCGGGGGGATGATCCGCGACGTCCGCCACGACGGGTTCAGCGCCAACGTCCTGCCCTGGAAGTTCGAGGCGGGCACACCCCCCATCGCCGAGGCGGTGGGGTTCGGTGCGGCCGTGTCGTACCTGGAGGCCATCGGCATGGAGGCCATCCGCGCCCACGAGGTCGAGCTGACGGCCTACGCCCAGGCCGTGTTGGCCGAGCGCTTCGGCCCCGACCTCAAGATCTTCGGGCCCTCGGGGACGGTGGACCGGGGCGGGGTGCTGTCACTGGCGTACCGCGACGTCCACCCCCATGACCTGGCCCAGGTCCTCGACCAGGTCGGCGTGTGCGTCCGGGCCGGCCACCACTGCGCCAAGCCGTTGATGCGACTGATGGGTGTGACGGCGACGGCCCGAGCCTCTCTGTACCTGTACAACGACGAGTCCGACGTGGACGTCCTGGCCGACGCCATCGCCGAGGCCGGTACCCTGTTCGCGTAGTGCAGCAACACCAGATGGCCGCCGGCCAGCGGCCGCCGATCGTGTCCCAATGACGAGGAGAACATGACAGGTCTGGAAGACCTCTACCGCGAGATCATCCTCGACCACTACCGCAGCCCCCGCAACCGCGGGGAGCTGCCGGCGCCCCCGGCCCAACGTGTCGAGGGGTTCAACCCGTTGTGTGGCGACGAGGTGGTCGTCTACGTGCAGGTGCAGGAGGGCACCGTCAACGACATCCGCTTCGCCGGCCAGGGCTGTTCCATCAGCCAGTCCTCGGCGTCGCTCATGTCGGCCGCCGTGAAGGGCAAGACCGTGGCCGAGGCGCGTCGCCTCATCCGCACGTTCAAGGCGATGATGTCGGTCCACGAAGCTCGCCTCGGCGACGGTCCCGACAGCTCGGTGACGAGCAATGGATCGGCGGACGACGGCTTTGACGAGGTGGCGGCCGATCCCGAGTCCCTGGGCGAGCTCGCCGCCCTGCAAGGGGTGGTCAAGTTCCCCGTTCGCATCAAGTGCGCCACCCTTTCCTGGAACACCCTGGCCCAGGGCCTCGACGAAGCCGAGGAGGGTGTCGCCCGCGAGGCGTAGGGCGGCGACCTGGCTCAGCAGGGCGTGGGATTGAAGGGCCCGGTGCCCGGCACCGTGGTGGTGGGGCTGGTTGCTCCCCCGGTCTGGCTCGTCGGCACGGTGGTGGAGGTGCTCGGCACGGGGATCGGAGACCCGTAGGCGTCCAGAGGTGGCGTCACCGCCGTCTTCGGAGACGTGCCCAGAAAGCTGGAGATCATCTGTTGGGCGGCGGGCTCCTGCACCACCTCCACGTCACCGGCGCTGTTGGTCGCGCCCAGGGTCGGCAAGGTGAACGTTTGCAGGGCGGAGCCGGAGAAGGCGTGGTAGCGCTGAGCCAACGAGATCATCATGCTGATCGACATGCCGTCGTCCTTGGTGATGTCGTGGACGATCGAGCTCAAGAAGGCGTTGACCCTGAGCGGGTTGTAGCTCGACTTGGCCTTGTCGATCACCGCCTCGATGATGGCGTTCTGGCGTTGGATCCGCCCCAGGTCGCTGCTGCTGTCGTAGTACCAGACTCCGGGTCGCACCTCGTACTCGTAGTAGCGCGAGCGGGCCAGGGCGAGGGCCATGGTGCCGTTCAGGGCTTGACACCCCGAGTGGGTGATCGACAGCCCCGAGTTGTTGTTCCCCTGGTCGTTGTCGCGCACGGGATAGGGAAAGTCGAGATTGATGCCGCCCACGGCGTTGACCAGATCGATCACCCCGCTGAAGCTGGTGATCACGAAGTGGTTGATCGGGATGCCGAAGGTGTTCTGGATGGTCTCGATCAGCGGTATGGGCCCGCTGTTGAAGGCGGTGTTGATCTTGTTGTCGGTGGCCAGCCCGGTGTTCGACGGCATCCCCGACAACGCCACGTAGGTGTCCCTGGGGATCGACAGGAGCTTGGCGCTGTCGGTGGCGGGGTCGATATGAAGGATCTTGATGGTGTCGCTGCGCTGACCGGCCACCTGCGATGCGGAGCCGAAAGCCTGGGCAGCCGCACCGGTGTCCCCGGCCCGGGAGTCCGATCCCACGATGAGCACGTTGTAGGGGGCACCCGCTGCGACAGCCGCGCAGGCCGAGCACTTGATCGACTTGATCTGGCCCAGGCGCCACCACAGGTATCCGTACACCGAACCCGCGCCGAGGAGCACGACGGCCACGATCACGACCGCCCACCGGATCACTCGCTCCCCGGCCTTGCGCCGGCGGCGGCCAGGCGGCCGTACCGCCGGCGGCGGGGCGACACCCGGTGCGCCGTCGGGCGTCTCGGGCGGGGCTTCGATCGGGGGCGGGGCGGTCTCGGTGGGAATCTCGGTGGGAGGAGGACCGGAGAGCTCGCCGAGGCGCTCGAGGCCGATGCGGTCACCGGGACGGTCGCTCGGCAAGGAGCCCGGCACCGGGTCCAGGCGCGCGTGGCCGATGAGCTTGCTGCGACCCGCGACCGTGCCGCGAGGAGGACGGCGGGCCATGACGCAAAACGGTAGCAGCGGCGCCCGCGGCCACCAGGGCGCGCCGTCCCCTTTTTCGGGGACACCGGGTGTCGGAGTCAGGCCCCCAGGTGTTCGAGCACGAGCTTGGCCACCTCTTCGGGCCGCTCGAGTGCCGCCATGTGCGCGGCGTCGTCGAGGTCGACGACGAGTGGCGTCGGGTATGGCCGACGCGTACGCCTCGGCATGTGCCCGGGGGACGATGCCGTCCTGGCGGGCGTGCACGAGCATTGTGGGCGCCGTGACGCGCTGCAGACGGCCCTGGAGCTTGGGGTCGTGCAGATAGGGTTTCCACCCCACCTTGGCCGTGGCCGCCTGAGCCTGGAGAATGGGCCGCACCAGCTCGAAGGGGATCTGCGACGGATCGGCTTCCATGCCGTCCATGGCCCGCATCAGCTGGGCGATGGGATACTCAGGATCGGCGAAGAGCTCCTCGGCCAGCTCCGACAGCGCTCGGCCGAAGATCTCGGTGATGGGGGCGCCCTCCACGTACAGGCCCACCGGGTTCACCAGCACCATCCGCCGCACGCGCTCCGGCCACCGCACGGCCAGCTCGGCCGCCATCCATCCCCCCAGCGACGCGCCCACCAGGTCACAGCGGGGGAGGTCCAACCGGTCGAGGACGTCCAAGAGATGGAAGGCGGCGTCCTCGATGTCGTCGATGTCCTGCAGCCCCTCGGAGGACCCGAAGCCGGGGAACTGCGGGGCCACCACCCGGCGCGTCTGGGCCAGCTCCTCGAGCAGGGCCATGCCGGGCCCCTCGCCCTGGGCGGAGTGGAGGTACACCAGCGGAGCCGGCCCACCCTGGCCGCCGACGTAGACCTCGACGGCGCCGACGTGGGTGTCGATCGTCCTGCGCACAAGAGGCGTCACGACGGGGCCACCACCGGGGCGTGTCGATCGGCGCCGGGCGACGCCGCTCCCGAGAAACGGGCCTGCAGCTTCGGCATGACCTCGGTGGCAAAGAGCTCGAGGTTCCGGCGGACCTCGGCGCCGGGCAAGGTGCCCAGCTGGAACAGTCCCAGAAGGTTGCCCACCCCCAGCCGCTCGACGTGGGTGCCGAGCAGCTCGGTCACCGTCTCGGGGGAGCCCACGATGGCGTACTGGCCTTCGACGACCTGGTCCCAGGTTTCGAGGTTGAGGGCGAAGGTGCCGGCGTTCTTCATGATGTTCTCCGCCGAGCGCACCGAGGTGTAGCCCGGGGGCGAGATGTTGATGCCCGGCAACAGGCGGCGGACGAAGTACCAGAAGTGCTCTTCGTAGCGCCGACGCGCCTCGGCATCGGTCTCCGCCACGAAGATGGGGACGAGCCAGCCCAGCTGCAGGGGATCGGCCTCGTACCCCTCTCTCTGGCACGCCTCGCGCATCATGGCGAACATGCGCTCGAACACGCTGATGTGGAAGTAGGGGATCCCCATGTAGGCGTAGTGGTGCTTGGCCACGAACTCGAGCGTCTCGAGAGAGCCCACACCGGGGATCCAGATCTCGGGATGCGGCTGTTGGATGGGTCGGGGCCAGGAGTTCACATAGCGCAGCTTGTAGTGCTTGCCGATGAACTCGAAGGGCCCCGGCTCGGTCCACACTTTGAGGATCAGGTCGTGCGCCTCGGCGAAGCGCTCCCGCGCGTGGGCCGGGTTCAAGGAGAACGAGTAGTACTCGGGCCCGCCCCCGACGACCATGCCGGCGATGAGCCGTCCCCCGCTGATGCAGTCGATCATGGCGAACTCCTCGGCCACTCGGGTCGGGGGGTCGTACAGCGGCAGGGCGTTGCCCACCACGGCGATGCTCACCCGCGAGGTCAGGCGGGCGAGGATGGAGGCGATCAGGTTGGGGGACGGCATGAGGCCGTAGGCGTTCTGATGGTGTTCGTTGACGCATACGCCGTCGAAGCCGAGCTCCTCGGCGTACAGCAGTTCGTCGATGTACCGGTTGTAGAGCTCTCCGCCCAAGCGAGGCTCGAAGAGCTCGTTGGGGCAGGTCACCCAGGCGGGGCCGTCGTATTCAGGAGGAAGACCCGAATACGGCATGAGGTGGAAGCTGAAGAAACGCACCGGCGGCCTCCTCCGACGGTCCCCACCGTCGCGCCGGTCATCGTATCGCCGGCCCTAACCACCGACGAATCAGTGTTGGCCGCTGCCCTGTGTGTCGCGTTGGCGCGCCGCGGTTTCGAAAGCGCTGTAGCCCGTGCGTTCGAGCTCCTCGGCCAGCTCGGGCCCACCGCTGGCCACGATGCGACCGCGCACCAGCACGTGCACGACGTCGGGCTCCAACACCGACAGCAGGCGACGGTAGTGGGTGATGGCCAACACCCCGAGGCCCCATTCCTCCACGGCGGCTCGGACCCGGTGCGCCACGTCGCGCAAGCCGTCGATGTCTATGCCCGAGTCGAGCTCGTCGAGCACCGCGATGCTCGGACGCAAGATCGCCATCTGCAGGGTCTCGCTGCGCTTACGCTCGCCCCCCGACAGGTCGACGTTGAGGGGACGCTCGAGCAGGCGCGCCTCGAGCCCCACCCGTTGGGCTTCGGCCAGGGCCCGCGTGGCCAGCGACCCTGCGGCGTCGTCGGGGCTGATCCCTCGCCCCACGAGGGCTTCGGTCAGCGACCGGTGCAACCCGACCCCGGGCACCTCGGTGGGGTCCTGGGGGGCGAGGAACAACCCCAGCCGGGCTCGTTCGAACGGGGGCAGGGGAAGCAGGTCCCGGCCGTCGAGGCTCACGCTGCCCCCCAGGACCTGGTAGCCGGGCTTGCCCATGAGGACATGGGCCAGGGTGCTCTTGCCCGATCCGTTGGGACCCATGACGGCGTGAACCTCGCCGCTTCGCACCACCAGATCGACCCCGGTGAGCACTTCGAGGCCGGCGACGCCGGCCCGCAGCCCGTGCACCGCCAGCTCGTGGGCGCGACCGTTCACGGGAGCTCCACCAAGACGTCGTCCCCCTCGACCTTGATCGGGTAGACGGGAACGGCCTTGGTTGCCGGCAACGATGTCGGCTCCCCGCTTCGCAGGTCGAACATCGATCCGTGCTTCCAACACTCGATCTCACACGCCTCGGCCAGGACCTCGCCTTCGGACAGGGAGTAGTCCTCGTGGCTGCACCGGTCACCGATCGCGTAGAAGTCGTCCTCGATGCGCACCAGAGCGATCCGGTGGGTGCCCACGTCGAAGCGCCGCGCCGTCCCCGACGAGAGGTCGTCGCGCCCGCACAGGCGCACCACCTCACCCATCGTCGTCCTCGTCGTCGAAGAGGCGGCCAGCCAGCCGCCTCGCCACGGCGTCCTCCACCCACCGGCCCACCCCGGGGAACGGAGCCCGGGCGGCCAGGTCGGAGAAGAAGCCCAGGACGATGAGGCGTTCGGCCATGGCGGGTTCGATCCCCCGCGTCTCGAGGTAGTAGCGCTGGTCCTCGTCGATGGGGCCAACCGTCGAGGCGTGGCTGCACCGCACGTCGTTCTCGTCGATGTCCAGGTTGGGCACCGAGTCGGCATGGGCCCCCTCGGAGAGCACGAGGTTGTGGTTGGTCTGGCGGGCATTGGCGCCGCGCGCCCCCTTGCGGATCCGGATCATGCCGCTGTAGACGGAACGGGCCGTGTCGGCCACCGCCCCTTTGAACAGCAGCTGGCTCTCGGTCCGGGGGGCGTGATGATCCTGCAGGGTCCGGAAGTCGTGGACCTGCTCGCCCGTCCCCAGGTAGGCGGCCAGCAGCGCCGTGCGACCGGCTTGGCCCACGAGGTCGGAGTCGGTGCGGACCCGGGCGTAGCGTCCCCCCAGTCCCGCCGTGAACGACTGCAAGGTGGCGTCACGCCCCACCCGGCTCGCCTGGACCGCGAGCGATGTCGAACCTTGGCCGAGGACCTGCAAGTTGGCGTAGCGGAGACGGGCGTCGTCGGCGACGTGCAGCTCCGTCACCGGGACCACGAGCGAGGCCAGCGGCGTGGGATCGGGTCCCTCACCGGCCGGGAGCTCCGCGCCGACGACTCCCGGGGCGACCAGCTCGATGATCCCGGCCTCGGCTGATGTGCCCAACTCCACGAGCGTGTGGGGGAACACCGCCAATCCCAGTGCCGTCGCCGCGCCGGGATCGACCACGTGCACGACGACGACCGGATCGACCACGACGGCTTTCCGGGCCACGCCCACGAGCACCACGTCGGCCACGAAGGCATCGTGCAACTCACCGAAGGCGTCTCGCCCGGGTGCCAGAGAACCCAGATGCTCAGGACCCGGTGCGCCGGGCGCCGAGGCGCGCGCCCCGGTCACCGACAGCGACTCGGGAGCAGGTCCCGTGATCTCGATGACCTCGATCACGCCGTTGAGCGTGACCACGAGCCCGGCGCGCCGCCCGAGGGAGTCGGCCAGCCGGCGGGCCACCGCCACCGCCGGGCCTGACGGCGCCGGACGGGCGGCGGGGGCCGGCGCAAAGCCGGCGAGGTCGAAGGCGTCGATGCCGCTGTAGCGCCATACCTCCTCGGCCTCGGTGGGCATGGCCGAGCCGGAGAATCGCTGCCAGGCATCCTCCCGTCGCCGAATGAGCCAATCAGGACCGCCCAGTGCCGAGGACGCGTCGGCGGTGAACGTGGTCAGGGGGTCAACCTCTTTCGAAGGGGCGGGCCCAGGACGGGCAACTTCTCCCGGCCATCCTATCGGGGCACGTCACCGCCTCCGACGAGTCAGACGTCGGGACAGGTGCCCTGCGCTCCTGCGACCCGGCCTGTGCAGCCCGGGTCGTAATGTGGCCTCCATGGTCCATTCCGACGTGCTCTGCATCGAACGCGACGGCGACGTCGCCACGCTGTGGCTGGACCGGGCCGAGGCCCGCAACGCCCTGGGCCCGGAGTTCTGGGCCGACCTGCCGGTGGCCATGGGTGAGCTGTCCTCGGACCGCGCCGTGCGAGCTGTCGTCATCGCGGCGCGGGGGCCCCACTTCAGCGTGGGGCTCGACCTCAAGGCCATGACCGGGATGCTCACCGGTGGCGCCGACGCCGAGGGCGAGTCACCGGGAGGCGGAACCGGCAACGGCAACACCCGCCAAGCCTCCATGGCGTCGAGGGCCGTGGCGGCGCGCCAGGGCATCCTCGACATGCAGGCCTCGGTGTCCTCGGTGGCCCAGTGCCCCAAGCCGGTCATCGCCGCCGTGCACGGCTACTGCATCGGGGGCGGGGTCGACGTCATCGCGGCCTGCGACATCAGGGTGGCCAGTGCCGACGCCGTCTTCTCGGTACGCGAGACCCGCGTGGCCATCGTGGCCGACCTCGGCAGCCTGCAGCGGCTGCCGCGCATCATCGGCAAGGGTCACGTGGCCGAGCTGGCTTTCACCGGAAAGGACATCTCGGCGGCACGCGCCCAGGAGATCGGCCTGGTGAACGAGGTGTTGCCCGACGCCGAGGCGGCGCTGGCGGCGGCTCGCCGACTGGCGGCCGAGATCGCCGCGAACTCCCCGCTGGCGGTGCAGGGAACCAAGGCCGTGCTCAGCGCCTGTGAGGACAAGTCGGTGGCCGACGGTCTGGACTACGTGGCCACCTGGAACGCCGGCTTCCTCTCGTCCGACGATCTGGTCGAAGCCATGACGGCGTTCCTGGAGAAGCGTCCCCCTGAGTTCAAGGGCCGCTGACCGGCGTCATCGGCGCCGCCACGGCCACCGCCGCTTGCCACCGCTCCCGGGCGGACCTTGCCCACGGCCCTTGGTGCCCTCGCTCCTCTGCACCTCGGCGAGCGTCTGCGGCACCACGGCGTCGACGATATCGGATGCCTGCTCGAGCAGCCGCACGACGTCGGGGCCAACGGGGCCGGGCTCGTCCTCGATGGCCGGTTCGACCAGGCTCCCGTGCTGCCATCCCACGTCGGCCAACCGGGGCGCGTACGAGGAGCAGTCATCGGGACACCGCCAGGGCGCCTCGGGAGCCAGGTCCAGCTCGCAGAAACGCACGACCTCGCCGGTGTTGTACGAGCGGCTCTGAAAGTGCTTGCACCCCTCACGCATGGGCACAGCAACAGCCTCCTCTTTCCCTCGGCGGGCTGAGCGGAGGCGCCGGGCGGAGCCCGACCCGATCAGCCGACTGCGCCCTCCATCTGCAACTCGATGAGCCGGCTCCACTCGACCGCGTACTCCATGGGCAGCGTGCGGACGACGGGCTCGATGAAGCCGTTCACGATCATACTCATGGCCTGGCTCTCGGAAAGCCCCCTGCTCATGAGGTAGAAGAGCTGGTCCTCGCCAACCTTCGACACCGTGGCCTCATGGCCGATCTGGGCGTCGCGCTCGGCCACCTCCATGTAGGGCTTGGTCTCGGAGGTGGACTGCTCGTCGAGGATGAGGGCGTCGCAACGGACGAAGCTCTTGGCGTGCTTGGCCCCTTCCTCGACTCGAACCAGGCCGCGGTACGTGGACAGACCACCGTCCTTGGAGATCGACTTCGACACGATGGTCGAGGTCGTCTCCGGCGCGGCGTGGATCATCTTGGCCCCGGCGTCCTGGTGCTGGCCGGGGCCGGCGTACGCCACCGAGAGCACCTCGCCCGACGCTTTCGGCCCCATGAGGTAGACCGACGGGTACTTCATGGTGAGGCGCGATCCGATGTTGCCGTCGATCCACGCCACGTGCGCTTCGGCCTCGGCGCGGGCCCGCTTGGTCACCAGGTTGTACACGTTGTTCGACCAGTTCTGGATGGTCGTGTACGTGATGCGCGACCCGGGCAGGGCCACCAGCTCGACCACCGCCGAATGCAGGGAGTCCGTGGAGTACACCGGTGCCGAGCACCCCTCCACATAGTGAACCTCGGAGCCCTCGTCGGCGATGATCAGCGTCCGCTCGAACTGGCCCATGTTCTCGGCGTTGATCCGGAAGTACGCCTGCAGGGGCATGTCCACCTTGACGCCCGGAGGGACGTAGATGAACGAGCCACCCGACCACACGGCCGAGTTGAGGGCGGCGAACTTGTTGTCGTTGGGTGGGATGATCGTCCCGAACCAACGCTTCACGATGTCCGGGTAGTCACGCACGGCGGTGTCCATGTCGCAGAACAGGACGCCGAGGGACTCGAGGTCGGCCCGGTTGCGGTGGAAGACGACTTCGCTCTCGTACTGGGCCGTGACCCCGGCCAGGTATTTGCGCTCGGCCTCGGGGATCCCCAGCTTCTCGTAGGTGGACTTGATGGACTCGGGCAGGGCGTCCCAGTCCTTGACCTGACCCTCGGTGGGCTTGACGTAGTAGTAGATGTTGTCGAAGTCGAGATCGGGCATGTTCACGGCGAACCACGGAGCCATGGGCCTGGCCATGAAGCGCTTGAGGGCCTTCAGGCGGAAGTTGCGCATCCAGTCGGGCTCACCCTTCATGGCCGACATCTCGCGCACGATGTCTTCCGACAGGCCCTTCTTGGGCTTGAAGACGTAGTCCTCGACGTCGCTCCAGCCGAGCTTGTACCGGCCGAGATCGAGATCCGTGGTCGTCATCGTCACCTCTGACCCTGGCCTGCTGGCGCTGGGCCGCGCCCAGCCGGGCCGTTAGGGCTGCCCCGGGGGATTTCCCCTATCTAGATAGTAACAACCCGGCCGCGGGGAGGGAACCGCCCACGCCTAGCGGCTGGTCCACAGGCCGTCGGGAGGCGTCACCCCGCCGGGTATCACAGGACTGCCGTGGTCCTTTCCCAGGAGGCCGGCCACGAAGTCGACGCCGACCTTCTTTCGGAAGTCTCTGACGGTGTAGCCGATGACCACGGTGTCGCCCCGGCTCCGGGCGGTGGCCGATCGCGGCAGGGAGAACAGGGGTCCCATCTCCCCGAAGTAGTCGCCGGGGGCGGCGGTCCGGAGCACCTCCTCCGTCCCGTCGGGATGGAGGCGGACGAGATCGACCAGGCCCTCTTCGACCAGATAGATGCGGTTGCCACGCGTGCCCTGCTCGAAGAGCACTTCGCCGGCGACCATGGTGTGCAGTCTGGGCTCGAGCTCTTCTTCGACGAAACGGGGCACGAGCTCCACCACCTGGTCGGCCAGGGGGAGCAGGCGGTCGTCGTGGGTGGCGACGGCCACCACCCTGCCCTCCGAAGCGAGCTCGCCGATGAGACGCAGAATCTCCTCGACCTGGATGTAGTCCAGGTGGGCGGTGGGCTCGTCGGCCAGGATGAGGGGAGGGTCCAGGGCCAGAGCCCGGGCGATGGCCACGCGTTGCTGTTGGCCCCCCGATAGGTCGCCCGGATGGTGGTGCATGCGATCCTTCAAGCCCACTCGTCTCAGGAGCACTTCGGCCCGGGCTCGCGCCTTGGGGCCACGCACGCCCGCAGCCCACAGCGGTGCAGCCACGTTGTCGGTCGCCGACAAGCTCGGAATGAGGTTGAACGCCTGGAAGACCACGCCGACTCGGTGCCGGCGGTAGGTCGTCAGCGCCGGCCCCTCGAGCGCGGACACCTCCTCTCCCCGAAAGACGATCGAGCCCCGGGTGGGCGACAGGATCCCGGCCAGACACGACAGCAGCGTGGTCTTCCCGCACCCGCTGGGTCCGAGGAGCAACGCCAGAGATCCCTTGTCGACCTGCATGTTCAACCGGTCGAGGGGGCGGATCACGTAGTCCCCGCTCTGGTACTCGACGGTGAGCTCGTTGACCGCGAGCTCGACCACTACGGTCCCCCGAACGCCATGGCCGGCTCCACCGCCACGGCACGGCTGAGTCCCGCCGTGCTCGCCAGGAGCCCGAGCACGATGGCCAGGCCGGGCAACACGAGCATCGACCACAGGGGGATGACGACCACGATCGGAAACAGCGGCGCCAGGAGATTGGCGATTACCGCCGCGACCACCGCCGCCCCCAGCGAGATCACGACGGCCTGGAGCGCCAGGGTGACCATGAGCTGTCCGTTGGAGCCCCCCGTGGCCTTGATTACGGCAAAGTCCCGGGTCTTCTCCAGAGCCGACACGTAGACGACGGAACCGATGATGCAGGCCGCGATCAACCAAAGGAAGATCTCGATAAAGGCCACGACCTGCTGCGCCTTGGCGAGCGGTCTGGTCATATCCGACTCGATCTGGCTGAGCGTCAGGAGGCGGAGGCCGTTCGGAAGGTTGGTCGGAGTCCCCTTGGTGAGCACCGCCGTGACCAGGGGTAGGCCCCCGAACAGCAGTCGTTGGGCGGCGTGCAGCGTCACGAAGACGTCGGGCGTGCCCGACAGCAAGGTGGCGCGATGAAGGAGCCCCACCACCGTGAAGGTGTGACCGCCCACGACCAGGTGTTGGCCGAGCGAGTACGGAAGGGCGTCATCGATCATGATCTGGGAATCGGTCCTCGGTTGTCGCCCTTTCACCGGGACCGGTGTCCCGACGTGGCCGGGTGCGGTCCCGAAGAAATTTGCGTCTGTCGGGTTGTTCTCGGGACCGATCGACTGCTGGGAGAAGACCAAGGCGCCGGCGTCTTTGACCCCGGGGAGCCGGGCGATGGCGGTGATATCCGATTCCTGGAGCGGGAGCCCACTCGTGAAGGGGCCGGGCGTGTTGGCATGGACGACCCATCCGTCGGCACCGAAGGCCTTGAGGGCGTTGTTCGCCTCCACCCCGAAGCTTCCCGCCAGGCCCGCCAGAACGAGCGCCATGGTGAAGACCAGTGACGTTCCGAGGGTCGAGATGAGGAGACGACGCCGGCGCCATTGAAGGTCTTTGAGCGCGATCCTCCACATGGCGACAGGGAGCCTCCGACTACCCGTGATGGAGGCGAGGCACGGTGCTCCGGGTCCCGACCGGAGTTCTCAGAGGGCCGTCGAGGCCTGATACACCGTGCTCCCGGTGGCGGTGGTGACGACGATGGGGACGACCCCCGCCGAGGCTCCGCTGGGCATGGTGAAGGTGATCTTCGAATTCGATGATTTACCTCTGACAGCGACTCCGTCGATCAGGAGCTGCGCTCCCTTCAGGAACAGGCCCCGAATGGTCACCTTCTTGCCAGGGGCGGCCGACGCCGGCGACACGCTGGTGACCACCCGGGTGGTGCCACCGGCGTGGAACCTCGGGTCGCTGGGAGGCACGAGCAGCACCGCCGTGACGGTGCCGCCCAGCTCCGTTGCGGACTTGATGCACGGAGGCGGGAACCGAGTCTCCTTGCATTTGTGCAGCAGCCCCACGCTCACGACATTGCCTTGTGCATCGGTGAACGTCCCCGTCGACTTCTGGAAGCACACCCCGAAGTGTTTGAGCGTCGGGTCGTTGAGGACTGTATCGGTCACCGTGAAGGGTGTAGACGACATGACATCGCTATCTTGCACCGTGGTGAAAGGAGCCAGAGAGTCGAAGCCGCTCCCACAGTCGACTGCGGCCGAGCCCACCGCCAGGAACAGGTTGCCCGCGGTGGTTGACGATCCCGATACCATCACTGTCCCCGCCGTCGAGGACACCGACCCGCTGCACGACTGACCGCACGGGATGGGAGGAGTGACGGTAAAGCACTCGCCGGACGATGTGTCCGCCACAGGAACCTGCATCCCTCACCCGCCTTTGGGTGTTGCCAGCCACCTCGAGCCAGCGCCGAATCAAAGGTAATTCGGCGCGATAACCACGACAATTGGTTGAGCCAAATACTTGTCGGCCCCCGTCTGCGTGTCAACCATGCGCCTCTTGTCAAGAATGCCGCCCAAGTGGTTCACACTCGTCAAATGTGACGAGCGGCGAGAGGTATGACGCGCGACCAGGTCAGAGCTTGGCCAAGGCCGGCACGAGTCCGGCCCTCGGGGCACCCAGACCGGTCATGTCGTCATACCCTCTGGCCGTGGAGAGGCCCACCGGTCTGGTGACACAACTTCCGGTTGACGAGCAATAGGTCTCGGGGCCCTGGTAGTCGTCGACGCGAGTGGTAAAGACAAGCCCACCGGCGGCATCGATCGAGTTGGCGTAATCCGACTCGCTCTGGGCCTGGTTCCCGCCGGGAACGATGTCGGCGAAGACCGAGGGCTGCGACGTGTGCAGCGCATAGAGGGCGGGATTGAGAAAGCCGAGCGACCCCCCGGCCAGCTGGTCGGCCAGAGCCACGATCCCAGCGAACATCGGCGTCGACAGGCTGGTCCCACCCACCCGGTACTGACCGTAGTGGACGCCGTTGGGGAAGGTCTGGGTCTCGCCTTCGAGGAATCCGGTGCCGGGGTCGGCGTCCATGGACACATCAGGCTCGACCCGCATCGGGGTGGGACCGACCACGGCGGCATTCCGTTGGGACATGGCCATGGGCACGATCCCGGCCTGGTAGGCGGGTTGTGTGTAGTGGTAGCTCGTGCCTCCGCCTGAGCCCATGACGAACGCGGCGGGGAGCCACGTGTTGAGCGTGGCCGAGCTGCACCCGGTGAAGCCGACGGTCAGCTGGGTGCACAGGAAGCTGGTGGCCGTGGACCACCCGAGCTCGCCGACTCCGAAGCCGAGCTCCAGCGTGGTCCCTCCCACCGCGGTTGCCCACGGGCTCGATGCCGGGTAGTCGGGAGAGACCTGGCCGACCGTGGAGAACTCGTCTCCATTGTCCCCGCTGGCGAACAGGACGCTGATCCCCGTGCCGGCGGCCATCATCAACGTGTCGTCGGCGGCCGCTCGGGTTCCGACGTCGTCGAGCAGGTCGCCGCCGTTGTCTCCCCACGAAGCGGTCACGATGTCGGCGAGGTGGCGGTCTACCACCATTCGCAATCTGTCGTACAGACCCTGGAAGCAATTGGTGGCCCCCACGTAGAGGATGTGGGCCCCGGGTGCCATGGCGTGCACGGCCTCGACGTCGAGAGACTGCTCTCCGTACCAACCACGCGCATCGCACGAGCCCTTGTCGGTGGCCGTGCGGGAGATGAGCTCGCTGAGCTGCGACGAGGCCAAGGGGTGGGTGGGGTCGTTGAGCTGCGCGTAGGTCTGGGCGTCGGACAAGAGGGTCGGTGACGCGTAGGCGTCGATGACCGCCACCGTCTGACCGGTCCCCGTGTCCCCGTAGGCGACGAGATTGGCCACGCCGTAGGCCTGGCGCAACTGCGGCGGCGTGTAGCCACACACGACGTCGGGCAACGGTTGGATATAGCCGTGGCCGTAGGCCGGGGTCGTCGTGTTGAACGCCTGCCCGTAGAACTGACCGCACGAAGGAGTTGTCTGGACGGCGGGAGGCGGTTTGATCCGTCTCGACCGGGAGGGGGAAGGGATCGTCGACGGGCCCGGTGGGGCAGCGACGACGTTCGTGGGGACGGCGGGCGACTGGTTCACACCGAGCGAGCCCGCCACGATCCCGGCCAGCATCGACGGCACCGACAGGTCTCGCTCGGCCAAGCGGAGGCGCTGGCCGTTCATCACGCGATAGGCGAGCGTGGTGTCAAAGGCGTGCTCGACTCCGGCGCTCGTTCCCGAGACCTCGATGGCGAGGCGGTCGGGGGACACCGATCTGACCTTCAGCCCTTGGCTCCGCAACCACGTCTTGACCTGGCCCACCTGGCGCCGCGTCGGGGAATACCGCGACTCCCACTGCCGGGCCGTGAGGAACCGGTGGTACGACGCCGAGCCCGGAGTCGAGACGGCGAGCGCCAGAGCCTGCGCCCCCTGGGGGTCACGGGGGCTGAGCACCAGCTCGAAGTCGATGGCCGCACCCGCAGCGACCGGGCTCAGTGACTTGACCCGACCGGCCAGTGGAGAAGCACTTCCCACAATAGGAGCACTGCTCGGGGGCGCTGCACCCGAGGCTGGACCGGACCCGGCGATCAGCCCGGACCCCACCAGTATCCCGACACCTGCGCTAGCCGCGGCTCGACGGCAATTCAGGTGGACACCTCTTCAATTGGGAGCGGCCAACGGTTGCCAGAGATTAGCGACCCCCGGGCCAGGCGGACAATGCCCATCGCGGGCCGTTTGTGGGGAGCTTCAAGGACACGGCGGGGAGCCCTGGGCGGGCCCGGTCAGACGAGCTCAGGCGTCCACACCACTCCGAGGCGATCGAGGATGGCCGCGCTCTCCTGCAGCGCACCGGGGTGGGCACTTCGTCCCGACCGCTCATCGAGCCGGGCGAGCACGCGCAAGGTCAGAGCCCGTTCGTAGTCGGCGTCGCGCGCCGCCGCGGCGCGCAGGCTCTCCTCGAGCGCCTGGCCGGCCGCATCGAGATCGCCGCACCGCAACAGCGCCGCTCCCCGGATGCGGTAGAGGAGCGCGTGCTGGGCCGAGACGCCCCCGAGGGCGCGCGATTGCTCGAGGGCTTCCCCCGAGGCTTCCAAAGCCGCCTGGGTGTCGCCCGCCAGGAGCACGCATTCCGCCATCCGGGCCTTCGTGTCGAGCACCTCCACGTTTCCCCCCACCCCTTGGGACTCCTGGAGGGACTCGGTGAAGAGTTCCAGGGCCTCGCCGTAGCGAGCCTCGGCGCAGCGGACGCGACCCAAGAGGCACTTGACCGAAGCGGCTCCGGATCGGTAGCCCGATGCTCGCCAGATCCGCCAGGCGTCGGTGAACATGGCGGCGGCCTCGTCCAACCGCCCTTGTTCGAGTGAGATCTCCCCGATGTTGTTCATGTAGAAGGCATCCATGGCCGAATTGCCGGTACGGCGCACCATTGCCTGCGCTCGACGGTAGAGCTCCAAGGCCCGGGTCCATTCGCCGCGGAAATAGGCGAACCCCCCCAGCATGTTGAGCACGCTGGCCTGACCGGTCAGGTCCTGGAGGTCCTCGAACAGGGCGAGGGCACGCGTCCAATTGACCGGTTGGTCGAGACGCCCGAGGTCCATGTTGGCCCAGTCCAGGACCTTGAGGGCGTTTGCCAACGCGTCCTGCTCGCCGGCCGCCTGAGCCTCGGACACCGCGGCTGTGCACCACTTGATGGCCCGGGAGTGGTGACCCTCCTCTTGGCAGAACCTTCCGTACCAGGCGAGCAGCTGGGCGCGTTGGGCGGCGGCGTCCGCACTGGGGACGCCCTCGATCGTGCGGATGCCCCGGGTGATCCACGCCAGAGCGGCCGAATAGCGGTCGAGCCAACCCATGACCCGTGCCAGTTTCAGTACCAGTCGCGCCTGGACGACCGGGTCGTGGCGCACGTGGCGCCGGGCGGCACGGTAGGCGGACTCGGCTGAGGCGTAGTTGCCGGCGTGGTTGTGGGCGTCGCCCAGCGCTTCATAGGTCTGGCCGATCTCCACCGGCCCCACGGCGGGAAGCTGGCGGGCGGCTCCGAGAGCTCGCTCGTAGAACTCCGAAGCCTCGACATTCGCATAGACGGCTCTGGCCCGCTCGGCGGCCAGGAGAGAGAACGACCACGCCTCGTCGTAGCGATGGGCGTGGAAGTAGTGGAGGGAGAGCAACTCCGCCTGGTCCTCGACAGCGGTCCCGGCCAGTGAACGGATGGTGTCTCCGGTCCGAGCGTGCAGTGTCCGCCGGAGGCGAAACGGCAGGCCGTCGTAGGCGCTGTCACGGATCAGGGCGTGCGTGAAGCTCATGCTGCCGTCGGGGTTCTTGGCGACGAAGCTCTGGAGGCGGCGCCACAGGTCGTCGTCCTCGACAACCGGATCGTCCATGACGGCTCGCAGCAGTGCCTCGGGGAAAGAGCGGCCGAGGACCGACGCCCGTCGCAGGACGTTGCGCTCGACGGGGTGCAGCCGGTCGATACGAGCCGCGATGACGGCCTCGACGGAGTCGGGCAACGCGCCGAGGTCGTCGGCGCTACCGGCGCTGGCGACCAGCTCGTGGAGGAACAGGGGGTTCCCTCCGGACCGCTCCGCCAGCGCGGAGATGGCGTGAACAGAGAGGGGGGTGTCCTGGGTCGCCAGATTGATGAGCTCGGTGGCGTCCTGGCTGTCGAGAGGAAGAAGGTCCAAACACACGACCGACTCGGCCGGCGAGGCGCAGAACCCCGTCTCCTCGGCGCGCCGGGTGACGCAAACGAGCCACGGCAACGAGTCCACGGCGCCCGCCATGTAGCGCAAGATGTCCGCCGACGCTTCGTCCATCCAGTGGGCGTCCTCCACGATCAGCAGCATGGGGCCACCGATGAGCGCTTCCAGAAGCTCGGTCGTGGTGATGGCCACGCGCGGGCGGCGGAACTGCTCCTCGAGCTGCGCAGTCTGGGCCGTTTCGGGGATCTGGAGATCCAGAACTGCTCCGAGTAGCGGTACCCATGGCGCCAGCTGGGGGGCGGATCTCTCGACGGCGGCCCGCACCGTGAGGATGTCGAAGTCCTCGGGCGTGTCGGCGCTCAGTCCCAGCAGCCCGCGCAGCAGGATGCGGAACGGGTAGTAGGGCGTGGACGACTCGTAGGGCTCGCAGGAAGCCTTGACGGGAGTCATGGCGCCCGCCATGCGCTGAAGCTCCTCGACGAGCCGGGACTTCCCCACACCGGGCTCGCCCGTGAGCTGGAACAGGGTGCCACTCCCCTGTCGCACGGCATCGACCGCCTCGGCCATCCGTTCGAGCTCGGCACGGCGGCCCACGAACGGGATGCTGGCGTCGTGGCGGGCCTTGCGAGCGGCCACAACCCTCCCGATGCTCACAGCCCTCACCGGCTTGGCCTTGCCCTTGACCATGAACGGTTCGAGCTCCACCGTCTCGATGTCGGCGTGGCTGTGCTCGACCACGTCCGGGGTGGTGAGCACTTGACCGGGACTGGCCTTCGCCATCAGCCGGGCCGCCAGGTTCACGGCATCACCCATCACCGTGAAGGTCCGGCGGTAGTTCGGGCCGATGTCGCCGGCGAACACCGATCCTCGGTTCACACCGATCCGCAGGGGCAGCTCGAGGGGCAGGTCCATCACCTCGCGCACGACGAGCAGCATTCGGTGTTCGTCCTGGCCCGATGCCGACGGCGCACCGGCGGTCAGGATGATCTTGCCCCCGTCGCGATCGATGTCGGTGCCCAGGAAGGCGACGCCCTGGCGCTGCGCCGCATGCTGGACCCCGCTGACCAGCTCGTCCAGGACACGGGCCACCTTCTCCGGTCCGGACGACTCGATGAGCGCATCGGTCCCGTCGAAGTGGATGAAGGTCACGGTCACCCGACGGTGCTCGGGCTCCGAGACGCCGGCCAGGAGCGCCTCGCGAATGGCCGGCGAGATGCATCCCGACAGGTCTATGGCGGGGTCCACTGCCTGCAGTGATGCGTGTGACCCGGCCACGCCGGGAGGGGATCGCCGCAGTAACACCCCGTCACCCTTCGCCGCCCCCAGCACGCTCCCCCGCAGAGCCTGCGCCGTCGATGGGCTGACCATGATCTCGCCGGCCTCTGCCGTCGATTCCATGGCGACCGTCGTGCTGGCCGCAGGCCCGGTGACGATGAGCTCACGATGGGACTGACCCACGAGGAAGAAATGGAACGAGCCGCTGTGGACACCCACCGACATCCGGAGCACGACCTTTTGACCCAGGACGTCCACCTTGCCGACGTCGCGCAGGGTCCTGCGCATCCCCACCGCCGCCCGACATGCTCTCGCTTCGTGATCCGGACCGGTGAACAGCAGGAGCAGGGCGTCGCCCCCGAACTTCAGAAGACCCCCACCTTCGTCGTACGCCACCGCCAGCAGTTCCACGAAGCAGCGGTTGATGGTCTCGCTGAGCACCTCGGCACCCACCTTGCCGTGACGGGCAAGGCGCTCCGAGAGCTTGGTGAACCCGGAGATGTCGACGAAGGCGACCGTCCCCACGATCTGACGGTGGAGGTCCTCCGACGCGTCGCCGATCCAGTCCACCACCAGCCGGGGGAGGTAGGGCGCCAGGGGGTTCACCGGCGACGCGTCGAGATGCGCGCCGAGGTGCACCGAACCCGACACTGCCTCATCCACCACCACGTGGCCGCCGCCCTTTCCGGACCGAGTCCGCCTCCCCTTGGCGGGACGCCAGATCAGCGTACGCCGAGACCCCCCCAATCGAAACACGGTGGGCCCGCCCAGTCGAGACGGGAGACGCCAGCCACGAGTGGAGGCGGGGCCGACCGTGGCCGATCATCTGCGATCATCGTCCGGTGACCGCTCCCCATGGCGAGTCCCCGCCGGACACCCCGCCCCAGGCGGCCCGCCGCCCCACCATCCTCGAGGCCCACGGGGATCGGCGTGTCGACGACTGGTTTTGGTTGCGTGAGCGACAGGACCCCGACGTCCTTGCCCACCTGCGTGCCGAGAACGCCTTCACCGAACAGCGGACCGCGCATCTCGGCCGGCTACGGGAAGGGCTCTTCGCCGAGATCAAGGCGCGCATCGTCGAGACGGACCTGAGCGTGCCCGTGGCCAAGGGACCGTGGTGGTACTACCAGCGCACCGTCGAAGGCAAGGACTACGTCATCCACTGCCGGCTGCCGGTTCAGGGCCCCGGGCCCGACGGCGCCACCCCACCGTCGACATCCGACGGAGATCGGCCCGACGAGCAGGTGCTGTTGGACGAGAACCTGCTCGGCGACGGTCACGCCTATCTCCATGTCGCCAACCTCGCCGTCAGCCCCGGGCACTCGAGACTGGTGTACGCCACCGACACCACCGGGGACGAGCACTTCACCATGCACGTGCGCGACCTCGAGAGCGGGCGGGACTTCGGTGACGTCATCGAAGGGACGTCCTACGGGGTGGCATGGGCCAATGACGACGCCACCGTCTTCTACACCCGGCCTGACGCAGCCAATCGGCCCTACCAGTTATGGCGCCACCAGGTCTCCGGCCGTCCCGAGCAGGACGTCCTCGTCCTCGAGGAGCCCGACGAGCGGTTCCACCTCGGCGTGGGGCGGACCAAGGACGGCGAGTACGTGGTGGTGGAGATGCACTCCCGGATCACCTCCGAGGTGCAGGTCATCCCGGCCGCCCGGCCCGAGGTGCTGCCCAGGATCGTGGTGCCGCGCACCCATGGAGTCGAGTACGGCCTCGAGCACCACGGCGGGACGTTCATCTTGCTGACAAACGACAGCGCCGAGAACTTCAGGGTCGTCGCCGCCCCCGCCGACAACCCGTCGCGCCCGATGTGGAGCGAGCTGATCCCCCATCGCGGCGAGGTCCGGCTCGAGGGTCTCGATGTCTTCGCCGGGCACGTCGTCAGCTACGAACGGCGGGAGGGGATGCCACGGATCAGGGTCATCGCCCTGCCCGCCGACGGGCCGCGGTGGGAGGGCGCATTGCCCGAGGGGTACCTGGTGCCCTGCCCGGAGACTCCGTCGGCGTCGTGGGGAGGGCCCAACCCGGAGTTCACCAGTACTTCACTTCGCTACGAGTACTCCTCGCTCGTCACCCCCCGCTCGGTCTACGACCTCGACCTCGACAGTGGGGACGCCGTGCTGCGCAAGCGCCAGCCCGTTCTCGGAGGCTACGACCCGACGCGCTACTGCACCGAGCGTCAGTGGGCCGTGGCGCCCGACGGGACCGAGGTCCCCATGTCGATCGTCTGGCGGAGCGACGTACGGCGCGACGGCACGGCGCCGTGCCTGCTGTACGGGTACGGCTCCTACGAGCAATCGATCGACCCGGTTTTCTCCTCGCTGCGGCTCACCCTTCTCGAGCGGGGATTCGTCTTCGCCATCGCCCACGTGCGAGGTGGCGGGGAGCTCGGTCGACGCTGGTACGAGGAGGGCAAGCTCCTCTCGAAAGCCAACACGTTCGCCGACTTCGTGGCGTGCGCTCGCAAACTCGTCGAGGACCGGTGGACGGCACCGGAGCGGCTGGTGGCCCGGGGAGGGTCGGCCGGCGGCCTGCTCATCGGGGCGGTGGCCAACACGGCACCCGAGCTGTTTCGCGCCATGGTGGCCGAGGTCCCCTTCGTCGACTGCCTCACCACGATGTTGGACGACACGCTCCCCCTGACCGTCATCGAATGGGAGGAATGGGGAAACCCTGTCGCCGATCCCGAGGTGTACTGGGCGATGAAGGGCTACACCCCCTACGAGAACGTCCAGGCGACGCGCTACCCGTCCCTGCTGGTCACGGCCGGGCTCGAGGACCCGCGTGTCGGGTACTGGGAGCCGGCCAAGTGGGTGCAGAAGCTGCGAGCGGCCGACCCCGGCGGCCACGTCCTGTTCAAGGTCGAGCTCGACTCGGGCCACGCCGGTCCGTCCGGTCGTTACGAGGCCTGGCGAGACGAAGCCTTCGTGCTGGCGTTCGTCCTGGATGCCGTCGGTCTCGGTAGTTGACGCCTTCCCGCCCTATGACCTGGGCTGGACGGTGAGATCGAAGGGCGCTCGGTACCCGGTCGGGAGCTGGAGTGCTCGGCCGTCGAGCAGCACGCTGGCGTCGCTGGGAGCACCGAGCTCGACGATGACTTCGCCGGCGACCGACAAGGACTGAGACCCACCGGCGGGGATCGTTCCCGTCCACACGACCTTCTTGGTGGACGCCTGGGTCGCCAGAACCCAGCACGGTGCGGAGGTTTCGACATCGAGGGTGTAGCTCGAAGACGGGGCGTCGTAGGTGGCGCCGTAGGGCGTAGGGGCTGTCGCGGCGTTCGCACTCGAGGGTGGCGCAATGGTCACGTGGCTATGCCCGGCAGCGGTGACGACGTGGGAGTGCGATGTCCTGCGTGGCGGGTGGGAAGAGTGCCCCAGTGCCAGCACGCCGCCGACGGCACCGAGGGCCACCACCATCGCCCCCGCCACGAGCCGGGTACGGCGCACTCGGAGGCGTCCGTCGTGGCGGGCCTGCGCGGCCGAACCCGGTAGCTGACCGCCCGGGGGCCGAGGGGGCGACAGCGACGGAGAACGCCCGCCGAGCGCGCCGGGAGATTCATCGGCGAAGACCACCGTCTCGCCTCGACGCGCCTCGACCTTGGCCGATTCCTTGCCCGGCGAGGAGCGTGGGGCCCGGGCCGGCGCCGGGGGCGAGCGGCCGATCACGTGCGCCGAATCGGGGGGCGACGACAGCGCCGCCGGTTGGCGCCCACGAGTCACCGACTTCTTGAGGCGAGACGCGCCCTTGCCGGGCCGGCCGGTGTCGACCTCGGCCTTGCCACCCGGGGCCGGACCCATCACCGACGCTGGGCGTGTCACCGGTCGAGCTCTCGACGCGCCGTCCCGACGAACCGAGGCCGACCAGCTTGATGGCGGGCGCCGGTCGGCGACGTGGCGAAGGGTTTCCAGGGTGTGTTGATGATGCTGCACCGACATGCGCTCGTCGGCTCCGCGGTGCCAGGTCAACCACGCCACGATCGCCGCTACCAGGGCGATCACTCCCAGGATCAGTGCCGCCGTCATCACCACCATTCAACCGAACACGACGGCTCTTGGGTACCTCGGTTCCGGTGGCCCGCCCCGATCACACCGCCCAGCGTGAGCAGACCCCCACGTGAGGTTGCGCTCCGCCTGCTCTCGACACTTTGCGGTCCAGCTGGAGCACCCCTAAGGGTGGTGCGGTGTCAGAACTGAGGCAACGCGGGAAACGCGTAATCGCTGGGCGCCGGACGGGGTGGGTCCCTGCGGGCCAGGGCGGCCGCCACCGAAGGCGCCAGGCGCTCGGCCTTCACCTTTTCGCTCTCCTCGGCGCGCTCGCGGAACTCGGGCATGACCTCCTGGGCGAACAGCTCGAGTGACTCGCAGATGTGCTCGTGCCGGTTCCGGCCCGCTTGGCTCACGAAGATCAATTGGTCGACGCCGGCAGCTTCGTACCGGCGCACCAGCTCCCTGATCTGCGACGGGGTGCCCACCGCCCCGCGCAACGAGCCGAGACCGTGCTCCATGAGCTGGGCCCCGAGTTGTTGACCGGTGGTGGCGGCGACGTCGCGACTGAAGCCGAAGCGCTCGCGGTTCTCCTCGAACTCCTCCCACACGTTGGTCACACCCGGCTTGTGCATGCCGAATGCGTAGTAGTGCCCCAGCGAGTACCCGAAGAAATGACTGCCGTCGAGGCCGCGGTCGATGGCAACGGACTCTTGGGCGTGGCACATCAGAGGCAAGACGCACGCCAGGCTGGCATTGACGGCGAAGCCGGCGGGGACGCACGCGTCCGAGGCGATGGTGGCGTAGTAGTCCTCCACCCACGTCTTGGCCTCGTCCGCCTCGATGAACGAGAACGTCAGCGCCCCGATTCCCAGGGTGGCCGCCACGTGGATGGTGTCGCGGCGGCTGCAGGCCACCCACAGAGGCGGGTGGGGACGCTGCAGTGGCTTGGGCACCAGGTTCCTCGGGGGCATCTGCAGGAATCGGCCCTCGTAGCCGGCGAAGGGTTCTTCGACCATCAGCCGGGTCACGACGTCGACGGCCTCGCGCCATTGATCGCGTTTGGTGGCCCGATCGACGCCGAACCCACCCAGCTCCGCCTCCGAGCTCGACTCGCCGGTGCCGAAGTCGACCCGGCCGTGCGACACCAGGTCGAGGGTGGCGATCCGCTCAGCCACGCGAACCGGGTGGTTGAACCCCACCGGCATTTGCACGATCCCGTGTCCGAGCCGGATCCGGTGCGTGCGCTGGCTGGCGGCGGCCAGGAAGACCTCGGGCGCCGAGGAGTGCGCGTACTCCTCGAGAAAATGGTGCTCGACCTCCCACACGTAGTCGAAGCCCAGTCGATCGGCCAGCTCGACCTGGTCGAGGGCTTCGGAAAGCAGGCGGTGCTCGTCGTCGGGGGCCCAGGGCCGGGGCAGCTGGAACTCGTAGAAGATGCCGAACCGCACGAAAGAGAGCGCCTAGCCGCGGTGCTCGTGCTCGAGCATGGCGTCGACCAATCGTTCGATCAGGGTTCGGTCGCGTTCGGAGAGCCGGCGCAGCTTCAGTCCCAGGACAGACCCGTCGTCCTCGGCACGAGGCGAGGCCCCGGAGGCACCCGTTCGCAGCGGACGGGTCGGTCGGCCGATCCGGGCGAGGACGTCCTCCACCGGGATCTCCAGCGCGCCGGCGACTCGCTCGAGGACATCGGCGCTCGGATTGGGCAACAGGCGTATGGCGCCGATGGCCTCCTTGCGACCCGTCTCGAGGTCGCGCCACAAGGACTCCGAGACCTTGGCCCGTCGGGCGGCGTCGCGCCGGCGCAGACCGCGCTGTTCGCGCTGCTCGGCGAGCCAGCGCCCGAACTCGACCCACTGCTGCGATTCGTCCACGCCGCCAGCGTGCCGGTTCCCGGCTCCGGAGTCCAGCCGGTCCGTGCTAGCGGTCTCGCGCCGCGAACAGGGTTCGAAGGCGCAGTGGCATCGTCGGCGCTACGTGCGCAGTCCGTAGGTTGGCCTCACGCCGTCGCCGAGGTCGGCCCGACGGGGATTGGACTGGTCGCGCGCCGACAGCACGGGGGCATCGATCCCCCATGGGGCGGCGACCTCGGGGTCGTCCCAGGCAAGGCCCAGCTCGTCGTGGGGGTTGTAGTAGCCGTCGACCAGGTACCACAGCAGCATGTCGGTGAGCGACGCGAAACCGTGGGCCACCCCGGGGGGGATGAACACGCCACTGTCGCTCTCGCCGTCGAGGTCGAGCGCCAGCGTGGCCCCCTCGGTCGGAGAGCCGACGCGCAGGTCGTGGAGCACGACCCTGGCCCTCCCCCGCAGCATGTACCAGTAGTCCGCCTGATGCAGGTGGTAGTGAAGGCCCACCACCGCACCGGCCTGCTTCTCGGAGCGGTTCCCCTGCACCATCTCGCGGCCCAGCGGGAACCACGACCGGCGGTAGGTCTCGACGAAGCGGCCCCGCTCGTCGCCATGGGCGTCGGCCTCGACCACCACCACGTCGGCGATGGCGTCAGAAGGGGTGATCCGGGGCATCCAGGGAGGCTAATCGCCCCCTACGACTCGAAGCGACCGAACCCGCCGCGGTAGTAGACGAGGGGCCGCCCCCGGCGCACGCCCATGTTCTGCACCCTTCCCAGGACGAGCTCATGGTCGCCGGCGTCGTGGGCCAGCTCGAACTCACACTCGACCCACGCCAGGGCGCCGTCGAGCACGGGCGCACCGTTCGCCGCCGGGCGCCAGCCCACGCCCGTGAACTTGTCACCCCCGGACGCGGCGAAGTCCCGGCTGAGCGCTTCTTGGTCCTCGGCCAGGATGTTGACGCAGAACGTCCCGGCGGCAGCGATGCGGGGCCAGCTCGTCGAGCTCTTCCCCGGAGCCAGCGCCACCAGTGGAGGGTCGAGCGACAGGGACGTGAACGCTTGGCAGGTGAAACCGACGGGCTCGCCGCCCTCCATGGCCGTGACGATGGTCACACCGGTCACGAAATGGCCGAGAACCTCGCGAAAGCGCCCGGCGTCGAAGGTCGACGGCCCCGCCGGCTCGAGATCGCCGTCCTCGGGGTCAGGTGCCCCGTTCCCGCTGCTCGTCGCCTCGACCATCGCGTGCTTTCGTCGTCCTTGGGATCTCGTCGTGCTCAGGCTCTCGTTGCCGTGGAGGGTCGTGGGCCCGGCGCGAGTCAGGGGCGGCCGAGGTCGATCGTCAATCCTTCCCGGGCGGCGAGGATTCCCCGCAGACGGGGGGCATCGTCGGTCGCTTGCGCCTCGGCCAGCATCCGATCGATGTCGTCGTCGGTGTGCCGGGGGTCGTGGTGGAAGAGCGCCAATTGGCGGCCTCCGGCTTCAGCGGCCACGTGGGCCGCGTAGGAGACGGTGGAGTGGCCCCAGGTGGCCTTGGCCCGGAACTCCGCCTCGGTGTACTGCGCATCGTGGATGACCAGGTCGGCTCGGTCACACAGTTCGAGCACGGCGGGGTCGACCTCGGACCGGTTGTCCGGAGCCTGGTGATCGCTCACGAATGCCACCGTGGAGTTCTCGGCCTCGATGCGGAACCCGAGGGTCGTCCCGACGTGGGGCACCTGGCGGACGGTGACCTTGGCGGAGCCCACCGCCACCACGTCGTCGGTCACCTCCGAGAATTCGATCTTGCCCTGGAGCTCCTTCACCTGCACGGGGAAGAACGGGGGCTTCACCACCCGGTCGATGATGTCGTGCAGAGGAGCGCCGTCCTGGGGTGGGCCGAACACGTCCATCCGACCACCGGCGCGCAGCAGCGGCGTGCAGAACGGGAGCCCGATGATGTGGTCCCAGTGCAGGTGGGTGAGGAAGGCGGTGACCTCGATGGGACTGTCCAGCCCGTAGCGCTCGTCGAGCGCGTGCCCGAACGGGCGCAGGCCGGTTCCCAGGTCGAGGACGATGGGGGGCTCGTCTCCCACGTCGATAGCCACACACGCGGTGTTGCCGCCGTAGCGGACGTACTGCTCGCCCGAGCAGGGGCACGAGCCCCTCACGCCGAAGAATGTCACTCGCAGCGGACGACCCCCTCTATATCGCCTTGTCGGGGCGACACTACCCTGCGTCCATGCAGCAAGGCGTCGTCAGGGTCAACGGCATCGGGTTCACCTACCTCGAGTCGGGGTCGCGGCGGGACCCCCTGGCCTTGTGCTTGCACGGCTTCCCCGACACCGCCCACACCTGGCGCCACCTCGTCCCGGCGCTGGCGGAAGCCGGCTACCACGTCGTAGCCCCGTGGATGAGGGGATACCGGCCCACCGAGATGCCCGAAGACGGGATCTACCAGGTGGGCGCTTTGGCCATGGACGCCACCGCGTTGCACCAGGCCCTCGGGGGCGACGGGCGCGCCGTGTTGATCGGTCACGACTGGGGTGCCTACGCCAGCTACGGAGCGGCGTCGCTGCAACCCGACCGGTGGCGGCGCGTGGTGACCCTGGCCGTCCCGCCCCTGGCGGCCTCGGCGGCCACGTTCTTCACCTATGCGCAGTTGAAACGGAGCTTCTACGTCTTTCTCTTCCAGACGCCCCTCGCCGAGGCGGCGGTGCTCGCCGACGACCTCGAGTTCCTCGACCGGCTGTGGCAAGACTGGTCACCGGGGTACGACAGCGCTTGGGACGTCGCCCGAGTCAAGGAGTCCATCGGCGACCCCACCCGGCTGGCGGCCGCCATCGAGTACTACCGAGCCGTGTTCGACCCTTCCCGGCACAGCCCGGCGTTCGACGACGCCCAGGCCGCGTCGCGCGACGTCTCCCCCTCAGCCCACGATGTACCTGCACGGGGCCGACGACGGGTGCATCGGCGTCGACACCGTGGGCGACGTGCGCTCGGTGCTGTCCGCCGGATCCGAGCACGTGGTCGTGGAACGCGCCGGGCACTTCCTCCACCTCGAGCAACCCGACGTGGTCCACGCCCACGTCCTGGGCTTCCTGGCCGGCTGAGCCGGCGGCGACGCTCGGGCACCCGAGCGTCACCACGCCTCACGGCAGCACGAGGACGTTCCCGGGCCCTCGGCGCACGAGGCCGTCGGCCACGAGACCCTCGGCGACTCTGCGGGCCCGCTCGGGGTCCCCGGGCCACCCGCACACGGCCCGCAACCGTCGCAGGGGAACCGGGCCGCGGCGCAAGGCGTCGATCAGCCTGCCCCGGCCCTGGCGGTCCGAACCCTCGAAGCGACTCTGGCGCGCGGCGCGAGGCGCCGGGTCGGGGGTGCTCGGAGCGGCGTTGAACCACGCACAGCGCCGCGCCAGCGGGCATAGGTCGCAGGCCGGGTTGCGGGCGCCGCACACTGCAGCACCGATCTCCATCAGTGCCTGGTTCCACTCCCACGCCCTTCCCCGGGGCACCAGCGTGTCCGCCAACGTCTGGGCGGCGGCGGAAGACAGCGGGGTCCCGGCCACGGCGCGCGTGAGCACCCGTCGCACGTTGACGTCCACAACCGCGGCGTGGCGCTCGAAGGCGAAGACGAGAACGGCTCGAGCCGTGTACGAGCCCACGCCGGGAAGGGCCTGCAGCGCACCGAGGTCCGCCGGCACCACTCCCCCGTGCCGGCTCTCGATGGCCCTCGCCGCCTCGTGGAGATGGCGGGCACGACGGTTGTAGCCCAGACCCGCCCAGGCCTCGAGGACGTCCCCGAGGCCGGCACGGGCGCATGCCCACACGGTGGGGAAGCGGTCCAGGAAGCGGGCGTAGGGGGCGACCACCCGCTGGGCCTGGGTCTGTTGGAGCATGACCTCGCTCACGAGCACCGACCAAGGGTCACGCGTCGCTCGCCACGGCAGGGGGCGCAGTCCGGACCGGCCCGCGGCGAGCACGGCCCGCCGTAGCCGCCGCAGGTCCGGGTCGGCGGGCGCCGTCGTCAGCCCCAGACGTCGTCTGCGTAGGGACGGCGACGGGCGGGGGCGGACTCGCGCTTCCACACCATGACCTTGCGGCGGAAGAAGCACACCTCTTCGCCCCGCTGGTTGAATCCCTTCGTCTCCACCGTGACGATGCCGCGGTCGGGCTTCGAGGAGGACTCCACCTTGTCGATGACGCGAGACTCGGCGTAGATGGTGTCGCCGTGGAATGTCGGGTGCCGGTGGATGAGCGTCTCGACTTCGAGATTGGCTATGCACGAGCCACTGACGTCGGGCACGCTCATGCCGAGGACCAGCGAGTACACGAGGTTCCCGACCACCACGTTCTTCCCGTGCACCGTCTCGTGCTCGGCGAACCAGGCGTTGGTGTGCAGAGGATGGTGGTTCATGGTGATCATGCAAAAGAGGTGGTCGTCGTACTCCGTGACCGTCTTGCCCGGCCAGTGCCGGTAGACGTCGCCGGGCTCGAAGTCTTCGAAGTACCGGCCGAAGGGCCGGTCGAACGTCGTCACGACAGAACCCGAGGACGGGTGGTGAACCCGAGCGCCCAGTCCGCCTCGGACTCACCGCCGATGGAGAGGCGCCAGGTGTAGCGGTTGCCGGGCTCGAGAGGGAGGGGGCCGAGGTTGACCGCCAGGGCCACGTCGATGGGCGTCCCCAGAGGCACGGTGGTCGGACGCACGACGTTGAATTCCCCGCGCACTTCCACCGGGTGGGTTCCGTCGGGCGTGTCCACCATGACCGGACGGCCGTCGGCGTCCTCGAGGTAGAGCTCCCAGTGGTGCACCTGATCGGCCTCGTGCCACCCCACGTCGATCTTGAGCGCGATGCCCGACGGCATGGGGTCGGGCCCCGTCAGGGACCATCCTCCCCCCAGCACGAACAGCTTCCCGTCGGCGACCTGCGCCGCGTCGCACAAGAGCATGGTGACCTTCACGCCCGGCAGGCTACAGCCGGTAGCGTCTGCCTCGTGCCGGACGCCCTGCGCGACGATGTGTATCGGCGCCCCCTGGCCACGGCGCTCGAGCGACTCGCCGTCGCGCCCGGGTGGCGATGCGTCGACGTCGGTGCCGGCGGTGGGGACGTGTCGGTGGCCCTCGCCGAGATCGTGGGACACGAGGGGCGCGTCTACGCCGTCGACAGTGATCCACGTGCCCGTGACGAGGTGGCCAAGGCCGCGGCCGCCTTCAGTCAGGTGCTCGCCGTGACCCAGGCCGGTGAGGACCTGCTCCTGCCCGAGGCGGTCGACTTGGCGTTCTGCCGGTTCCTGCTCATGCACGTCGTCGAGCCCGCCGTGGTGCTGCGCCGCATGCGCCAGGCCGTGCGGCCCGGAGGCTGGGTCGTCGCCCAAGAGCCCATCACCTCGGCCGGTCGCGTCGGCGGCGTGGCCATGACCATGCCCGGCCCGCCCCACCCCGACATCGGCGCCCTCTTGCCGGCGTTGGTCCGGGACGCCGGCCTCGACATCGTCGACGCCTGGGCCGAAGCACCCGCCGGGGTCGGGCCCGGTCCGGTCACCGCCTACCTGGAGTCGCTCACCGACATCGACCCCGGGGACGACCCGGTCGTACTTCCCCCTCTGGTGACCGTGCTCGGTCGCGCCCCGGGCTCCATCGGGAGCGCCCGGTGATCTCCGGCCCCGCCGCCGGCTCGCCGGCCCCGGACCTCGAGGCGGCCGCGGCGGCCGTGGACCTGGCATCGTCGATCGTGTCGGCAGCGGCTCGTCGGTTGGCGGCGCAGGGCGGGCCCGACGCCGACCAGGTGGTGGCCTACGACCTCGCCCACGTCGCCGCTGGGGTACGAGCGGCGCACGCGGCGCTCGCCTACGGCACCGCCGGCGCCGACGAGGCTCACATCGCCTGCGTCTTCGTGGCCGACGCCCTGGCTGACCTGGCGGCTCGCACCGTGGGTCGAGAGGACGCCTTCGGGACCGCACCCGGCTGGATGGAGGGGGCGCGGCCCTTCGTGACCGCCTTCCGTCGTCCGCAGTACCTCGCCTCTTTGGCGGGGATCGACGGGGGCCGCCACCTCGATGCGGACTTCGCCCTGGTGCGCGAGACCTTCCACCGGTTCGCGCTGGAGCAGATCCGCCCTCACGCCGAGCACATCCACCGCGCCAACGCCGACATCCCCGAGGAGATCATCTCGGGCCTGGCCGAGATGGGCGCGTTGGGGCTGTCGATCCCCGAGGAGTACGGCGGGTTCGCCACCGGTGGTGCCAGCGACTACATGGGAATGGTGGTGGCCACCGAGGAGCTGTCTTGGGGGTCGCTCGGCGCCGGCGGGTCGTTGATCACCCGCCCCGAGATCCTCAGCCGCGCCCTGGTGGCGGGGGGCACCGACGAGCAGAAGCAGACGTGGTTGCCGAAACTGGCATCCGGAGAGGTGATGAACGCGGTGGCGGTCACCGAGCCGGACTTCGGCTCCGACGTGGCCGCCATCGTCACCGCCGCGGCGCGTACCGAGGGCGGGTGGTTGGTCAACGGCGTGAAGACGTGGTGCACGTTCGCAGCTCGAGCCGACGTGCTCATGCTCCTGGCCCGAACCGACCCCGACCGCGCCAAGGCCCACCGGGGCCTGTCGCTGTTCGTGGTCGAGAAACCCCGAGGCGACGGCGCTGGCTTCGTGTTCACCCAGGACCCGGAGTCCGAGGCCCGCCGCGACCCCCCGGGGCGGATGGAGGGTCGGCCCATCGACACCCTGGGTTACCGGGGCATGCACTCCTACGAGATCTCCTTCGAGAACTGGTTCGTCCCCGATGCCAACCTGGTGGGGGGCGAAGACGGCGTGGGCCGGGGCTTTTACTCCCAGATGGCGGGGTTCGAGAACGGCCGGCTGCAGACCGCCGCCCGGGCCGTCGGGGTGATGCAGGCGGCCTACGAGGCGGCGTCGGACTACGCCGCGAACCGGGTGGTCTTCGGGCAGCCCATCGGCCAATACCAGCTGACCCAGGCCAAGCTCACCCGCATGGCGGTCCTCATCCAGGTGGCCCGCCAGTTCGCCTACGAGGTCGCCCGGCTCATGGCCACCGGCGACGGGACGCTCGAAGCATCCATGCTCAAGGCCTACGTGTGCCGCGCCGCCGAATGGGTGACACGCGAGGCCATGCAGATCCACGGAGGGATGGGCTACGCCGAGGAATTCCCGGTGAGCCGCTACTTCGTCGACGCCCGGGTGCTGTCGATCTTCGAAGGGGCCGACGAGACCTTGGCCCTCAAGGTGGTGGCCCGACGGCTGGTCGAGCAGTGCGCGCCTAGGCCTTCGAGCGACTGAACCCGGCCCGCTCCCCGCGAGCCACGAATTTCGTGGCCATCTTGCGGCTGGCCTCGTCGATCATCTCGTCACCGAACATCACCGCACCCTTGCGGTCGTCCTCGGTCGCCTTCTGATAGGCGTCGAGGATGTCCCACGCGTGGTCGAATTGTTCCTGCGTGGGCGAGTACATCTCGTTCAACACGGTGACCTGGTCGGGCGTGAGGGCCCACTTCCCGTCGTAGCCCAGCACCCGGGTGCGTTGCGTGAAGTCGCGCAGCCCGTCCATGTCCTTGACCCTGAGGTAGGGACCGTCGATGACCTGCAAGCCGTTGGCGCGCCCCGCCATGAGGATCCGGCTGAACACGTAATGGAAGTGATCGCCGGGGTACTCCGGGATCTGCACGCCGCCGGTGAGCACCGGCATCTCCATCGATGCGGCGAAGTCGGCGGGCCCGAAGATGATGGTCTCGAGCCGGGGGGACGCCGCGCAGATGTCGTCCACGTTTATCAGGCCTCGAGTGGTCTCGATCTGCGCCTCGATGCCGATGTGCCCCACCCGCAGGCCATTTCTCTTCTCGACCTGGGTGAGCAGGAGGTCGAGAGCCACGACCTCGGCCGCCGACTGCACCTTGGGCAGCATGACCTCGTCGAGGCGCTCACCGGCATTGCCGACCACCTCGATGACGTCCCCGTACGTCCACTCCGTGTCCCACGCGTTGATGCGGACGCACAGCACACGGTCGTCCCAGGGTTGTTTGCGGATGGCCTCGACGACCTTGGCCCGCGCCGCCTCCTTCTCGAGCGGGGCGACGGAGTCCTCCAGGTCGAGGAACGACATGTCGGCAGGCACCGAGGGCGCCTTCTCGAGAAAGCGCTCGTTCGATCCCGGCGTGGAGAAGCAGGATCGACGGGGAAGACTCCGGCTGCGTTCGGACATGACCTCATGCTACCTGTGTCCGTTGACAGCGCTCCAAGACGTCGCCGATGGGCGACGATGGCAGGACGGACCTACGCCGCCAGGTCGTCGGGAACGAGCTGTTCGCTCAAGAGCCGGGTGAAGCGCGCCGGGTCCCCGCCGACGAAGCCACGACACAGCCGCAGACCCTCGACGTAGCACGTGACATAGGCACGCCACGTCGGGTGCAACAGGAACTCGACGGCTTTGGTGGCTCTGTCCCTGGGAAGCAGGCCCCAGCGGACCACCTCGTCCACGACCACGTCGGGTTGGGCGCCTTCGGCATGCAGCCGCCACGCGGCGTTGGCGCGCACGGACCCGAGGGCCTCGCTCGCCTCGGACAGCGCGGCGATGACTTCGGCGTCGTAGCGGATACCGAGCGGTCGGAGGTGATCGGCCACCACCGGTTCGGGCCTCGGACCGAGCACCACTTCGAGCCCGAGATCGGCGAGCCCTTCGGCGATCAGGCACTGGGGCGTGCCGACGAGGAAGATCGTCTCCTCCAACCAGTGCCGGCGCCGTACCAGGGACACTTCCTTGCGGCAGTGTTCGGTGTGGTGCCCCGGGTACGCCTCGTGCGCGACGAGATGGGCGAGTGTCGTCGACAGGACCGGCAGGTCGGTGTTCACCGACACCCGTGAACGCAGCCCGCCCAAATACGTGTTGAACCCCGACCACGGCTTGTCCGTGACCAGCTCGAATTCGATGTGCTCACCCTCGGGCAGGCCGAAGAGTCGTTGGGTGCGCTCGCGCAGGTCCTCCGCCAGGGAGGCGATGGCTCCCGGCAGACGCTCGACAGCCACGGCGTGCGACTCTCGCCATGAGATCAATCGCTCTCGGAGCGGTCCCGATCCCGGGAGGGCTTCGTCGAGACGCCGGTGCGCGGCCGCCAAGTCCTCTTCGGGGACCGGTGTGGGTCGGACGCCGTAGCAGCCCTCGACCTCGTCGGCGTAGGAGATGGGCTCGCCCGCCAGGCGTCGGGCCGTGGTCAGCAGGCCCACCGTCTGGGCCCGCAACCAGCGCCGGCGACGCCCGGCGTCGGGGACGGGAGTCGGTTGGACTCCCGAGCCCTCGTCGAGCGGCGCGCCGGCGTCCAGATCGGCCAGAAGGGCCCGGCCGTCGCTGACCAATTGACCGGGACTGGACGGCGGGGCCTGAGCCACCTGCTCGGCCAGCTTTTCGGGGCCGTAGTAGGCGTCCACCAGTCCGTCGATGTGGCGCCCGATGCGCAGTCCCAAGTGGAGGTAGCGGTCGACGACGGCGCCCGGTCCGCCCGAGGAGGGAGTCACCCCAGGCGGGTGTGGAAGAAGTCGATCGTCCGGGCCCACGCCGTGGCCGACGCGCCGGCGTCGTAGACCTCAGGGCGCGTGTCGTTGAAGAAGGCGTGGTCCGTCCCGTCGTAGACGTGGAGCTCGACCTGCTTGCCCATCTGACCGAGTTGCTCCTCGAGGGCGCGGGCCGCCTCGGGGGAGAAGTACTCGTCGTTGCCGGCCACGTGCAGGAGCACCGCGGCTGACAGCTTCGAGTAGTCGGGCTGCGCGTCGGGCCACGGGACGAGCCCGTAGAACGCCACGCAGGCGTCGACGGCGTCAGGCCTTTGGGTGGCCAACACCAGGGCGAGCCCGCCGCCCATGCAGAACCCGACGACCCCGACCTTGTCGGCGGCCGAACGCCGCCGTAGCTCGTCCACGGCCCCCGACATGTCCTTGCCGGCCCGGTCGAGTTGCAGCGCCATCATCTCCTTCCCGGCCTCGTCGGGCTCTGAAGCCTTCTTGCCCCGGTACAGGTCGGGCGCCAACGCCACGAACCCCTCGGCCGCCAAGCGGTCACAGACGTCCTCGATGTGCGGTACGAGGCCCCACCACTCCTGGATCACGATCACACCCGGGCCCGTGCCCGAGGGAGGCAAGGCCAGATAGCCCTGGCCGTGCGATCCATTGCTCGGAAAATCGATCATCTCGCCCATGGACGCCGACCCTAGCGATGACGACCGCCGAACGTCGATCGATTCCGCTACCAGCGCGCCAACAGCTCGCCGGGCTCCGGACAGTCGCCACCGGCGAGAGCCACCGCCACGCTCTGCACGCCCACCGGCACCGCCACCCGGTCGATGCCGTCGAGACCCACCACCGTCGCGGCCCGAGGGGCCCGGGCACTCTCGAGTCGGCGTACGAGGGCGTCCCACAGCCTGGGGGGCAGCACCCGGCCGACCCCGGCTTCGACCCACACCGGCACCTCGACAGCACGCGCCGCCTCGATCAGACCCATGTCATCGGCATCGAGGACCATGCCGCCGGGGCCGATGGCATCGACCTCGACCACGACGACATCGGCGCTGGCGACGTCGCCCACGCCTCCATGGCGGACCGTCCGACGGGCGGCACCGAGATCCTCGTGCAGGAGGTCGGACGTGGGGTCGGACTCGAGCGCGTCCACGCAGCGCTCGGCTTCCTCCACGGCATCCCCGGCGGTGAGGATGCGAGCCGACACCCACCACAGGGGCCCGCATCCAGGATGGCGATCCAGCAGCCGGCGGCAGGCGGGCACGACGGCCGTCTCTTCGTGCATGGCCAGGTCACCCAATGCCCACGCCGCCTCGGCGGCGAGCACGGCCGGGGGCGCCCATCCGGCGCGGGCCACGTAGCGAAGCCGCTCGATGGGATGCACGCTCGCGACGCTATCTGCACCCGGCCACGGACACGACGTCACCATTCCAGCGCCTGGACGTGGCCCGCCGAGGCCCCGAAGTGGGCAAATGCTTGCCCCGCGCGGCCACGGTTGATAGACACGAGGCTGTTGTGACATGCCTCGAGCAGTACTCGAAGGCGCAGCCGGGTTGGCGGACTCGGCGGTTCCCGCGGTTCAGTCGACTCGTTTCGGCGGTGGTGGCCGTGGCCTTCATCGCGGGACCGGCACTGATATCGGCGGCCCCGGCGGGGGCCGATCAGCTCCAGAGCGCCCAGGCGCAAGCGGCCCGGATCGCGGCCCAGATCCAGGCGCAGGGAGAGCAACTCGCCGTGCTCTCCGAGCAGTACGACCAGGACCAGATCCACGTTCAGCAGCTCGACGAGCAGCTGGGCCAGACGCAGACGCACATCGCCCAGACCAGGACGCAGGTGGCGACCACGCGTGGACAGCTGCGCCAATTGGCCGTCGCCGACTACACGTCGGGTGGTTCGAGCAGCGGCCTCGAACAGCTCTTCGCACCGGGAGGAGAGCGCGCCGCCGCCGTCCAGGAGTATCAGCAGGTGGCCAGTGCCAGTGTCTCGGATGCCATCGACCGCTTGAACCAGTCCGAAAGCGTGTTGAGCGCGCAGGAGAGCGAACTGGCCAAGACGCAGTCCGAAGCCCAAGCCACGCTGAGCGCTGCGCAGATCGCCAAGCAAGGTGCGCAGTCAGAGCTCGCCGATCAGCAGGCCACGCTGTCGAAGCTCAAGGGAAACATCGCCACCCTCGTGGCCCAGCGCCAGGCGGCCGAGGCCGCCGCGCAGGCCGCTGCCTTCCAGGCGCGGGTGGCCGCATCGCAACAAGCCGGCGCCCTCGACGGTCTGAGCCCGGTCCCCGCCGTACCCGGGGGCGGGGGCGCCGAGGCCGTGGCCGCGGCGGAATCGCAGATCGGCGTCCCCTACGTGTGGGCCGGGGCGTCTCCCGGGAGCGGATTCGACTGCTCGGGTTTGACCATGTGGGCGTGGGCACATGCCGGCATCGGCCTGTCTCACTCCGCAGCCGCCCAGTACGACGAGACCGTGCACGTCCCGCTCTCGGACCTTCAGCCCGGTGACCTCCTCTTCTACCGGGAAGGGGGCACCATCGGCCACGTCACCATGTACGTCGGCCCCGGCGAGATGGTCCAGGCCATGGAGACGGGCACCAAGATCCAGATCACGGGGATCTGGACGAGCGGTCTCGTCGGCGCCGGCCGGCCCTGACGCCGCGCCTGGCCCCGCTCGGCGCTGTCAGGCGTCCGGGCGTGGCGGCGGCGCTCCCGAATCGGCCAGCCATTCGGGAGGAATCCGGCCCTCCACCCCGGGAGCCCGGGGCCCGGGGGGACGTCCGAAGCGGTAGGCCACCGGTTCACGTCCCAGTTGCACGACCACGGCCTGACCGGTCTCCCCACCCAGGACGCAACCGACGACGGCCTCGGCGACCGCTTCGGCGGGGATCAGTGGGAACCCCGCTCCCGCCAGGCTGTCGCGGATCTCGCCGTCGATCAACGGCGTGTCGACCAGGCCCGGGCAGATGGCGTTGATGGTGATGTTGTGCTCGGCCAGGCGGGGCGCGACGGCCCGGACGAAGCCCACCACGGCGTGCTTGGTGAGGGTGTAGATCGGGTCTCCGGCAAACGCCACGATGCCGGCGAGCGAGGACGTGGCCACCACCGCCCCACCGCCGCGGGCCGCCATCTCCGGCACCACGGCGCGCGTGCCGAAGACGATGCCGTCGACGTTCACCGACAGGATGCGGCGGTACTGCTCGTCGGTGAGCTTGGTGATGTCCTCTTCACCGGTGGTGACGCCGGCATTGAGATAGGCCACGTCGACGCCGCCCAGGGTGCGGGCCGCCTCGAGGACCCGGGACCACTCGCCGGTCTTGCCCACATCGGCGTGCACGGCGACGCCGCCGAGCTCCTCGGCGGCCCGCGCCGCGCCGTCGGCATTGGCGTCGACCACCACGACCCGGGCGCCCAGAGAAACCAGCCGTCGACAGCTCGCCAAGCCGATCCCTGACGCCCCGCCCGTGACGACGGCGACCTTGCCCTCGAGCGTTTCCATCACGTCCTCCTCGTCGCGCCGCTGCCGCCACGGCGGGGTGCGGCGCCGACGCTAATGGGGCACCGTTGAGCGCGTCGAGCAGGCCCGAACACATGTGAGGGCCCACCGACCAGGCCTTGCGGACCGTCGGCGCTACGCTGGATGAGGTGGGGCCCCGACGGGCCCGCCCATCCGCCCGCGAGGACCACCGTGAAGCCCATCCCCGTCGCCTTCCATCTCGGGCCCACCCCGCTCGTCATCCACACCTACGGCATCGGGCTGGCGGTGACGTTCTGGTTCGCCTACCGCTACTTCGAACGGCGCCTGCGCGCCAACGGGTACCCCACCGATTGGTTCACGGGCGTCTTCCTCTGGATCGTGGCCGCGTCGATCGTCGGCGCCCGCCTCCTCCACGTGCTCGCCAACCTCTCGACGTACACCGCCGACCCCGGAGAGGTCTTCCAGGTGTGGCACGGGGGCCTGTCCTCGTTCGGTGGTCTGCTGGGCGGCGTCCCCACCGGCCTGATCCTCACCCGTCGTCGTTGCCCGCAGTTGTCGATGGTGCGGGCGTTGGACATCGTCTCCCCGGTGCTCATGGCCGCCTGGGGGGTGGGCCGGCTCCTCGGTCCGCAGTTGATGGTGGCCGGCGGCGGGCATCCCACCCACGAATGGTTCGGCATGTACTACGCCGGCCAGGTGGGAAAGCGCCTGCCGGTCCCCATCCTCCAAGCCATCGACAGCTTCGTCATCTTCGGGATCCTCCTGCTCATCGAGCGCTACTACAAGGACCGGCCCGACGGCTTCGTCCTGGCCGCCACCATGGCCCTGTGGGGGCTCGCCCGCTTCTTCGAGGAGCGCCTGTGGCTCGGGGAGATCGGTCACCTGGGCTCGGTACTGGTTCAGATCGCGGGCCTGGCGCTGTTCGTGGCCGGCCTGGTCGTGATGCTGTGGCTGTATCACCGGCACGGGCGCGGTGCTCGGTCCACGGGAGACCAGGACCGAGAGGCCGACGACGGGGAGGACGAGGTCTTGACCGGCGCCGCCCCGAGCGGCGATCCGCTGTCCCCCCCGACCTGACCGGGCCCCTAACCGGGCGTCACCGTGTCGGCGTGCCGGGGCGGCCTCCCCGTCCCCGGGGGCCCGGCGAAGGCCTGGGCGATCTCGAGCCACTCCGAGGCCCGAGGGCCCTGCACCGTCAACTCCGTGTCCGACACGTGGCGACGCTGGGTGACCACCAGACAGAAGTCGAGCGCGGGCCCGTGCACCACATCGGAGGTGGCACCGGCGTCCCACACCCAGTGCTCCCCCGAGGGACCGGTGAGCTCGACACCCACGGTCTGGGAGGGAACCGGCAGGCCGTGCACGACATAGGAGAAGGGCCGGGCGCGCACACCGAGGTGGGCCACGTGACGCAGTCGCGCCGTCGGCGACCGCGTCACGCCCAGGGCATCGGCGACGTCCTGGCCGTGCGCCCACGTCTCCATCAGTCGGGCCGACACGAACGACAGCGCGCCCATGGGCGGGCCGAACCACGGGACCCGGTCCCCCGGACCAAGGCCGCGGGCCGCCACCACCATCTGGTGTCGGGCGCCGTGCCACCACGCCAAGACGTCGCGTCCGGACATGGACCGTCCCCGGCGCAGGTGCTCCTCCATGGGGTCGCCCCCGGCGGCCAGGGCGGCCTCGGCCATGACGGTGAACGAGGCCGGATCCACGATGGCCGAGGTGGCGGCGTCGTCGAAGAACGCCAGATGGCTCACCTGGTCACGCACCGCCCACCCCTCGGCGGGCGTGGCCAGCCCCCACGAGGCCTCGTCCAGGGGACGCAGGAGCTCCTCGAGATCGGCGTGCTCGGCTTCGAGCTCCTCGAGCAGACCGGGCAGCGTGGTCGGTTCGAGGGCCATGGGCTCTCAGGCTATGAGAATGGGGGGGTATTGGTCCGTGGGGCCGCCGGGAGATTTCCGCTGTAATTGCGTGCGCAACTAATGGTCGGTCCGATACGCTGGGGTTATGCCATCCACAGGTGTCACGCCGTGGCTCGACGAGGTCGAGATGCATGCCTGGCGGTCGCTCCTGCGGGCCCACGCCCGCGTGCTGGCCCGGCTCGACGCCGATCTCCAGGCGAGCCAGGGCCTGTCGGTGCAGGACTACGGGGTCCTCGTGCAGTTGTCGGAGGAGGATGACGGCCGCATGCGGATGAGCGAGCTCGCCGAGCGGCTCCTGTTGTCGCCGAGCGGTCTCACCCGCCGTCTCGACGGGCTCGTGGCGGCCGGCATGGTCGAGCGCCACCGCTGCCCCACAGATCGCCGGGGAGCCTTCGCTGTACTCACCCCGGCCGGGCGCGCCCGACTCGACGCCGCTGCCCCGGACCACGTCGAGCAGGTACGCCGGCATTTCGTCGACCGGCTGAGCCGCCAACAGCTCGAAGCGCTCGCCGACGCGCTGGACAAGGTGTCGACCGAGTCGACCTGTCCGTAGGTCGGCCGTCGCCGTTCGTGGGGGTGGAGGGAGTCGAACCCTCACTGGAGGCGTTTTAAGCGCCTTGCCTCTGCCGATTGGGCTACACCCCCGAGACGACCCGGACACCGATGCCGCGGTGGCCCGACCCAGTCTGTCTCGCCGTTCACTCGTGGTGATGACCCACCATGGGCGCGGTCCCCGTCTCGTCCCATATGAGCCTCTCGTCCCGGCGGGGGTCGTCGTGCACGCCTCCGTCGGGCCCGAACACCATGGTGGGCCGGCTGACAGGGTCGTAGGCCGCCCAGGGTCCGACGGCATCGCAGGAAGGGTCGCCGTCGCGCGCGAAGGCCACCCAGGCGTGGCGCATCTGCTCGGAGAGCGCCATGGCGTGGGGGCCGGCGCCCGTGAAGGCCTGCACGGCCGGGTCCTCGACGGTGCCGAAGACGAAGGGGATCTCGAGCCCGTGGCACGACCCGAACATCCCCCCCAGGAACGGTGACTCCCACGTGAACAAGTACGTGTACGTCTGCGGTTGGTACTTGACGTGGGCGGCGGCAAGCGCCAGGAGCGGGAGACGGAACACGTAGTCCGTGGTCACCGCGCTCCACAGGTCACGGCCGGTCACAGGCTCGCCTCGGGCCACCCGGGCCCGGCGATAGCCGTCGACGATGTCACCGGCGGCGGGGCCCACCCGCGCCGCCAGGCGACGCGCCACAGCGGCGTCGTCCAGGCTCAGGTCGCCGTGGTCGCCGGAGGTGAACAGTGCGCACTCGTCGCGCGTGGTACCCAACAGGACTGGCACCGACGGGACCAGGCCCTCGACGATCATCTCGCCCGGCGGCCGGTGCAGGAGTCCACCGTCGACGACGGGGAGCAGTGCCATGGGCAGCCCGCCATCGGAAGGTGCCTCCACCGCCAGTTGCCGCGTCCCCTCGACGAGGCGCTCGGCAGGCACGTCACGCAACGCTGCCAACCCATCGTCGGGCACGCCGAGGAAGCCGGCCAAGCGTTGTGCTCGTCGCATCGCCCACTGGGGACTGGCCGTCGCCGGGGGCCCGCTCTGGATGACGACGCGCCGGAACAGACCAGTGGCGTCGGGAGCCGCGAGCAGGTCCGAGATGCTCATCGCTCCGGCCGACTCTCCGAACAACGTCACGTTGGCGGGGTCTCCACCGAATCCTGCGATGTTCTGCTTCACCCAGTCGAGAGCGGCTATCTGGTCACGCAGGCTCGAATTGCCCCACCCCGTGTCGCCGGGGGGCCCGAGATCCGGATGGGCGAGGAGCCCGAGGGCCCCCAGGCGATAGTTGATGGTCACCACGACGACTCCCTGGGAGGCGAGTCGACCACCCGCGAACAGCGCGCTCGCGCCCGTCCCGGTGGTGAACCCCCCTCCGTGGAGCCAGACCATCACCGGCCGCCCGCCGTCGTCGAGCCCCGGGGTCCAGATGTTGAGGTTCAGGCAGTCCTCGTCCCACGCCGTGGGGTCGTCAGGGAAGCTGAAACCGGGGACGGGGGGCGTCTGGGGTGCGATCGGCCCCCACGAGGTGGCCATCCGGGTCCCGGTCCACGGCTTCGGGGGCTGCGCCGGCCGCCACCGACCCCCCGGCGGCACCTGGGCGTAGGGGACGCCCCGGAACACCCAGACGCCGGACTCCTGAGCCCCCTGGAGCACCCCGGCGGTGGTGCGGGTCAACCCCTCCACGGTCTTCCCCCCCCAGGCTCGGCGGCCCTGGTCAATTGTCCAGCCTGTAGGCAAGGTAGGCGCCTCCCTTTGCGAGGTCAAGGAATCAGCTCCAGCCTCTCCTCCGGGATGCCGACCTGGTAACTGTGGACAAAGTGACTGTTGTGACCGGCTTGTTCCGTCGCGCCCGCACGCAGGTCCTCGCTCGCCGGGTGGCGGGTGCCGTGTCGGTGATCGTGGCGGTGGCCGTCGTGGGGGCGCCGGCGGGGGCTTCTCCGCCGGCAACGGGGGTCGGGGCCGGACAGTCCGGGGTCTCCGGATCGTCGATCGACGCCACGCAAGCGCAAGTGGACCAGGTCGAAGCGCAGTTCGCGGCGCAACAACAGGACCTGGAGAAGCTGTCCGAACAATACGACCAGGCCAATGTGCACCTCGAGCAGGTGAACACCCAGCTGTCGGCGACCGACGCCCGACTCGCTCTCGCTCGCCAGGAGCACACGGTCGCGCATCACGAGCTCCAGGTGGCGGCGGTGAACGCGTACATCTACGACACACCGTCGGACGATCTCAGCTCGATGTTCTCGCCGTCATCCGACAACGGCGCGCTCCATGACGAGTACCAGCAGACGGCGATCGGCAACATCAACGACGCGGTCAACCAACTCCAGGCGAGCGAGCGCGAGCTCAACGCCACCGAGTCGGCGCTGCACTCCCAGCAGCGCCAAGCGGCCACCATCTCGACACAGGTCGAAACGGCTCGGCAGGCCGCCGCCGCCAACGCCAGCGCCACCCAAGCGACGCTCACCTCGGTGAAGGGTCATCTGGCCCAGCTGGTCGCACAACGGGCCGAGGAGGAGGCCGCTGCGGCCGCCGCCGCGGCCGCAGCGGCGGCAACCGAGGCGGCCAAGGAGCAGGCGGCCGCGGCCGCCGCGCAGGCCGCGCAGGTGGCACAGACCTTCGGGGCGGGATCCGCCGCCGCCGCCCAGGCCGCCGCCGCCGCCGATCAGGCCTCGGCCAGCGCCGGGGCCACCGTGGTCATCGGCACCGGAGCGCCCGAGGCGGCCGCCGGTGCGGGCGCCCTCGCCCTACGGGGCGCCGAGAAGTACCTGGGCGTGCCCTACCAATGGGGGGGCGCCACTCCGAGCGGTCTGGACTGCTCGGGGCTCACCATGCTCGCCTGGCGCGCCGCCGGGGTGGCCCTCTTGCACTCCGCCGACATCCAGTACGCCGAGTCCACCCACATTCCCTTCAGCCAGGTCCAGCCGGGCGACCTGCTCTTCTACGACATCGAGGGCGACGGCATCGACCACGTGGTGATGTACGTGGGCTCGGGGCCCTACGGCGCCGACACGATCATCCAGGCCGCCCACACCGGGACCGTGGTCGAGTTCGACCCGATGTGGTACCTGGGACTGGTCGGGGCGGCCCGGCCGTAGCGTGCCGGACACCCGGGAGCGTCGGTGCCCCCGGCCCTGCGGGCCGCGCTGGCACCGACGGGTACCATGACCTGGTGACAATGGGCAGAGAGACGACGCCGCGCGAGCAACGCGCCGCGTTGGTGCCGCTCCCCCGCTCCGAAGAAACGCCCAGCCCCGGGCAGCGCCTGTCCGACGTGGACGAGTGGGGACGCTCCGAGCACACCCGCTCCATCGCCCGCCGGGTGTTCGCACCCCTCTACGACAACTGGTTCCGGGTCGAGTGGGAAGGCCTGGAGAAGATACCCAAGACCGGGGGCGCGCTCCTGGTGGCCAATCACGCCGGGGCCATCCCCTCGGACGCCCCGACGATCATGCACGGCATCGAGGTCGAGCGCGGTCGCCCCGTGTACGGCATGGCCGACTTCTTCTTCCGGGAGATGCCGTGGTTGGGCACGGTCTGGGCGCGGGTGGGAGGTGTACCCGCTCACCCCGACAACGCCTTGCGCCTCCTGCGTGACCAGGGTCAGCTGGCGCTGGTGTTCCCGGAGGGAACAAAGGGCCCGTCGAAGACCTATGCGGACCGCTACCGGTTGCGACGCTTCGGCCGCGGCGGGTTCGTCGAGATCGCCATGCGCGCCGGTGTCCCGGTCATCCCCATCGCCGTGGTCGGGGCCGAGGAGTCGATGCCCATCGTCTTTCGCATTCCATCGCTTGCCCGCCTGCTCGGGGTTCCCTACTTCCCGGTGACCGCCAACATGTTGCTCTTCGGTCCCCTCGGCCTGGCCCTGTACTTCCCGGCGAAGTTCAAGCTGCGCGTCCTCGACCCGGTCACCTTCAACGTGCCGAGCGGCCAGGAGCGCTATTCCAAGAGCCGCGTCATGGAAGAGGCCGAGAAGATCCGCATCAACATGCAGGAGACCATCTACGAGATGTTGCGCGAGCGACGCAGCGTCTGGTTTGGGTGAGGCGGGTGGGCCGACGCGTCCTGATCACCGGCCTGGACTCGTTCTGGGGTGGTCGCATGGCCCAGGCCCTGGAGTCGGACCCCGAGGTGGAGATGATCCTCGGCATGGGCACACGAGAGCCCACGGTCCCGCTCGAAAGGACGGAATTCGTCAAGGCCGACCAGACCTACTCGATCCTGTCCCGCATCGTGGGCGCCACGCAGGTGGACACCATCGTCCATACCTTCCTGGTGGTGGACTCGACCCGGGTCTCGAGCCGGGCCCTGCACGAGATCAACGTGATCGGGACCATGAACCTCCTGGCCGCGGCGGGACAGTCGGGCTCACCGGTTCGTCAGGTGGTGGTGAAGTCGTCCACGCTCGTCTACGGCTCGGCGTCCACCGACCCCACCTGGTTCCGCGAGGAGATGGCCCGCACCTCTCCGGCGCGGACGAGGGTGGAGCGTTCGCTGCTCGAAGTCGAAGGGTTCGTGCGCGACTTCGCCGAGGACAACCCCGCCACGGTCGTCTCGGTCCTGCGCTTTGCCAACGTGCTGGGCACCGACATCGTCACGCCCATCAGCTCCAACCTCTCCCGACCGATCTGCCCGGCGATCGCCGGCTATGACCCCCTCCTGCAATTCGTCGAGGAGGATGACGTGGTCCGCTGCCTGGAACACGTCACGCGCCAGCGGATCCCCGGTCTCTACAACGTGGCGGGCGCCGGAAAGCTCCCCTGGAGCGAGGTCACCGGCATCTGCGGCACTCGCCTCCTGCCGATCTCCCCGGTGGGAACCCACACCGCCGCCATCCCGCTCGTACGGCTGGGCCTGATCGAGTTCCCCCCCGAGCTCGAGAGCCTCCTGCGCTACGGCCGGGGCGTCGACACCACCCGGATCGGAAAGACCGGCTTCTCCTGCCGCTACACCTCGGCCGGGGCGGTGGAGAACTTCATCCGCGCCGTGCGCCTGCGGCGGAGCGTCGGGGACACTCCGCCTTCGTACACCTACTCGCAGGACATCGAGCAGTTCTTCCGGCACTCCCCTGCCGTCATACGCTCCGAAGGGTGAGAACGCTCACGACCGGGTGAGCCACTGGCGGACGAGGTCCTGGGCCCGGGTGGCCCACTCCTCCGCCGTCATGGCGTAGCGGACGTGGTCCTCCCAGTGCCCGTCGATCTCGAGGTAGCGCACCGCCACTCCCTCCTCGCGCAGGCACAGCTTCTCGACCACCCTCCGGCTGGCCCGGTTGCGCGGCACGATGGCGACCTCCACGCGGTGCAGGCCGAGCTCCTCGAAGGCAAAGCGCAGGACGGCCACCGTGGCCTCGGGCGCCAGGCCCTGTCCGGCCAGGGCCTCATCGATCCAGTAGCCGACGAAGGCGTTCTGGAACGGGCCGCGCTGGATGGACGACAGGGTGATCTCGCCGGCGAAGCGCTCCCCCAGGAAGACCCCGAACCCGTACCCGCTTCCCATCTGACGCTCACGCTCACGAGCCGCGCAGCGGGCGTTGAAGCTGGCGCGGTCCTCGGGGGTGAGCGGTGCGCCGGTGGGACGCGGCTCCCAGGGGACGAGCCACCGCCGACAGCGGGCGCGCACCTCGAACCAACTCTCGTAGTCGTCCTCACCCAGGGTGCGCAGCCGGATCCGTCCTCCGGTGAGCTCGAGTGGCGTGGCCCGCGCCGTGCGCCCGATCACCGCCCCAACACCTCTCCGAGGGCGCCCAGCAGCAGCTCGACATTGCGCAAGCGCGCCGTGTGGCCCATGCAGCCGATGCGCCACACCCGGCCCGCCATGACGCCCACGCCCGCCCCGATCTCGATGCCGTAGCGCCGCAGCAGCGCGCCACGGACGCCCGCCTCGTCCATGCCCCCCAAGTCGTCGGGGACCCATACCGTCGTGAGCTGGGGCAGGCGGTTCTCGACAGGGGCGACGAGCTCGAACCCGAGTTTCTCCAGTCCCACCTGGAGAGCCGCTCCACAGGTGTCGTGACGGGCCCACGCATTCTCCAGGCCCTCTTCGAGCAGCACGCCCAGCCCGGCGTGGAGGGCGAACACCATCGACACCGGTGCGGTGTGGTGATAGGTGCGCGAACCCGCTCCCTCCACGTAACGGGCGATGAGGCCGAGATCGAAGTACCACGACGGCGGCCGGTCCTTGAGGCGCGCCCGAGCCCTGGGCCCCACCGTCAGCGGGGAGAGCCCCGGAGGCACCCCCAGGCATTTCTGCGTGCCGCTGTAGGCCAGATCCACCCCCCACCGGTCGGTGTCGAGCGGGATACCGCCGAGCGACGTGACGGCGTCCACTAGGAGCAGGGAGTCGCCCTTGGCCCGCCCCACTTCCTCGACGTCGTTGCGCACGCCGGTCGAGGTCTCGGCATGGACCAGGGCGATCACCGCCGGGGACGGGTGGGCCCCGAGCAAGGCACCGGGGTCGAGGGCTTCGCCCCACGGAGCGTCGACCCGTACCACCTCGGCCCCGAGGCGGCTGGCCACCTCGCACATCCGTTCCCCGAAGAGCCCGTTGACACCCACGACGACCACGTCGCCGGGCCCCACCAGGTTGACGAAGGCCGCCTCCATCCCGGCCGAGCCCGTGCCACTCACCGGCAGGGTCAGGGAGTTGGTGGTCTGATAGGCGCGGCGCAACCGGTCGCAGGTCTCGTCGAGCAGCTCGAGGAACTCGGGATCCAGATGACCGAGGAGCGGCCGCGTGAAGGCCGAGACGACCTCGGGGTACGGATTGGAGGGGCCGGGCCCCATGAGGACGCGGTCGCTGAGCACCACGCCAGGATGCTAGGCACGTCGGCCGTGCCGCCCGCCACCCGGGGCCGTCGACCCGATGAGGCGAGGCGCCCCGGTGATGGTCAGCGGTAGGTGACGCGAGGCGGCCACGCCATGGAGAAGTCCCCGGCCGTGAGGGACAGATTGGGGCTGTAGTAGGGGTCGTTGCGCAGGACCTGGGGGCCCCACCGTCTCTCCATGTAGTCGACCTCGGGCCCGAACTTGGGGGCGGGGGGTCCGTCGTATTCGACCCTGCCGCTGGACGGCTCGTGAAGGAACAACTCCGCGTACGGGCTCCACACCACCCCCCACCCGCTCTCGCGCAGACGGAGGCAAAGGTCCACGTCGTTGAAGGCCACCGGAAGGTTGTGCTCGTCGAGCCCCTCGACCTGGTCCCACGCCTCACGCCGGACCACCATGCACGCCGCCGACACAGCCGACATGTGCTGCGCCAGTTGCAGTCGTCCGCAATAGCCGGGCGACAGGCGCCCCGAGTAACGGTACGAGCTGCCGGCGATCCTATAGAGCCCCAGGACGAGACCGCCATGGTTGATGCGGCCATCGGGGTAATAGAGCTTGGCCCCCGCTGCCCCGATTCCCGGTTGCAAGACGTGCCCGACCATCTCCGAGAGCCAGTCCTCTGACATGACCTCGGTGTCGGTGCTCAACAGGCAGACGATCTCGCCCGAAGCCCGCCGCACTGCGGCGTTGTTGATCGCCGAGTCATTGCTGGGCCTTTCATCACGGACCACGGTGACCCGGTCATCGTTGGCTCGGAGGTACTCCAACGTCGGCAGGGCGTGGCTGCCATTGTCGACGACCACCACCTCGAGGTTGGTGTAGGTGGTCATGGCCAGCACGCTCTCGAGACACCGCTGCAGGACGGGCCCCCCGTCCTTCGTCGGGATGACGATGCTCACGAGAGGAGCCGCCTGTTGCGGTGCCCACGAGACGCGGTTGAACCCGGAGCGTCCGATCCGCGCCGAGGTGACACGGCCAGCACGGCCCGACCTGGTCAGGTGGTCCGTTACCGCACGCCGACCGGCGTCCACGGCATACGGCTTGGCCGACAACCCCGACGCCGTCGAACCGGCATGAACCCGCCAGTGATACAGCACGTGCGGGATGTGCACGACCTGCTCGGATGTCAAGACCTCGGAAACCCGCAGCGTGAGGTCCCAGTCCTGGCTTCCCTCGTACCCCTCCCGGTAGCCACCGACCTCGGTCACCAAGTCGCGGCGGAAGACACACAAGTGGCTGATGTAGTTCTGACCGAGTAACAGCAGAGGATCGAAGTCGGGCTTGAAGTAGGCGCCATGGCGGGTCCCGGCACCGTCGAGCTTGTCCTCGTCGCTGTAGATGATCCCCGCCTCCGGGTGATCAGCCAGGGCGGCGACGACCAGCGCCAGGGCATGCTCCGCCAGGATGTCGTCGTGGTCCAGACAACCGACCCAATCGCCCGTCGCCATGGACAGAGCCGTGTTGGAGGCCGCCGAAATGTGCCCGTTGGTATCCCGCCTCGTCACCTTGATGCGCGTGTCCATGGCTTGGTACTCGGCTAGGACCTCAGCCAATGCGGGATCCGACGAGCAGTCGTCGGCGATGCACAGCTCCCAGTTCGTGTAGAGCTGAGCCCTCACGGAGTCGATGGCCGCTCGCAACAACTCGGGCGGCGGGTCGTAGACGGGCATGATGATCGTGATGGTGGGCTTGTGGCTCAGCCCGGCCACCCGATCCCGGATCGTCGCCCGAATGGTGTCGTCGAGGGTGTCGAACTGCTCGACCCATAACGCATAGGTCCCGTCGAACGGGTACACGGGCTCATGGGAAGGCTCCCGGGGCTCCCGAGTACGCCGGAGCCAGCCGTAGACCCTGCGCAAGAACGCTGAATAGCGGAAGACCTTCGTGCGGTGAATGGCTTCGATCTCGGCATCACGAATGCTGACCAGGGCGGCCAGTCGACGGGCGCTCACCTCGTACTGCCGCACCATTTCGAACGACGCCGAGGTCTCCGCCGATCGCCGGCGCTCCAGGTCACCGATCGCCTCACGCAGCTGTTCCGCCTGGCGTGCCAGCGGGGCAAGCGTGTCGAGCTGCTCCTGTAGTCGGTGGTGCGAGGAGAGGGTCTCGTCGAGACGGCCTCCTAAAGCCAGGGTGACGTTGCGCAGGCCGCGTTCGTAGTCCTCGATCAACGTGTCGACGTCGACGTCGAGTTGGCGACGACGGAACAACACCGCATGCGGCGCCAGGAACGATGCGTCGTAGTCGACGTCGCGTACGAATCCCTGATGGAAGAACAACTGGGCCCAGTAGCCACCGGACTCCACGTTGAGATGCGTCGGCTCGTCGAAGTCATCGGGGGTCGACGAGAACAAGATGGTGTCGCCGTGTCGGCACAGGTTCGACACGGCCTCAGTCGCTAGCGACGGGGGGACGTGCTCGAGAACCTCGAGACAGGTGATCAGGTCGTAGTGTCCCTCGAGCTCGTCGGTGATCGATCCCACCGCGCAGAACGGCCGCAACGCCTCGGGAACCTGGTCGATCGCCCAGGCCGAGACGTCGATACCACGGGCGTCGACGCCTCGAACGCGAAGGGCTTCCACCAGCATTCCGGTGGCACACCCCATGTCCAGGGCAGTTCGGGGGCCCAGGGAGTCGACGATGGACCTCGCCAATCGGGCGAAGAAGTCCACCCAGAGTTTCTCGTCTCTCCGATAGGGCACGCCGCTTTGGTCGTAGGAGGGCCCGTAGTAGTCCTCTCCGTAGAAACTCGAGACCGCTTCGAGCAAGGGCACCGAGCCGGCCTGCTCGACTTCCCCGACATGACTCCCGTGGAGTTGCTCGAGGACTCTGGCAAGAGTCCTGTACTGACCACCAACGGTCAGCTTGCTCGAAGGTCTCACCTCGGTGGACAGACCGTCCAGGAGTTCGACACCCTCCGCTTCAGCTCCGACCGAGAGCCCGCAGTCCTCGAGGAACTCGCCCAGTTCGAAGATGGTCTGCTTCGGCCTGCCCACCAATTCCTCGTAGCTCATCACCATGGAGGGCCATTCCGAGCACTGGACCATGGCCGCCCGGTTGTGGCGGTCCCACTGGTCAAGAATCTCGGCATCACTCAGGCCCAAAGAGGCTCGCGACAGCACGACGTCCTCGGGATCACGATGGACCAGCACCACGGCAACTCGCACACCCAGCGTCCGGGTCCAAAAGGGGGTCAGGAAGCTGTTGGCAGGATCGGCCCACACCCAGGGGGGCGGGTCTCCTGTCGGGCCCGACACCGCGACGGCGTCACGGAACTGCCGCCGAGCCTCCTCCCCGAACTGGCCGAGCATTCGGGCCACCTCGCGGGGGGCGACCTCGGGAAGGTCCGCCCTCGAGCCCCCGGCAGCCACCAGAAGCCGGCCGTTGAGGCTTCCCAGTGGACTGGCCTCGTCGTCGGCGCCGGTGCCCAAAGAGCGAAGTCGCATGCGGCCCAACAGCGAGCCCACGAGCTCGACACCGCTGTCGTACATTCCCAGGACGAATACGCCCTCGACGGGCTCTTGGTCGGACGCGTGCTCCCGCGTCCCGCTCATCCGGCGCGGTCCTTGAGCACGGGGCGAGGATATCACCGGGGCGCGTCGACTCGACGGCAATATCCACGGGGGCCTGACCTCTATGTTATACAACGCCCTTCTGCGGGATCCACCGTCCGTTGTGGTCCCCGCCGTCCGTTGTGGGGATCCACCGTTGCACAGTATTGGAATCGGCCAGACGAGCCCGACCGAGAACTTGGTTCACAGATGAAGACACCCTCGTTGTGACGGACCTGGCGACAACCAAGGCAACATTCGGGACCTCGCGCCAGTCCCGCCGAGCACGGCGAGGTGCCTTGATCCGCAAGTGGGCGCCCGCTCTGCCGCTGATCATGATCCCGGTCTTCTTGGTATCCCTCCACGTCCGCGCCTACACCAAGCTCTCGCCCATCGACGAACTCGAGCACATCGACTACATGTTCCGGTCTCCGGGTCTGCACCCGGTCATCGCCGGCACACAGCTCGTCGTGCCGGCCATGCGAGAAGAGGCCTGTCGAGGCCTCGACTCTGCCTATCCTCCGCCACCGTGCTCGACCAAGAAACTCGTGCCCTCGAGGTTCCAGGACCAGGGCTACGACACGGCGTATATCCACCCTCCCACCTACTACAACATCACCTGGGCGGCCGGGGAGGTCGTCAAGACCGTGACCGGAGCAAAGAGCTGGGTCACGGTTTGGAGGTTGGTCGGCGCCCTTTGGTTGGCAGCCGGATTGTTGGTGACGTACGCAGCAGGCCTCAGGATGGGCGCCCGGTCCCTCCCTCTTGTGGGCCTGCTCATCCTCTACGCATCAGCTCCTTCGATCCTCCAGACGAATTCGACGGTCACTCCCGACGCCGCCTCGACCTTTGTGGGGGGGGCGGTGCTGTATCTCATGTGCCGATGGGAAGAAGGCGGCAGATGGCGTTGGATCGCCTTGCTCGGCATAGGGATTGTGGGGACGGCAGTCAAACTCCAGGACTCGATAGTCGTGATGATGATCGTGGTCTACTTCCTGCTTCGAGTACGAGGGGCCGAGGCGAGCTCTTCGACCGGCACACACCTCTCCAAGTCAGTACCCCAAGCCACGGTGCCAGGAAGCCCGGCGGGCCTGGTGAGGCAGGTCGGCCGCGTTCCTTCCCGCCTGTTTCACAACGCCCAGACCAGAGCCGTGGGCATAATCGTGGTGACAAGTCTGGCGATCGCGGCCGCATGGACGATCCTCCAGCGTGTCACCGAGACGATCGATCCCAACACCAAGATCATCGTGATCAATCAGTTTGTGGTGTCATCGATCTCCCCGGCGCAGATCGCGTCCACCTTTGGGCTCTTTCTAGCTCCGATCCCGGGTTCATACGTCCCTCCCACAACGGAAAGCGTCTGGACCATGGACATGGCGAACCTTCTGTCATGGCTCTTGATCGCCGGAGTCGTCGCGGGGGCGATCTTCGCGAGCCGCGATCGGGCCATCGCATCATTGGCGAGGGCGACACTGGCCTTGGCCCTCGTGGGGGGACCGATCTTTGTGGTGCTGAACTTTCTCTCCATGAGCCAGTACATCCCCATGCCCCCGCGCTACGGGTTCACGCTTCTTCCCGCCATGATGGTGTGCACGGCCTACGCCATTCGATCGCGATGGGTGGGCATCTGCACCGTGGGCGCCGGACTGCTCAGCGTTGCGTTCGTCGCCTACCAGCTGGCTTGATGGAAGTCGACCTCCTCGCTCGACCAACCTGAGACCCACAACCCCGCAGCCCCCCACACCGCCGGGCGGGGCGTCCCGGACTCCCGATGCAGTGGCCACTACAGTGAACCCCTACCCTGACGCGGACAACCTCAAGAGAGTCATTGGTAGGAAGGACCGCAGCCCGGTGGAGACAGCGTGACCGGTCCAGAACCACCAGGGGCGGACATGCAGCGCCACGAGGTGCGCCCACGATCCGTCGTCGACGACGCCTCTGTTAGGACAGACTCCGGTCCTGTTCCCACACGCCGGCGCGCCAGTTGGACACCCACTCGGCAACAGCTCCCGTTCCTCGGCTCATCGTTGTGGGAGCGACCGATTCTGTCGAGCCTGGTCCTCGGGCTGGTGCTCGCCATCGTGGCCTGGCCCACGTCGAACACCAGGCTTCTGGTGACCGGCGGAGTTGCCCCGGCGTGGCAGGCCGCCGTGACGATGGCGACCCACAATCACTGGGCCTTCGGGACCCGCGTCATATTCACCTACGGCCCGTTGGGGTTCTTGGCATCACCGGACCTCTTCTTCAGCTCCACCGCCATCCTCGCCTTCGTCTTCACTCTGGCGTTCTCAACGGCTCTCTACACAGCTTTGGTGTGGACGCTGAGGCGGTCGATTCCCCTGCCACTGGCGGCAGTGGTGGCATACGTCGTGGGTGGCGTCTCCTTCTTGAGTGCGCAGTACTTCGGCCAGGACATAGCCATCGAGGACGTGCTCGCCCTCGTCTTGATCGTGTGCGTGTCCGTTCTCAGCCGACCGCGCCGCGACGGGGTTCCGGTGTGGATCTGGGTGGGCTTGGGTGGTGTCCTGAGCATCTTCTCACTGGTGAAGGCCAGCCTCGCCGTCGGGATCGGCGTCGCCATCGTGATCACCGTCATCTTCCTGCCCTCGGATCGACGCCGGGCGGTGGGCGCGCTGGCGCTCGGGGCGGTGCCGGCGTTCTGTCTCGGCTGGTTCGGGACCGGGAACGGGTTCGGCAATCTGATCGGCTTCGGCCGGCTATCGGCCGATGTCATCGGCGGATACGGATCGGCGATGTCGATCGAGGATCCCCGGCGCGGATACGCGTATTGGCTGGCAGCTTTCGCCGTGGTTGTGATCGGCGCTTTTGCGCTGGCTCATGCGCGCCCCCTGGCCCGGCGGGCCCAGGTGGGCGTGGGGTTGGTCACCGTCGCCATCCTGTGGTTCCTCTTCAAGGAGGGCTTCGTACGCCACGACGGCCACGATGTGGTGTTCTTCGTGGCCGCTCCCTTGGTCTTGGCCGCCTTCTCTCCGCCGTGGCGCTCCCCCGCGTGGCTGGTCGCCGCGATCCTCGGATTGACCATCGTGGCCGCCAGCGTGGGCGGGGGGGTCCCGGCCCTGGTGACCCACCCGTACCAGGGAGTCCGGAACTTCTTCGACAATGCGACCACGCTGGCTTCTTCGCACAAGCGGGCCGAAGCCGTGGCCAAGTCACGACGCATCCTGTCTCGGCAGTTCCAGCTGCCCGACGCCATGGTGAACGTGATGCGGGGCCAGACGGTGGACGTGAGCCCTTGGGAGCAGACGGTCGTGTGGGTCTATCCGGGAGTGCACTTCGATCCCCTGCCCGTCGTTCAGGACTACAACGCCTACACGCCGACGCTCGACCAGCTCGACACCAACTTCCTCAGATCATCGGGTGCTCCCCGGTTCATCCTGCGTCAGCCCCTGGCTATCGACGGCCGGAATCCGGCGTTCGAGCCCCCGGGCACCCAACTGGCCATCGAATGCCGGTATCACGAGGTGGCAGCCGACCCGGCGTGGCAGCTCCTGGAACGCCAGGCCAACCGGTGCGGCCGGCGGCACCTGGTCGGCACGGTGACTACCGGGCTCGGCCACTGGGTGACGGTGCCGTCGGCACCTGGCAACGACGCCGTCGTGGCCAGCTTCCAACTCCCGGAGGGACTGGGCTCGAAATTGGAGTCCTTGATCTACAAACCTCCCAACGTCTTCATGGCGGTCAACAATGGCCAGACGACGTGGCGGTTCGTGCCGGCGACAGGTCCCGACCTCCACGTCCTGCGACCGTCGTCGGTTCTCGGCTACTCGCAACCCTTCGTCCCGCTCACGAGTACCCGCGTCCGATTCGCCATCGATGGAGAGAGCCGGACCAAATCGGGCCTGAAGATCTCGTTCTACGAGATACCGATGGAGAAAGGGTCGTGAGGAGCTAGATCAGCCCGTCGACGAGGGCCTTTTCTATCCACGGGATCACCTCGTCGAGCATCTGATCGAGTGAGGTGGTGGCCTCGAATCCGAGTACTCGCTTGGCCTTCTCTGTGGAGGGCACGCGCCGAGCGACATCGTGTTCGAAGGGCTCGTCCGACACATAGCGAAACTCCACACCATCCCCGCGGATCTTTCGCCAGATGACCTCGGCCAGCTCGAGAACGGTGGTCGACACGCTGGTTGACAGGTTGAAGTCGTCGTTGCGGGCGTCGGGGTGCTCCATGGCCATCACGATCCCCCTGGCCAAGTCCCCGCCGTAGGTGTAATGCCGGGTCTGAGTCCCGTCGCCCAGGATGTGGAGTGGGTCTTGGCCTTTGAGGACCTTCTGCACCAGGTCAGGCACGACATGGCTCATCGCCAGCTTCACGTTCCCGGAAAGCACCTCGACGTCGCCCAGAGCCCGGCCTTCCCCGATACCGACACAGTTGAACGGTCTGATGATGGTGAACGGAAGTTGGTATTGGTCCCAGGCCGCCCGGGCGAAGTACTCGACGGCGAGCTTCTGGAAGCCATACGACGACAACGGAGGAGGAACCAGCCGCTCGTCTCCTTCATACGACGGCCACCGATCGGTGGACTCGAACACCATCGAAGAGGACAGGTAGGTGACCTTTTCGAGTCGACCGCCGGCGCGCGCCTTGATGGCAGCATCGCAGGAAGCGGCGATGATCCGCTCGTTCGTCGCCAAGAGGTCGTATTGGTACGTATGGAAGTACGAGATACCGCCGATCATGGCGGCACCGGCAATGAAGTGGTCACACTCCGCGAGTAGTCCCGCGAGCAGGTCGACGTCCCGGGCGTCGGCCTCGACGAACCGATAGGCAGGGTCGTCATCGAAGGATCGCCGGACGGGGCCGTACTTGGAGTAGTTGTCGACCCCGATCACGTGGTGACCTCGGTCCAACAACTCCTTGACGACGTACCCGCCGATGAACCCGGCGGTCCCTGTCACCAAGACAGTCTTCATGGCTTCCTTCCGCGGTTGGCGGCCTCCCGTACCTGATCGACGGCGAGGCGTGGCCCGAAGGCAAACAGCCACCAACGCACGTACCGAGGTATCCACGACGCCAGCTTGAAATTGGACATCCCGTGGTCACGCTCGAGCCAGATCGTCGGTATCTCGGCCACCGGTAGCCGAGCTCGCCGAGCCTTGGCAACGAGCTCGATCCCTATCTCGAAGCCGGCATCCGAATCGATCCCGACGGTGCGAACGAACCCCATGTCGTAGGCCTTGAACGAGTTGGTGGCGTCGCGTGTGCCGACACGAGCGAACAGCGCGCAGCGACAGGCCCGCCAGCCGTGACAGCGATCCCTTGAAAAACGGACCGCCCACCTGCTGGCCGCCGTGTGAATACCGAGAGGCCACCGCCACGACGACGCCCCGCTCCACCAGTCGCACCAGTTGGTCGATCTGTCGAGGATCGTCCGAACCGTCGGCCATGGTGACCACGACGACGTCTCCCAGAGCCCCTCCGAAGCCGGCCCGGATGGCGTGGGCGGGACCGGGACCGATGGTGTTCAGGAGCGGCCGGACGCGGGCGTCTTGGCGGGCGTACTTCTCGACATAGGGCAGCGTCGTGTCTTCGGGCGTGTCCACCACCACGAGCACCTCACAGGGGAGCTCGACCGCTTCGAGAACCCGGCCGAGGAACTCCTCGATGGGTGCTCCTTCGTTGTAGGCAGGAACGACGATCGAAACGCGGGGTTTCAAATGCAGACCCCGTCACCGCGAAGGTTCCATATGTCGACGACGGGCTGGGGAATGTCGAGGTCGGCATAGGCCTTGTGGGGTGCGCCGATGACGATCAGATCGGAGCGGGCCAGCACCTCCTCCTGGGGCCACAGATCCGTGTCGACGGTGACATAGGGATCGGCGGTGAGGACACCGGAGGCTCTGACGCGCAAGATCCGCTTCAGTTTGTACGAGAGGCTGGACCTGTTGTCGTCAGACTCCCCTTTGAAGGCCATACCCAAGATGCCCACCGTCATGGAGGGCAGGTCGTAGCGAGCGGCCATCCGGGCGGTCAAATACAGGGGAAGGCCCTCGTTGATCTGCATGCTGGCCTGACCGAGCGCGAAGTTGTTGTTGTTGAAAGCCGCCAGCTGCATGGTGTCCTTGAGAAGACACGGCCCTGCCGCGAACCCGGGGCCAGGGAGATCCGCGGCGCGAGGGTAGTCCTCGACGACAGCCGCTCGGATCTTCTCGTAGTCCAGCCCGAAGTCGTTGGCCATCATGAACAGTTGGTTGGCCGCCGCGAATTTGATGTAGCGATACGAGTTGGTGAACAGCTTGGCCAGCTCGGCTTCCTCCGGTGCCGTGCGGATGATCTTGTCGGTCAGGTGCCGGAACAACGCCTCGGCTCGAACGAACGACCGGTTGGTTCGTCCCGACACGATCTGCGGCAAGGCACTGAGCTCGGTCATGGCCCGTCCCTCGGCGATGCGTTCGGGGCAGAAGGCCACGTCGACCGCCTTGTTGAGGCGATGCATCAGGCGCTCGACCATCCGGGTCACGCCGGGGAACACGGTGCTTCGCAGGATCAGGAGCTGGCCATCGTTCAATTGATCGGCCACCCGCTCGAGGGAACGGATGAGAGCCTGCGGGTCGGGGTTGAAATGTTCGTCGATGGGGGTTCCGAGCACCACGATCACGTGCTCGGCGGCGCCCACCGTCGACTCGTCGGCTGACACCGTCAGCTTGCCCTCGGCCAGGACCCGCACCAGCACCTCGGGAGCACCCGGCTCCCAGTGGGTCATCTTGCCCGAGCTCACCCGGTCGACAGCGGCCAGGTCGACGTCGTAGAGGGAGACCTTCAGTCCGGCCTGGGCGAGTGCGATACCGAGTGGTAGCCCCACGTGCCCACACCCACCCATGACCGTGACATCCACAGGCCAGATTTCCTTGGGCACCCTCACAATGCTAAGTGACCTGCGTGGTCAAGCGGAAATGATCCCGAATCTTCGCCAATTTTGGGTAGGGCCCGGCAGCAAGAGTCGATGCCTGGCGTAGGCGGGGTCAGCCTGGGTTCTGGTGTCGGCGGCTACCGTTGGACAGAAGGCCTGGTGCTCCAGGGAGGAGTGATGCCGAGCAGCGAAAAGGAGCTTTCGACTCGGTCCTCCACCATCGTCGGCCCAGCTGTACCGGGCGGCCCGGACGAGGTGATCGAGGTCGGGAACCTCTCGCCGGACAGACCGTCGGGACCGTCCGGCACCCCACACCAGCGCCCCGTTGCGGCCCCGGAGCCGTCGGCGACGATCACGCCGGACAGGCGGAGCACCCGGATCTGTGTCGTCATCCCGGCCTTCAACGAGGCCGGCTCGGTGGCCCGGGTCATCGAGCGTGCCAACCGGGCGATTCCCGAGGCCCACGTCGTCGTGGTCAACGACGGGTCGCAGGACGACACCGCGGCGCGGGCCCTGCGAGCCGGGGCCACGGTGATCACCTTGCCGGTCAACCTCGGCATCGGCGGGGCGGTCCAGGCCGGCTACCTGTATGCGTTGCGCCGCGGGTTCGACATCGCCATCCAGGTCGACGGTGACGACCAACACGATCCGGCCGAGATCGAAAGGCTGCTCGCCCCCATCCAAAGCGGTCAGGCCGACATGACCATCGGTTCGCGATGGCTCGGCCGTGGCGACTACGTCGCCCCCCCCAGTCGTCGCGTGGCCATGCGGATGCTCGCCACGCTGGTTCGATGGAGGACGGGACACGCCTTCACCGACACCACCTCGGGCTTTCGCGCCGTGGGTACCGAGGGCATCGCCCTGTTCGCCCGGAGCTATCCCACCGATTTCCCCGAGGTCGAATCACTGGTCCTGGCCAGCCGCAACGGATTGCGCCTGGAAGAGGTGCCGGTGCGCATGACCGCCCGGAGCCACGGACAGTCCAGCATCGTCGGTGTGCGCTCCGCGTACTACATGGCCCGGGTGACGGTGGCGCTCGTGGTCGGGGGCTTGAACCGCGTCAAATCGGAGAATAGGGAGGCCGCGTGAAGGCGATCGTGTTGTCCATGGTCTTGAGTGTGGGTTTTCTCGCCGTCTCGGTCATCGCCATGCGGCGTCAACGACTGCGCGAGCAGGCGGCCCTGTTGTGGTTGGCGGTGAGCTTCGTCATGGTCTTCGTGAGCGCGACGCTTCCCTTCCACCTCCTCGACCGCGTCTCGCACCTGGTGGGGATCGCCTATGCCCCCGACCTCGTGCTCCTGCTCGCCGTGCTCTTTCTCATGGTCCTCGTGTTCCACCTGTCGCTCAGCCTGGCCCGGCTCTCGGCCCAGCAGACACAATTGGTCCAGGAGATCGGGCTCATGACGGCGACCACACCGGCCGGCGCCAGCACGCCGACCGACGACACCGGCCAGTCTCCGGGGCCGCCCGGCGCCGGTCCCGCCTCCACCTCGTAGGCCTAAGAGCGGAGACTGGCCGCCAACCCGTCCAGGATGTCGTCCTCGGACACCAGGCACTCGTCTCGCCCGAAGCTGTCCATGACGGCGTCGAGGATAAGGACTCCGCCCACGATGACATCGGCGCGCCCCTCGACCATCCCCGGTCGGGCCAGCCGAGCATGGCGATCCTCCCCGGCCAGAGTTTGGAGCCAGTGCTCCACGCTCGGGCGTGTCAGCACGGCGTGGTGAATGGCACTGCGCTCGTAACGGGCCAGGTGCAGCTCCAGGGCGGCGAGCGTCGACACCGACCCCGCCAACCCGATGAGCAGTCCGCCCGGTGCCAGGGGCAGGAGCTCGGCGCGGGCCTCACCGAGCAGGGTGTCCACCGTGCGCCGCGCCCGGGCCAACTCGTCGGCACCCGGTGGGTCGTGTGCCAGGAACCGTTCTGTCGCCCGCACGCACCCGACATCGAGCGAGACCGCCGCCACCGGCTCGGGCGGCGACGAATCGGGCGCCACCACCCCCGTCGCGAGCTCGGTCGACCCTCCGCCGATGTCCACGACGAGCACCGGACCCGGACCCACGCGCCCCGGCGGGACGTGGGCGGTGGCCCCGGCGAACGAGAGCTGTCCCTCTTCGAGCCCACTGAGGATCTCCGGGTCCACTCCGGTGACGTCCCGGGCCATGACCAGGAATTCCGACGCGTTGGTGGCGTCACGAGCTGCCGAGGTGGCCACCAGGCGCGCCCGGACGACCCCGTGGGAGTCCATCAGCCGGCGGAAGTCGGACAGGACCGACACCGTGCGCGCCATCGCCTCGGGAGCAAGCTTGCGGGTGCGGTCCACGCCCTCGCCGAGCCTCGTGATGCGCATCTGCCGCTCGAGGGCGGTGCCGTCGCCGCCGACGATGAGCATTCGGGTGGAGTTGGTCCCACAGTCGATGGCGGCCACCGCGGCGGGGAGGTCATCCACCATGGGCCCGCTCCACCACGAAGACCGACGTGTCCAACCCGAGCTCGGCCACGGTCCAGCGGCCGACAGGGTCGTCCCCGCCGGCGAGGAACCAGGCCAGATGGGCATGCAGGCACTTGACGCCCTGGCGGGTGCCGCCTACTCCCCCTGAAGGCCGCGGGCCCGAGTGCCCGACAGGAAGGGCCCGGTCCCGCTCGGCGCCGTGGCGGGCATGGGCGTCGGCCAGCGCCCCGGCGTCGACGGCGGCTTCGGCGCGCCGTACGCCGCCGGCCGCCTCGAGCCTGCTCACGGCGTCGCGCAGCTCGGCGTCGACCAGCCAGAACCGGGTGGGCATGGGGCGCCCGTCATGGAGCAAGGGCGCGTTCTCGATGACCGCCGGGACACCGTCGCCACGGCGTACGACCACGGTGAACTCCCCCGAGGGCGACCGCCCGAGCAGCCGGGTCACCGCCTCCCGATCGGACTCGCCGAACGGGCGAACCGGGGTGGTCAGTTCCAGAACTCCAGGCTGCGGACCACCCGTCCCCAGTAGCTGCGGGGCTCCGGTGCCTCGTCGCTCCCCGAGGCCGAGCCGTGCGCAGGGCTGGTAGCGGGAAGGGCGCGCACCGCTTCGAGAGGGGCGACGATCCCGATGAGCGCCTGGGATCGGGCCGAACCGGGCACCACCGGGGGGCCACCCAGCGGGACTTCGTCCGAAGCCGACAGCGCCGCGCCGGAGGGGCTCGAGGAGGGCAGGACGTCATAGGCGCTCTGCCCCTTGAGCACGAACCCGTAGTCGTGGCGGGCAAGGCCGTTGATGGTGGTCGGGTCGGCCAGATCGGCGACCTGGCGCGACAGTGACTGGTTCTGGGCGCGCACCACCGTGAGCTCATGCGACGTGGACGACAGCGCCGAGCGTTGGTGCAACAGCCCGGATATGGGAAAGCTCGTGAGCAGCACCACCGCCGCCAGGACGATGGCGCCGGCCAGCATGGTGCGGGCGCGTCGGCGCTCCAGCGACAGCTTGGCCTGGCCGCCGCGCCAGCGCGCCAGTAGCGCCTGCAGCGGCGGAACCGGCGACGAGGGCATGCGCAGTCGGGGTCGGGGAATGCGCACCGGCGGTTTCGGCACTTTCAGGTGGGGCTTGGGTATGTGCACGCTGGGCAGGTGCAGATGCAGGTGCGGCCGGTGCAGCGACGCCCGCAGAGGCTTGCGATGAGCGCGTTTGGCGTGCCGGGGCCGGCGCCTGGCGCGGCTGAGCATCACCGGGCTGTGGTGCTGCGGTGCGGTGCCGTCGACAGCGCGCCCCGGCCCAGGTACGCGGCGGACTCGCCGAGCTCCTCTTCGATGCGCAGCAACTGGTTGTATTTCGCCACCCGGTCCGAGCGAGCCGGGGCGCCCGTCTTGATCTGGCCGCAGTTGGTGGCCACGGCGAGATCGGCGATGGTGGTGTCCTCGGTCTCGCCCGAGCGATGTGACATCACGCAGGCGTAGGACGAGCGCGTCGCCAGCGCCATGGTGTCGAGCGTCTCGCTCAGCGTGCCGATCTGGTTGACCTTGATCAGGATGGCGTTCGCCGCGCCCCGTGCGATCCCCAGTTCGAGACGCTCCTGGTTGGTGACGAAGATGTCGTCGCCCACCACCTGCACCCGGCGTCCCAACGCGGCGGTCAGGGCCACCCAACCGTCCCAGTCGTCCTCCGCCATGGCGTCTTCGAGCGACACGATGGGATAGCGATCGCACAACTCCACCCAGTAGGCCACCATCTCGTCCGGAGAAAGCCGGCGTCCCTCGCCGGCAAGGTGATAGGCGCCGTCCTTGAAGAACTCACTGGTGGCGGGGTCCAGCGCGATGGCCATCTCGTCGCCGGGGACCCGACCGGCTTCTTCGATCGCCTCCATCAGGATGGCCACGGCCTCGGCGTTCGACGGGAGGTCGGGCGCGAACCCCCCTTCGTCGCCGACCGTGGTGGACAGTCCCCGGGCCTTGAGGACCTTGGCGAGGGCGTGATACGTCTCCACGCCCCAGCGCAACCCCTCGGAGTACGACGCCGCCCCCACGGGCATGACCATGAACTCCTGGAAGTCGATGGAATTGTCGGCGTGGGCGCCGCCGTTGACGACGTTCATCATGGGCACGGGCAGCACATGGGCGTTGGCGCCGCCGACGTAGCGGAACAGCGAAAGCCCGGCATCGAGGGCGGCCGCCCGCGCTACGGCCAGGGAGACCCCGAGCACGGCGTTGGCCCCCAGCCGGCCCTTGGACGGGGTCCCGTCCAGGTCGACCATGGCCATGTCGATTCCGCGCTGGTCGTAGGGGTCGAAGGCGGCGAGGACCTCGGCGATCTCACCGTTCACGTGCTCGACGGCGCCGAGGACCCCCTTGCCGCCGTAGCGGTCTCCCCCGTCGCGCCACTCCGTGGCCTCGTGCACGCCAGTGGAGGCCCCCGAGGGGACGATGGCGCGGCCGCCGGCGCCGGTGTCGAGGACGACCTCGACCTCGACGGTGGGGTTCCCGCGGGAGTCGAGGACCTCCCGCGCCGCGACCTTCTCAATGGCTGTCATCTTCTCGTTTGTTGTCCCTGTTGTATGTGTTGTAGAAGTTACTCGCTGGGCATCCGAGGGAGGCGGAGCCGTCCCGTCGGGGCGCGAGGCGACGGCACCGCCGACCGAGCCATTTCGGGAGGTATTTTCACCGGGTCGCTCGCCCACCAGGGAGGCCTCGGCCCGGTTCGGCGGCGGGACTCAGCCCGGGGGAACCTCGACGGCTTCGATGCGTCGGCGGAACTCACCGGCGTAGCTCCGCAGAGCCGACTCGGGATCGACCCCCAGGCGGCGGGCCGCGTCGGCCAGGGCGAAGAGGACCTCCCCGAGCGCCTCGACGGTCTGGGCGGAGGCCTCCAGTGTCTCGCCCGATGACTCCGCCCCCGCCTCCGCCGGCCCGCCTTGTGCCTTGCGGCCGCCCACCACGGCGTCGAGGCCGGCCACGACCTGTCGCCGGCGATCCTCGAGTGATCCCGTTTCCATCCCGAGCGACTCGGCCTTGCGCTGGAGCTTGGCCACCAGCGCCAGGGCCGGCAAAGCCAGGGGGATGCCGTCGGTGACGCTTCCCCGGCCCTTCTCGGCCTTCTTGAGCACCTCCCACCGGGCGGCGACGTCGTCGGGGGTGTGCGCCACGGCGTCGCCGAAGACGTGCGGGTGGCGGCGCACGAGCTTGTCGTGCAGTGTCCGGGCCACGTCGGCCAAGGTGAACGAGCCCTCCTCGGTGGCCAAGGCGGCGTGGAAGTACACCTGGAACAGAAGGTCGCCGAGCTCTTCCTCCATATGGGCCACGTCCTGGGCCGACGCGTCGGGCCCCGAGGCGGCGACCGCCTCGATGGCCTCGAGCGCCTCGTAGCACTCCTCGAGGAGATGGCGGGCCAGCGAGCCGTGGGTCTGGGCCTGGTCCCACGGACAACGCGCCCGCAAGGTGCGCACCAATTCCTCTAGCGCCACCAGCTCGCCGGCCACCGGCGGGGCGAGACGAGGAACCCACAAGGCGGTGAGGTGGTCGGGGTCGAGGGTACGGTCGATGTCAGCCCACGGCACCTCGACGACCCGCTCGTCGTCGAGCCCGAGATGGTGCAGCACCACGGCGCGCCGTCCAGGGTCCTCGCCGCTCACGTCGTCGGCGGCCAGCTTGATCTGGCCGAGCACGGCCCGGCTGTGGCACTGCGCCACCAGGAGGGGACCCCGCTCGCCGGCGGCGGCGGTGGCGAACACGGTCCCGTCGACCAGGCGCGCGCCGCAGTCGACGGGATCGACGCCCAGGCGCTCCCAGGCCAGGTCGAGGAACGACGGCGCGGGGAGGACGACGACCGAGACCCGGGGGTCGTCCCGAAGCAGCACCACCGTGCGCTCGGCCACCAGCGGGGAGCCGGGGACGACGTAGGCCACGTAGCCGGTGTCGGGCACCGACTGGGCGGCGGCCACCACCTCCTCGACGACGGAGGCGTACACGTCGTCGAAGGTGCCCGCGTGCTCGTAGAGACGGTCGAGGGCCTCGACCGGCCCGGTGGCCACGGCGCCGACCACGGCGGCCGACGGGTGGCGCGCCGTGCGCAGCAGGCAGCGCGCCGCGCCCCGCACGGCGTCGGTCGTGGCCGGGGGCACGAGCTCGGCGCCGGCGGGCCCGAGCCCCACCACCATCACCCGCGGCCGGCCGGCTCCCGGTGCCGCCGACGGGCCCGCCACGGCGGTCAACCCGTCGACTGGCCGCCCGAGCCCAGGATCGACGCGCCCGACGAGGACCCGTAGACGCCGGGGTTGAGCACGAAGGCCGGGGCGGGCGGGGACGGGGCCGTCACGCCGTGGCGATTGCTCCATGTCCCGTAGCGGGGATCGAGCGTCACCCGGGCGCTGTGCACGGCACGGCCCAGCGCGGCGGTCAGGCTCGCCCCGCCGTTGGCGAGGAGCTCTTGGCGCAGCCCCGACTCGGAGTCGGCGAACGACACCAGGTGGTGCTGGCGGACCCCGATCACGATCCACACCGTCGACGACCCCCCCGTGGTCTGATCGGCGATGGGGATCCCCTGCGGGGGGGCCAGCTGGCCGTCGGCCAGGGGCTCGACCACGGCCGCCGCCGCCGGGCCCAACTGGGCGGCGATGTCCGAGGGGTACACGCACGGTCCCTGCCCGCCGGCGGGGCTGTTGGGGTTGACGCCGGCCCCGGCCGCGGCGGTGGCGAAGCTGGCGCCCGCGGCGATCTGGTCGTGGATGGACTGGGCCGAGGCCTGGCTGGTGGCGACGATCAGGTTCAGGCACAACTGGGTCACCTGGCTGAGATGGGCGCCGTAGTAGGCGCGCAGCGCGGTCGGGCTCACGTCGATGCCGCCCACGACCTCCTCGAGCCTCTCCTGGGCGGCGAGCCCACGCGCCTGGCTGTCGAGGAACGCCTTGGGCAGGCGGTCGACGAGGGCGGTGCCGGTCAGGTTGCAGGGGGAGCCCACCTGTGTCGACGCCGCCTCGACCTGGCTCACGTAGTCCTGGCGGGCCAGGGCGATGTCCGACGCGCTCACCACGATGTGACGGCGCCCCAGGGCGACCTGTTCCAGGGTCTGCTCGATCACCGAGTTGAGCTCGAAGGCGGCGAACTGCGTGGTCACCGTGGCGTCGCCCGAACCGGTCACGGTCGGGAGCGTGCCCCCGCTCTGCGCCTCCTCGATGGACAGGGCACACTGCGCCACCGCACTGGACGAGACCACCGACAACTGGCTCTGGAACTGGGACTGGCTGATGGCGATCCCGTCCACCGTGGCCGCCGTGGGCGACAGATCGCATCCCGCCGCCCCTGCCCCCAACGCGCCCAGGACGACGATGGCGAGGAGGCGCTTCACGGAACGGGGACTCTACCGGCGGGCCCCCGCACCCGACGATTCGGCCCCACCGAGCACCCCGGTGACGGGCACGAGCTCTCCCAGCAGTGCCGTCAAGGCCTCCACCGGTCGCTCGTCGGGCCCCAGGGGCACCACCAATTGGTGGGCCTCCTCCTTCATCACGGCCTCGGGGCGCAGGCGCCGGAGGCGCACCCGGGCCGAGGCCGGGAGCTCGAGCGGCGCCATCCGGGCCACCAGCCCCCGCCGACCGGGCCGGCCCACGCCGTGCCCGGGGCGCGCCGCGGTGGCCGACACCTCGCGCACCCCGGTCCGCAGGCACTCCACGCGCAGGCGGGCCACGGCCAACAGGCCCTCGGCGGGTGCGGGCAGCGGGCCGAAGCGGTCCAGCCACTCGGTGCGGATGTCGTCGACCTCGGCTTCGGCGCTCACCGCCGCCAGGCGCCGGTAGGCCTCGAGGCGAAGGTCCTCCCGGGCCACGTAGTCGGCCGGCAAATGGGCGTCGGAGGGGACGTCGATGGTGACCTCCACCGGAGGCCGCAAGGGCTCGCCCTTCATCTCGGCCACGGCCTCGGCCACCAACTGCACGTACAGGTCGTAGCCCACCGCCGCGATGTGACCCGACTGGTCCCTCCCGAGCAAGTTGCCGGCGCCGCGGATCTCGAGGTCCCGCATGGCGATCTTGAACCCGGCCCCGAGCTCGGTCTGCTCGCCGATGGTCCGCAGCCGTTCGTAGGCCGCCTCGGAGAGCACCTTGTCGGCCGGGTGCAGCAGATAGGCGTAGGCACGTTGCCCGGCGCGACCCACGCGGCCGCGCAGCTGGTGCAGCTGGCCCAGACCGAGCCGGTCGGCGCGGTCGACCACGAGCGTGTTCACGGTGGGCATGTCGATGCCCGACTCGATGATGGTGGTGCACACCAGCACGTCGAAGCGCTTCTCCCAGAAGTCCAGCACCACTTGCTCGAGGGTCCCCTCGTCCATCTGCCCGTGGGCCACCGCGATGCGGGCCTCGGGCACGAGCTGGCGCAGGCGCGCCGCCACGGCCTCGATGTTCTGCACCCAGTTGTGGACGAAGAAGGCCTGGCCCTCGCGCAGCAGCTCCCGCCGCAGGGCCTCGACCACGGCGGCCTCTTCGAACTCGCCCACGTAGGTCAGGATGGGCTGGCGCGCCGCCGGTGGGGTGTTGATCAACGAGAGGTCGCGGATCCCGGTGAGGGCCATCTCCAGGGTGCGGGGGATGGGGTTCGCCGTCAGGGTCATCACGTCCACCCCGGCGGCCATCTCCTTCATGGTCTCTTTGTGACTGACCCCGAAGCGCTGCTCCTCGTCGACCACGAGGAGGCCGAGGTCCTTGAACCTGACGTCGCCGGCCAGCATCCGGTGGGTGCCCACCACCACGTCGACGGCGCCCGACGCCAGGCCGGCCACCACGGTGCGCGCCTGGGCCGGCGTGAGAAAGCGCGACAGCATCTCCACCCGGACGGGATACCCGGCGTAGCGCTCGGTGAACGTCTGGGTGTGCTGCTGGGCCAGCAGCGTGGTGGGCACGAGCACGGCCGCCTGCTTGCCGTCCTGGACGGCCTTGAACACGGCCCGCACGGCCACCTCGGTCTTGCCGAACCCGACGTCACCGCACACCAGGCGGTCCATGGGCACGTCGGCCTCCATGTCCGCCTTCACCTCCTCGATGGCGCGCAGCTGGTCGACGGTCTCGGTGAAGGGAAAGCCGTCCTCGAGCTCGCGCTGCCAGGGCGAGTCCGGGGCGAAGCTGTGACCCTTGATGTGCAGGCGTCGTCGGTACAGCTCGACGAGCTCCTGGGCGATCTCGTGCACCGCGGCGCGCGCCTTGGCCCGGGTCCGCTGCCACTCCGACCCGCCCAGGCGGCTGAGGGTGGGCGACTCGCCCCCGCTGTAGGGGGTGAGCACGTCGATCTGGTCGGACGGCAGGTAGAGCTTGTCGTCGCCGCGGTACTCGAGCAGCAGATAGTCGCGGCGACGCGCCGTGCACCGTGCGGGTCACCATGCCTGCGTACCGGGCCACTCCGTGCTGGCGATGCACCACGTAGTCGCCGGGCGCCAGGTCGTCGAAGAACCCGTCGGTGGGCCGGGCGCGCGCCCGGACGGGACGATGGGCGCGGCGGCGTCCGGTGAAGTCCGCTTCGGCCAGCACCGCCATCTTGGCCGCCGGGACCACCACGCCGCGCTCGAGCGGGGCCACCACGATGCGCACACCGGGGCGCGACAGGTCCGGGCCGTCGCCACCGGACTCCTCCCCCACCACGGGGACGACCATGCCCTCTTCGGCCAAAACGGCCGCCAGACGAGCGGCGGAGCCTTCCCCCTCGGCGCACACCGTCACCGAGTAGCCCCCCGACACCAGCTCCATCAGGCGGGCCGCCAACAGTGCCCGGTCGCCGTGCACGGGCTCGAAGCCCCGCGCCGCGATCGCCGGGGTCGAGGGCGAGTCGGCCACCGGCACCATGGAGAGCACCGGAGCGGCCGATTCCCCCAGCAGCCGTTCGTAGGCAACGTTCAACCGAGGAAAATGCTGCGAAGGGTCGGCGGCCTCGTCGTCGGGGACCACACCCCAGGTGACGGCGAGCGCTCCCGCCAGGGCGGCCTCCTCGTCGTTGAGCTCGGCGGCGCGGTCGCGGATGCGGCGGGGGTCGACGAGCACGACGCGCCCGCCCGGCCCGACGAGGTCGGGCAGGACGCGCTCTTGGTCGACGAGCCATGGGAGCCACGACTCCATCCCGTCGAAGACCAGGCCCTGGGACAGGCGCTCCCACTGCGAGCGTCCCCACGGCTCGGCCCCGACGAGGACGCCGGCCCGGGCCCGCACGGCCTCGGTGGGAAGCACCTCGCGGCACCCGAAGAGCTCGACCTCACCGAGATCGGCCACCGACCGCTGGTCGCCGGGGTCGAACTCGGTGAGACGGTCCACCTCGTCGCCCCACAAGTCGATGCGCACCGGGAGCTCGGCGGTGGAGGGGAACACGTCGACGATCCCGCCCCGCACCGCCAGCTCGCCGCGGTGCTCCACCTGGTACTCGCGCCGGTAGCCGAGCCCGACGAGCCGGGCCACGAACTGCTTCTGGTCCAGGAGGTCGCCGCGGGCCACGACCACCGGGGCGGCGGCGTCCTCGAAAGAGCCCAGTCTCTGCAACACGGCGCGCACCGGGGCGACGATCACCGCCGGCGCCGAGGAGGGGTCCTGCATCCGCCACAGCAGACGCAGGCGCCGGCCCATGGTCGACAGCTCGGGGCTGACGCGTTCGAAGGGCAGGGTGTCCCACGCCGGGAACAACTCGACGGCGTCGACCCCCAGAAACGCCCCGACGTCGTGGTGCAGCCGCTCGGCGTCCACCACCGTGGCCGTCACCACCAACAGGGGCCGGCGCTCGCCGAGACGGCACATCCCCGCCACCACCAAGGCCACCGCGGCGTCGGGCACCGCCAACGCGCTGGAGCCCACCGCCATGGCGTCGACCATGGCGGGCTCGTGGCGCAGCAGGGCGGGGAGCGAGCGCAGGCTCACGGTGTGCAGGCTATCGACCGGGGGTGCCCGCCCCTACGGGCCGATGTCGCCGTTGAAGCGCAACATGGCGGCGTCCACGCCCTCGAGGGCGATCACCTCGACGGCATCGGCGGCGGTCTCGACGGCCACGTCCAGCGCGCCCCGCTCGGCCCGGCCCGGGCGGTGCAGGACGTGGTCGGCCCCGGCTTCTCGCCCGGGGGGCTTGCCGATCCCGATGCGGACGCGGACGTACCCCGGGTCGTGCAGATGGGCGTGGATCGACTTGAGCCCGTTGTTGCCGGCGGTGCCCCCGCCGACCTTCACCCGCAGCCGGCCCGTGGGCAGGTCGAGCTCGTCGTGGACCACCACCAACCGGTCCGTGCGCGGGACGCGGAAGCGCCGCATCAAGGCGGACACGGCCAGGCCGGACTCGTTCATGTAGGTCTGGGGCACGGCCAGCACGACCAGCGTGTGGTCCAGCCTGGTCTGGGCGCATCGCGCCCGGGTGCCCTTTTCGGGGCGCAGGCGACCGCCGTGGCGCGCGGCCAGGAGGTCGACGACTTCGGCGCCGAGGTTGTGGCGGGTCCGCTCGAACTCCCGTCCCGGGTTGCCGAGACCCACCACCAGCAGATCGGCGGCCGCCCCCCGGCCGGACGTGGGCAGCAGGCGACGCAGGGGTTAGCTCTCCCCGCCCGACTCGCCCCCGGCCGCCGCCGACCCTTCGGGGGCCTCGGCCGCCTCGCCCTCGGCCGCCTCGCCTTCGGCCGCCTCGCCCTCGGCGGGAACTTCCTCGGCCTGCACGCGCGGGGGTTGCCCGGCGGCGACGATCGACTCCGGGTCGACCTCGGTGATCACGTCGGCGGGCAGGGCGATGTCCGACACCCGCACCGCCGAGCCGATCACCAGCCCGCTGATGTCCACCTCGAGGTGGGCGGGGATGTCGGCGGGACGGGACTTGACGGTGAGCGAGAACATCTGCTGCTCGAGCACGCCGTCGGCGCGGTGCAGCTCGAGAGCCTCACCGGTGAGGGTGATGGTGACCTCGGCGGTGACCTGACGGTTGGGGTCGACGACCTGGAAGTCCACGTGCGTCACGCTGCCGCGCACGGGATGACGCTGGAGCTCGCGCGCCATGGTGAGGAACTTCTTCCCCTCGACCTCGAGCGACAGCACGGCGTTGAGCCCGGCGTCGGTGCTCAGCGCGGCCCGCAGGTCGCGCGCCGCCACCGACACGGGGATGGGACCGACCCCGGGGCCGTACACCACGGCGGGGATCCGGCCGTCGTGACGCAACCGGCGCGCCGAGCTGGAGCCCGACGGGCGGCCGGACTGGGCCACCAGGATGACTTCGGCCATGGCGAACGGACTCCTCGGATGCAGGGAACGGGCGACCCAGCATAGAAGGCCGGGAGCCGGGGGAGGAAGCCCGGCCCAGGGTGGGCGCGCCCGGGATGTCTAGGTGAGGTTGTCGCCCCCGAAGATCTCCGACACCGAGGTGTCCTCGAACACGGCGTCGATGGCGTCGGCGATGAGCTTGGCCACCGACAGCACCTTGAGCTTGTCGATGCGGCGCTCCTCGGCGATGGGGAGCGTGTTGGTCACCACCACCCGCGACAGCGGGGACTTCTCCAGGCGCTGGATGGCGGGGTCCGAGAGCACCCCGTGGGTGGCCATGGCCGAGATGTCCGCCGCGCCACGCTCGGCGAGGAGCTCGGCCGCCGCGCAGATGGTGCCGGCGGTGTCGATCATGTCGTCGATCAGAACGCAGTGACGGCCCTCGACCTCACCCACCACGTCGAGGGCTTCGACGTGGTTGTGGGTGCCGCGGGGCCGGCGCTTGTGCACGAAGGCGAGATCGGCGCCGAGGTGCTGGGAGAAGCGCTCGGCCACCCGCACCCGCCCGGCGTCGGGGGCGACGATCACCAGATCGCTCGTTCCCAGCCGGTGGAGCTCCTCCACGAGCACGGGCGTGGCCGTCAGGTGGTCGAAGGGGATGTCGAAGAAGCCCTGGATCTGACCCGAGTGCAGGTCGACGCTCACCACGCGGTCGGCCCCCGCCACCTGGAACATGTCGGCCACGAGCTTGGCGGTGATGGGCTCGCGGCCCGTGGCCTTGCGATCCTGGCGCGAGTACCCGTAGTAGGGGCACACCGCGGTGATGCGCTTGGCCGACGCCCGCTTGGCGGCGTCGATCATGATGAGGTGCTCCATGAGCGAGTCGTTGACCGGTCCGGCGTGGCTCTGGACGATGAAGACGTCGCTGCCGCGCAACGAGCCGTCGTAACGACAGTGGATCTCGCCGTTGGCGAACTCACGCAGGTTGGCACCGCCGAGCTCGACGCCGAGGTGCTGGGCGATCTCCTCGGTGAGCGCCGGGTGCGAACGCCCGGACACGAGCTCGAGACGCCGCTTGGGGACCAGCTCCATACGCCCGCACGCTACCGCGCCGGTGGGCTGGCCGGTGGGGGGAGATCCGGGGCCCGGCGGGCGCCGCGCCGGCACGGGCGCCGGGCCAGGTGGCGGGGCCCGAGGGCCGTGGACCGAGGTGGAGATAGAGTGCGCCCGGAGCCCGCGAGCCCGGGAGATCGATGCTCATGTTCTCGTCGGTGGTGGTTGGCACGGACGGTTCGGACACGGCCGCCGAGACCGTCCGCACGGCCATGGAGATCGCCAAGCTCTACGACGCCACCCTCCACATCGTCACCGCCTACAAGCCACGGCCGGTGCGCGCCGGGCGCGTGCCCGAGGAGTTCCGGGACCAGCTCGCCTCCGACGGGAGCGCCGACGCCCTGCTCCAGGACCAGTGCGCCCGAGCTCGCACGGCGGGGATCGAGGTCCAGGGCCACACCGGGACCGGCGACCCGGCCGAGGCCATCGTGCGGGTGGCCGAGGAAGAGCACGCCGATCTCATCGTGGTGGGCAACAAGGGCATGGTCGGCGTGCGGCGGGTGCTCGGCAGCGTCCCCAACTCGGTGGCCCATCAGGCCCCGTGCGCGGTGTTCATCGTCCAGACGACCTGATCGGCGCCCGGCGCGCCGCCGGGTCGGTCAGTCCAGGGCCGGGAAGTCCGCCCCCAGCTGGGTGAACGGCCCCACCACGGCACCGTCGGCCACGTGGGCGCCGGGCCCGAGCACGGCGAAGGGCCCCACCCGGGCCTCCTCGCCGATCTCGGCTCGCAGGACCGTGCTCTTGGTGACCCGGGCGCCCGCCCCCACCACGCTGTCCACGAGATGGCAGTCGGGCCCGATCTCGGCCCCCGCACCCACGGTGCACTCGCCCTGGAGGACCACCCCGGGCAGCAGGACCACGTCGGCCTCGAGGCGGGCGTTGGCGTCGACGTAGGTCCGCTCGGGGTCCCACATCGTCACCCCCCTCCGCATCCAGCGTTCGTTGATGCGGTCGCGCAGCTCGGCGTCGGCCACGGCCAGCTGGGCCCGGTCGTTGACGCCGGCGGCCTCCATGGGGTCGGCCACCACCAACGACTCGACCCGGTACCCGGCGTCGTGCAGCACGGCGTAGATGCCCGTGAGGCAGTGCTCCCCGGTGCGGACCACGGGCCGCAGGCGGCGCAGCGCGGGGGCGAGCACGGCGTGGCGGAAGCAGTGGATGGTGGTGGCCACCTCGTCGACGAAGGCGTCGTCGTGGGCGACGTCGGCCGCCTCCACGACGCGGATGACGGCGTCGTCCTTGCCCCGCACCACCCGGTCGTATCCGGTGGGGTCGGGCAGCACCGCCGTGAGCAGCGTGGCCGCCGCGCCGGCGTTGCGATGATGGCGCACCAGCGCGGCCAGCGTGGGGGGACGCACCAGGGGCGTGTCGCCGGGAAGCACCACCACGTCGCCGTCGGCGTCGACCAGCCCGTCGGGCAAGGCGGTGAGCCCCACGGCCAGGGCGTCGCCCGTGCCGAGCTGGGTGCTCTGCTCGACGAACTCGATGGCCAGCGAGCGCGGCGCGTGGTCGACGAGGGTCTTGGTCACCCATTCCCCGCGGTGTCCCACCACGACCACGACCTTGTGCACGGGGAGCTCGGCCAGCGCGTCGAGGACGTGGAGGATCATGGGCCGACCGCACAACCGGTGCAGTGGCTTGGGGCGCGCCGAGCGCATCCGCGTCCCCTCGCCGGCGGCCAGCACCACCGCGGAAAGCGGCCTCGTGTCCATGCGGTTTAGTCTGTCACCCGATGACGGGGGGGACAGCGCAGCCATGACGACCACCGGCGCCCCCGGCGCGCGGGCGACCACGCCCGGTCCCACCCCATGCCCGTCCTGACCTCGACGATCGACCCCGGATCCGACACCTACCGCCAGAACCGGGAGGCCATGACATCGGCCCTGGTCGAGGTGGAGGACCAGCTGGCCGTGGCCCGGGCAGGCGGGGGCGAGCGCTACGTCCAGCGCCACCGGGACCGCCACAAGATGCTGGCCCGGGAGCGGGTGGAGCTGCTGCTCGACCGCGACTCGCCTTTTCTCGAGATCGCCCCCCTCGCGGCGTGGGGGACCGAGTACACCGTGGGGGCCAGCCTGGTCTCGGGCATCGGCGTGGTGAGCGGGGTCGAGTGCCTGGTGTCGGCCAACGACCCCACCGTGCGGGGAGGGGCCACCAATCCCTTCACCATGCGCAAGTCGTCGCGCCTGGCCGACATCGCCCTCGAGAACCGGCTGCCGTCGATCAGCCTGGTGGAGTCGGGCGGTGCCGACCTGCCCACGCAGTCCGAGATCTTCATCCCCGGCGGAAGGGGCTTTCGCGACCTGACCCAGCGTTCGGCGGCGGCGGTCCCCACCATCGCCGTGGTGTTCGGGAACTCCACCGCGGGCGGCGCCTACGTCCCGGGCATGAGCGACCACATCGTCATGATCGAAGGCCGGTCGAAGGTCTTCTTGGGCGGGCCACCGCTGGTCAAGATGGCCACGGGCGAGGAGTCCCACGACGAGGAGCTCGGGGGCGCCTCCATGCACGCCCGGGTGAGCGGCCTGGCCGACTACCTCGCCGCCGACGAGAACGACGCCATCCGCATCGGGCGGGCCATCGTCTCACGCCTGAATTGGCGCAAACACGGGAGCGCTCCCACCATGGCGCCCGACCCCCCCCTTTGTGATCCCGACGAGTTGCTCGGCATCGCGTCGGCGGACCTGCGCGTCCCCTTCGACCCGCGCGACGTGCTCGCCCGCGTGGTGGACGGGTCGCTCTTCGACGAGTTCAAGCCGCTGTACGGGCCGAGCCTCGTCACGGGGTGGGCGTCGGTGCACGGGTACCCCATCGGGGTGCTCGCCAACCATCGGGGGGTGCTCTTCAGCGAGGAGTCCAACAAGGCGACGCAGTTCATCCAGTTGTGCAACCAGACCGACGTGCCGTTGTTGTTCCTGCAGAACACCACCGGCTACATGGTGGGCAAGGAGTACGAGCAACGCGGCATCATCAAGGACGGCGCCAAGATGATCAACGCCGTCTCCAATTCGTCGGTCCCCCACCTGACTCTCAACATCGGCGCCTCCTACGGCGCCGGCAACTACGGGATGTGCGGCCGGGCCTATAACCCCCGCTTCCTGTTCTCGTGGCCCAACGCCCGCTCCGCCGTCATGGGCCCGGCCCAGCTCGCCGGGGTGCTGTCCATCGTGGCCCGCCAGGCCGCGGCGTCGAGAGGCGAGGACTTCGACGAAGAGGCCGACGCCCAGATGCGCACCATGGTGGAGTCCCAGATCGAGCGGGAGTCGCTCCCCCTGTTCCTCACCGCCCGCCTCTACGACGATGGCATCATCGACCCCCGCGACACCCGACATGTGCTCGGCATGTGCCTCTCGGTCATCCACAACACCCCCATCCACGGCACGCGCGGCTACGGCGTGTTCCGGATGTAGGGCCGTGATCGAGAAGCTCCTCGTCGCCAACCGGGGCGAGATCGCCCGTCGCGTCATGCGCAGCGCCCACGCCATGGGCATCAGCTGCGTGGCGGTGTGCTCGGACCCCGACGCCGGGGCGCCCTATGTGGCGGAGGCCGACGAGTTCGTGCGCCTGCCCGGGGCGGCGCCCGCCGACACCTATCTCAAGGTCGACGCCCTGGTCGAGGCGGCGCTCTCCAGCGGGGCCGATGCCGTGCATCCCGGCTACGGGTTCCTGTCCGAGGACGCCGGGTTCGCCCGGGCGTGCGCGGCGGCGGGCCTGGTGTTCGTGGGGCCCCCGCCCGACGTCATCGAGGCCATGGGCTCGAAGTTGGCGGCCAAGGCGGCCATGGCCGAGGCGGGCGTGGCCGTGCTCCCCACGGTGCTCGTCCCCTCCGTCGAGGACCTCGGAGGTGACGTCCTCGAGGCGGTGGCGGCCCTGGGATGGCCCGTGCTCGTGAAGGCCTCGGCCGGCGGCGGCGGCCGGGGCATGCGGGTGGTGGCGGGCCCCGGCGAGCTCGCCGACGCGCTGGCCTCGGCGCAACGCGAGGCGACGGCGGCCTTCGGCGACGGCACGGTGTTCGTGGAGCCCTACGTGGCGCGTCCGCGCCACATCGAGGTGCAGATCCTCGGGGACACCCATGGCACCGTCGTGCACCTCTTCGAGCGCGAGTGCTCGATCCAGCGCCGCCACCAGAAGATCGTCGAGGAGAGCCCCTCGCCCGTCGTCACCCCGCAGCGGCGCGCCGAGCTGGGAGCGGCCGCCATCACCGTGGCCCGCACCATCGGCTACGTCAATGCCGGCACCGTCGAGTTCCTGGTCCTCCCCGACGGGTCCTTCGCCTTCTTGGAGGTCAACACCCGCCTGCAGGTCGAGCACCCCGTCACCGAGCTCGTCACCGGGCTAGACCTCGTGCGCCTGCAGCTGCTCGTGGCCGACGGCCTGGCCCTGCCGGCCGAGGTCACCGAGGCCACCGTCAGCGGGCACGCCATCGAGGTGCGCCTGTACGCCGAGGACGCCACCCGCCAGTTCCAACCGTCGGCTGGGCGCCTGACGCGCTTTCGCTTCCCCGACCCCGCCGGGGTGCGCATCGACAGCGGGGTGGAGGACGGCTCCGAGGTCTCGGTGCACTACGACCCCATGCTGGCCAAGGTCATCGCCCATGCCCCCACCCGCCACGAGGCGGCGCGCGCCCTGGCCGGCGCGCTCGAGCGCGCCCAGCTGCACGGGGTCACCACCAACCGCGACCTCCTGGTGCGCATCCTGCGCCACCCCGAATTCCTCGCCGGGGACATCGACACCGGCTTCCTCGTCCGCCACGACCCCGCCGAGCTCGGGGCCCCCCTGGCCGACGCGGCCACGACCCGGGTCCATGCCGTCGCCGCCGCCCTGGCGGGACAAGCCGAGCGCCGGGCCCAGGCGCCGGTGCTGGGCGCCATGCCGTCGGGCTGGCGCAACAACCCCTCGGCGCCCCAGAGCGCCGCCTTCACCGGTCCCGACGGGACCGTCGCGGTCTCCTACCGCTTCGACCGCGCCGGGAACTGCACCTTCGTCGCCGTCAACGGCGAGCCCCGGGCCGACGTCACCGTGCTGTCGTGCGCCCCCGACGCCGTGGTCCTCGCCGTCGCCCGCGCCCGAGGGGCGTCGTCGCCCCGAGACAGCGTGGCCCGGCGCTACACGGTGGAGCGGGCCGGGGCGGTGTCCTTCGTCGACGGCCCCGACGGGGCCAGCACGCTCACCGAGGTCGAGCGGTTCCCGCTCCCGGGGAGCCGGTTGGCCCCCGGCGCGCTGGTGGCACCGCTCCCGGGCACCGTCGTCAAGGTGGCCGTGGCCGCCGGGGACCCGGTGACCGCGGGCGACACCCTGGTGGCCATCGAGGCCATGAAGATGGAGCACGAGGTGCGGGCGCCCACCGACGGGACCGTGTCCGAGGTGCACGTGGTGGCGGGCCAACAGGTCGAGTCGGGTCGCCTCCTGGTGGTCATCGACGGCACGGACGGCGACACCTGATGCCCGGCCGCTCCGGGGCGGCGTCGCCCGGCGCCACGGCGGGCCCCGGGGTGTTGCGCATCGCCAACTGCTCGGGGTTCTTCGGAGACCGCCTGAGCGCGCCGCGCGAGCTGCTCGAGGGCGGGGACATCGACGTGCTCACCGGCGACTACCTGGCCGAGCTCACCATGCTCATCTTGTGGAAGGCGCGCCAACGCGACCCCGGCCTCGGCTACGCCCGCACCTTCTACCGGCAGATGGAGGACGTCCTGGCCACGTGCGTGGAGCGGGGCGTCAAGGTGGTGGCCAACGCCGGGGGGCTCAACCCCGCCGGGCTGGCCCAGCGCCTGCGCGAGCTGGCGGCCACGCTGGGGATCACCGTGGCCGTGGCCCACGTGGAGGGCGACGACATCCTCGGTCGCCTGGGGTCGCTCGTCGACACCGGCGACCCGCTGGCCCATCTCGACACCGGCCGGCCCCTGGCCGAGGCCGGGAGCGACCCCGTGAGCGCCAACGCCTACCTGGGCGGGTTCGGGATCGCCGAGGCCCTGGCGGGCGGCGCCGACGTCGTGGTGACGGGGCGGGTGACCGACGCCTCCCTCGTGGTGGGGCCGGCGGCGTGGCGCTTCGGATGGGCGCGCACCGACTGGGACCGCCTGGCCGGGGCGGTGGTGGTCGGTCACATCATCGAGTGCGGCGCCCAGGCCACCGGGGGCAACTACGCCTTCTTCGCCGAGGTGCCCGGGCTCGAGCACCCCGGCTTCCCCATCGCCGAGATGGCCGAGGACGGCTCGGCCGTCATCACCAAGCACCCCGGCACCGGTGGCCTGGTGTCGGTGGGCACGGTCACGGCCCAACTCCTCTACGAGATCGGCGGCCCCCTCTACGCCAACCCCGACGTGGTGGCGGACTTCGCCACCATCCGCCTCGAGCAGCAGGGGCGCGACCGGGTGCGGGTGTCGGGGGTCCGGGGCCTCCCCGCCCCCGACAAGCTCAAGGTGTCGATCAACCTGCTCGGCGGCTGGCGCAACACCATGACCTTCGTGCTCACCGGTCTGGACATCGAGGAGAAGGCCGCCCTCGTCCGCCGCACCATGGACGACCTCGTAGGCGGGGAGCGGGGCTTCGCCCACTACGACGTCCGGCTCATCCGCACCGACGTCGCCGACGCCCCCACCAACGAGCAGGCCAGCGCCCAGCTGCGCATCACCGTCAAGGACCCCGACCCCGACGCCGTGGGCCGGCGCTTCTCGAGTGCGGCCACCGAGCTGGCCCTGGCCAGCTACCCGGGCTTCTATCTCACGTCGCCACCCGGCGAGGGCACCGCCTACGGGGTGTTCTGGCCGACGCTGGTGCCTCGCCCCGTCGTCGACGAGGTCGTCGTCCACGACGACGGTCGACGAGTCCCCGTGCCCTCGCCGCCGCCGGGGCCCGACGCGGCGTCGTCGCCGGTCTCCGGATCGCCCTCACCGGCCGACGTGACACGGGCCGGGGCGCCCGCCGCCCACGGGGACACGCGCCGCATGGCGCTGGGGACCGTGATCGGCGCTCGGTCGGGTGACAAGGGGGGCAACGCCAACGTGGGCCTGTGGGCGCGCAGTCCCGCCGGGTTCGCCTGGCTGGCGGCCGAGCTCACCGTGGCGCGCTTTCGGGAACTGCTCCCCGAAGCGGACGGGCTCGACGTCGACCGCTACGAGCTCGCCAACCTCCTGGCCCTGAACTTCGTGGTGCACGGGCTCCTGGGCGAGGGCGTGGCCTCGTCGACCCGGCCCGACCCCCAAGCCAAGAGCCTGGGTGAGTACCTGCGCTCCCGGGTCCTCGACGTGCCCGCGGCGCTGCTCGCCGACGTCGCTTCCGCCCCCGAGGAGAGGTAAGCCATGGACTTCCGTGAGACCGACGAGCAGGTGATGGTGCGCCAAGCCGTGAACGCCATCGCGTCGAAGTACGGCCACGGCTACTTCGTGGACAAGGCCCGGGCCGGCGGGCGAGCCGACGAGCTGTGGGACGAGCTCGCCGCGGGGGGCTACCTCGGCGTGAACGTCCCCGCCCACTACGGCGGGGGTGGCATGGGCATCGCCGAGCTCGCCATCGTCCTCGAGGAGCTGGCCGCCAACGGCTGCCCGCTGCTGCTGCTCGTGGTGTCCCCGGCCATCTGCGCCACCATCGTGGCCAGCTTCGGCTCCGAGCCCCAGAAGCAGCAGTGGCTGCCGCGCTTCGCCTCGGGCGAGCTCAAGATGGCGTTCGCCATCACCGAGCCCGACGCCGGGTCCAACAGCCACAAGATCGCCACCACCGCCCGGCGCGACGGCGACGTCTATCGCCTGGCCGGGACGAAGTACTACATCTCCGGCGCCGATGAGTCCGAGGCGGTGCTGGTGGTCACCCGCACCGGGGTCGACGAGGACACCGGCCGGGGCCGCCTGTCGCTGTTCATCGTCGACCTCGACAGCCCGGGACTGCAGAAGTCCCTCATCCCGGTGGAGATCGTGGCGCCCGAGAAGCAGTTCACCTTGTTCTTCGACGACGTCGTGGTCCCCGCCGAGCGGCTGCTGGGCACCGAGGGCGACGGCCTGCGCCAGGTGTTCGTGGGGCTCAACCCCGAGCGCATCATGACGGCGGCCATGGCCACCGGCATCGGGCGCTACGCCCTCGACAAGGCGGCCGCCTACGCGCGGGACCGGTCGGTGTGGGGGACGCCCATCGCCCGCCACCAGGGGATCGCCCACCCGCTGGCCAAGGCCAAGATCGAGGTCGAGCTGGCCCGCCTCATGGCCCAGAAGGCGGCCTGGGCCTGTGACAGCGGCGCCGACGCCGGGGTGGCGGGCGAGGCCGCCAACATGGCCAAGTACGCCGCCGCCGAGGCCGCCCTGGGGGCGCTGGACCAGGCCATCCAGACCTGCGGTGGCAACGGGATGTCGTCGGAGTTCGGCCTCGCCGACATGTGGGGGATGACCCGGCTCCTGCGCACCGCCCCGGTCAGCCGGGAGATGATCCTCAACTTCGTCGGCCAACACTCGCTGCACCTGCCGAAGTCATACTGACGCGTCGCCGCTGTCGCCGGCCCCCGGACACTGGCTGAGCGTCACCCACCTCGACGTCGCCGACGAGACGCCCGCTCCGGGGGCCACCACCCGCTGACGATCAGGCGGTGGAGGCGAAGCGCCGGGCGTCCTCGGCCGCGTACTTGGCCACCACGGTGTCCACCGCCGCGGTGCGTTCGACGGCCGCGGTCACCTCGGCCAGGCGGCTCCCGGGCAGCGCGCACGTCATCTCGTCGGGCTGCATCCCGGTGCGGGCCCGGCTGAGCGCGCACCCCACGCTGGCCGCCACCTCACCGTGCTCCTGGGCCAGGGCCACGATGTGGCACTGGGGCTTGCCCTCGATCCGCAGCCCGGGCAGCGCGTCCGACAGCACCATCATCTGACGACCGTTCACCCGCAGGAGCACCACATCAGGCACCGACGTCGCCTCCGACAACGGGCCGTAGGTGATGGCCTCGGGGCGCTGCGAGATGGCCGGGATGGAACCGATGGCCTCGGCGTCCACCCACCCCGACTCCAGCAGCGCGGCCACGTCGTCGTTGGCGCCCACGTCCTCCAGTGTGGCCAACCCGTGGGTGTAGCGGCCCACCGAGCAGTTGCCGTGGTCCTCGGGGGCGGTGGTGAAGCTGCCCTCGGCGGCTCGCACCCAGAAGACACAGCCCGCCGCCACCCGCCCCCGCCGCCCGTCGGCGGCCGGCTCCGACATGGGCTCGGCGAAGGCGGGCACCGAGGTGGCCGCCTCGGCGTGGAACGAGATCCCGATGGGCGCCACCGCCAGGTGCAGGGCCTTGCTGAGCGACGCGGCCAGGGCGCGGTGGTCCGTGGTGGTCGAGGACTGCGGGGAAGGCGTCATGGCCGCCATCTTCGGCGTCGGCGCGGCCGAGCACAAGCCCGGCTCCGGCTCACCGGAGCGGGGCCGAGGAGTCGGCGACGAAGCTGAGGCGCACCTGGCGCCGGGGATTGTCGGCGTTGGTGTCCACCACCACCACCCGCTGCCACGTCCCCAGCGCCGGGCGGCCGCCCACCACGGGCAGCACCAGCGACGGCGACACCAGCACCGGCAGCACGTGGTCGGCGCCGTGCCCGGCCCCACCGTGACGGTGCCGGTAGCGGTCGTCGCGCGGCAACAGGCGCTCGAGGGCGTCCTCGAGGTCGGCTTCGGACCCCGACCCCGTCTCCATGAGGGCCACCCCGGCGGTGGCGTGCGGGGTGAACACCGAGCACAGCCCGTCACCGCGGCCCGTGCAGAACATCTCGACCCGGTCGGTGATGTCCACCACCCGGTGGCGCGCCGTGTCGACGTCGATGAGCGTGCTGTCCACTACGCGCCGCTCGGCAGGGCCCCCTCCAGCGCGCCCACGAGCGCGGGGTCCTCGGGCTCCACGCCGGGACGGAACCGATTCAGCACGACGCCGTCGGGAGACACCAGGAACTTCTCGAAGTTCCACTGGACGTCCCCGGCGGTGCCCTCGGCGTCGGCGGTGGCCGTGAGCTCCTCGTACAGGGGGTGACGGCCCGGCCCGTTCACCTCGATCTTCTCGAACAGGGGGAAGGTGACCCCGTAGTTGACCGAGCAGAACTCGGCGATCTCGTCGGGCGTGCCCGGCTCCTGCTCGAGGAACTGGTTGCAGGGGAACCCGAGCACGTCGAAGCCCCGGGCACCGTAGGCGTCCTGAAGCTTCTGGAGCCCGGCGTACTGGGGCGTGAGCCCGCAGCGCGACGCCACGTTCACCAGCAGCAGGGCCTTGCCCTTGAACGGCGCCAGTGAGGACGCCTCACCCTTGAGCGTGTGGATGGGGATGTCGTAGAGGTCGGACACTGTTCCTCCTGAGCGAGTCGTGGGCGCGGGCGTTTTCACACTACCGTCGGCGGCGTGCTCGCCATCCGGGCCATCGATGCGCACGAGGGCACCTTCGAGGTCACCGTCGACGAGGGTGCCATCACCACCACCCACACCGTCACCGTGCCTCCCGGCCTCGAGGCCACCCTGGGATGGGCGCCCGGACGCCAGGCGCTGCTGGTGCGGCGGTCGTTCGAGTTCCTCCTCGAGCGCGAGCCCGCCGGCCACATCCTGCGCCGCTTCAGCCTGGACGTCATCGGCGACTACTTCCCCGAGTACGCCACCGAGATGGCGCGCCGGGCCCAAGACCCCTGACGCCGTCGTCCTGACCTACGGCCGTCCTGACTTACGGCGCGGGGCGCGCCGCCAGGCGGTCCCACACGGCGTCGTCGAGCTCGAGGAGCGACCCGAGCACCACGTCGGCGCGCTCGAGCACGTCCACCAAGGGGACGCCTCTCCCTCCGAGCCCGGGAAGCCCCGACGCCGCGGTGGGGTCGGCCTCGGGCACCGCCACGCAGGCCATGCCGGCCGCCTCGGCCGCCAGCACCCCGGCGGCGGAGTCCTCGAACACCACACACGCGGCGGGGCCCACCCCGAGGGCCCGGGCGGTGGTGAGGAAGATGGCGGGGTCGGGCTTGCCGGCCGCCTCGTCCTCGGCCGAGTGGACCACCTCGAAGCCCCCGGCCAGGTCGAGACGGCGCACCACGGCGTCGATGAGCCGACGCGGCGACGACGACGCCAGCGCCAACCGGGCGCCGCGCCGGGCGCAGAACTCCAGCGCGTGGGCCGCCCCGGGCTTGAGCTCCACCGCCTGCTCGAGCCGGCGGGCCATGGCCTCGACGATCTCGTCGGCCACCTCCTGGCGCGACGCCCCGGTCCAGGGGTAGCGCGTGTACCAGTGCTCCACGGCGTCGCCGAGGAACATCCCCTTGGTCTCCAGGCAACGCTGCACGGTCAGGGGGACACCGTGACGACCGAACACCTCGATCTCGACGTCGTGCCAGATGGGCTCGCTGTCGACCAGCAGCCCGTCCATGTCGAAGATGGCCGCCCCGATCCTCACCGGTCGGGCCCGGTCAATGGAGCCCGGTCAATTGAGCCCGGTCAATTGAGGATGTTCACCGCTCGGGACACGACGAGGGCCACGGTGAGCAACGACGCCAACGACTGCACCATCATGAGCAACTTGGCCCACGGCGTCAGGGGCATGGTGTCAGTGGGGCTGAAGGCGGTGGCGTTGGTGAACGACGTGTACAGGTAGTCGATGAACGCCGGCGACCAGTCGGGTCGGGTGGAGTCGGGCGCCGACATCTGGGGGAACAGGAAGTCGGGTTGGCGCCGCTGCGCCTTGAGCCGCGACACCGGGCCGCCCCGGTCGAGCTCCCAGTACCACAGCGCGAACACGAGCACGTTGGTGATCCAGATCGGGACCGACGCGAAGATGAGGTCGCGCCCCCCGGAGCGTGGCGGACGTTGACGGCCAACAGCTCGTGCACGAGCTCGCCCAGCGACACCACGTTGGCCAGGTTCACGAAGGCGATGAGGACGATGGCCACCGGCCGCAGGCGCCGCGACTCGACCGTCAGGCGCGGGTTGGCGATCAGCAGCGCCAACCACAGCACGCCCTCGAGGGCGGGGACCAGCCAGCGCGGCCCCAGGCCCGTGATCAACCGGTCGGGCAGGGCGAAGTACAGGCCGATGGCGGCCGCCACCGCCAACGTCGCGGGCCAGCGGGGCTCGCTGCGGGCCTGCTCCCCCCACTGGGCGCCCTCCCGGCGGGTCTCGGCGGCGCTCTCTCCGGCTCCCGCCGCTCCGCTGCTCGAGGGGGGGTCGTGCTCCTCGGCCATCGGGGCCACGGTACCCAGGCGGGCCCCGGCGCCACGTGACCCTCGAGGGCGGGCCCGAGCGTGACCACACCCCGACATGAAGGTCCGCAGGGCCTGGTCCGTATCCTTGAGCAGTACCCAGTCCTCGACCGCCAGCCTCGACCGCCAGCCTCGACCGCCAGCCTCGACCGCCAGCCACCCCGCCAAGGAGCGTCCCATGCACAACCCCGCCGCCCCCGCCCCCGCCCCCGCCCCCCGGCGCCGCCGCGGGCACGCCGGCCTCGCCCATCCCGCCGTGGTCGTGAGCGCCCTGGGCGCGCTGGCCATCGTCCTCGCCGCGTGCAGCTCCACCCCGTCCACCACCGCCACCACGACCGCCCCCACGACCACCGCGGCGTCGGGCGGCGGCACCACGACCACCACCGCCGGCTCGTCCAGCGCCACGGTGAAGTCGGCCTCCACCAACAAGGGCACCGTCCTCGAGAACAGCGCGAGCATGCCCCTGTACACGCTGGCGGCCGGGACCACCTGCACCGGCGCCTGCGCCCAGGCCTGGCCCCTGCTCACCGTACCGGCGGGGACGACGCCCAAGGCCGGCCCCGGCGTGACCGGCACGCTGGCCACGACCATGTCGGGCGGCTCGCTGGTGGTTACCTACAACGGCAAGGAGCTGTACACCTTCTTGTCGGACTCCCCCGGCCAGGTCACCGGGGACGGCGTGGCCGGGTTCAGCGTCGTCAAGATGACGGCGGCGACAGCCAGTGTGTCGACCGACGCCACCACCACCACGACCAAGGCGTCGGGCGGGGGCTACCAGTACTGATTCGTAACGCCGAGGCCCGTGCCCGCGCAGGGAGGCTCGACATGCCGGCAGCCGGAGGGCCCACCGAACGCAGCGTGACCGAGCCGGCGCGCCGCGCCCTGCCACCGGACCCCGTGTCGGAGTCCGCCGACGCCGCGGGCTTGCGGGTGGCCTTCCTGGCCCACGGCGGTGAGCTCTACGGCTACGTCCGGCGCTCTCTGGGCGACCCCCGGGCCGCCGAGGACGTCGTCCAGGAGACCTTCATCCGGGCCTGGCGGGCCCGCGACCGTTTCGACTCGAACCTGGGGACGCTGCGCACGTGGCTGTTCACCATCGCCCGCCGCCTGGTCATCGACCACGCCCGGGCCCGGGCCGTGCGCCAGACCGAGCCGTTGCCCGACGACGTCGCCGGCACCGACGACGACGTCGAGAACGCGCTGGTGGGGTGGCAGGTGGAAGAGGCCCTGCGCCGGCTTCGCCCCGACCACCGCCAGGTCGTCATCGAGACCTACTACCGGGGCCGCTCGGGGCGCGAGGTGGCCGAGGATCTCGGCATCCCCGAGGGCACCGTCCGCAGCCGCCTGTTCTACGGCCTGCGCACCCTGCGCCTCGCCCTCGAGGAGATGGGGTGGGACCGGTGACGGCCGACCCCTGCGAGCACTTCCAGGGCCTCATCGCCATGGAGGTGGTGGGCCAGCTCTCCGTCGAGGAGCGCGTCGCCCTCAGCGCCCACACCGAGGGCTGTCTCGCCTGTCGCGACGAGCGCCGCGACCTCATGATGCTGTCGATGGTCCTGAGCACCGCCGACCCCGACCGCTTCAACGAGGACGAGCTCCCCTTCGACCTCCAGACGGCAGTGCTCGAGCGTCTGCGGGCCGAGGAGCGACGCGAGCGACGCGCCCGGCGGTCGCGCTACGTGCTGGGCTCCGCCGCGGCCGCCGTGGTGGCGGCGGTGTGTGCTGGCCGTCACCCTGGCCTGGCCCTCGGGCCCGACCACCAAGACCGTCGTGTTGACGGGCCTGCCCAAGGTGCACGCCACGGCGCGCTTCACCTCCGAGCCGTGGGGCACCGCCATGGACATGCGCGAGTCGGGCCAACCGGCGGGCGAGGTCCTCACCGTCTCGGTGCGCACGACGTCGGGATCGTGGTGGCAGACCGGCACCTACACCACGGCGGGCTCCTCGGTCCGGGTCACCATGGCCTGCGCCCTCAAGCTGTCGGAGATCAGGAGCGTGTGGGTGCGCGACCACCACGGCCACGTCGTCCTGCACGGCTACGTCTACGACTCCTAGCCGCACCACCTGATCTAGGCGCAGCACCTGAGCTAGCCCCAGCACCTGAGCGCCTACGCTCCCGGGCGTGCGGGGGCAGGGCGACCACGGGAAGCCGACAGCGCCCGCCCCCGGTGCCACCACCGTGGCCGAGCTCCTGGCGGCGCGCGCCGACGACGACCGTCGCGGCGTGCTCTCCGGCGACACCACCTGGACGTGGCGCCAGGTCGTGGCCGAGAGCCACCTTCGGGCCACGGTGGCCTCGTCACTGCGCCGTTCCGGCCCGTTCCACGTCGGCGTCCTTCTCGACAACGTCCCCGAGTACCTGTGGTGGCTGGGGGGCGCGGCGCTGGCCGGGGCCACGGTGGTGGGCATCAACCCCACCCGGCGCGGCGAGGAGCTCGCCCGCGACATCCGCTTCGCCGACTGCCAGCTCCTCGTCACCGACGAGGCCGGGGCCCGGCTGCTCGACGGTCTCGACGTGGGCGTGCCCGACGAGCGCATCCTGCGCGTCGACAGCGCGGAGCAGCGCGCCCGCCTCGAGGACGCCGCGGCCCGGCCCGGACCGGCGACGCCGCCGACGGTGGTTCCCGGCGACCTCCTCCTGTTGCTGTTCACCTCGGGCACCACCGGCGACCCCAAAGCCGTGCGCTGCACCCAGGGACGGCTGGCCGCCATCGCCGGGCGCGCCGCGGAGATCTACGGCTTCGAGCCCGGCGACATCTGTTACTGCCCCATGCCGCTGTTCCACGGCAACGCCATCATGGCCCTGTGGGCGCCGGCGCTGGCCGTGGGGGCGTCGGTGGCCGTGGCGGGGCGATTCAGCGCCTCCCGTTTTCTCGCCGACGTCCGCCACTTCGGCGCCACCCGGTTCACCTACGTCGGCAAGGCCCTCGCCTACGTGCTGGCCACACCGGAGCATCCCGACGACGCCGACAACACGCTGCGCCTGGGGTTCGGGACCGAGGCCTCGGCGCCCGACCGGACCATCTTCGAGCGCCGCTTCGGGTGCCGCCTCGTCGAGGGCTACGGGTCGAGCGAAGGCGGCACGTCCATCAACGTCACCCCCGACACCCCGCCGGGCTCTCTCGGTGTCCCCCCGCCCTCCGACGACGTGGCCGTCATCGACCCCGACACCCGGCGTGAGTGCGACCGGGCCCGCTTCGACGACGCCGGCAGGCTCGTCAACGCCGGCGACGTCATCGGCGAGATCGTCAACCGCAGCGGGGGGCGGAGCTTCGAGGGCTACTACAAGAACCCCGAGGGCGACGCCGAGCGCATCCGCGCCGCCTGGTACTGGAGCGGCGACCTCGGCTACCGCGACGAAGCCGGGTTCTTCTACTTCGCCGGACGGCGCGGCGACTGGCTGCGGGTGGACTCCGAGAACTTCGCGGCGGCCCCCATCGAGCGCGTCGTCGAGCGCCACCCCGACGTGGCCGCCGCGGCGGTCTACGCCGTGCCCGACCCCCGCTCCGGGGACCAGGTCATGGCGGCCCTGGAGCTGCGTCCCGGCGCCCGCTTCGACCCCGACGCCCTGGCGTCGTTCCTGCGCGCCCAGGCCGACCTGGGGACCAAGTGGCCGCCGCGCTTCGTGCGCCTGTCTCCGGGGCTCCCCCTGACCGCCACGGGCAAGATCACCAAGACGCGCCTGCGGGCCGAGGGCTGGCAATGCCCCGACCCCGTGTACTGGAGCCCGGGCCGCGGCGAGCTGCGCTACCGACGGTTCACCGACGCCGAGCGCGCCGCCCTGCGCGCCGAATTCGAGCACCATGGGCGCGCCCAGCTGCTCGACACCGTCGACGCCCCCCGCTCTCGACGGGCGGGTCCCGACGTGCTCTGATCATTGGCGGACATCGAGGGCTCCGGACACCAGGAGAAAGGCCAGAACAGCATGAGCGTGATGAAACGGCTGTCGGGGATCGTCCAGGCCAAGGCGAACAAGGCGCTCGACAAGGCCGAGAACCCCGCCGACATGCTCGACCTCTCCTACGAGAAGCAGATGGAGAACCTCACCAAGGTGCGGCGCGCCCTGGCCGACGTGGCCACCGCCCGCAAGCGGCTCGAGCTGCAGGCGTCCCAGCTCCAGGACCAGGCCCAGAAGCTCCAGGACCAGGCCAAACAGGCGCTCGGCCAGGGCCAGGAGGACCTGGCCCGCCAGGCCCTGGCCCGGCGGGCCACCCTGGCGGAGCAACTGGAGAGCCTGGGCACCCAGCACCAGCAGGTCGAGGCCCAGCAACAGCAGCTCGAGACCACCGCCACCCGGCTCCAGGCCCAGGTGGACGCCTTCCGCACCAAGAAGGAGACGCTCAAGGCCAGCTACACGGCGTCGAAGGCCCAGGCCAGCATCGGCGAAGCGGTGTCGGGCATCTCGGAGTCGATGACCGACGCCGGCATGACCCTGGACCGCGCCCAGGACAAGATCTCCCAGATGCAGGCCCGGGCGGGCGCCATCGACGAGCTCCTCGACACCGGCGCCCTCCCTGACGCCCTCGGCGGCGGTGGCGACGACATCCAGAAGCAGCTCGACGCCACCTCGCCGCGCCGGCCAGGTCGACGCCGAGCTCGCCGCCCTCAAGGCCGAGGTGGGATCGGGCACCGAGCCCAGCGCCAGCCTCCCCCCGGGGGCCACGCCCTCGGCCAACGGCGGGGCGGGCACCGACACCTCGGGCAACGGGGCCTCGGCGCCCGAGGGGGAGGGCGGCTCATGATCGTCCGCATCCTCGGCGAGGGGCGCTACGAGGTGCCCGAGGCCGACATGCCCGCCATCGAGCAGCTCGACGCCCAGCTCGCCGACGCCCTCGAGCGCAGCGACGAAGGGGAATTCACCGGCACCCTGGCCGACCTCATCGGCCAGGTCCGCCACACCGGCGCCCTCATCGCCCCCGACGACCTCCGCCCGTCGTCGTTGGCCGTGCCCCATGAGGGCTCGACCCTGGCCGAGGTGCGCTCGCTGCTGTCCGAAGGCGTCTGAGCGCGGAGCCCCCGGGGCTCAGGCCCTGAGTCAGGTGGCGCCTTTGTGGGCGGTGCGGGCCAGGTCCACGAGCTCGGCGCGCTCGCCGGCGTCGAGGGCGCCGTAGGCGCGCCCCATGATCACGTTGGTGGCCGCCTCGGCCCGTTCCCACACGTCGTGGCGCGACTCGACCTCGGGAAAGGGCTCGGCCCAGCCGAACACCGGGGCCATGAACGGGGTTTTGATCAGCACCGCCTCCAGTGGTTGGAGGCCGCACGCCAGCACCGACACCCCGTGGGCGGCGCCGCGCAGCTCGCGCAGCACGTTGAGCCGCTGCAGGGCCAGGGCCTTGGGGTCGTCGGGCTCGGGGACGGCCCGCCACGCCGCGAACAACGGGGCGCCCGACGGCGACGCGTCGGCGATGACCCGGCCCAGCAGCTCGCTCAGGCGCGGGTAGTCCACCTCGTCGGGCAGGTGGTCCCGGGCCCAGGCATGCAGACACCCGGCGAAGGCGGCGACGGCGTCGGTGCGCGCCATCACCGACCGGGTGCGCTCCCACGTCTCGACGACCGGCGCCGGGTTGAAGAACACGAAGGCGGCGGCCACCACCATGCCGTCGACGTCACCCAGGGCCCCGCCGCGTCCCGCCGTGTAGAAGTCGACGCCGTCGAAGCCGAGCTCGCCGCCGCGCTCGTAGGTGGCGCCGTCGAGCATGAAGCCGGCGGGGAGATACGACACCGCATTGGCGTTGGCGCCCGCGGCCTCTTCGGCGTTCATGGGCGGGACGCTACCAGCGACGGGTCGCTAGCCTTCCCGACGGTGAAGGTCCGCATCGGCTTGGGCACGGGGACGTCGGTGATGTCGGGCGACGAGCTGGGACAGCTCGTCGACGTGGTGCAGTCGAACGAGTTCGACTCGCTGTGGTGGTCCGACGTCCTCACCGTTCCCGGTGACGACCCCCTGGCCGCCATGGCCTTCGCGGCCGGGGCGGCGCCGGGCCTCAAGATCGGCACGACCATGGTGCTGCCCGGCCGCAATCCGGTGCGCCTGGCCAAGCAGCTCGCCACCCTCGACCGGCTGTCGGGAGGCCGGCTCCTGGTCACCTTGGTCCTCGGGCTGCGACGGGGCGCCGAGCTCGAGGCCATGGGGGTGGGCGCCGGCGACCGGGGCCGGCAGCTCGACGAGGTCCTCCCCCTCGTGCGCCGGCTGTGGACCGAGAACGACGTCGACCACGAGGGCACGTGGTGGAAGCTCCACGGCGTGAGTGTCGAGCCCAAACCGCTCCAGCAGCCCTTGGAGGTGTGGCTCGGGGGCAACGCCCCCGGCGCCCTGCGCCGGGCGGGCGCCCTGGGCGACGGGTGGCTGCCGGCCATGTGCACCCCGGAGGAGGCCGCCGCCGGCCGCGTCGTCATCGAGGACGTCGCCGCGAGGGTCGGCCGGCGTATCGACCCCGAGCATTTCGGCGTCAGCATCGGCTACACCCGCGGCGACCCGCCCGAGCAGCTCGTGGCCCGGCTCGTCTCCCGACGAGGGGCGTCGGCCCCGGCCGAGCTCGGCGACCTCGTGCCCGACGGCGTCGACGGGGTTCGCCGGCTGGTGCGCAGGTTCATCGACGTCGGGTTCTCCAAGTTCGTCCTGCGGCCGGTCACGGCCCCGGCCTCGTGGCGCGACGAGCTCGACGAGCTCGCCGACGGGGTGCTCGACCTGCAAACCTGATCCGACCGCCGGCGGCGGGCCGTGGCATGCTGCTGCCCGGCGGAGAGACGGAGGGTCATGGGCAAGGCGCGCGCAGAGATCGACATCGACCGGCCGGCGGACGACGTCTGGGCCGTCGCCGGCGACTTCGGCGGCATCGCCACGTGGATGCCGGGGATCGAGTCGTGTCAAGTCGATGGTGAGGACCGGGTGATCAAGGTCATGGGGATGGAGGTGATCGAGCGGCTGGAGCGGCGCGACAGCGACGAGCGCAGCCTCGTCTACGGCATCGCCGGCGGGGTGCCCGTGATCAACCACAAGGCCACCATCACCGTCACGCCCCAGGGCGCCGGCTCCCACGTCACCTGGGACGTCGACGTGGAGCCCGACGAGATGACCGACGTCATGGTGAAGATGTACCAGGACAGCCTGCAGTCGCTGAAGGACCATCTCTCGGGCTGACGTGGCCCGGCGATACCACTTCGAGGCCTCCGCCCACTCGGGCGCACCAGTGGAGACGATCTGGCCGCTGATCGGCGACGCCACGCGCTGGAAGCAGTGGGCGTGGATGACGCGCACCTCCTTGGTACGCGAGGGCGTGCCCCCGCCCGACGGCGTGGGGGCGCTGCGGCACTTCGCCTTCGGCCCCGGCGGCAGCCATGAAGAGGTGGTGGCGTGGGACCCTCCCCATCACCTGGGCTACGTGGCCGTGCGCGGACTGCCCGTGCGCCACTACCGGGCCGACGTCTACCTCGACGCCGACGACACCGGCACCGCGGTGACGTGGCGTTGCAGCGTCGAGGCCCTCGTCCCCGGCACCGGTGCGGTCCTCGCCTTCGCCCTGGCGCGCATGGTGCGGGGGTTCGCCCGGCGGGTGACGCGCTACGCCGACACCGTGGCCCCCGACGCCCCCTGAAGCTCCGCCGACGAACTCCCAATGGCCCCGGGGCCAACGGCGGGCGCGCTCAGAGAACGTCGTCGGGGAGATCGAGGGGCGCGGGGTCGGGGTAGCGGGGGTCCATCTTCTCGAGCGTGTGCAGCAGCACCTGGCTCACCGCCCAGTTCCGGTACCACTTGTGGTCGGCGGGGATCACGAACCAGGGAGCCGCGTCGGTGGACGTCCTCTCCAGCACGTCGGTGTACGCCCGCTGGTACTCGTCCCAGTGGCGGCGCTCGGCGAAGTCGGCGGCTTGGGCCTTCCAGCGTTTGTCGGGCTCCTCGAGCCGGCTCCGCAGGCGCCGGTCCTGCTCGTCGAAGGAGATCTGCAAGAAGAACTTGACGACCGTCGTCCCCCCCTGGGCCAGGGTCCGCTCGAAGGCGTTGATGAGGTCGTAGCGGGCCTGCCACACCGTCTCGGGCACGAGGCGGTGCACCCGCACCACGAGCACGTCCTCGTAGTGCGACCGGTTGAACACGCCGATCTCTCCCGCCGCCGGCACGCGCCGATGCACGCGCCACAGAAAGTCGTGGCCCTGTTCCTCGGCGGTGGGCGCCTTGAACGACGCCACCGTGGTCCCCTGGGGGTTGACCCCCCGAAAGACGTGCCTGATGGTGCCGTCCTTGCCCGAGGCATCGAGCCCCTGCAACACCACCAGCAAGGATCGCCGGGACTCGGCCCACAGGCGGTCCTGGAGGGCGCCGAGCTCGTCGTGCAGGGGAAGGGTCGCCTCCTCGGTCTGGGCGCGACCTCCCGGGGCCCCTGTCGTCGACGCCGCCTCGCGCCGGGCGAGCTCCACCTTCTCGCCGGGACGCACGCGCCATCGCCCGACGTCGCGCACGGGGCGTCAGGGCGAGTCGTCGGAGTGCCGCACCACCACCACCGGGCACGGCGCGTGGGCGGCGCAGTACTCGCTCACCGACCCCAGCAGCATCCCGGCGAAGGCCCCGTGGCCCCGGCTGCCGACCACGAGGAGCTGGGCGTCGGCCGCGGTCTCGGTCAGGACGTAGGCGGGGTGGCCTTCGACCACGGTGAGGTGCACGACGAGCCCGGGGTCGGCTCCGAGGACCTCGGCCACGGTGGCGCTCAGGGCCTTGCGGGCATCGGCGTCGGGGTCGAAGTCCGAGGGGTAGGGCGGAGCCCAGCCGAGGGTGGGCGGGTACTCCCACGTCGTCACCACCTTGAGCTCGGCCCCGATCAGCTTGGCCTGATCCGCAGCCCATCGCAGGGCCCGCTTCGAAGCCTCGGAACCGTCCACTCCCACCACGATCATCGGCGGCGTCGCCGCTACGGCATGCATGGCACCTCGATCCGTCTCTCAGGCCGGCCCTCCGGGCGGGACGACCAGCCGGGTTGGGTAGGGCTCCCGGTCGGCCCATCATGCCGGAGCGACCCCGGGCGCTGCATCACCCCGGTCACGCCCCGAGCTCGTGGCGCAGATGGTCGAGGCCGCGGCGCAGCGCCTCCACTTCCGATCGCAGGGCCGCCACCTCGGCACGCAACGCCGCCACGTCGTCGTGGTCGGCCGGCGCCGGGCGAGGGCCCGGGGACGCCGTGTCCCGGCGTGGGGGCGTGTCGAGCGCCGACGCCCCGAGGAGCTGGGCGTAGCGGTCTTCTTTCTGCCCCGGCCCCCGGCCCAGGCGCACCACCAAGGGCTCGGACCGGTCGGCCAGGGCGTCGAGCTCGGCCTGGACCTCGTCCAGCCCCGAGAACCGGACCATGCGCTCGGACCGGGTGCGCAGCTCCCCCACGGTCTGCGGTCCGCGCAGCATGAGCAGCGCCAGCAGCGCCACCGGGCGGGTGTCGAGCCCCAGGGCCTCGTCCAGGGCGTGGCCGTAGCGCAGCGCCGAGCGCCCGTGGGAAGGGTGCACGAAGCGCGCCAGCCCCTTGGTCTTGACGCTCGTGACGGCCTCCTCGATGCCGGCCTCGTCGTAGGCGACCACGGGATGGCGGTTGGTGGACTGGCTGCACGCCAGGGTCAGGGCGTTGAGCGTGAGCGGGTACTGCTGCGGCGTGGTGAGCTGCTTCTCCACCAGGCACCCGAGCACCCGAAGCTCGGCGGCGGAGAGGTCCATGGTGGCCGAGCATATGGGTCGGGGTGCGGAATAGTGGGGGCCGGCCGCAGGTTGCGCACGGTGACCGTCGGTGGGCTGGGAGGCGCCATGCAAGTAAAAGAGCTCGGGCACCTGGTGCTGTACGTGCGGGACGTCAAACGCTCGGCCGCCTTCTACCGCGACGTCCTGGGGTGGAGGCAGCTGGCGCCTACCGCCGAGCTCGGGTTCCCCGCCGCGGCGTTCTCGGCACCCTCCAACCGCACCCATCACGAGCTCCTGCTCATCGAGGTCGGCGAGGACGCCCAGTCGTTGCCCGCCGGCCGGCACATCGGCCTCTACCACTTCGGCCTCAAGGTGGGCGACAGCGACGACGAGCTGCGCGAGGCGTTGCGCGCCGTCGAAGCGGCCGGAACCACGGTGGTCGGGGCCAGTGACCACACCGTCACCCACAGCCTGTACGTCCTCGACCCCGACGGCAACGAGATCGAGCTCTACGTGGACGTGCCCGGGGTCGACTGGACGTCGGACCCGGCGCTGCTGTTCAGCCCCATCCGGCCGCTCGTGCTGTAACGGCGTTCGTGTTTGTAACAGCCAGCACGACCTGGAGATCCTTGACACCGAGACGCCGAACTGTTCTAGTGACGCCAGCTACCGATCCCTTGTCTGGCGCCACCTGACCGGACCTCCCGGCCCGATTGCGCCCCGTGCATCAGGCGGGGGTCGGATGCCCGAAGTGCCGGCCGGAGGTTGGGTGCTCGAGGTGGCTCACCCATCGGCTCTAGCGATGGGGGTTGGACATGACGATCGGTGCCGAAGCCGCCGCCAGCCAGCTGGACGCGGACACCAAGAAACTCCACGAGCTCGGCTACGCCCAGGAACTGCGGCGCCGCATGAGCGGCTTCTCGAACTTCGCGGTGTCGTTCACCATCATCTCGATCCTCTCGGGCTGCCTCACGGCGTACGGCATCGCCATGACCAACGGCGGCCCCGTCGACATGACGTGGGGGTGGATCTTCGTCGGCATCATGACGCTGATCGTCGGCCTCGGCATGGCCGAGGTGTGCTCCGCCTATCCGACCGCCGGTGGGCTCTATTACTGGTCGGCCAAGCTGGCCAAGCGCAACGGGGCGGCCTGGAGCTGGTTCACCGGTTGGTTCAACCTCCTGGGCCAGGTGGCCGTGACCGCCGGCATCGACTACGGGTTCTCCCTCTTCTTCAACGCCTTCCTCAACCTGACCACGGGCTGGGCGGCCACGCCGGGACATACCTTGATCATCTACGCCGGCATCCTCATCGTGCACGCCGCGCTGAACATCTCCGGTGTGCGAGTGGTGGCCTTTCTCTCCGACGTCAGCGTGTGGTGGCACATCCTCGGGGTGCTGTTGATCGTCATGGTCCTGGCGATCGTTCCCGCCCATCACGCCTCGGCGTCGTTCGTCTTCACCAAGCTCGTCAACGAGACCGGGTACCACAACAGCTTCTACGTCTTCATGATCGGACTGCTCCTGGCCCAGTACACCTTCACCGGGTACGACGCCTCGGCCCACATGACCGAGGAGACCCACAACGCGGCCATCGCCGGGCCCAAGGGGATCGTCCGCTCGATCTGGGTGTCGCTGATCGCCGGGTTCGTCCTCCTGGTGGGGATCACCTACGCCATCACCAACAACTACAACTCGGCACTGGCCTCGAAGACGGGCGTCCCGCCGGTGCAGATCTGGATCGACGCCATCGGCCGCCACGGCGGTGAGTGGCTCCTCCTGGTGGCCATGGTGGCCCAGGCCTACTGCGGCATGGCGTCGGTGACGGCCAACTCCCGCATGATCTACGCCTTCTCCCGGGACGGCGCCATCCCCGGATCGAAGTTCTGGCACCACATCAACCCCCGCACCCGGACCCCGAGCCGGGCGATCTACTTCGCCGTCGTGTTCGCCTTCATCCTGGCCATCCCGTCGCTGTGGAGCGCGGTCGCCTACGGGGCGGTGATCTCGATCGCCGTCATCGGCCTGTACATCGCCTACGTCATCCCCACCCTGCTCCGTCGCCTGGCCGGCGACACCTTCTCCCCGGGCCCGTGGAGCCTGGGGAAGTGGAGCCCCCTCGTCGGCTGGGTCGGCGTGGCGTGGGTGGGGATCATCACCGTGCTGTTCGTGCTCCCCACCGCCAGCCCGATCACATGGCACAACTTCAACTACACCATCGTCGCCGTGGGAGTCGTATTCGCCTACGCCGGGATCTTCTGGCTCGTGAGCGCCCGGAAATGGTTCACCGGACCGCGCGCCCAAGGCGACGAGGCCACCCTGGAGGCCATCGAGGGGCGCCTGAGCACGGCCGAGCAGCTCGAAGCCACCTTCTGATGTCCACATGCTGCCGTGACACCCGGCCCGGAGGCTGACGGCCCGGCGGTCATCACCGTCTTCCGGAACCGGCTCAACGTCGAAGATCCCGACGCCGTCTCCGAGTACCACGAGACCGCTCAGCGCATGCTGGAGCTGGCCCGGGCCATGCCAGGATTCGTCGACTTCAAGACCTTCGAGGCCGACGACGGCGAGCGGGTCTCGATCATCACTTTCAGCTCACCGGCGGCCCAGCGCGCCTGGCGAGACCACCCCGAGCACCGCCAGGCGCAACAACGAGGCCGGGACCGCTTCTACACCTCCTACGACATCGTGGTGGGCCAGGTGGTGGGTGAGAGCCACTTCCCGCGTCGATAGCCCTCAGGTCGAGAAGTCGGGGACAGCGGGGCGCGCCTTGTCGACGCGGCCCTTGGGCTCTTCCCACTCCTCCTGGCGCCCCAGGGCGGTCAGGTCGAGGAAGGCGTAGGCACCCCCGAGCATCTCGGTTCCCCGCGCGTACACCGAATAGGTGTGGAAGATGGCATCACCGTCGCGCAGGAACGTGCTGTAGCCGGGCTGCTCGGACGACCCCTCCCCGAGCCAGCCCATGCCGAGCGGCTCGAGCTCCTTCAGGGTGCGGTAATTCCACATGACGGGGGCCACGGTGGCGTCGATGGTCACGTTGAAGTCGTAGTTGAAGTCCGTGGCGAACGACGAGTACCACGGGAAGGTCCAGCCCCTGCTCGACTTGTACCGCTCGATCTTGTCGAGAGGGGCCCGCGACACCGCCACGAAGTTGGTGTCCCGGGCGCGCAGGTGGGCGAGCAGCCCCGGGGAGACCTCGTCGGCCGCCCCGCTACAGCTCGGGCAGCCCTCGTCCCAAACCGGGTCGAACATGAAGTGCTGCACGATGAGCTGGCGCCGGCCGTCGAACAGGTCGCCCAGGCCGACGCTCCCGCCGGGACTGTCGAAGGCGTAGTCCTTGTCGATCCTGACCATGGGCAGCTCGCGCCGCTTGGTGTTCAAGGCGTCTCGGGCCCGGGTCATCGCCTTCTCCTCGGCGAGCAGGTCCGTGCGGGCCGCTAGCCACTGGTCTCGTGACACGACTGCGGGAAGGCTCATGGCGCGCTCTCTTTCCTCACATGGACGGCTCTCCCCACAAGACGCACGGGCTGCCGGTAACTCATCGGTCCCCGCTTCTCATCGGTCCCCGCGTCGATCGTCCCGGATCGAGTGGTGCCCTGGGGTGATGCGCAGGCCCCGGTGTCAGGCTGTGCTCGTGGCCACCGGGCTGTGCGTCGAGCTGACGACCCCGCCGGCTACCTCGTCGGTGACGGCGAAGCCCTTGACGGGTGCGGACGGGTTGACGGTGAAGGCCACGTCGCGGGGCTCGCTGCCGAGCAGGCCTAACGACACCGTCCGCCCGCCGACGACCCCCCACAACTGATAGGTGCGGTCGGCCGCCAGGCGGGGCAGACCGGTATTGACCATGAAGGCCGTGCCGTCGGGGAGGATCACGAGCACGGCGGCCTGCCCGCTCGGGCCCGAGCTCGTGGCGTCGAGGGTCACCTTCTGGGCGTTCGGGTCGATGAGGGCGGCCTGGACCGCCTGGGCCAGCCCGGACTGCTGGCTCGCCTTGGCCAACTGCCCCACCCGCTGGTCGAGGCGCCCCACCTGGACCGCCAGCAGGACGGCGACCACCGCCACGGCGGCGGCGACGGCACCCACCGCCGGCCACACCAGGCGTCGTCGGGCCGTGGCGGCCGGGCGGGCCGCGGTGCCCGACAACGACGCCAGGTGCCGGGGTGCGGGGCGCCGGTCGCCGGACTCGGTGTCGATCCGGGCGGCGATGCGGTCCCAGAGCTCGGGAGGTGCATCCACCCCGACGTTGGCGATGAGCCCGGTCACCTCCCAGTGCTCGGCCACCTCGGAGGCGCACCGGGGGCACTCGGCCAAATGAGCACGGATGGCGTCGGCCTCGTCCGGGTCCACGGCATCGAGGGCGAACGCCCCCAACAGTTGGGCGATGTCGTCGTGGTTCATGGCTCGGTCCATGCCGTCTCCACGCCGTGTTGCGCCAGCGCGGTGCGCAGCCGGCGCAGGCCGCTGCGGATCCGGCTCTTCACCGTCCCCTCGGGCTGGCCCAGCAGCGAGGCCACCTCGCGGTAGGTATGGCCGTCGAAATAGGCCATCTCAATGGCGGTGCGCTCCTCGGCCGGCAGGCTGGTCACCGCCGCCTTCACCTGATCGGCGATGGCCAGGTCCCAGGCCTGGTGCTCGATGTCGTAGCCCGAGACCACCGTCTCGCGCACCGTGCGCTCCTCGCGTTGGCGGCGGGCCGACTCCGAGCGGACGATGTCGACCGCTCGCCCGTGGGCCCTGGTCATGAGATACGTCCGCAGTGCCCCCCGGCCCGGGTCGAATCGCTCGGGCGAGTCCCACAGGTCGACGAAGACCTCCTGGGTCACTTCTTCGGCCAGGTCCGCCGACCCCAGGACGCGACCGGCCAGGGCGAGCACCGCTCCCCCGTGACGTCGGTACGCCTCCGCCAGCGCCGGCTCGTGCATGCGGGCGATCGCCACCGTCAAGGCGGCGTCGCTGGCCGTCTCGAGCTTGAGCATCTCGGAGGGTTCTTCGGAGCCGACCACCGACCCGGATGACCCGCGCGCCACACAGCGAGGGTAGCGCCGCTCGGACGCCGCGCCCCGGGCCGGCTCGGAACGGCACCGGGGTCCACGACCCCGGCCGCACACATCCACGCACCCCCCGTGCGCCGAAGAGGAGCCGTGACCATCGATATCGACTCCCTCATCCAGCGGTCCGGCCGCCTGCAGGTGGACGACATCGACTTCGAGGCCTTCCGCCGCCACCCCCTGGACCCCGCCACCTTGCGGTGCCTGCGCTACATGCACGACGTGGAGGGACACACCGCCTGCTATCTCCGCGACCTGCTCGTGACCCGCGCCCATCGCGACCCCGAGGTCACCGCCTTCCTGGCGTGCTGGTGCTACGAGGAGCACTGGCACGGTGAGGCCATCGCCGATGTCCTGCGCGCCCACGACGAGCCCGCCGGCAGGAGCCGGCTGGCGGAGTCCCGCCGCCACCTGCCCCGGCGCGACGCGCTGCGGCCCCTGGCGTTCACGCTGGGGTCGGCGCTCACCCCCCACATCGTGGCCGTCCACATGGCCTGGGGCGCGGTCAACGAATGGACCACCCAGGCCGGCTACGGACGCCTGGCCGCCAAGGCCGACCACCCCGTGCTGTCGGAGCTGCTGCGGCGGATCATGCGCCAAGAGGGCCGGCACATCGACTTCTACGCGCTGGGGGCCCGGCGGCGCCTCGCCGACAGTGCCACGGCCCGGCGCATCACCCGCTTCGCGCTGCGCCGCTACTGGGCCCCGGTGGGTGCCGGGGTCATGCCCGACCCCGAGGTGCAGTTCCTCGTCAACCATCTCTTCGGTGACGCCGCGGGCCGGGCCGGGGTGCAACGCATCGACCGCCTGGTCGGTCGGCTCCCGGGGCTCGAGGGACTCCATCTGGTCGAGTCAGCCCTCGACGACCTGACCGCCGCCGCGCCCCACGACCTCGCGGCCCGGGCCGCCCAGAGACAGTCCGCGCAGGAAAATCAACAGGAAAAGGAGCAACGTCATGCTTGCTGAGATCTTCGGGATCGACGGAGTGGTGGTCCTCGTCGTCGTGGTGGCCGTGCTGTTCGGGGGGACCCAGATCCCGAAGCTGGCCCGGTCGCTGGGCTCGGCGCGCGCCGAGTTCAAGAAGGGGCTCGCCGAGGTCCAGGACACGTCCTCGACGCCCAACGCCGACTCGAGTGCCACCGTCGGGGGTCAGGCGTAACGCGCCACCGCAGCGGAGGGATCCCCATGCTCCTCCTCAGCCCCCCCAAGGTGCTCATGATCCTCGTGATCGCCCTCATCGTGCTCGGGCCGGACAAGCTGCCGTCGGCGGCACGCCGCATCGGCGCGCTGTGGAGCGATGTCAAGCGGTGGCGGGCACAATTCGAGACCGATGTGCGGGCGTCGTTCCCCGACCTCCCTTCCACCACGGAGATCGCCCGCGCCGTGCGTTCACCTCTGTCGATGCTCGACCGGCTCGCCGAGGAGCACGGTGCCACCTCGCACGCCGACCTCGCCGGCGTGGCCACGGGGAAGGCTGACGCCTCGCCGGCGCCGGCCCCTTCCCCGGGCCCCTCCCCGGGCGACGTGCCCCCCGACCCGGCGTCGATGAACTGACCCCGATCGGACCGCGTACCGATGTCCATCACCTTGGTCCGTGCCCGGCGCGGCGCGCCGCAGCCCATGACCGTCGGCGGGCATCTCGCCGAGCTCCGCCGCCGGGTGCTCGTGATCGGCGTCGCCCTGGTGGTCACCTGCACGGTGGCCTTCATCGCTTACCCCCAGATCCTCCACTGGCTGCAGGCGCCGTACTGCCGCGTGAGCCCCCGGTGCGCCCTGTACGTCACCGGCCCCCTCGACGGCCTGTCCCTCCGGGTGCACGTGGCCATGTACGCCGGGGCGTTCCTGGCCTCGCCGGTCGTCTCCTGGCACGTCTGGCGCTTCGTCACGCCGGGCCTGCGCCCGAACGAGAAGCGCTACGTGGTGCCCTTCGTGGCGGCTTCCGTGGTGCTGTTCGCGGCGGGGGCGTCGCTGGCCCTGGTGAGCCTGCCCCACGCCCTTCGTTTCCTCGGGACTGTCGGGGGGCCGACGCTGCAGCAGATCTACGACCCCAACAAGTACGTGGGCCTGGTGATGGCGCTCATGGCGGTGTTCGGGCTCACCTTCGAGTTCCCCGTCGTCCTGGTGGCCTTGGAACTGGTGGGGGTGGTGAGCCCGTCGAAGCTGGCGTCGTGGCGTCGCGGGGCCATCGTCGTGATCGTGGCGGGCGCAGCCATCATCACCCCGAGCGGAGACCCCTTCTCGATGTTGGCATTGGCCGTCCCGCTGTACGTCTTCTACGAGGTGTCGATCGTCATCGGCAAGCTGCTCCGGGGCCGCGCCGTGCGGGCTCAACCGGGTTCGTCGTCCCAATCCCCGTCGTCGTCGCCCGACGCCGTCGAGCCCTCGCCCTGACGGGAACGCAGCCAGGCGCTGATCTGGTCGGCGACGCGTTGCACCCCGCCGCCCACCCGGTCCACCATGGCGACGAAGCGGTCGCCGTAGTGCGAGACGGCGGCGTCGAACTCGGCCGACGCCGGGGGCTCCTGGCCCCGGCGCACGTAGTGGCCGGCCCGGATGGGGTCGAATTCGCCCTCACTCACCCACTTCACGAGTTGCCGGACCCGACGCACGGCGAACGGGTGGGGACGTCCGACCTCCTCCCAGAAGCGCGCGTGGCGCGCGTAGATGTCGTCTTCCTCCTCGTAGACCGTGGCCTGGCGGATGAAGGCGTCGAGGCTCATCCCGGGCAGCGCACCACCGGCGATGCGCATCAACATCTGGCACACGGGGACGGGATCCCCGAGCACCAGCGCGGCGGCCCGGTCGCTGGAGAGCTCGGCCATCCTCGACCACTCGAGCAAGGCCAGGTACAGGGCGCGCACGGGCAGGCCGGCGAACAACGACCGGGGCAGCGCCCCCTGGACGACCTGGGAGATGATCACGAGGGCGGTGGTGTAGGTGTAGTGCTCGGAGAGCACGTGCCCGAGCTCGTGGGCGAGCACGGAGCGGACCTCGAGCGGCTCGTAGGAGCCCACCAGTGCCGAGTACACGATCACCACGGGGTTCTGGGCGCCGACGGTCATGGCGTTGACCATCGGCGTCTGGGTGACGTACAGGTCGGGCGTGCGCTCGAGGTCGAGCACCCACCCGCAGCTTCGATAGCTGTCCCACAGATCGGGGACCTGGTCCTCGCCGATGTGCACGGCGTTGCCCAGGAGCACCTGCCGGAAGCGCCGCTCGTGGCCGAAGTCGCACAGTCGTCTGACGAGCTGGTCCATGAGCGGGATCGACCGCAGGGCGGCGGTGGCCGCCCGGTCGGCGGGGTGCTCGTACGCCTTGGGGCTCATGCCCTCGTAGCGAACAGCCGGGTCGACGGTCATGAGGACTTCCTAGCCGACCACGCCGCGCTGTCGGGCCCGCCCGCCCCGGCTGTCGCGCCCGGCGCTCGCCGCCGTCAGGAGGCCTTGCGGCGCTTGGCGGGCTTGGCGGCGGCCGACACAGCCGCTTCGAGCTCTTCCCGGGTCATCTTCGACCGCCCCGCGATGCCCAGCTCGGCGGCCCGGGACTGCAGCTCGGACTTGCTCAGGCCCGACATCTCCGCCGGTGACGACGACGGGGCCCGGCCGCCTCGGGACCCCCGCTTGGCCGCTGCCTTGCCGGGAGCGCCGGGCGCGGCGATGTGGGCGCCGGGACGGTGCGACCGGGCCGCCTCCACGCTGGCCTGCAACGCCTCCATGAGGTCCACGACCTTGGTGGGCTCGGTCTGGGGACGCTCGGTGACGATCACCTTGCCCTGACGCTTCTCGTCGATGAGCGCCTCGACGCGCTTGCGGTACTCGTCCTCGTAGAGGGTGGGGTCCCACGTGCTCGCCATGGACTCGATCAGCAGCGTGGCCGTGCTCAACTCTCGGTCGGTGAAGTCGGCGTCGTCGGGAACGCCGGGGACCTCGGTGGCGGGGTCGCGGATCTCGTCGGCGAAGTACATCGTCTCGAGCGCCAGCACCGACTGCGCCGGCCTGATGGTCACCAGGTGTTCCTTGGTCCGCAGCACGAGAGAGGCCACCGCCACCTTGTTGCTCTGCGCCATGGCCTCGCGCAACAGGGCGTAGGGGCGAGCCGCCTGGTCCCCCAGGGGGCCCAGGTAGTAGGTGGACTTGTAGTAGATCGGGTCGATCTCGTCGAGGTCGACGAAGTCGGTGATCTCGATGGTCCGGGAGCGGCCCGGCTCCACCGACTCGAGCTCTTCGGGCGTGACGATCACGTACTCGCCCCCGCCCAGGTCATATCCCTTCACGACCTCGGCGTACTCCACCTCTTCGCCGGTGCGCTCGTTGACGCGCTTCTGGCGGATGCGGTCGGGCGTCCCGGCCTGGAACTGGTTGAAGTGGATCGCCTTGTCGTCGGTGGCGGAGAACAGCCCGACCGGCACGTTGACCAAGCCGAAGCTCAGCGACCCCGTCCAGATCGCTCTGGGCATGTCGACTCCTTTCGCCGGAGGGGGGACATCCAGTCAACCACGGTCCCTACCCCTCTGACCAGGATAAGTAACCCGGTCCACCATCCCGTTACACCCGGGGAGCACACTGATTTCCAGGACAAACGAGGTACTGACCAGGAGGTTCCGGTGTCGGGAATGCGGCTCCAGGCGGTCGAGGAGGAGTCCGTCGAGCGCTTCGCCCACGAGGTGCTGCTCGGGCTGGCCGACCTCGAGTCCGGGGACCTCGACCACGGCAATCTCACCCTGGCGCTCGGACTGAGCCTTTGGATGCGTCGGGGCCGGATCGGGGTGGACGCTGCTCGCGACGCCTTGCTCGACCTGCGCGCCGCGCTGGTCCACGCGTGTCGGGCCTCGATGAACGCACCGAGCCCGTACCCCTGCTCCTGGCCGACCCGGTGGCCGCCATCGTCAGCCTGGCGCGCTACATGGACGGCCTGCTGCACCGGGCGGCCCGGACCGCGGCCACGTCGCGCCTCGACATGGCCCGGCGGGCGCTCGCACTCGTCGTGGACTGATCCTCCGGGAAAGGGCCCGCCGGCAGGCGGGTAGCTTGAGATGTCGTGCTGCCAACCGGTACGACCCGCGCCGTCGGACAGGCCCCTCACGACGTGTCGGAGCCCTTGGTGGTGGCGCGCGGGCTCACCAAGCGCTTCGGCAGCTTCGTCGCGGTGGACGGCATCGACTTCGAGATCGGTCGGGGCGAGGCGTACGGGCTGCTCGGCCCCAACGGCGCCGGCAAGACCTCGACCATGCGGATGATCGCCTGCATGTCCCCGGTGTCGGACGGCACGCTGCGGGTGCTGGGGATGGACCCGGGGCACCAGGGTCCCCGGATCCGGAGCCGCATCGGCATCGTGCCCCAAGAGGACTCGCTCGACCTCGAGCTCACCGTTCTCGACAACCTGATGGTCTACGGCCGGTACTTCGACCTGCCCCGCCGGGTCATCCGGGAGCGGGCCGAGCAGCTGCTCGACTTCACCCAGCTCTCCGAGCGCGCCCACGACAAGGTCGATCCCCTGTCGGGGGGGATGAAGCGGCGACTCACGATCGCCCGCTCCCTGATCTCGGACCCCGAGATCCTGATCCTCGACGAGCCCACCACCGGCCTCGACCCCCAGGCTCGCCACCTGTTGTGGGACCGCCTCTACCGCCTGAAGCAACAGGGGGTCACGCAGATCATCACCACCCACTACATGGACGAGGCCGAGCAGCTCTGCGATCGACTGGCCGTCATGGACGGCGGCAGGTTCGCGGCCGAAGGATCCCCGAGCCAGCTCATCGGGCAGTACTCGACCCGTGAGGTCCTCGAACTTCGCTTCGCGACCCCGACACCGACACCGCCGGCGTGGCGGCACGCCTCGAAGGACTGGCCTCGCGCTTCGAAGCCCTCCCCGACCGTCTTCTGCTGTACACCCACGACGGTGAGGCCACGCTCGCCGAGGTGCACCGGCTGGGGATCGACCCCGACAGCACCCTCATCCGGCGCTCCACCCTCGAGGACGTCTTCCTCCGCCTGACCGGCCGCTCGTTGGTCGACTGAGCGCCGCAGCACCATGACCACGGCCACCCAGAGCGAAGCACCCGCGCACGCGGGACGGGAGCACCCAAGGCGGGCTTCGCCGCCGTGGGTGCGCTCCATGCGCTACTGGATGTACCAGTACAAGCGCACGTGGCGGGGGTCGATCACCACTAGCTTCCTCTACCCCGTGCTGTACCTCGCCGCGATGGGCAAGGGCCTCGGGTCGCTCATCAAGAACCCCGTCGACGGGGTGCGGTACCTCGACTTCCTGGCCCCCGGGCTTTTGGCGTCCACGGCCATGCAGATCGGCGGGAACGAGGCCATGTACCCGGTCATGGCCGCCATCAAGTGGCTCCGGACCTACTTCGCCATGTTGGCCACGCCCCTGACCGTCATCGACGTGCTCGTCGGCCACCTGGCGTGGATCGCGCTGCGCCTCTTCACGGTGTGCACCATCTACCTGCTGATCATGGCGGCCTTCGGGACGGTGCACTCCCCCCTGGCCCTCCTCGCCGTTCCCGTCGGGATCCTCACCGGGCTCGCCTTCGCCGTGCCCATCGCCGCCTTCGCGGCCGCCCAGAAGAACGAAACCGGGTTCACCACCATCTACCGCTTCGGGTTGATCCCCCTGTTCCTGTTCTCGGGGACCTTCTTCCCCATCGCCCAGCTCCCGGGCTGGCTGCAACCGGTGGCCCAGGCCACGCCGCTGTACCACGGCGTGGCGTTGTGCCGGGGCCTGGTGCTCGGCCACGTGCAACTGGCGTCGGCCGGCGCCCATCTCGCCTACCTGGTGGGGCTGACCGTCGTGGGGTTCGTGCTCGCCCTGCGCTCGTACCAACGCAGGCTCGTGACATGACGGGCGCATCGGTGGCGGGAGGCGTGTCGCCGCGCATCGCGCCCTTGGCGCTGCTCGGGACGCGGCGCGCCCGGCGCCTCGTCGAACGCAACGTCCTGGTGTACCGACGCTCCTGGATCTTCTTCGTGTCGGGCTTCTTCGAGCCCTTCTTCTACCTGCTGTCCATCGGCGTCGGCCTGAGCAAGCTGGTCGGCGCCATCCATGTCGGCCACCACGTCATCGCCTACACGGCGTACGTCGCCCCGGGGCTGCTGGCGTCCTCGGCCATGAACGGCGCCACCCTCGACGCCACCTTCAACGTCTTCTTCAAGCTGAAGATCGCCAAGACCTACGACGCCGTATTGTCCACGCCGCTCAGCCCCGGTGACGTGGCGCTCGGCGAGCTCACCTGGGCCCTCATGCGGGCCACGGTCTACTCGGCCGCCTTCCTGGTGGTCATGGCCGGGCTCGGCTACGTCCTGTCGCCGTGGGCCATCCTGTGCCTGCCGGCGGCCATGACCGTCAGCTTCGCCTTCGCGGCGGTCGGGATGGCGGGGACGACCTACATGCGCAGCTGGCAGGACTTCGACAAGGTCTCGCTGGCGCTCATCCCCCTGTTCCTCTTCTCGGCCACCTTCTATCCCCTGTCGGTGTACCCGGGCTGGCTCCAGGCCGTGATCCGCTGCACCCCGCTCTACCAGGGGGTGGCCCTCCTGCGTGGCCTCGACACCGGAATCCTGTCGTGGTCCTTGGTGGGCCATGTCACCTATCTGGTGGTGGCCGGAGGCCTCGGCCTGGTGGTGGCGACGCGCCGCATGGCCGCCCTGCTGCTGCCCTGACCGGCACAGCTCGGGCTCGGGCTGGGTCTGGGGCTCGAACCGTTAGTATCCGAATACTAGTACGGATATACGGAGAATATCGATGCCGGGAACCCTGCCGCACGACCACCCCGTCGACCTCGTCGGGGTCGCCGCCGCCCGCCACAGCCTGATCTCGTTCGACGACGCCGGTCGCCTGGCCGGCCTCCTCGGGCTCATCGCCGATCCGGTGCGATCGCGCCTGCTGTTCGCCCTGTCCAGCGTGGAGCGGCTGTGCGTCGGCGATCTGGCCCTGGCCCTGGAGGTGACCGACGACGCCGTGTCCTACGGCTTGCGCATGCTCCGCACCGCCGGCCTGGTGAGCTTCCGCAAGGAGGGCCGGGTCGTCTACTACAGCCTGGCTCCCGACTTCCCCCATCCCCTCCTCGAGCACTGCCTGCGCCAGCTGTTGTCGGTGGCGGTGCCCGAGGACCAGCGATGAGAGTCCTCCACGCGCTGGGCCACGCCCTGCTCGTCTCCGGCTCGATGACCTGGGAGATCCTGTGGGCCCTGGTCCTCGGCTTCGGTCTGGCGGCGCTGGTCCAGTCCGTGGTGCGGCGCAGCACGGTCGAGCGCCTCCTCGGTGGCGACGGTCCCCGGGCTCTGGCCGTGGCCGCGGGGCTGGGAGCGGCTTCGTCGTCGTGCTCCTACGCCGCGGTGGCACTGGCCCGGACCCTGTTCCGCAAGGGTGCGAGTTTCACCGCCGCCATGGTCTTCGAGATCGCGTCCACCAACTTGGTGGTGGAGCTCGGCATCATCCTGGCCCTACTCCTGGGGTGGCAGTTCACCCTGGCCGAGTTCGTGGGCGGCCCGATCATGATCGTGCTGGTGGCGCTGTGGTTCCGGATCTTCCTGCGCGCCAAGATCCTCGAGGCGGCGCGCGCCCAGGCCGACAAGGGAGTCCCGGGCTCCATGGAAGGGCATGCGGCGATGGACATGAGCATCGATGCGCCGGGGAGTGTCTGGCACCGTCTGCGCTCGGGCCAGGCCCTCACGGCCATCTCGCACATCTTCGTCATGGAGTTCCTGGCGGTGCTGCGCGACATCGTCCTCGGCCTGCTCGTCGCCGGAGCTCTGGCTGCGTGGGTCCCGCCGAGCTTCTGGCAGCACTTCTTCTTCACCGGCCACCCCGTGCTGTCCAAGGTGTGGGGACCGCTCGTCGGCCCCGTGGTCAGCCTGCTGAGCTTCGTGTGCTCGATCGGCAACGTCCCGCTCGCGGCGGTGCTGTGGAACGGCGGGATCAGCTTCGGCGGGGTGGTGGCGTTCATCTTCGCCGACCTGATCATCGTGCCCATCCTGGCCATCTACCGGAAGTACTACGGGACGCGCATGATGCTGGTGGTCCTGGGCTGCTTCTACGGCGCCATGGTGAGCGCCGGGTACGTCGTCGAGCTCGTCTTCGACGGCCTGGGCCTGGTCCCGAGCTCTCACCACGCCAAGGTCGGCGAAGTCGCGCTGCACTGGGACTACACCACCGTCCTCAACATCGTGTTCCTCCTGGCGGCCGCCGCGCTGGTGGTCCGCTTCCTGCGCAGCGGCGGTCGACCCATGCTCAAGATGATGGGCGGGCCGCCCCCGGGTGACGCCGACGGCCACGATCACGCTCCCGGACAGGCGCGGGTCACGCCCGTCGGTTGACGAACGGGACCCGCCCGACGTCGGGCCGGGCGGGCTCATCGGACAGCGGCGCCGGCGCCAGGATTAGTCTGCGCCCATGGAGACACGCCACCAGCTGCGGACCGGCGTCGACGCCGTTCTCCAGCAGCGCGGCTGGCCGCCGACGGGGAGTGCCGAGTGGGGCTTTCTCGACCGCAGCGGATTCCTCGTCGACGCCGAGGCTGAGGACGACCCCGCCGGCTTCCTGGCCGAGGAGATCGGCGAGTTGCGCTCCGAGGTGGACGCCATGGCGGCCGAGCGCGCCACGACGCCCGTCAGCATCCCCCGGTACCCCGTCGACCTCGCCTCGAGGATCCAGGCCGAGCTCGAGGCGTCCGAGCCCGAGGGGGCCGACGACGACCGACCGGGCCTATGGGAGCGAGCCCGCGCCGCCGCGCTGCTGTTCTACCTCGAACGCACCGGCCGGACCACCGTCCAAGGCCGCCGATCGGGTACCAGCGCGGCCCGCTCCGACGACGCCGCCGCCTTCGAGATCGCCCACCCCGTGCGGGTGCTGGGCATCACGACGGTGGGCGAGTGGCAGGCCACCACCAAGGTGACCCTGGCGCTCGACCCCACCCTCAGCGCCGCCCAGGTGGCGGCCATGTGGCAGAAGGTCCGTTCCGCCGTGCTGCGTCAGGGGGCCCGGGGCCGCACCGTCAGC
>CAVSWP010000001.1:0-162121 GCA_963731665.1 uncultured Acidimicrobiales bacterium | reverse complement strand
GTTGTCTCGGGGGTGCAGGGACTCCAGTGAAAGGGCCAGGTCAGCCAGCTCGATTCCCCTCCCGAGCCCGGCCAAGAGGCACCGGATGGCCTCATGGCGTTCTGACTCCGCGGGCCGCACGCCGAAAGCCTACGAGCCTCACGGTCCCGTCAGGCGGGCCTGACCCAATCCACCCTTGACATGCAACTAAATGGCTGCTTAAAGTTCTCATGCAGCCAGATGGCTGCATGAGAAACCAGCGGATGACGATGCGAGACATGGATGCGGCCTTCAAGGCCCTCAGCGACCCCGGCCGGCGCCGCCTGCTCGACCGGCTCAACGAGCGCAACGGGCTCACCCTGACCGAGCTGTGCGCAGACATGGCCATGACCCGGCAGTCGGTGACCAAGCACTTGGACGTCCTCGAGGCGGCCGGCCTGGTCACCACGCTCCGGCGGGGGAGAGAGCGCCTGCACTACCTGAACGCCGCCCCCATCACCGACATCGCCGACCGCTGGATCCACTCCTACGATCGGGCGCGGGCCGAGGCCTTGTCCGATCTCAAGACGGCACTGGAGGCCACGAACCCCATGGACCCGAAAAGCGACCAGACGAGCTTCGTCTACACCACCTACATCCATGCCACCCCCGAGCGGGTCTGGCAGGGCCTGACCGAACCCGCCTTCACAAAGCGCTATTGGCGGCACCCGGCGGCCGGTGGGATCACGTTCCCTTCGGGCTGGCAGAAGGGCTCGACGTATGACTTGGCCTACGAGGAGGTCGGGCTCGTCATCAGCCATCCCGAACAAGTGATCCTCGAGTCCGATCCCTACCGCCGGCTGGCATACACCTGGCACACGTTCACGCCCGAGTGGGCGGCCCAGCACGGCATCGACGACGCCACGGCCGCCGCCTGGCGGGCTGAGCCCCGCTCCAAGGTCGCTTTCGACATCGAAGACGCCGGGATGGGTGTGGTCAAGCTGACGGTCGTCCACGACGGCTTCGAGGTCGGCAGCGGCGTGCTCCAGGGCGTCTCCAACGGGTGGCCTGCCGTCCTGGCCAGTCTGAAGACTCTGCTTGAGACGGGGTCGGCCTTGCCTGGGTCGTAGAGGGCGCTGGCACGACGACCGGCCCCTGAAACCGGACTCACGCCTCAACCCGTGAGCGCAGAGACTCATGAACGATCTGACTTGAACCGAAAGGTGGACATCTCGCCATGAAGACACCCCCGATCGTGACAGCGCAGGAGTGGGAGGCGGCACGCCAGGATCTGCTCGTGAAGGAGAAGGAATTGACTCGCGCCCGTGACGCGTTGGCCGCCGAGCGTCGACGGATGCCGTGGTTGGCCGTCGAGAAGGAGTACGAGTTCGACGGGCCCCAGGGCAAGATGAGCCTGCTCGACCTGTTCGAGGGCCGCACTCAGTTAATCGTCTACCGCGCCTTCTTCGAACCCGGTGTGTCCGGTTGGCCCGACCATGCGTGCCCGGGCTGTTCACTGGTAGCCGACCAGGTTGCCCACGTCGCTCATTTGAACGCCCGCGACACCACTCTCGCCTTTGCGTCACGCGCGCCGCAGTCCGACATCGAGCGCGTGAAGGCGCGGATGGATTGGCAGATGCCCTGGTACACCATGACTGATGGCTTCGACGCCGACTTCGGCGTGGACGAATGGCACGGCACGAACGCGTTCATCCGCGATGGTGACAGCGTGTTCCGCACCTATTTCATCAACAACCGCGGCGACGAAACCATGGGGAGCACGTGGAGCTACCTCGATCTGACCGCGTTCGGACGTCAGGAGGACTGGGAGGACTCACCCGAGGGCTACCCCCGAACTCCTCCCTACGAGTGGTGGAACTGGCACGACGAATACGGCGACGCCAAGGCCTCCCAGTAGGTGAACACCGATGTCGTAAAACAGTGACTGCGGCGGAGAGCATGGGACTGTATTGAAACCCTCCCTCGAATCTGAAGGACTTACTTGACCTGGTCGTATACCCCGACTGACCAACTCCGGTACAGACTAACTTTTCGTCTCGGGTCCCAAATCACAAATCTCGAAGCCAAACGGTCGAGGACCTTCCACCACTCCCCTCGGAGGCAGGGGCGACACCGTGGCGATACCAACGGTTTGACCCTTGTCATTTGAGGGAAGTGGCTCACCGATATCAGCACCTTCAGCGTGGGTCACACGGATTCACGATGCGATCGGGATCCGATTACCGTATGCCTTAGCCCCGTCGACCCCGGCCAACCGCCGGGCCGTTCGGGACCGCCTTCCCGCAGCAACAGGCGCTGTTCGCGCACCTCCTTTGGAGCCAGCCAGGCCTCGGCCAGATACCCGGTGCGCAGCAGATTGGCGAGGGTGCGGGCGTCGACCGGGTCGTTCTTCAGCTTGGCATCGGCGATGGCCCGGCACCCCGCAGGATGGGCCAGGTGGGCCTCGAAGCCGAGGTCGCCGAGCAGCTCGGCGATCCACCCGGTGCCGTAGGCGGCCTCGAAGGCGACCGGGGTGCCGCGCCGCAGACCCGCCAGCTCCTTTCGAAGCGACTGGCGATCATTTCCGACGTTTCTGTTGCGCACCTCGATTCCCTTGCGGTCCAAGACGCAGACCTGGGTGCGGTTGCGATGCACGTCCATTCCGACGAACATGGCAGTGGGCCTCCTTCCTGAGCTCGTCAGGTCATGGTCCCCAGAGGACCTTGAGCGGACCGTCAGGTTCCAGCTCGTAATGGAGTCTTACTCCGAGTGAGCAGGGAGGGAGGCCCGTGCTCATAGCGTCGAATATGCGTGGCTCTGACCCCTCGACCTGAGAACTCAACCCCCGACCGGTGCCGGCACATGTCGCCCGGGCCACTGGAATACATACGGTCCGGGCACTTGCGTGCGAACTCGCGGCACACGGCGCTCAGACGCGTAACGACCCCCGAGAGAAGGCGGGGGTCGTTACGTAGGATGACGAGGGGTATTACGAGGGACCCCGGTCTCCTGTCGTCGTGTTCTCGCTAGGACTTGAGTCTCTTCGGCTTGATGGTGCCCGCCCCCCGATCCTCGGTCCCGATGAGTCCTTGCATAGGCAAATACCTGGCCGAAATCCTGGGAGTCCCGTTGTTCAAGTGTTGTGCTCCGAATGCCGATACTCATCGAGGTGAGCAGGGTCTACCCCGCATCGAGGGAGCGCGCACGGATGTTTGGAGCCAACGGTCTGAAACGTCGGCTCCTTCGGCGCGGGGAGAACGGGCAGAGCCTGGCCGACTCACGGCGCCGCACTCGAACGCACGCCGGAGACGATGGATCTTTGCTGCTCGAAGTTCTGATGGCCTCGTCGCTGTTTGCAGTGGTGATTCTGGCTGCCGGTTCGGGAACGATGGTGTCGACGGTGGCTGGCTCGATCGCCCAACAGAGATCGGTCGCCTACACCCTTGTGTCGGCTGATGTGGCCAACGTCACGGCTCTCCCATTCGCCGACCTCACAGCGGGTCTGAACCCGAGCGTCGATACGCTCTCCAGCGATCCGAACATCCATACCAGCGGCTCGACCTACACACTCACGCTCACCGGCGCGACCCTCGCCACGACGAATACCAACACGTCGGAGAGTCCCCTGGTGCCCCACATCACGACGACGACCGTGGGGATCCCGTACAAGGTGGCGACCTACCCAGAGGTGATCTCCAACGGCGTGGTCACCGTTGTCGTGGTGGTTACGTGGACCTCTGCGTTGGGTGGCAGCGCCCAAGTTGTAGGAGAAACCGAGGTCGCAGCCCCGTGACTCGCGACTCGATGATCTGGCACCTCCCCAAGCTCTCACGACAACGGCATTCCGAAGCGCGCCTTCAACTCGACAGCGAGGGCTTCACCCTCATCGAGTTGGCCATGGCAATGGTCATCACCCTGATCTTGCTTCTCATGGTTCCCGTAGCCATTCAGGCGGTGTCCGACGCAACGGGCTACTCGCAAGGGACCGCCGCCGGGGCAGCCCAGGCGAGAGCGGCGGTCGAAGACCTGCAAAGTCGGGTCGAATCGGCCAGCCAGATTTGCCTGCCGACCCAGATGACGACAGCGGGTCCAACAGTGACGTCGGGTTTCGCCGTGCGAGTCCTTTCTGGCGCATTCGGCTCCACTCAATGGGACCAATGGATGTTGAACACCTCGACCCATGTGCTCCAAGAGCAAACTTGGCCGACCAACTGGGTCACCGGCAACCCTGTCCCGCCCTGGATCCCAATCGCGTCGGCGATCGTCAACTCTTCGACGGTCCCATTCTCTCTTCCCACGGTCGCCACGGGCTCTCCCCAAAAGCTCACCTTCATTCTTCAGACGACGGAGAACTACGCCAACAAAACACAGTCGGATCAACTGCAGGGGTCCATCTCGGCCTTTGACACCCCCTATTCGTCGAGTCCCGCCGTTACTTGTTCCACTGCGGTCACCCAGGAGGGTTGGACATGATCGCGCCTACAGGGCATGTGAGGCGCGGCGAGGGCGGACAAGCCCTCGTGATGGTCCTCGTCATCTCCATCCTCCTCATGGGGGCTCTAGTTGTGGCACTGACCATGAGCGACTTCTCGGGCACCCTCTCAACCCAGTACGGCAACACCGCCCAGTCATCGCTCGCGGCCCAGAGTGGGCTCGCCGTCGAGTTGAGCGCCATGCGTAACGTGTCCGTCTACACCAGCCTCCCGTGTGGCTCGTTCAGCGGCGCCTTGAGCGCACCAGGGGCAGTCTCTTCGTACTCGGGCACCGTGACGTACTACCCGAGCGGCTCCAACCCCAGTGCCCTGACCTGTAGTGGGTCGACGCTCGGTGGGAGCACCGCTCCCGCGACCGCCACGATCGTGTCAACCGGGACCACTGCCCACGGCTCAGCGGCGACCATGCAAGAGAACATCGCCATCGCCACCACCTCCACGCCCGCCGCCGCCCTCGGCTACGCCCTTTTCACCACGAACGCTCTTGACCTCACGGGCGCGGCCACCTTGACGAACTCCGGCAGTTACGTAGCCAATATCTACTCGGGTGGGACGTTGACGTGCGGAAACGGTGATACGAGCCCGGGCGCGGTGACTACCTACGGAGCGGTGGACTTCACCGGCAGCTGCAGCATCGGTGGACTCACAGCCTCGGGAGCCGTCACGCTCGCTAACAGCGCGGCGGTCAATGGCAACCTGATCTCCTACGCTGGCCCGTTGACGATGAGTGGTTCGGCCAAGGTCACCGGTACGGCTACCGAGACTGACGGCAACATCTCCCTGGCAGGCTCGGCGACCATCGCGGGAAACACAGCGGCGTCGGGGAGCATCACCCTGGCTGGCGGATCAAGCATCACCCCCGGCACCCAGACGCCCAACGACGTTGGCCTTGAAAGCCAGACCATGCCTGCCGCCGTCAGCTTTCCCGTCCTCAATCCGAGCGACGCCACCTGGCTGGCTCAGGGGTGGAGCGTGGTCGACGTGGCGTCGGCGAACTGCGCCACGTATTTCCAGAGCAACTCCAGCGGTGCCGCCGACCCGTTCATGACCGCCATCAGCACCGAGACGAGCAAGACCGTCTACGACGCCACCTCGTGTAACCCTTCGTACACCAGGTCGCAGACCTTCAGCTTCAACGCCGACACCGTCCTCGAGGTAAAGAGCTTCACCACCGCGAACTCGGACACCTATTCGTCCACAACGGCGACGGTGCATGACTTCTCGCTTCTGGCCAGCCCCGGTGCCGCGTGCAGCACGTCATCCGTGGATATCTCGGTCTCAAACTCCTCCAGCTTCGCTTCGAGCCTGGTCGTATTCATGTACACGCCGGGGGAGGCCTCCTATGCCAACTCTCCGTCGATGACCGGCCAGATCGTGGCTTGCGGGGGGATCACCGGGTCTAACTCGTTCGCGTTGACGTTCAACGCGTCGGCATCCGGCGAGATTCCGGGCAGCTCAAGCGCCACTTCGCCGACTGTCTCGGTGCTCAACAAATTCGTCGGTTGAGTCGCCGTTGTGGGGAGCTGGTCCCGGCCCGAGCCGACCAGAGTTGGAATCAGGTGATGCCGGGACCAAGATGCCCCGGGAGGGCCGTACGCCCAAGTCATGAAGGCGCATATCACCTTGATTCGGAGTCGGGCGGGTGACACTCCCCCTGTGGGTGCCGAGTCAGACCGAAGGTGATGAACTCGTCTCCGACCTGACCTGCGCGCAAATGTTCAGCGGCGGTGATCCCGAGCGGGTAGCCCTGTGGCCGGGGCACCCGAATCCGGTACAACCTGTCGGACGCAGAGGAAGATACCGGGGGCGCATCTAGCCCCGAATACCAATCGCGCTAGGCCCGTCAGCCAAGGCCAACCGCCGGGTCGTTCGGCACCGGCATCCTTATGCCGGATGGTCGGTGTCAGCGCCTCCGGTGCTCGTCTCCCTGAGCTTCGATGCGTGCACCGGGATCTGTGCTCCAGAGACGGTGACCGAAGGCCCTGAGACCACCCCGGCCAAGCTTGAGACAGCGACGACCCCACCCTTGGCCCCGGCGGGCACGGTGACGCTCACCTTGGTCGGTGCGGTCGCGTTGATGTGGGCCGGGACCCCACCGATGGTCACACCGGTGATCTCGGAGAGGTTCGTCCCCTTGATGGTGAGCTTCTTGCCCGCCTTGGCCGATCTGGGGCTGTAACTGGTCACCGACGGCGTCTCACCGCCGATGTGGAACCGGGGGTCCCCCAGGGGCAGCTCCAGCTTGGCGACGACGCTGCCAGCCACTTCGGAGATCGATTTGTAACACGGAGGGACAAAGTGCGACCCGTGGCATTTGGCCAGGAAGACGGGAGTTTGGTCCGAGTCCCCGACCGACTGGTAACAGATGACGACCCCCTTCTTCGAGGGCAGGCCCTTCACGGTGTCGGTGAGCGTCACACTCGTACCGGCCAAACCGGAGTCCGTCAAGGTTGCCACCGGGGCCTGGTAGCTGAAGTTCGCACACGACAGGATCGCTGTGGCCACCACCAAGGTGATGCTGGCGTTGGCGGATAGGGCCTTGGCGCCGCTCACCACCAGGGTTTGGGAGAGGGCGCTGAGCATGGCCGAACAGCCCATGGACCCCGGCGTGCACGAAGCCACCACCGGTGTGAGGCCGTTGTCATAGGCACCGATGGCGCACGGGACCGAGCGTGCATTGCCGCGCTGGTCGGTAGGCGGGCACAGCAAGCCATTGTTCACCTGTCCGATGGCGGGGCTCCCCGACTCCAGGGCAATGGTCTGGGTCGGGCCGCCGTTGTTCTGGAGGCCGGTGGGGTCGAGGAGGGGGTTCGTGCTCGGCAGATCGTAGAACGGAGCGGCACTGCTGAGGCCGCAGGTGCCATCGTCGTCGAGGTTGTAGCCCTCGTCGGTGATGGGGCCGGCGCAGTCGCCGCCCGACGTGCTGTTGGCCACGATGGTGGCGCCCAGGTTCGTCGTGGCGCTGTCGTTGTCGATCCCGCCGCCGTCCGAGGTGCCCGCGCTGTTGCCCGACAGGGTGCTGTCGGTCACGGTCGTCGTGGCGCTGTTGGAGAAGATCCCGCCGCCGAAGTTGGCGCTGTTGCCCGACAGGGTGCTGTCGGTCACGGTCGCCGTGCCGCCGTTGAAGTTGGCGATCCCGCCGCCCGAGGTGCCCGCGCTGTTGCCCGACAGGGTGCTGTCGGTCACGGTCGCCGTGGCGCTGTAGGTGAAGATCCCGCCGCCCAAGAAGACCGCGCTGTTGCCCGAGAGAGTGCTGTCGGTCACGATCGTCGGGCCGCCGTCGAAGTTGGCGATCCCGCCGCCATTGTGGGCGGTACTGTTGCCCGACAGGGTGCTGTCGGTCACGGTCGTCGTGCCACCGGTCGAGGTCATGATCCCGCCGCCGTAGTTGGTGGCGCTGTTGCCCGACAGGGTGCTATCGGTGACGGTCGCCGTGCCGTAGTCCAAGATCCCGCCGCCGAAGACGGCGCTGCCGTTCGTGATAGTCACATCATCGATGGTCACCGTGCCGCTGTTGATGGTGAACACCGATCCGGCCTGGTTGCCGTTCACGGTAGTTGTCGAGGCCCCGGCCCCGGCGATGGTGAGCGAGTTGAGTAACGAAGCGCTGATGGTGTCGATCTCGGGATAGGTCCCCGCGCTCACATTGATGGTCACGTCGTCACCGTTGTAGGTTCCACCTTCTGCGGTGGTGATGGCGGTCTGGATGGAGCCGCAGGCGTTTAGTTGGGAGGTGCAGTCGCCTGATCCCCCGGTCGCGACGTAGAGCGACACCGCTGGTTGCGCCGAAGCGGGCGGCGTCCCCGCGATCACCGCCACGAGGGACACGCCCCCGACCAGCAGCGACCCGGCCAGTGCGGTGCACAGATACCGTCTCATCGGGTCCCTCCCGGTCACCCCAGACGACGAGTTGTCATCTGCTGGGCCGGGGCGGTCGGCGCAATACCCAGGACTCGTACCGCCAAGGGAGTCGCCCGCCACGGCTTGACCTGGGACTTTAGGAGAGTTCCCTGCACGGTGCATCGTCCATTTTGACAGCGCACCGACCCGCCAACCGTTGTGCGTGACGCTCGCGTCACGATCAGGGATCGTCATCCTCCACCCGCACGAGAAGGCAGTTCTGTGCGCCCTGGATGACCCATTTCACCGACCCAGCACCCGATCGGGATCACCCTGATCGGAGCGGCTGGCGACGCCCTCAAACTGTGCGGTAGTGCCCGATGCAGTGCGTGGGATCGTCAGCGAAAACGGGAGACGACCATCCGATAACCACACACGACGGCTTGTGTCCCGAGCCGGCGTCTCTCCAGAGCCGGCCGGACCGGGAGTGCCAGCGAGATCCCTGGCGATGCGTCACCAAATCAGGGTACTGAACGGCCCAAACGTCGCGATTTTGGCAACAGCGGAGGGAGGGGGATTCGAACCCCCGGACCGTTTCCGGTCAAGGCTTTTCAAGAGCCTCGCATTCGTCCGCTCTGCCATCCCTCCGAGGCGCCAGGGTACCGCCCATTCAGGACGGATGGATCTGTGAGCGCAACGAGTGCACCCATTCGTCGGCTTCGCGCCAAGCGGTGTCGGCACGGGCGCGCGCCGCGGGGCCGTGTTCCCCCGCGGCGGGATACGAGCCGAGGAACTTCACGCCCGCCAGCTCGGCGTGGAGGACCCGGAGGCAATCGGCCACGACCTCGTCGGCCACGTGTCCCTCCAGATCGATCAGAAAACAGTAATCCCCCAGTCCCCGCTTGGTGGGCCGTGATTCGAGCTTGGTGAGGTTGATGCTGCGGGCCGCGAACTCGCTCAGGATCCCGTGCAGGCTTCCGGGGCGATCCTCGCGTTGGAAACACACGATGCTGGTCTTGTCATGTCCCGTGGGGGAAGGCAGGCCGGAGCGGGCCAGGGCCACGAACCGGGTCTGGTTGTCGGGATGGTCTTCCACGCAGCTGGCGAGAACCTCGAGGTCGTAGAGCTCGGCGGCGAGCCGCGGCGCCAGGGCGGCGGTGCCGGGCCGTGGCTCGGTGCCGACGATGCGGGCCGCCTCGGCGGTGGAGTTGGTGGGGACGACCTCGACGTCGGGGAGTTGTTCGGCCAGATAGCGCCGGCATTGCGCAGATGCATGGGGGAAGGACAAGACACGCGAGATCGAGGCGAGGTTGGTGCCCGGCGGGGCGGCGAGGTGGATGTGGACGTCGAGGACGACCTCGCGTTGGATGAGGAGATCCACCTCGAACACGAGACTGTCGACGGTCGCGTTCACGGTGCCCTCGATGGAGTTCTCGATGGGCACGAACGCCAGAGTCGCCATCCCGCCACCCACTGCCTCCAGGGCCTCGGTGAGCGTGGCGGCGGCCACCAGCTCGCACGACGCGTAGTCGGCCTGGGTGAACAGGGCCTCTTCGGTAAAGGTGCCGGCAGGACCGAGGAAGGTGATCGTCTCCACGCTTGCCGTACCGGGGATCGCAGCCGCACCCATGTGCGGCAGGATAGTGGGCACCCATGGACGAACCCGCCCTGCGCCAACTGATCGACGACATCCGAGCCGGAGTGCTCGCTCCTGACGAGGCCGTCGCCCGACTTCGACGGTTGCCGTTCGTCGACCTGGGGTTCGCCCGCGTCGATCACCACCGCGCCCTGCGTCAGCGGGTGGGCGAGGCCGTCTACGCGCCGGGGAAGACGGCCCGCCAATGCGGCGAGATCGTGGTCGAGCTGCTGGCCGAGCCGGGGGCGACCCCGGTGCTGCTCACCCGGGCCGACGCCGATCAGGTCGCGGCCTCGTTGGAGATGGCCCCGGGGGGAGAGGTGTCGACGTCGGGAGCTCTGGCCACGGTGTGCTGGCGCCGAGCCCCCCAGCGCACAGGGCGGGTAGTGGTGGTGACGGCCGGCACCGCCGACCTACCGGTGGCCGAGGAGTGCCTGGCGGTGCTGGGCGCCTACGGGTTTGCTCCCACGCTCGTGGCCGACTGCGGTGTCGCCGGCGTGCACCGCATCCTGGCGTCAGCCGACGACGTGGCGGGCGCCGACGCCGTGGTGGTGGTGGCCGGGATGGAAGGGGCCCTCGCCAGCCTGGTGGCCGGGATCACCGCTGCACCGGTCGTGGCCGTCCCGGTGTCGACGGGGTACGGGGCCGCCTTCGAGGGGATCACCGCCCTGCTCGCCATGTTGGCGTCGTGCGCAGCCGGGCTCACCGTGGTCGGGATCGACAATGGATTCGGCGCCGCCTGCGCCGTCGCCCGGATGCTCCCGTGAGCGCCGGACCACCGGACGACGACGCGGTGCGGGGCCTGTCGGGACCGGGCCCGCTCGAAGGGGGCGGGCCCGACACGGTGGCATGGTTCCACTGCTTCGCGGGCATCGCCGGCGACATGGCTCTGGGCAGCCTGCTCGATGCCGGAGCCGATTTCTCCGAGGTGCTCGCCATTGTGCAACGCCTGCCCTTCGGCGGATGGAGCCTGCGGGCCGCTCCCGTGCTTCGCGCCGGCATCGCCGCCACCCAAGCAGTGGTGGAGACGACCGACGACGTCGTGGTGCGGACCTATGCCCACATCGTGGGCCTGGTCGAAGAAGGCCGGCTTCCCGATCGCGTGACCCGGCGGGCACTGGACACCTTCGCGTTGTTGGCGGAGGTCGAGGGGCGGCTGCATCGCCGGCCCCGCGAACAGGTCCACTTCCACGAGGTGGGGTCGCACGACACCGTCATCGACGTCGTGGGCACCGCCGCGGCCCTCGAGGTCCTCGGCGTCGACGCCGTGGTGGCCTCACCGGTCGCCACGGGCATGGGCACCATCCGCAGCGCCCACGGGTTCTTGCCCAATCCCGCTCCGGCCGTGGTCCGGTTGCTGAGCGGCATCCCGACATGGGGCCGCGACGTGGCCGTCGAGCTCACCACGCCCACGGGAGCGGCCATCTTGGCGGCCATGGCGTCGGGCTTCGGGCCGCTGCCGCCCATGCGCATCGCCTCCACCGGTTTCGGCGCGGGGTCGCACGACATCGACGGCCTCCCCAATTGCACCCAGGTGGTGGTGGGCACGTCGTTGGCCGTTGCCGATGCCCCCGGACAACCCGTGATGCTGCTCGAGACCAACCTCGACGACGCCACCGGTGAGGTCCTCGCTCACGCCCTCGAGGCACTGTTGAGCGCCGGTGCCTACGACGCCTGGATCACCCCGGTCGTCATGAAGAAGGGTCGCCCGGGCCACACCGTCAGCGTCCTCGTGGACCCGGTCCTGACCGAGGTCGTCCGGGCCACGCTCCAGCGCGAGACCGGGAGTCTCGGCGTACGTGGCGCCCTGCTCGAGCGATGGCCGGCGCGCCGGGTGATGGACCAGGTGGACGTGGACGGTATGCCGGTGCAGATAAAGGTCAGTCCCGGTCGCGTGAAGGCCGAGCAGCGTGACGCCCAGCGAGCGGCGTCGCGCAGCGGGCTCCCCTTGCGCGAGGTGCTCTACCGGGCCGAGTCGGTGTGGAGGAGCCAGGAGGGCGCGCGCCGGTCTGATGAGTCACCGCCGGGGCTTCCCCCCGAGACCCCCACTCCGGCCTGAGCAGACGCCGCCGGCCTGGGGCGGCCTCCCGGTACCGTGGTTGACATGGACCAACCCGAGCCCGGCGGTCCGGGCGGGCCTCCCGACGACCCCGAGGCCTGGTCCGACGAGCAGTGGATCTCGTGGTTGGAGTCCACCGACGACCCCGACGCCGAGGACGGCCCCGGCGCTCACCGGCCCCGGCACTGGAGCCGCGGACGACCGGCGAGCATGCTCGGTGCGGCCATGCTCGGGCTGCACGAGGTCATCTACGGACGCCATGACGACGAGATCGCCATCGTGGTCGACGCCGGCGGCGACCCCCCGGGCGACGACGTGCCCGAAGTCCATCTCGACGCGGAGCACCCCGAGCGGTCCGAAGTCATCGTCCACCGCGATCGCCCCAAGCGGGCCCCCGACCTCCCGCCGGCGCCCGAGCCCACCTGAACGGGCCCGGCACGGCATCGCGCCGGCCCGAGCGCAAACGGGCTCGGATGTCAGCGCGCCAGGGCGAGGAGGTCGTCGAGGATGTGACCGAAGATGCCCACGGCCAGCGAGACGTGTCCTTCGTCGGGCAACAGGTGCGGCCGGGCACCGGGCACATGGGCGGCCAACCAGACGCCGTGGGCGAACGGGACCATGCGGTCCTGCTGTCCCTGCCACACGGCGACGGGGCACTCGATGTGAGAGAGGTCGAAGCCCCAGTCTCCGATGAAGGCCATGTCGTCGTCGTGCCACCCGTCGGTGCCGACCGAGACCGCCGCCACGATGGCCCTGGCCATGAAGTCGGCGAAGTCCCCGGTGAGGGCGCGCCGGTCGACTTCCGAGACCAGCCCCCCCAGCGAGGCCGCGACGTCCGGGCCGGTGAGCGAGGCGAACTGGGCCGCCTGTGTTCTCAAGAAGTCTGAGAAAGGCTGCCCGCCCTCGACGGCCAAGGCAAATTCCTCGATGTTCTCGGGCCCCATGCCGTCGAGCCAGTCGATGCCCTCGGCCCGGAACGGGGCCACGCCGGCGATGAGGGCGGCGGCTTGGCAGCGCCCGGGCATGAGCGCGGCACAGGCGAGGGCGTGGGGGCCGCCGCCGGACCACCCGATCGTCACGAACCGGTCGTGGCCGAGGGCGTCGAGGACGTCGTCGGTGTCGGCGGCGACATCGGCGACCCTGCGCCCCGGGCGCCTGGTGGACCCGGCGTATCCCGGGCGCGACCACGAGACGAGACGCGCCCCTCGAGACGAAACGCCGTCGGCCGCCACGCCATAGGGGACGGCCGAGAACGGCGTGCCATGGTGGAAGACGACCGCTGTCCCGCGTGGTGGGCCGGCGGTGACCACCTCGAGGCTCCGCCCGTCGCGCACGACGACGGTGTCGATCCGTGGGGATTGCTGGGCACGTCCGCCGTCACTCATCGCTCGTGGCCCGATGCCCATTCCAGCAACTGCTCCCGGGCCCAGGTGTTGACGATGCGCTCGGGGGTCAGCTCGGCGTCGGCCGCCTTGACACAACCGTTGCCGAGCCACTCGAGCTGCCCCGGCGCGTGGGCGTCGGTGTCGATGGAGACCAGGCATCCCGCCGCCACGGCGGCGCGCAGGAGCGGTTCGGGAGGATCGAGGCGTTCGGGCCGGGAGTTGATCTCGACGGCGGTGCCGGTGCGGGCGCACGCGTCGAACACCTCGGCGTGGTCGAACCGGGACTCCGGTCGGCCGCGCCCGACGATGATGCGTCCCGTGCAGTGACCCAGGATGTCGGTGTGGGGGCTCTCGATGGCGGCCACCATGCGGCGGGTCATCTCGGGGGCGTCCATCTTGAGCTTCGAGTGCACGCTGGCCACCACGATGTCGAGCCGGGCCAGGAGGTCGGTGTCCTGGTCGAGCGAACCGTCCTCGAGGATGTCGACCTCGATGCCGGTGAGGATGCGGAACGGGGCGAGCTCCTCGTTCAGGGTGGCGACCACTTCGAGTTGGCGTGAGAGTCGCTGGGCGTCCAGACCGTGGGCGATGGTCAGGCGACCGCTGTGGTCGGTGAGAGCCAGGTACTGATGTCCCAGGGCCGCCGCCGCCTCGGCCATCTCGGCGATGGGACTGCCGCCGTCGGACCAGTCCGAATGGCTGTGGCAGTCCCCTCGCAGCTCGGCGCGTAGCTCCCCGGCCCGCCCCGTGAGCGGCGGCGCGGCTTCTTGCTCGAGGTGCTCGAGGTACGCGGGGGTCTGGCCGGCGACGGCCTCGGCGATCACGCGGGCCGTGGTGTCGCCCACCGCGGGCAGGTCGGTGAGTCGCCCCGACGTGGCCAGCCGGGTCACCACCGAGGGGTCGACGTCGTCCAAGGTGGCCGCGGCGCGCCGGAAGGCCCGCACCTTGTATGTCTCGGCTCTCTGCGCCTCGAGGAGGTAGGCGATGCGACGGAGCGCGACGACGGGATCCACGGGTTCGAGGCTTGTCGATCCCCTCGGGGCCCGCAAGCGGACGACACGGCTCGTGTCGGGCCCCGATCCGTGTCACCATCGACCCATGGCTGCCGGGGTACCAGCCGTCGCGGTGGAGGTCGACGGCCGCACGGTGAAGATCTCCAATCCGGACAAGGTCTTCTTCTCGGCCCGGGGCGATACCAAGCTCGACCTGGTGCGGTACTACTTCGCCGTCGGGCCCGGCGCCTTGCGGGGGGTGCGCGAGCGACCCACGGTGCTCAAGCGCTATCCCGACGGTGCCGAGGGGCCGTTCTTCTACCAGAAGCGGGTGCCGTCGGGCCGCCCGCCCTGGCTCGAGACGGTGACGGTGACCTTCCCGAGCGGCCGCAGCGCCGAGGAGCTGTGCCCGGTGGACGTGGCCCACATCCTGTGGGCGGTCAACCTGGGTTGCCTCGACCTCAACCCGTGGCCGGTGCGAAGAGGCGACACCGACCACCCCGACGAGCTGCGCGTCGACCTCGACCCCCAACCCGGTGTCCCCTTCGACGCCGTGCGTCGCGTGGCGCTCGAGGCGCGCGCCGTGCTCGAGGAGCACTCCTTGGTCGGGTTCCCCAAGACGTCGGGGTCGCGCGGCATGCACGTGAACGTCCCCATCGAGCCCCGGTGGACCTTCACCGACGTCCGCCGGGCGGCCTTGGCGCTGGCGCGCGAGCTGGAGCGCCGGCTCCCCGACGTCGCCACCTCGGCGTGGTGGAAGGAACAGCGCGGCGACCGGGTGTTCGTGGACTACAACCAGAACGCCCGGGACCGAACCGTGGCGTCGGCGTATTCGGTGCGGGCCAACCCCGAGGCGCGGGTGTCGTGCCCGCTCGAGTGGGACGAGGTTGGCGACGTCGACCCTGCCGATCTGACCATTGCCACCGTGCCCGGCCGGTTCGCGACGGTGGGCGACCCCGGGGCGGCGATCGACGACGCCCGTCATGACCTCGAGCCCCTGCTCGAGCTGTCCTATCGCGACGAGGCCGAAGGCCTCGGCGACGCGCCCTGGCCTCCGCACTTCGCCAAGCAGCGGGGAGAGCCCCACCGCGCCGCACCCAGCAGGTCTCGCAAACGCCAATCCTGACCCCGGGCCTCGGGCGACGGAGGTGTCAGGCCCGGAAGACGGTTTCGAGCTCGGCGGGCACCACCACCTCCAGCTGGGAGTAGGTGCACGACTCGGGGCGGCGGTCGGGGCGCCAGCGGCGGAAGGTGGTGGCGTGGCGGAAACGGTCGCCTTGGAGGTGGTCGTAGGCCACCTCGCACACCAGCGCCAGGTCCAAGGGCTCCCAGCTGAGATCCTTGCCCGCGTTCCAGCGCGACGGTGCCCCGGGCCGGCGCCCCGCCCCGGCGCGGTCCTGTTCGAACTGGGCCCAACGGGCCCAGGGGTGGCCCTCGAGCGTGGCGCGCCGGTACGGAGCCAGTTCGTCGACCAGTTCCCGGCGCCGGGCGGCGGTGAACGAGGCCGAGACCCCCACGTGATGCAGGACGCCCTCGTCGTCGTAGAGGCCCAGCAGCAGTGATCCCACCACGCCACCGGACTTGTGCCAGCGAAAGCCCGCCACCACGCAGTCGGCGGTGCGCTCGTGCTTCACCTTGACCATGACGCGCTCGCCTTCGCGATAGGGCTGCTCGGGGCCCTTGGCCACCACTCCGTCGAGCCCGGCACCCTCGAAGCGGCTGAACCAGTCGGTGGCCAGGGCGCGGTCGGTGGTCGACGGGGTGAGGTGCACGGGCGGGGCGCAGTCGGCGAGCGCCTGTTCCAAAAGCGCCCGCCGGGTCGAGAAGGGCTCGCCCCGCACGTCACGATCGCCGAGGGCGAGGATGTCGAAGGCGACGAACGATGCCGGGGTGGACGCCGCCAACAGGGACACGCGCGACGCCGCGGGGTGGATCCGCTGGAGAAGGGCGTTGAAGTCGAGTCCGTGCTCACCGGCGATGACGATCTCGCCATCGACCACCGCACGGGGCGGGAAGCACGCGCTGATGGGCTCGACCAGCTCGGGGAAGTAGCGGGTGAGGGGACGCTCGTTGCGGCTGCCCAGCTCCAGCTCGGCGCCGTCGCGAAACGCCACACACCGGAACCCGTCCCACTTCGGCTCGTAGAGCAGGCCGTCGGCGGCGGGCAGCTCCCGGGCCAGCTTGGCCAGCATGGGGGAGACCGGCGGCATGACGGGGAGGTTCATGCCCCCACGCTGCCACGCCGGTGCCCGAGGGTGTCAATCACCGTCGGGATCAACGCCGCGTCTGGCCCAGGGTGCGATCCTGTTTGCCGGAGGCAAACACCGTGGCCAATCCCATGTACGAGCTCGACGAGCGCATGACGGAGTTGATCTTCGACTACTGCCGGCAGCGACTTGCCCTGGACCCGGTGTCACTGGACTTCGGGGGGGCGCACGAGTCGTTCGACGCGGTGTTGTCGGGGCTGCTGGGGGAGCTCGGGAACGACCCCGAAGCCGTTCTCACACTGTTCGCCGACCACCTGGCCACCGCCGTGGTGTCGTGCGACAGCCCCCGCTTTCTGTCGTTCATCCCCGCCGCACCCACCAAGGCGGCGCTGCTCTTCGACATGATCGTGTCGTGCTCCTCGCTCCAGGGCACGTCGTGGCTGGAGGCGGCGGGGGCGGTGGCCGCCGAGAATCAGGTGCTCGAGTTCCTGGCCGACCTGGCCGGGCTCCCGCCCGGGGCGGGGGGCTGCTTCGTGTCGGGAGGGTCGATCGCCAACCTCTCCGCCCTGGTGGTGGGGCGCGACACCGCCGCGCTCCGACGGGGCACCGCCCCCGTGCGGCCCCGCATGGCGGTCAGCGAGGAAGCGCATTCCTCGGTCGACAAGGCGCTGCGGATCTTGAGTGTGGAGCCCTTGGTCGTGCCGTGCGTGGACCATCGCCTCACCGGCGAAGCCCTGCGCGACGCGCTGGAGCGTGACGACGCCGCCGATGACGTGGTGGGCGTGGTGGCCACGGCCGGGACCACCAACGCCGGCATCGTCGACGATCTCGCCGGGGTTGCCGCCGTGGCCCGGGAGCGTGCCCTGTGGTTCCACGTCGACGCCGCCTACGGCGGGGCCGGTCTCCTCAGCCCTTTGGTGCGGGACCTGTATGCCGGCATGGAGGACGCCGACTCGTTCGTCATCGACCCCCACAAGTGGCTGTACGCACCGTTCGACTGCGCCGCCCTCGTCTATCGCCAGCCGGCGTTGGCCAGGGCCGTGCATTCCCAGCAGGCCTCCTACCTCGACGTCATCCATGACGACGCCAACCCGGTGTGGAACCCCAGTGACTACGCCGTGCACCTGACCCGCCGGGCGCGGGGGCTGCCCATGTGGTTCTCACTGGCCGTGCACGGGGCCGGCGCCTACCGCGACGCCGTCGAGACGGTGTTGCGGACGGCCTGGCAGAGCGCCGAACTGATCAGGCGGACACCGCACCTCGAGCTCGTCCGTGAGCCTGAGCTGTCCATCGTGCTGTTCCGGCGCCAGGGCTGGGTCGCCTCGGACTACCAGGCGTGGTCGGCGAGCCTGCTGGCCCGACAGATCGGCTTCGTCACCCCCACCACCTGGGAGGGCGGGCCCGTGGCCAGACTGGCGTTCCTGCACCCCGGCACCACCCTGGCCATGATCGAGGAGATCGTGGCCACCATGGCCTGACCCCGGCGCTCAGCTCGGAGGCCGGCGTCCTTCGAGCAAGGGGTCCTCGGCTCGCCGGGTGTCGGTGCCCGCCGCCCGGCGCCGGCGCCAGGCCATCCCGGACAGGGCCTCGAGGACGACGCGGTTGGCGAGGTAGGCGGTGACCTCGGCGTGGTCGTAGGGGGGCGAGACCTCGACCACGTCGATCCCGGCCACGGGAAGCTCCATGGTGGCGCGCCGCACGGCGTCGAGGAGTTGTCGGCTGCTCAGGCCACCGGGCTCGGGCGTGCCCGTGCCCGGTGCCGAGCCGGGGTCCACCACGTCGATGTCGACCGACAAGAAGACAGCGTCGCACCCGTCGGTGGCCAGGGCGAAGGCCTCGGTCAGGCATGCCCCCAAGCCGCGTGCCTCGATCTCGGTCATCTCGAAGCTGCGCATCCCCTGGCCCGCCATCCAGTCCAGGGTGTCGGGGTCGGGCCAGTAGCCGCGCAGTCCGATCTGCAGGAACCGGTCCCCGCGTGCGGCCCCGGACTCGATGAGCCGGCGCATGGGCGTTCCATGGCCGTAGAGGGACCCGAACTGCAGGTTGGCGGTGTCGGCGTGGGCGTCGAAGTGGATGACCGACACCCGTCCCCATCCGACGTGCTTGGCCACCCCGGTCACGTCGGGCAGGGCGATGGTGTGGTCACCGCCCAGGACGACGGGGATCGAGCCCGAGCGAGCCACGAGCTCGACGGCGTGCTCGAGCCGTTGCAGCGAGGGTTCGATCTCACCGGAGAGCATGTCCACGTCCCCGACGTCGACGACACCGAGCTCGACCAGAGGGTCGACCCCGAGGGCGAGGTGGGGCCGCCGGCCGTCGTGGGCGAGGTAGTCGGTGAGCCGGATGGCCTGGGGGCCGAAGCGGCATCCGGGTCGGTGGGAGGTGCCCCCGTCGAAGGGCGCCCCGACGATGACGGCGCCGGCGCCGGCGTAGGTCGAGGGATCGGCGAGGTCGGCGGCGGGAACGCCGGCGAAGGTGGCGTCGGGCCCGTACATGTTGCCCGTCCTCATCGGGCCATTCTCCTCGGCGGGGGGCTGCGGCGCGTCGCCGGGCGCCGTTACTCGAGGGTCCGTCGGTAGACGTTGGTCTCGCGCTGGGTGAAACCGAGTCGCACGTACAGCCGGTTGGCGGCTTCCCGAGACGGGCGCGAGGTGAGGTCCACGGTCCGGCACCCCGCCGCTGCGGCGCGGTCCATGGCCTCGAGCACCAGGGCCGCACCCACACCCCGGCCTCGGGTCTCGGGCGCCACCACCACGTCCTCGATCCAGGCCCGGGGTCCCGTGGGGGCGCTGAACACCACCAGGGTGAGCGATCCGAGGATGGCGCCGGCCCCGGCGGCCAGGTCGCGGGCCACCAACAGCACCGTGGCCGGTGACCTCACGATGGCGTCGAGGGCCTCGGCGGTCAGGGTCGGCGCCGACTTGGACAACTCGGGCACCAGGGCGACCAACGCCTCGAGGACTTCGGGCGTGACCTCGGTGACCTCTTCGACGCCCACCGCGTCCGGTGCCGGCAGCGGTCCCTGCGCGCTCATCGCCGCGGGAGTGTAGCCACCGACCGCCGCGCTGCACGGCGATGCGCGCCGCGCCGCCGGCGACCCCGGGCACGAGGCCCGCCTAAGGTGCGGCGGTGCCTCCGAACATCCTTCTCGTCGTGTCCGACCAGGAGCGCCAACGCAGCTGGTTGCCGGCCTCGGTCCGGCTGCCCTGGCGCGACCGCCTGATCGAGTCGGGGCTCGAGTTCACCCGCTACTTCACGCACTCCTCGCCCTGCTCGCCGAGCCGGGCGAGCCTGCTCACCGGCCGTTACCTCCCCGGCCACGGCGTGATCGACAACGTGATCATGCCCGAGCACACCGAGCTGGACCCGGCCACGGCCACGCTGGGGTCGTTGCTCCGGAGCGCGGGATACCGCTCCTCGTACATCGGGAAATGGCACCTGTCGCAATCCGAGCACCCCGACATGGAGGCCTACGGGTTCTCCGACTGGGACGGCAACGACCGGCACTTCATGGGGTGGGCGGGGACGGGGGTGCACTTCGATCCCATCATCGCCTCCAACGCCGCGCAGTGGCTCCGGGCCAACGCCAGGCCCCGTCCCGGGGTCGCCGCCCCTCCGTGGTTCCTCACCGTGGCGCTGGTGAACCCGCACGACGTCATGTGGTTCCCGATCGACCAGCCCGGGTACGCCGAGCACCACCCCGGGGACGTGGCGGGGGTGCGGGCCATCCTCGAGGCCGCCGCCTGGAAGGACGACGACCCCCTCCCCGTCTACGACAAGCACTACGACGAGGTGGTCGAGGCGCTCCCGGCAAACTTCCACGACGACCTGCACACCAAGCCCGAGGCGCATCGGCAGTGGCGCTGGGACCAGCAACATGGGCTGTGGGGGTACATCGACCCCGGCGACACCAAGGCGTGGCTGCGCCACCTCGATTACTACGTGGAGCTGCAACGCCTGGCCGACGAGAGCTTGGGGACGGTGCTCAGCGCCCTCGAGGACACCGGTGAGTGGGATGACACCGTGGTGATATTCACCTCGGACCACGGCGACATGTGCGGCTCGCACGGCCTGCGCTCGAAGGGCCCCTTCGTCTACGACGAGATCATGCGGGTGCCGCTGTACGTGCGCGTGCCGGGCATGACCGCGGCGGGCTCGGCCACCGAGGCGCTGGCCACCCACGTCGACCTGGCCGCCACGATCTGCGCCCTCGCCGGAGTCGATCCCGGCGCCACCGCGAGCGCGGGAGCGTCCCCGTTGCAGGGTGTGGACCTGTCGCCGGTCTTGGCCGACCCGGCCGCCTCGGTGCGCGACCACGTGCTGTTCGCCCAGGACTCGGCGCAGACGGTGCACCTGAACCAGGTGCGCTACGCGCTGCGGGGCTTCTTCGACGGGAAGACCAAGTACGCCCGCTACTACGGGGTGGGCGGCGGCAAGCCGTCGACCGGCCTGTGGGGGGCGGACCCCGGCCACAAGCTGTTCGACGTGGACTGCGACTTCGACGACCAGGACCACGAGTGGTACGACCACGACGCCGATCCGTTCGAGCTGGTCAACCTGGCCAATGACCGGGCCAGGCGCACCGAGGTGCGCGAGCTCTTCGAGCGCTTGCGTCGGTACGAAGCCCAGGAGATGGCGCCGGCCCCCTGAGGGGCTCAGCGGTCGGGAAGGTGGACGGAGGGCACCGGCTGGAAGCGTCGCTTGGCCTCGGCCCGGAGTCTGGGCGCCAGGCGACGACCCGTGCTCAAAAAGCCCAGGGACCTCCGGGGCCGGCCTCCGGCCACGCTCCAGTCGGCCAGGGCGCGCTCGGCCCGGAACCGCACCTCGCCTCCCCCCGCCACCAGGGGACGGCCGACCTCCCCCACGATGGTGCGGTTCTCCTGGCCCGTGAACCTCTCGGGGTGGGCGTGCAGGGTCAGGCACGCCGGCCCCCCGGCCACGGCCGGGGCGCCGGGGCCGAGCTCCAGCCGGAAGCCATCGTCGACGAGCTCGGTGTGGCGCACGGAGAGGCAGAGGGGGAACCCGTTGGCGCCGACCACGGTGAGGTCGTGCAGTGCCAGCCGCCCGGCCTCGTGGGCGGCGGCGCGCCAGGAAGAAGGAGGAGCCAGCCACGCTCCGGGCTGGGCGCCATTCGGGGCGGGGTCCGAGAGGGGTGCGGCGGTGCCTTCGGCGGCGTTCCAGGAACGAGGCGGGTCCTCCAGGCTCCGCGACGGCCACCACCGCAGGTGCAGGGGAGTCACCTCGATCCAGATGCGGGCGTAGTACCAGGCCAGACGGCGAAGGACGAAACGCGGTTGGCCCTTGGTGGCGTCGGGGAGCTTCTCCATGGAGAGGCGCGCGTAGCGGTCGGTGTTGGCCTGGAGGTCCGAGTCGCGAACCGTGGCGAGGCCCTGGACGAGCACGACTGGTGGGTCGGTGAGCCCCGAGCCCACGGGGTCGGCGAACAACAGGCACACCCGGGGGTCACGCCGGGCACGCTCGGCCTTGGCGGGGTAGGTGAGGCCGGTCGACAGGTCGAGGGTTTGGCCGTCGGCGCCCAGGTAGGGGGTCGTGGGGATGGTGACCGGTCTCCCGGTGCGGGTGAAGCTGGCGTACTCGACGGTGACGGACCGGTCGAAGACCTCGATGAGCTCGTCGGGCCAGGGCGAGAGGTTGCGGGGACGCAGGGGAGCCGGTGACGCGCTCGTCGTCCACGTTTTGACCCTATCCCTCGCGCCGAGGTCGGCTCCCGGGGGCGTCAGCCAGCGGCCACGAACATCTGCTGGCAGATCGCCGGGCCCAGGGCCACCGTCGACCCGTCGACCTCGAGGGTCAGGGTCCCGTCGGGGGCCCGTCCCTGGACCCGGGCCGAGCGGCCCGGGATGAGGCCGTGCTCGTCGAGGTACTCGAGAGAGGCCATGTCCAACTCGACCTCCTCGGTGATCCGCTCGAGCCGGATCGTGTCGCCGGGCTCGACGTCGGCCAGGCTGCGCTGACTGGCCGGGTGGGCCTCCACGCCTGACGAGCCCGGGATGGGGTTGCCGTGGGGGCAGGTGGTGGGGTTGCCGAGGAGCTCCACCAGCCGTTGTTCGACTTCGTCGGAGATGACGTGCTCCCACCGGCCGGCCTCGAGATGGGCCTTGTGCCAGGGCAGGCCGATCACGTCGACGAGCAACCGCTCGGCCAGGCGGTGCTTGCGGATCACGCTGTCGGCCAGGACCCGGCCCTGCTCGGTGAGGGCGATAGTCCGTCCCGAGCGCCGGATGTAGCCATCGGCGCTCAGGCGTTCGAGCATCTCGGAGACCGACGGCGCCGAGCGGCCCAGACGCTGGGCTATGCGTGCCTGGATGACGGTGGTCCCCTCTTCGGTGAGGGACTGGATCGTCTCGAGGTACTCCTCGACGGGGGGGTGAAATCCGTCGGTCACGGCTGAATCCTACTTGCCTGCTCCGGTGCTGCCTTCGCCGGTTCGCAGGGCGCATTGACAAGGTTTCTTAGGGTTCCCTAACCTTGTTGTCGTGGTCGCCACCCTCGTGATCTTTCTCCGGGAGGGGATCGAGGCCAGCATGATCGTGGCCATCTTGTTGGCCTACCTGGACCGGATCGGCCAGCGCCGGCACTTCGTGGACGTGCTCAGCGGGGTGGGCGCCGCCCTGGTGCTCGCCGGCGGAGGCGGTGTCGGCGTCTACTACACCATCCGCGACTGGAGCGGGACGAGGGCTCAGACCATCTTCGAGACCGGCACCTACCTGCTGGCCGCGGTGGTCCTCACCTACATGACGTTCTGGATGCGCAACCACTCCCGCACCTTCAGCGCGGAGCTGGCCGCCAAGACCGATGCGGCCATGAGCACGGGGGCACGGCGCGGCATGTTCCTGCTCGCCTTCCAGGCCGTGGGCCGCGAAGGCCTCGAGACGGTCGTGTTCACCCTGGCCATCGTCTTCTCGACCTCGGCCAAGGGGGCGGTGCTGGGCGGGGCGGTGGGCCTGGCCCTGGCCCTGGCCTTGGCCTTCGTGATCTACCGCCTGGGCAAGCGGGTGAACGTGGCCTTGTTCTTCAAGGTCGTCGGGGCGCTGCTCATGGTGTTCGCCGCCGGGCTGCTCGTGGATGCCGTGGAGAACCTTCAGCAGCTGGGGTGGTTGCCGATCTTCACCCATCCTCTGTGGAACTCGGGGCACTTGTTGTCGGAGGACAGCTCGTTCGGCGACATCATCCACAGCTTCTTCGGGTACGTGAGCCGGCCGACCCCCCTGGAGATCGCCGTGTGGGTCGTCTACGCCACGGTGGCGGTGACGGCCTTCCTGGGGCTCTGGCATCGTCGGGGGCCGCGCTCGGTGCGCTCGGCCACGTAGTTCACGCGGCGGGCGACGTTCAGGCGGCGCGTCGGGGGTCGGGCTCGCGCACCCTCTGGAGCTGGCGGTCGAGCTCGACGACCGATCGGACGGTGCGGTCGAGCTCGCGCTGGGCGTTGTCCACGGCGCCCGTCCCGGTCAGCCGCCGGGTCTTCTGGATCATGGATCGCATGACGGCGAGCATGAGAAGCACGCTACGAGATGGTCGTTTCCCCCTGGTCACGGCATCGTGAACGGGGGGCGAACTCCTGATGACCCTTCCGTGGCGAACCCCTGACCCGTCGCCAAGCGGACATCGAGAGTTCGCCCCCGGGGCGCTCATTCGTTTCCTTGCGTTCATCGGGGGCCCGTACGGTGGCAGGGGTGAAGACGTCGCAGCGGACGATGGGCGGCGGCCGGGAAGGGCACCCGCGGAGCGCTCTCACTTACCTCCCCTTCGGGTGGGGGCGCATCTTGCCGTGCCCGGTCGCCGCCCATGGCCCGCCGCCCCCGGGGATCGGGTGTGCGGGGCCTACGAAGGCCCTTCGGTATGCGGGCCCTCGCCGTTGCTCGAAGGGCGCCGTTCGCCCGGGTGGCGCGTTTCGCTGAGCCGGTCATCGGGCCCGGTCACCGGATCCGTCGCCCACGAAGTGGGGGCCAGACGACCGGGGGCTTGACGGCTGGCGGCGGGGTGCTCGATCGCACCCAGACTCGCAGCCCCGAGACCCGGTGCAGGCAGATCGGGGCTGGGGGCCACCCGAGGCTCCGCCGGGGCGGGTCGAGGTGGCGGGGCCGGCGTATGGTCAGGCGCCGTCGATGCCGGGTGGGCCCCGACCCTGATGCCGGGGGGAGACGCGGTGGGGCCGGGCCACCGGTACTGGGCGCCCAATTCCAGGCGCCGACGCTCCATGAGGGTCGTCAGCTTGCGCCATTCCGACCCACCCAGCTCGTGCAGGAGTTTGGGCACCATGTGGGCCAGCCGCTCGGACTCGCCCCGGTAGCGCTCGGTCACCCCGCCCATGACGAACACCGTGCTGGGCGAGAGGGTGGATCCCTCGGCGGTGGCCAATTCCCGCAGTCGCCCGGCCGCCACCCGGGCGTCCTGCATCAAGCCCAGGACGTCCTGGAGCTTCACGACGTGGCGCAGGTACTTCACGGTCCGGCGTTCGTAGATCTCCGACACGAACTCGAGTGCGTACCGCAAGCGCTTGAGCCGGATGCGGGTGATGTGGAAGTCGGCAATGTCGCCGCTGCGCCGGGCGCGGCGAGCCGCCTTGGTGGCGGCGCGATGGCGGGCCTCGATGAGGTCGGGGACGACCACTCCGGCCGGGGCGCGAGCCGCTGCGGAGCGCCGTGAGGGGCCCTGGCGGAGCATGCTCGTGAACCCCGCCACCATCCGCTCGTAGCGGGCCGAGTCGAGACAGGCGAGCAAGGCGCGCCGGGCCTCGGCGCGCTGACGGCTGAGGAGCGCGGCCAGGTCGGCGAGGCCGAATCGTTCTTCGTCGGGGACGTCGGCGGTCCAGGCGTCCAGGCGCTCGAGCTGGACATCGAGGTCCCGGACCGCCCCCAGGGCGCCGGCCAGCCACCCGAGCTCCATCCGGACATGGCGGGCCCGTACCGGCAGCGCCTCCTCGAACAGGGACAGCGCGGCGCGCGTCCGGCGGGTCGCCACCCGCATGTCGTGCAGTTCCTCGGCGTCCTCCCCGAGCCGGGTGCCGGTCTCGTGGGCGAGCACGGCGGAGAAGTTCCGCCTGATCACGGCGAACGCCACGTCGCCCACGGAGGGGTTCGGGTCGAAGGACACCGGGCCCAGCTCAGGCGCCGGCGGCACCTGCAACCCGGCGGCCAGGAGGCCGGCCTCGAACTTGGACAACGCCGCGGACTGCAGGCCACATTCGCGCCGCAGGGTGTCGACCAGCGGGGTCAGGCGCTCGACCCAGCCGGGCTCGACTTCGACCTCGACTCTCTGGAGCCGGACCGGCTGGTGGTCGTTTCCCACCGAGATGGTGGTCTCGTCGAGCGCCGCCTCGGCCACGGTCTCGTCCGAGACACGCAGGTCGTAGGGGCGCCGGCGGGTGCGCACCTCGAGGATCACCTGGAGGGGGCGCTTGCCGGCCAGAGCGCGCAGGCGCCAGCCCACCGGCCCCTCTCCTGTCAATGCCCCTACACCGTCGGCGGGCAGGGGCTCGGTCACCTCGAGCCTGCGACGCAGCCCGGCCGTCGACTGGGCCAACCCTTTGAGCGTCACCTCTGCGCGCCCACCGCGGTGACGAACGCGCAAAACGTGGCCCGAACGACCGATCCGCCAGTCGGCGGTGTCGAAGTAGGTGTCAGCAAGGCGTTCGGCCGGCCGCGCCGTCGCTGTCAACGCGGACAGTGTGACGCCGGGGTCACTCAGTGTCGAAATGCCGCCTAGGCGCGGGGTCGACAACGCGCCGAACCACCGCTCCGCCGGTCGCAGATCGAGCGCGTCGAACTGCCATTCCACCTCGACGTCCTCGGGCGAGACCGACACCGCGGCGAGGTTATCCCGACCGGCGCCGACCCATCTCGTGGACGTCCGGACGCGCCGGGTCGGCCAGGGGATCACAGAAAAAAGGTGCCGTCTTTCTTTCCCTTGGGGGTTGAAATCGCCCAAGGTTCGGGTGCTACGGTCGGCCGGGTAACGAACCGCTCCGTTCCGGCACCCGATCCGGGTGTGCCCCCTGTTCGTCAGGAGATCCCGTGAATCGTATTCCCGCGCCAATCATCGCCCCTGCCCCTCGCCGCCGGTTCCAACGAACCGGAAGGTTCAGTGCACTGGCCGTGTCGATCGCGGCCGGCGTGGGCCTGGTAGCCGCGCCCATCGTCAGCACCCTGACGGCGAGCCCGGCCGCCGCCACCACGGCGATCTCCGCTGTCGGGATCCTGTTCACGGCCTCTGGAACGGGCCTCACCACCTTGGCAGACACCCCTCAGCACATCGGCGACGTGCTCGTGGCCACTGCCGAACCTGGGGCGACCACCCCGGTCCTGTCATCGGTCTCGGGCGGTGGGGTCGGCACCTGGACCAAGGCAGTGGCGCACGTCGGGACGCAGTGGCTTCGTGACGTGGAGATCTGGTACGGCACCGTCACCGCCACAGGTGCTTCGACCGTCACCTTCAACTGGAGCACCTCGCTGGGCTCGCAGGGCGCCGACTATTCCGTTCAGGAATTCACCGCCGGGACGGGGGCGGGATCGGTGTGGACGGTCGACGGGGCACCGGGGGAGATGGACAACACGTCGTCGACGACCGTGACCTACCCCTCGCTGGCCCCCACTGGTTCGGGCGAGCTCTACTACGGGTTCGCCGACTTCCAGAACACGCCGGCCGCGGGAGGGGCACCCTTCACATACGGAACCACCAATGCCAATAACCAGGTGGCTTACGACACCAACGTGAGCGCATCGGTGCAGCCGGTATCGAGCCAGGGCGCAGCGTCTGGAAGCGTGGCGGTGGGGGCCCTCCTGGTCCCACCGGCCAATCCCACCGTGACCGGCATCAGCCCCTCGGGGGGCCCGGTAGGTCGGGGGAACCTCGGTGACGGTCACCGGCACGAACTTCACCGGTGAGACCGCCGTCGACTTCGGCGCTACCCCGGGAACCGGCGTGGTCGTGAACGGGGGCGGAACCTCCCTTACCGTGAACGCCCCGGCCGAGTCGGCGGGAGCCGTCGACGTCACGGTGGTGACACCGGCAGGGACGAGCGCCACCGGCCCGGCAGACGTGTTCACCTATTTCGGTGTGCCCTCGGTGACCGGGGTGTCTCCCGGCGTCGGGCCCAGCGGCGGGGCCACGTCGGTCACGGTGACGGGAACCAACCTCAACGGGGCCACGGCCGTGAAGTTCGGGACGAACTCGGCCAGCGGCATCGTGGTCAACTCGGCCACCTCGGTCACGGCGACCTCGCCCGCCGGGACCGGGACCGTTGACATCACCGTCACCAATCCCGGCGGGACCTCCGCCACCAGCTCCGCCGACCGTTTCACGTACCAGAACTCGGGCTACTGGATGGTGGGCAACGACGGTGGGATCTTCTCCTTCGGAGGGGCGCCCTACGAAGGATCGCTCCCCGGCCTGGACATCCATGTCAGCAACATCGTGGGCATGGTCCCCACGTCGACCGGCAAGGGCTACTGGATGGTGGGCTCCGACGGCGGGGTGTTTGCCTTCGGTGACGCCGGCTTCGTGGGATCGCTGCCCGGCATCCACGTCCACGTCTCGGACATCGTGGCGGTGGTGCCCACGTCCACGGGCAAGGGCTACTGGATGATCGGGTCCGACGGCGGGGTCTTCGCCTTCGGTGACGCCGGCTTCGTGGGATCGCTTCCCGGCATCCACGTCCACGTCTCGAACATCGTGGCGGCGGTGCCCACGGCGACGGGCAAGGGCTACTGGATGATCGGGTCCGACGGCGGGGTCTTCGCCTTCGGTGACGCCGGCTTCGTGGGATCGCTTCCCGGCATCCACGTCCACGTCACCAACGTCGTCGGCGCCGTGCCCACGTCCACGGGCAAGGGCTACTGGATGGTCGGGTCCGACGGCGGGGTGTTCGCCTTCGGTGATGCCGGCTTCGTGGGGTCGCTTCCCGGCCTCAACGTCCACGTCACCAACGTCGTCGGCGTGGTGCCCACACTCAGCGGCAAGGGGTACTGGATGGTCGGGTCCGACGGCGGGGTCTTCGCCTTCGGTGATGCCGGCTTCGTGGGGTCCATCCCGGGCCTCGGCATCCACGTCAGCAACATCGTCGCCTTCGCCCGCCAGTAAGAGCTCTCGGGCTCCCGACCCGCGACGGCAGCCGTCGTCGCGGGTCTGGAGCTGTTCCTTCCGCGCGCCCGCGGGATCGAAACGACAGAGCGATCGGAGAATGCCTGTCGTCTCGGGCATGAGGATCCCGAATGAGACCCGGCGAGTGCGTCATCCCGTTCACAGGATTCGTTGACGATGACGACGCGCAACGGCAGGATCAGTTGGCCGGGGGTTGAGCGGGCCTGGAGCACCAGTTGACCTTGATGAGCGAAGCTGGCGAAGTGCGAGTGAGCCAACGGCTCCGCACCGTCCCGAAGGTTGATGAAAGGGCGACGTGTCTGATCGGTCCGCCGTCTCGAGCTCTGCTCGCCATGCACGGTCGTCTTCGCGGTTCTCGGTCCTGTGGAGTTGTGTCCTCGCCGGTGTGACTCTGTTGGGGACGGCGGTCCTGGTGGTGCTGCCCGTCGTGGGGGACAGCCCGGCCAACGTGGCCGCGGCCGCCAGCGACCCGGTACTCGTGGTGGCCGGCGACATCTCGTGCGGGGTCACCGACCCCAACTTCAACGGGTCCGACACGAGCGGCTGCCAACAGCGGGCCACGGCCAGCCTCATTGCCAGCATCGCCCCCAACTACTTGCTTCCCGGCGGTGACACCCAGTACACCGCCAACCCCACCGAGGGAGGCCAGCCCACCACCGCGGATTACACCGGGGGCTACGACGCCACCGACAGCTGGGGGGGGCTCCAGAACCCGTCGAGCTCGAATTACGTCCCGGGACTCGTCGTCCGCCCCACCCCGGGGGACAACGAGTACGGGGACAACAACGAGAACGACCGGGGTTCGGTGTCCAACGCCTCGAACTACTTCGCCAATTTCGGCCCGTCGGACCTCAACGACCTGCCGGCAGGGGTGACCGACCCGGCCACCGACTTCTACAGCTTCAACATCCCGGTGGACGGCGGCACCTGGCACATCATTTCCCTGGACAGCGAGTGCGCGGCGTTGCCGGCGTTCACGGGTGGACCGCCCTCGCAGGGGGCGTCGGGCTGTGCCGCCGGGTCGCCCGAGGAGACGTTCCTCAAGAACGACCTGGCCGCCAACCAAGGTGTATGCACGCTCATCCACTGGCACGAGCCCGAGTTCCACGAAGGTGACGCCGGGCCCACGCCAGACACCGACTACCAGGCGTTCTGGAACGACGCCTACCAGTACCACGTCACCATGATCGTGAACGGCCACGACCACGACTACGAGCGCTGGCAGCCGCTCAACACCAGCGGCAACCCCGACCCCAACGGCGTGGACCAGATCATCGCCGGCACCGGGGGCAACAGCCACAGCAGCAAGGAATACCCCAGCTCCGACGTGGTGAGCGACGACTTCTCCCATTTCGGTGTGCTCGAGCTCACCCTGCACGCCGGCAGCGCCGATTTCGCCTTCAAGACGGTGAACGGGACCACTCCGGACAGCGGCACCATCGACTGCACCCCGACGGTCGCAGGCGTGAGCTCGAGCGTGGGCCCCCTCTCCGGCGGCAACACCGTCACCGTCACGGGAACCAACTTCACCGGGACGCCTCGGGTCCACTTCGGGTCGACGCCGGCCACGAACGTCACCGTGACCTCCGCCACGACGCTCACGGCCACGGCGCCCGCCGGTTCCGGGACCGTCGGCGTCACCGTGACCAACTCCGCGCCGACGGGGGTTTCCGGATCCGGTCCGACCAGCCCCACCTCCAGCTCCGACCTCTACACCTATGCGCCGGCTCCGACGGTGACCGGGGTCAGCCCCAACGTGGGACCGAGCGTGGGGGGCACGTCGGTGACGGTGACCGGCACGAGCCTCACGGGCGCCACCGCCGTCGATTTCGGGAGCACCCCGGGAACAAATGTCACCGTGACCTCGGACTCCACGCTCACGGTGAACGCACCGGCCGGCACCCGGGGGACCGTCGATATCACGGTGACCACACCGTCGGGCACCAGCACCACGGGACCGCCCGACCAGTTCACCTACCAGAACTCGGGTTACTGGATGGTGGGCAGTGACGGCAGCGTGTTCTCGTTCGGAGGTGCGCCCTACGAGGGCTCGCTCCCCGGCCTCGGAGTCCGGGCCAGCAACATCGTGTCCATGGTGCCCACCGCCGACGGCAAGGGCTACTGGATGATCGGGTCCGACGGCGGCGTGTTCGCCTTCGGTGACGCCGGCTTCGTGGGGTCCCTCCCAGGCATTCACGTGCATGTCACCGACATCGTGGGGGCCGTACCAACCCAAGACGGCAAGGGCTACTGGATGATCGGGTCCGACGGTGGGGTCTTCGCCTTCGGCGACGCCGGCTTCGTGGGATCGCTCCCCGGGCTGCATGTCCACGTCAGCAACATCGTGGCCGCGGTGCCCACCGCCGACGGCAAGGGCTACTGGATGATCGGGTCCGACGGTGGGGTCTTCGCCTTCGGCGACGCCGGCTTCGTGGGGTCGCTGCCGGGCATCCACGTCCATGTGGACAACATCGTGGGGGCGGTGCCGACCTCCTCGGGCAAGGGTTACTGGATGGTGGGGTCCGACGGCGGGGTCTTCGCCTTCGGCGACGCCGGCTTCGTGGGGTCGCTCCCGGGCCTGCACATCCATGTCGGCAACGTGGTCGGAGTGGTCGCCACCCAGGACAACAAGGGCTATTGGATGGTGGGGTCCGACGGTGGGGTCTTCGCCTTCGGCGACGCCGGATTCGTGGGATCGGTCCCAAGCCTCGGGATCAAGGTCAGCAACATCGTGGCCTTCGCCCGCCAGTAGGCGCCGGCTCGACCAACCCACAGCAACCTCTCAGGGATGGTTGACCAGGTATTGAGCCAGTGTGGAGGACCAGTTGACGGCCGTGGCTGAGCCTGGTCGGGGGGGCCGGAGACGACTGCCCCATACGGCCGCTGACGCTCGCAAAGGGTCCCTTGCCCATTCCCATCTGCTCCGACGCCCAGGTGTGCCCGTGCGACGTCCCGAGCCTCGTCGCGCCCCGTGTCCTGCTCCATGACGGTTCGTCAGGAACCGGTCGGTGAGACCGCCATTGCTGTCACCGAGACGCGCTGCCCACGGGCGCAGCGGTCCCGGGAAGCGGCGAGCGACGCTCATGGCGGCCGCCCTGGGGGCGGCCATGGTGCTGGCGCCCATTCTGGCGACTCTGACGGCGAGCCCCGCAGAAGCGGCCAGTCCCGTGGCCACGCCTGTCGGCAGCCTGGCGGACAACTCGGGCGACGGGCTGACCTCCCTCAACGTCAGCCCCCAGAACCTCGGCGACGTGCTCGTGGTCGCCGCCATTGCCGGCAACACCGGTGTCTCGGTCTCGACCGTTTCCGGTGGTGGGGTGACCACATGGGCCCGGGCCGTCCAGTACGACGGTGTCAACGAGCCCCGCGACATGGAGATCTGGTACGGCAAGGTCACGACCACCGGGTCCTCGTCGATCACGTTCACCTGGTCGGGCAGCATCTCGAGCGTTCTCATCGAGTACAACGCCCAGGAGTTCACCGCCGGCCTGGGGTCGAGCACCGTCTGGAGCCTCGACAAGACGGGCCACAGCGAGAACGCCTCCTCGACCACGGTGAGCTATCCGTCGCTGACCCCGGCGGCAGCGGGCGAGCTGTACTTCGGGTTCGTCGACCTCCCCAACGCGCCCAGCGCAGGTTCGACGACGGGCTTCACCTACGTGACGGCGGCCGCCGCCAACCAGATCGCCTACGACCCCGACACGGGATCCGGTGCCGTGGCGCCGACCTCCTCCCAGTCGCCGGCCGGGGTCAGCTCCTCCGTGGCGGCGCTTCTCACCGTGAGCGGCACGTCGTCCGGTGTCATCTCGGCCATCGGGAGCCTGGTGACGGTCAAGGCGGACGGGCTGACCACCGCCTCGGACAACCCCCAGATCGTCGGCGACCTGATGGTCGTCATGGCCGAGGAGGACAACAACACCGTTCACCTCACCTCGGTCACCGGCGGCGGGGTGACCACATGGCACACTGCCATCACCTACAACGGGGTCGGCGAGCCCCGCCACTATGAGCTCTGGTACGGCCAGGTCACCGCCACGGGATCCTCGACCATCACCTTCACCTGGTCGGGCAGCATCACCACCCAGACCGCCGAGTACGAGGTCCAGGAGTTCACCGCCGGCCTGGGGTCTGGATCGGTCTGGAGCCTCGACAAGACGGGCACCATCGAGAATGCGTCTTCGACGACGGTCACCTACCCGTCACTGACGCCCACGAGCGCCGGCGAGCTGTACTTCGGGTACGTCGATCTCCCCGAAACGCCGAGCGCAGGGTCCACTTTGGGCTTCACCTACGCCACCACCGCCGACGCCAACCAGATCGCCTATGACCCGGACTGTGGCTCCGGCGCCGTGCAGCCCACGTCGTCCCAGAGCCCGGCGGCGGTCAGCTCGGCGTTGGCCATGCTCATCAGCGTGTCGACCGGCACACCCCCCACGCCCACCGTCACCGGGGTCAGCCCGAACTCGGGCCTCACGACGGGCGGAACCTCGGTCACCGTCACCGGGACCAGTTTCACCGGGGCCACGGCCGTGAAGTTCGGCACCACCGCGGCCACCTCCTTCACGGTCAACAGCGCCACCCAGATCACGGCCACCTCGCCGGCGGAGTCGGCCGCCACCGTGCACGTCACGGTGACCGGCCCCGGGGGGACGAGCGCCACCACCTCGGCCGACCAGTTCACCTACGTGGCGCCGGTACAGCCCACCGTGACCGGCGTGAGCCCGAGTACCGGGTCCACGGTCGGCGGCACCTCGGTCACGGTCACCGGCACCGGCTTCACCGGGGCCACGGCCGTGAAGTTCGGCACCATCTCCGCCAGCACCTTCACCGTCAACGGCGCCACGTCCATCACGGCCACCTCGCCGGCGGAGTCGGCCGCCACCGTCGACGTCACCGTCACCACCCCGGGCGGGACCTCACCCGTGAACGCCCCGGCCGACCAGTTCACCTTCGCCGTTCCCCCGGCGCCCACCGTGACCGGCGTGAGCCCGAATACCGGGTCCACCGCGGGGGGCACCTCGGTCACGGTCACCGGCACCGGCTTCACCGGGGCCACAGCCGTGAAGTTCGGCACCACGGCGGCCACCTCCTTCACGGTCAACAGCGCCACCCAGGTCACGGCCACCTCGCCGGCGGAGTCGGCCGGCACCGTCCACGTGACGGTCACCGGCCCCGGGGGGACGAGCACCACCAGTACGGCCGACCAGTTCACCTTCGCCCTTCCCCCGCCGGTCATCACCGCGGTGGGGACGCTCACGTCGTCCACCGGGTCAGGAGTCACCACCTTGGCCGTCACCCCCCAGACCGTGGGCGACGTGCAGGTGGTCTTCGCCGAGGTGGGCACCACCGGGCACACGGTGTCCTCGGTCTCCGGCGGCGGGGTGGCGACGTGGACCAAGGGTGTGCAATTCACCGGCACGGGCGGGGTGGACACCGAGATCTGGTTCGGCAAGGTCACCACCACCGGGGCCTCCACCGTCACCTTCACCTGGTCGAGCTCCATCGCCGGGTTCGACGCCGAGTACGGGGCCCAGGAGTTCAGCGCCGGGCTGGGGGCCAACGCGGTGTGGGCCCTGGACAAGTCCGGCACCTCCAACGGGGCTTCGTCCACCACCGTGCCCTTCCCCACCCTCGCTCCCGCAGGCACCGGTGAGCTGTACTTCGGCTACGCCGAGGTCGCCAACTCCGCCTCCAACGGGACCACCTCGGGCTTCACCTTCCAGGTGACCACCAACGGCAACGACACCGCCTACGACACCAACGTCTCCGGCTCGGTCGCCCCCACCGCCACCCAGTCCCCGGCCGGGGTCTCCACCGCGGTGGGCGTCCTGCTGACCGTCTCGAACACCCCTCCGCCGCCTGCGCCGACCGTCACCGCCGTTGGCACCACCTCGGGGTCCACCGCCGGGGGTACCTCGGTCTCCATCACCGGCACCAACTTCACCGGGGCCACCGCCGTCATGTTCGGCACCACCGCCGCCACGTCTTTCACCGTGAACAGCCCCACGTCGATCACGGCCACCTCGCCGGCGGAGCCGGCGTGGCAGGTGGACCTGACCGTCACCACCCCGGGGGGGACGAGCGCCACCAGCTCGGCGGACAGGTTCACCTTCAAGGCGGCTGCTCCGGTGGCGACGGGAACACCCCACGTGATGGTCGTCATGATGGAGAACGAGGCGTATTCCGATCTGATCGGCAGCGCCGACGCTCCCAACATCAACCAGCTGGCCCAGGACTACGGGGTCGCCACCCAGTCGTACGCCATCGCGCACCCCTCACTGCCCAACTACCTGGAGATGATCTCGGGATCGAGTTGGGGTGTGACCGACGACGGCACGCCGCAGTCGGAGAACCTCTCGGCTGCCGACAGCACCATCGCCAACCAGCTCGAGGCAGCTGGCATCCCGTGGCGGGCGTACCTCGAGGACATGCCCTCCGCCGGTTACACCGGAGGCGACACAGGAGGGACCGACCCCTACGGCGGGGACTACTACCTCCAGCACCACAATCCGTTCGTCTACTTCCCCGCCGTGACGTCGTTGCCCGACTTCGCCGCCAACGTCGTGCCGTTCACCAACATGACCAGCGACCTCAACTCGGCGACCCCACCGGCCTTCGTGTGGGTGACGCCCAACGCCGTGGACGACATGCACGATGGCCCGGCGATGGCCGACGGTGACACCGTCCCCACGGCCGGTGATGCCTGGTTGGGAGGCTTCATCGGCAGCGTCCAGGCATCCTCCTGGTATGCGGCGGGCGGGCAGATCATCGTCCAATGGGACGAAGGGGCGAGCTCCGACACCTCCGGGGTGGGCACCGCCGTTCCAGGCGGGGGGCACACCGTCAGCCTGGTGGTGTCCTCGGCGCTGCAGGCCAGCCCGCAACAAGACGCCACCTCGGTGAACACCGCCGGCGTGCTGCACAGCATCGAACGGGTCTACGGGCTTCCCAGCCTCCTGGACGCCGGCAACTCCAGCAACGGCAACATCGACAGCATGATGACCCTGTCCCCACCCACGGTCACCGGCGTGAGCCCCCCATCGGGATTCACCACGGGCGCCACCTCGGTGACGATCACCGGGACCAACTTCACCGGGGCCACCGCCGTGAAGTTCGGCACCACGGCGGCCACCTCTTTCACCGTCAACAGCGCCACCTCGATCTCCGCCACCTCGCCCGCCGAGTCGGCGGCCACCGTCGACGTCACCGTGACGGGACCGGGAGGCACCTCGCCCGTGAACGCCCCCGCCGACCAGTTCACCTTCACCGCCCCGCCGGTGCCCACCGTGACCGGGGTCAGCCCCACCTCGGGCTCCACTGCGGGAGGCACCACCGTCACGGTCACCGGCACCGGCTTCACCGGGACCACCGTCGTCAAGTTCGGCACGGTGGCGGGCACGGGCCTGGTGGTCAACTCCTCGACGTCGATCACCATCACCTCGCCGGCGGAGTCGGCGTCCACGGTGGACGTCACCGTCACCACCCCCGGCGGCACGTCGGCGACAAACCCGCCCGCTGACCAGTTCATGTTCGTGGCCCCGCCGGTGCCCACCGTGACCGGGGTGAGCCCCACCTCGGGCTCCACCGCCGGAGGCACCACCGTCACGGTCACCGGCACCGGCTTCACCGGGGCCACGGTCGTCAAGTTCGGCACGGTGGCGGGCACGGGCCTGGTGGTCAACTCCTCGACCTCCATCACCATCACCTCGCCGGCGGAGTCGGCGTCCACCGTGGACGTCACCGTCACCACCCCCGCGGGAACCTCGGCGACAAACCCGCCCGCTGACCAGTTCATGTTCGTGGCCCCGCCGGTGCCCACCGTCACCGGGGTCAGCCCCACCTCGGGCTCCACTGCGGGAGGCACCACCGTCACGGTCACCGGCACCGGCTTCACCGGGGCCACGGTCGTCAAGTTCGGCACGGTGGCGGGCACGGGCCTGGTGGTCAACTCCTCGACCTCCATCACCATCACCTCGCCGGCGGAGTCGGCGTCCACCGTGGACGTCACCGTCACCACCCCCGCGGGAACCTCGGCGACAAACCCGCCCGCTGACCAGTTCATGTTCGTGGCCCCGCCGGTGCCCACCGTCACCGGGGTGAGCCCCACCTCAGGATCCACGGCCGGAGGCACCACCGTGACGGTCACCGGCACCGGCTTCACCGGGGCCACCGTCGGTGAAGTTCGGCACGGTGGCGGGCACGGGCCTGGTGGTCAACTCCTCGACCTCGATCACCATCACCTCCCCGGCGGAGTCCGCCTCCACCGTGGACGTGACGGTCACCACCCCGGGGGGCACCTCGGCGGTCAATGCTCCCGCTGATCAGTTCACCTTCAGCGCGCCGAGCGTGGTCATCAGCGCCGTGGGCACGCTCACCTCCAACTCCGGCACCGCCCTCACCACCTTGGCAGTGAGCCCCAAGACGGTGGGTGACGTGCTGGTGGTGTTCGCCGAGGTGGGCACCACCGGGCACACCGTGTCCTCGGTGTCCGGGGGTGGGGTGGCCACGTGGACCAAGGCCGTGGCATTCACCGGGACGGGAGGGGTCGACACCGAGATCTGGTTCGGCAAGGTCACCACCACCGGAGCCGCCACCGTCACCTTCACGCTGGTCGAGCTCCATCGCCGGGTTCGAGCGCCGAGTACGGGGCCCAGGAGTTCAGCGCCGGACTGGGGTCCGCCACGGTGTGGGCGGCGGACAAGACCGGCACCTCCAACGGGGCCTCGTCCACCACGGTGCCCTTCCCGAGCCTGACCCCCACCACCGCGGGGGAGCTGTACTTCGGCTACGCCGAGGTGGCCAACGCCGCGACCGGGGGGTCGACCCCGGGCTTCACCTACACCACCACCAACAACGGGAACACCACCGCCTATGACACCGCCGTCTCGGGGGCGGTGGCGCCCACCGCCACCCAGTCCCCGGCGGGGCTGTCCACCGCCGTGGGGGTGCTGCTCGACGCCTCGCCCGGGGCCCCGCCCCCGGTGCCCACCGTCACCGGGGTGAGCCCCACCTCGGGCTCGACCGCCGGAGGCACCACCGTGACGGTCACCGGCACGGGCTTCACCGGGGCCACCGCCGTGAAGTTCGGCACGGTGGCGGGTACGGGCCTGGTGGTCAACTCCTCGACCTCGATCACCATCACCTCCCCGGCGGAGTCGGCATCCACTGTGGACGTGACCGTCACCACCCCGGGGGGCACGTCGGCGACCAACCCGCCGGGGGACCAGTTCATGTTCGTGGCCCCGCCGGTGCCCACCGTCACCGGGGTGAGCCCCACCTCGGGATCCACGGCCGGAGGCACCACCGTGACGGTCACCGGCACCGGCTTCACCGGGGCCACCGCCGTGAAGTTCGGCACGGTGACGGGCACGGGCCTGGTGGTCAACTCCTCGACCTCCATCACCATCACCTCGCCGGCGGAGAGCGCCTCTACGGTGAACGTCACCGTCACCACGCCGGGGGGCACCTCGGCGGTGAATGCCCCGGCTGATCAGTTCACCTTCACCGTGCCGAGCGTGGTCATCAGCGCCGTGGGCACGCTCACCTCCCAGACCGGTACCGCCCTGACCACCTTGGCGGTCAGCCCCAAGACGGTGGGCGACGTGCTGGTGGTGTTCGCCGAGGTGGGCACCACCGGGCACACCGTGTCCTCGGTGTCCGGCGGTGGCGTGGCCACCTGGACCAAGGCCGTGGCATTCACCGGGACAGGAGGGGTGGACACCGAGATCTGGTTCGGCAAGGTCACCACCGCGGGGTCCTCCACCATCACCTTCAGCTGGTCGAGCTCCATCGCCGGGTTCGACGCCGAGTACGGGGCCCAGGAGTTCAGCTCCAGCCTGGGGGCCTCCACGGTGTGGGCGGCCGACAAGACGGGCACCTCCAACGGGGCCTCGTCCACCACGGTGCCGTTCCCGAGCCTGACTCCCACCAGTTCCCCCGAGCTGTACTTCGGCTACGCCGAGGTGGCCAACGCCGCGACCGGTGGTTCGACCCCGGGCTTCACCTTCACCACCACCACCAACGGCAACGCCACCGCCTATGACACCAACGTGTCAGGCACGGTGGCTCCCTCCGCCACCCAGTCCCCGGCGGGGCTTTCCACCGCCGTGGGGGTGCTCCTCAGCGCTTAGGAGGCGCTACGGGTGGGCCTGGCCCAACGGGAACTTCCGGAGGAGGCCCCAGTGCCCCGAAGCGTCGGGTGCCATGAGCCAGACCTCCGTCGCCGAGGCACCGATGGGCAATTGCGTCTGCAAGCGTCGAGCAGCGCGACGCATGCGTGCCGGCCGGGCATCCTCGCCCACGGTCAGATGGGGGATGGTCCCGTCGAACTGCCCCCCGTACGGGGGGTGCTCCGGGAACTCGGCGGCGATGCGGGAGGTGAGGTCGACAAAGGGTGCTGGCGGTGAAGGAGCCAGGTACATGACCCGCTGGTCGAACCACCCGATCTCCGAGAGCACGAAGTCGAACGGCGGGCATGCCCCGAAGAGCACGGCGAGCCGCGTCGTATGGTCGTCAGAGACCGAGGCCGGCGCCGAGAACGGATAGAGGACGGTGATGTGGGTCGGTACCCCCGCTGCCATCGCGGGGTCGAGCCTCCGGCGCATCTTGCCGACGGCGTCGTCCGCGGCGGGAACGGGGACAAGGAGGGCGCTCTCATTCATGATCGGGTCGCAACGATGGCGTCCTGCCCCGGTGTGAAGCCCCCAACTCGTCGTGCAACAGCGCCACGTCGTGGCGGTGGGCCGCCTCGAGCTCGAAGTCGGTGTGATAGAGGAGCTGCACTCCGGCGGAGATGCACCGCACGCGCTGACCTCCCACCGTCCCCTCGGCGAAGACGAGGTGTTGAAATTCCGGGCGGGCGGTGGCGTCGGCTCCCGGAGATCCGAACTCGCGAGCCAGGAGTTGCCAGTTGAGACTGACGAGCTCGACGCGGTGGCCGGCGCCGTCGTCGAGGACCGATCGCTTGGGCATCCACGTCCGACGCTCGTGGGTCTCCACGTGACGGAACCCGAGGGTTCCGAGCACTTCGATGGCCCGCCCCACCTCGTTGTCGTAGTCGTCGATCACGACGTCGAGGTCGTCGTGGGAACGGGTCTGCCTTCCCACCAGGGCGTCCACCCCCCACCCGCCGGCCAGGTAGCACCCCACATCGTGCTCGGTCAGCCCCCGCACCACCTTCACCACGTCCTCGGCCTTCATGTGGCCACGCAGGCGGTTCCGGAGCGGGCCGAGGACGAGACCAACGGCCGACGACTGCCGGGACGAAGCCACCAGCCGGCTCAGCCATCCCGCTGGCACCCACAGGACGCGATGTCTCCGCACGAAGCGGTGGACCGCCGGGGCGGAGCTCGTCGAGCGCGTCGCGGACGGTCACCGGTCCGAAGGCCTTGGCGGAACGGGGAAGAACATCTCGTGGGACCCGAGAAAACGGCCGAGGAAGCGCGGCCCCAGTCCGTAGCCCCCGGTCAGATCGCCCCCGGCGACAGACGACAGTTGCGATCCGTAGACGTCGACGGCGGCGCGTTTGCGCTCCAGGTAGCCGGCGGTGCTGACGAGCTCGGGCCGAGACGAGGCCCGCAGGGTGCGGACCCACGAGCGCGGGTGGTCCCATTGCCACACCGGGTAGACCAGGACCCGGGCCCCGGTGCCGCTCACGGCGCGGCGCGTCGCTACACCCAGGGCGGCGTGGTCCGGGTGAGGGTCGCACTCCGAAGTGGTGAGGACTTCCGCCGGTTCCCACGTCCGGATGGCGTCGGCCACGGCGTCGACAAGATCGTCGCCCGCCAGATGCAGGCCCTGTTCGGGGAAGTCGAGATGGGTGACGCCCGCCGCCGGCAGGCCGAGCAGTTTGCAGGCAGCGCGCAGCTCGGCGTCGCGTGTGGCTATGTTCTCGGCGGGGTCCCGCCCCGGGGGCCACGTGCTGCCGTCGGAGACCACGACCACGTGCACAGGGGTGGACGCGTCCACTCGCCGCATGATCGCCGTCCCGCAACCCAGCGTCTCGTCGTCGGGATGGGGGGCGAGGACGAGGCACGACCGCCCAGTGGCGGCGTTGGTGACGTCCGCACCACTGCGGGCGATGCAGGCTCCGACCATGCCCGAGAGCACGGGCTTGAACGGGCGCAAGGCCTGCTCTCGCCACGGCTCTGTCGAGTTCGACGACTGCCTGGTCACGGACCTCCAGACTACGGCCTGCTCCGCCGAAGCCGGGTCACCTGCGACGTTCTTTTCCCGGGGCGCTTCACCGTGTGAGGCCCGAATATCTTCTAGCGCGGCTCGTCATGGGAGACCATCGGTGGTTCTGTCAGGGGCGCCGAGCGCCACCGAGCCGGCAGAGGTCGCGTGATGAGCGCGAGGGAGCGTTGGCGTTCACCGGGTGTCGCCGCGGTGGCGAAGAACAGGCCGAGGTACGCCAAGCATCCCGCCATGCCGTCGAACACCAGCCAGGGCAGCGACTGGCCTCCCACGGCGCGCAGGCCGAGAAGGGCGCCGGCGCACCCCAAGGCAGGAATGATGTTCGGCGCCAAGGCCCGCCGGGCGAACGTCGTGACGCGTAGGCCCGTGGAACGGCACCCGACGATGAGGACACCGGGAAGGCGGACGAGGAGTATGCCCCCGAGCGTGCCCACCGCCACCCCGACAGGGCCCATCACGAGTGCCAATGTGATCGACAGGGCGAGGTTGACCGCCACCTCGACGGCCCTGATGGCGTTGAGCACGGGAAGCTTCCCCGACCCGTTGAGGATGTTGGTGAGGGCACGCACCGGCGACGCCAGTGCCGATGCGGCGGCCAGCACCACGAGCACCTGGGCCGAGGTCCCGTAGCCGGGGCCCACCCAGGCGCGGATGCCGGGCGAGGCCAACACGATGAAGACCAGAGAGATCATGAGCCCGGGCACCATCGTGACGCGGGTCCCGTCCACGGCCACCTCGACGAGCGCGCCGGGCTCTTTGTTGCGGGCCGTGGCCGACGCGTAGGGGAAGAACACCTGGGCCATCGAGTCCAGGGCGGAGATCGCCGCCCCGGCCAGCTTCGATCCCACCGCGTAGATCGCCGCGTCCCGAAGGCCGAGGACGATGCCCACGATCATGACGTCCCCGGTGGCGTAGATCGCCGCCAGCACCGCTTGAAGGAGGAACCATCCCGAGAGATGCAGGGCATGGCGCCGTTGCCCCCGGTCGACGAGGCGAGGGCTGATACGGGTCCCCGGCATGATCCGGCTGACCATGGACAGCCGTATCAGATGAAACAGGACCGAGATCGCACTCGAGACCACCGCCAGGAGGACGATCCCTCCTCCGCACACCACCACCGCCACGCACCCCGCGGCGGTGAGGATCGTCATCGACGCGTTCGAGGCGGCTAGGAGGTCGTAACGCTGATGGCCGACGAGCGCCCCGCCGAAGCTGTCCCCGGGTATCGAGACCGCCAGAGCCACGCCGAGGACGGCCACGACCGCGACGAACGCACTGCGCAGGTCGGGAGCCACATGGACGATGTGGGGCAGGGCGAAGGCCAGGCCGAGGCCGGCGACCAAGGCGATCAGACCCAGGGGCACCAGCACGAAGAAGGTGGTGTTGAGGGTGCGCACGGCCTGCTCGGGCCGGACCGAGGCGTCCTCGGAGATGAGCTTGGTGGTGGCCCCGCCGAACCCGAGCTCGAACAGCTCGAGGTAGGCCACGGCGCCGCCGGCCACGACCCACAGGCCGTAGGTGGTCTTGCCCAGATGGTGAAGGAGCACCGGGGTCAGCACGAGAGCTGACAGCGCCGTCAGTCCCTGCGCGGCGTAGTTCATCAAGACGTTGCGGCCGAACCGGGGAGGCAGGGCATTCGTCGCCGCCGACGACTTGGGGGCTTTCGGGGCCTTCCCCGGACGTTCGCCGTCGCGGCCGCCGATTCCCGGCGCGGGCGTCACGTCGGGTACTGCGTGTTCACCGCCGTCGCGCACATGAGCCTTCACAATACGCGATCTCCCCCTCGTTCATGGCCCAACGAGGGGGAGATCTTCACCTGTCGCGGCGCCTCGCCGGTGCCTCACGCACCGTCCGCTTGAGGCCCACGCCGGCCCGCACGGCGATGGAAGGGAGATGCGAGGCGACGGCCAACCGTCCCAGGCCTGGCAGCTCCGTGCGAGGCAAGCCCGCTGCCCGGCGCAACGCCGCCGCCTCTCCGATGGCGCCTCTGGCCTCGTGCGCACGTCCGGCCAGGAGCAAGGCGCGCGCCCGCCGGAGGTGCCAACGCGCCCTCTGGCGGTTGGCCAGGGCCACTTGCTCCCCGGGGCGGCCGCCGAGCCAGCCGCCCCAGAAGGTGAGGACGTCGTCGGCGACCCCCAGACCGTTGTCCTCTCCCCGCCAGGCCCCTGACTGTCCGGTGTGCTGGACCCAGTGAAACAGCACCTCGGGTAGGTAGTACAGCGCCCAGCCGGCGTCGGCGGCCGACAGGAAGAATTGGAGATCGGCGCAACACAGCTCGGGCCACTGGCGGGCCGGGCCGGCCCACAGCTCTCGGCGCCAGATCGTCGAGCCCACCAGGAGGAACCAGTCCTCGCGCAACAGCACCTCGACGAGGTTGTCGTGGCGGCCTGCTCCCAGGGGCACCGGCCACGGCGTCAGGTTGCCGTGGTCGTCGTCGAGCACGGTGGCGCAACACGCCATACCGACCTCGGGGTCGGCCTCCAAGACGGCGACGAGAGAAGAGAGGTACGAGGGCTCCCACCAGTCGTCGTCGTGCATGACCGCCATGTACTTGCCGGCAGCGCGGTCGAGCAGGGTGCGGTGGTTCTTGGCGAAGCCCAGTCGGTCGGGGTTTCGAACGTACCGGACACGGGCGTCGCCGGCCTCGGTGACGGCGGGCTCGGCCGCTCCCGTCTCGTCGCCGATCAGGACCTCGACATCGGAGAGATCCTGGGACAACACACTCCGCAGGGCGCGCCGCACGACGGTCGCGTCGCGAGCCACCGGCATGCAGACCGACACCGTCGGCACGGCGGCGTCGGGACTGGTGGTGCGACCGTCGGACATCCCCGCAGTTTCGCACACGACCTCTTGTACGAAGGGAATCCGGAGAGCCGTTCCGGGGTCCGGAGCAACCGGAGTCGGCGGGTAACCTTCTTGTCGATGTCGGGCAACGGCGACGTGACCCCGGGTGCCGTCGGGTCCCGGCCCCCCCTTCGGTTGGCGTGCTACTTCGATGCCGATTCCCAGGGAGGGTCATCGGCAAGCTTCGGCGTCCTGCTCGGTGCCCTCGACCCGGAATTCGACATCACCTTGCTGGGCACATCCGAGCCGATGCTCCGCACCGTGGCCGGTGCCCGGCCCGGGGTCAAGACCCGGTTGCTGTCACCGGTGCGCAGCAAGTTCGACCTGCGCGCCATCCGCGAACATGTGCGGGCCCTGCGCGCCATCCGTCCTGACATCCTGCACGTCAACCTGGACAATCCGTGGACCTCGCAATACGGCCTCCTGGCCGGCGTCGTGACCCGGACGCCGACCGTCGCCGTGATCCACGGACGGAACCCGCCGTGGAGGCGGCGCCAACAATGGCTGGTCCGTCTGGTGGCCCGTGGTGTGAAGGCCTACGTCTGCGTCTCGCACGACTCGGCGCGCTATGCGGAGTCGTTGCTCGGGCTGCGGCCGGGGTCGGTCCGTGTCATACACAACGGCGCGCTCGTCACCGACGTCTCGCCGCCCCCGGTGCCGGGGGGCGAGGTCCGCATCGGGGCGGTGGGTCGCCTGTCGCCGGAGAAGGGCCTCGAGGTGCTCGTCGAAGCGCTGCCGTCGGTTCCCGGGTGCCGGTTGGTGCTCGTGGGCGAGGGCCCCGAGCGCGCCAAGCTGGAGGAGCTGGTCCGCACCCTGGCGCTCGGCGACCGGGTCCAGTTGGCCGGATGGGTGGACCCTCCGTGGACGGCCACATGGGCGTTCGACGTGCTCGTCATGCCCTCGTTCATGGAGGGCTTCCCCCTCGTCATCGTGGAGGCCATGTTGGCGGGGATCCCGGTGGTGGCGTCGAACGTCGGCGGCATACCCGAGATCGTGGCCGAAGGCGAGACGGGGTTGCTGGTCCCCCCCAACGATGCCGCGGCCCTGGCCGGCGCGCTGCGGACCGTCGTGGACGACCCCGGGCTCCGGCAACAGATGGCGGTGCGGTGCCGGTCGGTGGCGCGCCAGAGCTTCACCGCCGAGACGATGGCGGCGCGCTTCGAGGCCCTCTACCGGGAGTTGCGGGCCTGATCCTTTTCATCCACCGAAGATGTGCTCGTCGAGGGCAGAGAGCACGGCGGCGTCGACGTCGATGTCGAACTTCCTGGCGAAGTACCGGCCCGAGCCCACCAGCTCACCCAGATCGGCGAGGCCGAAGGCGTCGGGGTGCCCCTCGAGAGAGCTGAAGCGAACGTGGTGGAGCCCTTCGTCGCGCACGGTGAGCTCCGGGTCGTTGCACACGATGGTGGCCGTGGCCGATTCGTCGGGGATCACCGTTCGTGAGTAGTAGCGCACATAGTCCTCACGGTCTCTGACAAACTCGACGACCTTCTCAGCGGCGCGGCGCGACAGCGCCATCCACTGCGATCCGTACCAGCAGGGGAACTCGGGCGAGAACGGCGACCGTCTCGGTCTGACGCCCAACCGCATGGGCAGGGGGTCCGGGTAGCAGAACACCGTGACCTTGCGTTGCAGTTTGTAGAGGACGAAGTTGCCGTAGTTGGCCCTGTCGGCGACAAGTCGTCTCGTCTTGGGCGGAAGTCGTGGCATCAGGCCCAGGCGGGGGAGCTTCACGTAGCGGTAGTTGTACCGGCGATCGCATCCCATCCGGATGTCGGGGTCCTCGACGAGGTGTATGGGGGTGGCCTCGACGAAGGCGTCGACCTGGGACTCCTCCAACAACTGCTCGAGCCGGTCGAGGGGAGCGATGGGGTAGTCCTGCTCGGACAGGAAGACCACCCAGTCGAAGGCCAGGTGCTCCACCATCCACGAGAGCCCCTTCCAGGTGACGTCCACGATGGAGAAGTCCCCCCACGACACCGGCGTGTCGCTCGTGAGCACCTCGACGTCGCCGATGGGGGTGACGAGGTCCGCGCTCCAGGGGGATCGGAAGCGATCATGGTGGACCACGACCGGGGAGGCGGGTTGCGCCCGCCGGAGCGTCGAGAGGAGCCGGAGAAGTTGTGTGGGCGGCCGGTACGAGGTGACGAAGTACGCGACTCGCACCGGTGCATCGTAGATCGGAGCGACATCACGACCGCCTTCCCGGAGCTCGGCCCGGTCGAGGGCGTCCGGCGAGCCGAAGCCGCCCCAGGGGAGCGAGACCGGGACAGCCCGCCGGGTGGCTCAGCAGGAAAAGGCCCGGGGGTCCCCCATTTAAGGTCCCAGACGTGGGTAGGTTCGATGCCATGGGTCGAGTGGTGACGAGGGTCCGGTGGCCTCGCAAGGTACGTGACGACGTCATCCGGGCCGCCGGGGGGATCCTCCTGCGCGAGGTCGCCGGGCGCGTCGAGGTGGCCTTGGTCCACCGTGCCGGTCGAGACGACTGGTCCGTGCCCAAGGGGAAGCTCGATCCGGGCGAGTCCTACGAGCGGTGCGCGCTGCGCGAGGTGCTCGAGGAGACCGGCTACCACTGCCGGCTCGTGCGCTTCGTCGGGTTCACGGAGTACCGGGACCGCCGGGGCCGGCCCAAGGTCGTCGGGTACTGGGTGATGGAGGTCCTCGAGGGCGAATTCGCGGTCTCCCACGAGGTCGACGACCTCCGATGGCTCGAGCTGGACGTGGCGGCGCGCGTGTTGACCTACGAGCGCGACCGGGACCTCCTGGCAGCCCTCGACACCATCGGCCTGGCCCGCTCGGGCTGAACGGTCGCATCCGGGCGGGGCCGGCCCGGGAGCTCGGCGGGCCCGAAACTTCACGGAATCGAAACGCGGCACTGACCGTTTTGCCAGGTTCCCGAGCCACCATGGGCCCTATGGAGCCGGTCGTCATCGAGTCTTGCAACAGCACCTGGCTGTTCGACACCGGGCGGATGCGGTTCCGGCGTCTGCTCAAGGGTGTGGATGTGGGCCGTCATCCGGCCACCACGGAGTGGCGGCCGTACTTCCGCCTCGACGTCGACCCGCGCTCGGAGTCCTTCGTGGTCGTCCTCAACGCCGACGGCACCCGTCTGCTGCGATCGTGGCGCCACACCGAGCACTGCACCCAGTGCGGTGGCCCGGCGACCGCGGAGCTGTCGCTCGACGAGGTGAGAGCGGCCACCGCCTGAACCACGGGAACCCACCCGGCGTGATGCGGCGCCACTACGCTCTTGGTTCGCCCGGACCCACCGGTGCCTGCACCCGGAGTCGAACGTCATGAGCCGCGCCGAGAGGGTTGTGATCCTGGGCCAGGGGTATGTGGGGTTGTCTCTTTCGGTCCGGGCCGTCGAGGTCGGCTATGACGTCGTGGGCCTGGAGACCGACGAGGTCCGCATCGCCCATCTCCTGCGGGGCGAGTCCTACATCGAGGACATCACCGACGAGCGGCTCGCCGCCTGCCGGGACACCGGGCGGTACACGGCATCGAGCCAGACCAGGGATTGTGCCGGCTTCGACGTTGCCGTGGTCACGGTGCCCACGCCGCTTCGCGAAGGACTCCCCGACCTCTCGTTCATCGAGGACTCGGCGCGGGCCCTGGCCCGCTTCCTCCGTCCGGGCGCGACGGTGGTCCTCGAGTCCACCACCTACCCTGGGACGACCACCGAGCTCATGCGCCAGATCCTGGAGGAGGGCTCGGGCCTCACCGCCGGCGCCGACTTCCATCTCGGGTACAGCCCCGAGCGCATCGACCCGGGGAACCCCTCGTGGAACCTCGTGAACACCCCGAAGGTGGTCTCGGGCATCGACGAAGCCTCGCTCGCCGCCGTGAAGGGGTTCTACGACCGCATCTGCGAGACGACGGTGGCGGTGTCGAACCCCAAGGTCGCCGAACTGACCAAGTTGCTCGAGAACACCTTCCGTCACGTGAACATCGCCTTGGTCAACGAGCTGGCCATGTTCGCCCAGGCCCTCGATGTCGACGTGTGGGAGGCGATCGAGGCGGCGTCGACCAAGCCCTTCGGCTTCATGCGATTCCACCCCGGCCCGGGCGTGGGCGGTCACTGCCTGCCCATCGACCCCTCGTACCTGTCGTGGAAGGTGCGCCGCACCATCGGCCAGAGCTTCCGGTTCATCGACCTCGCCAACGACATCAACGAGCACATGCCCGACTACGTGGTCCGCCGCTTGATGCTGGCTCTGAACGCCCAGGGCCGGGCGGTCAGCGGATGTCGGATCCTCGTGCTCGGGTTGGCTTACAAGCGCAACACGGCCGACGCCCGCGAGTCACCGGCCATCGCCGTCGTCGAGCGTCTCGCGGCCCTGGGGGCGGAGGTGCGGGCGGCGGACCCCCACGTCAGGGACCTGGCCATCGACTCCCGGGTCACCCGGGTGGAGGCCACCCCCGAGGAAGCGGCCGCCGCCGATGCCGTGGTGCTCGTGACCGACCACGACCGATTCGACCTCGACGCCATCGTGGCCAACGCCAAGTATGTCCTCGACACCTGCAATCGGGTGACGGGGCCCCACGTCGAGCGGCTCTGAGCGTCAGGGCGCGGAGCCCGCCCGGGCGCCGTGGGACCGAGACCGGTCCTTGGCCCTCTTGTCCACCTCTTCCTGTAGGACTTCCTCGACCCTCTCGGCCATCGACTTCAAGCTGAAGTGGGCGTGGATGTGCTCCGAGCACTGCTCGGCCAGCTGCGGCTCGCGCTGCTGCCAGCCGACGGCGGATGCCAGCTGGTCCACCAGCCCGGAAACGTCGCCACTCTCGAACAAGAACCGTTGGAACGCTCCCGTCAGGATCTCGGGTGTTCCCCCGACCCGCGTGGCCAGCACCGGCCGGCCGCTGGCCATCCCCTCGAGCACCACCCGGCACAGGCCCTCGGTGACCGACGGCAGCACCACGACGTCGGCGGCGTGCAGCGCGGTGATCACGTCTCTGTCCATGGGCAGCCACAGGCATCCCTCGGGGGCGTGCTCGTGGAGCTCTCGAAGGTACCCGTCGGGGTCATCGGCGAGCACCGGGCGTCCCTGGAGGACCAGGCGCCCCTCGTCGGCCGACATGCCCAGTTGTCGCCAGGCCCCGAACAACAGGTCGAGGCCTTTGTCGGCGTCGAGCCGGCCGTAGTAGAGGGCGATGAACAGGTCCGGCGCCAGCCCCAAGGCCTGGCGGGCTTGGCGTCGCTCGGCCTCACCCCCGAGTGGGTACATGTGGGGGTCGATTCCCGAGTGCACGACCTCGACGCGAGCGCTGTCGAGGCCGTCGTCCACCCAGGAATCGCGAGTCGCCCCCGACACGGCGATGTAGCGATCGGCCCACCTCCCCAGCCGGCGCGTCGTCCCGTCCTGGAACACGTCATGGAGGTGGCACACGGCGGGGGCACGTGCCACCGTCCCGGTCAATCTCGCCGCGATCACGTCGCGGAAGCGGTGTCCGTAGACCACGTCGGGTCGACGGCGGGCTCCCGACCAGATCGCCGGGAGGAGTCGGGCGCCGTCTCGTGCCGAGAGCTTGTTCACGCTCATCCACGAGGCCTTGACCGACCGGCAGAAGGACTGGTACTCGGCACGGAGCTCACCGTCGCGCTCGTACAGGACGTCCACCGAGTTTCCCCGCTCGCTCAACGCCCTGGCGATCTGCAGGCTGCCGATCTCGATCCCGCCCTCTCGGCCCAGCGACTCGGCGTACATGAGGATGCGCATCGATCAGCCTCGACCGCGGACTCGTTTGCCAAGCGCTCCCGCGTAATACTGCGTCTTGCGCGCCGCCACCTGCCCGGCGATCGAGGCTCGGCGCGCCAGCGGAGGCCGGCGCGACGAGACGAGGACTTGCCCATCTCGGACGATCTGGAGAAAGCGACTGGGATCGGGGGGGAGGTAGTCGTCGTGGTACGTCCACGCCCCATGGCGTTGATAGAGGGCGCGGATCTCCCGGTAGCAGTCGAGGTCGACGGCCAGTTGGCGTGAGGGAGCATTGGCGAGAGCATCTTCGGGGTAGAAGTCAGCTCTGAGCATCACGTCTCTCGAGGCTAATTCCGGACCCGACAGTCCGTCCCACACCCACACCGAGCAGTGGTGGCGCCGCGCCAGGGCCACCATGGCGTGGTTGACCTGGATGTGCTCTTCGTGGCCGTACTCTCCCCACGGGTTGTGGGTGTAGATGGCGGTGCTCGGCCCGAGGTACGGAGCCACGGCAGCCAGCAGGGCCGAGTAGTTCGACCGGTAATGCTCGGCGCGCTCGGGTGGACACGAACGCATGAGGCTGACTCCGTGATCGACCGGCGCCCGGCTCAGGAAGTCCGATTGGCTGTAGACCTCGGCCTGTTCCAGCCCCAGGAACTCGAAGTTGGGGAAAGGGAAATTCTCCCGGACGAGCTCTCTGCCTTCGGTGAGAGCCGGGTCGAGGCTCGCCACGGCGTAGGCCGCCAGTACGTGGGTGGCGTGTGGGAGGAGCGGGGCGAGCCACAGCACCTCATCGTCGGGGTGGGCGACCACCACGAGCACCTCGTCACCCGCGCCGTTCACCACCCTCGAAATGATATGTCGGTCCCTCAGGTCGGACGCGGCTTTGGAGGGGACGTTTCGAGCTCGTCGCGCAGCACTCTGACGTCGAGTTGTTGGGGCAGGCTGAGATCGAATCCGTCGTGAAACAGGAGCTGGGCCTCAGCCGAAAGGCACGGGACGGGCCGACCCCCCAAGGTTCCGCTGGCGATCACCTTGCGGCGAAGCGCAAGAGGGGTGACATCGTCGGCTCCGAGCGACGCCACCCTCGTGCTCAGCCTCTGCCAGTCGATGCTGTTGAGATCCATGAGTCGGCCGCTGTCGTCCTCGAGGACGGTGATCCTGGGCATGAGCACCGGCCGTTGGTAGCTCTCGATCAATCGGAATCCGAGCGGGGCCAGGGCCTCGACAGCCCGCTGCACTTCGTGCTCGTAGTTGTCGATCACGATGTCGAGGTCGTCGTGCGAGCGAGTCTGCCTTCCCACGAGGGCGTCCACACCCCAGCCGCCGGCCAAGCAGACCGGGACGTCCTGGGCCTCGAGGGCGGCCAGCACGGTGAGCACCTGCTCCATCTTCATGGCACCCCGGAGGCGGTCCCTCGAGGGGCCGAGGACGGACCGGAGGAGCGAAGACTCCGGTGACAAGAGCACGACGCGGCTCAGCCAGCCGGCGGGCACCGAGAGCACGGGAAAGCGCCTGATGAATCGGTAGATCGCACTCTTGTGAGAGCGGCGTTTCACCCATGCAATATTACTTGGCCGCCACCAGTTCACTCGGCGTCAGAGCGAGGTGGTGACCGTCTGGGTCTCACGGGACCGGGGCCGAGACCTTCCCCTGGACTTCTTGTCGACCTCTTCCTGCAAGATCTCCTCGACCCTGGCGGCCATCGCCTTGAGACTGAAGTTGGTGTGGATGTGTTGCGAGCATTGCTCGGCCAGCTGGGGTTCGCGCTGCTGCCATCCGGCTATGGACGCCAGCTGCTCGACCAGTCCGCCCACGTCGCCACTGTCGAACAGGAACCGCTGAAACGGCCCGGTGAGGATCTCGGGAATCCCGCCCACGCGCGTCGCCACCACAGGCCGGCCGGTGGCCATCCCCTCGAGCACCACCCGACAAAGCCCTTCCGTGACCGAGGCCAGCAACACGACATCGGCGGCGTGCAGGACGGTGACGACGTCCTTGCTCATGGGTAGCCACAGACATCCCTGAGGCGCTCGGTCCTTGAGCTCTTGCAGGTATGCATCGGGATCACGGGCGAGCACCGGGTTCCCCTGGATCACCAGGAGACCCTCGTCGGGCGACATGCCCAGCCGTCGCCAGGCATCGAGCAAGAGGTCCATGCCCTTGTCGACGTCGACTCGACCGTAATAGACGGCCACAAAGAGGTCAGGAGCGATCCCCAAGGCCTCACGCGCCTTGGCCCGTTCGGCGGCGCCCCCGAAGGGATACTGCGAAGGGTCGATTCCCGAGTGCACGACCTCGACGCGACTGCTGTCGAGGCCGTCGGCCACCCACGAGTCGCGGGTCGCACCGGACACCGCGATGTACCTGTCGCCCCATTTCGCCAACCGGGGGGTCGTCCCGTCGTGGAACACGTCACGGAGGTGACACACGACAGGAGCGCGCGCCAGGGTCCCTGTCAATCGGCCCGTGATCACGTCGCGGAAGCGGTGTGCGTAGATCACGTCCGGTCGACGCCGAGCTCCCGACCAGATCGCCGGGAGGATCCGGGCGCCGTCCCGTGCCGAGAGTTTGCCGACGCTCATACGTGACGCGCTCACCGAACGGCAGAAGGAGAGGTACTCCGAGTGAAGCTCACCGTCGTGCTCGTAGAACACGTCCACGGTGTTGCCCCGCTCGCTCAACGCCCTGGCGATCTGCATGCTGCTGATCTCGGTCCCACCTTTGCGCGCCAGCGACTCGGCGTACATGAGGATGCGCATCGTCAGCTACGCCCCGGGCTCGAACGACGTGCCGCGAAAGTACTGGTCACACACCGGTGCGGGGATTGGGCGGGAGGTAGTCATCGTCACATGTCCAGGCGCCATGCTGTTCCAAGGCCAATCTATCGTCGGGATGGGGCGACCACTGAAGGGCGCGGCGCCATTGGCCACTGTTCGTGACGATATTTCTCGGGATCTCACCCAGAAGTTCGCGAATTGTTCACCCGGGAACTCGATCGTCAGGGCTAAGAGCGTGCTCAGCCCTAGAATTAAGAAGGGTGTTCAGTGCGCCTTCGAGGGAACTGGGTAGGCCGGAACCTCCGATTCTGAGAGTGAGCAACGGAGATCTGAGGTCAGATCATGAATTCTAGTCCTGTGACTGCCACCGTGAACTGGCGCGGATTCCTACGCAAACGGCAGCCGGCCTGGCTCGGGATCGGTCACCAGCTACGGCCCTTGGCGCCCAAGGGGAATTACCGCGTCGGTCCACCGGGCGTCGGCCGCGCCTACATCGACCATTTCATCGAGGCCCATCGTTCCGACATCGTCGGACGCGCGGTTGAGATCCGGGAACCCCATTACTGCGAACGCTACCCAGAGCGCGTGACCAATGTGGATATCCTGGACGTCGACGCCCAACTCCCGAATGTGACGATCGTGGCCGACCTCGCGTGCATGCCGCAGGTCCCGTCTAACGCCTTCGACATCGCCATCGTGCCGCAGACACTGCAATACGTGTTTGACGTCCAGGCGGCGATCGGCGAGCTGCACCGCGTGCTCGCTCCCGGCGGCGTGTTGCTCCTCACCGTTCCAGCAGCCGAACAGATCAATTGGACCAGCGGCTTCGAAGCAGACTATTGGCGCTTCACCTGTCGATCGGTGTCGCAGCTTCTTTCGCCATTTGGTCACACCGAGGTGGAGTCCTTGGGGAACTGCCTCGCGGTGATCGCAAGATTTCGGGGCGTCCCTGCGGCCCGGCTCGGGCGTCGAATCTGGGCGCACGACCCCATGTTCCCAGTGATCGTCGGCGCGCGCGCCGTGAAGGATGGGCCCGGCCACTGAGGTTTCACGGCAAATCATGGACCGGGATGCCCGAGGTCGGTAACTTAGAAAAGTGACCACGCTCAAAGATCAGGCCGCTCAGACGCTCGATCGGGTCGGCCTCTTGCCCACGGCGAGACGGATCAAACATCGTTTCTTCCCGAACGCGTTCTACGAGCGCATCGCCCGCGACGACCGCGCCATCCTCCTGATCCTCGACATGGTGCTACGGGAGGACTCCAACTGCATCGACGTGGGCGCCCACGCCGGATCGGTCCTGTCCGCCATGTTGCGCCTGGCCCCCCGAGGTCGGCACCTCGCCTGGGAACCGCTTCCCCACCTGGCCAGCGACCTCCAGGCCCAGTTCCCGACGGTCGATGTGCACTGTGCGGCTTTGTCCGACCACAAGGGCGAGGAGGATTTCGTCTTCGTCTCCAGCAATCCCGGGAACAGCGGCCTCCGGGCGCGCACCTACTACAAGGACGAACAGACCGAGCGCATCCGGGTCCAGGTGGAGCCTCTCGACGAGGCGATTCCTGCCGGGTACGTCCCCGCCCTGATCAAGATCGATGTCGAAGGGGCCGAAGGCGAGGTCCTGCGGGGGGCCATGAACACCATCGTCACCCACCGCCCGGTCGTCGTGTTCGAGCACGGGCTCGGCGGGGCGGACCACTATGGAACGACCTCGGACGAACTGTTCCAACTGCTCGTCGCCCAGGCAGGGCTGCGCATCTTCGACATGGACGGCACCGGACCGTACAGCCGCGCCGAGTTCAGCGCGGCCTTCGATGCCCCGATGTGGAACTGGGTGGCCCGGTGAGAGCCGGGGCTCTGGTGACACCGGGCTGGTAGTTTTGAGCCATTGGGACCAGTCCCGCCCCGGGAGTGTGACGGGAATGTGACACACAGCCGGTGGTGGCGGGGAGTCCCGTCGGGAGAGGTGCGAGAGCGGCCGAATCGGACTCACTGCTAATGAGTTGACCTGGGAAACTGGGTCCGAGGGTTCAAATCCCTCCCTCTCCGCTCCGTGACGGCGCCCTGGGCGGGCGACCATCCGGGTGGCGTCCGTTGTCCGGGTGTTGGCCCTGGTTTGGACCCCTGGTGAGGTTGGCACTACACCATGAGGGGTGCGCAGTAGGCGCCGGGTCGTGAGCCACGGCCGGCGGGGGCGGACTGGGGGGTCCACATGTGCTTCACGGTTGGGCACAACGCCCGCCCTGTCGCCGCGCCCGTGGGGCGTGGGGCGAGCTCGGCGTTCACCGGGAGCTCACGGTGACACCCGCGGCGCGGGCGCTCAAGCAGAAGGTGTTCGGCGTCGCCTATTCGCCCTCGGTGCCGTTCGAATTGCGCTGCCGACTGCTGTACCTGGATAGGCATCGTTCTTGGCGTCGTCGGCAGCCCGTGAGCTTCAGCCAGAAGGTGCTGTGGAAGATGCTCAAGGACCGCAGGCCCTTGCTCACCACCTTTGCCGACAAGATCGCCGTGCGTGACTACGTCGCCCACGCCGTCGGTCCCGAGGTGTTGACCGAGCTCTACGCCGTCGTGGCCGACCCCACCGAGTTGGAGCCCGACCGGCTGCCGGAGCGGTTCGTCGTCAAGCCCAACCATGCCTCGGGCATGATCTGGATCGTCGGGGACGAGGCTCCATCGCAGCAGCTCGTGTCCGACGATTCGACGCGCCAGACGTCCGAGATCTTCACGACGACGCCGGACCGGCTCGACTGGGACATGCTCCGGGCGGCGTGTCGGAGATGGCTGTCGATCAACTACGCCGATCTGGAGCTGGAATGGGCCTACCGCCACATCCCCCCGCGCATCATGGTCGAGGAGCTGCTCCGGGGCCCCGACGGGCACGTCCCACCGGACTACAAGCTCTACGTCTTCCATGGCCGCGTGCGGCTTCTCGAGGTCCACACGGACCGCTTCGGTGACCACCGCTGCAATCTCGTGGGTCCCGACTGGGCTCCGGTCGACGCCCAGCTGATCTACCCACCCGCCCCCCAGGCGCCCACCCGGCCCGACTCGCTGGAGAAGATGATCCACATCGCCGAGACGCTCGGCAAGGAGACCGACTTCGTCCGGGTCGACCTCTATGACGTTGACGGCCGCATCGTCTTCGGCGAGCTCACCAGCATCCCCGGCGGCCCCTACGCCCCGGGGTTCACGCCGAAGTCGTTCGACCTCGAGCTCGGCGGCTACTGGAACCTCCCTGATCAGTACCGCTGACGTCACCCTCCTGACTGGTCGGCACGCCATGCCGTAACCTCGTCTCCTGTCGACTCCTGTGCTCTGCCACCGAGAGATGTCCGGTGAAGCCTTGGCGGCAACGCCTCCGGGCCCGTGCGCGAGCCCTGGTGTACTCACCGCGCGTGCCCTTCGAGATGCGGAGCCGCTTCTACTACTGGAACCAACGTCGCTCGTGGCCTCCCGGCGGTCCCGTGACCTTCACCCAAAAGGTGGTGCGGAAGATGGCCCTGGACCGTCGACCCCTGCTCACGACCTTTGCCGACAAGGTGGCGGTGCGTGACTACGTGGCCGGCGCCGTCGGCTCCGAGGTGCTCCCCCGGCTGCACGCCGTGGTCGCCGACCCGGCCGAGCTGGAACTGTCAGTGCTCCCCGCCGAGTTCGTCGTCAAGCCGAGCCATGCCTCGGGGATGATCTGGATCGTGGGCGACCGGGCGCATGCCCCGGGGCTCGACTCGGGGGAGTCGGCCCGTCTCTCGGGGGGGATCTTCACCACCACCCGGCGCGGGCTCGACCGGGACCAGTTGGTGGCGACGTGTCGGACGTGGCTGAAGATCCGCTACGCCGATGTCGAGCTGGAATGGGCGTATCGCGACGTCCCCCCGCGCATCATGGTCGAGGAGCTGCTCCTGGGCCGCGACGGGCACATCCCACCGGACTACAAGCTCTACGTCTTCGACGGTCGGGTCCGCCTGGTCCAGGTCAACTCCGACCGTTTCACCAGTCATCGCGTCAATCTCTTTCGCCCTGACTGGACTCCGGTCGACGCCTCGGTGGTCTATCCCCCCGCCGAACCCGCCCCAGCGCGCCCTGACTCGCTCGACGAAATGGTCCACATCGCCGAGACGCTCGGCAAGGAGACCGACTTCGTCCGGGTCGACCTCTACGACGTCGACGGCCGCATCGTCTTCGGCGAGCTCACCAGCAACCCGGGGGGCGGGCGCCAAGCCTTCTCACCGGAGTCGTTCGACGTCGAGCTGGGCGGGTACTGGAACGCGCCCCAGCACTACCGCTAGGGCCCTTGGCGCCACCCACCCACCCGGTGGCGGGCCCGGCCCCGGTCGGGGTGGGGTGGGGTTGCGCCGGTAGATTGTCCTGGTGGCCGAGCGATACTGGTTGGAGACCCTCGGGTGCCCCAAGAACCAGGTCGACTCGGACAAGCTGGCCGGGACCCTGCGCCGTGACGGCTACGAGCCGGCGCCCTCGCCCGACGAGGCCCAGCTCGTGGTGGTCAACACGTGCGCCTTCATCGAGGCCGCCCGCCAGGAGTCGATCGACACCATCCTCGAGCTCGCGGCGGTCCGCCACCCCGAAGCCCGCCTGGTGGTGACGGGATGTCTGGCCGAGCGCCACGGCGCCCAGCTCGCCGCCGCGCTGCCCGAGGTGGACCTGGTGGTGGGCTTCGGGATTCCGGTCACGTTGGGCAAGAGGGACGGGGGCACCCTCACCGACGAGCACGTCACGGGCGAGGCCCCCCCGTCGTTCGACCTCCTGAACCTCCCCCGTCCCCCCGCCCATGCGCCCTGGGCGTACGTCAAGGTTGCCGAGGGCTGTGACCGGCGCTGCGGCTTCTGTGCCATCCCGTCGTTTCGCGGCCTGCAGCGGTCGCGCCCCGAAGACGTGGTCCTGGCCGAGGTGGACGAGCTCGGCGACGCCGTGCGCGAGGTCGTCCTGGTGGCCCAGGACCTGGCCTCGTGGGGGCTCGACCGCAGTGACCCCGAGCATGTGGCGCGCCCCGCCGGCGCGCCCCGCCCCATCGTCGGCCTCGTGCGCCGGCTGGCGCGTCGCGTCGAGCGCGTCCGGCTCCTCTACCTGTACCCCTCGGCGCTCGACGACTCGCTCATCGACGCCGTGGTGTCCACCGGCGTGCCCTATTTCGACCTGTCGCTCCAGCACGTGTCCCGGCCCCTGGTACAGCGCATGCGCCGGTGGGGTGACGCGGCGCGCTTCCTCGAGCGCATCGACACCATCCGCGCCGCCGCGCCCGACGCCGCCCTGCGATCGTCGTTCATCCTCGGCTATCCGGGGGAGACCGAAGACGACCACGACCTGTTGTTGGCGTTCCTGGCCGAGGCCCGGCTCGACTGGGCGGGCTTCTTCACCTTCTCCGAAGAGCCCGGCACCTACGCCGCCGGCCTCCCCGGGGCGGTGCCCGCCGAGCTCGCCCTGGAGCGGCTGCGGGAGTGCTCGGAGCTCCAGGACGCCATCACCGCCGAACGCCGGTGCGCCCTCGTGGGCCAGCGCCTCGACGTCCTCATGGACGCGCCGGGCGTGGCCCGCTCGCATCGTGAGGCTCCCGAGATCGACGGCGTCGTCCACGTCGACCCCGCGCTCGGGGTGGGGGAGCTCCACCGCGTCACCGTCACCGGCGCGGCGGGCCCGGACCTGTGGGCCGGTCCATGACCGAGCCCCTGCGCGAGCGCATGCACGTCTCGACCTTCGGCCCCTCGGCGCTCAACACCCCGGCCAACGCCATCACCGTGGCCCGCCTGTTGGCCACGCCCCTGTTGGTGGCGATGATCGTGGTGCGCGGCCCGGGTTGGGCGCCGTTCGGTGTTGCTCTGGCCATCGGCCTCACCGACGGCGTCGACGGGTGGCTGGCCCGGCGCCAGGGCACCACCCGGTCGGGTGCCTTCCTCGACCCTCTGGCCGACAAGGCCGCCGTGGTGGGCGCCTTGTGCGCGCTGGCGGCCAAGGGAGAGCTGTCGTGGCTCCCCGTCGCCCTCATCGCGGCGCGCGAGGTGTGGATGAGCCTGTATCGCGTGGCCGCGGGCCGACGCGGCATCTCGCTCCCGGCGCGCGCCTCGGCCAAGGTCAAGACGCTCGTCCAGGGCATCGTCATCCTCCTGTGCCTGGCCCCGTCGGTGGCCCCGCACCGCGGCGTCCTCGACGTCGCCGTGTGGGTGGCCGTCGCCTTCACCGTGGCCACCGGCGCCCAGTACCTCCTCGACGGGCACCGGGCGTCGCGCGCCGCCGCCGCCGGGGACACCTGCAACGAGGACCGCCGGTGAGGATCGAGGTCCTGGCCGTCGGCACCGAGCTGCTCCTGGGCCAGATCGTCGACACCAACTCGGCGTGGATGGGAGAGCAGCTGGCCCTGGCGGGAGTGGACTCGCACTTCCACCAGGCCGTGGGGGACAACCGGGCCCGCATCGTGCTCGCCCTGCGCACCGCCCTGGCCCGCAGCGACGGTGTCGTGGTGTGCGGGGGGCTGGGGCCCACCCACGACGACATCACCCGCGACGCCATCGCCGAGGTCATGAACGTCCCCCTGGTGCGCGACCCCGAGATCGTGGCCCGCATCGCCGAGATGTTCGCCAGCCGGGGCCGCGACATGCCCGAGAGCAACGGTCGCCAGGCCGACGTCCCCGTGGGCGCCACCGCCATCCCCCAGCAGCTGGGCACCGCTCCCGGGCTCATCTGCCCGGTCGGCCACAAGGTCGTGTACGCCCTGCCGGGCGTGCCCTACGAGTTGGTCGAGATGTTCACCCGGGCCGTGCTCCCCGACCTGCGCGGCCGCGCCGAATCGGCCGGCGAGGCGGCCGTGATCATGAGCCGGGTGGTGCGCACCTGGGGCATGAGCGAGTCCGGGCTGGGCGAGGTCCTCGCCCCGCGCATCGCCGCGCTCGACGCCGCCGCCGGCCCCACCATCGCCTTCCTGGCGAGCGGGATCGAAGGCATCAAGGTGCGCATCACCGCCAAGGCGGCCGACGCCGACGCCGCCGGGGCCCTGCTCGACGCCGAGGAGGCCGAGGTGCGCGCCCTGGTGGGCGAGGCCGTCTTCGGGGTCGACGACGACACCATGGAGGTGGCCGTGGCCGCCCTCCTGGCGGACCGGGCCCTCACCCTGGGGTTGGCCGAGTCGCTCACCGGTGGCCTGGTGGCGTCGCGCCTCGTGGGCGTGCCCGGCGCCAGCGACTGGTTCCGGGGCTCGGTCGTCAGCTACGCCTCCGACGTCAAGCGCGGCGTCCTGGGCGTGCCCGACGGCCCCGTGGTGAGCGAGAGCGCGGCGCGCGCCATGGCCGAGGGGGCGCGCCGCGTCCTGGGCGCCGACGTGGGCCTCGCCCTCACCGGCGTGGCCGGGCCCGACGATCAGGAGGGCGTGGCCCCGGGGACGGTCATGGTGGGCCTGGCCCTGCCCGACCGGGACGCCGAGTCCCTGGTGTTCCACCTCCCCGGGGACCGCGAACGGGTCCGCCAGTACGCGGCCATCTCGGCCCTCGACCTCCTGCGCCGCCGGCTGGGCGCCGAGGTGGCCGCCCGGCGTTAGCCCAGCAGCGCGACGTAGCGGTCGTAGCTGTCCCGGTCGAAGGCCACCAGCCGCACCAGCTGCAGCGCCGAGGCGCCGGCGCGCACGGTGCGGACCGCAACCTCGGCCGCCAGCTCGGGCGGGTACCCGTAGACCCCGGTGGAGATGGCCGGGAACGACACCGACCGCGCCCCCAGCTCGTCCGCCACCTCGAGCGAGCGCCGGTAGCACGAGGCCAACACCTCGGGCTCGCCCCGCGTCCCTCCGGCCCACACCGGCCCCACGGTGTGGATGATCCACCGGGCCGCCAGGGCGAAGCCCGGCGTGGCCTTGGCGTCACCCGGTGCGCACCCCCCGAGCCCGGCGCAGGCGCGTTGCAGCTCCGTCCGGCCGGCGGCGCGGTGGATGGCGCCGTCCACACCGCCACCCCCGGCCAGCTGGGCGTTGGCCGCGTTCACCACGGCGTCGGTGTCCTGCACGGTGATGTCCCCGTGGACCGCCTCGATTCGTGGGATGCCCATGCACGCGATCCTTGCCCACCCGGCGGGAGCGTGGACAACACTGGGTCGGTGCGCCTGTTCGTGTCCGTGTCGCCCCCCGAAGCCGTCATCGAGGTCCTGCTCGGCCTCCCCCGTCCCGACCTCGCCCAGCTGCGGTGGACGACGGAGAAGCAGTGGCACGTCACCTTGCGCTTCCTGGGCGAGGTCGAGGACCCCGGCCCGGTGACCGCGGCCCTGCGGGTCGTGCCGGCGGTACTGGCCGAGCGCGGCGTCAAGGAGGTGCGCGCCGCGCTCGGGCCCACCACGGCGTGGTTCTCGGGCCGCCAGGTGCTCCAGGCCCCGGTGGCGGGCCTCGACGCGCTTGCCCGGGCGGTGTCCGAGGTCACCGCGGCGTGCAGTCACGGCGTCGACGACCACCGGTTCTCGGGTCACCTCACGCTGGCCCGGGTGCGCGGCCGGGCCCGGGGCCCGGCCAGCCTGGCGGGAGTGCCCTTGGCCGCCTCGTGGCGGGTCCGGGCCTTCGAGTTGATGTCGTCGGTGGTGGGGCCCCGAGGGGCGCGCTACCAGACGATGGCCACCGTGGCGCTCGACCCGGCGCCCGCGGCCGGGGCGTGAACGGGTAGTGGATTAGTTCGGCTGTAACAGTCCACTCGTAGCCTCCATTCAGTCGGTTCCCCGGTAGGGGGAGGCGTGAAACTGCTCTTCGGAGCTGCCGACATGAAGCCGAATGTACGCAGAGGGTCGAAACTGACCCACTACCCGTGAACGCTCAGCACGCCACCCCCAGGCTCCGGTACAGCGCAGCGGTCTTGGCCGCCGTGGCGCTCCAACTCAGGGTGGCGGCCCGGGCCGTGCCAGCGCCCACTAGATGGGCGCGGCGCTCGTCGTCGCCCACCAGGGCGCGCAGCGCCTCGGCCAGCTCGGCTACGTCGCCGGGCGCCGTGAGCACGGCGGCCTCGCCGAGGGACTCCTCCAGGGGCGGGATGCGGAAGGCCACCACCGGCGCCCCGCACGCCATGGCCTCCACCGGGGGGAGCCCGAACCCCTCGTAGATCGACGGATAGGCCACCACGGTGGCCGCCCCGTACAAGGCGGGGAGATGGGGCCTCGGCACGTACCCCAGGAGCCGGGCCCCCTCCGGCGCGGCGGCCTTGGGCGCCCCCGCGATGACCAGGGGCACCCCGGCGTCGCCACACGCGGCGGCCAACGTGGCCACGTCCTTGCGGGGCTCGATGGTGGCCACGCACAGGACGAAGGTGCCGGGGAGCTCGTAGGTGCGCCGGACGTCGGCCAACTCGGAGGCGGTGGCGGGCACCATGTCCCTCGACGGTGCTTCGGGCACCACCGTCGCCTCGCGGCCGAAACGATGGCGCAGACGCTCCGCCGTGAACGACGACACCGCCACCAGCGCGTCGGCCCGGCGCGCCGCATGGGCGATGGCGGCGCGCTCGCGCAGTGCCCAGCGTCTCGTGAACGCCCAGGGGACGTCGTAGACCGCCAGGTCGTGCACGGTGGCCACGGTGGGGGCCCCGGGCCGGGCCGGGATGTGCACGTCGAGCCCGTGGACCAGCGACGCCGGCCCCAGGCCCCTGGCCTCGGTCAGCAGGGCCCGCACACCGTGCCCCGGGTTCCGCACGATGGGGGTGACGGCGGGGGGGAGCAGGTCGGCGGCACCGGCGCGCACCGACGCCACCATCTCGGCGTCGACCTCACCCACCAGCGCGCCGAGCAGCTCCACGATGTAGGTCTGGACTCCGCTGCCCCCCGGCCACAGCGAGAGCGCGTTGAAGGCCAGGCGCGCTCTCGTCATCGCATCGGGGGCAACGCCGCGCACGCCACGGGCACCGATTGTGGCCCCTCGGGTGCCCGCACCGGCTCATGGTCGACCGGAAACGGCGTCCCGGCGCACCGCGCCGCCCGGGGGCCCTGCGGCATCAGCCCCGGAAACGTCCACCGGCCAGGTAGTTGTGCACCTCGAAGAACTGGATGTGCGGTGGATGAGGAATGCCGACGGCTTCAAAAGTGGGAACCAGCCTCTCCTGGAACATCGCCTCGAACGCCTCCCGGGATTCCCACACGTCGACGACGCGAAAGCCCTCGTCGGTCTTCGCCACCCAGTGAAAGAGCTCGTGCGCCGCCGGAGGCCCACCGGGCAGGGACCCGATCCTCTCGTTGATCTCGTCGTACTGCTCGAGCGTGGCGCCCTCGAAATCGACTTGCACTGCGACCGCCACGGCGACCTCTCTGTTGTGTCTTTGTCCCAAGGCCACGGGTAGTAAACCAAACGGGCCTGGGGAGTGGCTGTGCGGGGCTCCCGTGCGAAGCCCCGGGTCGGCTGGGTTTTTCCCGTCACGGCCCCATTCCCGCCAATTCCCCCACCGAACAGGTGTTCGCAACTACACTGCTGCCATTCGGTGGTGGGTGTGGCGAAGGGATGTCACACCCCGTTCGTAGGGTCGGTCGGATCGGAGAGCGACGTAACCGGTTCAATCAAGCGAAAAGAGGCATCGGAATATGGAACGCGACAAGGCGCTCGACATGGCGCTGAGCCAGATCGAAAAGCAGTTCGGGAAGGGCTCGGTCATGCGGATGGGGGAGAACCTCAACTTGGGGATCGAGTCGATCTCCACCGGGGCGTTGGCGCTCGACCTGGCGCTCGGTGTCGGCGGTCTCCCACGGGGGCGAATCGTGGAGATCTACGGCCCCGAGTCGTCGGGCAAGTCCACCCTCGCCATGCACGTGGTGGCCGAGGCTCAGCGAAACGGCGGGATCTGCGCCTACATCGACGCCGAGCACGCTATGGACCCGGTGTACGCCGGCGCCATCGGCGTGAACGTTGACGACCTGCTCATCTCCCAGCCGGACACCGGCGAGCAGGCTCTCGAGATCGCCGACATGCTCATCCGCTCGGGCGCCCTCGACGTCCTCGTCATCGACTCGGTGGCCGCTCTCACCCCGCGGGCGGAGATCGAGGGGGAGATGGGGGACAGCCACGTCGGACTGCAGGCCCGACTGATGTCCCAGGCGCTGCGCAAGCTCACCGGCACGCTGTCGAAGTCCAACACCATCGCCGTCTTCATCAACCAGCTCCGCGAGAAGATCGGTGTGATGTACGGCTCTCCCGAAGTCACTCCGGGCGGGCGGGCGCTCAAGTTCTACTCCTCGGTGCGCCTCGACATCCGTCGTATCGAGCAGATCAAGGACGGTGCCGAGGTCGTGGGCAGCCGTACCCGGGTGAAGGTCGTCAAGAACAAGGTCAGTTCGCCTTTCAAGCAGGCCGAGTTCGACATCATGTACGGCCGGGGCATCAGTCGCGAGGGCTCGCTGCTCGACGTGGGTGTGGAGCTCGATCTCATCAAGAAGTCCGGAGCATGGTTCACCTACGAAGGCGAGCAGCTCGGCCAGGGACGGGAGAACGCCAAGCAGTTCCTGGTGGAGACGCCCGAGCTGATGATCGAGATCAACGAGCGTATCCGCTCGCAGCTGGCCGGCACCGTGCTGCCGGCGGGGACCACCGTCGGTGCCATCGAGGACGACGCCCCGGTGACGGTGCCCCGCTGATATCGCTCTCAGCGCACGAGGCGCGTCAAGGATGGGTCGTGGTGGACGAGGCCGTCGGTGAGGTCGTGGTCACCGACACCGTGGAGGGCACGATCTCGACCCACGTCTGACCGGGTTGCAGTGCGATGGTCGATCCGTCCGAGGCGGTCAGCGTGGTGGGGTCGTTCACCGAGGGGCGCTGCCACGTCCCGGTGATGGCGACGCCGTCGCGAAGCACCGTGACGGGCCCGCTCCCGGTCATCTGCGACTGCACCTCGAGACCACCCACGTTGTTCTCCAACCACGGCCCGTAGGTGACGTGCACCGTCTGCACCACGATGTTGGTGGTGGCGATCTGAGCGCCGTCGGCATCCATAGCGGGGACCCCGCTGTAGGACAACAGCCACCGTCCGCGGGCCGCGTTCCATGTCCACAAGGTGTTGTTGGTCCCCGTGAAGGGGATGTGGATGGACGTCACCGGCGTCCCCGCCGGAGTGGTCGGGGAATAGGTGAACAGCGGCTTGGGCGGGGTGGTGTCGGTGGGGTCCAGGCCCCAAGCAGCCGCGGCGGACACGTAGGTGTCATAGGGGGCGTAGCGACCGGGCGGGTTCTGCACGATCGACCCGTGGGCGAAGACGTTGTCGTCGATCAGGTTGGCGTTCTGCAACAGGTCGAGGACGGGGTTGATGCCCCCGGCGTGGATGAGGATGGGTCGGCTCAGCTGGTCGAGGATCTGGACGTCCACGGCCCGGGCGGAGCGGATCGGCCCGATGAGCGCAGGGCTCTGGCACTGGAAGACGGCCACCAGGCGCGTGATCCCGCCTTCGACGGGCTCCTCGAAGACGATGTCGGCCTGGTCGATGCCCGACTGCGGTCGGGCTTGGGGGTAGTTGTCGACTTTCACGGCGAGCGCCGGTCGCTGGGGCACCGACGCCCCGGTCGTGGCGACCCCGGTCAGCGGGCAGGTCGGTCCCGCCGGCGCGCCGGCCGTCGTGGCCGGGATGTTGGGGGTGCCGCCCGCCGCCTTCTTGGGCGTCGTGCCGCCCGTCACCGCCAGGGCGATGCCGGCCCCGACCACGAGGACGGCCGCCACCACCACGGCGATGATCAGCGCACGCTGGGAGTTGGGGCGCGCCGGGCGACTCACGGCGTGGGCCGGGGTGGCCCCTCCCACCCCGAGGGCGCCGCCGGCCGCCAGCGGCGTGGTGGCGGTGGGTGGGGTCGTAGGGGGGATGGCCTGGGTGACGTCACCGGGAACGGACTGGGTCACCTCGCCGCCGGGGTCCTCGGCCGGGACGGCCTCGGTGGCGCGGTCCCACGGCTCGGGCGCGCCGGTGTCGTCGTCGTCGTCGGGCATGGACTCCTCTGCGGCCGGGGGTGGACTGCGGGCGAGGCTAACAAGCCGCCGACCCGACGGGTGACCCGCGCTGACCCGGGTGCACCCACGCATTAAGACCACGGGGATGAGCACCGGCGATGTGCACCACGCGGCGACGGCCTTCTCGGGCGCCGCGGCGGTCTACGAGCAGGCCCGCCCCGGCTACCCGGCCGACGCGCTGGCCTGGCTCGGGGAGCGACTGCATCTCGGTCCCGGCCGACGGGTGCTCGACCTGGCGGCGGGGACGGGCAAGCTCACCCGGGGCCTCGTGGCGCACGGTGGCAGCGTGGTGGCGGTGGAGCCCATGGAGGGGATGCGCCGGACGCTCGCCGGCGCGGTGCCGGGCGCCGTCGTGGTGGCGGGCGTGGCCCAGGCCATCCCACTAGGGACGCAGACTGTCGACGCCGTCACGGTGGCGGCCGCCCTGCACTGGTTCGCCACCCGGCGCGCCGTGGACGAGATGTACCGCGTGCTGCGCCCCGGGTCGTCGTTGGCGGTGGTGTGGAACCTCCGGGACGTCTCCGACCCGCTGCAGGTGACCATCCAAGGCCTCATGGAGCCGTGGCGAGGCGACACGCCGTCGCGCGCCTCGGGAGCGTGGAGAGAAGTGCTCGAAGACGCGCGCCACGGTCCCTGTCGGTTCGTGCCCGAGGCGCATTTCCAATCGCCGTGGAGCCAACCCACCGACGTCGACGGGGTGGTGGGGCGCGTGGCCTCGGTGAGCTTCGTGGCCGCCATGGACGACGCCACGCGCCAGGGTCTGTTGGCGCAGGTACGCGCCGCTGCCGAGCAGCAGCCGGCGCCGCTGGCGCTGCCGTACGTCACCGACATCCACTGCTACCGGCGCGCCGACTGATCTCGCCGATGGGCGGTTCCCGGTGGCACCGGGTACGTTCGGCGCGTGCCGTCACCCCGTCAGGTGCCGCCCTGGGCGCGCCGCCTCGCCGCCACCGCCATCGACGTCGGGTGGAGATGGGTCTGTGACCTCGGGGCCGTCGGGCCGGGCCATCCCCTGGCGCGGCGCTTCGGCGCCTTCGGCGAAGGCAGCTTGATCGCCTTTCCTCCCGGCGCCATCTTCAACGAGCGCTGGATCCGGATCGGGAGCCGCACCATGATCGGCCCCTACGTGTCCCTTTCGGCGGGCATGGCCCCGGGCCAGGAGATGGTGAGCGACCCCGTGGTGTCCATCGGCGACCGGACCCTCATCGGCCGGGGGAGCCACATCGTGGGCCATTTCTGCGTGGAGATCGGCGACGACATCCAGACCGGGCCGTACGTGTACGTCACCGACCAGAACCATGTGTACCGCGACCCCGACGTGCCCATCGGGGCGCAATGGCCGGTGGAGTCGAGCGTGCACATCGGATCGGGCAGTTGGCTGGGGACCGGGGTGGTGGTCCTGCCCGGGAGTCGCATCGGCCGCAACGTGGCGGTGGGCGCGGGCTCGGTGGTGACCGGCGCGCTGCCCGACCACTGCGTGGCGGTGGGATCGCCCGCCAAGGTCGTCAAGCGCTACTCGCCCCATGGCGGCTGGCGGGCCACCGACCCGACCGAACAGGCGGTGGCCGACGGCGCTTGGACCGAGCCGACCGTGCTCGACCAGTAGGCGGCCGCTCAGAAGCTGGCGGGGAGCAACGGGCTCAGGGCCCCAAAGAAGAAGAACAGCGCCACCAGCGACAGCGCGCCGCCCACGACGTACACGCCCCAGCGCCGGACCCGTCGGCGGCGCCCCCGGGCCACCGCGAACATGGCGATGATCACCACCGCGGAGACCGCCCCTCGCTCCAACGCCGGGATCCAGTCACCCTGGCCGCCGGCGAGGCCGCTCGCACCCGACGTGCCCGCCGGCGTCTTCTTGGGCGGCGCCACCGTCGGTGCGGGCGTGCTGGTCAAGGCGGCATGGACCACGAGGCGCTGCGTGTCGCTGAAGCGCGGGTTGCACGTGGTCAGGGTGAGCTCCGGAGTCGGCGTGTCGGCCACCACCGAGGTGTCCCCGGGGCTCACGATCACGGTGCGGGTCACGCGGTAGGTGAAAGACCCTTGCACGGTGGTGACATCGATGGTGTCCCCCGGGGTGAGTTGGTCGAGGTTGTAGAACGGCGCCCCGTAGGTCGTGCGGTGGCCGGCGATCGCCGCGTTGCCCTCCTCTCCGGGCAACGGCGTCCCGGTGTAGTGCCCCGGCCCCTGCTGCAGATCGGCGGTGTTGGTCCCTTCCACGATGACCTTGTCGAGGCCGATCGTGGGGATGCGCAGCACCCCCACGGGACTGCCCTCGTTGGGGGCGGCGATGGTCGGGCCCACCGTGGGCTGGTCGCCCGGTCCCGGGGTCGTCGTCGTGGTCGACGACGGGGGCGTGGTCTTGACACGGTGCAGCTGGGCCTCGAAGCGCTGGCGGAGCACCGCCTGGCTGTGGGACTCGGCGATGCTGGTGCCCCACAGCTGGTACGCCACGAAGAGCAGGATGAGGGCGCCGAAGCTCAGGAGGACTCGCCCCAGTACGCCGGTGATCAGCCCCCGTCGCACATACCCGACAATACCCACGGCCACACCCTTCCGATCGGCATGCCTTGGATACACTCGGTCGGTGCAGGTCCTCTTCGTGTGCACGGCAAACATGTGCAGATCGCCGATGGCGGCCGCGCAGTTCCGCCGCCTTCTCGTCGAAGGGCCCGACGCCCCCGACGCCCCCGAGGACGTGTCGGTCGCGTCGGCCGGCCTTCTCCCCGGCGGGTATGCGTCTCCTCCCGAGGTCATCACCGCCATGGCCGAGCTCGGATTCGACCTTTCCGGCCACTGCAGCGCACAGATATCGCCCGAGCTGGTGGCGGCCTCGGACCTGATCCTGTGCATGGGGCGCCGCCACGCCCGCGAGGTGGTGATCCTCGACCATCGTGCGTGGGGTCGCACCTTCACGCTCAAAGAACTGGTGCGCCGCGGAGATCATCGAGGTGGTCGTGCGCCCGGCGAGACGCTCGCCGCCTGGCTCCATCGGCTGCACCAGGGACGGGAGCGAACCGATCTCGTGGGCCGCTCGGCCGAGGACGACGTGGCCGACCCCATCGGTGGTCCGCCCGACGCCTTCCGATCGACGGCGCGCGAGTTGGGCGCTCTGGTCGAGCGCGTCGCCGCCTTGTTGTGGGCGCGGCGCGACATCCGGTCCCTGCCCGGGTGAGCCCACCCGACGAACCGGACGAACCGGACGAACCGGACGGACCGGACGGACCGGACGGGTCCTCGTCACCCTCGGGCTCGCCTCCGTCGACGGGGGTACCGAACGTTCGCCCCCGTCGGCGCCGCGGCAAGCAGCGCCGCCACCGTCGGCTCGTGGTGGGCGTCATCGTGGTCGTGGTGGCGTGGTTGGGGTCCACGGCGGTGGTCCTCGCTCTCGGCGTGGTCCACGCCAGCCACGGCATGGCCGACGTGCAGCAGGCCAAGCAACACCTCTCCGCCTCCGACGTCGTGGGCCACACCGCCACAGCGCCGCTGGAGGCCGCCGTCAGGCAATTCGACTCGGCCAACGGGTTCTTGCACTCCCCGCTCGTGGCGCCGCTCGACATCCTCCCGGTCATCGGGCGACAAGTGCGTTCGGTGCAGGACCTGTCGGCCGCCTCGGCGCAGGTGGCCGGCATCGGCGCCACCGCCATCAACCGGGCCCACTCCGTGCTGGAGTCCTCGCACAGCAGCGGGCCCGCCCGGGTGGTGGAGCTGCGCAAGCTGGCCTCGTTGGCGGCCAGCACGGACCGGGAACTGGGTCGGATCGACACCGGCCCCGCGCACGCCCTGATCGGCCCGCTCGCCTCCAAGCACGACACCTTCGTGCGAGACCTGGACCAGGTGCGCACCCGGCTGCAACACGCCGCGGGCGTGGCGAGCACGATGGCCGACATCCTCCAGGGGCCGCAGACCTACCTGCTGCTGATGGCCAACAACGCCGAGATGCGCGCCGGCTCGGGAGACTTCCTCGAGGTGGGCGTGCTCAACACGCAAGACGGCCATCTCAAGCTCTCGAAGATCAATCAGACGGTGAACATCCCGGTGCCGGCGGGAGAGGTGAACGCCACCGGTGACCTCGCAGCCCGCTGGGGCTGGATCAAACCCGGAGTCGACTGGCGCAACCTCGGGTTCACCCCGCAGTTCGACGTCAACGCCCCCATGGCGGCCAGCATGTGGCAGGCCGAGACGGGCCAGCGCGTCGACGGCGTGCTGGCCGTCGACCTCGAGGCCTTGCACCAGATCCTGTTGGCGACGGGGCCGGTCACCCTGGACGACGGCAGCGTGGTCAATGCCGGCGACGTCGTGCAGCTCCTGGCCCACGACCAGTACGAGGGCTTGTCCGACGTGCCCACGACCCAGCAGAACGAAATCGAGTCGGGGCGCGAGGACCGTATGGGGTCCCTCGCCCAATCGGCGCTGGGCGCGCTGGAGAACGAGTCGTTGAATCTCAAGTCCCTGAGCAACGCCATGACGGCGGCCACCGAGGGCCGCCACCTGCTGGCCTGGTCACGCAGCCCCCAGGCCGAGGCGGCGTGGGTACAGGGTGGGGTGGCCGGCGAACTGTCGGCGGACTCCCTGATGACGGCGGTCATCAACCGGGGCGGGAACAAGCTCGACCAGTACCTCTCGGTCCACGCCGGCCTCTCCATCCGCACCAGGGGCAAGAGCAGCCAGGCCACGCTCACGGTCGAGCTGCACAACGACACCCCGCCCGGTCAGTCACAGTTCATCGCCGGGCCCTACCCCGGCCTCGGGACCGTGTACGGCGAGTACCGCGGCGTCCTGGCGGTCAACCTTCCCGGATACGCCTCGGTCCCTCATGTCGGGGGCGACCCGCCTCTCGACGCCCTGGGGGCCGAGGGCCCGACCTGGGTGATCGCCACCGGCGTCGACGTCAAGGCCGGACAGTCCGAGCAGGTGGTGGTCCGATTCACCCTCCCGCAGGCCAGCGGCCAGATCCAGGTCCTCCCCACGGCCCGCCTGAACCCGGTGACCTGGAGCTATCGCGGGACCACCACCACCGACGCCGTCCCCTTCACCGTGTCGTTCTGAGGGGTGGGTCCGGGGCCCCGAGGGGATCTTCCCGCCCCCGTCCTGGCCGGCCACTGACCGCGGTCGGGGGTGGAGGACCGGGCCAGGGCCGGGCCCCGGGGGCGCCCCGGGGGTCGCCGGTCGGGGGGATCCCGCGGCCGACGACCCCTGCCACCAGGGATTCGTCGTTCACAGGCGACCCTCAGTTGACCGAATGTTGGCTCTCCATAGGGCCTGTGTCGATGCGGATCCGTGACAATCGGTTGCAGGTCGCTCACGACTGGTGTGAGCGCCGGGTTCCTTCGGCGGAGTGCCCCGAACTGGGCATGACACCGATGATGCAGGGTGCAGGTGCAGGATCGGCGGCAGGCGGGAACCTTCCGCCGACGTCGACAGCGGAGAGAGTAGATTCCGGTCACGGAGAGTGTGGCAGGAGTCGAGACCGGGCATTTTTGGATGCGGCGGCACGAGCTGCTGCGGGGCGAAGGGTTGAGAACGAAATGAAAAGCAAGATCCTCGGTCTGGGACTGGGCCTGGCCATATCCGCGCTGGGTGTGGTCGCGGTGCCGTCAATGGCGTCCGCGGACTCCACGTGTTACACGGGCTGCACGGGGCCGGTGACGGGCGTGTCCACTCCCATCACGACTCCGGTGACGACGCCGGCAGCGGCACCCATCGAGCCCAAGCAGGCCACCACGGCCGGTCTGGCCCTCACGGGTGCGGACATCGAGGGCATGGCGACAATCGGCGCCGGCGCCCTGGTGGTCGGTGGCCTCATGGTCCGTCGCAGCCGTCGGCTGCGCCGGGTCGCCGCCTAGTTCAAAGCCGATCCCCAACCCGTCGACCAGAGGTCCTCGCAAGCCATGTCCGTCGGACTGAGCTACCAGTCCTGGGTCAACAGCCGGCCCGCTGAAGCCAAGGCGCAGGCCGTGTCCCTCCAGGAGAGGGCTACGGCCAGCGCGGCGATGGCGGCGGCGGCGTTGATCGACTCCGCCCTCCTCGTCGTGGTGGCGGCCGCCATGGGCGTGCCGCTGGCGACGTGGTGGACATGGGTGGCCCTGGGCGCGGCGGTGAGCGCGTTGGCGCTCACCGGCCACTACCGCCCTCGCATCACCCTGAGTGTGGCTCGAGAGGCCGGATCGCTGGCGGTGTGTGCCGGGGCCCCGTTCCTCGTCCTGGCCCTCGCCAAGGTGCCCGGGCCGTCCACCGCCACGCTGGTCGTGAGCGCGGCGATCGCGGCGGCGAGCATCGTCGTGGCCCGGTGCGCCATGTACTGGCTCGTGCGGACCATGCGGGTGCGAGGCTGGTTCGCCCAGCGGACGCTGTTCGTGGGAGCCGGCGACGTGAGCACCAAGGTGGCGTCGACCCTCGAAGAGCACCCCGAGTACGGCTTGCGCCCGGTGGGCTTTGTGGACGAGGTCGACGGTGAGGGACTGCCCCTGCCGCTGTTCGGCGGGGTGGGCATGCTGCGCATGGTCTTGTCCGAGGAGCGCATCGACCGGGTGGTCGTGGCCTTCGGCGTGACGCGCGAGTCGGACATGGTCGACGTGTTCCGGACGTGCGAGGACGCCTCGGTCGAGATCCACATCCTTCCCCGGTTCTTCGAGCTCGCCACCGCCATGAACAGCCGCAACGTCGACGACGTGTGGGGCTACCCGCTGCTGCGCCTGCGCCGGTCGCTGTTGCGCCGCCACGCCCGCCTGGTGAAAAGGGTCTTCGACGCCGCCGTGGCCGCATTCGCGCTGCTCGTCGTGTCCCCCCTCTACGCGGCGATCGCAGCCGTGGTCAAGCTCACCAGCCCGGGACCGGTCCACTTCCGCCAGCAGCGGGTGGGCGAGCGCGGCGTCATCGTCGAGGTCCTCAAGTTCCGGTCGATGCGGGTCAACTCGCGCTCCGACGTCGAGTGGAACCCCACCAACGACGCGGTGACGAGGATCGGCCGTGTCCTGCGGGTCACGGGGTTCGACGAGCTTCCCCAGCTGTGGAACATCTTGAAGGGTGACATGTCCCTGGTCGGCCCCAGGCCCGAGCGCCCGTTCTTCGTGGAGCAGTTCAAGGCCGAGGTCCCCCGCTACGACGACCGGCACCGGGTGCCCGTCGGTCTGACCGGGCTGGCCCAGGTCCACGGGCTGCGGGGCGACACGTCGATCGACGAGCGGGCCAGGCTCGACAACCAGTACATCGAGAACTGGTCGTTGTGGCGTGACGTCGTGATCTTGTTCCAGACGTTCTCCGCCGTGATCCGCAACACCTTCGAGCCCAACGGGGAGACGGGCCGGCCCGAAGCGCCCGTCTTGCGCATCCATCGGGTCGACGACTCCGAGCCGGTGGAAGCGGCGACGCCAGAGGCGAAAGAGACCTCTTCGATCGGGTGAGCGACCTGCTCACGTCTGCCCGAGCGACACTCACGTCTCTCCCCGGGCGACAATTGAACGACAATTGAAGTACCCGGTCGGCGCCCACCGGCGACGACCGCGCCGGACTGCACCGCTCACCCATGACCGCGCAACCGTCATCCGAGGACATCGACCTGGCGACCCCGCAACCGGGCGCGCCGTCGGGCGCGCCCGAGCCGTCCGTGCGGGTCCTGCTCGTCGACGCCTCGGATCGCGGCGGGATCGCCCGCTACACCCGGTGCCTGCGCTCGGCCCTCGAAGCCGAGGGCGCTCAGGTCGCCCTGGCCGCGCCCGCCGGCGTCGGCGACCACGACCTGGTGCTGCGGGCTCGACGCTGGGGTCCCGACGTCGACCGGCTGGGCAAGCCCCGGCTCTACGCGCTGCGGCTGAGCGAGCTCGGGGGAACCGCTCGGTCCTTCACCCGAGCGGTGGCGCGGGCGCACCCGTCGGTCGTCCACGTCCAGACCGAGGTGGTCCCGGGCCTCGACCCCATGGTGCTGGCCCGGATCTCACGACAGGTGCCGGTGGTTCTCACCATCCACGACCCCGTGCCCCTCGAGGGTGGGGCCCGGGCCGCCGCCGACCAGGCGAGGCGCTGGCGTGCCGCCGACGCCCTCATCATCCACGGCGAGGAGCCCCGCGCCTTCGTCGAGGCCAGCGCCCCGGGCGTGGCCGTCCATGTCGTGCCCGTGGACCTGGCCCTCGGGGGCCCCGCCGTCCCCCGCCGCCAGGCCCGTCGCCAGCTGGGGCTCGACGACGTCCCCACGGCGCTGTTGCTGGGCCAGGTCAAGCCGTACAAGGGGATCGGATTGCTGGCCGCCGCCTGGCCGCACGTCAGCGCGGCCGTGCCCGAGGCGAGGCTCTTCGTGGTGGGCGAGGCCTACGACTCGGCCGACCTGGCCCTCCTGGAGAAATGTCCCGGGGTGGAGGTCCGCCGGGGGTTCATCCCCGAGGAGGATCTCGACCAGTGGGCGGCGGCGGCCGACGTCCTCGTCCTCCCGTACTCGGTGGGGTCGCACTCGGGGGTGCTGCATCGGGGACTGGCGGCGGGGACGCCGGTGCTGGCCTCCCCACCGCTGGCCGAGGAGGTGTTCCGGACGGGGGCCGGAGCCGTCGTTCCCCTCGACCCCGGCGCGTGGACGCAAGCCCTGGTCCCGGCGCTGAGCAGCCATCCCCTGCCCCCTCCCCGCCGACCGACGGGGCGAGGCACGGCGCGCGGCACCCTGGCGGTGTACCGCCAGGTCCTGGCGGCGCGCGCGCCGGGCGTGGCATGAGGTCGGCCACGGTCCGCGAGATTTGGCCGGCCGGACACCGGTCCCCGGCGACGGACCCGACGAACAGCGCGCCGTCACCTACAGGGCGACCTCGAATAGGACGAAACTGTTAGGCATGGGCCGACGCTCGAGGCTGACGGTTGGCGCTCTGGTGGCGGCCGCGTCGACGGGTCACGTGCTGTACCCGGCGTGGCTGGCGCTGGCCTCGCGGGGCCGCCGGGCCACGCCCCCCTCCGATCCTGTCTCGTGGCCGGCGGTGACCGTGCTGGTGGCCGCCTACGGCGAGGCCGAGTACATCGGGGCCAAGGTGCGCGACGTCCTCGCCAACGGCTACCCCGGCCCGCTCGACGTCATGGTGGTGGCCGACGCCGACGTCGAGACGGCGGCGCGCGCCGAGCAGGCCGGAGCCACCGTCGTGACCGCCGACGAGCGCCTCGGCAAGGCGCAAGCGCTCAACCTCGGGTTCTCGAAGGTCACCGCCCCGGTGGTCGTGGTGAGCGACGCCAACAACGTCATCGCCCCGGGTGCCATTGCGGCGTTGGTCCGGCACCTGGGTGACCCCACCGTGGGCGCCGTCGCCGGGGAGAAGCTCGAGGCCGACGGGGCCGGGGAGGACCTGTACTGGCGCTTCGAGTCCTGGCTCAAGCAGCGCGAGTGGCGGCTGGGGACGACCATCGGCCTGGTGGGGGAGCTCGCCGCCATCCGCACCGAAGCGTGGCAGCCCGTCCCGAGCGACATCGCCACCGACGACCTGTGGACGGCCCTCGACCTCTCGGCCCGGGGATACCGGATCGCCTATGAACCGCGCGCCCAAGCGTTCGACCCGCCGGTACCCACGCTGGAGCAGCAGTGGGAACGCCGGACGCGCAGCGTCTCGGGGGCGATGCACGTCTTCATGCGCCGCCGCCACCAGCTGGGGCCGGCCGGCGGGGTAGTCGCCGCGCAGATCTGGGGTCATCGCCTGGCGCGCTACACCGTCTCGCCCCTGGCCCATGTCCTGCTGCTCGTCTTGGCGGTGCGCCGTGTCCGCACCAGCCGCCTGGCGGCCCTGTTCCTCGGCGGTCACGTCGTGGCGTTGGCGGGGCTGGCTCGCAAGGCGGCCACGGCGCCGGTCACGGTAGGGCCCGACGACGATCCGGGTGACCCGGGTGCCGCCGCCTCGGCACCCACGAGCGGGCGACGGCTGGCCGACGCCCTCGGCCAGGTGGTGTTCCTCAACGCCGTGGCCATCGGCGGGTTGCTCCGCTATCTCCGGGGGGACCGTCTCACGCAGTGGCCCGTGGTGCGTCAGCCGAAGAGGATGTGACGCGTCGCGATGAGAGCGCTCATGGTGACGAAATTCGTGCCCCTCCCCGACAACGAAGGTGGCAAGCAACGGGTCCTGGCCGTGGCCCGGCGCCTGGCACACGGGGCCGACGTGGTGTTGTGCGCCTACGACGACGGTGCCGGTGACGCGGCGGGCCTCAAGGCCCTCGGGATCGACGTGCGCAGCGTCGCCTGGAAGCCCACGGCGGCGCGCGCCGGGCGCGGAGCCCTGCACACCCGGAGCCTGTCGGCCGGCCGGTTCTTCAGCCCCGAGCTCCTCGGCCAGGTGCACGCCGCCGCGGCCGAAGCGCCGGTGGACCTGCTCATGGTCGAGTACCTGCAGATGGCCCCGCTGGCGCGCCACGTGCGGGCCACGCGGCGGGTGTTGGACCTCCACAACGTCGAGTCCGCCCTCATGCACAGCTACGCACGCACGGCGCGCGGTCCGTCGGCCGTGGCCGCCCACGTCGAAGCCGCCGCCCTGTCGGCCATGGAGCGCAAGGCGGCCCGCACCTTCGACACGGCCCTGGTCGTCAGCGAGCGCGAGCGCCAGCGACTGGTGCCGGGGTTCCCCGAGGTCCTGGTGTGCCCCAACGGTCGCGACCCCCACCCGTCGTGCCCGCTGGCACCGGCCGCCACCCCCACCGCCGCCTTCGTGGCCACGCTCGGATGGGCCCCCAACGTCGATGCCGCCCTGTGGTTCGCCGAGCAGGTGTGGCCGGCGGTGGTGCGCCGGCTCCCGGACGCCCGCCTGCTGCTGGTGGGGAGGGACCCGGCCCCGGCGGTGCGGGCCCTGACCTCATCGTCGGTCGAGGTTTCCGGTACCGTCTCGGATGTCCTTCCCTACCTCGCCCAGGCGCGTGTTGCCGTCGCCCCGCTGCGGTCCGGAGGAGGAACCCGCCTGAAGATCCTGGAAGCACTCGACGCGGGGCGACCCGTCGTCGCCACCTCGGTGGCCGTGGACGGCCTCGAAGACCTGATCGGGCGAGGTGTCGTGGTGGCCGACGACGCCGTCACCATGGCGGAGGTCCTCACCGGGCTCCTCGACGACCCCGAGGCCGCCACCGCGCTGGGCCGTGTCGGCCACGACGCCGTGGTCGCCTCGCACAGTTGGGACGCCGCGCTCGCCCCCCTCCTCGAGACGGTGGCGCCGTGACCAAGCTCATCCTCCTCATGGGGGCCCTGGCGGTGTCGACCATGCTCTTCTACGTCTTCGTCCAGTGGGAGCGCACCGCCCGGGAGCACTGGGTCGTGTTCATGCTGCTCGGCATGCTCATCGTGGAGTCGAGCCTCTACGGCAACTTCAGTGACGTCCCCCGGGGCATCTTCCATCCCGGCAGCGGGAGCTTCCAGTTCCGGACGCCCGAGGTCGTGATCACCATCGCCCTGTTGGCCCGAATGGCGGTGCGGGGCCTGCCGACCCGGATCGGGTTCCCGGCGCTCGCCTGGTTGACGGTGGCGGCCTGGTGGTCCCTCGAGTTGGTCGAGGGCGTCCTCCGTCACAACGACACCACGCTCATCCCCTACGAGGCCAAGGCCATCATCTACGTCATGGGGGGATATGCACTGGTGGCCGGGGTGCCGATCCGGCGCTTCCTCGACGGCCGTGGTTTCGAGCGCATCTTGCGCTGGTCGGCGCTGATCTCCATGGCGTTGATCCCCATGACGGTGGCCCACGTGTCGATCACCGCCAACATCCCGCTTCTCCCGCTCAGCAACTTCGGTCCCATGGGGACCGACTCCGCCGCCTTCTTCGGGGCGGTCGGGTTGATCGGCCTGGTGACCGAGCTGGCCAAGGTGCGCCGCAGCGGGCTCAACCTCCTGTCCACGGTGCCTTTGTTGCTGGCGCCGTTCTTCGCCTTCCAGCGGGCCGTGCTCCTGCTGTTGGGCGCGGCCGTGGTCTTCGTCCTCATCGTCTCGCTGGGCCGTACCGCCCGGCAGAGGCTCCGGGTCCACATGGGGGAGATCGTCATCACCGCCCTGGCGGTCGTGGGAGTGGTGCTGGGCGTGTCGATCATCCCCGCCATCACCGCCCAGAAGCCGGTGGCGCCGCCGTTCGCGTCCACGATCGGGAACAACCTCGCGCTCACCCTCAACAGTGGGGCCAAGCAGGAGTCGGCGCAAGCCCGGCTCAACAAGTGGTCGATCTCCTTCGCCGACGTCCGCCAGCATCCGATCCTCGGCGAGGGCCTGGGCTTCACCTACACTTATTTCGTCCCCGGTCCGAACCAATTCGTGACCACCGACCTCACCGAGAACATCGGACTCGACCTGTTGCTGCGCACGGGGATCATCGGGTTGACCCTCTTCTTGATCGCATTGGTCGCCTCCATAGCCAACGGGTTCGCCGCCTGGCGGATGCACCCCGACCCGATGGCCGCGGTCCTGGCTCTGACCCTCGTGGCCCTCGTCGTCGGGATGGTGGCCCAGGGGCAGGTCGAGTCGATCTTCGAGAACTATCGAATAGCCACGCTGCTCGGGTTGACCCTCGGGCTGCTGCGCAGTGTTGTGACCTCTGGAGGTGGGACCATGATGAACATGCGTACCTTGAGCGACTACCGCCACTACGAGGTGGTGTGACGCCATGGAGATCCGTCAAGTGATCCGCGACGTGCGCCACAACCTCCTGGTGGCCGTGGGCGCCTTCGTCCTGTGCCTGCTGGCGGGCGTGGCGGCGGCGTTCCTGCCGGCCAAGCAGTACCAGGCCACCACGCTCGTCCTGGCCCAGCCCAGCAGCACCACGGCGGACGGGGGCAGCTCCGCGGCGGTCATCGCCATCATCCTCCCGCAGCTTCCCGCCGAGGCCACCGACCCGGCCAACCTGGCCATCGCCCGGAGCCGGCTCTCGCCGGCCGATCATGCCGCCGGGCCCTCGGTCATGGCCACCGCCGACCCCGGGTCCGACATCGTCACCATCGAAGCCACCAGCAAGAGCCCCACGGCGGCGGCGAACTTCGCCAACGCGGTGGCGCACCGGCTCATCGCCTTCCAGCCCCAGCAAGTCCTGTACCAGCTCCAGCAGCTGGGGGCGGCGACTCCACCGACGAAGCCGTCGAACCCTCGCAAGGCGATCCTGGTGGGCGCGGCCGCCTTCGGGGTGATCCTCGGCATCTTCGCGGCGATCTGGGCCGCCGGGATCAGGCGCCGGCTCAGCCGGGTCACCGAGGTCAAGGAACGGATCGGCGCTACCGTCCTGGGCGAGATCCCGCGCGTGGCCTTGCCCGGGCTGCGGCCCACGGACCTGTTCGTCAAGCACACCGAGCCCATGGCCATGGAGGCGTTCCAGGAGCTGCGCAGCAACCTGCTCATCAGCCTCCCGCCGGGCGAGTCGGCGATGATCGCGGTGACGTCGTGCGACCCCGGTGAAGGCAAGACCTCGGTGGCGACGAACATCGCATGGGCGCTGGCCGCCCAGGACCGACACGTCACGGCGCTCGACTTCGACCTGCGCAAGCCGGCCCTGCACACCCAGATGGGGGTGCCCTTCGGGCCCGGGGTCACGAGCCGTCGCACCGAGGACGCGCTGGCCCATGCGTCGCGCACGCCCAACCCGTATCTCGACGTCATCCCGGCCGGCATCATCGACCGGCACCCGTCGGACATCGTCTCGGCCCACCTGCCGCTGCTCATCGAGCAGCTTCGCGAGCGCCACGACACCGCCGTCATCGACTGCCCGCCGCTGATCGGGGTGGCCGAGACCGTTCTCATCGCCACCATGGTCGACCTCGTCATCGTGGTGGTCGATGCCCGACGCTTCAACCCCGAGCGTCTCCAGCAGTGCCTGCTGCGGCTCGACAACGCCAACGCCAACGTGGCCATCGTCCTCAACCGGGTGCGGTTCAACCGCCGCCGGCGCGACGGGACCTACGGGTACGGCCACTTCCGCCGGGCCGACAGCCCTCCGCCGCCGGTGGCGCCGGTGTCCCCCAGTGTCACGCCCCGGCCCCAGAGGTCCAACGGCCGGCGCACCGGCGTCGAAAGCCCGGAGCCGGTGCGGATACCCGAGGGCAACGTCCTGCGGTCGTCGCCGCGCGAGGCCACGCCGGGCATCACCGGTGTCCCCAACGTCCCCAGGTCGCCGGAGAACCAGGGGCAGTCCGGGTACTGGCAGCGCTAGATCCCGACCGCCACGGCGCCCCGCTTCGCCGGGGCGTACTATGACGGCCGCGTCAGCCTGAGGGGGCGGGGCGCGGGCGGGAGCGTGACATGACCAGTGCCGGTTTTGGCCGAACGCGGCCGATGCTTCGGGGGCGGGGCTTTCTCGGGGCGGCGGCGTGCGCGGTGGTACTGGCGGCGTGCTCGTCGGGACCGTCCACGGCGTCGTCGACCTCGACCACCGCCCCGAGGACCACGCTGTCCACGAACGTGGCCTCCACCGGCCCCATCGCCCCCATCGTGGGGGGCGTGACGGGCAAGCCGGGCTACCTGGTGTACTGGGACCAGAACGAAGAGGTGGACTTCCTCTCCATGCCCTCGGGGACCCAGGGCCAGCTGCTTCCCGCCTGGGACCTCAACGGGCAGGTGTGCGTGCTCCCCGACGGCCGCTTCGTCGGAGGGTACGACCCCACCCTGCCCGGCCAGCGCAACATCGGGAGCGCAAAGCCGTACAAGCAACCGGCCGACGGGGAGGAGCTCGACGACCCCAACGGCTCGTTCAGCGGCCAGACCCTGTACGTCCCGGGGCCCTTCAAGATGCCGGGCCAGAGCATCGGCAGTGACTCGCCTCCGACCTCCAACGGCGTGTTCAACAACAACCAGACCTACACCGGATGCGCCATCGACAAGGCCGGCGACGTCTTCGGGAACGACATCGCCACCGCCCAGGGCGCCTACCCGTCGCCCAGCAGCGGACGGTTGGTCGAGTGGTTCGCACCCAGCTACACCACCTACTGCATTGTCTACGGCCCGACCACCGGTGGGACGGGTCCGCACCACACCGACGGATCCGGTGGGCTGGCCCAGCCCGGGATGATGGCCCTGGCCGACAACGGCGACCTGCTCGTCCCCAACGTGGGCACCAATAGCGTGCTCCGCTTCGCCCAGTCGTCGCTGCCCACCGGCGCATCGCAATGCCCGGGGGGGATCTACCCGCGCAGCAAGGTCAAGGTCACCAACTTCGTCAAGGGCCTGTCCTTCCCGGCCGGGGTGGCCAAGGACCCGACGTGTGACTGCTTCGCCGTCAGCAGCTACATCGGGAACCCCGGCATCATCTGGGTGACCGGCGACGGCCAACCCGAGCCCGGCCGGGGGTCGGTGCCGGGGACCACCATCGCCGACCTCGGCAAGAGCCCCGGCCAGTACAACCCGTTCGGCATGGCCTTCGCCCCGGACGGGACGCTGTACTTCATCGACATCCACGTGGCCTGCAAGGGGTTGCTGACCGGATGCGGGCCCGCCAGCTACGGGGGCCGGGTCATGCGGGTGACCTTCACCAACGGCCAGCCCTCGACCCCCGTGGCCGTCGCCACCGGGTTCGACTTCCCCACGAGCGTGACCGTGTGCGTGCCGGCCAACACGGTGTGCCCGTACCCGCCGGGCGCCATCTCCCCGCCGTTGTCGGGCCCCGCCGAGAACCCCGCGCCCGACAAGGGCCCCGCCTCCAACGCTCCGGCCACGGCGGGCTTCGGCTGATCGAAGCCCGCGGGACGTGAGGTCGACGAGACGGACCGGGCTCCGGTCCACGATCGGCGGTGCCTGTGGCCTGCTGGCCCTGGGCGTCGTGCTGACCAGTTGCGGCGCCTCGGGCCCGGCGCACGCCGGGTCGAGCTCCACCACGGCGTCGGGGACCGTGGCCCCGCCCCCGCCGCCGACGGTGCCGGGCCCCTGGGACTGGCCCACGTACGGCCACGACGCCCAACACACCTTCGCCGGCCGGACCACCCTTACCGCGTCGACGGTCAAGACGTTGCGCAAGGCGTGGATCTTCCCCACCGCCGACGCCGTCACCGCCACCCCCACGGTGGTGGACGGGGTCGTGTACGTGGGCTCGTGGGACGATTACTTCTACGCCGTGAGCCTGGAGTCCGGGAAGCTGGTGTGGAAGACGAGGGTCCAGTCCCAGGACGGGGTCGTGCCCTATCCGGGCGAGAAGCACCGTGACCTGAGCTCCGACGGCGGCCTGATCACGTCCTCGGCGTGGTTCGAACCGGCCGCCGCCGGCCGCCCCGCCCTCGTCATCTTCGGCGGGGGCTACACGCTGTACGCGCTGAACGCCGCCACCGGCGCGGTGTACTGGGAGCACGACTACACGGGCCGGCCCGACCAACCCCCGAACCCCGACCAGGACGGCACCCGGATCTTCTCGTCGCCGGTGGTGGCCGACGGCCTCGTGCTGTTCGGGGTCGACGTGGACGGCGCCGCCGGGTACGGGGGCTACGTGGTGGGGGCCAGCCTCGCCACCGGGGACCCGGTGTGGGAGTACCAGACCGACCTCGACGCCCGGGGCCAGGTGGCCGAGGACGGGTGCGGAAGCGTGTGGTCGTCGGGGACGGTGCTTCCCGCCCTCGGGCTGGTGGTGTACGGCACCGCCGACTGCGACTTCCTGAACACCCAGCCGATGTCGGAGTCCATCATCGCCCTGCGCATCGACGACGGCCGGCTGGCCTGGCAGTACCGGCCCCCGCTGCCCGACCTCGACTGTGACTGGGACTTCGGCGCCACCGCCAACGCCGGGGTCGACGCCAACGGCAACGCCCTCTTCCTCGGCGAGGGCGGCAAGGACGGGACGTACTACTCGCTCGACCCGAGCACCGGAGCGCTGCGGTGGTCGACCAATGTCGTCTTCGGTGGCTTCTCGGGCGGGTTCATCGCCACCACCGCCTACGACGGGCAGCGCGTCTACGGCGCCACTGCCATCGGCGACTTCGGGCGCTTCGAGAGGAGCGGACACCAGCTGATCTGTGACCCGTCCAATCCCCGCGACATGTTGTCGCAGAACCCCTCCGACCACGCCTTCAACGCCCAAACGGGCAAGGTGCTGTGGCAAGCCAACCAGGTCGCTTCCTTCTCGCCGACCACGGTGGCGGGCGGCATGACCTTCAACGGCCTGGCGCTGGCAGGCAACGTCATCCAGGTACGCGAGGCGAAGACCGGACGCCTCATCGTGTCTGTGAAGCTGCCCCAGGCCAACTGGTCGGGGATCGCCACCGTCGGCGACGCGCTGGTGTTCGGCCTGGGCAACACCTACTACCCGGGGCACGCCGGCATCGAGGTCGTCACCCCCGGCGGGGCGGCGCCGGTGGTGCCGTCGAAGCCGTGAGCGACGCTCAGCCGGCGGAGCGGGCGGCCGACGGACGCGGGCGCCAGAAGGCCGGGATGTCGCGAGGCCGGCGCGGCTCGGCCAGCAGGTAGCCCTGGTAGAGGTCACAGCCCAGCTGGCGGGCCACGTGACGCTGCTGGCGGTTCTCGACGCCCTCGGCGATGACCCGCAGCCCCAGGCCGTGGCCGAGCTCGGTGATGGCGGCCACGATGCGCTCGTCCTCGGGGTCGGTGCCCAGCCCGCTCACGAAGGAACGGTCGACCTTGATGTAGCTCACCGGCAGGCGCTTCAAGTGGCTCAGTGACGAGTACCCGGTGCCGAAGTCGTCGATGGCGAGGCGCACCCCGAACTCGCGCAGCTCGTCGAGCATCCCGTTGAGATGCCCGTCGTCAGAGACGAAGCCCGACTCGGTGATCTCGAGCATGAGCGCCCCGGCCGGCAGCCCGCTGTCGTCGAGGGCCTTGCGCAGAGCGGGCAGCAGCTGCTGGGTGTCGAGCTGGCGGGGCGAGACGTTGACGGCCAGGAACGAGTCGGCGGCCTCGGGGTACATGGCGCGCCACCGAGCCATCTGGGCGCAGCCCGCTTCGAGGACCCACTGGCCCAGGGCCACGATGAGCTCGGACTCCTCGGCCAGGCCCACGAAGCGAGCGGGGAGGAGCAGGCCCCGGCGCGGGTGCTCCCAACGCACGAGGGCTTCGAGCCCGAGCACCCTCCCGTTGGCCAGCGAGGCCAGGGGCTGGTACTCGAGGCGCAGCTCGCCGTTGTCCACCGCGGTGCGCAGGTCGTGCTCGAGCTCGAGACGGTTCCCCACCTCTTCGCGCAGCCCGGCGTCGAAGATCGCCACGCGCCCGCGACCGCGGGTCTTGGCCTGCAGCATGGCCATGTCGGCGTCCTGGAGGACGTCGGAGGCCTCGCGCCCGACATCGGCGAGGCGCACCAGCCCGATGCTCGGCGTCACCGACAGCGTGCGCCCCGTGCTCAACTGGACGGGACGGGAGAGGATGGTTCGCAGCTCCTCGGCGCGCTGCAAGGCGGCGTCGGCGTCGGCGACGTTGGGCTCGAGGGCGGCGAACTCGTCACCGTGGAGCCTGCTCAGGCTGATGACATCGGGCATGGTGGTCTTGAGGCGCTCGGCCACGGCCAACAGCACCTCGTCGCCGACGGCGTGGCCCAGCGAGTCGTTCACGAGCTTGAACCGGTCGAGGTCGAAGAAGAACATGACCAACGACTCCAAGGTGGCGGGGTCGCTGTGCTCGATGGCGACCTGCACCGCGGCCAGGAACCCGCTGCGGTTGGCCAGTCCCGTGAGGGGGTCGTTGCGCGCCTCCCAGGCGAGGCGGTCGTGCAGCTGCTTGCGGTCGGTGATGTCGGACACCGAGCACACCACGGTGGCGTTGTCGGCACCCTCGGAGTCGCCGAGCGGGCGGGAGCTGACCGACAGCCATTGGTCCTGGCCGCGCTCGTCGCGCACCCCGATGACGACGTTGGTGGTGGCGTCGCGCTGGGACAGGGCCACGGCCAGCGGAAGGGCCTCGGGTGGGAAGGGCGATCCGTCCTCGCGCTGGGCGCCCCCCCCGCCGGTGAAGATCTCGTCGCCGCGCCCCACGTGCAGCCGGGCGCCGAGGATCCGGGTGGCCGAGTCGTTGGTGGCGGCCACGGCGCCCTCACGGTCGATCACGACCACGCCCTCCTCCAAGGCGGCCACGGCCGCCGCGTACCGGCGCTCGATGGCGGCGCGCGCCGCCGCGGCCTCCTCGGCGAGCTTGCGCTCCGAGACGTCGCGCAGGATGACCTGGAAGGCGGGCTTGCCACCCCAGCTCGTCCGGGCGCTCGCCACCTCCACGGGCATCTGGCTCCCGTCGTCGCGCACCATCATCGCCTCGAAGCCCTTCACCACGTCTCCGGGGTCTTTGAGCTGAGCCAGGCGGGCGATCGTGCTCGTGAGGTCGTCGGGGCTGATGAACGAGGTGATGGGCCGCCCGATGGCGTCGTCGAGGGACCTGAGCCCACCCATGCGCAACCCGGCGGGGTTGGTGTAGACGACGAGGCCGTCCTGGTGGACGATGATGGCGTCGGGGGAGTGCTCGACCAGGAGCGTGAGGCGCTCTCCGACATCGGCGGTGATCCACGGCACCTCGCCGGGGTCCGAGACGTCGGCCACGATGCCGAGGAACCGCGAGGGGACGGAGTCGGGGACGGCCACGGCCCGGACGAGCATCCGGTGCACGGCCCCGTCGGGCGCCTCGAACTCCTGCACCAACTCGTAGTTCTCCCATGTGACCCCGGAGCGCACCGTCTGGACGAGGGGGGCGAGCACGGCTTCGCCGAGATCCGACGCGTACAGGCGGGTGCCGGACTCGCCCGGCGGCACCAGGTAGGTGCCATGCGGGTCCTGGCCCGCCAGCAGCCGCTCGAAGGGGGCGTGCCAGATGATCCCGGCGTCGGGGGCCACCAGCTCCCACACCACGACGTTGGTGAGGTCGGACACCGCGGTGAGCTGTCGCGACGCGTCGGGCACGGTGTCGAGCGCGCCCGCGGGGGCAAGCGGGGGCGCGGTACGCAACAGCCCGAGACGTGCGTCGGCCATACCCTGGCTATCGGCGCCGAGGGGGGCGATCTTGACCCTGCTCACCGGGTGGGTGACGGCCGAATGGGCCAATGCCACGGACCGTGTCGGACCGGGGCCCTCCCACAACAAAACAACAACAATGTGATTCCCGCCGGCGACCGAGACGGCCGGAAATTGCCCCTCGTTATTTCGGCAGGTCAGTCGCCACACTGACCAAGAAAGTCACTTTCGCCCCTTTACGAACATCTGTCTCAGGCCTACTGTGTTGGCCCTTCCCCGACCGACCAGAGGAGTTCACACCGTGTCGTTGGCAGCCCGACAGGACAAAAGAGCGTACGCCGCGCTCGTCCAGGATCCCGTCTCCCTGTGTGGAGTGGGCGCGGTCACCGGCTACGGGTGGGGCCACAAGCTCCTCATCGAGGGGCTGTTGTCAGGCGAGTCGGCGGTCCGGCCCCTTACCGGGTTCGCGCCGTACTTCGAGAACGACGTGGTGTGGGCGGCGCCCATCTCCGACGACGGCAACCCCTCCGACGGCTCGAGCACCTTCTCCCAGGCCGTCCGGCACGCGGCACGCGAGGCCGTCCACAACGCCCAGGACCGGGGCTGGCGCCCGGGCCGGGTGGTGGGGGTCATCCACGGACTGGTCCTCGGCGACGTGCGGGCGTGGCGGGAGTTCCACCACCGCAAGGGCTTCCACACCTCCAAGCGCCAGATCCTGCAGCTCATGCCCTCCACCGTCCTCACCGCCGTCAACCGGGAGTTCGACTTCCACGGGCCCACGATGTCGGTGACGGCGATGTGCGCCTCGGGGGTGGCCGGCATCCTCACCGCCAAGATGTGGATCGACGCCGGCATCGTCGACGACGTGCTCGTGCTCACCTCGGACATGTCCATCACCCCCGACGGCGCGGCGGCCTTCGCGCAGGTGGGGGTCATGATCATGGACGGCCCGTCCATGGACGTGTGCCGCCCCTTCCAGGAAGGCAGCCGCGGCTTCACCGCCGGCGAGGCCTCGGTGGGCTTCATCTTGTCGCGCCAGCCCCAGGGCGCCTACGCCAAGGTGCTCGGCGGGGCCATGACCCACGACGGCTACCACGCCATCTCCATCGCCCCGGGCTACGCCGAGGTGCGCCGGGCCTTCACCGAGGCGCTCGACAACGCCGGGGTGGCGGCGGGGGACATCGCCTACATGAACGCGCACGGGCCGGGCACCAAGCAGTGCGACACCACCGAGGCCGCCATGTTCGACGAGCTGTTCCCCAACGCCCAAGGGCTCTTCTCGGTCAAGCCGCTGGCCGGCCACTGCCAGGCGGCGGCCGGTTCGGTGGAGCTCCTGGCCTCGCTGTACGGGTTCGAGCGCGGCGTCATCCCCGCCCCGCCGCGCGTCGCCAAGGGCCACCCGCGCCTGCTCGACGGTCCCACCGCCTGTGTCGAGGGGCCCATCGTGAAGTCGTCTCTCGGCATGGGTGGCCACAACGGCGTCCTGGTCCTCGAGGCCGCCTCGGGCTGACGCCCGGCTACCTGGCGCCTGACTTCCGGGCGCTCTGCGGTGGCGCCTGACTTCCCGGCGCGACACCTGTCGTAGGCTCCGGTGCCGTGGTCCCCCCGCACCAGCCGTTGGTCGCCATCGAACCGGACTGGCCCCTCGCCGCGCAGGCCGTGGCGGCCGGGGGCGGTCGGGTGGTGCCGGTGGAGGAGGCCGAGGCCCTGGTGTGGATGGACTGGTCGGGGCCCGGTCGCCTGGGGTCGGTCCTCGAGGAGTTCCCCGGGATCCGGTGGGTGCACCTCCCGGGGGCGGGGATCGAGAGCTTCCTGGGCGCCGGCCTCGTGTCCGACGGTCGGACGTGGACGTGCAGCAAGGGTGCGCATTCCTCGCTGATCGCCGAGCACGCCTTGGCCCTGGCCCTGGCGGGCCTGCATTCGCTGGGGGTGTCGGCCCGGGCGTCGTCGTGGGAGCCCACCCGGGTCACGGCGCTGGCCGGCCAACCGGTGACCATCCTCGGCGGCGGCGGCATCGCCTCGACCCTGGTGGGGTTCCTGGCTCCCTTCGGGGCCGAGGTCACCGTGGTGCGCCGTCACCCTGACGCCGTGCCCGGGGCCCTGCGCACGCTCACCAGCGCGCACCTGCACGAGGCCCTCACCGACGCCCGCGTGGTGGTGCTGGCACTGGCGCTCACCCCCGAGACCCGGCACATCATCGGCGCCCCCGAGCTCGACATCATGCACGAGCACGCCTGGCTGGTGAACGTGTCGCGCGGAGGCCACGTGGACACCGCTGCGCTCGTCGACGCCCTGGAGCGCAAGGCCATCGGTGGAGCCGCCCTCGACGTGACCGATCCCGAGCCGCTCCCCGACGGACATCGCCTGTGGGCCATGCCCAACTGCATCATCACCCCGCACAACGCCGGGAGCTCGAAGGCGGTCATGCGGCTGATCGCGGGCCGGGTGCAGGACAACGTGGGGCGCTTCGCCGCCGGTGAGCCCCTGCTCGGGCGGGTGGACCTCGACGCCGGCTACTGAGCGCGGCGGCCGGCGGCACCTCGCCCCCGACCGGGCGCCGCGCCCGCCCGGGGGGTAGCGTCGGCGGCCATGGATACCGGTGACGTGGTGGCGGACTTCGAGCTTCCCGACGAGAGCGGGACCAAACGGCGCCTGAGCGAGTTCCTGGCCAAGGGGCCGGTGGTGCTGTTCTTCTATCCGGCCGCCATGACCATGGGATGTACCCGGGAGAGCTGTCACTTCCGTGACATGAAGGCCGAGTTCGAGGGGGTGGGGGCGCAACGGGTGGGGATCAGCGCCGACTCCGTCGACAAGCAGCGCCAGTTCTCGGAGATGCACTCCTTCGACTACCCCCTGTTGTCGGACCCCGACCGCATCGTGGCCGCCCAGTTCGGTGTCAAGCGGGGCCTGAGCATCCTCCCCAACAAGCGCGCCACCTTCGTCATCGGCACCGACAGCAAGGTCATGGCCGTGATCAACAGCGAAGTGAACATGGCCAAGCACGCCGATCGCGCCCTGGAGGTGCTCAAGCAGCACACCCCCTAGGGCCGCCGGGCCTAGCCGATGTGATCGGCGGGGATGGAGCCGAGCTTGCCGTGCTGGAAATCGTCCAATGCCTGGACGATCTCGGCACGGGTGTTCATCACGAAGGGGCCGTAGGTGACGACCGGCTCACCGATGGGCCGGCCGCCGAGCACGAGCACGTCGAGCTGGGGCGCACGCGACTCCTGGCGGTCGCGGGCCGAGATGACGAGGGTGTCGCCGGGGCCGAACACCGCCAGTTGGCCCATGCGCACCGGGCGGCCCTCGGTCCCCACCGACCCCTCTCCGGCCAGCACATAGAGCAGGGCGTTGTGGTCGGGGTTCCACGGCAGTGTCACGCGTGCGCCCGGACTGACCGTGACATGCGCCATGGCCATGGGCGTGTGGGTCACGCCGGGGCCGCCGTGCCCGTCGAGCTCACCGGCGATGACCCGGACCAACGCGCCCCCGTCGGGGGAGGCCACCAGCGCCACCTGGCCGGCCCGGATGTCCTGGTAGCGGGGCGCCACCCACTTGTCCCGGGAAGGGAGGTTCACCCACAGCTGGATGCCGTGGAAGAGCCCGCCCGCGCTGACCAGGGCCTCGGGGGGCCGTTCGATGTGGAGGATGCCCGCACCGGCGGTCATCCACTGGGTGTCGCCGTTGGTGATGAGCCCCCCGCCCCCGGTGGAGTCCTGGTGCTGGAAGGTGCCGTCGATCATGTAGGTCACGGTCTCGAAGCCCCGGTGCGGGTGCCACGCCGTTCCCTTGGGCTCGCCCGGGGCGTACTCCACCTCACCCATCTGGTCCATGTGGACGAACGGGTCGAGCTGGGCCAGGTCGACGCCGGCGAAGGCGCGCCGTACGGGGAAGCCCTCGCCCTCGAACCCCGAGGGGGCCTCGGTCACCGACACCACCGGTCGTTCCCGAGCGCCGGGCTCGGCCACCGCCAGGCGGGGCACAGAAGAGATGTCGTCAACGGTCACCGCCGGCATGGCGTGCCTCCTCGGGTCGGTCCCAGCTTTACCTCTCGAACAACACTGTTTGCGTACGCAACATTCCAGGGGGAGGTCACGATGGGCCCGACGGGGCGGAGGCGGAGAGCCCCGTCCCGGCCAACGGCACCTCGACTCCGGCCCCGAAGCGGTCCCGGCCCGAGGGGCCGAGGACCCACACCGCGCCGGCACCCTGGACCTGCCACCGATCACCCGTCCACACCAGGGCGGTCTCCTCCTCCACGCCGACCAGGGCCGTCCTCGGCGGCTGCCACGAGGCGAACCAGGCCAGCGCCCCCGGGCGCCACCGCTCCATCTGGTCGAAATGGGGGATGACGGCCAGGCCCCCGACGAGGCCGAGCCCGTTGGCGACCCCGGGTCGTTCCGGTGCCTCCCGGGCCGCCGCGCCGGTGGGACGGAGGTTGTCCGGAGCCCCGGCGGTGAGTGCCATGGCCCCGGCCGAGCACCCGGCCAGAGCCGCTCCCCCGTGCCATGCCGCCACGATGGCGCGCCACAGCGCGCTCGAACGCATGGTGTTCGACAAGTGGTGGGGGTCGCCTCCCGACAGGTAGACGAGCCCCGCCCCCTCGACCCGCGCCACGGTGTCGGGGTCGTCGGCGTCTTTTCGCGTGCGCACGTCGAGGAGCACGGGCTCGACCCCCATGGCCTCGTAGTGGGTGCGGCCCAGCTCGAGCCAGTAGGCCACGCGCTCGTCGCCTTCGCGCGCCGCCGCGGTGGGCAGGACGACGGCGCGTCGGGGACGACCCTCGAGCAGCCCGGCGTCGACCGCTTCCATCACGGCCAGGAACTCCCCGCTGCCCACCAGGGCTACGGGCCCCGCGTCGCCTGCCATGTCGCCCCTCTCGCGCCACCGGACGGGTACCGGACCCGATGCCTGGGAACCCAGGACTCACGGTACCCGCGGGCAGCGGGCCGCGGTGCAGGTCAGGCGGTCGCGCTGGGGGGCTCGAGGGCGCCGCTGAAACGCACGGTGAGCCCGGCGGTGCGCATGACGCGCACGAACCACAGAGTCGAGAGGACGATGCCGCCCGCGGTGAGGACGCCCGAGACGAGCGAGCGCTCGACGACGAACGTCCGCACCGACGACTCGAGCAGCAGCCACATGACGAAACCGGCCTGGGTGGCGAGAACCACGAACCACAGCAGCGACAACCGTAGGAAGAAGCGGCGCACGAAGGGCCGGGAGAACATCTCGGGGTCCAGGGGGCAGAAGTCACGAGCCAGGCGCTCGATGATGGGACGCCGGACCGCGGCGGTGACGAGGAACAGCACGGCCACGAGGAAGGTGCTCGCCGTGGGCTGCACGAAGTACAAGAAGGCGCTGCCGGTGACGTAGGCGACCACCGTGCGGGCGCTCACCAGGAACACGCTCAACACCAGGACGGCGGGGACCTTCCGCCCCTGCACCAGCCGGCGTCCCAGGGCCAGCACCGACCAGGCCAGGGCGGCGATCAGGGCGCCGTGGAAGCCGTCGAGCAGCAGGACCAGGTAGAAGAGCGCGCCGGGCACGATCGTGCTCTCGAGCAGGGCCGGAAGCGCATGGCGGGCGACGGCGCGCAGGGACGGCAACCGGAGGACGTCCGCCCCCCCGTCGTGTTCTCCGCTCGCCTGGGCTCCGAGCCCCGGATGCGTACCGGATGCAACTTCCGCCGTGATCTCAACAGGGTATCAACGGGGTTTTTCGCGCGTAGAGAGTTCAGAGAAATACTTTTGGTCGTTTTTTGGGTGAACCCGGCGCTGGTGGCCGCCGGCGGGCCCCTCGCACCCTGGTGCCTACGTGGGGGGTGTCCCCGACCCGCCACCGCGGCTCCCCAGGGCCCTGAGATAGCTCCGCAGCCACGTTCCGTAGGCACCCGTTGGGCAAGCCGAGTGCTCAAGGTGGTCAAAACGAGCGCCGATAGTGGTCAATGAGCCACGAGAGACGTGGCTCGTTCTATTTCACCACTGGGAGTCATGCGGAGCACGGGAATGGGGCGCTTGATCTGGCTGCCCAAGGAGCTCGTCGTCGCCATGCTCGGCTTGGCGCTGACCCTGACCGTCGCCGTCGACCTGACCGGCTCGTCGCGGCCCTCGGCGTCGGCCACCCCGGCCACCACCTCCGGCACGGGCGGCACGCTGGGGCGCAGCGGGGCGGCCGGGCGGGACCCGGCGGGTACCACCACCACCTCCACCTCCGCTACCTCCCCCACGACCACCACGGCGCCCCCCGTGGTCCCCACCAGCGCGCCGGCCCGGACGGTGTCGAGCACGGTGGTGTCCAAGGTGACGCCGGCACCGGCCCCGCCCCCCGTGAAGGCCTCGCCGGCGGCTCCGGCGCGCACCTCGCAGTCGATCCCCTTCGGGGTGTACGTGGGGTCGGGGGACCCGTCGGGGGTACGGAGCTTCGCGGCCGCCACGGGAACACACCCCGTCTACGCGGCGGACTATCTGCCGAGCGACGAAGGATGGGGGGGAGTCTCCGACAACAGCACCGTGTCGTGGATCACGAGCTCCTGGCGGGGCAGCGGCTACACCCTCGTACTGGGTGTACCCATCATCCCCACCGACGCCAACGGCAACGCCCAAGGGACGTTGGCGGCCGGAGCCGCCGGGCAGTACAACTCGTACTTCGTCACGCTGGCGAACTCTCTGGTGTCGGGCGGCGCACCGAACGCCGTGCTCCGGCTGGGATGGGAGTTCAACGGCAGTTGGTACCCGTGGGCGGTCACAAACGCCACCGACGCGTCGAACTTCGCGGCGTACTTCCGCAACATCGTGACCTCGATGCGATCGGTACCGGGCCAATCGTTCAAGTTCGTGTGGAATCCCAACGCCGGCGGGTCGTTCGGGAGCGCGTACACACCGCTCCAGACGTATCCCGGGAGCGCATACGTCGACTACATCGGCCTCGACATGTACGACGAAGGGTGGTCGACGCCCCCGACTCCGCAGAACGCGTGGGCGAATCAACTGTCACAGTCGTGGGGTCTCGACTGGCTGTCGAGCTTCGCGGCGTCTGAGTCCCGGCCCATCGTCTTGCCCGAGTGGGGCATGGACATCACCAGTGACGGCCACGGCATGGGAGACGATCCGTACTTCATGGACCAGTTCGCGTCCTGGATCGTCCAGCACAACGTGGCCTGGACCGCATATTTCAACTACGACGCCCCCGACGGTTCGCACGATCTGCTCGATGGGCAGTTCAACGCGTCGTTGGCGGCGTTCCGCTCACTGTTCGGATGACCACCTCATGGATCGTTGCGTGGTCCTTGTCCAAGTTCCGGGCCATGCGCGCCGATAGTGATGATGAGAGTTACACAACGTGAATGTGTGACTGACTGAAACACCAAACACGAGCGCGGGAAAGAGAAAACAACCAGGGAAAAACTGCAAACCCTCCGCATGGAGGGGACGCACAGCGGCCGGGTTGTCGAATCGGCGGGGGGAGCAAGACCGAACAGGCCTTAGCCCCACGCGCCCATTTTGCAAAGTCCGGTCTCGGGGGGAGAAGAGATCGTGGACCCAACAAAGACTACGCAATCGTTTCGTCAGGCTGTCCGGGGCGGCGACGTCTCCGGGCACATCGCCGGACTGCCTCGCACCGTGGCCGGAGGGCTGCTGTGCCTGACGTTGCTGCTGGCCTCGGTGGGCGGCCTCTTCTGGGCCAAGAGCGCGCTGGCCAGCTCGGGGGCGTCGTCGATCCCCTTGGGCGACTACGCCGGATGGGTGAACCCGGGGGGTATCGCCGCCTTCGGGGCGGCCACCGGCACGCATCCCACCTTGGCCACCGACTACCTCGATAACACTGGCGGTTGGGCCGCCATGGACAACGGCGGAGGGGAGGGCGGGTGGGCCGGTACCGGCTACCGGCTCGTGCTCGGCGTCCCCATCCTGCCCGGGGTGGGGACACTGGCGCAGGGAGCCACCGGGTCCTACAACCAGTACTTCGCCACGCTGGCCCAGAACCTGGTGTCCGAGGGAGAGAGCAACGCCATTCTCCGGCTGGGTTGGGAGTTCAACGGGACCTGGTACCCATGGAGCGTCGCCAACAACACCGACGCCCAGAACTTCGCCGCCTACTGGCGCCAGATCGTCGACACCATGCGAGCCGTCCCCGGCCAGCACTTCCAGTTCCTGTGGAACCCCAACGGGGGAGGATCGACGAGCTGGGACCTGACCCAGGCCTATCCCGGCAGTGCCTACGTGGACTACATCGGCAGCGACGTCTACGACGAGTACTGGGGCACACCCCAGACCCCGCAGAACTCCTGGACCAACGCCTTGGACCAGAGCTGGGGCCTCAACTGGGTGGCGAGCTTCGCCGCCTCCGAGGGCAAGCCCATCGCCATCCCGGAATGGTCGGACTGCTACCGCTCTGACGGGCACGGTCTCGGGGACGACCCCTACTTCATCAACCAGTTCGCCAACTGGATCGCCACCAACAACGTGGCCTTCACCGACATCTTCTCGTTCAACGACACCGCGGGTGGCCAGGACAACGACATCACCGACGGCAACTTCCCCAACGCCCTAGCGGCGTTCAAGACGGACTTCGGCGGCAGCGGCGCGACGCTGTCGTCGCCCCCACCACGGTGGCGCCCGGACGACCACCACGACGACGGCGAAGCGTGACCACCACGACGACACGGGCAGCGGTCACGACCACGGTGGCGCCCACCACCACGACGACACGGGCAGCGGTGACGACCACGGTGGCGCCCACCACCACGACGACGGTGAAGGTGAACACCACCACGAGCTCGGCTGCCCCCAGCGCGCCGACGCACGTCCGGGCCTCGGTGAAGGGCACGACCGTGACCGTGTCGTGGACCAACGGGTCGAACACCCTCGGCGACGACGTGTTCCGCGACGGCCAGGAGATCGCCTGGCCGGGATGGCCCAGCGCGGTGGTGACGTCGTACCAGGACACCAACGTGGGCGCCGGTTCCCACACCTACTACGTGGCGGCCTACAACTCCGCCGGCGTGAGCCAGGGGAGCACCAAGGTGACGGTCACGGTGTCGCCGACCACCAGCCCCGCCGCCACCACCACGACCCGACCGGCCCAGTCGGGAAACCGGCACCATCGCCGGTGACGGCCCGGCCCACGCCGGACCCCGGGGGTAGGCTCTTTCCCCAGTGAGCCGCCCGAAGTCACGGAGCGTGGGGCGCCTGGCCAGCTGGCGCGGTCGACGTGGACAGGAGGGCGGTGGCGGACCGAGTTGGGACCTGACCCCGCCCGACCCCACCGCCATCGTCCCCGAGGACCACGGGCCCGAGGCGGACCGCCTCCTGCACCAGGCGCTCGGCCGCCACACCTTCCTGGGCGAGGCCGCCCTGGTGGTGGCGTGGGCGCTGTTCTCCTACGTCGTCTTCCACTTCCTCACCGCCGAACACCGCACCACGGCCAGCAATACCCTGGCCTGGCTCTTCGTCGGAGCCAGCGCCGTCATGGTCCTGGTGATCCTGCTGTTTCGCCGCGTGGCCGAGCGCCGCATTCGCCAGGGGCTCCACGACGCCGGGGTGGCCCTACGGTCCATCCAGTCAGTGACCGACCCGGGCCTCTCCTTCCTCCCCCTCGACGCCCTGCTCGACGAGCTGCTGGCCCGGACCGGGAAAGTGGTGGGCGGGGACGTGGCCACGATCTTCCTCGTCACCGCCGACGGCTCGAGCCTCACGGTGCGCGCCTCGTACGGGCTCGATGCGCGCTTCACGGACGGCCTCCAGGTCCGCGTGGGAGAGGGCGTGGTGGGAGAGGTGGCGGCGCGCGCCCAGGCGGTCATCGTCAACCACGTCGCCGGGGGGGCCCCCACGTCGCCGCTGTTGCGGGAGCAGGTAGCGTCCCTGGTGGCCGCGCCGTTGCTCGTGGGCGGCGAGGTCATCGGAGTCGTCCAGGTGGGGACGCGCGCTCATCACCGTTTTGAGCATCGAGATCTGCAGCTGCTGCAGCTGGTGGCCGATCGCACGGCGGCCTCCATCGAACGGGCCCGACTGGACGAGGCCGAGCGCCGCAGCCGCCTGGGTGCCGAGCACGCCCGCCAGCACGTGGCCATCCTGGCGCGCGCCGGTGACGTGCTCGCCACCGCCCTGGAGTCCTACGACGAGGCCATGGTGCGGCTCGTCGACGTGGTGGTCCCGTCGTTCTCAGACTGGTTCGCCGTCGACGTCGTCGACGAGCAGGGCACGCTGCGCCGGGTCGCCGACGGGGCCCAGGGGCCGTGGAACACCGTGGAGCGGCGCCATCCCCACCCCGACGGGGAGGCGCTGGTCCGGCGCGTGCTCGCCAATGGCCGGCCCGAGGTCGTCATCCGCACCCGGCGCGACGGGCCTCCGCACGGTGGCGAGCCGGCGCTTCCCGGCTCGTACCGCGAGATGGAGGCCGACGCTGGCATCGAGTCCATGTTGGTGGTGCCGGTGCACTTGCGCGGCCTTTCCTTCGGTGCGCTGAGCTTCGTCACCGGGGTGGGCCGACGCGGCTACCGCCGCTCGGACCTCGAGACCGCCGGTGGGCTCGCCGAGCGGGTTGCCATCGCCGTCGAGCGCGTCCTGCTGTGGGGCGAGAGCCGCCAGGCCGAGCAGGCGGCCACTCGTCACGCCGCCCAGTTGCGCCGGCTCATGGAAGCCGCCCTCGCCGTCAACGCCCCCCTGGCGGAGCCGCAGGTCCTGCGGGTGTTGTCCGAGCACGGGCGGCGCGTCCTCGACGCCGAGCAGGCCGTCGTCATGGCGCTCCCCTCTGGCGCCGCGTCCACCACACCGTCCTCCTCGAACGGCGCTCCATCAGCGGAGGTCGAGGTGAGCGCCCCCCCGGCCCTGCCCGGTGGCCTCTCGCCGGTGGCCCACGCCGCATGCCGGCTCGTGGCCGAAGCGAACCGGCCGTTGCGTAATGCCGGCGCTCTGGACGAGGTCGCCGACCCCGTCCTCGACGCCGAGCTGGCATCGTCGGGGGCGTCGGCGGTCCCCTGGCTGGCGGTCCCCCTCGTCGACTCGACGGGGACGCGCCATCGGGCCATCGTCGTGCTCGGCCGGGACCGCGCCTTCAATGCCGAGGACGAATCGGTTCTCGTCCTCCTGGCCCAGATGGCGACGGTGGCCCTCGACAACGCCCGGCTCTACCAGGCCGTGCAAGGAAACGAGCAGCGGCTCCAGGCCGTGGTGGAGTCCTCGCCGCTGGCCATCGCCGAGCTCGACCTCTCCGGCGCGGCGCGGTGGTGGAACGGCGCGGCGGGCTCCCTCCTGGGTTGGGCCGATGTCTCCGAGGGCGCTCTGCGCATCCCCGCCGCCGACGAAGTCGCCGCCTCGGCGCTGGCGCGCTTATGGGACCGCACCCGACACGGGGAGGCGACCGTGGGCGTGCAGCTGGCGGCTCTTCGCCAGGACGAGGTGCTCCAGCTGTCGGTGTCGACGGCGCCACTTCTCGACCACGAAGGCGCGGTGACGGGCATCCTGGCGGTGGCCGAGGACGTCACCGAGCGCCAGCGCATGCTCGAGCAGTTCCAGCAGGCCGAGCGCCTCGGGGCCATGGCCCGCCTCGCCGGCGGGGTGGCGCACGACTTCAACAACCTGCTGACCGTCATCCTCGGGTGCAGCGAGATCCTGCTGCGCTCGATCGACCCGGCGGACCCTCTCGTGACCGAGGTTGAGGCGATCCAGCGCGCCGGGCACCGCGCCGCCGCCCTCACGAGCCAGCTCCTCGCCATCGGGCATCGCCAGGTGGGCCAACCCGGGGTCGTCGATCCCGACAGCATCGTGCGGTCCATGGAGCCCATGCTCGTCAGGGTGATGGGCGAGGACGTGCAGCTGGAGTTGGTGCCCCCCGACCCGGGCGGGCGCATCCTCGTCGATCCGGCCGAGATCGAACGCGCCGTGTTGAACCTGGCCATCAACGCCCGCGACGCCATGCCCAAGGGTGGTCGCCTGGTGATCCGGACCCGGGTGGTGGGAGCAGATCTCCCGGTGCCGCAACGCATCGTGGCCCTCGCCGTCTCCGACACGGGGACAGGGATGGACGAGGAGACCGCCGAGCACTGCTTCGAGCCCTTCTACACCACCAAGGGTCTCGCCAAGGGCACGGGGCTCGGGTTGGCGGCGGTGCACGCCATGGTGACCCAGGCGGGCGGCCAGGTGAGCGTGGACACCGCTCCGGGTCGGGGCACCACCATCACGCTGTGGTTCCCCGCCGTCGAGGACGAGGAGGGTGCCGTTGCAGACACCTCCCCCGAGCAGGACTCGAGCATGGGAGACGAGCTGGTTCTGGTGGTCGAGGACGAGGACGAGCTGCGCCGCCTGGCCGTGCGCGAGCTCGAGGAGCGCGGCTACCTCGTGCTGGCGGCGGCCAACGGCGTCGAAGCCCTGGCGGTGGCCCGCTCACTCGAGCGTCCCGTGGATCTGCTCGTCACCGACGTCGTCATGCCCGAGATGAACGGCGTGGAGCTCGCCGAGTCGCTCGTCGACCTGTGGCCCGGTCTGTCGGTGCTGTTCATGTCCGGCCACCTCGACGACGGGGCCATGGAACGCCATCCCCTCGACCCCGATGCCGATCTCCTGCCCAAGCCGTTCACGCCGGACCAGCTCGGGCGCCGGGCGCGCCACGCCCTCGACGTGGGTGCCGCTTCTCGCAAGAGCCGGCTGGCGGCCGAGCACCTGCGGGCCGAGGCGACCGGGGCCTGAATCAGGGCTCGAAGCGGTATCCCACGCCCCGCACGGTGCGCACCCACCGGGGGCTGTCGGGGTCGGCCTCGATCTTGCGACGGATGCGGCGAATGTGCTCGGTCACCGTGCCGGCGTCCTGCCATTCCGAGGACGAGTCCCATACCTGGGCGAGGAGCTGCTCACGGGTGAAGACCTGCCGAGGCGACCCCGCCAGGAAGGCCAGGAGGGCGAACTCCTTGGCGGTGGTCTCCACCAGCCGGTCCGAGACCCTGATCTCGCGGGCCAGGGTGTCGATGACGAGGTCGCCGAATTCGAGCGTCCCGGTCGAAGACGCCGAGCTGCGGTTGGCTCCGCTGCGGCGCAGGACGGTGCCCACCCGGGCGGCCAGTTCTGCCGGGGAGAAGGGCTTCACCACGTAGTCATCGGCGCCGAGCTTGAGGCCCAGGACCCGGTCGGCCTCGTGGCCCTTGGCGGTGACCAGGATCACCGGCACGTCGCTGGTGCGGCGGATGGCGGCCAGGACGTCGAAGCCGTCCTCGGTGGTGAGCATCACGTCGAGGATCACGAGGTCGGGCTGGCCGTTGCTCAGGCTGCCGATGGCCTCGGCCCCGGTAATGGCCTCGGTGACCCTGTAGCCCTCGACCTCGAGCAGGCGCGAGAGCATGCCCCTGACCTCGGGGTCGTCGTCGACCACGAGGAGCTTGCCCACCGAACGGCTCGGCACCGCTGCGGTGCGGGCAGAATCCGCCGATCCCACTTTCGTCACTACCATCTCTTCTTCCCCCACCACTGCGACCACCGGCCTTACCACTAAGCGTAGTGGCACGTTGCCCTCAAAGTGAAGGGTCCGCGCCTGCTTTCCGAACCCTATCCCCGGACCGCCCGCTCGGCCCTGCGTCCCGAGTTGGGAGGAGGTTGATCGGCTGTAGGTCGGGTTGTGGTCTGCCTGGTGCAGATTGAAAGGCGTGGCTGCAGCTCTGAGGTCGAAGGGGGGCGCCCGGCTGGCCCCGATGCCCGGGGGGTCCTCCATGGAGGAGCCTCGAACCGAGCCGCCCAGTGTTCTGGTGGTGGGGACCGACGACTGGGCCATCGAGCAGTCGGCGACCGAGCTCGAAGCCGGCGGGTGCCGCGTCCTGCGCTGCCACGAGCCGGGAGAGCCGGCCTTCCCCTGCAACGCGCTGATCCAGGGACGGGTCTGCCCGCTCGACGTCGGGTTCGACGTGGTGGTCACGGTGCGGGCCCGGCCTCTGGGCGAGCCCTGCCAGGCCGAGCTCGGTGTGATCTGTGCGTTGCACCTGGGGATTCCGTTGGTGGTGGCCGGAGTCGCCTCCGAGCGACCCTTCGGGCCGTGGACGTCGCTCGCTGTCGAGCAGGGTGGAGACGTGGTTACGGCGTGTGAGAAGGTGGTGGGCGCGACACCGGTCGCAATCGCCCCGGGCGCTCGAGCGCTTCGTCCTGAGGAGGACGTCTGCCATGCCCAGTAACACCCTCGCGTAACCACACACTCCGCCCATGCCCGTCAGCCGCAGTACCGCGGACATCGACATCTGGCTCGAAGAGCTGTGGGACCTGCGCGGCACCGACCTTCTGCTCACCTCGGGTGCGCCCCCGCTGATCCGCGTCGACGGCGAGATGCGCCCCGTCACCGGGGGCGAGATGTTCAGTCCCATCTCGGTCGAACGAGTGGTCAAGGAGGTCGTCGGCCCCGACCTCGTTGCGCTCTACGAGTCTGAGCGCGAGATCGACTTCGCCTTCAGCTGGAGGCAGCGGGCCCGCCTCCGCTGCAACGCCTTCCACCAGCGTGATTCGTGCTCCCTGGCCCTGCGGATCATCCCGTTCGAGATCCCCGGGTTCGCACAGCTCGGGCTCCCTCCGGCCATCGAGACCCTCGTCGAGCTGCCCATGGGGCTCGTCATCGTGACCGGCCCGACCGGCTCGGGGAAGTCGACCACCCTGGCGGCCATGATCGACTACATCAACCGCTACCGGCGGTGCCACATCGTCACCATCGAGGACCCCATCGAGTACGTGCACGCCAACCACCGCTCGGCCGTGAGCCAGCGCGAGGTAGGCACCGACACCGAGTCATTCTCGCGTGCCCTGCGCTCGGTGCTGCGCGAGGACCCCGATGTCCTGCTCGTGGGCGAGATGCGCGACCAGGAGAGCATCGCCACCACTCTGACCATCGCCGAGACCGGACATCTGGTGTTCGCGACGTTGCACACTAACGACAGCGCCCAGGCGCTCGACCGCATCGTGGACATCTTCCCCTCCGACCGGCGAGAGCAGATCCAGGTGCAGCTGGCCTCGACGCTCGAGGGCGTCGTCTACCAGCGACTCGTCCCGCGTGTCGGCGGCGGTTTGGTGGCTGCCTACGAGGTGCTCATGGCCAATCACGCCGTGCGCAATCTCGTGCGTGAAGGAAAGACCCGCCAACTGCGCAACGTGGTGTCCACTCACCAGTCAGAAGGCATGCAGACCCTGGAGATGGGCTTGAACTCTCTCATGGCCGAGGATCTCATCGATTACGAAACCGCTCTCAGGGTGAGCCTCTACCCGAAGGAATTAGAGCAGCCGATCCAGTATGCCGGTGTGCGGCAGTACCTGGACGAGGGTTCTGCACAAGATGGGCGCAGCGAGTCCGCTCTACCTCGGATCACCTCCATTTGAGTCGCGAGGTTCATCAAGGGGTCCACTACAGGTAAGGTTTGGGTCGTCTTTATCCGTGGCGCTGCCACCACGGAGGATGGCAATGGGCCGACTGGGAGACGGATGGTTCCCACACCAAGATCAAAGCGGGGGGGCTGGTGCCGCCGGTGGCGCCCACCGGACGGGCGGCGTCAGAAGGCCGAGGATGGGTTCACGCTCATCGAGCTCCTGATCGTCTTGCTAATCCTCCCGATTGTCATTGGAGGCGTCACTGTCGCCATTATCACCAGCCTTCAAGATCAGCAGAACCTCGCCGGTCAGTTGGAGAACTCCAGTGGTGCTCAGGGAGCTTCGGCGTTCTTTGTTCGTGATGTGCAGAGTGCGACCACGATCACGGTGCCCTCGTCCACCTCCTGTGGAATAAGCCGCGGCACTCAGTTGCTGGTGCTCCAGTGGAACAACTCCGCAGTCACCGTTTCTTATGAGTACAACACGTCCGGAACGAAACCCGCCTTGGTTCGCAGTTTTTGCGCCGCTGGTTCGGAGAGCGACACCTATCTCTCGCTTGACCTCGATCCGGCTCATCCACCGACAGTTACAGTCTCCGTCTGCCCCAATGGCGGGCCCTGCCAACAAGAGACAAGTGGTACCTGGACAGCAGGTAGCGCCACTAGTCCGATCGACACCGTTGAGCTCACCGCAACATATGCAGGAAGCGGCTCAGTTTTCAGCGTAACGGCGACTCCCCGGCAGTGGAGCCCTCCTCCAGGCGGGAGCCCCGTTTCTCCGCTCTTGGTGCTCGGAGCTGGTCGAGCCGCGCTGAGCGATTCGGCGACGGGCAACGTTCTCGTCAACGGCCCCCTGACAATGGACTCTTCCGTGAACGGGTCGATCACTATGACCCCGAGCGAGACCGGAAATCTCTCCACTTCGAACGGCAACCCGATCTACGTGGCGAATCTCAACCCGTCAAAGGCGGTGCGTAATAGGGGGTCTGGCATTGTGAACCCCCAACCGTCGTACAGTCCTTCGACCCCGGATCCCTTCGGCGGTGTCAATAGTCCGAGTAAACCAGCACCACCCACTCAGCCGCTCTGCGTGGATGACTCCATGACTGACATCGAGACATGCTCGCCCGGTCTGTACACCTCGGCGCTGCCCGCTCCGGCAGCAGGTCACGCGGTCTCGTTCGAGAGTGGTGTCTACTATCTCACCAGTGGGATGGATCTCTCTAACGCTGGGAGCGTGACTGACACATCGAACCCATCCGACCCGTCTTCATCGGGTGTGCTTTTCTACGTCACTGCCGGGGGCGTCAGCTTTCCGAGCGCGAATACGGTCAGCCTGACTTCGCTTGCCAGCTCTTCGCAGTTTCCGAACCCGCAGAACTTGATCGTCTGGCAAGCAAGCAGCGCGCCCGGTGACTCCGTTACCCTAACCAGCGCAGGAGCTGGCTCTTCTTACGCGGGTGCCGTGTACGCGCCTAACGAACAAGTCATGTTCAGCGATTCGGGGCCACTCGCGGTGACAAGGGTTATAGCCCAAAGCGCACACTTTGCCCAGAGTGGAAGTGTAACGATCGGATGACTCAGAGGCTTCGTTTGGAAACCATGGGTCTTGCTGGTCCCGCGAGCACCAGGGACTTCAGAGAGAACGGCGACACACTTATTGAAGTCATTCTGGCAATCGTCATCATCGCCATCGCGGTAACTGCCGTACTTTCTGCCCTTATTACATCGATCACGAGTGCAGCGGAGCATCGCAGCTTGGCGGCCGATGACACCCTGGCCAGAAGCTTTGCTGAGACCGCCATAGACCAGATCGAGCAAGGGGGTGCGTTTCAAGATTGCTTAAGCAATTGTAACGCGATCTATCAGACGGCAGTGCCGACTTGGGACAGCGCCCAGACGTTCCCTTCGGGGTATTCGCAATACGCGAGTTACAGCGTGGGCATATCTGCCGTGCAATGCATCGATCCTGCGAATCTAGGTCAGCTCTGTACCGGGCCTACCGGAGTAGAAGAACTGACGATTACGTCAACGGCTCCAAACGGGATCGAGGACCGCCTTCAGATAATTGTCAGGAAGGCGAGCAATGGTGGTTCGTAAGGCTTCACGTGATGAAGCCGGCGCCGTTCTCATCCTGGCGCTCGTTTTCGTTGTGATCATCGCGTTCATGCTTGTTGCCCTGGTGGACCTGACGGGAAATGATCTGCTGAACACGCTCAACCTCCGCAATCAGCGCTCAGTTGAGTACGCCGCAGACGGATCGGTCGACGCGGCTATCGAGATGGTCCGGTTCCAGCCGGCCGAGGGTGGTCTGCATCAGTCGTGTCCCGTGACATCGTTCACGGGTCCGAATAGCCTCAACGGAATCGCAATCTGGGTGTACTGTGCGCCACTTCAGCCGACACAACCCGGCACTCGGCTGGTCCAGTTCACCGCTTGCCCAACAAGCGCCTCGTGTACTAGTGGTACTGGTCTTCTTCAGGCCGTTGTTACCTATGACGACTTCAATCCCAACAACAATTACGAGTTGGGCTATTCTTCCAGCATTGATCATTGGGTTGTAACGAGCGCAGGTGCATAGCTTTGTGTCCGGATCCAAGTTTTGCGGCCACGCAAGCCGGCTTGTGATCAGTATGGTTATCAGGCATGTCTAGGCCGCATCCGCACCGCGGTGCCCCACTGCCATATCGAGTGTTGGCAGGAGTCGTTCCTTACGCCGACGGGTGGCTGGCTGCCACCGCGAAGCTTCAGGGCATCACGATGTCACCCGAGGAGCCGCAGCTCTTTTCGTCATTCTTGGAGGTGCTCGATTACAAACCCGCCTATCAGGTGATCGCCGTGTCCATACCTGTCGGGTTGCACGACCAACCCAGTCGGGGGGGGAGGCGCTGCGAAAAGGACGCACGTCGACTCCTGGGGCGTCCCAGATCTGCCGCCATCACCTCAGCCCCCTCCCGCCAGGCTCTTTCTTGTTCCACCTACGAAGACGCTCGATCCGCGAATGGCGGGCGCCTTAGTGTCGTGAGTTGGCGGCGCATTGGACGCGTCGCCGAGGTCGATGAGCTAATGGCTCCGTATTGGCAGCGTACTGTAGTCGAGGTCAATCCCGAGCTCAGCTTTTATCAATTGAATGACGATCGGGCGGTGCGGTTCTCAAAGCACAGGCGGGCTGGGATCGAGGAGCGCCGGAACTTGCTCAAGGAGCGTATCCCCCAAATCGAACGAATAATCGATGCCCAGTTTCCTCGTGTAGCCAGGGCACATGTCCTTGATGCTGCGGCTTGTTTGTGGACCGCCAGACGCGTTGTCTCGCGAGCTGTCAATCGGTTGCCGGAAGATCCCGAATGGGACAGCGAGGGGCTCCGGATGGAGATTGTTCGCTAACGCGCCGGCAACCTTGATTGGGTTTCACCGCGCTAGGTCACAAGGTCCTGCTGCTACACGGCACACGCCGCGTCACCAGTCGTGTCGAAGTCCCCACCGCCATGACCGGTTGTTGATGCAACCATTACATCGCCGGTGGTGGTGTCGACACTGATTGAATAGGACGTCGAGCTTGGTGCCTGCTTCAACCAAGGGCCGTCGGTGACGGTCGGGTAGTTCGGATCCTTTGCCGTCCCTGTCAGATCGGCTATCGTCGGCCACGTGGTTCCGCCTTGTTGCGCATGGTAAGCCTCGACGGCCGTCTCGACACTGTGGGCGTCGGAATTGCACGCCGCATCAGTGGCGTTCTGGGTTGTGCTTCCCACCGCGAACACCACGATGGCGGCCAGGATCGCCAGGATGATGATCACGATCAAGAGTTCAATGAGGGTAAAGCCCTCGTCTCTCCGCTTTCGTATTAGCTGCCTTGTCATGTCGGGTTTTCCCCCTATACCTTCCTTGGTCTTGGATCTTCCGCTTCGATGACGTCCACGTTCTTGCGCTTCGTTCTTCACTGATTCGATTTCTCCTTGAGTTTGAGTCGAACTGCTATGACTCAATGCTTTGCCATTAGGTCTCACGTCACGTGTACCTGTCGATAGATGCCGTACATCGCCGATACGAGAGCGATGGCGACGAAACCGACGATAATTCCGACGAAAAGGATCACCGCCGGCTCGAACAAGCTAGTGAAGTGCTTCAGCTTGTAGTCCAGCTCACGGTCGAAGTAGTGGGCCGCTGTATCGAGCTGATGGTCGAGGGTTCCAGTGCTCTCGCCCACGAGGAACATTCGTCTTGCCGCGATGGGGAAGAGATCGGTTTGCGCGAGCGGATTGGCGAGACCCTCGCCTCGCATCATGCCTTCACGAGCGGTGCTGAGGCCTCGACGGAATACCACATTGGTCGTTGCGTTCCCGGTCACCTGGAGCGCTTCCGGGAGTGGGACACCAGCACCAACCATCGAGCAAAGGATCCGGCAGAAGCGCTCAAGGATTGCCGTACGGATGAGGTCGCCGAGTACGGGTACCCGCAACACGATTACGTCTCTGATCTCGCGGCCCCGATGAGTTGAGGTCCCAAGGATCGCAGCGAGCACTAGAAGAGAAACGAAGCCAGCGAAGACGTACCAGTCCCTGACGAAGAAATTCGCCATGGCGATCAAAGCACGAGTGGGAAGAGGGAGCTTGGCGTGGAGCGAGGTGAAGAACGTCTTGAACCGGGGGAGAACGAAAGCGGTGATCACGATGACGGCTGCGATCGAAAGCGTGAGCACGATTCCCGGGTAAATGAGCGCCGAGGTGATCTTGCGGCGAGCCTCGGTATCCCGGTCGATGTACTCAGCCAACTGGTCGAGCACAATGTCGAGGTTGCCAGTTAGCTCGGCCGAACGCAGGATGCCTAAGTAGTATGGCGGGAACGCCTCGGGGTGCGCCTCCGTGGCACTCGCGAACGTCTCTCCCGACCGCAGCGCTTCGGTCATTTCCGCCAAGACCCTTCGGAAGGATCTGCTTCCTACCTCCTCGGAAAGTACTTCCAGCGCCTCGAGCACCGGGATTCCGGAGGTCATGAAGACTGCGAGCTGTCGGGAGAAGTGCATAAGTTCCCGGCGCGGGACCTTTTCGCGGGTGATTTCGAACTGGAGGATGCTCCTCTTCTCGACTACCTCTATCGGCGCTAAGTCACGCTGGATGAGAGCACGTCGAGCCATGCTCGCTGTGACTGCGTTCTCTATTCCCGCGACGGTGGAGCCGTCGGGGGTGATTGCACGGAATCTGAACTTGGCCACGGTTCTGCCTCAGGCCGTATAGATGGAGCGCACGACCTCAGAAATGGTCGTTACGTCATCGGAGATAAGGCGGATGGCTTCGACCCTCAGAGTCCGCATTCCCTGAGACACTGCCATCCGTTGCAACTCTTCCTGCGTTGCCCACCCCACGATGAGTCGCTTGATCTCGGGGGTGATGCGCATCAGCTCGAACACGCCAATGCGGTCCCGGTATCCGGTGCCGGCACAGAAGTTGCAGCCCTCTCCGTGGAAGAACTGTGCCTTCGGGAGCCCCCCACCCTCCTCGTAAAAGGCGAGCTCTTCATCTTTTGGTTCGTAAGGCCCTTTGCAGGTCTGGCAGATCCGCCGTACCAAGCGCTGACTCACCACTGCCAGCACCGATGAAGCCACAAGAAACGACTCAATTCCCATGTCGAGAAATCGATGCAGCGCTGCGGCGGAGTCTGTGGCGTGTAGTGACGACAGAACGAGGTGCCCTGTCAGTGCCGATTGCACGGCGATTCGGGCGGTCTCCACATCGCGGATCTCTCCCACCAGGATGACGTCTGGGTCCTGACGCAGGATCGAACGCAGTCCGTTGGCGAAAGTGATGCCCGCCTGCTCGTTTGTCTGGATCTGATTGATCGAGGGGAATACGTATTCGACGGGATCCTCGATGGTCATGATGTTGCGACTGGGATCATCGATCTCGGTCATGGCGGCATACAAAGTGGTCGTCTTGCCGCTTCCAGTCGGACCGGCGCAAAGCACCATGCCGAACGGCGCACGGACTAGGCGGGTGAATACCTCATGGGTGTCGGTGGGCATCCCGAGGTCCGCCATGCGGAACACTGACTTGCTCTTGTCGAGTATTCGCAATACGCAGCTCTCACCCCAGATGGTCGCCACTGTCGATACCCGGATGTCGATCTCGCGGCCATCAACTGACATTGTGATTTGGCCGTCCTGAGGTCGCCGCCGCTCGACGATGTTCATATCGGCCATGATCTTCAAGCGGCTCACGAGAGCCGCGGCCATGCTCGTCGGGAGTTCGACGGCATCGTGCAGTGCCCCATCGATGCGGAATCTCACCCGCAGTTGGTTGTCCTGGGGCTCGATGTGAATGTCGGACGCCCGATCACGCATCGCCTGGGTGATTAGGAGGTTGACCACCTGGACAACTGGGGCGTCGCCCGCGTGAACCGTCTGAATGCCAGCGTCCATCAGTCGGCGCGGGGCCTCTGACGTCTCTTCAAACGCGCGTACGTGTTCGCGGATATTGCCCAGGGCCCGGTACGCCGTGTCGATCGCCCTCTGGACGTCGGACGTCGGGGCGATGACCAATCTGACGATCCGGCCACAGGCGTTGGCGAGGATCTTGGCCAGCTCGGGGGTCGGGTCCGAAACGGCGATGGTGATCCCGTTGTCGTCGACCACGATCGGGATCGCCAGGTGCGCCCGGGCCACGCTCTCGGGCAGCACCTCGATGGCATCCGGCGAGGGCGCCTGTTGTGATAGGTCGACCATGGGAACGAGCAACTGGGTGGACAGGGCCTTCGCGAGGTCCCGCTCGCTGATGGCTCCCAACTCCACCAGGGTGGTCCCAATCCGCTTGCCGGAGGAAGATTGCTGGATCAGCGCCTCCGCCAACTGGTCGTGGCTGATGAGTTGAGCCGAGACCAGGAGCTCTCCCAGCTGGCTTCGCGAGACCCCGGCGACAACCGGTCGTGCCGGAGCCTGGCCGCTGACGGCGTCGCCGTTCCCGAGCCCACTGTCGGCGCCGTTGGGCTCCTTGCGCAGCTTCATGCCCACTCCCATCAGGGTGTTCCCCGGTCCTCAGTGGGGAGCCGAAGGTCCCATCCACAGCCGCCGGGAACGCGGCCAGCCCGACACCCCAGCGTCACAGTACCCGAGGCGAGAAGCGCCTCTGACCAGGGAGTCTGACGAAAATGTAGTCGCGCGGCGCGGCGCCCGACGAGCTCCGCGCCAGAGCCCGGGGAAGGTCACGCCACCGATCTTGATGCCCCCGTCACACCCGACTCTCTATGGACGGTCAACTTTTGGCCAACTTCAGGCGACCTCGTCGGCGCAATGTCCGACGGACGGGCTGGCGCCCCGCAAACTGGCTGTGTCCCGGCCCGATCACGACAGGTAGGCCAGCTCCTGGGTCCAGGTGAAATCGATGGCGGGGCTGCCTGAGGTCTCGACAAGCAGCTCGGTCATGCTCGGGTCACCGCCGTAGCCGGAGGCATCCCAACCTGTTCCCATGACACACAGGGTGCACGGCAGATTCATCAGGATGTTCTGGCGATGGCCCCAGCACCCCGACGGGTTCGACGCCGTGCAGTCGACGTTGGACGAGCCCATCCCGTCGTCGTACATCCAGAAGTACAAGGCCTCGAGAGGGCTTCCCACGGCGCCGGCCCAGTTCGAACCCCATTGCGAGAACGGGAAGCCTGCGGGAGGGGAGGGGTCGGTGTTCTGGGCGGCGCCCTGCTGGGCCGCCTGGTCGAGGCTGGTGGCCATGGCCGCCATGGGCGCCAATCCCCGGGCGGTGCGCTCCAGATTCGTGGCCACGAAGATCTGCTGTGCCGGCGAGAGCTGGGCCCAGTTGGACGGGAGCACCAGGGGGGCGAGGCCCTCGTGACTGCGACCGTTGTCGATGGCCTGCACGGTGGCCGTGGTGCATGCCGATGAGTCGTCGAACTGTGCACCCGAGCAGCTCTGCAGGAAGTTGGGTTGGGGGGCGATATTGGCGGGCAGGCTTCCCGGCGCGGTGGCGACTCGAGCCGGGGTGGGCGCCGGGGGCGGGGAGGTGGGTTTGGGCACCGTGGACGGGGGCACGGTGGGCGGTGCCGCCGGGGCCGCGGGCACGGTGGTGGGTGGGCTGGGAGGCACCGACGTCGTCGGGGTCGGGCTCCGGAGGCTCTGCGCGTGCGTGTGCTGGGCCGAGTTCACGGACGCAGCCAGGTGACCGACACCTCGTCCGGCGCCGAGGGCGTCTCCGGGATGGACGAAGACCAGGACCAGCATGAGGACCTCGCCGATGGCGAGCAGGCAGCCGAAGCGCAGCCAGCTCGGCCCGGTTGCCTCTCGCCCCTCCATCCCGGGGGTATCGGCAGCTCACTGACCCCTCCTGAGTCTCCGATTCGGCGCCTCGGTCCCCCGGTGCCATGTCTTTTCCCAGCTCAGGAGGCCCCTTCGTGGCGGACGCCCGTTCTCGGGGTTCCCTGGTGCCACCAGGTATCAGGTGCCTGGTGGGGGCTTGTGGCCTGCCACCAGGTCGGCGAACTCGGGATGGCGCTCGATGTACTGGCGGATGAACGGACACACGGGCTCGATCCGAAGGCCTTTGGACCGAGCCTCCGCCAGCGCCACAGCCGCCAGCCGGCTGCCCACTCCGTGTCCTTCGAAGCCGGCGTTGACCTCGGTGTGGACGGTCACGACCACTCCCGGTCGCTTTCGGTAGATGACGAAGCCCGCCAACTCGTCTCCGACGTACGCCTCGTATCTGCTTCGGTCGGGGTTGTCGACGACCCTGACCGACGAATCGGGTTCTGGCATCGGAGCTCCAATCGGCGACGAAGCCACTGTTCTACCTTCCACGCGTCGCTTCCCCGGTCGGGGAGACGGGAAACTGCCCGAGGGCTGGCGACGTAGAGAAGGCAGAATGTACGCAGAGGGTTGAGACTTGACCCACGACCCGACCGGGGAGCTTGCGTGCTCGATGAATCCGCGCATCGGAGCCTGATCGCCGCCATCGACGTGGCCATCAGCCGGTGCGTGGATGCGTTCAACATCGCTTCGGAGGGCGGCGAGCAAGAGCTGGCCGAAGCCGCCCGTGCCCGGTTGACGGAGTTGAAGGCGTTCAGGGACATGGCTCTGGCCAGCCCCACGCGCCGGCGCCCGGTGGCAGTTCGGCCGGTCGCCGCGTGGTGACGCCCGCTCGCGGTGACGGCGGCGACCGGGACCGGCCGGACGGGGACATGTCCAAAGTCGTGTTGATCACGGGAGCGTCGGCGGGCATCGGCCTCGCCTGCGCCGACACGCTGCACGAGTCGGGGTGGACCGTCGTCGGCGCGAGCCGGCGGGGGACGTCCTCGGGTTCCTGGCAGGGGATCGTCATGGACGTCGACAGCGACGAATCGGTCGCCGCCGGGGTTGCCGACGTGCTTTCCCGGCACGGGCGCCTCGACGCCGTCGTGGCGTCGGCCGGATGGGGCGTGGCCGGAGCTGTCGAGCACACCGCGCTCGACGAAGCAAGGGCTCAGGTCGAGACGAACTTCTGGGGAGCGGTACGGGTCGTCCAACGCGTGCTTCCGGCCATGCGGGCCCAGGGTGGTGGTCGCATCGTGCTCATCAGCTCGATCGGGGGCGTGGTGTCCATCCCCTTCCAGGCGTTCTACAGCGCCAGCAAGTTCGCCCTCGAGGGGTTGGGAGAGGCCCTGGCCTACGAGGTCGCTCCGTTCGGGATCACGGTGACCTTGGTCGAGCCGGGCAACGTGCGCACCGACTTCACCGCCAACCGGAAGATGGCGACGGCGTCGACCGGTGACGAGGTGTACCGGCGCGCCCTGGACAGGGCCCTGGGCGTGATGGAACGTGACGAGATGAACGGGGTGCCTCCGGCCGACGTCGCCGCCGTGGTGCACAAGGTGCTCGAGACCAGGCGTCCGCCCCGGCGGGTCTCGGTGGGCAAGGCCGGGGAGCGAATCGGCATCCTCGCCAAGCGGTTGCTTCCCCACCGCGTCTTCGAAGCTGCCGCCAAGAGCAGTCTGGGCGTGGAGTAGCCGTCGGGTCCCGGGCCCGTTGACCCCAGGCCGATCCGGACGCCGGGATCCTTGGCCGTGCGTTGATGGGGCATTGACCGTCATTTGGGGGGAGACGACTACCCTCGGAGGTGCTGATCAGGGCATTTTTCGTGCAGCTCGGGTCCAAGGCATTGCGCCAGCGCGGCAGCGAAAGGTCGCATCGGCGCACGGTGATCCGACGGGGGGCTGAGGTGGGGGCAAAGCGGTCATGGGCGGCCTTGGGCTCGCTGGGCGCGGTAAGCCTGATGCTGTGCCTGGGGTTGAGCAGCTGTCAGCTGATCAACCCGCCCAAGATCATGATCGTGATGATGGAGAACCAGAACTTCTCCGACATCATCGGCTCGCCCGCCCTGCCCTACACCAACAGCCTGGCGTCGCAGTACGGGCTGGCCACCCAGAGCTACGCCTACGTTCCCGGGTCGCTGGCGAACTACCTCGAGATCGTCTCGGGCTCGAACCAGGGTGTCAACGACGACCTCCCGCCTTCCGCACACAGCTTCCCGGGCGTGCAGACCCTGGCCGACCAACTGGTGGCCGCGGGCGACACCGTGGCCGCCTACGCCGAGAGCCTTCCCGCCGATCCCACCAATGACTCGGCCTCCGGCCTTTATGACGTGAAGCACAATCCGTGGGAGTACTTCCCGAGTGCCCCGATCACGGTCAAAGACGCCTCGGCGCTCATCCCCGACCTGAACAGCGCCTCGCCTCCCGACTTCGTGTGGTACACGCCCAACCTCACCGATGACGGCCACACCGGCGTGCCGGTCGACACCGAGATCACCGAGCTGGCCGACACCGAGGCGTTCTTTTCCAGCTTCATCCCCTCGGTCCAGGCGACCGCCTGGTACAAGTCGGGGGGGCAGATCATCATCGAATGGGACGAGTCCCGCAACGACACGAGCGACGTCACCGGGGGCCAGAACGGCGGCGGGCACATCCCGACGATCGTGGTCTCGAAGTACCTCCAGGCCCATCCCCAACAGTCCTCGACCCCCGTGGCCACGGCCGGAATCCTGCACTCCATCGAGCACCTCTACCAAGTGCCCTACCTCGGAGATGCGTCGGTCCCGTCCAACGGCAACATCGACTCGTTGCTCTACTGGTAGGCGGACGGGTCAGCCGAAGTCCTTCTTGAACTCCGCCAGCGCTTTGGGGAAGGTGCCGTCGAGGAGGTCGTTGCGGTACGTGGCCGACGAGTCGTAGCACCACACGCCGGCATAGGCCACCTTGTTGGTGACGAACCAGTTGGCCATATGGTCGATGAACGAGGGGTCGTCTCCCAGCCCGTGCCCGTCGGTGCGGTACTCGTCGGACCACTCCGGGATGGTGATGGGCTTGTGGTGCTCGATGCCGAACGAGACCAACCAGTCCAGGCCCCACTGTTGGGACAGACCATGGACCCAGGCGGCCAGCGGTGTGAAGGGGGTGCCCCAGAAGTTGTCGTAGTCGTCGATGCCCACGTAGTCCACGTAGGCGTTACCGGGGTAGGCCTGTTCGGGGGTGTACGTGGTGGGGCTGGGTCCGTTGGGGTTCCACAAGAACAGGAACTTGGCGCCGGGCACGGCCCGCATGGTGGTGACGATCTGGCGCCAGTAGGCGGCGAAGTTGGCGGCGTCGGTGGCGGTGGCCACCGACCACGGGAACCAGTTGCCGTTGAACTCCCATCCCAGGCGCAAGATGGCGTCGGCCTCGTGGTCACTCACGAGGTTCTCCCCCAAGATGGTGAAGTACTGGTTGTAGGCGCCGGTGGCCCCCTCTGCCAAGGTCCCCACCCCGGGCAGGATGGGGACCCCGAGGGTGAGGTGATAGGGCGAGGTGCTCCAGGCCTTGACGTTGGCGGCCCCGTCCATGGCCGTCCAACCGCTGGTCTTGGTGAGATAGTCGGTTGCGTACACGGGGTCGGTCCCGGTGGCCTGCGCAAAACTGGCGATGCCAGCGGGATTGCTCTCCCCGGCGTAGTCCCCCAAGGGGACACCGTGCGCGATGGCCTGGGTCTGCGGGGGGCTCGTCGAGGTGCTCGACGTCGTCGGAGCCAGGGCGCCGGCGAGATTGAGAGTGGGCTTCGCCAGGGACGAGGCGGGAGAATTGCCGGACGTGGCGATGAAGGTGAGTGAACCCAAGAGCACCGCCACCGAGCCCAGGATGACCCACGACCACCACGCCTGGAACAGCGGTTGTCGCCGGCGACCGGCCAGCGGTGACGGGGGCCACTGCTGGACGAGCCCGCGGTCGCGCCGGGAGCCGGGATGGGCATACGCCCACTGAGGCAGGACCAGCCTTCCCGAAAGAAGTCCGCTGTGGCGCCGGCGAGGGCGCGACCGCCTACTCATGCGCGGCCCTCACAGAGCAGGCGCGAATCCCCGGTGCCATCTCGGTTTGTCAGCGCCGACCGTGACCCGCGCACGTAGGACCTCAGTGCTCTTGCTCGCCCCCCCGGACGTGTTCTGTCGCAATTAGGGCTATCACCTCGACGGGTGTTTCGCCACTGCGGGCGGCCTCCGCAGGAGGGTTCTGTGCGTCATCTCACCGTACGTGAGATTTTCGGCCTCGGTTGTCCCCGACAATCGAGGGCGGTCGTAGGCACCCAACCCTCAGGCCAATCGCGCCCGCATCTGGATGACGACCATTGGGCTCGGCGCGCTGCACCGCCCGGACGTCGAGGCCCGAGTCGGCGGCCAGTGCGGCCATCTCGGCGAGGTCACGTTCACGACCGCCGAAGTAGGCCATCATCAGCAGATCCCAGGCGTGTCGAGCCACTCCCACGAGCTCCATCCGCTCGAGCACCAACACCGGGCCATCGCCATCACGCTGCTCAGTGATGCAGACCAACACGAGCGTGTTCACGGCGCCGGCCCGGCAGTGGCCGGCATTGGTAGTAACCTTTAGGTATTCCCCTTGGGAGTGACGCCTCGTTTGGGCAGGACGACCGTTTTCTGGTTGTCGCCCCGTGCAGGCCGGACGCCTCTTCTGGGCTTCATCAAAGGAGTGCGTCATGGCAGTTGCGCCTTTTCACCCACCCTTGAGCGCGGTCGCGGCACCGCTGCCCGATTTGGACCCCGACGACGATGACAACGGTGACCCGGTGACGAGATGCGGGCGCTGTCGCCTGAACTTCGTCCGGCATCCCTCGATCAGCGCCGGCGACTCCGCCAAATGGTGGCTGTGCCCGCCGTGCCGGAGCCGGCTGCTGGGCGACGAGACCCGCACGAGCTCCCGGTGGTCGTCGTGAGGTACGCCCAGGCTCCCATGGGCTGGTGGCAGGACTCGAAGCGACAGATGCAGCCACCGGGTTCGTTCTTGTCCCCGTCTCTGCGGGTGGGCACCGATCAGCCCCCCGACGGCGTTGTCCCGACGGTGGCGTCGACACACGGCCGGCTCAAGAAGTGGACCGCGGCCATGGTGCACGGCCGGGCCTGATCGATCAGCCCTTTTTGAGAGCGTCGTAAAACCGGCGGGGTCTTCACCATCGCTATCACCCTCGCGTAGGGTCGGGGCACATGGTGAACCTGAACCGACGGCAGTTCCTCGGCGGCGGCTTGGTGGGCGCATCGATCCTGCTCGACAGCTGTGGCGGGAGCTCGTCACCGGCCTCGTCGGCGTCGAGCACCACGACGGCCCGGGGGCCCGTGCGGGCGCCCGGATCGAGACCCCGGCCCGATCTCCCGGTCGGGACCGATCAGGTGCCGAAGATCGAGCACTTCGTGGTCGTGATGATGGAGAACCATTCGTTCGACAACATCCTCGGGCTCATCGGTCGCGGTGACGGGTTCACACTCGGTCCCAACGGTCAACCCACGGCCAAGAACCCGGACGGCCACGGCGACTTCGTCCATGCCTTTCACATGCCCACCGAGTGCCAGACCACAGGGGTCGGCAACGATTGGAAGGTCACCCACGAGGCGTACGACGACGGCACGTGTCAGGGTTTCGTGACCAGCACCACGGCCGAAGCCATGGGCTACTTCACGAGCGCGGACCTGCCCTTCACCTGCGGGATGGCCCGCACCTTCCCGATCGCCGATCGGTACTTCTGCTCGGCCATGGCCCAGACGTACCCGAATCGCCGGTACCTCATGGCCGGCACTTCGCTGGGTCTGATCGACGACTCGTTCCCCACGGCGTTGCCGCCCAACGGCGTGATCTTCGAACAGTTCAACCAACACGGGATCACGTGGAAGGACTACTACTCGACACTGCCCACCCTGGGGATCTTCTTGCCACTGCTCGAAGACCCGAGCTTGTCCCCGGGCCTGGCCATGATCGACGAGTTCTTCTCCGACGCCGCGGCGGGAACGCTGCCGTCGTTCAGCCTCGTCGAGCCCGACTACGGCAAGCAGTCCGAAGAGGACCCCCAAGACGTGCAGTTCGGAGACCAGTTCATGGGCCACGTGGTCAACGCCGTGATGTCGGGCCCGAACTGGGACTCCACCATGTTGATCTGGACCTACGACGAGCACGGGGGCTACTACGACCACGTGCCCCCTCCCGCCGCCGTCATGCCCGACGACATCCCGCCAGCGTTGAAGCCGGGCGACCCTCCCGGCGGGTTCGACCGGTACGGGTTCCGTGTCCCGTCCGGGGTGGTGAGCCCGTATGCCAAGAAGGACTTCGTGTCCCACACGATCTACGACCACACCTCGATCCTCAAGACCGTCGAGGAGAAGTGGAACCTTCCCGCCCTGACCCGTCGTGACGCCAACGCCAACAGCCTCTTGGACATGCTGGACCTGACGAGCAAGCCGGCGTTCTTGACGCCCCCCAGGCTTCCGGCCGCGGCGAACCCCACGGCCAAGGACGGGTGCCTGACTTCGGGTGCAGGGACCATCCCCCCGCCCTCGGCGCTGACCAAGGCCTGATCAGGGCGACGACGGCGACACGCAACGAACATCAGGCGTGCCACGCCGACACGCCGAGGTGATGGCGGTCGGCCGCCCAGGGCTCGAACCCGGCACCTTTGGCGTTAAGAGTCCGTATGAGCCTTTCCAGTTCCTTCCGGCCTGTGACTCACAGTCCGGCTGTTGCTATGTCGCCTCCGGGGTGATCCCGGCGTCCCTGAGCATCCGTCGCAGGTCGATCACCTGCTGCTCGTCGATATCGTGATGGCGCGGGACATCGAACGTTTCGGTGTCAGATCCCAAGGTCACTTTGTAGCGGCCGTCGCGCTCCTCGGTGACAGCCGCCACGCTCTGCAGGAGCGACAAGACGTCGTGCCACTGGATGTTGTGACTCACCGGATGGTTGAAAATCTTCTCCACCGTGGCCCGATGATGCCCGTCGAGCTCTATGCCTTCTGCCATTCAACCGTCCTCGACCTTTCACAAGCCTAACCCTTTGGGCCTCGGCGCGACAGATGATAACCAACCCCGCGCGAGGGTCCATGATTGGGGGAGTGAAGCTGCGCCAAGTTCGACTCGTTGACCCGGAAGCGGCACCGCTACTGGAAGGTCTCACCGAGGAGTACGAGAGACGGTATGGGGAAGTGGGCGAGATGACATCGGTCGATGCTCAAGCGTTTGAACCGCCTGACGGAGTCTTTCTGGTTCTTCTGCACGAGGGCGCAACCTTGGCAGGAGGGGGCCTCCGGCGGCTGGACGGTGATACCTGTGAGGTCAAACGGATGTGGACAGCGCCAGAGCATCGCCGCAAGGGTTTCGCCTCAGTGGTCCTTGACGCGTTGGAGGGCGTTGCCAGGGATCGTGGATACTCCTGGCTCCGACTTGAAACGGGTCCGGCACAGCCCGAGGCCCGCTCGCTCTATGAACGTCGTGGGTACAGGGTGATCTCCCCTTACGGCATCTATGAGCAGGCGACGGGGTTTGAGCTTCCCCTCGGTACGCAAGAAGAGCCACAGGACGGGGTCAGGTCGCCCGACCAATGAGTGTTAGGGGGCGGGACTGGACCTTGGCTCCATCGTGCCCGCCGACGGGTAACGCTTCGAGAAATAAAGTTCAAACTCCAGGTCAACTGAGTGGGCCGCCCGGGGCTCGAACCCGGCACCTTGGGATTAAAAGTCCCCTGCTCTACCCGATGAGCTAGCGGCCCGCCTGGGAAAACGTCCGAGAGCGGGGAGCCTCGTCCTACCCTTGTCCTGCTTTCCCTTGCTACCAGCCTGCCATGGTGGCTCGTCGACACGGTGCTGGCTCGATGATCGAGCGATCTCCGGGAGTGTGGCGTCTGCCTGTCGACGAGAGTCACGCCACCACAAGGGGTACAACACTGGTCCGTGACGGCTGACTCCCTAGTCCGACTACCGCCGGCCATGGGACACAGCAATCCGACTGCTATGAACCGGTGCGTTCGCGGTGGTTGCACCCTGGCCAGCAGCAGGGCCGACGCATGCCTTCCTCCAACTCCTCCTGGGTCCGGCGAATGCGGCGTTCTCGGGTCATCTGCTGCTTGGCATCCTCGACCCAGCAGATGAACTCGTTGCGGGCCAGAGGCGTGATGTCCTTCCAGGCGTCCAGTGCCGTGGGGTTGGCGATCAGCGCCTTGCGCAGATCTCCGGGGAGCTTGTGCACCACCCCCCCGGGTAGTCGCGGGCTGCTCACAACGGCCAGGGTAGCGGGTCGGGAGAGCTCCGGAACGGGTCTCGGGACGGGGTTGGGGCGCTGTACGCGGGCATCCCCAGTCCCGCCGTCAGAACATCAAGTCGTCGCGTCACTTCCCCCGTTACGGCGTGCCCGCCGACGCCGCCGCATGGGCGACCCGAAGCGGAGCACGTTGCCGTCGGGATCGACGATGGCTCCCTCGTGTTGCCCCCACTCGGTGTCCTCCGGCGAATGGACCTCCACGCCGGCGGAGCGCCACTGCGCGGCGAGCTCGTCGGCGTCCTCAACCCAGAGGTACGCCGAGCCGGTCTGACGGGTCTGGTCGGGAACGACGCCGAGATGAATCTCGATGCGATCACGGCTGACAAAGCCGTATCCGCCACCTTCCCATTCCGATGTCACGAAGCCCAGCCGTTGATAGTGCGCCATGGCGACCTCGAGGTCCTGTACTGCGAAGATCGGCGCAATCCGCTTCACGGTCACAGTGCGAGCTTTGCACGGTGCCAGATCGAGCAGTGCGGTCGCCCTGTACTCGGGAAGCCGGCGCGTGACGAACGGGAGGGCCGTTCCGTTGACGCGCCCCGAGAGGTGCCCGGTAATGACGGAAACGACCGAGCTCGCTCGACGATGCCGATGGGTCCGCGTTGTACTCGAGTACGGAGTCGACGTGCACACACCCCTCGGAACCAGACGAGAGCAGATCAGGAAACGCTTCACGACCCGGTTCAGCATTGGCGAACACCGTGACGATCCAACCTGTCGAAGTGGGGGGCGAGGTCGACCGTCTCGCGCACCCGGCACCGGCTCCCGGGGTGCCCGATGGGCCTCAGGTCGCCGACCCCTCACCTCGTCCCCGCGCCTGGGGCGAGGCCCCCATCACTCGTCCCGGCTCCCGGAGCACCCAAAAGCCCAGCACCCGGGGGGGTTCCGACCAGGCTCAGGTTTTTCTCTCTTAGTGAGTTAATAACCGCCCTGAGTGTTCCGATAGTCCAAGGGTGAGGGGGCTCTTCTTCGGCAATGGGCGAGTCGCGGCCTGGGAGGGCCGCGCCGGCGGCGCCCGGGCAGCGACCAGGTGGGCGATGGCGGCAGGCCTCACCGTGGCCCTCGTGGCCGCCTTCATGCCCGGTGGCCCGGCGGCGACGGGCCCGGGGGCCCCAGCGCGCGCCCTCTCGCCCGCCCCCACCCCCGCCACCATGGCCGTCAACGGCTCGGGGTCGAGCGCCCTGGGCGACCCGACGGCGAACATCGCACCCTCTCCCGACTTCCTGACCAGCTGCTCGGGCAGCTCCTACGACGACTCCTCCGCCTGTGTCAGCGCCGCCCTGGGCGCCATTTCCAACGCCCGCAAGCAGGAGGGACTCCCGGCCATGGTCCTGCCCACGGACTGGGCCCAGCTCACCGGCCAGCAGCAGCTGTTCGCGGCCACCGACTTGGAACGCACCGTGCGCGGCCTTCCCCCGCTCACCGGGATGGCGAGCGCCTTGGACCAGGCCGCTGCGGCCGCCGCCAGCGCCAACTCCGACCCCTCCCCGCCGGCGGGCTTCGCCTGGTCGACGTGGGGCGGGAACTGGGCCGGCGCCGTCGGCAACCCACTCGAGGCCGTCTACTTCTGGATGTACGACGACGGTCCGGGCTCGTACAACATCGACTGCACCCCGGCGAACTCCTCGGGGTGCTGGGGCCATCGCAACAACATCCTCATCTCCCTGCGCTGCGCGCCCTGCCTCATGGGGACGGGGCTCGACGCCACCGCCTACCAAGGCACGCCCAGCTGGACCGAGCTCCTGGTCGACACGAGCGGGTCACCGGCCCTCGACTTCACCTGGAGCCAGGTGCTCGCCAACCTGCCCGGGTCCTCCGGGCCGGCGGTGCTCGACGCCCCGGCCATGGGCATCGCGTCGGCACCCGGTGGGCAGGGCTACTGGCTGGTCGCCGCCGACGGCGGCGTGTTCGCCTTCGGCACGGCGTCTTTCTACGGCTCTATGGGGGGCCGGCACCTGACAGCTCCGATCGTGGGCATCGCGGCGACGGCCGACGGGCGCGGGTACTGGCTCGTGGCCGCCGACGGCGGGCTCTTCGCCTTCGGCGACGCCGGGTTCTACGGGTCGATGGGGGGCCGCCCCCTGACGCAGAAGGTCGTGGGCCTGGCCTCCACGGCCGACGGGCGCGGCTACTGGGAGGTGGCCTCGGACGGCGGGATCTTCGCCTTCGGCGACGCCGGGTTCCACGGATCCATGGGCGGCCACCCGTTGGCCCGGCCGGTGGTGGGCATGGCACCGACCAGTGACGGCCACGGCTACTGGGAGGTGGCCTCGGACGGCGGGATCTTCGCCTTCGGCGACGCGCCCTATCTCGGGTCCATGGGCGCCACCGCCCTGTTTCGTCCCGTGGTGGCCATGGCGTCGACCCCCGACGGCCACGGCTACTGGCTGACGGCTTCCGACGGCGGGATCTTCGCCTTCGGCGACGCGCCATTTCGCGGGTCGACGGGCGGTGACGCCCTGGGCGCCCCGATCGTCTCGATGACGGCGTCGTCGACCGTGGGGTACTGGTTGGCGGCCTCCGACGGCGGGATCTTCAGCTTCGGGGTCCCCTTCCACGGCTCCATGGCCTGACACCCGCCGGGGCGCGCCCCTCGGGGCTCAGCCCCGGGCACACGACGTCCCCGTCTCGCGTTCGTGGCCCCGCCAGCCCGGTTGGTCGCTCACGGGCCAGAAGTCGCCCGTCCCCATGTCCTGGACGTAGGGGACCGTGGGCGCCTCGCCCGACCGGGCCGCGGCGGCGATGTCTCCGACCGCCGCCAGCAGCGCGTCCACGTCGGCCTCGGTGCTCGAGATCCCGCAGCTGGCTCGCACCGCGCCGGGCATGGACCGGTGGTCGCCCGCCATGACCTGGCGCCGGTAGTCGTCGACGTCGGCGGGCGACAGGCCCAGGAGCCGGATCAGATACGGATGCGCGCAGAAACACCCGTGGCGCACCCCGATGCCCCACTCGGCGCTCAGCCGGGCCGCCACCAGGGCGTGGTCGGTGCCCTCGACCACGAAGGCCGCGATGGCCAGGGTGTCGGTCTCGAGCGACGGGCCCAGCACCCGCACGCCGTCGACGGCGGCGAGCCCGTGGCGCAGCCGCCGGGCGAGGGCCTGTTCGTGGGCCCCGATCGCCTCCCACCCGATGCGGCCGATCTCCTCCAGGGCGGCCTCGAGTGCCACCGCCCCCATGACGTTGGGCGACCCCGCCTCCTCGCGCTCGGGAGGCTCGGTCCACCACACCTCGTCGAGGTCGACGAGGTCCACGGCCCCCCCGCCGGCCAGGAAGGGGTCGCCCTCGGCGAAGGTGGCGGCCGGGCCCACCAGGACTCCGGCGCCAAAGGGGGCGTAGAGCTTGTGCCCGCTGAAGGCCACGTAGTCCGCGTCGGCGGGGATGGCCCGGTGCGGCGCCAGCTGGGCGGCGTCGAGGACCACGGGGACGCCGCGCTCGGTGGGCGGCGTCCACGATGGCGCCCAGCGGCGGCAGCCATCCGGTCACGTTGGAGGCGCCCGTCAGGGTGAGGACCCGGGGCCGCGGCGCCCGGTCCAGGCCGGCGACCACGTCGTCGGGGTCGAAGGTGCCGTCGAGCCCGCACTCGACGTAGCGCCGGCTGGCCACCCGCCCCCAGGGCAGGAGGTTGGCGTGGTGCTCGACCACGGTGGTGAGCACGATGTCGGCGGGCTCGAGCCGCAGGCGGTAGGCCAGGTGGTTGAGGGCCTCGGTGGTGTTGCGGCACAGGATGGCGATGTCGCCGGCCCGCCCCCGTCCCCCGGGGCCCCCGCCGGCGAAACCCAGGGCGGTGGCCCGCGCCGACTCGTAGGCCGCCGTGGCCAGGCGGGACTTGTACCCGGCGCCGCGATGCACGCTCGAGTACATCGGGACGAACTGCTCCACGGCGGCCATGACCGAGGGCAGCGCGCTCGTCGAGGCGGCGGCGTCGAGGTTCACGTAGCGCCGCTCGGTGCCGTCGACGCACGGGACCAGCAGGTCGTCGCCCATCAGCCGGGCCAAGGCGTCCCCCTGGTGCGTCACGGGCGAAGTCTACGGGCGTCCCCGTCGCGCCCCCGGCGGTACCGGCCGGTACGATCGCCGGCGTGGACGACGAGCTCGACATCGACGGGTCGGTCCTGGACACCATCGAGAAGGACCTCGCCGACGTGGAGCTCGCCCTCGCCCAGCTCGACGAGGGCACCTACGGGCGATGCGAGGCCTGTGGCGGCCCCATCGACGACGCCGTGCTGGCTCAGCGGCCCACGGCCCGGTTCTGCGCCGAGCACCTTCCTCTCGGACTGAGCTGAGCGGTCCGGGCGCGCCCGGCTACCCCTTCTTGGTCTCCCAGAACAGGGTGTCGATCTCTTTGATCTGGTCCAGCAGGCCCTGGGCCACCTTGGGGTCGTTGGTCTTCTTGGTCTCCCCGGCCGCCTTGGTCGCCTTCCAGAACAGCTCGTGCAGCTGGGGGTGCTTGGCCAGGTGCTCGGGCTTGAAGTAGTCGGTCCACAACACCCACAGGTGATGCTTCACCAACTCGGCCCGCTCCTCCTTGATGACCACGGCCCGCTCCTTGAACACGGCGTCGTCGGACCCGTTGAACTTCTCCATGCAGGCCTTGACCGATTCGGCCTCGATCCTGGCCTGGGCGGGGTCGTACACGCCGCAGGGAAGGTCGCAGTGGGCGTGCACCATTGCGGGAGGGCTGATCCGGTCCAGGGACGACAAGAGGCGGTCGACGATGCGCATGGGCAGGTCTCCTTCGTGCAGAGTGCAGTCGATGGGGCTCGCGCCCACCTTACCCAGAGATGCCCGAACCATGACCGGCGCTGCTCTTCTCGCCGTCACCGTGGGGGTGGTGGCCGCCGCCGTGGTTGTCCGCCCCCGCCGGGTGGTGGTCGAGGGCCCGAGCATGGAGCCGACCCTGGCGCCCGGCGACCACCTTCTCGTGGTGCGGGCGCGCCGCGTGCATCCCGGCGACGTGGTGGCCGCGCACGACCCGCGCGACCGGCGCCGGGTGCTCGTCAAACGGGTCGGCGCCGTGCTCGACGCCGGGATCGTCCTGCGCGGCGACAACCCGGGGGCGAGCACCGACAGCCGTCACTTCGGCCCCGTCCCGGCCTCGGCCGTCCTCGGGCGCGTCCTGCGGTGCTACTCCCCGCGTTGGCGCGCCGGCCCGGTGCGCTGACCTGGAGCCTCCGACCGGGAGTGCGGGGAATACCATCGGGCCGAGTACGCTCGCATCGATGGCCTGGTTGGAAACGGAGCTCGAGCGACTGCTCGCCCCTGACTACCTCGACGGGCTGCGCCAGCGCTCGCTCGAGGACGTGCGCGCCATGCGGGCCGAGTGCCAAGAGGCCGAGACGGCGGTGTCGTACCTCCGGCGCATGGCCCAGGGCCGGTTGGACCTCGTCCACGCCTGCCTCGACCACCACGACGGCGACGGCGACGCCCTCGACTCGTTGATCGAGCGGCTGCCGTCGATCATCGGCTCGGGCCCCGCCCGCCCGCAGGGATATGGCCGGCTCCCCTCACAGATGTCGCCCGACCTCGACCGAGACGATCTCACCCACGAGCTCGACGCCGTGCTCGACGCCGATCACACCGGTGCGCTCACCACCATGAGCGAGGCCGAGCTCCGCACCGTGGGGGAGCAGCTCACCGCCATCGAGCAGCGCATCTCCGACCAGCGCCGGGCCCTGCACGAACGCATCGACGCACTCCAGGCGGAGATCGTGAGTCGGTACAAGACCGGCGAGGCGTCTGTCGACGGCTTGCTGGCCTGACCGGCGCCCTCCTTCGAGAAGCACGGTCGTGCCCAAGCAACTGCCTGATCGCTGGAGGGACCTCGGCGCGTTCATCCGCGAGCAGCGCTCCACGTCGCGGCTCTCGCTGCGCCGACTGTCGGAGCTGGCGGGGATCTCCAACCCCTACCTGAGCCAGATCGAGCGGGGCCTGCGACGCCCGTCGGCCGAGATCCTGCAACAGATCGCCAAGGCGCTGCGCATCTCGGCCGAGACCCTCTACGTCCAGGCGGGCATCCTCGAGCCCGGCACGGGGGAGGCCGACCTGGCCCGCGAGATCCTCGCCGACGCCCATCTCAACGAGGAGCAGAAACAGGCGCTCATCCGCATCTATCTGTCCTTCCGCCACGAGAACGACGGCCACAGTGAGCCCGAGGCGACACCAGCAACGGCGTCGAAGGGTGCGCCGCACCCCGGCGCGGCGGCTCGGGTCGAAGAGCTGGCGGCGAGCCCCACCGAGACCACGACAGGCTCCTAGCCCGAGGGCGGTGCCCCGGCCCCCGGCGCGCCGGGGCCACCCGGAGCCCGTCGAGCGCCGGATCGCAGCGGCGAACGTCCAGGTAGGCTCGTCGCCGGTGCGTCGTCTTTCGGTGCTATCCCTGCACACCTCGCCGCTGGCCCAGCCCGGGACCGGTGACGGCGGGGGGATGAACGTCTACGTGCGGGAGCTGTCCTCCGCCCTGGCCCGGGCCGGGGTGGAGTGCGACGTCTACACGCGGGCCTGGTCCGCCGAGATCCCGGCCACCGCCGCGGTCGAGCCCGGACTGCGCGTCCACCACGTGCCGGCGGGCCCGCTCGGCCCCATGGCCAAGGAGGAGCTCCCCGCCGTCGTCGACGAGTTCACCGACAACGTCCTGGCCCTCATGACCTCGGGCGCGGGTGTCGACCCCTCTTTGCACGAGGAACGGGGCTTCGACGCCGTGCACGCCAACTACTGGCTGTCGGGCATCGCCGGCCACCGCATCAAGCACGAGCTCGACCTCCCCCTGGTGTCGACCTTCCACACCCTGGCGCGGGTGAAGGCCGAGGCGAGCCCCGAAGAGGTGTCGAGCGACGAGCCCCACCGGCGGGCCGAGGCCGAGGCCACCGTGATGCGCTGTTCCGAGGTGGTGCTGGCCTCGTGCTCGGTGGAAGCCGAGCAACTGGCCCAGCTCTATGACTCTGACCCCGCCCGCATCCGCGTCGTGGCGCCCGGTGTCGACCACGCCTTCTTCGGCCCCGGCCACCGGCCCCAGGCGCGTCGTGCCCTCGGTCTGTCGCCCGACGCCCCCCTGTTGCTGTTCGTGGGCCGGATCCAGCCATTGAAGGGCGCCGACGTCGCCGTGCGGGCGTTGGCGGCGATGACGGACCACCCCGGTGCGCATCTCCTCGTGGTGGGCGGACCGAGCGGACCGCGCGGTGAGGAGCACCTGGCGTCGCTGCAGAAGCTTGTCGACGAGCTCGGGCTGGCGACGCGGGTGCGTTTCGAGGAGCCCCAGCCGCACGAGCTGCTGTCCACCTACTACCGCGCCGCCGATGTGTGCGTCGTGCCCAGCCGATCCGAGTCCTTCGGCCTGGTGGCCCTCGAAGCCGCCGCCTGTGGCACCCCGGTCGTGGCCGCGGCGGTCGGGGGGCTCACCACCCTGGTCGAGGACGGGCACACCGGATACGTCGTCGACCCCTCGACCCCCGAGGCGTTCGCCCGCGCCGCCTCCGAGGTCCTGGCCGACCCGCTGTTGGCCGAGCGACTGGCCACCGCCGCGGTCGTGCGCGCCCGCCGCTACACCTGGGCGCAGGCCGCCGCGCTGCTTCGGGCCACCTACGAGGAGCTCACCGCCGAGCGCCTCGTCGACTGCCGCTGACGCCGGAGCTCCCCGGGGGCTCGAGCGCGTGCCCATCGCCGACATCGCCTCTGCCGAGGAGCTGGCCGCGTGTGACGCCGTCATCGAGCGCTGGTCGGCGGCCCGCCTCGCCGAAGGGGGCGCGGTGGTGGCCGTCGACCGCCAGCCCGAGCTCGCTCGCTGGTACCTGCGGCTGCGCGCCGAGGAGAAGGACTTCGTCACGGTATGGCTCACGATCCGCCAGCGCACGTTGCAGCACGAGGCTCAGGTCATGCCGGCCCCCGAGGTGAACGTCCGGGAGACGTTCGAGTACCTGTTGCGGCGCAACGCCGAGCTGCACCAGATGCGCTTCGCCCTGGGCGCCGAGGACGCCGTGTACCTGGTGGGCGAGGTCCCGGTCAGCGCGGTCACCGAGGACGAGCTCGACCGCATCGTGGGCTCGAGCCTGGCGTATGTCGACGACTGCTTTCCGACGGCCATGAGCATCGGATTCGCAGGTCGGTATCGTCGCCGCCGGCCGGCGTGATGCGCGGCGCGCTCGACGCCATTTGCACGCGTCAAACCCCCGGCGCGCGCGTCGCGCACCGGCTAGGGTGCCAGAGCGCACGGCCCGAGGGGCTGGTGATGCTGGTCGATCGGGGAAGTGCGACTGGTGTCCAGGGTTCCTCGGGCCGCGCCGCGTCGTCATCGTCGGTAGCGTCACCGCCGTGAAGCCGCGCTTGCTCGTCGTGGGGGGTGGCCGCATGGGTGGTGCGCTCGTCCACGGGCTTCTCAGCGCGCGCTGGCGTCCCGCCGACATCGTCGTGGTCGAACCGTCGGCCGATCGTCGATCGGAGCTCGCCGGTGAGCTCCCCGGCGTCGAGGTCCGCACCGAGGCCACCGACGCGTCGGCGGCCGTGCTGGCCGTCAAGCCGGCCGTGGGCCAAGAGGCGTGCGCGGCCCTGGCGGGATTGGGCATCGGCCGGGTGCTGTCGATCATGGCGGGCGTGCCCTTGGCCCGCCTCGAATCGTGGCTCCCCCCGGGCACGGCGGTGGTGCGAGCCATGCCCAACACGCCCGCCACGGTGCGGGCCGCAGTGTCCGCCCTGGCGGGGGGATCGGTGGCCACCGAGGCCGATGTGGCCTGGGCCGAGGAGCTGTTGTCCGCCGTCGGCCACGTCGTGCGCCTCCCCGAGACGGCGCTCGACGCCGTGACGGGGTTGTCGGGCTCGGGCCCGGCCTATGTCTTCCTCGTGGTCGAGGCGCTCATCGAGGCGGGCATGGCGGTGGGGCTGTCCCCGGACGTGAGCCGGCTCCTGGCCACCGACACGGTGGCCGGGGCGGCCCGGCTCCTGGTCGAGTCGGGCGAGACCGCCCAGAGCCTGCGCGAGCAGGTGACCTCGCCCGGGGGCACCACCGAGGCGGGGCTGCGGGTGCTCGAGGACGGGGGGGTCCGGGTGGCGATCACGGCCGCCGTGGCCGCCGCCACCGAGCGCTCCCGCCAACTGGCTCGATGACCACCCCGGGGGCCCCCGGGAGGTGATCCGACCCCCCAGGGGGGCTGCCCGGGACCCCCCGCTCCGCCTGAGCAGCAGCTTTCTGGCCCGCTCTCTTTCCAACATTCACCACATTGGCGTACAGTCGCCTCAGGCGGGAGAGGGGTGATTCCACTGAGCGCTGATGACGTCACCAGCGCTCGCTACCTGACGGTACGCGAGGTGGCGAGCACGCTGAGAGTGTCGAATATGACTGTGTACCGATTGATCAATGCAGGAGAGCTCCCTGCGGTACGCGTGGGGAAGTCGTTCCGTCTTCGCGAGGAAGACGTGAACAGGTACCTGGCCGACCGGTACACCCAGGCCGGCTGACCCCAGCCAGCCGCCTTGGCGACGAGGGGGGCGGGTGGCGCCGGGCGCCGGGGGTCGGTCTTCGTCCTGACCGACTACGGGCTTGCCGACGAGTTCGCCGGAGTGCTTCGAGCGGTGGTCCAGCGAGAGGCACCCGACGCGTCGATCATCGACCTGACCCACGGCGTGACGCCGTTCGACGTCAGGGCGGGTGCACTGGCGTTGATGCGCGCCGTGCCGCACCTGGGGCCGGGGGTCGTGCTCGCCGTCGTCGACCCCTCGGTCGGCACCACCAGGCGTGGTGTTGCCGTGTCGGTGGCCCCGGCGACAGGCGTGCACGGGCCGCGTCATTTCGTGGGGCCCGACAACGGTCTGCTCCCGTGGGCGGTGGACCTCCTCGGCGGTGCCGACCGTGCCGTCGTGCTGGCCCCTGTGGGCGAGGACAGCGTCTCCACCTTCGACGGGCGCGACCTGTTCGCCCCGGCCGCCGCCCAGCTGTGGCAGGGGGTCCCCATATCGGACCTCGGTGAACAGCTCGACCCCTCCACGCTGGTCCGTCTCGGCGCCCCCCGGCTGTCGGTGGCACCGGGGGTCCTCGAGTCCGAGGTGCAGTGGGTGGACCGTTTCGGCAACGTGCAGCTCGCCGCCCGTGGCGACGACGCGGTGGCGTCGGCGATCGACATCGACCTCGAGGTGGTGGCGGCCGGTGTGCACCGGGCCCGGAGGGTGCGGGCCTTCGCCGAGCTCGAGCCCGGTGCGCTGGGCCTGGTGGTCGACGCCAACGGGCACCTCGCCCTGGTGTGTCACCGACATTCGGCCGCTACCGTGCTCCAGGTGCAGTCGGGCGACGTCGTGAGCTTGCGAGCAATCGCTCCCGGTCGAAGCGCACCATGAACCTGGCGGTCCTCGCCGACGAGCATGCCGCGGCGGACCGCGCCCTGTACGAGGCCGGCACGTGGCACACCTGGGGTGAGGTTCGCCGCCGGGCGGCGGCCGTCGCCACCGCCTTGGCCGACTTCGGGGTCCGACCCGACGACCGGGTGGCGATCGTCTGGCCCACGTCGGTCGACTTCGTGGTGGCGTACCTCGGTGTCCTGGCGACCGGCGCGGTCGCCGTTCCGCTCAACCCCAACAGCCCGCCCAACGAGCTGGCACGGGAGCTCAAGGTGGTCGAGCCCGTGGTCCTGCTGGCCAACGGGGCGGCCGGGGTCGTGCCCAAGGTTCCCCACGTGGTGCTGCCGGCCGTCCACGCCTCGGCCCCCGCCGCCGCCGCCCTCGGGGTGCGGGCGTGGGAAGAGGTCTCCGCCGCTCCGAAGCCCGAGCCCGAGCCGGTCGAGCCCCCGACAGCGCAGGCCCCGGGCACCGAAGAGGCCCAGGCCGCCAAGAAGGGGGAGGCCGACGGTGCGAAGGAGGCCCCCGCCACGACGAAGGAGGGTGGGTCGGACGGTCCGGCCGAAGGGGTCCCCGAGGCCGAGCCCTTCCTGCGCCCGGTGGAGCGCGAGGAGTCGGACCTGGCGGTGCTCCTGTTCACCTCGGGCACGGCCGGTGACCCCAAGGCCGCCATGCTCACCCACGGCAACCTGATGTCCAACCTGCGCCAGATGCTCGCCATCCCCGAGATCCTCGTCTCCGACGACGTCGGGTTCGTCGCCCTTCCCCTGTTCCACATCTTCGGGTTGAACGTGGTGCTGGGGCTCTCCCTGGCGACGGGCGCCGCGCTGGTGCTCGACACCCGTTTCGACGCGGCGGGCTCGCTGGCCCAGGTGCGGGACCTGGGCGTGACCACCTTGCTCGGCGTCCCCACCATGTTCGCGGCGTGGGCCGACCTGCCGTCCTCACCGCGCGGTGACCCGTCCCCGCTGGCGGGGGTGCGCCGGGCGATCTCGGGAGCAGCCGCGCTCGACGCCGACGTGGCGGCGCGCTTCGAGCGTCGCTACGGGATCGAGATCTGGCAGGGGTACGGGCTGACCGAGGCCTCGCCGGCGGTGTCGACGTCGGTCGGCACCGGGCGCAACCGCCCGGGCTCGGTCGGACGCCCTCTGCCGGGGATCGAGGTGCAACTGATGGACGAGGAGGACGAGCCGGTGCTCGAAGGCGACCCCGGCGAGATCTGGGTGCGGGGCGCCAACGTGTTCGCCGGCTACTGGCGCGACCGCGCCGCCACCTCCCGGGTGATCACCGACGACGGATGGTTGCGGACCGGCGACATCGGCGTGATCGGCGACGAGGGTGACCTCTTCGTCGTGGACCGTTCCAAGGACCTGATCATCGTGTCGGGGTTCAACGTGTTCCCCGCCGAGGTGGAGCGGGTGGTGGCCTCGGTGCCCGGTGTGTCCGAGGCGGTGGCGGTGGGCCGACCCGATCCCGTCACGGGCGAGACCGTCGAGGTCGTGATCGTGGCGGAGCCCGCCGGCGCGGTCACCGAGGAACTGGTGCGCGCCTACTGCGCGGCCAACCTGGCGCGCTACAAGTGCCCGACGGTGATCAGGTTCGTGCCGGAGCTCCCCAAGGGCCTGGCCGACAAGGCCCTGCGCAGAGCGTTGCGCGACCGCCCGGCCTGAGGCGTCGACGCCCGGGGCGCGCCGCGCGCCCACCCACTCGCCGTGACGGCACTTCGACTTGGTGTCGGGCACCACTGTGTCGGTACGATCCGGCGGCATGGTGGTCCCCAACACCCGCCGTATTCCCGAGGCGACGGTCGCACGCCTTCCCGTGTACCAGCGGATCCTCCTCGAGCTGGTCCGGGCCGGGACGACCACGGTGTCCTCCGACCAGCTGGCGGAAATGGCGCGGGTGAACGCGTCCAAGGTGCGCAAGGACCTTTCGTTCCTGGGGTCGTTCGGGACGCGCGGCTCGGGCTACGAGGCCCAGTTCCTCCTCACCCAGATCGACAGGGAGCTCGGCCTCCACGGCGACTGGCCGGTCGCCATCGTGGGCCTCGGCAACCTGGGCCGCGCCCTCGCCAATTCCCAGGGATTCAACTCCCGGGGCTTTCGGGTGGCCGGGTTGTTCGACGTCGAGCCGACGCTGCTCGGCAACGAGATCAGCGGGGTGACCGTCCACCACGTCGACGAGTTCGAACGGGTGTCGGCCGCCGACCCCCCGTCGATCGGCGTCATCGCCACCCCGGCCGCCGTCGCCCAGGAGGTGGCCGACCGCATGGTCCAAGCGGGCGTGGGTTCGGTGCTCAACTTTGCCCCCCGGGTCCTCACCGTGCCCCCCGAAGTCCTGTTGCGCTACGTCGACCTGTCCATCGAGTTGCAGGTCATGAGCTTCTACCTCTCACACCGAGACCTCCCCGGTACGGCGCCCACGTGGTCGCAGCTCCCGCACGCCGTGGGTCTCAGCTCCACCGAGCCCGGCTGACCTCGGCGCGGGCTGTGCGGTCTGGCGTATAGCCCCGCCGACCGGCATCCTGGTAGGGAGGGAACCGGCCCACGAGGGCGGTGTCGCGCCGGCGCCTTGCGCCCACCCCAAGGAGCACAGCCAAGACTTTGTCCGTCATCGTGGTTGGACTCGAGCAGCACCAGGTCCCCCTCGACGTGCTCGAAAGGGTGGCCATTTCCGAGGACGATCTCGGCAAGGTGGTCGCGGGCCTGCGGGACCGGGCCAACCTGGCCGAGGTGGTGGTGCTGTCGACGTGCATGCGCACCGAGCTCTATGCCGTGGTGGAGCGCTTCCACGAGGGGGTCACCGACCTCCAGGAGTTCCTGGCGGCGATGGCGGGGACGACCCCTGACACCCTGGACGGCCGCTGGACGGTGTTCTTCGACGACGCCGTGGCCGGTCATCTCTTCGAGGTGGCGGCCGGGCTCCGCTCGAGCGTCCTGGGCGAGACCGAGGTCCTCGGCCAAGTGCGACGGGCCCTCGAGCGCGCCCGGGCCGAACACGCCAGCGGTCCGGTGCTGTCGGGGCTGTTCCGTCACGCCGTGCAAGCCGGACGCCATGTCCGGTCGACGACGGCCATCGCGCAAGGGTCGACGTCGCTGTCCCAGGTGGCCGTGGAGTTGGCCGCCTCGAGGCTGGGCGGCTCGCTCACCGGTCGCCACGTCGTCGTGGTGGGTGCGGGGGAGATGGGAGAGGGCATGGTGCAGGCGCTGGCCGGTCACGGCGACCTCGCCCAGGTGGTCGTGGCCAACCGCACCGTCGGGCGGGCCTCGACGCTCGCCGCCACCGTGGGGGGCAACGGCGTGGGACTGGACGGGCTCCCCGGCGCGCTGGCCGGGGCCGACGTCGTGTTCGTGACCACGGGCGCCGCCCTGCCGGTGCTCGACGCCGCCATGCTCGCCCCCGCCACCGGGGCACGCACGGCGACGGCCGGCCTGGCCCCGTTGGTGGTGGTGGACCTGGGGGTTCCCCGCAACGTCGATCCCGCCGTGGTCGCCGTCCCGGGGATCGACCTGCTCGACATGGACGACCTCACCGAGCACGCCGAGCGGGCGCTGGCGGGACGCCGGGGCGAGCTGTCGGCGGCACGACTGATCGTGGGCCAGGAGGTCGAGCGCTACCGCGCCGAGGAGCGGGCCCGAGGCGCCGCCCCCGTCGTCTCGTCGTTGCGGGCCCGGGTCGAGGAGCTGCGGCGCGCCGAGCTCGAACGCCACCGCGCCCGATTGGCCGAGCTCGACGAGCGCCAGTGGCACGAGGTCGACTCGGTGGTGCGCGACGTGCTCGCCAAGTTGCTCCACCACCCCACCGTGGCGGTGAAGGAGGCGGCGGGCACCCCACGGGGGGAGCGCCTGGTCGAGGCGCTGCGCACGCTGTTCGACCTCTGACGCCGTGGTGACCCCGATCGGCGGGGAGGGCGGACACCGGGTCCTGCGGCTGGCCACCCGGGGGTCGCCCCTGGCGCGCTGGCAGGCGCAGCGGGTCGCCGATCTTCTGGGGGCTGTGCCCGGAGCACCGCCGTGCGAGCTCGTCGTGGTGCAGACCACGGGGGATGCGCTCGCCGACGTCCCCGTGGCCCAGTTGGGGGCGCAAGGGGCCTTCGTGAAGGAAGTGCAGTTGGCCGTGCTCGAGGGCCGAGCCGACCTGGCGGTGCACTCCGCCAAGGACCTGCCCTCGGCGACGCCCCCGGGTCTGGTGCTGGCCTGCGTGCCCGAACGGGCCGATCCTCGCGACGCGTTGGTGGGCTGCACCCTCGAGGAGTTGCCGACCGGCGCCCTCGTGGCCACCGGTTCGGTGCGTCGCCGGGCGCAACTCGCCTGGCTCCGGCCCGACCTGGCCTTCTGCGAGCTGCGCGGCAACATGGCCACCCGCCTGGCACGCGCCCAACAGGTCGGCGCCGGGGTGCTCGCCCTGGCCGCTCTCGAACGTCTGGGGCTGGCGGAGCAGGTCGCCCAGGTGCTCGATCCCGGCACGTTGCTGCCCCAGGTGGGCCAGGGCGCTCTTGCCGTCGAGTGCCGCGCCGGCGACCACGCCGTGCTCGAGCTGGTGGGTGCCACCGACGACGTCGATGCCCATGACGCCGTCGCCGCCGAGCGCGCCTTTCTGGCCGAGTTGGGGGGAGGGTGCACGCTTCCGCTGGGAGCGCTGGCGGTCCCCGACGGTGACGGCGCCGAGCTCGCCATCGAGGGTTTTCTGGCCAGCCGCGACGGGCGGGTCCTGCTCCGGGGGCGCGTGACCGGCCCGCGGTCCGACCCCGTCGAGCTCGGGAGGCGACTCACCCACCTGTTGCTCGACGACCGGGGCGGACGGTCGCTCGACGACTGGAGCCACGACGGGGTCGATGTGGGCTTGGCGCAACCGGCCACGGGCGCCCGGCGCCGGTGACCGTCTTTCTGGTCGGGGCGGGCCCTGGGGACCCCGGCCTCCTCACCCGGCGTGGGGCCGAGGTGTTGGGCGTGGCCGAGGTGGTCCTCTTCGACCGGCTGGTCGACCCCCGCCTGTTGGAGCTGGCCCCGCCGGAGGCGCAACGCATCGACGTGGGCAAGCGACCGGGCCAGACCCGGCACCAGGACGAGGTCAACGCCCTCATCCTCGAACACGGGCGACAGGGCCGGACCGTGGTCCGCCTCAAAGGCGGCGACCCCTTCGTCTTCGGGCGCGGCGGGGAGGAAGCCGAGGTCCTGTTGGCGGCCGGCATTCCCTTCGAGGTGATCCCCGGGGTCTCGTCCGCCTTCGCCGTCCCGGCGGCGGCCGGCGTGCCGGTGACGCATCGAGGGCTGTCGTCGTCGGTGACGGTGGTGAGCGGCCACGTGGGCGACCCCGAAGCGCCCAGTGCGGTGGATTGGGCGTCGCTGGCCCGGGCCCAAGGCACGCTGGTGATCCTGATGGGCATGGCGGCGCGCGCCGAGATCGCCCGCAGGCTCATCGCTGCCGGACGCAGCCCGCAGACGCCGGTGCTCGTGGTGCAGCGCGGGACGACATCGACACAGGCACGCGTCCGTACCACGCTGGCGGAGCTCCCCGACGTGGACCTCGGCCCCCCGTGCACCATCGTGGTCGGCCCGGTGGCCGCCCTCGACCTGCGCGCCGGCGCCGGAGGACCGCTCTCGGGAACCACGGTGGTGGTCACCCGCACCCGCGCCCAGGCCGCCGATCTCGTCTCGGCCTTGGTGGGGGCAGGGGCGTCGGTGATCGAGCTCCCGGTCATCGCCGTGGCCGACCCACCGGACGGGGGCCGGGCCTTGCGCACCGAGGCGGCCGGCGCCGGCGCCTACGACTGGGTGGTGTTCACCTCTGCCAACGCCGTCGAGCGTTTCGTCGGACCGCTGCGCGACGGGCGGTCGCTCGGAGGCGTCCGGTTGGCAGCCGTCGGGGCGGCCACGGCCCGGGCTCTGGCCACCTACCGCCTCGCCGCCGACCTGGTGCCCGACGACGAGACGGCCGAGGGGCTCGTGGCCGCCATGCCGAGCGCCCCGCCGGGGTCCTCGCGCCGCGGGCGAGTGCTGTTTCCCCGGGCCGTGGGGGCTCGCGACGTGGTGGCCCCGGGACTGCGCCACAAGGGCTGGGAGGTGACCGAGGTCGACGCCTACCGCACCGTGGCGGCCGCAGGCGCCGAGGGGGTCGGGGAGCACGAGCTCGACGCGGCCTCAGCGGCCGACGTCATCACCTTCACGTCTCCGTCCACCGTGACGTACTACGTCGAGCTCGCCGGCGGGCGCCGTCCACCACCGGTCGTGGCCTGCATCGGGCCGGTCACCGCCGAGGCGGCCGCCCGCGCCGGACTGCACGTCGATGTGGTGGCCGACGAGCACAGCGCGGCCGGGCTGGCGGCGGCGCTGTCCGCCCTCCTCGCCGTCCCGCCCCCCGCGTAGGCTCGCGCGCCATGGAAACCACCCCCGAGCGGCCGATCAGCGGCGTCGCCTTCCCGGTTCGACGGATGCGCCGGCTCCGGCGCACTCCCGCCATGCGCCGTCTGGTGGCCGAGACGCGCCTCGGCGTCGACGACCTGGTGGCACCGCTGTTCGTGAGGGCCGGCGTCGAGGACCGGGTCCCGATCGCGTCGATGCCGGGCCATTTCCAGCACTCACCTTCGTCGCTCGTCGTCGAGGCCAAACGTCTGGCGTCGCTGGGAATCCCCGGGATCGTCCTGTTCGGGATCCCGGCCGAGAAAGACAGTGTGGGCTCCGGCGCATGGGACCGCGACGGTGTCGTCCAGGTGGCGCTGGCCGAGCTGCGCGGCGCCCTGGGCGACACCATGGTGCTCATCGCCGACCTGTGCCTCGACGAGTACACCGACCACGGTCATTGCGGCGTGGTGCGCCCCGACGGCTCCGTCGACAACGACGCCACCCTCGAGCTCTACCAGCGGGTGGCCCTGGCCCAGGCGGGTGCCGGAGCCGACGTGGTGGCTCCCAGCGGGATGATGGACGGTCAGGTCGGCGCCATTCGCGCCGCCCTCGACGGCGCCGGCCACAGCGAGGTGGCGGTGCTCGCCTACGCGGCCAAGTTCGCGTCGGCGCTCTACGGGCCGTTTCGCGACGCCGTGGACGTGACCATCGCCGGGGGAGGGGACCGGCGCGGCTACCAGCAGGACCCCCGCAACGGGCGAGAGGCGTTGGCCGAGGTTGCCCTCGACCTCGCCGAGGGAGCCGACATGGTGATGGTGAAGCCCGCCGTCGCCTATCTCGACGTGATCTCGTCGGTGGCGGCCCACGTGGACGTCCCCGTGGCGGCCTACCACGTGAGCGGCGAGTACTCGATGGTGAAGGCGGCGGCCGAGCGGGGGTGGGTCGACGGTGAGGCGGTGGCGCTCGAGCACCTCATGGCCATCAAGCGTGCCGGCGCCGACATCATCCTGACGTACTTCGCCGGAGAGGTCGCCGAGGCCCTGCGTGACTGAGCGGCCCGCCCTGTGACCAATGACCCGGCCCTTTCCAATGCCGGTTGGTTCGATCGGGCCCGCCGGGTGATCCCCGGGGGGGTCGACTCCCCGGTGCGCTCGTTCGCGGCGGTGGGGGGGACTCCCTACACCGTGGTCCGTGGCGAGGGGCCCTACGTCTGGGACGTCGAGGGAAAGCGCTACATCGACATGGTCCAGTCCTACGGCGCCGTGCTCCTCGGGCACGCCCACCCGTCGGTCACCGCCGCGCTGGGCGCGGCGGCAGCGAGGGGCACGACGTTCGGCGCGCCCACCGAAGGCGAGGTGCTCCTGGCCGAGGCGATGTGCGCCCGCGTGCCCGGCTGCGATCAGGTCCGCTTCGTGTCCTCGGGCACAGAGGCGGCCATGAGCGCGGTGCGCGTCGCCCGGGGTTTCACGGGCCGCGACCGCGTGGTGAAGTTCGACGGCTGCTACCACGGACACTCCGACATGCTGCTGGCCGGCGGGGGCAGCGGCGTGGCGACCCTGGGGCTGCCGGGGTCGGCCGGGGTCCCGGGGTCGGCCGTCGCCGACACCTTGGTGGTGCCCTACAACGTGGTCCCCGACGTCGACGACGGTGTGGCGTGCGTCATCGTCGAGCCGGCCGCCGCCAACATGGGTGTGGTGGCGCCCGCGCCGGGCTTCTTGGAGGGGTTGCGCGCCGCCTGTGACCGCGCCGGCGCCCTGCTCGTGTTCGACGAGGTCATCACCGGGTTCCGGGTGGGTCCGGGGGGAATGTCGGTGCGCAGCGGCGTCACCCCCGACCTGTGGTGCTTCGGCAAGGTCATCGGCGGAGGTGTGCCCATCGGTGCCTTCGGAGGCCGACGTGACGTGTTGTCGGTGCTGGCACCGGAGGGACCGGTGTACCAGGCGGGCACGCTCTCGGGGAATCCCCTCGCCACTGCGGCCGGGTTGGCCGTGCTCGAGAGCGTGAGCACCGGGGACTACGACGCCCTGTGCGGGCGGGCGGCGCGCTTGGCCCGAGGTCTCGAGGACGCCTTCTCCGACGCCGGGACGGCGGTGCAGGTCCCGGTGCTGGGCCCGCTCGTCGGGCTGTTCTTCGGGGCCCAGCCGGTCACCGACTTCTCGTCCGCCAAGGCGGCGGTGTCGAGCGGTCACTACGCGCTTTTCTTCGGGGCCATGCTCGAGCGGGGAGTGGCCCTGGCACCGGGCCCTTACGAGGCCATGTTTCCCGGACTTGCTCACCTCGACGAGCATCTCGACGCCGTCGTGGAAGCCGCCTCGGGGGCCGCCGCGGCCATGGCGGCCAATCGCTCGCCGGTGGGCTGACCCTTCGGCGGTCCCGCCGGGGCTCCTTTTCGTTTTCTGCTGTTTTTCCTGCGCCTTCTTTTCCTTCGCCTTCGCATCGCCCGCTGCTGTGGGGCGGCGGCACGTTTCATTACCATGCGAGAGATGGACGGGCTCCAGGCGCCGCCGGCCGAGCCCGGCACCGCACCCAGGGGTGACGACAGCGCCGTCGACCCCGTGGTGTCGGCGCCGCCCTCCCCAGCACCGGAGGAGCTGTTCGAGACACGTCCCGGCGCCGGGGGGCGGGGAGTCGGGGACGAGGAGATCCGGCTCAACCCGCGCTTGTACCGGCTCATGGTCGTCGGGGCGGTGGCCGTGGTCGCTGCGGGCCTCGCGCTTCGCTTCGTGGCGAGCTCGGACATGTGGCTCGACGAGGCCCTCACGCTCAACATCTCCCGACTGCCCCTGGGCCAGATCCACGACGCCTTGCGGCGAGACGGCGCGCCGCCGCTCTACTACTACCTCCTGCACTTCTGGGTCGGCGCCTTCGGGACGACGGACACGGCGGTGCGAGCGCTTTCGGGGGTGCTCAGCTGCGCCACGTTGCCCTTCATCTGGCTGGCGGGGCGGCGCTTGGGCGGGCGGATGGTGGCCGCCGGTGCCTTGGTCCTGGTGGCGACGTCACCCTTCGCCATTCGCTACGCCACCGAGAACCGGATGTACGCGCTGGTGGGGCTGCTCACCGCCGCCGGCGTGGTCGCCCTGCAGCACGTCCTGCGCCGGCGCACGCCAGCCAACGTCATCGCCGTGGCGCTCGTCACGGGGTTGCTGCTCTACACCCACTACTGGGCCCTGTATCTCGTAGGCGTGACCGCGCTGTGGTTGGCGTGGCAGGCGTGGTGGGGCCCGCGGGTTCGTCGGCCCGGGGCGCGGGTGGCGCTGGGCGCGGTGGTGGTCGGATGCGTGTCCTTCGTGCCGTGGATCCCGACGTTTCTCTACCAGGCGCACCACACCGGGACCCCGTGGGCCAAGCCGGCGAACTTCGCCGCCATGGTCAACGCCGTGACGTCGTTCGCCGGGGGGGCCACCAACCAAGGCCGTGCTCTAGCGCTGGTGTACTTCGCCCTGGTGGGGCTGGGACTCTTCGGCATCGCCCGAGGCTCGTTCCACGTCGATCTCGATCTGCGCACGAGGCCCCGGGGCCGGGCATTGGCGATCGTGCTCACCGGCACGTTGGCGGCCGCCGTGGTCGGGGGATACGCCAGTCGGAGCGCGTTCCAGGCGCGCTACGCTTCGGTGGTCTTCGTGCCGCTCGTGCTCCTGGCGGCTCTGGGGCTGGTCACCTTCGCCGACCGCCGCATCCGGGCCGGGGTGCTGGCGGCCACCGTGGCCTTCGGGCTTGCCAGCGGTCTTCCCAGCGCCTGGACGAGCCGGACACAGGCGGGCCAGGTGGCGACCACCCTTGCCCAGCTCGGGCGCCCCGGTGACATCGTGGCCTTCTGCCCCGACCAGATAGGACCATCGGTGAACCGCCTCGTGCCCCCGGGCCGCTACCGAGAGATCACCTTCCCCCGGGGCACCGGCCCAGAATTCGTGAACTGGGTCGACTACGCGGCGGCGTCCCAGCGGGGCCGGCCCGGCGCCTTCGCCACCGAGCTCGAGCACATGAGCGCGCCCACCCACCAGATCTGGCTGGTCTGGGCCCCCGGGTACCAGACCTTCGGGACCAAGTGCGAGCAGATCGAGGCCGACCTGCTCTCCGACCGCTCACTCGGAGCCCACGAGATGTTCCCCTACGCGCAGGTGAACGACTCCTGGATCACCTACGAGAGCATGGAGTTGGTCCGCTTCGTCCACAACGGCTGATCCCCGCCACCTGACTCCCACAGCCTGATCCCGCCGACCGTCCCGGCTCAGCGCGGAACCTCGCCCGGCGCCCGATAACACGGTCTCGACAACGAGCTCGGAGTTACTCAGGTCGCAAGCCCATCGTGCCGACACAAAGGGCACAGGCAGTGACATCAGGCGCGCGTGGTCGGTGGAGGTCAGCGTGGTTCTGGCTCGGTTGCGCCGGCTATCGAGGATGCCGGCGGCGGTGAGCAATTTGGCGGCGACGGCGGGGGCCGGCGTCGGGGCGATTTGCGTTCGATCCAGCGTTGGCGCTGGCCACGTCCGGACCCTGCGCCTCGAACCGAACGACCTGCATGGCGCGACTGGTCACCGGGCCTTCTCGACCGGCTCGAGACCTCGAACGGCGTCTCGAGCCCTCGGGGACGCCTGGAGCACCGGGCGGAGATCTTGGGGCTGACGGCCGCCGTCAAGGACTTGGAAACCACGGGCTGACCACCAGCTCAGCGGAGGAGGGGCACACGATGGGATCACTCGGGCTCGGGAATGGGAGCCTCCGGATGGACGACGTCTATCTCGAGGGTGCCACGCCCGACGGGCCGGCCATGGTCGGTCACCTTTCGGTGATCGTCGACACCGAGGGGATCACATTCCTGGGCCCGGAACCAGGTGAGCGGCGCACCGTCACCTGGGAGCGAACGTCCCCACTGGAGTTCGGACCGCCCTCGGCACTGCCGAGCGGTCAGCAGGTCACCTCGTTGCAGTTCGTCGTCGACGGTCGCCCGTTGCGGCTGCTCGTCCCGTCGAAGACGGGTTCGAGCGACACCGATTCGCAGGTGGGTGCCGAGCACGCCCATGAGCTCACCATCATCGAAACCCCCATGGTGGTCGACACCCCGGTGGTGGTCGAGGCTTCGGTGTTGGCCGAGGCTCCGTTCGTCGAGAGCCCAGTCGTCAACGAGAGCCCAATCGTCATCGACACACCGGTCGTCATCGAGACCCCAGTCGTAGCCAAGACCCCGGTGATCGTCGACACGCCGAACGTGGTCGAGGCCCCCGTGGTGGCCGAGGCTCCGTTCGTCGAGAGCCCAGTCGTCGTCGAGAGCCCAGTCGTCATCGAGACCCCGATCGTCATCGAGACCCCAGTGATCGTCGACACGCCGAACGTGGTCGAGGCCCCCGTGGTGGCCGAGGCTCCGTTCGTCGAGAGCCCCGTCGTCATCGACACCCCGACCGTGGTCGACACCCCGACCGTGGTCGACACCCCGACCGTGGTCGACACCCCGACCGTGGTCGACACCCCGACCGTGGTCGACACCCCGACCGTGGTCGACACCCCGACCGTGGTCGACACCCCGACCGTGGTCGACACCCCGACCGTGGTCGACACCCCGACCGTGGTCGACACCCCCGACCGGGTCGACACCCCGACCGTGGACACCCGACCGTGGTCGACACCCCGACCGTCGCCGAGGCCCCGGCGTTGGTGGAGACGCCCGTCGAACCGGCACCCGTGGTGGCCGCAGTCCCGCTGTGGGTGCAGCCGCGCGGCCCCGAGGCCGACGCCGGAGCCGCAGACGCCACGGCGAGCACGTCCCTGGCGACGGGCGCCGACACACCGCGAGACTCGATCGACAAGCCGGGGACGGTGTACCTGTCGACCGAAGATGAGGCACCGGCACGGCGGCGCGCGTGGCACGGGCTCGATGCGCGCTGGCTCCGAGAGTCCCGAAGCCTGACCATTCCGAGCCCGCAGCACCTGGTCAGGGTGGTCCTGGTCACCATCCTCTTGGGGCTCGTGCCCATGGCCGCGGGGGTCTGGTACTACCACCTGAAGCCCACGACGGGGAGGCTGGCGGGGGCGCGGCTGTCGGACACGGCCATCGCCGCCCGCGTCGGGATCCAGCCCGGGGACCTGCCCGGATGGAGCTCGGACGCGCCCCGCATGGGCAACGTGTTCGCCGCCGGCGCCACCACGCACGGAGCGGCCGGGCTGAGAACGGCCCAACAGGCGTCGACGGTCCTGGCCCGTTGTCTGCGCGTCCCGGTGTCGTCGGTCGACGGGGCTTTCGGCATGGGGAGCGGGGTGGGGCTGCGCACCGCCCAGGTGACGTCGCTCGGCTACGCCGATCCCAGCGGCAACGGGGGGGCGGTCAATTCCGTGGTCGACGTGATGAAGACGGCGAACATCGAGCAGGCCGACGCCAAGGTCTTCCAGGACCCGGCGCTGTTCGCCACCTGCTACCAGCCGTTTGTGCAGGCGATGCTGCCCTTTGCAGCGTCGAGCGGCGCCGGAGGGAGCTTCGCCACCGCCACGGTGCAGCCCCTCGTCGTCCCCGTGCCCGATGGACCGGGTGTGCTCCCGGTGGCCGCCTTTCAGATCGCGCGCATCGGCAACGACAACGGCCAGACCACGACGGTGATCACGACGGCCACGGCGGTGTTCGACGGCCGGGTGCAGGCCACCCTCGGGACGACCAGTGACTTCGTGTTCTCGCTCACCGCCCAGAACCAGCTGGTGCACAACCTCGAGGTCCGGGTCCTGGGCGTGAACGAGCTCTGAGGCGCCCTCGACGCGGGATCAGCTCGGCTTCATGCGGGCGAGGGCCACGAGGGCGCGGTAGGCGGCCTCTGCCGGGCCGAGCTCGTCGGGGCGGACCAGGTTGGCCATGATGCGCAGGAGCAATTCCATGACGCGGCGCGAGTGCATGCCGCTGCGCACGCAGATCCGCATCAGATCCGGCCTGCTGATCAGCCGCACGAACTCCCGGGCCACCCGGAAGTACAGGCCGTAGGCCTCTTGGAGCTGCGACTCGTAGTCGACCAGGGCATGGACGCCCTCGCCTGACAGGGCCCGGGCCACGCACGCCGCCGCCAGGCGCCCCGTCTCGTAGCCGTAGGCGATGCCCTCGCCGTTGAAGGGGTTGATGGTGCCCGCCGCGTCCCCGATGGCGAGCACGTTGGGGCCGATGCGGGGGCGCACGGACAGGCCCATGGGCAGCTTCCCGCCGGTGGGCGGCCCGCACAACGACCTCGTCGACAGCCCCCACGAGGAGGGGGCCCAGTCGATGAAGGCGTCCAGGAGCTGCGTGGTGTTGGCGCCCTTCCAGCGGCCCTCGACCGAGAGGATGCCCACGCCGGCGTTGACCCGGCCGTCGCCGAGGGGGAACACCCAGCCGTACCCCGGGACGACCTGGCCCGAGGCGTCTCTGATGTCGAGGTGGGACTCGATGAACCCTTCGTCGTGACGCGGGGAGCGGAAGTAGCCGCGCAGGGCCATGCCCATGGGGTAGTCCCGGTCTCTCGAGGTGCCGAGCGCCCGGCCGAAACGCGAGTTGGCGCCGTCGGCCACCACCGTGTACCGGGCCCGCACCTCGTGGTGGCGCTGGTCGTCGCGGTCGAGCACATTGGCTCCCGCACAGGTGGGGAGCACCTCGGCGCTCGCCCCCACCCCGCCCACGGGGCCTGCCGTGGTCCGGTCGAGGATCGGGCCGATGGCCTCGGCCCCCTCCCACACGGTGGCGCCCGCCTTGGCCGCTCGCTCCGCCACCAGTTGGTCGAGGTCGTGGCGGGTGATCACGTAGCCCACCGAGGGGAACGAGGGATGGTCGGGCCAGGCCATCTCCAGGGTGAGCCCGTAGGCACAGGCCCGCAGGCCGTCGTAGCGGTGGGCGCCCGCCAACGCGCCGGCGAGGCCCATGTCGTTGAGCTGACGGACCGACCGGGGCGTGAGCCCGTCCCCACAGGTCTTGACGCGCGGGAAGTGCTTCTTCTCGAGGAGCACGACGTCCCACCCGGCGTCGGCGAGCCAGTACGCGCACGCCGCGCCCGAGGGCCCGCCGCCGACGACGACGACGTCGTGGACACGGGAGTCGTCGACCGCCTCACGGCGACCGGCGGAGGCCGACCTGGCGGGGGTTGCGGGGGAAGGCACCGGCTAGATGGTAGGGGGGCCGGAGGTCCCTCGGCACCCCGTGGCGGGCCCCCGCCGTGGGCACGGCAGGCCCCGATTCCCAATGTGCTCGTGCGCAGGGTGCCGTGGTAGAACCGCATTCGGTCATGGCCGACTACCTGCCGATCGTGGTGCTCTTCGTGCTGGGCGTGCTCTTCGCGGGCCTGTCCTTCCTGGCGTCGGGCCTTCTCGCCCCCCGCAAGCGCCCCACGGCGGCCAAGCTCGCCCCCTACGAGTGCGGGATCGTGCCCGACCGCGAGCCCCCGCAGCGCTTCCCGGTGCGCTTCTACCTGGTGGCGATGATCTTCATCATCTTCGACATCGAGATCGTGTTCCTCTACCCCTGGGCGGTGGTGTTCCGGGAGCTGCACACCTTCGGGTTGATCGAGGTGCTCGTGTTCGCGGCCGCCGTGTTCTTCTCGTTCCTCTACCTCGTGAGCAACGGCGCGCTGAACTGGGGCCCGGCCAAGCGGCTGCGCCCGGCCATGCCCGAGCGCACCACCGAGTCGACCATCGCCCGTGTCGGGCCCGGTCAGGGGCCCGGCGCCGGCCAGGCTGCGTGAGCGGGTCGAGGGCGCCATGGGGCTCGAGGACCTCCAGCACAACTTCCTGACCGGGCGGGTCGAGGACCTGGTGAAGTGGGCGCGCCGCAACAGCGTCTGGCCGGTGACGTTCGGGTTGGCGTGTTGCGCCATCGAGATGATGTCGGTGGGCGCCGCTGACTTCGACATCAGCCGCTTCGGGATGGAGGTGTTCCGAGGGTCGCCGCGCCAAGCCGACCTCATGATCGTCGCCGGCCGGGTGTCGCAGAAGATGGCCCCGGTGCTCCGCCAGGTCTACGACCAGATGATGGAGCCCAAGTGGGTCATCTCCATGGGCGTGTGCGCCTCGACCGGGGGGATGTTCAACAACTACGCCATCGTCCAGGGAGTCGACCAGATCGTGCCGGTCGACGTGTACGCCCCGGGGTGCCCGCCCAGCCCGGAGATGCTCCTGCACGCCATCCTCACGCTGCACGAGAAGATCCGCACCGGCGAGATCACCCGCCGCCGCGGCCCCACCTCGGAGCGCCCCGAGGAGCTCGCCGGTTGGGTGCCCGAGCGCCCCGATGCAGTCCGGCTGGGAACCCCGCGGTGAGCGCCGAGACATCGTCGCTCGAACTGTCGCTCCCCGACGTGGCCCGGTCCCCGTCGCGCGACGGCCACGACGTGCTCTTCCCCACGCTCGTCCGCTACCACGATGTGGTGGCCGCCCACCGGGAGGCCGGGTTCGAGATGCTGGCCGACCTCACCGCCGTCGACTACCTCGCCCACCCGGGACGGAGCCTGCCGGCCGGCGTCGCACCCGAGCGGTTCGAGCTGGTGGTCATGTTGTTGTCGCTGGCCCAGGTGACGCGGGTGCGGATCCGGGTGCAGGTGCCCGAGGACGACGCCGAGGTGGCGTCGGTGTGGGACCTCTACCGCGGGGCCGAGGCCATGGAGCGCGAGGCCTACGACATGTACGGCATCTCCTTCCTCGGGCACCCCGACCTGACCCGGATCCTCATGCCCGAGGACTGGGAGGGCCATCCGCTGCGCAAGGACTTCGGCGTGGGCCGGGTCCCGGTGCAGTTCAAGGAGGCCCCGGGGCCCCGATGACCGACTTCGTGGCGGAGACGTTCGAGGGCGCGCAGGAGCTCGCCGGTCGCGGTGAGACCTCGCCGGAGGACCTGGCGCGCCAGGAGGGGTCGGTGCTCCGGCTGCCCGAGAGCCACGGGGTCGACGCCACCGATATCGACATCGAGCATCCCGACGACGAGACCATGATCATCAACATGGGCCCCCAGCACCCGTCGACGCACGGCGTGCTGCGCCTCATGATGGAGCTCGACGGCGAGACCGTCCTGCGGACCAAGCCCATCATCGGGTACCTGCACACCGGCATGGAGAAGACGGCCGAGGAGCTCACCTACCAACAGGGCTCCACCAACGTGACGCGCATGGACTACCTGTCGCCGCTGAACAACGAGTTGGTGTTCTCGCTGGCCACCGAGAAGCTCCTCGGCATCGAGCTCCCGCCGCGCGCCATCTGGATCCGGATGCTGTTGTCCGAGCTCCAGCGGATGTCATCGCATCTCATGTGGTTGGCCACCAACGGGATGGACGTGGGGTCCACCACCATGATGATCTTCGGGTTCCGCGAGCGCGAGCTGGTGCTGGGCTTCTTCGAGAAGACCACCGGTCTGCGCATGAACCACAACTTCATCAGGCCCGGGGGGACCGCCGCCGATCTCCCCGACGGGTGGGAGGACGACGTCGAGGTGATCCTCGACAACGTGACCTCCCGGCTGGCCGACTACGACGACCTGCTCACCGGACAGCCCATCTTCCGCGAGCGGATGGAGGGCGTGGGGGCGCTGAGCTCCGAAGAGGCCTTGACCCTGTCGGCGACGGGGCCCATCCTGCGCTCCACCGGGGTGGCCTGGGACCTGCGTCGCAACATGCCGTATCTGGCCTACGACGACGTGGACTTCGACGTCATCATCGGCACCTACGGCGACAACTTCGACCGCTACGCCATCCGCATCAACGAGATCCGCGAGTCGGTGCGCATCCTGTGGCAGGTCCTCGACAAGATGCCCCCCGGGGACTACCGGGTGCAGGACAAGAAGGTGACCCCGCCCCCGCGGGCGCGCATCGACGAGTCCATGGAGGCCCTGATCCACCACTTCAAGATCTTCACCGAGGGATTCAAGGTCCCCGAGGGCGAGGTCTACGTGGCCATCGAGTCGCCGCGCGGCGAGCTCGGGTGCTATCTGGTGTCGGACGGGTCCTCGAAGCCGTACCGGTTGCACATCCGGGCCCCGTCCTTCGTGAACCTCCAGAGCCTTCCCGTCATGATGCACGGCGGCCTGGTGGCCGACGCCGTGGCCACCATCTCCTCGGTGGACCCGGTGATGGGGGAGGTGGACCGGTGACGCCCCCGGCCGGCGACGGCCATCTGTCCGAGGAGATAGTCACCCGGGCCCGCGAGGTCATCGACCTCTACCCCCATCCGCGCTCGGCGCTCATCCCCCTGTGCCACCTGGCCCAGGAGCAAGACGGATGGCTCCGGCCCGAGGCCATCGACGACATCGCCGAGCTGCTGGGCCTGACCGCGGCCGAGGTCGTGGGGACAGCCACCTTCTACGAGATGCTGCACACCGAGCCGGTGGGGACGTACGTGATCTCGGTGTGCACCAACATCGCCTGCATGTTGCGGGGTGCCTACGAGTTGCTCGATCACATCGAGGGAAAGCTGGAGGTGCGCTCGGGGGCCACCACGGCCGACGGCATGTTCACCCTCGAGGAAACCGAGTGCATCGCCGACTGCGGCCGGGCTCCGTGTCTGGCGGTCAACCACCGGTTCGTGGGGGACGTGACGCCCGAGTCCTTCGACACCCTGGTCGACGAGCTGCGGGCGGGAGGCCGGGCGAAGGACATCCCCCGGCACGGCACGCTCGTCCGGGTCCGCCGGGACGGTGGGCTGCGCGTCGACGACGCCACCGTGCGCGCCGAGCGCCAGGCGGCCGCGGCCAACGTCACCGGGGGCGAGTGATGGCGCTCGCCGAGGCACCCCGCATCGTGACGTCCCGCCTCGACCACGCGGACTCCCACACCCTGGAGCGGTACCTCGCCACCGGCGGCTACGAAGGGCTGCGCAAGGCGCTCACCATGACCCCGGCCGAGGTCGCCCACGAGGTCGACGCCGTGAGCCTGCTGGGACGGGGTGGGGCGGGGTTCCCGGCGGGGCGCAAGTGGTCGATGCTGCGCAAGGCGGCCACCACCTACCTGGTGGTCAACGGGGACGAGAGCGAGCCGGCCACCTTCAAGGACCATCTCCTCATCGAGCGCGACCCCCATCAGCTGATCGAGGGCGTGGTCATCGCCGCCTATGCCATCCAGGCGTCGCTCGCCTTCATCTACGTGCGCGGCGAGTTCGCCCTCGGGCTCGAGCGGGTGCAGGGTGCGCTCAACGACGCCTACGCGCACGGTGCCGTCGGACGCGACATCTTCGGATCGGGGTTCTCCATCGACGTGGTGGTGCACCCCGGGGCGGGGGCCTACATCTGCGGGGAGGAGACCGCCCTGCTCGAGAGCCTGGAGGGCAAGCGGGGCTTCCCGCGCATCAAGCCCCCGTACTTCCCGGCCGCCATCGGCCTCTACGGCGAGCCCACCGTGGTCAACAACGTGGAGACCCTGTCCAACCTGCCCTGGATCATGGTCAACGGCTCCGCGGCCTTCGCCGCCCTGGGTGCGGGCCGCTCGTTGGGCACGCGCCTGTTCGCCCTGGCCGGCCACGTCCGCAATCCCGGTGTGTACGAGGTGGAGATGGTGAAGACCACCTTCCGCGACCTCGTGTTCGACCCCGTGCTACGGCGGGGGCATCCCCGGCGACCGCCCGCTCAAGGCGATCATCCCCGGGGGCGTGTCGGCGCCGTGGTTCGGCCCCGAGCACCTCGACCTCCCCCTGGGCCAGGACGAGGTGGGAGACGCCGGGTCCATGCTCGGGTCGGGGTCGATCGTGGTCATGGACGACACCACCTGCGTGGTGCGGGCCGCCTGGAGGATCACCCGGTTCTTCTGGCGCGAATCGTGCGGGCAGTGCACGCCCTGTCGCGAGGGGAGCGGGTGGCTGGAGAAGATCCTGCGCCGCATCGAGGACGGCGACGGTCGCGAGTCGGACGTGGACCTGCTCATGGACGTGTGCGACAACCTGGCCCCCGGCGTGTCGTGGCCGCCGCAGCAGACGACCATCTGCGTGCTGGGGTCGTCGATCCCGTCGTCGATCGCCTCGGGCATCCGGATGTTTCGCGACGACTTCCTGGTGCACGTCAAGGACGGGGGCTGTCCGCATGGCTGACCCCGTCGTCACCTCGCACCACGCCATCGCCTCGCAGTCCGATCCCGACGCCTCGGTCACCTTCACCCTGGACGGCCGGGAGGTCACGGCCCCCGCCGGCCAATTCCTGATCGCCGCCGCCGAGCAGGCCGGGACGTTCATCCCCCGGTTCTGTTACCACCCCCGCATGAAGCCGGTGGGCATGTGCCGGATGTGCCTGGTCGAGGTGTCCGGGGCGCGCGGGGCCACGCTCCAGCCCGCCTGCTACGTGTCCGTGGCGGCGGGGATGAACGTCGACACCACCTCGGAGAAGGTCAAGAAGGCCCAGGACGGGGTGCTCGAGTTCCTCCTCGTGAACCATCCCCTGGACTGCCCGGTGTGCGACAAGGGCGGGGAGTGCCCGCTGCAGGACCAGGTGCTCGCCTACGGGCCGGGCGAGAGCCGGTTCCTCGAGGAGAAGCGCCACTGGGCCAAGCCCATCCCGATCTCCGAGCTCGTGCTGTTGGACCGCGAGCGGTGCATCCAGTGCGGGCGCTGCGTCCGCTTCGCGGCCGAGATCGCCGGTGAGGCCCAGATCGACTTCCTGGGCCGGGGCGACGCCCTCGAGGTCAACGTGTTCGAGGACCACGTGTTCACCTCGTACTTCAGCGGCAACACCGTGCAGATCTGCCCGGTGGGCGCCCTCACGGCGTCCCCCTACCGGTTCACGGCGCGCCCCTGGGACCTCGACCAGGTCGAGTCGACGTGCACGCTGTGCTCGTTCGGGTGTCGGGCCGCGGTGCAGTCCTCGTCGAACCGGGTGACCCGGCTGCTGGGCATCGACAGCGACCCGCTGAACCAGAGCTGGTTGTGCGACAAGGGCCGCTTCGGCTTCGAGGCGGTGAACGCCGAGGACCGCCTGGTCGAGCCCCTGGTGCGGGGCAGCGTCCTGGGAAAAGGAGCAGGAGCCCGGCCCGACGAGCTGGTGGCGGTGTCGTGGAACGAGGCGTTGGCGGCGGTGGCCGAGCGCCTGGCCGACATCCGGGCCGGGCACGGTCCCGAGGCCATCGGCGTGCTCGGGGGGGCCCGGCTGTCCAACGAGGACGCCTATGCCTGGGCCAAGCTGGCCAAGGCGGTGATCGGCACCGACTCGGTGGACGCCCAGCTCGGCGACGGGCTTCCGGCCGAGGTCGTGCTGGGGCTGCCCCGGGCCACCATCGACGAGGCGTGCGCGGCGGCGTGCGTGGTGGTGCTGGCCGGCGACCTGCGAGAGGAATTGCCCGTCCTGTTCCTGCGCCTGCGGGGCGCGGCCGTGGACGGGGACGTGCCCGTGGTCGAGCTCGCCCAACGGGGCGGGGCCCTGGGCGAGTTCGCCACCGCCGTGCTGGGGTACCGGCCGGGCGAGGCGGCCACGTTGGTCCGGGCGCTCGCCGCCGGTGGTGAGGAGCCCCCCGAGGCGGTGGACGGGGACGCCTGGGCGGCGGCGCTCGGCGCCCTGGCAGGGGCGGGCGGACGGCGGACAAGGCGTGGTGGTGGTGCTCGGCCGGCCGTCGCTGGCCGAGGACGGGGCCCTGGTGGCCGGGGCGGCGGCGGCCATGGCCGAGGCCTGGCCCCAGGCGCGCTTTCTCCCCGCCCTGCGCCGGGGCAACGTGATGGGCGCCCTGGACATGGGCCTCGCCCCGGGCCTGCTCCCCGGCCGGGTGAGCCTCGAGGACGGCCGGTCGTGGTACGAGGCGGCCTGGGGGTCGCTCCCGGCGGGGCGCGGCCGCGACGCCACCGCCATGCTGGGCGCCCTGGCCGACGGGTCGATGCGCGCCGTGGTGCTGGTGGGGTCGGACCCGGTGGGGGACTTCCCCGACCGGGCGCTCGCCCTCGAGGCCCTGGACAAGGCCGACTTCGTGGTGGCGGTGGACGGCTTTCTCTCCACGTCGGCCACGCGCGCCGACGTGGTGCTGCCCGTGGCCATCGCCCACGAGCGCACGGGGACGACCACCAACATCGAGGGCCGGGTCACGCGCCTGGCCCAGAAGCTGGTGGCGCCGGGCCAGTGCCGGCCGGACTGGATGGTGGCCGCCGAGCTCGCCGTTCGCCTCGACGGTGACCTGGGCGTGGCGAGCGCGGCCGAGCTGTGGGACGAGATCGAGCGCCTGGCCCCCTCGCACGCCGGGATCACGCGCCTGGTGCTCGACACCCCGGCGGCGCGCGACGGGATCGTGGCCCCCCTGCCGGCGTCGCCGGTGTCGATCACGGCCCGCCGGGCCCTGGCCCCGTTCGACCCCATGGCCACTCCCGGCATCGACGCCGTCGAAGCCCAGGGCGCGCCGCCGCGGGCGGGTGTGGCCGAGCCCCCCGGCGGGGACGACCTCCTCGAGGCACCTGCCTCAGGGGAGCACGCCAACGGGGGGGCGCCGGCGAGGCCCCGGGGAATCCGCTGGCCGGTGGACCTGTCCGTGCCCGACGTGCCCGCCCCCGACGGCGCGTCGTTGCGGCTGGTGTCGCCCCGCCGGCTCTACGACCGCGGGGTGCTGCTGGGGGCGTGCCCTTCCCTGGCGCCGCTGGCTCCGGCGGCCACGGTGCGGGTCAACCCGAGTCGACCTCGAGCGCCTGGGGGTGACGGGCGCGGCCCGGGTGCGGGTGCGGTCGTCGCGAGCGGCGCTCGAATTCGAGGCCCGGGCCGACGAGGGCGTGACGCCCGGCGTGGCGTGCATCGACTTCAACCTCCACGGGGACGACGCCGGGGCGCGGCGCCTCGGCCTTGATCGACGGGGCGCGCCGGTGGTCGACGTGCGGCTGGAGACGTTGTGAAGGCCCGGCGCACGTGATGGGGGCGCTGCTCGCTCTCGGCGACCCGCTGTACGCCCACGGCGTGCACTGGGTGGAGCTGCTGATCGTGGCCATCAAGGTCCTGGTGGCCTTCGGGGCGCTGCTGGTGTCGGTCATGCTCATGATCTGGTTCGAGCGCAAGGTGATCTCCGACATGCAGGCGCGCATCGGGCCCAACCGGGCGGGGCCGTGGGGGTTGCTGCAGACCCTGGCCGACGGGATCAAGCTGTTCTTCAAGGAGGACCTGCTCCCCGAGCGCGCCGACCGGGTCGTGTTCAAGCTGGCGCCGTATCTGTCGATCCTGCCCGCCTTCCTGTCCTTCGCCATCGTGCCCGTGGGGGGGATCGTGACGGTGCTCGGGCACACCTTCGAGCTGCAGGTGGCGGACCCGCCCGTGGGCATCCTGTTCCTGCTGGCCATGTCGTCGGTGTCGGTGTACGGCGTGATGCTGGCGGGCTGGTCGTCGGGGTCGAAGTACCCCCTGCTGGGCTCGGTGCGGGCCTCGGCGCAGATGATCTCCTACGAGGCCGCCCTGGGCCTGACGGTGATCATGGTGGTGTTGTTGGCCGGGTCGCTGTCCACCCGGGCCATCGTGGAGGGACAGTCCCACACCTTCATCGGGAGCTGGTACCTCATCCGCACCGGGCTGCTCCCCTTCTTCCTGTTCATGATCGCCATCACCGCCGAGCTCACCCGTCCACCGTTCGACCTGGTGGAGGCGGAGCAGGAGCTGGTGGGGGGGTTCAACACCGAGTACTCGTCGATCCGCTTCGCGCTGTTCTTCATGGCCGAGTTCATGAACACCATCACCATGTCGGCCATCGTGGTGACGCTGTTCCTGGGCGGCCCCGACGGGCCCACCGCCCACGTGTTCATCCTCTCCTGGCTGATACCGGTGTTGTGGTTCCTGGGCAAGACGGTGGTGTTCCTGTTCATCTACGTGTGGCTGCGGGCCGCGCTGCCCCGGTTGCGCTACGACCAGCTCATGGACCTCGGCTGGAAGGTCCTCATCCCCCTGTCGCTGGGGTGGGTGCTGGTGCTGGCGGCCTTCTTGGTGGGCCGGTGGTGGGGGCTCGGCGTGGTCCTGGCCCTGTTCGTGGCCGGGGGTCTGCTGTTGCGCTCGGTCATCGTGGGGATGGGGCGCACCGAGGACACCGAGATCTTCGACGTCCCCGAGGTCGACGCCCCTGAGCTCGACGCCCCCGGGGCCCGGGCGCCCGAGGGGGTGCGCTGATGGGACTGTTCGACGGGTTGCGCGACGACCTGAGCTTCTTCGGGGGCTTCAAGGTCACCCTGGAGCAGATGACGCGCCAGCGGGTGACGCGCCAGTACCCGGCCGAGAAGAAGCCCAAGCAGGCCCGCAACCACGGCCGCCACGTCCTCAACCGCTACGAGGACGGCATGGAGAAGTGCATCGGCTGCGAGCTGTGCGCCGGGGTGTGCCCCGCCGACTGCATCTACGTCCGGGGCGCCGACAACCCCCCCGCCGACCCCGTCTCGCCGGGGGAGCGCTACGGGTTCGTGTACGAGATCAATTACCTGCGGTGCATCCACTGCGACTTGTGCGTCGAGGCCTGCCCCACCGAGGCGATCACCGAGTCCAAGCTGTTCGAGTTCTCCTTCACCAACCGGGCCGACGCCATCTACACCAAGAACGAGCTGCTGGTCGACGACAGGGGCCGCCCCCAGATGCTGCCCTGGGAGGACTGGCGCCAGGGCGACGACCTGCACACGTCGGGCTGGATGCGGGCCACGTCGCCCTCGGGGGTGGCCGCCTACGAGGGACAGGTGCAGTGGTCGGGCGAGCTCGGCTACGGCGTGCGCGCCCCCGAGGGAGGCCAGAGCAACGAGCGCGACGACGCCGCGACCGGGAGCCGGCAGCTGCGCGAGACGTTCTCCTCCCACCTCGACGACATCGACCGTCTTCCCGACCAGCAGGGCATGCGGGGCGTCGCCAACCGCTTGCGGGCGCGCCTGGAGCAGCGCATGCCCCCCCAGCTCCGGGCGCGCATGGACCAGCGGGCCGCGGCCCGCCGGGTCGATGCCGAGCCCCCCACGCCCACGGTGTGGGTCGACAACCCCTCCAAGGAGGGTGAGGCGTGATGGTCGCCCCCGTGCTGGCGGCGACCACGGTCGACGCCCTGACCTTCGCCATCGCCGCCGCGGTGGTGCTGGCCGGCGCCATCGGGGTGGTGGTGGCCCGCAACCCGGTGCACTCGGCGCTCATGCTCGTGATGACGTTGTTCGGCGTGGCCGTGCTGTTCGTGGAGCAGCAGGCCAACTTCCTGGCCGCCGTGCAGGTCATCGTGTACGCCGGCGCCATCGTGGTGCTGTTCCTGTTCGTGATCATGTTCCTCGGGGTCGACCGGGAGGAGAGCCTCGAGAAAGAGCCCCTGCGGGCCCAACGCCCGTTGGCGGTGGGCCTCATGGTGCTGGGCCTGGCGGGGCTGCTGGTGATGGGGTTCGGCGCGCACTGGTCGGTGGGGACCCGGTCGGTGGCGGGTGCCTCTCGGGGCCAGGCCGGCGGGGACGTGGCCGCACTGGGGCGCTCGGTGTTCACCACCTACCTGTTCGCCTTCGAGGTGACCTCGGCTCTGCTGGTGATCGCCGTGGTGGGCGCCGTGGTCCTGGCGCGGCGCCCCGGTGGCGCGCTCGGCGGGCCCGACACCGAGGACCCGGTACCGCCGCCGGACGCAGCCGTGCCCGGGGAAGACGACATCGAGGCCGGCGCCGAGACCGAGGCCGGCGCCGAGACCGAGGAGGTGTCGCCGTGAGCCTGAGCGGGGCGTGGTACCTGGGACTGGCGGCGGTGGTGTTCTCGATCGGCGCCCTGGGACTGCTGGTGCGGCGCAACGTGCTCGTGATGTTCATGTGCGTGGAGCTCATGCTCAACGCGGCCAATCTCACCTTCGTGACCTTCTCCCGCATGCTCGACGACATCGGGGGCCAGGCCCTGGTGTTCTTCACCCTGGTGGTGGCGGCCGCCGAGGTGGTCGTGGGCCTGGGCATCGTGGTGGCCATCTTCCGCCGGCGCCGGACGGCGACCGCCGACGACTTCCACATCATGCGGGGCTGACGCCCATGCTCCACGCCGCCTATCTGATGCCGTTGTTGCCGCTGGCCGGCTTCGTGGTGCTGGCCGCCGCCGGTCGCCGCCTGGGCGACCCGTGGGCGGGCTGGCTGGGCACGGCCACGGTGGCGGGCTCGTTCGTGGTGGCCTGCGTCGTGTACGCCGGGCTGCTGGCCCGGGCCGCTCCCGACCGGTCGTTCGTCCAGACCATGTTCACGTGGATACCGGTGGGGGGGCTGCAGGTGAAGGCGGGCCTGTTGATCGACCCGTTGTCGATGACCATGGCCCTGTTCGTCACGGGCGTGAGCTCGCTCATCCACCTGTACTCGATCGGGTACATGAAAGGCGACGGCGACTACCCCAAGTTCTTCCTCTACCTGAACCTCTTCGTGGCCTCCATGTTGATCCTGGTGCTGGCCGACAACCTGCTGTTCACCTTCGTGGGGTGGGAAGGCGTGGGGGTGTGCTCGTACTGGCTGGTGTCGTTCTGGTTCGGGCGCGACAGCGCGGCCAGCGCGGGGAAGAAGGCCTTCTTCTACAACCGGCTGGCCGACGTGGGCTTTCTCATCGCCGTGTTCCTGGTGTTCTCCAAGACGGGGACCCTCGACTACACCGGGATCTTCTCCCATCTGTCGTCGATCGGCGGGGGGACGGGGACGGCGATCTGCCTGCTGCTGTTCGTGGCCGCGGTGGGCAAGTCCGCCCAGCTCCCGTTGTTCCCCTGGTTGGCCGACGCCATGGAGGGCCCCACGCCGGTGTCCGCCCTCATCCACGCGGCCACCATGGTCACCGCCGGGGTGTACCTCATGTGCCGGATCAGCCCCCTGCTGTCGGCGTCCCACGACGCCCAGTTGGTGGTGGCGTCGGTGGGGGCCGCCACCGCCTTGGTGGCTGCCACCATCGGGTGCGCCCAGCAGGACATCAAGAAGGTGCTCGCCTACTCCACGGTGTCGCAGCTGGGCTACATGTTCCTGGCCGTGGGCGTGGGTGCTTACGAGGCCGCCATCTTTCTCATGGTGGCCCACGCCTTCTTCAAGGCGTTGCTGTTCCTGGGTGCGGGGTCGGTGATCCACGGCCTGCACGACGAGCAGGACCTCAAGCGCATGGGCAACCTGCGCCGCTACATGAAGCTGACGTTCTTCACCTTCGGCATCGGCACCTTGGCCATCGCGGGGATACCCCCGCTGTCGGGCTTCTTCGCCAAGGGCGACATCCTCGACAACGCCTTCGCCCGCTACCCCGCGCTGTGGGCCATCGGCCTTCTGACGGCGGGGCTCACCGCCTACTACATGACCAGGCTGGTGTCGTTGGCCTTCTACGGCGACGACCGTTGGCGCCACGGGCCGGGTGCCTCGGCGGCGGGCCACGACGGGGAGGCCGCACCGCACGAGTCGCCCTGGGTGATGGCACTGCCGTTGGTGGTGTTGTCGGTGTTGGCCTTCTTCGGCGGGGCCCTGCACCTGCCCTGGCACCCGAGCTGGAACCCGCTGGGATGGTTGGGGCCGGTGTTCGGGGCGGGGCAGTACGAGGCGCACCAGTCGGCGGGGACGCAGTGGGTGCTCGGGGTGGTCGACGCGGCGGTGGCCCTGGTCGGGTTGGGCGTGGCCTTCTCCTTGTGGACCCGGCGCGCCGATCGTCCCGCGCTGGAGCCGGCCGTGTTGCAGCGGGCGTACTACCTCGACGACATCTACGACACCGTGATCGGCCGTCCCAGCCAGGCCGTGGCCCAGTTCTGCGCCACGGTGATCGAGGCCAAGGTCATCGACGGGGCCGTCAACGGCGTGGGACGGCTCACCCGGGCCGCGGGCGGGAGCCTGCGACGGGTGCAGACCGGGTACGTGCGCCAGTACGCGCTGGGCATCGTGCTCGGCACGGTGGTGCTGCTGGCGTGGATGATCTCGAGGGCGGTGTCATGACCCACGACAGCGCCTTCCCCTTCCTCACCGTCCTGGTGCTGCTGCCTACCGGCGCGGCCCTGGCGGTGGCGCTCGTCCCGGCGTCGCTGGGGGCGCGGGTCCAGCGGGCCGTGGTGTACGGCATCGGCCTGGGGGGCTCGCTGGCCACGCTGGCGCTGGCCATCACCATCGCCGTGCGCTACCACGCCGGCAACGGCGGCTACCGCTTGGTGAGCCAGCACGTGTGGGCGTCGTCGCTGGGTATCTCGTGGCACCTGGGCGTCGATGGCATCTCGGTGTTCCTGGTGCTCATGGCGGCCCTGCTGTTCCCCCTGGCCATGGTGGCCGGCAAGGTGCCGCCCCGCCCCCGGTCCTTCGTGGCCTGGCTGTTGCTGCTCGAGACGGGGTGCCTGGGGAGCTTCGTGTCGCTCGACCTCATCATGTTCTTCTTGTTCTTCGAGCTGACGCTCGTGCCGGTGTACTTCGTGATCGCCGGGTGGGGTTTCTCCCGGCGGGCCTACGCCGCGATCAAGTTCTTCGTGTACACCTTCCTGGGCTCGGCCTTCTTATTGGTGGGGATCGTGGCCGTGGCCTTCATCCACCAGCGCCAGACCGGCCACCTGACCTTCGACCTGGTGGCCCTCACCTCCACCCACCTGGGCCTGGCCACCCAGGTGCTGCTGTTCCTGGCCTTCACCGCCGCCTTCGCCGTCAAGGCGCCCATCTTCCCGTTCCACACCTGGTCGCCCGACGCCTATGCCCAGGCGCCCACCGGGGGGGCCGTGATCCTGGCCGCGGTGATGGCCAAGATGGGCACCTACGGCATCATCCGCTTCGACCTCAACCTGTTCCCCCGGGCCGTGGTCGATCTGGCCCCCCTCCTGCTGACCCTGGGAGTGGTGGGGATCCTCTACGGCGCCATCGTGGCGTGTGTCACGCGCGACCTGAAACGCCTGGTGGCGTATTCGTCGCTGAGCCATCTCGGGTTCGTCGTGCTGGGCACCTTCGCGCTGACCACCCAGGGGGTGACCGGGGGCGTGCTGCAGATGGTGAACCACGGCCTGGTGATCGCCGTGCTGTTCATCGTGATCGGGTGGATCTACGAACGCCGCAAGACGTGGCAGGTCAACGAGCTGCGCGGCTTGCAGCGGGCCGCGCCGGTGATGGCGGCGGTGTTCACGGTGGCCATGATGGCGGCCATCGGGCTGCCCGGGCTCAACGGGTTCGTCGGGGAGTTCCTCGTCCTGGCGGGCACCTTCCTCACCCACCGGTGGTGGGCGGTGGTGGCCACCGGGGGCGTGGTGCTGGCCGCGCTGTATCTCCTGTGGGCCTATCAGCAGGCCTTCCACCACGAGCCCGACGCCGCCGATGCCGAGGTGCGCGACCTGTCGTGGCGCGAGGTGGCGGTGGTGGCCCCGCTCATCGCCTTGATCGTGGTCCTCGGCGTGTACCCCAAGCCCGTGCTCGACCGCATCACCCCGTCGGTGACCAGCCTGGTGCAGCACGTGGAGACGGCCACCGGCACCCATCAGCCCGCCGTGGCGACCCAGGGCCCGCTTCCCGTGCGCGTGAGCGGCTCGGCCGGCTCGGGGAGGGTGCCGTGACGGCGCCGGTGGGGATCGTGGCCCTGGCGGCTCCCAAGATCGACTACCTGTCGATCCTGCCCGTCCTCGTGATGCTGGGCGGGGCCATCGCCATCCTGGCGGCGTCGTCGGTGCTGCGGCGGCGCATGGACCCCACGGTGGCGAGCGCCCTGACGGTGATGACGACGTTGGCGGCGCTGTCGCTGTCGCTGGTGCAGTGGTTCGACGTGGCCAACCACGGGGCCCACGTGTCGATCGACTCCGCCGTGGTGGAGGACGGGTTCAGCTCCCTGGTGGCCGTGCTGGTGTCGTGCGCGGCGTTGCTGTCCGCCCTGGTGGTCGACGGGTGGATGCGCCGGGAGCACGCCACGGGCCCGGAGTTCCAGGCGCTCATGCTGCTGTCGTCGTCGGGGGCGATGATCATGGCGGAGGCCAACGACCTCATCGTGATCTTCCTGGGCCTCGAGATCCTGTCCATCGCCTTGTACGTGCTGGCCGCCATGAACGCCCGGCGGGCCGAGTCCGGTGAGGCGGCGCTCAAGTACTTCGTGCTGGGGGCGTTCTCCTCGGCGGTGTTCCTGTACGGGATCGCCCTGGTGTACGGGGCCACGGGGTCCACCAACCTCCCCCAGATCGCCGACTACCTGGCCCGCAACCTCCTGCTGCACAACGGCCTGCTGTTGGCGGGCATGGCGCTGCTGCTGGTGGGCTTCGGGTTCAAGATCGCCGCGGTGCCCTTCCACCTGTGGACGCCCGACGTCTACCAGGGATCTCCCACCCCGGCCACGGGCTTCATGGCGGCGGTGGCCAAGGCGGGGGGCTTCGCCGCGCTGCTGCGGGTGTTCGTGTCGTCGTTCTCCACGCTGCGCAGCGACTGGATGCCGGCGGTGTGGGTGCTGGCCGCGCTCACCCTGGTCCTCGGGGCGGTGGTGGCCCTGGCCCAGCGCGACATCAAGCGGATGCTCGCCTACTCCTCGATCAACCACGCCGGCTTCGTGCTCCTCGGCCTGCAGGTGGCCACGGCGCGCGGCGTCGAGGGGTCGCTGTACTACCTGTTCGTGTACACCTTCATGGTGATCGGGAGCTTCGCCGTGGTGACGGTGATCGGCGGGGCCGGGGACACCCGTCACGACCTCGACCACTACCGGGGGCTGGCCTCCCGGCGGCCGTGGTTGGCGGGCTCGCTCGGGTTGCTGCTCATGGCCCAGGCGGGCATCCCCTTCACCACCGGGTTCCTGGCCAAGTTGGAGGTGATCTCGGCGTCGGTGGGCGGCCGGTCGACGGCCCTGGCGGTGATCGCCATGGTGTCGGCCGCCATCGCGGCGTTCTTCTACCTCCGGGTCATCCTGCTCATGTACTCGCCCACCACCGCACCCGCCGCGGGTGCCCCGGCGCTGTCCGGCGCGCCGGACGGCGAGCGCCTCCCCGAGGGCTCGGGCGGCGGCCCCGAGGCCCCGGAGGCGGCGGGGGAGGCGGAGCACTCCACGCTGACGCTGGTGGAGGAGGCCTCGGGGGGCGCCGAGGCCTCGCCGGTGGGCGCCACCACGGCGACGGCGATCGCCCTGTGCGTGGCGGTGACGGTGGTCTTCGGCGTCTGGCCCGCCCCCATCGTGAACTTCGCCCACCACGCCACGCTCCTGTTCCGGTAGTCCTCCCTGCTCAGGGGGCCACTTCGGGGGGCGACGGCGGGGGGCGGGCCGCGCTCAAGGACCCCGGGCGGCCCGCCGATGTCAACTATGTGAACGCGTGGACCCTGCGGGCGTCATGAGACCCCGACCGGAGCTTGGCCTCGACGGCGATCCCGAGCTCGTCTTTCAACCTGCCGTGGACCTCGCCACCGGCCGGCTGTTGGGCTTCGAGGCCCTGCTGCGCTGGAACGACCCCGACCTGGGGCCGATCCCGCCGGGCGTCCTCATCCCCTGGGCCGAGGCCAACGGGCACATGGTGGAGCTCAACGCCTGGGTGCTGTCCGAAGCCTGCGCGGCGGCCGCCAGTTGGCAATCCGACCTCCAGCTCGCCGTGAACTGCTCGGTCTTCCAGCTCCGTCAGCGCGAGGCGGCCTCGGCCGCCGCCGCGGCTCTCGAGGAGTCGGGCCTCAACCCCGATCGGCTCACCATCGAGATCACCGAGACGAGCGTCACCGACGACGGTGCCGCCGCCGACCTGCACGCCATGTCGCGGCTGGGCATCCAGCTGACGGTGGACGACATCGGGTCCGACTGGTCGACCATCGAGAGCATGCAGGAATTCTCCATCAACACCATGAAGATCGACGGGTCGCTCATCGCCGGACTGACCGACGGGGGAGGCGTGAGCCGGGCCATGGTCGAGACGATCGTGCACGTGAGCCACTCGTTGGGCGTGTGCACGGTGGCCGAGAGCGTGGAGACCGCCCAGCAGGTGAAGATCTTGCGCGAGCTCGGTGCCGACGTCGGCCAGGGCTATTTCTTCGCCAAGCCCCTGGCGGTCGAGGACGCCCTCATGCTGACCACGATGGACCCGCTCCCGGTCTTCCCCTTGACCGACCTGGACGAGAACGACGACGCCGAGCGCGGTCCCGGGCCCTTCGAGGTGCGGGCCCAGGCCCGTGCCGATGACGAGTCCGATCGCTCCGATGGCTCGGGGGATTCCGACGGCACGGAGCACGCACAAGAGGATCCCCCCCCCGTCGGGGTCACCACCGCCGCCGAGGTCATCGACGCCCTGGACGCCGCCGCCGAGGAGAGCGCCGCGCCCGAGGAAGCCCCGAGCGAGTTCGCCGTCAACGACGACATCAACATCGAGTCGAACAACCTGTCGCTGGTGTCCAAGCGCGGCCGGTTGCTGGCGTTTCGCAAGGGCCGCTCTTCCTGAGCGCGGCGCCGTCGGCGCCTCGTCGACGGGTGGGCATCACAGCGGGTCTACGGCCCCGACGCCATCGTCGGCGACGTGGTCGGTCCACCGGGCCGAGTCCCAGTACCGGACCTGATGGCGTCGTGCCGGGTCTGCGAACCATCCCGGCGTTCCCGGCTCGGGCCCGACGCTCAGCCGGCGACGGGCGCCGCGGCTGAGCGAGGCCAGCTCCTCGACGAGGTGGTCGACCTCGTCGACGGCCCGATCGCGGAAGCTGGCCCCCGCCCGTTTGCCGGCCACGTCGACGTGGACGGTGGCGAGGTGCAGGGCGCGCTGCACGGGGCCCTGGACCCGGCGGACGCTCTGGGCCTTCTCCAGCGGCACCCAGCACGTGACCTTCTGGACCCGGCCGGTGACCGCCACGGCCATGGTCCGGTCGTGGCCCGCCGCCAGGAAGTGGTAGCTGAGCGGCGCCTTGAGCCGGGCACCCCGGGGGGCACCCGCCACCGCGGGCTCGACGGCGCCGATGACGACCCGCCGCAGGGTGGTGGCCGACTCCCTGGGCCCCACCGGGAGCAGGGCCTTGGTGACGCGCCCCCGGCCGCCACCGCCGGAGCGGTCGTGGCCCGGGACGCCGGCGAGGTCCACCTCGAGCCGGCACCAGCCGAAGGCCCGCCACAACAGGGGCTCGATCTGGCGCACCGCCTGGACGCGCCGCACGGGGATGGTCTCGGCCACCGTGCTGAGCAGGCCCCGCCGGACGCGGATGCCGTCGGGGGCCATGGCCACGGTGAAGCCGTACTGCTCGTTGCACCGGCGCCAGATGCCCTGGCCGAAGCCGATCAGATAGACGAACAGCGATCCGGCCACCGCCGCGGCGGCGGTGGTCGACACCGCCGACAGCACCGCCAGCGCGACCACGAAGACCAGGGCGCCCATGGTGGTGGCCGACAGCAGCACCGATCCCAACAGCCGGCCGGTGGGGACCACTTCCACGGGGTGCTCGTCGGGGGCCGGCACCGATTGGTCGAGCCCGTGGTGGGTGGCGAGCAGCCGGGCCCGCAGGTCGGTGGCGGCCGGCTCGGCGAGGTAGGAGAGGTGGTGCGCCGACTTGGCACCGGCCACGCGGATGCGGAGCTCGGCGAGCCCCAGGACTCGGGCGCCGAAGGGCTGGACGACGTCCACGGCCTGGATGCGGGCCACGGGGAGCTGCTGGGAGTCGCGCCGGACCAGGCCCGTTTCGATCCGGAGGGTGGCGCCGTCGAAGGCCCACCGGGTGACCAGCCAGTGGATGACCCCGACGACCACCCCCAACCCGGCCAGGGCGATCCAGATGAGGTCCTGCGGGCCCCCGGCGTGCCCGCCCCGAACCGAGGACAACGCCCCCAGCACGACGAGGGGCACGAGCCCGCGTCCCAGGCGCACGACGGGGGATAGCGGGTGCAGATGGTGCCAGCCGGCGTCGGCGTCCCCGGCGGTCACAGACCGGCGGCTTTGGCCTCGCCCAGGGCGGCCAGGCGGTCCCGCAGACGGGCGGCCTCGTCGGGGTCGAGCCCGGGGATGCGGGCGTCGCTGCCGGCCGCGGCGGTGTGCAGCTTGATGGTGGCCAGGCCGAAGAGCCGCTCGACGGGCCCGGCGGTGATCTCGACGAATTGCATCCGGCCGTAGGGGACCACCGACAACCGCTGCACCATGACGCCCCGCCGGACCTCGAGGTCCTCGTCGCGCTCGAAGTACCCCCAGGCGCGGAAGCGGTTGCGGACGAACCACCACACCGCCGCACTGCCCAGAGCGACGGCGCCCACGGCGGCCGCGGCGGCCACCGGGCTGCCCACCCACCCCAGCGCCACCCCGGCGCCGGCGGCTAACAGCGCGCCCACCACGGCGATCTCGGTGCGGCGCATGGTGAGCAGCGTCGGCGACAGCGCCGTCCACTGCGGGGGAGGCGCGCCGTCCATGGACGTCACCTTATGTCCGTGCCCTGCCGGTCAGAGGCCCAGGTCGATGCCGTAGCGCACGTCGGTGGCGACGAAGGCTCCCCAGTCGTGGAGCTTGCTGGCGCCGTCGGGTGCCCACCCTCGGCGCTCGTAGAACTTCCGGGCCCGGGCGTTGGTGTCGAGGACCCAGAGCGTGGCGCTGTGGTACGACGCGGCGCGCAACGCCACCAGGGCGGCGCTCATGAGCAGGTCGCCGCCGCCCGACCCGAAGGCGCTGGGGTCGAGGTAGATGGTGAGGAGCTCGCCGACCGACGACGGGTCGGCGTCGTCGTCACGCGTCGGGCTGATGGAGACGAACCCCTTGATGGGGCCTTCTTCGTCCTCGCCGTCGTCACCGCCCGGGCCCAGCAGCACGACGGTGCCGGTGCGGGGCCAGGCCGTGGCGGCCAGGGTGTGCTCCCACATCCCCACCCGGTCCTCGGGACGAAGGGCGTCGAGGTACGACTGGGGGATGAGGCCGGGATAGGCGCCCCGCCAGGACCGCACGTGCACGGTGGCGATGGACAGGGCGTCAGCCGGGGTGGCGCGCCGCATCCGCACGCTCCATGTCTAGTCAGTGGGCGACGGTCCCTCAGGCCCGTTCGGAGGTGTGGGGCGCCGCCGCGGCGGCCTCGGTCTCGTCGTCGGCCCCGGTGTCGGCGGGGGGCGGGGCCGGCAACGGGAGCAGCGTCGCCCCGCTGTCGGCGGCGGTGTCGAAGGGGTCGCTGCCGGCGTGGGCGCGCCGCTCGGACGCCGCGATCATGCGGCCGATGACGGGAACCTCGGAGAGCGACTCGGCCCGCAAGAGGGCGAGAACGACGGGGACGAGATGTTCGACGGCGTCGTAGACGACATAGCGCGGCAGCCACTCGGGCCCGTACTTGGCGTTGAAGCGCCACAGGGTCTCGATCTGCAGGAAGGTCGACATCTTCTTGATCGCCCATCGCTCCACGCGTTGGGTGGGGCCGTCGCCACCCACACCCTCGAGGACCGAGCGCAACGCCGCGAAGTTGAGGCTGATGCCCTGGCATCCGAGGTTGCGGAGGTGCTCGATGGTGGACACCAGCGCGAAGTCGATGAGGCCGTTGGGGTGCTCCCCGTGGTCGCGTCGCATGAGGTCGAGCGAGTAGCCGCCTATGCCCTTGGCCGGGACGAACTGGCACATGGCCGCCGGGCTCCCGTCGGGGCCCGTCACCATGCACAGGATGAGGCCCTCGTCGCGGGGATCGAAGATGCGGCCGAGCACCATGGAGAATCCCCGCTCGAATTCGCCGCGCCGGCCCTGGGACATGAGCCCGGCCAGCTGCGAGGCGGTCCCGGGGTCGAGGCGGGCGGGGTCGTGGAACGACACCGAGTACCCGTACTTGGCGATGCGGTTGTAGGCCTGGCGCAGACCCTTCATGTGCCCGCCGGCCAGCGAGAACTCCTGCACGTCGACCACGGCCTCGTC